>NZ_CP092373.1:0-3936811 GCF_022394795.1 Pantoea sp. Z09
GTGTCACTTACGCTCTGGCAACAGTGTCTTGCCCGTTTGCAGGATGAGCTTCCTGCCACCGAATTCAGCATGTGGATTCGACCGCTGCAGGCGGAGTTAAACGACAATACGCTGGCCTTGTATGCACCAAATCGGTTTGTGCTCGACTGGGTACGAGATAAATATATTAATAATATCAACGGGCTGCTCAACGAGTTTTGCGGCGTAGACGTGCCTTTGCTGCGTTTTGAAGTCGGCACGCGCCCGGTACAGCAGCAGCCCGCGGCGATGAGCCAGCCGGCAATGGCGAGCGTCAGCGCGCCCGCGCCGGTCGAGAGCCGTCCCGCGCCCGCGCAGATCCTGCGCCCAAGCTGGGACAACGTCCCGGCGCCGGCCGATGTGACCTACCGCTCCAACGTGAACAACCGCCATAACTTCGACAACTTCGTCGAGGGTAAGTCCAACCAGCTGGCGCGCGCGGCGGCGCGTCAGGTTGCGGATAACCCTGGCGGCGCCTATAACCCGCTCTTCCTTTATGGCGGCACCGGTCTCGGTAAAACGCACCTGCTGCATGCGGTGGGCAACGGCATCATCGCGCGCAAGCCGAACGCCAAAGTGGTTTACATGCACTCCGAGCGCTTTGTGCAGGACATGGTCAAAGCGCTGCAAAACAACGCTATCGAAGAGTTCAAGCGCTACTACCGCTCGGTGGATGCGCTGCTTATCGATGACATTCAGTTCTTCGCCAATAAAGAGCGCTCGCAGGAGGAGTTTTTCCACACCTTCAACGCGCTGCTGGAAGGCAATCAGCAAATCATTCTGACCTCGGACCGTTATCCTAAAGAGATCAACGGCGTGGAAGATCGTCTGAAATCCCGCTTCGGCTGGGGACTGACGGTCGCCATCGAGCCGCCGGAGCTGGAGACGCGCGTGGCGATCCTGATGAAAAAGGCGGATGAGAACGATATCCGCCTGCCGGGCGAAGTCGCCTTTTTTATCGCTAAACGGCTGCGCTCCAACGTGCGCGAGCTGGAAGGGGCGCTGAACCGCGTTATCGCCAACGCCAACTTTACCGGCCGCGCCATTACCATCGATTTCGTGCGCGAAGCGCTGCGCGATCTGCTGGCGCTGCAGGAAAAGCTGGTCACCATCGACAATATCCAGAAGACGGTGGCCGAGTATTACAAGATTAAGGTCGCGGATCTGCTCTCCAAGCGCCGTTCGCGTTCGGTCGCGCGTCCTCGCCAGATGGCGATGGCGATGGCGAAAGAGCTGACGAACCACAGTCTGCCGGAGATCGGCGACGCCTTTGGCGGCCGCGACCACACCACGGTGCTTCACGCCTGCCGTAAAATCGAGCAGCTGCGCGAAGAGAGCCACGACATAAAAGAAGATTTCTCTAATCTCATCCGAACTTTATCCTCCTGACGCTATGAAATTTATTGTTGAACGTGAGCAGTTGCTAAAGCCGCTGCAGCAAGTCAGCGGCCCGTTAGGCGGTCGTCCAACGCTGCCGATCCTGGGAAATCTGTTGATGCAGGTTAACGACGGCACGCTGTTGCTGACCGGCACCGACCTGGAAATGGAGATGGTGGCGCGCGTGGCGCTAACCCAGCCGCACGAGCCGGGCGCGACCACCGTGCCGGCGCGTAAGTTCCTCGACATCTGTCGCGGGCTGCCGGAAGGCGCGGAGATCAACGTTACGCTGGAAGGCGAACGGATGCTGGTGCGCTCCGGGCGCAGCCGCTTCTCGCTGTCGACCCTGCCGGCCAGCGATTTCCCCAATCTGGACGACTGGCAGAGCGAAGTGGAGTTTACGCTGCCGCAGGCGACGCTGAAGCGCCTGATTGAAGCGACGCAGTTCTCCATGGCGCATCAGGATGTGCGTTACTACCTTAACGGCATGCTGTTCGAGACCGAAGGCGAAGAGCTGCGCACTGTGGCCACCGACGGCCACCGTCTGGCGGTCTGTTCGATGCCGATTGGACAGGCGCTGCCGAACCATTCGGTGATCGTGCCGCGGAAAGGGGTGATTGAGCTGCTGCGTCTGCTGGACGGCGGCGAAACGCCGCTGCAGGTGCAGATCGGCAGCAGCAATATCCGCGCCCACGTCGGCGACTTTATCTTTACCTCTAAGCTGGTGGATGGCCGCTTCCCCGACTATCGCCGCGTGCTGCCGAAAAACCCGGATAAGGTGCTGGAGGCGGGCTGCGATATTCTTAAGCAGGCCTTTGCGCGCGCCGCCATTCTGTCGAATGAGAAATTCCGCGGCGTTCGCCTCTATATCACCGAGAATCAGCTAAAGATCACCGCCAACAACCCTGAACAGGAAGAGGCGGAAGAGATGCTGGACGTCACCTATGGCGGCAGCGAGCTGGAGATCGGCTTTAACGTCAGCTATGTGCTGGACGTGCTAAATGCGCTGAAGTGCGAGAGCGTGCGTCTGCTGCTGACCGATTCGGTGTCGAGCGTGCAGATTGAAGATCTTGCCAGTCCGGCAGCGGCCTATGTCGTGATGCCCATGCGCTTGTAGGATATATCGGCCTGGCTTACTTGCTACTTTGCGTCCGGGCAGTGCTCGTCCCTGGTCACATACTTTAGTATGCTCCCAGGGCCTGCGCGCTGGCCGGACGCAAATTAGCGGCGACGCCGACGGCCTGGCGATGGTGAGGCCGTTGGCGTCGCCGTTTACGGCCTGGATCGCCTGAATAGCGACACTTCTTAAATGCCTTCACGCTGGACTGATTCATGGCTTTAACCCGCCTCCTTATCAAAGACTTTCGTAATATCGAGCAGGCCGATCTGGCGCTGGCGCCGGGGTTTAACTTTCTGGTCGGGGCGAACGGCAGCGGCAAAACCAGCGTGCTGGAGGCGATCTATACGCTGGGCCACGGCCGCGCGTTTCGCAGCCTGCAGGCGGGACGCGTGATCCGCCACGACGAAGCCGCCTTTGTGCTGCACGGCCGCATCGAGAGCAGCGAACGGGAAATATCGGTCGGCCTGACCAAGAACCGCGCGGGCGACAGCAAGGTGCGCATCGACGGCAGCGACGGCCATAAAGTCGCCGAGCTGGCGCAGCTGCTGCCGATGCAGTTAATTACGCCCGAGGGGTTTACTTTGCTCAACGGCGGCCCCAAATACCGTAGAGCCTATGTCGACTGGGGCTGTTTTCACAACACGCCCGGTTTCTTTAACGCCTGGAGCAATTTGCGGCGGCTGCTGAAGCAGCGCAACGCCGCGCTGCGCCAGGTCACGCGCTATAGCCAAATCCGCGCCTGGGACCAGGAGCTGGTGCCGCTGGCGGAGCAGATCAGCCAGTGGCGCGCAGAGTACAGCGACGCCATTTCTGCGGAGATTGTCGCCACCTGCGCGCAGTTTTTGCCGGAGTTCGCGCTGAACTTCTCTTTCCAGCGCGGCTGGGACAAAGAGAGCGCCTACGGCGAGCTGCTGGAGCGCAATTTCGAACGCGATCGCGCGTTAACCTACACCGCCAGCGGCCCGCATAAAGCGGATTTCCGCATTCGCGCCGACGGCACGCCGGTCGAAGATCTGCTGTCACGCGGCCAGTTAAAACTATTGATGTGTGCATTGCGTCTGGCGCAGGGCGAGTTCCTGACGCGCCAGAGCGGACGCCGCTGTCTTTACCTGATTGATGACTTCGCCTCCGAGCTGGATGACAGCCGTCGACGCCTGCTGGCGCAGCGACTGAAAGCCACGCAGGCTCAGGTGTTTGTCAGCGCTATCGCCACCGATCATGTCATCGATATGAGTGACGAAAAGGGCAAGATGTTCCGCGTGGAACAGGGTAAAATAGCGGTTCAACCTGAAGATTAAATGAGCGAGAAACGTTGATGTCGAATTCTTATGACTCCTCAAGTATCAAAGTTCTAAAAGGGCTGGATGCGGTACGCAAACGCCCGGGTATGTATATCGGCGATACGGATGACGGCACCGGTCTGCACCACATGGTATTCGAGGTCGTGGATAACGCAATCGACGAAGCGCTCGCCGGTCACTGTAGTGATATCGTCGTGACCATTCATGCCGATAATTCCGTTTCCGTTCAGGATGATGGCCGTGGCATTCCTACCGGCATTCACGAAGAAGAGGGCGTTTCCGCTGCTGAAGTGATCATGACCGTGCTGCACGCAGGCGGCAAGTTCGACGACAACTCCTATAAAGTGTCGGGCGGCCTGCACGGCGTGGG
This sequence comes from Pantoea sp. Z09, assembly GCF_022394795.1. Lineage (NCBI taxonomy): Bacteria > Pseudomonadati > Pseudomonadota > Gammaproteobacteria > Enterobacterales > Erwiniaceae > Pantoea > Pantoea sp. Z09. The sequence continues at coordinate 4,187 of NZ_CP092373.1, forward strand.
CGTCTCGGTGGTTAACGCCCTGTCGCAGAAGCTGGAGCTGACCATTCGTCGCGAAGGCAAAGTGCACCAGCAGACCTACGTGCACGGCGTGCCGCAGGCACCGCTGAACGTTACCGGCGAAACCGATCTGACCGGTACCCGCGTGCGCTTCTGGCCGAGCCATGAGACGTTCACCAACGTGGTCGAATTCGAATACGAAATCCTGGCGAAACGCCTGCGCGAGCTGTCGTTCCTGAACTCCGGCGTGTCGATTCGTCTGGAAGACAAGCGCGACGGCAAGGCCGATCACTTCCACTACGAAGGCGGCATCAAGGCGTTCGTCGAATACCTGAACAAGAACAAAACCCCGATCCACCCGAATGTGTTCTATTTCTCCACCGAGAAAGACGGCATTGGCGTGGAAGTGGCGCTGCAGTGGAATGACGGCTTCCAGGAGAACATCTACTGTTTCACCAACAACATTCCGCAGCGCGACGGCGGCACGCACCTGGCGGGCTTCCGCGCCGCGATGACGCGTACGCTGAACGCCTATATGGACAAAGAGGGCTACAGCAAGAAGGCGAAGGTCAGCGCCACCGGCGATGACGCCCGCGAAGGCCTGGTTGCCGTGGTGTCGGTCAAAGTGCCGGATCCCAAGTTCTCCTCGCAGACCAAAGACAAGCTGGTGTCGTCTGAGGTGAAATCTGCGGTAGAGCAGCAGATGAACGAGCTGCTGAGCGAATACCTGCTGGAAAACCCGAGCGACGCTAAAATCGTGGTCGGCAAGATCATCGATGCGGCGCGCGCCCGTGAAGCGGCGCGTCGCGCCCGTGAAATGACCCGTCGTAAAGGCGCGCTCGACCTCGCAGGCCTGCCGGGCAAGCTGGCGGATTGTCAGGAGCGCGATCCGGCGCTCTCTGAAATCTACCTGGTGGAGGGTGACTCCGCAGGCGGCTCGGCGAAACAGGGCCGTAACCGTAAGAATCAGGCGATTCTGCCGCTGAAGGGTAAAATCCTTAACGTAGAAAAAGCGCGTTTCGACAAGATGCTCTCTTCGCAGGAAGTGGCGACGCTGATCACCGCGCTGGGCTGCGGCATCGGCCGCGACGAGTACAACCCGGACAAGCTGCGCTACCACAGCATCATTATCATGACCGATGCGGACGTCGACGGCTCGCACATCCGTACGCTGCTGTTGACCTTCTTCTATCGTCAGATGCCGGAAATCATCGAGCGTGGCCACGTCTATATCGCGCAGCCGCCGCTCTACAAGGTGAAGAAAGGCAAGCAGGAGCAGTACATCAAAGACGATGAGGCGATGGATCAGTATCAGATCGCCATCGCACTGGACGGCGCGACGCTGCACACCAACGCCAGCGCGCCGGCGCTAGGCGGCGAGCCGCTGGAAAACCTGGTGGCGGAGTTCAACAGCACGCAGAAGATGATCAAGCGCATGGAGCGTCGCTATCCGGTCGCGCTGCTGCGCGCGCTGGTTTACCATCCGACGCTGAGCGACCTGAGCAATGAAGCAGCGGTTCAGGGCTGGCTGGACGCGCTGGTGGCGTTCCTGAGCGAGCGCGAAACGCACGGCAGCACCTACGTTGCGCAGGTACGCGCCAACCGCGAGCAGAACCTGTTCGAACCGGTGCTGCGCGTGCGCACGCACGGCGTCGACACCGACTACACGCTGGACGCCGATTTCGTTCAGGGGCCGGAATACCGCAAAATCAACGCGCTGGGCGAGAAGCTGCGCGGCCTGATTGAGGAAGACGCCTACATCGAACGCGGCGAGCGCCGTCAGCCGGTCGCCAGCTTCGAGCAGGCTATCGAGTGGCTGGTGAAAGAGTCGCGCCGCGGTCTGTCGGTACAGCGTTATAAAGGTCTGGGCGAGATGAACGCCGAGCAGCTGTGGGAAACCACCATGGATCCCGACAGCCGTCGCATGCTGCGCGTCACCATCAAGGACGCCATCGCCGCCGACCAGCTTTTCACCACGCTGATGGGCGATGCGGTTGAGCCGCGCCGCGCCTTTATCGAAGAGAACGCGCTGAAAGCGGCGAATATCGATATTTAAGCTTACATACGGCGATTAAAGCTAAAGCGCGGGTGACAGAAACCGAAGAGCAAAGCGTCCCGCGACAAGGATGTCGCGGGCCGAGCGGTCAGGGATGACGAACAGCGACTTTGCGATCGGTTTCTGTCACCCACGCCGGCTCCAGCTTGCGAACCCTTCCCACCGGGAAGGGTTTTTTTATGCCTGACGCGCCGCGAAACTGGTCATTGTGAGCGAGATCGCGCTAGCATTTAAGCCAAACCCTGACTTAACGAGGACGCTATGGCGATAAAACTGGTAGCAATTGATATGGACGGCACGCTGCTTAACCCGCAGCACGAGATCACCGCTGGCGTAAAATCGGCCATCGATCGCGCACATAAAAAAGGGGTCGCCGTGGTGCTGGCGACCGGTCGTCCCTATGTCGGCATCCAGCGCTACCTGATGGAGCTAGGCCTGGTCGACGAAGGGCAGTACTGCATCAGCTACAACGGCGCGCTGGTGCAGCAGGCCAAAGATGGCGAGTGCGTGGCGGAGATCACGCTGGGGTTCGACGACTACCTCTACATCGAACAGCTGTCGCGCGAGCTGGGCGTGCATTTCCAGGCGTTCGACAAATCCTCGCTCTATACGCCGAACAAAGATCTCAGCGAGTACACCATCCATGAGGCGAGCCTGACCGGCATTCCGGTGCGCTATCGCGCGGTGGAAGAGATGGATCGCGCGACGCGCTTTCCCAAGCTGATGATGATCGACAAGCCCGATCTGCTGGATGCTGCCATTCAGCGCCTGCCGGCGAAAGCGCAGCAGAACTACACCATCCTCAAAAGCGCGCCCTACTATCTGGAAATTCTCGACCGCCGCGTCAACAAAGGCCAGGGCGTCAAAATGCTGGCGGAGAAACTGGGCCTGGCGCGCGACGAAGTGATGGCGATTGGCGACCAGGAGAATGACCTGGCGATGATCGAGTACGCCGGCATGGGCGTCGCGATGGGCAATGCGATCGACTCCGTTAAGCACATCGCCCAGTTCGTCACCAAAACCAATATGGAAGACGGCGTGGCGCACGCCATCGAAGAGCTGGTGCTCTAACCCCCCACGGACGGCGCTGCGCCGTCCGACCTCACGTTTTTCGCTTCCCGCGCAGGCAAGAAGATGTTGCCTGTCTGTTATGTGATCTGCATTGTAGTACAACTTTGTTTAAGGGTACTACAATCGGCGACACGCCTTGTTCGCTGAGGGCAACCGGTTATCGAGGCGCATCGCACAGCCTCGATACGCTGAATGCGTCGCGCTGACGCCATGCTCTGAGGATCACACCATGAATCACCCTCTTCACCTCAGCACCATTAAAAAAATGAACCTGCGCATCATGCCTTTTATCATGGTGCTCTACCTTATCGCCTATATCGACCGCGCCAATATCTCGGTCGCCGCGCTGCAAATGAACGCTGATTTGGCGATGACAGCCGAGATGTACGGCATCGCCGCCGGTATTTTCTATGTCACCTACATTATCTTCGAGGTGCCGAGCAACGTGCTGCTGACGCGCGTCGGCGCGCGCCGCTGGATCGCCCGCATCATGGTGAGCTGGGGCATTATCGCCGCCGGCATGAGCCTGGTGCAGACGCCGACGCAGCTCTACGTTATGCGCTTTTTGCTCGGCGCGGCGGAAGCGGGCTTTACGCCCGGCATCATTTTCTACCTTAGCTGCTGGTATCCGCGCAGCGATCGCGCCCGCGCAATGTCGCTGTTCTATATCGGCGCGGCGCTGGCGTCGGTGATCGGCCTGCCGCTCTCCGGCAGCCTGCTTAACCTGCACGGCATGCTGGGGGTCGAAGGCTGGCGCTGGCTGTTTCTGCTGGAGGGCATTCCGGCCTTTGTATTGGGCATCGTCACCTGGTTCTATCTGGACGATGCGCCAGCCCACGCGCGCTGGCTGACGGCGGAACAGCGCGACTATTTGCAGCAGACGCTGGCGCGCGACGAGCAGCATGCGGCGATACGCGATCATAACTGGCGCGTGGCGCTCAAAAGCCGGCGCGTCTGGACGCTCAGTTTGCTGTGGCTGCTGCAGGCGTTCGGCACCATCGGCATTACCCTGTTCCTGCCGCTGATCGTCAAGGCGGTGGCGGCGGATCGCAGCAACCTGACGGTCAGCCTGCTGTCGGCGGTGCCTTTCCTGTTCGCCTGCATCTTTATGTACCTTAACGGTCGCCATTCCGATCGCACCGGCGAACGGGCGCGCCATCTCGGCCTGCCGCTAATGGCGTCGGGTCTGCTGCTGCTGGCGGCGCTGGCGGTGCCGCAGCAGTGGATGGCCTACCTGCTGCTGGTGCTGATGGTGGGCCTTAACTGGGCGATTACGCCGGTTTTCTGGGCGGTCACCACCGAAACGGTTTCCGGCGTGGCGGGCGCGGCGTCGGTGGCACTGATCAATGCGGTGGCCAATATCGCCGGGCTGGCGTTTCCACCGGTGATGGGACGCATTAAAGATGCGACCAACAGCTATAACGACGGCCTGCTGATTGTGGCGGGCGCGCTTATCCTCGGCGGCGTGCTGGGGCTGATGGTCGGGCGCAGGCGGGTGATGGAAGGGGCATCCGCGGCGAAGCCTAAATCAGAGCTGCATCTTTAGCGCTTTTGGCGTAGCGTGTGGGGCAACATTTTTTTGTCAGGTTGCCCTATGCGCGAAAAACAGATCACCTTCAGCCCGCGACATCACCAGCTGACCAACAGCAACGTCTGGACCGCCGACAGCCAGTGGCTTGCTTTTGATGTCCGCCCGTCGGGCGCCTCTTTTACCAGCGACACCATTGAGCGGGTCAACGTCGAGAGCGGCGAAGTGGAGGTGCTCTATCGCGCCACCGACGGCGCGCACGTTGGCGTGGTCACCGTTAGCCCCGATCTGCCGCCGCGTTATCTCTGCATTCACGGGCCGGAACAGCCTGACGAGAGCTGGCACTACGACTTCCATCATCGACGCGGCGTTATCGTCCAGAACGGCCGCGCGCAAAACCTCGACGCCTGCGATATCACGCCGCCTTTTACCCCCGGCGCGCTGCGCGGCGGCTCGCATGTGCATCTCTTCAGCCCGGACGGCTCACGCGTCAGCTTCACCTACAACGACCATGTGATGCATGAGAAAGAGGTGAAGGAGGATCTGCGCAACGTCGGCGTTGCGGTGCCGCTGCGCGCGGTCGCGCCGGTCAAACAGCATCCGCGTGAATATGACGGCAGCCACTTTTGCGTGCTGATCAGCCGCACCACCGCGACGCCGCAGCCGGGCAGCGACGAGATTAATCGCGCTTACGAAGAGGGCTGGATCGGCACGCGCGGCTACCAGAAAGAGGACGGCAGCTTGCAGCGCTGGGCCATCGCCTTTATCGGTGACACGCTCTCCGCCGCCGGCGAGAAACAGCCGGAAGTGTTTATCGTCGACCTGCCGGAGGCGCTGGAGGATTACGCCCGTCCGGGCGACGATCCGCTGGAGGGCAGTGAAAACGGCCTGCCTGCGCCGCCGGCGGGCGTGCAGCAGCGTCGCCTGACGTTTACCGCGCGTGGGCTGGCTCAGCAGCCGCGCCACTGGCTGCGCAGCGCGCCAGACGGCAGCGCCATTGCGTTTCTGATGGCGGATGCGCAAGGGGTGATCCAGCTCTGGACGGTCTCGCCCAACGGTGGCGCGCCGCGTCAGGTGACACAGCTGGCGCAGGGGGTGCAGTCGGCGTTTAGCTGGCATCCGCAGGGCGCGGCGATCGCCTTTATCAGCGACGATCGGGTCATGCGCTGCGATATCAGCAGCGGCGCGTGCCAGCCGTTAACCAGACGCGGCGAGCAGCCGCCGAGCGGCGACGCGGTGGTCTGGTCGCCGGACGGCCGTCAGATCGCCTTTATGCGCGAGGTCGACGGCTGGCGCCAGCTCTTTACTGTGCCGGCGTAGCCGTCGGATAGGGCGCCGCCTGCGCCAGATTCTCCTGCGTGTGGTTTTGCTTCTCGCTCTGGAGAATGCGCTCACGCGGGGAATCGATCGAGCGGTCGTCATCGCTGCGCGCATAGTCCCACGGCAGCAGCAGCGTATCCAGCACGGCGGAAAAAGGCAGGTCGATCAGCGCCAGCGGCTTAAGCGCCCAGCTGCTGTGATCGTCGACCAGCACCTCGGCGCTGGCGCGTGTGCCGGGGTAGTAGCCCTGATTCGGACCGGTATGTGACATCACGCTGGAGCAGCCTGAACTCATAAAGGTGCAGCAGGCCAGCGCGCTCGCCAGAGGAAAAGTCTTCAGTAATTTCATCTTCATCATCCCTTCAGCTACGGCGGTCGCCGCGCTGAGTTGGCTCGTCCGTTATCTCCCTGCTCTGCGGCAAGGTGCGTTATGCCAGACGAAAGGTCCCCTGAGTGTATGCCATTTCAGCAGAGTGGCGAAAAAAATTGCGTTTCGCCTCTTGAAAGCAAAAGGGGCATACCCATTTTATCACTACGGACGCACTCGCTGTCGCCGACAGGGGCATCGGGGCGCCGCGCGACCTGTCCATTGTGGAAGGTTGCCAAAACTTGCTGAATATCAGGAGTCATTCCATGCGTAATTTTGATCTTGCTCCACTTTATCGCTCTGCCATCGGTTTTGATCGCTTGTTTAACCTGCTGGAATCGAATCAGAACCAGAGCAATGGTGGTTATCCTCCGTACAACGTTGAGCTGGTCAGCGAAAACCACTATCGCATTACCATTGCGGTGGCGGGCTTTGCTCAGAACGAGCTGGACATCACCGCTCACGACAACGTGCTGATCGTGCGCGGCGCGCATCCTGAAGAGCAGGTCGAGCGCAAATACCTGTATCAGGGTATCGCCGAACGCAACTTCGAGCGCAAATTCCAGCTGGCCGACCACATCGTGGTGCGTGACGCCCGGCTGGAAAATGGCCTGTTGAGTATCGATCTGGAACGCATCGTCCCTGAAGAGGCGAAACCGCGCCGGATTGAAATTCTGAACTAATCAGAATCAACGAAAAGAAAACGCCGCTGATGCGGCGTTTTTTTATGGCTGCGATCGGGGATGGGAGCGCATCGCCAGGCGCTGGCTCACCAGGCCGCCGAACACGTTGACCAGCAGGCCGAAAATAATCACCGTCGCGCCCAGCATCTGCTGCGCCGACAGCCGCTCGCCCAGCACCAGCGCGGCGCTTAAAATGCCGATCACCGGCACCAGCAGCGACAGCGGCGCCACGCGCCAGGTTTCATAGCGGCTCAGCAGGTTGCCCCAGATGGCGTAGCCGACGATGGTGGCGATAAACGCGAGATAGATCAGCGCCAGCACGGTTTGCAGCGAAATATGCGTCAGGCTGAACAGGATGGCGCGCTCGCCCTCGAACAGCCATGAGCAGGCGAAAAAAGGCAGCACCGGCACCAGCGCGCTCCACACCACCAGCGACATCACCGGCACCTTGCGGTTGCGCAGAATGATCTTGTTGGTGATATTGCCCAGCCCCCACGACAGCGCCGCTGCCAGCGTCAGCATCATGGTGGTCAGGGTAATGCCCGCCGCCGACTGCCCCTCCATGCCCGCCGTCGCCAGCATAAACATCCCGAGCGTGGCGATCAGCACGCCGGCAATATGGTTCCAGCGCAGTTTTTCCGCCAGCAGCAGCGCGCCGAGCAGCAGGGTGAAAAAGGCCTGCGCCTGCAGCACCAGCGACGCCAGCCCGGCCGGCATACCGAGCTTGATGGCCAGGAACAGAAAGGCGAACTGGCCAAAGCTGATGGTCATGCCGTACACCACCAGCCAGCGCAGCGGAATAGCGGGACGGCGTACGAAAAAGATCGCCGGAAACGCCACCAGGGAAAAACGCAGGCCCGCCAGCAAAAAGGGCGGCATGCCCTGCAAGCCCAGCTTGATTACCACGAAATTGACCCCCCAGGCGACCACGACGCAGAGCGCCAGCAACATATCTTTAACTGACATACGCTTTCCTCTGCCGTCAGGCGCTGACCGTCATCGGCGTGGCGATATCGGCATAGCTGGCGTCGCCGATAATACGGCGGTAGTCGTCGGCGTTCAGGGCGATCGATTTTTCCAGCGCGCCGGCGTTGAACCACAGCGTGCCGACGTCGCGCAGTCGCGCATCGACGCGCAGCGCCAGCCGGTCATCAAAACTAAACGGCGGCACCGCGCCCATCACGCACTGCGTCAGCGACTGCGCCATCTCAGGCGCGGCGAAGCTCGACTTCTTGCCGCCGATGGCGCGCGCCGCGCTTTTGAAGTTGATTTTGCAGTCGCCCGGCACGATCGCCAGCAGAAAGCGCGAGCCGCCGCCGTCCGGCATCGCCACTTCCAGCACCATCGCCTTCGCCGCCTGGCTCAGCGCATTGCCGCGCAGCGCGCTGATGGCGTCGGTCTGGCCGATGGCCTCATGCTCGACCACGCGATAATCCGCCTGCTGCCGATCCAGCAGCGCGGTAATGTTTGCAAACGTCGTCATCCTGTTCTCCTCGTCTTGCCAGGCTGCGCCTCAGGCGTCAGCTCCACGCGATTGCGCGTTTCATTTTTTTGTCGGTCAGGCCGAAAAAGAAGCCCATGGTAATGCGGGTATCACCTTCAACCCGGTCGATCTCGTGATAAAAAGCGGGATTAAACAAGTAGATATCGCCGCTGCGCGGCGTGAATTCGCAGGTTTCGCTCTGCGCCGTCACGCCGCTCTGATAGCCCAGCTCGCCCGGCGTTTTGAACGCTTCGTCCTCTGGCTGCCACTTTTTATTGAAGATGCGCAGCCCGCCGCCCGCGTTGCACTCTTGCAGACAGACCACGCAGCTCAGCTGATGCAGGATCTGCGTCACCGCCAGGCCGCTGCCGGCGGCGTCGCGCACGATATTGTCGTTATGCAGCGGATTGGCGACGCCATCAGCGTGAAAGCGCACTATCGATCCGGCGTAGCTGCCCAGCGCCGGCTCACAGGCGGTTTGCAGGCTCTCCAGCTTGAGGGCATGGCGCACCCACTCGTAGATCTGCAGACGCAGCGCGGCGAGCGACGGCGGCAGCGCCGGTTCGATATCGCGCCATTCGGTGAAATAGTTTTCCGGCGCCGCCGTGTGTTTCGCCAGGTAAGGGCCCAGCGTGGTCAGCGCGCCGTTGGGATAGTGCGACACGCGGATTTTCTCGCGGCAGCGCTGTAAATCCGCCACCACCTCCTGACGATCCTCGTCGGTGAGGAAGTTGCGTAGCACCAGCAGCGGCACGCGCGCCGTGACGATATCGTCCAGTCAGGTCGTCTCGACAAACATGCTGGGATTGATCACGCGTATCTGATTAAAAATGGCCATGATAGTTACTCCCCCAAAGGAATTTCCCGTAGTTCATGGTTAGCCATACGCCGCCAGCTGGCGGCGTCGCCCAGGGTTGGAACAGGTTCAGACGAGATAAAGGTGCAGCGGTCCTGCTGCAAAGCGTGCAGCGTAAAATAGTGCGGATAAGGGGTGTCCTGCGGATGCCACTGCCAGGCCCAGGCGCGATCCCGGGTGACGAAAATCGCGTTGCCTGCGCTGCCGCCCGGCTCTACCTGCGCCAGCCTGTCGCGCAGATAGTCGCGCGTGAAGTCGGCGGGCGTAATACGATCCACCAGATATTCCAGATACTCCGCCGAATCGAAGCGGGAGGCCGCCATGCCGAGACGCGCGTAGACCGTGGGCATAAAGCCGTTGTGCATCATGTACCAGCGCGTGCCTGCGCTGTCGCGCAGCAGCGGATGGGAAAATTCCAGCCCCTGATTTTTGCTCAGCGTGGCGTGGCGCACGTGCACCGCCAGAAAGCGCCCCTTAATGCGATCGACATCGATAGTGGGCAGCGCGTCGGCGAAGCGGCCGCTGCCGCGCAGCGTTTTAATTTCGCCATCCTCCAGCCATAAACAGCCCCAGCCGTTGGGATGTTCTTTAATCGGGCCGTCGTGGCAGGCGGTTTCTCCGCAGCTCATGGCGCGCGCCGCGTCCAGCACCTGCGCCGCGTCAAAATCGCCCTGCGCCAGAATCATTCTGCACATAATAAATTTCCTCCTGAAACAGCGGCGGCGTTACGCACCATGCTGTTGAACACCGCCAGAATATCGTCGCGGCCGGCCGCCGTGAGGCGCAACACGCCGAGGATGCCGGCATGGCGCGTCAAATCCGCATAGAGCGACGAGCGGCGCGAAACCTGCAGGCCGGGCAGCGCCAGCGGCGGCAGCAGCGCGCCCTGATGATGCTCGGCGATCCAGTTCTCCGCCTGACGCAGCTGCGCGGGCTGGCGCAGACGCAGCTGGCCGACGGCGCGCGGCGGCGCGGAGAAGCGCAGCGCGGGCATCGCGCCGCCCGCCTCCAGCAAAAAGGCGACCTCCGCCCAGTTAATGCCGGTCGCCTCCTGCACCAGATTCACCACGCCCATGCCGGAAAGACGAAAGCCCATTTCCAGAAAATGCGGCACGCCATCCACCACGATGAAATCAATATGAAAGGCGCCGAGCCGGTAGCCGAAGGTTTCGCAGCAGAATGTCATCAGGCTGGCGAATGCGGGCGGCAGCGCCCTGGCGGCCGCGGCGACATGGCCCGATTCGTAAAAGCTGACGCCGCCCTGCGCGTCACGCTGCTGCTCGATCACCTTCTGGCAGCAGGTCAGGGCGTAAGGGCGGCCGTCGTGCACCACGCCCTGCAGCGAATACTCGTCGCCCTTCAGCCAGCTTTCGACGATAAAGCCGCTAAAGCCGCGGCCACCATAGTTCATGGTCTCGTCCAGCCTGCGCACCACGACGCCAAGCTGCGCCGGCGACTCAACCAGCCAGATGCCGAGCCCGCCGCCGCCGTCCACCGGCTTAATCACGCAGGGATAGAGCAGCGCCTCGCGCGCGTCGAGAATGCTGAGCGGCGAGGCGAAGAAGCGAAACTCCGGCTGCGGAAAGCGCGGCCAGGCCTTTTTCAGCGCCATCCGCTGGGCATACTTATCCAGCGGAATAAAGGTGCGCGGCGCATCTGGCCCCGCCAGGATTTCGCGCACCCGACCGGCGCTGGCGTTGTAGGCTTCAAAACCGGCCAGCACCACGCGCGGGTGTTCCAGCAGGCCGGCGTGTAGGTACGCCTGCAGCACCTCCCAGGGATTTTCCGGCCGGTCGAGGCGAATAATCAGATCAAACGGCAGCGTCAAACTCAGCGACTGGTAGTCGACAAAATCGCTCATCTCCGCCAGCACGGTAAAATAGCCGTCGCGCTTCGCCACCTCGCAGTAGGGGTTCTGGCCGTCGCGCGTGGCGCCTATTTGCAGGAAAATCTTTCTCATCGCTCCGCCTTACCGGGATCAGCGCCCGGAGATCACTTCGGTGACGGTATCCTGCAGGACGCCGTTATTAACCTGAATCACCGCCTTGTGCGGATCGAAGCGCAGCACGCGCGACAGCGGATCGGCGCTTTTGCCCTCCAGCAGGGAACTCACCTGGCTGCTGCGCCAGCAGTGACGCAGCTGGGCAAGATCCAGCCCGGAAAGCTGGCTAAGCTGCTGCGCCAGCGCCGCGTCGTCACGCTCGCCGTCCAGCAGCTGGCGGATCGCTGATTCCTCCAGCGCGATGCGCTGCTGCGTTAGCCAGCTGTGCAGCTGGCTGCCCTGGGCGATAAAGGGGGAGTAGATCATGCAGATCAGCTGGTTCTCGTCGAGGCCGAAGGTCTCTTCGGCGAAGCGCGCCGCGCGCTGGCGCTGCTGCTCAATCGCGGCGTCGTCCTGATAGCGCGCCGCCATCTCGGCGATCAGCGGCGGCGGAAAGTCTTTCTGCGCCATTAGCCCCAGCGCGAAGCGCACATATTCGCGAATGCCTTCGGCGTAGCTGCGCTGCAGCAGCGTTTCCGCACGCAGGCCGCGAATATGCGCCATCAGCGTCGGGTTGCCGCAGTCCGATTCGGAAAAGCTGAACATCAGCGCGTCAAAACGGAAGCGCATAAAGTCGTTGAGCAGCGCCCAGTGCGCGCCGGCTTCGTATGCGGTGTCCTGATAGATATTGAAGAACAGCGGATCGCGCGTCAGCTGATGCATGATGCGGCGCGCGGGCGTCACGCCCTCTGCGCCGTGGATAGCGGCTGAATAGCGTTCGGCCACGCCGTCAAGCGTCTGCAAAAAGCCGCGAAAGCCCTGATCTTTCTTCGCGGTCGGCGCGTCGAACAGGCGGGAAAGGTGGCGCGCCCAGGCGACATAGGCGGTCTGCTCCTGCGGCGAGTCGCCGGTCACGATAAGATCTACGCCGCCGTCATAGTGGGCGGCGAGGCCGAACGAGTTCACCATGCTGAGATTGCAGGCGTTGCAGAAGGTGGAGCGCGCGTCGGCGCGGAAGCGGTGACCATTCATCAGCACGTCGTCGCGATTTTGCTGGCGCACCGATGCGGGCAGGGGAAGATGACGTTCGAAAGGGCGGATCTGCTGACCGTCGACGATCAGACACTCCACCAGGGCGTCGTGGTGCATCCCCAGCGCGCGATAAACGCGGTCGATATTCTCCATCACGCTGTCATTCATGGCGGCGTGGCGGTTGGTGCTGACGCGCAGGCGAAAGGTGTCGCCGCGCTGCTGCCAGATCACCCCCTGAATGTAACGCACGTACGCCACCATATAGCTGCTGTCTTTGCCGCCGCCGTAGGCGAGCAGAATGCGGTTGCGCGACAGGCGTTCCCCGTCGGGCAGCGCGGCAAGCAGACGATGAGAGCATCGTTTAGCGGAATCGATGATTGCCGGCGTCAGGTAGCCTTCAATTTCTCTCATCATGGTGGAAAGATTATTCATTTTTCACGTTTTCCTTTGGCGGTTAAATTCGTTTAAATGCAGTGGAACCTGCGGATTCCCTGAAAAACAGGCCATGAAGCGGTGCAGCAATGAATGTCTCAGCGGGTGCGTTAGCCCGCGCGTCGGGATGAACAATAATTAAGAGATGCAGCTTAAAGTACTTTGAATGTACTCTCTTGAATACGCACAGATCAGTACGATATGGGGTGGAACAGATGCCGGGTGAAACGGACGAACAGGAGAGTCAGAGCAGCCGTTACCGCCAGATAGCCGAGCAGATTAAGCAGGCTATCCGCAGCGGTTCGCTGCTGCCCGACAGCCGGTTGCCCTCGGTGCGCACGCTGGCGACGCAGTACAGCGTTAGCCTGACGACCGCGCTGAAAACGTTACGCACGCTGGAGGATGAGCGCTTTGCGGTGGCGAAACCGAAGTCGGGTTTCTTTGTGGCGGCGCGCCTGACGGAGAAAGAGGCGCCGACGATGGCGCAGCCGCGGCTGGTGGCGCCGCTGGATGAACAGACCGAAATGCATCTGGCGATCCTCGGATCGGAGTGCCGCGTGCGTCTCGACCTGGCGAACGGCGACAGCGCGCTCTATCCGGTGAAAAAGATCGGACTGCTGATGCGCCAGATGGGATACAGCAAGCCGGCGCTGCTGGGCAACACCGTGAAAGGCACCGGCTATCTGCCGCTCAAGCATGAGATCGCGCGCCGCGCGGTGGAGTACGGCTGCAACATCAGCGCCGACGATATCCTGATCACCAATGGCTGCATCGAGGCGGTGTCGCTGTCGCTGCGCGCCACGCTGCAGCCGGGCGACGTGGTGGCGGTAGAGTCGCCCTGCTATTTTGTGCTGCTGCAGATGCTGCACAACCTGAACCTGCGCGTGATTGAGGTCGAGGCCGGGCCGGAAGGCTACGTTGACGTGGAAAAGCTGACCGCGCTGTTTCGCCGCAAAGCGGTGCAGGCGTTTCTCACCATCAGCAACGTCAACAATCCGCTCGGCAAATCGATTCCTAACGAGCAGAAGGCCTATATCGCTCGCCAGGCCGATGAGAATGATGTGGTGATCGTTGAAGATGACATTTTCGGCGATACCGCCTTCGGCGAGCGGCGCCCCTTTCCGATGCGCGCCTTCAGTCCCAACGCGATTCTGTGCAGCGGCTTTTCAAAAACCGTTGCGCCCGGCATCCGCATCGGCTGGGTGCACAGCGTCAACTACATGCGCAAAATCGCCTCGCTGAAATACACCTCGACCATGGGCACCTCGACGCTGTCGCAGGCGGCGATCGCCGAGCTGCTGCGCAGCGGCGGCTATGACGCCCATCTGCGCAAGCTGCGGCGCGAGCTGGCGAGCCAGATCAGGCAGATGCGGCAGTCGCTGCTGCATGAATTCCCGGCGGGCACGCGCGTTTCGGACCCGGAAGGGGGCTATGTGCTGTGGGTAGAGATGCCGCCGCGGGCGCTCAACGTGCGCGCGCTGTTTCTCAAGGCGCGCAACGCCGGCATCGGCATCGCGCCGGGCCATATCTTTGCCACCGACGATCGCTACGATCGCTGTTTTCGGCTTAATGCGGGCTTTGGCTGGAACGAGGAGGTCGAGCAGGCGATCCGCCAGCTGGCGCAGTGGTGTCGGGAGTCGCTGCTGGAGGAGTGAGCGCTAAAGCAAGCGATCGGTCTTACGTTTTTTGGCGCGCTTAACGTTGGTTTTCGTAAATATGTTGCTGGTGGCGGCGCTATGGGTGAGCGACGCGCTGATGGCGTTGCGCAGCTCAGGATAGTCGCCAAACAGCGTTTGATCGGCGAGGCGTGCATTAATGATGTCCGCGAACTCGTCAATAATGGCGCCAGGCTTAACGATTTTAAGCTGTCGGCCAAATTTAATCAGGCCATCTCTGTCTGGAAAGCTTTTGCTCTTGGCGAAGAGGACGCGAGAGCGCCTGTAAATCAGTCATCATCAAATAGCCCGTTTAGCTCGTCTAACTGCGGCATGGTTAACGACTGAACGGTTAACATCAAATCGAGCGCGGTCAGATAGAGCGTCAATGCTTTCAGAGAACCGGTATAAACGCCGTTTTCAATCGCGGAGATTACGCTGCGGTGTACGCCAGCGCGTTCAGCAGCCGCCTGCTGCGTCCATGAACGGGCCTTGCGCCTTTCCAGACATTTCAGGCCGATAGCCTGCATACCGATAAGCATAGCGCCTCGTTTGTTATTATATAATGACAAAGCAATATTTATAGCCAATTTGTCATTATATGCCGACAATTTCAAGCGGCAGATTGCGCAGGCGAGCCGGCCAGGCCGGCGCGCATTCAGGCCACCGGCTTACAGCTGCTCGGCAAACGCCTTTTCCACCTCTTGCGCCAGAATCTGCACCGCGCGCTCGATATTCTCGGCGTCCGGCACATAGTTCATGCGCATGCACTGATGGGTGTGCGGCCACGCCTGCTCCAGACCGGGGAAGAAAAAGTGGCCTGGCACCATCAATACGCCGCGCGCCTTCAGGCGCTGATAGAGCGCTTCGGTGCTGATCGGCAGATCGCGGAACCACAGCCAGAGAAAAATCGCCCCTTCCGGCTTGTGGATCAGGCAGCGATCTTCCGGCAGATAGCGGCGAAGAATCGCAATCGTCTCAGTGACTTTCGCCTGATAGAACGGCTTGATCACCTCTTCCGACAGCCGCAGCAGGTCGCCGCGCTGGATCATTTCGGCGGCGATGGCGGGACCGATGCTGCCAGGCGCCAGGCTGATAATGCCGTTCATATTACTGATGGCGCCGATGGTCTTCTCGTCGGCGACGATAATGCCGCAGCGCGCGCCGGGCAGGCCGAGCTTTGACAGGCTCATGCAGAGAATAATATTCGGGTTCCACAGCGGGCGCGCGTCGCTGAAGATAATGCCGGGAAAGGGCACGCCGTAGGCGTTGTCGATCAGCAGCGGCACGTCATGCTGCTGCGCCAGCGCGTCGAGCTGCATCAGCTCGTCGTCGGTCACCACGTTGCCGGTCGGGTTGGTGGGGCGCGAAACGCAGATCAGGCCGATATCGTCATGCATCGGCAGGTGATCGAAATCGACGTGATATTTAAACTGGCCTTCCGGCAGCAGCTCAATGTTGGGCTTCGCTGAAACGAACAGCCCTTCGTCCAGTCCGGCGTCGGCGTAGCCCAAATATTCCGGCGCCAGCGGAAAGAGCACGCGCTTTTTGCTGCCGTCGGTGCGGCGGCCGGCGAACAGATTAAACAGGTAGAAAAAGGCGCTCTGGCTGCCGTTGGTCAGGGCGATGTTGTTTGCCGTCACCGGCCAGCCCAGTTCGCTGCTGAGCAGCGTCGCCAGCGCGTTGAGCAGCGTCGCTTTACCGCGCGGACCGTCATAGTTGCAGAGCGCTTCGCTCAGCTTGCCTTCGTCATGCATCTGCTGCAGCAGCTGCTGAAAATAATCATTCATCGCCGGGATCTGCGCCGGATTGCCGCCGCCGAGCATAATGGTGCCGGGCGTGCGCAGGCCTGCGCCCATATCTTCCATCAGACGTGAGATGCCGGTGTGCTGGGTAAACTTGTCGCCGAACTGAGAAAAAGACATATAAAAGTTAAAAACGTGTGACGAATGGGGGATCAACGATAACGCCCGCCAGCGGCGGGCGCAATGGGAAGGGCGGATTACTTGAGAATGTCGGGGTTAACGCAGTTCTTTTCCACCTTACCCTCTAGCGCGGCGATCAGATTCTCTACCGCATCCTGCGCCATGCCGTAGCGCGTCTCATGAGTAGCGGAACCGATATGCGGCAGCGCCACCACGTTCGGCAGCGAGAAAAGCGGCGACGCGGTCAGCGGCTCCTGTTCGAACACGTCGAGGCCCGCCGCGTGAAGGGTGCCCGCTTTCAGCGCGGCGATCAGTGCCTCTTCGTCCACCACCGGACCGCGCCCGGCGTTGATCAGAATGGCGCTCGGCTTCATCAGCTTCAGCTGCGCCGCGCCGATCATATGGTGCGTCTGCTCGGTCAGCGGCAGGCTGATGCAGACGAAATCGCTCTCTTTCAGCAGCGTCTCCAGATCGCAGCGCTGCGCGCCGAAGCGCGACTGCGCCTCTTCATGCTCGCGACGCGCGTTATAGAGCACCTTCATACCGAAGCCCAGATGGGCGCGCTGCGCCAGCGCCATGCCGATGCGGCCCATGCCGAGAATGCCCAGCGTTTTGTGATGCACGTCGATGCCGAACTTGTCCGGCCCGATGCTCTTGTTCCACTGGCCCGCTTTCACCCAGGCGTCCAGCTCGGTCACGCGGCGCGCGCTGCTCAGCACCAGCGCCATCATAGTATCCGCCACCGTTTCGGTCAGCACCGTCGGGGTATGCATCAGCAGCACATGACGCTGATTGAGCGCCTCGACGTCGAAATTGTCGTAACCCACCGACACGGTGGAGCAGGCGCGCAGCTTGGGCATCTTCGCCAGCAGCTCGCCGTCGACCTTGCCGCCGGAGCCGATCAGCCCCTCGGCCTGCGCCAGCGCGTCAGCGTGCTGCTGCTGGCTTTCCGGCGACAGGTCTTTGATCTCGGTTACGCTGAAGTGGGCGTCGAGCCGGGCGCGCAGATCGTCCGGCAGGTTTTTATACAGAATCACGGATGGTTTCATCGTTCGCTCCCTGTAAAACGTGTGACGGGCGACACACAGGTCGCCCGGAGAAGAAGAGGGTCAGCGCTTACGCTTTCAGGCGTGTTTCGCGCCGTGCAGCGGCGGCGTTTTGTTTTCGGCCGGCTTGACGATCAACGTCAGCCATACCGAAACCAGCAGCGCGGCGCCCATAAAGATATAGGAGGCCGACGGACTGCCCGTCGCTCCATTAAGATAGCCGACAATCCAGGAACCGACGAACGAACCCAGCGCGCCCATGCTGTTGATCAGCGCCATCGCGCCGCCGGAAACGTTGCGTGGCAGCATCTCCGGGATGATGGCAAAGAAGGGACCATAGGGCGCATACATCGCGCCGCCTGCGATCACCAGCAGCGCATAGGAGAGCCAGAAGTTGTCGGAACCCACCAGATAGGAGCCGAGGAACGCCAGCGCGCCAATCAGCAGCAGCGGCCAGACGAAGAGCTTACGGTTCTGCATTTTATCCGACGCCCAGGAGACGACGATCATCGCGATGGTTGCCGCCAGATAAGGCACCGCCGACAGCCAGCCCGCTTCTACCATGCCCATCTGCGTGCCGTTGCGCAGAATCGACGGCAGCCACAGCACAAAACCGTACACGCCGATGCTCCAGGCGAAATATTGCATGCAGAGCAGGATCACGTTGCGGTTGCGGAACGCTTCGCTGTAGTTGCGCACCGCCTTGATGTTCTCCTGCTCTTTTTTCAGCTGCGCGGCCAGCGCGGCTTTCTCTTCGGTGCTCATCCAGCGCGACTGCTCCGGCTTATCCTGCACCATAAACCACCAGGCGACGGCCCAGATCACCGCCGGGATGCCCTCGAAGATAAACATTTCGCGCCAGCCGAAGGCGTCGATCAGATAGCCCGACACCACCGACATCCACAGCACCGTCACCGGGTTGCCGAGGATTAAAAAGGTATTGGCGCGCGAGCGCTCCGATTTGGTGAACCAGTTGCTGATGTAGATCAGCATCGCCGGCATCACCGCCGCTTCCACCACGCCAAGGGCGAAGCGGATCGCCGCCAGCATCGGGATATTGCTCACCACGCCGGTGAGCGAGGCGCAGACGCCCCACAGCACCAGGCACCAGAAAATCAGTTTTTTTACGCTGCGGCGTTCGGCGTAGACCGCGCCGGGGATCTGGAAAAAGAAGTAGCCGAGAAAAAAGAGCGCGCCCAGCAGCGAGGACATGCCTTTGGTGATGCCGAGGTCGTCATTGATGCCCGCGGCAGAGGCGAAGCTAAAGTTTGCGCGATCCAGATAGGCCAGGCTGTAGGTGATAAACACGATGGGCATGATATACCACCAGCGTTTCGGCGCGATTGTCTGCGTTTTCATGCGGTTCTCCTCTGATAGTGCGGATGCAGGCTAGAAATCGCCTAACTCGCTGCGTGTCGGCAGCCCTTCGCTGTCGCCGATCACCTGGATCGCCAGCGAACCGATTCTGTTGCCGCGCTTAATCGCCTGCGGCAGCGTTTTACCTTCCAGCAGCGCGCTGATCACGCCGACGGCAAAGCCGTCGCCCGCGCCGACCGTGTCCACCACGTTCTCGACGCGGATCGCCTCGACCTGACCCTGTTCGCCCTGCGCGGTTTTATACCAGGCGCCGTCGCAGCCGGTTTTGATCACCACCGCTTTCACCCCTTTATCGAGGTAGAAATCGGCGATCGCTTCCGGCTGGCGATAGCCGGTCAGGATATAGCCCTCTTTTTCGCCCGGCAGCACCCAGTCGGCGTAGCCCGCCAGATGGTTAAGCTGCTGGCGCATCTCCTCTTCGCTGCGCCACAGCACCGGCCGCAAATTGGGATCGAAAGAGATAGTTTTGCCGCGCGCGCGCATCTCCTGCGCGCTGTGCTTCAGCAACGCCAGCGAACTGTCGGAGAGCGCGGCCGCGACGCCGCTCAGGTGCAGATGGCGCGCGGCGCCGAAGTAGTCGCTGTTGAAATCGTCGACGGAAAGATGGCTGGCGGCGGAGCCTTTACGGAAATACTCCACCAGCGGATCGGAGCCGTCGTCGACTTTGGATTTCAGCTGAAAGCCGGTGGGATAGCGCGCATCTTGCGTCACCTGACGATGATCGACGCCTTCGCTCTCCAGCACCTGACAAATAAAGCGGCCGAAGCTGTCGTCGCCGACGCGGCTGACCCAGCCGACGTTCAGACCAAGGCGCGCCAGCCCGATGGCGACGTTAAGCTCCGCGCCCGCCGCGCGCTTGATAAAGGTTTCCGCGGCGGCGAGATCGCCGGTTTCCCGCGCCACAAACATCGCCATCGCCTCGCCGATGGTGACGACGTCGAGCGTGCCGTTAGCCAGAGTAGTCATCTTCTCTCCTTACAGAGTGCGCAGCAGCGACACGTAGTGGCGGGTGACCGCCAGCAAATCCTCGCCTTCCAGCGGGAATTCAATGCCGCGCGGCGCGTCGTCCGGCAGCTGGCGCAGCAGCTGGCGCCAGTCCGCTTTCGCCTCGTCCAGCGCCACCGCGCGATAGCTGTCGCCATGCGGCTCGGCGGCCTTGACGTGAATATAACGCACGAAGCGGCCAAGCTGCGTCGCCGCCGTCTGCGCGTTCTCCTGCGTCCAGAGCCAGTTGCCCATATCGAAGGTCATCACCACCGGCAGGTTCGCCTGCTCCGCCGCCTGGAAAAACTGCAGCGAAGGGGCGAGCTTGCCGTTGGCGGTTTGATCGTTTTCCACCGCCAGCTCAACCGGGTAGCGTTCGCTGAGCGCGCGCAGATCCGCGTCGTGCAGCTCGCCGCTGAATCCGCCCAGCGCCAGCTTGAGGCGCTGCGCATTCAACTGTTGAGCCTCTTTAAGGTAGTTCTCCAGCTGCGGATTTAACGCGCCGTCGTCACAAAACAGCGTGTCGGGCACCGAGTAGCTGGCGCGCAGCTGATGCTGTTCAATCGCCTGCGCCAGCGCGGGCAGGTCGGCGAGCGTCGCCGCGTCGAACAGCTCGCGGCGGATTTCGACGCCGTCGGCGCCGGCCTGCTGGATCAGCGGCAGCAGCGCCTGCTGGCCGCCCAGCGCGGCGACCTGGTGCTGTCCGTAAGCGGCGGTCACCACGATAATTTCAGCGTTCATCGTCCCTCCTGAAAGGCGCATTAAGCAAAATTCACAGGGAAAACGTTAATTGGAACCGGTTCCAAAGCAAAGAGGCAGAGGCTGAAACTATGATCGTGCTCACGAAGCGAGCACGAGAGAAGGGGGAAGAGAGAGGATCAGGGCAGAGGCTGGCTGGAGCCGCGCACCACCAGCTCGCCGGAGAAAACCTGTTCGCCGAGCGGCCCGGCGCTGCCTTCGATACGGGCGATCAGCCGCTCCAGCGCCGCGTAGCCAATTTGCCAGGTCGGCTGGCGCAGCGTGGTGATGCCGACGCCGGCCAGCGCGGCCCATTCCAGCTCGTCGAAGCCGAGCAGGCCGATATTTTCGCCCCAGCGCAGCCCGACGCGCTGCATGGCGCGCGCCACCTGCAGCGTCATCGCGCCGTTCGCCACCATCACCGCCGCGCGCTTGCCCTTGTGGCGTCGCGCGTAGTCGAGCAGCAGCTTATCCAGCGCCGCAGGCTGATGCAGCGGCACCTCGGCATTCTCATGGATAACATCCGGTCTGTCGGCAAGCCGTTGGCGAAACGCCTGCAGGCGCTCGCGGCGCGTGTTGACGCTGCCCAGCGGCTCGCTTAAGAACAGCAGCGCCTGATAGCGGTTATCCAGCAGATGCTGCGTGGCGATCGTCGCAGCTTCCGCGTTGTTCAACCCGACCACGTCGCAGGCGAAATCGGGTATTTTGCGGTCGATCAGCACCATCGGCAGCAGCGACTGCTGCAGGCGGTTCAGCGCCTCTTCGCGCATGCCGACGGCGTTGACCACCACGCCCTCAACCTGATAGCTGCTCAGCAGCTGAAGATAGTGCTGCTCCAGGTCCACCTCATTGTTGGTGTTGCACATCAGCAGCGTGAAGCCGCGCTCGCGACAGGCGGCTTCGATACCGCACATCACATCTACCGAATAGGGGTTGGTGATGTCGGCGATAATTAACCCGATCAGGCGTGTGCGGCCGCGCTTCAGTCCGCGCGCCATCTGGCTGGGACGATAGTCCAGCTCAGCGATCGCCTGTTCGATACGGGCTTTCAGATCGGCGGAAAGAAGATGCTGCTCGCCGTTGAGATAGCGAGACACGCTGGTTTTACCGGTTCGCGCGCTGCGAGCGACATCGCTAATGGTGGCGCGAGGCGGTCTGTTCTTCATGTCGGGTCCTGTAGAAAGAGAAACAGGCAGAGACTAGCACAGCCGACGCGCGTCGCAAAAAAGGTGTGCCTCAGTGCGGCGCGCTATCCAGCCAGGGCTGACGCAGCAGCTGCAGCTGCTCTGGCGGCGCGCCGTTAAGCATCTGCACCAGCAGGTCAGCGAGCTGATCGCCGGTTTCACGCTCCGAAGCCTGACGAATGGCGATCACCGGCGCCTCGACGATCGCCTCGCGCGGCAGGCCCTCCCAGGCATAGAGGCGCAGCGCCTGCGGACCGGTAAGACGCTTCGCCTGCTGCGCCGCCAGCGCCGCACCTTCCGCCAGCGCGCTGCTGTCGGTGATAATCGCCTGCAGCGAAGGATCCTGCGCCAGCCAGAGCGCGCTCTGCTGATAGCCGGCGCGGCGCGACGGCGGCACGGCGACGAGATGAGCTGGCACGACGGCGCCCATGGCGTCGAGAAAACCCTGGCGGCGATCGCGCACAAAGGTGGTCTCTTCATCGCTGCCGAGCCAGGCGATGCGCGTCACTCCCTGCTGCAGGCAGGCTTCCACCGCCAGGCGCGAGCCGTGGTAATGGTCGACGTCGAGCCAGGCGTAGGGCTGCGGCAGGTCGCTGCGGCCGAGGGTGATAAAGCGGAAATTTTTTTGCTGCAGGCTCAGCAGGCGCGCGTCCTGCGGCGCGGTATGCGTCACGATCAGCGCGTCCAGCACCCGGCTGCGCAGCAGCCGCGTCAGGGTGCGCGGCCCGTCGTGCGGCTTGTCGGCCAGCAGCAGCAGGTCGATCTCCTGCTGCGCAAGGCGCTGATCGAGCGTCAGCAGCATCTCGCTAAAGCGGCAGTCGCTGACAGGCGAAGTGGTAACGGGAAACACCAGGCCGACCGCATTGGCGCGACCGGTTTTCAGACGGCGGGCAGCGGCGTTGGGACGATAGCCGCGGCGCTGCGCCTCTTCTTCGACGCGCTTGCGCGTCTCTTCCGCCACGTCTTCATAGCCGTTTAACGCCCGGCTAACCGTGGTGACGGACAACCCTAATACGCTGGCAATGGCCTTAAGTGACATGCTGGACGACTCGCTGAACACGTTTTTTTCACGCTAACATAAAGCCTGTTTTGGCTCTACAGATTGCGTTCCGTGTAGGGAAAATTTGTCGAAACAGGCGCGTAAAAATGTCAAAAAACGCCCCTTTCAGGGCGTTTCCGATCAGTTTATCGGGCTGAGGGTAATCTCTACGCGGCGATTCTGCGCCTTGCCCGCTTCCGTGCTGTTGGTGGCGACCGGGTTATCTGGGCCCAGACCCTGGGTGCGCAGGCGATCTGCCGCGACACCCTGGGTGATCAGCGCGCTGGCGACGCTCTCCGCACGCTGCTGCGACAGACGCATATTCAGCGCGCGCGAGCCGGTGCTGTCGGTGTAGCCCACCACGTTTACCGCAGTTTTTGGATACTCTTTCAGCACCATGGCGACGCCGGTCAGGGTATTGGCACCCGCGGCTTTCAGGCTGCTGCTGCTGGAGTCGAAGGTGACGTTATTGGGCATATTCAGCACGATATTGTCGCCCTGACGCGTCACGCTGACGCCGGTGCCGCGCATTTTTTCGCGCAGTTTCGCTTCCTGCACGTCCATGTAGTAGCCGATGCCGCCGCCCAGCGCCGCGCCGGAGGCCGCGCCGATCAGCGCACCTTTGCCGCGATCTTTCTTCGAGGAGGAGAGAACGCCGACGCCGGCGCCCATCAGCGCGCCAAGACCGGCGCCGATGCCGGATTTGCCGGCCTGTGATTCGTTGGTATAGGGGTTAACGGTGCAACCAGACAGCGCAAGGCTGCCGCTCAGTAACAGGCAAAGCGTAAATGTTTTTTTATACATGCTCATTCCCTCAATCAAACAAGACGTAACGTCTTAAAGCGGCGGAATTATGCCGCTTTAAACAGGAGAAAGGGTGAGGGAAACTCTTATTTTGTCGGCGTTGCGCCTAAAAGGTTGTCAGGATGACAAAAACAGTCGGTCTGATGATCGCAGATCAGGCCACAGGCCTGCATAAAGGAGTAGCAAATTGTCGGTCCGACGAATTTAAAACCACGCTGCTTTAAAGCCTTCGACAGCGCTATTGCCTGTTCCGAGGTGGTTGGTGCCTCTTTATAATGAGCAAAGTGGTGTACAAGCGGCTGGTTATCAACAAAACTCCACACGAAGCGCGCAAAATCCTCGCCTTTCGCCTCCATTGCCAGATAAGCGCGCGCGTTGCCGATAATGGCGGCCAGTTTGCCGCGATGGCGTATCAGGCCGCTATCCTGCATCAGACGCGCCAGGTCCTCGTCATCCATTAAACCGACCTTCTGGGGATCGAATCCGTGAAAGGCGCGACGATAGTTTTCGCGCTTTTTCAGCACGGTAATCCAGGAGAGTCCCGCCTGCTGGCCTTCCAGGCAGAGCATCTCAAACAGCGCCTGGTTGTGGGTTTGCGCAATCCCCCACTCGCGATCGTGATAGGCCATATAAAGCGCATCCTGGGTAACCCAGCCGCATCGTTGCATGTTCTATATCCTTATAAAGAAAAAATGTTGGCGAGGCTTGATCTTACGTATAGTCGGTTAATAGTTAAACAGCAGGCGTGATAAAACAGCCTGTTCCTTACGCCGCTTTACTCTCTTCAGCCTTGTCGGGAGTTTTCATGTCGCAGAAAAGTCAGTGTGCCCGCCAGCGCCTTACCACGCTGGCGCTGCGTAGTGCGTTGCTTTTTTGCTTTGCAGCGCCCCTGTTCGCCTGGAGCGGTACGACGCTGTCATCAGTGGATGACGGCGCGCGCGATCGTCCCGATTACGACACCATCCTTGCGGAAAAAATTTCCCGAAATCGCCTGGTGTTCGGCGACGACGCGCAGGTTAGCCTGCTGGACGCGGCGCTGAACTCGCCGACGGCGCTTACGCTGCGCGTCGAGCCGGTGCCGACCGGCTCGCGCTACAGCGCCGGCTGGGCGATGCCGCTGGGCGGGCCGCTGACCACCGGGCCGGTGGCGCAGTACGCTCCAGCGCTGGCGCCGCCTGAGTGCGCGCAGTGCGACTTCAGCCGCGACGGCGTCGCGACGCTGGGCTGGCGCGTCGACTCACGGCTGGGCTGGATCGCGCCCTACGCGCAGCTTAGCTACAGCTATCTGCCGGGCGATAGCCTGACCGGCGAGTCGCGCGACCGGCCGCTGGATGACGCGGCAGTGCGCGAATCAGGCTGGGTCGATCTCAGCGTCGGGGCGCATATACCCTTGAATCAGTATGTTGCGGCGTTCGCGGCCTTTTCGCAAAACGACGCGCTCAATAACGGCGAGCAGTTTATTTACAGCCTCGGCGTGAGCGCCAGTTTTTAACACGGGGCATAAAATGAGAAAGGGCGGGTAAGTTACGCCATATAATAAGCGCGCTAATCATAATAGTGGTAATAATATGCGCGAACAATTTTTAATCCTCGGCCGTGAATGCGCGGCTTTTTTATTTGCAACACTGTTCCTCGTCGCCATGATGTCGGCTATCTATATCGACGTTAACTGGATGAACGACGCCATGCATGAAACCTCGCTGACGGAGACGCTGCAGGAGGTGATGCTCGCCTCGGTCGCGGTGATGTTTTTCCTGTCGTCGCGTCGTCGCGCGGCCCAGCGCGGCGCGCTGATCCTGATCGGCGGCTTCTACAGCTGCATGCTGATCCGCGAGCTGGACTTCGTCTTTGACGTCGTCGAGCACGGCAGCTGGGTCTGGTTCGCGCTGGCAACAGCCGCCGCCAGCCTGGCGCTGGCGCTGCGCGCGCCGCGCGGCACGCTGGAGGGGCTGGTGGCGTTTGTCACCCACCGCAGCTGGCTGATGACCGCCAGCGGCCTGCTGATCGTGCTGGTGTTCTCTCGCCTGTTCGGCATGCACCAGCTGTGGCAGCACCTGATGCTGGACGGCTATAACCGCGTGGTAAAAAACATCGCGGAAGAGGGCACCGAGCTGCTGGGCTACAGCATCTGCTGGCTCGCCTCGGTGCGCTATCTGTGGCAAACGCGTCCGGCGCGCGCCGCCGCTACCGCCGCCAAGCCGATCGCCCATTCTCTTGCCGCCGAACCTGCGTCATACTCCTCGTAAGCTCCGCCTTTTTTGGCGCGTCCGGGCGTTAAAAAAGGTACAATAGAGACTTGTGCGCCGGTGCTCTGCCGGCGCAACGTGCAGGTCAACGTCAGGTTTCATCATGTCAGTCAAAATTCTTACTTCTACGCTTATTGGTCTGGATGCCTTTCGTCAGGATCCGCGTCAGGCGCTGCAACAGGCGGAAAACGGCACGCTGGCGGTGCTCGATAACTACGCGCCGGTGCTCTACGCCGTGACGCCCGAGCGGCTGGCGCATCTGCTGGCGCTGGAGGCGGCGACGCAGCACCGCAGCGACGTGACGCTGGACGACAGTCTGTATGACGACCTGCCCGCCGCGCTGCCAACGCCGGCGGGAAAATTCGCCATGTATGCAGGCTGGCAGCCCGACGCCGATTTCCAGCGTCAGGCCGCTATCTGGGGCGTGGCGCTGAGCGAGCCGGTCACGCCCGCCGAGCTGGCCGCCTTTGTCGCCTACTGGCAGGCGGAAGGCCGCCTGTTTCATCACGTGCAGTGGCAGCAGAAGCTGGCGCGCAGCGTGCAGATGAACCGCGCCGCCAGCGGCGGCCAGCCGAAACGCGACATCACGCAAATCAGCAATACTGATTACAACATTCCCGATGGGTTTCGAGGTGAGTAATGAAAACGCCGACCGATCTGTTCAGCCGTCTGAAAAAAATGATGCCCGCCAACGTCCAGCCGAAATTCACCAGCGGTGAAGAGCTGCTGGCGTGGAATCAGGAGCAGGGCCGCCTGCGATCGGAGTCCATCGTGCGTGAAAACCGCGCCATGAAAATGCAGCGCGTGATGGGGCGATCCGGCATTCGCGAGCTGCATATGAACTGCTCGTTCGACAACTATCGCGTCGAGAATGAGGGTCAGCGCAGGGCGTTGACCATGGCGCGCCAGTACGCCAACGATTTTGAGGGCAGCATCGCCAGCTTCGTCTTTTCCGGCCGTCCCGGCACCGGCAAAAACCATCTGGCGGCGGCTATCGGCAACGATCTGATCCTGCGCGGCAAAAGCGTGCTGATCGTCACCGTGGCGGATTTAATGTCCAGCATGAAGGGCACCTTCAGCGGCGGCAGCGACATTACCGAAGAGCGCCTGCTGCACGATCTCAGCACCGTCGATCTGCTGGTGATTGACGAGATCGGCATGCAGAGCGAATCGCGCTATGAAAAGGTGATCATCAACCAGATCGTCGACCGCCGCTCCTCGTCGAAACGCCCGACCGGGATGCTCTCTAACCTCGATCCCGCCGGCATGAATACGCTGCTGGGTGAGCGCGTGATGGATCGTATGCGCCTCGGCAACAGCATGTGGGTGCGCTTCGACTGGGAAAGCTACCGCAGCCGCGTGCGCGGCGACGAGTACTAACGCGCGCGTTCTGCTGCAAAAAACCGGGGGCGCCCCGGTTTTTTTACGCCTTTTTCCACCCTCTGCAACTTGTGTGAAACAGCGCGCAAAAGTGCCAGATAAGGCGCTCTCTGACGCTGTTACACTGAAGTGATGTTGCCTGTCAGAGGAGCGCATAAAATATGGGTAAAGGTCCTGCACTACTCAGACTCAACAATCAAAAGCGCGTGATGACGCAGCTACGTCGCCTGCGCGTCACGTCGCGTCAGGATTTAGCCCACCTGTTGTCGCTCAGCAAAAATACGGTGTCGCTGATCGTCGACGAACTGCTGGAGAAGGCGCTGGTGCAGGAGCTGGGTCCGGTCAGCGTCACCGCCGCCGGACGGCCGAAGATTGAGATCGCCCTGCTGCCGGAAAAGCTGAAAAGCGCCGGCGTAATGGTGGAGCGCAACGCGATTTACTGGCGCGTCTGCGACTACTTTTCACAGGTGATGGTGGAGCAGACGCGCCGCGTCGACACCAGCAACCCGAAAAAGCTGCTGGATGAGGTGGCGAACCTGTGCGGCGAGCTGGCGCAGAAGCACCCGCAGCTGCTGGGTATCGGGCTGGGCTTTCCCGGCATCGTCGATCCCGATCGCGGCTGGATGCACCTGTCGACCCATCTCGGCTGGCAGGATGTCGATCTGCTGACGCCGGTCAGGCAAAAAGTCGCGGTGCCGCTGCGCGTGATGAATAACGTCAAGGCGTCGGCGCTGCTGGCGGTGCAGCAGCTGGGGCTGAAAACCGAGTGCAGCCACTTTTATCTGCGTATCGCCGAGGGCGTAGGCGGCGCGCTGGTGCAGCAGGGCGAAGTGGTGACCGGCCACAGCTGGACGGCGGGCGAAGTAGGGCATATCAACGTGCAGCCGGATGGCCCGCGCTGTCGCTGCGGACGTCAGGGATGCGCCGAAGCGCTGATCAGCAAACCGGCTATCGCGCAGCAGCTGGCGCAGCGCCGTCCCGGCCTGAGCTGGCAGACGCGCGACGAGGCGCCGAAGGTCGTCGATGAGGTGATGCAGCAGGCGGGCGGCTTTCTCGCCAGAGCCATCGGCGAGGTGATTTTATTGCTCAATCCCGCCAGCGTAATTATCGACGCGCCCTGGAATCTGCATCCGCTGTTTTGCGACACGGTGCGTAAACGCATCGCGGCCGGCACGCCAGCCTTCACCTTTCAAAACACGGCGCTGCATTTTTTACAGACGCGCCTCGATCCGGCGGTAGGGCTGTCGCTGGCGGTGATAGAGCAGTTTGAACAACGTCAGGGATAAAGAGATGAGGTTTTAAGGCCGACGGCTCAAGAGCGCAATAAGCGGATGACGTGGAGCGAAGAGCAAAGCGTCCCGCGACAGGACAAAAACGCCGGGAGCGTTTTTGAACAACGCAACGCGTTGGCCCGTTTACGGGCGCACCTCAGGGATGAGGTGCGTATCTGCGCGGGCCGAGCGGTCAGGGATGACGAACAGCGACTTTGCGATCGATTCACGTCATCCGCGTCTGCTGCTGAATGACAGGCTCAGGCAGAGCCTTCGCCCTGCCTGTTACAAAGGTTACTGCGCGGTCGCTACCGGCGTGGCCGCCTGGTCGCGGGTGGCCGCTGGCGTCAGCGGCGTATAGTCGAGCTGCAGCACGCGGCTGGTTTCCGACAGCTCTTTCTCTGTTGCCGCCACGTCGCCGTTCAGCTTCTGGCCATAAGAGGGGATCATCTCTTTCAGCTTGCTCTGCCAGGCGTCGGACGCGACTTTGTCCTTAAAGACTTTTTGCATCAGCGTCAGCATGATCGGCGCGGCGGTTGAGGCGCCCGGCGACGCGCCCAGCAGCGCGGCGATAGAGCCATCTTTAGAGGCGACCACTTCGGTGCCGAGACGCAGCACGCCGCCTTTCTCCGCATCTTTCTTGATGATCTGCACGCGCTGGCCCGCAATCGCCAGACGCCAGTCTTCTTTCTTCGCGTCCGGGAAGTACTCTTTCAGCGCGGCGAAGCGGTCGTCGTCCGACAGCATCAGCTGGCCAATCAGGTATTTCACCAGATCGAAGTTATCCAGACCCACATGCACCATCGGCATAAAGTTGGAGGTGGTGGTAGCGCCGAACATATCCCACAGCGAACCGTTTTTCAGGTACTTGGTGGAGAACGTCGCGAAAGGTCCAAACAGCAGCACGCGCTTGCCGTCCAGCATACGGGTATCCAGGTGCGGCACCGACATCGGCGGCGCGCCGACAGAGGCTTTGCCGTACACCTTCGCCAGGTGACGCTGCACCACGGCCGGGTTGTCGGTGACGAGGAACTCGCCACCCACCGGGAAGCCCGCATAGTTATCCGCTTCCGGGATGCCCGACTTCTGCAGCAGCGGCAGCGCCGCGCCGCCTGCGCCGATAAACACGAACTTCGCGTGCACCACGTGCTCGGCGTTATTGTTGTGCAGATCGGCGACGGTCACGTTCCAGCCGCCGTCGTCGGCGCGCTTGATATCGCGCACTTCATGGCCGGTTTCCAGCGAGAAGCGATCGCTTTTCTGCAGCGACGCCACCAGCTGACGCGTGATTTCGCCGAAGTTGACGTCGGTGCCGATCGGAATGCGCGTGGCCGCCACTTTCTGTTTCGCATCACGGCCTTCCATAACCAGCGGGATCCACTTCTCGATCTGCGCGTGGTCTTCTGAATATTCCATGCCGCGGAACAGCGTGCTTTTCTGCAGCGCTTCGTAGCGCTTGTGCAGGAAGTTGACGTTGTCGTCGCCCCAGACAAAGCTCATATGCGGCGTGCTGTTAATAAAGCTTTTCGGGTTGGTCAGGACGCCGCGATTGACCTGATAGGTCCAGAACTGGCGGGAAATCTGAAAAGATTCGTTAATTTCGACGGCTTTGCTGATATCGATGCTGCCGTCATCTTTTTCCGGCGTGTAGTTCATTTCCGCCAGCGCAGAGTGGCCGGTGCCGGCGTTATTCCAGCCGTTAGAGCTTTCTTCAGCGACTTTATCGAGACGCTCAACCATCTCAATATTCCACTGCGGCTCCAGCTCCTGCAAATAGGTTCCCAGGGTGGCACTCATTACGCCGCCGCCAATAAGCATGACGTCGACGTTTTTCTGCTCGTCGGCCCAGGCCGCGTGTTGCGCGACCAGCAGCGGCGCGCAGAGAGCCAGAAGTTGTACAATTTTACGCATGAAACACTTCTCCAACGGCTATCGGTGATAACCGGCCAGTGACACCGCGCGCCTTCTGCGGAAGCGCTGCGATCTCCATCAAAAATTCAACTCACATCCAACACGATTGGGTCATGTGTTAAGTTACAGTTAAAAGCGCGGCGGAATATAACATTCGCACCACATGTTTTAAAAAGAATTACAAATATTGTAACTATTGTAACTTTTGAAAGTGAAAAAAGGCGGGGAGGCAAACGGGATTATTTAGTCAGCAAAGACGCGCGGCGCAAAACATTATTAACCGCAAGGCTAAACCCGCGGCGACAATAAAACGTCGTCTGTTTTACGCCGAATGCGGCTTAGCCTTTGTTCTCTGTTACAGCACGCTTTCGCCATAATGCTGGCGATATTCCTTCGGCGTCGCGGCATAGCTTTTTTTAAACACCGAATAGAAATATTGCAGCGAAGGATAGCCACACATCTGCGAAATTTCGTTGATGTTCAAAGAGGAGGAGGCCAGCAGCTCGCGCGCCTTTTCCAGTTTTTCACGGTGGATCATGGCGTGAATGGTGTCGCCGGTTTCATCGCGGAAGCGCTTCTCCAGGTTGGAGCGCGACATGCCGATGGCGTCCAGCACCTGCTCGACCTTGATGCCTTTACAGGCGTTGAAGCGAATATAGTGCATCGCCTGGATAACGGCGGGATCGCGCAGCGAGCGGAAATCGGTGGAGCGGCGGGCGATCACTTTGACCGGCGGCACCAGAATACGCTGAAGCGGCAGCGGCTGCTTGTCCAGCAGGCGATGCAGCAGCTTAGCGGCCTGATAGCCCATCTGACGCGTGCCCTGCGCCACGGACGAGAGCGCCACGCGCGACAGATAGCGCGTCAGCTCTTCGTTGTCGATGCCGATCACGCTCAGCTTTTCCGGCACCGGAATTTTAAGGTGTTCGCACGCCTGCAGCAGATGACGCGCACGGGCGTCGGTCACGGCGATAATGCCGGTCTGCTGCGGCAGGGTTTGCAGCCAGTCGGCCAGCCGGTTCTGCGCGTGCTGCCAGTTCTCCGGCGCGGTGTTCATGCCCTGATACACCACACCCTGATAGCGCTCGCGCTGCACCAGCTGGCGAAAGGCGTGCTCGCGCTCCTGCGCCCAGCGCTTGCCGCTGGAGGCGGGCAGGCCGTAAAAGGCGAAGCGGTTGATGCCCTTCTCTTTGAGGTGAAGAAAGGCGCTCTCTACCAGCGCCGCGTTGTCGGTGGCGATATAGTGCACCGGCGGATAATCCTGCTGGCGATGGTAGGAGCCGCCGACGCCGACGATCGGCACCTCGACGTTCGCCAGCAGCTGCTCGATAGAGCTGTCGTCGTAGTCGGCGATCACGCCGTCGCCCAGCCATTCGCGAATATTCTCGATGCGGCAGCGAAAATCCTCCTCGATAAAAATATCCCAGTCGGTCTGCGACGCCTGTAAATATTCGCCGACGCCCTCTACCACCTGACGGTCATACACTTTGTTGGCATTGAACAGCAACGTAATGCGATAGCGTTTTTCATGCATAGTGGCGCGCTCTCCTGAATCCCAGCGCCATGCATAGCACGGCGAGATGAACCGCAGAAATTGTTTGCGCCACGTTGTGATCGCCGACGCGATTACACCCGCCGGCGCGTGGCGGTATCCATCCACACCGCCAGCAGCAGGATCGCCCCTTTGACGATGTACTGCCAGAAGGTGGGCACGTCCATCATGCTCATGCCGTTATCCAGCGACGCCATAATAAAGGCGCCCATCACCGCGCCCGCCACCGAGCCGACGCCGCCCGCCAGGCTGGTGCCGCCGATAACGCAGGCGGCGATGGCATCCAGTTCAGCGATATTGCCCGCCGACGGCGAGCCCGCGCCGAGGCGCGAGCTTAAAATCAGCCCGGCGATCGCCACCATCACGCCGTTGATGGCGAACACCGCCAGCTTAGTGCGCGCCACGTTAATGCCCGACAGCCGCGCGGCGTCGAGGTTGCCGCCGATGGCGTAGATACGGCGGCCAAAGGCGGTGCGCGTCGCCATAAACATGCCGCCCAGCAGCAGCAACGCCAGCAGCAGCACCGGCGTCGGCACGCCGCGATAGTCGTTGAGCAGCCAGATGGCGCCCAGTACCAGCACCGCGGTAATCGCCTGTCGCGCCACCGTGCTGCCGGCGGCGGACTGCGTCAGCCCCAGCTGCTGGCGGCGCAGCCGCAGCCGCCACTGCCACAGCATAAACAGCGCCAGACCGGCGATGCCGAAACCGAAGCCGACGCCGTCGGGAAGATAGCTCTGTCCAATCTGCGACATGGCGGGCGTGGTCGGCGCGACCGTGGTGCCATTGGTGATCCCTACCAGAATGCCGCGAAACGCCAGCATACCGGCCAGGGTGACGATAAATGACGGCACTTTGCGATAGGCGACCCACCAGCCGTTCCAGGTGCCTAACAGCAGCCCCATCAGCAGCGTCGCCGCGATGGTGAGCGGCAGCGGCCAGCCGAGCCAGACGTCGAAAATCGCCGCCGCGCCGCCCAGCAGGCCCATCATCGAGCCCACCGAGAGATCGATCTCCGCCGAAACAATCACGAACACCATGCCGACCGCCAGAATGCCGGTGATAGCGGTCTGGCGCAGCAGGTTAGAGACGTTGCGCGCGCTAAGCCACGCGCCGTCGGTGGTCCAGGTGAAAAACAGGGCGATAACCAGGATGGCGCCCAGCATCACCAGCACCTGCAGATTGGGCAGGGAGAATTTCCCCGGCGACGGCGCGCCCGGCAGCGTGCCCTGACGACTTTCGGTTTTAAGCATAATGTTCACTCCGCAGGGCCGCTTCCATTACTTGCTCCTGAGTCAGGTTGTCGTTAATCAGATCGGCTTTGATCCGCCCTTCATGCATCACCAGCACGCGATCGCTCAGGCCCAGCACTTCCGGCAGTTCGGATGAGATGACGATCACCGCGATCCCCTGCTGCACCAGGCTGTTGATCAGCAGATAGATCTCCTGACGCGCGCCGACGTCGATGCCGCGCGTCGGCTCGTCGAGGATCAGGATCTGCGGGTTGAGCAGCAAACATTTGGCGATAATCGCCTTCTGCTGATTGCCGCCGCTCAGCCGACCGATGGCCAGCTCCGGCGACGAGGTCTTCACCCGCAGCCGCGCGATAGCGTCGTTAATGACGTGCTGCTCGCGCGTCTCGTCCAGCGGCGCGAAGCGGCGGCTGAACTGGTCCAGCGCCGCCAGGGTGATATTTTTTCCCACCCCCATCAGCGGCACGATGCCATCTTTTTTACGGTCTTCCGGCACCATAGCGATGCCCTGGGCGATCGCCTGCTGGCAGTCGCGGATCTGCACCTGCTTGCCGTCAATCCAGATATCGCCCTGCCAGCGCCCCGGCCAGACGCCGAACAGGCACTGGACCGTTTCGGTGCGGCCGGCGCCGACCAGCCCGGCGATGCCGAGGATCTCGCCGCGCTTCAGGCTGAACGAAACGTCGTTGACGCGGCGCACCTGTCGGTTGACCGGATGCCAGGCGGTGAGGTGCTCGACGCGCAGCACCGTCTCGCCGATAGCGTGCCGCTGATGCGGATAGAGCGCGGTGAGTTCGCGGCCCACCATCATGGTAATAATGTCATCCTCGCTCAGCCCGGCGGCTGGGCGAGTAGCGATGGGCTTGCCGTCGCGGATGACGCAGATGGTGTCGGAGATCGCTTTCACCTCGTTCAGCTTGTGGGAGATATAGATGCAGGCGATGCCGTGGTCGCGCAGGTTATTGATAATACTCAGCAGCACCTCGGTTTCCCGCTCGGTCAGCGAGGAGGTCGGCTCATCGAGGATCAGCAGCCGCACCTGCTTATTCAGCGCGCGGGCGATCTCGACCAGCTGCTGCTGCCCCAGCCCGAGGTCGCCGAC
The DNA here is from genome assembly GCF_022394795.1 of Pantoea sp. Z09. Lineage (NCBI taxonomy): Bacteria > Pseudomonadati > Pseudomonadota > Gammaproteobacteria > Enterobacterales > Erwiniaceae > Pantoea > Pantoea sp. Z09. Next base: position 38,457 of record NZ_CP092373.1, read on the forward strand.
GCGGGCGTCGGGCGAGACGTCGAGCCTGACCCGCGCCAGCAGCTGCTGGCAGCGCAGCGTCATGGTTTCGTCGTCAACGATGCCGAAGCGGCCCAGCTCGGCGCCGAGAAAAATGTTCTCCATCACCGTCAGCTGGCGCACCAGCGCCAGCTCCTGATGAATAATCACAATGCCCTTGCGTTCGGTGTCGCGGATGGTCTGCGCCTGAATCGCCTCGCCAGCGAAGTGGATCTCGCCGTCGAACTCGCCGTGCGGGTAGAGCCCGCACAGGATTTTCATCAGGGTGGATTTGCCCGAGCCGTTTTCGCCGCACAGCGACATCACTTCGCCGCTCTCCAGCCGCAGGCTGACGTTATCCAGCGCCTTCACGGCGCCGAATCGCTTGGTGATATTGTTCATTTCCAGCAGCATCGATCTCTCCTCTTCGCGGCGCGCGCTCAGAGTTCGCTCTGTTTATGGAAACCGTCTTTCACCACGGTGCTTTCGATATTCTCTTTATTGACCTGAATTGGCGTCAGCAGGCGCGAGGGCACCTCTTTCAGGCCGTTGTTCAGCTTGCCGTTGCTGGCGGGCGTTTTGCCGTTGCCCAGTTCAATGGCGATGTTGGCGGCTTCGGTGGCGAGCTGGGTGATCGGCTTATAGACGGTCATGGTCTGGGTGCCGTTGATGATGCGCTTGATGGCGGCGAGATCGGCGTCCTGACCGGAGATGGCGACTTTACCCGCCAGGCCCTGCGCGCTCAGCGCCTGGATCGCGCCGCCGGCGGTGGCGTCGTTGGAGGCGACCACCGCGTCGATGTGATTGCCGTTGGCGGTCAGGGCGTTTTCCATGATTTTCAGCGCGTTTTCCGGCAGCCAGGCGTCGACCCACTGGTCGCCGACCACTTTAATGCTGCCGTTGTCGATATAGGGTTTTAACACCTTCATCTGACCGGCGCGAAACAGGTGCGCGTTATTATCTACCGGCGATCCGCCCATCAGAAAATAGTTTCCTTTCGGCACCTGCTTAACAATGCTTTCCGCCTGCAGTTCGCCGACCTTTTCATTATCGAACGAAATATAAAAATCGATATCGGCGTTATTTATCATGCGGTCGTAGGCCAGCACTTTAATGCCTTCGCGTTTCGCTTCAGCCACCACGTTGCTTAATACCTGCCCGTTGTAGGGAATGATCACCAGCACGTCGACGCCGCGGTTGATCATATTTTCGATTTGCGACATTTGCGTCTCTTCATTGCCGTTGGCCGACTGCACAAAGACTTTGGCGCCCTGCGATTCCGCCTGCTTTACGAAGATGTCGCGGTCTTTTTGCCAGCGCTCAAGGCGCAGGTCGTCAATCGCCATGCCGATCTTCACTTCTTTAGCGCTGCCGGCGTGGCTGAAGAGCGCCAGCGCGGCGCAGGCGGCTAACAGCGTACGTTTCATTTTCATGATGTTCATCCTGTAGGGTGGGAGAGGCTGTTGTCGTTATCGCTTTGGTCCAGGCGGATGAATTGTTGCCCTGAGTTTCCGCCAACATCAATTACTGATTTTTATCCGGCGATTACGTTTTTTGGTTTATTTCCGTTTTTATGAGCGGGATCGAGATTTAACGTTTTTAAGAGAAGAGGAGGGCGGCGAAGCGCGGTCTGGTTATTAATTTGCGAGCAAACGCACAAATATTAATTATCTCAATCTGGGTGTGAAATATCGTAATTGAGCCGGCGGAAAAAGCGTAAGCAATATAAAGGCTCACGGCCGACTGTCCGGATTTTCACGCTGAGGAGCGAAACATGCACGCCTATTTCGACCAGATCGAACGCGTTCGTTTTGAAGGAGTAAAGAGCACCAATCCACTGGCGTTTCGCCATTACAATCCTGACGAGGTTATCCTCGGCAAAACCATGGCCGAGCACCTGCGTTTCGCCGCTTGCTACTGGCACACCTTCTGCTGGAACGGCGCGGATATGTTCGGCGTCGGCGCGTTCGACCGCCCATGGCAAAAAAGCGGCGACGCGCTGCAGCTGGCGAAGCTCAAGGCGGACGTGGCGTTTGAGTTTTTCCACAAGCTCAACGTGCCCTACTACTGCTTCCACGACGTCGACGTCGCGCCAGAGGGCGATTCGCTGCGCAGCTATCAGGAAAATTTCGCGGTGATGACCGACAAGCTGCTGGAGAAACAGCAGGAGAGCGGCATGAAGCTGCTGTGGGGCACCGCCAACTGCTTTACCCATCCACGCTATGGTGCCGGCGCGGCGACCAGCCCCGATCCGGAAATCTTCGCCTGGGCGGCGAGCCAGGTGTGCAGCGCCATGCAGGCGACGCAGACGCTGGGCGGCGAAAACTATGTGCTGTGGGGCGGCCGCGAGGGGTATGAAACCCTGCTGAACACCGATCTGCGCCAGGAGCGCGAGCAGATTGGCCGCTTTATGCAGATGGTGGTGGAGCACAAACATAAAATCGGCTTCCAGGGCACGCTGCTGATCGAGCCGAAACCGCAGGAGCCGACCAAACATCAGTATGATTATGACGTGGCGACGGTGTACGGCTTCCTGAAGCAGTTCGGGCTGGAGAAAGAGATCAAGGTGAACGTCGAGGCGAACCACGCCACGCTGGCGGGCCACTCATTCCATCATGAGATCGCTACCGCTATCGCGCTGGGCATTTTCGGTTCGGTGGACGCCAACCGCGGTGATGTCCAGTGCGGCTGGGATACCGACCAGTTCCCGATCAGCGTGGAAGAGAACGCGCTGGTGATGTACGAGATTATTAAAGCGGGCGGCTTCACCACCGGCGGCCTGAACTTCGACGCCAAAGTGCGTCGCCAGAGCACGGACAAATATGACCTCTTTTACGGCCATATCGGCGCGATGGATACCATGGCGCTGGCGCTGAAGGCGGCGGCGCGCATGGTCGAGGCGGGCGAGCTGGACCAGCGCGTGGCGCAGCGTTACAGCGGCTGGAATGGTGAATTCGGCCAGCAAATCCTGAAAGGGGAGTTTTCTCTCGCCTCGCTGGCGGCGCATGCTCAGCAGCAGCAGTTCAATCCGCAGCATCATAGCGGTCGCCAGGAGCAGCTGGAGAACCTGGTCAACCACTATCTTTATGATTTCTGACACAAGCGGGAGTAAGGCATGTATATCGGGATCGATTTAGGCACGTCCGGGGTCAAGGTGGCGCTGCTGAATGCGCAGGGCGAGGTGGCGGCGGTCAGCAGCGCACCGCTGCAGGTGTCGCGTCCGCAGGCGCTCTGGAGCGAGCAGGATCCCGAAAGCTGGTGGCTGGCGACCGATCGGGCGATGCAGACGCTGGCGCAGCAGCATGCGCTCAGCGAGGTGAAGGCCATCGGCCTGAGCGGCCAGATGCACGGCGCGACGCTGCTGGACAGCGCGCATCGCGTGCTGCGCCCGGCCATTTTATGGAACGACGGGCGCAGCGGCGAGCAGTGCCGCGAGCTGGAGCAGCGCGTGCCCGCGTCGCGCCAGATCACCGGCAACCTGATGATGCCCGGCTTTACCGCGCCCAAGCTGCTCTGGGTGCAACAGCACGAGCCTGAGATTTTTCAGCGGGTGGCGAAGGTGCTGCTGCCGAAAGACTACCTGCGCTGGCGGCTGAGCGGCGACTTCGCCAGCGACATGTCGGACGCGGCGGGCACGATGTGGCTCGATGTGGCGCGCCGCGACTGGAGCGATCGGATGCTCGACGCCTGCGGCCTGACGCGCGAGCAGATGCCCGCGCTATTCGAAGGCAACGCGGTAACCGGTTCGCTGAACGCTGACATTGCGGCGCGCTGGGGCATGGCGCCGGTGCCGCTGGTGGCGGGCGGCGGCGACAACGCCGCGGGCGCGGTGGGCGTCGGTATGACCGAACCGGGCCAGGGCATGCTGTCGCTTGGCACCTCCGGCGTCTATTTCGTGGTCAGCGACGGCTACCTCAGCAATCCGCAGCGCGCGGTGCACAGCTTCTGCCATGCGCTGCCGCAGCGCTGGCATTTAATGTCGGTGATCCTCAGCGCCGCCGCCTCGCTCGACTGGGCCGCAGCGCTGACCGGCTGCGCCGACGTGCCGCAGCTGCTGGCGGAAGCGGAACGTGCCAGTGACAGCTCGCCGCCGCTGTGGTTTCTGCCCTATCTCTCCGGCGAACGCACGCCGCACAACAATCCGCAGGCGACCGGCGTCTTTTTCGGCCTGACGCATCAGCATGGTCGGCCGGAGCTGGCGCGCGCGGTGCTGGAAGGCGTCGGCTACGCGCTGGCGCAGGGCATCGACGCGGTGCACGAGTGCGGCGTCGCGCCCTCCAGCATTATGCTGATCGGCGGCGGCGCGCGCAGCGCGCTGTGGCGGCAGATGCTGGCCGATATCAGCGGCCAGACGCTCGACTACTGTCAGGGCGGCGAGGTGGGGCCAGCGCTGGGCGCGGCGCGGCTGGCGCAGCTGGCGCTCGACCCGCAGGCGACGCTGCCCGCCTTAACGCGCGTGCAGCGCCATCAGCCCGACGCGGCGCGCCATCACTATTATCAGCCGCTGCGCGACACCTTTGCTCGCCTCTATACGCAGCTGGCGCCGCTGATGCGCTAAGCCTGTCCCGTCCTGTCGCGATCTTGTCCCGATTTGGCCTTCTTCCTCTGCCTCAGGCCCGTCATGATGGGCCTGAATTCATTTCTAAGGAGGCCGAAAATGGCACAGGCAGCACTGTTAGTCATTGATGTTCAGCAGTCGTTTCAACACCGTGATTTCTGGCAGGAAGAGGACGTTCCGGCGTTTCAGCGCCATATTAGCGCGCTGATCGAAGGCTGCCAGGCGAAAGCGATTCCGGTGGTAGACGTCTTCCACGTCGCGCCGCAGGGGCCGTTTGCCCTCGACTCCGGCTGGGTGAAGCGGATGGATTTTTTACAGCACGAGGCGGCCTTCAGCGTGCAGAAACATGTGCACAACGCCCTGACCGAATCGGGCCTGCTGCCCTGGCTGGAGGCGCAGGGGATCGACACGCTGATTATCAGCGGCATCCGCACCGAGCAGTGCTGCGAAACCACCGCGCGCGTGGCGTCCGATCTCGGTTTTAAGGTACTGTTTGTCAGCGAGGCGACGCTGACTTTTCCGATGACGCACAATGGCGTCACGCTCAGCAGCGCCGAGCTGATTCACCGTACCGAAACCGTGCTGATTAACCGCTTTGCCGAGGTGGTGAGCGTGGAAGCGTGCCTGGCGCGCGTCTGACAACAAGGAGTGGCGCGATGGCGCAAACCGTCCTGTTTCTTACTCTGCCCGGCGTGATGGCGCTTGATGTGACCGGACCGGCGGAGACACTGCGGCTGGCGGGGGATCGCTTTGCGCTGCGCTATATCGGCCCAGAGGAGAGCGTGCTCAGCTCGACGCAGATGACCATCGCCGGCATCGAGCCGCTGCCGGCGAGCCTGCCGCCCGACAGCCTGCTGGTGGTGCCGGGCGTGTATGACTCTTCGGTCTGGTTCAGTACGCCGCAGGCGGAAATAGCGCGACGCTGGCTGCAACGTCAGCAGCCGCTGCTGCGCGCGCGGCAGATCACCCTGATCTGCGTCTGTTCCGGCGCGCTGCTGGCGGCACAGGCCGGTTTGCTCGACGGCGTGCACTGCACCACCCATCACGAGGTGCTCGCAAGGCTGAAAGCCGCTGCGCCCGCCGCGCTGGTGAAAGAGAACCGCGTCTTCGTCGACGACGATAATATCTGGACCAGCGCCGGCATCACCGCCGGCATCGATCTCTCCCTGCATCTGATTAACCGGCTGTGCGGCGCGCAGGCGGCGCTGGAGGTGGCGCGCGAGATGGTGGTGTGGTTCCGCCGCTCCGGCGACGATCCGCAGCTGTCGCCCTGGCTGCGCTACCGCAACCATCTCCATCCGGCGATCCATCGCGCGCAGGACGCGATGATCGCCCATCCCGAGCACGCCTGGTCGCTGGAGGATCTCGCCGCGCGCGTTCACGTCAGCGGCCGTCACCTGGCGCGCCTGTTCCGCCAGCATCTGGGCGTCAGCGTGCGCGAGTATCACGAGCAGCTGCGGCTGGGCATCGCGCGCCAGCGCCAGCAGCAGGGCGAAGGCGCAGAGAAAGCGGCGCTGGCCGCCGGTTTTTCTTCAGCGCGTCAGCTGCGGCGCGCGCGCGATCGCTGGCGCGATCAGCTTACCCAGTGACGCCTGTCGAGGCGCTGCAGGCCTACAGCCAGCAGCAGGCTGCCCGCCAGCGTCGCGCCGAACACCCAAGGCAGATCGAGCAGCGGCCGCGACATATCGTCATAGTGACGCGTGCGCAGAAAGTGAATAAAGAGCGCGTGAAAGCCGTAAATCGGCAGCGAATAGCGTGAAAGGGTGCCGAGCACCGGCAGCGTGCGGGCGTTCAGCGCGTTTTTGAACAGCACCAGCAGGCTGATGGCGGCGATAAACACCAGCGGGCCGCAGTAGAGATACCAGCGGTCATTAAAGGCGCCGTTAACGATCAGCGCCTGTCTGGTGCCGAGCGTAATGCCGATCACGCAGGCGGCGAACAGCCCCGCCGCCAGCGGCGTCACGCCGCGCTTTTGCGTTTCCATGGTGCCGATGGCGCGGCCCAGCAGGGCGTAGAGCAGATAGTAGATGCTGTCGCCGCTGACGTAGAGATTGACCGGCAGCCAGTGAAACGGCCCGACCGCCTGCTCCACCGTGTTCGGGTTGGCCAGCACCGCCAGCACAATGACCAGCAGCGCCACGTAGCGCGCCTGCACCTGCTTGACCTGAATCAGCGGCGAGAGCAGGTAGATGCCGATCAGCGCAAAGAAAAACCACAGATGATAAAACACCGGCTTCTGCAGCATCTTCAGCAGCGAGCGCCCTTCGCTGATGGGCGTCAGCCAGGTGATGTAGGCCAGCGCCACCGCGCTGTAGAACAGCAGGCAGAGCACCAGCCGCAGCAGATGGCGCGGCTGGGCGCTGCGCTCGCCGAAGAAGAGGTAGCCGGAGATCATAAAAAAGAGCGGCACGCAGACGCGCGACGCGGAGTTGAGCAGGTTGGCGATATCCCACCAGTGTCCGGTCACCGCCATCGGCCCGGTGATATACCAGGTGGTGGTATGAATGACGATCACCATTAAACAGGCGACCGCGCGTAAATTGTCGATCCAGCAAATCTTTTGCGACATCGGGTCCTCTTGCGCATCTCGTTGGTGCGAAGAAGGGTAGACAGTCGCAATGCGCGCGACAACCTTTCGCCTCAGGATTCGGAGCCGTCTGGCGCGCCCCGCGCCCGCCAGGATTTCCGGCTGCACATCGCGCGGTCAAAGGGTATACTGTCGCACTCTTTTTTCATCTACCCGACTCGCGTGCGAAATCATCATGCAAAAGTTTGATACCAAAACCTTTCAGGGCCTGATCCTGACATTGCAGGATTACTGGGCGCGTCAGGGCTGCACCATCGTTCAGCCGCTGGACATGGAAGTGGGCGCTGGCACTTCACACCCTATGACCTGCCTGCGCGCACTCGGACCAGAGCCGATTGCCGCAGCCTATGTGCAACCGTCGCGCCGTCCGACCGACGGGCGCTACGGCGAAAACCCGAACCGCTTACAGCACTATTACCAGTTCCAGGTGATCATCAAGCCGTCGCCGGACAACATTCAGGAGCTGTATCTCGGATCGCTGAAAGAGCTGGGCATCGATCCCACCGTGCATGATATTCGCTTCGTGGAAGATAACTGGGAAAACCCGACGCTGGGCGCGTGGGGCCTCGGCTGGGAAGTGTGGCTCAACGGCATGGAAGTGACGCAGTTCACCTACTTCCAGCAGGTGGGCGGCCTGGAGTGTAAGCCGGTGACCGGCGAGATCACCTACGGCCTTGAGCGCCTGGCGATGTATATCCAGAGCGTCGACAGCGTCTACGATCTGGTCTGGAGCGACGGCCCGCTGGGTAAAACCACCTACGGCGACGTGTTCCATCAGAACGAAGTAGAGCAGTCCACCTATAACTTCGAATACGCCGACGTCGACTTCCTCTTTACCTGCTTCGAGCAGTACGAGAAAGAGGCGCAGACGCTGCTGGCGCTGGAAAAACCGCTGCCGCTGCCCGCCTACGAGCGCATTCTGAAAGCCGCGCACAGCTTTAACCTGCTGGACGCGCGCAAGGCGATCTCCGTGACCGAGCGCCAGCGCTATATTCTGCGCATCCGCACCCTGACCAAAGCCGTGGCTGAAGCCTACTACGCCTCCCGCGAGGCGCTGGGCTTCCCGATGTGCAATAACAACAAGTAAGAGGCAGCCATGACTGAAAAAACGTTTCTGGTGGAGATCGGCACCGAAGAGCTGCCGCCGAAAGCATTGCGCAGCCTGGCCGAAGCCTTTGCCGCACAGGTCACCGCCGAGCTGGACAGCGCCGGTCTGGCGCATGGCGAGGTGCGCTGGTACGCCGCGCCGCGCCGTCTGGCGCTGAAAGTCGCAGGCTTAAGCGCTGCGCAGCCCGATCGTGAAGTCGAGAAACGCGGCCCGGCGGTCTCTGCCGCCTTTGACGCCGACGGCAAGCCGACCAAAGCGGCGGAAGGCTGGGCGCGCGGCAACGGCATCACCGTTGACCAGGCGGATCGCCTGAGCACCGACAAAGGCGAATGGCTGGTTTACCGCGCGCAGGTGAAGGGCGAGTCCGCCCAGTCGCTGCTGCCGGGCATGATCGCCACCGCGCTCGGCAAGCTGCCGATCCCGAAACTGATGCGCTGGGGCGCGAGCGACGTGCAGTTTGTCCGTCCGGTGCACACCGTGACGCTGCTGCTGGGCGACGAGCTGATCCCGGCGACCATCCTCGGTATTGCGTCAGGACGCACGATTCGCGGCCACCGCTTTATGGGCGAGCCGGAATTCACCATCGACCATGCCGACCAGTATCCGGAGATTCTGGAAACGCGCGGCAAAGTTATCGCCGACTACGCCGTGCGCAAGGCGCAGATTAAAGCCGATGCCGAAGCGGCGGCGCGCCAGCTGGGCGGCACTGCCGACCTGAGCGACAGCCTGCTGGAAGAGGTGGCCTCGCTGGTGGAGTGGCCGGTGGTGCTGACGGCGACCTTCGAGGAGAAGTTCCTCAAGGTGCCGGCGGAAGCGCTGGTCTACACCATGAAGGGCGATCAGAAATATTTCCCGGTCTATGACGACGCGGGCAAGCTGCTGCCGAACTTCATTTTCGTCACCAATATCGAATCGAGCGATCCGCAGCAGATTATCGCCGGTAACGAGAAGGTGGTGCGTCCGCGTCTGGCGGATGCCGAATTCTTCTTTAACACCGACCGCAAAAAGCGTCTGGAAGATCATCTGCCGCGTCTCGAAACCGTGCTGTTCCAGAAAGAGCTGGGCACGCTGCGCGACAAAACCGACCGCATTCAGGCGCTGGCGGGCTGGGTTGCCGCGCAAATCGGCGCGGACGTCAATCACGCGACGCGCGCCGGCCTGCTCTCCAAGTGCGACCTGATGACCAATATGGTGTTTGAGTTTACTGACACGCAGGGCGTCATGGGCATGCACTACGCGCGTCACGACGGCGAAGCCGAAGATGTGGCGGTGGCGCTCAACGAGCAGTATCAGCCGCGCTACGCCGGCGACGATCTGCCATCGAACCCGGTGGCCTGCGCGCTGGCGATCGCCGACAAGATGGATACCCTTGCGGGCATCTTCGGCATTGGCCAGCATCCGAAGGGCGACAAAGATCCCTTTGCGCTGCGTCGCGCCGCGCTGGGCGTGCTGCGTATCATCGTCGAGAAGAACCTGCCGCTCGATCTGCAAACCCTGACCGAGGAAGCGGTGCGTCTCTACGGCAGCAAGCTGAGCAACGGCAACGTGGTGGACGACGTGATCGACTTTATGCTCGGCCGCTTCCGCAGCTGGTATCAGGAAGAGGGCCACAGCGTCGATACGCTGCAGGCGGTGCTGGCGCGTCGTCCAACGCGTCCGGCCGACTTCGATGCGCGCATGAAGGCGGTGTCGCACTTCCGCACGCTCGACGAAGCGGCGGCGCTGGCGGCGGCGAACAAGCGTGTCTCCAATATTCTGGCGAAATCGACCGAAACCCTGAATGAGAGCGTGCAGGCGTCGCTGCTGAAAGAGAACGAAGAGATCCAGCTGGCGACCTTCGTCACCGCGCTCGGCGACAAGCTGCAGCCTTACTTCGCCGAAGGCCGCTATCAGGATGCGCTGATCGAACTGGCGCAGCTGCGCACTGCGGTCGATAACTTCTTCGACAAGGTGATGGTGAACGCCGACGACGCCGACGTGCGCGTCAACCGCCTGACGCTGCTGGCGAAGCTGCGCGAGCTGTTCCTGCAGGTGGCGGATATTTCGCTGCTGCAGTAAGCGCGTCATCAGTCGTAAGCGAATAATGCCAGTAAAAGGCCGACATCACTGTCGGCCTTTTTTTTATCAGAGAAGCGAGCGGCTGTTTGATCTGACCCGTAAGGAAGACTATAGTAAGGGTTACGGCTTACAAGGATGTAGGGGGAATATATGGGCGTTTTTTTAACGCCTGAGTTCGAAGCAGAGCGCAGGCGATTGAGTATTACGGATAACATTCTTTGTAAAACAGCGCGCAAGGTTTTCAGCGGTCTTAAAGGAAACTCGCTGGGAAAGTTCACCTATAAAAGTCGGATTGCCCTGCCAAATGTCAGTGAACGAGATGGCGCGCGTTCAATCGTTTTCTTTAATGATGGCGTGCATCTTTATTTTTTTTACCTTTACGCAAAAAGCAATCTCTCTAAAAAGAAAGGTAAAGAGATAGAGGATGCCGAAATAGACCTTTTTTGTAGTATTGCGCCAGATTTTATCGCCATGAACGAGACTATGATAAAAACGCTGCTTGAGAAAAAAGAACTGTTCGAGGTTAACTGTAATGAGTGATGATTTAAAAAATATTTACGCTATGGCGAAACGTTATCATAAGCATGGCGTGGTAAAAGATGAAACGCTTAAAACGGTTGAAGCTCGTATTAAAGCCGCTGATATTCCTGATGTTCGGCCTATGACTGGCGAAGAAATCAAGGAAGTCCGGCAGCGCTGGAACCTGTCTCAGTCAGTTCTGGCGCGAACAACAGGCATGTCTGTTGAAAGCGTCTCTAAATGGGAGCGTGGGGAGAGTAAGCCGAATCAGGCAGTGCTACGAATTATCAATATGATTTCTGATAAAGGGCCAGAAATATTTTTGAGTTAACCGCAATAAATAACCTGTGGCGATCTGGCTTAAAGGCTTTCTTTAACGACGTCGTCATCACCCTACCTGTTTCGCCCAGCGCTAAGAGAGAGCCCTTAAGCGCTGGGCGTTGCCAGCGGTAAAACGCGCCGCTGCCGTTACGCAGCCGGCGGCGCCGTGCGCGCAAAACTCTCGCGCTGGAACAGCTGCTCCGCCAGCTTTATCAGCGCCGGACGATCAACGCACCAGTTCGGCACCACGTGACGGAAGTTGATATAGCCGATCATGCAGCCGGTGGCGATATCGGCAAGGTTGAGCGTGCCGTTGTTCAGCAAACGCCCCTGCGCCGCAATCGCCTCCAGCTGATCCAGCCCGCGCAGGATCTTCTCCCGATGGCGCGTCAGCACCTCGGTGGACTGCTGTTCCGGCGCGCGCAGCTTCTCGCGCACGATAATGCTGGCGCAGTCGCTGACGCCGTCCGCCAGCCGCTCGACCTGACGAATATGCAGCGCCAGCCAGGCGTCGTCCTGTGGCAGCATCGCGGGCGCGTCGCCGCGCAGCTCAAGGAACTGTGCGATGATGGAGGAGTCGAACCAGGCCTGCTGCTCGTCGTCAATCAGCGTCGGCACCTTGCCCAGCGGATTGTGCCGCGACACCTGGCTGTCGGGGCCGTAGGGCGCATCGTTAACAAATTCGAAAACGATGCCTTTCTCCAGCAGGATAACCGAAATCTTTCGTACAAAAGGGCTGGTATAGCTGCCAATCAGTTTCATCGCGCGCCTCCGCCATCAGGGGGTTAATCAACTCTCATCGGGAAAAAGAAAGGGATTCAGGCTGCTGCGCGAAAACCCTTCCTGCTCCATGCGCGCATCCAGCACCAGCGAGGCGAGATCGTCCGCCACTGGCTCCAGCGCGGGATCCTTCTCCTGATACAGCATCTTCAGGTAGGTGCCGCAGTCGCCGCAGCTCTCTGCTTTCACCGCCGCCAGCTCGCTGTCCAGCGACCAGTAGTGCAGATCGCGCGTCTGTTCGCAGTTGCTGCACTTGCTGCGCGCCACGTACCACTCGCTTTCACACAGGTTGCAGTGCAGATAGCGCAGGCCATGCTGCGTGCCGAGGTGCACCACGCTCGCCACCGGAATACTGGCGCACACCGGGCAGAACTGTCGCTGTTCGCCATATTCGGCGCGCGCTTTGCCGGGGATCAGCGCCGCCATCTGCGCCCAGTAGACCGATAACGCCGCCCAGATAAAAGGCGCTTTGTCGCTGCTGACCTGCGCGAACTCGCCCGCCAGCAGCGCGCTGGCCAGCGTTTCCAGCTCGCCGGCGGCGGTTTTCTCAAGGTTCTCCAGCACCGCCAGCGCCTGACCGGTCATCTCCGGCTTCAGCTCGGCGATCAGCGAGTGCAGCAGCCGCTGCCAGTGCGCCTCGCGCGGCAGAGAGTGGATATCGAGCGGCGGCTTGTCCTCGGCGGCGCTCTGCACCAGACGATCGCGCAGATCGCGATGCAGCGGATGGTCATACAGCACGATCTCCTGCGCCTGCGCGATCTTGGCGGCGAACCGCAGATAGTCGCCAAGCGGATTTTTCGCCGCCAGCTCGCGCAGTCGCGCGGCGCGGCGGCTATAGAGGTTCTTCAGCCGTGGAAAAAGTAACGGCGGAATGGTATCCGCCGTGGTTTTTTCGCTCTTCTCCAGCTGGTCTTGCGGGATAATGCGAATACTCATCAGGGGCGTTTTTCCTGTTGTGTTGAGCGGTTGCGCTGTTCGCGATACCAGCGGGGATGATGTTTTTCCGCCCATGCGGCGGTCACCCAGCCTTCGACCATCGCCGTAAGGGTGCCTTTTACCCACAGCGCCGCATAAACGTGCACCATAATCACCAGCATCAGGCTCACGGCGGAGAGAGAATGCACCAGCAGCGCCGCACGGATCAGCGGGATGCTAAAAGCGCCGGCGAACCAGGGACGCCAGATCGCTATCCCGCTAAGCAGAAGCAGCAATAAGCTGATGATAGCAGCCCAGAACACACACTTCTGGCCGAAATTATAGCGGCCAGTATCACCGACCTCTTCATTAAGGGCAATTTTGTGGATATTGCGCGCCCAAATCAGGTCGTCTTTAGTCACCAGATTGTGATGCCAGTAGCGGAAAAACATCAGCATAAAGGCAGCGAACATGGTCACGCCGATAAAGGGATGCAGGATGCGCGCCAGCTGCGGCGTGCCCAGCACGTTCATCAGCCAGTTGAAAGAGGGAAAGAGAAATCCCAGCCCGCTCAGCGCCAGCAGCACGAAGCTGATGGCGACAATCCAGTGGTTGATGCGCTCCGCCGCGCGGTAGCGGATGATGCGATCCTCTTTTTTCATTCGTTCTCCTCCTTATGCGGCGCCTCGTCGACCCGATTGGGGCCCACGCCGACGTAGTGAAACAGCGAGGCGGCGAAGGTGGCGGCGAAGCCGATCGCCGCCAGCGGTTTCCAGATCCCTTTCCAGAACGTCACGGTCGGGCTGATGGCGGGGTTTTCCGGCAGCCCGTGATAGAGCTGTGGTTTGTTGGCGTGATGCAGCACATACATCACGTGAGTGCCGCCAACGCCCGCCGGATCGTAAAGCCCGGCGTTTGCAAAGCCGCGCGATTTCAGATCGGCGACGCGCTCCGCCGCCAGCTGCTGCATCTCCTCTTTGCTGCCGAAGCGGATCGCCCCGGTGGGACAGGTTTTGACGCAGGCTGGCTCCTGCCCGACGCTGACGCGATCGACGCAGAGGGTGCACTTATAGGCGCGGTTATCCTCCTGGCTGATGCGCGGCACGTTAAACGGGCAGCCGGCGATGCAGTAGCCGCAGCCGATGCAGTGCTCGGACTGAAAATCGACGATGCCGCTGGCGTACTGCACGATGGCGCCCGCCGACGGGCAGGCTTTCAAACAGCCGGGATCGGCGCAGTGCATACAGCCGTCTTTGCGGATCAGCCACTGCAGGCGGCCATCCTCCTCAACCTCCGAGAAGCGCATCACCGTCCAGGCTTTGGCGTCGAGATCGGTCGGGTTGTCGTAAACGCCGATGTTGTAGCCAACCTCGGCGCGAATATCGTTCCACTCCGAACAGGCGACCTGACAGCCTTTACAGCCGATGCAGGTGGTGACATCGATCAGCTTGGCGACCTGCTGCCGATGATCGCGCGCCTGCGGCGCGGGCGTGAGGGAACTGGTCGCGGAGCGACGAATAATGTCCTGTGTGGGGTAAGCCATGTGCGTTCTCCGTTACGCTTTTTCCACTTTAACTAAAAACCCTTTGTACTCGGGCGTTTGCGAGTTGGCGTCGCCCACTGACGGCGTCAGCGTGTTGGCGAGGAAGCCTTTGCGCGCTGTGCCCTCGAAACCCCAGTGACAGGGAATGCCGACGGTGTCGACCGGCCTGCCGTCGATGTGCAGACGCTGCAGACGGCGCGTTACCACCGCTTTGGCCTTGATATAGCCGCGACGGGAAGAGACCTTGACGCTGTCGCCGGCCTGGATGCCTTTTTCCGTCGCCAGCTCCTCGCCGATCTCCACAAACTGCTCTGGCTGCGCGATGGCGTTCAGCAGGGCGTGCTTGGTCCAGTGGCGAAACAGCTCGGTGATGGAGTAGGTGGTGGCGACGCAGGGATAGTCGGCCGCCTCGCCCAGCTGCGCGGCGTCGCGCGCAAAGAGGCGCGCTACCGGACTGTGGCTCTGCTGCGGATGCAGCGGGTTGGCGGCGAGCGGGCTCTCCATCGGTTCGTAGTGCTCGGGGAAGGGGCCGTCCGCCATTTTGTCGAGCGCGAAGAGATGGCCCAGTCCGTCCGGCTGCATGATAAAAGGGCCGGCCTGTTGCTGCGGCGCCAGCGTCAGCGGATAGTCCGGCACGTCGATGCCCTGCCAGCGCTGGCCATCCCACTCGATCAGGCGTCGATTCGGATCCCAGGCTTTGCCCTGCTCATCGGCGGAGGCGCGGTTATAAAGGATGCGGCGGTTCGCTGGCCACGCCCAGGCCCAGCCGGAAACCGCGCCCAGCCCGGACGGGTCGGCGTTGTCGCGGCGCGCCATCTGGTTGCCCTGCGGCGTCCAGCTGCCGGCGTAGATCCAGCAGCCGCTGGCGGTGCTGCCGTCGTTGCGCAGCTCGGCGAAGCTGTTGAGCTGCTGACCCTTTTTCAGCAGCAGCTTGCCGCTGGCGTCGTAAACGTCCTGCAGCGCGCGGCCGTTGCTCTCCTGCGCCACCTCTTCCGGCGAGGGATCGGCAGGATTGCTGTAGTCCCAGCGCATCGCCATCAGCGGTTCCGGCGCCACGCCGCCTTCCTGGCGGTAGAGTTCGCGCAGGCGCAAAAAGAGCGTGCCGAGGATTTTGCCGTCGTGCAGCGCCTCGCCCGGCGGTTCGGCGGCGGCCCAGTGCCACTGCAGCCAGCGCGACGAGTTGGCGACCGAGCCATTTTCTTCGGCAAAGCAGGAAGAGGGCAGGCGAAACACTTCGGTCTCAATCTGCGACGGATCGACGTCGTTGAATTCGCCGTGCGGCTGCCAGAAGCTGGCGGTTTCGGTGCTGAGCGGATCGATCACCACCATATATTTCAGGCGCGAGAGGGCGCGAACCGCTTTGTTTTTGTCGGGGAAGGCGGCCAGCAGGTTAAAGCCCTGCACCAGACAGCCGTTGATCGCGCCCTGCTCCATCATCTCCGCCTGCGCCATGCAGTCGTAGCTTTTGTCCCACTTGGGCAGCCAGTCGTAGCCCCACTGGTTCTCCGCCGTTGCCTGCTCGCCGTAAAAGCTTTTCATCAGGCTGACGAAGAACTTGTCGGTGTTCTGCCAGTAGTTGACCTGGCCCGGCAGCGGCGCGGCGGGCGTCGCTTTTTGCAGGTAGTCCGCCAGCGTCGCCATTTTCTCCGACGGCAGCGGCAGGTAGCCCGGCAGGCTCTGCGACAGCAGGCCGAGGTCGGTGTAGCCCTGCACGTTGGAGTGGCCGCGCAGCGCGTTGATGCCGCCGCCCGGCATGCCGATATTGCCCAGTAGCAGCTGGATCATCGCGGCGGTGCGGATAATCTGCGAGCCGTTGGTGTGGTGCGTCCATCCCAGCGCATAGAGGATGGTGGCGGTGCGGTTGGGCGCGCTGGTGGCCGCCAGCTGGCGACAGATGGCCAGAAAGCTCTCCTGCGGCGTGCCGCACAGGCGCGTCACCATCTCCGGCGTATAGCGGCTGGCGTGCGCCTTCAGCAGATTCAGCACGCAGCGCGGATGCGTCAGGCTGTCGTCGCGGCGGGCGTGCCCCTGTTCATCCAGCTCATAGCGCCAGCTGGCGCGATCGTACTGGCGCATCTCCGCGTCGTAGCCGCTGAACACCCCATCTTTGAAGCTGTAGCCGTCGCTGACAATCAGCGCGGCGTTGGTGAAGGCGCGCACATACTGCTGCTGGATCTGGTTGTGCTGCAGCAGATAGTTAATAACCCCCATCAGGAACACCACGTCGCTGCCGGCGCGCACCGGCGCGTAGAGGTCCGCCACCGAGGCGGAACGGTTGAAGCGCGGATCGACCACGATGACCTGCACGTTGTTGCGCGTCTTCGCCTCAATGACCCACTTAAAGCCGACCGGATGCGCTTCCGCCGGGTTGCCGCCCATAATCAACACCAGATCGGCATTTTTAATATCGTTCCAGTTGTTGGTCATGGCGCCGCGCCCAAAGCTGGGCGCCAGCGCGGCGACCGTCGGGCCGTGGCAGAGGCGCGCCTGGTTCTCCAGCGCGACGATGCCGAGCGCGCGGGCGAACTTATGATCCAGCAGGCCGGTTTCGTTGCTGGCGGCGGACGAGCAGAACATAGAGGTGGTGGGCCAGCGGTTGACCGTTACGCCTGCGGCATTGGTTTGCTGGAAGTGGGCGTCGCGATCCTGCTTCATCAGGCGGGCGATGTGCTCAAAGGCTTCCTGCCAGCTGATGCGCTGCCACTTATCGCTGCCTGGCGCGCGGTACTCTGGATACTTCAGCCGCTGATCGCTGTGAATATAGTCGAGCACGCCGGCGCCCTTCGGGCAGAGCGAGCCGCGGCTGACCGGATGGTCGGGATCGCCTTCGATATGGTAGATCGCCGCGCTGGCGTTTTTCGCGCCGTCACCAAGGCTGTAGATCAGCATGCCGCAGCCGACGGAACAGTAGGTGCAGTTATTGCGCGTCTCGCGGGCGCGAACGAGCTTATATTCTCTGACGCTGGCTAAGGCGGTTTCCGGGGCAAAGCCCAATAGCGCGGCGCTGGTTCCCGCCATGCCGCCAGCGCAGATTTTGAAAAAACTCCGTCTGGTAATTTGCATTTATCGTTCTTCTGTTAGCTCCATTGCGAAGCTATGCAAATTAGCAGCCCTGTCTGCGTCTTATTTGACTAAGGTCAATAAGTTAGCCTTTAGTAACCCGTTTTTTAAATTCTGTTTAAATTCGTTTAGGCGCCTGCGGGTACATAAATTTTTTTCTGGCATAAGCAGCATAATAATATTTCTATATTGAAACGCATGTTAACGCACAGCGGAAAATCGTTCTCATTCTCAGGTTAAAGCGCGCCGTATCGGCGTCCACCCGCTTTTTTCCGCATAATTTGTATAGCGCTTTTTTTGCGCTGTCCGCGGCAAAAAGGCAAAATTGACCGCACTCTCTGCCCGCCTCGCGGCAGCACATAATTTAATTTTTTGTTAATTACAGGTCGTACTCCTTGAAGGCTATCCCGCAACCTACCGGCGAAAATTTAACAACTCAAACGGGCGTCAGCGAAAGCCTGGTGTGGCAGCGCGCCGATCTGGCGGCGGCGCAGCCCGACTGGCTGGCGGACGAAGTGCCCGTCGCGCTGGTGTATAACGGCATCTCGCACGTGGTGATGATGACCACGCCGAAAGATCTGGAGGCGTTTGCCATCGGCTTTTCCCTGTCGGAAGGCATTATCGACGCGCCGGACGATATTTTTGGTCTGGACGTGGTGCCGGGCTGCAACGGCATTGAGGTGCAGATTGAACTCTCCAGCCGCCGCTTTATGGCGCTGAAAGAGCAGCGCCGCGCGCTGGCGGGACGCACCGGCTGCGGCGTGTGCGGCGTCGAGCAGCTGGAGCAGATCGGCAAGCCGGTGCAGCCGCTGCCCTTCACCCAGACCTTCGATCTGGCGCAGCTGGATCGCGGCCTGAGCCAGCTCAAGCGCTTTCAGCCGGTGGGCCAGCAGACCGGCTGCACCCACGCAGCGGCGTGGATCCGCCCGGACGGCGAGCTGGCGGGCGGCTGCGAAGATGTCGGCCGTCACGTGGCGCTGGATAAGCTGCTCGGCTATCGCAGCCAGGCAGCGTGGGGCGGCGGCGCGGTGCTGGTCTCCAGCCGCGCCAGCTATGAGATGGTGCAGAAGTCCGCCATTTGCGGCGTTGAGATCCTGTTCGCCGTTTCGGCGGCGACGCGGCTGGCCGTCGAGGTGGCGGAGCGCTGCAACCTGACGCTGGTCGGCTTCAGCAAGCCGGGGCGCGCCACGGTCTATAGCCATCCGCAGCGGCTGCGTTAACGGACGCGTTGCGGCGGCAGGCTGTAAAAACAACAGTTTGTTTATAACAGATTTGTAAATTCCTTATGTTTAATGGGGCATTGATTACCCTTTTCCGGATCATGAATTTAACTATAATGGTTCGACTGCTTACGCGGCACGCCACTGGGCGGCGCCGCCCAAATATGAAATGGAGAGGAAGAACATGAGTTATTCACTGCCATCCCTGCCTTACGCCTACGACGCTCTGGAACCGCACTTCGACAAGCAGACGATGGAGATCCATCACACCAAACACCACCAGACCTACGTTAACAATGCTAACGCGGCGCTGGAAGGGACCGAATTCGCTGACCTGCCGGTTGACGAGCTGATCACCAAACTGGATCAGGTTCCGGCAGACAAAAAAGGCGTGCTGCGCAACAATGCGGGCGGCCACGCTAACCACAGCCTGTTCTGGAAAGGCCTGAAAACCGGCACCACGCTGCAGGGCGACCTGAAAGCGGCTATCGAAAAAGATTTCGGCAGCGTTGAGAAATTCCAGGAAGAGTTTGAGAAAGCTGCTGCGACCCGCTTTGGTTCAGGCTGGGCGTGGCTGGTGAAAAAAGGCGACAAACTGGCCGTGGTCTCTACCGCTAACCAGGACAACCCGCTGATGGGCGAAGCGATCTCTGGCGCGTCAGGCTACCCGATCCTCGGCCTGGACGTGTGGGAACACGCCTACTACCTGAAGTATCAGAACAAACGCCCTGACTACATCAAGGCGTTCTGGAACGTGGTGAACTGGGACGAAGCCGCGGCGCGTTTCGCCTCTGCTAAGTAAGTTCAACCGTTAAGGTAGCCCCAACCGGCGACGTGATTCGCCGGTTTTTTATTGCCAAAATTCTGAAAATTAAACCGCAGCTAAACATCCTCGCACCAGACATTTAACTTTTTGGGACATTAACCCGCCGTTGAGTTTCACCCAGGTAGGCTAAAAAACATTCCACCAGAGAATGTAACATTATGTCCATTATAACTACGCCTGCGCCGACCACCGAGTCGTCGGCTTCGCTGTTTTTTCAGTTAATCAGCGGAAAATATATCCCGAATAAACTGTGGTTGAGCAAAAACTTTCGCCTGAAGTTCGCCCTGAGAACGCTGGCGTTTCCCGTGACCACGCTGCGCTATTTGCATCAGCTGTCGCGCCTGCCGGATCTGCATCAGGTGATGGGCGTGCAGGGGTTACTGCCTGCCAAACCGCACCGTCCCTATTTGCGCGCCGGCATCAGCGTGGCGGCGCGCGCGCAGGCGATCCTCGACCACTATCAGATGGTAGGCGCGCTGCAGAACGGCGCGCTGCGTCAGCTGCTGCAAAGCCCTGGCGATAATCTGCTGGCGACGCTAGAGGGGAAAAATGGGGAGCGGTTCGAACTCTTCTCCTGCCCGGGACGTTTTGATCGCGAAGGCGAGATCACGCTGGTGCTGCGCTATCAGCGTGAGGTGATCGCCTCGCTCTCTTTTTCGCTGGTCCGGGAGGCGGGTCAACGCACCTTGCTGATCGGCGGCTTACAGGGGCCGCGCAAGCATATCTCTAACGAGGTGATCCGCGAGGCGACGAAGGCGGCGCACGGGCTGTTTCCCAAGCGTATCCTGATGGAAGTGGTGGCCAGGCTGGCGCAGCAGTGCGCGGTAGAGCAGATCCTCGCCGTCGGCGATACCACGCATGTGTTTCGCAGCCTGCGCTATCGTCACAGCAAGCGCGACTATTTCTTCGCCAGCTACAGCGAGTTCTGGCTGTCGCTTGGCGGCGAGGCGCGCAAAGATGCGCTGTTTCACCTGCCGCTGAGCCTGCCGCGTAAAGCGCTGGAGGATATCGCCAGCAAGAAGCGCGCGGAGTATCGCCGCCGCTACGAGCTGCTTGACGCGCTGGCGCAGCAGCTATCCGCTGCCGTCGGCCAGCGCGAGGAGGATCAGGCGGCCGCCTGATCCCTGGCTCAGAACGGCTTCTTCGCGAAGCCGGTCATCACCTTCAGGCCCATTTCACGGCCCAGCGCGGTCATCGGGTGCACCACCACCAGGCCGCGCACGCTTTTCTTCAGCGTGCCCATATCGGCCTGCTCTTTTTTGGTGATTTCGCGGTTGAAGGGCAGATTCATCAGCTTCTGCGCCTCTTTGCTCAGCTTGTCGTCGATCTTGTCGCGCAGGCGCTCGATCTCAGTCACCAGCGTCTCTTTCTCTTTCAGCAGCGCGCCCAGCTTCTCGGCGTCGCCCGCTTCCAGCAGCTGCGGCTCTTTACGGTTCAGGGCGTCCAGCTGATCGCTCAGACGTTTAATCTCGGCTTTTTCTTGCTCTTTCATAGCGAAAACTCGTTGTGGAAAACAGGCAAAGGATACACGAAAAGCGGCGCAGATTCGCGCGCGGCGATGGAGCAGGGCGCCTGAAGATCAGGCGCCGGGACGTTTGAACGCCTGTTTCAGGCTGATACGCGAGATCAGCTCGGTCAGGGAGAGCACCATCGTGGAGCGCACCATCTGCAGGTAGCGCTGCTGCTGCATGGCGCGCAGTTCGGCGTCGTCGGGATGAAAAGCGGGTTTTGGCGGCCAGGCGGCCACGCAGTGCAGCTCACCGAACGGGCCGAGGATCTCGTCGTCGGTGAAGCGATAATCGCCCCGATCGTGATTCAGCTCTTCGCGCAGCGCCAGCAGCAGTTCGCAATCTTCATACTCGTGACGGTTGATAACGCCCAGACCGTAAATCAGCTTCAGGCGCACCGGCAGCTCGCCAAGCGGGCCGTCGCCCAGCAGCAGCGGCTCAACCGCGTACTTCACGGCGTAGTCATCTTTGCGAAACACCTGCAGCACCAGCACATTGACCGCTTCGGCCAGCAGTTCGACGGCGGCGATCAGGAAGCTTCTCACCGAACGTCCGGCGTTCAGGCGCTCAAGCACCCGGTTTTCAAAAGCTTGCTTCTCTTCCATTGTCGCCTGCAGAATTCTGATACCGCCAACGGGCGCAGCCTCGCTGCGCCCGTACCGCTTGTGCGTGACTGACACGCGTTTGTTATGCCATTGCGTGGTAGGCGCTGACCGCGGCGGCCACCACGTCGCTGTTGGCATCCAGACCGGATACCTGCGCCAGCGTCGCCTGCGGGCCTTTCTCGTTAATCAACGCTTCCAGCTCCTGCGCCTGCGGATCCTGCGCGCTGCGATAGTGCATCGCGGCGGCGATGCCCTGCACCAGATGCGCGTTCGGCAGCTGATACTCCAGCGTGCCCAGCGTCGGTTTGATCAGGCGATCGCCCGCGCTCAGCTTGCGCAGCGGCTGACGGCCAACGCGCTCTACGTCATCTTTCAGGTAGGGGTTCTCGAAGCGGCCAAGGATTTTCTCGATATAGGCGGCGTGCTTGTCGGCGTCGAAGCCGTAGCGCTTGATCAGCACCGCGCCGCTCTCCTCCATCGCGCCTTTGACCACCGCACGGATTTTTTCGTCAAGGATGGCGTCGCGAATGGTCTGATGGCCAGCCAGCTGGCCGAGATAGGCGGTGATGGCGTGGCCGGTGTTGAGGGTAAACAGCTTGCGCTCAACGAACGCCATCAGGTTGTCGGTCAGCTCCATGCCGGCAATCTCTGGCAGCGCGCCTTTGAACTGGGTTTTATCAACAATCCACTCGCTGAAGGTTTCCACGGTCACTTCCAGCGGATCGTTGCTGCCCGCTTCAGACGGCGGCACGATGCGGTCGACGGCGGAGTCGACGAAGCCGACATGCTGCTCCACCCAGGCGTGATGCTGCTCCGGCAGCGCGTTCAGCACGTGCTGCTTCAGCTGGCTGGTGCCGCGCACCATGTTTTCGCAGGCGATAATATTGAGCGGGCGTGCGTTGCCTGATTCATGGCGCTGCGCCAGCCCTTTCGCCACGCTGCCGGCGATGCGCTCGAGGATCTGCGGGCCGACGGCGGTGGTCACCAGATCGACCTCCGCCACCAGCGCGATAATGTCGTCGCTGGTGCTGTTAACGGCGCTGACGCCCTTTACGATTTCCACTTTTGCCTGTTCGCCAACCACATGTACTGGATATTCATGACGCGCGTTGAGTGCATCCAGCACCGCCTGATTGACATCGGCGAACACCAGCTCGATGCCGGCATCTGCCAGCAGCTTGCCGATGAAGCCACGACCGATGTTACCTGCTCCAAAATGTAACGCTTTCATAATATTGACCCATATCAAATGACGATGGGGCGGGCACGCCCGCCCCGGAAATCGGGACGGGCTTACCCGCCCCAGGGAAAATCACGCAGGACGTTTAGGCGGTCGCCGGGCTGCCAGAGAGCAGATCCAGCACTTCCTGCACGCTGGTGGTGTGCGCCAGCTTCTCAATCACGCTTTCGTCGTCCAGCGCGTTGGTCAGGCTGGTGATCACCTGGATGTGTTCATTGTTGCGCGCCGCGATGCCGATAACCAGTCGCGCGACATCGTCCGCATCGTCGCCGAACAGCACGCCCTGCGGATACTGACAGAACACCACGCCGGTTTTCAATACGCGATCTTTCGCTTCCACCGTGCCGTGCGGCACCGCGATGGATTCGCCGAGATAGGTTGGGGTGAGCTGCTCACGCGCCAGCATCGCTTCCACATATTCCGGCTGGACGTAGCCGCCTTTCACCAGCTGCTCGCCGGCGAAGCGGATCGCCTGCTCTTTATTGCTGGCGCTCAGGCCGAGGAAGACGTTGTCCGCGCCCAGCTTAAACAGGTGCGCGTTACTGGTGTCGTAGCTATCCGCCAGCGCGGTCTGCACCGTTTCGCGGTGTGCTTCGCTGCGGTTCGCCGCCACCAGACGATCGGTCAGGTTGGTGTAGAGCGCGCTGTCGAGGAAGTTATTCAGTGATATATGCTGCGCCTGCGGCGCCTGACGCATCGCGCGCTCGGTGAGGTCGCGGTGCGTGATCACCAGATCGACGTCGCCCGGCAGCGAGTTAATCGCACTGTTGGTGACCGACACGTTAGCAAGTCCCGCGTCCTGCACTTTTTTGCGCAGCACGCCCGCGCCCATGGCGCTGGAGCCCATACCGGCGTCGCAGGCAACAATGATTTTACGCACGTGGCTGACGTCAACGCTGTTGGCGTCGGCTACTACCGGCGCGCCGGCAACCGACTGGCCTTTAGACTGCGCTTTCATATCCTGCATGCGTTTGGTGGCCGCTTCGATATCGTCGTCTTCTTTCACTTTGCTGGTTTTCAGCAGAATAGAGGAGACCACGAACGAGACTGCAAAGGCCGCGATAATCGCCGCGATATTGGCGAAGTAGGCGCCTTTCGGCGTCATCGCCAGCACCGCCAGAATAGAGCCTGGCGAAGCCGGAGAAACCAGACCGCCGTTCAGCAGCGTCAGGGTGAAGACGCCGGTCATGCCGCCCAGGATCACCGCCAGCAGCAGACGCGGTGCCATCAGCACGTACGGGAAGTAGATTTCGTGGATGCCGCCGAGGAAGTGGATGATCGCCGCGCCGCCCGCAGACTGTCTGGCGCTGCCGCGACCGAACATCATATAGGCAACCAGTACGCCCATGCCCGGGCCTGGGTTCGCTTCAATCAGGAAGAAGATCGACTTGCCTGCTTCACTTGCCTGCTGAATGCCCAGCGGCGAGAAGATGCCGTGGTTGATGGCGTTATTGAGGAACAGGATTTTCGCCGGTTCGACAAAAATTGAGGTCAGCGGCAGCAGGTTGTTCTGCACCATCAGGTTAACGCCTGCGGCGAGAATGTGGGAGAGCCCCTCGACCAGCGGACCGATGGCGAGAAATGCCAGCAGCGCCAGCAACATGCCGATAATGCCGGCAGAGAAGTTGTTGACCAGCATCTCAAAGCCGCTTTTGATTTTACCGTCAACGGCGCGGTCAAAGGCTTTGATCGCCCAGCCGCCCAGCGGACCGGCAATCATAGCGCCGAGGAACATCGGCATATCGGCGCCGACGATCACGCCCATGGTGGTGATGGCACCGACCACGCCGCCGCGATCGCCGCCAACCAGACGGCCGCCGGTGAAACCGATCAGCAGCGGCAGCAGGTAGGTGATCATCGGGCCGACCAGCTTCGCCAGCGTCGCGTTAGGGATCCATCCGGTCGGGATGAACAGCGCAGTGATGATACCCCAGGCGATAAACGCACCGATGTTAGGCATCACCATATTACTCAGAAAGCGACCAAAGCTTTGAACCTTGACCTTGACTGATGAGGACATAAACCCACCCCTTATCGAGACGCGCTGCCATAAGGGCGCGCGTTTGTTTTTGTTAAGTCAGTACGGCGGCGAACCGTCGCTATTACTGTATGCAGGCGGACTCTACCACGCCAGTATGACGCTGCGTAGCGGCCCGCCTTAGTGTGATCCAGATCACCGATTGCCGGTGGGATAAGGGGCTGTTTTGGTGAGGAAGATCACAAAAAAACGGTGTAAAAAAGCTACAGTGGCGTTTTTTTCGCCGTAAAACGGGGTTAAACGTGATGAATATCACGTTTAAGGGTGTCTGGTTTGTTTCATATATGTGATTAAGATCACAAACTATTTTTGGTCGAAAATGCGCCAGATCACACTGTGGACGAGGCGGCTGTCTGGCTGGGGAAAATCTGAAAGAGAGTGACGGCGAAGAGGGCGGGACGAGCGGCTGGCGCGTCCCGCATCAGTGGTTACTGCAGTCCGTTCTGAACGGCGCTCTGCGCCTGGGTTAACGCCTGCGCGTTGGCGGAGATATCACTCATCAGCGCGTTGTACTGCGTGACCTGATCCGGCGTCGGGAACTGAACGGCGCCGTTGTTGAAGCTCACGCGCGGCCCCTGCTGCTGCAGGAAGTCGCCCGCCTGCGCCGCGCCCTGGCTCAGCGCCTGCAGCTTCGGCAGCAGCGGCACCAGCTGGTTGGCCGGCTGCGTCACCACTTTATCGTAGGCGGTGTCGTAGACCTTCTTCAGATCCTCTTCCTGCTTCAGCGCGGCTTTGCTGCTGTCCGCCTGCATTTTGGCGCTCTCCAGCTGCTGGGTGACAATCACCAGCGCGCCGTTCGCCTGGCGCAGCGCGTCGCGGCGCGTCAGATAATCCTGCGGTACGTGGATCGCCGACAGCTCATCAACCACCGGGCGCATGCCCTGATCCACCGCTTTGTTCACCTGCTGGGAGAAGCCGTAAAGGATGGCGTAGTCGCCGGCATATTTACCAAAATTCTGCTTCTGACTTTCGCTCAGGCTGGGCAGATGCTCGCCGCTGCGCATCACGGTGTTCTGCAGGAAGTCGATAAAGGCTTTGCGCTGATCGCCCTCTTTGTCGCCGCACGCGGTGAGGTTAAGCACCAGCAACGCGGCGCCGAGCAACATGCCGGTA
The DNA here is from genome assembly GCF_022394795.1 of Pantoea sp. Z09. NCBI lineage: Bacteria > Pseudomonadati > Pseudomonadota > Gammaproteobacteria > Enterobacterales > Erwiniaceae > Pantoea > Pantoea sp. Z09. Next base: position 64,453 of record NZ_CP092373.1, read on the forward strand.
CGCATCCAGATGCGAGAAATTCCTGATGCCATAAGGGCAACTCCTGTAAATGAGAATAGTGATAACCGAGGAATGGTCCTAAAGAATAGAGCAAAGTAGCGGCCTGGCACAACGCCGACGCGCGCGAAACGCGCAGCGGCGTGGCGGGTTCCGGGCAGGGGCCTGCCCGGAGAGGTCAGAGAGGTTAACCGGTATTGCGCATCCCCGCCGCGACGCCGGCGATGGTCACCATCAGCGCCTGTTCGACGCGCGGATCGGCCTCTTCGCCGCGCGCGTCCTGCTCGCGCGAACGCTGCAGCAGCTCCGCCTGCAGCACGTTGAGCGGATCGGTGTAGACATTGCGCAGCGCGATCGACTCGGCGATCCACGGCTGGTCTGCCATCAGATGCGCGTCGTTGGCGATGGTCAGCACCGCTTTAATGTCGGCGTCCAGCTGGTCGCGCAGCTGTTTGCCCAGCGGCCATAGCGTTTTATCCACCAGACGCTGGTCGTAGTATTCCGCCAGCCACAGGTCCGCTTTGGCGAACACCATCTCCAGCATGCCGAGGCGCGTGGAGAAGAACGGCCAGTCGCGGCACATCGCCTCCAGCTGATCCTGATGGCCCTCTTCCATCGCCTTTTGCAGCGCCGCGCCCGCGCCGAGCCAGGCAGGTAACATCAGGCGGTTCTGCGTCCAGGCGAAGATCCAGGGGATGGCGCGCAGTGACTCGACGCCGCCGGTCGGGCGACGCTTCGCCGGACGCGAGCCGAGCGGCAGTTTGCCCAGCTCCTGCTCTGGTGTGGCGGAGCGGAAGTAGGGCACAAAGTCCGGGTTTTCGCGCACGTAGCCGCGATACATATCGCAGGAGTGCTTTGAGAGCTGATCCATAATGCTGTGCCACTCCTGCTTCGGCTCCGGCGGCGGCAGCAGGTTGGCTTCCAGAATCGCGCCGGTGTAGAGCGACAGGCTGGCGATGGTGACTTCCGGCAGACCATATTTAAAGCGGATCATCTCGCCCTGTTCGGTGACGCGCAGACCGCCTTTCAGGCTGCCCGGCGGCTGCGACAGCAGCGCCGCATGGGCAGGGGCGCCGCCGCGGCCGATGCTGCCGCCGCGTCCGTGGAACAGCGTCAGCGCAATGCCGGCCTTCTCGCAGGTTTTGATCAAGGCGTCCTGCGCCTGATACTGCGCCCAGCTGGCGGCCATCACGCCGGCGTCTTTCGCCGAGTCGGAGTAGCCGATCATCACCATCTGTTTGCCCTGAATAAAGCCGCGGTACCAGTCGATGCTCAGCAGCTGGCTCATCACGTCGTTGGCGTTGTTGAGATCGTCGAGGGTTTCAAACAGCGGCGCCACCGGCATCGCAAAAGTGATGCCCGCCTCTTTCAGCAGCAGATGCACCGCCAGCACGTCGGACGGGGTTTTCGCCATTGAGATCACGTAGGCCGCAATCGAGCCTTGCGGCGCTTCGGCGGCGACGCGGCAGGTTTCCAGCACTTCGCGCGTCTCGTCGCTCGGCTCCCAGTGGCGCGGCAGCAGCGGACGCTTGGAGTTCAGCTCGCGCACCAGGAACGCCTGTTTATCGGCTTCCGACCAGCTTTCATAGTCACCGAGGCCAAGATAGCGCGTCACTTCGGCGATCGCCTCGGTGTGGCGCGTGCTCTCCTGACGCAGGTCGATGCGCACCAGCGGCACGCCGAAGCACTTGACGCGGCGCAGCGTGTCCAGCAGCTGGCCGTTGGCGATAATGCCCATGTCGCACTGCTGCAGCGACTGATAGATGGCGTAAAGCGGCGTCCAGAGCTGGTCGTTAGAAATCAGCAGATCGGCCGGACGCGGCAGACGCTCGCCTTTCAGGCGGCGTTCAAGGTAAGCCTGGGTATTCAGCAGCTGGCTGCGCATCCGCTTCAGGATGACGCGGTAAGGCTCGATCGCTTCGGGATCGCCGCACAGCTCGCGCACCTCGTCGCTGCATTCAGACATCGACAGCTCGGAGATCAGCACGCCGACATCGCGCAGGAAGAGATCGGCCGCCTTCCAGCGGCTGAGCTGCATGGCGTGACGCGTCACCGTGGCGGTGACGTTCGGGTTGCCGTCGCGGTCGCCGCCCATCCAGGAGGTAAATTTCACCGGCACGAAGTCCACCGGCAGCTTCACGCCGAACGCCTCTTCGACCTGTTCGTTCAGCTCGCGCAGAAAGGCGGGCACGCCTTCCCACAGGCTGTTTTCCACCACGGCGAAGCCCCATTTGGCCTCGTCGATCGGCGTCGGGCGATATTTGCGGATCTCGTCGGTGTGCCACGCCTGCGCCACCAGCTGACGCAGACGACGCATAATCTGGTTGCGCTCGTAGTCGGAGATGTCGCTGTGGTCGAGCTGCTTCAGGCAGCTGTTGACCTCGACCAGCTTGTGGATCAGGGTGCGGCGGGTAATTTCGGTGGGGTGTGCGGTAAGCACCAGCTCCAGCGACAGCGACTCAATGGCGGCGCGAATGGCGCTCTCGCTGAGATCTGGCTGCTGTTTAAGACGATCGAAGGTGGTTTTCAGCAGCTCGGGATGGTTGGCGCCGTCGCCGCTGCGTGAAATGGTCTGATACTGTTCGGCGACGTTGGTCAGGTTAAGGAACTGGCTAAAGGCGCGCGCGACGGGCAGCAGCTCGTCGTTTGACAGATTTTGCAGCGTGTTGAGCAGTTCCTTGCGATGAGCGTCATTTCCCGCGCGGGATGACTTTGAGAGTTTGCGGATGGTCTCCACCCGGTCGAGGATGTTCTCTCCTAGTGCATCCTTGATCGTATCCCCGAGCAGTTTGCCGAGCATACTGACATTACTTCGCATTGCGGAATATTGTTCGTTCATGTGACCCTGACACCCTTATCGTCTTTGTAAACTTCTACACCCACAGCCTGCGACCGCGCAGAAACTGCATGAGTAATCACCCACCGGGCATAACATCGTCTTTTATCTAGCCACGTAAACCCTGCGGCGTCAATGCGCATGAGCGCCCGGTAACATGCGGCTAACTGGCGGAAATTCAAAGATTTTAATTAAGGAGGAGCGGGATAAGTTATTCTTATCAACAAATCCCGCGTAGAGATCAGGAAATTTACTTTCTTAACAGTGAATTGCCCTGTTTATTGCGTATCAGTGGCAAAAGTGCTGCACAACCTGCGCAATCAGGGCGCGAGTCGGCTTAATAAATGCGGTATCGATAAACTCGTCCGGCTGATGCGCCTGGTTAATCGATCCCGGTCCCAGCACCAGCGTCGGGCACAGCTTCTGAATGAACGGCGCCTCGGTGCAGTAGTTCACCACCTCGGTCGGCGTGCCGAGCAGTTTTTCCACCACGGCGACCAGCTCGTGATTCGCCGGACATTCATAGCCCGAAATCGGCGGATGCAGCTCGCCGACGGTGAGGCGTCCCGGCCAGCGCGCGCTGACCGGCGCCAGCGACTCATTGAGCAGTCCTTCCAGGTCGCTGAGCGTCAGCCCCGGCAGTGGACGGATATCCATGTGCAGCTCGCAGCAGGCGCAGATGCGGTTTGCCGCGTCGCCGCCGTGAATATGGCCGAAGTTCATGGTGGGATAGGGAATAGCGAAGCCGTCGTGGTGATAGCGCTCTTTCAGGGTGTTGCGCAGCTGCATCAGGTGGCCGATGGCGTCGTGCATCAGCTCGATGGCGTTGACGCCGCGCGCCGGATCGCTGGAGTGGCCCGACTGGCCCTGCACGCGAATGACGTGCGACAGATGACCTTTGTGCGCGCGCACCGGCTTCAGCGAGGTCGGCTCGCCGATAATGGCGCAGTCTGGGCGGATGCTCGCCGTTTCGGAGAAATACTTTGCGCCCGCCATGGTGGTCTCTTCATCGGCGGTGGCGAGAATATAGAGCGGTTTGCTGAGTTTGCTGACGTCGACGTCGCGCAGCGTGTCGAGAATAAAGGCGAAGAAGCCTTTCATGTCGGCGGTGCCCAAGCCGTAGAGCTTGTTGTCGTGCTCCGTCAGGGTAAAGGGATCGCGCGTCCAGCGCCCGTCGTCGAACGGCACAGTGTCGGTATGACCCGCCAGCAGCAGGCCGCCTGCACCCTCGCCGGTGCGCGCCAGCATATTGAATTTATGGCGCGTGCCCGGCACCGGCTGCACCTCGACGCTGAAGCCCAGGTCGCGAAACCAGCCCGCCAGTAAATTGATTAAAGTTTCATTACTCTGATCCAGCGCCGCGTCGGTCGCGCTGATGGTCGGAGTCGCGATCAGCTGGCGGTAGAGTTCGATAAAAGGCGGTAATTTTGTCTTCACTGTTGACGGTCCTTGAGTTAGGATGTATCAATATTCATGCATTAATAGTGAATAAAAATACATTAACGCCGATTGGGTGGGAAGCAAAAATCCCGGCAAACGGCATCGTGGGCAACGGGGCAAGGCCGCGACCCGGAACGTGTGACTGTAAAAAGGGTTACAGCCTGATGTTGAATACGCTGATCGTTGGTGCCAGTGGTTACGCTGGCGTAGAGCTCGCCACCTTCCTCAATCGTCATCCACATATGAACATAACCGCTTTGGCGGTTTCAGCGCAAAGCCCGGATGCCGGAAAACGTCTCTCCGATCTCCATCCGCAGCTGAAAGGCGTGGTGGATCTGCCGCTGCAGCCGCTGAGCAGCGCGGCCGAATGGGCGGACAAAGTGGATGTGGTGTTCCTCGCGACGGCGCACGAAGTCAGTCACGATCTCGCCCCGGAATTTCTCAAGGCGGGCTGTGTGGTGTTTGACCTCTCCGGCGCCTTCCGCGTCAACGACGGCGAATTTTTTCAGCGCTATTACGGTTTTACCCACCAGCACGGCGACTGGCTCGACAAAGCGGTTTACGGCCTGGCGGAGTGGAACCACGAGAAGATCAAAGAGGCGCAGCTGGTCGCGGTGCCGGGCTGCTATCCCACCGCGGCGCAGCTGGCGCTGAAGCCGTTGGTTAACGGCGATCTGCTTAACGCCGACCAGTGGCCGGTGATCAACGCCACCAGCGGCGTGAGCGGTGCGGGACGCAAGGCGAGCGTCAATACCAGCTTTTGCGAAGTGAGCCTGCAGCCTTACGGCCTGTTTAACCATCGCCATCACCCGGAGATCGTCGCGCATCTCGGCTTGCCGGTGATCTTCACCCCGCATCTCGGCAGCTTTCCGCGCGGCATTCTGGCGACCATCACCTGTCGCCTGAAGCCGGGCGTCAGCCACGCCGACGTGGCGGCGGCGTTCCACAACGCCTATCACGACAAGCCGCTGGTGCGTGTCTACGAACAGGGCGTGCCGGCGCTGAAAGCGGTGGTCGGCCAGCCGTTCTGCGATATCGGCTTCGCGCTAGAGGGCGAGCATCTTATCGTCGTCGCGGCGGAAGACAATTTGCTGAAAGGCGCCGCGTCGCAGGCGGTGCAGTGTATGAATATTCGTTTTGGCTTTCCTGAAACGCAGTCACTGATTTAACGGACGAGAACGGACATGACTACTCCATTAATTATCAAACTGGGCGGCGTGCTGCTCGATAGCGAAGAGGCGCTGGCCCGGCTGTTTGACGCGCTGGTGGCCTGGCGCAGCGCGCATCAGCGTCCGCTGATGATCGTTCACGGCGGCGGCTGCGTGGTTGACGAGCTGATGAAGAAGCTGGCGCTGCCGGTGAAGAAGAAAAACGGCCTGCGCGTTACGCCAGCCGATCAGATCGACATTATTACCGGCGCGCTGGCGGGCACCGCCAACAAAACCCTGCTCGCCTGGGCGAAAAAACATGGCATTAAAGCGGTCGGCCTGAGCCTGGGCGACGCGGATCTGGTTAAGGTGGCGCAGTTCGATGAAGAGCTGGGACACGTCGGCCACGCCGAGCCGGGCGATCCGGCGCTGCTTAATACGCTGCTGGCGGCAGGCTATATGCCGGTGGTCAGCTCTATCGGCATCACCGACGACGGCAAGCTGATGAACGTCAACGCCGACCAGGCGGCGACCGCGCTGGCGGCCACGCTGGGTGCCGATCTGGTGCTGCTCTCCGACGTAAGCGGCATCCTTGACGGCAAGGGCCAGCGCATCGCCGAGATGACCGCCGCCAAAGCAGAGCAGCTGATCGCGCAAGGCATCATTACCGATGGCATGATTGTAAAAGTGCACGCGGCGCTCGACGCGGCGCGCACGCTGGGCCGCCCGGTGGATATCGCCAGCTGGCGCCACGCGGAGCAACTGCCCGACCTGTTTAACGGCGTGTCGATCGGCACCCGGATCCTCGCTTAACGACTTAGATTTAGGATGACGACATGAGCACGCAAAACATCAAAAAAATCGTACTGGCTTACTCTGGCGGTCTGGACACCTCCGCCATTATTCCGTGGCTGAAAGAGAACTACGGCGGCTGTGAAGTGGTGGCGTTCGTGGCGGATATCGGCCAGGAGCGTAGCGATCTGGAAGGCGTGGAGAAGAAAGCGCTGCAGTCCGGCGCCTCTGAATGCCACGTAGTCGATCTGCGTGAAGAGTTTATCAGCGACTACGTTTACCCGGTGCTGCAGACCGGCGCGCTCTATGAAGGCACCTATCTGCTGGGCACCTCTATGGCGCGTCCGATTATCGCCAAAGCGCAGGTCGAACTGGCGCTGAAAGTGGGCGCGGACGCGCTGTGTCACGGCGCGACCGGCAAGGGCAACGACCAGGTGCGTTTCGAAACCACCTACACCGCGCTGGCGCCGCAGCTGAAAGTGGTGGCGCCGTGGCGCGAATGGAACCTGCGTTCGCGTGAAGCGCTGCTCGACTATCTGAAAGAGCGCAATATTCCCACCACCGCGTCGCTGGAAAAAATCTACAGCCGCGATGAGAACGCCTGGCATATCTCCACCGAAGGCGGCGTGCTGGAAAGCCCCGCTAACGCGCCGAACAAAGATTGCTGGGTGTGGACCGTGGATCCGCTGGAGGCGCCGGATCAGCCGGAAAACGTCACCGTTACCGTGGAGAAAGGCCGCGTGGTTGCCGTGAATGGCGAAAGGCTGAGCCCGTTCCAGTGTCTGGAAGCGCTTAACGCCATCGGCGCGAAGCACGGCGTGGGCCGTATCGACATCGTGGAAAACCGTCTGGTCGGCATTAAGTCGCGCGGCTGCTACGAAACCCCTGGCGGCACCATTATGGTGAACGCGCTGCGCGCGGTTGAGCAGCTGGTGCTGGATCGCGACAGCTTTAAATGGCGCGAGCAGCTGGGCCATGAGATGTCCTACGTAGTGTACGACGGCCGCTGGTTTGCGCCGCTGCGTAAGTCTATCCAGGCGGCGGCCGAGTCGCTGGCCGAAGAGGTGAACGGCGAAGTGGTGCTGCAGCTCTATAAAGGTCAGGCGACGGCGATTGAGAAGCGCTCCGCCAACAGCCTCTACTCGGAAGAGTTCGCCACCTTCGGCGAAGACGAGGTCTACGATCACCGTCACGCAGGCGGCTTTATCCGTCTGTTCTCGCTCTCTTCGCGCATTCGCGCTCTGAACGAGCAGAAAAAGTAAGCGTCGGCGAGGCGCGCGCCTCGCCCAACCAGATTTCGCAGAGGCGGCTTCGGGCCGCCTCCTGTTTAAGGATAGTAAGGAGTTTCACATGGCACTTTGGGGCGGACGTTTTACCCAGGCAGCAGACCAACGTTTCAAACAGTTCAACGATTCGCTGCGCTTCGACTATCGTCTGGCGGAGCAGGATATTGTCGGCTCCATCGCCTGGTCCAAAGCGCTGGTGACGGTCAACGTGCTGAGCAGCGAAGAGCAGCAGCAGCTGGAGCAGGCGCTCAATGCGCTGCTGGCCGAGGTGCAGGCCGATCCCGAGCAGATCCTGCAGAGCGACGCCGAAGATATTCACAGCTGGGTTGAAGGCCAGCTGATCGAGAAAGTCGGCGCGCTGGGCAAAAAGCTGCACACCGGCCGCAGCCGTAACGACCAGGTGGCGACCGATTTGAAACTCTGGTGCAAAGCGCAGGTCGAGGCGCTGCTGGGCGCCACGCGCGAACTGCAGCAGGCGCTGGTGGCGACTGCCGAGGCGAATCAGGACGCGGTGATGCCGGGCTACACCCATCTGCAGCGCGCGCAGCCGGTGACCTTCGCCCACTGGTGCCTGGCCTATGTGGAAATGCTGGCGCGCGACGAAAGCCGCCTGCAGGACACGCTGAAGCGCCTTGACGTCAGCCCGCTCGGCTGCGGCGCGCTGGCGGGCACCGCCTATGCCATCGACCGCGAGCAGCTGGCTGGCTGGCTGGGCTTCGCCTCTGCCACGCGCAACAGCCTCGACACCGTCTCCGATCGCGATCACGTGCTGGAGCTGCTGGCCGACGCCTCTATCGGTATGGTGCATCTGTCGCGCTTTGCCGAAGATTTGATCTTCTTTAACACCGGCGAAGCGGGCTTCGTTGAGCTGTCCGACAAGGTCACCTCCGGCTCGTCGCTGATGCCGCAGAAGAAAAACCCGGACGCGCTGGAGCTGATCCGCGGCAAATGTGGCCGCGTGCAGGGCGCGCTGACCGGCATGATGATGACGCTGAAAGGGCTGCCGCTTGCCTACAACAAAGATATGCAGGAAGACAAAGAGGGGCTGTTCGACGCGCTCGACACCTGGCTGGACTGCCTGCATATGTCGGCGCTGGTGCTGGATGGCATTCAGGTGAAGCGTCCGCGCTGTCAGGAAGCGGCGGAGCAGGGCTACGCCAACTCCACCGAGCTGGCCGATTATCTGGTGGCGAAGGGCGTGCCTTTCCGCGAAGCGCACCATATCGTGGGCGAAGCGGTGGTCGAGGCGATCAGGCAGGGCGTGGCGCTGGAGGCGCTGTCGCTGGCGCAGCTCAAGGGGTTCAGCACGGCGATCGAAGAGGATGTCTATGCGGTGCTGGCGCTGCAGTCCTGTCTCGACAAACGTAACGCCAAAGGCGGTGTCGCGCCGCAGCAGGTGGCGTTTGCCATCACCGAAGCGAAAAAGCGTCTCGCCTGATTAGCAGGCAAAAAAAAGGCGGGCAACAGTTGCCCGCTAACCTCTAGCTTCGGAATTTCATTCTATTTTTATAGGCACATCATCAAAGGATCAGCGCTCCCGGCTGACACAGTGATTCTTTTACGCTGACCAGCAGGTGCTCATCAGCGTCTGTTTCGCTTTGCTGCAGAATGGCCGGGTAAACGGTGAGACCGACTGCTTAGCGATCGCTCTGGCGGCGCTGAAATTAATCTCGCGCAACAAGCTTAGCTTCCTGAATTACCAGCCTGTTTTCTATGTAAGAGCAAATCGCCTGAATTTGATGCGTGCATTATTCTGATCATTGCTTGATAGGGCTAATCGTTCATTGCTATCCTATCTATCGCCACGGGCTATCGTGGTCTGGAGGATAACAATGAACATTCGCGATCTTGAATACCTGGTTTCGCTTGCCGAGCATCGCCACTTCCGCCGCGCGGCGGATGCGTGCCACGTCAGCCAGCCGACGCTAAGCGGACAGATCCGCAAGCTGGAAGATGAGCTGGGCGTGATGCTGCTGGAGCGGACCAGCCGTAAAGTGTTGTTCACCCAGGCGGGCATGCTGCTGGTCGATCAGGCGCGCACCGTGCTGCGGGAAGTTAAAGTCTTAAAAGAGATGGCGAGCCAGCAGGGCGAAGCGATGTCCGGCCCGCTGCATATCGGGCTGATCCCCACCACCGGCCCCTATCTGCTGCCGCAAATCATTCCGATGCTGCACAAGACCTTTCCCAAACTGGAGATGTACCTGCACGAGGCGCAGACGCAGCAGCTGCTGGCGCAGCTCGACAGCGGCAAGCTCGACTGCGCGATTCTGGCGCTGGTGAAAGAGAGCGAAGCCTTTATTGAGGTGCCGCTGTTCGACGAGCCGATGAAGCTGGCGATCTATCAGGATCACCCGTGGCACGATCGCGATCGTGTGCCGATGTCCGATCTGGCGGGCGAAAAGCTGCTGATGCTGGAAGATGGCCACTGTCTGCGCGATCAGGCGATGGGCTTCTGCTTTGAAGCGGGCGCTGACGAAGATACCCATTTCCGCGCCACCAGTCTGGAGACGCTGCGCAATATGGTCGCGGCCGGAAGCGGCATCACGCTGCTGCCCGCGCTGGCAGTGCCGCAGGAACGCGTGCGCGACGGCGTGTGCTATCTGCCGTGCTATAAGCCTGTGCCGCAGCGCACCATCGCGCTGGTTTATCGTCCCGGTTCGCCTCTGCGCAGCCGCTATGAGCAGCTGGCAGAAGCGATTCGCACGCACATGCAGGGCTATCTCAACACCACCTTAAAACAGGCGGTTTAAGCCATTCAGCGCGGCCACGCGATAGGCTTCGGCCATGGTGGGATAGTTAAAGGTGGTATTCACGAAGTACTCGATGGTGTTGCCGCCGTTTTTCTGCTCCATAATCGCCTGGCCGATGTGAATGATCTCCGCCGCGCGTTCGCCAAAGCAGTGAATACCCAGGATCTCTTTGGTTTCGCGGTGGAACAGAATTTTCAGGCTGCCGACGTTCATGCCGACAATCTGCGCGCGCGCCAGATGCTTAAACTGCGCGCGGCCCACTTCGTAAGGCACCTTCATCGCCGTCAGCTGCTGCTCGGTTTTGCCGACAGAGCTGATTTCCGGAATGGTATAAATACCGGTCGGGATATCCTCTACCAGATGCGCGCTGGCTTCTCCTTTGATAATCGCCTGCGCGGCGATGCGCCCCTGATCGTAGGCGGCTGAGGCCAGGCTCGGGTAGCCGATCACGTCGCCTACCGCATAGATGTGCGGCTGCGCGGTCTGATACATGCTGTTGACCTTCAGCAAACCGCGTCCGTCCGCCTCCAGCCCGACATTTTCCAGCGCCAGCGAGTCGGTGTTGCCGGTTCGGCCGTTGGCGTAGAGCAGGCAGTCCGCTTTCACCTTTTTGCCCGACTTCAGGTGCATAATCACGCCATCTTCCACGCCTTCGATTTTCTCAAACTCTTCGTTGTGGCGGATAACCACGCCGCTGTTCCAGAAGTGGTAAGAGAGCGAGTCGGACATCTCCTGATCGAGAAACGCCAGCAGGCGGTCACGGGTGTTGATCAGATCGACCTTGACGTTCAGCCCGCGGAAAATCGACGCATACTCGCAGCCGATGACGCCCGCGCCGTAGATAATGACGTGGCCCGGCTCGTGGTGCAGATTAAGGATAGAGTCGGAGTCGTAGATGCGCGGATGGGTAAAGTCGACGTCGGCCGGATGATAGGGACGCGATCCGCAGGCGATAACGAATTTTTCCGCCGTCAGGCGCTCGCGCGTGCCGTCGTAGTGTTCAACTTCAATGGTGTTGGCATCGATAAAGTGGGCGTTACCCTGAAACAGTTCGCAGCGGTTGCGCTCGTAGAAGCCCTGACGCATCGCGGTCTGCTGGCTGATAACGTTTTCCGTGTGGTTGAGGATATCGGCGAACGAGGAGCGCAGCAGGCGCGTGTGGTCGCTGTAAAGCGGGTTCTGGTTGAATTCAATAATGCGACTGACTGCATGGCGAAGCGCCTTGGAGGGAATGGTGCCCCAGTGGGTACAACCGCCGCCGATGTTATGGTAGCGTTCGATCACTGCGATGCGCGCTCCCTGCTTCACCAGGCCCATGGCTGCACCTTCACCTCCAGGACCGGAGCCAATCACGATGGCATCGTAATCGTAAGACTTTTGCATACCAGTACGTCCTATGTTTCTATACATTTTTACAACGAGATTCTAACATCTCGCCGCGCACATCTGAATTCTAACAGCGAAATTCCCCACGGTTTGACAAAGCGTGAGGTTCACAGGCAGTCACAAACTTTGGCCTCTTGTACGCTGAAAAGTTTGTTATAGTGCCCCTCTAACTTGTCACAAGGCAGAGAGAATGGGCGTCAGAGCGCAACAAAAAGAACGTACAAGACGTACGCTGATCGAAGCGGCATTTAGCCAGCTCAGCGCCGAGCGCAGTTTCGCCAGTTTAAGTTTGCGTGAGGTGGCCAGGGAGGCCGGTATCGCGCCCACCTCTTTTTATCGTCATTTTAAAGATGTTGATGAGCTTGGTTTGACCATGGTCGACGAGAGCGGTTTGATGCTGCGCCAGCTGATGCGCCAGGCGCGTCAGCGCATCGCCAAGGGCGGCAGCATTATCAAAACCTCGGTCTCTACCTTTATGGAGTTCATCGGCAATAATCCTAACGCGTTTCGGCTGCTGCTGCGCGAGCGTTCCGGCACCTCCGCCGCGTTTCGCGCCGCCGTAGCGCGTGAGATCCAACACTTTATCGCCGAACTGGCGGATTACCTTGAGGTCGAAAATCGCATGCCGCGCAGCTTTACCGAGGCGCAGGCGGAAGCGATGGTGACCATTGTTTTTAGCGCAGGCGCGGAGGCGCTGGATGTGGATATTGAGCAGCGCCGCAGGCTGGAGGATCGCCTGGTGCTGCAGCTGCGCATGATCGCCAAAGGCGCTTATTACTGGTATCGCCGCGAGCAGGAACGTCTGGCGGTCACCCTGGAAAAACCCGAAGAGTAAACGATAAGGATAATGCCATGACACAACCGACTTCCCGCGATAAAGGCACGCTGCTGCTGGCTTTTATTACTGGTTTAGCGATTAACGGCTCATTTTCCGTGCTGTTTAGCGCCTTTGTTCCTTTTTCTATCTTTCCCATTATCGCCCTGGGTCTGGCGGTCTGGAGCCTGCACCAGCGCTATCTGAACCGCAATATGCCGGACGGTATGCCGGGTCTGGCGGCGGCCTTTTTCCTGCTGGGCATTCTGGTGTATAGCGCGCTGGTGCGCGCCGAATATCCCGATATCGGCTCTAACTTTATTCCGACCATTTTGATGGTGGCGCTGGTGTTCTGGATCGGCGTGAAGATGAAGCGTCGTAAGAACAACGACTGATAAACAAAAACGGGAACCTGAGGTTCCCGTTTTTATTTCTGGCGCGGGACGCTTTGCTCTTCCGTCCACACCACCTGCGTTTACGCTAATCTGCGATCGGTTATCCGTCTTTGCGCGTCAGCCAGACGCCGCACTCCATATGGTGTGTATAGGGGAACTGATCGAACAGCGCCAGGCGCGAAACCTGATGCGTTTGCGCCAGCGTCCGCAGGTTGTCGCACAGCGTGTCGGGATTGCAGGAAATATAAAGGATGCGCGGATAGGCCTGCACCATCTTCACCGTCTCTTCATCCAGCCCGCTGCGCGGCGGATCGACAAAAATGGTTTCGCACTCATAGCTCTTCAGATCGATACCCTGTAAGCGGTTAAAGCTGCGCACGCCGTTCATCGCCTGGGTAAACTCTTCCGCCGCCATGCGGATAATCTGCACGTTATCGATCTGGTTGGCGTCGATATTGAACTGCGCCGCCGCCACCGACGGCTTGGCGATTTCGGTCGCCAGCACGCGGCGGAAATTGCGCGCCAGCGCCAGCGAAAAGTTGCCGTTGCCGCAGTAAAGTTCCAGCAGATCGCCGCGCGATCCGGTGGTGACGTCCAGCGCCCACTCCAGCATCTGAATGTTCATCGCCGCGTTAGGCTGGGTAAAGCTGTTCTCAACCTGACGGTAGATCATCTCGCGGCCCGCCACCGGCAGACGCTCGTCGATAAAATCCTGGTCGAGACAGATCTTGGTTTTGGTGGCGCGGCCAATCAGCTGCACCGCATAGCCTTCAGCCCGCAGCGCGTCACGCAGCGCGCTCGCCGCCTCGACCCAGTCCGCTTCCAGCTTGCGGTGGTAGAGCAGCGAGATCACGATCTCGTTGCTCATGGTCGAGAGGTAGTCGATCTGAAACAGCTTGTGGCGCAGCACGCGGTTGTCGCGGATCCCGGCGATCATTTTCGGCATTAGCGCGTTAATCAGCTCGCTGGCGGCGGGAAAGCGATCGACGCGAATGCGTTCGCGCGTCGCCTGATCGAAGATGATGTGGTAGAGATCGTCGCCATCGTGCCAGAGGCGAAACTCCGCGCGCATCCGGTAGTGGCTGACCGGCGAGCGAAACACCTCCGCTTCAGGTGCGGCGAACGGCGTCATCATCGTCTGTAAACGGCTGACTTTCTCGGCCAGTTGCGCGTCGTACTGCTCGGTCGGGAGATGTTCGGGTGTCATGATCGATCCTGGTTAATAGCAAACTTGCGGGCGATTGTAGGCATTCACCTGGCGTTGTCCAGTCCTGCGCGCATCGGGCGGTATAGCTGTCTGGACTTCCATTATCACTCCTGTAGACTGCCTGCGCCGGCCTCAGCCTGAGTTAAAAGGGAATCCAGTGCGAATCTGGAGCTGACGCGCAGCGGTAAGGAATGTCGTGGCGATCGCCTTGCAGACACTGTCCAGCCGGATGGGAAGTCTTCGCCACCTATGGTTCCCAGCCCGAAGACCTGCCGGTGTGACGTCGCAACTCGTACGGTCATCGCGTGCTATCGATCGTATGCCTGCGGCATCCTGCTTGGTCTTTTGGATGCTCATAAAAATGAAAAAACACTCCGCTTCGCTGTGCGCGTTTAGCGCAACGGCGCTTGCTCTCTGGGCGCAACCTGGTTTCGCTCAGGATAATGATGATACGCAAATCGTAACCGCCAACCGCTTCGCCCAGCCGGTTTCGTCGGTGCTGGCACCCACCACCGTGGTGACGCGCGCTGAAATCGACCGCTGGCAGGCGAAAAGCCTGACTGACGTGATGCGCCGGCTGCCTGGCGTTGATGTGGCGCAGAACGGCGGCCTCGGGCAGAGCAGCTCGCTGTTTATTCGCGGCACCAATTCCAGCCACGTGCTGATCCTGATTGACGGCATTCGCCTCAACCAGGCGGGCATCTCGGGTTCGTCCGACCTTAGCCAGATCCCGCTGTCGCTGGTACAGCGCATCGAATATATCCGCGGCGCGCGCTCGGCGGTTTACGGGTCGGACGCTATCGGCGGCGTAGTAAATATCATTACCGGCCGCGCGCAGCCCGGTACCACGCTCACCGCCGGCGTCGGCTCGAAAGGCTATCAGTCATATGATGGCTCAACGCAGCAGCAGCTGGGCGACGCCACAAAACTGACGCTGGCCGGCAACTACACCTATAACCGCGGCTTCGACGTCGGTGCCGGCTATCCCAACGCCTATGGTCCGGCGCAGGGCGACAGAGACGGGTTTATGAGTAAAACCCTCTATGGCAACCTCGAGCACCAGTTCAGCGACGAGCTGAGCGGATTTGTACGCGGCTACGGCTTTGACAACCGCACCGCCTATGACGGCTCTTACAGCTATGATGACAGCTATACCAATATTGTCGGCCTGGCGGATACGCGTCAGCTCTATAGCCAGACCTGGGACACCGGCCTGCGCTTCAACCGCGACATCTACTCGACGCAGCTGATCGCCAGCTACAGCCGCACCAAAGATATTAATTACGATCCGCGCAACGGCCGCTATGGCGCCGCGTCCACTTTTGACGACGTCACCCAGTACAACCTGCAGTGGGGCAACACCGTGCAGGTCGGCCAGGGCGCCATCAGCGGCGGCGTCGACTGGCAGAAAGAGACCACCGAACCTGGCACCAACTATCTGGCGGAGGGTTATGAGCAGCGCAACACCGGCCTTTATCTCACCGGGCAGCAGCAGTTTGGCAGCGTGACGCTGGAAGGCGCGCTGCGCGGCGATGACAATAACCAGTTCGGCTGGCACAACACCTGGCAGACCGCCGCCGCATGGGAGTTCATATCGGGCTATCGCCTCTTCGCCTCCTACGGCACCGCGTTTAAGGCGCCGAATCTCTCCCAGGTCTACAGCCCGGGCTACGGCAATCCTGACCTCGATCCGGAAAAGAGCAAGCAGTGGGAAGGGGGAGTTGAAGGGCTGACCGGAGCGGTGAGCTGGCGGCTTTCTGGTTATCGCAACGACATTAGCAACCTGATTGATAGCGATCCGGTGACCTATCGCTACTACAACATCAGTAAGGCGCGTATTAAAGGCGTCGAGGCGACCGCGTCGTTCGAGACCGGCCCGCTGGGCCATCAGATCTCCTATGACTATGTCGACGCGCGCGACGGCGAAACCGACGAGCAGCTGGTGCGCCGTGCGAAACAGCAGGTTAAGTACCAGCTCGACTGGACGATTTATAACCTCGACTGGTCGGTGACGTATCACTATCTCGGCGACCGCTTCGATAATGACTACAACAGCTATCCCACCCGCCGCGTGAAACTGGGCGGCGTGAGTCTGTGGGATCTCGCGGTGTCGTATCCGGTCACATCTCAGCTGACGGTTCGTGGTAGAATTGCCAACCTGTTTGATAAAGACTACGAGACAGTGTATGGCTATCGAACTCCGGGAACGGAGTATTACCTCAGCGCCAGCTACCGCTTCTGATCTGCGTCCCACCGTGCTGGTGTTTGACTCCGGCGTCGGTGGGCTCTCTGTCTATGATGAGGTCCGGCAGCTGCTGCCGGATCTGCATTATCTCTACGCTTTCGATAACGCAGGCTTCCCGTACGGCGAAAAGAGCGAAGCGTATATTGTCGAGCGCGTCGTCGATATCGTCGGCGCGATTGCCACCCGTCATCCGCTCTCGCTTTGCATTATCGCCTGTAACACCGCCAGCACCGTCTCCTTGCCGGCGCTGCGCGCGCGCTTTGATTTTCCCGTAGTGGGCGTGGTGCCCGCCATAAAGCCGGCGGCAAGGCTAACGCGCAACGGCGTGGTCGGGCTGCTGGCGACGCGGGCGACGGTGCGCCGTCCCTATACCCATGAGCTGGTGGCGCAGTTCGCTACTTCTTGCCAGATCGCGATGCTGGGCTCGGCGGAGCTGGTGGAGCTGGCGGAAGAGAAGCTGCACGGCCAGCCTGTGGCGTTGCAGGATGTGCGTCGTATCGTTCAGCCCTGGCTGCGCATGGCCGAGCCGCCGGATACCGTGGTGCTGGGCTGCACGCACTTTCCTTTACTGCGCGAAGAACTACAGCAGGTGCTGCCTGAGGGAACGCGTTTGATTGATTCGGGCGCGGCGATTGCGCGGCGAACGGCCTGGCTGCTGGAGCATGAGGCGCCAGCCGCGCAATCTTCGCAGGCGAACTGCGCCTTTTGCACCGAGCTAAACGGCGAAGCGCTGCAATTATCACCGGTTTTAAGGCGTTATGGCTTCCCGGCGCTGGAAAAAGTGGCAGTTTAGGGTAGTTTTGCTGAAAAAATCGACACTCGGAAATTAATTTGAAATTAGCCCTTGTCAGCCAGAAAGAACTCCCTATAATGCGCCTCCACTGACACGGCACAACGGCTTACGGAATGCGGTGTTAAGTAAGGTTCGACAAGGTTCGAATCGTCAGGAAAGCAAAAATAAATGCTTGACTGATAAAGCGGAAAGCGTAATATACGCAGCCCGCGCCGCTGAATAATCGCGGCATGCTCTTTAACAATTTATCAGACAATCTGTGTGGGCACTCGAGAGCAGATATCAAAGCCTCCGGGCTTAAAAAATATCAAGCCTCACGAGTGGACACATAATGACATTCATTATGACGTTTTACAGATGAGCACCGCTTAACTTGTTTAAGCAAATCAAACTTAAATTGAAGAGTTTGATCATGGCTCAGATTGAACGCTGGCGGCAGGCCTAACACATGCAAGTCGAACGGTAGCACAGAGAGCTTGCTCTTGGGTGACGAGTGGCGGACGGGTGAGTAATGTCTGGGAAACTGCCCGATGGAGGGGGATAACTACTGGAAACGGTAGCTAATACCGCATAACGTCGCAAGACCAAAGTGGGGGACCTTCGGGCCTCACACCATCGGATGTGCCCAGATGGGATTAGCTAGTAGGTGGGGTAACGGCTCACCTAGGCGACGATCCCTAGCTGGTCTGAGAGGATGACCAGCCACACTGGAACTGAGACACGGTCCAGACTCCTACGGGAGGCAGCAGTGGGGAATATTGCACAATGGGCGCAAGCCTGATGCAGCCATGCCGCGTGTATGAAGAAGGCCTTCGGGTTGTAAAGTACTTTCAGCGGGGAGGAAGGCGATGCGGTTAATAACCGCGTCGATTGACGTTACCCGCAGAAGAAGCACCGGCTAACTCCGTGCCAGCAGCCGCGGTAATACGGAGGGTGCAAGCGTTAATCGGAATTACTGGGCGTAAAGCGCACGCAGGCGGTCTGTCAAGTCGGATGTGAAATCCCCGGGCTTAACCTGGGAACTGCATTCGAAACTGGCAGGCTAGAGTCTTGTAGAGGGGGGTAGAATTCCAGGTGTAGCGGTGAAATGCGTAGAGATCTGGAGGAATACCGGTGGCGAAGGCGGCCCCCTGGACAAAGACTGACGCTCAGGTGCGAAAGCGTGGGGAGCAAACAGGATTAGATACCCTGGTAGTCCACGCCGTAAACGATGTCGACTTGGAGGCTGTTCCCTTGAGGAGTGGCTTCCGGAGCTAACGCGTTAAGTCGACCGCCTGGGGAGTACGGCCGCAAGGTTAAAACTCAAATGAATTGACGGGGGCCCGCACAAGCGGTGGAGCATGTGGTTTAATTCGATGCAACGCGAAGAACCTTACCTACTCTTGACATCCACGGAATTTGGCAGAGATGCCTTAGTGCCTTCGGGAACCGTGAGACAGGTGCTGCATGGCTGTCGTCAGCTCGTGTTGTGAAATGTTGGGTTAAGTCCCGCAACGAGCGCAACCCTTATCCTTTGTTGCCAGCGATTCGGTCGGGAACTCAAAGGAGACTGCCGGTGATAAACCGGAGGAAGGTGGGGATGACGTCAAGTCATCATGGCCCTTACGAGTAGGGCTACACACGTGCTACAATGGCGCATACAAAGAGAAGCGACCTCGCGAGAGCAAGCGGACCTCATAAAGTGCGTCGTAGTCCGGATCGGAGTCTGCAACTCGACTCCGTGAAGTCGGAATCGCTAGTAATCGTGGATCAGAATGCCACGGTGAATACGTTCCCGGGCCTTGTACACACCGCCCGTCACACCATGGGAGTGGGTTGCAAAAGAAGTAGGTAGCTTAACCTTCGGGAGGGCGCTTACCACTTTGTGATTCATGACTGGGGTGAAGTCGTAACAAGGTAACCGTAGGGGAACCTGCGGTTGGATCACCTCCTTACCTGAAGATACTGCCTTCGAAGTGCTCACACAGATTGTCTGATAGAAAGTAACGAGCAGAAAAACCTCTACAGGCTTGTAGCTCAGGTGGTTAGAGCGCACCCCTGATAAGGGTGAGGTCGGTGGTTCAAGTCCACTCAGGCCTACCAATTCGCACTCATGCTGCGTTATGTTTCCGTCTCGCATAGTTCACTATGCTTCGCGAAAACATGCCTTGCCTGAGCACGAATTCACGTTTCTCCTTAAGGGAAAGGTTGAGTGGTAGTAGACGGTCTCTGCAGTAACTGTATGGGGCTATAGCTCAGCTGGGAGAGCGCCTGCCTTGCACGCAGGAGGTCAGCGGTTCGATCCCGCTTAGCTCCACCATACTGTTTTCTGAAATAGTTCAGAGCGTACCGGAAACGGTGGGCTGTGAAGTATTATGCTCTTTAACAATCCGGAACAAGCTGAAAATTGAAACGACGCTTTGCGTTATTCCTCCGTAATAAGGAATAAAGGCAACGCGTTCGAGTCTCTCAATAATCACAACCGCGACGTCGCAAGACGCCTGTGGGTTGTGAGGTTAAGCGACTAAGCGTACACGGTGGATGCCCTGGCAGTCAGAGGCGATGAAGGACGTGCTAATCTGCGAAAAGCGCCGGCAAGGTGATATGAACCGCTACAGCCGGCGATGTCCGAATGGGGAAACCCAGTGTGTTTCGACACACTATCGCAACATGAATACATAGTGTTGCGAGGCGAACCGGGGGAACTGAAACATCTAAGTACCCCGAGGAAAAGAAATCAACCGAGATTCCCCCAGTAGCGGCGAGCGAACGGGGAGCAGCCCAGAGCCTGAATCAGCTTGTGTGTTAGTGGAAGCGTCTGGAAAGTCGCAGGGTACAGGGTGATACTCCCGTACACGAAAACACACAGGCTGTGAGCTCGATGAGTAGGGCGGGACACGTGGTATCCTGTCTGAATATGGGGGGACCATCCTCCAAGGCTAAATACTCCTGACTGACCGATAGTGAACCAGTACCGTGAGGGAAAGGCGAAAAGAACCCCGGCGAGGGGAGTGAAAAGAACCTGAAACCGTGTACGTACAAGCAGTGGGAGCCTCTTTTATGGGGTGACTGCGTACCTTTTGTATAATGGGTCAGCGACTTATATTCTGTAGCAAGGTTAACCGTATAGGGGAGCCGCAGGGAAACCGAGTCTTAACTGGGCGTTAAGTTGCAGGGTATAGACCCGAAACCCGGTGATCTAGCCATGGGCAGGTTGAAGGTTGGGTAACACTAACTGGAGGACCGAACCGACTAATGTTGAAAAATTAGCGGATGACCTGTGGCTGGGGGTGAAAGGCCAATCAAACCGGGAGATAGCTGGTTCTCCCCGAAAGCTATTTAGGTAGCGCCTCGTGAACTCATTCTCGGGGGTAGAGCACTGTTTCGGCTAGGGGGCCATCCCGGCTTACCAACCCGATGCAAACTGCGAATACCGAGAAATGTTATCACGGGAGACACACGGCGGGTGCTAACGTCCGTCGTGAAGAGGGAAACAACCCAGACCGCCAGCTAAGGTCCCAAAGTCATGGTTAAGTGGGAAACGATGTGGGAAGGCCCAGACAGCCAGGATGTTGGCTTAGAAGCAGCCATCATTTAAAGAAAGCGTAATAGCTCACTGGTCGAGTCGGCCTGCGCGGAAGATGTAACGGGGCTAAACCATGCACCGAAGCTGCGGCAGCAGTAGCGATACTGTTGGGTAGGGGAGCGTTCTGTAAGCCGTCGAAGGTGGCCTGTGAGGGCCGCTGGAGGTATCAGAAGTGCGAATGCTGACATAAGTAACGATAAAGCGGGTGAAAAGCCCGCTCGCCGGAAGACCAAGGGTTCCTGTCCAACGTTAATCGGGGCAGGGTGAGTCGACCCCTAAGGCGAGGCCGAAAGGCGTAGTCGATGGGAAACAGGTTAATATTCCTGTACTTGGTGTTGCTGCGAAGGGGGGACGGAGAAGGCTATGTTGGCCGGGCGACGGTTGTCCCGGTTTAAGCGTGTAGGCTGACTTTCCAGGCAAATCCGGAAAGTCAAGGCTGAGGCGTGACGACGAGGCACTACGGTGCTGAAGCAACAAATGCCCTGCTTCCAGGAAAAGCCTCTAAGCATCAGGCAACACGAAATCGTACCCCAAACCGACACAGGTGGTCAGGTAGAGAATACCAAGGCGCTTGAGAGAACTCGGGTGAAGGAACTAGGCAAAATGGTGCCGTAACTTCGGGAGAAGGCACGCTGGCGCGTAGGTGAGGGGACTTGCTCCCGGAGCCGAGGCCAGTCGAAGATACCAGCTGGCTGCAACTGTTTATTAAAAACACAGCACTGTGCAAACACGAAAGTGGACGTATACGGTGTGACGCCTGCCCGGTGCCGGAAGGTTAATTGATGGGGTTATCCGCAAGGAGAAGCTCTTGATCGAAGCCCCGGTAAACGGCGGCCGTAACTATAACGGTCCTAAGGTAGCGAAATTCCTTGTCGGGTAAGTTCCGACCTGCACGAATGGCGTAATGATGGCCAGGCTGTCTCCACCCGAGACTCAGTGAAATTGAAATCGCTGTGAAGATGCAGTGTACCCGCGGCAAGACGGAAAGACCCCGTGAACCTTTACTACAGCTTGACACTGAACACTGGTCCTTGATGTGTAGGATAGGTGGGAGGCTTCGAAGCGTGGACGCCAGTCTGCGTGGAGCCGTCCTTGAAATACCACCCTTTAATGGCTGGTGTTCTAACGTAGGCCCGTTATCCGGGCTGCGGACAGTGTCTGGTGGGTAGTTTGACTGGGGCGGTCTCCTCCCAAAGCGTAACGGAGGAGCACGAAGGTTGGCTAATCCTGGTCGGACATCAGGAGGTTAGTGCAATGGCATAAGCCAGCTTGACTGCGAGAGTGACGGCTCGAGCAGGTGCGAAAGCAGGTCATAGTGATCCGGTGGTTCTGAATGGAAGGGCCATCGCTCAACGGATAAAAGGTACTCCGGGGATAACAGGCTGATACCGCCCAAGAGTTCATATCGACGGCGGTGTTTGGCACCTCGATGTCGGCTCATCACATCCTGGGGCTGAAGTAGGTCCCAAGGGTACGGCTGTTCGCCGTTTAAAGTGGTACGCGAGCTGGGTTTAGAACGTCGTGAGACAGTTCGGTCCCTATCTGCCGTGGGCGCTGGAAAACTGAGGGGGGTTGCTCCTAGTACGAGAGGACCGGAGTGAACGCACCGCTGGTGTTCGGGTTGTCATGCCAATGGCACTGCCCGGTAGCTAAGTGCGGAAGAGATAAGTGCTGAAAGCATCTAAGCACGAAACTTGCCCCGAGATGAGTTTTCCCTGACCCCTTGAGGGTCCTGAAGGGACGTTGAAGACGACGACGTTGATAGGCCGGGTGTGTAAGCGCAGCGATGCGTTGAGCTAACCGGTACTAATGACCCGTGAGGCTTAACCTTACAACGCCAGAGGCGTTTTGTGAGACGCGAGATTTTCAGCTTGTTGACGGATACACCGTGCGGCCTTATGGCGGCGCGGAAAACAGAATTTGCCTGGCGGCACTAGCGCGGCGGTCCCACCTGACCCCATGCCGAACTCAGAAGTGAAACGCCGTAGCGCCGATGGTAGTGTGGGGTCTCCCCATGCGAGAGTAGGGAACTGCCAGGCATCCATATTGGTATGCACCCGCGAGGGTGACACCGGTTATCAGCGAGACCCCGCTGGTAGCAGCAGTATTCGGTGGTGCGGTAGTTCAGTCGGTTAGAATACCGGCCTGTCACGCCGGGGGTCGCGGGTTCGAGTCCCGTCCGCACCGCCACCCTCTTTAGGGGCGTAGTTCAATTGGTAGAGCACCGGTCTCCAAAACCGGGTGTTGGGGGTTCGAGTCCCTCCGCCCCTGCCAGAAAAAAGAATCCTTTGCTTCGGCGAAGGATTTTTTTTTGCCTGTTATTCAGCCAAAATAAAAAAAGGCCGACAGATCAGCCTCTTTTCACCTGACTTCACCTTACTCAGTCCCCCATCAACGCGCCAGAACCGGAAACTTCAACAGCTGACGAATATGCGCCTGCTGGTCGCTGTTCTGCAGCCACACCGCATACAAAGGACGCACAGCCACCGGCGTATCGGGGATAACCATCAGATCGCTGTAAAGGCTATGCCAGTAGTCCGGCAAAAAGGCGCAGGCACCCGTGGTATAGAGCAGCTCGCGCGTAACGTGCGCAGAGGTGGTGGTTAATACCGGCACGTCGTCGCCACCTGACAGGTAGCTCTCGTGCTGATGGAAGTCCGCGCCCCATTCCAGCTTGATGTAATCATACTTCTCACGCTTCTCTGTTTTACGCGCTCTGAAAAGCGCCAGAGAGATATGGCCAATCTGCTGGCTGGTCAGCTCATCCATCTTCGGCGCTTCGGTGGTGACCAGCAGATCCAGCTGTCGCTCATGCAGCTGCTTCACCAGCAGATGCCGTTGCGCCACGCGCGCTTCAAGATGAAGGCTCTCACGGTTCTCATAAAGCGTTTGCAGCCACGGCGTCAGATAGGCTTCCCATAGCGACGCGCTGGCGCCTATCGACAGCTCATGGTGCTGCTGCGTGTGTGAAACCTCTTTCTTCGCCATCATCCAGGTGCTCATCAGGCTTTCCGCGTAGGGCAGAAGGCGTTCCCCTGCCGACGTGAGCCGTATGTTATTGCGATGGCGAGTAAACAGGTTAACGCCTAGCTGATTTTCCAGCTGACGAATACGAAAGCTGACGGCGGACTGTGTGAGGTAAAGTGCTTCCGCAGCCCGGCCAAAATGGCGCGTTCTGCTCACTTCCAGGAAAGTTTTCAGTAATTCCGTATCCACAGCTTTCTCCCAAAAATTGTTTGTCGTATAGATTTAAATGTTTTGTTTTACACTCTGTCAAGCCTATCTAATACTCCGCGCCATTAATAGCTCGGCCATAAGAGAATCAGGAGCGTGTAAGATGGCGGAAAGCTTCTCAACCACAAATCGTTTCTTTGATAACAAACATTATCCGCGCGGGTTCTCGCGGCATGGTGATTTCACCATTAAAGAGGCCCAACTGCTGGAGCGTCACGGTTTTGCTTTCAACGAACTCGATTTAGCAAAACGCGAGCCGACGACGGAAGAAGAGCGTCTTTTCTTAGAAGTATGTCGTGGTCTGCGTGAGCCGCAAACCGAAGCTGAACGCGTATGGTCCAAATACACGACGCGCATTAAGCGTCCTAAGCGTTTCCATACTCTGTCAGGCGGCAAACCTCAGATGGATACCGTTGAAGATTACAGCGACAGCGACGATTAAGCAGAATGGGGCCATCAGCCCCATTTTTTATTCCAGACTGCGATGCAGATAGATGAGTAAGCGATCGATAGTGCGGTAACTGACTGCTTCCTGAAGATGACAGCGCAAAATCCTCTCCTCACCCGCCAAATCAGCAATTGTGCGCGCCACCTTTAAAATACGCTGCCATGCGCGTACCGAAAGCCCGAGCTGATTCAACACCTCTTCCAGCCATATCGCATCCTCGCTGGCGATACCACACCACTGTTTTATATCGGCATGCGTCATGTGCGCATTAATTTTACCTGCGCGCGCCATTTGCAACGCGCGTGCGTCGATCACGCGCGCAGCGACCTCTGCTGAAGACTCGCCTGCGTCAGGCCGATTACTCAAGAAACCGGCCGGCAGCAGCGGCACCTCTATCGACAGGTCGAAGCGGTCGAGAAAAGGGCCGGATAGCTTGCTCAGATAGCGCAGCACCTGCTGCGGTGAACAGCGATTATGCTGACCCTGATAGTGTCCGGTCGGGCTCGGGTTCATGGCCGCAACCAGCTGAAAGCGCGCAGGATAGGTTACCTTTGCGCGCGCGCGCGAAATGGCGATATGACCCGACTCAATCGGCTCCCGCAGCGCATCCAGCACCCGACGGTCAAACTCCGGCAGCTCGTCCAGAAACAGTACGCCGTTATGTGCCAGAGAGATCTCGCCCGGACGAGGCAAAGAGCCGCCGCCGATAAGCGCATACATCGAAGCACTATGGTGAGGCGCGCGGAACGGCCGCTTACGCCACGCCTGGGACAGTGTCCTGTTCTGCGTCAGGCTGGCGATTGCCGCGCACTCCAGCGCCTCGCTATCGCTCAACGGCGGCATGATGCCGGGCAACCGCGTCGCCAGCATGGTTTTGCCGGTGCCGGGCGGTCCGATCAGCAGCAGGTTGTGTCCGCCCGCCGCGGTAATTTCCAGCGCCCGCCGCCCCTGATCCTGCCCAATGATGTCGCGTAGATCTTCTGCCGCCTGATCGGCACTAGCCTGCTGAACGCGTGCGCAGGAAAGCGCAGCCTGATCTTGCAGAAACGCGCAGATCTCCAGCAGGTGCGAAGCGACCCGCGTCTCGCCATGCTGGATCAAGCCGACATCCTGCTGATTCTCGGCCGAAAGAATCAGCTCTCTTCCGGCGCGCATCGCCGCCATTGCGGCCGGAATGGCGCCCTGAACGCCGCAGAGCGCGCCGTTAAGCGCCAGTTCGCCCACGAACTCATGCTGCGTCAGTTTCGCGTCAGAGAGCTGTTCAGACGCCACCAGAATAGCGATGGCCATCGGCAGATCGTAACGGCCGCCCTCTTTAGGCAGATCGGCCGGCGCCAGATTGATAGTGATGCGCTTTGCGGGAAAGCTGAACCCGCTATTTATGATGGCGCTGCGCACCCGCTCGCGCGCCTCTTTGACCGTCGTTTCGGGCAATCCCACCAGCGTCAGCGCGGGTAAGCCGCTGCTGATATGCGCTTCGATGGTGACCAACGGCGCCTCGACGCCAATCGCCGCTCGGGTAAGCACTCTGGACAATGTCATAACCGCTCCTTAACGCGGCGATTATGGCGCGCAGAAAACGCGACTGCGATGGCGAATCGCTCAGGCTTCGAGAGAGGCCTTAATAAAACAGGCGGCTATGCACGGCGTTGCTTTTTTTCTCGAGCGAACAGGCAAACTTCTCCTTTCTTATTGCGTCACGGTCGTAATGAATATTTATCAACCATGAAATAAGTCTGTGTTTACAGTCTGATAGCTGGCTGGCACGCGCAGAGGCATAAAAAAATCTGATGGAAAAAGTTGTCATCCCCTGCATAACTGTGATAACTCTGTAGGTATTACTTCGAACAAACGAAAAAACAGACAACAGATGAAAGCCCTTCTACAAGTGATTAGCCTAGTCGTGATTAGCGTGGTGGTGATTATTAACCCACCGTGCGGGGCTACGCTTGGAGAAAGAAAGGCTTAAAAATCAAGCCTGGAATTCGAAAAACCCCCGCACCGAAAGGTCCGGGGGTTTTTTTTCGACCAGTGCAAATCTCAGCGAATTACCGAGGAGCAAACAATGAGCAGTAGCATAAAATTCTGTTGTTCCCCTAAGGATACAGGAGAATAACCATGACAGGTGCACAGTGGGTAGTTCAGGCTTTACGCGCGCAGGGTGTCGAAACCGTGTTTGGTTATCCTGGCGGCGCCATCATGCCCGTGTACGACGCGCTGTACGATGGCGGCGTGGAACACCTACTGTGCCGTCATGAGCAAGGTGCGGTGGTCGCCGCGATCGGCTATGCCCGCGCCACCGGCAAAACCGGCGTCTGCATTGCCACTTCCGGTCCCGGCGCGACCAACTTAATCACCGGCCTGGCGGACGCCATGATGGATTCCGTGCCGGTCGTCGCCATCACCGGCCAGGTCTCTTCGGCGTTTATCGGCACCGACGCCTTCCAGGAGATCGACGTTTTAGGCCTGTCGCTGGCCTGCACCAAACACAGCTTCCTGGTTGAATCGCTGGACGAGCTGCCCTCGGTGATGGCGGAAGCCTTCGCTATCGCGCAGTCAGGCCGTCCGGGCCCGGTACTGGTCGACATCCCTAAAGATATCCAGATCGCCAGTGCCGAGCTGACGCCTCATCTGCTGCCGGTTGAAGAGCAAATCGCGCATTCGCCGCAGCATATTGAAGAGGCGCGCGCGCTGATGGCGCAGTCGCATAAGCCGATGCTCTATATCGGCGGCGGCGTCGGCATGGCGCAGGCGGTTCCCGCGCTGCGCGCTATGGCACAGCAGACCGGCATTCCAGTGGTCGCCACGCTGAAAGGCCTCGGCAGCGCCGACAGCGAAAGCGACGTCTATCTCGGGATGCTGGGTATGCACGGCACCAAAGCGGCGAACCTGGCGGTGCAGTCCTGTGATTTGCTGATTGCCGTCGGCGCGCGCTTTGACGACCGCGTCACCGGCAAGCTCGATACCTTCGCGCCGCACGCTAGCGTAATCCACATCGACATCGATCCCGCCGAGCTGAACAAGCTGCGCCGCGCGCACGTGTCGCTGCAGGGCGATCTGAATCAGGTGCTGCCCGCGCTGAGCATGCCGCTGCAAATTGAAGGCTGGCGCGAAGAGGTGAAGGCGATGAAAGCGGCGTTCAACTGGCGCTACGATCATCCCGGCGAGGCGATCTACGCGCCGCTGCTGCTGAAGCAGCTTTCCGATCGCAAGCCGGCGAGCGCCGTCATTACCACCGACGTCGGCCAGCACCAGATGTGGACCGCGCAGCATATGAACTTCAGCGCGCCGGAGAATTTCATCACCTCCAGCGGCCTCGGCACTATGGGCTTCGGCCTGCCTGCAGCGGTCGGCGCGCAGGTTGCGCGTCCCGACGACACCGTGATCTGCGTATCGGGCGACGGCTCGATCATGATGAACATTCAGGAGCTGGGCACCATCAAGCGCAAGAAGCTGCCGGTGAAAATTCTGCTGCTGGATAACCAGCGTCTCGGCATGGTGCGCCAGTGGCAACAGCTCTTTTTCGACGGTCGCTACAGCGAAACCATTCTGACCGACAACCCCGATTTTCTGACGCTGGCCAGCGCGTTTGATATTCCAGGCCAGCGTATTAGCCGTAAAGATGAGGTCGACGCCGCACTTGATGCTCTGCTGAACAGCGAAGGTTCTTACTTCCTGCATGTTGCGATTGATGAGCATGAAAACGTCTGGCCACTGGTGCCGCCTGGCGCCAGCAACGCAAACATGATGGAGAAAACCGTATGAACCAGCACCAATTGTCTATCGAAGCCCGCTTTCGTCCTGAAATATTGGAGCGCATTTTACGCGTCGTCCGTCATCGCGGCTTTCAGGTCTGCGCCATGAACATGGGTGCAGTGGCGAACGGCGAAACCATTAATATCGAAATGACCGTTGCCAGCCAGCGTTCAGTCGATTTACTGTCTTCACAGTTAAGCAAACTTATGGATGTCGCCAGTGTCGAGATCCAGCAACAAACATCACAACAAATCCACGCCTGGTCGTGAAAGGAAATAAGAATGAGCACGAAGAAAGCAGACTTTATTTGGTTCAACGGGGAGATGGTTAAGTGGGAAGACGCGAAAGTCAGCGTCATGTCTCACGCGCTGCACTACGGTACTTCTGTGTTTGAAGGCGTGCGCTGCTACGACTCGCACAAAGGCCCGGTGGTGTTCCGTCACCGTGAACACATGCAGCGTCTGCACGATTCCGCCAAAATCTATCGTTTCCCGCTGCAATACAGCGTCGAAGAGCTGATGGAAGCGACGCGTAAAGTGCTGCGCGACAACAATCTGAAAAGCGCCTATATCCGTCCGCTGGCGTTTGTCGGCGACGTTGGTCTGGGCGTGAACCCGCCGGACGGCTACACCACTGACGTGATCATCGCCGCCTTCCCGTGGGGCGCATATCTGGGCGCCGAAGCGCTGGAAAATGGCATCAACGCCATGGTCTCTTCCTGGAACCGCGTGGCGCCGAACACCCTGCCAACCGCGGCGAAAGCGGGCGGCAACTACCTCTCCTCTCTGCTGGTGGGCAGCGAAGCGCGCCGCCACGGCTATCAGGAAGGCATCGCGCTCGACACCAACGGCTATATCTCCGAAGGCGCGGGCGAAAACCTGTTTGAAGTTAAAGACGGCATTCTGTTCACACCGCCGTTTACCTCTTCTGCGCTGCCGGGCATTACCCGCGACGCCATCATCAAGCTGGCGCAGGATATGGGCATCGAAGTACGCGAGCAGGTGCTGTCGCGCGAATCGCTCTACCTGGCTGACGAGATCTTCATGTCCGGCACCGCCGCAGAAATCACGCCGGTACGCAGCGTTGACGGCATTCAGGTCGGCGAAGGCAAACGCGGCCCGGTAACCGAAAAAATCCAGAAAGCCTTCTTCGGCCTGTTTACGGGCGAAACCGAAGACAAATACGGCTGGCTGGATCAGGTTAACCCATAACAAGAGAGTAACGCGGGCGCAGCAGTGCCCGCGTCATTTACAGACTGGAGTAAACAGAGCATGCCTAAGTACCGTTCCGCCACCACCACGCATGGCCGCAATATGGCGGGTGCCCGAGCCCTGTGGCGCGCCACAGGAATGACCGACGCCGATTTCGGCAAGCCGATTATCGCCGTGGTCAACTCATTCACCCAATTTGTGCCGGGCCATGTCCACCTGCGCGATCTCGGCAAGCTGGTCGCCGAGCAGATCGAAGCGGCGGGCGGCGTAGCCAAAGAGTTCAACACCATTGCGGTGGATGACGGTATCGCCATGGGCCATGGCGGCATGCTCTATTCGCTGCCGTCGCGCGAGCTGATCGCCGACTCGGTCGAATACATGGTCAACGCGCACTGCGCCGACGCCATGGTCTGCATCTCCAACTGTGACAAAATCACCCCGGGCATGCTGATGGCGTCGCTGCGCCTC
Source organism: Pantoea sp. Z09 (assembly GCF_022394795.1). NCBI lineage: Bacteria > Pseudomonadati > Pseudomonadota > Gammaproteobacteria > Enterobacterales > Erwiniaceae > Pantoea > Pantoea sp. Z09. The sequence goes on from NZ_CP092373.1 coordinate 94,224, forward strand.
AATATTCCGGTGATTTTCGTCTCCGGCGGTCCGATGGAAGCGGGGAAAACCAAGCTTTCCGACAAAATCATCAAGCTGGATCTGGTCGACGCGATGATTCAGGGCGCCAACCCGAACGTCAGCGACGCCGACAGCGAGCAGATCGAACGCTCCGCCTGTCCGACATGCGGCTCCTGCTCCGGCATGTTCACCGCCAACTCGATGAACTGCCTGACCGAAGCGCTGGGCCTGTCGCAGCCGGGCAACGGCTCGCTGCTGGCGACCCACGCCGACCGCAAAGAGCTGTTTATCAACGCGGGCAAGCGCATCGTGAGCCTGACCAAACGCTATTACGAGCAGGATGACGAAAACATGCTGCCGCGTAACATCGCCACTAAAGCGGCCTTTGAGAACGCCATGACGCTGGATATCGCCATGGGCGGCTCCACCAATACCGTTCTGCACCTGCTGGCTGCGGCGCAAGAGGGCGAAATCGACTTCAATATCTCCGATATCGACCGCCTGTCGCGCAAAGTGCCTCAGCTGTGCAAAGTGGCGCCGAGCACCCCGAAATACCATATGGAAGACGTTCACCGCGCCGGCGGCGTTATCGGCATCCTCGGCGAGCTGGATCGCGCCGGCCTGATCGACACCAGCGCGCGCAACATCCTGCAGCAGACGATGCGCGAGACGCTGGATCAGTACGACATCATGCTGACCAAAGACCAGGCGGTGAAGGATATGTTCCGCGCCGGTCCGGCGGGCATTCGCACCACCCAGGCCTTCTCGCAGGATTGCCGCTGGGAGACGCTGGATGACGATCGCGCCGAGGGATGTATTCGCACCCGCGAGCACGCCTACTCGCAGGATGGCGGTCTGGCGGTGCTCTACGGCAACCTGGCGGAAGATGGCTGTATCGTTAAAACCGCGGGCGTAGACAAAGAGATCCTGACCTTTAAAGGCCCGGCGAAAGTCTATGAAAGCCAGGATGACGCGGTTGAAGCGATCCTCGGCGGCAAAGTGGTGGCGGGCGATGTAGTGGTGATCCGCTACGAAGGGCCGAAAGGCGGGCCGGGCATGCAGGAAATGCTCTATCCGACCACCTACCTGAAATCGATGGGCCTCGGCAAAAGCTGCGCGCTGATCACCGACGGACGCTTCTCTGGCGGCACCTCCGGCCTGTCGATCGGCCACGCCTCGCCGGAAGCGGCCAGCGGCGGCACCATCGCGCTGGTGAAAGATGGCGACATCATCGAGATCGATATCCCGAACCGCGGCATCAAACTGGCGGTGCTGGACAACGAACTGCACGCGCGTCGCGAAGAGGAAGAAGCGCGCGGCGAAGCGGCCTATACGCCGCACGGCCGCGTGCGTCAGGTTTCGTTCGCGCTGCGCGCCTACGCATCCCTCGCCACCAGTGCCGACAAAGGCGCAGTGCGCGACAAGAGCAAGCTGGGAGGCTAACCAATGGCTGAGGCTCAACCGCTACCTGCGTCGCCCTGCGGCGCAGAATATCTGCGCGCCGTGCTGCGCTCACCGGTGTATGAAGTGGCACAGGTGACGCCCCTGCAAAAAATGGAAAAGATTTCATCGCGTCTCGGCAACACCATTCTGGTGAAGCGCGAGGATCGGCAGCCGGTGCACAGCTTCAAGCTGCGCGGCGCCTACGCGATGATCGCCGGACTAGACGAAGAGCAGAAAGCGCGCGGCGTGGTAACGGCGTCGGCTGGCAACCACGCGCAGGGCGTGGCGCTCTCCGCCAGCCGGCTCGGCATCAAATCGCTGATTGTGATGCCGGTAGCCACGGCAGACATCAAGGTGGATGCAGTGCGCGCATTTGGCGGTGAGGCTTATCTCTACGGCGCTAACTTCGACGAGGCGAAAGCCAAAGCGATCGAGCTGGCGGAGCAGCAGGGCTACACCTTCGTGCCGCCGTTTGACCATCCGGCGGTAATCGCCGGTCAGGGCACGCTGGCGATGGAGCTGCTGCAGCAGGACGCGCATCTCGATCGCGTCTTCGTGCCGGTGGGCGGTGGCGGCCTGGCAGCGGGCGTGGCGGTGCTGATCAAACAGCTGATGCCGCAAATCAAGGTGATCGCGGTAGAGTCGGAAGACTCCGCCTGCCTGAAAGCGGCGCTTGAAGCGGGCGAGCCGGTGGATCTGCCGCGCGTCGGGCTGTTCGCCGAAGGCGTGGCGGTGAAGCGCATCGGCAGCGAAACCTTCCGCCTGTGTCAGGAATATCTCGACGACATCATCACCGTCGACAGCGACGCCATCTGCGCGGCGATGAAAGATCTGTTTGAAGACGTGCGCGCGGTGGCGGAGCCGTCAGGCGCGCTGGCGCTGGCGGGCATGAAGAAATATATCCAGCAGCACGACATCAAAGGCGAGCGGCTGGCGCATATTCTTTCAGGCGCCAACGTCAACTTCCACGGCCTGCGCTATGTTTCCGAGCGCTGCGAGCTGGGCGAACAGCGCGAAGCGCTGCTGGCGGTGACCATCCCGGAACAGCAGGGCAGCTTCCTGAAGTTCTGCCAGACGCTGGGCGGACGCGCGGTGACCGAGTTCAACTACCGCTACGCCGACGCCGACAACGCCTGCATCTTCGTCGGCGTGCGTCTGACGCGCGGGCTGGAGGAGCGCGGCGAGATTATCAGCCAGCTGATTCAGGGCGGCTATCAGGTGGTGGATCTCTCCGACGACGAGATGGCGAAGCTGCACGTGCGCTACATGGTGGGCGGCCGTCCGTCGAAGCCGCTGCGCGAACGGCTGTTCAGCTTCGAGTTCCCGGAGGCGCCGGGCGCGCTGCTGAAGTTCCTGCAAACCCTCGGCACGCACTGGAATATCTCGCTGTTTCACTATCGTAGCCACGGCACCGATTACGGTCGCGTACTGGCGGCGTTTGAAATCGGCGACAACGAACCGCGCTTTGAGTCGCATCTTACCGAGCTGGGCTATGACTTCCACGACGAAGCCAATAACCCGGCGTTCCGTTTCTTCCTCGCCGGGCAGTAATTACAGCAGGTGCCAGAAGGCGTGAATCAGCGGCTCTCCGAGCCGCTTTTTTTGTACGCAGACGCCCAGCTCCAGCGGCGCCACCGACTCCACATTCTCCAGCGTCAGCACGCGATTGCGCACCGGCTCCGGGCTATTCTCCAGCACCACGTCCGGCAGCAGCGCGATGCCGCAGCCGAGCGCCACCATCGACACAATCGCCTCATGGCCGGAAACCGTGGCGTAGATATGCGGATTGGGAATACGGTGACGACGAAACCAGAGATCGATACCGCGTCGCGCCGGACCCTGATCGGGCAGGATAAAGGGGATCTGCGCCCAGTCGGGCGACGGCTGGGTCGCCTGACTGCGCACCGGACAGGGCAGCGCCGGGGCGATCAGCACCAGCGGGATCAGGCCCAGCGGCGTAAAGTCGATGCTGGCGGGCAGCGACTCGGGCCGCCCGGCGATGGCCAGATCCGCCTCGCCGGACTGCACCATTTCAATAGCGTCGGCGGCGTCGCCGGTGGTCAGCTTAATCTCCACCTGCGGATGCTCGGCGCGAAAGCGATCCAGAATCGGCGGCAGGTGGCTGTAGGCGGCCGTCACCGAACAGAACAGGCGCAGCTCGCCGCTCAGCGACGGGCCGTTAAGATCCATCACGTGGCGCAGCTGCTGATACTGCAACAGCGTCTGCTGCGCGAACTGGCGCAGACGCTCGCCCGCTTCGGTCAGGGTGACGGTGCGGTTGTCGCGCAGAAACAGCGCGTGTCCCACATCCTCTTCAAGGCGCTGGATCTGGCGCGACAGCGTGGATGGACTGACGTGCATGGCGCGCGCGGTGCGGCCAAAGTGGCAGCTTTCAGCCAGATGAAGAAACAGCTTTAAATCTCGTAAATCCATGCGCCTTGACCTCTCCCGTAGCGTTGCAAATTCTGCAATGTGACCTTGCTAATATATCAATTTAAGCAACAGATTTCCTGTCATATGATGGGGTCATTCGCGGCGCTGCTGTTTACGCCGTTACAGGACAAAAACAAACACAACATCTGACCGGAGTGCCCCATGGCTAACTACTTCAACACACTGAATCTGCGCAACCAGTTAGCGCAGTTAGGCAAATGTCGCTTTATGGCGCGCGATGAATTCGCCGACGGCGCCAGCTTCCTGAAAGGGAAAAAAGTGGTCATCGTGGGCTGTGGCGCGCAGGGCCTTAACCAGGGCCTGAACATGCGTGACTCTGGTCTGGACGTCGCTTATGCGCTGCGCGCCGAAGCGATCGCCGAGAAGCGCGCCTCCTGGCGCAAGGCCACCGAGAACGGCTTCAAGGTCGGCACCTATGAAGAGCTGATCCCGCAGGCTGACCTGGTGGTGAACCTGACGCCGGACAAGCAGCACTCTGCCGTGGTGCAGGCGGTGCAGCCGCTGATGAAAGATGGCGCGGCGCTGGGCTACTCGCACGGCTTCAACATCGTTGAAGTGGGTGAAACCATTCGCAAAGACATCACCGTAGTGATGGTGGCGCCGAAATGTCCGGGCACCGAAGTGCGCGAAGAGTACAAGCGCGGATTCGGCGTGCCGACGCTGATCGCCGTGCACCCGGAAAACGACCCGAAAGGCGAAGGCATGGCGATCGCCAAGGCCTGGGCCGCAGCCACCGGCGGCGACCGCGCGGGCGTGCTGGAATCCTCTTTCGTTGCGGAAGTGAAGTCTGACCTGATGGGCGAGCAGACCATTCTGTGCGGCATGCTGCAGGCCGGTTCGCTGCTCTGCTTCGACAAGCTGGTGGCGGAAGGTCACGACGCGGCCTACACCGAAAAACTGATCCAGTTCGGCTGGGAAACCATCACCGAATCCCTGAAGTTCGGCGGCATCACGCTGATGATGGATCGCCTCTCTAACCCGGCGAAACTGCGCGCTTATGCGCTGTCAGAGCAGCTGAAAGAAATTATGGCGCCGCTGTTCCAGAAGCATATGGATGACATCATCTCTGGCGAATTCTCGTCAGGCATGATGGCTGACTGGGCCAACGACGACAAAAACCTGCTGACCTGGCGCGAAGAGACCGGCAAAACCGCCTTTGAAACCGCGCCGCAGTTCGACGGCAAAATCGACGAGCAGGAGTACTACGACAAAGGCGTTCTGATGGTGGCGATGGTGAAAGCGGGCGTTGAGCTGGCGTTTGAAACCATGGTCGACGCGGGCATTATTGAAGAGTCCGCCTACTATGAGTCGCTGCACGAGCTGCCGCTGATCGCCAACACCATCGCGCGTAAGCGTCTGTATGAAATGAACGTGGTGATCTCCGACACCGCCGAGTACGGCAACTATCTTTTCTCCTTCGCCGCGGTGCCGCTGCTGAAAGAGTTTATGACTCAGCTGCAGCCAGGCGACCTGGGCAAAGCGATCGAAGGCACCCAGGTTGATAACGCGCAGCTGCGCGACGTCAACGAAGCGATTCGCCAGCATCCGATCGAAGCGGTTGGCCGTAAGCTGCGCGGTTATATGACCGACATGAAGCGTATCGCCGTCGCCAGCTAAGCCACGCGCGCCACCTTTTTCAGCACTGATAAAACCCCGGCCTGCCGGGGTTTTTCCTTTCAGGCGTTCACGCCTTTCATCCCTTCTTCCGTATAGCGCGCTCCCTGCACCTCAACGCGCTGGTGGAGGGTGTTGAGCAGCGCCACATCCGCCTCTTCCAGCCTTATCTCTGCCGCCTGCGCGTTTTCAGTCAGATAGCCGATCTGTTTCGTGCCGGGGATCGGCACCAGCCTGTGGTACTGCGCCAGCAGCCAGGCGAGCGCAATCTGGCCGGGCGTGCAGCGATACTTCTCCGCCAGTGGGCGCACCGCGTCCAGCAAGGCCGCATTATGATCGAGGCTCGCCTGCTGAAAGCGCGGATTGTGCTGGCGAAAGTCCCCATCGGCAAAATCGCTGTTGTGGCGATATTTGCCGGTCAGGAAGCCGCGGCCCAGCGGCGAATAGGCCACAAGCCCGACGTCCAGCGCTTTTACCGTGGGCAGGATCGCCTGCTCAACGTCGCGCGTCCACAGCGAGTACTCTGTCTGCAGCGCGGCGACGGGATGAACGGCGTGCGCGCGGCGCAGGGTGGCGGCCGAGACTTCGCACAGCCCGATATGGTTTATCTTGCCCTCCTTCACCAGCTGGCTCAGGCACGCCATGCTCTCTTCAATCGGCGTCGCCTGGCTGACGCGGTGAAGATAGAACAGATCGATGCGCTCGACGCCCAGCCGCTTTAGCGAGTCGTGGCAGCAGCGGGTGATATAGTCAGGCCGGTTGTTAATGGTGCGGCTATACGCCTCCTCTGGCGCGCGCTCGATGCCGCACTTGGTGGCGACCCTGAACCGGCTGCGCGCGGCGCTCTCCAGCCCGGCCAGAAAGCGGCCGATCAGGGTTTCATTGTGGCCGCGGCCATACTGATCCGCCGTATCAATAAAGGTCTGATCCAGATCGATAAGCTGGTGGAGAACGCGCAGCGACTGCGCCTCATCCGTCGCGCCGTAGAATTCGCTGAGGCCCATGGCGCCATAGCCGATGGCGCTGACCGCTAAGTCTTTTGCTAAGAATCGCGTTTGCATAATCCCTCCTGTTTGCCTGCGCTGATTCTTTCACCCGCCGGCGCAGCAGGGAATTGCCATTTTTGTGATGCCGAAAAGGTATTAAGGCGCGCTGTCGCTCAGGGTGTTCAGCGCCTGCAGCAGCACAGCGCGCGCGTCGTGACGGCGCGTGGCGGCGTAGACGTCGATAGCCAGCTGCTGCGCTTCCCTGTCGGGCAGCGGCCGGTAACACAAGCCTGCCTGAGCAAAGGCGCACTTTGACTGCGGCAGCAGCGCGAAGCCTTTACCGCGGGCAATATGCGACAGCATCGTCAGCGAATCCTCCGGCTCTTTGCGCTTTGTCAGCGGCGTTGTCAGCTGGGCGAAAAGCTGTTCGCACTTGTCATAAAAGGCGGGATTGGCGCGTCTGGCAAACCAGAACAGCGGCAGGCCGCTGAGGTCGTTTAGCGAGACGGTTTCCTGCCGGCTGGCGGGATGCCGGGCGGGCAGCGCGACAAGCAGCGGCTCGCGGCAGATCCAGCGATACTGCACGCCTTGCTCGTCGCCTGCGCCTTTCTCTCCGGTTAACACCAGATCCAGCGTCTGCTGCGCCAGACATTGCAGCAGCTGGGCCGAGGTCAGATCGGGCGAATCGATCTCATCACCGCTGTCCAGCAACGCCAGCCGCGCGGCGACCGGCGCGATGCGCGTAAAGTCCAGCGTGCGGGTCAGCCCGATGCGCAGCCGATGCTGGCGGGAAAGGGAATCGGCGCTAAGGGCGTCAAGATCGGCGAGAATTTTCTCCGTTTTGCCGACCAGCGCGCGTCCCGCCTCGGTCAAACTCACCGCGTGAGTGCTGCGGCTGAACAGCGGCTGGCGCAGCAGCGCTTCAAGACTCTGGATCTGCCGCGTCAGCGGCGGCTGAGTCATGCTGAGGCGTTCGGCGGCGCGGCGAAAATTCAGCTCGTGCGCCACGGCGAGAAAACACTGAAGCTGTTTAACGCTGGGAAGGGTGTTGCTGATCAGGTGGGCTGCCGTCGCCATGGCTCTTTTCCTGCATACCGGGAAGAGAGCCACTATAACATAGCGAGAAACCCGGCCTGAGCCGGGTTTGTTGATGCGGGTTACACCGCTTCGTACAGCGTCTGGTGGCGCGTCTCTTTGCAGGCGATCAGCGCGATCAGCGTCAGCGCCGCCATCGCCGCCAGATAGTAGCCCACCGCCTGCAGGCCGTAGTGGGCGTTCAGCCAGGTGGCGATATAGGGCGCAACCGAGGCGCCGAGAATCGACGACAGGTTATAGGAGAACGAGGCGCCGGTATAACGCACTTCGGTCGGGAACAGTTCCGGCAGCAGGGCGCCCATCGGGCCGAAGGTCAGCCCCATCACGCTCAGGCCGAGCAGCAGGAACGCCATCACCAGCGCCTGCGAACCCGAGCCCAGCATCGACGGGAACAGGAAGGCGAAGCCGATAATCAGCAGCGTAATCGTAATCATGGTTTTACGACGGCCGAAGCGATCCGCCAGCAGTCCGGCGATTGGCACCATCACGCCGAAGCCGATCACCGCCATCATCAGCATCCACAGGAAGCTGTTGCGCGAGAAGCCGAGACCCGCCGGCGCCGGCGCGGTGCCGTAGCTCATCGAGTAGACAGTCATAATGTAGAACAGCGTGTAGGTCGCCAGCATGATAAAGGTGCCGAGAATGGTCGCCGTCAGATGCTTGCTCAGCAGCGCGGCGATCGGCACGCGCACCTGTTTTTTCTCTTTCTGCACCTTCGCGAACACCGGGCTTTCATGCAGCGAAACGCGCACGTAAAGGCCGATAATTACCAGCACCGCCGAGAGGATAAAGGGCACGCGCCAGCCCCACTGCATAAACTGCTCGTCGGTCAGCAGCCAGGAGAGCAGCAGAAAGGTGCCGTTGGCAAAAAAGAAGCCGATCGGCGCGCCAAGCTGCGGGAAGGAGCCGTAGAGCGCGCGTTTTTTCGCCGGGGCGTTTTCCGTCGCCAGCAGCGCCGCGCCGCCCCATTCGCCGCCGAGGCCAAGCCCCTGGCCAAAACGCGCCAGCGCCAGCAGCAGCGGGGCCGCCACGCCAATCGACTGATAACCCGGCAGCAAGCCGATCACCACGGTAGAGACGCCCATGGTCAGCAGCGAGGCGACCAGCGTCGCCTTACGTCCCACGCGGTCGCCGAAGTGGCCAAACAGCGCGGAGCCGATCGGACGTGCCACAAAGGCGATGGCGAAGGTCGCCAGCGACTGCAGCGTCGCCACGGTGTTATCGCCCTGTGGGAAGAAAATATGCGGGAAAACGATCACCGCCGCGGTGGCGTAAATATAGAAATCGAAGAATTCAATCGCCGTACCGACCAGCGAGGCCACCACGACTTTGCCGCGAGAGTTCACTGGCGTATCGTCTTGTGACTTTTTCAGAGGTTCTGTAATGGAGGCTTGCATAACTGTTTCTTAATTGTAAATAGAGACAGGGAATATTACGCACCTGTCATGCCGCATTCAACGGCGATAAACCGCGCCAGAACGGGCTTTTTCGGCGAAAAAGTGAATAATGTGTGCTGGCATGAAATGCGTGGATTAAGGCAGGGAGAAGCCCGCCTTTTGCAGCGGGAATCTCTATAAAACGGGGAAATAAAAGTGACCCTTCAGCTATTCATCCTGCTGGTTGGCCAAAAAACAGCCGAAGGGAGAAATTTTTCGCTACTGGTAACCTTTTTTACGTCCGCCTTCCGGCAGCTGCGGATCGTCCTTATATTTCGCGGTGGCGATCCAGGCGGCGCAAAACAGCGTCAGGCGCGCAAAGAAGTAGAAAAACGCCATCAGGCCGAGCACGGAGCCAAAGGCGGCGCCAGAGGGTGACGAGGCCAGCTTCGGCAGCGTTAGCGTCATCACGAACTTGATCACCTCAAAGCCGATAGCCGCCAGCAGCGTACCGCGAAACAGCGCTTTCTTGCGCGGCTTGTGGCGCGGCAGGATCCAGAAAATCCACAGAAACAGCAGATAGTTGGCCATAATCGAAATCGCCAGCGCGATGGCGGTCATCGCCGGGCGCAGCCACTCGATATCCGCCAGCCCCAGCGCGTTGACGATCGCCGCCTGCGCCGCGCCGGCGATAGAGGTCAGCGACAGGGTGATCACCAGCGCCAGCATCAGGCCGATCAGCGAGATAAGGTCACGCAGATATTTTTTCCAGAACTTCTCCTGATCGTCCGGCTTGCGCTCCCAGACGTCGCGCGACTGGGCGCGCACCGCTTCACGCAGGTTGCCCATCCAGTTGATGCCGGAGTAGAGCGCCAGCAGCAGGCCGGTGATGCCGACGGTGGCGCGCTGCTGAATCGCGGTATTCACCGTATTCTTCAGCGTGGTGGCAAGCGTGGGATCGCTGATGCTGCTGACGATCTTGTTGATCAGCTCCGACAGCAGATCCTGATTCGACGCCAGCACAAAACCCACGGCGGCGAACGAGACCATTAAGATCGGGATCAGCGATAAAAACGAGAAGTAGGTGATGGCGGCGCCGAACTGACTGCCGAGGCGATCGTTAAAGCGCTCCAGCGCGCGAATAAAGTGCGCCACGGCCGGGATGGCCTGAAACCAGGCGGCAAAACGCGACACGCGACGAATCGAGCCGTCGACGGTTTTATTGCCGGTCTGAATATCAATCAGCGGTTTGGGCTGCTCGGAATGGGTGGCATGTTCCTGTTTGTCCGTCATAGACAGTTGTCATCCTGCTAAACATAAAAAAGCAATTATAGCCGCTCAGGTGACATACTCCTGAAGTACCTGACTCAGCCACTCCATAAATACGCGCACCCGGCGCGCCACGTTGCGCCGATGAGGATAGAGCAGCGAAATCGGCATCGGCTTCGCCGGGAAGGCGTGCAGCACCTCCACCAGCTGGCCAGACTCCAGCAGCGGATAGATGCCCATCGCCGGCACCTGAATAATGCCGAGCCCGGCCAGACAGGCGGCGCGATAGGTTTCGGTGCTGTTAACCGTGACAACGCCGCCGGTCTGCACGTAGTGGCACTGTTTGCCGTCAAAATATTCAAAGCCGGGCGACGGCTGGCCGAGCTGTTGGGTGTAGTGCACCATGGCGTGCGACGAGAGCGCCTCCAGCCGCGTCGGCATGCCGAAGCGGGAGAGGTAGCCGGGACTGGCGCAGTTGATTAAGGTGTAGGTGCCGATTTTGCGCGCAATCAGGCCGGAGTCTTTTAGCTCGCCGACGCGTATCACGCAGTCGAAGCCTTCACGGATCACATCCACCATGCGGTCGCTGCTGCTCAGCTCAATCTCTATCCCAGGGTAGTGCTGCAGAAATTCCGGCAGGCGCGGCAGGATAAAACCGGTCGCCATCGCCACCGACATATCGACGCGCAGCTTGCCGCTGAGCGTGGCGGGATCGTGCTGAAACAAACTGTCCATATCGTCGAGCATCGACAGCAGATCGAGGCAGCGGTCGTAGTAGACCAGCCCATCCTGCGTCAGCTGCACGCGGCGCGTGGTGCGGTGCAGCAGTCGGGTACCCATCTGATTTTCCAGCGCCTGCAGCTGGCGCGACACGCTGCCTTTCGGCAGGCCAAGGCTTTCCGCCGCGCGGGTAAAACTGCCCATCTCCGCCACCCGCACAAAAACCTGCATTGCGTGAATTTTATCCATGTTGTTCACCGATTGTTGTTGTAAGTGAAACAGTGCGGCGTATTCCCATGCGTTTATAGATCAATTATTCGGGAATATCCTGATCCTGTGTTCAATTTCTCAACAGGATCGAAACATGTCTAACAAAATTGCTGTAATTACCGGCGCAAATCGTGGTTTAGGCAAGAATGCGGCGTTAAAACTGGCCGCAAAGGGCGTTGATATCCTTTTTACCTACCGCAGCCATCGCGACGAAGCGGAGGCGGTGGTCGCTGAAATCACAGCGCTGGGCGGCCGCGCGGCCGCGCTACCGCTGGATGTCGGCGACAGCCGCCAGTTCGACAGCTTTGTCACCGAGGTGAAAGCGGCGCTGCAAAAGCAGTGGCAGCGCGAGCGCTTTGACTATTTAATCAACAACGCCGGACATGGTCACTATAAGCCCTTTCGCGAGACCACGGAGGAGGAGTTTGACGCGCTGGTCAACGTTCACTTTAAAGGGCCCTATTTTCTGACGCAGAAGCTGCTGCCGCTGATTAACGACGGCGGACGCATTCTGAATATCTCCAGCGGCCTGACGCGCATGACCTATCCCGGTTCCGCCACCTACGCCTCGGTAAAAGGCGCGATGGAGGTGCTGACGCGCTATCAGGCGAAAGAGCTGGGCGAACGCCGCATTCGCGTCAATATCCTGGCACCGGGCGCCATCGAAACCGACTTTGGCGGCGGTCGCGTGCGCGACAACAAAGAGATCAACGACACCATCGCGGCGCTGACCGCGCTGGGCCGCGTGGGCCAGCCGGACGATATCGGCGACGCCATCAGCGCCATCCTCAGCGAGGAGAGCGGCTGGATCACGGCGCAGCGCATCGAGGCGTCAGGCGGTCAGGCGTTATAACCCGCACGGACGCGCGGCGGCTGCGGGCCTACAGCGCGATGGTGCCGTCAATCACCGTCACCGTCTTGCCGCCGATCCAGATCTGGTCGCCCTCGAAGCGCACCGATACCCGTCCCTGACGCTGGATCGCCGTGCCCTGACGCGTCCGGTAATCCCGCTGCTGGCCCTGGGCGGCAAAATAGCGCGCCAGACAGGCGTTGGCGCTGCCGGTAATAGGATCTTCCGTCAGGCTGTTGTTCTCGACCAGCAGGCCGCGCACCTCATACTGCTCGCTCTCGCCCTGCGGCAGCGGGCCGAACGGCATCACGCCGGTGGCGCCCGCATGGGCGATCAGGCGCTGTAAATCGTTCACGGCAGGTTTAATCGCCAGCACCGCCTCGGCGCTGATCATCGGCACCAGCAGCCAGCGAATGCCCATATCCACCACCACCGGCGTCTGCGTGGTGTCGAACCGCTCGCAGTTGAGTGCGTTGCCCATCAGCGCGTCAGTGAAAGGGGTAATTGTCGCCTCCGGCGCGGCGAACGCCAGCGAGCCGTCGGCGGTGATATCAATAGTAACGTTGCCGACGCCGCACTCCTGTACCATCCTGCCCGGCGTTTTTGTCGGCCAGCCCGCTTCCAGCAACGCGTGCGCTGTACCCAGTGTAGGATGACCGGCGAACGGCAGCTCGCCCTCAACGGTAAAGATGCGCACGCGGTAGTCGGCCTGCGGATGCTGCGGCGGCAGCACAAAGGTGGTTTCCGACAGATTGGTCCAGCGGGCGATAGCCTGAAGCTGCTCGTCGCTCAGACCCTGCGCATCCATGATCACCGCCAGCGGATTGCCGTTAAACGCCAGCGAGGTAAAGACATCAACTTGCTTAAACGCGACTTTCATGACTACTCCTTTCTCAACAGGGCATTTCCGCGCCCGGGATTTGCGTTTATCGCCTGACAGGGTTATCAATATGTTAACAATTGCTGCAGGAGACCGTTATGCTGAAAATTCTTGGGCGCGACTCGTCGATCAACGTGCGCAAAGTGCTCTGGCTCTGCGATGAACTGGATCTCGACTATGACCACGAAGCGTGGGGCACCGAACCCGACTCCCTGCGCAAACCGGAATTTCTCGCGCTGAACCCCAACGCGCTTATCCCGGTGCTGATCGACGACGACTTCGTGATGTGGGAGTCGAACGCGATTTTGCGCTATATCGCGAACGCCTACGAAGGCGACTGGCTCTATCCGCAAAACCCGCGCGCCCGCGCGCCGATTGACCAGTGGATGGACTGGCAGTCCACCGAACTCAACACCTCGTGGCGCTACGCCTTTATGTCGCTGGTGCGCAATTCCCCCGCGCATCAGGATCCGCGCCTGCTGGCGGCGGCCTGTAAGGGCTGGACGCACACCATGGGCATTCTCAACCAGCAGCTGGAGAAAACCGGGCGCTACGTCGCAGGCCGCAACTTTACGCTGGCGGATATCGGCGTCGGGCTAGCGGTCAATCGCTGGTTCGAAACCCCGCTGGATCATCCCAACCTGCCGGCGGTGCGCAACTACTACGAACGCCTCACCGAACGTACGCCTTACACCGTCTGGGGCCGCAACGGCAAGCCCTGATCGATACCTGGCGCCAGACCCGCCAGCTCGCAGGCGATGGCGCCGGTGCGCTTCAGCGCCCAGGTGTAGCGTTCGTCAAACGGATAGCAGCAGGAGAGCCGCAGCGCGTGGTTATAGCGCTCGCTGAGCGAATAGAGCGCGCCGGGCGTCACGCAGATCTGCTCCTGCAACAGGCGGCGGAACATCGCCACCGTATCGACCCGCTGCGGCAGTTCCACCCAAAACACAAACCCGCCGCGCGGCAGCGTGGCGCGCGTGCCCTGCGGGAAATAGCGGGCGATCAGGCCGCGCGCCTCATCCATATTGGCGGCGTAGCGGCGGCGCAGCGTGCGCAGATGGTGATCGTAGCCGCCGTTGGCGAGAAATTCCGCCAGGGTTTCCGACAGCAGGCGCGATTCCGCCATCGAGGAGACCGCTTTCAGACGGGCAACCGCCTCATGGAAACGGCCTGCGGCGATCCAGCCGATGCGGAAGTCCGGCGCGACGGTTTTGGTAAAGCTGGTGCAGTAAATCACCCAGCCTTCGCTATCGAACGACTTCACGGCGGGGGAGAGCGGCCAGTCGAACTGCAGCTCGTCATACAGCCCGTCTTCCAGCAGCGGCACCTGGTAAGCGTTGACTAACGTCGCCAGCCGCTGTTTGTTCTGGCGCGACATGCAGCAGCCGAGCGGGTTTTGCGCGCTCGGCATGGCGATCAGCGCCTGAATGCGCTTCTCCTGCAGCAGCATCTCCAGCGCGTCGAGCGAAAGCCCGTGCTGCGGATCGGTGGGGATTTCCAGCGCCTTCAGACCCAGCGACGCCAGCAGCGGAAACAGGAAAAAGTAGGTCGGCGACTCCAGCCCGACGCAGTCGCCCGGCTGCGTGACCGCGCGCAGCGCCAGCTGCAGCGCCTCCATACAGCCGTGGGTCAGGGTGATGGCGTCGCTGGTCAGCGACATGCCCCCATGCAGCGCGCGGCGCGCGATCTCCTCCCGTAAGCGCTCACTTCCTGGTGGAAGCGCATAGCGGCCGATAAGATCGGGGCTGCGCCGCAGCAGCGAGGCGGTAATACGGCCCAGGCGCGCCGAGGGATACAGCTCGCCGTCCTGCGGACAGGCAAGGGAGATATTGATATAGTCGGGATGGTTCTGCGCGGCGAAGACCTGGTCGATCAGGTCGAGCTTTTCGCTGCTCGGATCTTTGATGCGTGCGCGGTGCGGCGCCGGCGGCGTCACGGCGGGCAGCACGCTGCGCACGTAGTAGCCCGACTGCGGCCGCGCCTCAATCAGGCCGCGATCTTCCAGCAGCTGCCAGGCATTGAGCACGGTATTGATGCTGATCTGATGGGTCTGCGCCACGCGGCGAATCGCGGGCAGGCGCTTGCCGGGCTTGAGCGTGCCCTGATGGATCGCTTCGGCGAAGCTATCGGCCAGCTGGTGGTAGAGCGGCCGATCGTCTGACAAGGAAGGGGACACAAAAGCCTCCGCGCGGCATGGGTACAATTGAAAAAAGCGTTAACTGTAACCATAACAATAGTGATTTTGTGTCTCTGTTACCAACTCTTTTCCCGCTCTAGCATAGAACTCTGTTTCCTTTCAGAGAATAGCGCCATGCTCGATCCCTCTTTTTTCAGCTACGTTACCGTGATGTCTATTACGCCCGGCCCCAACAACCTGCTGCTGGCAACCTCCGGCGTTAATTTCGGCCTGCGCCGCACCCTGCCGATGATCTCCGGCGTGCTGCTGGGCTGCCTGCTGCAAAACGCGCTGGCGGTGCTGGCGCTGGAGTGGCTGCTGAGCTGGATGAGCGCCGTCCGGCTGCCGCTGACGCTGGCGGGCTGCGCCTATCTGCTCTGGCTGTCGTGGAAGCTGTGGCGGGCGGGCGCGCCGACCCAGCGGGAGAAGGCGCAGCCGATGACCGTGGCTGGCGCTATCGGCTTTCAGGCGGTCAATCCCAAAGCCTGGCTGATGGCGACGAACGTGGCGCTGCTCTGGAGCGCGCAAAGCGGGCTGCTGCCGGTGATGCTCGGCTTCGCGCTGGTGAATTTGCCCTGCATTCTGATCTGGGCGGCGCTGGGCGATCGGCTGGGCCTGCATCTGCAGACCCGCTGGAAGCGTCAGCTCTTCAACAGCGTGATGGCGCTCTCGCTGGTCGCCACCACGCTGTGGATGCTGGCGGACGCGCTGCGTTAGTCCGGCGCGCCGTTGCCCGTTTCTGACGGCCACTTCCAGCCGCGCACCTCCGGCACGTCTTCGCCATATTCCCGCACGTAGCGATGGTGTTCGGCGATGCGCTCCTGCAGGTCGTCAAGCAGCTCAGGATGGCGATCCGCCAGCCCCGGCACGCGCAGGATCGCCTCCTGCGCCAGATGATAGCGGTCCAGCTCGTTAAGCACCGTCATATCGAACGGCGTGGTGGTGGTGCCCTCTTCGTTGAAGCCGCGCACGTGGAAGTTACGATGGTTGTTGCGCTGATAGGTCAGGCGATGCACCAGCGCCGGATAGCCGTGGAAGGCGAAAATCACCGGCCTGTCGAGGGTGAACAGCGCGTCGAATTCCGCTTCGCTTTTGCCGTGCGGATGCTGATCCTGGGTCTGCAGCGCCATCAGATCGACCACGTTCACCACGCGAATGCGCAGGTCGGGCAGATAGCCGCGCAGCAGATCCACCGCCGCCAGCGTCTCCAGCGTTGGCACGTCGCCGGCGCACGCCATCACCACGTCCGGCTCTTCGCCCTGCGGCGTGGTGCCCGCCCAGCGCCATTCGCCCATGCCCGCTTCGCAGTGCGCGATAGCGCTCTCCATATCCAGCCACTGCGCCGACGGCTGCTTGCCCGCCACGATCACGTTGATGCGATCCCAGGTGCGCAGGCAGTGATCGCCGACCCACAGCAGCGTGTTGGCGTCCGGCGGCAGATAGATGCGCACGATATCCGCTTTTTTATTGGCGACGTGATCCATAAAGCCGGGATCCTGATGGCTGTAGCCATTGTGATCCTGGCGCCAGACGTGAGAAGAGAGCAGATAGTTGAGCGACGAGACCGGCTTGCGCCAGCCGAGCTTGCGCGTCACCTTCAGCCACTTGGCGTGCTGGTTGAACATCGAATCGACGATATGGATAAAGGCTTCGTAGCAGTTGAACAGGCCATGGCGGCCGGTCAGCAAATAGCCCTCCAGCCAGCCCTGACACTGATGCTCGCTGAGAATTTCCATCACGCGGCCATCGCGCGCCAGCTGCTCGTCGTAGGGTTTCATCGGCTCCAGCCAGGTGCGGCTGGTGACGTCGAACACCGGCGTCAGACGGTTCGAGGCGGTTTCATCGGGGCCGAACAGGCGGAAATTATGCTGATTGCGCGCGAAAATTTCTGCCAGATAGCGGCCGAACTGCTCGGTGGCCTGCGCCAGCTGCGAGCCGGGCTGTTTCACGTCAAAGGCGAACTCGCGGATATCAGGGGTGTTAAGCTCGCGGCGCAGCAGGCCGCCGTTGGCGTGCGGCGAGGCGCCCATGCGCTTGTCACCCTGCGGCGCCAGCGCGCGCAGCTCTGGCTTCAGCCGACCCTGCTCGTCAAACAGATCGTCCGGCTGATAGCTGCGCAGCCACTGTTCCAGAATCTGGCGATGTCCCGCATCCTCGCGGCAGGCCGCCACCGGCACCTGATGGGCGCGCCAGAAATCCTCGACTTTTTTACCGTCGACCTCCTGCGGGCCGGTCCAGCCTTTCGGGCTGCGCATCACGATCATCGGCCAGCGCGGGATCCCTTCCTGCTCGCCGCCTGCGCGCGCCGCCTGCTGGTAAGCGGCGATGCTGTCAAAGGCGCGCTCCAGCATAGCGGCCATCTGCTGATGCATCTTCTCCGGTTCGTGGCCGCTGACAAACAGCGGCTCGTAGCCGTAGCCGCTAAACAGCTGCTGTAGATCCTCGTCGCTGGCGCGTCCCAGAATGGTCGGGTTGGCGATTTTATAGCCGTTGAGATGCAGGATCGGCAGCACCGCACCGTCGCGCGCGGGATTGAGAAACTTAATGCCGTGCCAGCTCGACGCCAGCGGGCCGGTTTCCGCCTCGCCGTCGCCGATCACGCAGGGCACGATCAGATCGGGATTATCGAAGGCGGCGCCAAAGGCGTGCGACAGCGAATAGCCGAGTTCGCCTCCTTCGTTGATCGACCCCGGGGTTTCCGGCGCGGCGTGGCTGGGAATGCCGCCGGGAAAAGAGAACTGCTTGAACAGGCGCTGCATCCCGTCAATATCCTGGCTGACGTGCGGGTAGATTTCGCTGTAGCTGCCCTCCAGCCAGGTGTTGGCCACCATGCCGGGTCCGCCGTGGCCCGGCCCGCAGATATAGATCAGGTTCAGGTCGCGCTGGCGGATAATGCGGTTGAGGTGCGCGTAGATAAAGTTAAGGCCCGGCGTGGTGCCCCAGTGGCCCAGCAGGCGCGGCTTGATATGTTCCGGCTGCAGCGGCTCGCGCAGCAGCGGGTTCGCCATCAGGTAGATCTGCCCGACGGAAAGGTAGTTGGCGGCGCGCCAGTAGCGATCCAGCAGCTGAAGATCGCTGGCAGCGGTCGGTTGTGACATCGGACATTCTCCTGGTTAGCGAAACGTGATGGGGAAAAAAGCGTTTCATTAACCCTAATAGAGAATCCGCTACTCGACCAGGCGCGGTCACGGCGCGAGGCCTTATACGCGTATGAGCATGCTGGTGCGGGCCACCGCACCTCCTCTGCTGCCGGGCCGTCCTCGCGCCGCTGCGCGGTGCCTTCGGCTGCAACGTCGTGCCAGCCGGACCGTTCGGGTACGGCCATCCAGGCCTACCCGAACTGCCTGTCGCATCCCTGCGACCGGCTCCGGGCACAACGTTTCCGCCTCAGCGCTGCGGATAGCCCTCTACAGCAGAGAAGGCGCGGTGGCCTCAGACAGGGTGCCCTTTGCAGCAGCAAAAACGCCGCCGTCCTTTTCCAGCAGCGTACACGGAAGCTGGCCAGCAGGCTGGGGCCGATGAGAGGCGGGCATTTCGCAGCGCTGAACAGAGTGAGTTTGCCAGGGGAGCCCGCAGGGCGGCGGGCGAAAGGTGGGGCTGGAACAGGGATGTTCCATCCCCACCGGTCCGTCAGGCAGACGAATGACGTGAAGGTACCGCGTCAGCGGCGCGAGGACCGCCAGCCTCTGAGCGGCACCAGACTGCGTTTAACTGACAAGTGTTACCGTCGGAGCGGGGCTTGTCGTCACAACAGAGCTACTTGCCGACCACGTGCGCGGTTTCGCGCGCTTCGTCGTTGGCGGCGTTTGGCGTTACCGGCGGCGTATAGGCGAGCTTGAGCACGCGGCTGGTATCCGCCAGCACTTTCTCCGTCAGCGCGACGTCGCCGTTGAGCTTGCGGCCCCATGACGGCACTACCGCGCGAATGCGGTTCTGCCATTCGGTGGAGGCCATCTGCTCTGGCCAGGCCTTCGCCATCAGCTCCAGCATAATCGGCGCGGCAGTCGACGCGCCCGGCGAGGCGCCGAGTAGGGCAGCGATAGTGCCGTCCTGCGAGGTGACCACTTCGGTGCCGAGTCGTAGCACGGCGCCCTCTTTGGCGTCTTTCTTGATAATCTGCACGCGCTGGCCCGCGGTCACCAGACGCCAGTCGTCCGGCTGCGCATCCGGCACGTAGGCGCGCAGCGCCTCCATGCGGTCGGCGTCGCTCTGCAGCACCTGATCGACCAGATATTTCACCAGATCGAAGCTTTTCAGCCCGACATTCATCATCGGCAGCAGGTTGCCGCTGTTCATCGAGCCGAACATATCGAGCAGTGAGCCCTGCTTAAGGAATTTGGTAGAGAAGGTGGCGAACGGGCCAAACAGCAGCACGCGTTTACCGTCCAGCACACGGGTATCGACGTGCGGCACCGACATCGGCGGCGCGCCGACCGAGGCTTTGCCATACACCTTCGCCATATGCTGGCGCACCACGTCTGGATTTTCGGTCACGAGGAAAGAGCCGCCGACCGGGAAGCCCGCATAGCCGCCTACCTCGGGAATGCCGCTTTTTTGCAGCAGCGGCAGCGCCGCGCCGCCCGCGCCGATAAAGATGTTTTTCGCCGTGAGCTGGCGCTTCTCGCCCGTCGCCAGCGAATGCAGCGTCGCCTGCCAGCGGCCGTCGCTCAGGCGCTTGAGATCGCGTACTTCCTGGCGCAGACGCAGGCGGAAGCTGGCGCGTTTCTCCAGCGAGGCGATCAGCTGACGCGTCACTTCACCAAAGTTAACATCGGTGCCCATTTCCGTCCAGGTCGCTGCCACTTTCTGCCGGCGGTCGCGGTTCTTCATCACCAGCGGGATCCACTCGGCAATCTGCTGCGGATCTTCGGAGTAGGCCATGCCGCGGAACAGCGTGCTTTTCTGCAGCGCCTGATAGCGCTTGCGCAGGAAAGCCACGTTCTCGTCGCCCCAGACGAAGCTCATATGCGGCGTGCTGTTAATAAAACGTTCAGGCGAGTGGAGATGGCCCTTTTGCACCTGATACGCCAGGAACTGACGGGAGATCTGGAAAGATTCGTTGATCGCCAGCGCCTTGCTGATGTCGATGCTGCCATCCGCCTTTTGCGGCGTATAGTTCAGCTCCGCCAGCGCGGCGTGGCCGGTGCCGGCGTTGTTCCAGCCATTGGAGGACTCTTCCGCCACGCTCTCCAGCCGCTCGACCATTTCAATGGTCCAGTCCGGCTCCAGCTCCTGTAGCCAGGCGCCGAGGGTCGCGCTCATCACGCCGGCGCCGATCAGCAGGACGTCCACCTCTTTACGCTCGGACATCTGCGGTTTTTCCATGCCAATGGCGCTCATTGCGAGCGTAAGATTTACAGCTGTTTTGCACATGAGGCGACATCTCCTCTCTCTGTTGACCTGATGCTCAACAGTTTCGCAGGCGAAATAGTCACGCTTCTTGGGAGCGCGTTGCGCTATTTCCTAAAGGTTAAGACTCAGGTTCGTTTAAGCGGGATGCAGGTTAACTGCACGTTATGCTTTGTCTGTTGAATATAACATTCTCATCTCTGAATTAAACATTTGTTTATTTTTTAAATGCAGAAATGATTCAGCATAAGAATTAATCATCTCAGCCTGGCGGCCATAAGGAATTTTTTACCGTAAACTCAGCGGGTTAACCTGATATGATGTTGCGTAACTGCACAATGACAGTGCATAACGGCAGATGACGAGAAAATGGCCATATTTTATAAGCCAATGATTTTATGGATTTATACTGAAAGGGATCGATAAGGAATTTTTGACGTGACCGCCGGGAAACCGCGTTTCTGTAAAAATAGTGTTACATTTTTGTGATTTTGATCGGCCCGCGCCAGAGGAAAAAGGCGCGGGCGGAGAGGTTCGTCAGGAACGGAACCAGCGGCGATAAATAAAGCGGATCACATAGAACTCCACCGCGCCCAGCAGCAGAAACCACACGCAGAAGATCAGGGTGTAGAGCTGGTTGATATCCTGCAGGTGCAGCCGTTGGGTCAGGCTTCTCGCCATTGTCAGGCCAAAATTGGGCGCTGGCAGCAGCAAAGCAGAGAGAAAGCCAAGCAGCAAAATGCCACCGGGAATAATCAGGGACTCGAAAGGATTTTTCATCAGCAGGTTCCGCGTTAATCAGCGCGGCTATTTTCCGGCAATCGCCGCCAGGGTTCAATCCCCGCGCGTCGGCGAGGCGCATGCGGTAAAAAGGCCGCAAGAAAAGGCTTAAGTACCATCAACTTAGCGGCAAAAGATAGCGAACGATAAAAGTTATAGCCTTTGCTATACTTAAATCCCTGATTTTGTTGTCTTTTTATCGGGCATCATGCGTGCTAGACTGCGCGCACTTTTATCAGACTGAACAGATAATGCGGTCAAAAGCGGGTGTTCGAACGCTTTTTACCCTGACACTAGCCATTATGACTTTTATCGCCACCCTGATCCTGGCTTTCGGCATGTCGATGGACGCCTTTGCCGCTGCGTTAAGCAAAGGCGCGGCGCTGCATCGCCCCGGATTCAAAGAAGCGCTGCGTACTGGCCTGATTTTTGGCGCCATTGAAGCGCTGACGCCGTTGATCGGCTGGGCTGCTGGCCTGGCCGCCAGCCGCTATGTAATGGCGTGGGACCACTGGGTCGCCTTTTTCCTGCTGTCGTTCCTCGGCGGCCGCATGATGATGGAAGGCTTCCGTCAGACAGCGACGGCTGAGCCGTGCGAAGCGCCGCAGCGTCACGGCTTTCTGGTGCTCGCCACCACGGCGGTCGCCACCAGCCTCGATGCGCTGGCGGTTGGCGTCGGCCTGGCCTTTTTGCAGGTCAACATTATCGCCACCGCGCTCACCATCGGCATGGCGACCACCATTATGGCGACCACCGGCGTGCTGGTAGGGCGTTTAGTGGGGCCGGTGCTGGGCAAATGGGCGGAAGTGCTCGGCGGGCTGGTGTTAATCTCTATTGGCTGCACTATTCTCAGCCAGCATCTCCATCTCTTCGCCTGAGATCGGCCAGGCAGATTAATGCTGTTTTTGTGATCTGGTTCAAAATTTATTGCCTGCAAAATGCACAGAAGTTATAATTTCTCTGCATTTCTTCAACAAATTTTGAATCAGGTACGCTATGAAACGCTTTATGAAATATGTTTTCCGTGCTTATGTTGAAACCTTTAAGTACGTCCCGCCAGGCGCAATGTATTAATCTTCTCTTGTTGCATCGCCTCAGGTAATCACGGCGTCTGCTGCGCCGTGATGCCCGCTAGTCATAGCCTTTTCTTTTTACCCTTTCCCCTCTTTTCGCCTGCTCAAGCCGCCATTGCGCGCCTGTCATAAGCGCAGCTTTTTGCTATAGCTCCAGGTTATAGCCCGCGACTAAACAAGCATTCGTCCCGCTCTCTCTGCCGTGAAATAGTGCGCTTCAGACCCTCAACCCTGTCTGAAAGAGAGCGCATCATGTTTATCCCGCAACCTTATCTGCTGTTTCTCGGCGACGTCACCGATCCGCTTGCGGCCAAAACCGCGCGCGGCATTCAGGTATGGCGGCCCGAACAGTGCGTCGGCGAAATGTGTCTGCCCGGCTGCACCGTTTCCCTTGGCCTCGACGAGCTGAACATCGCCGCGGCGAAGGCGCGCGGCGCCAAAACTCTGGTGCTCGGCACCGCCAACGCGGGCGGCTATCTGCCGCAGCACTGGATGGAGAGCGTCACCTCCGCCATCAAAGCGGGCATGAACGTGGCGAGCGGCCTGCATCATCGCCTGGCGGACGAACCGGAGCTGGTGGCGCTGGCGGAGGCGCACGGCGTCGCGCTGTTCGATATCCGTCATATGCGTCCGAAACTGGCGGTGGGCAGCGGCAAAAAACGCAGCGGCAAGCGCGTGCTGACTGTCGGAACCGACTGCTCGGTCGGCAAAATGTACACCTCGCTGGCGCTGGAAGCCGCGATGCGCGAACAGGGCATGAAGGCGGATTTCCGCGCCACCGGGCAGACCGGCATCCTTGTGGCGGGCGAAGGCATCGCTATCGACGCGGTTATCGCCGATTTTATCGCCGGCGCGGCGGAGGCGCTCTCGCCCGCTAACGACGACGATCACTGGGATATCGTCGAGGGGCAAGGCTCGCTGTTTCACCCCTCCTACGCGGGCGTCAGCATGGGATTGATCCACGGCGCGCAGCCGCACTGGCTGGTGATGTGTCATGAGATGGGACGTCCGCATATGCGGCATTTACCGCATCAGCCGATGGTGGGCCTGGCGGACTGCGTCGAAGCCAATCTGCGCGCGGCGCAGGTCACCAGCGACAATCCGCAGCTGGCGGGTTTCGCCATCAATACCTCGAACTTCAGCGAACAAGAGGCGCGCGACTACTGCGCGCAGCTCAGCGCAACCTTTGGCGTGCCGGCGACGGATCCGGTGCGTTTCGGTATTGCGGCCATCGCCGCGCTGCTGAAAGAGCGAGGCTGATATGCGCCGTATGCTGATCGACGTGCTGACGCTGCCGCTGGCGCGGCCGTTTGCTATTGCGCGCGGCACCCGCACCGCCGTGGCGGTGATACGGGTCACGCTGGAGCAGGATGGCTTTATCGGGCGCGGCGAATGTACGCCGACGCCGCGCTACAACGAGTCCGTCGAGGGCGTGCACGCGCAGCTCAACGCGATGAAAGATGCAATCGAGGGCGGCCTCAGCCGTCAGGCGCTGCAGAGCCAGCTCAACGCGGGCGCGGCGCGCAACGCGCTGGATTGCGCCCTGTGGCGTCTGGATGCCGCGCGCGTCAGGAGGACGCTGTGGCAGCAGGCTGGCGTGGCCGCGCCCGCGTCGGTGGTGACCGCAGAAACCCTGAGCCTCGACAGCGTCGAGAAGATGACCGAGGCGGCGGCGGATGCGGTGTCGCGCGGCGCGCGGCTGCTGAAAATCAAGCTCGACCGCGAGGCGATAGTGGAAAAGGTAGCGGCTATCCGCGCCGTCGCGCCGGATGCCACGCTGATCGTCGACGCCAACGAAGCCTGGGGCGGCCTTGAACTGCCGACGCTGTTCGCGGCGCTGTTGCCTTACCGACTTGCAATGATCGAACAGCCGCTGCCGGCGGGCGAGGATGCCGGATTAGAGCATATCGCCCATCCCATTCCCCTCTGCGCCGACGAAAGCTGCCACACGCGCGGCGACATCGCCGCGCTGCGCGCGCGCTACGAGATGATCAACATCAAGCTCGACAAGTGCGGCGGCCTGACGGAGGCGCTGGCGATGATCGACGAGGCGCGAAAGCAGGAGATGCGCATCATGGTGGGCTGCATGCTCGGCTCCTCGCTGGCGATGGAGGCGGCGCTGCTGGCCACACCGCAGGCGGAGCATGTCGATCTGGACGGTCCCATCTGGCTGGCGGCGGACAGTTCGCCCTTCCTGACCTATTCACAAGGCCGCATCTGGCTGTAAACGCCCAAGGAGCAACGATGACGGACCTTTCTCGCCAGCCCGACGCCGCCAGCGTGGCCGGATCAAGCAGCGCGCCGGTGCTGGCGATAGAGCATCTCAGCGTCAGCTTTCGCGGACGCAGCGGCGTGCATCAGGCGCTGCACGACGTCTCCTTCGCCATTCAGCCAGGGGAAATCGTGGCGGTCGTCGGCGAGAGCGGCTCGGGAAAATCGGTCACTTCGCTGGCGGTGATGGGGCTGCTGGCCGCCTCGGCGCGCATCGACGGCGGCGCGATCCGCTTTCGCGACCGCACAGGCGAAACGCGCGATCTCAGCCGGCTCAGCGACGAGCAGCGGCGCAGGCTGCGCGGCCGCGAAATGGCGATGATTTTTCAGGAGCCGATGACCTCGCTGAATCCGGTGCTGCGCGTGGGCGATCAGCTCACGGAAGCGCTGCGCGACCACCAGATCTGCTCCGCCGCCGACGCGCAGGCGCGCGCGCGGTCGCTGCTGCGTCAGGTGCGCATCGCCGACATCGATCGCGTGATGAAAAGTTTTCCACACGCGCTCTCCGGCGGCATGCGTCAGCGCGTGATGATTGCCCAGGCGCTGGCGTGCGATCCGCAGCTGCTGATTGCCGACGAACCGACCACCGCGCTCGACGTCACGGTGCAGGCGCGCATTCTGCATATTCTGCGCGAGCTGCAGCGGGAAAAGCAGATGGCGGTGCTGTTTATCACGCACGACATGGGCGTCGTCGCCGAGGTGGCGGATCGCGTGGTGGTGATGTATCGCGGCCATGTAGTCGAACAGGGGCCGGTAGAGGCGATTTTCGCCGCGCCGCAGCACGACTACACCCGCGCGCTGCTGGCGGCGGTGCCGAAGCCGGGAGAGATGCGCGAACAGCGCTGGCCGCAGCGCTTTCCGCTGCTGCACGGCGACGCGCCGGCCGAGGAGCCGCATATCACCGCCCGCTACGAAGAGAAACCGCTGCTCGACGTGCGCGGCCTGAGCGTGCGCTTTCCCATTCGCAGCGGCATTTTCTCCGCACTGACGCACCGCGTGCATGCGGTGGAGCAGATCGACTTCGCCCTCTGGCCAGGGGAAACCCTGGCGATCGTCGGCGAAAGCGGCTGCGGCAAATCGACCACCGGTCGCGCCCTGATGCGGCTGGTTGACGGCGACGCCGACAGCATTCTGTTCGCCGGCCGGGAGATCGCCAGCCTGAAAGAGGCGCAGTTCCAGCCGCTGCGGCGTGAAATCCAGATGGTGTTTCAGGATCCCTACGCCTCGCTCAACCCGCGACTCACCGTCGGCTTTACCATTGCGGAGCCGCTGCTGCTGCACGGTATCGTCCGCTCGCTCGCGGAGGCGACGCCGCAGGTCGAGGCGCTGTTAGCGAGCGTCGGTCTGCTGCCGGAGCACGCACGGCGCTATCCCCATGAGTTTTCCGGCGGCCAGCGGCAGCGCATCGCCATCGCCCGCGCCATGGCGCTCAAACCCAAAATTATTATTGCCGATGAAGCGGTCTCCGCGCTCGACGTGTCGGTTCAGGCGCAGGTCATCAACCTGATGATGGATTTGCAGCAGCAAACCGGCGTCGCGTGGATTTTTATCTCGCACGACATGGCCGTAGTGGAGCGCATCGCTAACCGCGTCGCGGTGATGTACCTCGGACAGATCGTCGAGATCGGGCCGCGACAGTCGGTGTTCAATCAGCCGCAGCATCCCTACACGCAACGCCTGCTGGCCTCGGTGCCGGTGGTCGATCCGCTCAATCGTCCAGCACGCCGGTTTGACGAGAGTGAAATCCCGTCGCCTGTGCGCAGCGTAAAAGAGACGGTCAGTAAACATCGTTATCGTCAGGTCGCGCCCGGTCACTGGGTGGCCGACGTGCGTTAACTGCGCCTACTCATCAATACCAGGAGCCTTTATGAAGCCACTATTCCGCCGCGCCTCTCTTGCCCTCGCGCTCTCTCTGGCCAGCGTCGCGCAGGCACAGGATCTGCGTATTTCGATGTACGCCGATATCACCGGCCTCGATCCGCATGACACCTCCGATAACATCAGCTATTCGGTGCAGAGCGGCATCTTTGAACGCCTGTTCCAGTTCGACGCCAAAATGACCCTGACGCCCTGGCTGGCGACGGGCTACACCAGCAACGACAACGCCACGCAGTTCACCCTGACTCTGCGCGACGGCGTGACCTTTCAGGACGGCACGTCGTTTGACGCCGACGCGGTGAAGGCCAACCTCGAGCGGCTCGCCGACCAGAAAAAGGGGCTAAAGCGCAACAGCCTTTACCGCATGATCAAAAGCGTTACGGTGCTGGCGCCCAATAAAGTGCAAATCGATCTCAGCGAATCCTTCGGCGCCTTTATCAACACCCTGGCGCACCCCTCGGCGGTGATGTGGAGCCCAGCGGTGCTGAAGGCTTTTCCCGACGAGGCGCAGCTGCGCCTGCATCCGGTCGGCACCGGTCCGTTTAGCTTTGTCGACTGGCAGCCGGGCAAGGCGGTAACGCTGACGAAATTCAGCGGCTACTGGAACAAGGGCTGGCCGAAGGTGGACCGGGTGATCTTCTCGCCCAGCCCGGAAGACGCCACGCGCGTCGCGGCGCTGAAGTCGGGCCAGGTAGACGCCATCTACCCGCTGCCGTCCGATCTCGTCGCCGCAGTGCAGAGCGACAGCCGGCTGGCGATCCAGCGCGATCCCAGCATCTATCTCTACTACATGGCGATCAACACCCAGCACAAGCCGCTGGCGGACAGGCGCGTGCGCCAGGCGATCAACTACGCCATTAACCGCGAGCTGTGGCTGAAAGTGGGCTTTGCCGGCATGGGCGCGCCCGCCACGTCGGCGATCCCGAGCGGCGTGCAGTTCTACCAGAAGCAGAGCGAGCCGAACTATCGCTACGCGCCGGAAGAGGCGAAGGCGCTGCTGAAAGCGGCGGGCTATGCGGACGGGCTCGATCTCAAGCTCTGGTGCACCAACGCCACCGCCAGCGTCCGCGCCGCGCAGTTTCTCAAGGCGCAGCTGGCGTCGGTCGGCATCCGCGTGACCGTGACGCCGATGGATTCCGGCACGCGCAACGCCAGGCTGTGGGGCGTAAAGGATCCGAAACAGGCCGAGTACGATCTTTACTACGGCGGCTGGTCCACCTCGACCGGCGACGCCGACTGGGCGCTGCGTCCGCTGTTCGCCAGCGAATCCTGGGTGCCGACCTCTTACAACGTCTCCTACTACAGCAATCCGGCGGTGGATAAAGCGATTGCCGGCGGCCTGGCGACCGCCGAACCGGCGAAGCGCGCGGCGGCCTACGCCGAGGCGCAGCGCCTGCTGTGGCAAGAGGCGCCCATCGCCTTTCTCGGCACGCCAGACAACCTGGTCGGCAAAGCGAAAACGCTGAGCGGCGTCTCGATGCTGCCCGACGGCAATCTGCTTTTTAACCAGGCCGTTTTCAAATAACGCTTATCGGCTCTGCAAAAAAGGAAGGCTATGTTCGCATACATCCTGCGTCGACTGCTGGAGATGATCCCGGTGCTGCTGGTGGTTTCGCTGCTGGTGTTCGGCTTTATCAAGCTGCTGCCTGGCGATCCGGCGCGCATCTACGCCGGGCCTGACGCGCCGATCGAGGCGGTCGAGGCGGCGCGTCAGCATCTCGGCCTGAACGATCCGCTGCCGCAGCAGTATGTTAACTGGCTGGGCGGTATGCTGCGCGGCGATTTGGGCGTCACCTACCGCACCCAGCAGCCGGTGCGGGAGGTGATCCGCAAAGGCTTTATGCCGACGCTGTGGCTGGCGCTGGCGGGGTTCGCCTGGTCGGTCACGCTGGGGCTGGCGCTGGGCGTCGCCGCGGCGCTGCGGCGCGGCGGCTGGCTGGACTGGACGCTGATGAGCGCCGCGGTCGGCGGCATTTCGATGCCGGCGTTCTGGCTCGGCCTGCTGCTGATCCAGTTCGTCGCCATGCCGTTTGGCCTCTTTTCGGTCAGCGGCTTCAACCAGCCCGCCGATATCATCCTGCCCGCCATCACGCTTGGCTCGTCGGTCGCGGCGGTGATGGCGCGCTTTACCCGCTCGGCGTTTCTTGAGGTGGCGCAGGAGGATTATGTGCGCACCGCGCGCGCCAAAGGGCTGCGCGCCGCGCGCGTCACCTGGAAACATGTGATGCGCAACGCGCTGATCCCGGTGATCACCATGCTGGGATTGCAGTTCGGCTTTCTGCTCGGCGGCTCTATTGTGGTGGAGAGCGTCTTCAACTGGCCCGGCCTGGGCTGGCTGCTGATTGAATCAATCAAGGCGCAGGACCAGCCGGTGATTCAGGCGCTGGTAATGCTGTTTGTGTTTGAATTTATCCTTATCAACCTGCTGGTGGATCTGCTCTACGCGGTGGTGAATCCGGCCATTCGTCTCAGTCAGGGGGCCAAATGAGCCAGCAGACGCTCTCTACCGGCGACCGCGCCGCGATCCGCTCGCCGTGGCGCGACTTTCTGCACGCCTTTGTGCGCAATCCGCTGGCGCTGGCGTCAGGCGGCTTCGTGCTGCTGCTGCTGCTGGTTGCCCTTTTCGCGCCCTGGCTGGCGCCCTGGGATCCGATGGCGCCAGACTGGACGGCGCTCTCCGCGCCGCCATCTGGCGCGCACTGGATGGGCACGGACGACCTCGGGCGCGACGTGCTGAGTCGCGTGATCTACGGCGCGCGTATCTCGCTCTACGTCGGCGTGGTGTCGGTGACGCTCGGCATGCTGGTGGGCATCGTGCTCGGCCTGCTGGCGGGCTACTACGGCCGCTGGGTCGATATGCTGATTATGCGCGGCTGCGACGTGCTCTTCGCCTTTCCCGGCATGCTGCTGGCGATTGCGGTAGTGGCGATACTCGGGCCCGGCCTCAACAACGTGATTATCGCGGTGGCGGTGTTCAGCGTGCCGGTCTTCGCACGCATCGTGCGCGCCTCGACGCTGTCGCTGAAACAGGCCGCCTGGGTTGACGCGGTGCGCTGCGCTGGCGCGCCGGATCGGGTGATCCTGCTGCGCCATATTCTTCCCGGCACGCTGCCGAACGTGATCATCTACTTCACCATGCGCATCGGCACCAGTATCCTCACCGCCGCCGGGCTGAGCTTTATCGGCCTCGGCCCGGAGCCGGACGTGCCGGAGTGGGGCAATATTCTTGCTATGAGCCGCAGCATGATGATGGCGGGCCTGTGGCACGTCAGCGTGTTTCCCGGCCTGGCGATTTTTATGACGGTGCTGGCGTTCAACCTGCTGGGCGATGCGCTACGCGATACGCTGGACCCTAAACTAAAGAGCTAAAGATGGACTTTCAACAACAGCAGCGCGACCTGTTGCTGCAGCGCTGGCGCGCCACGCGCCGGCTGGGCCAGCCGCGCGGCGTCTGCGGGCCGACCAACGGCATCAGCGACGTGCCGGGCGTGCGCGTCGGTCACTACACGCTGGACAAGGATGAGCAGCAGACCGGCGTCACGGCGGTGGTGCCGCCGGGCGAGAATCTTTTCGCCCAGCCGTTGCCGTGCGGCGCGGCGGTGTTCAACGGCTTCGCGAAGCCGGTCGGGCTGGTGCAGGTTGCGGAGCTGGGCGTGCTGCAGACGCCGATCCTGCTCAGCAACACGCTGGCGGTCGGCACGCTGTTCACCACCCTGGCGCGCGCGGCTATCCGCGCCAACCCTGAGCTGGGACGCGAGCTGCCCACGGTCAACCCGCTGGCGCTGGAGTGCAACGACGGCTGGCTCAACGATATTCAGGCGATGGCGATCACCGAAGCGATGGCGCAGGCGGCGCTCGACAGCGCCGACGTCGCGTTCGCGCGCGGCAGCGTCGGCGCAGGACGCGGCATGAGCTGCTTTAGCCTGAAAGGCGGCATCGGCAGCGCCTCGCGCCGTATTGCGTCACTTAACGCCACGCTGGGGGTGCTGGTGCTGGCGAACTTCGGCGCGCTGGAGGCGCTGACGCTGGACGGCGTGCGGCTTGGCGAGCAGATCGCGCCGCTGCTGCCGTCGCTGACGCCGCAGCGCGACGCTGGCTCCATCATTATTATTATGGCGACCGACGCGCCGCTCGACGCGCGCCAGCTGACGCGCGTGGCGAAGCGCGCCGGCGCCGGTCTGGGGCGGCTTGGCAGCTACTGGGGACACGGCTCCGGCGACATCGCAGTGGCCTTCTCCACGCAGCCAGCGCCGCAGCCGCCGCAGGATGCCGCGCTGGAGCCGCTGCTGTCGGCGGCGGCCGACGCCACTGAACACGCGGTGCTCGACGCGCTGCTCAGCGCAGAGCCCGTTACCGGCTTTCGCGGCCACCATCGTCCGGCGCTCAGCGATGTGCTGGACCGCCTTGCAGGAGTCACACCGTGAAAATATTTATTTCCGCCGATATCGAAGGCGTCGCGGGTGTAATGCGCCCGGAACAGTGCACGCCCGGCCACGCCGACTGGCAGCTGGCGCGCGAGCTGATGGAGCAGGAGGTTAACGCCGCCATCGACGGCGCCTTTGCCGCCGGCGCGACCGACGTCGTCGTCGCCGACAGCCATGCGCAGATGACCAATCTGCGCGCCGCGCAGATAGATGCGCGCGCACGGCTGGTGCAGGGCAAACCGCGCGCGCTCTCGATGGTAGAGGGGCTGGAGCAGCAGCGCTTCGACGGGCTGATGCTGATCGGCTATCACAGCGCGGCGGGCGAGCACGGCGTGCTGGCGCACACCATCAACGGCCGCGCCTTCTGGCGCATCCTTATCAACGATCGGGTGGTGGGCGAAAGCGATATTTACGCTGCAGCGGCAGCGGAGCAGGGCACGCCGCTGTGGCTGGTGAGCGGCGACGACTGCCTGCAGCAGTGGATCGGCGAGCGCCACCCCGACGCGGACTATGTCTGCGTAAAGCGCGCGATTTCCCACACCAGCGCCGAGTCGCTCAGTCCAGAAGCGGCGCGCCAGCGTATTCGGCAAGCGGCGGAGCGAGTGGTGGCGCGCGCGCCGGGCGGGTGCGACACCTTGCTTCGCCCACCTTATCGGCTGAGGCTGCAGGCGAGCAAACCGGTGCTGGCGGATCTCTTCTCGCTGATCCCCGACGTCGCGCGTCTCGATGCCGTCACGGTCGGCTATCAGAGCGAGCGCATGGCGACGCTGGTCAGTTTGCTCAGCGCCTTCTCTTATCTGGCGTCGACACAAAATTAAACGCTATGTCATCGGATGAGCGGAAGTTTGTACGATTTTCATCTCATCTTTTGCTAACCTGCGCGCGAATTTATCGATAACAACGAGGCAGTAATGCAGCTTTGCAGTTTTTATCTTCCAGACCAGGGCATAAAAAGTTTCGGCATCGTCAAAGAAAACGGCGTGGTGGATGTCGGCACGCGCATGGGCGCACAGTGCCCGGATCTGAAAACCTTTTTGCAGCGCTCCTCTCTGGCGGATCTCGCGGCGTTTCGCGATCTGCCCACCGACTACGCGTTCGACGCGCTGCGCTTTCTGCCGGTCATTGACAATCCGGGCAAGGTCTTTTGCGTCGGCATGAACTACGCCGATAAGCGTAAAGAGTTTGCCGAAACCCAGAGCGCGCCGACGCTGTTTATCCGTTTCGCCGACTCCCTGACCGGTCATGACCAGCCGCTGATGAAGCCCGCTTCTACCAGCGAGTTCGACTACGAAGGCGAGCTGGCGGTGATCATCGGCAAACCGGCGCATCAGGTGAAAGCCGACGAGGCGCTGGACTACGTGGCGGGCTACAGCTGCTTTATGGACGCCACGGTGCGCGATATGCAGTTTACCTGGTTCACCGCCGGGAAAAACTGGCCGCAGACCGGCGGTTTCGGCCCCTGGATGACCCTCGCCGAGACGATTGGCGATCCGCAGACGCTGGCGATCAAGACCTTCCTCAACGGACGCGAAGTGCAGAACGACACCACCGGCAGCATGGTGCACAAGGTGGCAAATATTATTGAATATATCTCTGCTTTTAGTCCGCTCTCGCCGGGCGACGTCATTTTTACCGGTTCGCCAGGGGGCGTGGGGAAAAAACGCACCCCGCCGCTGTTTATGTTCAGCGGCGACGTGGTGGAAGTAGAGATTGAAAAGATTGGCAGGCTGCGCAACGTTATCGCGTAAACCGCACCACACGGCTGCGGTTAAGCACTAATCGCAGCTCGTCTCCTCTGCGCTGTAGCATAAAGCGTTTCTGCCACGGCCCATCCTGCGCCGTCGCCAGCACGCGGTCGCCGCCCAGCGACTGTAGCCTGGCGACCAGCGCCGCCGGGCCGATGCCCATTGTGAGCCTCTCGCCCACGATCTCCAGTTCGCTGCGCCACTGCGGCAGGAACCAGCGCCCTTGCATCGCCTGCAGGCTGGCGCTGTCGGGCTGCGCCGGCACAAAGCGGCGCGG
Source organism: Pantoea sp. Z09 (assembly GCF_022394795.1). Classification (NCBI taxonomy): domain Bacteria; kingdom Pseudomonadati; phylum Pseudomonadota; class Gammaproteobacteria; order Enterobacterales; family Erwiniaceae; genus Pantoea; species Pantoea sp. Z09. Next base: position 127,154 of record NZ_CP092373.1, read on the forward strand.
CGCATGGCCGATTTCGCCGACAATGGCGGCGCCGTCATGACGCAGGCGCAGCGGCAAGGTGCTGGAAAGCGATCGCGCATCGCCGTGCGCGTCGCCGCGCCACAGGGTTTCGCTCGCGCCGAGCCAGGTCGCCGCGTCGCCGCCGATCTCCAGCCACTCCGCCTCTTGCTCCCCAACATAGAGGCCGGGCACCAGATCGTGCCCCTTCTCCGGCAGCGTGCGGTTGAGCAGCGCCGCCATCACGCGCAGCGCGCTTTCCGAGGTGGCGATATCCTCGCGGTTCGCCACCAGCGCCACGCCAGCATGGCGCTCGGGATGCAGCAGAAAATAGCTTTTGTAGCCCGCGTGCGACCCGCCGTGGCCAAACAGCGTCTGGGTGCCGATCTGGCTGCTGGCCAGGCCCAGCCCGTAGCCGCTGACGCGCCCGTCCGCCAGGGTGCGCGGCGCGCTGAGGCGCTGCAGCACGCCCGCGCCGGGGCCGCTGTCGCTCAGCAACGCCTGCAGCCAGCGCGTCAGATGGCGCAGGCTGCCGGTGACGCTGCCGGAGGCGGAAAGATGTAGACCGGCGCTGGCGAGCCGCCAGCGGCTGCCGTCGAACCAGTAGCCTGGCGCCAGGCCCGGCACCACGTCGAACCAGGTTTCCGGCGCGGTCAGGCTGATATCGAGCGGCTGGCAAATATATTGCTGCAGCAGCGCGTCGAAACGCACCCCTTTGGCTTTGAGCGCCTCCTCCACCAGCCGGTAGCCGGTGTTGGTATAGGAGACTTCGCTGCCGGGCGGGTAGTTTAGCTCGCCCTCTGCGGCGATAAACGCCAGCAGATCGGCGTCCGTCGTGGCGTTGTAGACCGACAGGCCGATCAGCGACAGCGTTTCGCGCAGATCCGGCAGCCCGCTCGACATATCCAGCGCCTGACCGACGGTTACCTGCCCGTTAGCGCCGCGCAGCTGCGGCAGGTGATCCACCAGCCGGTCGTCAGGCGACAGATAGCGGCGTGCCGGCCCGGTCGCCAGCGCCGCAAAAAGGTGTTTGGTCATCGACGCGAAGCGCACCACGCTGTCGAGGCTAAACGGCGTCTGCTGCGCCAGATCCGCCAGTCCGGCGCAGTGCGCCGACTGCACCTGACGCGCGTCGAACAGCACCATCGCGCCGCCCGGCGCATCGGGCTGGCGCCAGCCCTGCACAATCTCTTCGGCGACCGCTGCCGCCCGTTGCCACTCCAGCGTCATGCCGGCTCCTCCAGCCCAATGCTTAAATCAAACAGCTGCGCGGTGTGCGGATGGCGGATGCGGCGCGCGCGCAAATCGTCCGCGCTGAGCTGCTCCACCATTTCGCCGTGCTGCATCACGCCGATGCGCTGACAGAGATGCGTGACCACCGCCAGATTATGCGTCACCAGAATATAGGTGAGGCGGCGCTCGCTGCGCAAATCGCTGAGCAAATTGAGAATTTCCGCCTGCACGGAGACATCGAGCGCAGAGGTCGGCTCATCCAGCAGCAGCACTTCCGGTTCGGCGATCAGCGCGCGCGCGATCGCCACGCGCTGGCGCTGGCCGCCAGAGAGCTGATGCGGATAGCGAAAGCGCGCCGCGGCGGGCAAGCCGACGTCGCTCAGCGCCTGGCTAATGCGCTGTTCGGCGCGATCGAGGCGATGTACCAGCAGCGGCTCATGCAAAATGCGGTCGATGGTCTGGCGCGGATGCAGCGAACCGTAGGGATCCTGAAACACCATCTGCACCTGACGAAAAAAGGCGCGGCCGCGTCGGGCGCTCAGCGCCATGCCGCCAAAGCGAATGTCGCCGCGCCAGGCATGATTCAACCCCGCCAGCGCGCGCAGCACCGTTGATTTGCCCGAGCCGCTTTCGCCCACCATGCCAAAACTCTCGCCGCTGCCTACCTGAAAAGAGACCGCTTTGACGGCGCGCTGCGCGCCGAAACTGATATCCAGATTGTTGATTTCAAACATAGCTTGCTCCTAATCGCGCCAGGCGGCGTCGCGCTGCAGCGTCGGCAGGCGCGCGCGCGGATGACGCAGCGACGGCAGACAGGCCAGCAGCCCCTGGGTGTAGGGATGCTGCGCCTGATGTAGCTGGCGGGCGTCAAGCTGCTCGACGATACGCCCGGCGTACATCACCGCCACGCGATCGCAGAAGTGCGACACCAGCGGCAGATCGTGGCTAATGAGGATGAGCCCCATGCCGCGCGCCGACACCAGGTCGTCGATCAGGCGCAAAATCTCCGCCTGCACCGTCGCGTCGAGCGCGCTGGTGGGCTCGTCGGCAATCAGCAGTTCGGGATCGGGCGCCAGCATCATGGCGATCATCACGCGCTGCCCCATGCCGCCGGACACTTCATGGGGATAGCGCAGCGCCACCGCGGCGGCGTCGCGGATTTTCACCTGCTCCAGCAGGCCGATCGCCGCCTGCATCGCCGCCTTTCTGCTGCCGCCTTTGTGCTCGCGCCAGGCTTCGGCAATCTGCTGGCCGATGGTCATCACCGGGTTAAGCGAATATTTCGGGTCCTGCAGAATAAAGCCGACGCGCCGCCCGCGGATCTGGCGCAGCGTTTTTTCACTGACGCCGCGCAGGTCGATGCCGTCAAACCGCAGCAAGTCAGCGCTGACCTCGGCATTGCCGGGCAGCAGCTGCATCAGGCTGCGCGCGGTGAGCGATTTGCCGGAGCCGCTTTCGCCGACAATGGCAAATTTCTCTTTGCCGACGCTGAAGCTGACGCCGCGCACCGCCTCGAAGGTTTCGGCGCGGCTGCGAAAGGCGATGCGTAAATTTTCAATTTCCACCAGCATTTAGCGCTCCCTGGGATCGAGGACGTCGCGCAGGCCGTCACCGAGAAAGTTAAAGGCCAGCGAGGTGAGAAAAATCGCGATGCACGGCATCAGCGGCACCCACCATTCGCTGAAGAGAAAGCGGCGCGCGGTCGCGATCATGGTGCCCCATTCCGGCGACGGCGGCTGCGCGCCCATGCCGAGAAAGCCGAGGCTGGCGGCGGTAATAATGATGGAACTCATATCGAGCGTGACGCGCACGATCAGGCTCGGCACGCATAGCGGCATAATGTGGCGCAAAATAATGCGCAGCGGCGACGCGCCGGTCAGGCGGCTGGCGGCGATAAAGTCGCTGTGGCGAAACTGCAGGGTTTCGGCGCGCGCCAGCCGGGCGTATGGCGGCCAAGCGGTCAGGGCGATCGCCAGCACCGCGCTCTCGATGCCCGGCTTGAGCGCCGCGACAAACGCCAGCGCCAGGATCAGGCGCGGAAAGGCGAGAAAAATATCGGTAATGCGCATCAGCGCCTTATCAACGACGCCGCCGAGATAACCGGCCACAGAGCCGATCAGCAGGCCGAGCGGGGCGGTCAGCGCCACCACGGCGATAACCATGCCGAGCGTGGTGCGGCCGCCGTAAATAATGCGCGTCCAGAGGTCGCGCCCCAGTTCGTCGGTGCCGAGCCAGTGCGCGGCGGACGGCGCCGCCAGACGGTTTTCCAGATGCTGCGCGCCTGCGTCATACGGCGTCAGCAGCGGCGCGGCGACCGCCAGCAGCAGCATCAGCAGGATAACGCCCAGACCGGCTATCGCCAGCGGGTTGCCGCGCAGGCTGAGCCACAGGCGGTAGCGGCGGCCCCACACCGCCTGCCGGCGGTTGGTCGGCGAATCGGCGAGCAGCCAGTCACGTGAAATAGCCATTATTTTACCCGTGGATCACAGAGTCGATAGAGAAGGTCGGCAAGCTGATTGAGCAGCACGTAAACCGTACCGACCAACAGCGTGGCGCCAACCACCGGATTCATGTCGGCGTTCATCAGCGAGGTGGTGAGATACTGGCCCAGGCCCGGCCAGGCGAAGACATTTTCCGTCACCACCGCGCCCTCCAGCAGCCCGGCGTAGGTGAGCGCCAGCACCGTCACCAGCTGCACCGCCACCGTCGGAAAGGCGTGGCGCCAGATCACGCGGCGCGACGACAGCCCCTTGGCGCGCGCGGTGATCACGAACTCGCCGCTGAGGGCGTTGAGCATAAAGGTGCGGGTCATGCGCGTGATGTAGGCCATGCTGAAGTAGGCGAGGATGCAGACCGGCTGCGCCATGTGCGCCAGCGCGTCGCGGAAGGCGTCATATTCTCCCGCCAGCAGAGAGTCGACGGTGAGAAAGCCGGTGACCTGCGGGATCATATCCTGCCAGATAATATCCTGCCGCCCCGGCCCCGGCGCAATGCCGAGCACGGCGTAGAACAGCAGCAGGCTGAGCAGCGCCAGCACGAATACCGGCAGCGAATGGCCGGCGAGACAGATAACGCGAATGCTCTGATCGAGCCAGGAGCCCTGGCGCACCGCCGCCCAGACGCCGAGGGGAACGCCGATCAGCGCGGCAATCACAATCGCCGCCGTCGCCAGCTCCATAGTGGCCGGGAAAAAACGCGCGATATCGCTGGTGACGCTGTTGGAGGTCAGCACGGAGCGGCCTAAATCGCCGTGCAGCAGCTGGTTGAGATAGTGGCCGAACTGCACGTAGAGCGGCTGATCCAGCCCCATCTCCGCGCGCACCCGCTCGACCACCGCCTGCGGCGCGTTGTCGCCGACCGCCGCCAGCACCGGATCGGTCGGCATCACCCGGCCGATAAAAAAGGTCAGCACCGTCAGGCCGAACAGCGTCAGCAGCAGGCTGCCCAGCGTGCTGACGCCGCGCTTTACCGCGCCCGTCACGCTTTTTTCACCTGCTGATAGGGCCACTGCTCCAGCACCGTCAGATGGACGTCAGACAGCGTCTTCGCGCAGGCGGTGGTCTGGATCTGCTGCATCATAAAAATAAACGGGCTCTTTTCCCGATGCAGCTGCTGAATTTTTTGATACAGCGCGAGGCGCTGCGCCGGGTCGCTTTCATGCAGCGCCTGCGCAGTGAGCTGGTTGAATTCGTCGTCTGACCAGCCGCAGCGCCACGCCAGGGTGCGGTTGCGCGCGCCGGTGGTGTTGTCGGTGTTGACGCAGAACGCTTCCGTATTGGAGTTCGGATCGAAGTAGTCCGCGCCCCATGAGGTGATAGCCAGCTGATGCTGACGCGCACGCATCTTCGTCAGCACCTGACGGTTCTCCGAGGCGATCAGCGACACCTTAATGCCGATGGCGCCGAGCTGGGTCTGAATCGCCTGAGCGATATCGGGATAGGGCTGCATCGAGTAGTGGTCGAGGGTGATCTCGAAGCCGTCCGGGTAGCCCGCTTCCGCCAGCAGCGCTTTCGCTTTATCCACGTCGCGATGAAAAGGGGTATCGTCCAGCGCCGCTGGAAAGCCAGAAGGCAAAAAGCTCTGATGCACGTTGTAGGTGAGCGACAGGATATTTTTCTGAATGCTCTCGTAGTCGATCGCCCACTTAAGCGCCTGCCACACCTGCGGCTTTTGCAGCAGCGGATGCGTGGTGTTGCTGGACATCAGCATAATGGCGGAAAGCGGCTGTTTCTCCAGCGTGACCTTGCTGTCCGACTGCAGCGGCTTTAACTGCTCGGTGGTGAGATCGTAGGCGACGTCGACGTCGCCTTTTTGCAGCATCAGCGACTGCGCGGCGGGGTCAGCGATATGCTTGAGGATCACGCGCTTAATGGCGCTCTGGCCAGCATACTGCGGGCTCAGCTCCAGGATCACCGTTTCGCTCGCCTTCCAGCTGCGCAGCGTAAAGGCGCCGGAGCCGGCGCTGTGCTGCTTCAGCCAGGCGTTGCCGAGGTCGCCGTTCTGCTGATTGGCAAGACAGGCTTTTTTCGACACGATGCTGCCGACCGTGGCAGAGAGACAGTAGAGCAGAAACGACTCCGAAGCGGGCGCGCCCAGCGCCATCTCCAGCGTATGGGTGTCTTTCGCCGTGACCTTGCTGGCCACGTTCTCTTTAGTGAAGCCGAACTGATTGATAATAAACGCCGGGCTCTTATCCAGCTTGACGATGCGCTCGATGGAAAACGCCGCATCCTCTGCGGTCACCGGCGAGCCGTCGGCAAATCGCGCCGCCGGATCGAGATAGAACGTATAGACAGAGCCGTCGCTGTTCGCCTGCCAGCTTTTCGCCAGCATGCCAACGATTTTATCCGCCTGCTGCGCATCGGGCTGCACCAGCTTCTGGTAGAGGTTGCCGCAGATCTGCCCGCCCGTCGCTTCAAAGCTTTCGTGAGGATCGAGGCTGGTCATATTGTCGAGCTGCATCGCCATCACCAGCATGCTGGGCGGCGTGGCGGCAGAGGCGGAGTTGAGGCTGAGGAATGAGAAAAAGGAGACGGCGCCGCATCCTGCAATAAAGTTTCTTCTGGTGACCATGAAAACTCCAGGTTATTGATATTTAAAATGAAAATTTAAAATATGCGCGTTTTTTGTCTTGACATGCGTCCGCGCTGCGGGGATTAATAAACGCTCACCGAAGCACAATACGGCCTTGCTCTGTTTTGGTGCGCCTGCGCTTGCCGCATGCCGCCTTTGTGCACTCTCCCTCGCAGATGGAATGGAAAAAATGTCGGAAAATCATCAAGTGGCACCGCTCGCCGTCCCGGTATTCGATGGTCATAACGACGTGCTGTGTCGACTCTGGCAGCATCACTACGCTGACGCGGTTAACGCCTTTATGCAGGGCACCGCGTCGGGTCATCTCGATTTTCCGCGCCTGCGCCAGGGCAACGTGGCGGGCGGCATTTTCGCCGTATGGGTGCCTTCCCATCCCGCGGTGGCTGCCGCGGCGGACAGCGAACAGGTTGCAAGAAGTGCGCCAACTCCCGCTGATTTTCCGCAGGAAGCGGCGATCGCCGCGCGCGACGCCACCTTTTCGATGCTGGCGATCCTGCTGCGCATCGAGCAGGCGTCGCAGGGAAAAGTGAAAATTTGCCGCAGCGCAGGCGACATTCGCGCCTGCATGGCCAGCGGGACGCTGGCGGTGGTGATGCACATCGAGGGCGCCGAGGCGCTGGACGTCAACGGCGAGCTGCTCGACATTTTTTACGCCAGCGGGCTGCGCAGCCTGGGGCCGCTCTGGAGCCGGCCTAATCGGTTTGGCGCCGGCGTGCCGTTTCGCTATCCGTCTTCGCCCGATCTCGGCGACGGCCTGACCGACGCGGGCAAGCAGCTGGTGCGCGACTGCAATCGTCGGCGCATTCTGGTGGATCTCTCCCATATGGATGAGAAAGGCTTCTGGCATACCGCCGCCATCAGCGACGCGCCGCTGGTGGCGAGCCATTCAAACGCCCACGCCCTGAGCGCACAGTCGCGCAACCTGACCGATCGCCAGCTGGCGGCGATTGCCGAGACGCGCGGCTTTGTTGGCGTCAACTTTGCCGTGCCTTTTCTGCGCGAAGATGGCCGGCGCGACGCAGAAACCAGCCTGCAGGAGATTGTTCGCCATATCGAGTATCTTCTCGACAAAGTCGGTGAGGATGGCGTCGGGTTCGGCTCCGATCTCGACGGCGCCACCATGCCGGACGACTTCCGCGACGCCGCCGGCTTTCCGCGGCTGGTGGCCGCGCTGGCGGCGCGCGGCTATGGTCCTGAGCTGCTGCATAAAATTTGCTACGGCAACTGGCTGCGGGTGCTGGAAGCGACCTGGGGCGAATAACCATGCGTCTGCGTCATATCGAAGTGTTCCAGGCGGTGGCTCAGACGGGCACCATCAGCGCCGCGGCGCGGCTGCTGAACGTCTCGCAGCCCAACGTCAGCCGCGTGCTCAACCATGCCGAACAGCAGCTGGGGTTTGCGCTGTTCGAGCGTCGCGCGCAGGGGCTGGTGATCACCGCAGAAGGGCGGCGGTTGCTGCCGGAGATCGACGCGCTCTATCACCGCCTTCAGGCGATCAATCAGCTGGCGGATCAGCTGCGGCGCGGTGAAGGGCAGACGGTGCGCGTCGGCGCGGCGCACGCGTTCGGCCAGATGGTGATGGCGCCCGCGCTGGTGCGCTATCGCCAGCAGGCAGCGGCGGTTAACGTCGAGCTGGTGACCGAACATTTTTCCACCCTGTGCCGCAACATTCTCGACGATCAGCTCGATTTCGCGCTGGTCTTCGGTCAGCAGGTGGATGCGGATCTGCTGGCGGAGCCGCTTTTCCACTCGACGATGGTGGCGCTGCTGCCGCTGCATCTCAGGCGCGAAGAGCCGGTGTCGCTGGAGTGGCTCTGCGCCAATAACCTGCTGCTGATGCAGGCGCAGGATCCGCTGGGCCGCGTGCTGCACCGCGCGCTTGACGACAAACGCCTCTATCCGGCGGTGTCGCTTTCGATTAAAACCTATTCGGTTATCGCTGATATGGTGCTGGCGGGCGGCGGCGTCGGCGTGGTCGACCTTTTTACCGCCTGTCGCTACGCCGATCAGCTGACGCTGCTGCCGGTCGCGCAGCCGCTGCCGTTCGAGGTGATGCTGATCAGCCGTCGCGACCGGCCGCAGTCCCAGTCTACCCTGCATCTGAAGCAGGTTATCCGCCATCGCCTGTGGGAAATCGCGCAGCAGTGCGAGGCGCGGCTGGCGCGTCCCTGAAAATAACTTTCCCCCGCCTCGCCTGCTGGTCACGATTTCGCCGCCTACACTGAAGTGACACATCCATATTCAGGAGCGGGTAATGAGGCGTAAGGAACAACCGACGCGCTGGAAAAGCGGCGCGCTGCTGGCCGGGCTGGGGCTGGGCGCAGCGGCGGCCTGGTGGGGCGTTCAGCAATGGCAGCGTTTAAAACAGACGCCGCCGGTGTCGCCGCGCAGCCACCACGCGGGACTGGCCGGATACTTTCAGCAGGTCGGCGAGTGGCGCATGTTTACGCGCGTCACGCCCCACGACACACCCGGCCTGCCGCTGGTGCTGGTGCACGAACTGGTGATGTCGGGCCGGGCTATGGAGGAGCTGGCGCTGGCGCTGAGCAACAACTATCGCGTGCTGGTGCCGGATCTGCCCGGATTCGGTGCCAGCATCCTGCCGCCCTCGGCGCCGGTGCTGTCGGTGGAGGAGCAGGCCGATGCGCTCTGGCAGTGGCTGCAGCACAACCAGCTGACGCGCGCCATCTGGATCGGCAGCGCCTCGGGCTGTCAGGTGCTCGCCGCGCTGGCCGTCAGGCATCCTGAAGCGGTGGCCGGGCTGGTTTTCCAGGGCCCGACGGTCGATCGCCACGCGCGTAGCCTGCTGCGTCAGGCGTGGCGCGGCTGGCGCAACAGCCGTCTCGAACGCCATCGCTCCTCCACGTCGCTGATGCACGTCGACCTCGCCAAAGCGGGCCTGTGGCGCGCGCTGAAAAACCATCGTCTGCTACTGCACGATCGCATCGAACACCGGCTGCCCTACATCAACGTGCCGACGCTGCTGCTGCGCGGCTCGCGCGACACGGTGTCCCCCGCGCGCTGGGTTGAGGAACTGGGCGCGCTGCTGCCGCGCGGTGAAGTGCTGACGCTGCGCGGCGGCACCCATACGCTGCACTATGTCTATCCGTGGAGTTTCCGCCACGCTATCCGTCCGTTTCTGACGCGCATTCAGCAGGAGGAGCAGCATGAGTAAACGGCCTAAAGGCATCGCCCGCTTCGATTCCGCCACCACGATGCTGATGGCGCTGGCCCATACGCTGCATGACAAACCGGTCGACAGCCCAGACGCGACGCCGCTGCGCGATCGCCTGCTGCCGTCGCTCGACCGTCTGCCGGGCCGGCTGAAAGAGTGGGGCTACGCCGTCGGCGGCATGGCCGAAGGCATCAGCGAATCGCAGGCGGGCGATCTCGATATCGAAGGCATCGCCGAATGGATGGTGAGCGAATATCCGGCGCGCGACTATCCGGCCGCCTTTATCGGCTCGTCAAACGGCGCGCTGACCCATCTGGCGGCGGCAGTGGGCGCGCCCTGGCTGCCGCAAACCTTTCTCTGTCCGGTGCGCGCGCCGCACAGCGATCCCGATGATGCACAGCGCGGCTTTGAGCAGGGCAAATCGGTCGCGGCGGCGCTGCTGGCGGCCTGGCCGCGTCTGGCGGTGCACCATATTCATGATCCCAACCAGGACCGCCTGCTGCTCGACAAGCTGCGCTACTTCCATCTGAAGCTGCGCGCGCTGCCGCTCGCCTTCAATGAATTCCTGATGCGCAGCCTGCCGGGCAACAGCACGCTGTTTGTCAGCCACTGCACGCAGCAGTGGCCGGTGACGCGCACCAGCGATCGCTCTTTCTTTCAGTTCGGCGCGCTCGGCGGCGCGACCGAAAAAGAGTATCGGCAGGGCGGCGGACGCGTGGCGGAGCTGCTGGCGCGCTACGGCAGCGATCGCGAGCAGTGGGATGCGCCCGCGCCCACCGACAGCGTGCCGGAAGCGGAGTGGGGACTGGATGAATACCTGAAATCGCCGCTGAAAAAGCTGGCGGCGGATCAGGGCTGGCAGCTGCTGGAGATACGCTATCAGGATCCCGAGGCGCTGAGCTTTGTGGTGGCGGAAATCTATCGCGACTGGTATCTGGCGGCGGGCATTAACGCCACGCGCCTGACGGTGGCGAGCTACCTGCTGATGGATCCCTGGTGCACCATGCGCCAGCACGCCATCCCGTTCTGGCTGATGTCGGGCGCGGAGCCTTCCGCCGCGTCGCTGGCGCGCTTCCTCGACCGCCAGCCGCGCTATCGCGACATCGATATGCTGCTGTTCTCTTCAGGCGTGGAGAGTATTGGTCTGGCGCCGCTTGAACGCTGGCAGGGGCTGCTCGATCGCGCCATGCAGGAAGGCGCGCTGGTTGGGGTGGACAGCGAGCGCTATCCTCACGATATCAGCGGCTTAGCGCATTTTGACTCGGCGCTGCGGGCGCGGGCGCCGCTCTTTGCGCCGCCGCCACCGCTGAGCGTGGAGAAGGTGATTGCCGGTATTGAACGCTACGGCGCGCGCCACGGCGTGACGCTGCACAAACTGAACTAGCCGGGCATCAGCCCGGCCGTCCGCTTATGCTGCGCCGTCGGTAATCGGCTTGCGCACCAGCACCAGATAGGCGAGGGCGCCCACCACGGCGATGCCGGCGCAGATCATCAGCGCCAGGCTGAACGATTTGGTGGTATCCAACACCCAGCCGGTGATAACCGGCGCGAACGAGGCGAACACAAAGCTGGCGAAGTTCTGAATGCTGCCGACAGACGCGGTCATGCGCGCCGTAACGTTGGCGTGGATCAGCCCCCAGCAGGAGGTGCCGGCGAAGTGGATGCAGAACAGCGCCATGCCGATCAGCGTCACCGCGCTGGTGGTATCGGTGGCGCGCGTCACGAAGGCGGTAAAGGCCGCCGACAGCAGCATGCCGGAGATAATGCACACCTTACGGGTTTTCACCGCGTCGAAGCCGCGACGCACCAGCGCATCCACCGCATAGCCGTTGAGCAGCATGCCCGCCGCGCCGAACAGGAACGGGATCGCCGCCAGCAGGCCGGTGCTCTTCAGATCCAGATGATAGGTCGACTGCAGATAGCCCGGCAGCCAGGCGATATAGAGCCAGGCGGTGTAGTTGATGCCGCTAAAGCCGATCATCATGCCCCACATGGTGCGCTGCTTAAACAGGCCGCGCCATTCGGCGAAGCTCAGCGGCTCTTTGCGCGACGCCACGCTGCCCGCCTGCAGATAGTGGATCTCTTCCGCGCTGAGCCTGCTGTTGTCGCGGTCGCGATAGATCATGTACCAGCCAATCGCCAGAAACATGCCGAGCACGCCGATGGTAATGAACATGCCGCGCCAGCCGAAGGCCAGCATCATGGCGGCGAGCACCGGCGGCGCCACCGACAGGCCAATCATCGAAGCGGCGTTGAAAAAGCCCATCGGCATGCCGCGATCTTTAATGTTGAACCAGTCGTTAATCACCTTCACGCCGCACGGGTTCATCGGCGCTTCGCCGATGCCGAGGCCGATACGCACCAGAATAAACTGGGTGAAGTTATGCACCAGCCCAGCTGCCGCCTGAAACAGCGACCAGATAAACATACCGATGCCTAACATAATGCGCGGGCCTTTGCGGTCCAGCAGCGCGCCGCACGGCAGCTGCGCCAGGCCGTAGGCCAGCGAAAAGGCGGAGAGCAGCATGCCGATCTCCGTGGCGCTGAGCCCCAGCTCTTCGCGAATGGTCATATTGGCCACCGAGAGCGAGCTGCGATCCAGATAGTTGATAATGGCGGCGCACAGCAGCAGCAGCATCGCGGTGATCTGAATCTTGCGAATGCGCGGCGAGCGCACGATATCGCTGCGCGCCGGCACGTACTCCTGTCCAGACTGCGCGTCGGCGGCCGGGTTTTTGCTGTCGCGGGTTGAGGTATTTTCCATGGCATTCTCCCGTAGCGGGGTCGTTATCGTTATCGGATATCAAAGGACACGGCGGTTCAGCACCCCGCCATGAGTTGCAGTCGAGACTAGAAGCAATGCAGCCGGGATGTTGCGAAGATGTTTCTGATTCGTGCGGGAGCTAATGCTTTGTGGTTTTTAATCGGTTTTTAATTGTACTGACGGATTGAGCGCGCCATCGACGAGCGAGAGGTCGCCAGATGATTGTGCAGCGCCAGCAGCGCGTCGACGTCCTGACGGCCGATCAGCGCGGAGAGCAGCGCCATATGCTCCTCCAGCGCCACGATGTTGCGCTGCTTGAGATCGCGCTCATCCCACTGATAGTGCGAGTGAAAAATAACCGAAATAATCTCCAGCGAGTGGTTGAAAAAGGGGTTGTTGGCGGCGGAGAGGATCAGCGAATGCAGCTCTTTATCCAGCGCGGCGAACTGGCGATAGTCGCTGGCGATGGTATCGCGCAGGGCGCGATGGCGATCCAGCAGGTCGCGCGCCTGGATCCAGCGCTCATCCTGCGGCGGCAGATTGAGAAAGCGCGTCAGCGCATGCGTCTCCAGCATCTCGCGCAGCTCGAACAGCTTGTCAGCGTAGTCGAGGGTGAACTTCTTCATGCGCCAGCGCCCGCGTTTCACCGGCTCCAGCAGGTCGTAGCGCATAAAGCGCAGCAGAAATTCGCGCACTACCACCGGGCTGACCTTGACCCGCTGCGCCAGCTGTAGCTCGCTAAAGGCGTCGCCGGGCGAGAGCTGGCGCTGGTTGATCATCTCGAAAAACGCCTGTTCGAACTGGCTCGCCTGCTGCTCAATCGGCGACGTCAGTTCGCTAAAGCCATCCTCTTCCTGCGGCTGACGCACAATCACATAGGTGCCCGCCACTTTTTCCAGCACGCCGCGCTGTTCCAGATAGTGCAGCGTATGGCGCACCGTGGTGCGGCTGATATTGAACATCTCCGCCAGCGCCGCCTGCGCGGGCAGCGGCGAACGGATATGACGCTGGGCGATCCCTTCCAGCATCTGGTTGATGACGTTCTGGCGCAGATTCAGGTTGCGGCTCACGGGGGCTCTCCGGGTTTTTATTTATTAAAAACCATTCAAATCCCAAAAAAAACGTCATGCCTCACAGATCGCGCGGGCAAAACAGCCGGTTTGCGATCGTTTCGTCATAACTGCGGCAAGACAACAGGAGAACCACCATGACAACAATGAAAAGCCTGGTCATCGCTGAACCGAAAAAAATGGTCTGGGCCACGCGCGAGCAGCCTGTGCCTGCGGCGGGCGAGGCGCTGATTAAAATCATTACCGCCGGCATCTGCGGCACCGACATCCACGCCTGGGCGGGCAACCAGCCTTTCTTCAGCTATCCGCGCGTGCTGGGCCATGAGCTGTGCGGCGAAGTGGTGGCGCTGGGGGAAGGCGCCGCAGGCGTTGAGCCCGGCCAGCGCGTGGCGCTGATCCCCTATCTCTCCTGTCTGCGCTGCGACGCCTGCCAGAGCGGCAAAACCAACTGCTGCGAAAAGATCTCGGTGATCGGCGTGCATCAGGATGGCGGCTTTTGCGACTACCTCGCCGTGCCGGTCAGCAATCTGCTGCCGGTCGATAAGGTGGCGCCAGAGGCCGCAGCGCTGATTGAGCCGTTCGCCATCAGCGCGCACGCCGTGCGCCGGGCGAATGTCGGCGCGGACGAGCATGTGCTGGTGGTGGGCGCGGGGCCGATTGGCCTGGGCGTGGCGGCGATTGCCGCAGCGGCGGGCGCCAGCGTCGCGGTGGCGGACACCAGCGAATTCCGCCGCGCGCACGTCACTAAAGAGCTGGGCGTGGCGGCGCTTGACCCAACGCAGGACGATTTTTACGACGCGCTGCGCGCGCAGTTCAACGGCAGGCTGGCGCTCAAGGTGATCGACGCGACCGGCAGCCCGGCGGCGATGAATAACGCGGTCAACCTGATGCGCCACGGCGGCACCGTAGTTTACGTCGGCCTGCACAAAGGGGATCTGGTGATCCCGGACAGCGAGTTTCATAAAAAAGAGACCACGCTGATGGGCAGCCGCAATGCGACGCGCGAGGATTTCGACCGCGTGCGCGATTTAATGGCCAGCGGCCAGCTGCGCGCCGAGATGATGCTCAACGCGCACTTCGCCTTCTCGACGCTGGCGGAAAGCTTCGAGCCGCAGGTGATCAACAACCGCGAGCTGATTAAAGGGGTGATTCACTTCGATCGCTAAGCGTGCGGAAGAAGTGGTCGCGCACCTGCGCGGCGTCCACGTCCAGCGCCACGCGCTGGGCAGGCAGATGGCGAAACGGATCCTCCCGCGACGCCAGCGCGCTCAGCTTCCGCACCGTTTGTCCGCACGCGATGCCTTCGGTGATCGCGCGCAGCGGCCCTTCGCTTAGCTGAAATGCCTCGGGCTGGCAGAGCCAGGCGATCGCCAGCGTGTCGTGCAGCGCCATGCCGTCGAAGCCCTCTTTTTGCAGGCTGTAGGCGAGGTAGGGCCGCACGATGGCGCTCAGCACCGGCTGGTTAAGCTGTCGCACCTCTTCACCGCTGATCAGCACCTTATGGGTCACGTCGAGCGGCATCACCACCACGTTGAGCGCCGAACTCAGCACCTGATCGGCGGCGTGCGGATCTTTCCAGATATTAAACTCGGCGAAAGGCGTCACGTTGCCGCTGTGGCCGTCGGTGCCGAACGCGCCGCCCATGATCACCAGCTCTTTCACCAGCGGGATAATGTCCGGCGCCTGGTTAATGGCGCTGGCGATATTGGTTAGCGGGCCAATCGCCACCAGCGTAATCTCATGCGGCTGCGCGCGCACGCTGTTGATAATAAAGGCGACCGCGTCCGGCGCCGCGTCGCTGTAACTATTGTCAAACGCGTCGCCTAAACCATCTTCGCCGTGCAGCCTGGCCGGTTCGCTGGGCGCCAGCGCCAGCGGACGCGAGCAGCCGCGATAGATCGGCGCGTTAATCTGCATTTTTTCGCAAAACAGGCGGGCGTTCTTCACCGCCTGGCCCACCGCCACGTTGCCGAACACCGTGGTAATGCCCAGCAGCCGCTGCGTCCGCGCCGCATAAGCCAGCGCAAAGGCGTCATCTACGCCGATATCGGTGTCGAAAATCAAGTTGCGCATAAAATCTCCTTAACGCATGACCCTAAGAGGGGACGTCGCTATCGCCTGAATGCCTGAATAAAAATTGACCAGAAAAAAGCGATGCTTTTAGACTAACAAAACGGGAAAACTGGCGAGTAGCTTGACCAACTAAAAGCGGTTTTATGCACAAGTTAAACCCTTACAATGCTAAAACACAGCTGCCTAAGCTGATCGCTAATATTGAGGTGCCCGCAATTTTTTAAAACCCCACTTTTTTCCGCCGCCTGCTGCGCCTCTGACCCGCTTGTCACTCCCTGCTCATCATCGTACTATCAACGCCTTAAGGTGATGGCGTTCCACCTTTGCCAACCGCCTGCTGGCGATCCCAGCGGCTGATGACGCCTGACATTAACCCTAATCCTCTCGCAGGCGTTATCGGTGTGTCAGGCCGTTCTCTCTCCGCCATAACCCTGCGCGATTGCTGACTACAGGAGCACATTATGTTGAAGTCGCTGTTCGCCGTTATGCTGGGCGGCGCTGTGGGCTGTACGCTGCGCTGGCTGATCTCGCTGCGCTTTAACGCGCTGTTTCCCTCGCTGCCGCCTGGCACGCTGCTGGTGAATCTGGCGGGCGGCTTTATTATCGGCGCGGCGCTCGCCTGGTTCCTCAAATATCCGCAGCTCGATCCCGCCTGGAAGCTGCTGATCGTCACCGGCCTGTGCGGCGGCCTGACCACCTTCTCGACTTTCTCAGCAGAAATTCTCATGTTGCTACAATCAGGTAAGTATTTGTGGGCGATGGCGAGCGTGCTGGTGCACGTCACCGGATCGCTGCTGATGACCTTCGCCGGCTTCGCGCTGGTGAACGCGCTCGGCTAAAAGCAAATACCGCGTCGCAGCGGCATTCCGCCTCTGCGGCAACCGATTATTCCGGACAATTAAGGAGGACGTTCATGACTCATCCTGCATTCCTTAACCTGGTGCTGTTAAGCGGTGAACCCGAAGAGAAGCTACAGGCCGCGCGCGACGCGGGATTCGATCAGGTGGAAATCTGGCGTGAAGATGTTGAGGCCTGTCACGGCGGCGCAGCGCGGCTGGCGCAGCAGGGCATCGGCTTTACTAACCTGCAGGTGCTGCGCGATTTCACCGGCGCGCCTGGCGATCTGCGTCGGCAAAAGCGCGACGAGCTGCGCCAGTTTATCGAGATGGCGCAGGCGCTCGGCTGCGACACCATACAGGCGCCCGCTACCACGCGCGAGGACTGCATTGCGCAGCATATCGACGAAGATTTGCGCTGGCTCGCTTCGGAAGCCGCACGTTTCGACATGCGCATTATGTATGAGCCGATGGCCTGGTGCAGCGTCGATAATACGCTGCCGAAAGCCTGGGAGCGGCTGCAGCGGCTGGATCAGCCCAATATCGGGCTGGTGGTGGATCTGTTTCATATCTGCGCGCTGGGCGGCGACGCCTCGCATCTCGACACCATTCCCGCCGAGCGGATCTATGAAGTGCAGCTGTGCGATATGGCGGTTCAGCCGTCGCCGCAGGATAAAGAGGCGATCATGACCCTCGCCAAACACCAGCGCCAGCTGCCCGGCGCGGGCATCATCGATATCAACAGCTTTGTTGACAAGCTGAAAAGCGCGGGCTATCAGGGACCGGTGGGCATCGAGGTGTTCAACGACGACCTGAAACGCCAGCCGCCGCGCGAAGCGGCGCAGCAGGCGTATGCCGCGTTACGGCGTTTCTGGTCTTAGTCCTGCAGACACTGCGCGATAAAGGCGGCGGCGCGCATCGCCCCCTGCGCGGAAATAGTGTGCTCTGTCCTGGGTTCAAGCTGTAGCTCAAGCGGCACGCCCGCCGCTTTCAGGCGCTGCGCGGCCGATTCGCTCTCACGCCACGGGATCACCGCGTCGGCGTGGCCGTGGATCAGCAGCGCGGGCGTCTGAGCCGCCGGCGACAGCGCCTCGTCGAACGCCAGCCGGCCGGAAAACGCCACCACGCCCGCCAGCGGGAAACGACCTGACGCCAGCGCGTCGAGCGCCATGATCGAACCCTGCGAAAAACCGACCAGCACCACCTGATGCCAGGCATCCTCCATGCCGTGCTGCGCCAGTATCGCTTCCAGCGTGGCGTCGAACGTTGCGCGCGCGGCGCGCACCCGCGCCGGACGGTTTTCCGGCGTCACGCCGTCGAGGCTGAACCACTCAAAGCCCGCGCCGTGGGGAAAGGGAAAGGGCGCATCGGGCGCCGCGAAGATGACGTCCGGCAACAGCGGCGCCCAGTGGCGGCCCAGCGTTGCTAAATCCTCGCCGTTGCTGCCGACGCCATGCAGAAAAATCACTAACGCTTTCGCCATCCGTTTCTCCTTAAAAACCATACTCGCTCATATCCGGGCCTGCCGGCACGATGCCGTTGGGATTCAGCGCCTTAATGGAATAGTAGCCCTGTTTAATGTGCTCGACGTTAACGGTTTCGCGCACGCCGGAAACCGACAGCATGCTCTTCAGATAGCGGTTGAGCAACGGATAGTCGCGCACCCGACGCTGATTGCACTTGAACAGGCCGTAGTAGGCGACGTCAAAGCGGATCAGCGTGACGAAGAGGCGAATATCCGCTTCGGTGACGCGCTCGCCCAGCAGAAAGGTGCGGCCGTCGGCCAGGCGCGCCTCCAGCTCGTTCAGCTGGGCGAATACATCGCTGTAGGCCTGCTGATAGCTGATCTGCGTGGTGGCGAAGCCGGCGCGATAGACGCCGTTGTTGAGGCGCGGATAGATCGTCTCGTTCAGCGCCTCAATCTCGTCGCGCTGCGCGGCGGGAAAGAGATCGATGCGGTTATCCGCCAGGTCGCCGAAGCCGCTGTTAAGCATGCGCAGAATATCCGCCGACTCGTTGTTGACGATGGTCTGCGTCTGCTTGTCCCACAGCACTGGCACGGTGGCGCGCCCGGTGAAGTCGGCATCGGCGCGGGTATAGAGCTCGTGCAGATAGCGCGCGCCGTTGAGGGTGTCGCGGTTTGCGCCGGGAAAGTCGCCGAAGCGCCAGCCCTGCTCGCCCAGCTGCGGCTCCACCACCGACACGCTGATAACCGACGTCAGGCCTTTTAACTTGCGGGCAATCAGCGCGCGTGAAGCCCAGGGGCAAATCAGCGCCACATAGAGATGGTAGCGATCCGGCTCGGCGGGAAACGCCGTGCTGTTGTCGCTGCTGATCCAGTGGCGAAAACTCGAGGTCTGGCGGACGAATCCGCCCTGTTTATCCGTGGCCTGAACCGGATGCCACTCTGCACTCCATTTACCGCTGACTAACATGGCGCTGCTCCTTATTCTGAGATGAGCAGCAGCTTATTCCTCTTCCTGACCGCTGATAATCGGGTCAAAACCGCAATCATTCTTTCCATTCTGGAAGCGATCGCCCTGGCGGGAAACGATCAAAATGATCCACTAAAAAATCGACCAGCAGCCGCGTGCGCTGCGCCAGGTGACGCGCGGCGGGATAGAGCGCGAACAGGCCGAGCGGCGGCACGTCGTAGCGCGCCAGCACCGGCACCAGATCGCCGCGCTGTAGCGCGGGCGCGGCGATAAAGTCCGGCAGGCGCGCAATGCCGAGTCCGGCGATCGCCGCCTGCAAACACGCCTCGGCGTTGGCGAAGCGCAGCCGTCCGCGCACCGGCACGTTGACCGTCTCGCCGTTGTCGCCGGCGAAGGGCCAGTTCCAGGGATCGCGAAAGTTGGTGTCGGTAATGCACTGGTGCTCGCTGACGGCGCGCCAGTGCTGCGGCGTGCCGTACTGCTGCAGATAGGCCGGCGACGCGGCCAGTCGAACATGGATGTCCCCCAGACGCCGCGCGACCAGGCTGCTGTCGCTCAGGTTGCCGACGCGCACGGCGATATCGAAGCCTTCGTCCACGATGCTGACCAGCCGGTCGGTAAAGCTGACGTCCAGCTCAATCAGCGGATAGCGCCTGGCGAAGGCGACCAGCGCGCGGGAGAGCACCGCGCCGCCAAAGGTGACGGGTGCGCTGATTTTCAGGCGGCCGCTGGGCGTGCTGGCGCTTTCCCGCACGCGGGCGTCGAGCGCGTCGAAGGCCTCCAGCAGCGCTTTGACCCGTTCGTAATAGGCGTGGCCGACGTCGGTAGGCGACAGGGCGCGGGTGCTGCGCTTAATCAGCTGCACGCCGAGCTGCCGCTCCAGCTTAGAGACCAGTTTTGACGCCTGGCCGCTGCTGACGCCGAGCCGCGCCGCGGCGGCGGCAAAGCTGCCCAGCTCCAGTACGGCGACCAGCATCCGGTCGCAATCGAGCCGATCCATAGGGCGTTCCTGCAAGAGAAAACGCCACTCTACCGGTTTTTAGCCGTCGGTTGAACGCGTGACGCGCTCCCATTCCGCCAGGCTGCTCTCCAGCGCGCGCAGTTTGTCGCGCACCAGCTGCAGCGCGTCGCTGCCCAGCAGCAGGTGCGCCGGCGGCGCAGGGTGATTTAGCAGGTCGAGGATCGCCCGCGCCGCTTTGTGCGGATCGCCATTCTGCTGGCCGCTTTTGGCGAGGCGCGCTTCACGCACCGGATCGAAGAGCGCGTCGTAATCGCCGATGGCGCGTGGGCTGCGCACCATCGAGCGGCCCGCCCAGTCGGTGCGAAACGATCCCGGCGCCACGGCGGTCACGGCGATGTTAAAACCGGCCAGCTCCTGACTCAGGGTCTCTGAAAAGGCTTCCAGCGCGAATTTACTGGCGCAGTAGTCGCTGATGCCGGGCAGCGTAATAAAGCCGCCCATCGAGGTAATATTGATAATCCGCCCGCGCCGCCGCGCGCGGAAATGCGGCACCAGCGCCTTCATCATCGCCACCGCGCCCCAGAGGTTCACCTCAAACTGATGGCGCATCTCCGCCAGCGTCGCCTCTTCAAAAATGCCTTCATGGCCGTAGCCCGCGTTGTTAATCAGCGCGTCGATTGGCCCGTGCGCCTGTTGCAGCGCGGCCACCAGTGGGGCGATGCGCTCGACGTCGGTGAGGTCGAGGATGGCGCCGTGGGCGCGTGCTGGATCCTGCGCCGTAAAGGCCTCCAGCGCCGGCTGGCTGCGCACGGTGCCGATAACGCGGTGGCCCGCCGTCAACGCAGCCTGCGCCAGCGCCTGACCGAATCCGCTGCTGACGCCAGTGATCATAATCGTCTTCATCTCTTTTCCTCTCTGTGGGTGAGCCTGTAGCCTGCGCCCGCAGTGAGCAAAAGAGGATGCCTGTTTATCTGCCATCCTTGCCTGAAACGCTGATTTTCAGGCGCGCCAGCGGCCAAACCGCGCGATAGCGTGCATAATCCTGTTATGAACGCCGACTCTCTCCGCCTGATCGCCGCGCTTGCGCCGCAGGAAGGCTACAACCTGACGCCGCTGCCCGACGTGCGGCTGCTGCGATCCAACCGTCCGCTGAGCCGCACCCCGGTGCTCTACGATCCCGGGATCGTCATCGTGCTGCAGGGGCGCAAGCGCGGCTATTTCGGCGATCGCGTCTACTGCTACGACGCGCAGCACTATCTGGCGGTCTCGGTGCCGGTGCCCTTTACCATGGAGACCGACGCCAGCGAAGAGGCGCCGCTGCTGGCGATCTATATGCACCTCGATCTCGCGGTCGCGGCAGAGCTGCTGCTGCAGATGGAGCAGGCGGGCGCGACGGTAGGGCACAAACCCGCCGGCCTGCTCTCCACGCCGCTTAGCGACGCGCTGCAGCGTTCGGTCGCGCGGCTGCTCTACGCGCTTGGCGATCCGCTGGAGGCCGCGCTGCTCGGGCCGGCGCTGGTGCGCGAAATCTACTTCCACGTGCTGAGCGGCGAGCAGGGCGGCGAGCTGCGCGCCGCGCTGGCGCAGCAGGGCGCCTTCGGCAAAATCGGCCAGGCGCTGCGTCATATTCATCAGCACTATGCGCAGGCGCTGGATATCACCCAGCTCGCCCGCCGCGCGGGCATGAGCCACGCCACCTTTCACCTCCACTTTCGCGCCATCACGCAGACTTCGCCGATGCAGTATGTGAAGTCGATTCGCCTGCATCAGGCGCGGCTGCTGATGGTGCGGCAGCAGATGACCGCCGCTGCGGCCAGCCTGGCGGTGGGGTATGAAAGCCCTTCGCAGTTCAGCCGCGAATTCCGTCGGCTGTTCGGCCTGTCGCCGGGCGAAGAGGCGAGGCGACTGCGGGAGGGCTTCGCGCTGCCGCCGGCTCAGCCAGACGCGCGCTTCGTCGCTTCACATTAGGTGCCGTCGCCCTTTCGCTGCGCGGTAAAACCTGCTTGACTAACTTTCTGCCCGTTTTGGCCTGGAGCCCTGCATGTCTCTGTTTCACCTTGCTTCGCTGGCGGACGTCGACGCCGCTGAATGGGACGCGCTGCTGCCCGACGATCAGCCTTTTTTACGCCACGCCTTTCTGCTGGCGCTGGAGGAGAGCGGCAGCGTGCGCGCCGAAAGCGGCTGGCAGCCGGATCACCTGCTGTGGCGGGAAGCGGGCGCGCTGCGTGCCGCCATACCCGGCTACCGCAAGCGCAACTCATGGGGCGAATATGTCTTCGATC
The DNA here is from genome assembly GCF_022394795.1 of Pantoea sp. Z09. Classification (NCBI taxonomy): domain Bacteria; kingdom Pseudomonadati; phylum Pseudomonadota; class Gammaproteobacteria; order Enterobacterales; family Erwiniaceae; genus Pantoea; species Pantoea sp. Z09. Next base: position 149,074 of record NZ_CP092373.1, read on the forward strand.
ACGCCTGGGCAGACGCCTGCCAGCGCGCGGGCATCCGCTACTACCCGAAATGGCTGGGCGCCATTCCCTTTAGCCCGGTGACCGGCGCGCGTCTGCTGGGCGAGCCGCAGGCCGCCGCGCAGCTGCTGGCCGCGCTGCCGGAGACGCTGCATCGCCACGGGCTGAGCAGCGCGCATATCAATTTTACCGACGCGCCTGGCGACGCGCTGCTGCGTCAGCAGCCGGAGTGGCTGATGCGGCTCGGCTGCCAGTATCACTGGCACAATCGCGGCTACCGCGATTTTCAGGATTTTCTCGACACGCTGATGTCGCGCAAGCGCAAACAGCTGCGCAAAGAGCGCGAGCAGGTGGCGCAGAGCGGCTTTGAATTTAGCTGGTATCGCGGCGACGAGCTGCGCGAAGATCAGTGGGACTTCGTCTATACCTGCTACGCCAACACCTACGCGGTGCGCGGCCAGCGCCCCTATCTGACGCGTGATTTCTTCAGCCTGCTGGTGGCGCGGATGCCGGGCAGCATTCGCGTGGCGATTGCCCGTCTGCACCATCAGCCGGCGGCGATGGCGTTCTGTCTGGTGGATGGCGAGACGCTCTACGGCCGCTACTGGGGCTGCCTGGCGGAGTTCGACCGCCTGCATTTCGAAACCTGCTTCTATCAGGGCATGGACTACGCCATCGCCGCCGGCCTGAAGCGTTTCGACGCCGGCGCGCAGGGGGAGCATAAGCTGGTGCGCGGCTTTGAGCCGCAGCTCACTACCTCATGGCACTATCTGGCGCATCCCGGCCTGCGCGACGCGGTGGCGGATTTTCTGCAGCAAGAGCGGGAAGGCGTGCGCGCCTGGGCGGATGAAGCGCGCGACGCCCTGCCGTATCGACGCGGCGATTAATGGTCGCCGACGAAGCCGCTGGTCTGATGGCGCCACAGCCGTGCATAGAGGCCGTTGTGCGCCAGCAGCTCGCTGTGGTTGCCCATCTCGACGATATGTCCCTTATCCAGCACGATCAGCCGGTCCATTTTGGCGATGGTCGAGAGGCGGTGCGCGATGGCGATCACCGTTTTGCCCTCCATCAGCGTGCCCAGACTCTCCTGGATCGCCGCTTCCACCTCGGAGTCGAGCGCCGAGGTCGCCTCATCCATGATAAGGATCGGCGCATCCTTCAGCAGCACACGGGCGATGGCGATACGCTGGCGCTGGCCGCCTGAGAGCTTCACGCCGCGTTCGCCGACGTGGGCGTCGAGTCCGGTGCGCCCTTCGGCGTCGGAAAGGCGCGGAATAAACTCGTCGGCGCGCGCGCGGCGGATCGCCGTCTGCAGCTCGTCTTCCGTCGCGTCGGGACGACCATACAGCAGGTTCTCGCGAATCGAGCGGTGCAGCAGCGAGGTGTCCTGGGTAATCATGCCGATCTGGCCGCGCAGGCTCGCCTGCGTCACCTCGGCGATATTCTGATCGTCGATGGTGATGCGTCCGCCGTTAAGGTCATAGAGACGCAGCAGCAGATTCACCAGCGTCGACTTGCCCGCGCCGGAAGGGCCGATCAGGGCGATTTTCTCGCCGGGTTTGATGTTGAGGTTGAGACGGTTAATCACCTGGTGGCCGCCGCCGTAGTCGAAGCGGATATCCTCGTAGCGGATCTGGCCGCGCGTCACCTTCAGCGCTTTCGCCTGCGGCGCATCCTGCACGCTGAGCGGCTGGGCGATGGTATTGATGCCGTCCTGCACCGTGCCGATATTTTCGAAAATACCGTTCACCACCCACATGATCCAGCCGGACATATTGACCAGCCGCACCACCAGCCCGGTCGCCAGCGCGATGGCGCCGACGCTGATCAGCGACTGGCTCCACAGCCAGAGCGCCAGCCCGGAGGTCGAGACGATCAGCAAACCGTTAAGCGAAGAGAGCGTCACGTCCATGCTGGTGATCATGCGGCTCAGTCGCTGGTTCTTTTCGGTCTGCTCCTGCAGCGCGTCGCGCGCGTAGCGCTTTTCCAGATCGTGATGCGCAAACAGCTTTATCGTCGAAATATTGGTGTAGCCGTCGACGATGGTGCCCATCAGCTTCGATCGCGCCTGCGACGCCACCACGGAGCGCGCCTTGACGCGCGGCACAAAGAAGCGCAGCGAGGCGATATAGGCGACGATCCAGATCACCAGCGGGATCATCAGCCGCCAGTCCGCTTCGGCAAACAGCACCAGCGAGGTGATGGCGTAGATCAGCACGTGCCAGATGGCGTCCACCAGCTGCACCGCCGAGTCGCGCAGGGCATTGCCAGTCTGGGTAATGCGCTGGGCGATGCGGCCGGCGAAATCGTTGTGGAAGAAGTTCAGGCTCTGGCGCAGCACGTAATTATGCTGCTGCCACTGGATCATGCTGGTCATGCCGGGATTAATGCTCTGGTGCACCAGCATATCGTGCAGCGCGATAAAGATCGGCCGCAGGATCAGCGCCACAAAGGCCATCCACAGCAGGATCGGCCAGTGTTCCGCAAACAGCGTGGCGGGTGTCGCGCCGTTGACCAGGTCGATAATGCGGCTCAGATAGCTAAACAGCGCCACCTCAATCAGCGCTGAGCCCAGCCCGACCACCAGCAACGCCGCAAAGCTCGGCCACACCTGGCGCAGGTAGTAAAAATAGAAGGGTCCGATACGGCCAGGAGGCGAATCGGATGGAGCATCCTGGAAAATATTGATAAAACGTTCGAAACGGCGATACAACATAACGACTCTCTTTACGCCTGGGGAGAGTAAACAGCTTAGTGCAACTTAAAAGGGATTACCGATATGGAATTGACCATCCGCGGCCGTGAACCCAGCGATGCCGCTGGCTATCAGCGTCTTTACAGCCAGCCTGAGGTCTATCGCTGGACCACCCAGCTACCGTTTCCCAGCGTGGCGACATGGCAGAAAAAATTCGAACGGATGGACAGTGAAGGCTATATCGGTTTCGTTGCCGAACTTGACGGGCAGATGGTCGGCGAGCTGACGCTGTTTGTGGAAAACCGGCCGCGCACCCGGCACGGACTGAGCTTCGGCATCGGCGTTGATCCCGCTTTCAGCGGGCGCGGCATCGGCGAACGCCTAATCCGCGCCGGGCTTGATTACGCCTTTAACTGGTTGGGCGTGACGCGCGTCGAGCTGGAGGTGTTTCACGACAACCAACGCGCGCGGCGGCTCTATCAGCGCATCGGCTTTGAGCAGGAAGGGGTGCGCCGCAAAGCCTGCCTGCGCGACGGCGACTATCACGATATCGTTGTGATGGCGCTGCTGCGCGATGGCCCTTCACAGTAGCGACGCGATGCTTGCGACGGGAAAAAAGAATTTCAGTTTCCCGTCGTCGGTTTTGAGCGGGATAAAATTCATCGCTTCGCGATAAAAACCGGCGGCCTCTTCATCTTTGGCTTCCACCATGACGGCGTAAATGCCGACGGCATCCGCCGCGTGCCAGGCGACGCGCAGCGCATCCAGCACCAGCTGCGTGCCGAAGCCCTTGCCGGCAATGCGCTTATCGACCGCCAGACGGCTAAGAATGATACAGGCGGTTTCATGGTAGGGCGCAGCCTGTTTTTGAAAGGTGCGCGTCATGGCGCTTCTGGCGTAACTGCCGCCTGACAGTGTGTAATAACCCAGCACTTCTGCAACAGGATCGTCGGTGACCAGCAGATACGCCTTAAGGACGTTCTGCTGGTGCTGCGCGGCCAGATGTTTTTTCAGGAAGTCGTCTAACGCGGGCCGACCACAGCTAAAATTCGCGCTATTGAGAGGCAGCTGCGGCGAAAACCTGATGATTTTTAATGTTACCGCTTCCATTCCCAGGTTGAATCCTTTCTGCTGAGATCCGCTGCGCGACGGAGTCGTTCATTCGGTTCCGGCGGGTTTTCCAGCGCCTCCATGACCGCTCTATAGGAGGCTTCGGTCAGCTGGATGCGCTTGTGTTCATTGATAATCTGTTCCGCACGCTCTCGCGCCGAGTCGGCAATAAACTGCGACACGCTGACGCGGCTCAACTGCGCAGCCTGTTCGATCTCTTGCTTGTCATGCGGGCTTATCCGCAGTTCCATCCGTTCCGATTTAGCTGAAGCGCCCATGCTACTTTTCCCGTTCATCCGCATTGAGAACCGATAGCTACACAAGGTCAGCCGTTTGGGTTCATCTGATGTACGGTTTTTTACCGTACATTTAGCGATTGTAGAGTAGCTCCGCATCACTATCAACGCTCCAGTAACCAATATGCAGGCGTAGTGCGTAACCCTCTGTTTAAAACAACAAACCGGGAGAACGCGATGGACATTAACGACTTTCGCCGTTCAGCGCGACGAGAGCAATGGGCTTTGTTTCATTTTGCTGCCAGCCGCGCAAGCCGCTGCGTTTCATAGCGCAGCGCGCCATGATTTCCTGGAGCTGGCGCACATTCCCCATGCGCCAGCTGACGTTTCTGCCGCTTATGTGCGGTGCCGCAAGCTGTGTTGTGAAGGCTGCCAAAATCCGTGCCAGAGAGCACGCATGATTTCAACACTCGCCCAATGACCAACCCTTCGCCTGCTACCTATATTTCCTCAACAGCGAATTCAAAGCGGTATTCCTGATAATAATTCCAGGGGCAGGACGCTCCGCATCCTGAGGAATTCACCTGATGACCATAGCTCAATCTGCTGCACGACCAACCCGCGTGCGTATCTGGATCCTGTGTCTGATCTTGTTTCTTTCCGTGGTGGCCTACGCCGACCGTTCGATCCTGTCGATCTCCGGATCGGCGATCAAAGATGAGTTCGGTCTGTCGGCGATCCAGCTCGGCCTGATCCTCTCCGCCTTTAGCTGGGCCTATGTGATCGGCCAGATCCCCGGCGGTCTGCTGCTCGATCGCTTCGGCGCCAAAAAAATCTACGGCGTGACGCTGGCGCTCTGGTCGCTTTCCACCATTGCGATGGGCTTTGTCGGCGAATTCGCCGGCGGCATGACCGCCGCGCTGGTGCTGATGTTTACGCTGCGCTTCGCGCTGGGGCTGATAGAAGCGCCCGCCTTCCCGGCCAACGCGCGCGTGGTGATTATGTGGTTTCCCGGCGCCGAACGCGGCCGTGCCTCGGCGCTGTTTAGCACGGCGCAATACTTCGCCGTGGCTATCTTCTCGCCGCTCTCCGGCTGGCTGGTGTCACGCTTCGGCTGGGAGTGGCCCTTCTTCGTACTCGGTGGCATCGGCGTGCTGGCGGTGTTTGTCTGGGCGGCCTATATGCGCGAGCCGCGCAAACATCCCGGCGTTTCTCAAAGCGAGCTGAACTATATCGTCGAAGGCGGGGCGCTGGTGGATATCGATGCGCCCCATACTCTTAAGGCGCGGCCTGCGCTGAACAAAAAGATGTTTAAAACCCTGCTCTCCAGCCGCATGCTCTGGTGCGCCTACCTCGGTCAGTACTGCACCATCGCGCTGAGCTACTTCTTTATCACCTGGTTCCCTATTTACCTGGTGCAGGCGCGCGGCATGAATATTATGGACGCCGGCTTCGCCACCATCGCGCCCGCGCTGTTCGGCTTTCTTGGCGGCATCAGCGGCGGCTACATCTCCGATATGCTGATCAAACGCGGCTGGAGCCTCTCCTGGGCGCGCAAAACGCCCTTTATTGTCGGCATGCTGATGGCGGCGTCGCTGGTGATGGCGGCGGTGATCCCGAGCAACCTCGGCATTATCGCCATTATGTCTTTCGCCTTCTTCGGCAAGGGCGTGGCGGCGGGCGCCGGCACCTGGACGGTGATCAGCGACACCGCGCCGAAAGAGGCGGTTGGCCTTGCAGGCGGCATCTTTAACGGCATCAGTAATATCGCCGGTTTCGTCACGCCGCTGCTGTTCGGCGTGATTGTCGGGCTGACCGGCAGCTACAGCATCGGGCTGGGATTTGTCGGCGCGCACTGCGTGGTTGCCGCGCTGCTGTTCCTGTTCGTGATGGGGCCGATCGCTCGCGTCGGCGAAGCGCAGACGCCGGAAGCGGCGCGCGAGACGCAAAAAGCGGCGCACGGCATCAAGGCGCTTTAACTTCCCGCCGGTCGGCGCGCTGCGCCGACCACCGACCACTTGATTCTCACTGAAGAAAATTTGCTCACTTGCCGATACTTCTCTACCAGGGGCGATCCTAAGGAGAGATATCGTGATCAAGCAAATCACCGTCGACGAGCTGCGGCCAGGGATGTTTATCCATAAGCTCGATGTCTGGTGGATCAAAGATAAACGCATCCGTAATCAGATGCTGGTGACCGATCCGCGCCAGATCGCGATGCTGCGTAACGAAGGGATCCAGCAGCTGTGGATCGATCTGAATAAATCGGTGCAGGCGCCCGTCGCGCCGTCGCCGGCGCGCAAGCCCATTGCCCGCACGCCGTTTTTCCAGGAGCTGGACCAGGCGCAGAAAATTTTTCAGCAGGGCAAAACCCAAGTGATGGCGATGTTTAACGAGGCGCGTCTCGGTCATAGCCTTAACCTGGCGGGCACGCTCGATCTGGTGGATGAGATCGCCGGCTCTATCCGGCGCGAACCGACCGCGCTGCTGAGCGTGGCGCGGCTGAAAAATCATGATGATTACACCTGGCTGCACTCGATGGCGGTCTGCGGGCTGATGATCACGCTGGGGCAGCGGATGGGGCTGGACAGCAGGCAGGTGCGGCGCGTCGGCATGGGCGGCCTGCTGCATGACGTCGGCAAGGCGGCGGTGCCGCTGGAGATCCTCAACAAGCCCGGCAAGCTCAGCGACGAGGAGTTTGAGGTGATGCGTCAGCATCCGGTGATCGGCGCGCAGATGCTGATGGAGGCGGACGCCGACGCCGATCTGCTCGATATTGCGCTGCATCACCATGAAAAATATGACGGCAGCGGCTATCCGCACCGGCTGAAAGGCGAGGAGATCTCGCTCTACTCGCGCATGGCCGCGGTGTGCGACGTCTACGACGCGCTGACCTCGACGCGCGTCTACCGCAAAGGCTGGTCGCCCGCCGACGCGATGCACAATATGCTGAGCTGGCGCGGCCACTTCGACAATCAGGTGCTGCATACCTTTGTGCGCGCCATCGGCATCTATCCGGTGGGATCGCTGGTGCGGCTGGCGTCGGGACGCGTGGCGCTGGTGGTCAAGGCGGGCGAGCGCTCGCTGCTGAAACCGGTGGTGCACGCCTTCTGGTCGCTGCACGCCCAGCGCGAAGTGAAGCCGGAGCGTATCGATCTCGGCGACAGCTTCTGCACCGACAGCATTATCGGCGCGGAAGAGAGTCAGCTCTGGCAGAACGCCGATCTCAACCGCGTCTGGGCGCTGGCGAGCTAGAAATCGACGCTGGCGCGCAGCACGATTTCGCGCGGCTCGCCCACGGCAACGCGCAGGTTATTGCCGCTTGACGGATAGTAGGTCTTATCAAACAGGTTGTTGACGTTGACCTGCCACTTCAGGCGGTAGCCGTTGAGCGGCGTCTGCCAGGCAACAAAGGCGTCCGCCACCGTGTAGTCATCGAGGTAAAAGCTGTTGGCCGCATCGCCGGGACGACGGCCGACGTAGCGTGCGCCGACGCCGGCGCGCAGGTCGTCTGCCGCCAGCAGGCCGGTGGCGCCGAAGTCGTTGGTGAGGAACAGCGCGGCGGTATGGCGCGCGGTGTTGGCCATGGCGTTGCCGTTGTTCTCAGGATCGGCGGTGACGCGCGCGTCGGTCCAGGCGTAGCTGCCCACCAGGCTGAGCGACTCGGTCAGCTTGCCCGCCAGATCCAGCTCGACCCCCTGCGAACGCACCTTGCCGGCGGTGCGCGTCACGGTTTCGCCCTCTACCAGCTCATCCACCATCACGTTGCGCTTCTGGATATCAAACAGCGCCAGCGTGCCGGTTACGCCGTTGGGCAGATCGATCTTGCCGCCCACTTCCCAGGCTTTACCCAGCTCCGGCGGCAGCGCGCCGATCTCGGTGGCGATAGAGGAGTTGGGCTTAAAAGATTCGGTGTAGCTGGCGTAGAGGCTCGACCAGCTGTTGAGGTTGTACACCACGCCCGCGCGCGGCACCAGTCGGCTGTCAGAACTGCGGGTGCGGGCGACAAACGGGCGGCCTTTGCCCGCCATCACGTCAAAGCTGTCGTAGCGCAGGCCGCCCAGCAGCAGCCAGTTCGGCGTCAGGCGGATCGCATCCTGTAAAAACAGGCCGCGGCTATCGATATTCTCGCGCTGATCGCTGTCGGCGGCGCTCACCGTCGAGGTAGACGCCATCTCGTCATACACCGGATGCCAGATGTTGAAGCGGCTGTTCTTCGTGCCGCGCAGCATATCGCCGCGGAAGGTGCGGTCGGCTTCGTAGTCAAATCCCGCCAGCAGCTGATGGTTGACGCGTCCCCAGTCGACATCGCCATTCAGCGTCAGCTGCACCAGCTGCGAACGGCTCTGCGCATCGCCGGTGGCGTCCGCCTGGCGCGTCAGCACGCCGGTATCGGCGTTAAAGGCGGTGGCGCGCGCCTGATGGTCGCTGTAGGTGTTGCGCGTAAAGCTGTAGTTGAGATGCGCCGTCCAGCTGTCGTTCAGGACCCGATCGGCGGCCAGCGTCAGGGTATCCTGGTCGCCACGCGTGGCGTTGAAGCGCTCGTCGAAGCGCTCTTCGCGCGGCGTATTCACCGGCTTGCCGGTTTTCGGGTTGATCACCGTGCCGCGATCGAAAGGCACCAGATACTCCATATGTTCCCAGGCGACGCGCAGCGTGGTGCTCTCGCCGAACCACGTCAGCGACGGCGCAATCACCGTCTGGCGCGTGCGGCCGAAGTTGCGCCAGTAGTCGGTCTCGTCGTGATCGACGATCAGTCGCCCGGCAAAGCCGCTGGTGCCGAGCGGGCCGGTGACGTCGAGCTGCCCGCCGCCGCCGCCAAAACTGCTGTTGCGCCCCTCCAGATGCACCTGCGGCGTCAGCAGCGGCTTCTTGCTGATAATGTTGACCAGCCCGCCAGGCTCGTTCATGCCGTAGAGCATGGAGGAGGGGCCTTTGAGCACCTCGACGCGTTCGCTGGTGGGAGTAAAGTTGCGCGCCTGAATCGAGCGCACGCCGTCGCGCAGGATCGAGCCGTCGCGGTTATCGCCAAAGCCGCGCTTGATCAGCGCGTCCTGGGTGCCGCCCAGCGTATTGGCCTGGGTGATGCCGCTGACGAACTTTACCGCGTCGTCGAGATTCTGCGCGTCGCTGTCCTGCAGCACCTGCTGCGGCACGACGGTAATGTTCTGCGGCGTGTCGATAATCTTTGCCGGCGCGCGCGTGGCGGTCACACTGCTGTGCGGCTGGTAGCCGCTTTCCTGCGGCTCCGCCTCCTGTGTTACCAGTAGCGTCGATTCCTGCGCCTGCAGGCCGCCGGAGAGCAGCGCGCTGCCCAGCAGAAGAGAAGAGAGGGGTTTCATTGCGGTAACTGGCTCCAGAAGGTCCCTGATAAATTCAGCGGCAGAAAGCGCTGATAAAGTTGTTCCAGCGTGCGTTGCGGATCGAGGTCGGCGAACAGCTGCGGATAGAGCGCTTTTGCGAAGAGCTCTACCGCGACCACGTGCCACGGGCTGAGATAAAAGTTGTGCCACAGGCCGTACGCGCGGTGGTTTTTCACCGCCTCAAGCTGGCTGAGAACCGGCTGCGCGGCGAGCAGCCTTTGCAGGCTGACGGCCGCCCGATCGGCGTCGATTTCCGGGCCGAGCTGCAGCGTGCTGTCGTCGTCCGCGTCCGCCATGCCGGTCGCGATATAGACCTGCGGCGGCTGGGCGAGCGCCTGTTCAGGATTGATCTCGCCGAACACCCCTTTTACCGCGCCGGCGGCGATATTGTCGCCGCCGGCAAAGGCGAGCAGCTGGCCGAGATTGCCGTTAACCGCCGTGGTGCAGCAGGTGTCGCGGCGGCCCAGATGCAGATGCAGCATCACGCGGGTTTTCGCGCCGTGATAGCGCGCCAGCCGATCGCGCACCTGATCCATATGCTGCTGATAGAAGTCGATAAACGCCTGCGCGCGCTGCGGCTGGTCGAATACCTCGCCCAAAATTTTCAGGCTCGGCACCGTGTTGTTAAGCAGGTCGACGCGCAGGTCGACATAGATCACCGGAATATTGACCTGCTGCATCAGCTGGCGGAAATGCGCCTCCTGCGCGCCGCTTTTCGCCAGGCGCGGCAGAATAATCAGATCGGGTTTCAGCGTCAGCAGCTGCTCGGGATTGAGATCGCGCAGCGCGCCGGCGCCGAGCTGCGGCACCGCGTTGATCGCCGGGAACGCGGCGGTAAACTCTCGCCAGCTTTGCGCGTCGTACTTCGCCATATCCCCCGGCCAGCCCGCGATGCGCGCCGCCGGATTGCCGGGCACGATCAGCGCCAGGGTGTAGAGCATGCGGCTTTCGCCCAGAATAATGCGCTGCGGATGGTCAGGAATAATCACCTTCTGGCCGGTGATATCGACGACCGATTTTGCGACGGCAGCGGTGCTGCACAGCAGCAGCAGCAGAGAAAAAAGAAAACGCATCAGCACTATTTCGTAAGGAAATCGAAATGATAATGAATATCAGTCGTCTTCGCAATGTTCCAGGACGCGTGGCGGTGCCTTGCCGGGTTATATAACTAAAAAAGGCGGTTACCAGCTGCCATCCGCCTGTTTTATCGCCATTTTTATAACTTTTTTACGCCCGCTACAGGCAATTTAACCGCTTCTTTATACCGAAGCGCGCAGGCTAACGCGAAACCCTGATCCCTCTGGAGGTCTTTGTGAGCGTGGGCGTAATGGCCGGCATCGTGCTGGTGTTTTTGTTACTGGGCTACCTGATCTATGCCCTGCTGAATGCGGAGGCGTTTTAATGGCCGCCAATGCGTTTTTACTGATCGCCGCGTTTTTCGTGGCGTTAATGGCGCTGGCGCAGCCGCTGGGACGCGGGCTGGCGGTGCTGATCGCCGACAGGCCGTTGCTGGCCAGCGTCGAGCGCCCGCTCTGGCGGCTGCTCGGCGCCGACGCGCCCGCCATGCGCTGGCCGCACTATCTGCTGGCGATCCTGCTGTTTAACCTGCTCGGCCTGCTGCTGCTGCTGGCGATCCTGCTGCTGCAGGATCGGCTGCCGCTTAATCCGCAGCAGCTGCCCGCGCTGAGCTGGCATCTGGCGCTGAATACCGCGGTGAGTTTCGTCACCAACACCAACTGGCAGTCCTACGGCGGCGAAAGCACCCTGAGCTATTTCAGCCAGATGGTCGGCCTGACGGTGCAGAACTTCGTGTCCGCCGCGACCGGCATCGCGGTGGCGTTCGCGCTGATCCGCGGTTTCGCCAGCCGCAACAGCGACGCGCTCGGCAACGCCTGGCGCGATCTTACGCGCATCACGCTCTATCTGCTGCTGCCGATCAGCCTGCTGATGGCGCTGCTGTTCGTCAGCCAGGGCAGCATCCAGAATTTCCTGCCCTACCATGAGGTCACCACGCTGGAAGGGGCGAAGCAGACGCTGGCGATGGGGCCGGTGGCGTCGCAGGAGGCGATCAAGATGCTGGGCACCAACGGCGGCGGCTTCTTTAACGCCAACTCGGCCCATCCGTTCGAGAACCCCAACGCGCTGACTAACTTCGTGCAGATGCTGGCGATCTTTCTTATCCCGGCGGCGCTCTGCTTCGCCTTTGGCTACGCGGTGCGCGATCGCCGTCAGGGCCATATGCTGCTCTGGGCGATGTCGCTGATGTTCGTGGTGGCGGTCGTGGCGGTGATGTGGGCAGAAACGCGCGGCAATCCGCATCTGCTGGCGCTCGGCGCCGACAGCGCGCTGAACATGGAGGGCAAAGAGACGCGCTTCGGCATTCTTAACTCCAGTCTGTTTGCGGTGATCACTACCGCCGCGTCGTGCGGCGCGGTAAACGCGATGCACGACTCCTTTACCGCGCTGGGCGGCATGGTGCCGATGTGGCTGATGCAGCTGGGGGAAGTGGTGTTCGGCGGCGTCGGCGCCGGCCTGTACGGCATGCTGCTGTTCGTGGTGCTGGCGGTGTTTATCGCCGGGCTGATGATCGGCCGCACGCCGGAATATCTCGGTAAAAAGGTCGACGTGCGCGACATGAAGATGACCGCGCTGGCGATCCTGGTGACGCCGACGCTGGTACTGCTCGGCACCGCGCTGGCGATGATGACCGATGCGGGGCGCGCCGGCATGGCGAATCCGGGCATTCACGGCTTTAGCGAAGTGCTCTATGCGGTGTCGTCCGCCGCCAACAACAACGGCAGCGCCTTTGCGGGCCTGAGCGCCAACACGCCGTTCTGGAACCTGCTGCTGGCGTTCTGCATGCTGGTCGGTCGCTTCGGCATCATTATTCCGGTCATCGCGCTGGCGGGCAGCATGGCGGTGAAAAAGGCGCAGCCGGTGGGCAACGGCACGCTGCCGACCCACGGCCCGCTGTTTATCGCGCTGCTGATCGGCGCGGTACTGCTGGTGGGCGCGCTGACCTTTATTCCCGCTCTGGCGCTGGGTCCAGTCGCCGAGCATCTGCAACTTCTTCAGGGTACGCACTCATGAGTCGTCAACAACAGGCGCTGAACGGCGCGCTGATGCGCGTCGCGCTGCTCGACGCGCTGAAAAAAGTGGATCCGCGCGTGCAGTTCCGCAATCCGGTGATGTTCGTGGTCTGGCTCGGCAGTTTGCTCACCACGCTGCTGGCGCTGGGCATGGCGGGCGGCTGGCTCGACGGCAACGCCCGCTTTACCGGCGCCATCGCCCTCTGGCTCTGGTTCACCGTGCTGTTCGCCAACTTCGCCGAGGCACTGGCGGAAGGGCGCAGCAAGGCGCAGGCAAGCAGCCTGAAAGGCGTCAAAAAAACCAGCTTCGCCAAAAAGCTGGCGGAGCCGCGCCACAACGCGCAGTGGCAGCAGGTGTCGGCCGACAGCCTGCGCAAAGGGGAGATCGTGCTGGTGGAGGCGGGCGACATTATCCCGTGCGATGGCGAAGTGCTGGAGGGCGGCGCCTCGGTGGATGAGAGCGCCATCACCGGCGAATCCGCGCCGGTGATCCGCGAGTCGGGCGGCGACTTCGCCTCGGTGACCGGCGGCACGCGCATCCTCTCCGACTGGCTGGTGATCCAGTGCAGCGTCAATCCGGGCGAAACCTTTCTCGACCGCATGATCGCCATGGTGGAAGGGGCGAAGCGGCGCAAAACCCCGAACGAGATCGCGCTGACCATTCTGCTGGTGTCGCTGACCATCGTGTTTCTGCTGGCCACCGTCACCCTGTGGCCCTTCTCGGCGTGGGGCGGGGCGCCGGTGAGCGTCACGGTGCTGGTGGCGTTGCTGGTCTGTTTGATCCCGACCACCATCGGCGGCCTGCTCTCCGCCATCGGCGTGGCGGGCATGAGCCGCATGCTGGGCGCCAACGTTATCGCCACCAGCGGCCGCGCGGTCGAGGCGGCGGGCGACGTCGACGTGCTGATGCTGGACAAGACCGGCACCATTACGCTCGGCAACCGTCAGGCGACGCAGTTTCTGCCTGCGCCGGGGGTCAGCGAAGAGCAGCTGGCCGACGCGGCGCAGCTCGCCTCGCTGGCGGATGAAACCCCCGAAGGACGCAGCATCGTGATGCTGGCGAAACAGCGCTTCAACCTGCGCGAGCGCGATCTGACCACCATGGGCGCGAGCTTTATTCCCTTCTCGGCGCAGACGCGCATGAGCGGCGTCAACGTGCAGAACCGGCTGATCCGCAAAGGGGCGGTAGACGCGGTGAAGCGCCATATCGAGGCCAATAGCGGCCGCTTCCCGACAGAGGTCAACGCGCTGGTGGAAGAGGTGGCGCGCGCCGGCGGCACGCCGCTGGTGGTGTCGGAAGGGGCGAAGGTGCTGGGCGTGGTGGCGCTGAAGGATATCGTTAAGGGCGGCATCAAAGAGCGCTTCGCCGAGCTGCGCAAGATGGGCATTAAAACTGTGATGATCACCGGCGACAACCCGCTGACCGCGGCGGCGATCGCGGCGGAAGCGGGCGTCGATGACTTTCTCTCAGAGGCGACGCCGGAAGCGAAGCTGGCGCTGATCCGCCAGTATCAGGCGGAAGGGCGGCTGGTGGCGATGACCGGCGACGGCACCAACGACGCGCCGGCGCTGGCGCAGGCGGACGTGGCGGTGGCGATGAACTCCGGCACCCAGGCGGCGAAAGAGGCGGGCAACATGGTGGATCTCGACTCCAACCCCACCAAGCTGCTGGAAGTGGTGCATATCGGCAAGCAGATGCTGATGACGCGCGGCTCGCTCACTACCTTCAGCATCGCCAACGACGTCGCCAAATATTTCGCCATTATTCCGGCGGCCTTCGCGGCGACCTATCCGCAGCTCAACCTGCTGAACGTGATGCATCTGCATTCGCCGTCGTCGGCGATTCTTTCTGCGGTGATTTTCAACGCGCTGGTGATCGTCTTCCTGATCCCGCTGGCGCTGAAGGGCGTCAGCTATCGGCCGCTGAGCGCTGCGGCGCTGCTGCGCCGCAACCTGTTGATTTATGGGCTGGGCGGGCTGCTGGTGCCCTTTATCGGCATTAAAGCCATCGACCTGCTGCTGGTGCTGCTGGGTCTGGCATAAGGAGAAAAAAATGAGTCAGTTACGTCCGGCAATGTTAGTTTTACTGCTGCTCACGCTGGTCACCGGCGTGGGGTATCCTTTGCTGACCACCGGCCTGGCGCAGTGGCTGTTTCCGGCGCAGGCCAACGGCTCGCTGATCGAAGCGCGCGGTTCGGCGCTGATTGGCCAGAACTTTAGCCGACCCGGCTATTTCTGGGGTCGGCCGTCGGCGACCGGCGACGCGCCCTATAATGCGCTGGCGTCGAGCGGCAGTAATCTGGCGGCGAGCAATCCGGCGCTGGACAAGGCGGTGGCGGAACGCGTTGCCGCGCTGCGCGCCGCCAATCCGCTCTCGCCGCAGGCGGTGCCGGTGGATCTGGTGACCGCCTCGGCCAGCGGCCTTGATCCAGCGATTTCCCCCGCTGCCGCGCACTGGCAGGCGCCGCGCGTTGCCACCGCGCGTCAGCTGCCGCTGAAAACGGTCGAGGATCTGATCGACGCCCATACCGAGCGGCCGCTGCTCGCCTTTAGCGGCGATCCCACCGTCAACGTGCTGCGGCTTAACCTGGCGCTGGACGCGCTGACTCAACCCTGAAGGACGTGATGAACGACGAACGCCAACGCCCCGATCCCGACGCGCTGCTGCTACAACAGGCCGACAGCCATCGCGGCAAGCTGAAAATCTACTTCGGCGCCTGCGCGGGCGTCGGCAAAACCTGGGCCATGCTGCAGGAGGCGCAGCGGCTGCGCGCGCAGGGGCTCGACGTGCTGATCGGCGTGGTCGAAACCCACGGCCGCGAAGAGACCGCCAGCCTGCTGCGCGGACTGGCGGTGCTGCCGCGGCGCGCCACCGGACGTTCGCGCCACGCCGAATTCGATCTCGACGCGGCGCTGGCGCGCCATCCGGCGCTGATCCTGATGGATGAGCTGGCGCACACCAACGTGCAGGGTTCGCGCCACCCCAAACGCTGGCAGGATATCGACGAGCTGCTGGACGCGGGCATCGACGTCATCACCACCGTCAACGTGCAGCATCTGGAAAGCCTTAACGACGTGGTGGGCGGCGTCACCGGCATCCGCGTGCGCGAAACCGTGCCCGATCCCTTTTTCGACAGCGCCGATGAGGTGGTGCTGGTGGATCTGCCGCCGGACGATCTGCGCCAGCGTCTGAAAGAGGGCAAGGTCTACGTCGGCGATCGCGCCGAGCGCGCTATCGAAAACTTCTTCCGCAAGGGCAATCTGTTCGCGCTGCGCGAGCTGGCGCTGCGCCGCACCGCTGACCGCGTCGACGATCAGATGCGCGCCTGGCGCGACCAGCAGGGCCGCGATCGCGTCTGGCACACGCGCGACGCCATTCTGCTCTGCATCGGCGATGACACCGGCAGCGAAAAGCTGGTGCGCACCGCCGCGCGACTGGCGGCGCGGCTCGGCAGCGAATGGCACGCGGTCTACGTCGAAACGCCGCGCCTTAACCGGCTGTCGGAGGCGCGGCGGCGCGCCGTGCTGAAAACCCTGCAGCTGGCGCAGGAGCTGGGCGCGGAGACCGCCACGCTCTCCGATCCCGACGAGGCGCAGGCGGTGCTGCGCTACGCGCGCGAACATAACCTCGGCAAGATCGTCACCGGTCGTCGGCCGCTGCGGCGCTGGCATCGGGACAGCTTCGCCACGCGCCTCGGCAAGCTGGGGCCGGATCTCGATCTGCTGGTGGTGGCGCTGGACGAGCCGGCCGGCGACGCGCTGCCGTTAGCCGACGCGCGCGCCGGCGGCGACCGCTGGCGCCTGCCGCTGCGCGGCGTGCTGATGGCGCTGCTGCTCTGCATCCTGGTCACCGCCGCCGGACGCTGGCTGCTGGCCGGGTTCGACACCGCCAACGGCGTGATGATCTATCTGCTGGCGGTGGTGATTATCGCGCTGCGCTACGGGCGCTGGCCGTCGGTGATCGCCACGGTGATGAATATCCTCGCCTTCGACCTCTTTTTCGTCGCCCCCACCGGCACGGTGGCGGTCTCTGATTTGCAGTATCTGGTAACCTTCGCGGTGATGCTGGCGGTAGGCGTGATCGTCGGCAACCTGACCGCCGGCGTGCGCTATCAGGCGCGCGTGGCGCGCTACCGCGAGCAGCGCGCGCGCCACCTCTACGAGATGGCGAAGTCGCTGGGCAGCGCGCTGACGCCCGAGGATATCGCCGCTACCGCCCAGCGCGTGATCGAGGTGACCCTGCAGGCGCGCAGCCTGCTGCTACTGCCGGACGAGCAGGGCGAGCTGGTGGCGACGGGCGCGGCGACGCCGGGCAGCGAGCCGGATCGCGCCATTGCCAAATGGAGCTACAGCAAGGGACAGCCCGCCGGCGCGGGCACCGATACGCTGCCCGCCGTGCCTTACCAGATGCTGCCGCTCAAGAGCGGCGCGCACTGTCGCGGGCTGCTGGTGGTCGAGCCGCAAAACCTGCGCCAGCTGATGATCCCGGAGCAGCAGCGGCTGGTGGAGACCTTTACCGTGCTGATCGCCAACGCGCTGGAGCGGATGGCGCTGTCACAGAGCGAAGCGGCGTCGCGGCTGGCGGCGGAGCGCGAGCAGCTGCGCAACGCGCTGCTCTCTGCGCTGTCGCACGATCTGCGCACGCCGCTCACCGTGCTGTTCGGCCAGGCGGAGATGCTGATGCTCGACCTGGCCAGCGATGAGTCGAAGTATGTCACTCAGGCGAACCAGATCCGCGAGCAGACGCTGAGCACCATCCGCCTGGTGAGCAATATGCTCGATATGGCGCGCATTCAGTCGGGCGGGCTGAACCTGCGCGAAGAGTGGCTGGCGCTGGACGAGGTGATCGGCGGCGCGCTCAGCAGCATGGCGCCGTCGCTGAAAGGGCACGGCGTGACGCTCGACCTGCCGTCAGATCTGATGCTGATTAAAGGCGACAGCGCGCTGCTGGAGCGGGTGCTGACCAACCTGATTGAGAACAGCCTGAAGTATGCCGGCAACAGCGCGCAGCGCGGCATTCGCGCCTGGCGCGAGCGCGATCGGCTGGAGATGGCGGTCTGGGACAACGGGCCGGGCATTGCCGACAAAGACCTGACGCGTATTTTCGACAAGTTCGCGCGCGGCGATAAAGAGTCGTCGGTGCCGGGCGTCGGGCTGGGGCTGGCGATCTGCAAAACCATCGTCGAGAGCCACGGCGGGCGCATCTGGGCGGAGAACCGTATTGAAGGCGGCGTGGCGTTCCGCCTGTCGCTGCCGCTGCCGCCCGCGCCTGAAATTTCTGAAGAGGCGCTGAAATAACTTCACAGAGGATCGGTTATACTGCCTCACCTGTCTGATTACCTGTGGGAAATTATGGAACGTTTTACCGAAAACCTGATGTATGCGTCGCGCTGGTTGCTGGCTCCGGTTTACATTGGACTTTCGCTGGGTTTGCTGGCGCTGACGATTAAGTTCTTTGAAGAAATTTTTCACCTGCTGCCCAATATACTCAGCATTGCGGAAAACGATCTGATCCTGCTGCTGCTGTCGCTGGTGGACATGACGCTGGTGGGCGGCCTGCTGGTGATGGTGATGCTCTCCGGCTATGAGAACTTCGTCTCTAAGCTCGATATCGACGAACATAAAGAGAAGCTGAGCTGGCTCGGCAAGATGGATTCCAGCTCGCTGAAAAATAAAGTCGCGGCGTCGATCGTCGCTATCTCCTCTATCCATCTGCTGCGCGTGTTTATGGAAGCACGCAACGTGCCCAACGACAAGCTGATGTGGTACGTGATCATCCATCTGACCTTTGTGCTGTCGGCTTTTGTGATGGGCCTGCTGGACAATATGTCGAAAAGCGAGAAGAAGTCCGCCTAGCGCGGAAACGCCCCGGCTGGCCGCGTGCCGGTTAGCTGCGGCATCACCTCCCGTATCATTTCAAAAAACTTCTGCAGGCGCGCCGGGTAGTAGCTCGCCCAGGGATAGGTCAGCCACACCGGCAGCGGCGGCGCCTGCCACTGCGGCGTCAGCTGCACCAGCTCGCCGCGCGCTAAATCCTCCTGCACCACCCACGACGACATGATCGCCGCGCCCATGCCCATCAGCGCCGCTTTGCGCACCGCGTAGAGGCTGTCGCTGCTCAGGCGCGGCGCAATCGCCATATTGACCGGCTGGCCGTCGTCAAGGCGCTGTAACGCGATTTCGTTACGGTAAAAGCTGGTCAGCGCCAGCCACGGCAGATCCGCCAGTTGCTCGACGGCATCGACCGGCGCGTGCCGCGCCAGCAGCGCCGGCGAGGCCACCACGATGCGCGGCACTTCCGCCAGCAGAATCGCCACGATAGCGGGATCGCTCAACGCGCCGACCTGAATCGCGCAGTCGACGTTCTCGGCGATAAAGTCGGGCGTGCGATCGTTAAGCATCCACTCTACGTTAAGGCGCGGGTAGCGCATCAGGTACTCCACCAGCGGCGCGACCAGCTGATCCTGACCAAAGGCGTGCGGCGCGCGCACCCGCAGCGTGCCGACTGGCTCGTCATTGGCGTGGGTCAGCTCATCCTCCAGCGCGTGCCAGGTCGCCAGCAGCTGGCGCGCCTGGGCGTAGCAGCGCTCGCCGTCGTCGGTGAGCTTCAGCGCGTGGGTGGTGCGCATGATCAGCTTTAGCCCAAGACGCTGCTCCAGCGCCTGCAGCCGACGGCTGATGGTGGGCTGGGTGGTGTTGAGCTGCTGCGCCGCCGCCGACAGGCTGCCGCTCTCAACGATGCGGATAAAGGTCTGCATCAGTTCAATACGATCGGGACTGGAGAGGTTGCTCATACGTACCACGCATAACGGTTTTGCTTTTTCTCAGTCTACAACGTATGGCGACGATGCGCTTTACTAAGCGCCGGATACTTCTGGAGAACGACAACATGTCAGCAATTAACAGCGTTGCGGCCCGCCCGGCCGAGACTTTACCCGGCCCGCTGGTGTTTACCCTCGCCGCAGGCGCAGGGCTGAGCGTCGCCTCGATTTACTACAGCCAGCCGATGCTGGATATCATCGGCAAACAGTTCAACGTCGGCGTCGGCGCGGTCGGCATGGTGCCGATGCTGACGCAGATGGGCTATGCGCTGGGCATTCTGCTGCTGGCGCCGCTGGGCGACCGGCACGATCGCCGCGCCATCATTCTGATTAAAGGGCTGCTGCTGGTGGCGGCACTGCTGCTGTGCGGCTTTTCCGGCGGCCTGAACGCGCTGCTGATCGCCAGCTTCGCCACCGGCCTGACGGCGACGGTGGCGCAGGATATCGTGCCGGCTTCCGCCGCGCTGGCCCCTGAACGCAGCCGCGGCAAAACGGTCGGTACGGTGATGACCGGCCTGCTGGTGGGCATTCTGCTGTCGCGCGTGGTGAGCGGCGTGGTGGCGGAGTATTTCGGCTGGCGCGCCATGTACTGGCTGGCGGCGGCGCTGGTGCTGTTGATTAGCCTGGCGCTGTGGCGCGTGCTGCCGCGCTTTACGCCCGGCACGTCGGTGAGCTATCCGCGCCTGCTGCTGTCGCTGGCACATCTCTGGCGCCATCATCAGACGCTGCGCCGCGCGGCGCTGGCGCAGGGGCTGCTGTCGGTGGGCTTTAGCGCCTTCTGGTCGACGCTGGCGCTGATGCTCAGCGATCGCTTTCATCTCGACAGCGCGGTAGCGGGCGCCTTCGGCCTGGCGGGCGCGGCGGGCGCTATGGCCGCGCCGCTGGCGGGCAGCGTCGCCGACCGCATCGGTCCGGCGCGCGTCACTATCGTCGGCGCCGGGCTGGTCACCGTCTCCTTCGCGCTGATGTTTCTGCTGCCCGCGCTGCCGCTGCCGGCCCAGCTGGCGCTGATCGTGCTCAGCACCATCGGCTTCGATCTCGGCGTGCAGGCCACGCTGGTGGCGCATCAGACGCTGGTCTACAGCCTGGCGCCGGAGGCGCGCAGCCGACTCAACGCGCTGCTGTTCACCGTGGTGTTTATCGGCATGGCGACCGGCGCCGCGCTGGGCAGCCTGGCGCTGGCGCGCTGGGGCTGGAACGGCGTCGTAACGCTCGCCACGCTGGCCGGCGCCGCCAGCTTCGCGCTTCGCCTGGCGAGTCGTCACCTGAAGAACTGATCCCGCTTTCGTGCGCTTGTGCCAGGATTAAAAGATATTTTTCAGGGAAAACGAAGCGTTATGAACTTTCTTGCCTGGATGGCGGCCACCGGCTGCCTCCTGTTATTAATGTCGCTGGCCTCGGGATGGATCCATCGCGGGCCAGTGACGTCGTTTGGGCTTTATCTGTTAGCCGGGATCCTGTGCGGGCCCTGGGTGTTCGATGTGGTGCAGATCGACATTTTGAAACATTCGGAAGCCGCTGCGCATATCACGGAAATCACCATGGCGGCCTCGCTGTTTATCACCGGGCTGAAGCTGCGTCTGCCGCTGCGCGCCCACAGCTGGCGCGTTGGCATGCGGCTCGCCTTTCCGGCGATGCTGCTGACGGTCGGCGGCATGACGCTGATGGCGCACTGGCTGGTGGGCTTCGACTGGCCACTGGCGCTGGCGTTCGGCGCCATCGTCGCGCCGACCGACCCGGTGCTGGCAAGTCTGATTTCGGTCAACGACGCGCGCGACGACGACGCGCTGCGCGTGGCGCTCTCCAGCGAGGCGGGCATGAACGACGGATCGGCGCTGCCGCTGTTGATTCTGGCGCTGCTGCTGTTCAACGGCGAAAGCCTCAGCTGGAGTAGCTTTGGTCACTGGACGGCGGTGGAGGTGATCTGGGGCATCGGCGCCGGCCTGGGGCTGGGCTTCGGGTTTGGCCGCCTGGTCGGCCTGATGGCGACGCGGCTGCGCAGCGCGCACGGCGATGTGGCGCCCAACGATTTTCTCGCGCTGGCGCTGATTGCGCTGAGCTATGCGGCGGCCGAGGCGATCGGCGCTTCGGGCTTCCTGGCCACCTTCGCCGCCGGCGTCGGGCTGCGCCGCGCCGAGCTGCGCGTGTTTAAAGCCTATCCGCCGGAAGAGCTGAGCGAAGAGCAGCGGGTATTGCCCGCCGAAGCGCTGGTTAATCCCAACAATCGCCTGGAGCACGCGGGCGAGAGTGGCGGCATGATAAAATCGGTCGGGCTGGTGGTCAGTGACGCGCTCTCTTTTGGTGATACCATTGAGCGTTTGCTGGCGGCGGCGATGATGGTGGTGCTGGGCGTGACGCTGGCGCACCACTGGAACCTCAACGGCATTCTGCTGGGGCTGGCGCTGTTTATCGTGGTGCGCCCGCTGGCGGTGTGGCTGACCACGCTGCGCTGCGGCATTCCCGCGGTAAGACGCCTGCTTATCGGCTGGCTGGGCATTCGCGGCATCGGCAGTATTAACTATATCGCCTTTGCCTGGGTGCACGGCATGGCGGGGCAACAGGCCGAGACCATGGTTGATATGGCGCTGACGCTGGTGGTGTGCAGCATCGTCATTCATGGTGTGACGGTGACGCCGCTGCTGAACTGGCGCTCGGCGCGCCTCTCCGCCCGGCAGAATGACGAATAGACTAAAACAGGAGCAGATATGAAAAAGCCGTTACTGATTGTACTGGGGCTGCTGGCCTCATCCGCCGCGCTGGCGGCTGACGACGACACCAATATTCCGCAGGAAAACGTCTACGCCAGCAAGCTATGCCATATCGTCAGCGGGGAAACCCAGGTGGGCACGGCCGACTCCTACGTGCAGAAAATGAAAAGCTATACGGCGATGAGCAAATCCTCCAGCGCCATGAATCAGCCGGAGTTTGATGAAGATATTGCCAACGAGGTGGCCAACGCCTGGCTGCAGCTGGGCGAGGAAGAGCGCGGCAAACTGCGCGCCGACGAGCCGCAGTGCGAGCAGACGGTGATGACGCAGTTTCAGCAGGAAGATTAAGCGTTGCGGTACCCAGCATAAACGCGCCATCCGGGCGCGTTTTTTTGTGGCATTTTCTCCCGAATTGCGTACATAATCGCCAGCAATTGATACGCATCACATAATTACAGCGTCGCCGCAGACAGGCGCGTCTGAATCAGCTACTGGCATTGACTCAACGGGCATCATGATCACGCGTCGACACTTTCTTTTGGGCTCCGGAGCACTTCTCCTCTCTATGACTGCGGGCAAACTCTTTGCGCGCGACGAGGTGATCCCGCTGTGGCCGGATGAGCCGCCGGGCGGCGGCGGGCCGTCCGGGCCGCTGCGCGTCAACAAACACGGCTCCTGGTCCAACATCGTCAGCCCGACCATTCAGCGTTTTAAACCGGAAAATCCCAACGGCGAAGCGGTGCTGATCGCGGCGGGCGGCGGCTACAAGTTTATCGGCATGGGCCGCGAGGCCTGGCCGGTGGCGCGCTGGCTCAACAGCAACGGCTATACCGCCTATGTACTGAGCTATCGGCTGCCGGAAGAGAAGTGGCAGGCGGGGCATCTGGCGCCGCTGCAGGACGCGCAGCGCGCGATTCGCCTGGTGCGTTCGTTTGAGCGCAAAGTGCATGTGCTGGGCTTTTCCGCCGGCGGACATCTGCTCGGCATGGCGGCGGCGCGGCCTGAATTCCGCTCCTATGAGATTCAGGATGAGCTGGACCATGTGGTGCCAAAAGTCGACAGCGTCGGGCTGATCTATCCGGTGATCACCCTGGAAGCGCCCTATACCCATACCACCACGCACCGCATTCTGGTGGGCAACGGCGCAACGCCGGTAGAAGAGGCGAACTGGTCGGTACAGAACTACGTGACCCGCAGCTATCCGCCGACCTTTCTGGCGCAGGCGGAAGATGACCACATCTCTAATCCCTACAACACCGAGCTGATGCGCGATACCTGCCGCCGCAATCGCGTGCCGGTCGAACTGATCGAGATCAGCCGCGGCGGCCACGGCTTCGGCCTCGGCCAGGCCGGGACGCCCGCCGCGCTGTGGGATCAGGCCTACGTGCGCTGGCTCGACCGTCTCGGCTAATCAGGTCAATATGCGACGGCCGTCGGGCTGCGGCAGCGGCGGCAGCGGGAAGTCGTCGTTCATTTCACGCAGGCTGCGCTCAATGCTGACGCACAGGGCGTTTAGCGGCAGATCGTTGGCTTCGACGCCAAAGGGATCCTCCAGCTCCTCCGACACCGATTCCAGCGCCAGAAAGGTGTAAGAGATAAACATCGACACCAGCGGCGTCATGCCGTGCAGATCGCTTACCAGCGCAAACGGCAGCAGGGTGCAAAACAGCGAGACCGTGCGGTGCAGGATCAGCGAGTAGGCGAAAGGGATCGGCGTGGAGGCGATGCGCTCGCAGCCGCCCAGCACCTGCGACAGATGATTGAGATTTTCATCCATGCTCTGCCAGAGAATATCGGACACCTTGCCCCGCTGACGCTGCTCGCCCAGCCATTTACCCAGGCACAGCAGCGCGCGGCTGGCAGGCTGCGGGCTGCTCAACACCTCATCGCGCCAGCGTGGCGGCAGCAGACGCGTCAGATCCTCACGCGCGTCGCTGTTGCGCAGCTGATGCTTCATGCTGAAGCTGAACGCCATCTGCAGCCCCGCACATTCCCGCGCGTGCGCCTTGTCCAGCGGCACGCTCTTGACCTGACGCAGCAGCGAGCGATGGGTAATCAGCATGCCACCCCACAGCGTGCGCGCTTCGGTAAACCGCGCGTAGCTGGCGTTATTGCGAAAGCCGAGAAAGATCGCCAGCGCCACGCCGAGCAGGCTGAAGGGCGCAGTTTTCAGGTGGACGCCGAGCGATTCGTACCACTGAAAGCAGACGATGGCGACAATCGACATCACCAGGTTTAGCGACAGGCGGAAGCCAATTTTCGGCAGCACCGAACCGTGCCAGCCCAGCAGCCGACGGAACCAGTGTTGGTAGGGACGAACAATCATAGTGAATGCGATGTAGAGGTTATTTTCGTGGTGTAAGCCTACGCCGACAGAGGAATAAACGCGAGTTTTGCCGCTTTCTTCTGAAAAAGGTCATTAATATCAGCTATCTAAAATAATCTTTAATAACTTGTGAAATTCTTTCCGTTATCTCTTAACAGGCTGGCTGCGTAAAGTTCATCTCAACGGAAACACAACATTCAAACCCTTTGAGAGGAACTACATGATGTCTAAATTCGACCTGCTGGACCCGCAAAACTCAACGCTGATTTTCATCGACCACCAGCCGCAGATGTCTTTCGGCGTCGCCAATATCGATCGTCAGCAGCTTAAAAATAATACCGTTGCCCTCGCGAAGGCCGGAAAAATCTTTAACGTGCCGGTGATCTACACCTCGGTCGAAACCGAAAGCTTTAGCGGCTATATCTGGCCGGAACTGCTGGCGGTGCACCCGGAGTCGAAGCCGATTGAGCGCACCTCGATGAACTCCTGGGAAGATGCGAAATTTGTTGAAGCGGTGGAGAAAACCGGGCGTAAGAAGCTGGTTATCTCTGCGCTCTGGACCGAAGTCTGTCTCACGTTTCCGGCGCTGATGGCGTTGAAAGAGGGCTACGAAGTCTATGTGGTGACGGACACCTCTGGCGGCACCAGCGTCGACGCCCACGAGCGCTCGATGCAGCGCATGGTGCAGGCCGGCGCGATCCCTGTGACCTGGCAGCAGGTGCTGCTTGAGTATCAGCGCGACTGGTCACGCAAAGAGACCTACGACGCGGTGATGGATCTGGTGCGCGAGCACAGCGGCGCCTACGGCATGGGCGTCGATTACGCCTACACCATGGTGCATAAAGCGCCGGCGCGTCAGGCCTGAGCGCGACAGAGTAAATAATCCGTGGGAGAGGGCCACTTACCGGCTTTCTCCCTTTATTATCTGTGAGTTACCGGTCTCGCTAATGACTCTTTTTTATCGCTGTGGCAGGCTTTGCGCAGGTTTTTTCAGAGCCAGCAAAGATGAAGAAAAAGAGCACGCCGACTCCGCACGACGCCGTCTTCCGCCAGCTTCTCAGCCAGCCGGACGTGGCGCGCGACTTTATGGAAATCCACCTTCCGCCTCAGCTCCTTGCGCTCTGTGACCTCAGCACGCTCAGGCTGGCCTCCGGCTCTTTCGTGGAGGATGATCTGCGCCCTTACTTCAGCGACGTGCTCTACAGCATGAAAACCCGCAGCGGCGGCGACGGCTATGTGCAGGTGCTGATTGAGCACCAGTCGACGCCGGACAAACAGATGGCGTTTCGGCTGCTGCGCTACGCGGTGGCGGCGATGAAGCGTCACCTCGACGCCGGACATAAGACGCTGCCGCTGGTGATACCGGTGCTGTTTTACGCCGGCCAGCGCAGCCCTTACCCCTGGTCAACCTGCTGGCTGGACGGGTTCGCCGACCCGGCACTGGCCGCCGTGCTTTACGGCAAGGCTTTTCCGCTGGTCGACGTCACCGTCATTCCTGATGATGAAATCGTGCAGCATCGTCGTATGGCGGCGCTGACGCTGCTGCAAAAACATATTCGCCAGCGCGATTTAGCGGAGGTAATGGACCTGCTGGTGGCTGCTTTGCAGGCGGACAAATCTTCATCACAAACACGCTCGCTGGTAAACTATATTATTCAGGCAGGCGAAACCACAGACGCCGACGCCTTTGTTCGCGTACTGGCACAGCGAATGCCGCAACAGAAGGATACACTGATGACTATTGCAGAACAGCTTAAGCAGGAAGGCAGGCTTGAAGGAAAGCTTGAAGGGGAGCGTGAAGGCACACTTAAAGTCGCACTCAGCCTGCTGAAAATGAAAATGCCGCGCGAGGCAATTATGCAGGCTACCGGGCTGTCGGAAGAAGAGCTAAATCGCATTCAGTCAGCCTGACGATCCCTGGCTTCGCCGCTACGCTTAGGGCCAGCATCCGCTGGCCCCTCTGTCCGCGCCAGATCAGCGCATCGTCACAAACTCTTCCGCCGCCGTCGGGTGGATCGCCACCGTATTGTCGAAATCTTTTTTCGTCGCGCCCATCTTCAGCGCCACCGCAAAGCCCTGCAGCATCTCATCCATACCCGAACCGATGCCGTGAATGCCGACGATCTTCTCCTCCGCGCCGACACACACCAGCTTCATGCGGCACGGCTGCCGGTGCTGCGTCACGGCGGTGTACATCGCGGTAAAGGACGATTTATAGATTTTCACCTGATCGTCGCCGTACTGCTCGCGCGCCTGCGGCTCGGTCAGGCCCACGGTGCCAATCGGCGGATGGCTGAACACCACGGTTGGAATGTTGCTGTAATCGAGATGCTCGTCCGGCTTGTTGTTGAACAGGCGCTCTGACAGACGACGACCCGCCGCAACCGCGACCGGCGTCAGCTCTACCGCGCCGGTGTTGTCGCCCACCGCATAGAGGCCGCTAACGTTGGTGTTCTGGTATTTGTCGACCTTGATATAGCCTTTCTCGTTCAGCGCCACGCCGGTTGCCGCCAGATTCAGGTTGTCGGTTTCCGGTTGGCGGCCAATCGCCCAGACCAGACAGTCGACGGTCTGCTCGCGCCCATCTTCCAGCTGCAGCGTCAGGCTGCCGTCGGCGTTCTTCACCACCGCTTTCGGCACGGCGTGCGTGTGCAGCGTCGGGCCTTCGGCGTTCATCACCTCCACCAGCGTGTCGGTGATCAGCGGATCGAAGCTGCGCAGCGGCGCGTGCTTGCGCACAAACAGGTGCGTTTCTGAGCCGAGCGCGTTCACTACGCCCGCCAGCTCAACGGCGATATAGCCGGCGCCGATCACCGCGGTACGCTTCGGCAGCGCGTCCAGCTCGAAGAAGCCGTCAGAGTCGATGCCGTACTCAACGCCAGGCACGTCGGGATGGCTCGGACGGCCGCCGGTGGCGATCAAAATATGGTCGGCGGTGATGCGCTCGCCGTTGACTTCCACGGTATGCGCGTCAACAAAGCGGGCGAAGCCCTTGATCACATCGACGTTGTTTTTGCCCAGCACGTTATCGTACGAGGTATGGATGCGATCGATGTAGGCGCTGCGGTTTTTCACCAGCGTCTTCCAGTCGAAGTGGTTTACCGTAGTATCGAAGCCGTAATCCGGGCCGTACTGATGAATCGCCTCGGCGATCTGCGCCGCATGCCACATCACTTTCTTCGGAACACAACCCACGTTCACGCAGGTGCCGCCCAGCTCTTTGGCTTCAATCAGGGCGCATTTCTGGCCATACATGGCGGCACGGTTAATCGAGGCGATACCGCCGCTGCCGCCGCCAATGGCGAGATAGTCATAATGTCGTGTCATGGTGTGTCCATCCGGTTGCGAGAGTTTGGTCGGGATTGTAACGCTGAGAGGCGAGACGGCGCAAAGATTGCACCTATGATTGTAATAGGGTTGAATCCTCTCATCACTGACAGGGAAGCATAGCATGCAGCTTACATTTCTCGGCACCGGCGGCGGCGCGCCTAGCCTGCAACGCAACGTCACCGCCATCGCCTTTACCCATTCGCCGCGTGGCGACACCTGGCTGTTCGACTGCGGCGAAGGGACGCAACTGCAGTACATGCGTTCGCCGCTCAAGCCGGGCCGCATGAACAAAATCTTTATCACTCATCTGCACGGCGACCATATCTTCGGCCTGCCCGGTCTGCTGACCAGCCGGTCGATGGGCGGCATCACCGAGCCGCTGACGATTTACGGACCTGAAGGCATCAAACGCTTTGTCGACACCGCGCTGTCGCTGAGCGGCTCCTATACCGACTATCCGCTGGAGATCGTCGAGATTGAGGCGGGGCCGGTGCTTGACGACGGCGAGTTCCGCGTCAGCGCCTGGCCGCTGGTGCATCCGCTGCCCTGCTTCGGCTATCGCATTGAGCAGCACGATAAGCCGGGCTTTCTCGACGCCGCGCGTCTGAAAGAAGAGGGGGTGCCGCGCGGGCCCTGGTATCAGCAGCTAAAAGCGGGAGAGCGCGTGACGCTGGAGGATGGACGGGTGATCAACGGCGCGGACTATCTCGGCCCGGCGACCCGAGGCAAAACCCTGGCCATTTTTGGCGACACCGCGCCGACGCCGACGGCGCTGCAGCTGGCGGCAAACGTCGATTTAATGGTGCATGAAGCCACGCTGGAGGCGGCGCTGCAGGTGAAGGCCAACGGGCGCGGCCACTCTACCACGCTGCAGGCGGCGCAGGTGGCGAAAGAGGCAGGCGCGAAGCGCCTGATCGCCACCCATTTCAGCTCGCGCTATCTGCCGCGCGACATGCCGCGCCTGCTGGAGGAGTGCCGCTCGATATTTCCCGACACCGAGCTGGCCTCCGATCTGGCGGTGTTTACGCTGTAGCGGTTTATTCCGGCACGATCTGTGTGACGGTGGCGTGGCCGGTTCCGGCAGGCACCAGCTTCTGATGCAGCCAGGGCAGCAGCTCGTTCATCTGCTGCGCCAGCTTCCACGGCGGGTTGATCACAATCATGCCCGACGCGGTCATGCCGCGCTGGTCGCTGTCCGGGCGCACCGCCAGCTCAATCTGCAGGATATTGCGAATGCCGGTCGCCTCCAGATCGCGCAGCATATGCTTGATCTGCTGGCGCAGCACCACCGGATACCAGAGCGCGAACACGCCGGTGGCGAAGCGCTTGTGGCCCTCGTGAATCGCTTTCACTACCGCCTGATAGTCGCTCTTCAGCTCGTAGGGTGGATCGATCAGCACCAGGCCGCGACGGGTCGGCGGCGGCAGTTTCGCCTTCAACTGCTGGTAGCCGTCGGCGCGCTCGACGCGGGCGCGGCTGTCTTTCAGAAACTCGCCGCGTAGCAGCGGATAGTCGCTCGGGTGCAGCTCGGTAAGCTGCAGCTTGTCCTCTTCACGCAGCAGATGGCGCGCGATCAGCGGCGAGCCGGGATAGTAGCGCAGCGTGCCGTTGGGGTTGAGGTCGCGAATGGCGTTGAAGTAAGGCTTCAGCAGCGCCGGCGCGTCCGGCTGCTGCCAGATGCGGGCGATCCCCTCCAGATATTCGCCGGTGCGTTCGGCGTGCTCGCCGCTCAGCAGATAACGGCCTGCGCCAGCGTGGCTGTCGAGGTAGAGGAACGGCTTTTCTTTCTCTTTCAGCGCGCTGATGATCAGGCTCTGTACGGTGTGTTTCAGCACGTCGGCGTGGTTGCCGGCGTGAAAACTGTGGCGATAGCTCAGCATAACAGTGGGGATTCCGCGGTTGGCGTAAAAAGGCGTACTGCAAGTCAGCGAGATTATACCTGCTGAAGGGGAAAAATGCTGGCCGATTCTCCGTCGCGGCCTTGTCCGTGTCGTTTCTTCGCCGCTCAGCCTGGGGCGGCATTGATTTTCGCTACACTTAACCGCATGTTAATACGATTGCGTTGCGCGCCCCGCGCGCCCCATACATTGAACAAGGACTGCGCTATGACCAATCCGTTACTCCAGCCTTTTACGCTGCCGCCTTTCTCCGCTATTCAGCCTGAACATGTGGTGCCCGCCGTGACCGAGGCGCTGAACGAATGTCGCGCGGCGGTGGAAAAAGTGGTGGCGCAGGGTGCGCCCTACACCTGGGACAATCTGGTGCAGCCGCTGGCCGAAGTCGACGACCGCCTTGGCCGCATCTTCTCGCCGGTCAGCCATCTTAACTCGGTGAAAAACAGCCCAGAGCTGCGTCAGGCCTACGAGCAGACGCTGCCGCTGCTGTCGGAATACAGCACCTGGGTCGGCCAGCATGAAGGGCTTTATCAGGCCTATCGCGATCTGAAAGAGGGCGAGAGCTTCGCCGCGCTCGATCTGGCGCAGCAGAAAGCGGTCGACAACGCGCTGCGCGATTTCGAACTCTCCGGCATCGGCCTCGATAAAGAGAAACAGCAGCGCTACGGCGAGATCGCCGCGCGCCTCTCCGAGCTGGGTTCCGCCTACAGCAACAACGTGCTGGACGCCACCATGGGCTGGAGCAAGCTGATCACCGACGAGAGCGAACTCTCCGGCATGCCGGAAAGCGCGCTGGCGGCGGCGAAGGCGCAGGCCGAAGCCAAAGAGCAGGATGGCTGGCTGCTGACGCTGGATATCCCGAGCTATCTGCCGGTGATGACCTACTGCGACAACGCCGCGCTGCGCGAAGAGATGTACCGCGCCTACTCGACGCGTGCTTCCGATCAAGGCCCGAACGCCGGCAAGTGGGACAACGGCCCGATCATGGCGGAAGAGCTGGCGCTGCGTCACGAGCTGGCACAGCTGCTCGGCTTCGACTCCTACGCCGACAAATCGCTCGCCACTAAAATGGCGGAAAACCCGGCGCAGGTGCTCGACTTCCTGAACGATCTGGCGAAGCGCGCCCGTCCGCAGGCGGAAAAAGAGCTGGCGCAGCTGCGCGCCTTCGCCGAGAAAGAGTACAGCGTCAGCGAGCTGAATCCGTGGGATCTCACCTATTACGGCGAAAAGCAGAAGCAGCATCTCTACACCATCAGCGACGAACAGCTGCGCCCCTACTTCCCGGAAGCGCGCGCCGTTAACGGCCTGTTCGAGGTGGTGAAGCGCATCTACGGCATCACCGCCAAAGAGCGCACCGACGTCGACGTTTACCATCCCGACGTGCGTTTCTTCGACCTGTTTGACGAGAGCGGCGAGCTGCGCGGCAGCTTCTATCTCGACCTCTATGCGCGCGAGCACAAGCGCGGCGGCGCCTGGATGGACGACTGCGTCGGCCAGATGCGCAAAGCGGACGGCACGCTGCAGAAGCCGGTTGCCTATCTGACCTGCAACTTCAACCGTCCGGTAAACGGCAAGCCGGCGCTGTTTACCCACGACGAGGTCACCACGCTGTTCCACGAATTCGGTCACGGCCTGCACCATATGCTGACGCGCATCGAAACCCCAGGGGTGTCCGGCATCAGCGGCGTGCCGTGGGATGCGGTCGAGCTGCCGAGCCAGTTTATGGAGAACTGGTGCTGGGAGCCGGAGGCGCTGGCCTTTATCTCCGGCCACTATGAAACCGGCGAACCGCTGCCGAAAGAACTGCTCGACAAGATGCTGGCGGCGAAAAACTATCAGGCGGCGCTGTTTATCCTGCGTCAGCTGGAGTTCGGCCTGTTCGACTTCCGCCTGCACGCCGAGTTTGACCCGGCAAAAGGCGCGCAGATCCTCGACACCCTGCGCGAAGTGAAAAAGCTGGTGGCGGTGGTGCCGAGCCCGGAATGGGGCCGTTTCCCGCACGCCTTCAGCCATATCTTTGCCGGCGGCTATGCGGCGGGTTACTACAGCTATCTGTGGGCGGACGTGCTGGCGGCGGATGCCTATTCGCGCTTCGAAGAAGAGGGGATTTTCAACCGCCAGACCGGCCAGTCGTTCCTCGATAACATCCTGACGCGCGGCGGATCGGAAGAGCCGATGGAGCTGTTTAAGCGCTTCCGTGGCCGCGAGCCGCAGCTGGACGCGATGCTGGATCACTACGGCATCAAGGGATAACGGCTGCAGTGAAGATCTGTTTGATTGATGAATCGGGCGCCGTCACCGGCGCCTTGTCGCATCTGGCGCAGCGCTGGCAGCTGGAGCATGACGACGCCTGCGCGCTGGCGCTGGTGCAGACTGCGACCCATCTGGAGCTGCGCAAGCGCGACGAGCCGAAGCTGGGCGGCATTTTCGTCGACTTCGTCTCCGGGGCGATGGCGCACCGGCGTCGCTTCGGCGGCGGACGCGGCGAGGCGGTGGCGAAAGCGGTCGGCGTGAAGAGCGGTTACCTGCCGGACGTGGTGGACGCCACCGCCGGACTAGGGCGCGACGCCTTCGTGCTGGCGGCGATCGGCTGCCGCGTGCGCATGCTGGAGCGCCATCCGGTAGTGGCGGCGCTGCTGGATGACGGGCTGCAGCGCGGCTATCAGGACGCGGAGATCGGCGGCTGGCTGCGCGAGCGGCTGACGCTAATCCATGCGCCGAGCGCGCAGGCGCTGGGCGATATTTCACCTGCGCCAGACGTGGTCTATCTCGATCCGATGTATCCGCACCGGCAGAAAAGCGCGATGGTGAAAAAAGAGATGCGGGTGTTTCAGTCGCTGGTGGGCGCCGACGAAGACGCCGATGCGCTGCTGGAGCCGGCGCGCCGGCTGGCGAAGAAGCGTATTGTGGTGAAGCGGCCTGACTATGCGCCGCCGCTGGCGGGGGTCGCGACGCAGTCGGCGGTAGTCACCAAAAGCCATCGCTTCGATATCTATCCGCCGCTCAATCCTTAAAAGATAAAAAAGCCGGTCAGCACCGGCTTTTTAGCATCGCTACGCTGTGTCGCTTACTCGTCATCCGCGTCGCGCAGCGGAACAATCAGCATATCGATATGCACCGTGTTGATCAGCTGGCGTGCTGACGACATCAGCTTGCTCCAGAAATCCTGATGGTGGCCGCATACCACCAAATCCACATCATATTTTTTAATCGCGTCTACCAGCACCTGGCCCAGATCGCCGCTGCCGCTCAGGGTCTCGCTAATTGGGTAGCCTGCGGCATCCGACAGCCCGCGCAGCGCCGTGTGCGTCTCTTCCGAGATGCGCTTCTGCATATCGCCCAGGTTGACGTCGATCAGGCCGGTATAGAGATCGGAATAGTTGACGTCGACGTGGATCAGCGAGATTTTGGCGTCGTAGGGACGCGCCAGCGAAACGGCTTTATCCACCAGCAACTGGCTTTCCGGGGAAAGGTCTACTGCAATCAGGATATGTTTATAAGCCATGATATAACTCCTTTCACAAGATTCAGGACGGCAACCTGTCTTCCTGTCGCGTTATTGCCTGCGCAATCCTTTACGCGAACGGGCGATATGTGTCACCAGATGGTCTGTCGGCGGTGGCGACAGATTATTGTTATGCCATCAGTATAGCGGCGACGGTGAGCAAATGCTTCCGTACCGGCTTCGGTTGTGAATGAGATCAAGGCTTATCGTCTTTTTCACTCGCCGCGAACGAAAATCATCGCTGGAAAAAAATGAAAATCTTCTCCTACACTACAAATTAACGGTCACTCTTACCTGGCACTGACCGCTTAAGCTTGGCAAATAAAGAGATCTGTTCAGGTCATTCAGTGGTTGGCTTTTTCCCGTGGAGCGTAAAGCGCAGCCGCGCTAAACCTGTCTCTGCGGCTCCAGCCGGGAGGGATATATGATCAGCACTATCGCGCTTTTCTGGGCTCTTTGTGTGGTGTGTATTGTGAATATGGCGCGCTATTTTTCTTCTTTGCGCGCGCTGCTGGCGGTGCTGCGAGGCTGCGATCCCTTGCTCTATCAGTATGTTGACGGAGCGGGTTTCTTTACGTCGCACGGTCAGCCGAGCAAACAGGTGCGGCTGGTGCGCTATATTTGGGCAAAGCGTTATCTCGATCATCACGACGACGAATTTATTCGTCGCTGCGAGCGGGTGCGCGGTCAGTTTATCTTAACCAGCGCCTTATGCGGACTGGTGATCCTCAGTCTGATCTGCCTGGCGATCTGGCATTAGCGATAAAAAAAGGGCGACTCGCGTCGCCCTTTTTTATGCAGCCGGTGGGTTACACCAGCTTAAGCGCCAGCCAGTAGAGGCTGCCTGACAGCACAATACACACCGGCAGCGTAAACACCCACGCCATAGCGATGTTCTTGATGGTGCGGCTCTGCAGCCCGCCGCCGTCGACCAGCATGGTGCCCGCCACCGACGACGACAGGATATGGGTGGTCGAGACCGGCATACCGGTGTAGCTGGCGATGCCGATAGAGACCGCCGCAGTCACCTGCGCCGACATGCCCTGCGCGTAGGTCATGCCTTTTTTACCAATCTTCTCGCCGATGGTGGTCGCCACGCGACGCCAGCCGATCATGGTGCCAACGCCGAGCGCCAGCGCGACCGCCATGATAATCCAGACCGGCGCGTACTCGATGGTGCCCAACAGGTCAGTTTTCAGCTTGCCGAGGAAGCGCTTATCGTCGGCGCTGGTTTCCGGCAGCTTGGCGGTTTTATCCGCGGTGTCGGCGATGCAGAGCAGCAGACGACG
Source organism: Pantoea sp. Z09 (assembly GCF_022394795.1). Classification (NCBI taxonomy): domain Bacteria; kingdom Pseudomonadati; phylum Pseudomonadota; class Gammaproteobacteria; order Enterobacterales; family Erwiniaceae; genus Pantoea; species Pantoea sp. Z09. Next base: position 183,438 of record NZ_CP092373.1, read on the forward strand.
CATCTGGCTACGCTGTTCGACGTTGAGCTGGTCATAGCTTTGCAGGTTGCTATTCAGCAGGCCCTGAGCGCGCTGCACCGCCTGCAGCACACGGGCGCTGTCGCAGTGGAACTCTTTAGGACCAGACGGCGTCTCTTCCGGCGTCGGCAGCGCAGGCGGCGCCATCTGAATGACGTGCGTCAGCGCGTCGCCGTGCTGCTGATAATACTGTTCGAGATGGTTAACCGCGTCGCGCGTACGGGTGATGTCGTAGCCGCTGGCATTCATGTTCACCACGAAACCGGCTGGCGCGACGCCGATCAGCACCAGCATGATCAGGCCAATGCCTTTCTGACCGTCGTTAGCGCCGTGCGAGTAGCTGACGCCGATCGCCGAGACGATCAGGGCGATACGCGTCCAGAACGGCGGCTTTTTCTTGCCGTCGATTTTTTCGCGGTCGGCCGGCGTCATATGGATGCGCGCGCGTTTTTTGGTGCTGCTCCAGTAACGACGCAGCAGGAAAATCAGGCTGCCCGCGATGATCAGGCCGACAATCGGCGAGAGGATCAGCGACAGGAAGATGTTGATGACTTTGGGGATGTTCAGCGCGTCGATCACCGAGGTGCCGGTCATCAGCGCGTTGGTGAGGCCGATGCCGATAATCGCGCCAATCAGCGTGTGCGAACTGGAGGCCGGCAGGCCCAGATACCAGGTGCCGAGGTTCCAGATAATCGCGGCCAGCAGCATGGAGAAGACCATCGCCAGGCCGTGCGCGGAGCCGACATTCAATAACAGATCGGTAGGCAGCATATGCACGATAGCGTAAGCGACGCTTAAGCCCCCGAGCAGTACGCCAAGGAAGTTAAATACGCCCGCCATCACCACAGCAAGCTGCGCGCGCATGGCGCGGGTATAGATAACCGTTGCAACTGCGTTGGCCGTGTCGTGAAAGCCGTTGATTGCTTCATAAAACAACACAAACAGCAGGGCAAGAACCAGTAACAGGCCGGTAGTGAGGTCAAGACCAGCGAACAAATGTAGCATAAACATTACGCCATTTTTGAGGACATGAGCGCGGCGCATTATCTGCGACAACACACTGTATGGGAAAGCAAAATATAGTCTTGTTTTGACTTAATTATGTCGAAAAACGCGCTGTTTAGTCTAAAAGCGTCGTAAAACCAGCAGGTTACAATATGACATAATTACGACAAGTTTTTGACGCTGGCGTCGCGCAGAGCAGACCACTACAATCAGCGCCTTTCAAGAGAGGCAGGGTAACAGCAGTGGACAAGTTTGACGTTATTATCATCGGCGCCGGCGCGGCAGGACTGTTTTGCGCGGCGCAGGCCGGGCAGCGAGGCCGACGCGTGCTGCTGCTGGATAACGGCAAAAAGCCTGGCCGTAAGATTTTGATGTCGGGCGGTGGCCGCTGCAACTTCACCAATATGTACACCGAACCCGCTGCCTATCTGTCGCACAATCCGCACTTCTGCAAGTCGGCACTGGCGCGCTACACCCAGTGGGATTTTATCGATCTGGTTAACCGCCATCAGATTGCGTATCACGAAAAGACGCTGGGGCAGCTCTTCTGCGACGACTCGGCGGCGCAAATCGTCGAGATGCTGATGGCGGAGTGTGAAAAAGGCCAGGTCCAGCACCGTCTGCGCAGCGAGGTGTTGAGCGTTACGCGCGATGACGCGGGCTATACGCTGCAGCTCAACGGCGCGTCGGTGCAGGCGGAGAAGCTGGTGATCGCCAGCGGCGGACTCTCAATGCCGGGTCTTGGCGCCACACCGTTCGGCTATAAAATCGCCGAGCAGTTCGGTCTGAAGGTCTTCCCGACGCGCGCCGCGCTGGTGCCGTTTACCCTGCATAAGCCGCTGCTGGAGCGACTGCAAACCCTCTCCGGCGTGGCGCTCGACACCACCATCGAAGCGCAGGACGGCACGCTGTTTAAAGAGGCGATGCTGTTTACCCATCGCGGCCTTTCCGGTCCGGCGGTGCTGCAAATCTCCAGCTACTGGCAGCCGGGCGAGCAGATCACCGTCAACCTGTCGCCCGCCACGTCGATAGATGAATTCATTGATGCGCAGCGCGCGGCCCATCCGAATCTGAGTCTGAAAAACAGCCTGGCGAAACTGCTGCCGAAGCGCCTGGTGGAGGTGCTGCAGGAGATGGGGCAGGTGCCGGACGTCACGCTGAAGCAGCTCAACAGTAAACAGCAGGCAGAACTGGCGCAGACGCTGCATCAGTGGCGTGTGCAGCCCAACGGCACGGAAGGCTATCGCACGGCGGAAGTGACGCTGGGCGGCGTCGACACCACGCAGCTCTCCTCGAAAACCATGGAAGCGCGGCAGGTGCCGGGGCTCTATTTTATCGGCGAAGTGGTCGACGTCACCGGCTGGCTGGGCGGATATAACTTCCAGTGGGCGTGGAGTTCCGCCTGGGCGTGCGCGCAGGCGGTTTAAGCCTGAGCATGGGCACTAACAACCGCTAAAACCTCTGGCCGCAAGGATGCGGCTTCTCTCTTTCTCGCTGGCTACCGCTTCGCTAATTCACTGAGCGGCAACACTTTTAGACTAATCCCTACTGGCGCGTTTGGCGCCTGGATTTCATACTTCTGATTTATCACAGAGGAGATCCGCCCCTAATGCTCACCTTTTTGCGTTCCCTGTTTTCCAGCCCCGAAAGCTTTATCAGAGGTATGTCGCGTCAGGATATCAATGACTCTATCGCCGACGGCGAGCGCATTATTATCGACGAAGACGGCAACGCCTCGGTAAACGTGCTGAGTGAGGAAGTGCATGAAGATTTCGCCCGTCACGTCGACACGTTAAAAGGAGTTTAAGATGGGGACGGCAATATTTATGGTGCTGATGGTCTGCGGCTACTGGTACACCAGCCGCGATCTCTCCAGCCGCTTCAAGGTCCGCCGCAGCATAGGCTGGGACGTCTATTTTCTGGTGGCGCTCTACGGCTGTATCTTCGTGCTGCAAGGAATGCTGGCGACCGCCATTATCTGGCTGCTGTTGCTGATCGTCTCCAGCACCGCCAATGCGCTGCAGGTGATACCGGGCGAACATCTGCGCTGGCAGATGGAGTTTATGAACTGGAGTTTCCTCGGCATTCAGGCGCCGGTGGTGGTGATGCTCGCCTTTGCGGTAGGGTTCTGCATGTACCGCTCTAACTGGTCAGAAAGCGCGCGCCTTAACAGCAGCGGCCGCAAAGACCTCTATCAGCAGCTCTCTAAATCGAACGGCGTGGAACAGCTGCTCTATCAGTGCATGCAGGAAGGGGAGCTGGCGTGGATCACCCTGAAATCACGCCGCATCTATATCGGCATGGTGCACGCCGCCACCTTCGAGTATGAAAACACCGCCAATATCGTGATCATCCCGATGCTCAGCGGCTATCGCGACAGCAAAACGCTCAGCATGTCGATTGAGCACAACTACAGCCGCTGGTACGCCGAGCACAACATTACGCTCACCTCGGAACCGAAAAACGCCATGGCGTTTCGTAAAGTGCTGATGGTGGATCAGATCGAAAGCCTGTCGCTGTTCGATCCGGCCAGCGCCAGCTCGCTGGCGATGACGCACTATGACGGCGTGCCGATGGAAGTGCACGGCACCTTTAATCCAGATTCTCCGCCGTAAACAGCCGCAGGGCGACTTTGCCCTCTTCATAAACATCGGGCTGGTAGCCGCTCTCCAGATGACGCAGCAGCAGGTCAATAGCCAGGCGCGCGTGCTGCTGTGCGTTCTGATCCAGCGCGAAAGCGAGTTCGTCGTTGCGCAGCAGCCGGCGCGTCACCGAATAGAGTTCATGCGTAATATAGCCGCAGCGGCCCAGCAGCTGATGCGCGCGCAGCGTTTCGCTGACTTCGCTGTTGCCCATACCGGTATTGTAGAGGCCTGCGACGTGCTGCGACTGCGCCAGACTGCTGTCCAGCAGCGTGCGGATGGTGTCACGCTGATCCAGGCCAAACAGCACCTCACGCAGATGGCGCTGCGGCGCGCGCTGCATCATCACCTCGCGAAAGCCAGCGATACGCTGGCGATGCGCCCAGTAGTCAAAGCGGCCGCTCACCATCACGATATCGCCCGGCTGATTGACGACTTTGCTCATCAGCAACCCGGCGGTGCGGCCCGCCTGATACTGATCGATGCCGACATGGCAGAGTCGCTCGGCGTCGGGCAGGTCGGTGACGATGGTGATCACCGGCACGCCGCGGCTGCGACACAGCGCCAGCGCGCGATAGATGGGCGGATAGTCGTGGCCGAAAACAATAATGCCGTCGCGCGTGGCGCTACGCGCGATAATGCTTTGCGCCAGCTTCTCCGGCTGTGACTCCGCCACCAGCGTTTTATGCAGGGTAATGCGACGGTAGCCCAGCTCGCCCGCTACCTCGCCGAAATAGCGCACCAGCTGCTGGAAAAACGACGAGCCGTTATTGCTGAGAAACACCTCAATCTGCCACGGATGGCGATACTCTTCCGGCAGCAGCCGCTTCAGGCCGACGTCGCGCGCCGCTTTTAACACCTTGCGCGTGGTCTCCGGCGAAACGCCGCCGCGTTCGTTTAATACCCGATCGACCGTTGCGATGCCGACGCCCGCTAATTTTGCCACCATCTCAAGGGTGAGCTTTTTCATTGCTGCTCCACGCATGACCTTATTTGTCATGCTGTTACCACCGCGCGCCCGATAATACTGCTGTTTATTCAGCGAGCACGTAATAGATCCTGACGATATCGGCGCTATTTTAATAACCGCGCTGACCGTTGCGCCAGCGCATTTTGATGAAATTTCATGTCGCGGGTTAAATGCAGGCCAAAGCTGGTGAAAAAGCCAGCGAAAAAACACGCTTTAATCACGTAGAGAAAGCATTTTGCGCCGTTCGCCAGCGCGATGCTAAATAGTAGTGCAAAGTATGATGTCTTTAACTGTATAATAATAAATAAAATTATGCATTTTATGATGGCTTTTCATCAACGCTGCGCTTTCCGAAAGTACGTTAAAAATTTATGATTATTTTGTTGTTAATAAATGGATAACGATTTTTTTGATGTTAACAATCAATCTCTGACTAAAAACGTCTTTTCCGTTTTCAGACGTAAATTCTACTAAAAATAAAAAAAGCTGCCGCCAGAATTTTATTCCGGCGGGCAGAGAAGGCTATGTCATCAATAATTGCATTGAGCAGGCTCTTCATACCGTTAAATAAATTAATGTGATTAATTCGTTGGCAGGGAAAATATGAAACGCAGAGAGTTTCTCACCTCCGTGGCTGCCCTGGGCGTGGCATCATCGCTGCCCATGGCCAAAGCCGAAACCGTGCAGGGCGGTCAGCCCTGGGAACCGGGCAAAATCAATACGCCGCCCGCGCCGCGCAAAGGCGGTCTGCAGTATCTCACGCAGCAGGAATTCGACACCGTTGGCGCTATCGCCGAACGCTTTATCCCCGCCGACGAACTGAGCATCAGCGGCAAGGAAGCGGGCTGCGCCACCTTTATCGATCGCCAGCTGGCGGGCGACTACGGCAGCGCGGCGGCGATCTATCGACTAGGGCGCTTCGTCAAAGGCACGCCAGAGCAGGGGCCGCAGTCGCCGCTGACCCCCGCGCAGCGCTATCGTCAGGGACTGACCGCGCTCGACGCCTACACGCAAAAAACCTTCCACCAGCCCTTTGTCGCGCTGAACGGCGAACAGCAGGACGAACTGCTGCGCCGGATGGAGGCTAATCAGCTCGATCTGGGAGCGGACGTCGAGACCAAAGTCTTCTTCGAACTGCTGCTGCAGAACGTGCGCGAAGGCTTTTTGTCCGATCCGATTTACGGCGGCAACAAAGAGATGGCGAGCTGGAAAATGATCGGTTTTCCCGGCGCGCGCTACGACTTCCGCGACCTGATTGGCAAGAAAGGGAAGAAGCTCAACATCATCCCCACCAGCCTGATTGACAACACCCTTTGACTCTTCAGTCTGACTGAGCAGTGAGTTAACACATGCAAAATATTCGTCCAAAAGCTGACGCTGTGATCGTCGGCCTGGGTTGGTGCGGCTCGTTGATTGCCGAAGAGCTGACCCGCGCCGGCCTGAACGTGGTCGCCATCGAACGCGGCCCCTGGTTTGAAACCGCGACCGATTTTCCACCCTCTATCGACACTGACGAGCTGCGCTGGGATACCCGCCGCAGCATGCTGCTGCCGCCTGCGGTAGAAACCACCACCTTTCGTAATAACCGCAGCGAAACCGCGCTGCCGACGCGCGAATGGAACCTGAACGAACTGGGCTACAACGTCGGTGGTTCCGGCACCCACTGGGCAGGCATGGCCTGGCGCTTTACGCCGTGGGATCTGCAACCCTATACCCAGACGGTTGAGCGCTACGGCAAAGAGAAGATCGCCAAAGGGCTGATCCTGCAGGACTGGGGCGTCACCTACGACGAGCTGGAGCCGTTTTACGATCGATTCGAGAAGATCGCCGGCGTCTCCGGCAAAGCGGGCAGGCTTAACGGCGAAATCGTGCCTGATGGCAACCCGTTCGAAGGCAACCGCAGCAGCGACTATCCGCTGCCGCCGCTGGAGAGTACCCGCCTGACCGATCTGTTCCGCGACGCGGCGAAATCGCTTGGCCAGCATCCCTTTATGGTGCCCGCCGGCCAGACCTCGCGCGCCTACGTTAACCCGCTCGGCGTGCGCATGGGCCCATGCACCTACTGCGGCTACTGCCTCTACTACGGCTGCGGCAACTTCTCGAAATCCAGCCCAAACGCCTGCGTCATTCCGGCGCTGATGCAGCGCGAGAATTTCACCGTGCTGACCGATTCCGCGGTGGTGCGCGTCAATAAGGCGGAAGACGGCAAAACCGCCACCGGCGTCACCTATATCGATAAAAACAAGAAAGAGTGGGTGCAGCCGGCAGATATCGTCATCCTGTCCGCTTTCCAGATGCAAAACGTGCGTCTGCTGCTGCTGTCGAAAATCGGCCAGCCTTACAATCCGGAAACCAAAACCGGCACGGTGGGGCGCGCCTACAGCTTCCAGACCGTTTCCGGCGCCAGCCTGTTCTTCGAAGATGAATACCTGAACCAGTTTATCGGCGCAGGCGCGCTGTCGCAGCAGGTGGATGACTGGAACGGCGATAACTTCGACCACAGCGATAAGGACTTTATTGGCGGCGCGGGCATTCTGGTGGTCGCGCGCGGCGCGCGTCCCATCGGCAACGCCGACGCGCTGCCCCCTGGCACGCCGCGCTGGGGCAAAGCGTGGAAAAAGGCCTATACCCACGCCTTCCAGAACGCGACCTTTATCTTCGGCCAGGGCACCAGCTTCTCTCACGAAGATTACTACCTCGATCTCGACCCGGAATATAAAGACGACAACGGCAACCCGCTGCTGCGCGTCACCTTCGACTACAACGACAACGACCGCCGCTCGGCGAAGTTTATCGAAGAGAAGAGCGTTGAGATCGGCAAGGCGATGGGCGCAAAAACCGTCATCGGCACCAATTCGGCGGCGGGCAAATATTCGCCCTACAACTTCGCCAGCGATCACACCATTGGCGGCGCGGTGATGGGCACCGATCCGAAAACCAGCGTGCTTAACCGTTATCAGCAGAGCTGGGATATGCACAACCTGTTTGTGCTGGGCGCCTCCTCGTTCCCGAACAACGCGGGCTACAACCCAACCGGCACCATTGGCGCGCTCAGCCTCTGGACGGCGAAGGCAATTGTCGATCGTTACCTGAAAAATCCCGGCCCACTGGTGAAGGTGTGATATGAAAAAAACAACCCTTGCGGGCGGCGCGGCGGTGATCGCAGGCATTATCGCCGCGGGCCTGCTGTGGCAAAACGGCGATGCCTCGGCCGATGATGTGGCGAACAACCAGACGCTGACCAGTCAGCCGCCTGCGGCAACCGATGCCGCTGCGGTGGCGCGCGGCCGTTACGTGGCGATCGCCGGCGACTGTGTGGCGTGCCATACCGCGCCGGGCAGCAAAGAGGCCTTTGCGGGCGGCTACTCTATCAGCACGCCCTTCGGCGGTATCTTCGCCAGCAACATTACGCCGGATAAAGAGACGGGCATCGGCAGCTGGACCGAGCGTGACTTTTACCGCGCGGTGCGGCACGGCAAAGGCAAAGAGGGCGAGCATCTCTACCCGGCGATGCCCTACAACGCCTACGTGAAGGTCAGCGACCAGGATATGCACGATCTCTGGATGTATATGCGCTCGGTGAAGCCGGTGCGCTACAAGGTGCCGGAGACCAATCTGGGCTTCCCCTATAATATCCGCCTGGCGATGATGGGCTGGAACCTGCTGTTCTTCCGCAACAGCGGCTTTGAAACCGATCCGGGCAAATCCGCGGAGTTTAATCGCGGCGCCTATCTGGTGGAGGGGCTGGAGCACTGCGGCGCCTGCCATACGCCGAAAAACCTGCTCGGTGGCGACACCGGCGACTATCTGCAGGGCAGTAACCTTAGCGAGTGGCACGCGCCGGATTTGACGTCAAATCGCACGGTCGGCATCGGCAGCTGGAGTAAAGAGCAGATTGTGGACTACCTGAAGCTGGGCAGTAACCACGTCGCGGTGGCGTCCGGCCCGATGGCGGAAGCGGTCACCAACTCGACGCAGCACCTCAGCGACGCCGATTTGCGTGCCATCGCCACTTATCTGAAGGCGCAGCCCGCCTCTGCGACGCAGCCGCCGTCGCCGCAGCCGCGCGACAGCGCGCAGATGAAAACGGGCGAGAACGTCTACAGCGCCAACTGCAGCGCCTGTCATAACAGCGACGGCAAAGGGATCCCGAACCTGGCCGCCAGCCTGGCGAACAATCCTGGGCTGCTGGCGGACGACGCCTCCTCCATCATCACCACGGTGCTGCAGGGCGGACGCGGCGCGGTCACCCAGGGCAACCCCACCAGCGGCGCCATGCCGAGCTTCGCCTGGAAGCTGACGGACGATCAGGTCGCGGCGGTCTCGACCTATATCCGCAACAGCTGGGGCAACGCCGCGACGCCGGTGAAGGCTGATGAAGTGGCGGGCAAGCGCAGGCTGCTGCAGCTGCCGGACCAGATGGCGGCACACTAAATAAAGGGGCGGCGCGAGCCGCCTTTTTTACACCCCGTGCGCCTGCCGCGCAGCTTCCCGCGCCAGGCTCTAAGCTGTGTAGGTCACTTCATCAGAGAGGAACGGATATGGCAGGCAAAGCATTAGTGATCGGCGCATCGCGCGGCATTGGTCTGGCGGTGGTTAAGGCGCTGGCGGCAAAGGGCTGGCAGGTCACTGCCACCTGGCGCAGCAGCGCGCCGCAGGCCGACGCCCGGTGGTACGCGCTGGATATGACTCACCAGGATGAGGTGCGGCAGCTGGCGGCGCAGCTTAAGGATGACACTTTCGATATCATTCTGATCAACGCCGGTATTTCAGGGCCGTCGCATCAGAATCTGCTGCAGAGCAGCGACGACGAGCTGGCGCAGCTGTTCCTGACCAACACCATCGCGCCGGTGCGCAGCGCGGAGACCCTGCTGCCGCTGCTGGCGAAGCAGAACGGGGTGATCGGTTTCACCACCTCGATTCTCGGCAGCCTGAACGAAAACGATACGGCGGCGCTGCCGATCTACTCCGCCAGTAAATCGGCGCTCAATATGCTGAGCCGCGCGCTGCTGCCGCAGATTAACCAGCATCAGGCGACGCTGCTGTCGCTGCATCCCGGCTGGGTGAAAACCGATATGGGCGGCGAATCGGCGCCGGTCACGGTGGAGCAGAGCGGTGAAGGGCTGGTGCAGCAGCTGGAGGCGTATCGCGGACGCGGCGGCCATCACTATGTGGACTACGCCGGGCAGCTGTTGCAGTGGTAAATCAGGGCGCGCCAGCGCCTTTTTTGCATCTGTAGCGGCGAAACACTACACTCGCGGCAGAGTCTGACAAGGAGTAATTATGTCTCAACCCGTTCAGCGTAAGCCGCTGCCGCTGCCAGGCGGTCACAATAAAGTGCTGTTGCACTCCTGCTGCGCGCCCTGTTCCGGCGAAGTGATGGAGGCGATGCTGGCCTCCGGCATCGACTACACCATCTTCTTCTACAATCCCAATATCCATCCGCTGAAAGAGTATGAGCTGCGCAAAGAGGAGAATATCCGCTTTGCCGAGCAGTTCGGCGTGCCGTTCGTTGATGCGGACTACGATCGCGACAACTGGTTTGCGCGCGCAAAAGGGATGGAGTGGGAGCCAGAGCGCGGCGAACGCTGCACCATGTGCTTCGATATGCGTTTCGAGCGCACCGCGCTCTACGCCCATGAGCACGGCTTTCCGGTGATCACCAGCTCGCTCGGCATCTCGCGCTGGAAAAACATGCAGCAAATCAACGACTGCGGCGTGCGTGCCGCCGCGCGCTATCCCGATATGCTCTACTGGGAATTTAACTGGCGTAAGGGCGGCGGTTCAGCGCGCATGATTGAAATCAGCAAGCGCGAGCGCTTTTATCAGCAGGAATATTGCGGCTGCGTTTATTCGCTGCGCGACAGCAATCGTCATCGCGTGGCCAGCGGGCGCGAACGAATTAAAATCGGCGTGCAGTATTATACGCCGGATGAAGAGTAGCGAAATAAAGGGCGAAGCAATCGCCCTTTATTATTGACGGCAAAAGAAAAAATCAGCGCAGCTCATTACAGGCCTCAGCGGCGTCGAGATGGCGAATATCCAGACGCGCCGCCGTAAAACGTTTGTTATCGCGGGCGACGGGCTGCGCCTGACGACAGAGTTCGCAGGGATTAATATTGCCTTCCAGCTGTGCCTGGATATGCGGATCCAGCTGTCGCTTACGACAGACGTACGGCGTACAGCCCATCACCTGCTTAAAGGATCGCGTAAAAGATTGCTGGCTTTCAAAATGGTATTTCACCGCCAGCGTAATAATCGGCGTCGAACTGCTTTTCAGGGCGTGAACGCAGGCGGCCAGCTTGCGTTTACGGATATAGCGCGCCAGGGTTTCGTTACGGCAGCGCGCAAAAAGCTTCTGTAAATACCATTTTGAATAACCCGATTTTTCAGCGATATCATCGATGCTCAAACGCTGGTCGAGATGGCTATTGATCCACTCGGTAATGCTATCAATCACTTCTTCGTTATATTTTTTCTGACCCATGACCCACCTCATCAAACAGTTGCGCATAGTGTAGAGAAGTTAATCTTTCGCTATACGCGGCTTCAGTAAAGAAATATCAGAAAATGCATGTTTATTTTTTTGCAAGAGGAGCGAAATAGGGTTTTTTTACCAAAAAAAGAGGTGTGTTGTTTTTAAGTTGTGAAAATTAAATAAAAGCCCTAAATAAAGGTTAATGGCTTGCCACGCTCAGACGGGAATATTTAGAGTTTTTGCAAGGTTCAGAGGGGAAATTGACCGGCGCGGCTTTCTGCCCCACAGCCGGATAAGAGGAAAAATGACACGAACCCTCTACGCTTGCTGAAGGAAAATCATCAACATGACACAGCGCAACAATACGACTGACTGCCGCGCGTGTCACACTGCCGCACTTTTGTTCAATATGGAGATCACTGCATGCGCCCGACCTCTGGCCTGAAAAAACCGCTTGCCGCTTTACTCGCCTCGATAACCCTGCTGAGCGCCACGCCCGCCTTGGCCGCCAGCACCTATGGCGAACAGCTGGAAGGGTTTCAGTATCCCTTTCCGCTACAGCGCTTCAGTTTTACCTCGCAGCAGCAGCCGCTCAGCATGGGATATATGGATGTCAGGCCGGCCCGCAACGCCAACGGTCAGACCGTGGTGCTACTGCACGGCAAAAACTTTTGCGGCGCCACCTGGGAAGAGAGCATTCGCGCGCTGAGCCAGGCGGGCTACCGCGTGGTTGCACCGGACCAGATCGGCTTTTGCAGCGCCAGCAAGCCGGCAAACTACCAGTACAGCTTCCAGCAGCTGGCGGACAACACTCATCAGCTGCTGGCGCATCTCGGCGTGCAGAAAGCGGTGATCGTCGGCCACTCCACCGGCGGCATGCTCGCCACGCGCTATGCGCTGATGTATCCGGGCGAGACGCAGCAGCTGGTGCTGGTGAACCCCATCGGGCTGGAGGACTGGAAAGCCAAAGGCGCGCCCTGGCGTAGCGTCGATCAGTGGTATCAGCGCGAGCTGAAACTGGACGCGGCGGGCATCAAAAAGTATGAGCAGCACACCTATTACAGCGGCCAGTGGAAGCCGGAGTATGACAAATGGGTCGATATGCTGGCGGGCCTCAACGCCGGTCCGGGGCATAAGAGGGTGGCGTGGAACTCGGCGCTGATCTACGACATGATCTTCACCCAGCCGGTGTTTTACGAGTTCGGCGAGCTAAAGGTGCCGACCACCTTGATGATCGGCACGGCGGACACCACCGCCATCGGCAGCGATATCGCCTCGCCTGAAGTGAAGGCGACGCTGGGTCACTACGATGTGCTGGGCAAAGAGGCGGCGCGGCGTATTCCCGGCGCGCGGCTGATTGAATTCCCCGGCATGGGCCATGCGCCGCAAATGGAGGCGCCGGCGAAATTCAACCAGGCGCTGATTGCGGCGCTCGCGCAGCGCTAAGCCAGCGCGTTCCTGCGCTTTTTGGCGGCGTACATGCGTGCGTCGCTCTCTTCCAGCATCTGCTCCAGACTCCTCGAATGGGCGGCGTCGAATTCGACCACGCCGGAGGAGAAGCGCAGCGCGTAGCGGCGGTTGAGGCTGCGGCTCTGCTGCTGCAAATGACGTTCAAAGTCCGCCAGCAGCGCGTCCGCTTCCGGCTGGCGCAGGCCGTTGAACAGCACCACGAATTCATCTCCGCCCAGCCGAGCAAAGAGATCGTGATGGCGAAAGCAGACTTTCATCGCGTCGGCAAAGTCCATCAGTGCGCGGTCGCCTTCGCGATGGCCGAGGATGTCGTTGATCTGCTTAAATTTATCGAGATCGAGAAAGGTCAGGCAGGCTGGACGCTGCTTTAGCAGGCAGTCGTTCAGCACCAGCTGGCCCAGGGTCATAAAGCCGCGGCGGTTGGTGATTTGCGTCAGCTCGTCGCAGGTCGCGCTCTGAAACGCCGCCAGCTCCGCTTCGGCCATCGCCGCCAGATCGCGCAGCGTGGCGCGGTCGTCGGCGCTGAAATCGCGCGGCTCGCTGCCGAGAATGCAGAGCGTACCGACGTTGACGCCGCCTGGCCCGCGCAGCGGGCAGCCGGCGTAGAAGCGAATATGGGGTTCGCCGGTCACCAGCGGGTTATTGTGAAACCGGTCGTCGCGCAGCGTGTTTTCCACCACCATCACGTCGTCCTGCAGGATGGCATGGCCGCAAAAGGAGATGTCGCGCGGCGTACTCTGCGCCTCAAAGGGGCCGGAAACGGATTTGAACCACTGCTGGCTGGCTTCGACCAGGCTGACCAGCGCAATGGGGGTGTTGAACAGGCGGCGCGCCAGCCGGGTCAGGCGGTCAAAGCGCTCTTCCGGCGGCGTATTGAGGATCTTCATGTCGTGCAGCTGGCCAAGGCGTTGCGCCTCGTTAGCCGGATGTGGAGGTGCTCTCATCGCGGTACTCTTGTTGTGGGTTAAACAGGTGAAGCGAAGCGGGTACGGCCGCAAGAAATAAAAGGCATCCTGCCGTCGTTGCGAAGGCAGGATGGGGGAGACGATCAGAGCACTTTCTGTTCGGCGAGATCAAGGGCGAAATAGCTAAAAATCAGATCGGCGCCGGCGCGCTTGATGGCGCCCAGGCTTTCCAGCACCACGTTACGTTCGTCAATGGCGCCCGCCTGCGCGGCGAATTTGATCATCGCGTATTCGCCGCTGACCTGGTACGCCGCCAGCGGCAGCTCGGTGCGGTCGCGGATTTCGCGCAGCACGTCGAGGTAGGCGCCCGCCGGTTTCACCATTAGCGAATCCGCACCTTCGGCCGCGTCGATCAGCGACTCGCGAATCGCTTCGCGGCGGTTCATCGGGTTCATCTGATAGGTTTTGCGATCGCCTTTCAGCGCGGTGCCCGCCGCTTCGCGGAAGGGGCCGTAGAACGACGAGGCGAACTTGGTGGAGTAGGACATAATGGCGGTCTGGGTGAAGCCCGCCGCGTCCAGCGCCTGACGGATCGCCTTAACCTGGCCATCCATCGCCGCCGACGGCGCGATAAAGTCCGCGCCCGCCGCTGCCGCCACCACCGCCTGTTTGCCGAGGTTGATCAGGGTCGCGTCGTTGTCGACGCCGTGATCGCACAGCACGCCGCAGTGGCCGTGGCTGGTGTATTCGCAGAAGCAGGTGTCGGACATAACGATCATTTCCGGCACGGTCTCTTTGCAGATGCGCGACATGCGCGCCACCAGGCCGTTTTCATTCCAGGCATCGCTGCCGGTGGCGTCGGTGTGGTGCGAGATGCCGAAGGTCATGACCGAGCGAATGCCCGCTTTAGCGATACGCTCAATTTCATAGGCGAGACGCTTTTCCGGAATGCGCATCACGCCCGGCATCGCTTCAATCGCTTTGTAATCGTCAACGCCTTCCTCAACGAAAATCGGCAGCGCCAGATCGTTCAGGCTGAGGGAGGTTTCCTGGAAGAGTTCGCGCATCGCGGGGCTGGCACGCAGCCTTCTTGGGCGCTGGATCAGAGAAAAGTCAGACATATTCATTCTTACGCAGGTGAAAAAAGTAGCGATAGTTTACTCCTTTTCGCGCGTGAGAATGAAGATTGTGTGCGGCGGGAAGAAAAGCCCGCCTGCGTAATGCTTGTCAGTTAAGCACGGGGTGATAACGCAGGCCGGTGCCGCTCAGGGGCTGGCGGTCCTCGCGCCCCTGAGCGGCCCCAGCCTGCTGGCCAGCTTCCGTGTGCGTTGCTGGAAAGGGCCGCGGCCCGGCAGCAGAGGAGGTGCGGTGGCCCGCACCAGCATGCTCACACGCATATAAAAAAAGGCCGCCATTTAGAGAAAATAGCGGCCTTACCTGAACATGACCTTAACCGACAAGCATTACGCCATACGGCGGGCCTTAACGCGCTTACTCGTTAATATCGGGGTGCTGCTGCACCAGATTCTTACGCTTCGCCTCCAGGCGGGCGATCTCTTCGTCGATATCTTCGATTTTCTGCTCGATATTGTCGTGATGCTCCTGCAGGATTTCACGCGCCTCTTCAAGGTCGGAAGCGGCTGGCGTGGCGCCACGCAGCGGTTTATTCGCCGTCTCTTTCATATAGATGCCGGTGATCAGACCAATCACCGCCACCACCATCAGGTAGTAGGCCGGCATATAGAGATTGTTGGTGGTTTCCACCAGCCATGCCGCCAGCGTCGGGGTCAGACCGGCAATCAGCACCGAGATGTTAAAGGCGCTCGCCAGCGCGCTGTAGCGGATATGGGTCGGGAACATTGCCGGCAGCGACGACGCCATCACGCCGGTAAAGGCGTTGAGGATCACCGCCATCAGCAGCAGACCGGCGAAAATCAGCCCCAGCACGCCGCTGTTGATCAGCATAAAGGCGGGGATAGCGAAGATCAGCAGCGCGATACTGCCGATAATCACAAACGGACGACGGCCGAAGCGGTCGCTGAGCATCCCCATCACCGGCTGCACAAACAGCATGCCGAGCATAATGGCGATGATGATCAACACGCCGTGATCTTCCGAGTAGTGCAGGTTATGCGACAGATAGCTCGGCATGTAGGTCAGCAGCATGTAGTAGGTCACGTTGGTGGCGATCACCAGACCGATACAGGCCAGCAGGCTTTTCCAGTGTTTGCTGGCAATCTCTTTGAACGAGACTTTCGGGCCGTCGCGCAGCCCTTCGCGGTCGCCTTGCTCCAGCTTTTCGACGTGCTGCTGGAAGGCCGGCGTCTCTTCCAGCGCGTGGCGCAGGTAGAGGCCGATAATGCCGAGCGGCAGCGCGAGGAAGAACGGCAGACGCCAGCCCCATTCCATAAATTTCGCTTCGCCGATAATGGCGGAGATCAGCACCACGATGCCCGCGCCGAGCACGAAGCCGGCAATAGAGCCGAAGTCGAGCCAGCTGCCCATAAAGCCGCGCTTGCGGTCGGGCGAATATTCAGCGACGAAGATCGAGGCGCCGGTGTATTCACCGCCCACCGAGAAGCCCTGCGCCATCTTGGCGATCAGCAGCAGAACCGGCGCCCAGATGCCAATCGAGGCGTAGGAGGGGATCAGGCCGATACAGAAGGTGCTGATCGACATAATCACGATGGTGATCGACAAAATTTTCTGGCGACCATACTTATCGCCCAGCATGCCGAAGAACAGGCCGCCCAGCGGTCGGATCAGAAAGGGAACGGAGAAGGTTCCGAGCGCGGCGATCATCTGTACGCCCGGCGAGGCGTCCGGGAAAAACACCTTACCTAACGCATAGGCGACGAAGCCGTACACACCGAAATCAAACCATTCCATCGCGTTTCCCAGCGACGCGGCGGTAATGGCTTTCCGCAAACGGGCATCATCAATAATAGTGACGTCATCCAGCCCAATAGGTTTGACACGCTTCCTACGTAGTTTCATAGAGTTACCCTGTAATAGCACATGAAATTCCTCAAGGTCGCGAACCGATTGAACGAAACAGTTCGCGGCATTGAGAAAATTAAAGCATAGCCGTTTAGCAGAATTTTCCACTGGCTACATGGCGCAATAATTAGTGTTGAAATTATTGCGTCAGGTGGCAGAGTATACCGTTTTTCTTTGATATTTGTCATGTTTGGTCTAAACATGCGCTTTTTTACCGAGGATAGCGCATCGGCCTGCGCCTGAAAAAGAGGTGATAAAAATCGAGGCACAGGCGGTTTTTTCTTAAAATGTGGCCGGGCGCATTTTGCCTGGCGGCGGCCCGACGGGGCGTGAGGAGAAAGCGCAGCGGCAAAGGGCGCGCGGCGCGGCGGCTAGCCTTGCCGCTGCGGCGCGATTCGGTAATACTTTGCGCCTTACGCTCAACGGAGGATCAATGGTAAGGAAAGAGACCGCTCCCTTCGATAATCCCTGGCTGTCGGCCATCGACAGCACGGAAAAAAAACTCGCTCGTTACGCCTCGTTTAACCCGCTCTATCCTGCGCCAGAGAGGTCGCGCAGCGTCTGGCCTGAGCCACGCTCGCTGCACCGACGGCCTGAAACTCGCCCCAGCCGCGCAAACGATTGCATGGCAGTAGAGCCATTGTTGCCACAGGTGGACGCGCCGCCAGAAGAGGCATATCAACAGCTGTTGCCGACGCTGGCGCGTATCAACCAGCGCCTTCGGGCGACGAAGGTCGCGCTGCCGCAGGCGGGCTGTCAGGATGAGAGCGTTGAGGTGGCGCTGCGCGTGGTGCGTAAGCAGCGCGCCGGGCGGCTAAAGCAGTGAGCGCAGCGGCTGATGCTGCAGCCAGGCGGCGATATCCTCGACCGCCTCGCTAAAGTAGCGCCGGTAGTTGTCGTCGGCGACATAGCCCAGATGCGGCGTCGCCAGCACGTTCGGCAGCTGCCGCAGCGGATGATCGGCCGGCAGCGGCTCGGTATCAAAAACGTCCAGCGCGGCGCCCGCCAGCTGGCCGGAACGCAGCGCGGCGATCATCGCCTGCTGATCCACCAGGCCCGCGCGCGCGGTATTGATCAGCAGTGCGCCAGGCTTCATCTGCCCCAGCGCGGCGGCGTCCAGCAGGTGGCGCGTGCGCGCGCTTAACACCAGATGCAGCGAGACGATGTCGCTCGTCGCCAGCAGCGCCGGGAGCGACGGCATCAGCTGCGCGCCGCACTCCGCCGCGCGCGCGGCGGTCAGGTTCTGGCTCCAGGCGCAGACCTGCATGCCGAACGCCTGCGCCACCTGGGCCATTGCGCCGCCAATCTTGCCCAGCCCGATCAGCCCGAGGGTTTTGCCCGCCAGCCCGACGCCAAGATGCTGCTGCCACGGCCCGTTGCCGCGCAGCGCCTGATTCTCCGCCACGATGTGACGCGCCAGCGCCAGCAGCAGACCCCAGGTCAGCTCGAGCGGCGGCGCGCTGCTGCTGCTGGTGCCGCACACCGCAATGCCGCGCGCGCGGCAGGCGTCCAGATCGATGGCGGCGTTGCGCATGCCGGAGGTGACGATCAGCTTCAGGCGCGGCAGCTGCGCCAGGCGCGCGGCGGTCAGCGGCGTGCGTTCGCGCATGATGACCACAATGTCGCTGTCGGCCAGTGCGGCGATTAGCGCCCGATCGTCGGCGATATGCTGCTGCAGCGCGCGGGTCTGAACGGCGGGGTACAGCGACGCCCAGTCCGCCAGCGACAGCGCCACGTTTTGGTAGTCGTCAAGAAGGGTGCAGTTGAGCATCGTCAGAATCCTCTATACGCATCGGCTGTTGTTCATGCTCTGCGAGCCAGGCGATCAGCGCGTCGTTATCCATGGGATGAGCATAATAGTAGCCCTGAATAAAGGTGACGCCGCGCTGGCGCAGATAGCAATACTGCAGCGCGGTCTCTACCCCTTCGCCCAGTACCTCCAGCTGCAGCTTATGGCTGAGGTTGATAATCGCGTCCAGCACCGGGGTTTCGCCCGACAGCGACTCAATGGCGTTGATAAAGCCGCGATCGATTTTCAGGTAGTCGAGCGCAAAGGTTTGCAGGTAGCTGAGCGAGCAGTGGCCGGTGCCAAAATCGTCGATCGCCACCTTCATCCCGTCGGCGCGCAGGCGATCGAGTTTTCGCGCCACATCCTCGCCATCTTTGATCAGGCTGCGCTCGGTCAGCTCCAGGGTGATCAGCAGCGGAGTCTGTTTGATTTTGTCGGCAAACTTCAGCATATCGTCGACAAAGGCCGGGTGCTGCAGATGATCGGCGGCGACGTTAATGCCGATATGAAAGCCCGGCTCCACCTGCCACTGCTGCACATCCTCGGCGATCAGGTCGAGCAGATGGCGCGTCAGCGGCACAATCATCCCTTCCGCCTCGGCGGCGCTGATAAAGATATCGGGCCGGATGCTGTCGCCGCTCGGCAGCGTCCAGCGCAGCAGCGCTTCCGCGCCGGTGCAGCTCTGGGTGCGGTTGTTGTAAACCGGCTGGTAGTGCACCGAGAACTGGCGCGCATGAATAGCGCGGCGGATCTCGTCGCGCCAGGAGATGCGGCGCTGCAGCCAGTTGGCCGTCAGCACCATCAGCAGAATAGAGAGAATTGCCGTCATCGGCAGGAAAATAAAGGTTACCTGCCGCCAGGCGCGCATCAGCTCTGCGCCGGGCGTTTCGATGGTGACGCTGATGGGATAGCGGCTCGACTGCGCCTGATAAATCTGGGCGCTAAACAGGCTGGAGCGGGGCGGGGGCGCCTCTCCCACGGTAATCGGCGCGCCGTTATCGAAACGCATGCTAAGCCGGTAGCCGCGCGACTCGCCGATGGCGCTCATAAAGTCCATCAGATACTGGCCGTCGATAATGGCCCAGAACCCCTCGTCATCCGCCAGCTGCCGCACGAAAATCACCGCGGGACGATCCGGCACGCCGGCCGTGCCCGCCAGCGACAGACTCCACCAGGCTTTGCCGGTTATCGGCGGCGCGCGCCGCATCATGTCGGTTAAGGTGCCGGGATTGGTGCCGTAGGCCGAGGAGCAGGTGACTTTCTCCCCTTCCAGCTTGCCGATAGCGCGAAAATAGGCGTTGAGGTTGCCCGCGCGCTGCAGCTCATCTTCAAACTGGCTGCAGGGCCGATAGTGAAAGCGGCGCAGCCAGGTGATCATATCCCAGGCGCTGTCGCTCATTTTTTCCGCCTGCGAAAGCAGCGTATTCGCGGCGCTGACTTGCTGTTGCTCGACGGTGTGGCGCGCGTCAATGGCGGTAAACAGGATGCCGAGCAGCAGGGGCAGCACCCCGGACAAAATAATGATTATTCTGGCGTAGTCGCGTTTTCGTTTTAACGGCGGCACCGCGAATTCCTCTGAATGTGAATGCGTCTGTGAGGAGGTGCAAATTCAGTCAGCGCAGCATAGCACGCCCTCAGGCCGTGCAGGGTAGCGTTTTGCTGAGGCAAGCAGGTGATGCAGATCAAGTATCGACCGCGCTTTGCAATTATTGACTTTGTTTTTCCGCTTTTGGCATTTCCCTGCGGCGAAAACGCTGTGTAACAGTGACGCCACACTGAATAGCATAAAAAAGAGGCGTATATGAGTACCGCAACCCTGGCATCCTCCTCCCTGCAGCAGCGCATCTCCGACGCGGAGTGGCAGGCGCGCGTCAGGCTGGCGCAGGCCTACCATCTGGCGGCGAAGCTGCGCTGGACCGATCATATCTACACCCACTTTTCGCTGCGCGTGCCGGGCGATGCACCGCACTTCCTGATTAACGCCTACGGCCAGACCTTCGACGAGATCCAGCCGGAAACCCTGGTCAAAATTGATATCGACGGCAATATCATTGACGATCCCACCGGGCTGGGGATCAACCCGGCGGGCTTCGTCATCCACAGCGCCATTCACCGCGCCCGGCCGGACGCGCACGCGGTGATGCATACCCACACGGCGGCGGGCATCGGCGTGTCGGCGCAAAAAAAGGGGCTGCTGATGACCTCACAGCACAGCACGCGCTTTCATAACCGCCTCGCCTATCACGACTATGAGGGCATCGCGCTCGATCTCGACGAACAGCAGCGCATCGTGGCCGATCTCGGCGCGCTTAACGCGCTGATCCTGCGCAATCACGGCCTGCTGACCGCGGGCGGCAGCATTGAAGAGGCGTTTTATAACCTTTACTACCTTGAGCGCGCCTGTCAGGCGCAGCTGGCCGCGCAGTCGGGCGGCGCCGAGCTGATTATTCTGCCGGACGCGGTGGCGGAGAAGGCGGCGCAGGCGTTCGACAACAGCATCCGCACCAGGAAGTATCAGCTGCACTGGGACGCCTATATTCGTCAGCTCAACCGCAACGCGCTGTAAGGAGGCGGGATGAAGAAGCTTAAGGTTTTTGCCGCGGCGCTGCTGCTGAGCGCCAGCGCGATGGCGCAGGCCGCGCCCGATCTCAGCGAGGTCACGCTGGTGCTGGGCGACCAGGCGCGCAACCTGCGCTCGCTGGTGGAGGCGTCCGGCGTGCTGAAGGATGCGCCTTATCACTATCGCTGGGCCAATTTTCAGGGCGCCGCGCCGCTGTTTGAAGCGCAGCGCGCCGGCGCGGTCGATACCTCTTACGCGGGCGATCTGCCGGTGCTGATGGCGGCCTCCGGCGGCGTGCCGCTGAAAATCATCGCCACCAACGTCGGCGACGCCGGATCCAACGGGCTGGTGGTGCCGGCGGATTCGCCGGTGCACAGCGTGAAGGATCTGGCGGGTAAAGAGGTGGTGGTATCGTCGGCGCGTGGCAGCATCTCGCAGCATCTGCTCTATGAGGCGCTGGAGGAGGCGAAGGTGCCGCGCGACAGTGTGCCGGTGCGCTTTGTGCTGCCGACCGACGCCAGCGCCGCCTTTAACTCGGGGCAGATTGGCGCCTGGGCGACCTTCGACCCCTATCTCGGCATCGCCGAACAGCACGGCGCGCGGCTGCTGCGCGACGGCAAAGGCTTAACCACCGCGCTGTCGTTCGTCACCGCGACCCAGCAGTCGCTGGCCGATCCCGGCAAGCGCGCGGCGATCGCCGATTTCGCCCAGCGGCTGGCGCAAGCGCGCGCCTGGGCGCTGACTCATCAGGCGGAATATAACCAGGTGTATGCGCAGCTGACGCGTCTGCCGCCCGCCGATGCGCAGAAGATTACCGCGCGCATTTCGCACGGCATCCGCGCCGTGACGGCTGAGGATATCGCAAAGGTGCAGAAGGTGTCGGATCTCTTCAGCGAGCTAAAAATTCTGCCGAATAAGGTGGATGTGGCGGCGATTACCGACCAGAGCCTGTTTCCGCAGTAGCCGGGCACAGCGTTTAGCCTGTGCCCGATTTTGCCGCGTTAATCGCTGAACAGCGTCTGGCGCAGCGCCAGCTCGACGCCGCGCAGCTCCGCCAGCCCTTTCAAACGGCCAATCGCCGAATAGCCTGGGTTGGTGCGCTTGTGCAGGTCGTCGAGCATCTGGTGGCCGTGATCGGGACGCATCGGGATCGCCGCTTTCTCGCCCGCGCGCCGCCGGCGCTGCTCCTCCGCCAGAATCACCCGGATTACGCCGACCATATCGACATCGCCCGCCAGATGCGCCGCCTCATGGAAGCTGTTGGGGTTGGCTTCGCGCTGCGTGGCGCGCAGGTGAATAAAGTTGATGCGGTCCGCGAAGCGCGCCGCCATCTGCGTCAGGTTATTGTCGGCGCGCACGCCGTAGGATCCGGTGCAGAAACAGAAGCCATTGTGCAGGCTATCCACCGTCTCTTTCAGCCACTGCATATCCTCTTCGGTGGAGATAATGCGCGGCAGGCCGAGGATCGGGCGCGGCGGATCGTCCGGGTGCACCGCCAGCTTAATGCCGACCTCTTCGGCAACCGGTACGATGGCGCGCAGAAAGGTCGCCATATGTTCGCGCAGCGTCGCTTTGTCGATGCCGTCATACTGCGCCAGCTGGGCGCGGAACTGATCCAGCGTGTAACCCTCTTCTGCGCCCGGCAGGCCGGCAATAATATTGCGCGTTAACAGCGCCTTATCATCGTCGCTCATCGCGGCAAAGCAGCGCGCGGCCGCCTCTTGCTCCGCCGCGGAATAATCGTGCTGCGCGCCGGGACGCTGCAAAATATGCAGTTCGAAGGCGGCAAAAGCGTCGGCGTCGAAGCGCAGCGCTTTGGCGCCGTCCGGCAGCGTCCAGGCGAGATCGGTGCGCGTCCAGTCGAGCACCGGCATAAAGTTGTAGCACACGGTCTCTACGCCGCAGGCCGCCAGATTGCGAATCGACTGCTGATAACTGGCGATATAGCGCTGATAGTCGCCGCGCTGCGTCTTGATCGCCTCATGCACCGGAATGCTCTCCACCACCGACCAGACCAGATCTTTTTCCGCCAGCAGCGCCTGACGCGCCTTAATCTCTTCCACCGGCCACACCTCGCCGTTGGGAATATGGTGCAACGCGGTCACGATGCCGGTGGCGCCCGCCTGGCGCGCATCGTCTAACGAAACCGGATCGTTGGGGCCATACCAGCGCCATGTATGTTCCATTTTTACTCCTTAGCCGCAGAATTTGGCCCAGTGGTCAGGCCGCTGGGCCAAGAGTATGCTAGCCTGACGCGAAAGGCCGTGATCGCGATCGCAGCATAGCGAATTACGCGGATCGGAAAGGCGACACGGCCTGTGCTACGCTGCACCGCTGCTGACAGGAGAAAACATATGGCGCTGCCCGTGCTGAAAACGGAACGTCTTTATCGCCAGATCGCCAACGCGATTAGGGAAAGTATTCAACGCGGCGAGTTCGCCCCAGGCGCGGCGCTGCCGCCGGAGCGCGAGCTGGCGAAGCTGCTGGGCGTCAGCCGCTCCTCGGTGCGCGAGGCGCTGATCGCGCTGGAGATGACCGGCTGGGTCGATATCCGCACCGGCAACGGCGTCTTTGTGATGCAGCCGCTGCCGCAGAGCGCCGCGCCCGTGGCGGAGGCGGAGGCGGATTTTGGGCTGGAGGATCTGTTGCAGGCGCGTCTGGCGTTTGAAGGCATGCTGGCAGAGCGCGCCGCGCAGCACGGCACGCCGGCGCAGCGCGACCAGCTGCGCGCGCTGACCGACCGGCTGCTGCGCTACGACGCCAACGACGCGGCCTTTCTCGATCAGGATAAACGCTTTCACCTGCTGATCAGCGAGATGAGCGGCAACGAGGTGCTGCGCGACATGATGGAGTATCTGTGGAACAAGCGCGACAGCGCCCACTTCCGGCGGCTGGAGCGCCACTTCGCCGATAACACCTTTACCGGCGAGATGAACCGCGACCATCAGCAGATTGCCGCCGCCATCTGCGCAGGAGACGCCGCCGCCGCGCGCGCCGTGATGGAGGCCCATCTGACGCAGGTGCAGCAGCGGCTGCTGGGCTAGATTTTCTGGCGTCTGGGCCGGCCTGCGCCGAGCATAATCGCCAGGCGGCTGCCGCCCGGTGTGGTTTCCATCAGGATTTTGGTGATGCTGGTCAGCGGCACCGAGAGCAGCATGCCCACCGGCCCCAGCAGCCAGCCCCAGAAGATCAGCGACAGAAACACCACCAGCGTCGACAGCCCTAAGCCGCGCCCCATCACGCGCGGCTCCAGCATATTGCCAAACACCATATGAATGGCGATAAACAGCGCCGCCACCAGCATCGCGTCATAGGGAGTGTTAAGCAGCAGCGCCTGCAGCACCGGCGGAATGCCGGCGATAATTGGGCCGATATTGGGAATGTAGTTGAGCATAAACGCCACCACGCCCCACAGCAGCGCGAACTTAATGTCGAGCAGAAACAGCGAGCCCCAGACCGCCACGCCGGTAATCAGGCTAATCAGGGTCTTCAACGCCAGATAGTGCGTCACGCCTTTCAGCGCCCGGTGCAGCCCGGCGATGCGGATCTGCGGGTTGGTCAGGGCGTTGCGCATTTTGTAGGGCAGGTGGTGCACTTCAAACAGCATAAACACCACCGTCAGGATCAGCAGCACGAAATTGCTCATCATGCCGGAGAACTGCGTCAGCGCCACGGTGGCAAACGACATCAGCATATTGGGATCGAAGCGCTGCACCAGTGTCGTCGTGGAAACGTGAATGCCGATGCCCGACGCCAGGTGCTGCACCACGGCCATCTTGCGTTCCATTGTGGCGCGCAGCTGCGGGTAGAGATCGGAGA
This sequence comes from Pantoea sp. Z09, assembly GCF_022394795.1. NCBI lineage: Bacteria > Pseudomonadati > Pseudomonadota > Gammaproteobacteria > Enterobacterales > Erwiniaceae > Pantoea > Pantoea sp. Z09. The sequence continues at coordinate 208,094 of NZ_CP092373.1, forward strand.
ATTCGCTTACCGAACTGGCCAACACCGCCACTAGCAGCAAAATCACGATAAATATCACCGTAATCACCACGGTAATCGCCAGCCCGCGCCGCCAGCCGCGCCGCATCAGAAAGGTGACGATCGGGTTAAGCACGATGGCAAAAAAGGCCGCCAGTAAGAAGGGCACCATAATATCGGACGCGGCGCGGATGCCGGCGAGAATAATCACCAGCATCGCCAGCTTTATCAGAATGCTCTGTCCTATTTTTTCCTGCTGTAGTTCGCTCATTCCCTCTCCAGAAAAGCCAGACCGCAGAGAGTAGTGTAGCTGATGGGGAATTAAACGTCTGATATGCCTGTAAAAGCGTAACGATATTCAGAAAAGTTAACCCCGGCCGCTCCGACAGATGCGCCCGCAGTGAAAAAGCGTATAGTGAAGCTTCCTGCATATAAAAACTCAGTCAACCACGAGCGCAATTTGTCATGGCAGATCAACCCGCAGCGCCACCTGTTCCTAAGGGCGTCGGATTAACGCTTCTGATTATCTCTATCGTGATCTACAACTTCGCCAGCTACCTCACCATCGGCCTGCAGCTGGCGGTGCTGCCCGGGATGGTGCATGACCAGCTGGGCTACAGCGCCTTCTGGGCGGGCGTGGTGATCAGCCTGCAGTATCTGGCAACGCTGCTGAGCCGACCGCACGCCGGACGCTACGCCGATATCTGGGGGCCGAAGCGCGTGGTGGTGCTCGGGCTGGCGGGCGTGCTGTTGAGCGGGCTCTGCTATCTGCTGGCGGCCTGGCTGGCGGCCTCGCCGCTCACCAGCCTGGCGTTGCTCTGCGTCGGGCGCGTTATTCTCGGCATCGGCCAGAGTTTTACCGGCACCGGCACCTCGCTGTGGGGCGTGGCGCGCGTCGGATCGCTGCATATCGGCCGCGTCATCTCGTGGAACGGCATCTGCACCTACGGCGCGATGGCACTGGGCGCGCCACTCGGGGTGATCGTCTACCGCCAGGGCGGCCTGCTGCTGCTCTCGCTGGTGATTATCGCCATCTGCGCGCTGGCGATGGCGCTGGCGCTGCCGCGTCCGGCGGTTAAGGGCAGCCGCGCGCGGCCGCTGCCGTTTCGCGACGTGCTCGGCAAGATCTACGGCTTTGGCCTGATCCTGGCGATGGGCTCGGCCGGGTTCGGCGTGATTGCCACCTTTATTACCCTGTTTTATCAGGCGAAAGGCTGGGACGGCGCCGCCTTCGCGCTGACGCTGTTCAGCGCCGCCTTTGTCGGCACCCGCCTGCTGTTTCCCAACGCCATTAACCGCTTTGGCGGGCTGCGCGTCGCCAGCGCCTGTCTGGCGGTAGAGGCGATCGGTTTGTTTCTGGTGGCGGGTGCGTTCGAACCCTGGATGGCGAAAACCGGCGCGCTGTTGACTGGCGCGGGCTTCTCGCTGGTTTTCCCGGCGCTGGGCGTGGTGGCGGTAAAAGCGGTGCCGCAGGCGAATCAGGGCAGCGCGCTGGCGACCTATACTGCCTTCATGGATCTCGCGCTGGGGATCACCGGCCCGGTTGCGGGGTTTATCATGAGCTTCGCCGGCGTACCGCTGGTCTATCTGCTGACGGCGCTGCTGGTCTGTCTGGGACTGTTCTGCACGCTGCGGCTGGCGCGGCGCTGGCCAGAGGCGTCGGCAGAAGCGAAAGAGAGCTAAAAAAGCGGCCTCCGACCGAGGCCAAAAAACGTGTCGCAAGACACAGATAAGGGTAGGGCGACGCGGCGAGCAAATGGCCCGCCGCGCAGATGTCAGGCCTGCAGCAGGTCGATACTGTGGCGGATCTGGCGCTCAATCTCCGCCGGCGTCCAGCTGTTCAGCTCCGAAGAGAAAGGCTCGAAGGCGTAGACGCCTTTGTAGCCGAGCATCTCCAGCCGCTTCACCTGCGCCACGCTGTTTAGCACGTCCCGGTCGCTCAGCATAATGCGCTCTTCATCGGTGAGTTCGGCGGTGGCGCGCCGGTCTTCCACGCCGGAAAGATGCACCAGGCCAATCATCTCAACGTCAATCTCCGCCGGAAACTCCTGCTCAGCATTTTCATACAGATGATGATGGAAGGTGTCGATTACCAGCTTAAAGGGCGCCTGCGCGTCGCGGATTAGCTGCTGCGCCTGCACCGCTGAACGCAGCGAGCTGACCGGGAAGCCTAGCGGCTCCACCAGCCCCTGCACGCCATGCTGCGCAAAGCGCGGCGCCAGCGCGGCGAGCGCCGCCAGCGTTTTTTCCGGCGCGATATCGACCCCTTCGTTTAGCGGACACATCACCAGCGCCTGCGCGCCGATGGCCTGCGCGTCCTGCAGCAGGGCGTCGGTTTTCGCCAGCAGCGCTTCGTCTACGCGATTAAACGGATAGAGCGCGTTGATGGTGACCACCTCGATCTCATATTTCGCCATCAGGGCGCGCGTCTCTTCATAGGTCAGATCATCGCACACCTTGCCGCTCGGCATGTCGTTGCGCAGCTCGACTTTGCGCAGGCCCAGCCGGTGAACTAGCTGGAAAAACGCCTCTAAAGAGAGCGTCGGCGCGATTTTACGGTTAATACAAAAGCGGGTTGGATCGATGGCCATGCTGCGGCTCCTGTAACGTGCAAGAGGAAGAGAGAGTAAGCTGGAGCTAAAGAAAACATTTATTTCATAAATAGTGAAATGTGGAATTTAAAGGTTGAGATCTGCCTCTCAATAATTTCATTTTTCACACCGACAGCGCCTCGCTCAGCGCGTTTCTGTGGCGAGAAAGCAGCTGCAAAAGGCTGTGAAAGAGGGGTGCTGCCGCCAGTCAGCGCGCGGTTTTTCGCCTGAGCGAGAAAAATGCGATCCACGCCGCTAAAAGGGAATTTTTCAAAAACTTTTATTTGAAAAATTTATTTCACTGTAATAGCTTCATAGCACGCTTTTGGTTTTGCCTGGTCAGACGGCGTGGCGTCACGCTTAGGTTCTGCAGGGAACTCACACATCTTAAGAGGCTATAAAATGAACATCACAGGAAACTTCATTGGCGGTCAGATCACTCACAGCGCCAGTAACGAAACCATCCCTGTTTATGACCCGGCAACCGGCAAAGTGGTGCGCGAGCTGACGCAGAGCACCGGCGCGGAAGTAGCGGAAGCGATCAAGGTGGCGCATGAGGCATTTCCTGCCTGGTCGAAAACTTCACCGCTGCGCCGCGCCCGCGTCCTGTTTAACTTCAAGACGCTGATGGAGCAGCATCGCGACGAGCTGGCCGAGCTGATTGTGTCTGAGCACGGCAAGGTGTGGTCGGACGCGCAGGGCGAGCTGACGCGCGGGCTGGAAGTGGTGGAGTTCGCCTGCGGCATTCCGCACCTGATCAAAGGCGAATACTCGGCCAACGTCGGCACCGGCGTCGACAGCTACTCGCTGATGCAGCCGGTCGGCGTAGTGGCGGGCATTACGCCGTTTAACTTTCCGGCGATGGTGCCGCTGTGGATGTTCCCTATCGCGCTCGCCTGCGGCAACACCTTCGTGCTGAAGCCGCCCGCGCTCGATCCTTCGGCGGCGGTGCGTATGGCGGAGCTGCTGAAAGAGGCGGGCCTGCCGGACGGCGTGTTTAACGTGGTGCACTCCTCTAACGAAGACGCCGAGCAGCTCTATAAAGATCCGCGCATCGCCGCGGTGAGCTTCGTCGGCTCTTCCGGCGTCGCCGAGCATATTTACAAAACCGCCAGCGCCCACGGCAAACGGGTGCAGGCGTTTGGCGCGGCGAAAAACCACGCCATCGTGATGCCGGACGCCGATCTCGACGCCACGGTCAACGCCATTATGGGCGGCGCCTTCGGTTCCGCTGGCGAGCGCTGCATGGCGCTGCCGGTGGTGGTGGCGGTCGGCGACGACACCGCCGACAAGCTGATTGCCCGTCTGACACCGTTAATCAACGCGCTGCGCGTTGGCCCTGGTATCAATAAAGGCGCGGAAGAGAATGAGATGGGCCCGGTGGTCTCCGCCGCGCACCAGAAAAAGGTGCTGGGCTATATCGACAAGGGCGAGCAGGAGGGCGCGAAGCTGGTGGTCGACGGCCGCAACTTCCAGGTGCCGGGCCATGCGGAAGGTTACTACGTCGGCGGCACGCTGTTCGACAACGTGACGCCGGAGATGACCATCTGGCGTGAAGAGATCTTCGGACCGGTGCTGAGCATTATGCGCGCCCCGGACTACGCCAGCGCGCTCCAGCTGGTGAACAGCCATGAGTTCGGCAACGGCAGCGCCATTTTCACCAGCAACGGCAATACTGCGCGCGAGTTCGTGCAGGATGTGGAAGCGGGCATGGTCGGCGTCAACGTGCCGGTGCCGGTGCCGATGGCGTTCCACAGCTTCGGCGGCTGGAAGCGCTCGGTGTTCGGCGCGCTCAACGTGCACGGCCCGGACGGCGTTCGCTTCTATACCCGCATGAAAACCGCCACGGCGCGCTGGCCGAGCGGCCAGCAGACGGTATCAGAATTCAGCATGCCGACCCTGAGCTAAGGGCGCGCGCGAGTGATAACAGCTACAGGCCAGCGGCGACGCGCCTGTAGCCTTTTATTTTCAGGCTAAAAGGAGAGTGGGGATGTCTTTTCTTGCAAAAGCGCAGCAGCCGGACGCCAGCGGCCGTATCCAGCACGTTACGCCGGAAAGCGCGGGCTGGCGCTATGTCGGCTTTGACGCCTATCTGCTGAAAAAGGGTGACACGTTGCGGCTGAGCAGCGGCGATAAAGAGCTATGCCTGGTGCTGGTCGCGGGGCTGGCCTCGGTGAAAACGCGCCACGCGGAATTTCCCGGCATCGGCAAGCGCATGTCGCCGTTTGAGCGCGTGCCGCCTTACTCCGTCTATGTGCCGCACGATGACGAAGTTGAGATCGTCGCCGACAGCGATCTGGAGCTGGCGGTGTGCAACGCGCCAGGCCAGGGTAATCTGCCGGCGCGCCTGATCGCACCCGCGGACGTCGGCGTCGAGCATCGCGGCAAAGGGCGCAACCAGCGACTGGTGCATAACATTCTGCCGGACGATAAACCGGCCGACAGCCTGCTGGTGGTCGAGGTCTACACCAACGAGGGCGACACCAGCTCCTACCCGAGCCATAAGCACGACCAGGAAAACAGCGAAAACGAAACCTATCTGGAAGAGACCTACTATCACCGTTTCGATCCGGAGCAGGGCTTCGCCATGCAGCGCGTCTACACCGACGACCGCTCGCTCGACGAATGTATGGCGCCCTACAACCGCGACGTGGTGACCGTGCCGCGCGGCTACCATCCAGTGGCCACCCTTGCCGGTTACAACAACTACTACCTGAACGTCATGGCTGGCCCGGTGAGGCTGTGGAAATTCACCTGGGAGAAAGATCACGCCTGGGTCAACAGCGATAACTATCCGCGCGGCTAGGCGAGACCGAATTCAGCAATAAAAAAGGGCAACCTCTGGGTTGCCCTTTTCACAACGACAGGCTGGGTTTAAGCGCTGGCGTTATTCAACGCTAGCGACACCGCCAGCGTCTGCGCCAGACAGAGCGAGGCGACCTGCGAGCGGAATCCATCCACCTGTGCTTCACGCACCACAAAGCAGACGTCGCTGAAGGCGGCCAGCGGGCTCACCTGGCTGTCGGTAATAGCGATCTGATGCGCGCCGCGCTTCGCTCCCATCTCCACCAGCTCCACCGCTTCGCGCGCGTAGGGCGAGTAGCTGATGGCGATCACTACATCCTTCGGGTTCACCAGGCTGAGCTGCTCGGTAAACATGCCACCCAGCCCGTCGATCAGGAACGCGCGGCGCTCCAGGTGGCGCAGCGCGTAAACCAGATAGGAGGCGACGCTAAATGAGCGGCGCAGGCCGATAACATAGATGTTTTCGGCGTCGTTCAGCAGCTGCACGGCTTTATTCAGCTGGTCGGGATTGACCTGCATCGCCAGCTGCTGCAGCGCCTGGCTGTTGACCATGGTGAAGACGTTGAGGATCTCCATCGGGCTTTCCGGCGAGGTGGCGGCATCGTCGGTGGCGGTCTGGCGAAACAGACGCGCGCGCTCGGTGTAGTTAACCGTCTCTTCCATCAGGTGCTGACGGAAAACCTGTTTCATTTCGTTGAAACCGCTAAAGCCGAAGGCGTTAGCGAAGCGAATGAGGGTTGAGGGTGGCACATCCGCCTGCGCGGCGATAGAGGCCACGGTGTCGAAGGCGATGCTGTTACTGTTATCAAGAATATAACGAGCCACCTGCTTCAGGCGCTTGCTCAGCGTTTCGTAGCGGCGACGAATATCATCCTGTAACAGGGAGAGTTGGGTAGGGTTATTGGTCATTACTTCGGCCCGTTAAAAAAGAAATATGGCTGGATAATGAGCGCTATAGTACCAGATGGATGGAAAATTTCATTTGTTTGCGCTCACAGCGGGGTTTATTTCATCGGTTTATGAATTGCCTCACATAATGCAGGGAATGGGGGCGAAACAGCGGAGAAAAGTAGAAGATAAAGTGGATCTGCTTATCCTGCGCTCAGGCAGGATAAACAGGATTGCGCCGCAGGCGCCTTTACAGCCCGGCGTGTTCGCGAATGTATTTACGTGCCTTCACCGCATATTCGAACGGGTTGGCCAGCGCCGGATCTTGTTCCGCTTCCACCACCATCCAGCCTTTATAGCCGTAGTCATCCAGAATCTTAAACACCGGCCTAAAATCGATGACGCCGTCGCCCGGCACGGTGAAGGTGCCTTTTTTCACGCCGTCGAGGAAGCACAGATGATTATGACGCACCTCTGCGACAATCTCGTCGCGCACATCTTTCAGATGAACGTGGAAAATGCGCGGCAGGTATTTCTGCAGCACGTCGAGCATCGCCTGCTGCGAGCCTTCGGAGTAGTAGATATGGCCGGTGTCATAGAGCAGGCCGACGTTGTCATTGGTCAGCGCCATAAAGCGGTCGATCTCTTCTACGGTCTGAACGCCGGTGCCCATATGATGATGCAGCGTGACGCGCATCCCTTTGGCGGCGGCGATCTCCGCCAGCTCGTTATAGCCTTCGGCCGTCAGCCGCCACTCTTCGTCGCTGAAGATCGGCTTTTGCTCCAGCACCGGCAGCGTCGTGCCCTGAATGCTTTTACTCTGCTCAGAGCAGCCGATGACGCGCGCGCCCATCGCATGCAGAAAATTCATATGGTTGACGAACTCGTCGATGGTTTTCGCCTTCTCGCCGTTGGCGAAGAAGGTGCTGAACCAGGCGTTGCAGATCTCAATGCCGCGAATATCGAGCATCGGCTTGAGGATCGCCGGATCGCGCGGGTATTTGCTGCCGACTTCGCTGCCGGTAAAGCCCGCCAGCGCCATCTCGCTCACCGTCTGCTGAAAGGTGTTCTCTTTGCCCAGCTCCGGCATGTCGTCGTTGGTCCAGCCAATTGGCGCGATGGCCAGTTTTACATTCTCTTTGTTCATCTGTGTCGTCCCGAGGGATCGGGGCGGCGGCGGCCGCCCGCAAGGAAAGGGAAAGGCTTAGTGCTTGTCGTAAAAGGCGGGGCGCGGCGGCATTTCAACCGGCTCGATAGCGCCGCTCTGCTGCGCTTTCAGGCAGGCGTCGGCGGCCACCGAGGCGGCGAAGCCGTCCCAGGCGGACGGGCCGGTGAGTTCACCCGCCTTCACGTCGTTGATAAAGGCCTGCAGCTCAACGTCATACGCCTCGATAAAACGATCTTTCCAGTCGGTCAGAATGGTGGTGGAGAGTTTGGCGTCGCGGCGCAGCTGCACCGAGGCAGGTTCCGGCAGCTTAGCGATGCCGGTTTCACCGACCACTTCGCACTGGATGTCGTAGCCGTAGGCGCAGTTAACGAAAATCTCGACGTCAATGCGTACTCCTTTCTGCGTTTCGAACAGCACGATTTGCGGATCTTTCAGGCGCGCGTGCGATTTCGAGGTGACGCGCGGGAAAACCACCTGCACGCTTTTATAGTCGTCGTTGGTCAGCCAGCGCAGCACGTCCAGCTCATGGATCAGCGTGTTGGTGATCGCCATATCGGTAGTGTAGCTCTCCGGCACGCTGGGGTTGCGGTGCGCGCAGTGCAGCATCAGCGGCTCGCCGATGCCGCCCTCGGTAATCACTTTCTTCAGCGCGCGATAGCCCGCGTCGTAAGGACGCATAAAGCCGACCTGCACCAGACGCTTGCCGTGTTTAACCTCGGCGTCCACCACGCGACGGCAGCCTTCCGCGCTCATCGCCAGCGGCTTTTCGCAGAACACCGGCTTGCCCGCGGCGATGGCCGCCAGCGTAAACTCTTCATGGGTCGGATCCCAGGAGGTCACCAGAATCGCGTCCACCTCCGGCGACTGGATCACCTGATAGCCGTCGGCGTAGACCTCCGCCTCGATATTGAGACGCTGCAGCGCGGCGCGCGCGCCATCCACGTTGATATCTGACACCGCCACCACTTTTGCCCCCTGCAGGACATTGTTGCAGCGACGAATATGTTCCTGGCCGATCGCGCCGGCACCGATAACGCCAAGTTTCAAAGTCATAATTACACCTGTAGGGTTCGTATCGAGGAAGAAAGGGCCGGGCTCACCCGGCCGGAAATCAGTATTTGCGCGCCTGGTCGAGATGGGCGTTCAGCTTCTCCGCAACCGCCTGGGTGCGTTCTGACTCTGAAGCCTGCGCGACGCCGACGTGCCACCAGCTGAAATATTTGTGCACCATGGTTTTCGGCAGCACTTTGATGTCGATAAGCGTAGAGACTGGCGACTGGCGCGCCTCTTCCAGCGCAGTCTGCAGCTGCTCCAGCGTTGTCACGCGCCAGGTTTTGCAGCCGTATCCCGCCGCGATGGCGGCGAAATCCACCGGCACGAAGCCGCCGTCGAGCTTGCCGCCTTCCGGGTTGCGGAAGCGGAACTCGGTGCTGAAACTGTCCATGCCGTGCTCCATCTGCAGGTTGTTGATGCAGCCGTTGGTCATATTGTCGAACAGCACCACGTTGATCTTGGCGCGCTCCTGAATCGAGGTGACCAGCTCGGAGTGCAGCATCATAAATGAGCCGTCGCCCAGCAGCGCGTAGACCTCGCGATGCGGCTGCGCCAGCTTCGCGCCCAGCGCGGCGTTCACCTCGTAGCCCATGCAGGAGTAGCCGTACTCAACATGGTACGCGTTGTAGTCGCGGGTGCGCCAGACGCGCTGCAGATCGCCCGGCAGGCTGCCCGCCGCCGCCACAATCACCGCATCCTTTGGGAGCTGTTCGTTTAGCGTGCCAAGCACGCGGCTCTGGGTGAGCACCGACTGCGTCAGACGATTGAATTCGGCGAACACCGCGTCGCGGTCGATATGGTCGGCGATTTCCGGAATAAAACCGTCGCCGCTGTATTCCACCTGATAGACGCGCTGCGTCTCTTTCAGCAGCTTGCTCTGCGCCTGCTCAATCTGGCTGCCCCAGTCGTTGCTGTAGCGTTGGTCCGCCAGCCCTGCATCGAGAGCAACGAGCGCTTCACGCGCGTCGGCCAGCAGCTGCACGCCGTCGAGCTTGTAGCTGTCGAAATTGCTGACGTTGACGTTAAGGAAGCTGACGTCAGGATGCTGGAAAATCCATTTCGACGCGGTGGTGAAGTCGGTGTAGCGCGTGCCGATGCCAATCACCAGATCCGCCTCTTTCGCCAGCAGGTTGGCGGCCAGACAGCCGGTCTCGCCCACGCCGCCGACGTTAAGCGGATGATCGGAGACGATGGTGCCTTTGCCCGCCTGGGTTTCGGCGAAGGGGATCTGGTAGCGCTCGGCGAACTGGCGCAGCGCTTCGCCCGCCTCGGAATATTTCACGCCGCCGCCCAGCACGATCATCGGCTTGCGCTTGCGGCCGATCAGCGCCAGCGCGTCGTGAAGCTGCGCGGCGGTCGGCAGGCGGCGATCGAGGCGGTGCACGCGTTTCTGAAAGAAGTAGTCCGGGAAGTCCCAGGCCTCGCCCTGCACGTCCTGCGGCAGCGCAATCGTCACCGCGCCGGTTTCGGCGGGATCGGTCAGCACGCGCATGGCGTTGATGCAGGCGGTCATCAGCTGTTCGGGACGGCTGACGCGATCCCAGTATTTGCTGACGGCGCGAAAGGCGTCGTTGGTGCTGATGCTGAGATCGTGGCTCTGCTCAATCTGCTGCAGCACCGGATCGGGCTGACGCGTCGCGAAGACGTCGCCCGGCAGCAGCAGTAAAGGAATGCGGTTGGCGGTGGCGGTGGCCGCGGCGGTGATCATATTGGCGGCGCCCGGCCCGACCGACGAGCTGCAGGCAATGATCTGACGACGCAGCGACTGTTTGGCGAAGCCCATCGCGGCGTGCGCCATGCCCTGTTCATTGCGGCCCTGATAAACAATCAGATCGCCGCTATCCTGCTCCAGCGCCTGCCCCAGCCCCAGCACGTTGCCGTGACCGAAGATGGCGAAGAGGCCTTTTACAAACTTCGTTTCCACGCCGTCAACGTCAAGGTACTGATTATCAAGGAACTTAACCAGCGCCTGCGCGGTGGTCATTCTGATGGTGGTCATAGGCTTTTCCTTTACATGCTGCAACCTGATAGCAGGTTAGCGACGTGGCGTATCGCGCAAGGCGACCGCAGGTAACTGAAACGTGAAGCGATTATAAACAAATATATTTTTCATAAAATACGATTACAGAAGAAACATTTCATTTTGCGAGTGAGATCAAATTTAGCCGTGAAACGGGTGTTAGCGGGGGCCTTCGCCCGCGCGAAGTGAAACAGCAGACGAGAAGCGGGGCAAAACTGGAAAATTTCATTTCACGTCAGCGGCTTCCCGTTAATGGCGACGCGCGGCGGCGATCGGCCTGGCATCCCTGATTGACGGCGAAACGGGCGAGATTAAGCGGACATAATGTCGAGGCGGCGCAGAGTTTTACCTGGTTCACAAAATCGCGATGGATGTTTCATTTCATATTGTATTTGGAATTTTTATTCCTCATACTCCCCACATCGCCAGTCTGGCAAGCGAAATAACCCAGACGCACGCCGGGATAACGGCTCTATCCGCCGTGTCCGCTTATCACAGAAGGAAATCACAGGTATGACTACACAACAGAAGCGGCTTGATGTGATTTGTATTGGGCGCATCGCCGTCGACCTTTATGGTCAGCAAATTGGTGCGCGGCTGGAGGATATGAGCACCTTTGCCAAATATCTCGGCGGCTCTTCCGGCAACGTCGCTTACGGCACCGCTATTCAGGGGCTGAAGTCGGCGATGCTGGCGCGCGTGGGCGATGAGCATAACGGTCGCTTTCTGCGCGAAGAGCTGAATCGCGTAGGGTGCAATACCGACGGACTGATTACCGATAAGCAGCGCCTGACGGGGCTGGTGATGCTGGGCATTAAGGATGAAGAGACCTTTCCGCTGATCTTCTACCGCGAGAACTGCGCGGATATGGGGCTGGTGCCGGAGGATATTGACGAGGCCTTTATTACCTCGTCACGCGCGGTGGCCGTGACCGGCACTCATCTGTCGCATCCGCAGACGCGAGCCGCGGTGCTGAAAGCGCTGGATATCGCCAGGCGCAACGGCCTGCGCACCGCGCTGGATATCGACTATCGCCCGGTGCTATGGGGCCTGACCTCACTCGGCGACGGCGAAACGCGCTTTATCGAGTCGGATCAGGTAACGCGCCAGCTGCAGGAGGTGATGCACTACTTCGACCTGATTGTCGGCACGGAGGAAGAGTTTCATATCGCGGGCGGCAGCACCGATACGCTCGCAGCGCTGAAGAACGTGCGCCAGGCGACGCAGGCGACGCTGGTATGCAAGCGCGGCCCGCTCGGCTGCGTGGTGTTTGAAGGTGAGATCCCTGACTCCTGGGATCAGACGCAGCTGCACAGCGGCGTGCGCGTCGAGGTGTTGAACGTGCTCGGCGCGGGCGACGCCTTTATGTCCGGCCTGCTGCGCGGCTGGCTTAACGACGAAGGCTGGACCCAGGCGTGCCGCTACGCCAACGCCTGCGGCGCGCTGGTGGTGTCGCGTCACGGCTGCGCGCCGGCGATGCCGACCAAAGCGGAGCTGGATGATTTCCTCAGCCGCGATAATGACGTGAAGCGTCCCGATCTCGACGCGCGACTTAATCACCTGCATCGCGTCACCACGCGCAAGCAGCCGTGGCCGGAGCTAAATGTTTTCGCCTTCGACCATCGCAAGCAGCTGGCTGACATGGCGCGCGAGGCGGGCGTGGACGACAGCAACATCCCGGCGCTGAAGGTGCTGCTGCTGAAAGCGGCGGAAGAGGCGGCGCGCGACGCCGGGCTGGAGAGCAAAAGCGGTATTCTGGCCGACACCACCTATGGACAGAAAGCGCTCAACGCCATCACCGGCAAAGGGTGGTGGATTGGGCGGCCGATTGAGCTGCCCGGCTCGCGTCCGCTGCGTCTGGAGCACGGCAATATCGGCTCGCAGCTGGTTGACTGGCCGGCCGAGCACGTCGTGAAATGCTTGGTGTTTTACCATCCGCACGACAGCGCCGAGATGCGCAAAGAGCAGGATGAGCTGGTGCTGGACGTCTGGCGCGGCTGCAACAAAAGCGGCCACGAGCTGCTGCTGGAAGTGATCCTGCCGGAGAGCAATCCCGATCGCGACGAAGCCCACTATCTGACTATGCTGAGCCATTTCTATCAGCTGGGCATTCAGCCCGACTGGTGGAAGCTGCCGCCGCTGTCGGCGGAGAGCTGGCAGGCGATCGGCAGCCTGATCGAGCAGCAGGATCCTCACTGTCGCGGCATTCTGCTGCTGGGGCTCGACGCGCCGGAAGAGAAGCTGAAAGCGGGTTTCGCCGCGGCGGCGCAGGCGCCCTGGGTGAAAGGCTTTGCGGTCGGACGCACTATTTTCGGCCAGCCGTCGCGTCAGTGGCTGCAGGGCGAGCTGGATGATGCGGCGCTGGTGGAGAAGGTGAAGGGCAACTATCTGCGGCTGATCGGCTACTGGCGCGACGCGCGCGGTTAAAGATAAAAAAACGGCGGGAATATCCCGCCGTTTTTTTTGGGGCATGGTGCTAGCGCGGGCGGCATGGCGCGATCGCAAAGTCGCTCAAGGCTTCCCTGCTCGCTCGGCCCGCGCGGATACGCACCTCTTCCCTGAGATGCGCCCGTAAACGGGCCAACGCGCTGCGTTGTTCAAAAACGTTCCCAACATTTTTGTCCCTGGCGCGGGACGCTTTGCTCTTCGCGCCATGCCGCCCACGCTTAAACTTCTCAGCCGTCTGTTAAAACCGCCTTATTTCAGCGTAATGCTCTGAACGATGCTGTCCGCGTCGCTCTGCGCCTGCTGCTGGTTGTCGCCCGGCAGCGTAATCTGCAGCGTCAGCAGTTTGCCGTCGACCTTCGCCAGGATCACCGAAGACCAGGAGGTCTGGTTATTGGCGGAAACCACGCTGTCCAGACGCTGCGCCGGCTGATCTTTCAGGGTAATCGCTTTGTCAGAGACCACCTGCAGCTGCGGATCGCGGTTGCGCTGCTGCTGTTCCAGACGCTGCGCCAGCACATCCAGCCCTTCGCTGGTGGCGTCGCCGGCGATGACGATCACGGCGCGCGCGCCGGTTTCATCGGCGTAGACGTGCATATTGGTGGTCTGGTTGCCCAGCTTGCCGCTCTTGTCTGACATGCCGGCCGGCAGCGAGAAGCTCAGCTTGCCGTCCATCAGGGTCACGTTCTGCGCCGACTGGCTGGCGGTGGTGCCATTGCTGCCGGTCGCCTCATCTTTCTTCTGATCGCAGGCCGCCAGGCCCAGCACCAGCAAACCAATACCCGCATATTTCACTAAGTTTCGCATCTGAATCCCTTTATTTGATTCCAGTAAGGCGTTCATACAACTCGAATCAGGCGGCAAAATCAACCGCCTGATTGTCAGCAGATCTTAGCGGGTGATGGCGAAATGCTCTATCTCCGGTTAGCCGAAATTGACCTGCGGCCTCTGCGAGCGCTCTGCCAGACGTTTCAGCATCGCATTGAGCAGCACGCCGTAGGCGGGCAGGAAGAACACCAGGCAGATCAGCACCTTGAAGCTGTAATCCACCAGCGCGATCTCGACCCAGTGCGTGGCCATAAAGGGATCGGTGCTTTTATAAAAGGCGATAAAAAAGAAGGCGAGCGTATCGCTGATATTGCCGAGGAACATGGCGCAGCCGGGCGCGATCCACCACTGTGGCAGCTGGCGCAGGCGGTTAAAGACGTGAACGTCGAGGATCTGTCCAAGCGCATAGGCCATAAAGCTGGCGCAGGCGATGCGCGCGACGAACAGGTTAACGTTTTGCAGCGCCGCCAGGCCCTGCCACTGGCCCTGATAAAACAGGCTGGAGACCAGATAGGAGACAAACAGCGCCGGGATCATCACCGCGAGGATAATGCGACGCGCCAGCGGAGCGCCAAAAATACGCACCGTCAGATCGGTCGCCAGAAAGATAAACGGGAAGCTGAACGCGCCCCAGGTGGTGTTGAAGCCAAACACGGAGACCGGCAGCTGCACCAGATAGTTACTGGAGATAATCACCAGCAGGTGAAACAGCGACAGCCAGACCAGCGCGTGCAGGCGCTGACGCGAAGAAAATGCGATCATAATGGACCTTTTTCATATTGGGGTGAGGGAACCCATTGCCGCGCAAACCGAGCCTGCGCGACGGTACCGTATGTAAAAACCGCGGCATCTTACCGCGTTGTGCTATTTACGCAATGGTTAATTTTAACGCAATCGTTCTCGTCTTGCGTCTGCGGGACGGCGCGCTAAAATGAGCGCCCCCCTGTTTAGAACCGAGTGATTTATGAGCGACAACTTCTCCCATGCCGACCATCAGCTGGATGCGCAGGGCCTGCGCTGCCCGGAGCCGGTCATGATGGTGCGTAAAACGGTCCGCACCATGCAGGACGGGGAAACGCTGCTGATTATCGCCGACGATCCGGCCACCACGCGCGATATCCCCGGCTTCTGCCGCTTTATGGAACACCGCCTGCTGGCGCAGCAGACCGAGACCCTGCCTTATCACTATCTGATCCAGAAAGGCCTCGGCGCCTGATCGTCGCGCGCCTTACGTGCGCCGCGCGCGCAGCAGACGCAGCGCGTTAGCGGTCACCAGCGCGGTGGCGCCAGAGTCGGCGACCACCGCCAGCCACAGGCCGGTCAGGCCCAGCAGCGTCGTCACCAGAAACAGCGCCTTCAGTCCGAGCGCGATGGCGATATTCTGCCGCAGCGTGGCGCGCGTGCGCCGCGCCAGCGCCACCAGCGACGGCAGCAACGGCAACGCGTCGCGCGTCAGCGCGGCGTCGGCGCTCTCCAGCGCGATATCGCTGCCGCTGCCCATCGCGATGCCGATGGTGGCCGCCTTCATCGCGGGCGCGTCGTTAATGCCGTCGCCGACCATCGCCAGCGGGCGCTGCTGGCCCAGCGCGCGCACCGCTTCGACCTTATCCGCAGGCAGCAGCCCGGCGCGAAACTCGATATCGAGTTCGCGGGCGATCGCGGCCGCCGCACGCGGGTTGTCGCCGGTGAGCATCAGGCTCTCAATGCCCATTTTCTTCAGCGCCGCCAGCGCGTCACGCGCGTCGGCGCGCAGGTTGTCGCGCAGCGCCAGCGCCCCGATCGGTTCGCCGTCGCGCAGGATCGCCACCAGCGTTTGCCCCTGCTCTTCCTGCTGCGCAATCTGCGCGCGCTGCGCGGCATTCAGCGCGGCGGCGCGTCCAGGCGACAGCAGTTCCACCTGTGCGCCCGCGATCCGCGCGGCGATGCCGCTGCCCGCCAGCGTCAGCTGATGCGTGGCGGCGGGCAGCGGCAGCTGACGTGCGCTGGCGGCCGCGACGATCGCCGTCGCCAGCGGATGGGTCGAACCCTGTTCCACCGCCGCCGCCAGCGCCAGCAGCTCCTCCTGCGACGCGGTGGCGAAACAGAGCACGGCGGTGACCTGCGGCTTGCCCTGGGTCAGGGTGCCAGTTTTGTCGAAGGCGACGGCGCGCACCTGGCTAAGGCGCTCCAGCGCCGCGCCGCCTTTAATCAGCGCGCCCTGACGCGCGGCAGCGGCGAGACCAGAGGTAATGGCGGCGGGCGTAGCGATCACCAGCGCGCAGGGGCAGCCGATCAGCAGCAGCGTCAGCCCTTTATAGATCCACGACAGCCAGCCGCCAAAACCGAGCAGCGGCGGCGCCACCATCACCAGCGCCGCCAGTAGCATAATCAGCGGCGTATAGAGACGGCTGAAGCGATCGATAAAGCGCTCTACCGGCGCGCGGTGGCTGTCCGCCTCTTCAATCAGGGTCAGAATACGGTCGATGGCGCTTTCGCCTGGCTTTGAGGTCACCTCAATGCGCACCAGGCGATCGACGCTGGCGGCACCCGCCAGCAGCGCCTCGCCTTTTTCACGCGTGACCGGCAGCGACTCGCCGGTCAGCGCGCTTTCGTCGAAGCTCGCTTCGTCATTCAGCAGGCGGCCATCCACCGGCAGGCGTCCGCCCGCGGCGACTTCGATGAGGTCGCCGGGCCGCAAGGCCGCCAGCGCCACGCTTTCCCGTTTGTCGCCCGCTATCCGCGTGGCACTTTCCGGACGCAGCGCCATCAGCTGCGTCACGCCGCTGCGTGCGCGGGCGGCGGCGAAGGCCTCCAGCCGCTCGCCCAGCAGGAACAGCAGCAGCACCATTGCCGCTTCGGCATGGGCACCGATCAGCAGCGCGCCCGCGGCGGCGACGCTCATTAACATTTCAATGGTGAAAGGTGATCCGCTGCGCGCGCGTCGCCATGCGCTGCGCGCCACCGGCCACAGGCCGATCAGCGTGGTGGCGATAAACAGGCCGTCGCCCCAGCGCGGCATAAACTGGCTCAGGATCACGCTGACCAGCATCAAAAAAGCGAGCAGCAGCAGCGTGCGGTTTTCGCGCCAGCGAGAGGGCGGGGCGGCTGGCGCGGCGTCGCTGATCAGGGAAAAACCGGCGCGCGCGACCGCCTGTTCAACCGCGGCGGCGACGTCGGCGCTGGCGCCGACCTGCAGTTTTTCGCTGGCGAAGACGACGCGGGTGCGTAACACCTCGGGCAGCTGGCTGACGGCGGTTTCCACGGTGCGGGCGCAGCTGGGGCAGTCCATGCCGCTGACGCGCCAGCTAAAGCGCCAGGCGCCGCGCCTGTCGCCTTCGTCGTCATCGCCGCCACCGCTGTCGGGGCTGCTGTTAGCCGCGCAGCATCCGCCGCCGCAGTCAGGCTGAACGGGCGAGGCGGCGCGAATAGTGAGGCCTGAGGACGAAGCGGCAGGCACGGCGCAGAGCGGTTTGGTGGCGGAAGGGGTATGGCATGCGCGGCCGCAGCCGCAGGCGTGATGATGTGAGTGCATATAAACCTCCAGTAACGGACGGGCGATCCCGCCCGCTACTGCATCCTACACTCTGGAGTCGACTCCAGAGTCAAGAACGGTTTGCCTCAGATAAGCCACAGCGAACGGACAATCATAAAGTGCCCGGCGAAGTAGCAGGCGGCGACGATAGCGCTGTCGGCGCGGAAGCGACGGCGATAGTGGCTGACGAACCAGACGATATTTGCCAGCAGCAGCAGGCTCGCGCCGACGATCAGCGTGAAGCTGTCGTCGCTGGGACGGAAGAAGTACTGCTCGGCGGCCATCCAGGTCATGACCAGCGTCATGCCGATCAGCGTGCAGATCGGCCAGCGCAGCGTCTCCAGCCGACTCCAGATCACCGCGATGGTGGCCGCGCCGATAATCAGCAGCGTCAGCGGGATCGGCCAGTAGAACGTCATCGTCATATTGGCGGCGAAGCAGAGGGTGTAAAGCAGATGAGAGAGGAAAAAGGCGCCCAGCGCATAGAGCATCTGCTGGCGCGGCAGCAGCAGCAGCGCGTCGCCGATCAGCGTCGCCACCAGGCCGGCGATAATCAGGTAGTCGGTGGGTTTGAGTACCGGCGCCTGCCAGGCCCAGCCCACCATCAGCAGCAGCGTAACCGGCTTAAAGAGCCAGCGCTGCCACTGCGGGCCGCGATAGGATGCGTCAACGTAGAGCCAACCGGAGAAAAGTACCGCAAGAAATGACCAAAGCATTGCTGCTCCCTTAAGGACAACCTGTCCATCAGATGGTGAAGAATCCCAGTAAGTCGATCCTAGTTTAGGTTACGGCTTCGCGATGTGACAATCAGGCAACTCTGGTTGTATGCTTCTTGCGCATTGCTTTTTAGCGCTTAACGAGACGAGAAAAATCATGAGCAAACCACCGCTACTCTTTTTTATCGTGCTGGCGATTATCGCCGTGCTGGCGACCCGTCAGTTTATCAAACAGCGGCGTGAAACGGCGGTTAACGACGCCTCGCCGGTGCGCACGCTAATGGTGAAAGTGAAAACCAAACGGGAATATCCGTCGCCGAATCGGCGTTCGCGCCAGCGAGAGGTGATCGCCGGCGAAGAGATGCGCTATGAGGCCTGGTTTCATCCGCTGAACGGCGCCAGCGACATCAAAGCGATTGTGGGCGAGCGTGATTACAACCAGATGGATACCGGCGCGCAGGGTGAGCTTAAAATGCAGGGCTCGCGCTTTGTCAGCTTTACGCCGGCGCAGTAAAAAGCGGGCTATTCAGCCCGCCGCGTTTACTTCTTCTTCGGAAAATTGGCTTTCTGCCACGCCAGCAGTTCAAACACGCCGAACAGAAAGATTTTGGTCTGCGTCCAGCGATCGATCGGCGGCGCGTCTTTCGGCTGGGTGGCGCGCAGCAGCGTCAGCTGCAGCCCGTGCATCAGGATCATAAAGAACAGCGCGACGTGGATAAAATAGCGCAGCGGTTTCGGGTAGGGATCAATCAGGTTGAAAAGTAAAAAGGCCCAGACGCACAGCATCAGCAGGCGACCTAAATTAAGCAACATCGGCACTCTCTTGTTGTCGGTGATATAAACGGTACGCCACTTGTCCGGCGATCTTCTCGCGATGCAGCGCCCAGCTGGCGGGCACCGGCGGCGCGCCGTGCTCTACTTCGCTCTCTACATAAATCATCGCCTCATCCGCCAGCCAGCCGTTTTGCTCCAGCTGCTGCAGCGTCTGCTCCAGCAGCCCTTTGCGAAACGGCGGATCGACGAATACCACATCGTAGGGCTCGCCGGCAGCGGCCAGCCAGTTAAGGGTATTGGCGTTAATCACCTGCGCGTCGCGCGTGCCCAGGGTGTGAAGATTCTTCTCAAGCTGCTGCGCCACCGGCCGTTCCAGCTCCAGTAGCGTCACCGACGCGGCATGGCGCGACAGTGCCTCCAGCCCGAGCGCGCCGCTGCCGGCGAAACAGTCGAGGCAGCGCGCCTGCGGCAACACGGGCGCCAGCCAGTTAAACAGGGTTTCACGCACGCGATCGGTGGTGGGACGCAGTCCGGCGCTGTCGGGCACCGGCAGTTTGCGTCCGCGCCACCGGCCGCCGATGATGCGAATTTGTCCGGCACCGCCTGTGCCACGGGGAGTTTTACTCATCTTGCTCACAACTCGTCATAATTTGTTGCGTAGTTTAACGGGCGAACGGGTGAGAAGAAACGGTAAAAAAGGGTGCTGTGGTGCGCTGGCTGGAAAGTGTTAGACTAGTGAGTTGCTAAAGTCATACATAATTCTGCCGTTTTTCGCCGTTTTGGCGCGTAAAACCAGAGCTAATTTTTATCCCCTGGGAACAGCGAGCGACCGGGATTAAGCCATCAAGGAGTGTGGTCACACAATGGCAAAAGAGAAAAAACGTGGCTTTTTTTCCTGGCTGGGATTTGGCAAAGAAGAAGAGAAGCAACAGCCTGAACAGCAGCCGGAAGAGGCTGCGCTAGCGCAGGCGGAAAGCGACGCGGCGCATACCGTCGAGGTGACTGAGCAGGTTGCCGAGGCGCAGCGTGAAGCGCACGCTGCGGACGAGCGCGAAGCGCAAGCGCACAGCGAAGAAGCGTACGCCGAAGAAGCGCACAGCGAAGCAGCGCACGTCGAAGAAGTGCACAGCGAAACAGCGCCTGTTGCGGACCAGCCCGTTGCAGAAGCGCCCGCTATCGTGGAGCCGGAAGCGGAAGCGATCATCCGGCAGGAGCATGATGCAGAGATTATCGCGCCGTTAGAGGAGATCGTCCCGGAAGAGGAGCCGACGCTGGCACCGCAGCCGGTTGAAGAAGAGATCCTCCCCGAGACGCTGCCGGAAGAGGAGCAGCCGCTGGACGACGAGGAGCTGGCCGCGCTGGCGCTGGCGGAAGCGCCGCAGGACGACACCGCGCAAGCCATCGCCGCGGAAGACGAACCGCAGGACACCGTCAGCGATCTGCCGCTCGCCGCCGCGCCTATCGTTAGCCAGGAGCAGGAACGCCCCACCAAAGAGGGCTTTTTCGCGCGCCTGAAGCGCAGCCTGGTGAAAACTCGCCAGAACCTCGGCTCTGGTTTTATCAGCCTGTTTCGCGGCAAGAAAATCGACGACGATCTCTTTGAAGAGCTGGAAGAGCAGCTGCTGATCGCCGATGTTGGCGTCGAGACGACGCGCCGCATCATTACCAATCTGACGCAGCAGGCGAACCGCAAGCAGCTGCGCGACGCGGAAGCGCTCTACGGCCTGCTGAAGGCGGAAATGTCCGGCATTCTGGCGAAAGTGGACGCGCCGCTCGACGTCAGCGGCAAAACGCCGTTCGTCATTCTGATGGTCGGCGTTAACGGCGTCGGCAAAACCACCACCATCGGCAAGCTGGCGCGCCAGTATCAGGCGCAGGGCAAATCGGTGATGCTGGCGGCGGGCGATACCTTCCGCGCGGCGGCCGTTGAGCAGCTGCAGGTGTGGGGCGAACGCAACCATATCCCGGTGGTGGCGCAGCATACCGGCGCGGATTCCGCCTCGGTGATTTTCGACGCCATCCAGGCGGCGAAGGCGCGCGGCGTTGACGTGCTGATCGCCGATACCGCCGGCCGTCTGCAGAACAAATCGCACCTGATGGAAGAGCTGAAGAAAATCACCCGCGTGATGAAAAAGCTGGACGTAGAGGCGCCGCACGAGGTGATGCTTACCCTCGACGCCAGCACCGGCCAGAACGCCATCAGCCAGGCGAAACTCTTCCACGAAGCGGTCGGTCTGACCGGCATTACCCTGACCAAGCTGGACGGCACGGCGAAAGGCGGCGTGATCTTCTCGGTGGCCGATCAGTTCGGCATCCCGATCCGCTACATCGGCGTCGGCGAAGGCATTGAAGATTTACGGCCCTTTAAGGCCGAGGATTTTATTGAGGCACTGTTTGCCCGAGAGGACTAATTGGGATGATTCGCTTTGAAGAGGTCAGTAAGGCATATCTCGGCGGGCGCCAGGCGCTGCAGGGGGTCGATTTTCATCTGCGCCCTGGCGAAATGGCGTTTCTTACCGGCCACTCCGGCGCCGGTAAAAGTACGCTGCTGAAGCTGATTTGTGGCATTGAACGTCCGAGCGCGGGCCATATCTGGTTCAGCGGGCACGACATTTCCCGGCTGCGCAACAGCGAGGTGCCGTTTCTGCGTCGTCAGATCGGCATGATCTTTCAGGATCACCACCTGTTGATGGATCGGTCGGTCTACGACAACGTGGCGATCCCATTGATTATCTCCGGCGCCAGCGGCGAAGATATTCGCCGTCGCGTGTCGGCGGCGCTGGATAAGGTCGGCCTGCTCGACAAGGCGAAAAATTTTCCGATTCAGCTCTCCGGCGGTGAACAGCAGCGCGTCGGCATTGCGCGCGCCGTGGTGAACAAGCCCGCCGTGCTGCTGGCGGACGAACCGACCGGCAACCTGGATGACGCGCTGTCGGAAGATATTCTGCGCCTGTTCGAAGAGTTCAACCGCGTTGGCGTCACCGTGCTGATGGCCACGCACGACAGCGGGCTGATCGCGCGTCGTCGCTATCGCGTCATGACGCTCAATCAGGGACGCCTGCATGGAGGCCACGATGGTCAATAAACGCAACAAGCGCCCCGCCGCGCCAAAAGCGAAAGCGCCGTCAAAAAGCAAAGCGCTGAAGGGCGGCTGGCAGGAGCAGTGGCGCTACGCGTGGCGCGGCACCCTGTCGGATATGTATCGTCAGCCGCTGGCGACGCTGCTGACGGTGATGGTGATCGCCATTTCGCTGACGCTGCCCAGCGTCTGCTATATGGTGTGGAAAAACGTCAACCAGGCCGCGACCCAGTGGTATCCCGCGCCGCAGCTGACGGTGTATCTGTCGAAAACCCTCGACGACACCGCGGCGGAAAACGTGGTGGCGCAGCTGAAGCAGGTCGACGGCGTGGATAACGTCAACTACCTGACGCGGGAAGAGGCGCTGAATGAGTTCCGCAACTGGTCGGGCTTTGGCGGCGCGATGGATATGCTGGAGCAGAATCCGCTGCCGGCGGTGGCGATCATTACGCCGAAGCTTAACTTCCAGAACTCGAATACCATGCAGAACCTGCGCGATACGGTAGCGAAGGTGCAGGGCGTCGATGAAGTGCGCATGGACGACAGCTGGTTCGCGCGTCTGGCGGCCCTGACCGGGCTGGTCGGGCAGATCGCCTCGATGATCGGCATTCTGATGATTGTCGCGGTTTTCCTGGTGATCGGCAACAGCGTGCGGCTCAGCATCTTCGCGCGTCGCGACACCATCAACGTGCAGAAGCTGATCGGCGCCACCGACGGCTTTATCCTGCGTCCGTTTCTCTACGGCGGTGCGCTGCTCGGCTTCAGCGGCGCGGTGCTGTCGCTGATCCTCTCCGAAGTGCTGGTGCTGCGCCTGCAGTCGGTGGTGGCGCAGGTGGCGCAGGTGTTCGGCACCACCTTCTCGCTGGAAGGTTTCTCGTGGGATGAAGGGCTGCTCTTGCTGCTGATCGCCGCGATTATCGGCTGGATCGCCGCCTGGCTGGCGACGGTGCAACATTTACGTCGATTTACGCCCCAGTAACCGCCTGCAACGTTTTTTTGGTATAATGTTCCTCTGCTGCCGACGATCCGGGCGCAGAGGAATCTTCTCTCTTCCCGCCTCGTCATCTGTGTGTAAAATATTCACTGCTATAATTGAACTTGTGGATAACTTAGCTACTCTAAGTAGCACAGATTGCTTTCGGATTTTCCCCGGCGTTGACTTAAGGTAACGTCTGCTCAAAAGGGAAGACGCAGCAATTCATTAACCATGTGAGGGTTTGAATGACCAAAGAAATGCAAACTTTAGCTATTGCTCCTCTTGGCAACCTGGAATCTTACGTTCGGGCCGCCAATGTCTGGCCGATGCTGTCGGCAGAAGAGGAAAAAGCGCTGGCTGAACGGCTGCATTACCAGGGCGATCTGGATGCAGCCAAGACGCTGATCCTGTCTCACCTGCGCTTTGTAGTTCATATCGCTCGTAATTATTCTGGTTACGGCCTGCCTCAGGCGGACCTGATTCAGGAAGGGAACATCGGCCTGATGAAGGCGGTGCGTCGCTTTAACCCTGAAGTGGGCGTGCGTCTGGTCTCTTTTGCCGTGCACTGGATTAAAGCCGAGATCCACGAATACGTGCTGCGTAACTGGCGTATCGTGAAGGTCGCTACCACTAAAGCGCAGCGCAAGCTGTTCTTCAACCTGCGTAAAACCAAGCAGCGTCTGGGCTGGTTCAATCAGGACGAAGTGGAGATGGTGGCGCGTGAACTGGGCGTAAGCAGCAAAGACGTGCGTGAAATGGAATCGCGTATGGCCGCGCAGGATATGACCTTCGATATGTCCGCTGACGATGAAAGCGGCGAAGGCAAAGCGATGGCGCCGGTGCTCTATCTGCAGGATAAAACCTCAGACTTCGCCGACGGTATCGAAGAGGACAACTGGGAATCGCACGCGGCGGATAAGCTGAGCGACGCGATGCAGGGCCTCGACGAGCGCAGCCAGCATATCATTCGCGCGCGCTGGCTGGACGAAGACAATAAAACCACGCTGCAGGAACTGGCGGATCGCTACGGCGTGTCGGCCGAACGTGTGCGGCAGCTGGAAAAGAACGCCATGAAAAAACTGCGCATGGCGATTGAAGCATAATCAGACAGTCAAAACGGGCGACGCGAAGTCGCCCTTTTTTTTGCCCGCTATTTCACCCAGCCATCCGCCTGCGCGCGAAAACCGCACGCCTGCATAAAGGCGGCGCGCTCGCCCTGATCCGCGCTGCCGTCGTCCGCCACCCACCAGCTTGAGATCGCGCCGTTCTGCGCCAGCGTCTCTTCCATCAAATAGCGGCCTACGCCGCGACGCCGCGTCACCTCACGCACCTCCAGCTGCGAAATCTTGCCCAGCGTTCCTGCGATCTCCAGCTTCAGCGCGCCCAGCAGCCGCGCGTTGAAGCGTGCCGCATAGAGACGACGCGTGTCGCTCAGGCTGTTTTCCAGCGCCGCAATATCTTCATTAGGCCAGATTTTCGCCAGATCGATACGGTCCTGCGCGCTCAGCGTCGTCAGGCGCAGAATAGTGAGTTTCATAACAAACACCTGTACTAGTCGAAAGGGCATAGTGTAGCGAATTTAGACAGTCAGAGCGCCGTCACTTTTTTAAGATGAAAACAGGTCAAAAGATGGCCTGGATGCCAGGATAGAGGAGATAAAGAACAATATTCGCGCTAAAAGCCAGCATAACGCGCTAGAGAAGTGGCAGTAAAGCCTGCATAACAACCAGATGATTATGCTGTTTCAGCTGGCTATTTCCCAATGTGTCAGTTGATTTACAGAAGAAACTTCCTGTTTAATAACCTGAAAAATAAAGCCTTATTACCAAAAAATACCGGAAAAGCACGCTAAATCATTCATAAACATCATTTTTCGGCTTTATCCGGTAGCAACAGCAAACCACAAATCACAGACACAACAAGATGGGGAAGTCCGCATGAAAATGAGTAAAGGCCGCGCGTTACTGGCGGGATGCGTTGCGCTGGCGATGAGCCACGCCGCCCTGGCTGCCGACATCAAAATTGCCATCGTCGGCGCCGTCACCGGCCCGGTCGCGCAGTATGGCGATATGCAGTTCACCGGCGCCGCGCAGGCGATTAAGGATATCAACGCCAAAGGCGGCGTAAACGGCAACAAGCTGGTGGGCGTAGAGTATGACGACGCCTGCGATCCGAAACAGGCCGTGGCGGTGGCGAACAAGGTCGTCAACGACGGCATCAAGTACGTTATCGGCCATCTTTGCTCCTCTTCTACCCAGCCTGCGTCTGACATCTACAACGACGAAGGCGTGCTGATGATTACCCCGGCGGCCACCGCACCGGAGCTGACCGCGCGCGGTTATGAAACCATTATGCGCACCACCGGTCTGGACTCCGACCAGGGCCCGACCGCCGCAAGCTATATCCTCGACCAGATCAAGCCTAAGCGCATCGCCGTGGTGCATGACAAGCAGCAGTACGGCCAGGGCCTGGCGGAATCCGTGCAGAAGACTCTGAAAGCCAAAGGCGGCAACGTGGTGCTGTTTGAAGGTATCACCGCAGGTGATAAAGACTTCTCGACGCTGATTGCGCGCCTGAAAAAAGAGAACGTGGACTTCGTCTATTACGGCGGCTACTACCCGGAAATGGGCCAGATCCTGCGCCAGGCGAAAGCCGCAGGTCTGAACGCTGGCTTTATGGGGCCGGAAGGGGTGGGCAACGCGTCGCTCTCTAACATCGCGGGCGACGCCTCGGAAGGCATCTATGTGACGCTGCCGAAGCGCTACGACCAGCTGCCGGAGAACAAGGCGATCGTTGATGCTATCAAAACCAACAGCGCGCAGAACCGCAAAGATCCGACCGGCCCGTTCGTCTGGACCACCTATGCGGCGATCCAGTCGCTGGCGGCCGGCATCGAACGCAGCAAAAGCGACGAGCCAGACGCCATCGCCAAGGACCTGAAGGGTGGCGCGCCGGTGCCGACCGTGATGGGCAACCTGAGCTGGGACCAGAAAGGCGATCTGAAAGGCTTCGAGTTCGGCGTATTCAAATGGCACAAAGACGGTTCCTCTACCGCAGTTAAGTAATCGTCCCATCGGCAGACCAATCCCTTGCCGCGTCGGCAGGGGATTTTCCCGTTCTTATGCAGGTCTTCACTATGTCCGAGCAGTTTCTTTATTTTATTCAGCAGATGCTTAACGGGGTCACCCTCGGCAGCACCTACGCGCTGATCGCCATCGGTTACACCATGGTTTACGGCATTATCGGCATGATCAACTTCGCCCACGGCGAGGTCTATATGATCGGCAGCTATGTCTCCTTTATCGTGATCGCCGCCCTGATGATGATGGGCATCGACACCGGCTGGCTGATGATCGCCGCCGGCTTCGTGATGGCGATCCTGATCTCCAGCGCCTACGGCTGGAGCATTGAGCGCGTCGCCTATAAGCCGGTGCGATCCTCGAAGCGCCTGATCGCGCTGATCTCCGCCATCGGCATGTCGATCTTCCTGCAGAACTACGTCAGCCTGACGCAGGGCTCGCGCGACCTTGCGCTGCCGAGCCTGATCACCGGCCAGTGGACGCTGGGCGAGAGCAACGGCTTTGCCGCCACCGTCTCTACCATGCAGATCGTGATCTGGCTGGTAACCTTCCTGGCGATGCTGGCGCTGACGCTGTTTATCCGCTATTCGCGCATGGGCCGCGCCTGCCGCGCCTGCGCCGAAGATCTGAAAATGGCGAGCCTGCTCGGCATTAACACCGACCGCGTGATTTCGCTGACCTTTGTTATCGGCGCGGCGATGGCGGCGGTGGCGGGCGTGCTGCTCGGCCAGTTCTACGGCTCGATTAACCCCTTTATCGGTTTTATGGCCGGCATGAAGGCCTTTACCGCCGCGGTGCTGGGCGGCATCGGCAGCATTCCGGGCGCGATGATCGGCGGCCTGGTGCTCGGCATTGCCGAAGCGCTGACCTCCGCCTATCTCAGCACCGAATATAAAGACGTGGTCTCCTTCGCGCTGCTGATCGTGGTGCTGCTGGTGATGCCGACCGGCATTCTGGGCCGCCCGGAGGTAGAGAAAGTATGAAATCCTCCTTTATCAACGCGCTGCTCTCATCCGTGATGCTGCTGGTGCTGGCCAGCTTCTTTATGGGCATGCGCCTCGGCCTCGACGGCACCCGGCTGGTGGTGGAGAGCGCAGGGGACGTGCGCTGGAACTGGATTTTCGTCGGCTGCGCCGTGGTGTTTCTGTTCCAGCTGCTGCGCCCGTTCTGGCAGCGCGGCCTGAAAAAGATTTCCGGCCCGGCGCTGGTGCTGCCCGGCATTGACGGCTCTACGCCGAAGCAGAAGCTGTTTATGCTGGCGCTGATCGTCGTGGCGGTGGCCTGGCCCTTTTTCGTGTCGCGCGGCGCGGTGGATATCGCCACCCTGACGCTGATCTACGTGATGCTCGGCCTCGGCCTCAACGTGGTGGTTGGACTTTCCGGCCTGCTGGTGCTCGGCTACGGCGGCTTTTACGCCATCGGCGCCTACACCTTTGCGCTGCTCAATCACTACTTCGGCCTCGGCTTCTGGGAGTGTCTGCCGCTGGCGGGCATCGTCTCGGCGCTGTTCGGCCTGCTGCTCGGCTTTCCGGTGCTGCGCCTGCGTGGCGACTATCTGGCAATCGTCACGCTCGGCTTCGGCGAAATCGTGCGTATTCTGCTGCTGAACAACACCTCTATAACCGGCGGCCCCAACGGCATCGCGCAGATCCCTAAGCCGTCGCTGTTCGGCCTGGAGTTCGGCCGCAAAGTCTCTGAGGGCGGCTGGAGCACCTTCCACGAGTTCTTCGGCCTGAAATATGACCCCAGCGACCGCGTGATTTTCCTCTATCTGGTGGCGCTGCTGCTGGTGGCCCTGACGCTGTTTGTCATCAACCGCCTGCTGCGTATGCCGCTGGGCCGTGCCTGGGAAGCGCTGCGCGAAGATGAAATCGCCTGTCGCTCGCTTGGCCTTAGCCCGACGCGCATCAAGCTGACCGCCTTCACCATCAGCGCCGCGTTCGCCGGCTTCGCGGGCACGCTGTTCGCCGCGCGCCAGGGCTTTGTCAGCCCAGAGTCCTTTACCTTCGTCGAATCCGCCTTTGTGCTGGCGATTGTGGTGCTGGGCGGCATGGGCTCGCAGTTCGCGGTGATCCTCGCCGCTATCCTGCTGGTGGTGTCGCGTGAGCTGATGCGCGATCTGAACGAATACAGCATGCTGGTGCTGGGCGGCCTGATGGTGCTGATGATGATCTGGCGTCCGCAGGGGCTGCTGCCGATGAAGCGCCCGCATCTGAAACTGAAGCAGAAACAAGGAGAGCAGGCATGAGTCAGCCTTTATTAGCCGTTGAAGGCCTGATGATGCGCTTCGGCGGCCTGCTGGCGGTCAATAACGTGGCGCTGGAGCTGCGTCCGCAGGAGATCGTCTCGCTGATCGGCCCCAACGGCGCGGGAAAAACCACCGTCTTTAACTGCCTGACCGGCTTCTACAAGCCGACCGGCGGCACCATCAAGCTGCGTGAGCAGCATCTGGAAGGGCTGCCCGGCCAGCAGATCGCCCGCATGGGCGTGGTGCGCACCTTTCAGCACGTGCGCCTGTTCCGTGAGATGACGGTGATCGAAAACCTGCTGGTGGCGCAGCATCAGCATCTGAAGAGCGGACTCTTTTCCGGCCTGTTCAAAACCCCGGCGTTTCGTCGCGGCGAGAGCGAGGCGCTGGATCGCGCCGCCAGCTGGCTGTCGCGCATCGGGCTGCTCGATCTTGCTAACCGTCAGGCGGGCAATCTCGCCTACGGCCAGCAGCGTCGTCTGGAGATCGCCCGCTGCATGGTGACGCGTCCGGAGATCCTGATGCTGGACGAACCGGCGGCCGGGCTCAATCCGAAAGAGACGCACGAGCTGGATGAGCTGATCGCCGAACTGCGCGGCGAGCACAAGGTTTCCGTGCTGCTGATTGAACACGATATGAAGCTGGTGATGGGTATTTCCGACCGTATCTACGTGGTGAACCAGGGTACGCCGCTGGCCAACGGCACGCCGGAAGAGGTGCGTAACAATCCGGATGTGATCCGAGCCTATTTAGGAGAGGCGTAACATGGCAAACCCGATGTTATCCGTTAACAACGTCAGCGCGCACTACGGCAAAATCCAGGCGCTGCACAACGTCAGCCTGCATATCAGCCAGGGCGAAATTGTCACCCTGATCGGCGCCAACGGCGCAGGGAAAACCACGCTGCTCGGCACGCTGTGCGGCGAGCCGCGCGCCACCCAGGGCAGCATTACCTTTGATGGCAAAACCATTACCGACTGGCAAACCGCGCGCATTATGCGCGAGGCGATCGCCATCGTGCCGGAAGGGCGTCGCGTCTTTTCGCGCATGACGGTGGAAGAGAACCTGGCGATGGGCGGCTTTTTCGCCAGCCGCCAGGAGTATCAGACGCGCATCGCGCGCGTTTATGAACTCTTCCCGCGGCTGGCGGAGCGTAAAATCCAGCGCGCCGGCACCATGTCCGGCGGCGAGCAGCAGATGCTGGCGATCGGCCGCGCGCTGATGAGCCAGCCGCGTCTGCTGCTGCTGGACGAGCCGTCGCTGGGGCTGGCGCCGATTATTATCCAGCAGATCTTCGACACCATCGAGCAGCTGCGCCAGGAGGGGATGACGATCTTCCTGGTGGAGCAGAACGCGAATCAGGCGCTGAAGCTGGCGGATCGCGGCTATGTGCTGGAGAACGGACACGTGGTGCTGGAAGATACCGGCGAAGCGCTTCTCTCCAACGAAGCCGTCCGCAGCGCTTACTTGGGTGCTTAGGCCTGGTTTACTTGCCATTTCGACGCCGGGCAGTGCTCGCCATCCTCACGTACTACGTGTACGCTCCGGTGGCTGCGCGCTGGCCGTCGTTGAACTGGCTGCGACACCGACGGCCCTTGGCATTGGATAAGGCCTGGCTTACTTGCCAGATTGCGGTTGGGCAGTGCTCGTCATCCTCACGTACTACGTGTACGCTCCGGTGACTGCGCGCTGGCCGCCCGTAATCTGGCTGCGCCGCCGACGGCCCTTGGCTGTTGTGCGATAAAATATTTTAGGTTGCCCTTCATCTGGCCGTCATGCGGCTGTCATCTGGCTGTTATTAATCCGTCATTTTCCCGTGTCATGTTACTTCGCGAACAAAAAATGCGTGATATCGCGCGTACCTACCTGCACAGGAAAACTCTATGTCTGTCTTTACCTATAAAAAAAGCCTGATGAGTGCGGTTCTGGGCCTGGCCATCAGCGGCAACGCCCTGGCCGCCACTGAAATTCCTTTCTGGCACTCGATGGAGGGCGAGTTAGGCAAAGAGGTCGACTCGCTGGCACAGCGTTTCAACCAGGCGCATCCCGACTATAAAATCGTGCCGACCTATAAAGGCAACTACGAGCAGAGCCTGGCGGCAGGCATCGCAGCGGTACGCACCGGCAAGGCGCCGGCCATTTTGCAGGTTTACGAAGTCGGCACCGCTACCATGATGGCCTCAAAGGCGATCGTGCCGGTGCACCAGGTGTTCCAGGATGCGGGTATCCCGTTCGACGAAAAACAGTTCGTGCCGACCGTGGCGGGCTACTACAGCGACGCCAGCGGCCAGCTGATCTCTCAGCCGTTCAACAGCTCCACGCCGGTGCTCTACTACAACAAAGACGCCTTTAAAAAAGCGGGCCTGAACCCGGATCAGCCGCCAAAAACCTGGCAGGAGCTGGCGAAAGACGCCGACGCGCTGCGTAAAGCGGGCGTGACCTGCGGCTACGCCAGCGGCTGGCAGGGCTGGATCCAGATTGAAAACTTCAGCGCCTGGCACGCCCTGCCGGTGGCCAGCAAAAACAACGGCTTCGACGGCACCGACGCGGTGCTGGAGTTCAATAAGCCGGTGCAGGTGCGCCATATCCAGATGCTGGAGGAGATGAACAAGAAAGGGGACTTCACCTACTTTGGCCGCAAAGATGAATCCACCGCCAAGTTCTATAACGGCGACTGCGGCATCACCACCGCCTCTTCCGGTTCGCTGGCGGATATCAAGCACTACGCCAAATTCAACTTCGGCGTCGGCATGATGCCCTATGACGAAAGCGTGCCGAACGCGCCGCAGAACGCCATTATCGGCGGTGCCAGCCTGTGGGTGATGAAAGGCAAAGATGCCAACACCTACAAGGGTGTGGCGGAGTTTATGCAGTTCCTTGCGCAGCCGGAAATCGCCGCCGAGTGGCACCAGAAAACCGGCTATCTGCCGATTACCACCGTCGCCTACGAGCTGAGCAAGCAGCAGGGCTTCTATGACAAGAATCCCGGCGCGGATATCGCCACGCGTCAGATGCTGAACAAAGATCCGCTGCCGTTCACCAAAGGCATGCGCCTGGGCAATATGCCGCAGATCCGCACCATCGTCGACGAAGAGCTGGAAGGCGTCTGGACCGGCAAACAGTCGCCGCAGGCTGCGCTGGATAACGCGGTAAAACGCGGCAACGAACTGCTGCGCCGCTTTGAACAGCAGGTGAAGTAATCTCAAAGGGTCGGCGTGGGCCGACCCTCTCTTTTTTTCTCAGACAGAGTCCGCTATGTCTCTATCTCGTCCGGTGTTTCGCACCAGCCCATTGCCCTATTTGCTGGTGCTGCCGCAGCTGCTGATTACCGCCATCTTTTTCCTCTGGCCCGCGGGCGAAGCGCTGTGGTATTCGCTGCAGAACCTCGATCCCTTTGGCCTCTCCAGCACCTTTGTCGGCCTCGAAAACTTCAAACGCCTGTTTCAGGACAGCTACTACCTTGACGCCTTCTGGACCACCATCGTGTTCAGCACGCTGGTGACGGTGTGCGGCATGCTGCTGTCGCTGCTGCTGGCGGCGCTGGTGGATTACGTTATTCGCCTGCGCAAGCTCTATCAGACGCTGCTGCTGCTGCCCTACGCGGTGGCGCCGGTAGTGGCGGCGGTGCTGTGGATGTTTCTGTTCAATCCCGGCCTCGGCCTGATTAGCCACGTTCTTAACCAGCTGGGCTACAACTGGAACTACGCGCAGAACAGCGGCCAGGCGATGTTTCTGATTGTAGTGGCCTCGATCTGGCAGCAGATGAGCTACAACTTTCTGTTCTTTTTCGCCGCGCTGCAGTCGATCCCGAAATCGCTGGTAGAAGCGGCGGCAATCGACGGTGCCGGTCCGGTGCGCCGCTTCTTCCATCTGTCGCTGCCGCTGATCACGCCGGTGAGCTTCTTTCTGCTGGTGGTGAACCTGATCTACGCCTTCTTCGACACCTTCCCGGTGATCGACGCCGCGACCGGCGGCGGGCCGGTGCAGGCCACCACCACGCTGATCTACAAAATTTATCGCGAAGGCTTTACCGGGCTGGATTTGTCCTCCTCGGCGGCGCAGTCGGTGGTGCTGATGCTGCTGGTGATCGGCCTGACCGTGATTCAGTTTCGCTTTGTCGAGCGTAAGGTGCAGTACCAATGATTGAAAACCGTCGCGGGCTGGATATCTTCAGCCACACGCTGCTGGTGCTGGGCGTGCTCACTATTCTCTTTCCGCTCTACGTCGCCTTTGTCGCCGCCACGCTGGATAACGAGGCGGTCTATCAGGTGCCGATGACGCTGATCCCCGGCACCCATCTGTGGGAAAACCTCGCGCGCATCTGGACGCAGGGCGTGAACGGCAGCGGCCCGGCGTTCAGCCTGATGCTGCTGAACAGCCTGATTATGGCGTTCGGCATTACCGTCGGCAAAATCACGGTGTCGATGCTCTCTGCCTTTGCGCTGGTCTGGTTTCGCTTTCCGCTGCGCACGCTCTTTTTCTGGCTGATCTTTATCACTCTGATGCTGCCGGTCGAGGTGCGTATCTTCCCGACGGTGCAGGTGATCGCCGATCTCAATATGCTCGACAGCTACAGCGGCCTGACGCTGCCGCTGATGGCATCGGCCACGGCGACCTTTCTGTTCCGCCAGTTCTTTATGTCGCTGCCGGACGAGCTGATCGAGGCGGCGCGCATCGACGGCGCCAGCGCGCTGCGCTTCTTCTGGGACATCGTGCTGCCGCTGTCGAAAACCAACCTCGCGGCGCTGTTCGTTATCACCTTTATCTACGGCTGGAACCAGTATCTCTGGCCGC
Organism: Pantoea sp. Z09; assembly: GCF_022394795.1. Taxonomy (NCBI): domain Bacteria; kingdom Pseudomonadati; phylum Pseudomonadota; class Gammaproteobacteria; order Enterobacterales; family Erwiniaceae; genus Pantoea; species Pantoea sp. Z09. Next base: position 241,067 of record NZ_CP092373.1, read on the forward strand.
TGCTGATCGTCAACGACGCCTCGCTCAGCACCGCGGTGGCGGGGATCAAAAGCATGATCTCCACCAGCGGATCGCCGACGCAGTGGAACGAAGTGATGGCGGCAATGTTATTAACCCTGATCCCACCGGTGGTGGTGGTGCTGGTCATGCAGCGCGCGTTCGTGCGTGGCCTGGTCGAGAGCGAGAAATAAGCATGGCAGGCGTAACCCTTCAGGCGGTAACCAAATCTTACGATGGCAAGAATCAGATCATTCAGCCGCTGAACGTCACCGTCAACGACGGCGAATTTATGGTGATGGTCGGTCCTTCCGGCTGCGGCAAATCGACGCTGCTGCGCATGGTGGCGGGGCTGGAGCGCGTCACCTCGGGCGATATCTATATCGACGACCGGCGCGTCACCCAGCTGGAGCCGAAAGATCGCGGCATCGCCATGGTCTTCCAGAACTACGCGCTCTACCCGCATATGACGGTAGAAGAGAATATGGCCTACGGGCTGAAGATCCGCGGCATGAGCAAAGAGCATATCCGCCTGCGCGTGCTGGAGGCGGCGCGCAGCCTGGAGCTGGATCAGCTGCTGAGCCGTCGCCCGCGCGAGCTGTCCGGCGGCCAGCGCCAGCGCGTGGCGATGGGGCGCGCCATCGTGCGCGAGCCGGCGGTGTTTCTGTTCGACGAGCCGCTCTCCAACCTGGACGCGCGGCTGCGCGTGCAGATGCGGCTGGAGCTGCAGCAGCTGCATCGTCGCCTGCAAACCACCAGCCTCTACGTCACGCACGATCAGGTCGAGGCGATGACGCTGGCGCAGCGCGTGATGGTGCTGAACAAAGGTTTTGTCGAGCAGATCGGCTCGCCGGTGGAGATTTACGAGCGGCCCGCCAGCCAGTTTGTCGCCTCGTTTATCGGCGCGCCGGCGATGAACCTGATGCTCGGCCAGATCGCCAGCGACGGTGCGCATTTCAATATCGACAATTCATACTCCCTGCCGCTCGGCGACAGCAAAACGCAGTGGGCGAATCGCGCCGTCACGCTCGGCATTCGTCCCGAGCATGTGCAGGTCAGCGCGCGCGAGCGCGACGGCCTGCCGCTGCGCGTCGAGACGCTGGAGCTGCTCGGCGCGGATAATCTGGCGCACGGACGCATCGGCGAGACGCCGCTGGTGGTGCGTCTGCCGCACAGCGTCAGGCCGCAGGCGGGCAGCACGCTGTGGCTGCATCTGCCGTCGGATGCGTTACACTATTTCGATTCAACCACAGGAAAGCGACTGGAATGAGCACATACCGCTGGCCCTATCCTCATATCGTCGCCCATCGCGGCGGCGGCAAACTGGCCCCGGAAAATACCCTGGCTGCGATTGATGTCGGCGCGAAGTATGGCCATAGCATGATCGAGTTCGACGCGAAGCTGTCGCAGGATCGGCAGATTTTCCTGCTGCACGACGACACGCTCGATCGCACCAGCAACGGCTGGGGCGTGGCGGGCGATCTGCCGTGGGAAAAGCTGGCGCGGCTCGATGCAGGCGGCTGGTTTGGCAAGGCGTTCGACGGCGAACCGCTGGCGCAGCTGCCGGATGTGGCGGCGCGCTGCCGCCAGCACGGCATGATGGCGAATATCGAAATTAAACCCACCACCGGACACGAAGTGGAAACCGGTCGCGCCATCGCCCATGCGGCGAAAATCCTGTGGCAGGAGATGACCGCGCCGCTGCTCTCCTCCTTCTCTTACGAGGCGCTGGAGGCGGCGATGCAGGCGGAGCCGGAGCTGCCGCGCGGCCTGCTGCTGGATGAGTGGGATGAGGCGTGGCAAAGCAAAACCGCCGCGCTGGGGTGCGTGTCGATTCACCTTAACCACAGGCTGCTCGACGCTGAGCGTGTAGCAGCGCTGAAGGCCGCCGGCCTGCATATTCTGGTCTACACGGTGAATGACCCGGATCGCGCGCGTATTCTGCTGAAATGGGGCGTTGACGCCATCTGCACCGATCGCATCGACATCATCGGCCCCGACTTCTGCTAATTACTGTTCTGCTGCTGTCCCGGCTGCGCGTTGATCACGCGCTGCTGGGCGCTGCTGCGCTGCTCCTGCAGTTTGCGCTGAATCTGCTGCGTCTGCTGCTGCTGATCCTGCTGCAGTTTGCTCTGCTGTTGCTGCTGCCTGATTTGCATCTGCGTCTGCATCCGCTGCTGGCTGGGATTGTAGCCCGGCTGATTAGGCTGATTGCTGTTGTTCAGCATATTGGCCATGCTGCTGAGCGGCAGCAGCGCGGCAAAAACGATTAACCATTTTTTCATCTGACATCCTCCGTCAAGGCGGCCGCGTCGGCGTGTGATGCGCCGTGGCCGCAGCTATAAGTTTAGCAACCTCACAAACTTCTCCCCCAGGAACGCACCGAATTTGACTTAGATGTTATTTTTTTGCTGTATTTGTAAACACTTGCCTGCGCGATAACAAATGTAAACAACTGAAAAGGGTAGAGGGATGATGATGCGAGGAAATATACGCCAGCTTGGCTGGGCCGTAATGATGAGTTTAACGGTGGTCAGCGTGGCTAACGCCGCCGCACCCGCCAGCGCGCCGCCTGTTTCTTACGGCGTTGAGGATGACACCTTTCATCCGGTCAGGGCGCAGCACGGTATGGTGGCGTCGGTGGATGCGCTGGCGACGCAGGTAGGAGTCGATATTCTGCGCCAGGGCGGCAACGCGGTAGATGCGGCCGTCGCCGTTGGGTTCGCGCTGGCGGTGACCCATCCGCAGGCGGGCAATCTCGGCGGCGGCGGCTTTATGCTGCTGCGCACCGCCTCCGGCCGCGCCACCTCTATCGACTTCCGCGAAATGGCACCGGGCCGCGCCTCACGCGATATGTTCCTCGATAAACAGGGCAACGCCGACAGCAAGATGTCGCTGACCTCGCATCTCGCCTCCGGCACGCCGGGCAGCGTGGCGGGCTTTGCGCTGGCGGCGCAGAAATATGGCACGCTGCCGCTCAGTACCCTGCTGGCGCCGGCGATCAAACTGGCGCGCGAAGGCTATGTGGTTAACGACGCGCTGGCGGACGATCTGAAAACCTACGGCAAAGAGGTGCTGCTGGCGCACCCCAACAGCAAAGCGATCTTCTTTAAGCCTGACGGCACGCCGTGGCAGAAGGGCGATCGTCTGGTGCAGAAAAACCTCGCCCACAGCCTGCAGCTGATTGCGCAGCAGGGGCCGGATGCTTTCTATAAAGGCGAAATCGCCGATCAGATCGCCAGCGAGATGGCGCAGCACGGCGGATTGATCGGCAAAGCGGATCTGGCGGCCTACCGTGCCGTCGAGCGTAAGCCGATCAGCGGCACCTATCGCGGCTATGAGGTCTTCTCAATGCCGCCGCCCTCATCCGGCGGGATCCATATCGTGCAGATCCTCAATATCCTGGAAAACTTCGATCTGGCGAAGATGGGCTTTGGCAGCGCCGACGCGATGCAGGTGGTCGCCGAAGCGGAGAAGTACGCCTACGCCGACCGTTCAGAGTACCTTGGCGATCCCGATTTCGTGAAGGTGCCGTGGCAGGCGCTGACCAGCAAAGCCTATGCGAAGTCGATCGCGCAGCAGATCGACGTGGCGAAGGCGCGTCCGTCGAGCGAGATCAAACCCGGCAAGCTGGAGCCCTATGAGAGCAACCAGACCACCCATTTCTCGGTGGTCGACAAGCAGGGCACGGCGGTCGCGGTGACCTATACCCTGAACACCAACTTCGGCAGCGGCATTGTGGCGGGTAACAGCGGCATTCTGCTGAATAACGAGATGGACGACTTCTCCGCCAAGCCGGGCACGCCGAACGTCTACGGCCTGGTCGGCGGCGAGGCGAACGCGGTGCAGCCGGCCAAGCGTCCGCTTTCCTCAATGTCGCCGACCATCGTGGCGAAAGGGGGCAAAACCTGGCTGGTGACCGGCAGTCCGGGCGGCAGCCGCATTATCACCACCGTGCTGCAAATGGTGGTGAACAGCGTCGATTTTGGGATGAACGTGGCGGAAGCGACCAACGCGCCGCGTTTCCATCATCAGTGGCTGCCGGATCAGCTGCGCGTCGAGAAGGGGTTCAGCCCGGATACGCTGCGCCTGCTGGAAAGCAAAGGGCAGCATGTGAAGGTGCTGCCAGCGATGGGCAGCACGCAGAGCATTATGATTGGGCCGGACGGCACGCTGTATGGCGCGTCCGATCCGCGCACGCCAGGGGATTTAAGCGCGGGGTATTAAGATATCGGCCTGCTGCGCAGGCGGGCCAAAGTGCAGGTTTCGTTCGCCCGACAGCCATACAGTTTCATTTCGCCCGTTGCGGGCGACCGAGCAGGGCCGGTAGGCGCCGGCCCTGCACCCGCGCCCCGGGCCAGCTCAGCCGCCCGCTGCGCGGGTCCCTTCGCTCCCTCAGGATTTCGACGGACCGGCTGGATTCACCATCCCTGGCTCATGCCAGCCTCTTCGCGGCATCCCTGCCGCTCGTCCTGAAATCCTTCCTCCGCTCAGCGGCTGCGATGGCCCCCATAACCCCGCTGCAAGTCTCGTCTGTTTCATGACGACCATCGTTGCTGAAGGTGTGAATCATCCGTTCAGCCAGCGCAGCCGTTATTAAAAAAGCTGAGGAATTGCAGGCGGGGGGTGGTCGAGGCATCTGACACGCTGAGGCGCGCACGGCGGCCAGGACGAGCCGACAGGACGTCGGCGAGAGCGCGGCATGAGACAGGATGTCGAATCCGCGCGGTCCGTCGGCCGACGTAAGCAACGAAGGAACCGCGCGGAGCGCGGCGTGGAGGCTGCCGGAAGCCGGGATTGTTAAGGGGCTGGCGAGCCCCTTAACACGTACGCCAGCAGGGGCGCGGCTGAAACTCCCTGCCGTCTGGCGGGCGGAACCCGCCCAGAGCTATGCTCACCTCTGAAACCCCTTCAAACATCAAGGAAATCTTATTAATTATCAACAGAAAAGATCACAAAAGGCTTTACAGACGCGAATGATAATGATTATTATTGCGATGCGTTTTCGGGGCGTCCTCAGACAAACCGGAAAGCACGACATTGCTCACATTGCTTCCAGTATTTCTTAGCCAGCTCGGGTGCTGGCTTTTTTTTTGCCCGCCGTTTTATTCAGCCCTACTCACTATTCTCCACAACCTTATTCACCTTTTTTGAACAGAGGCGTGAAGTTTTTCAGCTATCAATAGGTTCGTCTCAGGTTCAGACTGTTTTAAAACATTGAGGAGAACTGAACATGATCTACTTACGTAAAGCAGAAGAACGCGGTCACGCGAATCACGGCTGGCTGGAAAGCTGGCACACTTTCTCTTTCGCCAGCTACCACGACGCAAATTTCATGGGCTTTTCGGCGCTGCGCGTGATTAATGAAGATGTGGTCGCAGGCGGGCAGGGCTTTGGCACCCATCCTCATAAGGATATGGAGATCCTGACCTATGTGCTCTCCGGCACCGTCGAGCATCAGGACAGCATGGGCAACAAAGAGCAGATCCCGGCAGGCGAATTTCAGATCATGAGCGCGGGCACCGGCGTGCGCCACTCTGAATACAACGCCAGCAGCAGCGAGCCGCTGCATCTGTATCAGATCTGGATTATTCCCGAGCGCACCGGCATCGAACCGCGCTACGCTCAGCGTCGCTTCCCGGACGTCAAAGGACGCCAGTTTGTGCTGACGCCGGACGCGCGTGACGGCTCGCTCAAGGTCTATCAGGATATGACCCTGTCGCGCTGGGTATTGAGCGCGGGCGAAAAAGATGCGGTCGCTATCGAAACCGGCCGCCGCGTCTGGGTGCAGGTGGTCAAAGGCGAGATCCGCGTCAACGGCGAAACCGCCCGCACCAGCGACGCGTTTGCCGTCTGGGATGAGGCGAGCGTGACGCTTGAAGCCAGCAGCGACGCCGAAGTGCTGCTGTTCGATCTTCCGCCGGTCTAAGCGGTGACAGGGCGCGCACCTTCGCGCCCTGCTTACAATTCTGCGGCTGAATAGTGATAGACTCGTCGTAATGGTGACCCTGAGCACAGACGATGAAGAAAAAAAGACCGGTATTACAGGACGTTGCCGATCGTGTCGGCGTAACAAAAATGACCGTCAGCCGCTACCTGCGCAATCCTGAGCAGGTCTCGGCGCCGCTGCGCGACAAGATCGCCGTCGCGCTCGATGAACTCGGCTATATCCCCAACCGCGCGCCGGACATGCTCTCCAACGCCACCAGTCGCGCCATCGGCGTGCTGCTGCCGTCGCTTACCAACCAGGTGTTCGCCGACGTGCTGCGCGGCATCGAAACCGTCACCGATGAAGCGGGCTACCAGACGCTGGTGGCCCATTTCGGCTACAGCCCACAAAAAGAGGAGCTGCAGCTGCGCTCGCTGCTGGGCTGGAACATCGACGGCGTTATCCTCACCGAACGCACCCACACGCCCGCCACGCTGCGCATGCTGGAGGTCGCCGGCATTCCGGTGATCGAAATGATGGACAGCGTTTCGCCCTGCCTGGATATGGCGGTGGGGTTCGACAACGTCGAGGCGGCGCGTCAGATGACCCACGCCATCCTGCGCAAAGGGCATCGCCACACCGTCTATCTGGGCGCGCGTCTCGACGAGCGCACCCTGCAGAAACAGCAGGGCTACGAAAAGGCGATGCGCGAAGCGGGGCTGGAGCCGCACAGCGTGATGATGGAAGAGGCCTCCTCCTTTAGCGCGGGCGGAATGCTGCTGTGCGAGGCGCAGCGCCGCTATCCGCAAACCGACAGTTTGTTCTGCACCAACGACGACCTGGCGGTCGGCGCCATGTTCGAATGCCAGCGTCAGGGGCTTAAAGTGCCGTCGCAAATGGCGATCGCCGGGTTTCACGGCCATGATATTAGTCAGGTGGTGACGCCGAAGCTGGCGACCGTCCTGACGCCGCGCGAACGCATGGGACGTGAAGCGGCCGCCATGCTGCTGGCGCGTATCAACGGCGATCTCAGCGCCGTCGCGCCGCTCGATATCGGCTTTGACATCACAGAAGGCGGCAGCATCTGAATCTGACATTTTTATGAGTCAGTTCACACTTTCATGCTTTTCCGGCTAAACAGGGTTGCCAGCCTGTAGTGGGCTTAACACAATGGCAACCAGCATTGTTATCGGTAACATTGGCGAATTTACCTGCCGGAGCAGAAAAATGACTACTCAATCTTCGTCGCATCACGTCTTTATTTTGATGGGCGTTTCAGGCAGCGGTAAATCCGTTGTCGCTAACCAGGTTTCCCACCAGCTCAACACCGCTTTTCTCGACGGCGACTTTCTTCATCCGCGCGCCAATATTTTGAAAATGGCAGACGGCCATCCGCTGGACGACAACGATCGTCAGCCGTGGCTGCAGGCGCTGAACGACGCCGCTTTCGCCATGCAGCGCACCCAGGCGATCTCCATTATCGTCTGCTCGGCGCTGAAAAAGCGCTACCGCGACATCCTGCGTCAGGGCAACGACAACCTGCGCTTTATCTATCTCAAAGGCGACTTCGACACCATCGAATCCCGTCTGAAGGCGCGCAAAGGCCACTTCTTTAAACCGCAGATGCTGGTGACGCAGTTCGCCACGCTGGAAGAGCCGGGCGCTGACGAGCCGGACGTGCTGACGGTGGATATCAATCATTCAGTTGACGAGGTTGTTGCGGCTACGGTTGCGGCTATCGGGAAAGCCATCAACAAGGGTTAGTCATGAGTACCGCAACGCTGGTGTTAACCGCAGCAGGCTCTGTCCTGCTGCTGCTTTTTTTAGTGATGAAAGCGCGTATGCACGCCTTCGTCGCGCTGATGCTGGTCTCGATTGGCGCAGGCCTCTGCTCCGGTATGCCGCTGGACAAGATCGCGGACACTATGCAGAAGGGCATGGGCGGCACGCTGGGCTTTCTGGCTATCGTGGTGGCGCTGGGCGCGATGTTCGGCAAAATCCTGCATGAGACGGGCGCGGTGGATCAGATCGCTATCCGTATGCTGAAAACCTTCGGCGAAAGCCGCGCCCACTACGCGATGGGCATTGCCGGCTTGATCTGCGCGCTGCCGCTCTTTTTCGAGGTGGCGGTGGTGCTGCTGATCAGCATCGCCTTCGCCGTGGCGCGCCGCACTCACGACAATCTGGTGAAGCTGGTGATCCCGCTGTTCGCTGGCGTGGCGGCCTCGGCGGCCTTTTTGCTGCCGGGTCCGGCGCCGATGCTGCTGGCATCGCAGATGCACGCCGATTTCGGCTGGATGATCCTGCTCGGGCTGTGCGCCGCGATCCCCGGCATGCTGATCGCCGGGCCGCTGTTCGGCTCGCTGATTGCGCGTCGCGTCACCTTTAGCGCGCCGCCGGAAGATCATCAGCCCGACGTCGATGCGACCAAACTGCCGTCGTTCGGCTTCAGCCTGGCGCTTATTCTCTTCCCGCTGCTGCTGGTGGGGCTGAAAACCATCGGCGCGCGCTTTACCGAACAGGGGTCTTCTCTGTATGAATGGCTGGAGTTTATCGGTCATCCGTTTACCGCCATTCTGCTCGCCTGTCTGGTGGCGATCTATGGTCTGGCCTACCGCCAGGGCATGGATAAAGAGAAGGTGATGCAGGTGTGCGGCAGCGCGCTGCAGCCCGCAGGCATTATTCTGCTGGTAATCGGCGCCGGCGGCGTATTCAAGCAGGTGCTGGTGGATTCGGGCGTCGGTCCGGTGCTGGGCCATGCGCTCACTGGCGCGGGCCTGCCGATCGCGCTGGCCTGCTTTATCCTCTCCGGCGCGGTGCGCGTGATTCAGGGATCGGCGACGGTTGCCTGCCTGACCACGGTTGGGCTGGTGATGCCGGTGATCGAGCCGCTGCACTACAGCGGCGCGCAGCTGGCGGCGCTCTCTATCTGCATCGGCGGCGGTTCAATCATTATCAGCCACGTGAACGACGCGGGCTTCTGGCTGTTCGGCCGCTTTACCGGCGCCACCGAAGGGGAAACGCTGAAAACCTGGACGCTGATGGAGACCATTCTCGGCACCGTCGGCGCCATTGTCGGCATGATCGCCTTTACCCTGCTGTCATAAATGGTCAGCCGCCGCGCGCGGCGGCTGACAGATTAAGCCTCGAAAAACTCCACCTTGCCGCCGGACAGATGGTACATGCTGCCGACGATTTTGATCTTCTTCTCCTCTTCCAGCTGCTTCAGCACCGGGCTGTTGCTGCGAATGCGTTCGATGGTCAGCTCGACATTCTTGCGCGCCACCGCATCGACGAAATCGTAGTTGCTGCCGCTGCGCTCGCCGCTGAAAACCGTCTGGTCGATCGCTGGCTTAATCTCCTCCAGCAGGCCGGTCAGGTTGCCGAGCTGCGCGTTATCAATCGCGCCGCGCACCGCGCCGCAGCGCGTATGCCCCATGACCAGCACCACTTTCGCGCCGGCCACGGCGCAGGCGAACTCCATGCTGCCCAGCATATCGCGGTTGCTGATATTGCCGGCTACGCGCGCGTTGAAGGTTTCACCGATCCCGGCGTCCAGCACAATTTCAGCGGGTGCGCGTGAGTCGATGCAGCTCAGTATCACCGCCGCCGGATACTGACCCGCAATGCTATTGCGCTTCTGCGCCAGGTAATCGTGCTGCAGGGGGCGGTTTTCACGAAAGCGCAGGTTGCCCTGTTTAAAATGCGCGATCACCGCGTCCGGCGTCATGGCGTCGCGCGCCTCTTTACTCAGTGACGCGGCAAAGGAGAGGGTCGGCAGCGTCATGGTGCCGACGCCTGTGACCGACAGCGCAGAAACCGCCAGGGTTTTTTTTAGAATGGAACGACGTGAAGGTTGAGCGGGCTGGAGTGTTTTCATTATAAGATCCTGATGTTGGTCGATTTAAACGCGCCCGATGGTAGGGCGACGAAAATCAACTAACGTAAAACCGTTATAAAGAAAGGGGTATCAATCCCGCTTCGCTTTGCGTCAGATCATAATTTCAGGTAGGCGCGAATGCCGTCCAGGAACATCTGCGTCGCCAGCATAATCAAAATCAGTCCCATCAGCCGCTCCAGCGCGCTGACGCCTTTATCACCCAGCAGCCGCAGAAACAGGCCCGACAGCAGCAGAATGGTCACCGTAACGCCCCAGGCGATCAGCAGCGCGCCCACCAGATGCCCCATCTGGTTGGGATACTGATGCGACAGCAGCATCAGCGTGGCGAGCAGCGACGGGCCGGCGACCAGTGGGATCGCCAGCGGCACCAGAAACGGCTCTTCGCCCGCGGGCAGGCCGCTGGTGCTGCTCTCGCCGGACGGAAAAATCATGCGGATGGCGATCAGAAACAGGATGATACCGCCGGAAATCGACACCGTCTCGGTGCGCAGGTTAAGAAAGGTGAGAATGCGTTCGCCAGCGAACAAAAACAGCAGCATCAGCACCAGCGCGATCAGCAGCTCGCGGATCAACACCGCGCGGCGCCGTTTCGGCTCCAGATGCTTCAGCACCGACATAAAAATCGGCAGGTTGCCCAGCGGATCCATAATCAGCAGCAGTAAAACGGTCGCAGAAATCATTTCGGTCATGAGTTTTAGGTTATCCCTTACAGGCTGACGCAGGGTTATTAGCTGCGCTGCTGAAAAAGTTGGCGCAATCGAATTAATTCACTTGCCAGAAAGGCTGCATTTTGTAGAGTTGTTGGTCACAGGTAAATCCATTTATGACGCAGAGCGGAGTGAAAACACCCTTCCGCTCTTCCCTTCGGTAAGCAGGTCAGGCGTTATCGCTGACTGAGACGGACAGAAAATGAAGAATGTAGGTTTTATTGGTTGGCGCGGTATGGTCGGCTCCGTGCTGATGTCGCGCATGAGCGAAGAGCGTGATTTTGACGTCATCAATCCGGTCTTCTTCTCCACCTCGCAACTGGGACAGGCTGCGCCAGCGTTTGGCGGCAAGTCCACCGGTGCGCTGCAGGATGCCTTTGATATCGACGCGCTGAAGGCGCTGGATATCATTATCACCTGCCAGGGCGGCGACTACACCAGTGAAGTCTATCCGAAGCTGCGCGCCAGCGGCTGGCAGGGCTACTGGATTGACGCGGCCTCAACGCTGCGCATGAAAGACGACGCCATCATTATTCTCGACCCGGTGAACCATCAGGTGATCCGTCAGGGCCTCGACAAAGGCATCAACACCTTTGTCGGCGGCAACTGCACCGTCAGCCTGATGCTGATGTCGCTGGGCGGCCTGTTCGCTCAGAATCTGGTGGAGTGGGCCTCTGTCGCCACCTACCAGGCGGCGTCCGGCGGCGGCGCACGCCATATGCGCGAACTGCTGACCCAGATGGGCATGCTGCACAACCACGTCGCGACCTCGCTGCAGGATCCCGCGTCGGCTATTCTCGACATCGAGCGCAGCGTCACCGAGCTGACCCGCTCCGGCACGCTGCCGACCGATAACTTCGGCGTGCCGCTGGCCGGCAGCCTGATCCCGTGGATCGACAAACAGCTCGACAACGGCCAGAGCCGCGAAGAGTGGAAGGGCCAGGCGGAAACCAACAAGATCCTCGGCACCCAGCAGACCATTCCGGTGGATGGCCTCTGCGTGCGCGTCGGCGCGCTGCGCTGCCACAGCCAGGCGTTCACCCTGAAGCTGAAAAAAGATGTGCCGCTGGCGGAGATCGAACAGCTGCTGGCGTCGCACAACGAGTGGGTGAAAGTGGTGCCGAATGACCGCGATCTGACGATGCGCGAGCTGACGCCGGCAGCGGTGACCGGCACGCTGACCACGCCGGTTGGCCGTCTGCGCAAGCTCAATATGGGGCCGGAGTATCTCTCTGCCTTTACGGTCGGCGATCAGCTGCTGTGGGGCGCGGCGGAGCCGCTGCGCCGCATGCTGCGTCTGCTGGTCGACTAAGACAAAACACTAAGCGAGGCCGGGAATTTCCCGGCCTTTTGCCTGATTATTCTGAAATAAGTCAAACAACTTACCGTCTGTAAGTGATCGACTTCCGTTTTTTACGTCCCCACCAATAATTTTTCGCTTTCTGCCCTGGCAACTTGCAAGCCCAAGCTATGATTTAACAATGATGTGCCGGTTGTTGACTGTTTTGCTTTTCGCACTGAATGGTTGTTGTACACGGCAAAGTTCTTTTCCCACGGAGCGGTTTCCTTTCTCTGCCGTTGTACGCATGGCTCAATGAAGAGCAGCGCACCTGATGCGTGGCCCGCGCCGCGTCCATCTCGCCTGCCAAATAATCACAGGAAGAAAGTCATGTCAGAGCTTCCCGATCGCCTGGCGATCAATGCCCTGTTTGCGGGTAATTATGCCGATCCTTTTGCGTTACTGGGGATGCACCAGACAGCCAACGGGCTGGAAGTCAGAGCGTTGCTGCCCGACGCCTCGGAAGTGTGGGTGATTGAAACCACCACCGGACGCAAGCTCGCTCAGCTAGAATGTCTCGATCCGCGCGGCTTTTTCAGCGCAGTGGTGCCGCGCCGCAAGAATATGTTCCGCTACCAGCTGGCGGTGAACTGGCACGGCCAGCAGAATCTGATCGACGACGCCTACCGCTTCGGCCCGCTGCTGCAGGAGATGGACGCCTGGCTGCTGGCGGAAGGCACCCATTTGCGCCCCTACGAAACCCTGGGCGCGCACGGCGCGGTGATTGACGGCGTGCACGGCACCCGCTTCAGCGTCTGGGCGCCTAACGCGCAGCGCGTCTCGGTGGTGGGGGATTTCAACTTCTGGGACGGCCGCCGTCATCCCATGCGTTTCCGCCGCGAAATGGGCATCTGGGAGCTGTTCGTGCCCGGCGCCTTTAACGGCCAGCTCTATAAGTTTGAAATCGTGGATATCGCCGGACAGCTGCGTATCAAAGCGGATCCCTACGCCTTCGAGGCGCAAATGCGCCCGCAAACCGCGTCGATGATCTGCGGCCTGCCGCCGAAAACGGAGATGAGCGAGGAGCGCAAAGCGCGCAACGCCTTCGACGCGCCGATTTCCGTCTACGAAGTGCACCTCGGCTCCTGGCGTCGCCACACCGAAAACAACTTCTGGCTCAGCTACAAAGAGCTGGCGGAGCAGCTGGTGCCCTATGTCAAAGAGATGGGCTTTACCCATATCGAACTGCTGCCGATCAATGAGCACCCTTTCGACGGCAGCTGGGGCTACCAGCCGCTCGGCATGTATGCCCCAACGCGCCGCTTCGGCACGCGCGACGAGTTCCTCTACTTTATCAACGCCGCGCACGAGGCGGGCCTCAACGTGCTGCTCGACTGGGTGCCGGGCCACTTCCCCAGCGACGATTTCGGCCTGGCGAAGTTCGACGGCACCGAGCTGTATGAGCACAGCGATCCGCGCGAAGGCTATCATCAGGACTGGAACACCCTGATCTACAACTTCGGCCGCCGCGAGGTAAGCAACTATCTGGCGGGCAACGCCCTCTACTGGCTGGAGCGCTACGGCATCGACGGACTGCGCGTCGACGCGGTGGCCTCGATGATCTATCGCGATTACAGCCGCGCCGAGGGCGAATGGGTGCCGAACCACTACGGCGGGCGCGAGAATCTCGAAGCGATCGCCTTTCTGCGCTACACCAACCGCACGCTGGGCCGCGCCGCGCCGGGCAGCGTCACCATCGCCGAGGAGTCCACCGACTTCGATGGCGTGTCGCGCCCGCCGGAGTCGGGCGGGCTCGGCTTCTGGTACAAGTGGAACCTGGGCTGGATGCACGACACCCTCGACTACATGAAGCTCGATCCCGTCTACCGCTGCCATCATCATGACCTGATGAGCTTCGGCATGATGTACAACTACACCGAGAACTTCATGCTGCCGCTCTCCCACGACGAGGTGGTGCACGGCAAAAAGTCGATCCTCGACCGCATGCCGGGCGACGCCTGGCAGAAGTTCGCCAACCTGCGCGCCTATTACGGCTGGATGTGGGCCTTCCCTGGTAAAAAACTGCTGTTTATGGGCGGCGAGTTCGCCCAGGGCAAAGAGTGGAACCATGACGTCAGCCTGGACTGGCATCTACTGGAAGGCGGCGACAACTGGCATCACGGCGTGCAGCGGCTGGTGCGCGACCTGAACCATACCTATCGCCACTACGCGCCGATGCACCAGCTCGATTTCGATCCGGCGGGCTTTGAGTGGCTGGTGGTCGACGATCGCGAGAACTCGGTGTTTGTTTTTGTGCGTCGCGATCGCGACGGCAACGAAATTATTGTCGCCAGCAACTTTACGCCGGTGCCGCGCCATAACTATCGCTTTGGCGTTAATCAGGCGGGGAACTGGCGCGAGGTGATCAACACCGATCAGCATAGCTATCACGGCAGCGATACGCGCAACCCGGTGGTGCATACCGACGATATCCCGAGCCATAACCGCGCGCAGTCCCTGTCGCTGACGCTGCCGCCGCTCGCAACGCTATGGCTGGTGAAGGAGGCGGAATGACGCTGCTTCCGGGACGTGCTGAGCCTCCAGGCGCCAGTTACGACGGCAAGGGCGTTAACTTTACGCTCTTTTCCCGGCATGCCGAACGCGTCGAGCTGTGCCTGTTTAGCGACGGGCAGGAGCGTCGTTTCGATCTGCCGGCGCGCACCGGCGATATCTGGCACGGCTACGCGGCCGCGCTGAAACCCGGCCAGCGCTACGGCTTCCGCGTGCACGGCCCCTGGGCGCCGGCGCGCGGCCACCGCTTCAATCCGGCCAAGCTGCTGGTCGATCCCTGCGCCCGCGCGGTAGAGGGCGACGTAGCCGACGACGCGCGTCTCTATGGCGGCATCGCGCAGCCCGACGAACAGGACAGCGGTGCCGTGGCGCCTAAATCGCTGGTGGTGGCCGAGGATTTCGACTGGGAAGGGGACATCGCACCGCGCACGCCCTGGGGCAATACGGTGATTTACGAGGCGCACGTGCGCGGCTTAACGCAGCGGCATCCGGAAATTCCGGAATCGCTGCGCGGGACTTACGCCGCGCTCGGCCATCCTGTTATGGTGAATTACCTGCGCCATCTCGGCGTCACCGCGCTGGAGCTGCTGCCGGTGGCCCAGTTCGCCAGCGAGCCGCGCCTGCAGCGGCTGGGGCTGAGCAACTACTGGGGCTATAACCCCTTCGCGCTCTGGGCTGTCGATGCACGCTACGCCTCCGGTCACGCTGGCGCGACGCCGCTGCAGGAGTTCCAGCAGGCGGTGAAAAACCTGCACGCGGCGGGCATCGAAGTGCTGCTGGACGTGGTGTTCAACCACACCGCCGAGCTGGAAGAGATCGGCCCGACGCTGTCGCTGCGCGGCGTCGATAACGCCAGCTACTACTGGCTGACGCCGCAGGGCGAGTATGAAAACTGGACCGGCTGCGGCAATACCCTGAACCTCAGCGACCCCGACGTGATGAACTGGGCGCTGGAGGCGCTGCGCTACTGGGTGCGCGTCTGCCACGTCGACGGCTTTCGCTTCGATCTGGCGTCGGTGCTGGGGCGCACGCCCGATTTTTCGGCGCACGCGCCGCTGTTTGAGGCGATCAACGCCTGCCCGCTGCTCTCGCAGGTCAAGCTGATCGCCGAACCCTGGGATATCGGCCCTGGCGGCTATCAGGTGGGCAACTTTCCGCCGCTGTTCGCCGAGTGGAACGACCATTTTCGCGACGATATGCGGCGTTTCTGGCTGCACCGCGACGTCAGCAACGGCGCGTTTGCCCGGCGCTTCGCCGCCTCAAGCGATCTGTTTCAGCGTAGCGGCCGGCTGCCGCACGCCGCCGTTAACCTGATTACCGCCCATGACGGTTTTACGCTGCGCGACCAGGTGAGCTTTAACCAGAAGCACAACCAGGCCAACGGCGAAGATAATCGCGACGGCAGCAGCAGCAATTTCAGCCATAACCACGGCGTGGAAGGGCTGCGCGCCAGCTTCGACGTCATCGAACGGCGCCGACTCAGCGCCCATGCGCTGCTGACCACGCTGCTGCTGGCGCAGGGCACGCCGATGCTGCTCGCCGGCGACGAGCGCGGCCACAGCCAGCACGGCAACAACAACGCCTACTGTCAGGATAACCTCCTGACCTGGCTCGACTGGCAGGAAGAAGAGAGCAGTCTGGAGGATTTTACCGCCGCCCTGATCCGTTTGCGTCAGCAGATCCCGGCGTTAACCGCCGATCGCTGGTGGCAAGAGGGCGACGGCAATGTGCAGTGGTTCAATGCCAGCGGCAGGCCACTGCAGCGAGAGGAGTGGGAGCAGAAGGCGCACAGAATGCAGATCCTGCTCTCCGGCCGCTGGTTAATAACAATAAACGCCACGGATTCGGTGAGTGACATCGCCTTACCAGACGGAGAATGGCGTGCCGTTCCTCCTTTCGCCGGGGATGACAACCCCATTTTGTCGACTGTCTGGCATGGTCCCGCACACGGTGTGTGCGTGTTCCAAAAGCAATCATAAGGAGTCAGACATGGTTAAGTTAGACAGAACCGATCACCTGATGCTGGCCCGCCAGCTCCCTACACAGACGGTTGCGCTGATCCTCGCCGGGGGAAGAGGCACGCGCCTGAAAGATCTGACCGCCAAACGCGCCAAGCCAGCGGTGCACTTCGGCGGCAAGTTTCGCATTATCGATTTCGCGCTCTCCAACTGCATCAACTCGGGGATCCGCCGCATCGGCGTCATCACCCAGTATCAGTCGCACACGCTAACGCAGCACGTTCAGCGCGGCTGGTCTATCTTCAACGAAGAGATGAACGAGTTCGTTGACCTGCTGCCGGCGCAGCAGCGGACGTTAACGGAACACTGGTATCGCGGCACCGCGGACGCCGTGACCCAGAACCTCGACATTATTCGCCGCTATCAGGCGCAGTACATCGTGATTCTGGCCGGGGATCATATTTATAAAATGGACTATTCGCGCATGCTGCTCGACCACGTCGACGCCAACGCGAAGTGCACCATTGCCTGCTTGCCCGTGCCGCTTCATGAAGCAACCGCCTTTGGCGTGATGGCGGTGGATGAACACAACAAAGTGATCGACTTCGTCGAGAAGCCGCCGCAGCCGCCCGCCATGCCGGGGGACGACACGCAGGCGCTCGCCAGCATGGGGATCTATGTGTTTAACGCCGACTATCTCTATCAGCTGCTGGAGGAAGATCTTCAGGAGCCGAACTCCAACCACGACTTCGGCAAAGATATTCTGCCCAAAGTGGTGGCGAGCGGCGAAGGCTACGCGCATTCGTTCACGCTCTCCTGCGTGCAGCAGGATGAGAGTTCGACGCCCTACTGGCGCGACGTAGGGACGCTGGAAGCCTACTGGCGCGCGAATCTCGATCTCGCGTCGGTCACGCCGGAGCTGGATATGTATGACCATACCTGGCCGATCCGGACGCATATGGAGCCGCTGCCGCCCGCCAAGTTCGTGCAGGACCGCTCGGGCAGCCACGGGATGACGATGAACTCGCTGATCTCGGGCGGCACCATTATCTCGGGGTCGGTGGTGGTCAACTCGGTGCTGTTTCCGCGCGTGCGCATCAACTCGTTTTGCAATATCGATTCCGCCGTACTGCTGCCCGACGTGGTGGTGGGACGATCCTGCCGCCTGCGCCGATGCGTCATCGACCGCGCCTGCGTGCTGCCGGAAGGCATGGTGATAGGAGAGAATCCTGACGAGGACAGTCGTCGGTTTTACCGTTCAGAAGAGGGTATCGTTCTGGTCACACGCGCCATGCTTGCCAGGCTGGCCAGCGCGTAGCCGTTAGCGATAAAAAGCACCATATAATCGACGCGAGGATCGCGCCCGATCACTAATTAAGAGGCCGAGGATGCAGGTTTTACATGTCTGTTCAGAACTTTTTCCGCTGCTAAAAACCGGCGGGTTGGCTGATGTTGTTGGGGCATTGCCGCAGGCGCAGATCGCTGACGGGACGGATACGCGGGTGCTGCTGCCCGCTTTTCCCGACCTGCGCAAAGGGATCCCCGAAACGGAAGTGGTGGCCGAGTTGCAGACCTTTGCCGGTCCGACA
Organism: Pantoea sp. Z09; assembly: GCF_022394795.1. Lineage (NCBI taxonomy): Bacteria > Pseudomonadati > Pseudomonadota > Gammaproteobacteria > Enterobacterales > Erwiniaceae > Pantoea > Pantoea sp. Z09. The sequence continues at coordinate 258,998 of NZ_CP092373.1, forward strand.
CGGCTGCTGTTTGGCCATTTCAACGGCGTTGGCATCTATCTGATCGACGTGCCGGAGCTGTATGACCGTCCCGGCAGTCCGTATCACGATACGTCGCAGTTCGCCTATGTGGATAACTACCTGCGCTTCGCGCTGCTGGGCTGGATGGGGTGTGAAATCGCCAGCGGGCTGGACACCTACTGGCGGCCCGATATCGTGCATGCCCATGACTGGCATGCGGGCCTGACCTGCGCCTATCTGGAGGCGCGCGGACGTCCGGCAAAGTCGGTGTTTACCGTACACAACCTGGCGTATCAGGGGCTGTTCAACGCGCGTCATCTGGACGAAATCGAACTGCCGCGGGCGTTTTTCGATATGCACGGGCTGGAGTTCTACGGCCAGATCTCCTATCTGAAGGCGGGGCTCTTTTTCGCCGATCACATTACCGCCGTCAGCCCGACCTATGCGCACGAGATCACCCGTCCTGAGTTCGGCTACGGCATGGAGTCGCTGCTGGAGCAGCGGCTGCGCGAAGGGCGCCTGAGCGGCATCCTTAACGGTGTCGATCCCGGCATCTGGGACCCGGCGCACGACCTGCTGCTCAGCGCGCGCTACAACCGCGACACGCTGGAGGCGAAGGCGGAGAACAAACGGCAGCTGCAGATCGCCATGGGGCTTAAGGTCGACGACAGCGTGCCGGTGTTCGCGGTGATCAGCCGTCTGACGCGGCAAAAAGGGCTGGATCTGGTGCTGGAGGCGCTGCCTGGCCTGCTGGCGCAGGGCGGTCAGCTGGTGCTGCTCGGACAGGGCGACGCCGAACTGCAGCAGGGCTTCCTGGCGGCGGCGGCGGAGCATCCCGGCAGCGTCGGCGTGCAGATCGGCTATCACGAAGCCTTTTCGCACCGCATTGTCGGCGGCGCGGACGTCATTATGGTGCCGAGCCGCTTCGAGCCCTGCGGCCTGACTCAGCTCTACGGCCTGAAGTACGGCACCTTGCCGCTGGTGCGGCGCACGGGCGGCCTGGCCGATACGGTCAACGACAGCTCGCTGGAGAACCTCGCTGACGGCATCGCCAGCGGCTTTAGCTTTGAAGACAGCAACGCCTGGTCGCTGCTGCGGGCGATTCGGCGCGCGTTTGTCTTGTGGTCCCGGCCTTCGCTCTGGCGCTACGTGCAGCGACAGGCGATGGGAATGGATTTCAGCTGGCAGGTGGCCGCGCAGGCCTATCGCGATCTTTACCAACGTTTGCTGTAACGAGAGACTGGGATAACTGATATGAATGCTCCTTTCACCTACACGTCGCCGACACTGACGGTCGAGGCGCTGAAACACTCGATTGCCTATAAGCTGATGTTCACCATCGGCAAGGATCCCTCCGTGGCGAACCAGCATGACTGGCTCAACGCCTCGCTGCTGGCGGTGCGCGACCGTATGGTGGAGCGCTGGCTGCGCTCCAGCCGCGCGCAGCTTTCGCAGGATGTGCGTCAGGTCTACTACCTGTCGATGGAGTTTCTGCTGGGCCGGACGTTAGGCAACGCGCTGATGGCGATGGGCATTTATGACGATCTCAACCAGGCGCTGGACGAGATGGGACTGGATCTGGCCGATCTGATGGAAGAAGAGAACGATCCCGGGCTCGGCAACGGCGGCCTCGGGCGGCTCGCCGCCTGTTTTCTCGACTCGCTCGCCACGCTCGGCCTGCCGGGACGCGGCTACGGCATCCGCTACGACTACGGCATGTTCCGGCAGAATATTATCGACGGCGAGCAGAAAGAGTCGCCCGACTACTGGCTGGAATACGGCAACCCCTGGGAGTTCCAGCGCTACAACACGCGCTACAAGGTGCGTTTCGGCGGCCGCATTCAGCATGAAGGATCCAAGGTGCGCTGGCTGGAGACGGAAGAGATCGTGGCGATGGCCTACGATCAGATCATTCCCGGCTTCGACACCGATGCTACCAACACCCTGCGGCTGTGGGGCGCGCAGGCGAGCAACGAAATCAATCTGGGCAAATTCAACCAGGGCGATTACTTTGCCGCGGTAGAAGATAAAAACCACTCTGAAAACGTGTCGCGCGTGCTCTATCCCGACGACTCGACCTATTCAGGCCGCGAGCTGCGCCTGCGTCAGGAGTACTTCCTTGTCTCCGCCACGGTGCAGGATATCCTTAACCGCCACTGGCAAATGCACAAGACCTGGGCCAACCTGGCGGATAAGATCGCCATCCACCTGAACGACACCCATCCGGTGCTGGCGATCCCGGAGCTGATGCGTCTGCTGATCGACGAGCACAAGTTTAGCTGGGACGACGCCTTTGAAGTGACCTGTCAGGTCTTCTCCTACACCAACCACACGCTGATGAGCGAAGCGCTGGAAACCTGGCCGGTAGAGATGATCGGCAAGATCCTGCCGCGCCATCTCGGCATTATTTTCGAGATCAACGACTACTTCCTGAAGACGATTCAGGAGTACTACCCGGATGACTGGGATCTGCTGTCGCGCATCTCTATCATTGATGAAAACAACGGCCGCCGTATCCGCATGGCGTGGCTGGCGGTGGTGGTGAGCCACAAGGTCAACGGCGTCTCTGAGCTGCACTCCAATCTGATGGTGCAGTCGCTGTTTGCCGATTTCGCCCGTCTCTTCCCAGGCCGCTTCTGCAATAAAACCAACGGCGTAACGCCGCGTCGCTGGCTGGCGCTGGCCAACCCTGCGCTGTCGGATCTGCTGGATGAAGAGATTGGCCGCACCTGGCGCACCGATCTCAGCCAGCTCGCCGAGCTGAACCAGCAGGTCGATTTTCCGGCGTTTATCGAGAAGGTGGCGGACGCCAAGTTTGCCAACAAGCGTCGTCTGGCGGACTGGGTGGCGAAGAATCTGGACGTGGTGCTCGACCCCAACGCCTTGTTCGACGTGCAGATCAAGCGCATCCACGAGTACAAGCGTCAGCTGTTGAACGTGCTGCACGTCATCACCCGCTATAACCGCATTAAGGCCGATCCCAACGCCGACTGGGTGCCGCGCGTCAATATTTTCGCCGGCAAGGCGGCTTCCGCCTACTACACCGCCAAGCACATTATTCACCTGATCAACGATGTGGCGAGCGTGATCAACAACGATCCGCAGGTGAAGAACAAACTGAAAGTGGTGTTTATCCCCAACTACAGCGTCAGTCTGGCGCAGATCATTATTCCGGCGGCGGATCTCTCTGAACAGATTTCCACGGCGGGCACCGAGGCGTCGGGCACCAGCAATATGAAGTTTGCGCTCAACGGCGCGCTGACTATCGGCACGCTGGATGGCGCCAACGTCGAGATGCTGGAGCACGTCGGCGAGGAGAATATCTTTATTTTCGGCAACACCACGCCGCAGGTGGAGGCGCTGCGCAGCGGCGGCTATAACCCGCGTAAATATTACGAAGAGGATGCCGAGCTGCATCAGGTGCTGACGCAAATCGCCTCTGGGGTGTTTAGCCCGCAGGAGCCAGGCCGCTACCGTAACCTGTTCGATTCGCTGGTGAACTTTGGCGACCACTATCAGCTGCTGGCGGATTACCGCAGCTATGTGGATACCCAGGATAAGGTAGATGAGCTGTATCGCAAGCCGGAAGAGTGGCAGCGCCGCGCGGCGCTGAATATCGCCAATATGGGGTATTTTTCGTCCGACCGGACCATCCAGGAGTATGCGGATGAGATTTGGCATATTAAGCCAGTGAGGCTTTGAGCGGGTTCCCGCCCGCTGGCGGGGTTGCCTGCTGCGCAGGCGGGCTTAGGTTCGCTGCACGAACCGGCTCTGAGCGGGTTTCGTTCGCCCAACAGCGAGGCAGTTTCATTTCGCCCGCTGCGGGCGACCGAGCAGGGCCGGTAGGCGCCGGCCCTGCACCCGCGCCCCGGGCCAGCTCAGCCGCCCGCTGCGCGGGTCCCTTCGCTCCCTCAGGATTTCTGACGGACCGGCTGGATTCGCCTTATTCGCCCCATCCCTGGGGCTCACCCCTTCGGGGCCAGCGCTTTGCGCGGTTCAAAAACGCTCCCGGCGTTTTTGTCCCTGGCTCATGCCAGCCTCTTCGCGGCATCCCTGCCGCTCGTCCTGAAATCCCTCCTCCGCTCAGCGGCTGCGATGGCCCCTACAACCCCCGCTGCAAATCTCGTAAGTTTCATGACGACCTTCGTTGCTGAAAACGTGAGTTATGCGTTCAGACGACACTGTCGTTAATGAAGAATCAGGAATCACAGGCGGGGCAGTGTCAGAGGCATCCGACACGCTGAGGCGCGCACGGCGGCCAGGACGAGCCGACAGGACGTCGGCGAGAGGGAGGGCCAGGCCAGGACGGCCTGTCCCGACGGGTCCGTGCGGCCGACGTAAGCAACGAAGGGACCGCGCGGAGCGCGGCGTGGAGGCTGCCGGAAGCCGGGATTGTTAAGGGGCTGGCGAGCCCCTTAACACGCACGCCAGCAGCGGAGCAGCTGAAACTCCCTGCCGCCTGGCGGGCGGAACCCGCTCAGAGCCGGTTCGCGCAGCGAACACCGAGCCGCCTGCGCAGCAGGCAAACGTGCCTGGCGGGCGGAACCCGCTCAGAGCCAGTTCGCGCAGCGAACACCGAACCGCCTGCGCAGTAGGCAAACGCGGCTGGCGGGCGAAACCCGCTCATAGCCCGTTCGCGCAGCGAACGCAAGCCCGCCTGCGCAGCAGGCAAAAAAAAACGGGGCCGAAGCCCCGTTGATCTTATTTAGCTCGCCAGCGACAGGCTGGGCTTCTGACTGTGCGTTGCCAGCCACTCCGCCACGCGCGCCTGCTGCGCCTCATTCAGCCACATCCCTTGCTTGGTGCGGCGCCAGATAGCATCGTCCAGCTCGCGCACCCATTCGTTCTGCACCAGATAGCGTAGCTCGGCTTCATAGAAGTCATGGCCGAAGTTCTCGCCCAGATCCTCAAGGCGCGACGCGCCATCGAGCAGCGTCTCGGTGCTGCTGCCGTAGGTACGGGCGAAGTGACGCGCCATGCCTTCGGTAATAAACGGATAGCGACGACGCAGGCTGGCGGCGTAGTCTTCACGCGTACCGGCGATATCGCCGCCCGGCAACACGCAGTTTTTCGTCCATGCCGGACCGGCATTCGGGAAATACTTCGTCAGCTTCTCCAGTGCATGCTCCGCCAGCTTACGGTAGGTGGTCAGCTTGCCGCCGAACACCGACAGCAGCGGCGCCTGGCCGTTGTCGTCGCGCACGTCCAGCGTGTAGTCGCGGGTAATCGCCTGCGGCGAATCGGATTCGTCGTCGCACAGCGGACGCACGCCGGAGTAGGTCCAGACCACATCGTTGCGCGCCAGCGGCTTCTTGAAGTGGCTGTTGTAAATCTTCAGCAGATAGTCGATCTCGCTCTCGTCGATTTTGACGTTCTTCGGATCGCCTTTGTACTCCACGTCGGTGGTGCCGATAATGGAGAAATCGTCCATCCACGGGATCACAAACACGATACGGTTATCTTCGTTCTGCAGAATGTAGGACTGCTTCTCGTTGTGCACGCGCGGCACCACGATATGGCTGCCTTTAATCAGACGAATGCCGTAAGGCGATTTCAGCTTCAGGCCGTCGTCAAAGAACTGTTTCACCCACGGGCCCGCCGCGTTCACCAGCGCTTTGGCGCGCCAGGTGTAAGTTTTGCCGCTGTCGACATCTTCCGCTTCTACCATCCACAGGCCGTTTTCACGCCAGGCGCGCGTCACGCGGGTGCGGGTGCGGACGTCGCCGCCGCGCTTCACCACTTCCTGCGCGTTCAGCACCACCAGACGCGCATCGTCTACCCAGCAGTCGGAATATTCGAAACCGCGCGTAATCTCCGGCTTCAGGGCCGAATCCGCGCCAAAACGCAGGCTCTTGCTGCCCGGCAGGCTGGTGCGTTTGCCAAGATGGTCATATAAAAACAGGCCGGTGCGGATCATCCACGCCGGGCGCAGATGCGGACGGTGCGGCAGGCGGAAGCGCATCGGGAAGGCGATATGCGGCGCCATCTTCAGCAGCACTTCACGCTCTGCCAGCGCCTCGCTGACCAGACGGAATTCGTAGTGTTCGAGGTAGCGCAGGCCGCCGTGAATCAGCTTTGAACTGGCGGAAGAGGTCGCGCAAGCCAGGTCCCGCGCCTCCAGCATTAGCACTGACAGGCCGCGTCCTGCAGCGTCCGCTGCAATGCCGGCACCGTTGATGCCGCCGCCGATCACGATCAGGTCTTTGGTTTCCACGTCATCTCCTCCGATGTTCGGAATAGTTCATTAATGTTCGTTTTCGAGCATAATCATAATCGCAAACCAACATTGATGCCAGTGTTTAACGTGGTAAAAACATTTTAGCGTGATATAGCTAACATTCTTGCTGAGAAAAAAATACAAAGCCGCAGAGTTTGTCAGGTTATTGGGGCAGCTTATCGGGTTACACTAGGCGACAATTGTGTCGTCGTAATGAGAAAATCATGGAAACATTCGAATGTATTAACGTTCAGCAGGCCAGCGAACAGCTGGCGCAGGGCGCGCTGCTGGTCGACATCCGCGATGCGCAGAGCTTCGCGCTGGGCCATGCGAAAAGCGCGCAGCACCTGAGCAACACCAACCTGAATGCGTTTCTCGCCAGCGCCAGCCGCGAGCTGCCGGTGCTGGTGATGTGTTATCACGGCAACAGCAGCAAAGGCGCGGCGCAGTATCTGCTGAGCCAGGGCTTCCACGCCGCCTACAGCATCGACGGCGGCTTCGACGCCTGGCGTGCCGCGTTCCCGGCGCAGGTTGCTGACGGCGGCCAGTGAGCCACGCGCAAAGGACAAGGAGAGTGAATAATGGTGCGCATTACCCAGTTCAATAACCCGCGCATGGCGCAGGCGTTTGTCGACTATATGGCGACGCGCGGCGTCACGCTGCGCATCGAACAGGACGGTCACGCGGTCATCCTGCTCGACGATGAGAGCCAGCTCTCAATGGTCGAAAACGAACTTCAGCAGTTTGTGCGCCAGCCGGACCATCCCCGCTATCAGGCCGCCAGCTGGCATACCGGCAGCACCAAAAGCGGCCTGCGCTATGAGCGTAGCAACCTCTGGACTAACATTCGCGATCGCGCCGGTCCGCTCACCATGACCATCCTGTTTGTCTGCATCGCGGTGTTTATTCTGATGCAGATTTTCGGCGATCAGACCGTGCTGCTGTGGCTCAGCTGGCCGGACGGACCGGGCCAGTATTTTCAAGTCTGGCGCTGGTTCAGCCATGCGCTGCTGCACTTCTCGCTGCTGCATATCCTGTTTAACCTGATGTGGTGGTGGTATCTGGGCGGCGCGGTAGAGAAGCGGCTCGGCAGCGGCAAGCTGTTCGTCATTATGCTGATCTCAGCGCTGCTGAGCGGCTTCGTGCAGGCGAAATTCAGCGGCATCTGGTTCGGCGGGCTGTCGGGCGTGGTCTATGCGCTGATGGGCTACTGCTGGCTGCGCGGCGAGCGCGATCCCGAAAGCGGCGTCTATCTGGAGCGCGGCCTGATTGGTTTTGCCATTGTATGGCTGGTGATCGGCTGGTATGGCGCGTTTGGACTCGCTATCGCCAATGGCGCACACGTTGCCGGTCTGCTGGTCGGGCTGGCGATGGCGTTTGTCGATACCCGTGCAGTGCGGCGCCGTTAGCGCCGGATAAGAAAAGAAAACAGGAGAGTAATGTGAAGCAGACGCAACGTCATGACGCCATTATCGATCTGGTCCGGCGTCAGGGATATGTCAGTACCGAAGAGCTGGTAGAGCATTTTGAGGTCAGCCCGCAGACCATTCGTCGCGATCTTAACGACCTCGCCGATCAGAATAAAATTCAGCGTCATCACGGCGGCGCGGCGCTGCCTTCCAGCTCTGAAAACACCGCCTGGCAAGAGCGTAAGATGATGTGGTCGGCGGAGAAAGCACGCATCGCCGAACGCGTCGCCAGCGAAATACCCGACGGCGCGACGCTGTTTATCGATATCGGCACCACGCCGGAAGCGGTGGCGCACGCGCTGCTGAACCATAAAAATCTGCGCGTGGTCACCAACAACATCAACGTTGCGACGCTGCTGATGTGCAAGCCCGACTTCCGGCTGATTATTGCCGGTGGCGAAGTGCGCACGCGCGACGGCGGCATTATGGGCGAAGCGACGCTCGATTTTATCTCCCAGTTCCGCCTCGACTTCGGCATTCTCGGCATTAGCGGCATCGATATGGACGGCTCGCTGCTGGAGTTCGATTACCATGAGGTGCGCACCAAACGCGCCATCATCGAGAATTCACGCTGCGTCATGCTGGTGGTCGACCATTCGAAATTTGGCCGCAACGCGATGGTGAACCTCGGCAATATGGGGCTGATCGACCAGCTCTACACCGACAAGCAGCCGCCCGCCAGCATTATGAAGGTGATTGAGCAGCATGAGGTGCAGCTCGAACTCTGCTAATCCCGCCGTAATAAGCGTCATGGCGTAAACGCTCTGCCCATGACGCTTGCGCCTGACCTTTTTCTTTGTTTCCTGTCGATTTTTTCCCCACTGCCGTCTTTACTTAATGCTCAGTTTGCCTGTGCGCAGACATTCATCACACCGTCACTCAACGGCTTTGGATCACGACGCTAAGGGGAGAGCATGAAAGAGAGCGCACTGGATCGCGCGGCAGTCGCCGCCGGGATTTCCCTGACCTATACCAACGCCAAAGGCGAGCCGGAAGCCATTAGCGACGACACTAAAACGGCGCTGCTGGCGGTTATGGGCGATGCGCGCCAGGAGAAGGGCGCGCCGCTGCCGCCGGTGCAGGTCTTCAGCGGCGGCGCCGCGCGACAGCTTGAGCCGCAAGGGCGCGGCCGCTATCAGTGGCGGCTGCGCAGCGAAAAGGGCCGCGAGTTCAGCGGCGAACTCGAGGCGGGCGAGCCGTTTACGCTGCCGTCGCCGCTCGGCCACGGCTATCACCAGCTGACGCTGAGCAAAGGCAAAAAAGCGTGGCAGACGCGCATTATCCTGACGCCGCGTCGCTGCTGGCTGCCGGCGCCGCTGCGCAACGGCGAGAAACGCTGGGGCGCGCTGGTGCAGCTTTACACCGTGCGCTCCGCCGATAACTGGGGCATCGGCGATTTCGGCGACCTGCAGCAGCTGCTGGAGCAGGTGGCGCGCCAGGGCGGCGACTTCGTCGGCCTTAATCCGCTGCACGCGCTCTATCCCGCCACGCCCGATTTTGCCAGCCCCTACAGCCCCTCTTCGCGGCGCTGGCTGAATATTATCTATATCAGCGTGGCGCAGCTGGAGGACTTTCAGAACAGCGCGGCGGCGCAGAAGTGGTGGAACGCGGCGAAAACCCAGCGCGCGCTGGCGAAGGCGCGCGACAGCGAGTTTGTCGACTACGCGGCGGTGATGGCGCTGAAGCTCGCCGCGCTGCGTCACGCCTGGGCGCAGTTTAGCCAGCGCGCGGAAGAGGATGCGCAGCGACAGGCGTTTGCCGATTTCGTGCGCGACGGCGGCGACAGCCTGCGCTATCAGGCGGCCTACGACGGTTTGCAGGCGGAACGCCGCGCCGAGGATAATCAGGCCTGGGGCTGGCCCGCCTGGCCGGAGAGCTGGCGCAGCAGCCAGTCGCCCGAGGTGCAGCGCTGGTGCGCGGCGCACGAAGAAGAGATCGCCTTCTGGCAGTGGCTGCAGTGGCTGGCGCAGACCCAGTTTGCCCAGTGCTGGGCGCGCAGCCAGGCGTTGAACATGACGGTGGGCCTCTATCGCGACCTGGCGGTCGGCGTCGCAGAAGGCAGCGCGGAAACCTGGCACGATCCTGAGCTTTATCGTCTGGAAGCGTCGGTCGGCGCGCCGCCGGATCGCCTCGGTCCGCTGGGGCAAAACTGGGGCCTGCCGCCGATGGATCCGCACGTGATGCGCGCGCGCGGCTACCAGCCGTTTATCGACATGCTGCGCGCCAATATGCGCGACTGCGGCGCGCTGCGCATCGATCACGTCATGGCGCTGCTGCGACTGTGGTGGGTGCCGAAAGGGGAAACCGCCGATAAAGGCGCCTACGTCAGCTATCCGGTGCAGGATCTGCTGGGCGTGCTGGCGCTGGAAAGCCAGCGGCATCGCTGTATGGTAATTGGCGAAGATCTTGGCACCGTGCCGCCGGAAATCGTCGGCCTGCTGCGCGCCAGCGGCGTCTTCTCCTGGAAGGTGATGTGGTTTGAGCAGCAGCGCGACGGCCGCTATCGCCTGCCTGGCGACTATCCGCGCCAGTCGATTGCCAGCGCCAGCACGCACGATCTGCCGACGCTGAGCGGCTTCTGGAACGCTGGCGACTTCGCGCTGGGTGAAAAGCTCAAGCTTTATCCCGGCAAAGCGGTTTTGCAGTCGCTGCATGAACAGCGGGCGAAGCAGAAACAGGCGCTGCTGGACGCGCTGCATCTGGCGGGCGCGATGCCGGCGCGCAGCGCGCGTCAGGCGGAGAAGCTGGAGATGACGCCCGCGCTCAATCTGGCAATGCATAAGTTTCTGGCGGCGACCGGCAGCGCGCTGTTAGGCCTGCAGCCAGAGGACTGGATCGGCATGACCACGCCGGTCAACGTGCCGGGCACGGTCGATCAATACCCCAACTGGCGACGCAAGCTGACGCAGCCGCTGGAAACCATCTTTGCGGATAAAGCGGTGGTGAAACTGCTGAAGGCGGTGAGCCAGACGCGGAAAGAGGCGTAGCAAACAGGGCGCGACAGTCGATGACTGTCGCGCAGAGCAGCGATTAGTAGTAGGAGTGCTCGCCGCGCTGGTGCTCGGTGAGATCGCGCACGCCTTTCAGCTCCGGGAAAGCGGCCAGCAGCTCTTTTTCGATGCCGTCTTTCAGGGTGACGTCGATCATTGAGCAGCCGTTACAGCCGCCGCCGAACTGCAGAATGGCGTAGCCGTCGTCGGTGATTTCCATCAGCGACACGCGACCGCCGTGACCCGCCAGCTGCGGATTGATCTGCGCCTGCAGCAGATATTCGACGCGTTCAACCATCGGCGCATCGTCAGAAACCTTGCGCATTTTGGCGTTCGGCGCTTTCAGCGTCAGCTGCGAGCCGAGGTTATCGGTGACAAAGTCGATTTCCGCGTCTTCCAGGTAGGGCGCGCTCAGTTCGTCAACGTAGGCCGAAAGCTTCTCGAACTTCAGCTCCGTGTCGGTGGCTTCTACCGCGTCCGGCGGACAGTAAGAGACGCCGCACTCGGCGGTTGGCGTACCCGGGTTAATGACGAATACGCGGATTTGGGTGCCATCTTCCTGTTTTGACAGCAGTTTTGCGAAATGCTCCTGGGCAGAGTCTGTAATTCGGATCATGGCAATTGCTCAATAGTTGACTAATTTAGTTGGTTATAATACGCCCATCACCGACGCTCTACAAGGTACGGCACAGGCACCAGATTTGTACGCTGGCCGCGCCCTGCGCCAGCAAAATGCGGCTAATCTCCCCCACGGTATGACCCGTCGTCACCACATCGTCTATCAGGGCGATATGGCGTCCGCGCACGGCGATTTCAAGGCGGAAGGCGCCGCGCACGTTGCGACGGCGCTGCGAGGCGCTGAGCTGATGCTGCAGCGCGCCGCGCCGCCTGCGGCGCACGGCATCGCGAAACTCGCAGCCCAGCCAGCGTGCCAGCGGCTGCGCCAGCAGCGCCGCCTGATTATAGCCGCGCTGGCAGGCGCGCCTTTTATGCAGCGGCACGCACAGCAGCAGATCCGGCCGCGCCAGCCCGCGCGTGCGGTGAGCGTCCAGCCAGCTTAGCAAAAGCAGCCGCGCCAGCATCACCCTGAGTGCGGTGACGCGGGAAAACTTCAGCTGCTGCACCCAGCGGCGCAGCGGCGGCTGATAGCCGCTGACGCAGACCAGCGCCTGCCACGCCGGCGGCGTGCGCAAGCAGCGGCCGCAGGCGATGCGGCAGGAGGCGGCGGGCAAGCCGCAGCGCGGACAGAGGATCGGCAACGACGGCAGGGCGCGCAGACAGACGCTGCATAATCCATGCGCGGCGAGGCGCAGCGGCAGCTGGCATAGCCAACAGAGGGCGGGCATTGGTAGCATAGCGGCCTCCTTAACGTTTTACGGGATAGTAACTGATGACCTCGCTTTACTGGCACACCTGCGGAGAAGGGAATGTGGATCTTGTGCTGCTGCACGGATGGGGGCTGAACGCCGAAGTGTGGCAAAGCATTGTGCCGCGACTCAGCCCGCATTTCCGCCTGCACCTGGTCGATCTGCCGGGCTATGGCCGCAGCCGGCGCGCCGGCGCGCTGTCGCTGGAGGAGATGGCGCAACAGCTGCTGCCGCATTTGCCCGCCCGCGCGCTGCTGCTGGGCTGGTCACTGGGCGGGCTGGTGGCGACCGAGCTGGCGCTGCGCGCGCCGCAGCAGGTCACGGGATTGATCAGCGTCGCCTCGTCGCCCTGTTTTACCGCCGGCGAGTCATGGCCGGGCATTAAGCCAGAAACGCTGGAAACCTTTCGGGCGCAGCTCAACAGCGACTTCCAGCGCACCGTCGAACGCTTTCTGGCGCTGCAGACGCTGGGCACCGACAGCGCGCGTCAGGATGCGCGCCGCTTAAAAGAGGTGGTGCTGGCGCAGCCGATGCCGCCGGTCGAGGTGCTGGACGGTGGGCTGGCGATCCTGCGTGAGGTGGATTTACGCCCTCGGCTGTCGCAGCTCAGCGTGCCGTTTTTGCGCCTCTATGGCGCGCTCGACGGGCTAGTCCCGCGCCGCATCGCCGCGCAGCTCGACGCGGCGCTGCCCGCTTCGCCTTCCGTGGTGATGGAGAAAGCCGCGCACGCGCCGTTTATTTCGCATCCTGACGCCTTCTGTCAGCATATTCTTGATTTCAGTCGAGAGTTTTGCGGTTAAACCCGGTGCGCGGCTGGCATTTTTTCCGGCAGCGACAATACTTTCCTGGTAAGCATGGCCGCTTCATGATGTGAATTGTCCAGGGAGAGGATAATGATGTTCCATCTCGCCTGACGCATTCGGCGTCTGCTTACATCTCACATAACGGAAATGAATGAGGGGTACTGTAATGAAGGTGATGAAATGGGTTGTCGCTTCGATGGTGATGGGTGCGGTGTCGTTTTCGGCGTTTGCGGCCAAGGAAGTGACCAAAGAAGAAGTGAAGAAAATGAATCTTCAGAAGATCGGCACGGTGAACACCACGGCGGAAACCACCTCGCCAATGGACGCCAAGCGCGAGCTTTCTAAACAGGCTGATGAAAAAGGAGGCAAATACTTCCTGGTGATCGCAGGCCGTGAACACGGCAAATTCAGCGCCACCGCAGAAGTCTATAAGTAATCAGCTTTTTAACCAGACAAACTGCCAGGCATCCAGCGTTATCCGCTGGGTGCCATCAACTTTCTCTCCCGTCACGATATCCTGAAAAAGGCGCGCCTCCGGCAGCGTTGTCTCCACGCTTTTGCCGCTCAGATTGAACACGCACAGCAGCCCGCTATCCTCCTGCTGCGGCGCATGGCGCTTCAGCACCAGCAGCGCATTGTCGCTGTCATAGAGCCGCATCGGATTATCGGGATGAAAAGCGGACTGGCGCGTGCGCAGCTGGATCAGCTGGCTCAGGCGGGTGTAGATGGCGTGACGCAGCGTGTCGTTCTGCGCCAGCGCTGCCTCTATCTCCGCCAGATCGAACTTCTGCCGGTTGATGGCGCGGTTATGGCCGGCGGCCTTGACGCCTTCATAGTCGTTGCGCGATCCGAGAATGCTCTGGATATAGATGGCGGGCACGCCGGGAAACGCCAGTAGAATGGCATGAGCCAGTAAAAAGCGCCGCAGGCGCGTGTCGTCGCTGTCCTGCTGGCGGTTAAGGGCATCAAGATAGGTGACGTTGATTTCGTAAGGGCTGGTGGTGCCGTCCGGGTTGTTTTTATAGGAAACCAGCGCCCCTTCCAGCGCCAGGTCGCGCACCAGCGCCACGATTTCCACTTCAGAGAGAATGCCGCGCGCCGGATTGAGCCCAATGCCGTCGTGCGAGGCGAGAAAGTTAAAAAAAGTGGTTCCGCCATTGCCTGGCTCCAGCGCGCCGGCCCACTGGCGCAGCGCGCGTCCTGAGCCAGAGTGAATGGCGTGCAGCACCAGCGGCGGCAGAGAGAACTGGTAGACCATCTGCGCCTCGTCATGGCCGTCGCCGAAGTAGCTGACGTTATCTTTATGCGGCACGTTGGTTTCCGTGATAATCACCGTGCCGGGCGCGACCGTGTCGGCAATGGCGCGAAACAGCTTCACCAGCAGATGGGTTTTCTCCAGATGGATGCAGCGCGTGCCGGGCGTTTTCCACATATAGCCCACGGCGTCGAGGCGCACGTAGTCCGCCCCTTTTTGCAGGTAGTCGAGCAGCACCTCCACCATGCGGATCAGCACCTCGGGATTGCCGAAGTTAAGATCGATCTGATCGGCACTGAAGGTGGTCCAGATAAAGCGCGTTTCGCCGCTGGCCATCTCGAACGGCGTCAGCAGCGGCGAGGTGCGCGGCCGCGTTACGGCGCTAAGATCGGTAGCGGGCGGCATGCTGATAAAGAAGTCGTCCCAGCCGGGATCGAGCGCCAGATAGTGTTTGAACCAGGCGCTGTGGGCGGACATATGGTTGCAGACAAAGTCGAACATCAGGCGCGTCTCCTGATGCAGCCGCGCAACGTCCGGCCACTCGCCGCACAGCGGATTGACCTGATGGTAATCAATCACGGAGAAGCCGTCGTCGGAGGAATAGGGGAAAAAGGGCAGCAGATGCACCAGCGGAAAGGAGGCCTGCAGATGCTGCTGGTAGAAGCGGGAAAAGCTCTGCAGCGTCGGCTTGTCCGTCTCGCGGAACTGATCGGCGTAGGTGATCAGCACCACGTCCTGTTCGTCCCAGTGCGCTTTGCGCGGCAGTTTAATCGCGTCGCGCGCGGCGGCGATGCGGCTCAGCAAGCGCGCTCGCGCCGCCTGGGGAAAGGTGTCGGCATAGATTTTATCAAGCAGCGCTGTGATCGTTTCCATCGCGAATTGGGTGCCACGTCCCGGGTTGTTTTTTATGCAGGCGTGTTTTCAGCGTAGCGTTAAGAAGGGGATTTTCAACTTTGCAGCGGAGGTTGCGCGCGCCCGGCGCGGAATCAGCCGGGCGCGCGTGGTGCTAAGTCAGCGTTTTTTGCCGAACGCCGCCGCCAGCGCATCGCCCATCGCGCTGTTGCCGGCGGGCTGGCTGTTCTGGCGCGGACGCGGCTTCGCGCCGCCAGCTGGACGGGCGTTATCGCGCGGCGCGCTGCGGCCGTTGCCGCTGCTGCGCGCGCTGCTGTCGCCTGGCTGCTCATCCAGCCGCATGGTCAGTGCGATGCGCTTGCGCGGCAGATCGACCTCCATCACTTTGACCTTCACGATATCGCCCGCTTTCACCACCTGATGCGGATCTTCGACGAACTTGTCCGACAGCGAAGAGATATGCACCAGACCGTCCTGATGCACGCCGATATCGACAAAGGCGCCGAAGTTGGTGACGTTGGTCACCGCGCCTTCCAGCACCATGCCCGGCAGCAGATCGTTCAGGGTTTCGACGCCTTCGGCGAACTGCGCGGTCTTGAACTCAGGGCGCGGATCGCGGCCCGGCTTTTCCAGCTCTTTAATAATGTCGGTCACGGTCGGCAGGCCGAAGCGCTCGTCGGTAAAATCCACCGCTTTCACGCTGCGCAGGCTGGAGGGATTGCCCATCAGCTCGTTCAGCGCCTGCTCGGTGGCCGCCAGAATGCGCTCCACCACCGGATAGGCTTCCGGGTGTACCGTTGAGGCGTCGAGCGGGTTATCGCCGTGGTTGATGCGCAGGAAGCCGGCGCACTGCTCAAAGGCTTTCGGGCCGAGGCGGCTCACCTTCAGCAGCTGCTGACGGTTCTGGAAGCGGCCATTCTCATCGCGCCAGCTGACGATATTCTGCGCCATCATGCGCGTCAGACCCGCGACGCGGGTCAGCAGCGGCACAGAGGCGGTATTGAGATCGACGCCGACCGCGTTCACGCAGTCTTCCACCACCGCGTCCAGCTTCTTCGCCAGCTGGCTCTGACTGACGTCGTGCTGATACTGGCCGACGCCGATCGATTTCGGATCGATCTTCACCAGCTCCGCCAGCGGATCCTGCAGGCGTCGCGCAATAGAGACGGCGCCGCGCAGCGAAACGTCGAGATTGGGGAACTCCAGCGCCGCCAGCTCTGAGGCGGAGTAGACCGAGGCGCCCGCTTCGCTGACGATCACTTTCTGCGCGGTCACGTGCGGATACTGTTTCTGCACCTCAAGGAAGAAGCGCTCTGTCTCGCGCGAGGCGGTGCCGTTGCCAATCGCCACCAGTTCGACCTGATGTTTCGCGCAGAGCGCGGCGACCGCGGTGGCGGCTTTCGCCGCCTGGCCGGTGTGCGGATAGATAGTGTCGGTGGCGACCAGCTTGCCGGTGGCGTCCACCACCGCAACCTTTACGCCGGTGCGCAGGCCGGGATCGAGGCCCATGGTGGCGCGCATGCCCGCCGGGGCCGCCATCAGCAGATCGTGCAGGTTACGGGCGAAGACGTTGATTGCTTCATCTTCGGCGCGCTCGCGCACCGTGCCCATCAGCTCTGTCTCCAGATGCAGCATCACTTTAATGCGCCAGGTCCAGCTCACCACCGCCTTGCGCCAGCCGTCGGCCGGCGCGCCGTTAAGGCGCAGATCGAGGTGCTCGGCGATCAGCGTTTCGCCGTGGCTTTCGCGCGGCGGCTCGTCGAACTGCGGATCGGCGTTCAGCGAAAGCTGCAGAATGCCTTCGTTGCGGCCGCGCAGCATCGCCAGCGCGCGGTGCGACGGCACGCTGTGCAGCGCCTCGTGATGATCGAAGTAGTCGCGGAATTTGGCCCCTTCCTGCTCTTTGCCTTCCACCACGCGCGACACCAGATGCGCGTTTTTCCACAGGTAGTCGCGCACCTTCGCCAGCAGCGCGGCGTCTTCGGCGAAGCGCTCCATCAGGATATAGCGCGCGCCGTCCAGCGCGGCGCGCACGTCGGCGACGCCTTTGTCAGCGTCGACATACTGCGCGGCCAGCTGCTCGGGATCCTGCGACGGATCCTGCCACAGCGTCTCGGCCAGCGGTTGCAGACCCGCTTCGATGGCGATCTGACCGCGGGTGCGGCGCTTGAGTTTATAGGGCAGGTAGAGGTCTTCGAGTTCGGTTTTGTTCAGCGTGGCGTTAATCGCCCCGGCGAGTTCATCGGTGAGTTTGCCCTGATCGGCAATGGATTTCAGAATCGACTGGCGGCGCTCTTCCAGTTCGCGCAGGTAGCCGAGACGCGTCTCCAGCTGGCGCAGTTGGGTATCGTCCAGACCGCCGGTCACCTCTTTACGATAGCGTGCGATAAACGGCACGGTGTTCCCTTCGTCCAGCAGACGCACGGCGGCTTCAACTTGCTCCGCTCGCGCCTGCAGCTCACTGGCAATAATGTGGCTGAGATCTTTCATCATCGATTCTGTCTTGCTTACAGGGTTAAAAAACAGGGGACAGTTATACGGACTGAAAAGTGAAATTGCCAGCGATGCGGCTGGCTTTCAGCGATATTCTGAATCAGGCGTCTGGATAGGATATGGCGTTGACGTACCAGAGCGCCGGACCCGCCGGCGTCTCAACCGTCGCCGCGTCGCCCACCTCTTTTTTCAGCAGCGCGCGCGCCATTGGCGAGTCGATAGAGATGTAATCTTTGCGGCCGAAAATCTCGTCGTAGCCAACAATGCGGAAGCGTTTTATTTCGCCGTCGTCATTCTCGACTTCGACCCAGGCGCCGAAAAAGACCTTGCCGTCCTGCTGCGGCGAATAGTCGACGATGCGCAGCGACTCGAGACTTTTGGTCAGATAACGCACGCGGCGATCGATTTCGCGCAGCCGTTTTTTGTTGTACTGGTAGTCGGCGTTTTCGCTGCGGTCGCCGAGGCTGGCGGCCCAGGTCACCTTCTTCGTGACTTCGGGACGTTCTTCGCGCCAGAGATAGTCGAGTTCGGCCTTCAGCTTATCGAAGCCTTCGCGAGTGATCAGTCGGGTTTTCATGCGTAGCGACTCAGAAAGAAACAGGCAGGCAGTGTAAAGCAAAGCGGGCGCGGCAAAAAAGAGTCGGGGAACAGGTTTTCAACGGTGAAAACCCCTTGTTGCGTTCCCCGGTGGCGAAACGGGCAGGGTCAAAAAAGTCAGAAAGCAAAAAGTGTTATTTTCCCGCCACGGTTGAGGTGGTGGTGGAAGAAGAGGTGCCTTTATCGCCGCCGCCAGCGGTGGCCAGCGCCACGCCGAGCAGCGCCGCCACGGCGCCGACGCCGATAGCGTTAGAGTTACCCTGTGCGGTAGTAGAAGCCTGCGCGCCGGCAGCTTCGCCCGTCGCGGTCGCCGCCCAGGCTGAGTTCAGACTAAGGGTGGCCAGCGCACCCAGCACTAACAACGTTTTTTTCATAATTGCTATCCCTGTAGTGAAGCGAGTGCAAGCAGTGTGGTGCAATTCACAAAGGGCGGAAAGGTAGCTTTACTGATTGATTTAGCGTGCTTTATTTTTGAATGGCCTGAACGATGCGCAAAGTGGCGCTAATCCGAGAGAAGCGTGCGGCGCGGCGCGCAGAAGCTGATATTTTATGCTGTTACGCGGCTGAGGCGCTTTCTGCTACCAGACGGCAGGCGCGTGCTGAATGGCGCTAAACTCAAATTGCGCGTTAACTGGTTGATCTGCAAGTTTGATTAATAAGCGGCTGGGTTTTACTGCCGGCGATAGCGAGAAAAAGCGGCTGACTTTCAGATTTGCCGTAAGCAAGGTAACGCGCCCTTAAGCATGTGATTTTACACTTAACGCAGCGAGAAAATTAAAGATAAGCTCCTGTTTAATATGCTTTGTAACAATTTCGGCTAGAATATAAACCATTAATGACTGTCACAGACAGACAACTTTTTTTAACAATATCGGCTCAGGCAATGGCGCCTTTGGGAGTAGAAAATGCAAGAGAATTACAAAATTCTGGTCGTTGATGATGATATGCGTTTGCGTGCGCTGCTGGAACGCTATCTCACCGAGCAGGGCTTTCAGGTGCGCAGCGTCGCCAACGCCGAGCAGATGGATCGTCTGCTGACCCGTGAATCCTTTCATCTGATGGTGCTGGATCTGATGCTGCCGGGCGAAGATGGCCTGTCGATTTGCCGCCGTCTGCGCAGCCAGAGCAACCCGATGCCGATCATTATGGTGACGGCGAAAGGCGAAGAGGTGGATCGCATCGTCGGGCTGGAAATCGGCGCCGACGACTATATTCCCAAGCCTTTTAACCCGCGCGAACTGCTGGCGCGTATCCGTGCGGTGCTGCGCCGTCAGGCCAATGAGCTGCCGGGCGCGCCTTCGCAGGAAGAGGCGGTCATCGCCTTCGGCAAATTTAAGCTGAACCTCGGCACGCGCGAAATGTTCCGCGAAGATGAGCCGATGCCGCTCACCAGCGGCGAATTCGCGGTGCTGAAAGCGCTGGTTAGCCACCCGCGCGAGCCGCTGTCGCGCGACAAGCTGATGAACCTGGCGCGCGGACGCGAATACAGCGCGATGGAGCGCTCTATCGACGTGCAGATCTCGCGCCTGCGCCGCATGGTGGAAGAAGATCCGGCGCACCCGCGCTATATCCAGACGGTCTGGGGCTTAGGCTACGTGTTCGTTCCGGACGGTTCTAAAGCATGAGGCGACTGCGCTTCTCGCCTCGCAGTTCGTTCGCCCGCACCCTGTTATTGATCGTGACCCTGCTGTTCGTCAGCCTGGTCACGACCTATCTGGTGGTGCTCAACTTCGCCATTCTTCCCAGCCTGCAGCAGTTCAACAAGGTGCTGGCGTATGAAGTGCGCATGTTGATGACCGACCGGCTGCAGCTGGAGGACGGCACGCAGCTGGAAGTGCCGCCAGCGTTCCGCCGCGAGATCTACCGCGAACTCGGCATTTCGCTCTATACCAATGCGGCGGCTGAAGAGAGCGGGTTGCGCTGGGCGCAGCACTATGAATTCCTTAGCGAGCAGATGGGCCAGCAGCTTGGCGGGCCGACCGACGTGCGCGTCGAGGTCAATAAAAACTCGCCGGTGGTGTGGCTGAAAACCTGGCTATCGCCCGACATCTGGGTGCGCGTGCCGCTGACGGAGATCCATCAGGGCGACTTCTCGCCGCTGTTCCGCTACACGCTGGCGATTATGCTGCTGGCCATAGGCGGCGCGTGGCTGTTTATCCGTATTCAGAACCGGCCGCTGGTCGATCTCGAACACGCGGCGCTGCAGGTCGGCAAAGGCATTATTCCGCCGCCGCTGCGCGAGTATGGTGCGTCGGAGGTGCGTTCGGTGACGCGCGCCTTTAACCAGATGGCCTCAGGCGTCAAGCAGCTGGCGGATGACCGCACGCTGCTGATGGCGGGCGTCAGCCACGACCTGCGCACGCCGCTGACGCGCATTCGCCTCGCCACCGAGATGATGAGCGAAGAGGATGGCTATCTTGCCGAATCGATTAATAAAGATATCGAAGAGTGCAACGCCATCATCGAACAGTTCATCGACTATCTGCGCACCGGCCAGGAGATCCAGACCGAACGCGCCGACCTCAACAGCGTGCTGGGCGAAGTGGTGGCGGCGGAAAGCGGCTACGAGCGGGAGATTGAGAACGCGGTGATGCCGGAAGAGCTGATGCTGAATATCAACCCGCTGTCGATCAAGCGCGCGGTGGCGAACCTGGTGGTGAACGCGGCGCGCTACGGCAACGGCTGGATCAAGGTGAGCAGCGGCCGCGAACTGCATCGCGCCTGGTTTCAGGTCGAGGATGACGGTCCAGGCATTAAGCCCGAGCAGCTGGCGCATCTGCTGCAGCCCTTTGTGCGCGGCGACAGCGCGCGCAGCACCAGCGGCACCGGGTTGGGGCTGGCGATTGTGCAGCGCATTATCGATGCGCATCAGGGATCGCTGGAGATTGGCGAGAGCGAGCGCGGCGGGCTGCGCATTCGCGCCTGGCTGCCGCTGACGGAGCAGAGCGCGCCGGGCAGCATCAGCGCGGCGCAGAGCTAAAACAGGCGCGGCGAGAGCCGCGCCCGACGGGTTACAGCACCGGGCCCGCTTTGACCAGCGCGGCGCCCGCCGCGTTATCGGTGTACTTCTCAAAGTTGGTGATAAAGCGCTGCGCCAGATCGCGCGCCGCTTCCTGCCACTTCTCACTGCTTTCCCAGCTGCTGCGCGGATCGAGCGTGGCGGCGTCAAGCTGCCCCAGCGCGGTCGGCACCTGCAGGTTGAACACCGGCAGCGTCTCGGTTTCCGCATCGTCCAGCTCACCGGCCAGAATCGCGTTGATGATGGCGCGCGTATCCTTCAGGGAGATGCGTTTGCCGCTGCCGTTCCAGCCGGTATTGACCAGATACGCCTGCGCGCCCGCCGCCTGCATGCGCTTCACCAGCACCTCGGCATACTGCGTCGGATGCAGCGTCAGGAACGCCGCGCCGAAACAGGCGGAGAAGGTCGGCGTCGGCGCGGTGACGCCGCGCTCGGTGCCGGCCAGCTTGGCGGTAAAACCGGACAGGAAGTGATACTGCGTCTGCTCAGGCGTCAGGCGCGACACCGGCGGCAGCACGCCAAAGGCGTCGGCGGTCAGGAAGATCACTTTCTTCGCGTGGCCCGCTTTTGACACCGGACGCACGATATTGTCGATGTGATCGATCGGATAGGAGACGCGGGTGTTTTCCGTCTTGCTGTCGTCGTCGTAGTCGACGCTGCCGTCTTCGCGCACCACCACGTTCTCCAGCAGCGCGTTGCGGCGGATGGCGCGGTAGATCTCCGGCTCGGCCTGCTCGGAGAGTTTAATGGTCTTGGCGTAGCAGCCGCCTTCGAAGTTAAACACGCCGTCGTCGTCCCAGCCGTGTTCGTCGTCGCCGATCAGCTGGCGCTCAGGATCGGTGGAGAGGGTGGTTTTGCCGGTGCCGGAAAGACCAAAGAACACCGCGACGTCACCCGCTTTGCCGACGTTGGCCGAGCAGTGCATCGAGGCGATGCCGCGCAGCGGCAGCAGGTAGTTCAACACCGCGAACAGCCCTTTCTTCATCTCGCCGCCGTACCAGGTGCCGCCGATCAGCTGCATGTTTTCGGTCAGGTTGAACGCCACGAAGTTCTCAGAGTGCAGCCCCTGCGCCTGCCAGTCGGGGTTGGTGCATTTCGCCCCGTTCAGCACCGTGAAGTCAGGTTTAAACGCCGCCAGTTCGCTTTCACTCGGCTGAATAAACATGTTTTTGACGAAGTGCGCCTGCCAGGCGACCTCGGTGACGAAGCGCACGCTGAGGCGTGAATCGGCGTTGGCGCCGCAGAAGGCGTCCACCACGAACAGGCGCTTGCCGGAGAGCTGGCGCGTCACGCAGGCTTTGAGCTGCTGCCAGACTTCCGGCGACAGCGGCTGGTTGTCGTTTTTGCCTGTTCCCCGATCGTTCCACCACAGCGTGTCGCGGGTGGTGTCATCGCGGACGATATATTTATCCTTTGGCGAGCGGCCGGTAAAAATGCCGGTATCGACCGCGACGGCGCCGCTTTGCGTGAGAGTGCCGCGCGCATAACCTTCCAGCTCAGGACGAAGTTCTTCGGCAAACAGCGTATCGAAATCGGGATTGTGAACCACTTCGGTGGTGTCCTCGATGCCCAAAGCGGCAAGATCTTGCGAGGTCAGGCCGGTAACGCGCATTGACTGCTCCTTAAATCGTTTTGGTACTGCACAGGCGAATAGTTATAGGTGTCGTACAACAGGCGCCGCACGCGGCTGGGCGGATGCACGATCGCGCGCAGTGTACTCTTCTCAGCCTGTGGGAAAAGCGTTGTCCGTCAGAAATGCGAACCAGGGCGCGTTAAGGAGCGAAAAGAGCCGCTTTTGAAACTAAAGTTCGCGAAAACGGGTTATTTTACTTTGTAAATTAAGGGGATATCGCGGCAGGGGAAAAGGGCGGCGACGCCGCCCAAGGATGATAAATCAGTGAATGCTGTCGCTGCTTTCGCCTTCCGCGCCGCCTTTGCGGATCGCTGCAATATCGACCGCGTCGTAGACGTAGTGAGTGCCGCAGTAGTCGCAGTGCATATCGACCTGACCATCCTCTTCGATGATCTCGTCAACCTCATGCTGCGGCAGGGTTTTCAGCACTTCACCACAGCGCTCGCGCGAGCAGGTGCACTTAAAGCTTACCGGCTGCGGATCGAAAACCGTCGCCTCTTCCTGATGATAGAGGCGCCACAGCACGTCGGTGGCCGGCAGATCGATCAGCTCTTCACTCTTCACGGTTTCGGTCAGCGTCGCCAGATGGTTGAAGTCTTCGGTCTGGGTGTCCTGCGCCGGCAGCACCTGCAGCAGGATGCCCGCCGCGCCTTTTTCATTGGTGCGAATAAACAGGCGCGTCGGCAGCTGCTCAGAGCGCATAAAGTAATCTTCCAGGCAGGCAGCCAGGGTTTCGCCTTCCAGGCCGACCACGCCCTGATAGCGCTCGCCTTTCTCCGGCGAAATGGTGATCGCCAGATAGCCGGTGCCGACCATGCTTTTCAGCGTGGCGTCCGCCGGAATATCGCCCTTCACGCGCGCCACGCCGCGCAGCTCCTGACGGTTATTGCCGTTAATCACCGCCAGCGTCAGCGGCCCATCGCCCTGCAGCTGTACCGTGATGTCGCCGTCGAACTTCAGGGTGGCGGTCAGCAGGCTGGTCGCCACCAGCAGCTCGCCCAGCAGCGTCTGCACCGGTGCCGGATAGTCGTGGTTTTTGATAATTTCCTGCCAGGTGTGGCTGACGTTCGCCAGCTCGCCGCGCACGGCCACATTTTCAAACAGGTAACGATGCAGTTGATCTTGTACAGACATAAAGTTTCTCTCGTTGGGGCTAACCCTGGTCGTCGCCCGTTAATTTAAATTTCAGCAGATCGCGGCGCTCTTTTTTATCGGGGCGGCGATCGGGATGCGGCATGGTCAGCGCATTCATCTTGCGCGCCAGCGCCACTTTTTCCCGCTTCTCAATGCTGGCGGCGGTTTCGCTGTAGAGCTGCTGCGCCACCTCCGCCGGACCGCGCTTGTCGCTCAGCGCGGTAACAATCACGGTGCGCTCGTCGTTGCCCTGGCGCAGCGTCAGCTCCGCCTCCAGCTCCACCAGCTTGCTCGGCTTGCTGCGCTGGCCGTTGTAGTGCACTTTGCCGCCTTCAATCATGTCGCGCGCCAGCGAGCGCGTTTTGTAGAAGCGCGCCGCCCAGAGCCATTTGTCGAGGCGCACGCCTTCGCTGCTTTTCTCTTTCATTGCTGCTCCCGTTTACGCCAGCGCGCGGCACAGGGTGCGAAAATCGCGGACCGCCGCGTGACGCTGGAAGACCTGATCGGGACGCCCGGAGTCGGGATTGCTGACGCCTAAACAGCAGCCGATGCCCCAGCTTTTCGCGGCGTCGAGAATGGTCTCGTTGTCATCAATAAACAGCGTTCGGGGACGATCAAGTCCGGTATGCTGCTCCACCGCCTGCCATAAGCGCGGGTCCTCTTTCGGATACCCAAAGGTATGGGTGGAAAGTAATAAATCAAGGTGCGGCGCAAGGCCGGTCTGCGCCAGTTTGACATCCAGATTGTACGGATGGGCGTTGGTCAGCAGGATGGTGCGTTTTCCCGCCTGACGCAGCGCCTGCAAAAACGGCACGGTATCGTCGCGCATCGCCGCCAGGCTACGTTTCGCAAAGGTCATGGCGCGGATATCCAGCCCCAGCTCTGCTGCCCAGTAGTCCAGACAATACCAGTTTAGCGTATGCGCCACCGCCTGGTACTTTCCGGCGATCAGCGACTCCGCTTCCGCCAGTGTAATACCGCGCGTTTCGCTCAGCGTTAGCGGCACATGCTCCAGCCAGAAATGGCGGTCGAACGCCAGATCCAGTAGCGTGCCGTCCATATCCAGCAGCACGGTATCGATTTGCGACCAGTTCAGCGTCATCAGGCAGGTTCTCCGGTGAAAAGCGGGCGACAGGGTAGCACAAAACAGGCGGGAAGAGGGGAGGGTGAGAGGCGGCGACGGCCGCGTCAGAACATCGAGCGCACGCTCTGCATGGTGCCGAGATTATGATTAAAGCATTTGTCGTAATAGTGCTGAATATTCGCCATGCGCTGACGGTTGCGGTGAATGCGGCGCAGCGCCAGCAGGCCGTTGATCAGCGCGCAGGCGAGCAATACCGTCAGCAGCAGGGCAGTGCCGAGATAGCGCCACATCGCCATCGCATCCGGTTCGTTGTGCAGCGCGATATGACGCGTGCCGTTGGCGTCGACTGACAGGCCGGTGATGATGCCGCTGGCGCTGAACGGCGTGTGCAGCAGCATGCCGGAGAGGCGCTGTAGCTCGCGCCATTGCGACGGCGCGTCGAGATCGAACAGCGATACCGTCGGCTGCGGCTGATTCACCAGCTGGCGACCCTCGTCGCTGACGATCAGGAAGCCGCCCGGCGGCGGGCTGTTAAGGTTTTCGGCGGCGCGGCGCGTCTCGCGGAAAAAGAAGCTGGAGGTGGCGGTATTGACCAGGTTTTCCAGCGCTTCCGCGCTGACCGGGCGCAGCAGCACGTTCATGCCGTTGAGTTGGCCGGAATCGGCGCGGCGCACCAGCGTATCCCAGTCTTTGGCGTTGCCGAGATTGACCAGCGCGTTCTTCAGCCGCACGCAATCCTGCTGCTGGCTGCAGAGGTCCTGAGTTTTCAGCACCAGGTCGGCAAAGTCGTCCAGCAGGATCATGCCCGATTTCTGGATCGCCGAGGCGAGCTGCGGGTTGAGCTTGGGATCGGTGTTGGTTTCCGGATGCAGCTGGCGCGTGGTGGCGTCCAGCAGCGCCGCGGCTTTGTCGATAATGTCGGACTGCGGCTGAGGCAGCGGCGAGGCGTTGTTCCAGTAGACCGCCGAGCAGTCGAACGGCATATAGGCGTAGCTGCGGTTGCTCTGATAGTTATCGGGCACGGAACACATGCCGGTGCCGTTGACCTTTAAAATATCGCCGACGTGCAGCGTCTGCGCCGCCAGCTTGTCCACGTTGTCGACGGCCAGGCTTTCGGTGCCTTTTATCCAGGCCAGGCTGAGTTTGATCGGCATGCTGAGCGGGATCCAGCTCACCAGCAGCGCCATCACCAGCAGCGAGCCGCAGGCCAGCACCACGTTTTTGCGCCAGCGCTGGATAGGAAAGTTGCGCACTTCATCCTGAAGCGACAGAAAGCGGCCCTGACGCACCACCTGACGGTTCAGGTAGATCTCGACGTCGGTGGTCTGGCCGAGATCGTGCGCCACATAGGGCAGCCAGTGCGGCGGATAGGCAAGGTCGATAATGCCCAGCGTGATATTGCTCTGCTCCTGGTTCGACTCGCCGAACAGGCCCCAGCGCTTGGGCGCGCCGCGCAGGCAGTGGATATCGCGCATGCGCTTTTGCGCAGGAATGTGAAACAGTGACCAGACGCTGGCGCCGATCATGGCGCAGCCCAGCAGCACCAGCCAGCCCATCAGGCTGGTTGGCACCAGCAGGCTGACGAAAAACAGCAAAAAGGCGAAGGTGATGGTGACCGCCTCGCGCGTGCCGTCCGGCCGCGTCAGCTGATACTCCTCCAGCGTCTCTTTGCGCACCTGCAGCAGCTCGACGTTTTCGCTCTCTTCCTTACGGATCGAGGCGTTGGTCGAGCCGGGACGCACCAGCGCCGGCAGCGCCGGCTGGTCCGTACCATAGTTGATCAGCGAGTGGCCGTTGAGCGAGATCACCAGCGGCACGGTCTGGGTGCGGATCAGTTCGACGTAGTTTTCATCGGTGATGTACTGCTCCCAGTGCGGCGGCAGATGCACTTCAACTTCGTCGAGATAGTAGCGCCACTTGTGCGGATCGTCCGTTGAGAGGCCGTAGCGGGTAATGGCGCGCGTCACGGGATAGACGTTATTGCTCTGGGCGGTGAGCGTCAGGTTGTCGAACGCGGGGTGCTTTTCGCCAGGCGTGACGGGACGCGACTGTCTGGCAATCGAGGCGACATATTTCTCTACCGCGCGACGTTCGTCATCGGTGAGTTTACGGCAGGGCGGACTGATAAATGGCAGCGGTTTCGCCAACGGCGGACGATGCCGCATAGCGTACCAAAAGCCGACGCCTGCCAGAGCTGAGCAGACCAGCACTATTATCAATACAATGAGGATTGTGCTCATGCTTTGCTCAATTCAGCCAAAATCCTGCCTTCACGTTAGCCCGATGCTCCCAGATAGAACTGTTATTTAAGACAATTTTGGCGGGAATAAACAACTCTGACAAGTTAAATGCCGGAGGAAATAACGCGCAAAATCATTAAATTAGAAGTTAATGCAGCATGCCTTGTCCGAATGTTAACCGTTAGAAACTGAATTAAACATCGGTCTTTTCTGAATTTTACTCTTCGACGTTGACTTATGGCGAAAACGTTAACTGCTATAACAATTCGTTGATATCGTGCGGCGTCGCCTTCTGCCAGACTACGGGTCTAAACTCGCTGTCGCACATTCGCCTGTGGTCAGGTAAGCTGATTTTTTCCCGGTAGAGCACGGCGTTGAAAGTCTGAGGCTGATATGAAGAACCCGTTAAAAAAACCTGACATCCTCAATGTGGAAACGGTAGCGCGTTCGCGTCTGTTCACCGTTGAATCGGTCGATCTCGCTTTTAGCAACGGCGCGCGCCGCGTTTATGAGCGGATGAAACCGTCGGAGCGCGAGGCGGTGATGATCGTGCCGATTATCGACGACCAGGTGGTGCTGATTCAGGAGTATGCGGTGGGGCTGGAGACCTATGAGCTGGGCTTTCCGAAAGGGCTGATCGATCCCGGCGAGAATGTCTTCGAGGCGGCGAACCGCGAGCTGAAAGAGGAAGTCGGCTTTGGTGCCGAGAAGCTGGAGTTTCTCAGCAAGCTCACCATGGCGCCCTCTTACTTCTCCAGCAAGATGAATATCGTGGTGGCGGAAGGGCTTTACCCGGAGCGGCTGGAAGGCGACGAGCCAGAGCCGCTGATCGAGCATCGCTGGCCGCTGGATAACCTGTTGGCACTGCTGCAGGAGCCGGACTTCCGCGAGGCGCGCAACGTCAGCGCGCTATTCCTGGTGCGCGAATGGCTGGTGCAGCAGGGGCGGCTGAGTTACTAACGGGTACGACATTGCCTGAAACTGGCAGGGCTTTGACTTTTACAGACAGCTCTAAAGCTCGCAAGCGGGTGAGATGGACCGAAGAGCAAAGCGTCCCGCGACAGGGATGTCGCGGGCCGAGCTGGCAGGGATGCCGCTTTTTGCGTCTTTGCGATCGGGCCATCTCACCCGCGTTGGCACATTCCAAAATAAAAAGGCCGACAGCGATGTCGGCCTTTTTTGCTACTCACGGCAGGGCTTAAAACAGTTCGTGGCTCTCGCCGTTATCCATAATGGTGGTGCCGACGTCATGCACGGAATATTCCGTCGGCTGCGTGCCGTTGATGAAATACTCCTGACGCGTATTGCCGCCGCCGTTGGCCAGCTTGCCGGTGCTGCGATCGATAGTCACCGTTACCACGCCGTCCGGCGGCGTCAGCGGCTGCTCCGGCACGCCGTCCAGCGCACTCTTCATGTAGTCGTCCCAGGCTGGCTGAGCGCTTTTCGCGCCACCTTCGTAGCCGGAAATCTGATTAGGGATCGCCCCCGACAGCGTGCTGCGGCCCAGATCGCGCCGCGCATCGTCAAAGCCGATCCACACCGAGGTCACCACGCCAGGACCGTAACCCGAGAACCAGGCGTCTTTGGAACTGTTGGTGGTGCCGGTTTTGCCGCCGATATCGTTGCGTTTCAGATCGCGCGACGCGCGCCAGCCGGTGCCCATCCAGCCCGGTTCGCCGAAGATATTGGAATTCAGCGCGCTCTTGATCAGGAATGACAGCGGCGTGTTGATCACGTGCGGCGCATACTGCTGACCGTCCGGCTGCGGCTGGGCCGGAACCTGCTCCAGCGCCGGCTGCGGCGCGGGCTGATTCTGGTTCTGATCGGAAGTGGCGACGTTCTCTACGCTCTCCTCGTTCAGCGCCAGCGCTTTGCGGGTCTCGCCGTAGATCACCGGCAGATTGCACTGCGGGCAGGCGATGCGCGGTTTCGCTTCGAAAATCGTGCCGCCTTGCTCGTTCTCAATCTTGCTGATGAAGTAAGGGTCAACCAGGAAGCCGCCGTTCGCCATCACCGAGTAGCCGCGCGCCACCTGCAGCGGGGTAAATGAGGCCGCGCCAAGCGCCAGCGATTCGGTATGCACGATATTCTGCGCCGGGAAGCCGAAGCGCTGCAGGTACTCCGCCGCGTAGTCGACGCCCATCGCGCGCATGGCGCGCACCATCACCACGTTTTTCGACTGACCTAACCCCTGACGCAGACGAATCGGACCGTCGTAGGTTGGCGGCGAGTTTTTCGGCCGCCAGTCGGCGCCCGCGCCCGCATCCCAGCGTGAAATCGGCACGTCGTTGAGAATCGAGGCGAGCGTCAGGCCGCGATCCATCGCCGCAGTGTAGAGGAACGGCTTGATGTTGGAGCCGACCTGGCGCAGCGCCTGGGTGGCGCGGTTGAACATGCTCTGGTTAAAGTCGAATCCGCCCACCAGCGCGCGCACCGCGCCGGTTTGCGGATCGAGCGACACCAGCGCGGAGTTGACGTCCGGCACCTGCGCCAGCCACCAGTCGTTATCGACTTTGCGCACCCAAATCTGCTGGCCGGTCTGGATAACCTGCGTCACGCTGCGCGGCGTCGGGCCCTGAACGGTATCTGACTTAAAGGCGCGCGCCCAGCGCACGCCGGCAAGGCCCAGCGAGACGCTGGTGCCGTCTTTTAGCATCGCGGTCGCTTCGTTACTGCTCGCCTGCGTCACGACAGCAGGCAGCAGCGGCCCATAAGCGGGCAGCGGTTTCAGCGCCTTCAGGATCTGCTCCTGACTCCAGGCGGGTTCGCCCACCTTCCACAGCACGCTGGTCGGGCCGCGGTAGCCGTGGCGCATATCGTAGGCCAGCACGTTGTTGCGCACCGCATCCTGCGCCGCCTGCTGCAGACGACGCGTCACGGTGGTGTAGACCTTGTAACCGTCGTTGTAGGCGCCGTCGCCGTAGCGCTTCACCATCTCCTGACGCACCATCTCGCTGAGATAGGGAGAGGAGAAGGCGATTTCCGGGCCGTGATAGACCGCCACCAGCGGCGTGCTGCGCGCCTCGTCATACTGCTGCTGGGTGATGTAATGCTGATCCAGCATACGCGCCAGCACCACGTTGCGACGCGCCAGCGCGCGGCTGTGGGAATAGAGCGGGTTGAAGGTCGACGGCGCTTTCGGCAGGCCGGCGATCATCGCCATTTCGCTCAGGGAAAGCTGGTCGACCGGTTTGCCGAAGTAGACCTGCGCCGCGGCGCCGACGCCATAGGCGCGGTAGCCGAGATAAATTTTGTTCAGATAGAGTTCGAGGATCTCATCTTTATTCAGCAGCTGCTCAATGCGAATGGCGAGAAACGCTTCCTTGATTTTACGCATCAGGGTGCGTTCCGGGCTCAGGAAGAAGTTACGCGCCAGCTGCTGCGTGATGGTGCTCGCGCCCTGCGAGGCGTGGCCAGACATCAACGCGATGCTCGCCGCACGGAAAATGCCTACCGGATCCACGCCGTGGTGCTCATAGAAACGGCTGTCTTCCGTGGCGATAAAAGCTTTGAGCATCACGGGCGGCATCTGCTGCAACGTTAATGGGATACGGCGTTTCTCGCCATACTGGGCGATCAGCTCGCCATCCGCGCTGTACACCTGCATGGGTGTTTGCAGGCGCACATCTTTCAGCGTGTTAACGTCAGGCAACTGCGGCTCTATGTATTTGTACAAACCATAAATCGAGCCAGCTCCCAGCAAGACGCAACACACTGCAAGGATTAATAAATACTTTACGAACTTCACCTGGAATTTCCCATCTGTTGTCGTTTGGGCAGTTTATAAACAACCGCGCGGTAGTATAAAGGCAAGCCAGACGCTTTGATATGTCCTTTTGCCCCTGTAGATAAGGAGATCGCGCGCATGGCTTTTCAGACATGGCAAGTCGGACTGGATATTCAGAATACGCAGCTCTGCGCTCTCGCCGTACAGCGCCGACGCGGCGGCTGGCAACTCTGCCGCTGGTGGCAGCAAGGGCTGCCGCAAGATACGTTAAGAAACGGCCTGCTGCAATCTTCGCCTGAACTGCAGGCGGCGCTGCGCGACCTGCAGCGGCAGCTGCCACAGCGCTATTCGCTGCGCGTCGCGCTGCCTGCGCAGCTGGTGCTGCAGCGGCCGCTGGCGCTGCCCGCTCAGCGTCTGCAGGAGCCGGCGCTGGGGCGTTACGTGACGGCGGCGGCGCAGCGTCTCTTTCCCGTCGAACCTGACGCGCTGGCGCTCGACTATCGCGCCAGCGAAGCGGATCGCCAGCTCTATGTGACGGCCGCGCGGCGCGAGGCGATTGCGCAGTGGCTGGCACCGCTGCAACAGAGCGCGCTGCGGCCTGCGGTTTTTGAACTCGCCACTCACGCGCTGGCGCAGACCGCGCTGGCCGCCGGGCTGGCTGAGGACGCCGCGCTGCTGCTCTATCAGGATGCGCAGTGGCTCTGGTATAGCCGCGCCAGCGAAAGCCTGGTTGGCAGCGCGGTGGCGGACAGCGCGGCGGAGACGCTGCCACCGCGCTATTTCCCTCAGGCGCGCGCGCTGTACGGCTGCGCGCCATCCTCTGTCGCTCTGCCTGACGCCTTCACGCCTTTTTCGCCGTTGCAGCTGTTTGCTTACCGGCAGCCGCCGCTGCCGCAGCAGGAGGCGGCGTTTTGCATCGCCGCCGGCCTGGCGCTGCGTCCGGAGGATTGCCCATGATCGCGGTGAATTTGCTGCCGTGGCGACAGGCCCGCCTGCGGCGTCAGCGGCGCGTCAGCCTGAGCATTGGCGCCGCCGCGCTGCTGCTGCTGGCGCTGACGGCGGCCTGGCAGCTGTGGCGCCTCGATTGCGCCAGCCAGCGGCTGCAGGCCGCGCAGCGTGAGGCGCGCGCCGCGCTGGCGGAAAGCGGCGACCGGCTCGCCCAGCGCCGCGCCTTGCAGCAGCAGCTGGCCGCGCAACAGGCGCAGTGGCGCCGCGTCCGGCGTCACGCCGACCAGCTGCTGCGCTGGCATCAGTTCTGGCAGGCCCTGCCAGCGCTGCTGCCCGACCCGCTGTGGCTCGATCGCGTAGAGAAACAGCCAGAGCGGCTCAGCATCGAGGGGCGCGCGCAGAGTATGCAGGCGATAGGCGAGCTGCGTCGGCGGCTGGGCGGCCTGCCGCTGTTCGCGGCGATAAAGCAGGGCAGCGTCGAGCGTCAGCCGGACGGGCTCTATCGCTTCACGCTGCGCGCCTACCCTGGCGAGGTCGACGATGAATAGCGCGCTGGAACGCTGGCTGCACCTGCCGCTGCGCGCCCGGCTTGCGGTCGCGACGGCGTGCCTGGCGGCGGCGATGCTGGGAATATGGCTGCTGCTGCTTCGGCCTCAGCAGCGGGCGCAGCAGGCGCTGCGCGCCGATCTCACAGCGCTCGAACAGCGGTCTCGGCAGCAGCAGGCGCAGCTCAGGGCGCTGCCTGCGGAAAGCCTGTTGCGGTCGCAGCTCGACGAGACGGCGCGTCAGCTCGCCACGCGCGCCGCGCCGCTTGAGACGCTTCTGGCGGCGCGCGGCAGCCAGCTGACGGCGTGGCAGCCGGAGTCTGCGCCGCGCGCCTTAACCCTGCTGCTGGCGTGGCCGCAGTTTCAGCCGCTGTTTGCCGAGCTGGCGCGCACCGCGACGCCTTTCCCCGCGCGCTTTCTGCTGGAGGCGCAGCAGGGAAACGTGCAGGCCAGACTCTGGCTGGAGAGCGACGATGCGCGCTAGATGGCTGTGTGTCGCGCTGGCGACGTTCAGCCTGAGCGCCGCGCCGCGCGATCCCTTTCAGCCGCTGGCCAGCCCGGTGTGCCCGCCGCCGGACACGCTGACCCACTGGCGGCTGCAGGGCGTGCTGGGACGCGGAGCCAGCCTGCGCGCCTGGCTGGTTGCGCCGCAGGGCGCCAGGGTGACGGTGGCGTCGGCAATACCTCTGCCGCTGGTGGGCTGGCAGCTGGGCGCTATCACGCCGCGCAGCCTGACGCTCACAACAGGCCGCGGCTGTGCGCCGCAGCGCATCACATTTTCACTGAAGGGAGGCGCCTGTGTTCAGGATGATACTTCTGCTGGTGGCGTGCGTCCTGCTCGCGCCGGTGCAGGCCAGCAGCCAGCGGCTCAGCCTTAATTTCGACGACGCGCCGGTTGAGCGTATTTTGCAGGCGCTGGCGGATTATCAGCGCGTGAATCTGTTAATCGCGCCGGGCGTAGAGGGCCAGCTTTCGCTGCGGCTCGACGACGTGCCCTGGCGGCAGGCACTGTCGCTGGTGACGCGGCTGGCCGGGCTCACCGTGGTGGAGGAGGAGAATGTGCTGCTGGTCTATCCCGACAGCTGGCGCCAGCATCAGCGAGAAGAGGCGCAGGCCGAGCAGGCCATTGCGGTCGAGCAGCAGCCGCTGGCGCTGCGCGCCGTGACGCTACGCTACGCCAGCGCGGAGGAGGTCTATCGCAGCCTGCAGAGCGAGCGGCCGTCGCTGATGACGCCGCGCGGCAGCGTGACGCTGGACGCGCGCGCCAATGCGCTGCTGCTGCGCGATACGGCGGCGGCGCTCAAGGAGACGGAGCGCTGGCTGCAGGCGCTTGACGTACCGCTCGAGCAGGTGGAGCTGGCGGCGCATATCGTCACCATCAGCGAGGAGACGCTGCGCGAACTCGGCGTCAGCTGGAGCCTGCCCGCTGGCACTGAGGCGGTCAGCGAGGCGCTGCACCATCCCCGGCTGGCGATCCCGCTGGCGGCAGGCTCGCCGGGCATCGCCGCGGGCGTCACCCTGGCGCGCATCGGCGGCCAGCTGCTCGACCTGGAGCTGAGCGCGCTGGAGCAGGAGAATCAGGTGGAGATTATCGCCAGCCCGCGCCTGCTGACCTCGCATCAGCAGAAGGCGACCATCAAGCAGGGCAGCGAAATTCCCTATGAGGTCTCGGCGGGCAACAGCGGCGCCACCACCATCGAATTCAAAGAGGCGGTGCTGGGCATGGAGGTCACGCCCAACGTGCTGGGCAACGGGCGTATTCTGCTGCGCATCCGGCTCAGCCAGAATGTGCCGGGCCGCGCCATCCAGAACGGCGACAGCAGCATACTCTCTATCGACAAGCAGGAAATTGAAACCCAGGTCACGCTAAAAGATGGCGAAACCCTGGCGCTGGGCGGTATTTTTCAACAGCAGCGCAGCCAGGGCGAAAGTCGGGTGCCGCTGCTGGGCGATATTCCGCTGTTAGGCGCGCTGTTTCGCCATCAGACCACGGAAAATAAAAAGCGCGAGCTGGTTATCTTCATTACGCCGCGATTGGTCAGGGAAGCAGCGCTTACGGCCGGATAAACCGGAAAATGCGCCCTCCAGTGCCAACTGCGTTGACGCAGGGCAGGAATTAGCTTACAAGGTTTAGCGATTTTTAGAACGCTGTAACCGTCCCGACGGCGCGTATCCGTCAGGGTCAGAAGTTTCCTCTGAAGGCGGCGCGTAAAAAGCGCAGCGCTAATGCGTATCGTTTCGCGCACCGCACACCGGCCCCGCAAGGGGAATGCCGGCGAGCGATTTATTCGGTTGCCAAACGGCCTTGAGTGTTGAGATAATTTTTCGTCTGACTCTTGCTAACGCTCATGAGGTCTCAGTTCCTGTCCCGCCAGCGAAATCGCTGAACGCGGGGTATCATCAACGAATTCTTAGTAATACCGACAAAATGGCAGAGAAACGCAATATCTTTCTGGTTGGGCCGATGGGTGCCGGCAAAAGCACTATTGGTCGTCAGTTAGCTCAGCAACTCAATATGGAATTTTTCGATTCCGATCAGGAAATTGAGCGACGTACCGGAGCGGATGTGGGCTGGGTATTTGACGTCGAGGGCGAAGCTGGATTTCGTGACCGCGAAGAAAAAATTATCAACGAGCTGACCGAGAAGCAGGGCATTGTCCTGGCGACCGGCGGCGGTTCCGTCAAATCTCGGGAAACACGCAATCGTCTCTCCGCCCGTGGTGTCGTGGTGTATCTTGAAACCACCATCGAGAAACAGCTGGCACGCACGCAACGCGATAAAAAGCGTCCGCTGCTGCAGGTTGATTCCCCGCCGCGCGAAGTGCTTGAAGCGCTGGCGGACGAGCGCAACCCGCTCTATGAAGAGATCGCGGATGTCACCATTCGTACTGACGATCAAAGTGCGAAAGTGGTGGCCAACCAGATTATCCACATGTTGGAAAAAAACTGATCTAATGCCGAAAGGCTCAGTAACAGGTATCGAGCATCATGGAGAAGATCACCGTCTCACTGGGAAAGCGTAGCTATCCCATCACCATTGCCGCCGGACTGTTCAAGGATCCGGCTTCTTTTTGGCCGCTAAAAGCGGGTGATAACGCGATGCTGGTCACCAACCAGACGCTGGAGCCGCTCTATCTTGACGCGCTTTCGGCGCGGCTGACGGCTGCGGGCGTCAAAGTGGATCAGGTGATTTTACCCGACGGCGAGCAGTACAAAACGCTGGCCGTGATGGATGAGGTCTTTACCGCGTTACTGCAGAAGCCGCACGGTCGCGACACCACGCTTATTGCGCTGGGTGGCGGCGTGATCGGCGATCTTACCGGTTTTGCGGCCGCCAGCTATCAGCGCGGCGTGCGCTTTATTCAGGTGCCCACCACGCTGCTGTCGCAGGTTGATTCGTCGGTCGGCGGCAAAACGGCCGTTAACCATCCGTTAGGCAAAAACATGATCGGCGCCTTCTACCAGCCCGCATCGGTGGTAATCGATACCGACTGTCTGCGCACGCTGCCGCCGCGCGAACTTGCGTCGGGCCTGGCGGAAGTGATCAAATACGGCATCATTCTGGACGGCGACTTCTTTTGCTGGCTGGAGCAGAACCTGGACGCGCTGCTGGCGCTGGATGAACAGGCGATTGCCTGGTGCATTCGTCGCTGCTGCGAGCTGAAGGCAGAGGTCGTGGCGGCGGACGAGCATGAGCACGGCCAGCGCGCGCTGCTGAATTTGGGTCACACCTTCGGCCACGCCATCGAAGCGCACATGGGCTACGGCAACTGGCTGCACGGCGAAGCCGTCGCGGCGGGCATGGTGATGGCGGCGCGCACCGCGCAACGTCTCGGCCAGTTCAGCGAGGCGGACACCCAGCGCATTATCGCGCTGCTGCAGCGCGCCGGTCTGCCGGTGCACGGTCCGCAAAGCATGCAGGCGGAAGATTACCTGCCGCATATGCTGCGCGACAAAAAGGTGCTGGCGGGCGAGCTGCGGCTGGTGCTGCCGCTGGCGCTGGGCCGCTCTGAAGTGCGCGGCGGCGTGGCG
This sequence comes from Pantoea sp. Z09, assembly GCF_022394795.1. Lineage (NCBI taxonomy): Bacteria > Pseudomonadati > Pseudomonadota > Gammaproteobacteria > Enterobacterales > Erwiniaceae > Pantoea > Pantoea sp. Z09. Next base: position 295,403 of record NZ_CP092373.1, read on the forward strand.
CATGATATGGTGCTGGCTGCGATTAACGACTGTCAGAAACCCTGAACATAAGCAGTTAAGTGGTGACGCGGCGCGCGGGGTGCGCATGGCCGAATGCCGCTTTACGGAGGAGGCAAAATGGATGAGTTTAAACCCGAAGACGAGTTAAAACCTGACGCCAGCGACCGCCGTCCCTCGCGCCCGCGTAAGACGTCTTCCGCGCCTAAGGTTAAGGTGCCGGTTTCGCGCCAGCATATGATGATGGGCATCGGCATTCTGGTGCTGTTGCTGCTGGTGCTCGGCATTGGTTCGGCGCTGAAAGGCCCGGATGAGAGCAAACCGGCCGCAGGCAAGAGCGCCAGTAACGCACCGGCTTCCACCGGCGGCAACGGCGGCGAGAAGAGCATCGATCTTTCCGGCTCGACCGCCATGAGCGGCGGCCAGAGTGCGCCAGCAGAAGGGGCGACAACAGGCAGCGCGCCGGCTGACAACAGCGCGCCGCGCGACGTCTCTATGCCGCCGGTCTCCTCTACGCCGACGCAGGCTGCGCCGGTAGAGACGCCTGCTAACCAGCAGCGCGTCACGCTGCCTGGCGACCTCAACAGCGCACTGAGCAATCAGCAGCAGCAGGTCGACAGCGCCGCGCAGGGCGGCAGCTCGCTGCCAACCGCGCCAGCGACCATTAGCGGCAGCGCCGGCAGCAGCAACAGCATTAGCGCGCCTGCAGCGACGCGTCCGACCACGCCGCGCACCGCTGCGCCGTCGCATACGTCGCGCGAGCCTGCGCACAAATCCGCGACCGCCAGCCGACCTGCAGCCAGCGAAAGCCGCACCCATACCACGCCGGCGCGTCCTGCGATCAACGGCGCGACAGGCGGCAGCGCAACGGCGGCCAGCAACAGCGCAGCAGCAGGCAAGTCGGTGCCGGGCGGTAACTACACGCTGCAGCTGAGCGGTGCGTCACGCGCGGAGAGCCTGAACGCCTGGGCGAAAAAACAGAATCTTAGCGGCTACCACGTTTATAAAACCACTCGCAACGGCCAGCCATGGTACGTGCTGGTGAGCGGTTCTTACGCGACCTCGGCAGACGCCCGACGCGCCGTCGCTTCGCTGCCCGCTGAAGTGCGCGCGCAAAACCCCTGGGTGAAGCCTGTAAGCCAGGTGAAGAAAGAAGCCAGCCAGTAAACCATGTGGGGCCGGTCGAACCGGCCCCGTTGATAAGCGCCGTTCTGCTGTCGGTCCGCCACAGCTCCACAATAAGATGTATAACCACGACAGCATGAAGAAAAATCGCGCTTTCCTGAAATGGGCAGGAGGCAAATATCCTCTGATGGAGGATATCCGTCGCCATCTGCCGCAAGGCGACTGCCTGATTGAGCCTTTTGTCGGCGCGGGTTCGGTGTTTCTCAACACCGACTATGCGCGCTATCACCTGGCGGATATCAACAGCGACCTGATCAACCTCTACAACATCGTCAAGCACCGCAGCGCGGCCTTTATTGAAGACGCGCGTCGGCTGTTTTCGCCTGAAGGCAACACGTCGGAGTGCTACTATCTGCGCCGCATCGCCTTTAACGCCAGCAGCGATCCCTATGAGCGCGCGCTGCTGTTTCTCTATCTCAACCGCCACGGCTACAACGGTCTGTGCCGCTATAACCTGCGCGGCGAGTTCAACGTGCCTTTCGGTCGCTACCGCAAGCCCTACTTTCCTGAAGCCGAGCTGCTGTGGTTTGCCGAACGGGCGCAAAAGGCGACCTTTGTCTGTGAATCGTACGATGTTACCCTGACCAACGCGCAGGCGGGTTCGGTGGTCTATTGCGATCCACCCTATGCGCCGCTGTCGGCAACGGCCAACTTTACGGCCTACCACACCAACAGCTTCAGCCTGCGTGAGCAGCAGCATCTCGCCGAACTGGCGTCGCGGCTGGCGCTGGAGAGCCGCATACCGGTTCTGATCTCGAATCACGATACCGCGCTGACGCGTCTCTGGTATCAGGATGCAGTATTACATGTGGTTAAAGCGCGGCGTTCTATCAGCCGGAGCATAACGGGTCGCACACAGGTCGACGAACTGCTGGCACTTTACTGCTAGTCTGTTTCGTCCGCGACCAGGCATTACGTCAGCCGCAGGGCTGGCGCACAACATTGGGAGAATCGGATGAAACAATATTTGCTGGCCCCTTCAATCCTCTCGGCGGATTTTGCCCGACTGGGTGAAGATACCGCAAAAGCGTTAGCCGCCGGCGGCGACGTGGTGCATTTCGACGTGATGGACAACCACTACGTTCCCAACCTCACGATGGGGCCGATGGTGCTGAAAGCGCTGCGCGACTACGGCATTACCGCGCCGATTGACGTGCATCTGATGGTGAAACCGGTCGATGCGCTGATCCCGGATTTCGCCAAAGCTGGCGCCAGCTATATCACTTTTCATCCCGAAGCGAGCGAGCACGTCGACCGCACGCTGCAGCTGATCAAAGAGCACGGCTGCAAAGCGGGCCTGGTGTTTAACCCCGCCACGCCGCTGAGCTACCTCGACTATGTGATGGATAAGCTCGACGTGATCCTGATTATGTCGGTGAACCCCGGTTTCGGCGGTCAGTCCTTTATTCCCGGCACGCTGGATAAGCTGCGCGAAGCGCGCAGACGCATCGATCACGGCGGCTATAACATTCGCCTGGAAGTGGACGGCGGGGTGAAGATCGACAATATCGCTCAGATCGCCGCCGCTGGCGCGGATATGTTCGTCGCCGGCTCGGCAATTTTCGGCCATCCCGACTACAAGAAAGTGATCGATGAAATGCGTCACGAACTGGAGAAGGTTAATGGCTCATTTCACTGATATCCGCGCGCTGGCGTTCGATCTCGACGGCACGCTGGTGCACAGCGCGCCGGGTCTGGCGCAGGCGATCGACCGCGCGCTGGCGGATCTGCAGCTGCCGCCTGCGGGCGTCGAGCGCGCCTCCACCTGGATCGGCAACGGCGCCGACGTGATGATGTCGCGCGCGCTGAACTGGGCGCTGGGCCGCGAACCGCAGCCCGACGAGCAGCGCGACGCGCGCGCGCTGTTTGATAAGCACTATGTCGACACGGTGGAAGCGGGCAGCACGCTGTTTCCGCAGGTGAAAGAGACGCTGCTGGCGCTGCATGCGAAAGGTTTTCCGATGGCGATCGTCACCAACAAGCCGACGCCGTTCGTCGCGCCGCTGCTGGAGTCGCTCGGCATCGCCGAGGCGTTTACGCTGATCATCGGCGGTGATGACGTGATCGTGAAAAAGCCGCACCCGGCGGCGATATTTCTGGTACTGGGCCGCTTCGGCGTGCTGCCGAACCAGCTGCTGTTTGTCGGCGACTCGCGCAACGATATTCAGGCCGCCCAGGCTGCCGGCGTGCCGAACGTCGCCATGACCTACGGCTATAACTACGGCGAGCCGATCGCCGGCAGCAACCCTGACCTGACACTCGACTCTTTTGATGAACTTTTGCCCCTACTCGGGCTGCACTAATCAGGACACAAGCATGAGCAAACCCATTGTTTTCAGCGGCGCACAGCCGTCCGGCGAACTTACCATTGGCAACTATATGGGTGCGCTGCGTCAGTGGGTGCAGATGCAGGACGATTTCCACTGCATTTACTGCATCGTCGATCTGCACGCCATCACCGTTCGTCAGGATCCGGCGGCGCTGCGTAAGGCCACGCTGGATACGCTGGCGCTCTATCTCGCCTGCGGCATCGATCCCAGCAAGAGCACCATCTTCGTGCAGTCGCACGTGCCGGAACACGCGCAGCTGAGCTGGGTGCTGAACTGCTACGCCTATTTCGGCGAGCTGAGCCGTATGACCCAGTTCAAAGACAAGTCGGCGCGCTATGAAGAGAACATCAACGCCGGGCTGTTCGACTATCCGGTGCTGATGGCGGCGGACATCCTGCTTTACCAGACCAACCAGGTGCCGGTGGGCGAAGATCAGAAGCAGCATCTGGAGCTGAGCCGCGATATCGCGCAGCGCTTTAACGCGCTCTACGGCGATATCTTCCGCGTGCCGGAGCCGTTTATCCCGAAATCGGGCGCGCGCGTAATGTCGCTGCTGGAGCCGACGCGCAAGATGTCCAAATCGGACGATAACCGCAACAACGTTATCGGCCTGCTGGAAGATCCGAAATCGGTGGTGAAGAAGATCAAACGCGCGGTGACCGACTCCGAAGAGCCGCCGGTGGTGCGTTACGACGTCAAAGAGAAAGCAGGGGTCTCGAACCTGCTGGATATTCTCGCTGGCGTTACCGGCAAAACCATCGCCGAGCTGGAAGCGGAGTTCGAAGGCAAGATGTATGGCCACCTGAAAGGCGCGGTGGCGGATGCGGTATCCGGCATGCTCACCGAGCTGCAGGAGCGCTATAACCGCTATCGCAACGACGAAGCCTTCCTGGAGCAGGTGATGCGCGACGGCGCGCAAAAAGCGCGTGAGCGCGCGCAGGAGACGCTGAAGAAGGTGTATGAAGCGATCGGCTTTGTTGCCGCGCCATAATTTGATTAAAAAGTAAAAGGCGGAAGCCATCCCGCTTTTTCAGGCCGCAGTAAAGCTAGCAAGCGGGTGAGGTGGGCCGAAGAGCAAAGCGTCCTGCGCCATGGACAAAAACGCCGGGAGCGTTTTTGAACAACGCAGCGCGTTAGCCCGTTTACGGGCGCACCTCAGGGATGAGGTGCGTATCTGCGCAGGCCGAGCTGGCAAGGACGCCGTTTTTGCGTCTTTGCGATCGGACCACCTCATCCGCGCTGGCACCTTATTTCAGTCAACTCAAACGTTTTTTAAATTCGTTTCTGAGGCCTGCCTAAAACCAGCGCAGCCGATCGCGCAGCGACACCACGCTGCCGATAATCATCAGCGACGGGCTCTCCACCTGCTGCGCCAGCTCGCCGAGCTGCGCCAGTGTGCCGGTCACTACGCGCTGCCGCGTGCTGGTGCCGTTCTCCACCAGCGCCACCGGCATATCCGCGCGCATACCGTGACGCATCAGCTGCTGCTGAATATACGGAGCCTGCGAGAGGCCCATATAAAACACCAGCGTCTGCTGCTCGGCGGCCAGCTTCTCCCACTCCAGCGCGTTCTTCTGCTGCAAATGGCCGGTGACCAGCCGCACGCTCTGCGCATGGTCGCGGTGCGTCAGCGGAATGCCGCTGTAGGCGGCGCAGCCTGAGGCTGCCGTCACGCCCGGCACCACGCTGAACGGGATCTGATGCTGCGCGAGGCTCTCCAGCTCCTCGCCGCCGCGCCCGAAGATAAAGGGATCGCCGCCTTTCAGCCGCACCACGCGCCTGCCGCGCTGCGCCTGTTGCAGCAGCAGCTGATTAATCTCCTCCTGCGGCACGCAGTGATGCCCGGCGCGTTTGCCGACAAAAATGCGCTCCGCGTCGCGGCGCACCAGATTCAGGATCTCTTCTGACACCAGCCGGTCATAAACAATCACGTCCGCCTGCTGGATCTGCTGCAGCCCTTTCAGCGTCAGCAGTCCCGCATCGCCCGGCCCGGCGCCGACCAGCGTCACTTCCCCTTGCGCGGGCAGCGCGTCGCTGAACAGCGCCTCGACCAGTCGATCCGCGCGCGCGGTGTCGCCGTTGGCCAGCGTCTGCGCCAGCCGATCGCTGGTGAAAAAGCGCTCCCAGAAAAAGCGGCGCTGCGCCATCGAGGCGAAACGCTGCTTAACCCGCGCGCGCAGCGTGCCCGCCAGCGACGCCAGCTGACCAAGATGCTGCGGCAGCATCGCCTCGATTTTTTCGCGCAGCAGGCGCGCCAGCACCGGCGCGCGGCCGCCGGAAGAGACTGCCACCATCAGCGGCGAACGGTCGATAACCGACGGCATAATCGCGCTGGCCTGCTCCGGCGCGTCCACCAGATTGCAGAAGATGCGTCGCGGCTCGGCGGCGTCCGCTACCTGCTGATTCACCGCGTCGTCATCGGTGGCGGCGACCGCCAGCCAGCATCCGTCCAGCCAGGCGTCGTCGAACGCGCCGACCATCAGCGTCAGCTCGCCGCTGTCGGCCCACTGCTGGAACGCGGGTGAAAAGCGCAGCGCGCCAACCTGCAGATCGGCGCCAGCGGCCAGCAGCAGGCGCGCCTTGCGCTCAGCGACCTCGCCGCCGCCCACCAGCAAACAGCGCTTGCCCTGCAGGCGACAAAAAAGGGGAAAGTAGTCCATAGCGCATCCTGAAAGCGAGAAGAGAGGGCAGACAGCCGGCGCGCAGGGCACCGGCGGCGTAGCATAACATCAGGGCAGGGATGGGGTCAGGCACACACCTCGACCTTGCCCGCGTTTACCCGGACCGGATAAGCGGCGACAGAGCGCGACGCGTCCTCCATACAGTGGCCGTCGCTGAGGCGAAAGCGCTGCTTCTTCAGCGGGCTGGCGACCCAGAGCGTACCTTCATGCTCGGCGATAATGCCGCGCGACAGCACGCTGGCCTGGGCAAAGGGATCGATATTGCTGATGGCGAACAGCTCGCTATCGTTGCGCGGCCGGAAAATGGCGATCTGCTGGTTATTCACCAGCGCGCATACGCCGGTAGCGGGCAGAATTTGCTGCAAATCGCAGACGGGCGTCCACTGGCTCATACTTCGCTCTCCTCAATCAGGGTCACGGCGATGCGCTCATCCGGCCGCGCTGGACGATGCTGGCTGCGCTCGGCGACCATCTGCACGTTGGGATCGCGCAGCGGCGCGTTGATAAAGTGGGCAAAGCGCGCCTGCTGGGCGGGATCCTCCAGGGTTTCTTTCCACTCGCAGCGCGCGCGGGCGCGCAGCTCGGCCAGCTCTGCCTCCAGCCTGGCGTTGATGCCCAGCTTGTCATCAATGATGACGCTGCGCAGGTAGTCGATGCCGCCTTCCAGGCTCTCCAGCCACAGTGAAGTGCGCTGCAGCCGATCGCCGGTGCGGATGTAGAACATCATAAAGCGGTCCAGGTAGGCGAGCAGGGTGTCGCTGTCGAGGTCGGCCGCCAGCAGATCGGCGTGGCGCGGCTTCATGCCGCCGTTGCCGCAGACGTAGAGATTCCAGCCTTTTTCCGTGGCGATAATGCCGACGTCTTTGCCCTGCGCCTCGGCGCATTCACGCGTGCAGCCCGACACGCCGAACTTCATCTTGTGCGGCGTGCGGATGCCCTTGTAGCGGTTCTCCAGCGCGATGCCGAAGCCGAGGCTGTCGCCGACGCCATAGCGGCACCAGGCGCTGCCGACGCAGGTTTTCGCCATGCGCAGCGCTTTGGCGTAGGCCTGGCCGGTTTCAAAACCTGCGGCGATCAGCTGCGACCAGATAGCGGGCAGATCGTCTTTCTGCGCGCCGAACAGGCCGATGCGCTGCGAGCCGGTGATTTTGGTGTAGAGGTTATAGCGTTCGGCGACCTCGCCAATCACCTTCAGCCCCTGCGGTGTGATTTCGCCGCCGGGCGAGCGCGGGATCACGGAGTAGGTGCCGTCTTTCTGGATATTGCCGAGGAAAAGATCGTTGCTGTCCTGCAGCGGCGTATGCTGCGGTGCGAGCACAAAGTCGTTCCAGCACGACGCCAGCAGCGACGCCACCGTAGGTTTGCAGACTTCGCAGCCGTAGCCGGTGCCATATTTCGCCAGTAGCGCGTCGAAGGTTTTGATCTCCTCGACGCGGATCAGATGGTAAAGCTCCTGACGCGAGTAGGGGAAGTGGGCGCAGAGATGGTTGTTGACCTCGATGCCCTGACGGCTTAGCTCGGCGTTCAGCACCTGGGTCAGCAGCGGGATGCAGCCGCCGCAGCCGGTGCCGGCGCGGGTTTCGCTTTTCAGCGCCGCCACGGTGTGGCAGCCGGCCTGCACCGCCTTGACGATGTCCCCTTTGCTGACGTCGAAGCAGGAGCAGATCTGCGCGCTGTCGGGCAGCGAATCAACGCCCATCACCGGCTTTTCGCCGCTGCCGGTGGGCAGGATCAGCGCTTCGGGATTTTCCGGCAGCGGAATGGCGTTAAGCACCAGCTGCAGCAGGTTGCCGTAGTCGCTGGTGTCGCCCACCAGCACCGCGCCGAGCAGGGTGTTGCCCTCTTCGCTGACGATCAGGCGTTTGTAGACCGAACGGCTCTCATCCAGCCAGACGAAGCTGCGCGCGCCCGGCGTGCGGCCATGCGCGTCGCCGATGCCGCCGACGTCCACGCCGAGCAGCTTGAGTTTGGCGCTCATGTCGGCGCCCTGGAAGAGGCTGTCGCGACCCACCAGTGCATCGCTCGCCACCTGCGCCATTTTGTAGCCCGGCGCTACCAGGCCAAAGGCGCGGTGGCGCCAGGCGGCGCATTCGCCGATGGCGTAGATCGCCGGATCGCTGGTGCGGCAGCGGTCGTCAATGGCGATGCCGCCGCGCTGGCCGAGCGCCAGGCCGCACTGCTTCGCCAGCTTGTCCTGCGGGCGAATGCCGGTGGAGAAGACGATAAAATCGACCTCCAGCGCGCTGCCGTCGGCAAACTCCAGCGTTTTGCCACCTGCGGCGTGATGCACAATTTGCTGGGTATTTTTGCCGGTATGCACCCGCACGCCCATCTCTTCGATTTTTCGCCGCAGCTGCTCGCCGCCCTGCACGTCGAGCTGCTCCGCCATCAGCACCGGCGCGAACTCAATCACGTGCGTTTCCACCCCTAAGTTTTTCAGCGCGCCCGCGGCCTCCAGGCCGAGCAGGCCACCGCCAATCACCGCGCCACGCTTACTGCGGCGCGCGCAGGCTTCAATGGCGTTGAGATCTTCGATGGTGCGGTAAACAAAGCAGTCGCTGCCTTCCGAACCCTTGATTGGCGGGATCCAGGGATAGGAGCCGGTGGCGAAAATCAGCGTATCGTAGCGCATGGCGCGGCCGGTATTGGAGTGGATCAGCTTCTCGTCGCGGTTGATGGTGATGGCGCGCTCGCCCAGCAGCAGATTGACCTGATGCTTTTCATAATAGCCTTCGCGCACCAGCGAAAGCTCTTCGGCGGTATGGTGAGAAAAGTAGGCGGAAAGGTGGACGCGGTCATAGGCGACGCGGGGTTCTTCGCAGAAGACGGTTAACGCGAACTGGCCGGGTTCGGCTTTGTCGATCAGCTCCTCAATAAAGCGATGCCCCACCATGCCGTTACCAATAACGACGACATTGTGTTTGCTCATGCTTGCCTCAAAATTGCGGGAATTGAGGCTACAATAGCGCGCCGTTTTGCGCTCATATTGATATACATCAAGCGCCTTTCTGTATACCTATTTTGAGGTAGGTTACTGTTTCTGCATCATTTTTCGTAAGTTATTCGTTCTGTTAACAAAAGCGCGGGATCGCATTTTTGCGGCGGGATAAAAAAAGGCGGCTTGCGCCGCCTTGTTACTGCTTAGTGCATGACATGGCCGTGCTGGCGATGTCGGGTGACAAAGCCCAGCAGCACGCACATCACGAACACCACGGCGTAGAGACCGTTCGCCGTCAGCAGCGCGGCATGGACGCCACCCTGCCTGACGATCGGGCTGGTCACCACGAAGGTGAGCATGGTGCCGACGGTGCCGCAGGTGAGGATAAAGTTCACCAGCTTCGGCGAGGAGACTTTGGTCTGCAGCGAGCCGAGCGTAATGATGGTGGTGTAGATGGCGCTGGAGCTGAAGCCGAGGATCATAATAATCCAGCGCAGCATGCTGGCGTCCGTGGCGCTGACGAACCAGTACATCAGCAGCGTCGCCAGGCCAGCCAGCACCATCAGAATGCGCTGCAGGTCGAAGAAGCGCAGCAGGAAGCTAAAGATCCACATGCCGACCATATAGGCGGTCCAGAAGTTGCCCACCAGCTGGCCAGCGCTGGCGATATCCATGCCCATGGTTTTGGTGGCGTACTCCGGCACCCAGGAGATAAAGCCGAGCTGGCCGAGGATATAGCAGAGCGCGGCCACGGCGAGAAACAGCACGCCGACGCCCCATTTCTCTTTTTCCACCGTCGGGCTGTTTTCCGGCTTGCGCAGCACCGGGAACTCGACGCACAGCGTCAGCACGAAGATGGCGACGTAGATAATGCCGATGCAGACATAGACCCAGTACCACGGCAGCGCGCGCGCCAGCAGGATACCCGCCAGCACCGGAAACAGCGTGCCGGCCATGCTGAAGAAGGAGTCGGTAAACAGCAGGCGCGAGCCGCGCTGACGGCCTTCATACAGATGGGTGATCAGGAAGGTGCCGATCGACATGGTGATGCCGCTGACCACGCCCAGCACGAACATGCAGAGCGAGAACACCGAGAGATCGCGGCTGGTCATCAGGCCCAGCACCGCCAGCACCATCAAAATAAAGCCGAAAATCAGCTGACGCTTCAGCGGCACGATAACCATCAGCCAGGCGTTGAGGAAAACCGAGACCAGAATGCCGGCGTTCAGAAAGGTAAAGGTGTTGCCCATACTTTCAATCGGCAGCTGGAAATCCTTCGCGATGTCGCCCATGACCATGCCGGTGACGATTACCAGCGCGCCGGTCAGCGCGTACGAGAAAAAGCTTATCCAGGTAAGCCCGATACGATTACGATTTGTCATGTTGTGAACCTGTGGAAAACAGAGAGGGCGGCGTAAAACTGTCAGAAAGTGTAAACGGAACTGTGATCTTAATAAATAAAGACTGAAAATACGTTTTCATATTTCATTCATAATGTGATTTGCATCACGAAAACGTTTGCGTGGCCGATTGTCCATTTTGCCCACAAGCTGCGTAAATTACGGTAAAACGCTGGCTCTTGTATTTTAGGCTCTTTACAATCAGTCTCGTTTAAAAGCTGCTCTCCAAGGTAAGGACTCACTCATGCTTAAACGTACTCTTACAGCGGCGGTCGCCCTGTTTGCGCTCTCTTCCGTTTCCGTCTCGGCGCTGGCCGCCAAAGGCGATACCCACGTCCTGTTCACCACCTCCGCCGGTAATATCGAACTCGAATTGAATAACCAAAAAGCGCCGGTTTCAGTGAAAAACTTTGTCGACTACGTCAACAGCGGTTTCTACAACAACACCATTTTTCATCGCGTGATCCCCGGATTTATGGTGCAGGGCGGCGGCTTTACCACCGACATGCAGCAGAAGCAGACCAACGCGCCGATTAAAAACGAAGCGGACAACGGCCTGCGCAACCTGCGCGGCACCATCTCGATGGCGCGCACCGCCGATAAAGACAGCGCCACCAGCCAGTTCTTTCTCAACGTTGCCGATAACGCCTTCCTCGATCACGGCCAGCGCGACTTCGGCTACGCGGTATTTGGTAAAATTGTGAAAGGGATGGATGTGGCGGAAAAAATTTCCCAGGTGCCGACCAAAGATGTCGGTCCCTATCAAAATGTGCCGGTAAAACCGGTAGTTATCCTTTCTGCGAAAGTCCTGCCGTAACCCTGTAGGCCGCCCTCCGCTGGCGGCCTCGCCTTGCCCCTCTCCGGCAAAGGGAAAATTTGCTCCTATACTCCTCTTCACGAGAGTGGACAACCCCAGCCAGGAGGCGGCATGGCAAGCAAACTCACCGAGAAACAGAAAAATACCCTCTGGCAGCAGCGCCGCATCGCCAGCTATCAGGCCAGCTGTCGGCTGGAAGATCTCATTCTGACCGAGCCCGCCAGCACTTACGATCAGGCCGAGGCGCGACTTGACTCGCTGAGGAGGCAGTATGGTGCCGAATAGTGCGGTAGCACGCGATCCCTACCTGTGGCAAAACGACGACGTGTTGAAAAACCGTCTGGATATTCATGATGCCGCGCAGCTGCGCAAGGCGGAGCTGGCGTTCAGCGCCGCACGTCTCGCAACGCTCGAGCTGGGGCCCGCCACCATCGGCCTGCCTTTCCTGTGCCATATCCATCGCACGCTGTTCCAGGATCTCTACGCCTGGGCGGGCGAGCTGCGCACCATCGATATCTGGCGCGACGATACGCCGTTCTGCCACTTCGAATATATCGAGAAAGAGGGCAACGCGCTGATGGACGCGCTGGAGGAAGAAGAGGGGCTGCGCAATCTGGAGCCGCAGGCGTTTGTCGAGCGCATCGCGCACTACTATTGCGAAATCAACATGCTGCATCCGTTCCGCGAAGGCAACGGACGCGCCCAGCGCATCTTCTTCGAGCAGCTGGCGCTGCACGCCGGCTACTTCCTCGAGTGGCAGCACGCAGAGGCGCAGGCGTGGCGCGAGGCGAATCAGGCGGCCGCCGGCGGCGATCTGGCGCCGCTGGAAGCGCTGTTCGCCCAGGTGGTGAGTCGCGCCAGCCTGTAAAACGCGTAGAATAGCGGCGGTTTTCTCCTTCAGGACGGATTATGCTGCTGCTAATCGACAACTACGACTCCTTTACCTGGAATCTTTATCAGTATTTTTGCGAGCTTGGCGCGCAGGTGCGCGTCGTGCGCAACGACGCCATCACGCTGGAAGAGATGGCGGCGCTGCCGCTGACGCATCTGGTGATCTCGCCTGGCCCCTGCACGCCCGACGCGTCCGGCGTGTCGATGGCGGCGATCCGTTACTTCGCCGGCCGCATTCCGGTGTTGGGCGTCTGCCTCGGCCATCAGGCGATCGCCCAGGCCTATGGCGCGAAGGTGGTGCGCGCCCGACAGGCGATGCACGGCAAGACCTCCGCCATCGCGCATAACCATCGCGGCGTGTTCCGCAACCTCAACGATCCGCTTACCGTCACGCGCTACCACTCCCTGATCGTCGCCTGGGATTCGCTGCCCGACGCGTTCGAAATCACCGCCTGGAGTTTGAAAGCGGGCGAACCCGACGAGATTATGGGCTTCCGCCACAAGACGCTGGCGCTGGAAGGTGTGCAGTTTCATCCTGAAAGCATTCTCAGCGAGCAGGGGCATCAGCTGCTGCGCAATTTTCTCGCTACCTGAAGTTATGTTTGCCTTTGGGTGATTTATTATGCATATTTTATGACTATTATTTCACTGTGGCTCAATAATTAATCAAAGGTGGTCGTCGATGGCAGCGGAGAAAATTGCGGTAACGCGGGAAACGTTCGATAACGTCATTTTGCCTGTTTATGCACCTGCGCAGTTCGTGCCGGTCAAAGGCAAGGGCAGCCGCGTCTGGGATCAGCAGGGCAAAGAGTATATCGACTTCTCCGGCGGCATCGCCGTTACGGCGCTCGGCCACTGCCATCCGGCGCTGGTCGAGGCGCTGAAAACCCAGGGCGAAACCCTGTGGCATCTCAGCAACGTCTTTACCAATGAGCCTGCGCTGCGCCTCGCCAGCAAACTGATCGACGCCACCTTCGCCGATCGCGTCTTCTTCGCCAACTCCGGCGCGGAAGCGAACGAAGCCGCCTTTAAGCTGGCGCGCTTTTACGCCTGTCAGCGCCACAGCCCGTTCAAGACCAAAATCATCGCCTTCCACAATGCGTTTCACGGCCGCACCTTGTTTACCGTGTCGGTGGGCGGCCAGCCGAAATACTCCGACGGCTTCGGGCCAAAACCGGCGGATATCGTGCACGTTCCCTTTAACGATCTCGAGGCGGTCAAAGCGGTTATCGACGACCATACCTGCGCCATCGTGGTGGAGCCGATTCAGGGCGAGGGCGGCGTGATGCCCGCCACGCCAGAATTTATGCAGGGGCTGCGCGCGCTGTGCGATAAGCATCAGGCGCTGCTGGTGCTGGATGAGGTGCAGAGCGGCATGGGACGCAGCGGCAAGCTGTTCGCCTATGAACACTACGGCGTGACGCCCGATATTCTCACCAGCGCCAAGGCGCTGGGCGGCGGCTTCCCGGTGAGCGCGATGCTGACCACCAATGAGATCGCCTCAACCATGTCGCCGGGCGTGCACGGCACCACATACGGCGGCAATCCGCTGGCCTGCGCGGTCGCGGAAGCGGCGCTCGACGTCATCAATACGCCCGAGGTGCTGGAGGGCGTGCAGGCGCGTCGCCAGCAGTTTGTCAGCGCGCTGCAGACGCTCGACGCGAAGTTCGATCTGTTTAGCGACATCCGCGGCAAAGGGCTGCTGATTGGCGCGGCGCTTAAGCCGCAGCACGCCGGTAAAGCGCGCGATATTCTCAACGCCGCGGCGGCGGAAGGGCTGATGGTGCTGGTGGCCGGCACCGACGTGATCCGTTTCGCGCCGTCGCTGGTGATCGAACCCGCCGATATCGAAGAGGGCATGGCGCGCTTCGCCCGCGCGGTCGAGCGCGTGCTGGCGGCCTAATCAGCCTTTGCGTAAATGCCTGATCAGCCAGCGGCCATGATGCGGCCGCTGGCTCCACGCCAGCGACGAAATGGTGTGCATCACGTTCAGGTGCTCCAGAATGCGTTTCACATGCTGCTCCAGAATCGTGGTGGGGCCTTCATCAATGCTCTCCACGCCTGCCATCACGTTGGTCTGCGATCCCGGTCCGTCATACTCCAGCCGCTGCTGGCAGCGCTGCAGCGCCACCTCGCACGACTGCAGATAACGCTGCGCCAGGTCTGCGGTCAGCATGGTGTGCTCGCGCGCCAGAATGGTCATGGCGTTGATATGCTCGACGATAAACTGGCTGTGCGTCACCCATAAGCGCATATCTTTCAGATACTGCGCGTTGAAGCCCGGCTCCTGCATCGCCTGATTGAGCGAGTTAAACAGCGCGTTGTGCGCCTGATTGACCTTCATGCGCTGGTACGCCAGCGGCTTCGCCTCCTGCTCCGGCCCCAGCAGCAGGCGCAGCGCCTCCTGATAGGTTTCCAGCGCGTCGTGAGCGTTCTGCCGCAGCAGCCCGCTTTGCCACTGCGGCCAGAGCCACAGCATGCCGCCGAAGGCGATCAAACAGCCCATCAGCGTATCCATCAGGCGCGGCAGGAGAAACTGCGCGCCGTTCAGCGACAGCAGCTGCAGCGAGTAGACCGCCGTGACGGTAAAGCCGATCATCGACCAGCCGTAATATTTGCGCGTCACCAGATAGCTGAGCAGCGTGACCACCAGCATAAACAGCAGCACCAGCGATTCCGGCACCGCAAAGCGCAGCGAGGCGGCGGCGATCACCAGCCCGACAAAGGTGCCGAGCGCCCGGTGCTGAATGCGCACCCGCGTGGCGCTGTAGCCGTTCTGGCTGACGAACATAATGGTCATCAGGATCCAGTAGGGCTTGGGAATGTCGAACAGCATCGCCAGCGCGCTGCCGAACATCAGCATCACGGCGAAGCGCGCCGCGGTGCGCAGCGCGGCGGACTTCAGCGACAGGTAGCTGCGCAGCGCGGGCAGCAGCGGCAGCCGGCGCTGACGATCGGTCATCAGGTCGCGCTGATAAAGCGGCTTCTGGGTGCGCAGCACGCGCGCGATGCGGCTGAAGTGGTAGAAGCAGAAGTGGCCGACGGGATTGTCGGGATGCTGGCGAGCGATCTTCTCCAGCGCGCCGAGCGGCTTCTCCATCTCGAAACGGCTCGGCAGCTGGTGATAGAGAATGGCGTCGGCCAGCGCGCGCAGCCGCGCCGAGATGATTTTGGCGTTCCAGTGTATCACCGCTTCCGCATGGCTGCGTTCTACCAGCTTTTGCACCTCTTCCGGCTGGTGCAGGCTGACGGAGATGTGCTCCTGCAGATCGAGCGCCACCTGAAAGGCGCGCGTCAGCCGTTTATGGCTGTTGTCGCGGCTGGCGGAGAGCATATGCATCTGCTGATAGCAGGTGTTGATCAGATCGACCGCTTTCTGCTGGCGCGCCAGCAGCGGCGGCAGCGCTTTTTCCGGATCGGTGAGCTGGGTCAGCAGGGTATATTTGGCGTCGCAGTAGTCCGCCAGCTCGCGGTAGATCAGGCTCAGGGTTTCGCGCATCGGCTGCTCTTTCCACAGCCAGAACCAGAACCAGTTGAAGAGCCCGTACCAGAGCGTGCCGCCGATATAGAGCAGCGGCGGCACGTAGATCGGCATGCGGCCGATCAGGCTCAGGGTAAAGATCGCCGCCACCAGCGTGCCGGAGAGCAGCCGGCCGTGCAGCGGGCTGATTTCGCCGGTGACGCCCAGCAGCAGCGGCAGCACAAAGAGCACCGCAGGCAGCGGCACCCCTTTCAGGGTCAGCAGCTGGATCAGAAAGCTGCCGAGCGCGAACAGCGAGCCGCCAACGATCAGTCGTTTGAAGAAGCGCTTATGGGGCGTATCCAGGCCCGCGACGTTGCAGCAGGCGGGAACCAGCGAGAAGAGCAGCCCTTTTTGCAGATCGCCGAACAGCCAGCCGAGCGCGACGGGAATGCACAGCACCAGCGTCTGCCGCAGAGCATAGTTAACTTCGGGGTGGTAGATGATTCGACGCCACATCACTTCGCTAAAAGCAGTAACGGCGTGACGGTAAGATCACGCCGTGAGTGAGAGGAAATCAGCGGGTGCCGTAAACGACAATGGTTTTGCCGTGTGCGGAAATCAGATTCTGGTCTTCCAACATTTTCAAAATGCGGCCCACGGTTTCACGCGAGCAACCAACGATTTGGCCAATTTCCTGACGAGTAATTTTGATTTGCATGCCGTCGGGATGCGTCATGGCGTCTGGCTGTTTCGCCAGGTTAAGCAGGGTTTGTGCAATACGTCCGGTCACGTCGAGGAAAGCTAAATTGCCCACTTTCTCCGATGTTACCTGCAGACGGCGCGCCATCTGCGATGAGAGACGCATTAAAATATCCGGGTTCACCTGGATAAGCTGGCGGAATTTCTTGTAGGAAATTTCTGCCACTTCGCACGCGGTTTTCGCGCGCACCCAGGCGCTGCGCTCCTGACCTTCTTCAAACAGGCCAAGCTCGCCGATAAAATCACCCTGATTCAGGTAAGAGAGGATCATCTCTTTGCCCTCTTCATCTTTGATCAGTACCGCAACGGAACCTTTCACGATGTAGTAGAGGGTTTCAGCCTTCTCACCCTGATGAATCAGCGTACTTTTGGATGGATATTTGTGAATATGGCAATGGGACAGGAACCATTCGAGTGTAGGGTCTGTTTGCGGTTTGCCGAGAACCATTCGCTATTATCCTCTGTTGTAATCGTGCCCAAAACGCGGGGGGATTATTCCCTGCCAGGCGATGAAAGCTTCAAGCGTTTCCCCTAAAGGAGATTATTCGGGCCTTATTTTGCGCCAGGCGCTTGATGTGTCCCGTCTTCGTCCTTAGCAAGACGAACTATTTTCAGCACTGTTTGTAGCACAGCTTTTGCCGACTGTCTTCTGTTGTCTCGCTTCAGCAAAGGGGGGATTACTCTGGATTGCTGTTTGCCAGGCGAACGCGTACTCTGGCGGCAAACGGGCTATTCTCGAGGTGGAAACATGCAGGCAAGAGTGAAGTGGGTCGAAGGGTTAACCTTTCTCGGCGAGTCGTCGTCAGGGCATCAGAT
Source organism: Pantoea sp. Z09 (assembly GCF_022394795.1). Taxonomy (NCBI): domain Bacteria; kingdom Pseudomonadati; phylum Pseudomonadota; class Gammaproteobacteria; order Enterobacterales; family Erwiniaceae; genus Pantoea; species Pantoea sp. Z09. The sequence continues at coordinate 312,680 of NZ_CP092373.1, forward strand.
CCTGATGGACGGCAACTCCGGCGATAAAGCGCCCAGTCCGATGGAGATGGTGCTGATGGCCGCGGGCGGCTGCAGCGCCATCGACGTGGTTTCTATTTTGCAGAAAGGGCGCAACGACGTGGTGGACTGTGAGGTGAAACTGACCTCTGAACGCCGCGAAGAGGCGCCGCGCCTGTTTACCCATATCAACCTGCACTTTGTGGTCACCGGCAAGGCGCTGAGCGACAAAGCCGTGGCGCGCGCGGTGGATCTCTCGGCGGAGAAGTATTGTTCGGTGGCGTTGATGCTGGGCAAGGGCGTAGAGATGACCCATAGCTATGAAGTGGTCGCGCTGTAAAAAAGCGCACTGTATGTAAGGAGCGGGCCTTGCTACTCGCTCCCGCTCCAGACCTGGTCAGGCGATCTGTTTGCCTTCCATCAGCCGCTGCACCAGCGGTGCCATAATCAGCTCCATCGCCAGCCCCATCTTGCCGCCCGGCACCACCAGCGTATTCATATGCGAGATAAAGGATCCCTGCAGCATCGCCAGCAGATAGGGGAAGTCGATATTCTCCAGCCCGCGAAAGTGGATCACCACGAAGCTCTCGTCCAGCGACGGGATCTCGCGCGCGGCGAACGGGTTCGAGGTATCTACGGTGGGGACGCGCTGGAAGTTAATGTGGGTGCGCGAGAACTGCGGCGTAATGAAGTTGATGTAATCCTCCATTGAGCGCACTACCGAGTCCATCACCGCTTCGCGCGAGTGGCCGCGCTCGCCGGTGTCGCGCACCAGCTTCTGGATCCACTCCAGATTGACGATCGGCACCACGCCCACCAGCAGATCGACCTTTTCCGCCACGTTGTGCTGCTGCGTCACGACACCGCCGTGCAGCCCCTCGTAAAACAGAATATCGGTGTTCTCCGGCAGCGGCTGCCAGGGCGTAAAGGTGCCGGGCACCTGATTCCAGGGCACGGCCTCGTCGTAGGTGTGCAGATACTTGCGCGACTGGCCTTTGCCTGCGTTGCCGTAGTCGATAAAGGTCTGCTCCAGCAGGCCGAAATCATTAGCTTCCGGCCCGAAATAGCTGATGTGCCGCCCCAGATCGCGCGCTTTGCGGATGGCCATATCCATCTCCGGCCGCGTATAGCGGTGGAAACTGTCGCCCTCCAGCTCGGCGGCGTGCAGGCTGAGCTGCTGGAAAATCTTACGGAACGCCAGGCTGGTGGTGGTGGTGCCGGCCCCGCTGGAGCCGGTCACCGCGATAATCGGGTGTCGTGCTGACATGGTAAAGCTTCCTGTAACCTCGGGCGATGAGCATTGTTAACACGAAAAAGGCCGTGGCGCATCAGCCGCGAAATTCGCTGCGCGGCATAATGTTGACGGTTTCATGCAGTTCCGACCAGACCAGCACTACGTCGCCGCGCTCCAGCTGGCGGCGCACGTCATCGACCTTTTGCGCCAAGCTGCGCTCCTGTTCGCCGTAGTCGGTGCCTTCGCGCAGCACAAAGGCTTCGATCAGGTTGGTGAGGGTCTCGGGATCGATCTGTTGCCAGGGAATCATCATAATGTAAGCCACTGTGTGAGCCACTGCGGCACACGTTGTTCGAGCCACATCTGCGGTTGACGCAGCGTGCCGCCGACAAAACCAACGTGTCCGCCATGCGGCGTGAGTTGATAGGTTGTGCTGGCTGAGAGCTGTTCCGGCTGCGGGATCACCTCGTCAGTCATAAAAGGATCGTCTTTTGCGTGAATGATCAGCAAGGGCTTGCGCACCTTTTGCAGCAGCGGCATGGCGCTGGCGCGACGATAGTAGTCGCCCGCGTCGAGAAAGCCGTGGGCGCGCGCGGTAATGGCGTCGTCGAAATCGCGCAGGCGCCGCAGCGCCTTCAGCTGCGGCAGATCGACCGGCAGCGTGCCCGGCCAGGCGCGCAGCTTGCGCTCGGCGTTCTTTTTTAGCTGATCGAGCAGATAGCGCTGATAAAAGCGTGAAAAGCCCTGTTCCAGCTTCAGGCTGCACGGCTCCAGCAGCAGCGGCGCGGAGACGATCACCCCGGCGTCGAGCGGCGCGGCGTCGCCCAGCCTGCCGAGTAAACAGCCCAGCATATTGCCGCCGAGCGACACGCCGACCGCCGCGGTGGGCGCGTCGCCCCAGCGGGTTTTCAGCCAGCGCAGAAAAAAGGCGGCGTCTTCGGTTTCGCCGGAGTGATAGATGCGATGAAGGCGGTTCGGCTCGCCGCCGCAGCCGCGAAAGTGCATCACCACGCCGAGCCAGCCCTGTCGCTGGCAGGCGTGCATCAGCCCGTGGGCGTAAGGGCTGTGAAAATTGCCTTCCAGCCCGTGAAACAGCACCACGCGCGGCTTATGGCTCGCCTGCTGCGGATCTTCGCTCCAGGCGAGATCGACGAAGTCGCCGTCCGGCAGGTCGAGGCGCTGCCAGTGCGGCCGCAGCAGCAGACGACGGCGCACCAGGCGCGGCAGCACCGTCTGCAGATGCGGATTGCGCAGGGCGCGCGGCGGCAGAAAGCGCGTCGCGGCGTCCGGCGTAAAATTCATGTCGCCAGGGCTTGTCTGATCCATATCACACTGTTAGCTTCGTTGAGTTTGTTGTGAATTTGGGGAAGGAGCACCCGTTCATGGAACTGAGCCTGTTTTTATCAATGTTAGGTTTTCTCTGGGTCGCCGCCATCACGCCAGGCCCTAATAATATGTTACTCACCGCGTCCGGCGCCAATTTCGGCTTCTGGCGCACCGTGCCGCTAATGATCGGCATTATGATTGGTATGCAGGTGATGCTGCTGATGGTGGCGTTCGGCGTTGGCGGCCTGATCCTGCTTTATCCCGCGCTGCATCTTATCCTGAAGATTGCCGGTAGCCTTTATCTGCTCTGGCTGGCGTGGAAAATCGCCACCGCCGCCTATGAAAAGCTGGAGACCGGCGACGCGCCGCCGAAGCCGATGCCGTTCTGGCAGGGCGGCCTGCTGCAGCTGATCAACCCCAAAGCCTGGCTGATGGCGCTGGGCGCGGTCGCCAGCTTCAGTCTCGCCGGCGCCGCCTATCTCCATTCGGTGGCGGCTATCAGCCTGGGCATGTTTATGGTCAACCTGGTGGCGGGCATTATCTGGATCGGCTTCGGCGCGCTGATTGGCCGCATTCTGCAAAGCCGCCGCGCCTGGACTCTTTTCAACCTGGCGATGGGGCTGCTGACCGCCGCCTGCGTGCTGCTGATCTGGCGCTAGGCTAGCTGGAGGCGCGTTCGACGCGCGTCCACGGCAGCACTTCGCGCACCACCGGCGACGTCGGGCGGCGAATGCGCTGCAGCAGCAGCTGCACGCTGCGCGCGCCAAGCTGATACATCGGCTGCTCGACGGTGGTGAGCGGCGGATTCAGGCTGCGGGTAAAGGGAATGCCGTCGAATCCCACCACCGCCAGATCCTCCGGCACGCGCAGACCCGCCTCAAGCGCGGCGTGCACCACGCCCACCGCCAGCACGTCCGACACCGCCAGCACCGCGTCCGGCGGCGTCGGCTGCTGCAAAAGCTGGCGCAGCGCCTCGCTGCCCGCTTCGCATGAAATCGCCTCCGCATAAGCCACGCCGCGCCACGGCAGCGCCAGCTCGGCCAACCCCTGCTCATAGCCCGCCTCGCGCTGATGCGAATAAAGGTAGCGCAAATCGCTGTTCACCAGCCCGATGCGGCGGCGGCCTTTGCTCGCCAGGTAGCGCACCGTTTCTCGCGCCGCGCCGTGGTTATCAATAGAAACCGAGGAGGCGGGCAGCGCGGGATCAAACTCCGCGCACTGCACCCAGGGCGCATCGCCGATAATCGCGGCGATATCCTGCAGCGCGGCGGCGGCGTCCATGGTGATCACCCCATCCACTACCTTGCCGGCCAGCAGGCCAAGATAAGCGGCTTCGCGCCGCAGCTGAGAGGCGGAGTTGCACAGCAGAATGTGATAGCCCTGCGCTTCTGCTTCCGCTTCGATGCCCTGCACCACGCGCGAACAGAAGGGATTGGTGATATCGGAGATCAGCACCAGCAGCATATTGCTCTGAGCGGTACGCAGCTGGCGCGCGAGCAGATTGGGCTGGTATTCGCTGGCGGAGATTGCCGCCAGCACGCGTTCGCGCGTATCTGACTTTACGCCGGGATGATCGTTCAGCACGCGGGAAACCGTGGCTTTGGAGACGCCCGCCAGCAGCGCGACCTTCTCAATGGACATGTTGCCGCAACCCTTTTTGGCCGGTTAACAGTGGACTCATATCAATAGCACAGCGGCAATGTGAGCGCCTGCCATTTTGTCTGAATAGTGGCGCAGCCATTGCCGGATTTCGCATCAGCTTTGCCGATCATGATCTAAGAACATCTGTTTATTAAGAATAATTTTTAATTCCTTTATGAAATCATCGCCGCTGGCGACACTGCGCCCATCATCAGACCCTGGCGGAGTGCGACATCATGGCAGTGAAAGGACGTATAACGATTTTGGCCGCAGCGCTTTCGCTGCTGGCGTTTCAGGCGCAGGCCGTCAACGTGACGGTGGCGTATCAGACCTCCGCCGAGCCGGCCAAAGTGGCGCAGGCGGACAATAGCTTTGCAAAAGAGAGCGGCGCCACCGTCGACTGGCGTAAGTTCGACAGCGGCGCGGGCGTGCTGCGCGCGCTGGCGTCCGGCGACGTGCAGATCGGCAATATCGGCTCCAGCCCGCTGGCGGTCGCCGCCACACAGCAGCTGCCGATCGAAGCCTTTTTGCTGGCGTCGCAGCTGGGCAACTCCGAGGCGCTGGTGGTGAAGAAAAACATCGCCAGCCCGAAAGATCTGATCGGCAAGCGTATCGCCGTGCCCTTTATTTCTACTACCCACTACAGCCTGCTGGCGGCGCTGAAGCACTGGGGCATCAAGCCGACCGAGGTGCAGCTGGTGAACCTGCAGCCGCCCGCGATTATCGCCGCCTGGCAGCGTGGGGATATCGACGGCGCCTATGTCTGGGCGCCCGCCGTCAACGAGCTGGAGAAAGAGGGCAAGGTGCTGACCGACTCTTCGCAGGTCGGACAGTGGGGCTCGCCGACGCTCGACGTCTGGGTGGTGCGCAAGGATTTTGCTCAGGCGCATCCTGAGATCGTCACCGCCTTCGCCCGCAGCGCGCTGGAGGCGCAGAAACCCTATATCGACAACCCGGAGCAATGGCTGAAGCAGCCTGACAACCTGAGCAAGCTGTCGCGCCTGAGCGGCGTGCCGGAAGCGCAGGTGCCGGGGCTGGTGAAGGGCAATACCTACCTCACCGCGCAGCAGCAGGTCGAGCAGCTGGGCAAGCCGGTGAATAAGGCGATTGTCGACACGGCGAACTTCCTGAAAGAGCAGGGCAAAGTGCCGCAGGCGAACGCCGACTACAGCGACTACGTCACCAGCCGCTTTGTCGAGCCGCTGGCGAAACAATAAAGGAGAACGCCATGCTGCGCATCGCTCATCTCAACGCGCGTTATGCCGGACGTCCCGCGCTGCAGGATATCAACCTGCAGCTCGATAAAGGCGAACTGCTGGTGGTGCTCGGCCCGTCGGGCTGCGGCAAAACCACGCTGCTGAACCTGATCGCCGGCTTTTTGCCGGTGGAGTCGGGCAGTATTACGCTGGAGGGTAAAACCATCAGCGGGCCGGGCGCGGAGCGCGGCGTGGTGTTTCAGCATGAAGGGCTGCTGCCGTGGCGCAACGTGCTGGATAATGTCGCGTTCGGGCTGCAGCTCGCCGGGATGGCGCGCAGCGAGCGCAACGCCATCGCGCAGCGGCTGATTAAAAAGGTTGGACTGGAAGGGGCGGAAAACCGCCCTATCTGGCAGCTCTCCGGCGGCCAGCGTCAGCGCGTCGGCATTGCCCGTGCGCTGGCGGCGGATCCGCAGCAGCTGCTGCTCGACGAACCCTTCGGCGCGCTGGATGCCTTTACCCGCGAGCAGATGCAGACGCTGCTGCTGACGCTGTGGCGCGACAGCGGCAAACAAATTTTCCTTATCACGCACGATATCGAAGAGGCGGTGTTTCTCGCCAGCGAGCTGGTGCTGCTTTCGCCGGGACCGGGCCGCATCGTGGAGCGCCTGAAGCTTAACTTCGGCCAGCGCTTTGCCGACGGCGAACCCTGCCGCGCTATCAAATCCGATCCCGCGTTTATTGCCCAGCGTGAATATGTGCTGAGCCGGGTATTCGAACAGCGGGAGGCTTTTGTATGAGCGCGCTGATCAATGACAAAACCGCGGCGGCGCGTCGCCGTCTGCGCTGGCCCTTTTCCCGACCGTTCAGCCTCAGCCTGCTGAGCCTGGCGCTGCTGCTGCTGATCTGGTGGAGCGTGACGGCGCTGGGCCTGATTAGCCCGCTGTTTCTGCCGGCGCCGCAGCAGGTGCTGAGCAAGCTGCTGCTGATCGCCAGTCCGCAGGGCTTTATGGACGCGACGCTGTGGCAGCACCTCGCCGCCAGCCTGACGCGCATGCTGGTGGCGCTGTTTGCCGCCGCGGCCATCGGCATTCCGGTCGGCATCGCCATGGGCCTGAGCCCGGCGGTGCGCGGCCTGCTCGATCCGCTGATTGAGCTTTATCGTCCCGTGCCGCCGCTCGCCTATCTGCCGCTGATGGTGATCTGGTTCGGCATCGGCGAAACCTCCAAAATTCTGCTGATCTATCTGGCGATTTTCGCGCCGGTGACGCTTTCAACCCTGGCGGGCGTGCGCAACACGCAGCAGGTGCGCATTCGCGCCGCGCAGTCGCTGGGCGCCAGCCGCTGGCAGCTGCTGCGCTGGGTGATCCTGCCCGGCGCGCTGCCGGAGATCCTCACCGGCCTGCGCATCGGGCTGGGCGTCGGCTGGTCGACGCTGGTGGCGGCGGAGCTGATCGCCGCGACGCGCGGGCTCGGCTTTATGGTGCAGTCCGCCGGCGAATTTCTGGCAACCGACGTGGTGCTGGCGGGCATCGCGGTCATCGCGCTGATTGCCTTTACCTTAGAACTCGGGCTGCGCGCCCTGCAGCGTCGACTGACGCCCTGGAATGGAGAACAATCATGAACGAAAAGCTGACCATCACCGCGCTCGGCCCTTATATTGGCGCGCAGGTGTCGAATCTCGATTTAACCCGGCCGCTCAGCGACGCCCAGTTCGAACAGCTCTATCACGCGCTGCTGCGCCATCAGGTGCTGTTCCTGCGCGACCAGGCAATCACGCCGCACCAGCAGCGCGCGCTGGCGGCACGCTTCGGCGACCTGCATATCCACCCGGTTTATCCGCATGCCGAGGGCGTCGAGGAAATTATTGTGCTGGATACCCATCAGGATAATCCGCCGGACAACGACAACTGGCACACCGACGTGACCTTTATCAACACGCCGCCGGCGGTGGCGATTCTGGCGTCGAAGCTGCTGCCTGAGTCAGGCGGCGATACCCTGTGGGCGAGCGGCATCGCCGCGTATGAGACCCTGTCGGCGCCGATCAAAACCCTGCTGGAAGGATTGCATGCCGAACACGATTTCAAGAAGTCGTTTCAGGAGTATAAATATCGCCGAACCGAAGAGGAGCATCAGCGCTGGCAGGCGGCGGTGGCGAAGCATCCGCCGGTGCAGCATCCGGTGATCCGCACCCACCCGGTCAGCGGACGCAAGGCGCTGTTTGTTAACGAAGGATTTACCACGCGGATTGTCGAACTGAGCGAGAAAGAGAGTCACGCCGTGCTGGAGCTGCTCTATGCGCACGCCACTAAGCCGGAGTTTCAGGTGCGCTGGCGCTGGCAGCCGAACGACGTGGCGATCTGGGATAACCGCGTGACGCAGCACTATGCCAATGCGGATTATTATCCGGCGAGGCGGGTAATGCATCGGGCGACGGTGCTGGGGGATCAGCCCTTTTAAAACGTCCGTACCGGGCTGCGACGGCGTTGCTGCGACGCGCCATAATGCTCACATACGTCGGTATGCTCCGCTTATGGCGCGTCTTGCGCCTTGTCTCGCTCCGGTACGATCGTTTTAAGTCCGCTGAAAACTGAAAACTAACAGTTAGCTATCAGGAGGCGAGCATCGCCTCCAGCTGCTCCTGCGCATCCAGCCACGCCATCTCGACCTCTTCCAGCGCCGCTTTGCTCTCAGCCTGACGCTGCAGCGCGACGGTAAGATCCGCTTTGCGGCTCGGGTCGTAGATGTCGCCGTCGGCGAGCTGGGTTTCCGCTTCGGTGAGCTGGCTTTGCCATTTCGCCATCTGCTTCTCCAGCTTCTCAATCTCTTTGCGCAGCGGCTGCGTCTGGGCGCGCAGCTCGGCGTCGCGGCGCTTCTGATCTTTGCGCGACTGCGCGCTGTTGCCGTTGTCCTGCTTCGGCGCAGCGTCCGCCTGCGCCTGCTGCTTCTGCAGGTCACTCAGCCACTGCTGATAGTCTTCAAGGTCGCCAGGGAAGACATCGACCTTGCCGTCATGCACCAGATAGAGATCGTCGGTGGTGGCGCGCAGCAGATGGCGGTCGTGCGACACCACCACCAGCGCGCCTTCGAAGTCGATCAGCGCTTCGGTCAGCGCCTGGCGCATGTCGAGATCGAGGTGGTTGGTCGGTTCGTCGAGCAGCAGCAGGTTAGGGCGCTGCCAGACGATCAGCGCCAGCACCAGCCGCGCCTTTTCGCCGCCGGAGAAGCGCGCTGTTACCTCGCTGACTTTGTCGCCCTGAAAGCCGAAGCCGCCGAGATAGTCGCGCAGCTGCTGCTCCAGCACCTTCGGCGCGATGCGCGCCAGATGCTGCAGCGGCGACTCGTCGCTGCGCAGATACTCCAGCTGATGCTGCGCGAAGTAGCCGAGCTTAATGCCTTTTGCCAGCCCAACCTCGCCGTCGAGCGGCGTCAGCTCGCCCGCCAGCAGCTTAATCAGCGTCGATTTGCCCGCGCCGTTGCGGCCGAGCAGGCCGATGCGCGAGCCCGGCACCAGATTAAGCTTGATGGCGTCGAGAATGATGCGCTCGCCGTAGCCGGCGGTGACCTTCTCCATCTTCAGCAGCGGATTCGGCAGGCTTTCCGGCGCGCGGAAGCTGAAGCTGAACGGGTTGTCGACGTGCGCCGGGGCGATCATCTCCATGCGCTCCAGCATCTTGATGCGGCTCTGCGCCTGTTTCGCTTTTGACGCCTTGGCACGGAAGCGGTCGATATAGCTCTGCAGATGCGCCACTTTCTCTTGCTGGCTGGCAAACAGCGCCTGCTGCTGCGCCAGTTTGGCGACGCGCTGCCGTTCGAACGAGGAGTAGTTGCCGGTGTATTCGTAAAGGCTTTCCTGCTCGATATGGATAATCTTATCCACCACCGGATCGAGGAAGTCGCGGTCGTGAGAGATCAGGATCAGCGTGCCTTCGTAGCTTTTCAGCCAGCGCTCCAGCCAGATCACCGCGTCGAGATCGAGGTGGTTGGTGGGTTCGTCGAGCAGCAGCAGATCTGAGCGGCACACCAGCGCCTGCGCGAGGTTGAGGCGCATACGCCAGCCGCCGGAGAAGTCGCTCACCGGACGATTAAGCTGCTCCTGGCTAAAGCCGAGGCCGTGCAGCAGGCTGGAGGCGCGGGCGTGAATGCTCCACGCCTGAATCGCGTCCAGCTTGCCGTGCAGCAGCGCGATGGCGTTGCCGTCGTTGCGCTGGTTGGCGTCCGCCAGCTCCGCCTCAAGCTCGCGGTATTCGCGATCGCCGTCGATAACGTATTCCAGCGCCGGTTTGCTCAGCGCCGGGGTCTCCTGGTTCACCCAGGCCAGCGCCCAGTTGCCGGGAAAGGTCACGCCGCCGGCGTCGCTGCCGATCTCGCCTTTTAACAGCGACAGCAGGGTCGATTTGCCGCAGCCGTTTTTGCCCACCAGGCCCACTTTCTGGCCGGGATTAATGGTGGCGGAAGCGTTATCGAGCAGCACGCGGACGCCGCGGCGGATTTGCAGAGAAGAAAAGACAATCATAAGCGCCGTATCGTCAGAATATGTTAATTTACCCACCACATAATTAGAGGGTGTCGCGTCGTGCATGGTAGCGGAAAACCGCCGTGCTGACGACGCTTTGGAAGAGGATAACTATGTCGCAGCCAGCAAAAGTTTTGCTGCTTTACGCTCATCCGGAAACGCAGGAGTCGATAGCGAATCGGGTTCTGCTGCAGTCGGCCCAGCAACAGGAGAACGTCACCGTACACGATCTGTACGCGCACTATCCTGATTTCTTTATCGATATTCACTATGAACAGCAGCTGCTGCGCGAGCATCAGGTGATCGTCTTTCAGCATCCGCTCTATACCTACAGCTGCCCGGCGCTGCTGAAAGAGTGGCTGGATCGCGTGCTGTCGCGCGGCTTCGCCAACGGCGTCGACGGCAACGCGCTGGAAGGCAAATACTGGCGCAGCGTGATCACCACCGGCGAACCGGAGGCGGCCTATCAGCAGAGCGGCCTGAATCGCTATTCCATATCGGACATTATGCGCCCGTTCGAACTGACGGCGCAGATGTGCCGCATGCACTGGATGACGCCGATGATCCTCTACTGGGCGCGCCGCCAGCCGAAAGAGGTGATGAGCCATTTCGCCCGCGCCTACGGCGAATGGCTCGCCGCGCCGCTGCCCAACGGAGGTCTCTGATGGAAGGACAGACGCTGCTGACCGCAGGCGTGATCTATCTGGTGGCGGCGGTGCTGATCGTGCCCATCGCCGCGCGGCTCGGCATCGGCGCCGTGCTCGGCTATCTGGTGGCGGGCATCGCCATCGGCCCGTGGGGGCTGGGCTTTATCAGCGACGTTGAAGAGATCCTGCATTTCTCGGAGCTGGGCGTGGTGTTCCTGATGTTTATCATCGGGCTGGAGCTGAATCCGTCGAAACTCTGGGCGCTGCGACGGTCGATTTTCGGCGTCGGCGCGGCGCAGGTGCTGATTTCCGCCGGCATCCTCGGCGCGCTGCTGTGGCTGAGCGACTTTAGCTGGCAGGCGGCGGTGATCGGCGGCATCGGCCTCGCCATGTCCTCGACCGCAATGGCGCTGCAGCTGATGCGCGACAAAGGCATGAACCGCAGCGAGGCGGGACAGCTCGGCTTCTCGGTGCTGCTGTTCCAGGACCTGGCGGTAATTCCGGCGCTGGCGCTGGTGCCGCTGCTGGCGGGCAGCGACAGCGGCAATATCGACTGGATGAAGATCGGCATGAAGGTGCTGGCGTTTGCCGGCATGCTGGTGGGCGGCCGCTATCTGCTACGGCCGATTTTCCGCTTTATCGCCGCTTCCGGCGTGCGCGAGGTGTTTACCGCCGCCGCGCTGCTGCTGGTACTGGGCTCGGCGCTGTTTATGGACGCCCTCGGACTGTCGATGGCGCTCGGCACCTTTATCGCCGGCATTCTGCTGGCCGAGAGCGAGTACCGCCACGAGCTGGAAGTCGCCATCGATCCGTTTAAAGGCCTGCTGCTCGGGCTGTTCTTTATCTCCGTCGGCATGGCGCTTAATCTCGGTGTGCTCTATACCCATATTCTGGAGATCCTGCTCGGCGTACTGATTCTGGTCACGGTGAAAACGCTGGTGCTCTACGTGCTGGCGCGCGTTTACGGCCTGCGCAGCTCTGAGCGCCAGCAGTTCGCCGGCGTGCTAAGCCAGGGCGGGGAGTTCGCCTTCGTGCTCTTCTCCGCCGCTTCTTCGGCGCATCTGTTTGCCGGCGATCAGCTGCCGCTGCTGCTGGTGACGGTCACGCTGTCGATGATGACCACGCCGCTGCTGATGCAGGCGATCGACAAGCTGCTGGCGCGGCGTTTTAACGAAGTGGATGAAGATGGTGAGAAGCCGTTTGTCGAAGATGATCAGCCGCAGGTGATTGTGGTGGGCTTCGGACGCATGGGGCAGGTAGTGGGCCGTCTGCTGATGGCCAACAATAAAAGGATCACGGTGCTGGAGCGCGACATCAGCGCGGTGAGCCTGATGCGCAAGTATGGCTACAAGGTTTACTATGGCGACGCGACCGAACTGGAGCTGCTGCGCGCCGCAGGCGCCGCCGACGCGCAGTCGATCGTTATCACCTGCAACGAGCCGGAAGATACCATGGCGATCGTGCATCTCTGTCAGCAGCACTTCCCGCAGCTGGAGATCGTGGCGCGCGCGCGCGGCCGCGTCGAGGCGCACGAGCTGCTGCAGGCGGGCGTCACGCAGTTCTCGCGCGAAACCTTCTCTAGCGCACTGGAGCTGGGACGTAAGGCGCTGATTTCGGTCGGCATGCATCCGCATCAGGCGCAGCGCGCGCAGCTGCATTTCCGCCGGCTCGATATGCGTATGCTGCGCGAGCTGATGCCGAACCACACCGACAACGCACAGATTTCACGCGTGCGCGAGGCGAGGCGCGAGCTGGAAGACATTTTCCAGCGCGAGATGCAGCATGAAAGGCGGCAGATCGACGACTGGGATGAAGATCAGTAACAGCAACACAGGTTAATCAACATGCGTAAACGATTTATTGCCGGTGCGGTTTGCCCGCACTGCCAGGAAAAAGACACGCTGGCGATGTGGCGTGAAAACAATGTCGACGTCGTGGAGTGCGTGAAATGCGGACACCAGATGCGCGAGGCGGATAAGCAGGTTCGCGATCAGGTTCGCAGCCAGGAGCAAGTGATCGGTATTTTCCATCCCGAGTAGCGAAATGGCGCAGCTTTTTTTACGCTTAAACTTACAGCGGGATTGAATTCCGATACAATCGGCGCCACTAACGCTGAGGTAAAACGCGTCGCGACTGCGCGGCCTCAGCCCCGAACCTTTCTGGTTGGTGTTATTGCACGCAAGAATAGACCAATGAGACGGGATCTCAGTTCTCAACGGTTAGGAGATATCATGAAAGTAGCAAAAGACCTGGTGGTGAGCCTGGCCTATCAGGTACGTACAGAAGATGGTGTGTTGGTTGACGAGTCGCCGGTAAGTGCGCCGTTAGACTATCTGCACGGTCATGGTTCCCTGATTTCTGGTCTGGAAAAAGCGCTGGAAAATCACGATGTCGGCGACAAGTTTGAGGTGCATATCCCGGCAAACGACGCATACGGCCAGTACGACGACAACCTGGTGCAGCGCGTGCCTAAAGATGTGTTTATGGGCGTTGACGAGCTGCAGGTTGGCATGCGCTTCCTGGCGGAAACCGATCAGGGCCCGGTGCCGGTCGAAATCACCGAAGTGGAAGATGACCACGTGGTGGTTGACGGCAACCATATGCTGGCGGGTCAGAACCTGAACTTCAACGTGGAAGTTGTCGCTATCCGCGAAGCGACCCCGGAAGAGCTGGCGCACGGCCACGTTCACGGCGAGCACGGTCACGACCATGACCACGATCATGACCACGGTCACGATCACGGCAACGGCGGCTGCGGCAGCCACGGCGGTTGCGGCTGCAACCACTAAGCTGTGTGAGACAGATGACAAGGCCACCAGACGGTGGCCTTTTCTTTTGCTCTTTTTGCGAGCGAAGAATGCGCGAGCAAGCGGCGAGGCAAGGCGCCAGGAAGCGGGAGAGCGGAGCATACCGCGGTATGTGAGCATCTCACGCTGACGCAGCAACGCAGCATCGGCGTAGCGCAGCCATTCTGAACATATCAGTAATGCGGAGGCGGCGTCTCTTCTGACTGCGACGCCACCATCGACGGCGCGGCCGCCTTTAGCTTATCCAGCAGCAGGCGCAGCTGCTCGCGCATCTTCGCCATCTCCAGCTCGTGCTGCACCACCGTCTGATTCAGCTGGTCGATAGTCAGCTCCTGAAAGGCCAGCTTGCTCTCCAGTGCTTCAAGCCGTTGTTCCCACTCTGATTGTTGCATGACCTCTCCTTATAGTATGACGCTGCGAATCTCGCATCAGGCGCTGATTCTACGGTTTCCTCGGTCAGAATCACCTGATTTCTTTGCCGTCTCGCCTGCGTGGGGTTGAATAGCGCCGGTGGCAGCATCATCTCTGATGAAACTTCCTGATGCAAAAAAGGTCGGAGGAGAGCCGGGTAATTACGCTGCGGGAGTGTTCGACGCTGCCGCGTACCGCTATAGTGTGGAGCTTTAGTCCGCAATAATTCCCGAGGTAACAAGCTTCGGTTTTGGAGAAAGGATGAAATCACTGTTTAAAGTCACCATGTTAGCCACCACCATGGCCATCGCGCTCAACGCGCCGCTGGCGATGGCAGCCGAAGCGACCGCAGCCCCTGCTGCAACCGATGCGGCACCGCAGGCACCGAAAAATGCGGCCTTCAAAAATGAAGATCAGCAGTCAGCCTACGCGCTGGGCGCCTCGCTGGGTCGCTACATGGATAACTCTCTGAAGGAACAGGAGAAGCTGGGCATCAAGCTGGACAAAGATCAGCTGATTGCGGGCGTTCAGGATGCGTTCGGCGGTAAGAGCAAGCTCTCCGACCAGGAGATCGAGCAGACCCTGCAGGCCTTTGAAGGCCGCGTGAAGGGCGCCGCGCAGGCGAAGATGGAGAAAGACGCGAAAGAGAACGCCGATAAAGGCAGCGCTTTCGCCGACAAATTCGCCAAAGAGAGCGGCGTGAAGAAAACCGAATCTGGCCTGCTGTATAAAGTAGAGAAAGAGGGCAGCGGCGACGCGCCGAAAGACAGCGACACCGTAGTCGTGAACTATAAAGGCACGCTGATCGACGGCACCGAGTTCGACAACTCCTATACGCGCGGCGAACCGCTCTCTTTCCGTCTTGACGGCGTGATCCCAGGCTGGACCGAAGGCCTGAAGCACGTGAAGAAAGGCGGCAAAATCAAGCTGGTGATCCCACCGCAGCTCGCCTACGGCAAAAACGGCGTGCCAGGTATTCCGGCTAACTCCACGCTGGTGTTCGATGTTGAACTGCTCGACATCAAACCGGCGCCTAAAGCAGATGAGAAAGCGCAGGCGCCTGCCGCCGACGCGAAGAAATCTCAATAATCTGTCTACCGCCGCCTTCGGGCGGCGGTTTCATTTCCACACCATGACAAAGCCCTGGCATAAGCGTGCGACATTTGCCAGACTATCGCCTGCACAACTTTCCCAATAAAAGAGTCTGCCCGCTGCGCTGAGACAGGCTCCAGCCATTTAGGGTAATGTCTTCGATGTCAAATCCATTCAATCCCGGCGAACTGAGCGACTTCGATTTACTGGAGCAGCGTCCGTTTGAGCAGACGGACTACGATATTCTCAAATCTTATGAGGCGGTGGTCGACGGCCTGGCGATGCTGATCGGTTCGCACTGCGAAATCGTGCTGCACTCGCTGGAAGATCTGAAATGTTCGGCGGTGCGCATCGCCAACGGCGAACACACCGGGCGTAAAGTCGGCTCGCCGATTACCGATCTGGCGCTGCGTATGCTGCACGATATGCACGGCGCGGACAGCAACGTCTCGCGCGCCTACTTCACTCGCGCCAAAAGCGGTGTGCTGATGAAGTCGGTCACCATTGCAATACGCAATCGCCAGCAGCGCGTTATCGGGCTGTTGTGCATCAATATGAATCTCGATGTGCCGTTCTCGCAGATTATGTCGACCTTTATGCCACCGGAAATGCATCAGGTCGATTCCAACGTCAACTTCGCCAGCTCGGTGGAGGATCTGGTGACCCAGACGCTGGAGTTCACCATTGAAGAGGTGAGCGCCGATCGCAACGTCTCCAATAACGCCAAGAACCGGCAGATCGTGCTCAATCTTTATGAGAAGGGCATCTTCGACATCAAAGACGCCATCAATCAGGTTGCGGATCGCCTCAATATCTCTAAGCACACCGTCTATCTCTATATTCGTCAGTTCAAGAACGGCGACTTTCAGGGGCAGGAGCGCTGATGCGCTACACCCTGCTGGTGACCGGGCCGGCCTATGGCACGCAGCAGGCGAGCAGCGCCTTGCTGTTCGCCCGCGCGCTGCTGGCGGCGGGGCATCAGCTACAGAGCGTGTTCTTTTATCGCGAGGGCGTGCTGAACGCCAATCAGCTGACCGCGCCGGCCAGCGACGAGGCGGATATCGTGCGCGCCTGGCTGCGGCTGCAGCAGGAGCAGGGCGTGGCGCTCAATATTTGCGTGGCGGCCGCGCTGCGCCGCGGCGTCACCGACGCGCAGGAGGCGGAGCGGCTGCAGCTGGCAGGCAGCAACCTGCAGCCGGGGTTTGAACTCAGCGGTCTGGGCGCGCTGGCGGAAGCCGCGCTCAGCTGCGATCGACTGGTGCAGTTTTAATGAATCGCGTCGCCTTTGTGTTTACCCGCGCGCCGCACGGCAGCAGCGCCGGACGGGAAGGGCTCGACGCCGCGCTGGCGACCGGCGCGCTGAGTGAGTCGATCGGCCTGTTCTTTATCGGCGACGGCGTCTTGCAGCTGATGCCCGGCCAGCAGCCAGAGATCATTCTGTCCCGCAACCATGCCGCTACCTTCGGCGTGCTGGCGCTGTACGATATCGAGCACTGCTACATTAGCCGCGAGGCGCTGCGCGAGCGCGGGCTGGCGGAAGAGGGCGCCCGCATTATGGATGTCGGCATTCTGGACGCCGCGGCGCTGCAGCAGCAGCTGGCAACCTACGATCGTATTATCACCTTTTAAGAGCGCGCTATGCTGCATACCCTGATGCATTCACCCTATTACAGCGACCTCGACACGCTGCTGCTGCTGCTGACGGCGCAAGACGATCTGCTGCTGCTGCAGGATGGCGTGCTGGGCGCGCTAGAGGGCAGCCGCGCCCTGAATCGTCTACTCGCTTCCCCGGCAACCCTGTGGGTGCTGACGGAGGACGTGACCGCGCGCGGCCTTGCTGGTCAAATTTCAGCCAAAATAAGGCCGGTAGACTATACTGGTTTCGTCACGCTCACTGAAAAACATCAGCAGCAAATGACCTGGTAGCGTACAAAGCCTGGTTATTTCTTGACACCCTATTGGCTCAGCCCTAAAATTCTGCGTCCTCGTAGTTATACGGGGCGATTTATTACGTGTTTACGAAGCAAAAGCAAATCCAGGAGCTATTTAATGGCAACAGTTAACCAGCTGGTTCGCAAACCACGCGTACGCAAAGTTGCAAAGAGCAACGTGCCTGCGCTGGAAGCTTGCCCGCAAAAACGTGGCGTTTGTACTCGTGTGTACACCACCACTCCGAAAAAACCGAACTCCGCACTGCGTAAAGTTTGCCGTGTTCGTCTGACCAACGGTTTTGAAGTTACCTCCTATATCGGCGGTGAAGGTCATAACCTGCAGGAACACTCCGTGATCCTGATCCGTGGCGGTCGTGTTAAAGACCTGCCAGGTGTGCGTTACCACACCGTTCGTGGCGCGCTGGACTGCTCAGGTGTTAAAGACCGTAAGCAGGCTCGCTCCAAGTACGGCGTGAAGAAGCCAAAGGCTTAATGGTTCTCCGTTAAGTAAGGCCAAACGTTTTAACTTAAATGTCAAACTAAACTCGTAGAGTTTTGGACAATCCTGAATTAACAACGGAGTATTTCCATGCCACGTCGTCGCGTCATTGGTCAGCGTAAAATTCTGCCGGATCCTAAGTTCGGATCAGAGCTGCTGGCCAAATTTGTAAATATCCTGATGGTAGATGGTAAAAAATCTACCGCTGAATCAATCGTTTATACCGCGCTTGAGACCCTGGCTCAGCGTTCTGGTAAGAACGAGCTGGAAGCCTTTGAAGTAGCCCTCGAAAACGTGCGTCCGACTGTCGAAGTTAAGTCACGTCGCGTTGGTGGTTCTACCTACCAGGTACCAGTAGAAGTCCGTCCGGTTCGTCGTAATGCCCTGGCAATGCGCTGGATCGTAGAAGCTGCTCGTAAACGCGGTGATAAATCTATGGCTCTCCGCCTGGCGAACGAACTTTCTGACGCTGCAGAAAACAAAGGTACTGCAGTTAAGAAACGTGAAGACGTTCACCGTATGGCTGAAGCCAACAAGGCGTTCGCTCACTACCGCTGGTAATCGCCACGTAGTTGTTGTTAAACCAGCGGGCGTGCAAAATGCAAACCCGCTGGGTTCGACTAATTTTGAACGCCCGAGAATCAGAGGAATCAAATGGCTCGTACAACACCCATTGCGCGCTACCGTAACATCGGTATCAGCGCACACATCGACGCCGGTAAAACCACGACTACCGAGCGCATCCTGTTCTACACCGGTGTTAACCACAAAATCGGTGAAGTGCATGATGGCGCCGCGACCATGGACTGGATGGCGCAGGAGCAGGAACGTGGTATCACCATCACGTCTGCAGCGACCACCGCATTCTGGTCCGGTATGGCTAAGCAGTTTGAGCCGCACCGTATCAACATCATCGACACCCCTGGACACGTTGACTTCACCATCGAAGTAGAACGTTCAATGCGTGTGCTCGATGGCGCAGTAATGGTTTACTGTGCTGTAGGTGGCGTGCAGCCGCAGTCTGAGACCGTATGGCGTCAGGCGAACAAATATAAAGTTCCGCGTATCGCGTTCGTTAACAAAATGGACCGTATGGGCGCGAACTTCCTGAAAGTAGTTGGTCAGATCGAATCCCGTCTGGGCGCGACTCCGGTTCCGCTGCAGCTGGCTATTGGCGCTGAAGAGAACTTCACCGGCATCGTTGACCTGATCAAAATGAAAGCCATCAACTGGAATGATGCTGACCAGGGCGTAACCTTCGTTTACGAAGATATCCCGGCTGACATGCAGGAACTGGCTGAAGAGTGGCGCGGCAAGCTGATCGAAGCGGCAGCAGAAGCTTCTGAAGAGCTGATGGAGAAATTCTTCAGCGGCGACGAGCTGAGCGAAGAAGAGATCAAAACTGCTCTGCGTCAGCGCGTACTGCGCAACGAAATTATCCTGGTTACCTGTGGTTCTGCGTTCAAGAACAAAGGTGTTCAGGCGATGCTGGATGCCGTGGTGGAATACCTGCCGGCACCGACTGACGTTCCTGCTATCAACGGTATGCTGGACGACGGTAAAGACACGCCTGCTGAGCGTCACGCTGACGACAGCGAGCCGTTCTCTGCGCTGGCGTTCAAAATCGCCAACGACCCGTTCGTGGGCAACCTGACCTTCTTCCGCGTCTACTCTGGCGTGGTGAACTCAGGCGACACCGTACTGAACTCAGTGAAATCTGCGCGTGAGCGTTTCGGCCGTATCGTACAGATGCACGCCAACAAACGTGAAGAGATCAGCGAAGTTCGCGCAGGCGACATCGCCGCTGCGATCGGTCTGAAAGACGTGATCACCGGTGACACCCTGTGCGATCCGAGCAACCCGATCATCCTGGAGCGCATGGAGTTCCCGGAGCCGGTAATCTCTATCGCCGTTGAGCCGAAAACCAAAGCTGACCAGGAAAAAATGGGTCTGGCTCTGGGTCGTCTGGCTAAAGAAGACCCGTCATTCCGCGTATGGACTGACGAAGAGTCTAACCAGACCATCATCGCTGGTATGGGTGAGCTGCACCTCGACATCATCGTTGACCGCATGAAGCGCGAATTCAACGTTGAAGCGAACGTGGGCAAACCGCAGGTAGCTTACCGCGAAGCGATTCGCTCTAAAGTTACCGACATCGAAGGTAAACACGCTAAGCAGTCTGGTGGTCGCGGTCAGTACGGTCATGTTGTTATCGACATGTACCCGCTGGAGCCGGGTTCAAACCCGAAAGGCTACGAATTTGTCAACGACATCAAAGGCGGTGTGATTCCTGGCGAATACATCCCTGCGGTTGATAAAGGCATCCAGGAACAGCTGAAATCTGGCCCGCTGGCTGGTTACCCGGTTGTTGATCTGGGCGTGCGTCTGCACTTCGGTTCTTACCATGATGTCGACTCCTCTGAGCTGGCGTTTAAACTGGCCGCTTCTATCGCCTTTAAAGATGGCTTTAAGAAAGCGCAGCCGGTTCTGCTTGAGCCGATCATGAAGGTTGAAGTAGAGACGCCGGAAGAGAACACCGGTGACGTCATCGGTGACCTTAGCCGTCGTCGTGGTATGCTGAAAGGGCAGGAATCTAACGCTACCGGCGTTCAGATTCACGCTGAAGTTCCGCTGTCTGAAATGTTCGGATACGCGACGCAGTTGCGTTCTCTGACTAAAGGCCGTGCTTCTTACTCCATGGAGTTCCTGAAGTACGATGATGCGCCGAACAACGTCGCTCAGGCCGTTATTGAAGCTCGTAGCAAATAAGGCTACGGTTTAAAAATTGTGAACAGATGCCTTCATCAATGATGAAGGCATAACGTAAGGATTATCGCCATGGCGAAAGAGCAATTTCAACGTAACAAACTGCACGTAAACGTGGGCACCATCGGTCACGTTGACCACGGTAAAACCACCCTGACTGCAGCAATCACCACCGTTCTGGCTAAAACCTACGGCGGCCAGGCTCGCGCATTCGACCAGATCGATAACGCGCCGGAAGAGAAAGCACGTGGTATCACCATCAACACTTCACACGTTGAGTATGAAACCCCGTCTCGCCACTACGCGCACGTTGACTGCCCGGGCCACGCCGACTATGTGAAAAACATGATCACCGGTGCTGCGCAGATGGACGGCGCTATCCTGGTTGTTGCTGCGACTGACGGCCCGATGCCGCAGACCCGTGAGCACATCCTGCTGGGTCGTCAGGTTGGCGTGCCTTACATCATCGTGTTCCTGAACAAGTGTGACATGGTTGATGACGAAGAGCTGCTGGAACTGGTTGAGATGGAAGTGCGTGACCTGCTGTCACAGTACGACTTCCCGGGCGACGACACTCCGATCGTTCGCGGTTCAGCGCTGAAAGCGCTGGAAGGCGACGCTGAGTGGGAAGCGAAGATCGTTGAGCTGGCTGGCCACCTGGATACCTACATCCCGGATCCGGTTCGTGCTATCGACCTGCCGTTCCTGCTGCCGATCGAAGACGTATTCTCAATCTCTGGCCGTGGTACCGTTGTTACCGGTCGTGTTGAGCGCGGCATCGTGAAAGTCGGCGACGAAGTTGAAATCGTGGGCATCAAAGACACCGCGAAATCAACCTGTACCGGCGTTGAAATGTTCCGCAAACTGCTGGATCAGGGTCAGGCTGGTGAGAACGTCGGCGTTCTGCTGCGTGGTATCAAGCGTGAAGAGATCGAGCGTGGCCAGGTTCTGGCTAAGCCGGGCTCAATCAAGCCGCACACCACTTTCGTGTCAGAAGTTTACGTTCTGTCCAAAGAAGAAGGCGGTCGTCACACTCCGTTCTTCAAAGGCTACCGTCCGCAGTTCTACTTCCGTACTACTGACGTGACTGGCAACATCGAACTGCCGGAAGGCGTTGAGATGGTCATGCCGGGCGACAACATCAAAATGACCGTTACTCTGATCCATCCGATCGCGATGGACCAGGGTCTGCGCTTCGCAATCCGCGAAGGCGGCCGTACCGTTGGCGCGGGCGTTGTTGCTGAAGTTATCGCTTAATTGCGTTAGCGAGGTGGCCTTCGGGCCACCAGAGCAGAAAGAGAGCACTTCGGTGCTCTTTTTTTTTTGCCTGCTGCCGGCGCGACGGCTTATCCCTACTAAGCCTGGGTTTGAAATAAAAACTATTCTCATTTAAGCTTTGATCATTAATTGATCGAGGTGAGCAGTAAATGTACGTCTGTTTGTGTAACGCCGTCAGCGATAAAGCCCTCCGTGAGGCGGTTCGCCGCTATCAGCCAAAATCTATTCAACAGCTGCGCCAGCTGGTTCCAGTCGGGAAGCAGTGCGGCAAGTGCATTCGCGTGGCGCGCGAGATTATGGAAGATGAGCTGCAGCACGCTCCGCTGTATAAAGAGATTGCCTGACGGGCAATACCCCCATATTTTGTCGCGTTTTTTTGACTTCTTTTTATCCGCATCTACGCTGTTATTTAACTGGAAGCGGAGGAAGCAAAATGAAGGGCGATATTAAAATCATAAGCCATCTCAATAAATTGCTGGGAAATGAACTGGTTGCCATCAATCAGTACTTTCTTCATGCGCGAATGTTCAAAAACTGGGGCCTGCAGCGCCTCAACGACACGGAGTACCACGAGTCCATCGACGAAATGAAACACGCCGATAAATATATCGAACGCATTCTGTTTCTTGAGGGGATCCCCAACCTGCAGGATTTAGGGCGGCTGCGCATTGGCGAAGATGTCGAGGAGATGCTGCGCTCCGATCTGCAGCTCGAGCTGGAAGGGGCGAAAGACCTGCGCGAGGCGATCGCCTACGCGGATAAAGTGCACGACTACGTCAGCCGCGACATGATGATCGAAATCCTCGCGGATGAAGAGCACCATATCGACTGGATCGAAACCGAGCTCGACCTCATTACTAAGCTGGGCATCCAGAACTACCTGCAGGCGCAAATCCGGGAAGAAGAGTAATCAAGCTGTGAATTATCGTATAAGCCCGCCCGCTTTCGTCGCCAGCCGACGCTCAGCGGGCTAGCTGACATCCCCCGCCTCAAACTCTCCTCGTTACCGCCTCGCCGCAATAATGCCAGCAGAAAACAGGGTTAAAAACAGAACACGGGTTGCTTCCTGAGCAGATTTACGTATAATGCGCGGGCTTGCCGATATTGGCGAGCGCGATTCGAGCTGAATCGCAGGCGGCAGCATGTTAGGTCGCCTGACAATACTCCCAACTGTGGAGTTATATGCTGAACGATTACACTCCCCCATCAATCGTAATGGGTGAGAGTAGTAATTTTTTTCGTCTATAAAAAGTTTGGAGCTCTGGTCTCATGCAGAACCAAAGAATCCGTATCCGTCTTAAAGCGTTTGATCATCGTCTGATCGATCAATCAACCGCGGAAATCGTAGAGACTGCCAAGCGCACTGGTGCGCAGGTTCGCGGTCCGATCCCGCTGCCGACTCGCAAAGAGCGCTTCACCGTTCTGATCTCTCCGCACGTTAACAAAGATGCGCGCGATCAGTACGAAATCCGCACTCACAAGCGTCTGGTAGACATCGTTGAGCCAACTGAAAAAACCGTTGATGCTCTGATGCGTCTGGATCTGGCTGCCGGTGTAGACGTGCAGATCAGCCTGGGTTAATCAGGTCATCGAGCGATTGAGAGGTTGATACAATGATTGGTTTAGTCGGTAAAAAAGTGGGCATGACCCGCGTCTTCACTGAAGACGGCGTTTCAATCCCAGTAACCGTAATCGAAGTTGAAGCAAACCGCGTTACTCAGGTCAAAGGCCTGGAGAACGATGGTTACCAGGCAATCCAGGTTACCACCGGTGCGAAAAAAGCGAACCGTGTGACCAAACCTGAAGCTGGTCATTTTGCTAAAGCTGGCGTTGAAGCTGGCCGTGGCCTGTGGGAATTCCTCACCGTTGAAGGTGAAGAGTACTCTGTTGGTCAGAGCATCAGTGTTGAAATTTTCGCTGACGTTAAAAAAGTAGACGTAACCGGTACCTCTAAAGGTAAAGGTTTCGCAGGTACCGTTAAGCGCTGGAACTTCCGTACCCAGGACGCTACCCACGGTAACTCCCTTTCTCACCGCGTTCCGGGTTCTATCGGTCAGAACCAGACTCCGGGCAAAGTGTTCAAGGGCAAGAAAATGGCAGGTCAGCTGGGTAATGAGCGCGTAACCGTTCAGAGCCTGGATGTGGTACGTGTTGACGCTGAGCGCAACCTGCTGCTGGTGAAAGGTGCTGTCCCGGGTGCGACCGGTAGCGACCTGATCGTTAAACCAGCTGTGAAGGCGTAAGGGGATAGCAATGGAATTAGTACTGAAAGACGCGCAGAGCGCGCTGACTGTTTCCGAAACTACCTTCGGTCGTGATTTCAACGAAGCGCTGGTTCACCAGGTTGTTGTTGCTTACGCTGCAGGCGCCCGTCAGGGTACCCGCGCGCAGAAAACGCGTGCTGAAGTAACTGGTTCAGGCAAAAAGCCGTGGCGTCAGAAAGGCACCGGCCGTGCGCGTTCAGGTTCTGTAAAGAGCCCGATCTGGCGTTCAGGTGGCGTGACCTTCGCTGCGCGTCCGCAGGACCACAGTCAAAAAGTTAACAAAAAGATGTACCGCGGCGCGCTGAAAAGCATCCTGTCCGAACTGGTACGTCAAGATCGTCTGATCGTTGTCGAGACGTTCTCTGTAGAAGCACCGAAAACCAAGCTGCTGGTACAGAAACTGAAAGACATGGCGCTGGAAGACGTGCTGATCATCACCGGTGAACTGGATGAGAATCTGTTCCTGGCTGCGCGTAACCTGTACAAGGTTGACGTGCGCGATGCAGCGGGTATCGACCCAGTTAGCCTGATCGCCTTCGACAAAGTCGTTATGACTGCTGACGCAGTTAAGCAAGTTGAGGAGATGCTGGCATGATCCGTGAAGAACGTCTGCTGAAAGTACTGCGCGCGCCGCACGTATCTGAAAAAGCGTCTGCTGCGATGGAAAAAACCAACACCATCGTTCTCAAAGTTGCGAAAGACGCGACCAAAGCAGAGATCGTTGCTGCTGTTGAAAAACTGTTCGAAGTAGAAGTTAAAGACGTGAACACCCTGGTTGTTAAAGGGAAAACTAAGCGTCACGGACAGCGTATCGGTCGTCGCAGCGACTGGAAAAAAGCTTACGTCACCCTGAAGGAAGGCCAGAATCTGGACTTCGTCGGCGGCGCTGAGTAAGTCGGAGGAGAAAGACAATGGCAGTTGTTAAATGTAAACCGACATCTCCGGGTCGTCGCCACGTCGTTAAAGTGGTAAACCCTGAGCTGCACAAGGGCAAACCTTTTGCCCCGCTGATCGAAAAGAACAGCAAATCCGGTGGTCGTAACAACAATGGTCGTATCACTACCCGTCATATCGGTGGTGGTCACAAGCAGGCTTACCGTATTGTTGACTTCAAACGCAACAAAGATGGTATCCCGGCAGTTGTTGAGCGTCTTGAGTACGATCCGAACCGTTCTGCGAACATCGCACTGGTTCTGTACAAAGATGGCGAACGCCGTTATATCCTGGCCCCTAAAGGCCTGAAAGCCGGCGACCAGATTCAGTCTGGCGTTGATGCTGCGATCAAAGCAGGCAACACCCTGCCGATGCGTAACATCCCGGTGGGTTCTACCGTGCATAACGTAGAAATGAAGCCGGGCAAAGGCGGTCAGATCGCTCGCTCTGCTGGCGCTTACGTGCAGATCGTTGCGCGTGAAGGTTCCTACGTTACCCTGCGTCTGCGTTCAGGCGAAATGCGTAAAATCGAAGCTGATTGCCGCGCGACCCTGGGCGAAGTCGGCAACGCTGAGCACATGCTGCGCGTTCTGGGTAAAGCTGGTGCAACTCGCTGGCGTGGTGTTCGTCCGACCGTTCGCGGTACCGCGATGAACCCAGTCGATCACCCGCACGGTGGTGGTGAAGGTCGTAACTTTGGTAAGCACCCGGTCACTCCGTGGGGCGTGCAGACCAAAGGTAAGAAGACCCGTAGCAACAAGCGTACTGATAAATTTATCGTACGTCGCCGTAGCAAATAATTTTAGAGGATAAGCCATGCCACGTTCTCTCAAGAAAGGTCCTTTTATTGACCTGCACTTGCTGAAGAAGGTAGAGAAAGCGGTGGAAAGCGGAGACAAGAAGCCCCTGCGCACCTGGTCCCGTCGTTCAACGATCTTCCCTAACATGATCGGTTTGACCATCGCTGTCCATAATGGTCGTCAGCACGTTCCTGTCTTTGTTTCCGACGAAATGGTCGGCCACAAGCTGGGTGAATTTGCACCGACACGTACTTATCGCGGCCACGCTGCAGATAAGAAAGCCAAGAAGAAATAAGTAGGAGGAAGAGATGGAAACTTTAGCTCAACATCGCCATGCTCGTTCTTCTGCTCAGAAGGTTCGCCTGGTTGCTGACCTGATTCGCGGTAAGAAAGTGTCGCAGGCTCTGGATATTCTGACCTACACCAACAAGAAAGCTGCTGTACTGGTTAAGAAGGTCCTGGAATCTGCCATTGCTAACGCCGAACACAACGATGGCGCTGATATCGACGATCTGAAAGTCGCGAAAATTTTCGTAGACGAAGGCCCGAGCATGAAGCGCATTATGCCGCGTGCTAAAGGTCGTGCAGATCGCATCCTGAAGCGCACCAGCCACATTACTGTGGTTGTGTCCGATCGCTGAGACTCTGGAGACTAGCAATGGGTCAGAAAGTACATCCTAATGGTATTCGCCTGGGTATTGTAAAACCATGGAACTCTACCTGGTTTGCGAACACCAAAGAATTCGCTGACAACCTGGACAGCGATTTTAAAGTTCGTCAGTTCCTGACAAAAGAACTGGCTAAAGCGTCTGTATCCCGCATCGTTATCGAGCGTCCGGCGAAGAGCATCCGTGTGACCATTCACACCGCTCGCCCGGGTATCGTTATCGGTAAAAAGGGTGAAGACGTAGAAAAACTGCGCACGGTCGTCGCGAACATCGCGGGCGTCCCTGCACAGATCAATATCGCCGAAGTCCGTAAGCCGGAACTGGACGCGAAACTGGTTGCTGACAGCATCACTTCACAGCTGGAGCGTCGCGTGATGTTCCGTCGTGCGATGAAGCGTGCTGTTCAGAACGCCATGCGTCTGGGCGCGAAAGGTATCAAAGTTGAAGTTAGCGGCCGTCTGGGCGGCGCGGAAATCGCACGTACCGAATGGTACCGCGAAGGTCGCGTACCGCTGCACACTCTGCGTGCTGACATTGACTACAACACCTCTGAAGCGCACACCACTTATGGTGTAATCGGCGTTAAGGTATGGATCTTCAAAGGCGAGATCCTGGGTGGTATGGCTGCTGTTGAACAACCGGAACCGGCTGCTCAACCTAAAAAGCAGCAGCGTAAAGGCCGTAAGTAAGGAGAGTCGCTGATGTTACAACCAAAGCGTACAAAATTCCGTAAAGTGCACAAAGGCCGCAACCGCGGTCTGGCGCAGGGTACGGATGTTAGCTTCGGTACTTTCGGTCTGAAAGCTGTTGGCCGTGGTCGTCTGACTGCTCGTCAGATCGAAGCAGCACGTCGTGCTATGACCCGTGCAGTTAAGCGTCAAGGTAAGATCTGGATCCGTGTATTCCCGGACAAACCGATCACCGAGAAGCCGCTGGAAGTGCGTATGGGTAAAGGTAAGGGTAACGTGGAGTATTGGGTTGCCCTGATTCAGCCTGGTAAAGTCCTGTATGAAATGGACGGCGTACCAGAAGAGCTGGCCCGTGAAGCCTTCAAGCTGGCAGCAGCAAAACTGCCTATCAAAACCACCTTTGTTACTAAGACGGTGATGTAATGAAAGCAACAGAGCTGCGTGAAAAAAGCGTTGAAGAGCTGAACACTGAGCTGCTTAATCTGCTGCGTGAGCAATTTAACCTGCGCATGCAGGCAGCATCTGGCCAACTGCAGCAGACTCATCTGCTGAAACAGGTTCGCCGTGATGTTGCACGCGTTAAGACTTTACTGACTGAGAAGGCGGGTGCGTAATGACCGATAAAATCCGTACTCTGCAAGGTCGTGTTGTTAGTGACAAAATGCAGAAATCTGCTGTTGTCGCTATCGAGCGTTTCGTGAAACACCCGATCTACGGTAAATTCATTAAGCGTACGACTAAGCTGCACATCCATGACGAGAACAACGAATGCGGTATTGGTGACGTGGTTGAAATCCGCGAAACCCGTCCGCTGTCCAAGACTAAATCCTGGACTCTGGTTCGCGTTGTAGAGAAAGCGGTTCTGTAATAAGAACGGTTTTTTCTGGAGAAACCCTCTGCTTCGGCAGGGGGTTTTTTTTTGCCTGTAATCTGCCCTTGTTTACGACATTGGTCAAAATATCACCGGCTGACCTGTTGATAATGATTGAGCTTATGTGGCGGCAGCGATGCCGTATCTGTTTATCATGAACAAGGATGAGTCGTGTGAAAAAGGAAACCCCAGACCGCATACGTCGCTCTCTGCTGACCGTGCCACTACTGGCAGCGATCCCTTCTGTTAGCATGGCGAAAAAAGAGACGATACTATCGACCCCTCACTCATTGCAGCAAAAGGGTCAGGAGATGCAACGGACACTGTTATTGAAGAACGCTGAAGTCGTGGTCTGTATGGATGATGCGCGTCAGGAGATCCGCAACGGCAGTATCTATATCAAAGGAGAGAGGATTGAAGGGGTTGGCGCGGCTGAAGCACTGCCGCAGCATGCTGATGAGATCATCGATCTAAAAGGGCACATCGTCGTACCGGGATTGATCAATACGCATCACCATATGTATCAGAGCCTCACGCGCGTGGTGCCTTCCGTACAGAACGGCGAGCTGTTTAACTGGCTGACCCACCTTTATCCCATCTGGCAGAAGCTGACGCCAGAGATGATCCATGTCTCGACGCAAACGGCGATGGCCGAGCTGATGCTCTCCGGCTGCACCACCAGCAGCGATCATCTCTATGTCTACCCCAACGGCTGCCGGCTCGACGACAGTATCGACGCGGCGGCGGAAATGGGCATGCGCTTTCACGCCAGCCGCGGCAGCATGAGCGTGGGGCAGAAGCAGGGCGGGCTGCCGCCGGACAGCCTGGTGGAGAAAGAGGCCGACATCCTGGAAGATACGCAGCGGGTGATTGAGCGCTACCATGACAGCGGTCGTGGCGCCATGCTGCGTATCGTGGTGGCGCCCTGTTCGCCCTTTTCCGTCAGCCGCGAGCTAATGAAAACGTCCGCCGCGCTGGCGCGTCACTACGGCGTTTCGCTGCACACCCATCTGGCGGAGAACGAGAGTGACATCCGCTACAGCCGCGAGAAGTTCAATATGACGCCAGCGCAGTATGTCGAGGACCTCGGCTGGGTAGGGCATGACGTCTGGCATGCGCACTGCGTGAAGCTTGACGATCACGGCATCGAATTGTTTGCGCGCACTGGCACCGGCGTGGCGCACTGTCCCTGCTCTAATATGCGGCTCGCCTCCGGCATCGCGCCGGTGCGGCAGATGTGCGATGCAGGCGTCAACGTCGGGCTGGGCGTTGACGGCTCCGCCTCCAACGACAGCGGCGATATGATCGGCGAGGTGCGCCAGGCGATGCTGCTGCAGCGGGTCGGCTTTGGCCCCGACGCGATGAGCGCACGTCAGGCGCTGGAGCTGGCGACGCGCGGCGGCGCGAAGGTGCTGAACCGCGATGATATCGGCGCCATCGCCCCAGGCATGCAGGCCGATCTGGCGATATTCGATCTCAACCGTCTGGGGCTGGCCGGGGCAGGGCACGATCCGGTCGCGGCGCTGGTCTTCTGCAATCCAGGGCCGGTGGCCTACAGCGTCATTAATGGAAAAGTCGTGGTGCGCCAGGGGGAATTAACGGTCATCGACCTGCCGAAAGTGCTCTACCGACACAATCAGCTGGCCGCGCAGCTGATGAAGTAAAGCCCCCAATCAGAAGCGGAATGGCGAGTGTCGAAAAATAAGGCAGATTACATTTGCTACTGCTGAGACTATTCCCTAGAATACGCGCTCCCTGTTATCAGGGAAAATAAGCGGCTCCATTGCTGAGCCGTTCATTTTTTCTACCCATCTGTGAGAACCGGTGTTATAATGCCGCGCCCTCAAATATGGGGCTTTCTAACGACCTGAAGTCTGGGTCCCGAAGTAGTAGTTGACATTAGCGGAGCACTAAAATGATCCAAGAACAGACTATGCTGAACGTCGCCGACAACTCCGGTGCACGTCGCGTAATGTGTATCAAGGTTCTGGGTGGCTCGCACCGTCGCTACGCAGGCGTCGGCGACATCATCAAAGTTACCATCAAGGAAGCAATTCCGCGTGGTAAGGTGAAAAAAGGTGATGTCCTGAAGGCGGTAGTGGTGCGCACCAGGAAGGGTGTTCGTCGCCCGGACGGTTCTGTCATTCGCTTCGATGGTAACGCATGCGTTATTTTGAACAATAACAGCGAGCAGCCAATCGGAACACGTATTTTTGGGCCGGTAACTCGTGAACTTCGTACTGAAAAGTTCATGAAAATTATCTCTCTGGCACCAGAAGTACTCTAAGGAGCGAACAATGGCAGCGAAAATCCGTCGTAACGACGAAGTTATCGTGCTGACCGGCAAAGATAAAGGTAAGCGCGGTAAAGTTAAGAATGTCCTGTCTTCTGGCAAGGTCATCGTTGAAGGTATCAACCTGGTTAAGAAACACCAGAAGCCGGTTCCGGCTCTGAACCAGCCAGGTGGCATCGTTGAAAAAGAAGCCGCTATTCAGGTTTCCAACGTTGCACTCTTCAATGCGGCAACCGGCAAGGCTGACCGTGTAGGCTTTAGATTCGAAGACGGCAAAAAAGTCCGTTTCTTCAAGTCTAACAGCGAAACTATCAAGTAATTTGGAGTAGTACGATGGCGAAACTGCATGATTACTACAAAGACGAAGTAGTCCAGAAACTCATGACAGAGTTTGGCTACACTTCTGTCATGCAAGTCCCTCGGGTCGAGAAGATCACCCTGAACATGGGTGTTGGTGAAGCGATCGCTGACAAGAAACTGCTGGATAACGCAGCAGCAGACCTGGCAGCCATCTCCGGTCAAAAACCGCTGGTCACCAAAGCACGCAAATCAGTTGCAGGCTTCAAAATCCGTCAGGGCTATCCGATCGGCTGTAAAGTAACTCTGCGCGGCGAGCGCATGTGGGAGTTCTTTGAGCGTCTGATCACCATTGCTGTACCGCGTATCCGCGACTTCCGTGGTTTGTCCGCGAAGTCATTCGACGGTCGTGGCAACTACAGCATGGGCGTTCGTGAGCAGATCATCTTCCCAGAAATCGACTACGACAAAGTCGATCGCGTTCGTGGTTTGGATATCACCATTACCACTACTGCGAAATCTGATGATGAAGGCCGTGCTCTGCTGACTGCCTTTGACTTCCCGTTCCGCAAGTAAGGTAGGGTTACTTAATGGCTAAGCAATCAATGAAAGCACGCGAAGTTAAGCGTGTGAAATTAGCAGACAAATTCTTCGCAAAACGCGCTGAACTGAAAGCGATCATTTCTGATGTGAACGCAACCGACGAAGATCGTTGGAACGCTGTTCTCAAGCTGCAGACTCTGCCGCGTGATTCCAGCCCGTCTCGTCAGCGTAACCGCTGCCGTCAAACAGGTCGTCCGCACGGTTTCCTGCGGAAGTTCGGGTTGAGCCGTATCAAGGTCCGTGAAGCCGCTATGCGCGGTGAAATCCCGGGTCTGAAAAAGGCTAGCTGGTAATTGTCACCAATTGAATCACGGGAGTAAAGACAGATGAGCATGCAAGATCCGATCGCGGATATGCTGACCCGTATCCGTAACGGTCAGGCCGCGAACAAAGCTGCGGTCACCATGCCTTCCTCCAAGCTGAAAGTGGCAATTGCCAACGTGCTGAAGGAAGAAGGTTATATTGAAGATTTCAAAATCGAAGGCGACACCAAGCCGGAACTGGAACTGACTCTTAAGTATTTCCAGGGTAAAGCTGTTGTAGAAAGCATTCAGCGTGTTAGCCGCCCAGGTCTGCGCATCTATAAGAAAAAAGATGAGCTGCCGAAAGTTATGGCGGGTTTAGGTATTGCTGTTATTTCTACCTCTAAAGGTGTCATGACTGATCGTGCAGCGCGCCAGGCTGGTCTTGGCGGCGAAATTATCTGCTACGTAGCGTAATCGGAGGAAACTATGTCTCGTGTTGCTAAAGCACCTGTCGTTGTTCCTGCCGGCGTAGAGGTAAAACTCGACGGTCAGGTAATTTCGATTAAAGGTAAAAACGGCGAGCTGACTCGTACTATCAATAATGCCGTAGAAGTTAAACATGCTGATAATGCACTGACCTTCGCTCCGCGCGACGGTTTTGCAAACGGCTGGGCGCAAGCGGGTACCGCTCGTGCACTGCTGAACGGCATGGTTATCGGTGTTACCGAAGGCTTCACTAAGAAGCTGCAGCTGGTTGGTGTTGGTTATCGTGCGGCCGTTAAAGGCAACGTGGTTAACCTGTCACTGGGTTTCTCTCACCCGGTTGATCATCAGCTGCCCGCGGGTATCTCTGCAGAATGTCCGACTCAGACTGAAATCGTGCTGAAAGGCGCTGATAAACAACTGATCGGCCAGGTTGCAGCTGACTTGCGCGCCTACCGTCGTCCTGAGCCGTATAAAGGCAAGGGTGTCCGTTACGCCGACGAAGTCGTGCGTATCAAAGAGGCTAAGAAGAAGTAAGGTAACACTATGGATAAGAAATCTGCTCGTATCCGTCGTGCGACCCGTGCACGTCGCAAGCTCAAAGAGCTGGGTGCTACTCGCCTGGTGGTACATCGTACCCCGCGTCACATTTACGCACAGGTAATCGCCCCGAACGGTTCCGAAGTTCTGGTTGCTGCTTCTACTGTAGAAAAAGCTATCTCTGAACAACTGAAGTACACCGGCAACAAAGATGCAGCTGCCGCAGTAGGTAAAGCTATTGCTGAGCGCGCTATCGAAAAAGGCATCAAAGATGTTTCTTTCGACCGTTCCGGTTTCCAATATCATGGTCGTGTCCAGGCACTGGCAGATGCTGCTCGTGAAGCTGGCCTTCAGTTCTAAGGTAGAGGTCTAGGATGTCACACATCGAGAAACAAGCTGGCGAACTGCAGGAAAAACTGATCGCGGTAAACCGTGTTTCTAAAACTGTGAAAGGTGGTCGTATCTTTTCCTTCACCGCACTGACTGTAGTGGGTGATGGTAACGGCCGCGTTGGTTTTGGTTACGGTAAAGCGCGCGAAGTTCCGGCAGCGATCCAGAAAGCGATGGAGAAAGCCCGTCGCAACATGATTAATGTCGCGCTGACCAACGGCACCCTGCAGCACCCGGTTAAAGGTGCGCACACGGGTTCCCGCGTGTTCATGCAGCCGGCTTCTGAAGGTACCGGTATCATCGCCGGCGGTGCAATGCGCGCCGTTCTGGAAGTCGCTGGAGTTCATAACGTTCTGGCTAAAGCCTATGGTTCCACCAACCCGATTAACGTGGTTCGTGCAACTATCGACGGCCTGGAAAATATGAATTCTCCAGAAATGGTCGCTGCCAAGCGTGGTAAATCCGTTGAAGAAATTCTGGGGTAATCACGATGGCTAAGACTATTAAAATCACTCAAACCCGTAGCTCAATCGGCCGCCTGCCTAAGCATAAAGCCACTCTGGTTGGTCTGGGTCTGCGTCGCATTGGCCACACTGTTGAGCGTGAAGACACGCCGGCAGTACGCGGTATGGTCAACGCGATTTCTTACATGCTGAAAGTAGAGGAGTAACAGATGCGTTTAAATACTCTGTCTCCGGCCGAAGGCTCCAAGCACGCCTCTAAGCGTCTGGGTCGTGGTATCGGTTCTGGCCTCGGCAAAACCGGTGGTCGTGGTCACAAAGGTCAGAACTCTCGTTCTGGCGGTGGCGTACGTCGCGGGTTCGAGGGTGGTCAGATGCCTCTGTACCGTCGTCTGCCGAAATTCGGCTTCACCTCGCGTAAATCATTCGTGACTGCAGAAGTGCGTCTGTCTGATCTGGCGAAAGTGGAAGGCGGTATCGTTGACCTGAGCACGCTGAAAGCAGCCAACATTATCGGTGTTCAGATTGAATTCGCGAAAGTGATTCTGTCTGGTGAAGTTTCTGCACCGGTAACGGTTCGCGGTCTGCGTGTCACCAAAGGTGCTCGTGCTGCAATCGAAGCTGCTGGCGGTAAAATCGAGGAATAAGTAGCAGATGGCTAAACAACCGGGATTAGATTTTCAAAGTGCCAAAGGCGGATTTGGTGAACTGAAACGCAGACTGCTGTTTGTAATCGGTGCACTGATTGTCTTCCGAGTTGGCTCTTTTATTCCGATCCCTGGTATTGATGCCGCTGTACTTGCCAAACTGCTTGAGCAACAGCGTGGCACCATCATTGAAATGTTCAACATGTTCTCTGGTGGTGCTCTCAGCCGTGCCTCAATCTTCGCGCTGGGTATTATGCCGTATATTTCGGCCTCTATTATTATCCAGCTGCTGACGGTGGTTCATCCAGCGTTGGCGGAGATTAAGAAGGAAGGGGAGGCTGGCCGTCGTAAGATTAGCCAGTATACCCGCTACGGTACGTTGGTATTGGCCATATTCCAGTCGATCGGTATTGCTACCGGTCTACCGAATATGCCTGGAATGCAGGGCCTGGTGTTAAATCCAGGCTTTGCCTTCTACTTTACCGCTGTTGTCAGTCTGGTCACTGGGACAATGTTCCTGATGTGGCTGGGCGAACAGATTACTGAACGAGGTATCGGCAACGGTATTTCGATCATTATCTTCGCGGGTATTGTTGCGGGACTTCCGCCGGCCATTGGCCATACCATCGAGCAAGCGCGGCAAGGTGACCTGCACTTCCTCCTGTTGCTGTTGGTTGCAGTTCTCGTATTTGCAGTGACCTTCTTCGTTGTTTTCGTTGAGCGTGGTCAGCGCCGCATTGTGGTGAACTATGCGAAACGTCAGCAAGGTCGTCGTGTATACGCTGCACAGAGCACACATTTACCGTTGAAAGTGAACATGGCGGGCGTAATCCCGGCTATTTTTGCTTCCAGCATTATTCTGTTCCCCGCGACGATAGCATCCTGGTTCGGGGGCGGTACCGGTTGGAACTGGCTGACAACAATTTCGCTGTATTTGCAGCCAGGACAGCCGCTATATGTGCTACTCTATGCGACTGCAATCATCTTCTTCTGCTTTTTCTACACGGCGTTGGTTTTCAACCCGCGTGAAACCGCAGATAACCTGAAGAAGTCTGGTGCATTCGTACCGGGGATTCGTCCGGGAGAGCAAACGGCGAAGTATATCGATAAAGTAATGACGCGTTTGACCTTAATCGGCGCACTCTACATTACTTTTATTTGCCTGATCCCGGAGTTCATGCGTGATGCGATGAAGGTTCCCTTCTACTTTGGCGGTACGTCACTGCTCATCGTAGTGGTCGTCATCATGGACTTTATGGCTCAAGTGCAAACTCTGATGATGTCTAGTCAGTACGAGTCTGCATTGAAGAAAGCAAACCTGAAAGGCTACGGCCGTTAATTCAGGCGCTTGAGAAGTTACGGAGAGTAAAAATGAAAGTTCGTGCTTCCGTCAAGAAATTATGTCGTAACTGCAAAATCATCCGTCGCGACGGCGTCGTGCGTGTGATCTGCAGCTCCGAGCCTAAGCATAAACAGCGCCAGGGCTGATTTTTTCACATATTTTTCTTGCAAAGTCGGGTTGAGCTGGCTAGATTAGCCAGCCAATCTTTTGTATGTCAATGCGTTTCCATTTGAGTATCCTGAAAACGGGCTTTTCAGCATGGGGCGCATTTATTTAATTATAGGAGTGCATAGTGGCCCGTATAGCAGGCATTAACATTCCTGATCATAAACACACCGTTATCGCATTAACTTCGATTTTCGGTATCGGCAAGACCCGTTCTAAAGCCATTTGCGCTGCAACGGGTATCGCTGAAGATGTTAAGATCAGTGAGCTGTCTGAAGAACAAATTGATCAGCTGCGTGATGCGGTTGGTAAATTCGTTGTTGAAGGTGATCTGCGCCGTGAAATCACCCTGAGCATCAAGCGTCTGATGGACCTTGGTTGCTACCGTGGTTTGCGCCATCGTCGTGGTCTGCCAGTACGCGGTCAGCGTACTAAGACCAATGCACGTACCCGTAAGGGTCCGCGCAAACCGATCAAGAAATAATCGGGGTGAGTAAATAATGGCAAAGGCACCAGTTCGTGCACGTAAGCGTGTAAGAAAGCAAGTCTCAGATGGCGTGGCTCATGTCCATGCTTCTTTTAACAACACCATCGTTACCATTACTGATCGTCAGGGTAACGCGCT
The DNA here is from genome assembly GCF_022394795.1 of Pantoea sp. Z09. NCBI lineage: Bacteria > Pseudomonadati > Pseudomonadota > Gammaproteobacteria > Enterobacterales > Erwiniaceae > Pantoea > Pantoea sp. Z09. The sequence goes on from NZ_CP092373.1 coordinate 348,337, forward strand.
GGGTTGGGCAACCGCCGGTGGTTCCGGTTTCCGCGGTTCACGTAAATCTACGCCGTTTGCTGCTCAGGTCGCTGCAGAGCGCTGTGCAGAAGCCGTTAAAGATTACGGTATTAAGAACCTGGAAGTTATGGTTAAGGGTCCGGGTCCGGGTCGCGAATCAACAATTCGTGCTCTGAACGCCGCAGGTTTCCGCATCACGAACATTACTGATGTGACTCCGATCCCTCACAACGGTTGTCGTCCGCCGAAAAAACGTCGCGTATAACGCCACGTTTTTAGGATAGTTGGAGAAAGAAAATGGCAAGATATTTGGGTCCTAAGCTCAAGCTGAGCCGTCGTGAGGGCACAGACCTTTTCCTGAAGTCTGGCGTTCGCGCGATTGATTCCAAGTGTAAAATTGAACAAGCCCCTGGCCAGCATGGTGCGCGTAAACCGCGTCTGTCTGACTACGGCGGCCAGTTGCGTGAAAAACAAAAAGTTCGTCGTATCTACGGCGTGCTGGAACGTCAGTTCCGCAACTACTATAAAGAAGCAGCACGTCTGAAAGGCAACACCGGTGAAAACCTGTTAGCTCTGCTGGAAGGTCGTCTGGATAACGTAGTTTACCGTATGGGCTTTGGCGCTACTCGTGCAGAATCACGTCAGCTGGTCAGCCACAAGTCTGTAATGGTTAACGGCCGCGTTGTTAACATCGCTTCTTATCAGGTATCTCCGAATGATGTCGTCAGCATCCGTGAGAAAGCCAAAAAGCAATCTCGCGTGAAGGCCGCTCTGGAGCTGGCTGAGCAGCGTGAAAAGCCAACCTGGCTGGAAGTTGATGCGACTAAGATGGAAGGTGTGTTCAAGCGTATTCCTGAGCGTACCGATCTGTCTGCGGACATTAACGAACACCTGATCGTCGAGCTTTACTCCAAGTAAAGCTTAGTACCAAAGAGAGGACACAATGCAGGGTTCTGTGACAGAGTTTCTAAAACCGCGCCTGGTAGATATCGAGCAAGTGAGTTCGACGCACGCCAAGGTGACCCTTGAGCCTTTAGAGCGTGGCTTTGGCCATACTCTTGGTAACGCACTGCGCCGTATTCTGCTTTCTTCCATGCCGGGTTGCGCGGTGACCGAGGTTGAAATTGATGGTGTACTGCATGAGTACAGCACCAAAGAGGGCGTACAGGAAGATATCCTGGAAATCCTGCTCAACCTGAAAGGGCTGGCGGTAAGAGTTCAGGGTAAAGATGAAGTTATTCTGACCCTGAATAAATCTGGCATTGGCCCTGTGACTGCAGCCGACATCACCCATGATGGTGATGTCGAAATCGTCAAGCCGCAGCACGTGATCTGTCACCTGACCGATGAGAACGCCGCTATCAGCATGCGTATCAAAGTTCAGCGTGGTCGTGGTTATGTGCCGGCTTCTGCCCGAATTCATTCGGAAGAAGATGAGCGCCCAATCGGCCGCCTGCTGGTCGACGCTTGCTACAGCCCTGTAGACCGTATCGCCTACAATGTTGAAGCAGCGCGTGTAGAACAGCGCACCGACCTGGACAAGCTGGTCATCGAAATGGAAACCAACGGCACAATCGATCCTGAAGAGGCGATTCGTCGTGCGGCGACCATCCTGGCAGAACAACTGGAAGCTTTCGTTGACTTACGTGATGTACGTCAGCCGGAAGTGAAAGAAGAGAAACCAGAATTCGATCCGATCCTGCTGCGCCCTGTTGACGATCTGGAATTGACTGTCCGCTCTGCTAACTGCCTTAAGGCAGAAGCTATCCACTACATCGGTGATCTGGTACAGCGTACCGAGGTTGAGCTGCTCAAAACGCCTAACCTGGGTAAAAAATCTCTTACTGAGATTAAAGACGTGCTCGCCTCACGTGGTCTTTCTCTGGGCATGCGCCTCGAGAACTGGCCGCCGGCAAGCATCGCTGATGAATAACCGGATCGCAGGTTAAGGTTTCACTGAGAAGGATAAGGTCATGCGCCATCGTAAGAGTGGTCGTCAACTGAACCGCAACAGCAGCCATCGTCAGGCTATGTTCCGCAACATGGCCGGTTCTCTGGTTCGTCACGAGATCATCAAAACGACTCTGCCGAAAGCCAAAGAGCTGCGCCGCGTAGTTGAGCCGCTGATTACTCTTGCCAAGACCGACAGCGTAGCTAATCGTCGTCTGGCATTCGCCCGCACTCGTGATAACGAGATCGTGGCAAAACTGTTTAACGAGCTGGGCCCGCGTTTCGCGAGCCGTGCCGGTGGTTACACTCGCATTCTGAAGTGTGGCTTCCGTGCTGGTGACAACGCTCCGATGGCTTACATCGAGCTGGTTGATCGTCCAGAAGCTCCAGCAGAAGCTGCCGCAGAGTAATCTGCAGCATCGTAAAAAACCCGCTTCGGCGGGTTTTTTATTGCCTGAAATTTACCCCGTCCGTTAAGCTCAAAATTCTGGCTTAATCAGGAGGCGTTTATGTGGTTACTCGACCAGCTGGCTGAACAGCATATCCGTGCGGCGCAGGAAAAGGGCGAACTCAGCAATCTGCCCGGTGAAGGCGTGCCGCTGGAGCTGGATGACGACAGCCATGTCCCGGCTGAATTACGCAGCGGTTACCGGCTGCTAAAAAATGCCGGCTTTCTGCCGCCGGAACTGGAAATGCGGCGCGAGGCGCTGGAAATCAGCGATCTGCTGCGCAATCTCGATCCTGAGGATCATCGCTACCGCGAGCAGAGTAAGCGTCTGCTGGTACTGGAGCTACAGCTGCGCCAGGCGGGCATGAGCACGGTGTTTTTGCAGGGCTCCTATGGCGAGGCGATCCGCGAACGGCTGCTGAAGGAGGAATAATGTATCGCATCGGCCAACTGGCGACGCTGGCGAACGTGAGCGTCGACACCATTCGTTTTTACGAAAAGAAGCAGATGATGGCGCATGAAATCCGCACCGAAGGCGGTTTTCGCCTGTATAGCGACAGCGATCTTCAGCGTTTGAAGTTTATTCGCTTTGGCCGCCAGCTTGGATTTGGCCTCGATTCTATCCGCGATCTGCTGTCGATCCGCGTCGATCCCGCGCATCATACCTGCGAAGAGTCGAAGGCGATTGTCGAGGCGCGCCTGAGTGAAGTGAACAGGATGATCGGCGAGCTGCAGAACGTGCAGCGCTCGCTACAGCGTTTATCCGACGCCTGCTGCGGCGAGGCGCACACCAGCCATTGCTGTTCGATACTGGAAGCGCTTGAACAGGGCACCGAGCCGCAACCCGAATATTCGCATCGGCGAGATTGAATTTTGCCGCAGAGGGAATATATTTATCCGGTCACAACCAGGAGAACACGATGAGTAAATATCAGCATACCAAAGGCGAGATCCGCGATAACGCGATTCAGGCGCTGCTGCATGACCCGCTGTTCCGCCAGCGCATCGAGCAGAAGCAAAAAGGCAAAGGCAGCTTCCGGCGTAAAGAGAAACATGCGAAGAAAGGCGGTTGGGAGGCCAGTGATAAGAAAGACGCTTATCACTGGCCTTCTTCTTTCTGGGCATAAAAAAGCCGCCTCGCGGCGGCTATATTCAGATTTTGCCGTTCTGCTGCTTCAGCAAATCACGAATCTCGGTCAGCAGTACCTCTTCGTTAGAAGGCTTCGCGGCCGGTTTTTCCACTTCTTTTTTCTTGTGCAGTTTATTCATCAGCTTGATGGCGATGAAGATAGCGAACGCCACAATCACAAAGTCGAAAACGGTCTGGATAAATACGCCGTACTCCATCACCACCGGCGGCGTCGCGCCTTCGGCTGGCTTCAGTATCCATTTGAACTGCTTGAAGTCGACGCCGCCGATCAGCAGTCCCAGCGGCGGCATAATAATGTTCGCCACCAGTGAAGAGACGATTTTGCCAAACGCAGCGCCGATGATCACACCTACCGCGAGATCGACGACGTTACCGCGCATTGCAAAATCACGAAACTCTTTGAAAAAACTCATACTTATCTCCTTGCCCATGCCAATGGCTAAAGTCTAACAAACCTTTCGGCAATTGCCATCTAAGCGGCACCATTTGTCGGAATAGTCCTGCCAACGCTGCGCTTAGAGGAAGAAAGGGCTTGGCTGGAACAGGCGTTCAACGTCCGGCACAAACTTTTTGTCGGTCAGGAACATAATGACGTGATCCCCTTGCTCAATACGCAAGTTGTCTTTGGCGATCATGACATCTTCGCCGCGCACCACCGCGCCGATAAGCGTACCGGGCGGCAGTTTGATGTCGTTGATCATGCGACCCACCACGCGCGAGGTGGTTTCATCGCCGTGGGCGATCGCTTCAATCGCTTCGGCAATGCCGCGTCGCAATGATGACACGCCCACAATATCCGCTTTACGCACGTGACCCAGCAGCGCGGAGATCGTCGCCTGCTGCGGCGAGATCGCGATATCAATCACGCTGCCCTGAACCAGATCGACATAGGCGCGACGCTGGATCAGCACCATGACTTTCTTCGCACCCATTTTTTTCGCCAGCATCGCCGACATGATGTTCGCTTCATCATCGTTGGTGACCGCAATAAACAGATCCACCTGATCGATATGCTCTTCCGCCAGCAACTCTTGATCCGAAGCGTCGCCATAGAAAACGATGGTGTCATGCAGACGTTCCGCCAGCTCAGCGGCGCGTCGCGCGTCGCGCTCGATCAGCTTCACGCTGTAATTCTTTTCCAGCCGCTGCGCCAGCCCGAAGCCGATGTTGCCGCCGCCCACCAGCATGATGCGTTTATATGGTCTCTCCAGGCGCTGCATTTCGCTCATAACCGCGCGGATATTCTGGCTGGCCGCGATAAAGAAGACCTCGTCGCCTGCTTCCACAATGGTGGAGCCTTGCGGACGAATAGGGCGATCCTGGCGGAAGATTGCCGCCACGCGCGTGTCGATATGCGGCATATGCTCGCGCAAAATTGAGAGCGGATTCCCCACCAGCGGGCCGCCATAATAGGCTTTCACCACGGCAAGGCTGACCAGGCCCTCTGCGAAGTTCACCACCTGCAGCGCGCCGGGATACTGGATCAGGCGATAGATATTTTCGATCACCAGCTGTTCCGGCGAAATGAGATGGTCAATTGGCACCGCTTCGGGAATAAAAAGTTTTTCCGCGTCGCGCAGATAATCCGCCGCGCGAATACGTGCGATGCGGTTAGGCGTGTTGAAAAGCGAATAGGCTATCTGGCACGCCACCATATTGGTCTCGTCCGAACTGGTGACCGCCACCAACATGTCGGCATCTTCCGCGCCAGCTTCGCGCAAAATACGCGGATGCGACCCGTGACCCTGAACGACACGCAAATCAAATTTATCCTGCAGCTGCCGCAAACGGTCAGCATCGGTATCCACTACCGTAATGTCATTGTTTTCGCCGACCAGATTTTCCGCCAGCGTGCCGCCGACCTGGCCGGCGCCCAGAATAATAATTTTCATCGCGTGTCGTGCTCTTCAGTTAATGCGCTTTTACCAGCTTAGCGTAGAAAAATCCGTCGCCGCCTTCCGCAGTCGGGAAGCATTGCAGCCCGCTTGTTTTACCGCCCGGCAAAACGTCGGCGCGCGCGTCGCTATGGCGCGTCAAAAAGGCGGCAATCTGCGCGTCGTTCTCTTCGGGCAAGACAGAGCAGGTGGCATAAAGCAGCGTGCCGCCCGGTTTCAGATGCGACCATATCGCTTCCAGAATATCGCGCTGCAGCGCAGCCAGCTCGGCGATATCCCGGTCGCGGCGCAGCCATTTGATATCGGGATGACGGCGGATCACGCCGGTAGCGGAGCAGGGCGCATCGAGCAGAATACGATCGAACTGACGATCGCCGCACCAGGCTTGCGGGGTACGGCCGTCGCCCTGTTTTACATCAGCCTGCATATTTAGACGCTGCAAATTCTCTTTCACGCGCGTCAGACGCTGAGCATCGACATCCACCGCCATCACCTGCGCTTCTGGCGCAATCTCCAGGATATGGGTGGTTTTGCCGCCCGGCGCGGCGCAAAGGTCGAGGATCTGTTCGCCGTTTTCCGGCGCCAGCAGCAGCGCGCAGCGCTGTGCGGAGAGATCCTGCACCGTGACCCAGCCGTCCGCGAAGCCAGGAAGCTGCCCGACCGGCGCGGGCGACTCTAGCCGCAGCGCATCAGGCGCCGTCTCGTCGGCAACGGCTGCTTTGCCGCTCTCGGCCAGCAGCCCCAGCCAGCCGTCGCGGCTGTGGTGCTGACGGTTGACGCGTAGCCACATCGGTGGACGCTGATTGTTCGCCTCCACGATCTGCTGCCACTGTTGCGGCCAGGCCTGCTGCAGACGCTGCAGCAGCCACCCCGGATGCAGATAGCGCTGCGTGCCCTGATCGACTTCCGCGATCAGCTCCGCCTGCTGACGCTGAAACTGGCGCAGCACGCCGTTCAGCAGGCCTTTGAGGTTCGCGCGCTTCAGCACCTCGGCGCCGGCGACGGTTTCCGCCAGCGCGGCGTGAGCGGGGACGCGCGTGTAGATCAGCTGATAGAGGCCGACCATAATGAGGTAGTGCAGCACGCGCTGTTTGCCATTCAGCGGGCGCGCCATCAGTTTGCCGATAAGGGCTTCAAGCTGCGGCAGCGTGCGCAGCACGCCGAAGCAGAGTTCCTGCAGCAGCGCGCCATCTTTATCCGCCACTTTTTTCTGCGCGGCAGGCAGTATGGCGCTAAGCGATTCGCCTTTATCGATAACCCGCTCAATCAGTTGAGCGGAGAGGCTTCGCAGATTCGTTGATTTAGTCATTCGCGTTACGTCATTAAACAAAAAGCCCGGACAGAGCCGGGCTGGAGTCAGGCTAAAACGCGGCCTGACGTGAACCACTCGCGGCGCGAGTTAAGCAGATCCTGCGCCGACATCGGTTTTTTACCGGCAGGCTGCAGCAGCTGAAGATTTAACACGCCTTCGGCGGTGGCGACCTGAATACCCTGCTTGTCGGCGGCGATAATCTCGCCCGGCTCACCGGTTACGTGCGGCAATACGCTTGCCTGCCACACTTTTACCGGCTGATCGTCAATCAGGAAATAGCTCACCGGCCAGGGATTAAAGGCGCGAATGCAGCGTTCCAGCTGCGCGGCGGAGAGCTGCCAGTCGAGACGCGCTTCCTCTTTGCTCAGCTTCTCGGCGTAGTTTGCCTGCGCGTCGTCCTGTTTTTCCGGCTGAGCGCGGCCTTCCGCCAGCTGCGTCAGCGTCTCCAGCAGCCCTTGCGGACCGAGCTGCGCCAGCTTGTCATACAGCGTGGCGCTGGTGTCCTGTGCGCTAATCGGGCAGCTGAGTTTGAAAAGCATATCGCCGGTGTCGAGACCCACGTCCATCTGCATAATGGTCACGCCGGTTTCGCTGTCGCCCGCCCAGAGCGAACGCTGGATCGGCGCCGCGCCGCGCCAGCGCGGCAGCAGCGAGCCGTGCACGTTGATGCAGCCGAGGCGCGGCATCGTCAGCACCGCCTGCGGCAGGATCAGGCCGTAGGCGACCACCACCATGACATCCGCCTCTAACTCCGCCACCAGCTGCTGGTTTTCGACCGGGCGCAGCGACTTAGGCTGGAAGAGGGGAATGGCGTGAGATTGCGCCAGGGTTTTCACCGGGCTGGGCGTAAGCTTATTGCCGCGACCGGCGGGGCGATCGGGTTGGGTAAAGACGCCAACGACCTGATGCTCAGAAGCAAGCAGCGCGTCGAGATGACGCGCTGCAAAATCAGGTGTGCCGGCAAAAATAATTTTCAGCGGGGCAGACACGTTTATCCCTTCTTTAGCCTTCGGTACGCGCGTTCTGACGCGCCAGTTTTTCCAGCTTTTGCTTGATGCGTTGACGTTTCAGCGGCGACAGGTAATCAATAAAAAGTTTGCCGTCGAGGTGATCGATCTCATGCTGAATACAGATCGCCAGCAGGCCATCAGTTTCCAGTTCATACGACTTGCCCTCGCGATCCAGCGCGCGCACTTTCACACGCTCGGCGCGCGGAACAAAGGCGCGCTGTTCCGGAATAGAGAGACAGCCCTCTTCGATGCCGGTTTCGCCGCTCTTTTCCAGCAGCTCCGGGTTAATCAACACCAGACGCTCGTCGCGATTTTCCGATACGTCGATAACGATGATGCGCTGGTGAATATCTACCTGCGTCGCCGCCAGGCCGATACCCTCTTCGGCGTACATGGTTTCAAACATATCGTCGACGATGCGCTGCACGTCAGCGTTAACTTCTTTGACTGGCGCCGCGATTTTGCGAAGACGATCGTCAGGGAAATGTAATACCTGCAAAACTGACATAAATATCCAGATCTGTATGCGATGAATAAAAGATTATTGCTTCATATTGTAGACTTTTTGCTGCGTGATTGACAGCATTCACCCGCAGGAAGCGGCGCGTAGAGCAGGGAGCAACTATGGACAAAATCGAGTGCTGGCTGCGGCTTTCCGCCGTCACCGGCCTGAGTGGAAAACGCTGGCTGCAGCTGGCGAACGCACTTGAGCAAACAGACGACCCTGGCCGGGTGCTGACGTCGTTGGGATTGAGTGAGCAGCAAATCAGGCAGTTCCACCGCCTGGCGGCTGGGCAGATTGCGCAGACGCAGGCGTGGCTCGCCGCCCATGACTCTCACTCGCTGCTGACCGCGCTGGATGCGCGCTATCCCGCCGCGCTGCGCGAAATTCATCGCTTTCCGCCGCTGCTCTATATAAAAGGCGACCCCGTAGTGCTCTCCTCTGTGCAGCTGGCGGTTGTCGGCAGCCGCAACTGTTCGCACTACGGGCGACAGTGGGGCGCATGGTTCACCCAACAGCTTGCCCTGAGCGACCTCACCATTACCAGCGGGCTGGCGCGCGGCATCGACGGCGTCGCGCATCGCGCTGCGCTGGATGTGCAGGGAAAAACCGTTGCCGTGCTGGGCAGCGGACTGCAGCATCTCTATCCCAAAAGCCACTGCGCGCTGGCGGAAGAGATCGTGGCAAAAGGCGGGGCGCTGGTTTCAGAGTTTCCACTTGCCGCGCCGCCGCATGCGCTTAACTTTCCGCGCCGCAACCGCATCATCAGCGGCCTGAGCCGGGGCGTGCTGGTGGTGGAAGCGACGCGCAAAAGCGGTTCGCTGGTGACCGCGCGCTGCGCGCTGGAACAGAATCGCAACGTCTACGCTTTGCCGGGCGCGCTGGGCAATAGCGGCAGCGAAGGCACGCACTGGCTGATCCAGCAAGGCGCGCTGCTGGTGGCCCATCCCACCGATATCGTTGACGATCTGCGCGCTGCGCTTAACTGGCTGCCCTTTACACAGCCGGAAGCAATATATTGCGAAGTGAGCGACGATGTGCCATTGCCATTTGCTGAGGTGTTGGCTAACGTAGGTGATGAGGTTACACCTGTTGACGTCGTCGCTGAACGTGCCGGCCAACCTGTGCCAGTGATCGCAGCCCAACTGCTGGAGCTGGAGTTAGCAGGATGGATCGCAGCTGTACCCGGCGGCTATGTCCGATTGAGGAGGGCATGCCATGTTCGACGTACTAATGTACTTGTTTGAGACATATATCCACAACGAAGCAGAAATGCAGGTTGATCAGGATACATTGACTGATGACTTAACCGATGCCGGTTTTCATCGTGAAGATATCTACAATGCGTTGAACTGGTTAGAAAAGCTTGCAGATTATCAGGAAGGCCTGGTCGATCCGATTCTGTTAGCGAACGATCCGCTTTCAATGCGCATCTACACGGAAGAAGAAGGCCAGCGTTTAGATGCCGAATGTCGTGGTTTCCTGCTGTTCCTTGAGCAGATTCAGGTGCTCAATATGGAAACGCGTGAAATGGTCATCGAACGAGTCATGGCGCTCGACACGCTCGAGTTCGATCTGGAAGATCTCAAATGGGTGGTGCTGATGGTGTTGTTTAATCTTCCGGGATGCGAGAACGCCTATCAGCAAATGGAAGAACTTTTATTCGACGTCAATGAAGGCATGCTGCACTAATTATTGATTATGCAGCCATCGTTATGAGCAAATCAGCACTCTTCACCGTGCGTAAATCGGATCCCTGCCCCGCATGCGGGGCAGAGTTAGCGATCCGCAGCGGTAAACACGGCGCCTTTTTAGGCTGTACTAATTATCCCGACTGCGACTATATCCGCCCGCTGAAAAATCAGGCTGACGGACATATCGTTAAAGTGCTTGAGGGACACGCCTGTCCACAGTGCGGCGCAGATAAAGCGTTGCGACAGGGACGCTACGGCATGTTTATCGGCTGCAGCCACTATCCTGAATGCAGCTACAGCGAAGCTATCGATAAGCCGGATGAAACCCTTATCGCCTGCCCACAGTGTCAGGAAGGCAAACTAGTGCAGCGCCGCTCGCGTTACGGCAAGACGTTTCACGCCTGTAACCGCTATCCATCCTGCCAGTTCGCCGTCAACGCCACGCCGGTCGCAGGCGAGTGTCCGCACTGCCATTTTCCGCTGCTGGTAGAAAAGAAAACCGCGCAGGGCGTCAAACGCTTTTGCGCCAGTAAGAGTTGCGGCAAGGCCGCCGCATCAGAGAATTAAGATCATATTATGCAAAACACCTCTTTTTCCGGTTCTCTGGAAGCCTGCGTTGACCAGCTGCGTCAGCAGGCCGTTATCGCTTATCCCACTGAAGCCGTGTTTGGTCTGGGCTGCGACCCGGACAGCGAAAGCGCCGTCATGGCGCTGCTGGCATTAAAACAGCGTCCGGTTGAGAAAGGATTAATTCTCATCGCCGCCGACTATGCTCAGCTGGAGCCTTATATCTCCGACCGAGAACTGACCGTTGAGCAACGCGAGCGTATGTTCGCGCACTGGCCGGGTCCAGTTACCTTCGTGGTGCCGGCCACGCCGCAAACGCCGCGCTGGCTGACAGGGCGTTTTGATTCGCTGGCGATCCGCGTCAGCGATCATCCTGATGTACAGGCGCTGTGTCGCGCATTCGGCAAGCCGCTGGTGTCGACCAGCGCCAACCTGTCGGGCGAAGCGCCATGCCGTACCGTTGAAGCGGTGCGCACGCAATTCGGCGAGGCGTTTCCCGTGCTGGCGGGCGACACCGGTGGACGGCAGAATCCGTCGGAAATTCGCGATGTCTTAACCGGCAACCTTATTCGTCAGGGCTAATTCATGGATCAGTTTGCGGTATTCGGCAATCCCATCAGCCACAGCAAATCGCCTTTAATTCACCAGATGTTTGCTGAGCAGACGGGCATTGCGCATCGCTACGGCCGGGTCTGCGCGCCGCTCGAGGCTTTTCCTGACACTATCGCTGCGTTTTTTGCCCAGGGCGGACGCGGCGCCAACGTTACGCTGCCTTTCAAGCAGCAGGCGTGCGAGTTTGCCGATGCGCTGAGCGAGCGAGCAGCGCTCTCCGGCGCGGTCAATACCCTGAAAAAAGGCAGCGACGGCCGCATTCTGGGCGATAACACCGACGGCATTGGTCTGTTGAGCGATCTGCAACGGCTGGCGCTGATCCATCCTGGCGACCGCATTCTGTTGGTCGGCGCGGGCGGCGCGGCGCGCGGCGTTATTCTGCCGCTGCTTTCCGCCGGCTGCGCGGTCACCGTGGTCAACCGCACGCAGGCGCGCGCGGAGGAGCTGGCGCAGATCTTCCGCCAGAGCGGGAAGATCGACGCCTGCGGTTTTGATCGGCTGGCCACGCGTCGTTTCGATCTGATCGTCAATGCGACCTCAAGCGGCGTAAGCGGCGAGGTGCCGCCGCTGCCTGTTTCGCTGATTGATGCGCAGGTGCGCTGCTACGACATGTTTTACCAGGCAGGCGCGACGCCGTTTTTGCAGTGGTGCGAGCAGCATGGCGCCCAGCGCTATGCGGATGGTCTCGGCATGCTGGTGGGACAGGCCGCGCACGCTTTTCAACTGTGGCACGGCGTAATGCCGGAGGTGGCGCCCGTTATCGCTCAGCTTAAACAGGCGATGCAGCCATGAATCAGGCTATTCAGTTTCCGGATCGTGAAGAGTGGAACGCGGAGAAAAAGGCGGTCTGCTTTCCGGCGCTGGCGAACGGCATGCTTTTGACCTGCGCCATCTCTGCCGACGCCCTGGCACAGCGCTTCGGCCAGGGCGAGGCGCTGGCCTTATTTGTCACCCATCGCTGGGATATAGAAGAAGAGGCGGAAGCGGCCATCCTTAATGAAGCATTTGACGATCAGGATTGGGTCTGGCTCGCCTCGGCAAGGTAGTCATCTTTCCAGCGAACATAGTTGTTAGCAGAATAGAGTAAGCCTGCGATCTCCTGTTCGTTCAGCGGACGCACCTGTCTGACCGGGCTGCCGAGATAAAGGTAGCCGCTCTCCAGACGTTTGCCCGGCGGCACCAGGCTGCCGGCGCCAATCATCACGTCATCTTCGATAATCGCACCGTCCAGCAAGATAGATCCCATACCTACCAGCACGCGATTGCCAATAGTGCAGGCGTGCAGCATCGCTTTATGCCCGACCGTGACGTCGTCGCCGATGGTTAACGGAAAACCCTGCGGATTACTGGCGGACTTATGCGTCACGTGCAGGACGCTACCATCCTGGATATTGGTGCGCGCGCCGATACGAACCTGATTAACATCGCCGCGTATCGCCACCAGTGGCCAGACGCTGGCGTCGTCGCCCAGAATCACATCCCCGACCACCACGCTGGAGGCGTCGATCATGACGCGCTGACCGCATTGCGGATAACTCTCTTTATATCGACGTAGAGCTGACATTCACTTTCTCCTTATAGATTCAGCTACAGACTGAGACGGATCGCGGCGCCAGACAAGGGTAAAAGGGCGGCGATCGTTGAAGATCTCGGCAATAAGATGGTTTTATCACCAACCGGAAAAAAAGATCGAAAAAAGGGTTGTGCAATTAAATCGGATCCCTATAATGCGCCTCCACTGACACGGCACAACGGCTTACGGAATGCGGTGTTCAGGAGACTCAGGTAGCTGAGTCGCCGGATGAAGTCCCTGAAAAAAGGGGTTGACTCCGAAGGAGAGTAGCGTAATATACGCCACCTCGCAGCAGCAGGCTCAGCCGCTGACTGCACCGCTCTTTAACAATTTATCAGACAATCTGTGTGGGCACTCGAGAGCAGATATCAAAGTCTTCGGACTTAAAAAATATCAAGCCTCACGAGTGGACACATAATGACATTCATTATGACGTTTTACAGATGAGCACCGCTTAACTTGTTTAAGCAAATCAAACTTAAATTGAAGAGTTTGATCATGGCTCAGATTGAACGCTGGCGGCAGGCCTAACACATGCAAGTCGAACGGTAGCACAGGAGAGCTTGCTCTCTGGGTGACGAGTGGCGGACGGGTGAGTAATGTCTGGGAAACTGCCCGATGGAGGGGGATAACTACTGGAAACGGTAGCTAATACCGCATAACGTCGCAAGACCAAAGTGGGGGACCTTCGGGCCTCACACCATCGGATGTGCCCAGATGGGATTAGCTAGTAGGTGGGGTAACGGCTCACCTAGGCGACGATCCCTAGCTGGTCTGAGAGGATGACCAGCCACACTGGAACTGAGACACGGTCCAGACTCCTACGGGAGGCAGCAGTGGGGAATATTGCACAATGGGCGCAAGCCTGATGCAGCCATGCCGCGTGTATGAAGAAGGCCTTCGGGTTGTAAAGTACTTTCAGCGGGGAGGAAGGCGATGCGGTTAATAACCGCGTCGATTGACGTTACCCGCAGAAGAAGCACCGGCTAACTCCGTGCCAGCAGCCGCGGTAATACGGAGGGTGCAAGCGTTAATCGGAATTACTGGGCGTAAAGCGCACGCAGGCGGTCTGTCAAGTCGGATGTGAAATCCCCGGGCTTAACCTGGGAACTGCATTCGAAACTGGCAGGCTAGAGTCTTGTAGAGGGGGGTAGAATTCCAGGTGTAGCGGTGAAATGCGTAGAGATCTGGAGGAATACCGGTGGCGAAGGCGGCCCCCTGGACAAAGACTGACGCTCAGGTGCGAAAGCGTGGGGAGCAAACAGGATTAGATACCCTGGTAGTCCACGCCGTAAACGATGTCGACTTGGAGGCTGTTCCCTTGAGGAGTGGCTTCCGGAGCTAACGCGTTAAGTCGACCGCCTGGGGAGTACGGCCGCAAGGTTAAAACTCAAATGAATTGACGGGGGCCCGCACAAGCGGTGGAGCATGTGGTTTAATTCGATGCAACGCGAAGAACCTTACCTACTCTTGACATCCACGGAATTTGGCAGAGATGCCTTAGTGCCTTCGGGAACCGTGAGACAGGTGCTGCATGGCTGTCGTCAGCTCGTGTTGTGAAATGTTGGGTTAAGTCCCGCAACGAGCGCAACCCTTATCCTTTGTTGCCAGCGATTCGGTCGGGAACTCAAAGGAGACTGCCGGTGATAAACCGGAGGAAGGTGGGGATGACGTCAAGTCATCATGGCCCTTACGAGTAGGGCTACACACGTGCTACAATGGCGCATACAAAGAGAAGCGACCTCGCGAGAGCAAGCGGACCTCATAAAGTGCGTCGTAGTCCGGATCGGAGTCTGCAACTCGACTCCGTGAAGTCGGAATCGCTAGTAATCGTGGATCAGAATGCCACGGTGAATACGTTCCCGGGCCTTGTACACACCGCCCGTCACACCATGGGAGTGGGTTGCAAAAGAAGTAGGTAGCTTAACCTTCGGGAGGGCGCTTACCACTTTGTGATTCATGACTGGGGTGAAGTCGTAACAAGGTAACCGTAGGGGAACCTGCGGTTGGATCACCTCCTTACCTGAAGATACTGCCTTTCGAAGTGCTCACACAGATTGTCTGATAGAAACGTAAAGAAGCAAGACGGCTGCGAAGTCGTGACGCGTTTTCGTGTCCCCTTCGTCTAGCGGTTAGGACTCCGCCCTTTCACGGCGGCAACAGGGGTTCGAATCCCCTAGGGGACGCCACTTGCTGGTTCGTGAGTGAAAGTCACCGACCCCCGTATCTTAAAGATGACTTGCGAGTCATGTTTAAGATATTGCTCTTTAACAATCCGGAACAAGCTGAAAATTGAAACGACGCTTTGCGTTATTCCTCCGTAATAAGGAATAAAGGCAACGCGTTCGAGTCTCTCAATAATCACAACCGCGACGTCGCAAGACGCCTGTGGGTTGTGAGGTTAAGCGACTAAGCGTACACGGTGGATGCCCTGGCAGTCAGAGGCGATGAAGGACGTGCTAATCTGCGAAAAGCGCCGGCAAGGTGATATGAACCGCTACAGCCGGCGATGTCCGAATGGGGAAACCCAGTGTGTTTCGACACACTATCGCAACATGAATACATAGTGTTGCGAGGCGAACCGGGGGAACTGAAACATCTAAGTACCCCGAGGAAAAGAAATCAACCGAGATTCCCCCAGTAGCGGCGAGCGAACGGGGAGCAGCCCAGAGCCTGAATCAGCTTGTGTGTTAGTGGAAGCGTCTGGAAAGTCGCAGGGTACAGGGTGATACTCCCGTACACGAAAACACACAGGCTGTGAGCTCGATGAGTAGGGCGGGACACGTGGTATCCTGTCTGAATATGGGGGGACCATCCTCCAAGGCTAAATACTCCTGACTGACCGATAGTGAACCAGTACCGTGAGGGAAAGGCGAAAAGAACCCCGGCGAGGGGAGTGAAAAGAACCTGAAACCGTGTACGTACAAGCAGTGGGAGCCTCTTTTATGGGGTGACTGCGTACCTTTTGTATAATGGGTCAGCGACTTATATTCTGTAGCAAGGTTAACCGTATAGGGGAGCCGCAGGGAAACCGAGTCTTAACTGGGCGTTAAGTTGCAGGGTATAGACCCGAAACCCGGTGATCTAGCCATGGGCAGGTTGAAGGTTGGGTAACACTAACTGGAGGACCGAACCGACTAATGTTGAAAAATTAGCGGATGACCTGTGGCTGGGGGTGAAAGGCCAATCAAACCGGGAGATAGCTGGTTCTCCCCGAAAGCTATTTAGGTAGCGCCTCGTGAACTCATTCTCGGGGGTAGAGCACTGTTTCGGCTAGGGGGCCATCCCGGCTTACCAACCCGATGCAAACTGCGAATACCGAGAAATGTTATCACGGGAGACACACGGCGGGTGCTAACGTCCGTCGTGAAGAGGGAAACAACCCAGACCGCCAGCTAAGGTCCCAAAGTCATGGTTAAGTGGGAAACGATGTGGGAAGGCCCAGACAGCCAGGATGTTGGCTTAGAAGCAGCCATCATTTAAAGAAAGCGTAATAGCTCACTGGTCGAGTCGGCCTGCGCGGAAGATGTAACGGGGCTAAACCATGCACCGAAGCTGCGGCAGCAGTAGCGATACTGTTGGGTAGGGGAGCGTTCTGTAAGCCGTCGAAGGTGGCCTGTGAGGGCCGCTGGAGGTATCAGAAGTGCGAATGCTGACATAAGTAACGATAAAGCGGGTGAAAAGCCCGCTCGCCGGAAGACCAAGGGTTCCTGTCCAACGTTAATCGGGGCAGGGTGAGTCGACCCCTAAGGCGAGGCCGAAAGGCGTAGTCGATGGGAAACAGGTTAATATTCCTGTACTTGGTGTTGCTGCGAAGGGGGGACGGAGAAGGCTATGTTGGCCGGGCGACGGTTGTCCCGGTTTAAGCGTGTAGGCTGACTTTCCAGGCAAATCCGGAAAGTCAAGGCTGAGGCGTGACGACGAGGCACTACGGTGCTGAAGCAACAAATGCCCTGCTTCCAGGAAAAGCCTCTAAGCATCAGGCAACACGAAATCGTACCCCAAACCGACACAGGTGGTCAGGTAGAGAATACCAAGGCGCTTGAGAGAACTCGGGTGAAGGAACTAGGCAAAATGGTGCCGTAACTTCGGGAGAAGGCACGCTGGCGCGTAGGTGAGGGGACTTGCTCCCGGAGCCGAGGCCAGTCGAAGATACCAGCTGGCTGCAACTGTTTATTAAAAACACAGCACTGTGCAAACACGAAAGTGGACGTATACGGTGTGACGCCTGCCCGGTGCCGGAAGGTTAATTGATGGGGTTATCCGCAAGGAGAAGCTCTTGATCGAAGCCCCGGTAAACGGCGGCCGTAACTATAACGGTCCTAAGGTAGCGAAATTCCTTGTCGGGTAAGTTCCGACCTGCACGAATGGCGTAATGATGGCCAGGCTGTCTCCACCCGAGACTCAGTGAAATTGAAATCGCTGTGAAGATGCAGTGTACCCGCGGCAAGACGGAAAGACCCCGTGAACCTTTACTACAGCTTGACACTGAACACTGGTCCTTGATGTGTAGGATAGGTGGGAGGCTTCGAAGCGTGGACGCCAGTCTGCGTGGAGCCGTCCTTGAAATACCACCCTTTAATGGCTGGTGTTCTAACGTAGGCCCGTTATCCGGGCTGCGGACAGTGTCTGGTGGGTAGTTTGACTGGGGCGGTCTCCTCCCAAAGCGTAACGGAGGAGCACGAAGGTTGGCTAATCCTGGTCGGACATCAGGAGGTTAGTGCAATGGCATAAGCCAGCTTGACTGCGAGAGTGACGGCTCGAGCAGGTGCGAAAGCAGGTCATAGTGATCCGGTGGTTCTGAATGGAAGGGCCATCGCTCAACGGATAAAAGGTACTCCGGGGATAACAGGCTGATACCGCCCAAGAGTTCATATCGACGGCGGTGTTTGGCACCTCGATGTCGGCTCATCACATCCTGGGGCTGAAGTAGGTCCCAAGGGTACGGCTGTTCGCCGTTTAAAGTGGTACGCGAGCTGGGTTTAGAACGTCGTGAGACAGTTCGGTCCCTATCTGCCGTGGGCGCTGGAAAACTGAGGGGGGTTGCTCCTAGTACGAGAGGACCGGAGTGAACGCACCGCTGGTGTTCGGGTTGTCATGCCAATGGCACTGCCCGGTAGCTAAGTGCGGAAGAGATAAGTGCTGAAAGCATCTAAGCACGAAACTTGCCCCGAGATGAGTTTTCCCTGACCCCTTGAGGGTCCTGAAGGGACGTTGAAGACGACGACGTTGATAGGCCGGGTGTGTAAGCGCAGCGATGCGTTGAGCTAACCGGTACTAATGACCCGTGAGGCTTAACCTTACAACGCCAGAGGCGTTTTGCGAGACGCGAGATTTTCAGCTTGTTAACGGATACACCGTGCGGCCTTCGGGCGGCGCGGAAAACAGAATTTGCCTGGCGGCACTAGCGCGGCGGTCCCACCTGACCCCATGCCGAACTCAGAAGTGAAACGCCGTAGCGCCGATGGTAGTGTGGGGTCTCCCCATGCGAGAGTAGGGAACTGCCAGGCATCCAAATACAGTGTGCTGATATGGCTCAGTTGGTAGAGCGCACCCTTGGTAAGGGTGAGGTCCCCAGTTCGACTCTGGGTATCAGCACCAGTTACATGAGAGTTCGGCAAAAAAAGAATTTGCCTGGCGGCACTAGCGCGGCGGTCCCACCTGACCCCATGCCGAACTCAGAAGTGAAACGCCGTAGCGCCGATGGTAGTGTGGGGTCTCCCCATGCGAGAGTAGGGAACTGCCAGGCATCAAACAAGAGAAAGCCCTTTGCGAAAGCAAAGGGCTTTTTTCTTTGCTGCGATCGGCCTTGAGTGCGATAAAAAAACCCGGAACCAGTCCGGGGCGTTGCGCCAGAGACGAGCGTCAGTGAATAACCTGCGACAGAAAGGCGCGCGTGCGCTCTGACGTTGGGTTAGAGAAGAAGGTTTGCGGCGGCGCCATCTCGACGATCTCGCCGCGATCCATAAAGATCACGCGGTCAGCCACGGTGCGGGCAAAGCCCATCTCATGCGTGACGCACAGCATCGTCATGCCATCCTCTGCCAGTCCAATCATAGTATCCAGCACCTCTTTGACCATTTCCGGATCCAGCGCCGAGGTGGGTTCATCAAACAGCATAATTTTCGGCTTCATACAGAGCGAACGGGCAATGGCCACGCGCTGCTGCTGTCCGCCAGAGAGCTGACCCGGAAACTTATGCGCATGCTCCGCAATGCGCACGCGTTCCAGATAGTGCATCGCCAGCGCCTCCGCCTCTTTTTTAGAGGTCTTGCGCACCCAGATGGGCGCCAGCGTGCAGTTCTGCAAAACCGTCAGGTGCGGGAACAGATTGAAATGCTGAAACACCATGCCGACTTCAGTACGAACGCGCTCAATATTGCGCACATCATCATTCAGATGAATGCCGTCAACCACGATTCGCCCTTGCTGATGCTCTTCCAGATGGTTGATACAGCGGATCGTGGTGGATTTGCCGGAGCCGGAAGGTCCACAGAGTACGATGCGTTCGCGCGGTTTGACCTGCAGATTGATATCCTTCAGAACATGGAATTGCCCATACCATTTGTTCACGTTCTCGAGCGAAATCATTAAAGCTGAATCGTGATGCGAATGTTGTGTCATGAAAAACCTCAGTGCGATTTACGCCCGGTGTGAAAGCGCTTCTCCAGATGCTGGCTATAGCGCGACATGCTAAAACAGAAGATCCAGTAGACCAGCGCGGCAAAGACATAGCCTTCCGTCGACATGCCCAACCATGCGGGATCGACGGTGGCTTGCTGCACGCTGCTGAACAGATCGAAAAGGCCGATGATGATCACCAGGCTGGTATCTTTAAACAGCGCGATAATGGTATTGACCAGCCCAGGAATGGTGAGCTTCAGCGCCTGCGGCAAAATCACCAGCAGCTGGGTTTTCCAGTAGCCGAGCGCCAGCGACTCCGCCGCTTCATACTGCCCTTTCGGCAGCGCCTGCAAACCACCGCGCACCACTTCGGCAACATAGGCCGACTGGAACAAAATCACCCCGACCAGCGCACGCACCAGCTTATCGATAGTGGTGCCTTCTGACATAAACAGCGGCAGCATTACCGAGGACATAAACAGCACGGTAATCAGCGGCACGCCGCGCCAGAACTCGATGAAAATGATCGACAGCGTGCGCACCACCGGCATACGCGAGCGGCGTCCCAGCGCCAGCAGAATACCGAGCGGCAGCGCGCCGGCGATGCCGACCGCGGCAATAATCAGCGTTAAGGTTAGCCCGCCCCATTGACGCGTCTCGACCCGCTCCAGCCCAAAGAAGCCGCCATACATCAGCAGCCAGACGGTGAGGGGATAGATCAGCGCCCAACAGGCGATGTAGCGGCCGCGGTACGGCAGCGATTTAATAAACATCGGGATAAGAGAGGCTATCCCTAGCACCAGCGCAAGGTTAATGCGCCAGCGCAGCTCATGCGGATAGAGGCCATACATAAACTGGCCGAAACGCGCATGGATAAACACCCAGCAGGCACCCTCTTTGGTGCAGTCGGCGCGCGTCTCGCCAATCCAGTTCGCCTGAAACACCAGCCACTCCAGCGCGGGCGGGATCACCTGCCACATCAGCCAGAGGCAGAACAGCGTCAGCAGCGTGTTGAACCAGCTGGAGAAGAGGTTCTTTCGCGCCCAGCCCCAGGCGCGGCTCAGCGGCGTGGTGGCGACCGGCGGGGTTTCATGTGTGGTCACAGACATCGTCATCCCGTTCTCTTAGCGCTCAACCAGCGCAATTTTGCGGTTATAAATATTCATCAACAGGGAAATCACCAGGCTAATCACCAGGTAAACACCCATGGTGATGGCGATGGTTTCGATCGCCTGGCCCGTCTGATTCAATACCGTACCGGCAAACAGCGACACCATATCGGGGTAGCCGATAGCGGCGGCCAGCGAGGAGTTTTTCACGATGTTGAGATACTGGCTGGTCAGCGGCGGGATAATGACGCGCATCGCCTGCGGAATAATGACCTGACGCAGCGTCACCGGATTAGGCAATCCCAGCGAGCGCGCGGCCTCATGCTGGCCGTGCGGCACGGACTGAATGCCGGCACGGATCACCTCGGCGATAAACGAAGAGGTATAGACCGAAAGCGCCAGCGTCAGCGCCGCCAGTTCAGGGATCATGACAAAGCCGCCGCGGAAGTTGAAGCCGCGCAGCGTCGGCACATCCCAGTGGTTGGCGGCGCCGAAAGCGAGATGCGCCACCGCGGGAAACAGCAGCAGCATAGCGAGAGCAGCGGGCCAGGTCCGGCGCAGCTGGCCGGTCTTGAGCTGGTATTTGCGATGATAGCGGAACAGCGCATAGCTGCCTGCGGCGGCCAGCGTCAGCGCGATAACAAACGGCCAGGAGCCAGGCGCATACTGCGGCCAGGGCACATAGAGGCCGCGGTTGCTGACGAAGGCGAGATCGAAGGCGCTGAGCGCCTGTCGCGGGCCGGGAAGATTACGCAGTACCGCGAAGTACCAGAAGAAGATCTGCAGCAGCGGCGGAATATTGCGGAACGTTTCGATGTAGATCGTCGAGAGCTTGCGCAGCAGCCAGTTATCCGACAGACGCGCCAGGCCGATGAAAAATCCCAGCAGCGAAGCGAAAACGATACAGAGCGCAGAGACCAGCAGCGTGTTGGTCAGGCCGACCAGAAACACGCGCGCATAGGTATCGCCTTCGGTGTAGTCGATCAGATGCTGAACGATGCCGAAACCGGCGCTGCGCTCAAGAAAACCAAATCCGGACGTAATGCCGCGGCTGGCAAGGTTAATGACCGTGTTGTGGATCAGATAACCCACCACGATAAATACTGCGACGACGGCGATAATCTGGTAAAGCCAGGCGCGAACCGCGGGATTACCGAATGAAATGTCCCTTTTCACGCTTGGGCGTTGTGACATGTTGAAACCTCAGAGACAAAGCGCAGGCAGGACGCCGCACGGTGCGGCGTCCCGTGAACAGGGATAGTTAGCGGACCGGCGGGGCGTACTGAATGCCGCCCTGATTCCACAGCGCGTTCTGGCCGCGCGCGATTTTCAGCGCGCTGTCTTTGCCCACGTTGCGGTCGAACACTTCCTGATAGTTACCCACCTGCTTAATGATGTTGAAAGCCCACTTATTATCGAGCTTCAGGTCTTTGCCGAAGTCGCCTTCCGCGCCTAACAGATGCGCCATATCCGGCGTGGTGGGTTTGGCGGTCATCTGATCGACGTTCTTCGAGTTAATGCCCATCTCTTCAGCGTTCAGCATGGCGTAGAGCGACCACTTAACGATGGTGAACCAGTCATCGTCACCGCGACGCACAACCGGACCCAGCGGCTCTTTCGAGATCACTTCCGGCAGCACGATAAACTCATCCGGCTTGCCAAGTTTGATGCGCAGCGCATAGAGCTGAGACTGGTCAGACGCCAGGGTATCGCAGCGTCCGCTGTCGAGCGCTTTAGCGGACTCGTCAGAGCGGTCGAAAGTCACCGGGGTGTACTGCATTTTGTTGGCTTTGAAAAAGTCCGCCACATTCAGTTCGGTATCGGTACCCGCCTGGATACAGACGGTTGCGCCGTCCAGCTCTTTCGCGCTCTTCAGGCCCGCTTTCTGATGGGTCAAAAAGCCGATGCCGTCGTAGTAGTTGACGCCGGCGAACAGGAAGCCCATTCCGCCGTCGCGCGAAGAGGTCCAGGTGGTGTTGCGCGACAGGATATCCACTTCGCCTGACTGCAGGGCGGTAAAACGCTCTTTAGCGGTCAGCGGCGTGTATTTAACCTTGCTGGCGTCGCCGAAAACGGCGGCGGCGGCCGCGCGGCAGACATCTACGTCGATGCCGGAGAACTTGCCGCTGGCGTCGGCATAAGAGAAGCCCGGCAGCCCATCGCTGATCCCGCACTGCACGAAACCTTTCTTCTTAATCGCATCCAGCGTGGTGCCGGCGTGCGCCTGCTGGGTAACCGCGAAAAGCGCAGCGGCGGCGACCAACGTAGAGAGCATCATCTTTTTCATAAAGGATCCTGTGTGGCGTAACTATATTGTTATGTTTGATGCGCGCTTTGCCGCGCGCTATGACCTGTCTGTGGCGGTCAGCCACGCATAGCTCTGCAAAGCCAATGCCAGGTTTGCAGAAACTCGAGTGGGCTGGAAAGATCTCTTATTATTCTGAAGAATTGGGAAAGCAGCGTTACTATCGCGCACCAAAAGCAAGCAAAGCGAGTCGCCCCGATCACATTTAGTGCAAATAGTTTCACTATATGGAAGCAATGTGAGCCAAAGCTCAGGAAAGAATGTATGCAGGGATGGCGTTACGTTTTTCGCCAACGCAGATCACTGGCTGGCGTCAGCACGCGGGTTGTGGAGCAGCGGGCGAAAAAGAGAGTGGGCCATCAGGCAGGAGAAATTGTCGAAACGCAGGCAATTTTCACCTGCGCGATTGCAACGAAGGTTACCATTTGCGTGCGAGTTGTTTCATTGATTCATGCGTTATTGTGAAACGCTGCACAAATAAAAACGCCAGCACTCAGGCTGGCGTCATTTACCGCATCAACTAAAAATCAGTTCATGCCGTATTTTTTCAGTTTCTTACGCAGAGTACCACGGTTGATACCCATCATCAGCGCAGCACGGGTCTGGTTGCCACGGGTATACTGCATCACCATGTCCAACAGTGGCTGCTCGACTTCAGCCAGTACCAGCTCATAGAGGTCATTCACATCCTGACCATTCAGTTGAGCAAAATAGTTCTTCAGTGCCTGTTTAACCGAATCACGCAGAGGCTTTTGCGTCACCTGATCCTGTGAGTTAACGGTAGAAACGGTCAGTACGTCAGAATTTACGCGTTGTTCGAACATAGTTCTTTCAGCTCTTTATTTCGTTTACGCAAGATTTTCGAAGTATGCCTCCAACGCCTCCAGCTGTTCGCTGGCATCCTCTATGGCGTTGAATGTGCGCCGAAACTGGTCATTAGGGGCATGTTCCTGCAAATACCAGGAGACGTGCTTTCGCGCTATACGGTATCCCTTGCCTGGACCATAAAAGTCGTGCAGCTCACGTATATGCGCAACGAGCATACGCTTCACCTCTGCCAGCGGCAGCGGCGCAAGCAGCTCCCCAGTGTCCAGATAATGCTGGATTTCCCGGAAGATCCACGGTCTTCCCTGAGCCGCGCGGCCTACCATCAGGGCATCTGCCCCCGTATAGTCAAGCACGGCTCTGGCTTTATGCGGGTCAGTTATGTCGCCATTCGCGATAACGGGAATGGTGACACTCTGCTTAACTGTCCGAATGCTGTCGTATTCAGCTTCCCCGTTGAACAGGCAGGCACGAGTGCGTCCATGTATCGTCAGGGCCTGAACGCCACAGCGTTCAGCCAATTGGGCAATCTCTACACAGTTACGGTTTTCCGGATCCCAGCCGGTGCGAATCTTCAGCGTAACGGGCACATCCACTGCGTTAACCACGGCGCTGAGAATAGACTTCACCAGGTCGGGATACTGCAGCAGCGCTGAGCCTGCCATCTTACGATTCACTTTTTTCGCCGGGCAGCCCATGTTGATATCGATGATCTGCGCACCAGACGCCACGTTAATGCGCGCGGCGGCCGCCATATCATCAGGATCGCAACCTGCAATCTGCACGGCACGAATGCCGGGTTCGTCACTGTGCACCATACGCAAACGCGATTTGTCGCTGGCCCAGACTTCCGGGTTAGACGACAACATCTCGGAGACCGCCATGCCGGCGCCGTTCTCAAAACAGAGAGTGCGGAATGGCTTATCGGTGATCCCGGCCATCGGCGCAGCAATGAGTCGATTACGAAGCTGGTGGTGTCCAATGCGCATGAAGAAGAAGTGACCGTAACTGTTCGCAAGGCGGCTTATATTACGCATTTTTTAAGGAAGATGAAAGGCCAAACTTTGAACAATCCGCCGTTAAAGACGCGATGAAGCCGGTCAAAGCGCGTGCAATTTTTTAAATAACCTATAAATTCAATGAATTAAAGAAATACGCTGAAATTGTGAGCAAAAATTTTTCTCAAAACAGGCGCTGAATCACAACATAAAAAGCGCCACATCAGGTAATTAGCCAGAGATATGGCGGCGGATTGGCTATTAATTATACAAATATGATTGCGTCCAGTAGGTAACCAATCCTATTCAACCACCACACGGCCGTGCAGCGGCTGCAAGGGACGATTGTTGCTCGACTTCAGCGCCTGCTGGAAAACAGCGAGCTGCGCCGACGACAGCTGCACCGGCTGCTTCATCACCAGCCAGCGCAATCCTTCGGTACAGGGCGGGGTCGTCAGCGATCCGCTAAAGCGATAGTAGTGGCGATCCTGCGGAAACAGCGGGCGCAAATCGACCGGCCTGTTTAACACCACCGGCCGATTCTGCTGCGCGGGAAGGGCCGCCAGCAACCCGGTCAACGCCGGGTTCTCCGCGCCCGTCTCAAACATCACTGCGACGACCGCCAGCTCGCCTGCCGCATTCTGATGCACGAAGTGCGCTTCAAGGGGAAAGGCGCGGCCGGCAATGCGGTTCTCGCTCGGCGTATGAAAATGGTATTGCCTGAGAGAGTAGGTTTCGCCATCGAGCTGGAAGTCATCTTCGTCATCGACCGTGACCTGAA
This sequence comes from Pantoea sp. Z09, assembly GCF_022394795.1. Taxonomy (NCBI): domain Bacteria; kingdom Pseudomonadati; phylum Pseudomonadota; class Gammaproteobacteria; order Enterobacterales; family Erwiniaceae; genus Pantoea; species Pantoea sp. Z09. Next base: position 373,692 of record NZ_CP092373.1, read on the forward strand.
GCGTATGGCCGTTGTTAACCAGCGTTTCGGCTGCGGCATGAAATTCCAGAGCGAGCGGCGGCAAATGACCGTCAACAGGATGGCGTATATCTATTGGCGACTGAAACTGTCCGTTATGGCAGGTGTGATACTCAGCGGCCAGTTCACCCCAGTGTTCAGGGCCCGCCTGGCCTTCATAACTCCAGTGCGGCGCAGAGGCGCAGACGGGAGAGAGAGGCACGCACGCGGCCAGCCAGCTTAACAGCAGCGATCTTCTCATTATCTGACTCGAAAAAATGAAGGGGATCAGATAATAAGCATCGGTCAGACAGGGAAAGTTTGCGGCTGGACAAAGCGGGCGCAGAATTGTACTGCGCCCGCATTTATCGTCAAACAGCGGAGAGCGTTAGCGGCGTACGCCGGTAATGCGACACCACTCCTCTTTTTCCGCCACCGCATCCAGCTCGAAGCGATCGGCATAGGCCTCGCACACGCCTTCCGCCTGGCTGGCCAGCACGCCGGAAAGTCCCAGATGGCCGCCAGCTTTCGGCAGCACGCCGATCAGCGGCGCCAGCTCGCGCAGCGGGCCGGCGAGGATATTGGCGACCACCACGTCAGCCTGCAGATCCGCCGGCTGCTGATGCGGCAGATAGAGCGACAGGCGATCGGCGACGCCGTTGCGCTCCGCGTTGTCGCGGCTGGCCTGGATCGCCTGCGGATCGATATCGATGCCGATCGCCTGCGCCGCGCCCAGCTTGAGCGCCGCAATCGCCAGGATGCCGGATCCGCAGCCGAAATCGATCACCGTTTTGCCCACCAGATCCAGCCCGTCCAGCCAGCTGAGGCAGAGCGAGGTGGTCGGGTGGGTGCCGGTGCCGAACGCCAGTCCCGGGTCGAGCATGACGTTAACGGCGCTGGGATCCGGCACGTCGCGCCAGCTCGGACAGATCCACAGCCGCTCGCCGAAGCGCATCGGGTGGAAGTTATCCATCCATTCGCGCTCCCAGTCTTTATCTTCGATCTGTTCGATCTTATGGCGAAAGTCGGATCCCAGCAGCGGATGCTGGCTCAGCGCCGCCACCACCTCGTCCATCTCGGTTTCCGCGTCGAACAGGCCGATGACGTCGGTATCGCCCCACAGGCGGGTTTCGCCCGGCAACGGCTCATAAACCGGATTGTCGTGGGTATCCTGAAAGGTCACCGAGACCGCGCCGCTCTCCATCAGCGCATCGCTGAGGGTTTCGGCGTGCTCGCCGGTGCTGTTAATTTTGATTTGAATCCATGGCATAGCGTTTCTCTTTATTCCAGCGCAGCATCAGGCGCGCGGCCAAACAGATTACCGACCAGAAAAGCCAGCAGGCTTATGGTCAATGACGGAACGATAGGGTGGAAGCCACCCCATTCAATATTCAGGCTGGCAAGCAGCGTGTAGCTCCCGGCGCCTGCCAGCATACCGGAAATCGCGCCGGCGGCGTTGGCACGCGACCAGTAGAGGCCGAGCACCAGCGGCCAGAGGAAAACCGCCTCCAGCCCGCCGAACGCCAGCAGGTTGAGCCAGATAATCATATCCGGCGGGTTCCACGCCGCCAGCAGCAGCAGCAGCCCCAGCACAAAGGTAATGGTGCCGGAGAGCAGGCGCAGGCGCGCTTCATTTTCACTCTGCTGCGGCGCGATGCGCAGATAGAGATCTTTGATCAGGGTAGCGGAGGATTGCAGCAGCTGCGCGTTGATGGTCGACATGATCGCCGCCATCGGCGCAGCGAGAAACACGCCAGCGGCCATCGGCGGCAGCACGGTGATCATCAGGGTCGGGATCACGCGATCGGGTATGGTGAGATCCGGCAGGATCGTCCGTCCCAGCGCGCCCGCCAGATGCATGCCGAACATCAGCACCACCACCACGATGGTGCCGAGGATAATGCCGCGATGCAGCGCTTTGCTGTCTTTATAGGAGATACAGCGCACGGCGGTATGCGGCAGGCCGATCACGCCGAAACAGACCAGCACCGCGAACGAGCTAACGAAGGTCGGGTTGATGACGTTGCCGACACCTTCCGGCGACACCAGCTGCGGATCGATAGCGCGCAGTTTGGTCACCGCGGTGCCGAGTCCGCCGGCCTGGTGGATCACGGCGAACAGCAGCAGAAAGGTGCCAATCAGCATCACCAGTCCCTGCATGGCGTCGTTAAGCACGCTGGCGCGGAAGCCGCCGAAGGCGGTGTAGAGCGCGATGGTGCCGCCAAAAATCAGCAGGCCGGTGTCGTAAGGGATGCCCGCTGCGGTCTCCAGTAGGCGTGCGCCGCCGATAAACTGCACCGTCATCGCGCCAATAAAGGCCACCAGCAGGCTCAGGCTTGCCAGCCAGATCAGCAGCGTGCTGCGGTAGCGCGCGTAGAGCATATCGTTCAGCGTCACCGCGTTGTAGCGACGCGCCAGAATGGCGAATTTTTTCCCCAGCACGCCGAGCGACAGCCAGACCGCCGGCACCTGGATCATCGCCAGCAGCACCCAGCCGAGGCCATATTTATAGGCCGCGCCGGGGCCGCCGATAAAGGAGCTGGCGCTGATATAGGTGGTGGTGATGGTCATCGCCAGCACAAAGCCGCCCATCGAGCGGCTGCCGAGAAAATATTCCGTCAGAAAATTGCCCTGCTGCTGTTTGCGCATGGCGAACACCGACAGCCCGGCGATAAGCGCCAGGTAAGCCAGCAGCGGAAGAATGATTTCAGTTTCCATCGTTATCCTCTAGCGGTATATCGCGAAACACCAGGCGCACCATCAGCCAGCACAGCACGATAAACAGCAGCGGAGCAAACACGCAGGAGAGTTCAAACCAGCGCGGCAGACCGGTCACGCCGGTTTCATCGCCGCCCAGCCAGGCGGAAAGGCCCCAGACGGCCAGATAGGCCAGCGTCAGGTAGAGCGCCCAGCGCGCCTCTTTATTCGCTTGCAGAAAACGCCAGTCCATTATGCAACCTCATCGGCGACAAAAATGAAAAAGGCCGGTATCACCGGCCTTGCTCTTAGTCAGCGCTGTGCTTATTTATCGTACAGGCCGAGTTTCTTTTCCAGATAGTGGATGTTGGTGCCACCCTGCTGGAAGTTTTCGTCGGACATGATGCGCATCTGCAGCTCAATGTTGGTCTTGATGCCGTCGATGATCAGCTCCGCCAGCGCGTTTTTCATGCGCGCAATCGCCACGTCGCGGGTTTCACCGTAGCAGATCAGCTTGCCGATCATGGAATCGTAGTACGGCGGCACGCTGTAGCCGGCGTAAATGTGCGATTCCCAGCGCACGCCGAAACCGCCCGGCGCGTGGAAACGGGTGATTTTGCCCGGGCTCGGCAGGAAGGTGTTCGGGTCTTCCGCGTTGATACGGCACTCGACCGCATGGCCGCGGATCACCACGTCTTCCTGCCTGATAGAGAGCGGCTGACCGGCAGCGATGCGCAGCTGCTCTTTGATCAGATCCACGCCGGTGATCATCTCGGTAACCGGATGCTCAACCTGAATACGGGTGTTCATCTCAATAAAGTAGAACTCGCCGTTTTCATACAGGAACTCGAAGGTGCCTGCGCCGCGGTAGCCGATTTCGATACAGGCGTTAGAGCAGCGCTCGCCGATGTAGCGACGCAGTTCCGGCGTGATGCCTGGCGCGGGCGCCTCTTCGACCACTTTCTGGTGACGACGCTGCATCGAGCAGTCGCGTTCGGCCAGATAGATGGCGTTGCCCTGGCCGTCGGCCAGCACCTGAATCTCGATATGGCGCGGGTTCTCGAGATACTTCTCCATGTAAACCATGTCGTTGTTGAAAGCCGCTTTGGCTTCCGCTTTCGTCATGTTAATGGACTGCTCGAGTTCTTTATCGCTACGCACCACGCGCATGCCGCGACCGCCGCCGCCGCCGGACGCCTTGATGATGACCGGATAACCGATGCGCTTGGCGATGGCACGGTTTTTCTCCATGTCTTCGCCCAGCGAGCCGTCTGAACCTGGAACGGTCGGCACGCCCGCTTTTTTCATCGCGGTAATGGCGGAGACTTTGTCGCCCATCAGGCGAATGGTGTCCGCTTTCGGGCCGATAAAGATAAAGCCGGAGCGCTCAACCTGCTCGGCGAAGTCGGCGTTCTCAGAGAGAAAGCCGTAGCCGGGGTGGATAGCGACCGCGCCGGTGATCTCGGCGGCGGAAATCAGCGCCGGGATGTTAAGGTAGCTTTTAACCGACTGCGCCGGGCCGATGCAGACGGTTTCGTCCGCCAGCAGCACGTGCTTCAGATCGCGGTCCGCGGTGGAGTGCACCGCCACGGTCTTGATGCCCAGCTCTTTACAGGCGCGGAGAATACGCAGCGCGATTTCACCACGGTTAGCAATGACAATTTTATCCAGCATGGTTCGCCTCGTTATTCGATGACGACCAGCGGCTCGTCAAATTCAACCGGCTGGCCGCTTTCGACCAGAATGGCTTTCACGACGCCAGATTTATCGGCTTCGATCTGGTTCATCATCTTCATCGCTTCAACGATGCAGAGGGTGTCGCCAGCGTTCACTTTCTGTCCGATTTCAATAAAGGCTTTCGCATCCGGGCTCGGGGTGCGATAGAAGGTGCCGACCATCGGCGAACGCACGATATGGCCGCTGATTTCAGCAGGCTTGGCGTTTTCTACCACCGGCGCAGCGATCGGCGCGACGGCAGTGGCCAGCGCAGGCTGCGGAGCCGGCGCGGCGTAAGCCTGCTGCATGACTGGATAACCCACATTGGCAGGTGAACGACTGATACGAACGGACTCTTCGCCCTCTGAAATTTCCAGCTCAGCGATGCCGGATTCTTCAACCAGTTCGATCAGTTTTTTAATTTTACGAATATCCATGAGTGTGGTTCCGTACTCTGTTTAATTGGAGTGAGACAGGCGTTTTACTGCCGTTTGTAAAGCCCATGAGTAGCCGTCGGCGCCTAAACCGCAAATCACGCCGGCGGATACGTCAGAAAGATAGGAGTGATGACGGAAAGGTTCGCGAGCATGCACGTTGGAGAGGTGCACCTCGATAAAGGGAATGCTTACCGCCAGAAGGGCATCGCGCAATGCTACGCTGGTGTGCGTAAACGCAGCGGGATTAATGATGATGTAATCCACATTGCCTCTGGCCTCATGAATGCGATCGATGAGCTGAAACTCCGCATTGGACTGCAGGTGACTCAGTTCCACATCAAGCTGGCTCGCCTGCGCCGCTAAATCGCTGACGATTTGCTGTAGCGTAGTGCGACCATACTTTTCCGGCTCGCGGGTTCCCAGCAAATTAAGGTTGGGACCGTTCAAAAGCAGAATGTGAAATTTATGCGCCATCGTGCTGCCATCTCCCGCAATCATTGAGGCATCGCGTAAAATACCTTGCTATCTTCCATTTGTCACCCGCCGCGCCAAAAAAGGCGACGCCGCGCGCAACAAAGCCGGGCATTATATCCGTTTCGGGGCAATTCGCAGCAAAATACTGGTCTTATCTGCGAAGTTGATCCAGCGTGGCCCGAAGGCCACACGTTTTATCAGAAATCGCGGGGGGAAGACAACTTAGCGCGGCAACCAGTGACGAAACTTTTTGTAACGCCACGCTAACAACGCCAGCGCGGCGACTGCGTAAAGCAGCGGCTGCGGCGACAGCACCTTTACCGACCAGAGATAGTGAATCGGCGCGAGGATCGCCGCCAGATAGATGAAGTTATGCAGAATTTGCCAGCGGCGGCCGAGCCTGCGCTGCGCGCGCTGAAACGAGGTCGCCGTCAGCGCCAGCAGGATCAGCCAGGTCAGGATGCCAAGCATAAGATAGGGGCGCGAAACCAGCTCGCTGCCGAGCAGACGTAAATTATCGACGCCCAGCTCCAGCAGGTAGTAACTCAGCAGATGCAGCGAGGCCCAGACAAAGGTCCAGACGCCAAGCAGGCGTCGGGTGCGGATCAGCAGCGGCTGTTTCGCATAGCGCGTCAGCGGCGAGACCAGCAGCGTCCCCAGCAGCAGCTTCAGCGCCATGCGGCCGGTGAAGTGCTGAATATCTTTCGCCGGATCGGCGCTCAGCCACCCCTGACTTGCCGCCATAAAGAGATAGACCAGCGGCAAAAACGCCGCCAGATGAAGCACCACTTTCAGCCAGACAATCTGTTTCAGCGTCAGTCGCACTCAGTAGTTCTCCCGTAAATCGAGCCCGCGATAGAGCGACGCCACCTCGTCGGCGTAGCCGTTAAACAGCAGCGTCGGCTGACGCTTCACGCTCAGCGTGCCGCCTGGGCCGATAAAGCGCTCGCTGGCCTGCGACCAGCGCGGATGGTCGACGTGCGGGTTAACGTTGGCGTAAAAACCATACTCATTTGACGCGATCTGATTCCAGGTGGTCGGCGGTTGATCGCGCGTCAGGGTAATTTTGACGATCGATTTAATGCCTTTAAAGCCATACTTCCACGGCACGGTCAGGCGGATCGGCGCGCCGTTCTGCGGCGGCAGCGCCTTGCCGTAAACGCCGGTGCTGAGCAGCGTCAGCGGATGCATCGCCTCGTCGAGGCGTAATCCTTCCACATAGGGATAGTTGAGTCCGCCACCGATAAAGCGATCCTTCTGCCCGGGCATCTGATCGGGCGCATAGAGCGTCTGAAACGCGACGAAGCGCGCATTGCTGGTGGGCTCCGCCAGCTTGAGCAGCTTATTCAGCTCGAAACCGACCCAGGGCACCACCATTGACCAGGCTTCCACGCAGCGCATACGGTAGATACGCTGCTCCATGGCGAACTTTTTGAAGATGTCGTCCATATTCAGGGTGATCGGCTTCGCCACTTCGCCGTCGATGGTCAGCTGCCAGGGATCGGTTTTCAGCGTGCCGGCGTTGGCGGCCGGATCGGCCTTGTCGAGGCCGAATTCATAGAAATTATTGTAGCCGGCGACCTTATCCTCCGGCGTCAGCGTCAGGCTGGCCTGATATTTTTCCGGCTTGCTGAAGGTCAGCGCGCGGCCGGCTGGTGCGGCGGGGCGGTCGTTGCCCTTGAACCAGCTCAGCACGTCCGCCTGCGCCGCGCCCGGCATGCCCAGCGCAGCGGCGCTCAGGCCGAGGGTTTTCAGCACCTGACGGCGCTGCATATTAAAGACGCTTTCCGGCGTTACGTCGGCTTCCGTCAGATATTTTGTCGATTTCATCACTCACCTCCCGGCTGGAATCACTCTCCCAGCATGATGACTATTGCCGATTGCCGCGACTTTCGCTGCGAAAATATGAAATTTCCTGGCGCGCCTCGCTGATGAGAATGCGCTGAAAAACAGAACGACCGCGCTTCCCCGTTGTCTGGTACGGATATACTGGCCCTTCATACGCAGCAGCGCTGCCGCGTAGCGGAATTTATGCTATTTTGCTCGCGCTTGCGTCAGGCGCGACGCAGGGCGGGCATAAACGGGTCATCACCGCAGCGAACAGGCACAGGGATGCGATTAACCACGAAACTTTCTGCGTTCATTACATTTTTAAGCTTACTGGCGATGTTTTTGATGCTGGTAGGCTGCGCTTTTAGCGTTTACTGGCTGACGCACCAGCGCGCCGAGGGACGGGTGCAGACGCTGGCGACCGAAGTGGATCAAGCGCTGCTCGAGCAGTCGCCCGACGAACTGCGCGGCTGGCTGCAGCACACCATGACGGTGATCAATACCGAACGCATCGAGCTGCGCAACGGCGACAAGATCCTGTTTCGGCTTAGCCGGCATGAAAACCCGATGCTGGAAGATGAGACCAACCGCTTTATCCAGTTCGATGTGCCGCTGGTGCATCAGCCGGGCGTGACGATGCGCGTCGTGGTGCTCGATCCCGCCAAAACCTGGTTTCAGTCTTTTACCGGCGTCTATACCCTGACGGCGATCCTCTTTGTGGTGCTGGTGATGAGCCTGCTGCTGTTTATGATGCACTGCTGGCTCAATCGCCAGTGGCGCGGCATGGAGCGGCTGGAAAAGCGCGCCGAGGCGATCCTGGCGGGCGAGCGCACGCTGCTGCGCAAGGGCGACGTCGATGAGTGGCCGCCGCGCGCCAGCAGCGCCATCGATATGCTGCTAGGCGATCTACAGGAAGCGGGCGAACAGCGGCTGCGCATCGACACGCTGATCCGCGCCTTCGCCGCGCAGGACAGCCGCACCGGCCTGAGCAATCGGCTCTTCTTCGACAACCAGCTGGCGACGCTGCTGGAGGATCAAGAAGATGTCGGCATGCACGGCGTGGTGATGATGGTGCGCCTGCCCGATCTCGATATGCTCAACGAAACCCTGGGTCCGACGCTGGTAGATGAGTATCTCTATGATCTGGTGAACATGCTCTCTACCTTTGTGCTGCGCTATCCGGGCGCGCTGCTGGCGCGCTACTTCCGCAGCGACTTCGCGGTGCTGCTGCCGCATCGCAGCCTGAAAGAGGCCAACAGCATCGCGGATCAGCTGATCAACGCGGTCGACTCGCTGCCGCCGATGCGTATGGTGAACCGCGACGATCTGATCCATATCGGCATCAGCGCGTGGCACAGCGGACAGAGCGTGCCGCAGGTGATGGACAACGTCGAAATGGCGACGCGACGGGCGACGCTGCTGGGCGGCAATAACTGGTCAAACGGCGAAGGCAACCCGCTTGACGCCGGCCGCGGCAGCGTGCGCTGGCGCACCCTGCTGGAAAATACCCTGAGCCGCGGCGGTCCGCGCCTCTACCAGAAACCGGCGGTGCTGCTCGACGGCAGCGTGCACCATCGCGAGCTGCTGATGCGCATTTTCGACGGCGACAAAGAGGTGCTGGCGGCGGAGTTTATGCCGCTGGTGCTGCAGTTCGGCATGGCGGACGGCTGGGATCGCCAGCTGGTGCTACGCATCGCCGCGCTCTCCGAAGTCTGGCCGGACGAAACCCTGGCGATGCCGATCAATATCGACTCGCTGCTGCAGCGCCCCTTTGTCAACTGGCTGCAAAATATGCTGCTGCAGTGCACCAAAGCGCAAAGAAAACGATTTTTATTTGAACTTGCTGAGGCTGACGTTTGTCAACACATCAACCGTTTAGCGCCGGTGTTCCGCGCGCTGCAGGCGTTTGGCTGCCGCATCGCCGTCGCTCAGGCTGGTTTAACCGTGGTGAGTAGCGCGTATATCAAGCAATTCCCCATCAATTTAATCAAGCTTGATCCCGGCCTGGTGCGCAATATCGACCGGCGCACCGAAAATCAGCTGTTCGTGCAGAGCCTGCTGGAGGTGTGCAAGTCGACTCAGACGCAGGTTTTTGCCACCGCTGTGCGAACGCATGCGGAGTGGCAGACGCTGGTCGGCCTGGGCGTCTCCGGCGGGCAGGGCGATCTTTTCGCGCCATCGCTGCCGGTAAACAGTAATGTGAAAAAGTATTCACAACGCTATCATATTTAGCCAGTAGGGATAGCGGCGGCGACATAGCCAAAATCCTAAGCGGAAATGTTAAATTTTATGTCGAACGAGAACGTCAAAATAGACGCCGGAAGGGGTGAAAACAGGGGAATAGCGCTGTTTTGCACCCGTCAGTTCTCGTTGACGATCGTATAAAGCCAAATTGGTCTATTTTTTCACCGAAGCAGAACGTTTTTGCGCCTTGTGGCGGCTTCGCGTGGTTGGTAAAGTAAGCGGATTTTATTTTCCGCCCCCAGCTTGCAGGATTATCCTTTAGATATGTTTAAAAAATTTCGTGGCATGTTTTCCAATGACTTGTCCATTGACCTGGGTACCGCGAATACCCTGATTTATGTAAAAGGACAGGGCATCGTGCTGAACGAGCCTTCCGTGGTTGCCATCCGCCAGGACCGTGCCGGTTCCCCAAAGAGCGTGGCGGCCGTTGGCCATGATGCCAAACAGATGCTCGGCCGTACGCCAGGTAATATTGCCGCCATTCGCCCGATGAAAGATGGCGTGATCGCGGACTTTTTCGTTACTGAAAAAATGCTGCAGCACTTCATCAAGCAGGTGCACAGCAACAGCTTTATGCGTCCAAGCCCGCGCGTGCTGGTGTGCGTGCCGGTCGGCGCGACCCAGGTTGAGCGTCGCGCTATCCGCGAATCCGCGCAGGGCGCAGGCGCGCGTGAAGTTTTCCTGATTGAAGAACCGATGGCGGCCGCTATCGGCGCTGGCCTGCCGGTTTCTGAAGCGACCGGCTCGATGGTGGTTGATATCGGCGGCGGCACCACCGAAGTAGCGGTGATCTCGTTGAACGGTGTGGTCTACTCCTCGTCGGTGCGTATCGGCGGCGACCGCTTCGACGAAGCGATTATCAATTATGTGCGCCGTAACTACGGCTCGCTGATTGGCGAAGCGACCGCAGAACGCATCAAGCATGAGATCGGCTCCGCCTATCCGGGCGACGAAGTGCGCGAAATCGAAGTGCGCGGCCGTAACCTGGCGGAAGGGGTGCCGCGCGGCTTTACGCTGAACTCAAATGAAATTCTGGAAGCGCTGCAGGAGCCGCTGACCGGCATCGTGAGCGCGGTAATGGTGGCGCTGGAGCAGTGCCCGCCGGAGCTGGCGTCCGATATCTCTGAACGCGGCATGGTGCTGACCGGCGGCGGCGCGCTGCTGCGCAACCTGGACCGTCTGCTGATGGAAGAGACCGGCATTCCGGTGGTGGTGGCAGAAGATCCGCTGACCTGCGTGGCGCGCGGTGGCGGTAAAGCGCTGGAAATGATCGACATGCATGGCGGCGATTTGTTCAGCGAAGAATAATCGCCTCAATCGGCTGTGACCTGAATGGAAATGCGCAGGGAATCGCGTGGAAGCTGACGCTACAGGCGTCGGCGTCAGACGTCCAGCCCAGGGAAGTGCGGCGTTGGCCGTACTTCCTTACCTGTTGTCGAGGAACACGCAGAATATATGAAGCCGATTTTTAGCAGGGGGCCTTCCCTGCAGTTGCGCCTGTTTTTGGCGGTGATCGTTGCCATCGCGATTATTGTCGCCGATAGCCGGCTGGGTTCGTTTACCCAAATTCGCAACTATCTGGACACATCGGTCAGTCCGTTTTATTTCCTGGCCAACGGCCCGCGCCAGATCCTTGACGGTATTTCCGGTTCGCTGGCGTCGCGCCAGCAGCTTGAGCTGGAGAATAAAGCCCTGCGCCGCGAGCTTTTCCTGAAAAACAGCGACCTGCTGATGCTGGGGCAATATAAGCAGGAAAACGCGCGTCTGCGCGAACTGTTAGGTTCGCCGCTGCGTCAGGATGAGCACAAGATGGTGACGCAGGTGATCTCCACCGGCACCGATCCCTACACCGATCAGGTGGTGATCGACAAAGGCAGCGTCAACGGCGTCTATGAAGGCCAGCCGGTCATCAGCGACAAAGGCGTGGTCGGCCAGGTTATCGCTGTCGGTCAGGTGACCAGCCGCGTGCTGCTGATTTGCGACGCGTCGCACGCGCTGCCGATTCAGGTGCTGCGCAACGACATCCGCGTGATTGCGGCCGGCAACGGCTGCACCGAAGATCTGCAGCTGGAGCATCTGCCGGGCAACACCGATATTCGCGTCGGCGATATGCTGGTGACCTCTGGCCTGGGTGGTCGTTTCCCGGAAGGCTATCCGGTGGCGGTGGTTTCGTCGGTGAAAGTCGACACGCAGCGCGCCTATACCGTGATTCAGGCGCGTCCGACCGCGGGACTGCAGCGTCTGCGCTATCTGCTGCTGCTGTGGGGCGCGGATAAGAACGGCGACATGCCGATGGCGCCGGATGACGTGCACCGCGTTGCCAACGAGCGCCTGATGCAGATGATGCCGCAGGTGCTGCCGCCAGCGGGCGAGATGGGGCCGCCGGCGCCGTCCGCGCAGATGGGCCCGCCTGCGCCAGCCAGCAGCGGAACGCAAAGCGCGCCGGCTAACGCGCGCGGAGGCCAGCCTTGAGTCGATACCGCAGCCAGGGTCGTTGGGTTATCTGGCTGTCCTTTCTTGTCGCCCTTGTGCTGCAGATCATGCCGTGGCCGGAACAGTTCTATATGTTCCGGCCATCGTGGATCCTGCTTATCCTGATTTACTGGGTGCTGGCGCTGCCGCACCGCGTCAACGTCGGCTCCGGCTTCGTGCTGGGCGGGGTGATGGATCTGATCGCCGGATCTACCCTCGGCGTGCGCGCGCTGGCGCTCAGCATCATCGCCTACCTGGTCGCCTTTAAATTCCAGCTGTTCCGCAACCTGGCGTTGTGGCAGCAGGCGTTAATGGTGATGGTGCTGTCGCTGGCGGTGGACGTGATTGTTTTCTGGGCAGAGTTTTTAGTGATCAACGTATCATTCCGCCCTGAGATTTTCTGGAGCAGCGTTATCGACGGGATTCTCTGGCCCTGGCTATTCTTATTAATGAGAAAGATTCGTCGTCAGTTCGCTGTTCAGTAAGGAATTTTATGTTATCCCTCTATCTGGCTTCCGGTTCTCCGCGTCGTCGTGAGCTGCTGACGCAGCTTGGCCTGCAGTTTGAGCGTCTCCATACCGATGTTGAAGAGCAACGCCGCCCGGATGAGGCGGCGGAAAGTTACGTGCGTCGCCTGGCGAATGACAAAGCGCGCGCTGGCGTCGCGGTCGCGCAGCAGGATCTGCCGGTGCTGGGCGCGGACACCATCGTGGTGCTCAACGGCGAGGTGCTGGAAAAGCCGCGCGACGCCGCGGACGCCGCCGGGATGCTGGCGCGTCTTTCGGGCCAGACGCATCAGGTGATGACCGCCGTTGCGCTGGCCGATCGCGCGCGCGCGCTCGACTGCCTGGTGGTGACGGACGTGACCTTTCGCCTGTTAAGCGCGGCGGAGATCGCTGACTATATCGCTACCGGTGAGCCGATGGATAAAGCCGGCGCGTACGGCATTCAGGGCATCGGTGGAAACTTTGTCCGCAAAATTAATGGAAGCTATCACGCGGTGGTCGGATTGCCGTTGGTTGAGACAGGCGAGTTACTCAGCCATTTTCAGTCACTGCGTGCCGTAAGGGGATAACATGACGGCTGAATTACTGGTCAACGTCACGCCTTCCGAGACGCGCGTGGCCTATATCGACGGCGGCATTCTGCAGGAAATTCATATTGAGCGCGAGGCGCGGCGCGGCATCGTCGGCAATATCTACAAAGGGCGCGTCAGCCGCGTACTGCCGGGCATGCAGGCGGCCTTTGTTGATATCGGCCTGGATAAAGCCGCCTTTTTGCACGCCTCCGATATCATGCCGCACACCGAATGCGTGGCGGGCGATGAGAAGAAAAACTTTATCGTGCGCGATATCGCCGAACTGGTGCGGCAGGGCCAGGACCTGATGGTGCAGGTAGTAAAAGATCCGCTCGGCACCAAAGGGGCGCGCCTCACCACCGACATTACGCTGCCGTCGCGTTATCTGGTGTTTATGCCCGGTGCGTCGCACGTCGGCGTCTCCCAGCGCATCGAAAGCGAGCGCGAGCGCGAGCGCCTGAAGGCGGTGGTCGCGGACTACTGCGACGATCTGGGCGGCTTTATTATCCGCACCGCGGCGGAAGGCATTGGCGAAGAGGAGCTGGCGCAGGACGCCGCCTTCCTGAAACGTCTCTGGACCAAAGTCACCGAGCGGAAAAAGCGTAACCAGACCCGCTGTCTGCTCTACGGCGAGCTGGCGCTGGCGCAGCGTATCCTGCGCGATTTCGCCGGCGCGGCGCTGGATCGTATTCGCGTTGACTCTCGCCTGACCTGCGAGCTGCTGGTGGAATTCACGCGCGAATACATTCCGGAAATGGCCGACAAGCTGGAGCTTTACGCCGGCAAACAGCCCATCTTCGATCTCTTCGACGTCGAGAATGAAATCCAGCGCTCGCTGGATCGCAAAGTCGAGCTGAAGTCAGGCGGCTATCTGATCATCGATCAGACCGAAGCGATGACCACTATCGACATCAACACCGGCGCCTTTGTCGGCCATCGCAATCTCGATGAAACCATCTTCAACACCAATGTCGAGGCGACGCAGGCGATTGCGCGCCAGCTGCGGCTGCGCAACCTGGGCGGCATTATCATTATCGACTTTATCGATATGAGCAATGACGACCACCGTCGCCGCGTGCTGCACTCGCTGGAGTCGGCGCTCGCCAAGGATCGGGTCAAAACCGGCATTCACGGCTTCTCGGCGCTGGGGCTGGTGGAGATGACGCGCAAACGCACGCGGGAAAGCATCGAGCATGTGCTGTGCGAAGATTGTCCGGTCTGCAAAGGGCGCGGCACCATGAAAACGGTGGAGACGGTCTGCTACGAAATCATGCGTGAAATCGTCCGCGTCCATCACGCCTATGATGCCGATCGCTTTCTGGTCTATGTTTCGCCGGCCGTCGGCGAGGCGCTGAAAAGCGACGAGTCGCACGCGCTGGCCGAGGTCGAAATTTTCGTCGGCAAACAGGTCAAAGTGCATATCGAACCGCTCTACACCCAGGAGCAGTTCGACGTGGTAATGATGTAATCCCGTAGCATCAGGCAAAATCGCCTGCTGCGGGCTAAAAAAGCGGCCTTGCTTAGGTTAACATGCGCATTCATACCGATAATTGTCTGGCGACGGTTGAGTATGAGAGATAACCATCCGTCAAATGCGGAAGACAAGGAGAGGTGTGTGAGGCAGCTGCCGAGGATTTTGTTACTGCTGGTTGCGACGGCGATCGTCATTGTCGCGCTGCTGGTCAGCGGGCTGCGTCTGGTGATGCCGCACCTCGACAGCTACCGCAGCGACATCCTGGCGACGGTGTCGCGCGCCAGCGGCGTCAGCGTCACCGCCGACGAACTGCGCGGCCGCTGGGAAACGTTCGGCCCGACGATGCAGATCCGCGGCCTGCGCGTCGATATGAAAGAGAATGGTACCCTCGACATCGCGCGCGTCAGCCTGGCGCTGGATGTCTGGCAGTCGCTGCTGCACTGGCGCTGGCAGTTTCGCGATCTCACCTTCTGGCAGCTGCGCCTCGACAACAATCGTCCGCTCTTTTCCAGCGATGAAGAGAAAAATAGCTTCAAGCCTGGCCGCATCAACGAACTCTTTCTGCGTCAGTTCGACCACTTCGACCTGCGCGACAGCTCGATCTTTTTCCGCACGCCTTCCGGCCAGCGCGCCGAGCTGGCGATCCCCAAACTTACCTGGCTGAACGAGGCGAACCGCCATCGCGCAGAGGGCGAGGTGAGCCTCTCCAGCTTTACCGGCCAGCACGGCGTAGTGCAGGTGCGGCTTGACCTGAACGACAGCGAAGGCCTGCTCAACGACGGACGCATCTGGATGCAGGCGGACGACGTTGACGTGCGGCCGTGGCTGGGGCGCTGGATGCGCGACAACACGCGGCTCGACAGCGCGCGTTTCAGCCTGGCGGCCTGGGTTAGCCTGCGCGACGGCGATCTCTACGCGGGCGATCTGCTGCTGCGCCAGGGTGGCGCGAACTGGCAGGGCGAAGATGGCGCCCATCATTTGCAGGTGGACGGCCTGACTGCGCATCTTTCGCGCTATCAAAACGGCTGGATGGTCAACGTGCCGCAGACGCGTCTCAGCACCGACGGCGAAGCCTGGCCTGCAGGCCACTTTGCGCTGCTGTGGCGGCCACAGGATAAGCAGCTGCTCGGCCCCGATCATCAGGGCGAGGTGCGGGTGAGGGCGACACAGCTGGCGCTCAACCGCATTGCGCCGCTGGTGCCTTTGTTTGCGCCGCTATCGCCCTCGCTGTTCGAAAACTGGCGCGCGCTGCAGCCGCAGGGCATGGTAGAGGGGCTGGCGCTGGACATTCCTCTGCAGCAGCCGGACCAGACGCGCATGCAGGTAAAATGGCGCGATTTTCGCTGGCAGCCGTGGCAGCTGCTGCCAGGCATCAGCAACCTGAGCGGCGAAGCGCGCGGCAGCCTCAGCAATGGCCAGGTGAAGATCGAGATGGGCCGCACCGACGTGCCCTACAGCGCCATGTTCAACGCGCCGCTGGAGATCCATCAGCTGCGTGGCTCGCTGAGCTGGCTGCGCGATCAAAACGGCCTGACGCTGGATGGTCGCGATCTCGACGTACAGGCGCGCTCGCTCTGGGCGCGCGGCGATTTTCGCTATCAGCAGAACCTCGGCCGCGAGCCGCGTCTCGATATTCTCGCCGGCATTCGCGTCACCGACGCGGGTGACGCCTGGCGCTACTTCCCACAGCCGCTGATGGGCAAGGCGCTTACGCGCTACCTGAGCGGGGCGATCAAGGGCGGTCAGGTCGATAACGCGACGCTGCTGTTCGCGGGCAATCCGACGCTGTTCCCGTTCCGTCATAACGACGGCATGTTTCAGGTCTGGGTGCCGCTGCGGCAGGCGACCTACGCCTTCCAGCCCAACTGGCCCGACGTTTCTCAGCTCGATATCGATCTCAACTTCATCAACGACGGGCTGTGGATGACGGCGCCGCGCTTCAGGCTGGGCGAGGTGGACGTCGGCCATTTCAGCGCGGCCATTCCGGACTACCTGAAAGAGAAACTGCTGATCGACGGCGATATCAGCGGCGAAGGCGATCAAATCGCACGCTATTTTCAGGATACGCCGCTGAAGGCCTCGCTGGGCGCGGCGCTGGAGCAGCTGGAGATCAAAGGGAAAACCCAGGGGCATCTGAAGCTCGATATTCCCCTCGACGGCGAGCAGGTGCACGCCAGCGGCAACGTCGATCTGCACAACAACGCGCTGCATATCAAGCCGCTCAACACCACCTTAGATCACCTGAGCGGCCGTTTCCGCTTCAACAACGGCAATCTCGACAGCGACAGACTGCAGGCGAACTGGTTCGGCCAGCCGGTTAACGTCAGCTTTAGCACCAAAGAGAATCCGCAGGAGTTCGGCGTTAACGTCAAACTCGACGGCGACTGGCAGCCGGCGAAACTGTCGCCGCTGCCGGCGCCGGTCGCCAGCCAGCTAGGCGGACATCTGCCGTGGCAGGGCGATGTGAACATTACGCTGCCGCATCAGGGCGGGGCGCGCTACGACGTCAGCCTGAAAGGGGATGCGAAAGAAGTAAGCAGTCGCTTACCGGCCCCGCTCGCTAAGGCAAGCGGCGACGCGATGCCCATCGCGGTAAACGCCAGCGGCGACCTGAAGCAGTTCGAGCTGAGCGGCAGCGTGGCGAACCGCCATCGCTTCAACAGCCGCTGGCTGCTGGAGCCGCAGCTGCGCGTCGAGCGCGGTATCTGGCTGAACGAGGCGCACAGCAAGCCCGCCCTGCCGGATCGCGCCGGCATGGTGCTTAATCTGCCTCCGCTGGACGGCGAAGCCTGGGCTGGACTGATGGCTGCGGGCGGCGCCTCTGACGCGCGCGGCGGAGGCGAGTTGGGTGGCGTTGCGCTGCCCGGCGATGTGACCCTGCGCAGCCCGGCGGTGACGCTGGCGGGCCAGCAGTGGCACGACGTTGACGCCACGCTGGAGCAGGGCGTTAACGGCAAAAGCCGCGTCAGCGTCACGGGACGAGAAATTCGCGGCACGCTGGAGACGGCGCAAAGCGCGGCATGGCGCGTGGCGCTCGACTATCTTTACTACAATCCGGAATGGCAGAGCGGCGGCGGCGATAACGCGGCGCGACAGCAGCAGCAGGCGAGCCACATCGACTTCAGCCGCTGGCCGGCGCTGCAGCTGAGCTGCGCCGAGTGCTGGCTGCGCGGGCAGAAGTTCGGCCGCATTCAGGCGCAGGTGGTGCCGAAAGGCGATACGTTAGCACTCACTAACGGCGTGGTGGATACCGGCAGCTCGCGTCTTAACGTCTCCGGCGAGTGGGTCAATCGCGCCAACGCGCCGCGCACCTCGCTGAAGGGCACGCTGAGCGGCAGCAATATTAATAACGCCACCAACTGGTTTGGCGTCAATACGCCGCTGCGCGACGCCTCTTTTAAGGTCGATTACGATCTCCACTGGCGCTCGGCGCCGTGGCAGCCCTCGGAAGAGACGCTGAGCGGCACGCTTAAAACCCATTTCGGCAAGGGGCAAATCGCCGACGTAAATACGGGCGCGGCGGGACAGCTGCTGCGTCTGATGAGCTTTGACGCGCTGCTGCGCAAGCTGCGTTTCGATTTTAGCGATACCTTTAACAACGACGGTTTCTATTTTGACTCGATCAACGGCACCGCATGGATTGAAAACGGCGTGATGCGCACCGATAACCTGCTGGTGGACGGGCTGGAAGCGGATATCGCCATGCAGGGGAAAGTCGATTTAGTGAAGCGCAATATCGATATGGAAGCGGTGGTGGCGCCGGAGATCTCCGCCTCTGTCGGCGTCGCGACCGCCTTTGTCATCAACCCGGTGGTCGGCGCGGCGGTTTTCGCCGCCAGCAAGGTGCTGGGCCCGCTATGGAATAAAATCTCGCTGCTGCGTTATCACATCGACGGCCCGCTGGATAAGCCGCAAATCAACGAAGTGCTGCGCAAACCGCGCGAAGAAGAGAAGAAGTGAATTTGACGCCGTCGGGGAATTGCCGCAGGCTAGTAAAATCTGACTTTATCCGCGCAGCGCCAGACGGCGCTGGCGCAGAATGAGTGTCACACCCTCATTATCCGAGCATAAAACGAGCGAGATACGATGACTCTGAACCTGGTAAGTGAGCAGTTGCTAACTGCTAACAATATTAATCAGCAGGACCTGTTTTCCCTGTTAGGGCAGCTTTCAGAACGTCGTCTGGATTATGCCGATCTCTATTTTCAGTCCAGCTTCCATGAATCCTGGGTGCTGGAAGACAAGATCATTAAAGACGGCTCCTGGCATATCGACCAGGGCGTCGGCGTGCGCGCCGTCAGCGGCGAGAAAACCGGCTTCGCCTATGCCGACCAGATCACCCTGAACGCGCTGCGTCAGTCGGCGGAAGCGGCGCGCAGCATCGTGCGCGAACAGGGCAACGGCAAGGCGCATACGCTTTCAAACGTGATGCATCGCGCGCTCTATCAGCCGATTAACCCGCTCGACAGCCTGACGCGCGAAGATAAAATCGCCCTGCTGCAGCGCGTAGACAAAGTGGCGCGCGCCGCCGACGCGCGCGTGCAGGAGGTGAACGCCAGTCTGAGCGGCGTCTATGAGCAGGTGCTGGTGGCCGCCACCGACGGCACGCTGGCGGCGGACATCCGTCCGCTGGTGCGCCTCTCCGTCAGCGTGCTGGTTGAAGATCAGGGCAAACGCGAGCGCGGCGCCAGCGGCGGCGGCGCGCGCGTCGGCTACGAATTCTTCCTCGCCGATGAAAACGGCGAAGTACGCGCCGACGCCTGGGCGAAAGAGGCGGTGCGCATGGCGCTGGTTAATCTCTCCGCCGTCGCCGCGCCGGCCGGCACGCTGCCGGTGGTGCTGGGCGCAGGCTGGCCGGGCGTGCTGCTGCATGAAGCGGTCGGTCATGGTCTGGAAGGTGACTTCAACCGTCGCGAAACCTCGGTGTTCAGCGGCAAAATGGGTCAGCTGGTGGCGTCGGAACTCTGCACCGTGGTGGATGACGGCACTATCGAAGGGCTGCGCGGCTCGCTGGCAGTGGATGACGAAGGCGTGCCGGGCCAGTACAACGTGCTGATCGAAAACGGCGTGCTGAAAAACTATATGCAGGACAAGCTTAACGCGCGCCTGATGGGCGTGGCGCCGACCGGCAACGGCCGCCGCGAGTCCTATGCGCATCTGCCGATGCCGCGTATGACCAACACCTATATGCTGGCGGGCAAATCGACGCCGCAGGAAATTATCGAAAGCGTCGAATATGGCCTCTATGCGCCAAACTTCGGCGGCGGCCAGGTGGATATCACCTCCGGCAAGTTTGTCTTCTCTACCTCAGAAGCCTATCTGATTGAAAACGGCAAGGTAACGAAGCCGGTGAAAGGCGCCACGCTGATCGGCTCCGGCATCGAGGCGATGCAGCAGATCTCGATGGTCGGCAACGATCTGGCGCTGGATAAAGGCGTCGGCGTGTGCGGCAAAGAGGGGCAGAGCGTGCCGGTCGGCGTCGGCCAGCCGACGCTGAAGCTGGATAAGCTCACCATCGGCGGCACCGCCTAATATCACTAACAGCCCGCCTTCTGGCGGGCTGTTAGCTGGCGCGGTGCTGCTGATACTGCGCCGCCACCTGCTGAAAATAGCCCGTCAGGTAGTCGATACAGACCTGCACCTTCAGCGGCAGCTTATCTTTCTCGGTATAGAGCGCATAGACCGGGCGCGGATCGGACTGATACTGCGGAAAAAGAATATCGATCTCGCCTGCGTTAATCTCCTCTATCACCCACATCATCGGCACATAGGCGATGCCGTTGCCCGCCTTCAGCCAGCGGATCAGCGTCAGCGAGTCGTTGGTGACGAAGCGTCCCTGCGGTGACAGCCGCGACACCAGCCCTTCAGGCGCGATCAGCTCGAAGTTGTTATCGGGACGCACGCTATATTCCAGCCAGGCGAAATTATCGACGTCAGCCGGTTTCTCCGGCGCGCCGTGCTGCTGCAGATAGCTTTTCGCCGCGCACACCACCATCGGCATCGCGCCGAGGCGACGCGAAAAAAGGCTGGAATCTTTCAGCGCGCCGACGCGGATCACCAGATCCAGCCCGTCAGCGATCAAATCGGGCGCCGGGATGCCCGCCACCAGATTGACGCTCAGACCGGGATATTCGCGCAGCATATTGCTGGTCATCTCGGCGAGAACGTTTTGCGCCATGGTGGAGGAGCTGCCGATGCGCAGCGTGCCGATCGGCGTGTTGTTAAACGCATAGAGCTGTTCGTGCACCTGGGTGGCTTCCGCCAGCATGCGGCGGCAGCCCTGATAGTAGATTTTTCCCGCCTCGGTCAGGCCGAGGCTGCGGGTGCTGCGGTTCAGCAGCTTCACCTGTAGCTCATCTTCCAGTTTCGCCACAATCTGACTGATAGACGAAACGCTAAGGTGGAGCTGGCGCGCAGCGGCGGTAAAAGAGCCTAATTCAACCACTTTGGCGAAAATGGACATGCCTTTCAGTCGTTCCATTGTTTACTCTGGCTAAAAAGTGATTTAGTTCACAATCTGTAGAAAACGTATAGTCAGGCGCGTTACTATATGCGCGCCGGGGTATCTCCCGGTGATCCGCTTTTGTCCACGAAAGGTCAAACCGACCTGCGGCAAAACGCCTGCTGCTGCCCGATGATACGCTATTATTTACTCAGCAATGGTTCGGATGTTGTCATCCGTCCTCATCAACCCGTCGCGGCTTGCGGCCGGGCAGGCTAAGGATCATCCCGGCAAGGTCGAACTAAGGATCCCTGATGAGTGTGCTTCCGGTTTTTGTCGTGTTTGGGCTCTCGTTCCCGCCCATCTTCGTTGAATTAATCGTCTCGCTAATGCTGTTCTGGTTGGTGAAACGTCTGCTGACGCCGAGCGGGATATACGATCTCGTCTGGCATCCGGCGCTTTTTAACACGGCGCTCTACTGCTGTGTGTTTTACCTGGTATCCCGTCTATTCGTCTGAGGTTTAAGTGAAATCGCTAATAAGAAAAATCGCGCGATACGCGATTACTATCCTGCTGGTCATCATCGCTGTAGTTATTATCTTTCGCGCCTGGGTGTTTTACACCGAGTCGCCGTGGACGCGCGACGCCAAATTCGCGGCGGATGTCGTGGCGATTTCGCCGGATGTGACGGGGCTGATTACCGAGGTGCCGGTGCATGACAACCAGCTGGTGAAAAAAGGCGACACGCTGTTTGTCGTCGATCGCCCGCGCTACCAGAAAGCGCTGGATCAGGCGCAGGCGGACGTCGAGTACTATCAGGCGCTGGTGAGCGAAAAACGCCGCGAGGCGGCGCGTCGCAATCAGCTGGGCACCTCGGCGATGTCGCGCGAGGCGATCGATCAGGCGAATAACGATCTGCAAACCAGCGAACATCAGCTGGCGAAATCGATCGCCACCCGCGATCTGGCGAAGATCGACCTGGATCGCACCGCTATTACCGCGCCGTCCGACGGCTGGGTCACTAACCTCAACGTCTATCAGGGCGAGTTCATCACCCGCGGCTCGGTGGCGGTGGCGCTGGTGCAGCAGCACTCTTTCTACGTGCTGGCCTATCTGGAAGAGACCAAGCTGCACGGCGTCGAGCCGGGCTTCCGCGCGGAAGTGACGCCGCTCGGCAGCAACGTGGTGCTGCGCGGCACCGTCGACAGCGTGGCGGCGGGCGTCACCAACAGCAGCAGTTCGGTTGACAGCAAAGGCATGGCCACCGTGGACTCGAACCTGGAGTGGGTGCGTCTGGCGCAGCGCGTGCCGGTGCGCATTCGCCTCGATCAGCAGCCTGGCAATCGCTTCCCGGCGGGCACCACCGCAACCGTGGTGATCACCGGCCAGAACGATCGCGCCGACACTCAGGTGTCGCCGATGACGCGTCTCTTTAATCGCCTGCGTGAGTTTGGTTAAGCGGGGCGATATGATCGAGTTCCTGCGTTTCCCGGTCAAGCTGACCTTCGCGCTGGTGGCGGCGCTGATGATCGGCTTTCACCTCAACCTTGAAACGCCGCGCTGGGCGGTAATGACCGCCGGCATCGTCGCCGGCGGCACCGCCTTCGTCGCCGGCGGCGATCCCTACTCTGGGGCGCTGCGCTATCGCGGCATTCTGCGCATTATCGGCACTTTTATCGGCTGTATCGCCGCGCTGACCATTATGATCGCCACGGTGCGCGCACCGGTGGTGATGCTGCTGCTCTGCTGCATCTGGGCCGGCGTCTGCGTCTGGCTCTCGTCGCTGATCAAAGTCGAAAATTCCTACGCGCTCGGCCTGGCGGGCTATACCGCGCTGATTATCGTGGTGACCGCCGACGCCAGCGGCGGGCTGACGCTGGCGCCGCAGTTTGCGGTAGAGCGCTGCAGCGAAATCGTGCTCGGTATTCTCTGCGCCATTCTGGCGGATATGATCTTCTCGCCGCGCTCGATTAAAAAAGTGATCGACAGCGAGGTTGATGCGCTGCTGGTGGCGCACTATCGGCTGCTGCAGCTCTGCGTGGCGCATGAAGATAAAGAGGAAGTGGACAAAGCCTGGAGTGCGCTGGTGCGCCGCACCACAGCGCTCGGCACCATGCGCGGCCAGCTGATGATGGAGTCGTCGCGCTGGCAAAACGCCAACCGTCGTCTGCAGATGCTCAATACTCTGTCGCTGACCATGATCACTCAGGCGGCGGAAACCTTCTTAATCCAGAACTCGCGCCCGGAATATATCGCGCCGCAGTATCGTCTGCTGGTGGAAAAAGAGGTAGAAACCGTCGCCGACGTGCATCGACGCATGAAGGTAATGCGCCGGGTGATCGGCGCCAGCAGCGACGGCAAAGCGCCGGTGACGCTCGCCAGCTGGGTGGGCGCGGCGACCGAATATTTGCTGCTGCTGAAAGGCATTAAAAGCAACAGCCGCATCACCACGCTGGAAGAGGGCATCCTTGAGCGCGAAGTGGTTATTCAGGCGCGCTCTGCGGAAACGCACCACGCGATGATTAACGGTATTCGCACCTTTGCCGCCACCGCGCTCGGCTCGCTGTTCTGGCTCTATACCGGCTGGACTTCCGGCAGCGGCTGCATGGTAATGCTGGCGGTGATCACCGCGCTGGCGATGCGCGTGCCGAATCCGCTGCTGATGGCAAAAGATTTCCTCTACGGCATGACCGTCGCGGTGCCGCTCGGCGCGCTCTACTTTATGTATGTGCTGCCCAACACGCAGCAGAGCGCGCTGCTGCTCTGCATCGCCATCGGCCTGCTCGGCTTTGTCGGCGGCATCTTTGTGCAGCGGCGTCAGCTCGGCACGCTCGGTGCGCTTATCGGCACCATTAACGTGCTGGTGCTGGATAACCCGATGAAGTTCGAGTTCAACGTCTTCCTCGACAACGTGCTGGGGCAGGTGATCGGCTGTTTCGTGGCAATGATGGTGATCCTGCTGATCCGCGACAAATCGAAGGCGCGCACCGGACGTAAACTGCTGAACCGCTTTATGTATGCGGCCGTTTCCGCCATGACCACCAACCAGGCGCGCCGTCGCGAGAATCATCTTCCGGCGCTCTACCAGCAGCTGTTTATGCTGCTGAACCTGTTCCCCGGCGATCTCGACAAATATCGCATCGCGCTGACCCTGATTATCGGCCACCAGCGGCTGCGCAATGCGGACGTGCCGGTGAATGCCGATCTCTCCGCTTTTCACCGCCAGCTGCGCGCCACGGCGGATCATATTATCTCCGCGCGCAGCGATGAAAAGCGCCGCCGCTACTTTGAACAGCTGCTGGCGGAGTTCGAGATCTATCAGCAGAAACTGGTGCAGTACGAGGCGCCGCTCAGCGTGACCGAGCCGGTAAAACGGCTGGCCGATATGCTGAGTAAATACCAGAACACCCTGATCCAAATCTGAATCTCGCCGCTGCCTTGCGTAGCGGCCTGCTCAATGCCACGCCTTCCCTGAGTGGCTCGCTTTTGCCATCTATACTTTTCTCACAGGAAAAGAAAATGACAGGAGCGAAGCGATGACGACCCCCCTACACGACAGCGAACTGTTTCAGACCGGCTATCTGGTCAACGGCGAGTGGCGCCGCGCCGCCGCCACTTTCGATGTGCTGAACCCGGCAACGGGCGAGGTGCTGGCCGCCGTGGCGAAAGCCGGCAAGGCGGAAACCGAGCAGGCGATCGCCGCCGCCGAACGCGCCTTTCCCGCCTGGCGCGCGCAGACCGCCAAAGCGCGCTCGGAAATCCTTTATCGCTGGTATCAGCTTATCATCGAACACAAAGCCTGGCTGGCGCAGCTGATGACCGCCGAGCAGGGCAAACCCGTGAAGGAAGCGGAAGGCGAGGTGGAATATGCCGCCAGCTTTATTCAGTGGTTTGCGGAACAGGCGAAGCGGGCCAACGGCGAAATTATTCCGCCGGCCAAACCCGGTTCGCGCATTCTGGCGACGCGCGAGCCGATCGGCGTAGTGGCGGCCATCACGCCGTGGAACTTCCCGATGGCGATGCTGACGCGCAAGCTGGGTCCGGCGCTGGCGGCGGGCTGCACCGGTATTATCAAACCGGCGAACAACACGCCGCTCAGCGCCTTTGCGCTGCTGGCGCTGGCGAAAAAAGCGGGCGTGCCGGACGGCGTGCTTAACGCAGTGGCGGGCGATACGCACGCCATCAGCGATGCGATTATGGCCAGCAAGGCGGTGCGTAAAATTTCCTTTACCGGATCGACACAGGTGGGCAAAACCCTGGTGCGCAACGCCGCCGACACCCTGAAAAAGGTGTCGATGGAGCTGGGCGGCAACGCGCCCTATATCGTGTTTGAGGATGCGGATATCGATGCGGCGGTGAAAGGCGCTATCGCCAATAAGTTCCGCAACGCCGGCCAGGTCTGCGTCAGCGTCAACCGTTTCTATATCCACGACGCCGTCTACGATCGCTTCGTCAGTCAGCTGGCTGAAGAGGTGAAAAAGCTCAAGGTCGGCAACGGCGTCGACGAGGGCGTGGTGGTCGGGCCGCTGATTGAGGCCGCTGCGGTGGATAAAGTGGAAGAGCATGTGAAAGACGCACAGGCGAAAGGCGGACGCATCGTCACGGGCGGCGAGCGGCATGCGCTGGGTGGCAACTTCTGGCAGCCGACGGTGATTGCCGAGGCGCATGAAGAGATGAAGCTGGCGCAGGAAGAGACCTTTGGCCCGGTCGCCGCCTGTTTCCG
The DNA here is from genome assembly GCF_022394795.1 of Pantoea sp. Z09. Taxonomy (NCBI): domain Bacteria; kingdom Pseudomonadati; phylum Pseudomonadota; class Gammaproteobacteria; order Enterobacterales; family Erwiniaceae; genus Pantoea; species Pantoea sp. Z09. Next base: position 399,276 of record NZ_CP092373.1, read on the forward strand.
CTTCAGCGAGGAGGCTGACGTCATTCGCCGCGCCAACCAGACGGAATTCGGGCTGGCGGCCTATTTCTACACGCAAAACCTGCAGCGCGTGTTTCGCGTCTCCGCCGCGCTGGAAAGCGGCATGATCGGCATCAACGAGTGCGCGGTATCGACCGAGCTGGCGCCGTTTGGCGGCGTGAAAGAGTCAGGGCTGGGCCGCGAGGGCTCTGTGCTCGGTCTGGAGGAGTATCTGGAAGTCAAAGCGCTGCATATCGGCGGCCTGAGCGAGAATTAACACGCGGACGGCACTCTGCTGTCCTGTGAAGAAGAACAGGAGCCCTGAGGATGAAAAGCGAGCGTTTCGACTTCAATGAGATCGTTGACCAGGCCCATTTTTTTCGCCAGTTCAGCGAACGTTTCGATCTGGCACCGGGCCGGATTTGCGATCTGGATGCGTTATGGGAGGCGATCCTGGGCGAGGAGCTGCCGATGCCGCTGGAGGTTGAATTTATCAATCTGGGGAAGGGTCAAAAGCGGCGCTACGGCGCGCTGATCCTGCTGTTTGATGAAGCGGAAGAGGAGCTGGAGGGCCAGCTCCGCTTTAATATCAGGTAACCCCCGCAAAAAGGGCCCCGACAAGCGGGGCCAAGGGGTTCGTCAGTAGTTGACGAGGAATTACTTGTAGAGTTCAGCCGTGAAGTGATAGTTGTCGCCGGTGCGCGCTTCGATCACTTTATAGGCGCTGGCGCCTTGCTCATCCGCTTTCTGAGAAAGCTGCGCGCGATAGTCCATCGGCGCGCCCGCCGTACCACTAATGGTGACTGTACCTGCAGGTTGCATGTTTTGCGCCTGATCGCCGGTAACCAGCTGCGCTGCCTGAGCGCCAAATGCGATTACGGAAAGCAGGCTAACGGTTGCGATGGTTGCTTTGATTTTCATTGTTCGTCTCCTCATTACAATCAACAACCTGCGGTTAGCGATAATCGATGCGGGTCGTCGATATTTTCAGGCGTCGCACGGGCGCCCAATCGGTTAATTATTTATACAGCTCAGCCGTGACGTGGAAGGTATCGTCCTGGTTGTTCTCAATGATGCGATAGTGGCTAGCGCCCTGCGCGTCGGCTTTTTGAGAAAGCGCCTGACGAATATTGGTCTGGTCGCCGTCATGACCGCTGATGCTGATGGTCTGGTTCAGCGGCTGCAGGGTTTCAGCCTGCTGATTTGATACCAAACTGGCTGCGCTGGCGCCAAAGGACAGGGCGGAAGTCAGCGCGGCGATAGCGATAAGTGATTTGGTTTTCATGGTCTACTCTCCTGAATTCATAAGTCAGGCAACCCGATGCGCAAGTAGCGCTTCAAAGAGGTCGCCGGGACGATATCGGTTGGTGCGAACTTATTTATAAAGCTCGGCAGTGGCGTGGTAGTTGCCGTTGTTATAGGCCTCGATCACGCGATAGGCGCTGGCGCCTTGCTGCTCTGCTTTTGCGTTCAGTTCTTCTTTAATTTGCATCGGAGAACCCGCCACGCCGCTTACGCTTACTGAGCCGATAGACTGCAGATTTTGCGCCTGCTGAGCGTTAATGGATTCTGCTGCAAAAGCACCGAATGACAGGGCAGATAGAATGCTCAGGGTTGCGATAGTAGTTTTAACTTTCATGTTTATTTCCTCGTCGTCTGTTTTTGTCTTTTTGTTTGGTGTGATTTGCATCACGAAAAGAAGTATAGAACTAATAACGTGTGAAATTAATACCTGCCTAATAATGTTTTGTTGTTATTCTTTATCCTTATGCTTCATTTTTATTCTTTATAGTTATAAAAAATGGATAAAAAACGACCTTTTCCGGTTAAACACTTGCAAAAACAAGGGGATATTTCACTTTATCTTTTTGTGCGAAACATTGCGGTGAATGTGGCTGGTTATTGATTTAGATCTGGGTATTGTCGCTAATTGCGTAGTGTAAAGCAGCGTAAAATAGCGCGAAAGGTTAAGCAGGCCAAAAGGTATGACCAAAGCAGCGCAGCCGCTAAGCGGTAAAGCGCATAAGCTAACGGGTTGAAAAAGCAGAGGGAGAGAAGGAACAGGCCGGGCAGAATGCGACCGGCAAAGGCGTTGCCGGTCGGCGAGCGGTTTACAGCTCTTGTTCGAACAGCATCAGAATAGCGTCATGCAGCTGTCGCACGGTAAAGGCGCGGGCAGGGGTGATAAAAATAGTATCGTCGCCGGCGATAGTGCCGAGGATGCCTTCCGCTTTACCCAGCGAATCGAGCAGGCGGGCGATCAGCTGCGCGGCGCCGGGGCTGGTATGGATCACCACCAGCGCGTCATTGTAGTCGATATCCAGCACCAGGTTTTTCAGCGGGCTGGTGGTGGTCGGCACGCCCAGTTCTGCAGGCAGACAGTAAACCATCTCCATTTTGGCGTTGCGCGTGCGGACGGCACCGAACTTGGTCAGCATACGAGAAACCTTTGACTGGTTGATATTCTCGAAGCCTTCATCCTGCAGCGCCTGCACAATCTCGCCCTGAGAACTAAATTTCTCTTGTTTTAATAAGGCTTTAAACGCTTTGATCAATTCGTCTTGTTTAGATGGGTTTCGCATAAGCTACCAGTAGAGAAAAAATGCCGAACGCCCGCCGACGGCAGATACATTATTATGCATATGAATGAATTTTTATGCAATTCGCTGGTAAAACAGGCAGGCGCCGCGCGGTGCGGGCGCCAATGATAACAAAGTTTTCTGCACAGACCAAAAACGGCGCGCGGCTGGCTACGCGAAGGTTGCAGAATTGTTATACAATTGAGGTGTCACAATGGATAGCTATCGCGGCCGTGCTCTATCTGCCATTGGCATCGTTGTCGGTCATTCAGGCGCGTTGTGCTGACAAAGTAGCAACCCATAAGATTAAGTGCTGCTGCACGCATAATAGACAGTGGGTTTGTCATCGTCTGAGAAGTTGATTCAGGTCTGGACACAGATGGAAATTCGGCTCTACTCTGCCCCACCTTAATAAGGAGTACAGAATGAAAGTTGCCGTTCTTGGCGCCGCTGGCGGAATTGGTCAGGCGCTCGCCCTTCTGTTAAAAACCCAGCTTCCTGCGGGTTCCGAACTCTCACTCTATGATATCGCGCCGGTGACGCCTGGCGTGGCGGTCGATCTCAGCCATATTCCCACGGCAGTCAAGATCCAGGGCTTTAGCGGCGAAGACGCGACGCCTGCGCTGCAGGGCGCGGAAGTGATCCTGATCTCGGCGGGCGTGGCGCGCAAACCGGGAATGGATCGCGCCGATCTGTTTAACGTCAACGCCGGGATTGTGCGCAATCTTATCGAGCAGGTGGCGCAAACCGCGCCCAAAGCGCTTATCGGCGTCATCACCAATCCGGTCAACACCACCGTGGCGATTGCCGCCGAGGTGCTGAAAAAGCATGGCGTCTATGACAAGAATCGTCTGTTCGGCGTCACCACGCTGGATATCATTCGTGCCAATACCTTTGTTGCCGAGCTGAAAGGCAAGCAGCCGAATGAGGTCGAGGTGCCGGTCATCGGCGGCCACTCCGGCGTCACCATTCTGCCTCTGCTGTCGCAGGTGAAAGGGGTGAGCTTTAGCGACGAAGAGGTCGCCAGCCTGACAAAACGCATTCAGAACGCGGGCACCGAAGTGGTCGAGGCCAAAGCGGGCGGCGGCTCGGCAACCTTATCAATGGGTCAGGCGGCGGCGCGTTTCGGCCTGGCGCTGGTGCGCGCCCTGAAGGGCGAGGCGAACGTCGTGGAGTGCGCCTACGTAGAAGGCGACGGCGAATATGCCCGTTTCTTCTCGCAGCCGCTGCTGCTGGGTAAAGGTGGCGTAGTGGAGCGGCGTCCTGTCGGCACGCTCAGCGCGTTTGAGCAGCAGGCGCTGAACGCTATGCTGGAAACGCTGAAAAAAGATATCGCCCAGGGCGAGGAATTTGTGAAGCAGTAAGCGTGCGAGTGCAGTCTGTTCCCTGTGTTAACGAGGCCCGTCTTGACGGGCCTCGCTTCGTATCACGGCTGCCTGGTCTAAAGGCCGCCAGACTTAAAAGTGCGCGTTGGCGGCGTGCCGTTGCTGGCAGGCGTCTTTTTGCCCAGCGTCTCCATGCGCACTTGGAACGGCGGGAAGGGCATTTCAATGCCGTGCTCGGCGAAGCCTTTCAGGATCAGCTGGTGCAGCTCGTGGCGCAGCGGCATGCGATGCCCCATCTCGGCCGCGTGAATACGCAGCTCAAACAGCTGAATCCCCTGTTGTAGATCGACGAGGAAGACATCCGGCGCCGGCACCTCCAGCACGTAGCTGCAGCGGTCGCACGCCTGCTTCAGCACCGTGGTCACCTGTTCGCTGTCTACATGGGCGGGCGCAGGAATGGTCAGCACCACGCGCGTCACCGAATCGGAGAGCGACCAGTTAACGAACTGCTCGGTGATAAAGGCCTTGTTGGGCACGATAATCTCTTTGCGATCCCAGTCGATAATGGTGGTGGCACGCGTGTTGATGCGGGTGATGCTGCCGGTAAGATCGCGAATGGTCACGGTATCGCCGATGCGGATCGGTTTTTCAAACAGGATAATCAGGCCGGAGATAAAGTTAGCGAAAATCTCCTGCAGGCCGAAACCGAGTCCCACACCGAGCGCGGCGACCAGCCACTGCAGTTTCGACCACTCGATGCCGATCATCGAGAAGCCTATTAAACCGCCGATCAGCATCAGCACATACTTGGTCAGGGTGGTGATGGCGTAGCCGGTGCCGGGCGTCAGATTAAGATGCTGCAGCAGCGCCAGCTCCAGTAGCGCGGGCATATTGCGCACCAGCTGGGTGGTGATAATCAGCACCAGAATCGCAATCAACACCGAGCCCAGCGTAATCGGCTGGATGCTTTCGACGCCCTGCACCGTGGTGCTGACGTCCCACAGGCGAATGTTTTCCAGAAAGCCGAACGCGGAGTGGATCTCTGACCAGAGCACAATCACCGACACCAGCGCGATCAGCGTCAGAATAGAGCGCACCAGCCGCAGCGACTGGGCGCTGATGGCGTCGAGATCGATAATCGGCTCATCGACATCCACCACGTCGACGTTTTGCGCCGCGGCGTCTTTCTCCTCTTCATGACGCGCGCGGTTCGCCAGCATATCGGCGCGGCGCTGACGCGCGCGGTCGAAGGCGATGCGACGCCGCTGGATCAGCATCCAGCGGCGGATGATGTGGTAAATCACCAGCAGCAGGAACCAGATGGCGACGGAGGTTTCCAGACGCGCCAGCAGCGCCTGCGCGGTGGCCAGATAGCCGATCATTGAGGCGAGGGCGGCCGCCAGCGGAATGGCGATCATCAGGTTCCACAGCACGCGGTTCACCAGATTATCGCCGTTGCCCTCTTTATCCAGATAGAGCGGGATGCCGGCGCGCTTCAGGCTCACCGTGACGATCGACAGCGCGCCGCAGATCAGGATAAAGCAGAGCCGGCCGAGCGAAGCGGAAAACTGACGATCTTCCATATTGGCGAAGGCGATCAGCAGCATAATCAGCGGCACAATCAGGCCGATGGTCAGCGAGTAATAGCGGGTTGCGCGCGCGACGCGGGTTTGCGGCCAGCGGAAATGGACCACGAACAGGCCGTTAGGGCGCGCGAAGGCGGCGCTGATCATAAAGGCCCACAGCAGCGGCAGCGTCGCCGTGATGCCGTCGCCGAACGCTACCGCGACAGGGTAGGGCCAGGCGTGCTGCAGGCCGTAGCCGAGCGCGGCCCACAGCACCGGCAGCGGCAGCGCCACCAGAATCGACCAGAAAACGGTGCGCAGCGTCAGGCGGAAGCGATCCTGAGTCACTTTGCCGACCTTGCTCGCCGAACGCGCGAGGAAGGCGTTAAAGTGGCGACGCGTTCTGATGCTGAAGCCGACCAGCAGCACCGCGCCGATCAGCGGCAAAACGGTCTCGCGGCTGGTAACCATCATCGCCAGCGCTTTGCCCAGCTGGCCCAGGGTGTCGAGCGACAGCAGGCGCGTCAGATCGCGCGCCACTTCCACCGGATAGTTCAGGCCGATGGGGCTGATATCCGCGGTCCAGAACAGATAGCGGTGGGTCGCGTCCTTGACGTCGGTCAGCGCATCCTGCAGCTGGGTATTGGCGACCTTGAGCTTGGTGATCTCCAGAATCAGCGTGTCGCAGCCGGAAATCAGCGAGTTGAGCAGCTCGCGCTGGGTTTTCAGCTGCGCATCCAGAATACGGCGCTGCTCGGTGGTAAAGGGCTGCCCGTCGGCCTGATGCGCCTTGCGCAGCGACTCCTGCTGCTGCAATAAATCTTCGTAGCGCAGGCGCTGCACGCGCAGCTGCGCCATCTCGTTGTCGATCTGCTGCGATTTAGGCATATCGGGCAGTCGCGCCACCTGCGCGCGCAGCGCTTCGCCCAGCAGATTCGACGCGCCGAGCCACTGCGACTGTTCGCGCAGCGTGCCCAGCGCCTGACGCACCTGGATAATCTGATTGGTCGCCAGCCGCTGCTGCGACGCCACCAGATCCATACGCTGCGCCTGCTGGTTCAGCGCGCCGGAAAGGTCGCGGTTGACGCGAAACTGATCGCTGATGGCGGGCGGCAGATCGCCACTGTTTTCCGCCAGCTGTTCGGTGCGCGCCAGCGCCAGCTCCGCCTCGCGCTGACGCTGTTCGTTAAGCTGGTTGCGCAGCGCCTGCAGATAGTTGTCGAGCTGCGCCGCTTTGCGCTGATGGAGGTCGGCGCGCATGCGCGCCAGCTCCTGGCGGTTGTTGGCGGAGAGCTGCGCCAGCTCCAGCTCGTCCACGCGCGCTTTGTTCAGCGCGTTTTCCGCCTGGGCCGCCCACAGCTGCGTCTGCGCCTGCGGCGAGGCGGCGGATCCGCCCTGCAGCCGGCGGTCGCTTTCGTTCATCGCCCGCCGCGCGTCGGTCTGCTGCTGCGGCAGCTGCGACAGCGAGTCGCTGATCTCGCGGGCGCGATCCTGCTCCTGCTGCGCCTGACGTCCCTCTTCCAGCAGCTGGCTGCTGACCTGCAGGATCTCCTGATCGAGCTGGGCGCTGCTCAGCGTGCTGCGCACGCTTTTGCTGCTGTCGTCCAGCGAGGCGATTTGCTGGCGCAGCTCGCGCGCCAGACGGGGGAAGTCGTCGATAACCTGCTGATACTGCTTTGCGCGCTCCAGCGACGCATCGCGTTCGGAAAGGGTGTTGAGGGCAGCCTCAAGAGACTGCACCTGCTCCGCCTGCGCGGGAGAGCTTTTTGCCGCCTTCGCCTCGTCCAGCGCCTGTTTAAGTTGGCTGGCGTCCGGCACGGTGGCCGCCAGCGCGGAGGTGCTGAGCCAGAGGCTCAGCAGCAGGATGAGAAACGATCGCACAGCAAAAACACTCTCAGCGGTTAGTCGGCGATAACGTCGACGGGGGCGGTCTGCGGCAGCGCGATGGCCAGCGGCTGGCCCAGGCGGGTTTTGCTTTCGGCTTCCAGACTCTCCGCCAGCTTGACGCGTCCCGGCGCGAACAGATTGATGACGGTGGAGCCCAGCTTGAAGCGCCCCATCTCCTGGCCTTTCAGCAGCACGATCGCGCCTTCATCATCGGCGGCCGGATAGTGCCAGCGTTTGATCACCCCTTCACGCGGCGGCGTAATAGTGCCGGCCCAGCTGGTTTCGATACTGCCGACGATGGTCGCGCCCACGAGGATCTGCACCATTGGGCCGATATCGGTATCGAAATAGCAGATCACGCGTTCGTTGCGCGCGAACAGGTTAGGGATATTGCGCGCCGTCAGCGGATTGACCGAGTAGAGATCGCCCGGCACGTAAATCATCTCGCGCAGGATACCGTTGCACGGCATATGCACGCGATGGTAGTCGCGCGGTGCCAGATAGGTGGTAACGAAATGACCGTCGCGGAACTGCGCCGCCATCGCTTCCTGACCGGCCAGCAGCGCGTCCAGCGTATAGTGATGGCCCTTTGCCTGGAAAATCTGGTCGCCTTCGATGGGGCCCAGCTGGCTGATGGCACCGTCGGCGGGCAGCACGATCAGGCTGGCGTCGGGATCGACCGGACGCGCGTCGTCCTTCAGCGGACGGACGAAGAAGTCGTTGAAGGTGCGATAGCTGCCGGTATCGGGCTTACGCGCTTCCGACATATCTACCTTGTAGAACCAGACGAAGATATCAATCACCAGTTTGGTCAACCAGCCGCCACGCCGGCTGGCGCCCCAACCCGCAAGTTCCGTTAACCATTTTTTCGGCAGTACATGATTCAGGCCGAGTTTTACACGATCAAACACCGTAGCCTCCTGGCTTTGTTTCGCGTCAGTCAAAAAGGGGGCGAATGATATCAGCGCCCCGGCCAGATGGCGAATTTCCCCCGCGATCGTGCGCGTTACGGCGGCGATGCAGGGTCAATGCCGTTAATCAGCAGCGAGGGTTACTCGCTGGAGGAGAAATTTTTGCGCGTTTTTACCTGCGCCATGCTCTCCAGAATGCGGTGATAGTTGTCGAAGCGCGACCGATCGATCTGGCCCGCCTCGACGGCGGCGCGAATGGCGCAGCCGGGATCGTTGCCGTGCTTGCAGTCGCGAAACTTACAACTGCCAATAAACTCACGGAATTCGACAAAGCCGCGGGTAATTTGTTCCGGTTCGAGATGCCATAAACCGAACTCGCGCACGCCCGGCGAGTCGATCACATCGCCGCCGTGGGGAAAGTGATACAGGCGCGACGCGGTGGTGGTGTGCTGACCCAGCCCGGAGACGTCAGAGACGTCGTTGGTGACAATCGCGGTCTCCGCCGCCGCATCAAGGCCGAGCAGGGCGTTCAGCAGGCTCGATTTGCCGACGCCGGACTGCCCGGCGAAGATGCTGATGCGATCGGTCAGGGCGGCTTCCAGCTCCGCCAGGCCCGCTTTGGCATGACTGGAGACCATCAGCACGCGGTAGCCGATACGGCGATAGATCGCCATCTGCTGGTCGACAAAGGCGCGCGCCTCGTTATCCAGCAGATCGGTTTTGTTCAACACCAGCAGCGGCTCGATGCCGAGGGCTTCGCTCGCCACCAGATAGCGGTCGATAATATTAAGCGACAGCTCGGGCAAAATCGCCGAGACGATAATGATCTGGTCGATATTGGCGGCAATAGGCTTCAGGCCATCGTAATAGTCAGGGCGAGTCAGCACGCTGGTGCGCTCGTGCACTGCTTCGACAATGCCTTTACCGCCGCCGAGCGCCGGACGCCATACCACGCGATCGCCAGTCACCAGCGAGCGGATGGTGCGGCGCAGGTTGCAGCGATGCACCTCACCCACGGCATCCTCGACGTCTGCGTGCATGCCGAAGCGGCTGATCACTACGCCTTCCGCCGCTTCACCAAACAGGTTGTCGTCCGCTTCCGGCGCTTCACGCTGGTTAAGACGACGCTGGTGGTTAGCGCTGACGCGACGTTGTTGACCTTTCGACAGTTTATTTTTGCTCACGCATCCTCTCAGGCTGTTGCCAGATTTCGCCCCGCTGGGCAAAACGTCTATGATACACCCTAATGACTATCGATGACGACTACGGCTACGGCGGGAAACAGCATGGCAACAGGAAATGAAAATAATTTAATCTGGATCGATCTGGAGATGACCGGACTGGATCCAGAGCGCGACCGCATTATCGAGATCGCCACGCTGGTGACCGACGCGAACCTGAATATCCTGGCGGAAGGGCCGGTGATGGCGGTGCATCAGTCCGACGCGCAGCTGGCGCTGATGGATGAGTGGAACGTGCGCACCCATACCGCGAGCGGGCTGGTGGAGCGCGTGAAAGCCAGCGCGTTCGACGATCGCCGCGCCGAACTGGCGACGATTGAGTTTTTAAAACAGTGGGTGCCGGCTAACAGCTCGCCGATTTGTGGCAACAGCATCGGCCAGGATCGCCGCTTCCTTTTCAAATACATGCCAGAGCTGGAGGCCTATTTCCACTACCGCTATCTCGACGTCAGCACCTTAAAAGAGCTGGCGCGTCGCTGGAAGCCGGCAATTCTGCCAGGCTTTAAAAAGGCGGGCACGCATCAGGCGCTGGATGATATTCGCGAATCGGTCGCCGAGCTGGCATACTATCGCGAGCACTTTTTGCAGCTCTAGCCTCAAAGGTGCGCAGGAAAACAGCAGGTTGCTGCTTTAATCGGCAAACGAATCGAAAGCGCAAAATTTTGCTTTCAGACTCTTGCAGCAGCAATAATTTCTCGTATAATGCGCACCCCGTACCGATGAAGAATTTATGCAGCGGTACAGGGCGCGGGAATAGCTCAGTTGGTAGAGCACGACCTTGCCAAGGTCGGGGTCGCGAGTTCGAGTCTCGTTTCCCGCTCCAAAATTTAGTCAGCAGCACCTTCTCTAAGCGGGAATAGCTCAGTTGGTAGAGCACGACCTTGCCAAGGTCGGGGTCGCGAGTTCGAGTCTCGTTTCCCGCTCCAAAATGTAGTTAGCAGTACCTTCTCTACGCGGGAATAGCTCAGTTGGTAGAGCACGACCTTGCCAAGGTCGGGGTCGCGAGTTCGAGTCTCGTTTCCCGCTCCAAATTTTACATCACTAAAAATCATACGTTTAGAGCAAGCCGATGTCGGTCACTGCCTGACGCTGCGCTTATCAGGTTATCCACAGCGCGCCAGCCGCGTTTGCTGCCGCTTCCCGCGATCTGTAAAACTATTTTAAACAGAGTTATCCACAACTTTGTTGTCTACGCCTGACGCTATCCACATTCTTATTTGTACACATTCTTGATTTAACTCATTGATTATTATTGTAATGACAATATTTCATTTTGTTAAACAGGGGTGCAGTGTGCTCTGTGTCAGTTGAATGACAACGGCTTTTTATTTTTATGCACAGCTTGTGGAAAACTCAGACGCAGCGGGTGGTGGTCAATCATGCATCACGCGGCAAACCCTTCTCGACGGCGCGCACCAGCCGTTTCTGCTGCGCCGGCTGCACCTCTATCGCCAGCGCCTGCCGCTTAGCATGCTGCTGACGCAGCGCCCATTCGATATGTTCGTCAAGCAGCGGGTTCTCGCCCAGCCGCTTCACCAGCACCTCAACGATTTCCGCCGTCCAGGGCGCATTGCCCAGCGCCACGGCGATATTGCGCAGCCAGCGCAGATGGCCGATACGCCGTATCGCCGATCCCTCCGTCACGCGTAAAAAGGTTTTTTCGTCCCACTGGAACAGCGTCATCAGCTCTGGCGCATGCAGCGCGGCGCGTGGTGAGAAATCCGCCTCGTCGCTGAGCTGGCCGTAGCGGTTCCACGGGCAGATCAGCTGGCAGTCGTCGCAGCCGTAGATGCGGTTGCCCATCAGCGGACGCAGCGCTTCCGGAATCGCGCCTTCCAGCTCGATGGTGAGATAGGAGATGCAGCGGCGCGCATCGACCACATAGGGCTCGACAATGGCGCTGGTGGGGCAGATCGTCATGCAGGCGACGCAGCGGCCGCACTGCTCTTCCTGCGGCGCGTCGATCGGCAGCGGCAGATCGATCAGCAGCTCGCCGAGGAAAAACCAGGAGCCCGCCTCGCGATTGAGGATCAGCGAATGTTTGCCGGTCCAGCCGAGGCCCGCTTTGGCCGCCAGCGGCCGCTCCAGCAGCGGCGCGGAGTCGACGAAGGGGCGGAAATTCAGCTCGCCGCACGCCTCCTGAATCATTTCTCCGAGCTTTTTCAGGCGATTGCGTAATACTTTGTGGTAATCACGTCCCAGCGCGTAGCGGCTGACATAGCCGAGCTGCGGGTTTTTCAGCGTGCTGGCAAAGGCGGCTTTCGCCGGCAGGTAATTCATCCGTACGCTGATGACGCGCAGCGTGCCGGGCAGCAGTTCATGCGGACGCGCGCGCATCATGCCGTGACGCGCCATCCACTCCATTTCGCCGTGATACTGTTTGTCCAGCCACGCCTGTAGACGCGGCTCTTCCGCGCTGAGATCGGTGTCGGTGATGCCGACCTGCTGAAAGCCGAGATCCTTGCCCCACTGTTTAATCTGTTGAGCAAGCTGATGAAGATCGAGAGGGTATGACATGAGTAACCAGGAATCAGAAGCAAACGGCCGCAGTTTACCATATTCCGTCTGGCCTGCGCAGACCCTGCGCCAGCTGGAGCGCGACGGCGCCGATGCGCTGGGCGTTACGCTGTATGAGCTGATGCAGCGCGCCGGGCAGGCGGCGTTTGAACGCGCGCGCGCGCAGTGGCCGCAGGCGCAAAACTGGCTGATCCTTTGTGGCCATGGCAACAACGGCGGCGACGGCTACGTTACGGCGCGGCTGGCGCAGGCGGCGGGCTGCGCGGTGACGCTGCTGGCGTGCACGGGCGAAAAGCCGCTGCCGGACGAGGCGCAGCGCGCGCGCGACGCGTGGCTGGAAGCGGGAGGCGAAATCCATGCGCCTGACGCCGCCTGGCCAGAGCGGGTCGATCTGATCGTCGACGCGCTGCTTGGCACCGGCATCAACCGCGCGCCCGCCGAACCTTACCTCACGCTGATTGCGCAGGCGAACGCTCATCACGCGCCGGTGCTGGCGCTTGATATGCCGTCGGGACTTTCGGCGGCCACCGGCTGCGCGCCGGGCGAGGCGATCGCCGCGACGCAGACGCTGAGCTTTATTGCCCTCAAGCCCGGCCAGATCACCGGCAAAGCGCGCGATCTGATCGGCGAACTGCGCTATGCCGATCTCGGCTTAGAGGCTTTTCTCGCCGGCGAAGCGGCGCCGATGGCGCGCTTCGACGCCACCTTTCTGTCGCACTGGCTGAAGCCGCGCAAGCCGACCTCGCACAAAGGCAATCACGGCCGTCTGCTGGTGGTGGGCGGCGATACCGGCACTGCGGGCGCGATACGCATGACGGCGGAGGCGGCGCTGCGCAGCGGGTCAGGGCTGGTGCGCGTCCTGACGCATCGCGATAATATCGCGCCAGTTCTGACGGCGCGCCCGGAAATTATGGTGGACGAGCTGACGGACGACGCGCTGCAGAGCGGCCTGGCGTGGGCGGATGTGATCGCCATTGGCCCTGGTCTGGGCCAGCGCGAGTGGGGACAGAATGCGCTGAAAGCGGTTGCCACCAGCGAAAAGCCGATGCTTTGGGACGCGGATGCGCTTAACCTGCTGGCAATCAATGCGCAGAAACGTCAGAATCGCATCATTACGCCGCATCCCGGCGAGGCGGCGCGACTGCTGGGTATTAAGACCAGCGAGGTCGAGAGCGATCGCCTGCTCGCCGCGCAGAAGTTAGCGGCGCGCTACGGCGGCGTGGCGGTGTTGAAAGGCGCCGGCACGCTGATCGCCAGCGAACAGGGCGCGATGGCCTTCGCTGACGTTGGCAACGCCGGTATGGCGTCCGGCGGCATGGGCGACGTATTAAGTGGTATTATCGCCTCGATGATGGGGCAGCAGCTGGCGCTGTTTGACGCGGCCTGCGCAGGCTGCGTGGCACACGGCGCAGCGGCGGACGCAGTGGCGGCGCGGCGCGGCACGCGCGGCATGTTGGCAACAGATTTATTCGAGCTGCTGTGGCAGTTTGTTAATCCAGAGATGACCCAATAATAAAGCATGAAGACCTGTGTTATTTCCTTGCCCGATGAGGCGGCGACCCTCGATCTGGGCGCTCAGCTGGCCCGCGCCTGTACCGGCGCGGCGGTAATCTATCTCTATGGCGATCTGGGCGCGGGTAAAACCACCTTCAGCCGCGGATTTTTGCAGGCGCTTGGCCATCAGGGCAACGTGAAAAGCCCGACCTACACGCTGGTCGAGCCGTATCAGCTCGGCGAGCGCGCGCTCTATCACTTCGATCTCTATCGCCTGGCCGATCCGGAAGAGCTGGAGTTTATGGGCATCCGCGACTACTTCACCGGCGACGCCATCTGCCTGGTGGAATGGCCGCAGCAGGGCGCTGGCGTGCTGCCGCCGCCCGATCTGGCGCTGACGCTGAGCTACGTCGGCACCGCGCGCGAGGCGCGGCTCGAGGCGCGCTCCGCGCTGGGCGAAACCCTGACAGAGCAGGTGGCGCAGGCATGATCGCAAGGATGAAAAGCGCGCTGCTGCTGGCGCTCTGCCTGATAACGGCCCCGGCGCTGGCGGCCAGCCTTTCCGATATCAAAGTAGAGAACGGCGACAGCCAGGCGACGGTAACGCTGAGCTTCGCCGGTCAGCCGGTGTATGGTTTTTTCCCGCTGCGCAATCCCGATCGCGTGGTGCTGGATATCCGGCAGAGCGGCGTGATCCAGGGACTGCCGCTTAACTTCAGCGGCGAAAACATCGTCAGGCGCATCCGCACCAGCACGCCGAAAGACAAACAGAGCATTCGTCTGGTGCTGGAGCTGACGCAGTCGGCCAAAACCCGCGCGGTGACGCAGCGTAACGGCAGCAGCTATAACGTGGTGTTCACCATTCAGGGCCGGCAGCCCGCCGCGCATGCTGCGCCTGTGTCGACGGCGTCGGCCGCGCCGAGCCGTCCGGCGGCTAACCCGTTTAACGCTAATCAGGTGACGGCGGTCAGTAACACCAACACCACAACGCGTCCGGGCAATGCGGTGCCCACCAGCAACGACACGGTGATTGTGGCGATCGACGCCGGTCACGGCGGCCAGGATCCGGGCGCCACCGGCCAGCGCGGCCTGCATGAAAAGAACGTGACTATCGCTATCGCGCGCAAGCTGAAGGTGCTGCTCAACAAAGACCCGATGTTCAAAGGGGTGCTGACGCGCGACGGCGACTACTTTATCTCAGTGATGGGCCGCTCTGAGGTGGCGCGTAAAGAGAACGCCAACCTGCTGGTTTCGATTCACGCCGACTCGGCGCCGAGCCACAGCGCCACCGGCGCTTCGGTATGGGTGCTGTCAAACCGCCGTGCCAACAGCGAAATGGCCAACTGGCTGGAACAGCGCGAGAAACAGTCCGAACTGCTGGGCGGCGCAGGGGATCTGCTGGCGAACAGCCAGGCGGACCCCTATCTGAGCCAGGCGGTGCTGGATCTGCAGTTCGGCCATTCGCAGCGCGTTGGTTACGATGTGGCGGTGAAGGTGCTGCAACAGCTGCGCGGCGTGTCGCCGCTGCATAAGCGTTTGCCAGAGCACGCCAGCCTGGGCGTGCTGCGTTCGCCGGATATTCCCTCGCTGTTAGTGGAAACCGGCTTTATCAGTAATACCTCGGAGGAGCGACTGCTCGGCAGTAGCGCTTACCAGGATAAGATTGCGATGGCCATCTACAAAGGCCTGCGCAACTATTTCCTGGCGCACCCGCTACAATCGCTCCCAAAGGAGGAAAATCGTCCGCTCGGCTCATCGCCGACGGTGAGCGTCGCCAGTAATCCGGCGACCGGCGTCACGCAGTATACCGGCGCGGTGCAGCGCCATACGGTAACGCGCGGCGAAACGCTCTCCGGCATTGCGGCGAAATATGGCGTCAGCATGGGAACGCTGCGCGAGCTGAACCGGCTCAAGCGCGACGTTGTCTGGGTCGGACAGCGTCTGAAGGTGCCGGCAGGCAGCACGGTGGCCGCGCGCGCACCGGCGCGTCATAAAGTGGTGCGCGGCGACTCGCTGACGGCGATCGCCGCCCATTACGGCGTCAGCCCGCAGGCGATCATCCAGGCGAACAACATGAAGTCCTCAAACGTAATGTTGGGGCAAACCCTGAAAATTCCCGCTTCCTGACGGACTGCCCGGCCAGGCGCCGGGCCAGGCTCTAAAAGGATAAACCATGCCCATTCAAATTTTACCGCCGCAGCTGGCCAACCAGATTGCGGCGGGCGAAGTCGTCGAGCGCCCCGCGTCGGTGGTGAAAGAGCTGGTGGAAAACAGCCTTGACGCCGGCGCGACGCGCATCGATATCGATATCGAGAAGGGCGGCGCGAAGCTGATCCGCATCCGCGATAACGGCTGTGGCATCAGCAAAGAGGAGCTGGCGATGGCGCTGGCACGGCACGCCACCAGCAAAATCGCCTCGCTCGACGATCTCGAAGCCATTATGAGCCTGGGCTTTCGCGGCGAAGCGCTCGCCAGCATCAGCTCGGTGTCGCGCCTCACCTTAACCTCACGCACCCAGGCGCAGAGCGAAGCCTGGCAGGCGTACGCCGAAGGGCGCGATATGGAGGTGACGGTGAAGCCAGCGGCCCACCCGTGCGGCACCACGCTGGAGGTGCTCGACCTCTTTTACAACACGCCCGCGCGCCGGAAATTTATGCGCACCGAGAAAACCGAGTTCGGCCATATCGACGAGGTGATCCGCCGCATCGCGCTGGCGCGTTTCGACGTCGCCATCTCGCTCAGCCACAACGGCAAGCTAATGCGCCAGTATCGCGCGGTCAGCGATGAGGCGCAGCGCGAGCGGCGGCTGGGCGCGATTTGCGGCGCCACCTTTATGCAGCATGCGCTGCGCATCGACTGGCAGCATGACGATCTGCTGCTGCGCGGCTGGGTGGCCGATCCGGCTGGCTCGCGCCAGCTGACCGACATCCAGTACTGCTACGTCAACGGCCGCATGATGCGCGACAAGCTGATTAACCATGCGATACGCCAGGCGTTTCAGACGCAGCTGCAGGCGGAACAGCAGCCGGCCTACGTGCTCTATCTGGAGATCGATCCGCATCAGGTGGACGTCAACGTCCATCCCGCCAAGCACGAGGTGCGCTTTCATCAGTCGCGGCTGGTGCATGACTTTATTTTCCAGGGCGTGATGAGCGTGCTGCAGGAGAGCCGCGCGCCGGCTCTGCCTGTTGGCCCGGCGGAAGAGCCGGCGCCGCGCTGGCAGCCGGAGAACCGCCAGGCGGCGGGCGGCAACCACTTTTCCCAGCCTTCCGCGCCGCGCAGCCGCGAAGGCGCCGCCGCCGCGCAGCCGCAGCCGGCCTGGCAGAATAAAGAGAGCGGCTACAGCAAGCGCGAAGGCGCGGTCTATCAGCAGCTGCTGAAAACGCCGACGGCGGATCGGGCGACGCCGGCCGAGCCGGTCGCCGCGCCTGTGACGCCGGCGCGCGCGCGGCCCGCTGAAGCGCCGCTGACCTCCCATGCGCAAAGCTTCGGTCGCGTGCTGACGGTGGTGCGCGAATGCTATGCGCTGCTGGAGCAGGAGCAGCGTCTGCTGCTGCTGTCGCTGCCGGTGGCCACGCGTTGGGTGCGTCACGCGCAGCTGCAGCCAGGCGAAACCGGGCTGAAATCGCAGCCGCTGCTGATCCCGGTGCGGATGAAGATCGCCCGACCGGAGCGCCAGATCGCCGCCGACAGGCAGAGCCTGCTGAGCGAAATGGGCATCGATCTGCAGCCGGAGGGCGACCACGTGACGCTGCGCGCGGTGCCTTTACCCTTGCGCACGCAAAATTTACAAATCTTGATTCCAGAGCTGTTAGGCTATCTCGCCCAGCAGCCGGCGTGCGACGCTTCTCAGCTGGCGCAGTGGCTGGCGCGACGCTGCGATAGCGAGGCGTCCCACTGGAATCACACCCAGGCGATTGCGCTGCTGGCGGAGCTGGAGCGGCTCTGTCCGCAGCTGCTGAAATCGCCGCCTTCAGGCCTGATTCAGGCCATTGAGATTGAGAGCGCGCTGACCGCACTAAAGCATGAGTGAACAAAACCAGTCTGGCCGACCTAAGGCTATTTTTTTGATGGGGCCGACCGCCTCGGGCAAAACCGCGCTGGCGATTGCGTTAAGAAAGCAGCTGCCGGTGGAACTTATTAGCGTTGATTCTGCCTTAATCTATCGCGGGATGGATATCGGCACGGCGAAGCCCTCCGCCGATGAGTTAGCGCAGGCGCCGCATCGCCTGCTGGACATCCGCGATCCGTCGCAGGCCTATTCGGCCGCCGACTTTCGCCGCGATGCGCTGGCGGCGATGGCGGAGATCGTGCAGGCCGGCCGGATCCCGCTGCTGGTCGGCGGAACCATGCTCTATTTCAAAGCGTTGCTGGAAGGATTGTCGCCGCTGCCCTCGGCCGATCCCGAGGTGCGTCAGCGGATAGAGGAAATGGCGCGCGAGAAAGGATGGGACGAACTGCATCGTCAGCTGTGCGCCATCGATCCGGTCGCCGGGAGTCGTATTCATCCGAATGATCCGCAGAGACTTTCGCGAGCACTGGAAGTTTTTTTTATTTCGGGTAAAACTTTAACGGAACTGACAAAAACATCCGGCGAAGCGTTACCCTACGATGTGTATCAGTTCGCAATCGCCCCCGCGAGCCGTGAACTGCTGCATCAGCGTATCGCATTACGCTTCGAACAGATGCTGGCGTCAGGATTTGAAGCGGAGGCTCGGGCCCTGTTTGCACGAGGTGATTTGCATACGGATATGCCTTCCATTCGCTGTGTCGGTTATCGCCAGATGTGGTCTTACCTGGCTGGCGAGATCGATTATGACGAGATGGTTTATCGGGGAATTTGCGCAACCCGGCAGCTCGCTAAACGCCAGATGACCTGGTTACGCGGCTGGGAAAATGTCCGCTGGCTTGACAGCGACAGCCCAGAATCCGCGCGTAATGAGGTGCTTCAGGTTCTTAGTGCGAAGCATGGGTGATTGTGTACAATTGGCTGGTTATCGTGCGCAAATTTTTACGCAGTTTTTTTCAGGACTTCGGTTCTACAAGTAATAAACAACAAGCATATAAGGAAAAGATAGAATGGCTAAGGGGCAATCATTACAAGACCCGTTTTTGAACGCACTGCGTCGTGAACGTGTTCCGGTTTCGATTTATTTGGTCAACGGTATCAAGCTGCAGGGACAAATTGAGTCTTTCGATCAATTCGTGATTTTGTTGAAGAACACGGTAAGCCAGATGGTTTACAAACACGCCATTTCTACCGTGGTTCCATCACGCCCGGTTTCTCACCACAGCAACAATGCTGGTGGCGGCAGCAATAACTACCACCACGGCGGTAGCAACGCTTCTGCACAGTCGCAGCCACAACAAGACGGCGATAACGCGGAATAACGCGCTACCCGTACAAGCCAGGGCGGGAGAACGCAGGCCGTTTTCCGTCCTGGTCTTCTATTTTCTAAGCGAGGTTATAGCTTGTTTGACCGTTATGATGCCGGTGAGCAGGCCGTACTGGTACACATCTGGTTCTCCCAAGACAAAGAGATGGAAGATCTCCAGGAATTCGAAACCCTGGTTTCTTCTGCGGGCGTCGAGGCGCTGCAGGTTATTACCGGCAGTCGTAAAGCGCCACATCCCAAATATTTTGTCGGTGAAGGAAAGGCAGCTGAAATTGCCGATGCGGTAAAATCAAGTGGAGCATCGGTCGTATTATTCGATCATGCCTTAACCCCAGCGCAGGAACGCAATCTGGAGCGCCTGTGCGAATGCCGAGTCATTGACCGCACCGGTCTGATCCTGGATATTTTTGCCCAACGCGCCCGTACCCATGAAGGTAAGCTTCAGGTCGAGCTGGCCCAGCTGCGCCATCTTGCCACGCGACTGGTTCGCGGCTGGACGCACCTTGAGCGTCAGAAAGGCGGTATCGGCCTACGCGGCCCGGGTGAAACCCAGCTGGAAACCGACCGTCGCCTGCTGCGCAACCGAATTAGCCAAATTTTATCCCGGCTCGAACGCGTGGAAAAACAGCGCGAGCAGGGACGTCAGGCGCGCGCGAAAGCGGACGTGCCGACCGTGTCGCTGGTGGGCTACACCAACGCCGGCAAATCCACCCTGTTTAACACCATTACCTCCGCTAACGTCTATGCGGCGGATCAGCTGTTCGCCACGCTCGATCCCACGCTGCGTCGTCTGAGCGTTGCCGACGTCGGTGACGTGGTGCTGGCGGACACCGTCGGCTTTATCCGCCATCTGCCCCATGACCTGGTGGCCGCGTTTAAAGCGACGCTGCAGGAAACGCGCCAGGCGACGCTGCTGCTGCACGTCATCGATGCCGCCGACGTGCGCGTCAACGAGAACATTGAAGCGGTCGACACGGTGCTGGAAGAGATCGAAGCGGATGAGATCCCGACGCTGCTGGTGATGAATAAAATCGATATGCTGGACGGGTTCGCGCCGCGCATCGACCGCGATGAAGAAAACCTGCCGATCCGCGTCTGGCTTTCCGCGCAGAGCGGCGAAGGCATTCCGCTGTTATGGCAGGCGCTCTCTGAGCGGCTGGCGGGCGAAATCGCGCAGTTCGCGCTGCGTCTGCCGCCGGAAGCGGGGCGTTTACGCAGCCGCTTCTACCAGCTGCAGGCCATTGAAGATGAATGGAATGAAGAAGATGGCGGCGTTGGGCTGCGCGTGCGCCTGCCGATGGTCGACTGGCGACGCCTGTGCAAGCAGGAGCCGGCGCTGCTCGATTACATAGTTTGACACGTTGCCCAAACGTCCTTACGCAATAGCTGATATGGTGTAGCAGGCGGCTGCCGTTTTTCTGGGATCTTTTTCTTTAGGCTCTTTAGGGCGAACGAAGGCAGCCAACACCGCTACAGCCGCGAATAGCAGGGTTTACCCAAAGATTTCAGGCTGTGGCAAGGCGGCAACTGAGCGAGTCCCCAGGAGCTTACATCGGTAAGTGACTGGGGCGAACGAAGGCAGCCAACACCGCTACAGCCTGAAAGCTGCAGGGTAAACAGCGCACTTACAATAAATGGAGTAGAACATGGCGTGGAATCAGCCCGGTAATAACGGACAGGACCGCGACCCGTGGGGAAGCAGCAATAATAAAGGCGGCAACTCTGGGGGAAGCAAAGGCGGTCGTGAGCAGGGACCTCCGGATCTGGATGATATCTTCCGTAAGTTAAGCAAAAAGCTTGGCGGACTGGGCGGTGGCAAACAGAGTGAAAATGGCCAGCGCAGCGGCGGCAGCGGAGGCAAACTGGTCGGTATCGTCGCGGTTGCGGCGGTGGTTATCTGGGCCGCCAGCGGATTCTACACTATCAAAGAAGCGGAGCGCGGCGTCGTGACGCGCTTCGGCAAATTCAGTCATCTGGTTGAGCCAGGCCTGAACTGGAAACCCACCTTTATCGATCAGGTGCGTGCGGTCAACGTCGAAGCGGTGCGCGAGCTTGCCGCCTCAGGCGTGATGCTGACCTCGGACGAGAACGTGGTGCGCGTGGAAATGAACGTGCAGTACCGCGTGACCGATCCTGAACGCTACCTGTTCGCCGTTACCAGCGCGGACGACAGCCTGCGCCAGGCAACCGACAGCGCGCTGCGCGGCGTTATCGGCCGTTCGACCATGGATCGCATCCTGACCGAAGGCCGTACCGTGGTGCGTAGCGATACCCAGCGCGAAATCGACGAAACCATTCGTCCTTACAACATGGGCATCACGCTGCTGGACGTCAACTTCCAGGCGGCGCGTCCGCCGGAAGAGGTGAAAGCCGCGTTCGACGACGCCATCGCCGCGCGTGAAAACCGCGAGCAATACGTCCGCGAGGCGGAAGCCTACGCCAACGAAGTGCAGCCGCGCGCCAACGGTCAGGCGCAGCGCATTCTCGAAGAGGCGCGCGCCTATAAAGAGCGCACCGTGCTGGAAGCGCAGGGTGAAGTGGCGCGCTTCGCCAAACTGCTGCCGGAATATAAAGCGGCGCCGGATATCACCAAAGAGCGTCTCTATATCGAAACCATGGAACGTGTGCTGAGCCATACCCGCAAGGTGCTGGTTAACGATCGCGGCAACAACCTGATGGTGCTGCCGCTCGATCAGCTGATGCGCGGCGCCAGCGGCGCGGCGCAGAGCGGCCAGAAAGGTGCCAGTCTGTCCACGCTGCCCGCTTCGCCTGGCAGCACCGCCAGCCGCAGCGACACCTCAGCCTATAATCCAGACAGCATCATGGATCAGCGTCGGGCCAACGCTCTGCGCAACGATACCCAGCGCGAAGGGAGAGAGTAATTGATGCGTAAGCCCATAATTGTAGTCATTGTTGTTGTACTGGTGGCGCTCTACGCTTCACTGTTCGTGGTTCAGGAAGGCGAGCGCGGCATCGTGCTGCGCTTTGGTAAAGTGCTGCGCGACGACGAGAACAAACCGCAGGTGTTCGCGCCGGGTCTGCACATGAAAGTGCCGTTTATCGAGACGGTGAAAACCCTCGATGCGCGCATTCAGACCATGGACAACCAGGCGGATCGCTTCGTCACCAAAGAGAAGAAAGATCTGATCGTCGACTCCTACATCAAGTGGCGCATCAGCGACTTCAGCCGCTACTACCTGGCGACGGGCGGTGGCGATGTCTCTCAGGCGGAAGTGCTGCTGAAACGTAAGTTCAGCGACCGCCTGCGTTCCGAGATGGGCCGTCTTGACGTGAAGGATATCGTAACGGATTCGCGCGGGCGTCTGACCACCGACGTGCGCGATGCGCTGAACACCGGCAGCGCCGGCAGCGACGACGAGGTGCAGACGCCGGCGGCGGATGACGCCATCGCCAGCGCCGCGGCGCGCGTCGAGCGTGAAACCAACAGCAAAGAGCCGGCGATCAACCCGAACAGCATGGCGGCGCTGGGCATTCAGGTGGTGGATGTGCGCATCAAGCAGATCAACCTGCCGACCGAAGTGTCGGACGCAATCTACAACCGTATGCGCGCCGAGCGTGAAGCGGTAGCGCGTAGCCAGCGCTCGCAGGGTCAGGAAGAGGCGGAAAAACTGCGCGCTCAGGCGGACTACCAGGTAACCCGCACGCTGGCGGAAGCGCAGCGCACCGCATTGATTACACGCGGTGACGGCGATGCCGAAGCGGCGAAACTTTTTGCTGACGCTTTCAGTCAGGATCCTGATTTCTATGCCTTTATCCGCAGCCTGCGCGCCTATGAAAATAGCTTCAGCGACAATCAGGATGTGATGGTGCTGAGTCCGGACAGCGATTTCTTCCGATATATGAAAGCGCCCTCTAACGCGACGCGATAAGAACTGCTATAACCTACGGGCCGACAATGATGTCGGCCTTTTTTTTGGGATGATCCATGAACACAACCATATGGATGGCGCTGGCGCTGGTGTTAGTGCTGGAGGGGCTGGGACCGATGTTTCTGCCGCGCGTCTGGCGACGTATGCTCCTCAGTATGGCGCAGCTGCCGGATCGTCTGCTGCACCGTTTCGGCGGCGGCCTGGTGGTGGCGGGCGTGGTGATCTACTACATGATTGCCGCGCACAGCAGCTAAATTGTGTCTTTTGCGCGCGCGTTCCCCAGGATGTTGTAGTGTGCAAAAGCCAGGCGAAAAATGCGCGCAAACGTATGCTAAAAGTGCTGAAAGCCGCAAGATCAGATGGTAGAATCCATTTTTAAGCAATCGGTGATTTTGAAAATGGGTAAGAACGTCGTCGTACTGGGCACCCAATGGGGTGACGAAGGCAAAGGTAAGATTGTAGACCTTCTGACTGAACGCGCGAATTATGTCGTGCGCTACCAGGGTGGCCACAATGCAGGCCATACGCTTGTCATCAACGGTGAAAAAACCGTCCTCCATTTAATTCCATCTGGCATCCTGCGCGAAAACGTCACCAGCATTATCGGTAACGGCGTGGTGCTGTCGCCTGAAGCTCTGATGAAAGAGATGAAAGGCCTGGAAGAACGCGGCATACCGGTACGCGAACGTCTGCTGATTTCCGAAGCCTGTCCGCTGATCCTGCAATACCATGTGGCGATGGATCTGGCGCGCGAGAAAGCGCGCGGCGCCAAAGCCATCGGCACCACCGGCCGCGGCATCGGTCCCGCCTATGAAGATAAAGTGGCGCGTCGCGGCCTGCGCGTCGGCGATCTCTTCAATAAAGAGACCTTCGCCATCAAGCTGAAAGAGATTGTCGATTACTACAACTTCCAGCTGGTCAACTACTACAAAGAAGACGCGGTCGACTACGACAAAGTGCTGAGCGACGTAATGGCAGTAGCCGACGTGCTGACCAGCATGGTGGTCGACGTTTCCGATCTGCTGGACAAAGCGCAGAAGCGCGGCGACCTGATCATGTTCGAAGGCGCGCAGGGCACGCTGCTGGACATCGACCACGGCACCTATCCCTATGTGACCTCGTCCAACACCACCGCCGGCGGCGTGGCGACCGGTTCGGGCATTGGTCCGCGCTGCGTTGATTACGTGCTGGGCATCGTCAAAGCCTACTCGACGCGCGTTGGCGCGGGTCCGTTCCCGACCGAACTGTTTGACGACATCGGCGAGTTCCTGTGCGCGAAAGGCAATGAATTTGGCGCCACCACCGGGCGTCGTCGTCGCACCGGCTGGCTGGATGCGGTCGCGGTGCGTCGCGCGGTGCAGATCAACTCCCTGTCGGGCTTCTGCATGACCAAGCTGGACGTGCTGGACGGCCTGAAAGAAGTGAAAATCTGCGTGGGCTATCGCCTGCCAGACGGCCGCGAAGTGACCACCACGCCGCTGGCGGCGGAAAACTGGGAAGGCATCGAGCCGATCTACGAAACCCTGCCGGGCTGGAGCGAAACCACCTTTGGCGTGAAAACGCTGGAAGGGCTGCCGCAGACCGCGCGCGACTACATTAAGCGCGTTGAAGAAGTCACCGGCGTGCCGGTTGATATTATCTCTACCGGTCCAGACCGTAGCGAAACCATGATTCTGCGCGATCCGTTCGACGCATAATCCTGCACAGGCCGGAGACGCTCCGGCCTCTTTTTCTCCGCTTCTCATCCCTTCGCGCGTTCACATCACCGTTCGGCTGAAAAAAACACACTCTGGTTTCGACTCTGGTTTATCATCTACAGTAACCGCAAGCCGGTTTACTATTAAAATCAACCGCAACGCGGGCAGAGCAGATAAATACGCCGTGGGTGCGCTACTGAGGTCACTGTGCAGCTGACAAGTTTTACCGATTATGGTCTGCGGGCCCTAATTTACATGGCCAGTTTGCCGGAAGGCAAAATGACTAACATCACCGAAGTCACCGAGACCTACGGCGTGTCGCGCAACCATATGGTTAAAATTATCAATCAGCTCAGCCGTGCGGGATTTATCGCGGCGACGCGCGGCAAAAACGGCGGCATCCGTCTCGGGATGGATCCGCGTCATATCATCATCGGCGACGTGGTACGAAAAATGGAGCCGCTACAGTTAGTTGACTGCGCCACCTGCGTCATTACGCCAGCCTGCCGCCTGAGAAAGGCGCTGAACGATGCGGTACAGCTGTTTTTGCGGGAACTGGACAGCTACACGCTGGCAGACCTAGTCGAGGGGAATGAACCCTTATACCACATTTTATTGTCCGAACCGCCGGTGGCAATGAATCTGAAATGACATCGGAGGAACCGCTATGTCAAAAGATCCTTTTCAGGAAAGAGAAGCTGAAAAATACGAAAATCCTATTCCGAGCCGTGAATTCATTCTGGCTCATCTGGAAAAACGCGAAAAACCCGCCAGCCGCGACGAGCTGGCGCAGGAACTGAACCTGACCGACGAAGAGCACCTTGAAGCGCTGCGTCGTCGCCTGCGCGCCATGGAGCGTGACGGTCAGCTGGTGTTTACCCGTCGCCAGTGCTACGCGCTGCCGGAACGCCTCGATCTGCTGCGCGGCAAGGTGATTGGCCACCGCGACGGCTACGGCTTCCTGCGCGTGGAAGGTCAGAAAGATGACCTCTATCTCTCTGCCGAGCAGATGAAGATGTGCATGCACGGCGACGTTATCCTTGCGCAGCCGCTGGGCGCCGATCGCAAAGGACGGCGTGAAGCGCGCGTGGTGCGCGTGCTGGAGCCGCGCAACAATCAGATCGTCGGCCGCTACTTCACCGACGCGGGCGCCGGTTTCGTGGTGCCGGACGACAGCCGTCTGAGCTTCGACATTCTCATCCCGCCGGAAGCGACCTTACAGGCGCGTATGGGCTCGGTGGTGGTGGTCGAACTGGTGCAGCGCCCGACGCGCCGCACCAAGGCGATCGGCAAAGTCGCGGAGATCCTCGGCGACAACATGGGCACCGGCCTGGCGGTCGATATGGCGCTGCGCACCCATGAGATCCCGCACAGCTGGCCACCGGAAGTGGAAAAGCAGGTCAGCAAACTCAGCGAAGAGGTGCCGGAAGCGGCGAAGCAAGGGCGCGTCGATCTGCGCAAGCTGCCGCTGGTCACCATTGACGGCGAAGACGCGCGCGACTTCGACGATGCGGTCTACTGCGAGAAAAAACGCGGCGGCGGCTGGCGTCTGTGGGTGGCGATCGCCGACGTGAGCTACTACGTTCGTCCCGGCACGCCGCTCGACGACGAAGCGCTGCAGCGCGGCACCTCGGTCTACTTCCCGTCGCAGGTGGTGCCAATGCTGCCGGAAGTGCTCTCCAACGGTCTCTGCTCGCTGAATCCGCAGGTCGATCGCCTCTGCATGGTGTGCGAGATGACCATCTCCGCCACAGGCAAGCTGACCGGCTATAAGCACTACGAAGCGGTGATGAACTCTCACGCGCGTCTGACCTACACCAAAGTGTGGAACATTCTGCAGGGCAACCCGGAACTGCGCGAGCAGTACGCGCCGCTGCTGAAGCCGCTGGAAGAGCTGCACACCATGTATAAAGTGCTGGAGCAGGCGCGCGACGCGCGCGGCGGCATCTCGTTCGAGACCGAAGAAGCGAAGTTTATCTTCAACGCCGAGCGCCGCATCGAGCGCGTAGAGCGCACCGTGCGCAACGACGCGCACAAGCTGATCGAAGAGTGCATGATCCTCGCCAACATCGCCTCGGCGCGCTTCGTCGAGAAACACCAGGAGCCGGCGCTGTTCCGCGACCACGATCGTCCCAGCGACGACAGCATCACCAGCTTCCGCACCGTGCTGAATGAGCTGGGCCTGTCGCTGCCGGGCGGCGCGAAGCCGGAGCCGATCGACTACGCCGAGCTGCTGACGCAGATCGCCGATCGTCCGGATGCGGAGATGCTGCAAACCATGCTGCTGCGCTCAATGAAGCAGGCGGTCTACGATCCGGAAAACCGCGGCCACTTCGGTCTGGCCCTGCAGTCCTATGCGCACTTTACCTCGCCGATCCGCCGCTATCCCGATCTGCTGCTGCACCGTGCCATCAAATACCTGCTGGCGCAGGCCGAGGGCGAGGTGAAAGGCAACACCACCGCCACCGGCGGCTACCACTACGATCTGCCGCAGATGCTGCAGCTGGGCCAGCACTGTTCGATGACCGAGCGTCGCGCCGACGAGGCAACGCGCGACGTCGCCGACTGGCTGAAGTGCGACTTTATGCAGGATCAGGTCGGCAACACCTTTAACGGCGTGATCTCCAGCGTGACCGGCTTCGGCTTCTTTGTGCGCCTGAACGATCTCTTTATCGACGGGCTGGTGCACGTCTCGACGCTCGACAACGACTACTACCGTTTCGATCCGGTCGGGCAGCGTCTGATCGGCGAATCGGGCGGACGCACCTATCGTCTGGGCGATGCGGTGGAAGTGCGCGTCGAGGCGGTGCATCTGGACGAGCGCAAGATCGACTTCGCGCTGATCTCCAGCCAGCGTCAGCCGCGCGGCGAAGGCAAAACCGCGCGCGACAAAGCGAAGCGCGAAGGCAAAGCGCCGCCGAAGCGTCGTCGTCAGGTGGGCAAAAAAGGCAACTTTGAGCCGAACGAAGCGTTCCGCGACGGCAAGGAAAAACCGGCCAAAGCGAAGAAAGAGAAAAAAAGCAAAACCCCGTCGGAAAAAACCCGTAAAATCGCCGCCGCCACCAAGGCGAAGCGCGCCGCGAAAAAACAGGCTGACTCCGCCTGATGCGTTAACGGACGCCTTCTGCCCGCAGAGGGCGTCCGCTGAAGTCCATTTCATTCCAAACTGAGCAGATCGATGAGCGAAATTATTTTTGGTATCCATGCCGTGCAGGCGCTGCTGGAGCGCGATCCCCAGCGCTTCCAGGAAGTCTTTATCCTCAAGGGCCGCGACGATCGTCGCCTGCAGCCGTTGGTGGCGGCGCTGGAAGCTCAGGGCATCGTTATCCAGCTGGCGAACCGTCAGTGGCTGGATGGCCAGGTAGAGGGCGGCGTGCATCAGGGTATCGTGGCGCGCATCAAGCCGGGCCGTCAGTATCAGGAAGGCGATCTGCCGGATCTGCTGGCGAGTCTGGAAAAACCGCTGCTGCTGGTGCTGGACGGCGTTACCGATCCGCACAACCTTGGCGCCTGCCTGCGCAGCGCCGATGCGGCGGGCGTACACGCGGTGATCGTACCGAAGGATCGTTCTGCGTCGCTCAACGCCACGGCGAAAAAAGTCGCCAGCGGCGCGGCGGAAAACGTGCCGCTGATCCGCGTCACCAACCTGGCACGCACGCTGCGCCTGCTGCAGGAGTACAACATCTGGGTGGTTGGCACGGCGGGCGAAGCGGACCATACGCTCTACCAGAGCAAAATGACCGGGCCGATGGCGCTGGTGATGGGTGCGGAAGGTGAAGGCATGCGCCGTCTGACGCGCGAGCACTGCGACGAGCTGATCAGCATTCCGATGGCGGGCAGCGTCTCGTCGCTTAACGTCTCTGTGGCGACCGGCGTCTGCCTGTTCGAAGCGGTACGCCAGCGCGGGGCGTGATCCCCGCCGCAAAATCCTCTTAGTGCCAGGCATAACCGCGCGTCATTCTCCCATACTCACTGGGACAGGCAACGCGAGGAAGGGTTATGACCTGGACCACCCACACCGTTTTCAATCAGCCACAGCCCCTGAGCAACAGCAACCTCTTTCTCTCCGACACACCGCTGCGCGAGGCGCTCGCCCGTGAAGGTGCCGAGTGGGACCGCGAGTGGCTGGCGTCGGTGGGCGCGCAGCTCGGCGGCGCCGAGTCGCTGGAGTTAGGCCGGCTGGCCAACGCCGCGCCGCCGGAGCTGCTGCGCTATGACGCGCGCGGCGTGCGCATCGACGAGGTGCGTTTTCACCCCGCCTGGCATCTGCTGATGCAGGGCGTCTGCGCCAGCCGGCTGCATAATCTCAGCTGGCAGCCCGACGTGCTCGATCGCGCCATGGTGGCGCGCGCCGCGCGCTTTATCCTGCATGCGCAGGTCGAGGCGGGCACGCTCTGTCCGGCGACCATGACGCACGCCGCCGTTCCGCTGCTGCGGCGCTGGCTGCCCGACACTTTCAGCGACTGGCGCGAGCCGCTGCTCAGCGATCGCTACGACACCCACGCGCAGCCGGGCGGCCAGAAGCGCGGCCTGCTGATCGGTATGGGCATGACGGAAAAGCAGGGCGGCAGCGACGTCACCAGCAACACCACGCGCGCGGAGCCGCTGGCGGATCGCGCGCCCGGCTCGCTCTGGCGTCTCACCGGCCATAAATGGTTCTTTTCCGTGCCGCAGAGCGACGCGCACCTGGTGCTGGCGCAAAGCGGCAACGGGCTGAGCTGCTTTTTTGTGCCGCGTCTGCTGCCGGACGGCACGCGCAACGCCATCCGCCTTGAACGGCTAAAAGAGAAGCTGGGTAACCGCGCCAACGCCAGCAGCGAAGCGGAGTTTCAGGACGCCACCGGCTGGCTGCTGGGCGAAGAAGGCGACGGCGTGCGGCTGATTCTGCAAATGGGCGGCATGACGCGCTTCGACTGCGCGCTCGGCAGCCACGGCCAGATGCGGCGCGCCTTCTCCGTCGCGCTCTATCATGCGCACCAGCGCCAGGTGATGGGCAAGAATTTGCTGGACCAGCCGCTGATGCGCCAGGTGCTGGCGGCGCAGGCGCTGCAGCTGGAGGGGCAAACGGCGCTGCTGATGCGGCTGGCGCGCGCCTGGTCGCAGCCGGCCCAGCCGCTGGAAACCCTGTTCGCCCGGCTTTTCACCCCGGCAGCGAAGTACGCCGTCTGCAAGGCGGGCATGCCGTTCGTCGCCGAGGCGATGGAGGTGCTGGGCGGCGTAGGCTACTGCGAAGAGAGCGAACTGCCGCGTCTCTATCGCGATATGCCGGTCAACAGCATCTGGGAGGGATCCGGCAACGTGATGTGTCTCGACGTGCTGCGGGTGCTGCGCAAGCAGCCAGGCGTGATTGAGATGCTGGATGATGAGTTTGGGGCGGTGAAGGGCGTTAATCGCCTGTTTGACGCGGCCTGGCGTCAGCTAAAACTGCGGCTGAACCGCCTGCAGGAGAGCCAGGCGCGCGACATCGCCCAGCGCCTGTTTTTGCTGGCGACGGGCGCGCAGCTGCTGAAATATGGTGAGCCACCGCTGGCGGACGCCTGGTGCCGGCAGTGGCTCGACGGTCGCGGCGTCCGTCCGCTGGAGAGCCTGGTGGCGGAACGCTTACTGCTGCGCGCCAGCGGTGGGTGACGCGCCGTAAAGGATCGCCGTGGCGTACCAGTATCCCGGCGTGACCGTTTCATCCACCATAATCACCTGATAGTAGACCGCGCCGCGCTGGTTGGCCTCTGCCGCCAGCGCGCGCTGCGCGTCGTCCGGCGAACCTCGCGTCTGGGTGCTGATGCTGCCGAGTCTCGGCAGGCCGGTACTCTGCGCGCGCGTAATTTCCTGCGCCTGATGGCCAGGCGCAGGCGGCGGCTGCGGCGTGGTTTTCAGCGCCGAGCAGCCGCTCAACAGCAGCGCCAAAGTCAGTAAGTAAGCGTAACGCATAAGATTTCCTCAAGAGGGACGGTGACATAAGTGTAAGTCACCGCCCCAAAAGCGGGTCAGGATTTCAGATGAAAAACGCTGACTAACTGCGTCAGGTGGTGGCCTTTGTGACTCAGATTCTGCGCCGAGGCATCCGCCTGCGCCATCAGCTCGCTGTTTTCATGGGTCGCCTGGCTGATCTGGTTCATCGCCAGATTGACCTGGCCGATGCCCGCCGCCTGCTGCTGCGCCGCGACGTTGATCTCGCCCATCAGCGCCTGAACCTGCTCGATATGCGACACGATATGGGTCATGGCGTCGTGGGTCTGCTGCGACAGCTGATGCCCTTCCGAGACGTTGCTGATCGAGGTGGCGATCAAACCGTCGATCTCTTTCGCCGCCTGCGCGCTACGCTGCGCCAGCGCGCGCACTTCCGCCGCCACCACGGCGAAGCCGCGGCCGTGCTCGCCGGCGCGCGCCGCTTCCACCGCGGCGTTTAGCGCCAGGATATTGGTCTGGAAGGCGATCGATTCGATCACGTGCGTAATGTCGGCGATGCTCTGCGACGAGACCTGAATCGCGGACATGGTGTTCACCGAGCGGCTCACCGTCTGGCTGCCGTGGCCCACCAGGCTGCTCGCTTCCGCCACCAGCGTCATCGCCTGGCGCAGGTTGTCCGCGGTGTGCTCGACCGTGGCGCCGAACTGCTCCATGCTCGCCGAGGTCTCCTCCACGCTGCTCGCCTGACGGCCAATCTGCTCGCTGATATTCAGGCTGCTGGCAGCGATGGTGTCGGTGCCGTCGCTGATCTCCTGCGCGGCGGCGCGCACCTGGCCGACAATCTTCTCTAGCCCGTCGCCGATGCCATTAATGGCGGTAATCAGCTGGCCCACTTCGTCGCGACGTCGGGTATCGAGGTGCACGCGCAGGTTGCCCGCCGCGTACTGCTCCGCCAGATGGATCACCTGCTGCAGCGGCTGAGTAATAGCGCGGCGGCTGTAGAACACAAAGCCCAGCGCAAAAAGCAGCACCAGCGCCAGTCCGATTAGCATAAAGAGATTGCGGCTGTGGGTAATCGGCGCCAGCAGGCTGTCGCGGCTCACTTCGCCGACCACAATCCACTCCCAGCCCGGCAGCTGCTGCCAGGCCAGCATTTTGCTCTCGCCGTCGATCTGCGCCTCCTGAATGCCCTGCGGCTGGCTCAGCAGCGCCTGCTGCACGCTGGCGTCCCACGCCGGCTGTTGGCCTTCATGGCGCGCGTCAAACAGATAGCGGCCCTGCGCCGCGCCCGGCGCGCCGTTCAGCACAAAGAAATGGCCGCTGTCGCCCAGCTTGCGCGCCAGCACTTTGTCGCGCATCAGCGCGTACTGCTTATCGATCTGCACGCCGACGAACAGAATGCCGACCACCGCGCCGGCGTCATCTTTCACCGGCTGATACTGGGTGATATAGCGATGGCCGAACAGCGTCGCCAGCCCGCGATAGATCTCGCCGCGGCTGACGCTTTTCCACGCCGCGCTGCTACGGTCGAGACGGGTGCCGATGGCGCGGCTGCCATCCTCTTTTTTCAGCGAGGTGGAGATACGGTAAAAGTCGTCGCCGTCACGCACAAAGATGGTGGAGACGGCGGTGGTGCGCTGTAAAAAGTCATCCACCGCCACCTGATCGAGGTTCAGGGTTTTCAGTCCGGCGCGTAGCGTCGGGGTCGAAAACTCGCCCACCTGAATGCGCGCGCTGTCGTCGCGGCTAAAGCGCTGCGGCAGAAAGCTGGCGAACAGCTGGGTGTAGTTGTTGACCTCTTCGGTCAGGGTGGCGTTGAACATCGTTGCCATTTCGCTAATGCCCTGCACCTGATTATGCATATCATCGGTGGCGAGGCTTTCCAGCTGGCGGGCTGCTGTGTGGCTTTGAGTCAGTGTCAGGACGAACAGCAGCAGTGCGACGCTGAGAGACGTCAGTACAGACAGCTTGACTCCAAGACTCATGGGGCTGAGAGAGAGACGCTTCATAAAATACCTTTAGGTCGGTTTACGGGATATACGATTAACGGCATCGGCAGCAAAAGGTTTACCCCCTAAAAAGGGCAGTAGATTTGTGAAGCGGTTCGCAGATTAACGCCGCGGCGCGTAAACTCAGCGGAGTTAACAAAGAGAGCGGGGCAGGCATGATTGAACTGAATACGGAAAGGCTGGCGGGCATTGAGGTGCTGCATGCCGCGCCGGCGGGCCAGCGTCACGCGCCGCTGCCGACGGTGCTGCTTTATCATGGCTTCACCTCCTCGAAAGAGGTGTATGCCTATCTGGCCGTGGCGCTGGCGCAGGCGGGCTTCCGCGCCGTGATGCCCGACGCTGACCTGCACGGCGCGCGCGACAACGGCAACGACGCGCTACGGCTGTCGCGCTTTTGGCAGATTTTGCAGCGCAATATTGACGAGCTGCCGCAGCTGGAGAGCGCGCTGCGCGCCGCGAATCTGGTCGACGGCGACCGCTTCGGCGTGGCGGGCGCCTCGCTGGGCGGCATGACCGCGCTGGGCGCGATGGCGCGCTATCCGCATATCCGCAGCGTCGCCTGCCTGATGGGATCGGGCTACTTTATGTCTCTTAGCCGTTCGCTGTTTCCGCCGCTGCGCGTCGGCTCGCCGGAGGAGCAGGCGCAGTTCGATCGGCTGATGGCGCCGCTGGCGGCTTACGATCCCAGCGCCAGACTGGAGACGCTGGCGAGCCGGCCGCTGCTGCTGTGGCACGGCGAAGCGGACGAGGTGGTGCCTTTCGCCGAAACGGCGCGGCTGGTAGAGGCGCTGCAGGCAAACGGAGAGACAGAGAAGATGACCTTTTTCTCAGAGAGGGGCATCGGCCACAAAATCACCCCTTTCGCGCTGCGCGCGCTGGTGGATTTCTTCAAGGCGCAGCTGTAGCGCAGTCGGGCCGGCGGCGCGCCGTCAGCCCGTTACCCTGCAGAGATCACAACTGATTCGACAACCGCTGCGCCGCGCTGGTGGTGGCGCTGGCGTGCGTACTGCCCGGCGCGTCCAGTCGATTGACGTAGACATAGCCTGAGGCCGCTTTGCTGCTGTTACTTCTCATCTGCTGCGCACAGTCAGTCTGGCTGGCAAGGGCGGGTGGAGACAGGAAGAGACCCAGTAAAGTGGCGACGACGAACGTTTTCATGCTCGACTCCTCACTGATGGGAACACACTCTGCGACGGCGGAGAGAAGACTCGCGGCGTCATGAGTAAGTTTAGTGCCTGCCGTCGCCGATGCCAGACGGCAACGCTGAACGCCTTAATCAGTAAAACTGATGAAGTTATGCGCAAGCTGTTGAATTTTTGGCCATAGCACGGAAAGCCGCATTAAACGCGATTTAATGAAATGTGCGCTTGAGTTTAGACAGCGACGCCAGTATGATTACGCGTCAATTTTTCAGCTGCATTCAGGGGCGCGTTACATTCAATGAATGTTTCACGACCTATAACGTTCCTTGCTTCCGTGGGCCGCAGCTGACCCTGACAGGAGGCTGAATAATCCGTAAGGAGCAATTTCGATGCGTCATTACGAAATCGTATTTATGGTCCATCCTGACCAGAGCGAACAGGTTCCGGGCATGATCGAGCGTTACACTGGTGCTATCACTGGTGCACAGGGCACGATTCACCGTCTGGAAGACTGGGGCCGCCGTCAGCTGGCTTACCCGATCAACAAACTGCACAAAGCTCACTACGTTCTGCTGAACGTAGAAGCGCCGCAGGAAGCGATCGACGAGCTGGAAACGAACTTCCGCTTCAACGACGCCGTTATCCGCAGCATGGTTATGCGCGTTAAGCACGCGGTAACTGAAGCCTCTCCGATGGTTAAAGCGAAAGACGAGCGTCGTGAGCGCCGCGAAGACTTCGCTAACGAAACCTCTGATGAGTCAGATGCTGGGGATTCTGAAGAGTAATCATTCGTGACGGCCAATCGACTGCGCCTGTCTGGCACCGTGTGCAAGACGCCGGTTCGAAAAGTGAGCCCGTCAGGAATTCCTCACTGTCAGTTCGTGCTTGAGCACCGCTCAGTGCAGGAAGAAGCCGGTTTCCACCGGCAAGCCTGGTGCAGAATGCCTGTGATTATCAGCGGCACGCTCCATCAGGAGATTACTCAACATATAACGGTCGGCACGCCGCTCACCCTCGAAGGTTTCATTAGCTGCCATCAGGCGCGAAATGGCCAGAGTAAAATGGTGCTGCATGCCGAGCAGATTGAATTGATAGATTCTGGAGACTAGCCAAATGGCACGTTATTTCCGTCGTCGCAAGTTCTGCCGTTTCACCGCGGAAGGCGTTCAAGAGATCGATTATAAAGATATCGCAACGCTGAAAAACTACATCACTGAAAGCGGCAAGATCGTACCGAGCCGTATCACCGGTACTCGCGCAAAATACCAGCGTCAGCTGGCTCGTGCTATCAAGCGCGCGCGTTACCTGTCTCTGCTGCCGTACACTGATCGTCATCAGTAATCGGCAACTGTCCATTAACGACTTTAAGAGGATAAGGTAATGCAAGTTATTCTGCTTGATAAAGTAGCAAACCTGGGCAGCCTGGGTGATCAGGTCAACGTTAAAGCGGGCTACGCGCGCAACTTCCTGGTACCGCAGGGCAAAGCTGTTCCTGCTACCAAGAAAAACGTTGAATATTTCGAAGCTCGTCGCGCTGAACTGGAAGCTAAGCTCTCCGACGTTCTGGCTGCTGCCAACGCACGCGCTGAGAAAATCAATGCACTGGGTTCAGTGACCATCGCCTCTAAATCAGGCGACGAAGGTAAACTGTTCGGTTCTATCGGTACGCGCGACATCGCTGACGCTGTAACTGCAGCTGGCGTTGACGTGGCTAAGAGCGAAGTTCGTCTGCCGAACGGCGTTCTGCGCACCACCGGTGAGCACGAAGTTGACTTCCAGGTTCACAGCGAAGTTTTCGCGAAACTGGTTGTAAATGTAGTTGCTGAGTAATTTTACTCGGTAATGCGAAAAAGCCGGCCTTGTGCCGGCTTTTTTGTTTTTGCCGCCGCGCTATTGGGCGCGTATAAACGAGCCGTCCGGCTGGCGAGTAAACAGCACCGGGCCGTTCGCGCCATCCACCGTCAGCCCCGTCACCACGCCCTCTCCATTCTGCCTGATCTTTACCTGCTGTCCGCTCTGCAGCGCGCTCAGCGGCTGATCGTTGCCTTCCACGCGCGCCATAGCGAAGACGTCGCCGACCGGCAGATTATTGTCGCGAAACAGCTGCGCCAGCGTCTGACCAGAGGCGATGGTATAGCTGCGCCACGCGCCCTGAGAATCCGCCTTCGGCGGTTGCGCGTTTTGCTGCGGCGCGTTCTGATCGACGATCTCCGCCTGCATCGGCACCTCTTTTTCGCCACTCGCGGTCTGCGGGCGCTCAATCGGGTATTGCGGCGAGCTGGAGGGCCATAAGAAGGCCAGCAGCATCACCAGCAGGGCGATAACGATGCCGCGCCGGTGCGCCGGCGGCAGCGGGCCCATCCAGCGCAGGGTGTCGGTAAAGTGCCAGATTTTACTCAGCCAGGCGGGCATGCGGGAAGGCGCGTCTGAAGCCATTCGTGAATCCTCCTCATCGCCAGCGGCGGTCGGCGGGGTAGCGGGCCGCCAGGCGAAGCGTTGGCGCAAAGTGCGCAAAGCGCGGGGTGCGCGCGTCCTGCGGCGTCGTGGGGCGATTTGACCCATGTATCTCTCTTCTTTCAGTACTCTGGCAAAGATGGCCTTGGTCCAGAGTTATAGTATGGGCAATGCGAGCGCGACGCGCCTGCCAGCCCGATGAAATATGACCTGCGTATTGTTTCTGTTTCAACGGCAAAAGTCATCTGCGCGCGCGGGATTTTACGCCGGCGGCCCGCGCTGTTATGCTGCCGGTTCTATTAGCGAAAGAGACAGGTATCAAGATGACGACCCCTTCATTCGACAGCGTCGAATCACAAGCAAGTTACGGAATCGGTTTACAGGTTGGCCAGCAGTTGCTGGAGTCCGGTCTGCAGGGACTTCAGCCGGAAGCGCTGCTCGCGGGCCTGCGCGACGCGCTGGAAGGGAATTCGCCGGCGGTGCCGGTTGACGTCGTGCATCGTGCGCTGCGCGAAGTGCATGAGCGCGCCGAAGGCGTGCGTCGCGAGCGCGTCGAGGCGATGGCGGCCGAAGGTCAAACCTTCCTGGCGGAGAACGCGCAGCGCGAAGGCGTCAACAGCACCGAATCGGGCCTGCAGTTCAGCGTGATCAAACAGGGCGATGGCCCGATCCCGTCACGTCAGGATCGCGTACGCGTTCACTACACCGGCAAGCTGATCGACGGCACGGTGTTCGACAGCTCGGTTGCGCGCGGCGAACCGGCTGAATTCCCGGTCACCGGCGTGATCGCCGGCTGGATTGAAGCGCTGACGCTGATGCCGGTCGGCTCGAAGTGGGAGCTGACTATTCCACACAACCTCGCCTACGGCGAGCGCGGCGCAGGCGCCTCCATTCCGCCGTTCAGCACCCTGATCTTCGAAGTGGAGCTGCTGGAGATCCTGTAATCTCCGTTGCTTTTCAGTACGCGAAAGCCAGCCCCTGGGCTGGCTTTTTTACGCCCCTATCGCGGCTGCAGATCGACGCGCCACAGCGCAAAACCGATGGCGTCGCTGCCCTGCGGCTGCATCGGGTATTGCGCATGGCTGCGGATAAACGCCGTCGCCTTGTCGCCCGGCGCGGTCTCAAAGCGAATATC
The DNA here is from genome assembly GCF_022394795.1 of Pantoea sp. Z09. Lineage (NCBI taxonomy): Bacteria > Pseudomonadati > Pseudomonadota > Gammaproteobacteria > Enterobacterales > Erwiniaceae > Pantoea > Pantoea sp. Z09. The sequence goes on from NZ_CP092373.1 coordinate 436,422, forward strand.
GAGCGGCGCGCTGCTGCTAATCGGCGCCAGCCGCCAGTTGTTGTCCGCCTGTGGACGCACCTCGCCATGCGCCTTTGTCTCCGCGCTGATATAGGCCGCCACCACCGCGCGGTTCTCATCGGGCGCGGCGAAGGCGATATGGCTATCGCCGGTGCCGGCAAATGTGCCGCCGTAGGCGCGATAGTTATTGGTGGCGACCAGAAAGGTGGCATGCGGATCGATCGGCTTGCCCTGCCACGTCAGGTTTTTGATGCGCGAGGCGTCTGGATGGATCAGCCGGCAGTCGTTGGTGTAGCGCGCGGGCTGGGTAACGTCGATCTGATAGTTGACGCCGTCGATGACGTCGAAGTTGTAGGTGCGGAAGTCCCAGTTAATCAGCGACTGCGCATCGCGGCGCTGTGGATCGATTTGGTTAAACTGGCCGGCGGAGCACTCCAGCCACTCTTTGACCTCGGCGCCGCTGACTTTCAACACCACCAGCGTATTCGGGTAGAGATAAAGATCGGCGGCGTTGCGGAAGGTGAGGTCGCCTTTTTCCACTTCGGTATAGCTGGCAGGATCGTTTTTGCGCCCGCCTGCTTTAAACGGCGCGGCGGCGGAGAGCACCGGCAGGCGACCGAGATCGGGATCGCCCTGAATAAAATGCTCGACGTAGGCGCGCTGCGCGTTATTGATGATCTGCACGGTGGGATCGTCCTGCACCAGCGCGAGATAGCTGTACATCACGTCCGCCGATTTGCCGATCGGCTGCGCCACAAAGGTGCGCGTGGCGCGATGATCCTGTTCCAGCACCTTCACCAGCGCCGGATCTTCCGCCGCCAGCGACTTTTTCTGCGCCGCGTCGTAAATCGGACGCGCTTCCGCTTTGCGATCGCTGACCTGCCAGCGGCCGTCGTCATGCGTCAGCACCAGATCCACCACGCCGAGATGATCGCCCCACATGCCGGGCATCACCGCCGCCACGCCGTTCAGCGTGCCTTTTTCCACGTCCGCGCCTTTGATGGCGGCGAACTCTTTGCTGGGGAAAACCGCGTGCGCGTGGCCGAACAGGATCGCATCGATCCCTTTTACCTGGCTCAGGTAGTAGACCGAGTTTTCCGCCATCGCGTGGTAGGGCTCGCTGCTGAGGCCGGAATGGGGGATCGCCACCACCAGATCCGCGCCCTGAGCGCGCATCTGCGGCACATAGCGGCGCGCGGTTTCGGTGATGTCCTCGACGCGCACCTTGCCCTGCAGGTTCGCTTTATCCCACACCATAATCTGCGGCGGCGCGAAGCCGATAAAGCCAATCTTCAGCAGCTGGCTGTTGCCGTCGCGATCCGTCACTTCGATGGGCTCTATCAGCCAGGGCGTAAACATCGGCTGGTTGGTTTTCAGATCGATAATATTGGCGTTAACGTAGGGGAAGCGCGCCCCCGCCAGCGCTTTGCGCAGGTAAGGCAGGCCGTAGTTGAATTCATGGTTGCCGAGGTTGCCGACGCTGTAATCAAGCGTATTGAGCGCCTTATAAACCGGATGGATCTCGCCCTGCTGCAGCCCCTTCGCCGCCATATAGTCGCCGAGCGGGCTGCCCTGAATAATATCGCCGTTATCCACCAGCACGCTGTTCTTCACCTCCTGACGCGCGGCATGGATCAGCGTCGCGGTGCGCACCAGCCCGAACTTCTCGGTGGGGGCGTCTTTGTAGTAGTCGAAATCCATCATGTTGCTGTGCAGATCGGTGGTTTCCAGCAGACGAAGATCGACGGTGGCGGCGTGCAGGGCGGTTGAGAGGCCCAGCGCCAGAAAAGTCAGAGTGGGTTTAAACATGCGTGCTCCTGCTGCAAAAAAGTAAGGCTCTCAAAGTAATGTAAAACAACGATGATGTGTCAGAGGAATACGTGATGGGATTCTCGTTTTAGCGGCTGAAACCGCTGAAAAGCGCGCGGCATGGCGGCAGGTCGCAATACATGGTATTGATATCATTAAAATATTGAGGGTTTAGCGCCTGGATGGCCGGGCAGCAGCGCTGTAGCTGCTAAAATTTAACCGATGTGGCGCACGTTAACGCGTGCAGCAGCCACCGATCAGGAGGTGAACAATGTTAGAGCACATTTGCCAGCTGGCGCGCGAAGCGGGCAACGCGATCATGCTGATTTACGAGAAAGAAACGCCGCCAGACGTTTCACGCAAATCCGACGACTCCCCGGTGACCGCAGCGGATATCGCCGCGCACGATATTATTCTGCAGGGGCTGCGGCAGCTGACGCCGGAAGTGCCGGTGCTGTCGGAAGAAGATCCGCCCGCCTGGAGCGAGCGGCAGCAGTGGCAGCGCTACTGGCTAGTCGACCCGCTCGACGGCACTAAAGAGTTTATCAAGCGCAACGGCGAATTTACCGTCAACATCGCGCTGATCGATCAGGGCAAACCGGTGCTGGGCGTGGTCTATGCGCCGGCGCTCGACGTGATGTACTCTGCCGCCGACGGCAAGGCCTGGAAAGAAGAGGGCGGCCACAAGACGGCGATCCACGCCCAGGCGGCGCGACCGCCGCTGGTGGTGGTGAGCCGCTCTCACGCCGACGACGAACTGAAAGAGTATCTGAAGCAGCTGGGCGAGCATCAGACCGTCGCTATCGGCTCGTCGCTGAAATTCTGTCTGGTGGCGGAAGGCAAAGCGCAGCTCTATCCGCGCTTTGGGCCAACCAACATCTGGGACACTGGCGCGGGGCACGCCGTCGCGATGGCGGCGGGCGCGCACGTGCATGACTGGCAGGGCAAAACGCTGGACTATGCGCCGCGCGAATCTTTTCTTAATCCTGGCTTCCGCGTGTCGCTGTTCTGATCAACACGGGAGGCGCATGCCTCCCGTTTTCTGTTACTGCTTCAGCAGCGTCCGCACAAGATCGATCACCTGCGTCACCTCCTGTTGCGTTAGCGCGCCATCTTTCACAAAGCGCACGCGGCCGTTTTTATCCAGCACCACAATCGCCGAGCCGGCGTCCTGCAGCTGCCAGGCGTGTTTAACGTTGCCTTTGTTGTCGACGATAAACTGCGACCAGGGATACTGCTTCTTATTGCTCTCAATGCTGCTGCGCACGAACATGCCGGTGCCGGGGATAGCGTCGTCGGTATTGACGATGGTGGTGGTCTGATAGCGGTCGTGCGGGAACTGCGCCGCTTTAATCGCCTCAATCACGGCGGCATTTTTCTCTTTAGCGGAGGAGCGTCCGGCAATATGCTGGATCACGCGCACCTTGCCCGCCAGCTGCGCGCTGTTCCAGCGCTTATAGCTGAAATCATCCTGCTGATAAAGCAGCTCGCCTTTATCGTCGACGCCGACCGCAGGCACGCGTTCATCTGGTTTCAGAACGTGGGCGAAAACCGCGCCGGGCAGTAGAACCAGCGCAAACAGGGCACAGGCGAGTCGCATAGTAGATCTCCTTGAGTAATCCGACCAGTTAGTCATTTTTCTGCAATAGTAAGCGGGGATGATGCGCCTGTCTTGTTAAGGTGTCAGGTTTGTTATCTATGACACAATTTATTAACAAGCTTGGATTTATACTGTGTTGGTGACGCGTGATAACAGACTATTCTGTAATGATGTGTCAACTCAGTAAAAAAGTTCAGCTTTCGGAACATTAACCCCGTTAAGTGTTCTATAGTTTACCGGCATTTGCGCTTCATGGGCTCGTACCGAACTTGGAAACGGCGAAGCGTATTTAAATATATACAGGAGTTAGACAGCATGAAGATTTTCCAACGCTATAATCCACTGCAAATAGCGAAATATGTAAAAACGCTGTTCAAAGGAAGGATGTATATCAAGGACGTTGGCGCGTTCGAGTTCGACAAAGGGAAAGTGTTGATCCCGCGCGTAAAGGACGTACAGCACTTAAGCGTGATGTCCGAAATTAACCGTCAGGTTCTGCGCCTTCAGGCGGAGTTCAACTGACAAAAAGGGCGCCGTCGGCGCCCTCTGATTTTCTACTCTTCCCCTTCCGTGGCCTTCGCCACATTCAGCACCGGCGGACGATCGTCAATCCGCGTCACCAGCAGCTGATCGATACGATAGCTGTCAATATCCACCACTTCGAACTTAAATCCGGCGAACTTGACGAAATCGGTACGTTTCGGGATTTTGCGCAGCATATACATCATAAAGCCGCCGATGGTTTCATAGTTGCCTGACTGCGGAAATTCGTCGATATGCAGCACGCGCATCACGTCGTCGATCGGCGTGCCGCCCTCTACCAGCCAGGAGTTCTCGTCGCGCGCCACAATCTGCTCTTCCATTCCCTGGCCGACCAGATCGCCCATCAGCGTGGTCATCACGTCGTTGAGGGTAATGATGCCCACCACCAGCGCGTATTCGTTCATGATCACCGCGAAGTCTTCGCCTGCGGTTTTAAAGCTTTCCAGCGCTTCAGAGAGCGTCAGCGTGTCCGGCACGATGAGTGCCGACCGGATCTGCACGCCGCTGTTAAGCGCCATGCTCTGATTGCCCAGCACGCGCAGCAGCAGCTCTTTGGAATCGACGTAGCCGACGATATGGTCGATGTCGCCGTCGCACACCAGGAACTTCGAGTGCGGATGCTCGGCAATTTTGGTCTTCAGCGTGGTTTCGTCTTCGCGCAGATCGAACCAGACCACGTTTTCGCGTGAGGTCATGGAAGAGGGCACGGTGCGCGATTCCAGCTCAAACACGTTCTCAATCAGCTCGTGCTCCTGCTTGCGCAGCACGCCCGCCAGCGCGCCCGCTTCCACCACCGCGTAGATATCGTCAGAGGTGATGTCGTCTTTACGCACCATCGGCAGCTTAAAGACGCGGAAGAAGACGTTCGCCAGGCCGTTGAACAGCCAGACCAGCGGGCTGAACACCAGCAGACAGAAGCGCATCGGGTTAATGATGCGCAGCGCCACCACTTCCGGCGCAATCATGCCGACGCGCTTCGGCGTCAGATCGGCGAACAGAATAAAGAAGCTGGTGACGATGATAAAGGAGCAGATAAAGCTGAGCTGATCGGCGAGCGCCGGCTCCATAAAGCGGCTAAACAGGCTGCTGAAGGCGGGCGAGAAGGCCGCGTCGCCGACGATACCGCCGAGGATGGCGACCGCGTTCAGGCCAATCTGCACCACGGTAAAGAAGGTGCCGGGCGTTTCCTGCATCTTCAGCACGCGCTGGGCGTTGATATTGCCCTCGTCGGCCAGCAGTTTAAGTTTGATCTTGCGGGCGGCCGCCAGCGAGATTTCCGAGAGAGAGAAAAAGGCGCTGATCACGATCAGCAACAAGATGACAAGCAAGCTATCTAACATAGGGTTTCCAAAGGGTTATCCACTTGTCATTTTTGGCCTGGGCAGCGCACGCAAAGGGCGTACCGTCTGTACTCACCTCTCAGTCTGGGCTATCCGTGCCAAAAATGTCTGCGCCTTATCGACAGAGCAGCGTCGGGGCAGAAAAAGAGCAGGCGAAGCCTGCGCCGCTGATTATAGCAGCAGCGCCCTCAAGGCCGCCAGAGTTCGCAGCGACCGCGTTTAGCTCAGATTAATCCGAGTGGCGCGCGCATCTGCTGCGCAGCGGTTGTATCGATCCGGTCATTTGCTGACAATGGGGCGCTATTTGGCTTTGTTGCCGTTTTTTCGCAGCCGCAGGCCGCTTTCTGCGGCTATGATGATGACAGCGCCGCTGCGATGTTCTTATCCAGGGATCTATATCACGCCCCGCGGAATAGGGGTCGGCATGATTAACAGGAGTACGCGTGCCACGAATTCACGTCTGTTTTATGACCTGCCTGCTGGCCGCCGCGCCGGTCGCTGAGGCAGCGAAAGTGCGCCTTGAAGTGCAAGGCTTAACCGGGGATCTCAACAAAAACGTGCGCGCCCGTCTCTCGACCATCGGCGCCGACGAGGTGTCGAACGACGGCCGCTTTCGCGCGCGCGTTTCAGAGGCGATTCAGCAAGGGCTGAAAGCGCTCGGCTACTATGAGCCCGATATCGATTTCGAGGCGCGTCCCGCGCCACCGCAGGGCGGCCGACCGGTGCTGATCGCCCATGTCAAACCCGGCGAACCGGTGAAAATCGCCGGCAGCACCATCGTGCTCGAAGGCGACGCGCTGCGCGATCCCGACTATCGGGCCTGGGTGAAACAGGGCACGCCGCAAAAAGGGCGCCAGCTTAACCACGGCGAATATGAGAAGTTTAAAAGCGGCTTCTCGAACCTGGCGCTGCGCAACGGCTATTTCGACGGCAACTTTAAAAAGAGCCAGCTTGGCGTCTCTGTGGAGCGTCGCGAAGCCTTCTGGGATATCGACTACGACAGCGGGCAGCGCTATCGCTTCGGCGACGTCAGCTTTTCCGGCTCGCAAATCCGCGAGGAGTATCTGGAGAAGCTGGTGCCGTTTAAAAAAGGCGACAACTACAGCTCGCGCGATCTCGCCGAGCTGAACCGTCGTCTCTCGGCGACGGGCTGGTTTAACTCCGTGGTGGTGGCGCCGGAATTCGCGCAGGGGCGGAAAACCAAAGTGCTGCCGCTCAGCGCGGTGGTGTCGCCGCGCACCGAAAACACCATCGAAACGGGCGTCGGCTACTCCACCGACGTCGGGCCGCGCCTGAAGGCGACGTGGAAAAAGCCCTGGGTTAACGACAGCGGCCACAGCATGGCGGCCAGCGCCTATCTCTCCGCGCCGGAGCAGCAGCTCGACCTGAGCTATAAGGTGCCGCTGTTGAAAAGCCCGCTGGAGCAGTATTACATCTTCTCTGGCGGCCTGAAGCGCACCGATCTTAACGACACCAAAGCGGACACTTCCACACTCGGGGTGTCGCGCTACTGGGAGAACAGCACCGGCTGGCAGAAGGCGATAAACCTGAAATGGAGCCTCGATCACTTTACCCAGGGCAGCGTCACCAACACCACCATGCTGCTCTATCCCGGCGTCAGCCTGAACCGCACCCGCTCGCGCGGCGGCCTGATGCCGACGTGGGGCGACTCGCAGCGCTACTCCATTGACGTCTCCGACACCACCTGGGGATCGGACGTCGACTTCCTGATCCTGCAGGCGCAGAACGTCTGGATCCGCACCCTGGCGGATAAGCATCGCTTTGTGGCGCGCGGCAATCTCGGCTGGATCGAAACCAACGACTTCGAGAAGGTGCCGCCGGATCTGCGCTTCTTCGCGGGCGGCGATCGCAGCATTCGCGGCTACAAATACAAAGACATCTCCCCGCGCGACGAAGACGGCAAGCTGACCGGCGCCTCGAAACTTGCCACCGGCTCGCTGGAGTACCAGTACAACGTGACCGGCAAATGGTGGGGCGCGGCGTTTATCGACTCGGGCGAGGCGGTCAACGACATCAAACAGAGCAATTTTAAAACCGGCGCGGGCTTCGGCGTGCGCTGGGCGTCGCCGGTCGGGCCGATCAAACTGGATATCGCCCGGCCGATTGGCGACAGCGAGGAGCATGGTTTGCAATTTTATATCGGACTGGGGCCTGAACTATGAAGCTGTGGAAAAAGGTCCTGATCGGCGTAGTGATCTTTCTGCTGCTGTTACTGGGCGGCGTGGCGTTTTTAATCGGCACCACGCCGGGACTGCATCTGGTGCTGAACGGCGCGGCGCGCTGGGTGCCGGGCCTGTCGATCAAACAGGTGGACGGCGGCTGGCGTAATCTGACGGTCAGCGGCCTGCGCTATGAGATGCCCGGCGTCAGCGTCGATGCCGGCTCCTTTCATCTGGCGGTGGATCTTAACTGCCTGCTGCACTCCTCGGTGTGCGTCAACGATATCGCGCTGAAGGATGTCAGCGTGGTGGTCGACAGCAAAAAGATGACGCCCGCGCAGGAGGCGCCGCCGGAAGAGGAGAGCGGCAGCGGCGATCTCAGCACACCGTATCCGATTACGCTGCGCCATCTTGGCCTGCATAACGTCAATGTGAAAATCGACGACACCGCCATCTCGCTGCTCGATTTCACTACCGGTCTGCAGTGGCAGGGTCGCGCGCTGACGCTGAATCCCACCCATATCCAGAGCCTGCTGGTAGCGCTGCCGAAAGCGGCGAAGGTCGCCAACGAAGAGGTGGTGCAGCCGAAGGTACAGCAGCCGCAGCCGGATGAGAAGCCGCTGGGCGAAACCCTGCAGGCGATGTTTGCGAAGCCGCTGCTGCCGGAGATGCCCGACTTTCGTCTGCCGCTCGATATCGACGTGCAGTCGATCCTTGGCGAGCAGCTGCGCCTGACCGGCGACACCGACATTGCGGTCAGTCGCCTGCTGCTGAAGGCGAAAACCGCTGACCGCAAGCTGCAGCTGCAGACGCTGGACATCGACTCTAACCTTGGCCAGCTCAACGGCAGCGGCGATGCGACGCTGGCAGACAACTGGCCGGTGAATTTCACCCTTAACGGCACGGCCAACGTCGATCCGCTGAAGGGCGAGAAGATCAAACTGGATCTGGGCGGCGCGATGCGCGATGAGCTGAAGCTGGGCCTGAATCTTTCCGGCCCGGTGCGCGCGCAGCTCGACGCCACCACCCAGCTGGCGGCGGTGGGGCTGCCGCTGTCGCTGCACCTCACCAGCCCGCAGCTGCGCTGGCCGCTGACCGGCGCGGCGCAGTATCAGGCGGACGATCTCGACTATCAGTTCAAGGGCAAAGCCACAGACTATGTAATGTCGCTGCGCACGGCGGTGAAAGGAGAGGGCCTGCCGCCCGCCACCGTCGCGCTGGACGGCAAAGGCAACGTCGAGCAGTTTAGCCTCGACAGGCTGCGCCTTGGCGCGCTGCAGGGCAACGTCGATCTCACGGCGCTGGTGGACTGGAGCAAGGCGATCAGCTGGCGCAGCGAACTGACGCTCTCCGGCATCAACACCGCACGCCAGTATCCCGACTGGCCGGCGAAGCTGGACGGCAAAATCGCCACGCGCGGCAGCCTCTACGGCGGCAGCTGGCAGGTGAGCGTGCCGCAGCTGCAGCTGAAGGGCAACGTCAAGCAGAACGCGGTCAGCGCCGACGGGTCGCTAAAAGGCAACAGCTACAACCAGTGGGATATTCCTGGCGTGCACATCGTGCTGGGCCGCAACAATCTGGACGTGAAAGGCTCGCTGGGTGACGCGCTTAACCTCGACGCCACCATCGACGCGCCGCACCTCGACAACGCCCTGCCAGGGCTGGGCGGCGTTGCCAAAGGTACCATCAAGGCGCGCGGCACGCTGCAGGCGCCGCAGCTACTCGCCGATCTCAACGCCACCGGGCTGCGCTGGCAGCAGCTGCAGATCCGTCGCGTGACGCTGGACGGCGACGTGCGCTCCAGCGATCAGGTCGCCGGCAAGCTACAGCTGCGCGTCGAGCAGCTGAAGCAGGATGCGCTGTCTATCAGCCTGCTGACGCTCAACGCCGACGGCAATGAAAAAGCGCATCAGCTCAAACTTAACGTGCAGGGCGAGCCGGTTTCCGGCCAGCTGGCGCTCAACGGCAGCTTCGATCGCCAGCAGCAGCGCTGGCAGGGCACGCTTAACAATACGCGCTTTGAAACGCCGGTCGGCGAATGGCGACTGACGCGCGCGATGGCGATCGACTACCTCAACGCGAAGCAGACCGCCACCATTGGCCCGCACTGCTGGCAGAACCCCAATGCTCAGCTCTGCGTGCCGGAGCCGGTTGAAGCGGGCCCGAGCGGCCACGCCCATATCCAGCTCAACCGCTTCGACCTGGCGATGATCAAGCCGTTCCTGCCGGATGAAACCCAGCTGGCGGGCCTCTTTAGCGGCGACGCGCGCGTCAACTGGACGGCGGACGGCGCGCTGCCGACCGGTACCCTCTCGCTGAAGGGCAGCGGCGTGAAGGTGCGGCAGGATGTGCAGGGCAATACGCTGCCCATCGACTTTAACGCGCTGAACCTCAACGCGGCGCTGCGCAACGGCCACGCCGATCTCGACTGGCTGATCCGCATCGCTAACAACGGCCAGCTCGACGGCAACGTGCAGATCGGCGATCCGCAAAACCGTCGTACGCTGGCGGGCAACGTCAACATCCGTAATATCTCGCTGGCGATGCTCAACCCGGCGCTGATGCAGGGCGAGAAGATCAAAGGCAACCTCAACAGCAGCCTGCGCCTCGGCGGCAGCGTGAAGCAGCCGCAGATCTTCGGCCAGCTTGGCCTGCAGGGCGTCGACGTCGACGGCAACTTTATGCCGGTCGATCTCACTGCTGCCAATCTGAACATGGTGTTCAACGGCATGAGTTCGACGCTGAACGGTCTGGTGCAGACCGCGCAGGGCAACATCAACCTCAACGGCAACGCGGACTGGAGCCAGCTCGACAACTGGCGCGCGCGCATCGCCGCGCAGGGCAGCCGCGTGCGCGTCACCGTGCCGCCGATGGTGCGCATGGATGTCTCGCCGGATCTGGTGTTCGAGGCGACGCCGGCGGCCTTCAGCCTGGACGGCAGCGTCGATATTCCCTGGGCGCGCATTACGGTGCAGGAGGTGCCAGAGAGCGCGACGGGCGTCTCGTCGGACGAGGTGCTGCTGGATAAAAACCTGCAGCCGATTCAGCCGAAAACCGCCGCTATCCCGATTAACAGTAATCTGGTGATCCACGTCGGCAACGACGTGCGCCTCTCTGCCTTCGGCCTGAAGGCGAAGCTCAACGGCGACCTGAAGGTGGTGCAGGACAGAACCGGTCTCGGCCTCAATGGCCAGATCAATATTCCGTCCGGGCGCTTCCACGCCTACGGTCAGGATCTGATCGTGCGCAAAGGCGAGCTGCAGTTCGCCGGTCCGCCGGATCAACCCTATGTCAACCTGGAAGCGATCCGTAATCCTGAGGCGACAGAGGATGACGTCACGGCGGGTCTGCGCGTCACCGGGCTGGCGGACGAGCCGAAGGTCGAGGTCTTCTCCGATCCGGCGATGTCGCAGCAGGAGGCGCTTTCCTACCTGCTGCGCGGTCAGGGATTAGGCTCTGACGGCGATGGAAACGCATTAACCTCGGCGTTAGTTGGGCTAGGGGTTGCACAAAGTGGTCAGGTTGTGGGTAAAATCGGTGAGACGTTTGGCGTCAGCAATCTTGCCCTTGATACGACTGGGGTTGGCGACAGCCAGCAGGTGCAGGTCAGCGGCTATGTGCTGCCGGGTCTACAAGTAAAATATGGCGTCGGCATTTTTGATTCGCTGGCGACCTTGACCTTGCGTTATCGCCTGATGCCCAAACTCTATTTGGAAGCCGTGTCCGGTGTGGACCAGGCTCTTGATTTGCTCTATCAGTTTGAGTTTTAGCAATGCGAATAATTGTCTACGGCAGTTTACGGCGCAAACAGGGAAACAGTCACTGGATGACGAATGCGCAATGGCTGGGGGATATGCAGATTGAGGGCTATGCGCTCTACAGTCTCGGCCATTATCCGGGCGTGATCCCGGGCGAAGGAACCGTCTATTGTGAAGTTTACCGCATCGACGCCACCACGTTGGGCGAACTGGATGCATTGCGCACTAAGGCTGGCGAGTACAAGCGCCAGCTGATGCAAACGCCTTACGGCAGCGCATGGCTCTATGTCTATCAGCGCCCGGTAAAGGGACGTCAGCGCATCGCCAGCGGCGACTGGCTGCGGCGCGACGACCCTCCGTCAGACGCATAAACAAAAACACCGTCCAGAGGACGGTGTTTTTTTGCCTGCGGCCCATATCACCCGCTCACTCACCCGGCGCACAAACAAAAACACCGTCCAGAGGACGATGTTTTTTATCGGACGGCGTCAGATTATTTCTGCTTTGCGCGCTCGAAAGAGGAGATGATTTCAGCTTTCGCCGCTTCGGCGTTGTCCCAGCCTTCCACCTTCACCCATTTGCCTTTTTCCAGCGCTTTGTATTGCTCGAAGAAGTGGGTAATCTGCGCGCGCAGCAGTTCCGGCAGGTCGTTCACATCTTTGATGTGATCGTACTCTTTGGTCAGCTTAGTGTGCGGCACCGCAACCAGTTTGGCGTCTTCGCCAGACTCATCGGTCATCTTCAGCACGCCAACCGGACGGCAGCGGATCACCGAGCCAGGCTGCAGCGGATACGGGGTTGGAACCAGCACGTCAACCGGATCACCATCCAGCGACAGGGTGTGGTTGATGTAGCCGTAGTTGCACGGATAGAACATCGCCGTAGACATGAAACGGTCCACGAACAGGGTGCCAGACTCTTTGTCGACTTCGTATTTGATCGGATCGGCGTTCGCCGGGATCTCAATGACAACGTAGATATCTTCTGGCAGTTCTTTACCTGCAGGCACCTGGTTCAAACTCATCGGGCATTCCTTCAATAGTCATATGTTGAGTGTCGGCTATTATAGCCAACTGCCTGGGAAAGTATGCCCCAAATTTGACGTTTCGGAATGGTCCACGCCTTACTTCGCAGTGACAAACAGCGAGACGATCCCCGCAGCAATCAGTGGTCCGACCGGCACGCCGCGAAAGAAGGCGACGCCAATCACCGTGCCGATTAACAAGCCGCCAATCACCGAGGGCTGCACGCTCATAAAGTTGACGCCGCGGCCGCCGAGCCAGGCGACAAAAACACCCACCAGAATCGCCACGATCGACTGCCAGTTAGCGAAGGATTTCAGCAGCGACGAGGCGGGCAGCGAGCCGCTGGCGAGCGGCGCCATCACCGCCACCGTCAGGATAATAATGCCGAGCTGAATGCCCTGCTTCTCCACGTAGGGGAAAAACTGCGACAGCGGCGTCAGCTTGATCGCCAGCAGGATCAGAATAGAGATAGTGACCGCGCTGTTGTGAACGAAATAGCTTAAGACCGCGAGGCCGATAAGAATAAGAGTCGAGGCGTACGCAGCCATGATTTCTCCCTGAAAATAGATGAATGCGCGGACGGACGCCCGCGCGTAAATAACAGACCGCCTTCATTTATCAACAATCTGCGCGCCAGGCGCAACTGCCTTTATTGCGGCAGCGTGCGCAAACAGGGGTGATCATCAGGCAAATAACCATCAAGAGCGATAAAGTTTCCCTGCGCAACTGCCGATAACTTGTTCGTTTTAGGGCTGCTGGATTCTCTGCCTTTTTATAAGCAAACGGAAAACAACATCATGAAAAAGCTCTCACTACGCACAGGACTCTTAGCTTTACTCGCCTTTATGACGCTGCTGCTGCTGGCGGTCAGCGTGATGGGCATTATTGCCATTAACAAAGGAAACCGATCGCTGGATGTCATCAACCGCATTCAGGGCATCGAACTTAACGCGCTCTATCAAAGCAACGGCGATCTGATGCGCGCGCGCGCCACCGCCGCGCTGGCGGTGCGCAAAATCGAGATCGGCCTGCTGGACGAAGGCGCCGCCTCGGTAAAACAGGCGCAGACCGACGTCGCCACCTCGCAGCAAAATATGCAGGCCTTTATTGCGGCCGGAACGGTCACCGCGCAGGGTAAAAAGCTGGCAGACGAGGTGGTGGCCTCCTACAACGCCTATCTGGCGCAGGGCATCAGGCCGATTATGGATGCGCTGGAAAAACAGTACACCGATGAATATTACAGCGTGCTGGAGGGCAATCTCGCCCGGCTGGCGACCGCCTACAGCACGGCGGTGGCGGCGTTCGGCAGCTACGCCGATCAGGTGACGGAGGCGCAGCTGGCGCAGGCGGCGTGGAATGAAACCCTGATGAAGACGCTGATCGGCGCGGCGGTGGCGCTGACGCTGCTGCTGTTCGCGCTGGCGTGGCTGCTGATGCGTCGTCTGTTGCTGAAGCCGCTTAACCGCGCTATCGCGCATCTGGAGCAGGTGGCGGCAGGCGATCTCTCGCAGACGCTGCCGCCCGCCGGCGACAACGAACTGGGCCGCCTTAATCGTGCCTTAGGGGAAATGCAGCAGGCGCTGCGTGCTCAGGTGAGCCAGGTGCTCGACGCCAGTATGCAGATCGACGTCGGCAGCCGCGAGCTGGCGGCGGGCAACGTGCATCTTTCCCAGCGCACCGAAGAGTCGGCGGCGTCGCTGGAGCAGACGGCGGCCAGCATGGAGCAACTGACCGCCACGGTTCGTCTGAACGCCGCCAACGCGCAGCAGGCGCATAAGCTGGCGAACAGCGTCTCCGACACCGCCGATCGCGGCGCGGAGGTGGTGTGCTATGTGATGGAGAAGATGCAGGAGATCACCGACAGCGCCAACCGCATCGGCGATATCCTCGGCGTGATCGACAGCATCGCCTTCCAGACCAATATTCTGGCGCTGAACGCCTCGGTGGAAGCGGCGCGCGCGGGCGAGCAGGGGCGCGGTTTCGCCGTGGTGGCGAACGAGGTGCGCACCCTGGCGCAGCGCAGCGCCAACGCGGCGAAAGAGATCCGCGGGCTGATCGCCGAGTCGCAGTCGCGGGTGAAAGAGGGCAGCGATATGGCGACGCGCGCCGGGGAAACCATGGATGAGATCTCCAGCGAGGTGATGCGCGTGACGACGCTGATGAAAGAGATTTCCATGGCGTCCGATGAGCAGAGCCGCGGCATCGAGCAGGTCAATCAGGCGGTGACGCAGATGGATGAGGTGGCGCAGCAGAACGCGGCGCTGGTGGAGCAGGCCACGGCGGCGACGCAGTCGCTGGAGGCGCAGTCGCAGCATCTGCAGTCGACGGTGTCGCTGTTCCGGCTGGAAACGGCGTAAAAGAAAGGGCGCGAGATTCGCGTAATGCTTGTCAGTTAAGCATGAGGTAATAACGCAGTCTGGTGCCGCTCAGGGGCGGGCGGTCCTCGCACCGCTGACGCGGTCCCTTCACGCCATTCGTCTGCCTGACGGACCGGTGGGGATGGAACCTCCCTGTTCCAGCCCCACCTTTCGCCCGCATCCCTGCGGGCTCTCCTGGCTGACTCATTCTGTTCAGCGCTGCGAAATGCCCGCCCCTGAGCGGCACCCGCCTGCTGGCCAGCTTCCGTGGGGGCTGCTGGAAAGGGCATAAGAGAGAGTACGGCAGCAGAGGAGGTGCCGTGGCCCGCACCAGCAGGCTCACACGCGCATAAAAAAGGCCGCCATTTTGAGAAAAAGGCGGCCTTACCTGAATACAATCTTAACTGACAAGTATTACGCGAGATTCGCGCCCGTTTCTATGCGAGTCCGCTGTTACTGCGCCGCGTCCGGGTATTCACGCAGGAAGCGCTCGACGTCGTCGACCATCGCGTTGTTGCCGCAGAAGAACGGGCAGCGCTGATGCAGGGTTTCCGGCTGGATATCGAGAATTCGTTTCGCGCCGTCGCTCGCCTTGCCGCCCGCCTGTTCGGCGAGGAACGCCATCGGATTGCACTCATAGAGCAGGCGCAGCTTGCCGTTTGGGTGGCTGGCGGTGCTCGGATAGAGGTAGATGCCGCCTTTCAGCAGGTTGCGGTGGAAGTCCGCCACCAGCGAGCCGATATAGCGCGAGGTGTAAGGACGATGAGTGTCGTGATCCTCTTCCTGGCAGAACTTCAGGTACTTCTTCACGCCCTGCGGGAAACGAATATAGTTGCCTTCGTTAATCGAGTAGGTGTAGCCCGTCGGCGGATAGGTCATACGTTCGTGGCTCAGGCAGAAAACGCCGAGCGACGGATCGTAGGTAAAGGCGTGCACGCCGCAGCCGGTGGTATAGACCATCATGGTGGACGAGCCGTAGACGACGTAGCCCGCTGCGACCTGCTTGTGGCCCGGCTGCATAAAGTCCGCTTCGGTCACCGGAGTGCCCGGCGCGCTGACGCGATGGTAGATAGAGAAGATGGTGCCGACGGAGACGTTAACGTCGATATTGGAAGAGCCGTCGAGCGGATCCATCAATACCACATATTTGCCGTGCTCAACCCCTTCGAAGATTACAAACTCATCCTCTTCTTCCGATGCGATCCCTGCCACGATGCCGCGCGCTTTTAGCGCCGCTTTCAGCTTTTCGTTGGCGAAGAGATCCAGCTTCATCTGCTGTTCGCCCTGAACGTTTTCAACGCCGCTGGCGCCGAGAATATCGACCAGGCCCGCTTTATTGATGTCGCGATGAATAATCTTCGCGCCCAGCTTGATAGCGGAAATCAGCGCCGTCAGTTCACCTGTAGCGTGAGGAAAGTCGTGCTGTTTCTCGACGATAAATTCGCCTAACGTTTTCATAACACATTCCCTGAATCTTCGATGGAGTGGCAGCCTGCCTGGCAAACCGCCAACGTTTGCGTACGCAGTTTAGCCGATTGAACTTCAAAAACCATAGTCCTAATCCGTTTCTTAACGCTGCGAGCGGGGTTACACTGTGCGCCGAACTTTTGAGTAATGGATCTCGTTATGCGCATTCATATCCTTGGGATTTGCGGCACGTTTATGGGCGGTCTGGCGATGCTGGCACGTTCCCTCGGCCATCAGGTGACCGGTTCGGACGCCAACGTTTATCCGCCAATGAGCACGCTGCTGGAGCAGCAGGGCATTGCATTGACGGAAGGTTACGACGCCTCCCAGCTCGATCCCGCGCCGGACCTCGTTATCATCGGCAATGCGATGACGCGCGGCAACCCCTGTGTAGAGGCGGTGCTGGAGCGCAGCATTCCCTATCTCTCCGGCCCGCAGTGGCTGCATGACTTTGTACTGCGCGACCGCTGGGTGGTCGCAGTAGCAGGAACCCATGGCAAAACAACCACTTCTGGTATGGTAGCCTGGATCCTCGAGTCGTGCGGACTGGAGCCGGGCTTTATCATTGGCGGCGTGCCGGGCAACTTCGACGTCTCGGCAAAATTAGGAAAAAGTCCATTCTTCGTCATCGAGGCGGATGAATATGACTGCGCCTTCTTCGACAAGCGTTCCAAATTCGTTCACTACGCGCCGCGCACCCTGATCCTCAACAACCTTGAGTTCGATCATGCGGATATCTTCGACGATCTGCGGGCTATCCAGAAGCAGTTCCACCACCTGGTGCGTATCGTGCCGGGCCAGGGCAAGATCCTGCTGCCGGAGCACGACCACAACATTCGCCAGGTGATGACGATGGGCTGCTGGAGCGAGCAGGAGAGCGTCGGCGAAGGCGGTCGCTGGCAGGCGAAGAAACTGGTGCCGGACGCCTCGCGCTGGGAAGTGCTGCTCGACGGCGAAAGCGTCGGCGAGGTGAACTGGTCGCTGGTGGGCGAGCACAACATGCATAACGGCCTGATGGCGATCGCCGCCGCGCGCCACGTCGGCGTGAAACCGCAGGACGCGGCGCAGGCGCTGGACAGCTTTATCAACGCGCGCCGTCGTCTGGAGCTGCGCGGCGAGGTGAACGG
Organism: Pantoea sp. Z09; assembly: GCF_022394795.1. Classification (NCBI taxonomy): domain Bacteria; kingdom Pseudomonadati; phylum Pseudomonadota; class Gammaproteobacteria; order Enterobacterales; family Erwiniaceae; genus Pantoea; species Pantoea sp. Z09. Next base: position 453,628 of record NZ_CP092373.1, read on the forward strand.
CATCAAGGTGTATGACGATTTCGCCCATCACCCGACGGCGATTCTGGCGACGCTCTCTGCCTTGCGCAGCAAGGTCGGCGGCCGGGCGCGCATTCTGGCGGTGCTGGAGCCGCGCTCCAACACCATGAAGATGGGCGTAAGCAAAAACGACCTGGCGCCGTCGCTGGCGCGCGCGGATGAGGTATTCCTGTTTCAGCCGCACCATATTCCGTGGCAGGTCTCTGACGTGGCCGAGGCGTGCATGCCGCCGGCGCACTGGAGCGCCGATATCGATACGCTGGTGGAGATGGTGGCGAAAACCGCGCAGCCGGGCGATTCGATTCTGGTGATGAGCAACGGCGGCTTTGGCGGCATTCATCAGAAGCTGCTCGATCGACTGGCTTAATCGGTCAGGCGCCCGGCGACGGGCGCCTTTTTATTAATGAATCCGCTAATTATCAGCGGGTTATTTATTCTGTAGCAAAAAATCCACGCCTTAATATTTGAAACCGATCGCTTTACTCTTTCTGAGGTTGCCAGTTTTAATTTTTCCCTGTCATAAATAAAAAGGATTACGGCGCCGATTATTTCTAGCATCGGTCGTGCTGCCATATAAGAAATAAACAGCTTTCCCGTTAGTGAAATAAATAACAGGTGTTGATGATTTAATCATGCTTATTTTGGTATGCGGGTTAAATATAAGTTAATGACCACTATTCGTCTGCTTATTCTTTTAAACTTGCCTCATTGTATGAAATAAGGATGTTATTATGGGAAAAAATAAATTATTGCGCGCCTCTCTGGGCATCGCGCTGCTGCTGGGCTCGACGGCGGCGCTGGCCACCGCGACGGTGGACTACCGCCACGAGTACCGCCTGCGCGATCGTACCCACTACGATAAGCTGGGGCTGGGCACCACCTTGCCCGATGATATGTTTATCGGCGTGGAGACCAAATTTAAAACCGGCGGCGCAAATCCGAAAGATAAGTTCTACAACGATACCGTTCTGAACGTGGTAGAAGCCACCTTTCTTAAATCCTACTACTGGGGCAACTGGACGCTCTCGCCCTTTATTCAGCCGGAATTTAATTCAGCGCGTACCGAATGGAAATTCGGCGTCGCGCCCTGGTATAAAATTAATGACCAGTGGTATCTCGGCGGATTGTACCGCCTTGAGCTGACCGACTATGCGCATGAAGATAAATGTCGCACCGGCGGCATCGATTATTGCGACACCGATCGTCACCGCACCGCCAATCGCTTCGATATCTATTTACGTAATAAAAGCGATCGGCTGACCACCACCTATAAGCTGGTCTATAAACATGCGGATGCGAAGCTGTTCGCAAATAAACACGATGACTATGAGCAGGAGTTGCAGTTCGACTATGCGCTAGGCAACGATCGCGCCTGGGTTCCCTATGTCACCTTTGGCGATATTGGTCGCTCTTCAACCTCCAGCGAGCGTCAGCTGCGACTGCGCGCCGGCATTGCCTACATTTATCGTTAACCGCTGACAGGCGGGCAGCGATGCCCGCCTTGCACAGGCTTAGCTTTCCGCCAGCTCGCGCAGGTACTGGAAGATCTGACGTGACGACTTCGGCGGCTTATTGCCCGCTTTCTCTTTCTGCGCGTTGCGGATCATGCTGCGCAACTGCTGGCGATCGGCGTGCGGATAGAGGGTGATCACCTCGTTCATCGCCTCGTCGCCCTGGTCGATCAAGCGATCGCGCAGCGCTTCCAGCTTGTGGAACAGCGCCACCTGCTGGTTGTGACGGTTCTTTAGCTTATCCAGCGCCTGGCGAATCGGATCGACGTCGCGCGCGCGCAGCATTTTGCCGATCAGCTGCAGCTGACGGCGGCGGCCCTCTTTCTTGATGCGCTGCGCCAGCTCGATGGCGGCCAGCAGCTCTTCATCCAGCGGGATCTTCTCCAGGGCGTTCTTGCCCAGATCGACCAGTTCGGCACCCAGGCGTTTCAGCTCTTCAGCGTCGCGTTTAATTTCGCTTTTACTGACCCAGATAATCTCTTCGTCTTCTTCTTCCTGATTATCCGGCACATCGTCGAGCCACTCATCGGGCTGTTTGGTCATTTTCTGGGCTCCCCTAAAAAAAGAGGCTAATCCTATCAGTTTATCGGGTGACTGCGAAATTGTTCTCTGACTCTGATAGACTCAAAACTTTCATACATAAGATTAGACGGCAGGCCGATGAACGTATCTACTCAGGTTGCAGAACAGCGAAAAGTGTTGGAACAGGCAGTGGCGCAGGCGCTGGATCTGGCGAAAGCCAGCACCGACGGCGCGGAAGTGGCAGTGACCAAAACCACCGGAATCGGCGTCAGCACCCGTTACGGCGAAGTGGAGAACGTCGAATTCAACAGCGACGGCGCGCTCGGCATCACCGTTTATCATCAGAACCGCAAGGGCAGCGCCTCCTCTACCGATCTCAGCCCGGAAGCGATCAAGCGCACCGTGCAGGCGGCGATCGATATCGCGCGCTATACCTCGGCGGATCCCTACGCCGCACCGGCGGACGCCGAGCTGCTGGCGTTCGAGGCGCCGGACCTCGATCTCTACCATCCGTGGGAGATCGACGCCGATCGCGCCATTGAACTCGCCGCGCAGGCAGAGCAGGCGGCGCTGAAGGCGGATGCGCGCATCACCAATACCGAAGGCGGCAGCTTCAACAGCCACGTCGGTATCAAAGTGTTCGGCAACAGTCACGGCATGCTGCAAAGCTACTGCTCCAGCCGTCATTCGCTCTCCAGCAGCGTGATCGCCGAGCAGGATGGCGATATGGAGCGCGACTACGCCTACACTATCGGCCGCGCCTTCGAGGATCTGCAAAGCCCGGACTGGGTCGGCGCAGAGTGCGCGCGTCGCGTGCTGTCGCGCCTGGCGCCGCGCAAGCTCTCTACCATGAAGGCGCCGGTGATTTTCGCGCCGGAAGTCGCCACCGGTCTGTTCGGCCATCTGGTCGGCGCCATCAGCGGCAGCAGCGTCTACCGCAAATCGACCTTCCTGCTGGATGCGCTGGGCCAGCAGATCCTGCCGGAGTGGCTGACCATTCAGGAGCAGCCGCATCTGCTGAAGGGGCTGGCGTCAACGCCGTTCGACAGCGAAGGCGTCCGCACTCAGGCGCGCGACATCATCAAAGCGGGCGTGCTGCAAACCTGGCTAATGACCAGCTACTCGGCGCGCAAGCTGGGGCTGAAAAGCACCGGCCATGCGGGCGGCATTCACAACTGGCGCATCGCCGGCCAGGGCAGCAGCTTCGACGATCTTCTCAAGCAGATGGGACGCGGTCTGGTGGTGACTGAGCTGATGGGCCAGGGCGTCAGCGCCATTACCGGCGACTATTCGCGCGGCGCGGCGGGCTACTGGGTGGAAAACGGGGAGATTCAGTATCCTGTGAGCGAGATCACTATTGCAGGAAATCTCAAGGATATGTGGCGCAATATCGTCACGGTCGGTAACGACATTGAAACCCGCAGCAACATACAATGTGGTTCGGTGCTGCTGCCGGAGATGAAAATCGCCGGACAATAATAATACTCGCTTCCCGAAAGCAGCCGCTCTGGCTGCTTTTTTTTTGCCCACAATAAAAAGGATAAACCGATGCGTAAGCATGTGATTGCAATGTTATCTCTCTCTTTGCTGTTCGGAAGCGCCAGCCTCTACGCGGCGGATCTGGAACATGACATGGACACCCTGAAAGCGGGGCTGAACACCGTGATGAAAACCAGCGACGCGCAGGAGATGCAAAAGGCGCTGGCCGAGATGCGTCAGGCAGCGCAAGACGCTAAAAAATCGACGCCGGAGAAGCTGGAAGGAGAGCCGGCCGACAGCGCGCAGATCAAGGACTACCACGCCGGGCTGGACTCGCTTATCGCCCAGATTGACGTGGTCGATCAGCTGGCGAAAGCCAACAACGTCGACGGCGCCAAAGCCGAAGCGAAAAAGCTGGCGGATATCCGCAACGCCAACCATAAAAAATTCCGCTAACGGCCAGGCCGGTCGGCACGACCGGCTTTTTTTCGTCATCAGCTTTTCTTATCTCATCTTTTATGGCCAGCGCGCAGCGCGGCGGCCCATGCACGCTTCTCTTTTGACACTCACTTTTTGCTTTTAAAGCGCGCATAACGCGGCGTGTATCACACAATCCGTGCGTCCTGCGATCTGGCGCACAGCATCCACTGCGATTTCCGTTTCGAGGCGGAAAAAGTGCGTCTGCACTTCCGCCGCGCTACGCCGTAATTTATTCGCAACGCGAATTTTCGTGAACAGGAGTAGCAAGGTGAGCAGCAACGAAGCTTCGGTACGGCAGACCACGCCGGATGAGATTGAGGCCCTGACCGACAGGGTGATGGCGCAAATCGCGGCGATCTACGCCCAACACGCTATCGCGCCCAACGCGGTGCAGCAGCAGATGCTGGCGTCGCACGTACGCGCCATGGCGCTGCGCTCGCTGACCGGCGAACCCCTTCCAGAAGTCGACGCGGAGCTGTTTGAGGATATATCGCCGGAAACCATGCAGCTGGCGCAGCAGGTGGTCGATCTGTTCGGCAATCTGCCGCGCGAAGAGGCCTGGCTTCTCTCCGTCCATATAGAAGTGGCACGTTCCAACTAATTGTTAAATGAGGAAATCATCATGGTAACCGTAGTCATTGGCGATCGTTTAGGTAAAGGACAGAAAGTGGCCGCAGGCATTGAAAAAGCGGGCGGACGCGCCGTGGTGGTGCCGGGCGTGGCGGCGGACATGAAGCTGGGCGACGTGATGAAGGCGGAAAACGCCGACTTCGGCATCTCCTTTTGCGGCAGCGGCGGCGCGGGTGCCATTACCGCCCAGAACAAATATGGCTATAAAGCACGCCACGGCATGCGCTCTATCGACGAAGGGGTCACCGCCATTAACGAAGGCGCCAACGTGCTCGGCTTCGGTTTTATGGACAAAGAAGAGTTAGGCGAGCGGCTGGTGCAGGCCTGGAACAAGAAGCACGGCAGCTGACCATGAAAGAACAATACGTTACTCAGGTGACGGTGCAGGGCAAAGGCGACAGCAAAGAGAAGGCCTTTGCCGATGCCCTGAGTCGCGTGCAGAGCCAGGTGCTGCGCGCGACGCAAAAAATTCTGCTGCGCATTGAACCCCAGGATGTACGGGTGCTGCGCGCGCAGGAGAGCGTCCGAACGGAGAAGTTTCTCTTCTTCTTTCTGGCGCGCCAGCGGCGGACCTACAGCGTTGAGCTGGAGATTACCGTCAGCGTCACCGTGATCGATACCGCACAGGTGGCATTCACGGCGACACCGTAAAAACAGACGACAACAAAGGTAAAAAACATGTTTTTAATCATTTTGTTTAAGTCGTTGATCATTGGGGGGCTGGTGGGTGTGGGCGTTGGCGCCGGTGCGGCGCGCATGTTCCACGCGCCGACGTCGCAGGGGATGGGCGCGTTCCGTACGCTGGGCGAGCTTAACTCCTGCGAAGGCGATCCCGCGTCGCACTTCTCCTTTGGTCTCGGCTTTTTCTTCAATGCCTGGGCATCTTCCGTGGCGGCAGGCTCCTTCACGCAGGACGTCGATCACCGCATTATTCCTAACTGGGGCGCGGCCGCGCTGATGATAAAAAACCGCAACCTGGCCGAAACCCTGCACGACCCGAAAAAAATGGCCATCGCCTGCGGCATCATCGGCATGATCGTGGTCGCCTTCCTCAACTCCACCGCCTCGGCGGTGCCGGCCGCGCTGCAGGTCACCGCGGTGAAAGTGCTGGTGCCGGCGGCCAACCTGCTGGTCAACACGGTGATGCCGGTGATCTTCTGGCTGGCGGCCATCGACGCCGGGAAAAAATCGGGCTTCTGGGCGACGATTTTCGGCGGTCTGGCGCAGCTGATCATGGGCAACGCCGTACCGGGCCTGGTGCTGGGCATCCTGATCGGCAAAGGCGTGGAAGAGAGCGGCTGGAACAAAGTCACCAAAGTGATGATGGTGGCGATCGTGCTGCTGTTCGTGCTGAGCGGCTTCTTCCGCGGTTTCGATATGAAGCTGCTGCAATCCTTCCAGTTGGGCATTCCCGGCTGGCTCGACATGATCCATAACTCTCTGAGCGGCAAGTGAGGCTAGCGTCATGACTGAAAATAAAGGCTTCTGGTACGCCGACTGGTCTTTTCCCATCTTCGTCGGCCTGCTCTCGTCGGGCGTGTTCGCCGGCACCCATATGTACTATCTCTACGGCATCGGCGCGTTTAACGAAGTGGCGTTCGTCTCTATGCTGCGCGCCGGAATGGAAACCGGCGTCTATGGCGCGGTGGCCGCCTTCGGCGCGAGCTTCCTGTTCGCGCGTATTATCGAAGGCTCGCTGGTGGGCATCCTCGACATCGGCGGCGCTATCCAGACCGGCGTCGGACTGGGCGTGCCGGCGCTGCTGCTCGGCGCGGGCATCGTCTTTCCGGTGGCAAACTTCGCCGCCTCGCTGGCGACTGGTCTGGTGATTGGCCTGGCGATTGGCTACATCATCATTCTGGCGCGCAAGTTCACCATCAACCAGAGCGACTCGACCTACGGCGCGGATGTGATGATGGGCGCGGGCAACGCCTCCGGCCGCTTTTTAGGGCCGCTGATCATTCTCTCCGCCATGGCGGCCTCGATCCCGATCGGCCTGGGATCGCTGCTCGGCGCGCTGCTGTTCTACCTGTGGAACAAGCCGATCACCGGCGGCGCGATCCTCGGCGCCATGATCCTCGGCGCGATCTTTCCGGTCGCCATCTAGAACTGGCGGCGGCTCGCCAGCGGGCCGCCGCGTTAAGGAGTTGCTATGTTCGATCTGATCCTTCGCCGCGCCAGGCTAACGGATGAACGGCTGGTGGATATCGCGCTGCAGGAGGGCAAAATCGCCGCCATCGCCGACAGCCTGCCGGGCGAAGCCAAACGCGAACGCGATCTGGCTGGACGCTGCTACGTCAGCGCAGGCTGGATCGATTCCCACGTGCACTGCTACCCCAAATCGCCCATCTACCACGACGAGGCGGACGCCATCGGCGTCGCCACCGGCGTCACCACGGTGATCGACGCGGGCAGCACCGGCGCGGATCATATTGATGATTTTTATGCGATTACCCGCGCCGCCACGACTCAGGTTTACGCGCTGATCAATATCGCGCGCACCGGCATCGTCACGCAGAACGAGCTGGCGGATATGCGCCAGATCGACGGCGACGCGGTAGCGGGCGCCGTCGCGCGGCTGCCCGACTTTATCGTCGGCCTGAAGGCGCGCATGAGCAGCAGCGTGGTGGGCGAGAACGGTATTCAGCCGCTGATCAAAGCCAAAGCGATCCAGCAGCGCGTTGGCGGCCTGCCGCTGATGGTGCATATCGGCAACAATCCGCCGGATCTGGCGGAGATCGCCGATCGCCTCACCGCGGGCGACATCATCACCCACTGCTTTAACGGCAAGCCCAACCGCGTGCTGACGCCGCAGGGCGAACTCAAGGCGTCGGTGCGCAACGCCATCGCGCGCGGCGTGAAGATGGACGTCGGCCACGGCAGCGCCAGCTTTAGCTTTGAGGTGGCGCGCGTCGCCATCGCGCAGGGCATTCTGCCCGACACCATCAGCTCCGATATCTACTGCCGCAACCGCCTCAATGGCCCGGTGCATAGCCTGGCGCACGTGATGTCGAAATTTCTTAGCGTCGGCATGACGCTGCCGCAGGTGATCGACTGCGTCACCTGGAAGGCGGCTGAAGGATTGCGCCTGACGCGCAAAGGACGACTGGAGGTCGGCTATGACGGCGATCTGACGCTGTTCAGCCTGACCGACACGCCCCGCCTGTTTGTGGATTCCGAAGGCGAACAGCTTACCGGGGAGAAACACCTTACGCCGCTGGCCGCCGTGGTGGCGGGCGAGTGGTTCCTGACAGAAGAAGGGAAAGCCAATGTCTTCGATTTATGAAAAATATGGCCTGAAGCCGGTGATCAACGCCTCGGGCCGCATGACCATCCTCGGCGTCTCTACGCCGTCGGCGGATGTGGTCGACACCGTCCAGACCGGCCTCAGCCACTATTTCGAAATGAAAGATCTGGTCAACAAAACCGGCGCCTATATCGCGCAGCTGCTGAACGTAGAAAACGCGGTGGTGGTCTCCTGCGCCTCGGCGGGCATCGCGCAGTGCGTGGCGGCGGTGATCGTCAAAGAGAGCGACTGGCTGCTGGATAACCTGCACGCCGCACCGCTGGCGGTGCCGCACGACATCGTGGTGCCGAAGGGCCATAACGTCAACTACGGCGCGCCGGTCGGCAGCATGGTGGCGCTGGGCGGCGGACGGCTGGTAGAGGCGGGCTACAGCAACGAATGCTCGCCCGAGCAGCTGGCGGCGGCGATCACGCCGCAGACCGCGGCGATCCTCTACGTGAAATCGCACCACTGCGTGCAGAAAAGCCATCTGAGCGTCGAGCAGGCGGCAGTGGTGGCGCGCAAACATGGCGTGCCGCTGATCGTCGACGCCGCCGCCGAAGAGGATCTGCAGTGCTACTACCAGTACGGCGCCGATCTGGTGATCTACAGCGGCGCGAAGGCGATTGAGGGGCCGACCAGCGGGCTGGTGATCGGCAGACAGCAGTACGTCGAGTGGGTGAAACGCCAGAGCAACGGCATCGGCCGGGCAATGAAAGTCGGCAAAGAGGGCATCCTCGGCCTGACGCAGGCAGTTGAAAACTATCTGCGGCTGGAGAAAACCAGCGGCGCGCAGATGGTAGAGAAGATGACGCCCTTTATCGACAGCCTCAACCAGCTGCGCGGCGTCAGCGCGCGCGTGGTGTGGGACGCGGCGGGACGCGACATCGCCCGCGCCGAAATCAAATTCGACGAGGCGGCCATCGGCCAGCGCACCGGCGATATCGTACAGGCGCTGAAAAACGGTGCTATCGCCATCTATTTTCGCGGCTACAAAGCCAATGAAGGCATTATCGAGGCGGATGTGCGCAGCGTCAGCGCCGAGCAGCTGCACACCATTTTCACCTCGATCCAGGCGCTGTTGAACGGAGGAAAAACCGCATGACGCTGACCCCGAATTTCTATCAGGATCGTCTCTGTCTTAACGTGCTGGCCGGATCGAAAGCCAACGCGCGCGCCATCTGGGAAGCGGCGGAAGGGCATGTGCTGGTGGGCGTGCTGTCAAAAAACTACAGCAGCAACGAGGCGGCCATCGCCGATATGCGCGAATACGCCGCGCTGATCGACAACGCGCTCTCGGTCGGGCTGGGCGCGGGCGACCCGAATCAATCAAAAATGGTGAGCGAGATTTCCGCCGTGCTGCAGCCGCAGCACGTCAACCAGGTGTTTACCGGCGTCGCCACCAGCCGCGCGCTGCTCGGCCAGTCGCAAACCGTGGTCAACGGCCTGATCTCACCGACCGGCACGCCGGGCCTGGTAAAGATCTCCACCGGCCCGCAGAGTTCGCAGGGCAGCGACGCGCTGGTGCCGATCGACGCCGCCATCGCGCTGCTGAAGGATATGGGCGGCAGCTCGGTGAAATACTTTCCTATGGGCGGCCTGAAGGCGGTCGACGAATATCGCGCCGTGGCGCAGGCGTGTGCCGCGCACGACTTCTGGCTGGAGCCGACCGGCGGCATCGATCTGGATAAAGTCGAAGCGATCCTGCGCATTGCGCTGGAGGCGGGCGTCAGTAAAATTATCCCGCACGTCTACAGCTCGATCATCGATCCCGCCAGCGGCGATACGCGCGTGGAAGATGTGCGCCAGCTGCTGGCGATTTGCAAGAAACTGCTGCCGTAACGCCCGCTGCGCCGGCGCGCCTCACAGGGCGTCGGCGCATGCCTGGACGTGACGCGGCGTTCGCTTTAGGCTGCTATCTTTCGGCATGATGCCGCTGAAGCATGCCATCGCTGCAACAGGTAGACCGCCTTGAGATTTCCTAATCAGCGCCTTGCGCAACTGTTTGACGCTTTGCAGAACGAAACGCTGCCCCAGGATGAGCTGGCACGGCGCTTCGCCGTTTCCACACGCACCGTGCGCACCGATATCAGCGCGCTCAACGCGCTGCTGGCGGACTACGGCGCGCAGTTTGTGCTGAGCCGCGGCGCCGGCTATCAGCTGAAAATCGACGACGCGCAGCGCTTCCAGCGGCTGGAGCCGCACAAGCGCGCGCCGCTGCGCGTGCCGCGCACCTCCGCCGAGCGCGTGCGCTATCTGCTGACGCGTTTTCTCACCGCCGCCTGGTCGCTGAAGCTGGAGGATCTGGCGGAAGAGTGGTTCGTCAGCCGCGCCACGCTGCAAAACGACATGACCGAGGTGCGCGAATGGCTGGCGCGCTATCACCTCAACATTGAGAGCAAGCCGCACTACGGCATGAAGCTATTCGGCAGCGAAGTGGCGATCCGCACCTGTTTGACCGACCTGCTGTGGCAGATTGACCAGGAGCAGGCCGACAGCCCGCTGATCGCTGTCGAAGCGTTGCACAGCGGCATTCTCGAGACGCTGCGCCCGCTGCTGCAGCAGTGCCTGACGCGCCATAACGTGCGCCTCAGCGACGAGGGCGAGCGCTATCTGCGCCTCTACTGCGCGGTGGCGGTGCGGCGCATCAGCGAAGGCTATCCGCTCAGCGATCCCGGCGCGGAAGATGTCGGGCTGGACGTGCGCGAGGCGGCGCACCAGCTGATCGCGCTGCTGCGTCCGCTGGTGGGCAAGCCGGTGTCCCCGGCGGAAGAGAGCTGGCTGCGGGTTAATATCGCGGCGCGCCAGATCCAGGAGGCGGCGCCGAGCGCCATCAATGCCGATGACGCCGACGCGCTGGTGGATTACCTGCTGAGCTATATCAATACCCACTACAACTACAACCTGCAGGGCGACGCGCAGCTGCGCGCCGATCTGCTGACGCACATTAAAACCATGATCACCCGCGTGCGTTACCAGATCCATATTCCCAACCCGCTGCTGGACAATATCAAACAGCACTATCCAATGGCCTACGACGTCACGCTGGCGGCGGTCTCGAGCTGGGGCAAATACACGCCCTATACCATCAGCGAGAACGAAATCGGCTTTCTGGTGCTGCACATCGGCGTCGGGCTGGAGCGTCACTACGACGTCGGCTATCAGCGACATCCGCAGGTGTTGCTGGTATGCGACAGCGGCAACTCGACGCTGCGCATGATTGAGGCGATGCTGCTGCGCAAATACCCGCAGCTGCAGGTGACCGCGCGGCTGTCGCAGCGCGAGTATGAGGCGCGCACGCGCATCGACGAGGATTTCGTTATCTCCACCGCGCGGCTGAGCGAGAAAGATAAGCCGGTGGTGGTGATGTCGCCGTTTCCCACCGGCTTTCAGCTGGAGCAGATCGGCAAGCTGGTGCTGGTGGACCGCACGCGGCCCTATATGCTGGAGAAGTTTTTCGACGCGCAGCACTTCCTGATCGTCGATAAGCCGATGACGCAGTCGCAGCTGTTTCGTCAGCTGTGCGATCGGCTGGAGGCGGAAGGCTATGTCGACGCGAGCTTCTACCCCTCGGTAGAGGAGCGCGAGGCGATCGTCAGCACCATGCTGGGCGAGGGCATCGCGCTGCCGCACTCGCTCGGCCTGCTGGCGAAGAAGACCGTGGTCTATACCGTGCTGGCGCCGCAGGGCATTCCCTGGGGCGACGACACCGCCTCGGTGATCTTTCTGCTGGCGATCAGCAAAAGCGAGTATGAAGAGGCGATGGCGATCTACGATCTGTTCGTGACGTTTCTGCGCGAAAGGGCGGTGGCCCGGCTGCGCGACAGCAGCGATTTCGCCGGGTTTAAGGCGGTGGCGATTGAGTGTCTGGGGCGGCTGTAACAACGGGCGCCAGCCAGGCGCCGTCGCAGAGGCCTAGCTTCTTTTCGCCAGCAGGCGCGGGATCTCGCGCAGGCACCAGGCTTTGGCTTCGCCCATGCTGTCGCGGCGCCACGCCATAATAATATCTACTTCGCGGGTATATTCCGGGCTGACGACGCGCAGCCGACCCTCTGCAATATCCTTTTCCACCAGCGAATAGGGCATGGTGGCGACGCCGAGGCCCGCCAGCAGCGCGCGGCGCTTGTCGTCCATGCTGCTCACCGTCAGGCGCTGCTGCTTATCCAGCAGCTGCACCGTCAGCACCGGACGCTCGCGCGCCGTGTCGGCCACCGCGATGCCGCGATATTTCACGCGCGTCACTTCCGACTGCGGCTCCGGCTCGTTGTGGATAGGGTGATCGGCGCTGGCGACATAGACGCTCATCATGGTGTAGAGCTTGCGGGTGTTGATTTCGGTGGAGGCGCGAAAATGCATATCCGGCGCGATAACGATATCGGCGCGGCCCTGCTCCAGCCGCTCCCACGCGCCCGCCAGCACCTCGGTGATCAGCGAAATCTGGGTATTGGCTTTTTCCGCCAGCTTCTCGACCAGCGGGAACAGCGCGTCGGTTGGCACCAGCGCCTCGGTGACGATGGTGAGGTGGGTTTCCCAGCCGCGCGCCAGCGCTTCGGCGTCGGTGGTGAGCTTGTCCGCCGCCTCCAGCAGCACGCGTCCGCGCTCCAGCAGCATGCGCCCGACGTTGGTGAATTTGGTTCGGTGGCCGGAGCGGTCGAACAGCACCACGTCCAGCTCTTCCTCCAGCTTTTGCATGGTGTAGCTGAGCGCCGACGGCACGCGCCCCAGCTCATCCGCCGCCGCCGCAAAGCTGCCGCGCCGGTCGATCGCATCCATCACGCGCAACGCTTCCAGGGTTAAAGCCCGCTCTTTGGCCATCCGCACTCTCTTTCAGGAAATTTGAATATGCACGGCAGATTAACTGGCTAACAATACGGCGTCCAGCCTTTTACCATAACGGGTATCAAGTCTGCGGCCGCTCTCTGCCGCGGCGAGCTGGAGGATTATCATGATAACAACGCGCAGTGCGTCCGCGTGCGGCCAGGCTGATTTCGGCTGGCTGCAGGCGCGCTACAGTTTCTCTTTTGGTCACTATTTCGATCCCAAACTGATGGGCTACGCTTCGCTTCGCGTGTTGAACCAGGAAGTGCTGGCGCCGGGCGCCGCCTTTCAGCCGCGCACCTATCCGCAGGTCGACGTGTTGAACATCGTGCTGCAGGGCGAGGCGGAGTATCGCGACAGCGAGGGCAATCATATCGTTGCGCGCGAAGGCGAAGCGCTGCTGCTCGCCACGCAGCAGGGCGTCAGCTACAGCGAGATCAACCTGCGTAAGGATCAGCCGCTGACGCGCATGCAGCTCTGGCTGGCCGCCTGTCCCGAGCGGGAAAACCCGCCGCTGCAAAAAATCGTGCTGCCGACGCGGGAAAACAGCCTGCTGATCGCGTCGCCGGACGGCGCGGGCAATAGCCTGCAGCTGCGTCAGCAGGTGTGGGTGCATCAGCTGCGGCTGGCGCCGGGAGAAGAGCAGACGCTGACGCTGCGTGGTCCGCGCGCCTATTTACAGTCGATTCACGGCTCGCTGGAGGCGGTGACGCCTGGCGATCGTCAGGAGAAGCTGGGCTGCGGCGACGGGGCGTTTTTGCAGGAGGAGCAGCAGATTCGGCTGCGGGCGAAGACCGCAACGCGGGCGCTGGTGATCGACATACCGGTGTAAAAAAGGGCGGCTAAGGCCGCCCTGTTCGTCTGTTGCCGCTGTGCTTGCGCGGATGAGCGACCTGATGCTCGCTTACTTCAGCATGGTGAACGCGGTGGTGACGTGCTTCACGCCGCTGACCCGGCTGGCGATATCCGCCGCCGCTTTCGCCTCTTCCGCCGTCACCAGACCCAGCAGGAACACTTCCCCGTTCTCGGTGGTGACCTTCACGTTCGACGATTTCACCTGATCGCTGCCCAGCAGCTGCGAGCGGATTTTGGTGGTGATCCAGGTGTCTGACGACGAGGTGCCGAGGCTCACTTTCTGGCCGATGCGGATCTCGTTGTAAACTTCGGTCGCGCCATCCACGCCCATGGTGATCTGCTTGGCGCGGCTGGCGATATCCTGCGACGGCGCCTGGCCGGTCAGCAGCACTTTGCCCTGATAGGCGGTGGCGATAATGCGCGCGTCGGTTTTGATCTGCTGATCTTTCGCCAGCGCGTTGCTGACGCGCAGCTCCAGCGTGCCGTCATCGACCTGGGTGCCCACGGTGCGCGGGTCAGTGGCGGTTTTGGTGGCGACGGCCGCGCCGCCGGCGACGACGGCGACGCAGCCCTGCAGCAGCATGGCGGTTAACAGGATGGCGACAGCGTTCAATGCTTTCATGTTTGCTCCTTCAGCTATTCCTGGTGTGGAAACAGTGTGTTGTCAATCAGGTCGCACAGGCAGTTCAGCGTCAGCATATGCATTTCGTGGATGCGGGCGCTTCGGTGCGACGGGATGCGAATTTCCACGTCGTGCGGGCCCAGCAGGCCCGCCAGCTCGCCGCCGTCATAGCCGGTGAGCGCAACGATGGTCATATCACGGGTCACCGCGGCTTCTACCGCTTTCACGATATCGCGCGTGTTGCCGCGGGTGGAGATCGCCAGCAGGACGTCGCCGGTCTGACCCAGCGCGCGCACCTGCTTAGCGTAAATTTCATCGTGCTGACGATCGTTACCGATCGCCGTCAGCATCACGTTGTCCGCGCTGAGCACCAGCGCAGGCAGGCTGGGGCGCTCGGTCTCGAAACGGTTGATCATGCTGGCGGCGAAATGCTGCGCGTTGGCGGCTGAGGCCCCGTTGCCGCAGCTGAGAATTTTATTGCCGTTAAGCAGGCACTGCACCAGCGTCATCGCGGCGCGGGAAATGGCATCCGGCAGCGCCTCTGCGGCGGCAATCTGGGTTTGAATACTTTCAGTAAAACACGCTTTGATTCTGTCCTGCACACGACCACCTGGTTCTATACGTCTGCATTAAAGGCATTGGGCAGCCATTCCAGCGCCGTACCGGTAATGGCGATGATGTCGAAACGGCAATCCACCGTCTCAAAACTGCCGCCGCGCTGCGCCAGCCACAGGGCGGCGGCGCGCAGCAGTTTCTGCTGTTTGAGGCGGGTGATGCTGGCCAGCGCGCCGCCGTAGCGCGCATCGCGCCGGTAGCGCACCTCCACAAACACCCAGCATGCGCCGTCGCGCATGATGAGATCCAGTTCGCCGCCGCGATAGTTCACATTGCTGGCGACCCAGCGCAGCCCGGCGCGCTCTAAATAGCGCCGGGCGCGCTGTTCCTGTTCGGCGCCGAGGCGCCGAGGGTTCAGGAGGCGGGAACGATCTCGCCCTGACGATACTGGCTCCATGACAACGTCCTGTTGATCACGCAATCCTGATTCGCGCTCAGTTTGCCGGTATTGCCGTCGATGGTGAAGCCCGGCGTCTGGCGCACCTGGTTAAAACTGTTCGCCAGCGTCCAGGCGTCAATACCCATCGCATAGAGGCGAACCAGCGAATAGTCGTTGTTGAACGACTGCGCTGCTCGCTGCATCAGCGCCGGATTGCGGCCTGAAAGCAGCGGAATGTCGCTAAACTGCAACCCTTCCATCTCCAGACGGAAGTCAGGGCCGGCGCCCGCCTGGTAGCTGCGCGAGCTGGCGTAGAGCGAGGCCGCGCTGCGGCTGCCGGTGCGCATGGCGATCATCGGCTTAATCAGCTGCAGCTCATCCTGCGTCGAGACGATATAGACCGAATCGACGCCGCCGCCGCTCGCCGCTGGCGGCGCGCTCTCCTGCTGCGGCGACGGGATCGTCAGCCCGGCGATGGTCACGCCCTGCGGTTCCGCAGGCTGCGTGTTGACCGGCGTGCCGCTCAGCGTAATGCCCGCGCCGCTGTTGATGCCCTGCTTCAGCTCGGCGGTCGAGCCGAAGCGCTGCTGCAGCGGCGCCGTGCCGCCCAGCTTCTGCCACTCCTGGGCGAAGGCGCTGACCACGCGATCGCCGAAGCTGCTGCGCGGCACCAGCAGCAGCGGCTGGCGTTTGCCCTGATCCCACATATGGTGCGCGGCATCGCGCGCTTCGTCTTCAGGAGAAAGCGCAAAATAGCAAATATTCGGATGGTTCTGGATCTGCTCCGGCGCGTTAAGCGCCAGCACGTTGAGCGGCGTCTGGCTGTTGGCGACCGCTTCGACGTTGTTTTTCAGCAGCGGACCGACCACCAGCGTTGCGCCATCCTGCTGCGCCTGCTGCATCACCTGCTGAATCGGCTGGCTGCTGGTGTCATAGACCTTGATCTGCGCGCTGCTGGCGGGCGCGGCGCTGGCCGCTGGCTGCGACGCCGCGGGCTGCTGAGTATCGGCTGGGGTAATCGCGGCAGCGGTCGGGCTGACCACAGTATTGGCTTCGCCGGTCGGCGCGGGCTGCGCGGCGTCTGCGGCGGCCGGCTGGGGCGCGGGTTGCGCGGCCGGCTGCGGCGCACCGTTCAGGGCGCCGTTTTTGGCGTCGTTGAAGCCTTTCTCGATGGCACTGGCGAACACCTGCGCCTGGCCGTTGAGCGGCAGCAGCAGCGCGATGGTGCTGGTCGAGGCTTTAGTAAAGTTCTGCGCCTGGCTGAGCGGCGTCGGCAGGGTTTTCGCCGCCGGGTTTTGCGGATAGCGCGTCTGCCAGTCTTTAAGGGCGGACTTCAGCATTTCGCCATCCTGGGCGTTGGCGCGCCAGACGTTAAGCAGATCCAGCCAGCCCTGCAGGGTATTCTCGCTGGCGTTGATCACCAGATTGCTCGCCTCCTGCGGCGTCATCTGCGTCAGCGCCTGCCAGGTGGCGTCGATGTTTTTCTGATGATCCTCGCCGCTCAGCAGCGGCTCCTGCGCGATATAGGCGCGCAGCAGCGCCAGCGAAGGTTTGCCCTGCGCGGCGGCGATCTGCAGGCCGTAGTAGCGCGCCTGCTGCTCTTTCGACAGGTCGTCAACTTTCACCTGGCTCAGCAGCTGCGTTGCGCCCGGCACGTTCTGCTGGCTGAACAGAAACTGCGACTTAAGCAGCAGCAGCTCCTGCTGTTGCGTGTCGCTGAGGCGGCTCGGCAGCTGGTTGAGCTGCTGCCCGGCCTGCGGATACTTTCCTTCTTTCATCAGGGCACGGATGGCAAGTAATTGCCAGTCTGTCCTGCTATCATCGCTGCTTTGCTGCACTTGCTGCAGATAGTAATCAGACCCGCCGGTAATGGGCCCCTGAATATTTACGTTTGAGGTTTGCGGCCCCTGACCGCTACAGGCGGCTAAAATCAGCCCAGCAAGAAGGACAGGCACAAAGCGTCCTGCTTTATGACGAACGACTTTTGAAGGAAGCATACTGTATCCAGTGATGTTTTTTTCAAGATGCTCAATATTAAATCGGCAATTCGGATGAAACAATGAAACAACTCGATCGGGCAGAGATTTCTGCCAGCACGCTCTACATCGTTCCAACCCCGATTGGTAATTTGGGTGATATCACCCAGCGGGCGCTGACGGTGCTTTCGGGCGTCGATCTGGTCGCAGCGGAAGATACACGTCATACCGGACTGTTGCTACAACATTTCGCCATCGCTGCGCGGCTCTTCGCACTTCACGACCACAACGAACAGCAGAAGGCGGAACTGCTGCTGGCGAAGCTGCAGGAAGGGCAGAGCATTGCGCTGGTTTCCGATGCCGGCACGCCGCTGATCAACGATCCGGGCTACCATCTGGTGCGCCGCTGCCGCGAGGCGGGCATCCGCGTGGTGCCGCTGCCTGGCGCCTGCGCCGCCGTCACAGCATTAAGCGCCGCCGGGTTACCGTCCGATCGTTTCTGTTACGAAGGGTTTCTGCCCGCCAAAACCAAGGCGCGCTGCGATGCGCTGCGTGCGCTGGCGCAGGAGCCGCGCACCCTGATTTTTTATGAGTCGACCCACCGTCTGCTCGACAGCCTGGAAGATATGGTGAAGGAGCTGGGCGCCAATCGCTATGTGGTGCTGGCGCGCGAGCTGACCAAAACCTGGGAGTCGATTCACGGCGCGCCGGTGGGCGAGCTGCTTGCCTGGATCAAAGAGGATGAGAATCGTCGCAAAGGGGAGATGGCGCTGATCGTCGAAGGGCATAAGGCGGATGAAGAGGCGCTGCCCGCCGACGCGCTGCGCACGCTGGCGCTGCTGCAAAAAGAATTGCCGTTAAAAAAGGCGGCGGCGCTGACGGCGGAAATCCATGGCGTGAAGAAAAATGCGCTCTATCGCTTCGCGCTCGATCAGCAAGAGGCGTGACAAACGCGGTCGAATGCCCTAATATCTCGCGCCGAAGCTGACCAGACAGTCGCCGCTTTGTCGTCGTCCCTCTTGTAGGGAGACGGGCAGAGGGGAGGAAAGTCCGGGCTCCATAGGGCAGGGTGCCAGGTAACGCCTGGGGGGCGCAAGCCTACGACCAGTGCAACAGAGAGCAAACCGCCGATGGCCCATTTATGGGATCAGGTAAGGGTGAAAGGGTGCGGTAAGAGCGCACCGCGCGTCTGGCAACAGTTCGCGGCACGGTAAACTCCACCCGGAGCAAGGCCAAATAGGGGTTCGCATGGTACGGCCCGTACTGAACCCGGGTAGGCTGCTTGAGCCAGTGAGCGATTGCTGGCCTAGATGAATGACTGTCCACGACAGAACCCGGCTTATCGGTCAGTTTCGACTTTTCAGGTGAAAACCCCGCGCAAGCGGGGTTTTTGCTTTCTGGGTATCGCTGATATCAAATCTTATGCCGCCTTCGGCGCTTCTGTTCTCCCCATGCTAAACTGCGCGCCGGCAACGAAAGGAGCAGCCCGTGGCGAAATACCAGCAACTGACGGATGAGATTCAGCAGCAGATTGAGGCGGGCATCTGGCCGCCGGGCACGAAGCTGCCGTCGCTGCGTCAGCAGGTGGCGCAGCATGGGCTGAGCCTGATGACGGTAATGCACGCCTATGAGGTGCTGGAAAGCCAGGGCTGGATCGTCTCGCGGCCGCAGTCCGGCTACTATGTCGCGCCGCGCGCGCTGCAAACCGCGCCCGCGCAGGTGGCGCTCAGCGAGCAGGTGGATATCAACAACTTCGTCTTCGACGTGCTGCAGGCGATACGCGAACCGGCGATTGTGCCGTTCGGCTCCGCCTTTCCCGACCCCGAACTTTTTCCGCAGCGCCAGCTGATGCGCTCTCTCTCTAACGTCTCCCACCAGCTGACGCCGCTCGACGCGCTCAATAACCTTCCGCCCGGCAACGCGGCGCTGCGGCAGATGCTGGCGCAGCGCTACGCGCGTCAGGGTATTACCCTGTCGCCGGATGAAATCGTGATTACCAACGGCGCGCTGGAAGCGCTCAACCTTAGCCTGCAGGCGCTGACCGAGCCCGGCGACTACGTGGTGATTGAGCAGCCGACCTTCTATGGCGCGCTGCAGGCGATCGAGCGCCTGAAGCTGAAAGCGCTGGCGGTGCCGAGCGACCCGCAGCAGGGCATCGACATGCAGCAGCTGGAAGAGACGCTGCAGCGCTGGCCGGTGAAAGCGTGCTGGCTGATGACCACGCTGCAAAACCCGCTCGGCGTCACGCTGTCGCCCGCGCGCAAAGCGCAGCTGGTGGCGCTGCTGGCGCGCTATCAGGTACCGCTGATCGAAGATGACGTCTACGCTGAACTCTGGAGCGGCGGCGAGCCGCCCCATCCGGCGAAATACTGGGATCGCAGCGGCGGCGTGCTGCACTGCGGCTCGTTTTCCAAATGTCTGGTGGCGGGGTTTCGCGTCGGCTGGGTCGCGGCGGGAGAGCACGCGCAGCGCATCCAGCGCCTGCAGCTAATGAGCACGCTCTCCACTAGCGCGCCGATGCAGCTGGCGCTGGCGGATTTTCTCGCCACGCGCCGCTACGACACCCATCTGAAAAAATTGCGCCAGACGCTGGCGCGGCGCAAAGAGTGGGTGCGCCAGGCGCTCAGCCGCGCGCTGCCGGCGGAAGCCAGCGTAAGCGATTCGCCGGGCGGGTTCTTTTTGTGGGTAACGCTGCCGCGCGGCTATGACACCACGCGACTCTATCAGCAGGCCTTACAGCAGGGAATCAGCATCGCGCCGGGGCGGCTCTTTTCCGCAGGCGAGGAGTTTACCCACTGTTTTCGCGTCAACGCCGCCTGGCCGTGGGACACGCGCGCCGAAGCGGCGATCGACACGCTGGGCGGCCTGATTGCCGACCAGCGCGGTCGTTAAATGCGCGCCGCCTGCTGGTGGCCCCAGGTGAGATAGTAGACGTCATAGAAATCCACCTCGCCTTTCTGCTGCAGCAGGCGATGGATGCCGCTTTTCACCTGCTCCGGCGCATCCGGCAGATTCAGGATCTTCTTCACCCCGCCTTCCGAAACCGGCTGCACGTAATACCACTCGCCGTTATAGCAGACGCGCAGATCCAGCGCGTCGATATCCTCGAAGCGATATTTCGGGTTGATATCCAGCAGCATCAGAAAGCTCATCACCAGCACGAAAAGGGTGGCGAACCAGAAGGCGGGCCAGCCGAGCATCTCGGTGGAAAAGATCAGCGCCACGCACAGCGCGTAGCAGAGATACATGATCGCCCACAGCCCAGGATGGGTTTTCAGGAAGGAGAAGCTGAAACGCGGCCGGTTGTCGCGGCGCTCTTCGCGGTTCAGCGTGGCGATTTCGTCGATCAAGATTTGTTTAATGGCGTCCATTGTTCACCTCACCGTTACTTTTCTGCTCAGTAAAACAGATAACAGTGAGGCAAAGGAGACACAGAAACGCGCAGAATAGTTATAACAGTTGCTCCGCGCGCCGTCCCCGCGAAGAGACGGCGCCTGCGGTCAGCCGCGACCGTGCGGTTCATCCCAGTCAAACGCCGGACCCAGCGAAATCACGCCGTTCGGGTTGATGGTTTTATGACTGACGTAGTAGTGATGGCGAATATGCGGCAGATTCACGGTGTCGGCGATGCCCGGCATCTGATAGATATCGCGCAGGAAGCCGCTCAGATTCAGGTAGTCGCCGATGCGGTGGCGGTCGCATTTAAAATGCGTCACGTAGACCGGATCGAAACGCACCAGAGTGGTCCAGAGGCGTAAATCCGCCTCGGTGAGCTGATCGCCGGTGAGATAGCGATGCTGCCCCAGAATCTGCTCCAGCCGCGACAGCGAATGGAACAGCGCGGTCACCGACTCGTCATAGGCTGCCTGCGAGGTGGCGAAGCCCGACTTGTAGACCCCGTTGTTGACCGTGTCGTAAATCCAGCCGTTCAGCTCGTCGATCTTCTCGCGCAGCGCAGGAGGATAGTAGTCGCCGGCGCGTGCGCCAACGGCGTCGAAAGCGCTGTTGAACATGCGGATAATATCCGCCGACTCATTGCTGACGATGGTGTTCTGCTGTTTATCCCACAGCACCGGCACGGTCACACGTCCGGTGTAGTGCGGATCGGCATGCAGATAGAGCTGGTAGAGAAATTCGTTCTGATAGAGCTTATCGCCGGTGGCGTCGGGAAAATCGTCGTCAAAGGTCCAGCCGTTTTCCAGCATTAACGGATGCACCACGGAGACGTCAATCATCGACTCCAGCCCTTTGAGCTGACGCATCAGCAGCGTGCGATGCGCCCAGGGACAGGCGAGAGAAACATACAGATGATAGCGGTCGCGTTCGGCTTTAAAGCCAGCGCTGCCGGTCGGCCCGGCGCTGCCGTCCGCCGTCACCCAGTTGCGCCAGACCGCATCAGAGCGCTTAAAGCGTCCGCCGGTGGATTTGGTGTCGTACCAGGTGTCGTGCCAGACACCCTCGATCAGTTGGCCCATATCGCCTCCAATGCAAACAGGGCGAGGAGTATCCTCGCCCTGCTAAGTATATGTGGCATTACGCCGGATGTGTGCTTAGCGCAGCGCCGCGGCTGGCTGTGCTTTTTTACGCAGCAGACGGTCAATGCTGTACGCGCCAGGACCGACCAGGCCCAGCACCAGGAAACCGCCAGCGATAGAGAGGTTTTTCATAAACATCAGCTGGTTAACGCCTTCCGCGAAGTTACTGTGGAACAGGAACGCCGTCAGGATGGTGAAGGCGGCGGTAAACAGCGCGGTGAAACGGGTCAGGAAGCCGAACAGAATCGCCAGGCCGCCGCCGAACTCCAGCAGGATCACCAGCGGCAGCATGAAGCCGGGCACGCCCATCGCTTCCATATACTGCTGGGTGCCGGCATAGCCGGTAATCTTGCCCCAGCCGGCCGTGATAAACAGAACAGGCATTAAAATACGCGCCAGCAGCAGACCAGTATCTTCGAATTTTTTCATCATTGACTCCAGACCAGGTTTTCGGCAGGGCAATCGCGCCTGCGTTGGATAATTCCCAGCAAGAGGCGGTGTTGCCGTTTGCTGAGCTGATAGCTGGAGATGATAGTCGCGGCGGGGAAAGGTTGTAAGCGAGATATTCTGTGGGTCTTATTCAGGAAATCTGATAAAGCGAAGCCGGCGATTTCGCACCGGCTGAGCTCAGAGAGAGATCAACGCTGCGGCAGCGCCGATTTCAGCATGCGCCAGGTGCTCCAGACGCCGAAGCCGCGCTTGAGCAGACGCATGATTTTGTTGGGGCTGCGCACCGACCAGATGGCCAGCGCGCTGCTGCCGATAGCCAGATAGCGGCGCATGCTGAGGAACGTCAGCCAGCCGCGATCGTACTGCGCCGTGCTTTGCAGAAAATCACGGCGACCCGCGCTAAGATCCAGCCGCTGCTGCTGCACTTCGCTCAGCAGCTCATGAATGCGCGCTTCACGTTCCAGTTTGCTGCTCATGCGCGGTCATCCTCCAGCAGCTTGCGGTCTGTCTCCAGCTCTTTGCGGGTATGATGCAGCAGCGTGGACTGACGCGATTTGCGCAGGCTCCACAGGCCGAAAATAATCGCCAGGAGAAACAGCACGCCGGTGGTAATGCCAATCGCCATCAGACGATACTGCGCGTCGACGGCCCAGATAATCAGCACCATCAGGCTCATCAGCCCGAACGCGGTGAACAACATAGTCAGGCCGACCATCAGCAGCAGCTGGATCAGATTAGCCTTTTCCGCTTCCAGCTCGACCACCGCCAGACGAACGCGGGTCTCGACCATGCTGACCAGCGTGGTGACGATGCGCTGACCAATGTTGATGACCCCTTTGCCGGGGCCGTGGCTCTGCTGTGAATCCGCCATAATTAACGCCGTGAAATCAGCATGCCGATCGCCACGCCAATTGCCGCACCGATGCCTACGCCATGCCAGGGGTTATCGCGCACGTAGCCGTCCGCTTTCTGCGCCGCTTCGCGCGTGGTTTGCGCCAGATATTCGCCGGAGTCACCCAGCTTCTCGCGTGAGCTGTCGAGCGCCACGCGCGCTTTCTGACGCAGCTTATCCAGCTCGCCTTTCGACTTGTCCGTGGTGCTGCTCAGCACTTCTTCCAGGGTGTCCGCCAGGTTTTTCAGTTCAGCACGCAAATTTTCTGATGAAGTGTCTTTAGACATGTAATGTTCCTTTTAGCTTCAGTGATTAAGTCCGGATTAATAAGGCTCCGCCTGTAACTTTTTCAGCTCCTGGCGTGCTTCTTCCACTTTACGTTCACGTTTGGCGATCTTCTCCTTGTCATCGCCCTCCTGACGTTCCTCTTTCAGTTCGCGTTCGCGTTCGCGTTCAGCGACTTTTTCCCGCTGCTCTTTGATGCGCGTCTGATGGGCCGTTTTCAGTTGGTCGTCGCTACAGTTGGCGCGCACTTCGGTTAACGCCCGCTCCAGTCCATTGACGCGACGCTGATTGTTATGCTGTTTCGCCATCGCAATTTCATGCTGAATATCCTGCTCTTTTTGCTGACAGAGCGATTCCGCCGCCATCAGCGAACCCGAGAGAGAAAACAGCGCGAGGCCAAGAAGTAATTGATGTTTCATCAGGCTTGTTACCTTCCTTTGTTACTGACCTGCCGTGACCAGACAGCGTCATGTCCTGGCGTGTCAGATAGCTGAGCCATCCCTAAAGCATAGACAGCGCCTGTAAAAAGTTCAAAAAAGACGAGGGGATACAGATTATTCCGTGCCGTCCCGCGCGGGCGGGACGGCAACGGCGCGTCAGGAGATATTCAGCGTGGCGGAAGCGGCAGAGGCGGAATCGAGATGACGGGCGACCACAAAGCCGTCCGGCAGCAGGCGGCGCAGCACTTTCTGCGCGGCGAGGCTCTGCTCTTCGTTTTCGAAATGGATAATCAGCGCGTCGCCTGACGGCGTAATGCTTTTGATGCGGATGCCCTGCGCCGTCAGCTGCTGATAGAGATAAAAGCCGTCCGGCAGCGGTCCGCCGGCATGGGAGACGCGGATCTGCACCACGGTTTCATGGCGCAGCAGCGTCGGCGTCAGGCAGATCGCCAGCAGCAGCAGCGTGGCGATCGCCAGCCAGGGCAGCATGCGACGGGGAACGGGGCCATAAATTTTCATAACTCCCCCTTGCCGTGCCGGTTCGCCTGGCGTTTGCGCCACAGCACCAGCAGCGAGCCGGCGAGGCCGATAACCAGCAGCACCAGCGGCAGCAGCATCAGACAGAACATCAGTTCGTCTTCGTAGCGGCGGAAGAGGGGCGTTTTGCCCAGCGCGAAGCCGAGAACGGTGAGGATCAGCACCCAGAGCAGCGCGCTAACCCAGTTGAAAAACTGGAAGCGGGCATTATTCAGGCCGGAGAGGCCGGCAATGGTCGGCAGCAGGGTGCGCACAAAGGCGATAAAGCGGCCGATCAGCAGCGCCGACAGCCCGTGGCGGTGAAACAGGCTGTGCGCGCGGGCGTGATACTGCGCCGGCAGATGCGAAAGCCACTTCTGTACCGTCGGCGTATTGCCGAGCCAGCGGCCCTGAATATAGCTGACCCAGCAGCCGAGGCTGGCGCCGGTGGTCAGCACCAGAACGGTGAGCGGAAAGCTCATGGTGCCTTTGGCGATCAGCACGCCCACCAGAATCAGCAGGCTGTCGCCGGGCAGAAACGCGGCGGGAAGCAGGCCATTTTCCAGAAACAGGATCATGAACAACACGCCGTAAATGGCCCATACCAGCGTTGGATCGGAGAGAGTCTCGTAGTCCTGTTGCCACAACGCCTGCAGCAACGCATGCAAAATATCCATCAATCATTCCTGAACATCATTGTTTAACGCGTCTCAAAGGACATAAGCGCAGACCGGCGGTTGGTTATCTGTTTTAGGAGCACAGCCTGAGCAGGATTTTCCGGATCCTTCCAGAATTGATTGTTAAATCAGCAACTTTTTAAACCCTGTCGCAAAGGGTAAGAAAGGGTCGATAACTGTAACAAAAATCACAGGTCTGAGACAGGGGAATGTGCCCGCCGCACAGGAGTTTTACCTTTTGACACGGTCCGTCAAAAGGAGTTTTACACGACCTGACACTATTCCAGATTAACTGACTTTGTTGCGCAAAAACGCAGCGGAATCAAGGCAGATTGCTGGAGCCTTCCGGCAGGATGACAGGGTTTTCAGCAAACATGTACCGATCCACGTTAAATTCGAAGTCGTCGGCGGTCGCGTTGAACAGCATCTGCTTAGTATTTTCCAGATGTTGCCACATCGCCAGTTTGCAGGCGGCAGGATCTTTGCGCATCAGCGCTTTAAGGATCTGATCGTGGTCGTCGCACCAGCTGAGAATGCTGCGCTGGTCGATATGCTCATGGAGTTTGAGCCAGTAGGGGTTGTGCAGACGGTGCAGCCACATTTTTTCGACGATGGCTGCCAGCGCGCTGTTTTGCGTAGACTGCGCAATACGCACGTGGAACTGCATGTCCCACTGTGAATCGCGGAAGTGATCTTCCTGACGCGCTTTCTCCTGAATCGCCATCAGCTCGATAATATCCTGCCGCGTTACCTGGGTTGCGGCGAATTCAGCAACGTTGCTTTCAATCAGCTGGCGCGCCTGCAGCAGTTCGAAGGGGCCGAAGCTGGCGAATTCGAGCTGGCTCGAAGTGGTGACGCGGTTTTGCTGCTGGCTGGCGATAACATGAATGCCGGAACCTTTGCGCACCTCAACGTAGCCTTCCACTTCCAGCATAATGATCGCCTCGCGCACCACCGTGCGGCTGACGTTCATCTCTTCCGCAATCAGCCGTTCGGCGGGCAGTTTGTCGCCCACTGGATAAACGCCTGATTCAATACGGCTTTTTAGATCGCTGGCAAGCTGCTGATAAAGTCGGCGAGGTTCGGTCAGTTCCATAGCGCATTCCCGTGTCGCAAATAAAGTTGTTATACCACTCTGCGGGCGTGAAAGAAAATGTCCCGCGCCATCATGGTGCGGGACATGTCGTTTTTCAGTCAGGCTGCCGCGCGCCGCAAGGGCGCGGGCAATAAACGGCACGTTTCCTCAACCGCGCACCGCCGCGGCCTGCGGCACCGCCACCTCTTTTTCCAGCTCGGAGACGGGCTTATTGCGCAAGACCGTCCAGATCACCACCGCGCCCAGCAGGTCGAATACCGCCAGCGCGGCGAACAGCGGGCTGAAGCCCAGGGTATCGGCCAGCGCCCCGACCACCAGCGCGAACATGGTGCTGGCGGTCCACGCCGCCATGCCGGTCAGGCCGTTGGCAGTGGCGACTTCGTTACGGCCAAAGACGTCAGAAGAGAGGGTGATCAGCGCGCCGGAGAGCGCCTGGTGGGCGAAGCCGCCGACGCAGAGCAGGCCGATAGCGACATAAGGACTGGTGAACAGGCCGATAGTGCCGGGGCCAATCATCAGCACCGCGCCCATGGTGACCACCAGTTTGCGCGACACGATCAGATTGACGCCGAACCAGCGCTGGAACAGCGGCGGCAGGTAGCCGCCGAGGATGCAGCCCAGGTCGGCGAACAGCATTGGCATCCAGGCAAACAGCGCGATCTCTTTCAGGTTGAAGCCATAGACCTTGAACATAAACAGCGGGATCCAGGCGTTAAAGGTGCCCCAGGCCGGTTCCGCCAGAAAGCGCGGCAGCGCGATGCCCCAGAACTGGCGGTTGCGCAGGATCTGACGCGCCGACATTTTTTTGGTGTTGCCGGTCTGATGCTGCGCTTCCTGACCGGAAATAATGTACTGACGCTCTTCCTCGCTGAGTTTGGTTTGCTGCTTCGGATGCTTATAGAAGATGAGCCAGCAGATCGCCCAGACCAGGCTCAGCACGCCGGTGATGATAAACGCCATCTGCCAGCTGTGCGCCACGATCGCCCACACCACCAACGGCGGCGCCAGCATGGCGCCGATAGAGGAGCCGACGTTGAAGTAGCCGACGGCGACCGAGCGCTCTTTCGCCGGGAACCATTCGCTGCTCGCTTTCAGGCCCGCGGGGATCATCGCCGCTTCTGCCGCGCCGACCGCGCCGCGCGCCAGCGCAAAGCCGCCCCAGCTGCCCGCCATCGCCGTCGCGGCGCAGAAAATCGCCCACAGCACGGCGAACACGGCATAGCCGACTTTGGTGCCGAGCAGGTCGAGCACGTAGCCCGCCACCGGCTGCATCACGGTATAACAGGCGGAGTAGGCCGCCACGATGTAGGAGTACTGTTGGGTGGTGATATGCAAATCGGTTTGTAGCGTCGGCGCCGCGACGGCAATGGTATTGCGGGTGAGATAACCCAGCACGGTGCCCAACGTCACCAGCCCGATCATATACCAGCGTAGCCCTTTAATCTTACGCATCATTTACCTCTTCCAGTGTTCTGTCTGCGGTCTTGCCGCTGTTGTTATCTGGAGCGGGACACCCGTGATCTGACTCGTTCACGCCCGCAGGCCGCGCAAAAGCGACCCCTGTTTACCTTGCCATTACGGAGCGAGAGCGTAACTTGTTATACAACTTTAAAAGTTGAGAGCCATCACAAAAGCCTCGTTTGCAATGTGGGATACTTTAAACCTGCGTCAGGACAGCCATTTAGCACGCTGCAGAGAGCAAAAACGTCCATAAGACCAGGGAATTGCTGCCGGAAATGTGAGCGAGATCTCAAAGAATTCTGTAGTGGGCTAAAATTGGTATGATAACTTTGAGCGCATTAAGGCTCTATCCAAGAGGAAGCACGTATGTCGCGTTTTATGACCGAGTATTTTTTGCTGGATACTGAATTTGCCCGTCGCCTTTATCACGACTATGCGAAGGATCAGCCGATTTTCGACTATCACTGCCATCTTCCCCCGCAGCAGATTGCCGAAAATTACCGCTTTACCAACCTCTATGATATCTGGCTGAAGGGCGATCACTATAAGTGGCGCGCCATGCGCGCTAACGGCGTGCCGGAAGCCTTCTGCACCGGCGACGCCAGCGACCGCGAAAAATTCAACGCCTGGGCGCGCACCGTGCCGCACACCATCGGCAACCCGCTCTACCACTGGACCCACCTTGAGCTGCGCCGTCCTTTTGGCATTACCGACATCCTGCTCTCAGAAAAAACCGCCGACAGCATCTGGGATCGCTGCAACGACCTGCTGGCGCAGGATGCGTTTACCGCGCGCGGCATTATGCAGCAGATGAACGTGAAGATGGTCGGCACCACCGACGATCCGCTGGACGATCTGCAGCACCACCGCGCGCTGGCGCAGGACGGTAGCTTCAGCGTCAAAGTGCTGCCGAGCTGGCGTCCAGACAAAGCCTTTAATATCGAAGCGGAAAGCTTCCTGCCGTGGATCGAAAAGCTGGAGTCGCTGACCGATATCAGCGTGCGCCGCTTCGACGAGCTGCGCAGCGCCCTGAGCAAGCGTCTCGACTACTTCGCCGATCACGGCTGCAAGGTGTCGGACCACGCGCTCGACGTGGTGCTCTACGCCGACGCAGACGACGCGACGCTGGATGCCATCCTGGCCGCGCGCCGTGCCGGCAACGCGCCGGACGCGCAGGCGATCGCGCAGTTCAAAACCGCCGTGCTGGTCTGGCTGGGCGGCGAATACGCCCGTCGCGGCTGGGTGCAGCAGTACCACATCGGCGCGCTGCGCAACACTAACCGTCGCCAGTTCGAGCTGCTGGGACCGGACGTCGGCTTCGACTCCATTAACGATCAGCCGCTGGCGGAACCGCTGGCGAAGCTGCTGGGCGCGCAGAATCTGCATAACGCCCTGCCGAAAACCATCCTCTACTGCCTGAACCCGCGCGACAACGAAGTACTGGCGACTATGGCAGGCAATTTCCAGGGCGAAGGCGAGGCGGGCAAAATGCAGTTCGGCTCCGCATGGTGGTTCAACGATCAGCTCGACGGCATGCAGCGTCAGATGACGCAGCTGGCGCAGATTGGCCTGCTCAGCCGCTTTGTCGGCATGCTGACCGATAGCCGCAGCTTCCTCTCCTATACGCGCCACGAATATTTCCGTCGTCTGCTGTGCCAGATGATCGGCCGCTGGGTAGAAAACGGCGAAGCGCCGGGCGACGAAGCGCTGCTGGGACAGATGGTGCAAAACATCTGCTTCAACAACGCGCGCGACTACTTCGGCATCGAGCTGGGAGCCTGATCATGCAGCGGCTAAACCGTCACGATTTCCCCGGCGCGATCTACAGCGAGCGCGTGATCCAGTTCGGCGAAGGCAACTTTTTGCGCGCCTTTATCGACTGGCAACTCGACTGGCTGAACCAGCACCAGGGCACCGACGCGGGCATCGTGGTGGTGCGGCCGCGCAACCGCGCCGTCAGCGACAGCCTGAACCAGCAGGACGGGCTCTATACCACGCTGATCCGCGGGCTGAACGAGCAGGGCGAGCGCGTCAGCGAAACGCGTCTGATCCGCAGTCTGAACCGCGAGATCCAGCCCTATACCCAGCATGACGACTTTCTGGCGCTGGCGCGCGCGCCGCAGATGCGCTTCGTTTTCTCTAACACCACCGAAGCGGGCATCGCCTTCGCGGAAGGCGACCAGCTGGCGGATGCGCCCGCATCCAGCTTTCCCGGCAAGCTGACGCAGCTGCTGTGGGCGCGCTTCGAGCACTTCAGCGGCGCCGCCGACAAAGGCTGGCTGATTGTGCCCTGCGAGCTGATTGACCATAACGGCGACGCCCTGCGCGAGCTGGTGCTGCGCTATGCGCGCCACTGGCAGCTGCCGGAACGCTTCGCCGCCTGGGTGACGCAGCACTGCGTGTTCTACAACACGCTGGTGGACCGTATCGTGACCGGCTTTCCGCAGGAGAGCGAGGCGCTCGCCGCCCAGCTCGGCTATGAGGATCGTTTTCTGGTGGCGGGCGAGGTCTACTACCAGTTTATTCTGCAGGGGCCGCGCGCGCTGTTCGACGAGCTGAAGCTCGACGCGCTGGCGCCGCAGGTGCGTCAGGTCGAGGATATCGCGCCGTGGAAGGCGCAGAAGGTGGCGATCCTCAACGGCGCGCACACCGCGATGGTGCCGGTGGCGTTTCAGGCCGGTCTGGAGAGCGTCGGCGATGCAATGGCGGATCCCGCCATTGCTGGCTTCGTCGATCGCCTGCTGCGCGAGGAGATCATCCCGACGCTGGATCTGCCGCGCAGCGAGCTGCACGCCTTCGCCGATGCGGTCGAGCGACGCTTCCGCAATCCCTTTATCCGCCATGCGCTGCTCGCTATCGCGCTCAACGGCATGACCAAGTTCCGCACGCGTCTGCTGACGCCGCTGCTGGCGTCGCACGCGCAGCGCGGCGTCTGGCCGCCGCGCCTGACCTTCGCGCTCGCGGCGCTGATCGCCTTCTATCGCGGCGCGTCGGCGGAAAAAAGCTGGCCGCTGCAGGATGACGCGCACTGGCTGGCGCGCTTTGAAAAAAACTGGCACGCCCTTAATAACGACCAGATCTCCCCGGAACAGCTGGTGCGCGAGGTGTTAAGCGACGCGCAGCACTGGGGAGAAGATTTGACCCGGCAGCCGCAGCTGGTGGCCGAGGTCAGCCGACACCTGCAAAATATCATCGCCCACGGCATGCGTGAGGCGTTGAGCACACTGGGATAAAGCTATGCAAGACGCGATTAAGATTCACTCTCAGGACAACGTCGCCGTGGCGCTGCGCGACTTAGAAGCAGGGCAGACCATCGATCTGCAGCAGAGATCGGTGCAGCTGCAGCAGGCGGTGACGCGCGGCCATAAGTTCGCGCTGCGGCCCATCGCCGAGGGCGAGCTGGTGATCAAGTATGGGCTGCCGATCGCCCACGCCACGCAGCCGATCGCGGCCGGCGAAGTGATCCACTCCAGCAACGCGCGCACTAACCTGAGCGATCTGGATGAGTACGACTATCAGCCGGAGTTTGTTGAGGTGCCGCCGCAGCCGGGCGATCGCGAGGTGCAGATCTATCGCCGCGCCAACGGCGACGTCGGCATCCGCAACGAGCTGTGGATCCTGCCGACCGTGGGCTGCGTGAACGGCATCGCGCGTCAGATCCTGCAGCGTTTCCTCAAAGAGACCGACAACGCGGCGGGCACTGACGGCGCCTTTCTCTTTAGCCACACCTTCGGCTGCTCGCAGCTGGGCCAGGATCATGAAAATACGCGCACCATGCTGCAAAATATGGTGCGTCATCCCAACGCCGGCGCGGTGCTGGTGATCGGCCTCGGCTGCGAGAACAATCAGGTGGACGCCTTCCGCGAGACGCTGGGCCTGCCGGAGAGCGACCGCATTCAGTTTATGGTGTGCCAGCAGCACGACGATGAAGTAGAGGCGGGGCTGGAACGTCTGCGCGCGCTGTATGAGGTGATGCGTCACGACAGGCGCCAGCCGGGCAGGCTGAGCGAGCTGAAGTTTGGTCTGGAGTGCGGCGGCTCCGACGGCTTCTCCGGCATTACCGCCAACCCGCTGCTGGGACGCTTCTCCGATCAGATGATCGCCAACGGCGGCACCACGGTGCTGACCGAGGTGCCGGAGATGTTCGGCGCGGAGCGCATCCTGATGAGCCGCTGCCGAGACGAATCGACGTTCGACAAGACCGTGGCGATGATTAACGACTTCAAGCGCTACTTTATCGACCATCAGCAGCCGATTTACGAGAACCCGTCGCCGGGTAATAAAGCGGGCGGCATTACCACGCTGGAGGAGAAGTCGCTGGGCTGCACGCAGAAAGCGGGCTCCAGCCAGGTGGTCGACGTGCTGAAGTATGGCGAGCGCCTGAAGACGCCGGGTCTGAATCTGTTGAGCGCGCCGGGCAACGACGCGGTCGCCACCAGCGCGCTGGCGGGCGCGGGCTGTCATATGGTGCTGTTCAGCACCGGGCGCGGCACGCCTTACGGCGGCTTTGTGCCGACGGTGAAGCTGGCGACCAACTCGCCGCTGGCGGAGAAGAAGCCGCACTGGATCGACTTTAACGCCGGTCGTCTGCTGGAAGGGATGAGCATGGAGGCGCTGCTGGCGGATTTCGTCGACACCATCGTGGCGATTGCCAGCGGCGAGCTGACCAACAACGAGAAGAACGATTTCCGCGAGCTGGCGATTTTTAAAAGCGGCGTGACGTTATAGTTTGTCGGGCAAAAAAATGGCGACCTGAAGGTCGCCATTGCTGTCTGTTAATCTTGAGCCCTTCGCGGGTGGCAGGGTCCGATCGCAAAGTCGCTTAACGCATCCCTGCTCGCTCGGCCCGCGCCTTCCCTGGCGCGGGACGCTTTGCTCTTCGGACCCTGCCACCCGCTCTTTAGGCTACTGAGCTATCTGAACGATCAAGCCCGGCTGGTTTCGCGCTCGGCTTCCGCCTGACACACCGCAGCGGTAAACAGAATATCGGTCGAGGAATTCAGCGCGGTTTCGGCAGAGTCCTGCAGCACGCCGATAATAAAACCGACCGCCACCACCTGCATCGCCAGATCGTTGGGAATGCCAAACATATTGCAGGCGACCGGGATCAGCAGCAGCGAACCGCCCGCTACGCCGGATGCGCCGCAGGCGCACAGCGAGGCCACCAGGCTCAGCAGAATCGCCGTCGGCACGTCGACGCTGATCCCCAGCGTATGCACCGCCGCCAGCGTCAGCACGGTAATGGTAATAGAAGCGCCCGCCATGCTGATGGTCGCGCCCAGCGGAATCGACACCGAATAGGTATCCTCATCCAGGTTCAGGCGTTTCGCCAGCGCCATATTCACCGGAATATTGGCCGCCGAGCTGCGGGTAAAGAAGGCGGTCACGCCGCTCTCGCGCAGGCAGGTAAACACCAGCGGGTAGGGGTTGCGACGGATCTTGCTGTAAACCAGCAGCGGGTTCACCACCAGCGCCATCAGCGCCATGCAGCCCAGCAGCAGCGCCAGCAGATGGGCGTACTGCCACAGCGCGCCAAAGCCGGTCGACGCCAGAATTGATGCCACCAGGCCGAAAATGCCGATCGGCGCGCAGCGGATCACGCAGCGCACCAGCCAGGTCACGGCGTTCGAGGCGTCATTGAGCAGATCGCGCGTGCTCTGCGCGCTATGGCGGAACGCCAGGCCGAGGCCAATTGCCCATACCAGAATGCCGATGTAATTCGCCTGCATCAGCGCGGTGATCGGGTTCGCCACCATGCTCATCAGCAGGCCGCGCAACACCTCGGTAATGCCCGACGGCGGCGTGATTTCCGTTGTGCCGACCGCCAGCGTCAGCGTCTGCGGCAGCAGATGGCTAAACACCACCGCGACCACCGCCGCGAAAAAGGTGCTCAACAAGTAGAGCGCGATAATGGGCTTGATATTGCTCTTCTGCCCCTGCTGATGGTTAGCGATCGAGGCGATCACCAGCACCAGCACCAGCAGCGGCGCAACAGCCTTCAGCGCGCTGACGAAAAGCTCGCCCAGCAGGCCGACGGCCAGCGCGGCATCCTTCGAGACCCAGGCCAGCGCCACGCCGGCCACCAGCCCTATCATGATTTGTTTCACCAGGCT
Organism: Pantoea sp. Z09; assembly: GCF_022394795.1. Lineage (NCBI taxonomy): Bacteria > Pseudomonadati > Pseudomonadota > Gammaproteobacteria > Enterobacterales > Erwiniaceae > Pantoea > Pantoea sp. Z09. The sequence goes on from NZ_CP092373.1 coordinate 487,284, forward strand.
TCCTGCGAGTAGCGCGCCCAGACGACCGGAAAATGAGTTCTGCATAATTGTTCTTTACGTTGTAGCGGGATGTGGCTTCAGAGGGCGTCGATTAACGCGCCTGAAGCGGTTTGCCCGGCGGAGTATAAGGAAAAGATCGGACGAAGAAAGAGATAATTCTGTCGGTGCGAGGTGGATCGGATTTCTATTATGCTGCATGAAGAAGATGTGACAGAGGGATGAAATGTCGCATTGGTGACTGGCAAAATAAAACAGGGGCATTACCTGCCCCTGTAGCGGATTATTGCGAGAGCTTTTTCTGGTCGCTTTTGCGATTCACCCAGGCGTTGATCAACAGCGTCGACCCCAGGATCGCGCCCACCACGCCCAGCGAGAAGGAGACCGGGATATGGTAAAACTCGACGATCAGCATCTTCACGCCGATAAACACCAGCACCACCGCCAGACCATATTTGAGCATCGAGAAGCGCTCGGCGACGTTGGCCAGCAGAAAGTACATCGCGCGCAGGCCGAGGATGGCGAACAGGTTAGAGGTCAGCACGATAAAGGGATCGGTGGTCACGGCGAAAATTGCCGGAATGCTGTCGACCGCAAAGATGACGTCGCTCAGCTCGACCATAATCAGCACCAGCAGCAGCGGCGTGGCAAACAGCACGCCGTTCTTGCGGGTGAAAAACTTCTCGCCCTCCAGCGCGTCGGTCATACGCAGGTGTTTGCGCAGCCAGCGCACCACCGGCTTATCGCCCACCGCGTTTTCGTCATCCTCTTTCGAGAAGGCCATCTTCAGTCCGGTGAGCAGCAGGAAAGCGCCGAACAGATAGAGGATCCAGCTAAACTGCGTTACCAGCCAGCTTCCGGCGAAGATCATAATGGTGCGCAGCACAATCGCGCCCAGCACGCCGTAGATCAGCACGCGGCGCTGCAGCGCGGCGGGGATAGAGAAGTAGCTGAAGAGCATCAGCCAGACAAAGACGTTATCGACCGCCAGCGCTTTTTCCAGCACATAGCCGGTTAAAAAGGCCAGGGTTTGCGTGGTGGCGACTTCGCGCCCGGCGCTGCCCTCGAGATACCACCAGAAAGCGGCGCTGAACAGCAGCGACACCGATACCCACACCAGCGACCAGACGGCCGCCTGTTTAAAGCTCATGGTCTGCGCGCCGCGACGTCCCTGTAACAAGAGATCGATCGCCAGCATAATAAGCACTACCACCGCGAAGCTGCCCCAGAGAAGAGGCGTTCCTACTGTCTGCATAGCGTTTCCTGCCCTGAAATAAAAAACGGCTGAAGTCAGAAGACGTCAGCCGCTTTACAGGGTTGTAAGCAAACCTCGCCTTCCGGCAAGGTCTCACTTACAACGCAGAATCAGATTCCGGGTTGCCTGACGACCGGATGCTTACGCATCGTAATGACGATCGTACAGCTTACAAGTTACTCCCCTTTGCTGTCCGTTAAGATAGGCGCAGGCCGGGAAAGAGGCAAGAGCGGGCCATTCATATTTAGACATATTTACACAGCGCGGCCGTCAGCCGGGAAAACCACGCCGGTCTGGCGGCGGATTTCGGTCAGCAGCGCGGCGGTGATGCGCGCGCTTTCCAGCCCCGGATGATCGACATGGCGCTGGCGCACCAGCTGCACAAAATGCTGGGCTTCATAGAGCATGGTGTTGATATGCTGCGGCTGGCTGAGATCCTGCACCTGGGCGGCGCTGTGGCGCGGCACCAGGCTGATCGCCTGCATCTCCGACACTTTTTCGATCAGCAGCGAGCCCGCTTCGCCCTGAATTTCGCTGGGAATGCGCGAATCGCTGACCTTGGAGTGCAGCAGCGTGACGTCGAAGTCGCCATAGTCGAGCAGCACGCTACCGTGGCCGTCAACGCCGCTCGCCAGCAGCGTCGCGCGTGCGCTTACCGCCTGTGGCGCGCCCCATAGCGCTACCGCCGTCGCCAGACAGTAGTAGCCGATATCCATGATTGAGCCGTTGGACCAGCGCGGATCAAAAGTATTGGGGTTCTCGCCGTCGAGATAGCGCTGATAGCGCGACGAGTACTGACAGTAGCTAAACAGCGCCTTACGCAGTGGGCCGATGGCGGGCAGCGCCTGCTGCAGCTGCGTGAAATTAGGCAGGCTGGCGGTTTTAAACGCCTCGAACAGCACCACCTGATGCTGACGGGCGCAGGCGATCATCCGCTCCGCCTCGTGCAGGTTGGAGGCGAGCGGCTTTTCGCAGATCACGTGCTTGCCGTGTGACATAAACAGCAGCGCCTGCTCGCAGTGCAGGGCGTTGGGACTTGCCAGGTAAACCGCATCGATAAGATCGGAGGCAGCCAGCGCCTCCAGCGAGGTAAAGAGATGCTGACAGGGATAGTCCCCGGCGAAGCTTTCCGCCTGCTGCTGCGAACGCGAATAGATGGCGTTCAGGCGCAGATGGCCGGTTTCGTGCGCGGCATCGATAAACTGGCGCGTTATCCAGTTGGTTCCCACAATAGCAAAACGGATCACGTCGGCTCTCCTGCGGCAAATAGCGGCAGAGTAGCACGCCGGGCACCGGGCGCAAGCGCTGATAGTAAAGGCAAATTGATTATGCGATCCGCCTTCCAGTCAGGCACAGACGACAGGTTCCGGGAGAGAAATAACCCATGCTGTTCAGAGGTGAAAAGCGATGCGTTTGCCGGAAGGCAATTCCACATCCAGGCTGAGCTTACCTCCCATTGCCTCAATGTAGCGCTTAAGCGTCGCAATTTTCAGCTCGTTGCCGCGTTGCTCTAGCTGCGTAATCGCGGGCTGGCTGATGCCCATCGCTTCCGCAACGTTTTTTTGCGACAGTTGCAGTTCTTCTCGCATCATCTGCAGGCCGGTTTCGAGCACCATCTCGTCTGCCATATCGCGTATGCGCTGCTGGCTTTCCGCAGAGCGTGCAGCAATAGCATCATCGAGTGTTCTCATAGTTTCCCCTTCATATTGTTCAGGTGCGCCGTAAATGCATCGTCGGCGATACGTATCATGCGCGGGTAAAAATTTTTATCATTGCTTTTATCACCTGCGCAAAGAATGACCGCTCTGCGCACGGGATCAAACGCGAAAAAGGCGCGTACCGGCTTTCCTGCGTATTGAATACGAAGTTCTTTCATATTCTTGTGTCGCGATCCTTTAACCGTATCCGCATAAGGCCGAGGCAGCGTGGGTCCATACGTCCTGAGGTTGATGAGGTCGGCAAGGATTTTTTCCTGCAAAGCTTCTTCCTGGTCTTCGAACCACGCATCGAATATCTCGCCGAAAAGCACAGTCCACATAGAATATCCTTATAAGCTGTAGCTTATAAAAATTCTATAAGCTACAGCTTATAAAAACAAGAGGCGTATCGCATAGAAATTCGCTGCGACCTCTATCCAGCCCTTTCATGCCTGTCGCCTTTCAGGCTTCCGCCAGCTTCCTTGTTCCGTTTTATGGTATATATCCCGCAAGCGGGAATCGCGCCATAGTAACGGCGACTGGCTGAAAAAAGTGGAGAAACGCTTGAAAGGAAGTAAACACGCACTGAACTGGACCACGCTGCTGGTGGCGATCCCGGTCGGCCTGGCGGCGTCGCTGGTGACGCTGGCGTTTCGCGGCGTGATCGAACTGCTTAACCGCCTGCTGTTCAACAGCGACAGCGAGATCACCGTGGCAATGCACGTCTGGCCGTGGATCTTCTGGCCGCTGCTGGTCGGCGCGGGCGGCGTGCTGGCGGGCTTTTTCCTGCGCTATGCGGTGAGCATCGAACAGCAGCAGACGGTCAAAACCGACTATCTGGAAGTGATTAACGCGCGGCTCGACGCGGTGCCAACGCGCACCTCGCTGTTTCGCGCGCTCTCTTCCATCGCCAGCATCGGATCGGGCGCCTCGATCGGTAAAGAGGGGCCGATGGTGCAACTCTCCGCGCTGTGCGGCAGCGTGCTGGGCCGCTGGCTACCCGCCTCGCTCAACCTGAAGAACAGCGACGTGGTGGCGATGGCCGCCGCCGCCGGGCTCTCCTCGGTCTACCACGCGCCGCTGGCGTCGGCGATCTTCGTCGCCGAAATTGCCTTCGGCATCTCAGCGCTGCAGCGTTTGATTCCGCTAGTGATCGCCTCCTCCGTCGCCGTGATGACCATGTGGTCGCTCGGCTTTCGCAGCGCGCTCTATCCGCTGGCGGAGGCCAGCTTTCAGATGGACGTAAGCAGCCTGCTGCTAACGGTTGTCATTGGCCTGGCCGCCGGACTGGCGGGCTGGCTGCTGATTAAGCTTATCGCGCGCAGCAAAGCGCTGTTCGGCCATATCCGTTCGCTGCCGCTGCGGCTGGGCGCGGGCGGAGTGGCGGTGGGGCTGCTGGCGCTGATCTCCACCGATATCCTGGGCAACGGCTACGAAGTGATCGTCAAAATCATGGCGGGCGACTATCTGCTGCCGGGCCTGCTGCTGCTGTTGCTGCTAAAGACGCTGGCGACCACGCTGTCAGTCGGCTCCAATGCGGTGGGCGGCCTGTTTACGCCGTCGCTGTTGATCGGCGCGCTGCTCGGCGTGGCGCTGGCGACGCTGGGCGCGGCGCTGCATCTGCCGCTCAGCAACGTGCTGCTCTACGCGGCCATCGGCATGGCGGCGGTGCTGGCCGCCGTCAGTCAGGCGCCGCTGATGGCGATGCTGATGGTGCTGGAGATGACCCTCAACAGCTCGCTGCTCTTTCCGGTGATGATCGCCGCCGTGCTGGCGTCAATGGTGGTCTATCGCCTGCAGTCCGCCAGTACCTATCCGGTGGTCGGCAACCACTTTAACCGCTCGGAGGCGAAATATGACTTCGACAATATGCGCGTGTCGCAGCTGATTATTCCGGGCGCGGCGCTACAGCCGCAGGAGTCGGTAGGGCAGGCGCTGGCGGTCAGCTCGCTCAAGCGCGAGCGCTACGTTTACGTGATTAACGCGGCGGGCGCCTTTCTCGGCGTGGTGTCGATCCACGACATCGCGCGTAAGGTGCTGGCGCAGGAGATCACGCTGGATTCGCCGGTCGCCACGGTAATGGATGACAACTTTCCCTTTGTCTACCAGAACCAGAGCATGCGCGAAGGGTGGGAGGCGTTTGCCCGCGTCACGCTGGAGCGTCTGCCGGTGCTGAACAATCCGCAGGAGAAGCGTTTTCTCGGCGCGCTGACCAAAACCAGCCTGATCCAGAAAGCGCAGGAGTTTCTCTAGGCCGCGTTGCCGCGCATCGCCTGATCCGTCATCCAGAGCCGGGCGTCGAACTCCAGCTGATGGTAGTCCGGCTCCATATGGCAGCAGAGCTGATAGAAGGCTTTGTCGTGCTCTTTCTCTTTCAGATGCGCCAGCTCGTGCACCACGATCATGCGCAGAAACGGCTCCGGTGCGAGGCGGAAAAAGGTCGAGACGCGGATCTCCGCTTTCGCCTTCAGGTTGCCGCCCTGCACGCGCGACACCGCCGTGTGCAGCCCCAGCGCATGCTTCATCACCTTGATTTTATTATCCCAGATCACTTTACTGATGGGAGGCGCGTTGCGCATAAAGCGATTTTTCAGCGCCTGGGTATAGTCATATAACGCTTTATCGCTGACGATATCGTGGGTGTCGGGATAGCGCTGCTGCAGAAACGCGCCCAGCTTCTGATGGTCAATCAGCGTCTGAACCTGCTGCAGGATATTTTCAGGATAACCCTGCAGATAGATAAGTGAGGACATTAGGGATTCCCGGCGAAAGACAGTATACTGCGCCCCCCTTTTGGGGCGTAAAACAGCCAGATTGTACCAGCCGGAGAATTCATGAGCCAACTTGAACTAGTGGATCGCACCCTGATCCTGCATCGTTTCCCGCAAATGCGCGAAGAGAGTCCGCTTCAGGCGTGGGATGCGGCGGATGAATATCTGCTGCAACAGACGCTGCCGGAAGGGCCGACGCTGGTGTTCAACGACAGCTTTGGCGCGCTCACCTGCGCGCTTAATCCGCGCCCGGTCTGGCACGTCAGCGACTCCTGGCTCAGCCAGCAGGCGACGCGGCAAAACCTGCGCCTCAATGAACTCGACGACGGCGAAGTGCATTTCCTCAGCAGCCTCGACGCGCTGCCCGCCGCGCCGGCCGCGGTGCTGATCAAGGTGCCGAAAACCCTGGCGCTGCTGGAACAGCAGCTGCGCGCCCTGCGCGAAGTGGTAACCGCCGAGACGGTGATCCTGGCGGCGGCGCGCGCCAAAGAGATCCACAACTCTACGCTGCAGCTGTTTGAGAAGATCCTCGGCGACACCCGCACCTCGCTGGCGTGGAAAAAGGCGCGACTGATCTACACCCACTTTAGCGCGCCCGCGCTGGCGCCGCAGCCGGCCACCACCGTCTGGCCGCTGGATGAGACGCCGTATCAGATCCATAACCACGCCAACGTATTCTCCCGCGCCTCGCTGGATATCGGCGCGCGTTTCTTTATGCAGCATCTGCCGGAAAATATCGAAGGCGAGATCGTCGATCTCGGCTGCGGCAACGGGGTGATTGGCCTGATGGCGCTGGAGAGCAATCCGCAGGCTGAAGTGCATTTTCTCGATGAGTCTTACATGGCGGTGGCGTCAAGCCAGCTCAACGTCGAGGTGAACCGGCCGCAGGATCTGACGCGCTGCGTCTTTCGCGTCAACAACGTGCTGAGCGGCTATCCGTCAGACCGTCTGCACGCCGTGCTCTGCAACCCGCCGTTCCATCAGCAGCACGCCGTCACCGATCACCTGGCGTGGCAGATGTTCCGCGACGCCAAACGCTGCCTGCAGTACGGCGGCGAGCTGCGCATCGTCGGCAACCGCCACCTCGACTACCACCACAAGCTAAAAAAACTGTTCGGCAACTGTACGCTGGTGGCCTCGAATCAGAAGTTCGTGGTGCTGCGCGCGGTGAAGATGCGCTGATCAGATAGTCAGCGCCAGCTGCACCGCCTGGGCGATCGCCCGACGCGCGTCCAGCTCCAGCGCCACGTCGGCGCCGCCGATAAGATGTAGCACTTTGCCGCGCGCGCGCAGCGCGGCATCCAGCTCGCGCTGCGGCTCCTGACCGGCGCAGATAATCACATTATCCACCGCCAGGATGTCCACCTCGCCGTCGCGGCGCAGATGCAGCCCGCGATCGTCAATCGCCAGATACTCTACGCCGCCCCACATGCGTACGCCGCGCGCCTGCAGCGCGGCGCGGTGGATCCAGCCGGTGGTTTTGCCTAATCCCGCGCCGGGTTTGCCCGGCTTGCGCTGCAGCAGCCAGATATCGCGCGCGGCGGGCTGCGGCTGCGCGGGCAGCACCCCACCGCGCTGCGACAGCGTCAGGTCGATGCCCCATTCACGGCAAAAATGGTCAAGGTCGTTCTCTTGCGCAGCCTGCGAGAGAAACATGGCGGTGTCGAAGCCGATGCCGCCCGCGCCGATAATGGCGACGCGTCGGCCCACCGCTTTTTTGTCGCGCAGCACCTCGAGATAGCTGAGCACGCTGGGGTGATCGACGCCCGGGATCGGCGGCGTGCGCGGCTGAATGCCGCTTGCCAGCACCACCTCATCCGCCTCGTCCAGATCCGCCGGCGTCGCCCGCCAGCGGGTTCGCACCTCCACACCAGCGGCGGCGAGCTGATGGTTAAAGTAGCGCAGGGTTTCGCTGAACTCCGCTTTGCCTGGGATCTGACGCGCAATATTGAACTGGCCGCCAATCGTTTCATCAGCCTCATAGAGCCGCACCCGATGGCCGCGCTGCGCTGCCTGCAGCGCAAACGCCATACCCGCCGGACCGGCGCCGACCACCGCAATCCGCTTTGGCACGGCGCACGGCGTCACCGGCATCAGGGTTTCGTGGCAGGCGCGCGGGTTCACCAGGCAAGAGGTCACCTTGCCGACGAAAATCTGGTCAAGGCACGCCTGGTTGCAGGCGATGCAGGTATTGATGCTCTCTGCCGCGCCGCGCGCCGCTTTGCTGACAAAGGCGGCGTCGGCGAGAAACGGGCGCGCCAGCGACACCATATCCGCGCAGCCGCTCTGCAGCAGCTGTTCGGCGACCTGCGGATGATTGATGCGGTTGGTGGCGATCACTGGCGCCGCAACGTGCTGGCGCAGGCGGCGCGCCGCTGCGGCGAAGGCCGCGCGCGGCACCGAGGTGGCGATGGTGGGCACGCGCGCTTCGTGCCAGCCAATGCCGGTATTGAACAGCGTGACGCCGCTCTTCTCCAGCCCGGTCGCCAGCGTGAGCGTCTCCTCCAGCGAGCTGCCGTCTTCCACCAGATCCAGCATCGACAGGCGGAAAATCACGATAAAGTCGCGGCCGACCGCTTCGCGCACCGCGCGGGTGACGGCCAGTGCGAACGCCTGGCGTCGCGTCGCGTCGCCGCCCCAGCGGTCGCTGCGGCGGTTGGTGCGCGGCGCTAAAAACTGGTTAATCAGGTAGCCTTCCGAGCCCATAATCTCTACGCCGTCGTAGCCTGCCTGCTGCGCCAGCCGCGCGCAGCGGGCGAAGTCGCTGATGGTTTGCAGGATCGCCTGCTCGCTCATCTCCTGCGGCAGATAAGGATTAATCGGCGCCTGGATCGCCGAGGGCGCCACCAGATCTTGCTGGTAGCTGTAGCGGCCGGTGTGCAGGATCTGCAGGGCGATTTTGCCGCCTTCCGCATGCACAGCGTCGGTGATCGCGCGATGCCAGCCGCACTGCTCGGGCGAAGTGAGCGTGGCGCCATGCTTCATCGCCACGCCGTGCGCGTCGGGCGCCACGCCGCCGGTGACGATCAGCGCCACCCCTTCGCGTGCGCGCTCGCCGTAAAACGCGGCGAGGCGCTGCGCGCCATCAGGGTGCTCTTCCAGTCCGGTGTGCATCGAACCCATCAGAAAGCGGTTGCGCAGCTGGGTAAAGCCCAGATCGAGCGGGGCGAACAGGGCAGGGTAGGCGTGACTCTTCACGGCGGCATCACTCAGAGTAAGTGGTCGGATGAGTGTACTGTAGCCGCGGTGATGTTAAAAAAAAGTGAAAGTTTACCGCGCTGTGAGGCGCATCAAAAAAGCGCGTTGTCGCCCCGGCGGCGGATCCAGGAAAAGCGCGACTGATAGCCGCTGTTGAAGTGGGTGTTGCGCCGATAGCTCGAGCCCGCTTCTGCCATGCAGTAGGTGCAAAAGCCGACGTTTTCGATATTCGCCGCCGGCACGCCGGCCTCTGTCAGGATCGCTGTCGCCAGCTGCGGCAGGTTAAACCAGATGCCGTGCTGCGTGCCGATCGCCTGCGGCCTGACGGCCAGCGCATTGCGCGGCTGCTCGCGGTGCCAGCAGTGCGCCAGCGGGCCAGAGAGGCGCTGCGCGATGGGGGTCAGCATCTCTTCGCCCAGCTCGTAACAGCAGGGCGCGATTGCCGGACCGATGGCGACGACGAGCGCATCCGGCGTGCTGCCCGCTTCGCACAGCCGCGCCACGGCGCGATCCAGCACGCCCGCCAGCGTGCCTTTCAGGCCCGCATGCACCGCCGCCACGCGCCGCTGCTGCCTGTCAGCGATCAGCACCGGCAGACAGTCGGCGGTGTAGACCGCCACCGGGCGCGCGCCCAGACCGATAATACCGTCTGACTCGCAGCTTTTCGGCGGCACGTTGGCTTCGTCATCCACCACGATGGCGCTGTGGCGCTGATGGCCGTAGGCGACATCGTCGGGCGGCGCTTCGCCTGCAGGCTGGAAAGCATATTCAACCCACTCCAGCGCATCAAGCAGGGTAGAGCGTACGCGGATTCCCATATGAATCTCCTCTGAGGCGTTAGGCTGCATTCATCTTAGGTTAACTGCTACATTTTGAAAGCGTTACCTCTTCCCACTTTCCGGCTTAAGGACAACAACATGAAAATGACCGCAACGCTGCTGACCAGCGGACTGATGGCGCTGATGCTGTCGGGCTGCGCCTCGCAGTCGGCGCAGAAGGCGCAGCAGCAGCTGGGCCAGCAGTCGGTGCTGGCGCTGAACTGGTTTCAGCAGTCCGGCGAGTACCAGGCGCTGACGTGGCAGGCCTTTAACGGCGCGCGCCTCGCCTTCGACGCCGCGCCCTCGCTGACCGGCAAGCCCAAAGCGGTGATTGTCGATCTCGATGAGACGATGATCGATAACAGCGCCTACAGCGCCTGGCAGGCGAAAAACGGCCAGCCGTTCAGCGCGCAGAGCTGGTCGACGTGGACCCAGGCGAAGCAGGCGCTGGCGGTGCCCGGCGCGGTCGATTTCGCCCGCTACGTCACCTCGCACGGCGGCACGCTGTTCTACGTGTCGAACCGCGACCAGAAAGATTTTGACGCCACGGTGGCGAACCTGACGCAGCTCGGCTTCCCGCAGGCCAACGCGCAGACGGTGCGTCTCAGCACCGGCAGCTCCAACAAGCAGGCGCGCTTCGACGCCATCCAGGCGGCGGGCTATAACGTGGTGCTCTATGTCGGCGACAACCTGAATGACTTTGGCGCGGCGACCTGGCATCAGGGCAACGCGCAGCGTCGCGCCTTTGTCAGCCAGAATCACCAGCGATTCGGCACCCAGTTTATCGTGCTGCCCAATCCGCTGTATGGCGACTGGGAGAGCGGCATGGCGGAAAACTACAACAAGCTGACGCCGCAGCAGCAGCTCTCCACGCGCGACGCGCAGCTGAAAGCCTGGAACGGTAAATAATTCGTCAAGCGAAAGAGCCTGCGCCAGCAGGCTCTTTATTTTGCGCGCCGATATTTACGTTTCCAGGTAATTATATCCCTGCGAATTAATTTTATTATCTCTTACTTTTAAACACGCTGTTATTAAGCGGATCGCACTGCCTTTTTGCCCGGTTGCCAGTTTTTAACGCTAATGGTTAAGAATGCAATTCGGACTATTCTGTATATAAGGGCCGTTTGTAAATCAATATGGCTAGTCTGCTCACGCAGCCTGTTGTAAATATTTGTCAGGAAAGCAGGCTTTGTTTTTGCGTGTTTTATTTATCTTGTTGATAAATATAATTTTTATTTTTAATGACCGCTATTCGACGGCTGACTCCTCTGTATTAGCTTTACCTGATATTTACCTGTCTTGAATAATAACTGACAAAAAGCGCACCTCTCTGGCCTGCAATAAAATTGCGGGTGCGTATTGATTCATAAACGTCTATAAACGTTTTCTGTGACCTGCTGCGTTAATTCGCCAACCGCTCACGTTTATCTGTGAGCAGGTTCACTGCCTCTGTTGCCTGGATACCTTCTGCCCGATTGTTGAGAGAGACGATTGTGACGACACTGAAACCTTTATTAGCGAAAAATCGCAGCTGGGCGCTTCAGCGCCGCGAGCGTAATCCTGACTATTTTGAACAATATCTCCATCAACAAAAACCGCACTCCCTCTGGATAGGCTGTTCCGACAGCCGCGTGCCGGCCGAGGTCCTGACCGGATCGCATCCCGGTGAACTTTTCGTCCATCGCAATATCGCCAACATGGTGGTGGACGGCGACGATAACCTGATGAGCGTGCTGCAGTACGCCATTCTCTATCTCGGCGTAAAACGCATCGTGCTGTGCGGCCACTACGGCTGCGGCGGCGTTCAGGCGGCGCTCGATCTGCCGCACACGCCGCTGGCGCAGGAAAGCTCGGCGCTGGCGCGCCGCATCGCCGCGCTGCGCCAGGCGCTGGGCGCGGAGGTCCCCAGCGAGCAGGCGGCGTCGGCCGAAACCCTGAACCGCCTGGTGGAGGTCAACGTGCTGGCGCAGTTTTCCCACCTGGCCGCCACCGCGCCGGTGCGCGAGGCCTGGCGCGCGGGTCAGCCACTAGACCTGTTCGGCTGCGTGTACGATCTGCAGTCGGGCCATCTTAAAGAGTTAATTCAGCAATCCGCAGAGGAATCTTCGCCATGAATGTGAATACGCTTCGTCAGGATATTCCCGCCGGTCTGGTGGTGTTTCTGGTGGCGCTGCCGCTTTGTCTGGGTATCGCGCAGGCGAGCGGGCTGCCGCCGTTCGCCGGGCTGCTGACCGGGGTGATCGGCGGGCTGCTGGTCACCGCGTTAAGCCCGTCGCGCTTTGCCGTCAGCGGCCCGGCGGCGGGGCTGGTGACGATTGTCGTCGCCTCGATCGAGACCCTCGGCAGCTTTAGCGCCTTCCTGACCGCGCTGGTGCTGGCGGGCCTGATGCAGTGCGGTCTCGGCCTGCTGCGCGCGGGCCGTTTTATTTCGCTGGTGCCCGGCAGCGTGATTAAGGGAATGCTGGCGGCTATCGGCATTCTGCTGATTATCCAGCAGATCCCGGTGGCGTTTGGCGTTGAGGGCGACGCCGGACTGGCCGGCTTCGCCAGCGGCGCCACCACCTTCTCGGCGCCCGCGATGCTGGTGGCGGGCGGCAGTCTGGCGATCCTCTGGCTCTGGACCACGCCGCTGGTGAAGCGCGTCGGTGCGCTGGCCTGGGTGCCCGGCCCGCTAGTCGCGGTGCTGTTCGGCTGCGCCGCTACCGTTTTCGGCGGGCGCGTAATGCCGGAGATGGCGGACCAGCTGGCGCGCATTGCGCTGCCAGCGTTCGACAGCCTCTCCGCGCTGGCGGCGCAGCTGGAGCGTCCGACCTGGAACGCGTGGCAAAACCCGGCGGTCTGGGTGGTGGCGGTGACGCTGGCGCTGGTTGCCAGCCTCGAGACGCTGCTGAGCCAGGAGGCGCTGAAGAAGCTGCGCCCGCAGAATCCGCCGCCGTCGCCCAATCGCGAGATGTTCGCCCAGGGCATCGGCAACCTCAGTGCCGGGCTGCTGGGCGCCATGCCGATTACCGCGGTGATCGTGCGCAGCTCGGTGAACGTCAGCACCGGCGCGCAGACCAAACTCTCGATCTTGATCCACGGCGTGCTGCTGTTGATCTGCGGACTCTGGTTTAGCGATCTGCTGAACGCCATTCCGCTGGCCAGCCTGGCGGCGGTGCTGCTCTACACCGGCTATAAGCTGGCGCCGCCGCGGCTGTTCGTCGAGCAGTTCCGGCTGGGCGCGCAGCAGTCTGTGCCGTTCCTCGCCACCATCGGCGGCATTATCCTGTTCGGCATGCTGACGGGCATCGGTATCGGCCTGGCGACGCAGATGCTGTTCAGCCTCTATAAGAGCCACCGTAACGCGCTGCAGCTGACGCGCTACGACGATCACTATGTGCTGCGCTTTCAGCAGAACCTCACTTTCTTGCACAACCCGAAACTGCAGGGGCTGCTGGCGGAGATCCCGGAGAACAGCGTGGTGATTGTCGATCATGACAACGCGCGCTATCTCGATCCCGACGTAAAGGCAGTGCTGAAAGATTTTGGCGACAGCGCCGATCAGCGCGGCATTCGCCTGAGCCAGTGGCCGGTGGCGGTGAAGTAGCGCTGTTTCGCTTTTTCAGGCCGCACAGCGTTCAACCAGGCGGGTGGCAGGGCACGAAGAGCAAAGCGTCCCGCAACAGGGATGTTGCGGGCCGAGCTGGCAAGGATGCCGTTTTTTGCGTCTTTGCGATCGGGCCTTGCCACCCGCCGTCGCACCCTGGCCGGCTGTATTAAAAATCAGATATCTCGGATAGCCGGTTTTTTCCTGTTTAGGGCATAATTGGCGCGCCCAAAGCCAGACGGCGCTACCCACATCGCGAGTAGCGTCGATCCCTGCCGTTTATTCACCTGATTGCCCGAACGGCAAGTGCGGTTTAATGGCGTGCGGCGATCGTCCAGAACGGGCAGGGAGCGGGGAATTTACAGGCTACAGGGTTCAGACCTATGCGCGTTAAGCTGTTTGCAGAGCACCAGACTAAAAAAAATGCCCTCTCGCTGTTTCTGTTGACGCTGCTGTTCTGCTTTTTAGGCAGCCATCTGCGTATTCCCGCCGAGCTGTCGCTGTTCTGGCCGGTAAACGCCATCGTCGCCGCGGTTATCGTGCGACACCCTTATCTTCACCGCATCCGCTACTACCTTGCCAGTTTCGCCGCGATGGTGGTGAACGACACGGTTTTCTCCGGCTGGGCCTGGCCTGCGGTCACGCTCAATATCGCCAACCTGCTGTTTATCATTATTTCCGTCTCGATGCTGGTCAGGCACTACCTGCGCGATTCCAGCCGCACCCAGCTCGGCAATGCGCTGCGCATCTTTCCCGCCTGTTTGCTGGCCGCCTTTGCCTGCGCCACCTGGGGCGGACTGGCGCAGGATATGAGCTTTGACGTCCGCTTCGCCACCGCCTGGGGCGACTGGTTTAGCGAACAGTTCTCCACCGGGCTGATGCTGCTGCCGTTCCTGCTGGCGCGCGGCTGGCGCAGCCTGTCGTTCGCCGCGCTGCTGGCGCCGGGCAAATGGCTACCGGTGCTCAGCGTGCTGCTGTCGCTGGTGGTGGGCGCGATGATCGGCGGCGCGGGCAGCCTGACGTTTCCGGTGCCGGCGCTGATCTGGTGCGCCATCGTCCTGCCGATCCCGGTAACCAGCCTGGTGATCCTGCTGACCGGCATCACCGAAATTGTGCTGGTCTCGCACGGCGTGATGAACATTCAGGGCAATGACAACCTGCTGCCGTTAAGCCATCTCACCTCGGCGCGTCTCGGCGTCGCCACCGTGGCGATTAGCCCGCTGATCGTCGCCGTCAGTATGGATGCGGTGCGCCAGCTCAACCAGCGGCTCGCGCTGCGCGCCAACTACGATTTTCTCACGCAGCTGCTGTCGCGTTCCGGCCTGTACGAAAGCCTGAAAGAGGAGCCGTTCTCCGCCCAGCGCAGCGTCGGTGTGATCCTGCTCGACGTCGACTACTTCAAGGCGATTAACGACAACTTCGGCCACGATGCGGGCGATGGCGTGCTGGAGGAGATTGCGCTGCGGATGCAAAAAGTGGTGGGCAGCCAGGGGCGCATCTGCCGGTTCGGCGGCGAGGAGTTCGCCATCGTGCTGTTCGACGCCCACGCCGCGCAGCTGTTTCAGCTGGCGGAGGCGGTGCGTCAGGCGATAGGCAAAGAGAAGTTCTGGCTGCAGGGCAACACGGTGACCGTGACCGTCAGCCTGGGACTGGCGCAGGGGCACGCGGGCGAGGAGCGCGACTGGCACAGCGTGATTAATCAGCTGGTCTCCGCCGCGGATAAAAATCTCTATCTCTCCAAGCGCAACGGGCGTAACCAGACCTCGCCCGCCTACCGCACGCTGACGCTGGCGGGCGAGGTAGCCTAGCGGCTACACGCTGCTTTTTAGCTGGCTGCTCTGCTGATGACGCTCCAGCGCCAGTTCGATCAGGCGACTAATCAAATCGCGATAGCTGACGCCCGCCGCCTGCCACAGCTTGGGATACATGCTGATATTGGTGAAGCCGAGCAGGGTATTGACCTCGTTGACGATAATCTCGCCCGCCTCGGTCAGGAAGACGTCGACGCGCGCCATGCCGCTGCACTCCAGCGCCTGAAACGCCCTGATCGCCACCGCGCGGATCGCCTCGCTGCGCTCTGCGTCAATGGCCGCGGGCACCTGGGTCTGCGCGCCGGTTTCGCTGATATATTTGGTTTCATAGGAGTAGAAGGCGTCGTGCACCACCACTTCGCCGCACGGGCTCGCCTGCGGCTCGTCGTTGCCCAGCACCGCGCACTCGATTTCCCGCCCTTTAATGCCGGTCTCAATCAGCACCTTGCGGTCGAAGGAGAAGGCGAGATCCAGCGCGCTACTGAACGCCTCGAGGCTGTCGACTTTACTGACGCCTACTGACGACCCCTGATTAGCCGGTTTGATAAACAGCGGCAGCCCCAGCTGCGCAATCACGTCGGCTGCCTGAAGACGCGGCCGCTGCGCCTGGGTGACGCTGATCCAGGGCGCGACCTGCAAACCGGCGTCGCGCAGCAGACGTTTGGTGACGTCTTTATCCATGCTGACCGCCGAGCCGAGCACGCCAGAGCCGACAAAAGGCAGCGACGCCATGCGCAGCAGCCCCTGCAGCGAGCCATCCTCGCCGAGCGTGCCGTGCACGATAGGGAAAATCACGTCGATCTGCGACAGCGCATCGCCGCTCTGGCGGGCAATTACCTGCTGCTGCGACGCGCCAGGCACCAGCGCCACGCTTTCGCCAGCGCGATTGAGCGCGATAAGCGCCGGATCCTGCGCATTGATCAGAAAGTTTGAGGCGTCGTTCAGATGCCACTGACCCTGTTTATCAATGCCCAGCAGCACCGGCTCGAAGCGCGTTTTATCGATCGCATCGAGGATATTTTTAGCCGACTGTAACGATACTTCATGCTCGGCCGACTTGCCGCCGAACACAATGCCTACCCGCAGTTTTGTCATAAGAACGTGCCTGAAAGATGATGCGAAACCCACAAGATAACATGCAGATTTCGCCCTGTAACGGCATGGCGCGGGTCAGCGAGGCGCTTAATTCAGCGCGGCGGAGAGCAGGCTGCGGCACTGGCCGGCGTCGGCGCGCACCTGCGCCTGTTGCGCCGTGCTCAGGCGCTGCCAGGCATCCACTACCTGTTGGCCGAGGCGCGGCTGAAAATGAATTTTTTGCAGCGCATAGTCGGAGTTGCCGCCTTCGATCACCGTGCGCATATCCGCCACGAAGCGGCGGCTGTCGTCATGGTGAATGGCGCAGAACACCGAGACGTAGTAGGCCTCGTCCTCTTTGCTGTAGTGCGGCGTCAGCCAGTACCAGAGGGCGGCGGCAAGAAGAAGCAGCGGGAGAAGATATTTCAGTCGGGCGATCATAGCTGTGGGTACGCTCGTAGCAGGGAACAAAGCGGGGGAGTATAGCGCGTAACGGATAACGGCAGCTCAATGAGCTAAAGGGTTGCGCTTATCGCCAGGGAAAGCGCAGCACCGTTAAATCAGCGTCATCACCACGATACCCGTCGCGGCAATTTCATTCAGCGCGCATTCGAACTCGGCGTCGCCGCCGCTAATTCTGACGCGTCCGCCAGGCAGGCGAGCAAGGGTGCGCAGGCTGGCCATGCCTTCAATATCCAGCAGCCATTTGCCGTCCACCACCGCCTTATAGCTGCGGTTAATGATGTACTGCTGCTCGCCTTCAATCACCGCCAGCAGGTTGCTGTTGGCCGCCACCTTATCAAGAAACAGTTTGCTTTCCAGAGTCACAAAATCGACAGGGCTGAGTTCACCATTTGTTAATTTAACCCGCTCAATCTCGGTCAGGCTTTTGATCGGGTGGCTTTCGCTGCCTTTTTCCGCCGCCAGCGCTTTTACCGCGCTGGGCGCCTCGCCCTGACCATAGAGGATCCAGTTCAGCTCGGCATCGGTGTCAATCAAACACTGCACCACCAGATCGGCCGGGAAAGCGTCTCTTTTATAACGCATTGCCAGGTTGCTCGAAGAGAGCCCGACATGGTCGGCATACTGCGATTTCTGTTTGAACCCATAGGCCTGAATCAGCCTGTCGAGGATAGCCCCGCCGCTCCCGTTAAAATTAGTGACTAACATTTTTGAGCTTCCTCTTGTGTTACTAACATATTTGAATTAGCATCACTGCGTTGTGAATGTTATCGCATATCGCTGACATTACGTTAACTGGAGATGATGCCCTATGAAGCCCGACATTACAAATGCCATAGCGCGCGCTCTTTTATTACCCGTAAGCGTTAAACGGCGTGCTGACGCGCTTTTTATCAGGCAATACGGCCTTTTGCCGGCAAACGGGCGCGCCCTATGCCGACATGCGCTCCGGGGAAAACGCGCTGCCGACGCGGCAGAACGGGCCGCCGGTCGGGCTGGCTCTTTTTCTGTTAATTTTCAGCCGGACTAACTCACTTATGATGAATAGTCACTCTCAACCAGCGGCTGCCATGAGCTTTGAGGAGTTCTGCAAAAGCTGGCGGCAGATGCGCAGCAACAGCCGTAATCCGGCGCTGGTCGCCTTCAACCAACAGGATGACGAATGCAAATTCTGCGTGCTGACGCTGGCGAACCGGGAAAAGCCCGGCAGCTTTCGCCTGCAGGAGGTCGGCCAGAATTTTGAAACCTTCGACGAAGCCCGGCGCGCGCTGATTATCGCCGCCATGAACAAAATGGTGCGCTGGGGTCGGCGCTGGCCGCGCGCGTTTTCCGACGCCGACCGATATCTGTCTGAATAACTAACACCCACTGCAACTTAATGACGTCAACCCGTCGGGCTTCCCTTTGCCCGCATTCAGGAGAGATGAGATGAAACACGCTATTCACCGCACTGAAAATGAGGCGCTCAACGCCCTGCTAACCGCGGCGCGCGCCGACGAGCGCAAAGACCGCGCACAGGCGGTCGCCGCGCGTCTGGCCGCCATGGCGACGCATATCAGCCGCCAGGGACTTAACGGCATCGAAGCCGCCGAGCTGATTCGCCATGAGGCGCAGCGCTACCGCGATGAGTCAGAGGAGCTGCACTGATGGTCGATACCATGGATATTGCGCAGCAGCGCCAGGCGGAGCGGCTGGCGCAGGATATCGCCGCCGTGACGCAGCGGCCCAAAGGCATCAGCGCCTTCTTCTGCGAGGAGTGCGACAGCGCCATTCCTGAAGCGCGCCGCCGCGCCCTTAGCGGGGTGTCCCGCTGCGTCGGCTGCCAGGAGCTGGCCGAACGGCGCGCTCGCCACTATCAGGGCGGCGTCTGATGTTGCACGAAAACTGGCCGTGGCGCGCGCCGCGTCAGGCTATCGCCTCGCCTTATCCGACGCACGCCGAGATGCAGCGGCGCAGCCGACAGTTCGCTGCGCAGGCGCAGGCGTGGACGGCGCTGGAGCAGCAGCCGTCGCTGGTGCAGCGCATTATCCGGCTGCGTCACGGCCAGCTGGAGAAGGAGAGAGGCACGGCGGCGGCCGCCGCCTGGCTGACCACCACCTTCGCCGAACGCCTGCTGCCGCGCGTGGAGCAGGCAGGCGCCCAGTATCGACTCGGGGAAATGCGTCGCGGCACCGCTGCGCTGCTGAGTGGCCACGCCGCGCAGGAAAAAGGCGCGGCGGCGGCGGCCGGCACGCTGTGGGAGCTGATGCGCCGCTTCAACCGTCTGGCCGATATGGCGCGCGCCGATGTCGATCGGTTGGCGGGCGATATCGCCCACTTTATCTTCGCCGAACTGGCGCAGCTGCACGCGCAGAGCCGCGATGAATCAGACTGGCGCTACAGCCATCGGCTCTATCTGCTGGCCGCCACCATTACCCGCGAGTTCCGCCAGACGCCGCCGCTGTGGGACAAGATCACCACGCGCCTCTTCGCGCCGGAAGAGGCGACGCCAGCCATTATGCGTATGCAGGCGGAGACATGGTGGAAAGGGCGACTGCGCCGACTCGCCGCCGCCTGGCGCGAACATCTGCAGATCGCGCTGGCGCAGGTCAGTAAAACCCGCTCGCCTTACGCCAGCCGCACGACCATCGCCGAATGGCGCGAGCAGAAACGCCGCACCCGCGACTTTTTGCAGAGCATGGATCTGGAGGATGAAGAGGGCAACCGCATCAGCCTGATCGATAAACATGACGGCAGCGTCGCCAATCCGGCGATCCGCCGCTGCGAGCTGATGACGCGCATCCGCGGCTTTGAAACTATCTGCCACGAAATGGGCTACGTCGGCGAGTTTTGCACGCTCACCGCGCCGGCGCGCTATCACGCCACCCTCAGCAGCGGCCAGCACAACCCGAAATGGCGCGGCGCCAGCCCGGCGGAGACGCAGCGCTACCTTTGCCAGCTGTGGCAGAAGGTACGCGCCAGACTGCACCGCGAACAGATCCGCCTGTTCGGCATTCGCGTTGCCGAACCGCATCATGACGGCACGCCGCACTGGCATCTGCTGCTGTTTATGCGCCCTCAGCAGGCGGCGCAGGTGCGCCAGATCCTGACAGAGTACGCCTGCCAGCAGGACAACGACGAGCTGAAGAGCGAAAAAGCGCGCAGGGCGCGCTTTCACATCACGGCCATCGATCCACAAAAGGGCAGCGCCACCGGCTATATCGCTAAATATATCGCCAAAAATATCGACGGCTACGCGCTCGACGGCGAGCGCGACCATGAGAGCGGCGCAAGCCTGCGCGACTGCGCGGCGGCGGTATCCGCCTGGGCGAGTCGCTGGCATATCCGGCAGTTCCAGTTTATCGGCGGCGCGCCGGTGACGGTCTGGCGCGAGCTGCGCCGCATAACGGAGGGTGAGGGGCTGCGTGAAATGAGCGAGACGCTGGCCGACGCGCGCGAGGCGGCCGACCGCGGCGACTGGGCCGCCTACGTCAACGCGCAGGGCGGCCCGCTGGTGCGTCGCGATGAGCTGGCGGTGCGCAGCTGGTATCAATCTGCCGGGCAGCGCAACAGCTGGGGTGAAGAGATGACGCGCATCAAAGGCGTTTACCTTACCGCCATGGGCGCGGAAAAACCGCTGCTGACCCGGCTGGTGAGCTGGAAGCTGGTGCCGAAGCGCAAAGAGGAGCAGGCGCGTTCTCCTGTCGACAACGCCTCTTGGAGTTCTGTTATTAACTGTACGCAGAGGGCGCGACGGCCAGACCGGTTAGCGCCATTGAATCATGGTGACCCTCTGGCGGTTAAAAACCTCGCCTGTCTCCCTCAGAACGGTTTTTTTTATCGGCAAAACAGCGCGCCGTAACGCCCTTTTTCCGCCCTGTTTTCACATTTGCGTTAAGTCGCTGTTAGATAAAAGAGGCGCAATATCAATGGCCTGAGCCAGACAGGCTGCGCAGTTAATTTTCTTTATATCAGATTGCATGCTGTGATACTGTATAGATATACAGTTATAAAATGGGGGAGGGAAAGTGGATACTGACTTACAAGAACAGGTAATGCTTGAGCGCGTTGAGCTTATTGCAAGACTGACCACTGAAGGAGTTTGCAGGGAGCGCGACCGAGAAGTGGCCCTCGCTTTAATCGCCGAGATTGCTGGCGATATGATGATAAAAAACAAGCAGTTCGCCGTTTCGTTTTCTGCGATACCCACTAATAAATAATAACGCAGGTATGGCAATGAGAAGCGATCGCCTGACTGCTGCAAAGCGGCAGATCCCCACCCTTTCCCCTTGATGCGCGCGCCGTCCCGGCACGGCAACAGTGAAGCGATAACGGCACCCTCTGGGTGCCGTTTTTTTTTGCGCCGCGATTTCCCTGTTTACCCCTGTTTCAGCGAACAGGTGGACGTTGAGCCATGGTCCTGCAGCGAGGAGACTGGCAGTGCCGGATGACGCGCAGGCGCCGCCGAATACAACCGCGAAGCGGCTCACACGCGAGCCTGCTCGCCGCCTTAAGGGGAGAAAGAGAAGAGTGACGCACCATTTTAGCCTGCCCGATGGAGAGCTATCGCCATGAACATCTATGCCCGCCAGGGCGATACGGTCGACGAGATTTGCTATCGCTACTACGGCCGCACGCAGCAGGCGGTAGAGCAGGTTTACGCCGCCAATCCCGGCCTCGCCGAGCGCGGTGCGGTTCTGCCGCACGGCTATGCCCTGACGCTGCCCGAGCTGCCAGACGCCGCGACAGGCGAAACCGTCAATCTGTGGGACTGAAGATGGAGAAAACCAGCTCGCTGATTAACTACCTGGTCAGCCTGTTTCTGATGTGGCTGGGCCGCCACACCATCCAGGACATCGCGTTTTTAGTCGGTTCCGGCGTGGCGGTGATCACCCTGATGGTTAACGTGGCGACCTTTTTCATCAACTGGCACTACCGCCGCAAAACCTATGAGCTGCAGCGCGCCAGCGCGCAGGGAGGCAGCCTTGAGTCAGATCGCTAAGCGCTGCGCCGTGGTCGCCGTGGTGGCAATTGCCGCGCTGCTGCCGCGGTTCGCCACCCTGAAAATCTCCTCTGACGGGCTGCGGCTGCTGGCCGACGCCGAGGGCTGCCGCACCTCACCCTATCAGTGCAGCGCCGGCGTCTGGACCAACGGTATCGGCCATACCGCCGGCGTCACGCCGCAGAGCACGGTCAACGAGCGCCAGGCGGCGGTCAATTTGGTCGACGATCTGATCCGCGTCGAGCGTCAGCTCGCCCGCTGCGTGCCGGTGACGATGCCGCAGCCGGTCTGGGATGCAGCGGTGAGCTTCGCCTTTAACGTCGGCGCCGGCGCCGCCTGCCGCTCGACGCTGGCGCGCGAGCTGAATCAGCAGCGCTGGCGCGCGGCGTGCGATCAGCTGCCGCGCTGGATCTACGTCAACGGCGTGAAAAACGCCGGACTGGCGCAGCGGCGCACGCGAGAGCACGCCTGGTGCCTGCGAGGCGTGCCGTGACGCGCCTGTGCCTTGCGCTGCTGGCGGGGCTGCTGCTGGCGCTCGCCGCCGATCTCGCCAGCCGCGACCAAATCATTGTCCGTCTGCGCGAGCAGGCGCAGATGAACGCTATACGCGAGGCGGCGCTGCGTGAACAGCAGAGTCGCGCCAGCCGCCTCGCCCTTAACCGTGAAAGACAAATCGCGAGGGAAACCAATGCCAGCCAGGCGTTACGCCAGTGGTCTGCTGCCGCTCTGCCTGATGATGTTATCCGGCTGCACAGTCGTCCCGCCTTCGACAACCCCCGCGATTATCTGGGCTGGCTGTCCGCGCGTGACCAGCTGTCCAGTGCCGGGCAACCGCCTGCAGACGCAGGGCGATCTGGCGGCAGATAACCGTCAGCTAGAGGATGCGCTCGCGTCGTGCGGGCTGCAGATTGAAATCATAAAAGAGTGCCAGGAGCAACAGGATGCAGAAACCTCAACAGCTACGCGCGGCGCTGAACCGCAGCGTGCCGCTGCTACAGCAAAACCCTGAGCGGCTGACCATGAGCATCGCCGCTGGAACAGTGGTGGCGACCAGCGCGCCGTCGCTTTCCTTTGAGTATCGCTACCGGCTTGAATTAACCATCGCCGAGGTTCAGCAGGAGATTGAAGCGGCGATCGTGCCGCTGCTCGCCTGGCTGCGGGATAACCAGCCGGAGATGATGGGCAATGCCGATAAGCGCCGCAGCGATTTTACCTTCGCGTCCGACGCCGCTGGCGCGCTCAGCATCGGCCTGCAGCTGAGCGAGCGCGTGCTGGTGACGCAGCAGGAGAGCGCGCTGCAGGTCACCTTTCCCGGCGAGCCGACGCCGCCGGCTAACGATGAGGCGCCGCTGCAGCTCTGGGTGCACGGCACGCTGGTCAGCGAGTGGCAGCGCTAAAGCTGTCCTGCTATCTCTCAGCGGTCGGCGCCGCGTTGCTGGCCGCACGCACCACGGGTAACACTAGCGACATGAACGAACATATCAGCGAAATCCTGCGCCTGCTGCGCAACCTTATCCGCATCGGCACCGTTTCGGCGGTGGATGCGCCGAACGGCCGCTGTCGCGTGCGCAGCGGCGACAACGAAACCGGCTGGCTGCCGTGGCTCAGCGCCCGCGCCGGACGATCGCGTGCCTGGAGCGCGCCGTCGGTCGGCGAACAGGTGCTGCTGCTCAGCCTGGGCGGCGAGCTAAACACCGGTTTTATTCTGCCGGGCATCTTTTCCGACAGCCATCCCGCGCCTTCCGCCTCGGCCGATGCGCTGCACTGGTCGTTTCCTGACGGCGCGGTCATCGAGTATGAACCGCAGAACGGCGCGCTAAAGGCGAGCGGCATTCAGCGCGCCACCGTGCAGGCGGCGGTCAGTGTGTTGCTGGACGCGCCGCTGGTGGAGTGCAGCGCAAAGCTGAAAACCGCCACGCTGGAGGTGACCGGCGGCGGTACGTTGCAGGGAAATCTGACACACAGCGGCGGCAGCCTTAGCTCTAACGGCATCGTGCTGCACGCCCATCAGCATAGCGGCGTGAAGTCGGGCGGCGATCTCTCGGGAGGGCCGCAGTGATGACGGAGAAATATCTTGGCATGAATCGCGAAAGCGGCGCGGCGCTGGCGGACCTGGAGCATATCCGCCAGTCGGTGCGCGATATTTTGACCACGCCGCTTGGCTCCCGGGTGATGCGTCGCCGTTACGGCTCGCTGCTGTCGGCGCTGATTGACCAGCCGCAAAACCCGGCGCTGCGTCTGCAAATTATGTCCGCCTGCTATATGGCAATTTTGCAGTGGGAGCCGCGTATTCAGCTGAGCGCGATCGACTATGAGGCGTCGTATGACGGCGGCATGACGGTAGAACTTACCGGCAGCCGCAGTGATACCACGCAAGATTTTTCCCTGACTATTCCCGTGAGCTGAACCTATGGCAACCATTGACCTGAGCCAGCTGCCTGCGCCCGATGTGGTGGAGACGCTGGATTATGAAGCCCTGCTGGCCGAGCGCAAGGCGACGCTGATTTCTCTCTATCCCGCCGAGCAGCAGGCGGCGCTTACCCGCACGCTGACGCTGGAGTCGGAGCCGCTGGTGAAGCTGCTGCAGGAGAACGCCTACCGCGAGCTGATCCTGCGCCAGCGCATCAACGAGGCGGCGAAAGCCAATATGGTCGCCTGGGCGACCGGCAGCGATCTGGACCAGCTGGGCGCCAATAACGGCGTGACGCGGCTGACCCTGCGGGCCGCGGACAACAGCACGCTGCCGCCGACCGCGGCGCTGATGGAGAGCGACGACAATTTCCGCATGCGCATCGCCGCCGCGTTTGAAGGGCTGAGCGTGGCGGGGCCGAGCGGCGCCTACGAGTATCACGCCAAAAGCGCCGACGGCCGCGTGGCGGATGTCTCCGCCACCAGTCCGGCGCCGGCAGAGGTGGTGATCACCGTCCTGAGCCGCGAGGGCGACGGCACGGCGCCCGCCGATCTGCTCGCCATCGTGGCCAACGCGCTCAACGATGAGGATGTGCGTCCGGTCGCCGATCGCGTCAGCGTGCAGACGGCCGCCATTGTCGAATACCGCGTCGACGCCACGCTCTATCTCTATCCCGGTCCGGAAGCGGAGCCGATCCGCGCCGCCGCCGAAGCAAAGCTGATCGCCTTTATCAACGCCCAGGCGCGGCTGGGGCGCGATATCCGCCAGTCGGCGCTCTATGCCGCGCTGCATGTGGAAGGGGTGCAGCGCGTCGAGCTGGCGCAGCCGGCCGCCGATGTGGTGCTGGATAAAACCCAGGCCGCGTACTGCAGCGGCTACAGCATCGCGGTGGGAGGCTCCGATGAGTGATCGGCTGCTGCCGACCGGCTCCTCAACGCTCGAAGTCGCCGCCGCGCAGGCCTGCGCGGCTATCGAGGCGACGCCGGTGCCGCTGCGCCAGTTGTGGAACGCGCAGACCTGCCCGGTTGCGCTGCTGCCCTATCTCGCCTGGGCCTGGTCGGTCGACCGCTGGGACAGCAGCTGGAATGAGGCGACCAAACGCAGCGTCGTCGCCGCCTCGGAGTATGTGCACCGGCATAAAGGCACTATCGGTTCGCTGCGGCGTATCGTCGAGCCGCTCGGCTATCTGATCCGCATCACCGAGTGGTGGAAAACCGGCGACGCGCCGGGCACGTTTCGCCTCGACGTCGGCGTGCTCGACACCGGCATCACCGAGGCGATGTACAACGAACTGGAGCGGCTAATCGCCGATGCGAAGCCGTGCAGCCGGCATCTGATTGGTCTCTCGATCAATCTGGACGCCAGCGGCGTGCTGCCGATGGCGGTCGCCAGCTACAGCGGCGACGAGCTGACGATTTATCCCTATACCCCAGAAATCATCACCGTGAACGGGCCAGGCTACACCGGCGCAGCGGTACATTTAATTGACCTGACGGAAGTGCGCACATGACAACGAAATATTACGCCCTGCTGACCAATCAGGGCGCGGCAAAGCTGGCGAACGCCACGGCGCTCGGCACGAAGCTGCAAATTACGGAAATGGCAGTAGGCGACGGCGGCGGCACGCTGCCGACACCGAACGCCTCGCAGACGGCGCTGGTGGGCGAAAAACGCCGCGCGGCGCTCAATTCCCTGAGCGTCGATGCGGCCAACAGCAGCCAGATTATCGCCGAGCAGATTATCCCGGAAAACGAAGGCGGCTTCTGGATCCGCGAAATCGGCCTGTTCGACGCCGACGGCGTGATGATTGCCGTCGCCAACTGCGCGGAGACCTACAAGCCGCAGCTGCAGGAGGGCAGCGGCCGCACGCAGACGGTGCGCATGATTATCATCGTCAACAGCACTGACGCGGTGACGCTGAAGATCGACCCCTCCGTGGTGCTGGCGACGCGCCAGTATGTGGATAACGGGGTGATCGAGGCGAAGCAGTATGCGGATAAGGGCATTGCTGACCACGTCGCGGCGGCGAACCCGCATAAGCAGTATCTGCAGATTGCTAATGCGCTGGCGGAGGTGAAGAGCGCGGGGAAGGTGGCGGATGTTCTACAAAACCTTGGTTTGGGAGCAGGCTCGGCGCTACCGGTCGGCGTACCGGTTCCGTGGCCGTCGGCAACGCCGCCTGCAGGCTGGTTGAAGTGTAACGGAGCCGCTTTTTCTGCCGCGACGTATCCCTTGCTGGCCAAAGCGTACCCGACGTTAAAGCTTCCCGATCTGCGCGGGGAGTTTATTCGTGGCTGGGATGACGGGCGCGGAGTGGATAGTGGGTAATGGTCCCAACTTATTGATAGTGTTTTATGTTCAGATAATGCCCGATGACTTTATCATGCAGCTCCACCGATTTTGAGAACGACAGCGACTTCCGTCCCAGCCTTGCCAGATGCTGCCTCAGATTCAGGTTATGCCGCTCAATTCGCTGCGTATATCGCTTGCTGATTACGTGCAGCTTTCCCTTCAGGCGGGATTCATACAGCGGCCAGCCATCCGTCATCCATATCACCACGTCAAAGGGTGACAGCAGGCTCATAAGACGCCCCAGCGTCGCCATAGTGCGTTCACCGAATACGTGCGCAACAACCGTCTTCCGGAGCCTGTCATACGCGTAAAACAGCCAGCGCTGGCGCGATTTAGCCCCGACGTAGCCCCACTGTTCGTCCATTTCCGCGCAGACGATGACGTCACTGCCCGGCTGTATGCGCGAGGTTACCGACTGCGGCCTGAGTTTTTTAAGTGACGTAAAATCGTGTTGAGGCCAACGCCCATAATGCGGGCGGTTGCCCGGCATCCAACGCCATTCATGGCCATATCAATGATTTTCTGGTGCGTACCGGGTTGAGAGGCGGTGTATGTGAACTGTAACTGCCATGTTTTACGGCAGTGAGAGCAGAGATAGCGCTGATGTCCGGCAGTACTTTTACCGTTACGCACCACCCCGTCAGTAGCTGAACAGGAGGGACAGCTGATAGAAACAGAAGCCACTGGAGCACCTCAAAAACACCATCATACACTAAATCAGTAAGTTGGCAGCATCACCCGCGGAGTGGATAGTGAACGTTTATTATTATCAGCACAAGGTGATGCTATTAGAAATATTGTAGGCGAACAGTCACTTGTTGTTGCTTACAATGGTAGGTCGTCAGGCGTTTTTTATAATAATGGGAAGAACTCAAATGAGGGTGTTTACGCCGATGGAACTGAAATAAATGATGGTCCACCAGTAGGGAATGTTTCAGAAGGAGGGGCTTCTCATGGTGAGAAAATATATTTTGATGCTTCAAGAACTGTTCCGACGGCTAATGAGAACAGACCACGCAACATTGCATTTAATATTATTGTGAGAGCTGCATAATGATTGATTTTACTTTCGATGAGAACGGCCTGGCAAGCGAGCCCGGTAATGTAACTGTATATAATTATGATTCGCAAAGTGGCGAATATATAAATATGGTCGAAGAGTATTTGCCGCAAGGTGTTGGCGTGCCGGCAAATGCAACTACCGTTGCGCCACCGGTTGTTAAAGCAGGTAATATGGCTATTTTTCGCGAAAATGACTGGCATATTATTGCCGATCATCGTGGTGAAAGCATATACAAAACTGAAGACGGAGCAGTAACAGAAGTCACTGAGTTAGGTGATTATCCAGCCGGAACCACAACGTTAAAGCCTGCAACCGAATTTGATAAATGGGATGGAGAAAAGTGGGTCACGGATAGGGATGCGATGAATATCGCGCAAATTAAAGTTGCAGAAGCCAAGAGGAAATCATTACTGGCAGAGGCGCAGGTAAAAATCAGTATCTGGCAAACTGAATTGCAGTTAGGCATTATTGATAATGAAGATAAAGCTAAGCTGACAGACTGGTTGTCTTACATTAAAGCGCTACAAAAAATTGATAGTAGCGCTGCGCCAGATATTAAATGGCCAGAAGTGCCCGCTCAGTGAATGACTGGCATGATTGATACCCAAACCTGTAAATTTATTCGCTCTTAATGACGGCATAATTTATCGTGACTGCACCTGAGGTAGTGAAATCCTCAGGTGCATTTTTATTATTATGAGGGTTTGGTCGGCCACTCTATATCTGCCGCATTCTGCATATTAACGCGACTGAGAAGGACTCGGTATTTTTTCCATTCAGCTAATCGTGTCACTTCTTCATCCGTTGCAATATTAATATCAACGGCATCTTGTAGCGGAGCGATAGCGTTGTTTGCCTCTTCCATTAAGAGAGTATGCGTAGCCTTTGCCACTAAAACAGCATTTTCAGTTTTAACAGCCGGAGCCGTGAAATGACCGTCATTGTAGAGGTAACCTACCTCAGGTGCCTCGGCCAAAGAGGTAATATCGATCCACTCCAGCGATGGATGATATATCTTTGAGGGTTGAACGCTGAGCGAAACTATCTCTGCAACGTGCTGCTCCTCAATTCGGCATAATTTTTCATTAGCTAAACTCCTCAATATAGATCACGCCGTGCGCGCCAAATGCCCCAACATACGGATCGGTACGAGTATTACCGCCGCCGCCCGCGCCAAACCTTGGCGCACGATTTGATGCTGAACTTTCACCGCTGCGGGCGCCGCCGCCCCAGTAACTTGCGCCGCCATCGCCAGAACCGCCAAAGTAAGGATTGGCTGACTCGCTGACAATACCGGGTGCATCGCTGCCGTCACCACCGCGAATATTTAAGTCGCCGCCAACCGCGCTGCCACCGCCGCCGCCCGCATCGCCCTTTGCTGAAGCACCGTTGCCTGCCGTTAACCGCCCATCAAACGAACTGCTTGATGAATCTGACGTCTCATCTGCTCCCTGACCAACAACGCCTGCGTACGTTTTGCTCTCATCAACCGTCAGCCAGGCGATGGTGGTGCCGCCCGCTCCGCCGCCTGCACCACGCGCATGAAATCCATTGCCCCAGCCAAGGAAGCCATAGCCCCTGCCGCCACCGCCGGTCATAATGATTTTGATACGCTTCGTTCCAGCCGAGGGCTTATAGCTGACAGCCCCTGGCGTGGTGAATATCTGCCGGTTAAGAAAGCGCCCGGAAAATTTTTCGCTAATACCAAGGTTTTTGAGAAACCCGCCATGCATGACAAAATCCGCAAAAATCCGTCCCTGATAAGCTGAAGAGAAAAGGTTATGGCCGTCATTGGTTATATTCGCGTGTCAACAATTGACCAGAATTGCGATTTACAGCGGGATGCGCTCAAAAGCGCAAATTGTGACCGCATTTTTGAAGATCGAATTAGCGGGAAAGTGGCAAGCCGCCCAGGCCTTAAGCAGGCGCTTAAGCACATTAATAAAGGCGATACGCTGGTCGTCTGGAAACTGGATCGGCTTGGGCGCAGCGTCAAAAATCTCATCGCGCTGATTTCAGCGCTGCATGACCGCGGCGCGCATTTCCGCTCTTTGACCGACAGCATCGACACCAGCAGCGCCATGGGACGTTTCTTTTTCCATGTGATGTCAGCGCTGGCGGAGATGGAGCGTGAACTGATCGTTGAGCGCACGCTGGCTGGGCTGGCGGCGGCCCGGGCGAAAGGGCGCACGGGCGGAAGGCCACAGGCTCTGAACCCGCAGGAACGCGAGCAAGCCAGCCGGCTGCTGGCGCAAGGCCATAGCCGACAGCAGCTGGCTATCATCTACGGCGTCGGGCTATCCACCCTGTATAAATATTTTCCTGTAAAGACGCAGGAAGAGGCGAGCGCTCCATAATTTTGTGGCAGCAGAAGGCAGAGCTAGCCTGCTGTTCGCTCAGCCCTCAGCAAACCGCAACCGCATGATTTCTCTCACCTGACCTGACAATCTGAGCGCACCCTCAACACGGAGTACATCAGATGTCTGATTATCATCACGGTGTACGCGTTGTCGAAATCAACGACGGCACGCGCACCATTTCTACCGTATCCACCGCCGTAGTCGGCCTGGTCTGCACCGCAGACGACGCAGACGCCACGGCGTTCCCCCTCAACACCCCGGTGCTGCTGACCAACGTGCAGGCCGCTATCGCCAAAGCTGGCAGCAAAGGCACGCTGGCGGCGTCGCTGCAGGCGATTGCCGACCAGGCGAAGCCGGTTACCGTCGTGGTGCGCGTCGCCGAAGGCGCGACCGAAGCGGAAACGATCTCCAACCTTATCGGCACCACCGATGAAAACGGCCAGTACACCGGCATGAAGGCGCTGCTGACCGCGCAGACGCAGCTCGACGTCAAGCCGCGTATCCTCGGCGTGCCGGGGCTCGACTCGCAGGAAGTGGCGACCGCGCTGGCGAGCATCGCGCAGCAGCTGCGCGCCTTCGCCTATGTGTCAGCCTGGAACTGCAAAACCATCAGCGATGCGATGAACTACCGCAAAAACTTCAGCCAGCGCGAACTGATGGTGATCTGGCCCGATTTCGTCGCCTGGAACACCGCAACCAGCACCGCTGAAACCGCGTTTGCCACGGCGCGCGCGCTCGGTCTGCGCGCCAAGATCGACAACGACACCGGCTGGCATAAAACCCTGTCAAACGTCGGCGTCAACGGCGTTACCGGCATCTCTTCATCGGTCTTCTGGGATCTGCAACAGAGCGGCACCGATGCCGACCTGCTGAACGAAGCCTGCGTCACCACGCTGATCCGCAAAGATGGCTTCCGCTTCTGGGGCAACCGCACCTGCAGCGACGATCCGCTCTTTGTGTTTGAAAACTACACCCGCACCGCGCAGGTGCTGGCCGACACCATGGCCGAAGCGCACATGTGGGCCAACGACAAACCGCTGACGCCGGTACTGGTGCGTGAAATCGTGGCGGGCATCAACGCCAAATTCCGCGAGCTGGTCAACGCCGGCTACCTGCTGGGCGCGTCAGCCTGGTACGACGAAAGCGCCAACGACGTTGCCAGCCTGAAGGCGGGCAAACTCGCCATCGACTACGACTACACGCCGGTGCCGCCGCTGGAAGATCTCACCCTGCGCCAGCGCATCACCGACACCTATCTGGCGAACTTCGCCGCATCCGTTAACAGCTGAGGAGCCGGATAAATGGCACTACCCCGCAAACTGAAAGGGCTGAACCTTTTCAACGATTCAAACAGCTATCAGGGCGTTGTCTCTTCCGTCACCCTGCCGAAGCTCTCCCGCAAGCTGAACGCCTATCGCGGCGGCGGCATGAACGGCGCCGCCTTTATCGATAACGGCCTGGACGACGATGCGCTCGATATGGAGTGGACTATCGCCGGCATGGACGACCTGGCGCTGTCGCAGTGGGGCGGTTCCGCCGTGCCGCTGCGCTTCACCGGCTCTTACCAGCGTGACGACACCGGCGAAGAGATCGCGGTTGAGATTGAGGTGCGTGGCCGTCATCAGGCGTTCGATTTTGGCGAAGCCAAACAGGGTGAGGACACTGAAACCAAAATCACTACCAAAAACACCTATTTCAAGCTCACCTGGAACGGCAAAGAGCTGATTGAGATCGACACCGTCAACATGGTGGAGAAGGTGAACGGCACCGATCGCCTTGAGCAGCGCCGTAAAAATCTCGGCCTGGCTTAACCCTGACGCCAGCGCCTGGCGCTGGCTTTTTTACCTGTCTGAGAGAGATAAACATGGAACAGCAAGAAAATATCGTTGTGCTGGAAACCCCGCTAAAACGCGGCGATGGTGCCATCGCGCAGGTAGAGCTGATTAAGCCGAACGCCGGCTCGCTGCGCGGCGTGCGCCTTGCCGATCTCGCATCAAGCGACGTCGATGCGCTGCTGACGGTGCTGCCGCGCATCACGCTGCCTGCGCTGACCAAAGCGGAGTGCAATAGCCTCGACCCGGTGGATCTGATCGCGCTGGGCGGCAAGGTGATCGGTTTTTTGCAGTCGAAGTCGGCCGCGTCGAATGGCCTGGCGGACTGACGGTCAATGACCTGATGGCCGACATCGCCGCCATTTTTCACTGGCCCCTTTCTGAAATGAACAACCTGCCGCTGGCCGAGCTGCTCGACTGGCGGCATAAAGCCCTGATCCGCAGCGGAGCAAATACGGATGAGTGAAGACCTCAAACTGCAGGCGCTGCTGAAAGCGGTTAATCAGGCGCTGCGCCCGCTACAGACCCTCCAGAATGAAACGCAACAGGTGACCGACAACATCGCCGACACGCAGCAGAAGCTTGCGGCGCTGCAGGCACAGTCGGCGAAAATCGACGGCTTTCGCGCCACCAGCCGTCAGCTGAGCGACACCCAGCAGAAGCTGAAAGAGGCAAAAGCCGAAACGGCGGCGCTGGCGCAGGCGATGCGCAGCAGCGGTCAGCCAACCGACGCACAGAGCCGCGCGCTGGAGAGGGCGCGGCAGCAAACCGCCGCGCTGCAAACCCAGGCGCAAAACCTGCGTCTCTCCGTGCAGCAGCAGCGCGAGAGCCTGAACAGCGCGGGCATCTCTACGCGCAGCCTGAGCAGCGAACAGCTGCGGCTGAAAGCCTCAGCCGCGCAGGCCAACCTTAACCTCAGCGGTCAGCAGCAGCAGCTGCAACAGCTGAGCCAGCAGCAGGCGCGCCATAACCAGATGACGGAGCAATACCGCAAAGGCCAGGCGCTGGCGGGCAAGATCCGCAGCGGCGGCGCAGCGGCCATCGGTGCGGCGAAAACGGGCTTCACCGCCGGCGCCGCGCTGCTGCGTCCGGGTTATGAGCTGGCGCGTACCGATGCCGCGCTGCAGGCCGCGACCGGCCTGAATAAGGCGTCGCCTCAGGCTGTGGCGCTGGATAAGCAGGCGCGCCGCCTTAGCGTGGAAACGGGCGTTCCGGCGCAGACCGTTGCGCAGACGCAGCTCGACCTCGCCCAGGCGGGCGGCTCGGTTGACGATATCGCCTCCGCGACGCCGGTGGCGCTGAATATGACGCAGGTTAACCGCCACTCCTCACAGGAGAACGCCGGCCTGCTGATGGAAACGAAAACCGCCTTTGGCCTCGACAGCAGCGATCTCCCTCATCTGGGAGATGTGCTGAACGCTACGCTCGAGCAGACCGGCGTGACATTCGAGGATCTGAGCAGCGCGCTGAGCCGCGTCGCGCCGGTCGCCAGAAGCGCTGGCGTTGGCGTTGAGCAGACCTCCGCTATGCTGGGGCTGCTGGCAAAAAACCACATTACCGGCGCGGCGGCGGGCGAGGAGGTCGGCGCGGTAGTAACGCGCCTGCAGACGCCTGCTGCGGAACGCAGCATCGCCGCACTCGGCGTATCGACCCGCGATGAAAACGGCGACGCGCGTCAGATCATGCCGCTGCTGAAAGATATCCAGACCGCGTTCGCCAAAAAAGGCATGGGCGCGGCGCAGCAGGCGGAGGTGCTGAAAAACCTCGTCGGCGACAAGGCAGCCCCGGCGGCCGCGCTGCTGACCCAGGGCGCGGCCAGCGGCGAGCTGTCGACGCTCACCGCCACCGTACAGCACGCCGACGGCGGCACGGCGCGCATGGCGCAGTCGCAGCAGGATAGTCTGGGCGGCGACCTGCAAAAGCTGGACGCCTCAAAAGCAGCTATCGGCGTCGATCTCTACGCGCCGCTCGATGGCACGCTGCGCACGCTGACGCAGGATGCAACGCAGTTTCTGCAGACCGTCGACCAGTGGCTGCAGGACAACCCGACGCTGGCCAGCGGCATCGCAACGGCGGCGGCGGTGGCGCTGACCTTTGTCGGCGCGCTGGGCGCTATCGGCATGGCGGTCTGGCCGGTGGTCAGCGGCGTCGGCGCCATCATGGCCGGCGTCGAGATCCTCGGCGGCCTGTTCACGGTCGTGGGCGGCGCTATCGTCACCGCCATCGGCGCCATTACCTTGCCGGTGGTGGCCATCGTTGCGGCTATCGTTGGCGGCGCGCTGCTGATCCGCCAGTACTGGGAGCCGATCAGCGCCTTTATCAGCGGCGTCGCGCAGGGGTTCTCCGCCGCGATGGGGCCCATCAGCAACGCCTTTACGCCGCTGCAGCCGGTATTTGCGTGGGTCACGGATAAAATCAAGGCGGTGTGGAACGGCTTTACGCAACTGCTGGAGCCGGTGAAGTCGACGCAGGAGCAGCTGGCGGCCGCTGGCGATATGGGGAAAAAGTTCGGCACGATGATCGCCGATGCGCTGAAAATTCCCGGCCATGCGCTGGAGCAGCTTACCAGCGGCATCGACTGGGTGCTGAACAAGCTCGGCATCGCCAGCAGTAAAAGCAAAGAGCTGAAGGTGGATCTGCCGTCAGACGCGGCGAGCGACGCAACGACGACGACTCGCGGGCTGCAAACCGCTGTGCCGGCCGGCAACGTGCCTTATCGGCCGGTCATCACGCCAGGCGCGGGCGGCGGTGCGACGCAGCAGAATGCCTGGACCAACAATATCACGGTGAATGCGTCGCCCGGCATGGACCCCAATGATGTTGGGCGCATCGTGCAGCAGCATTTAGCTCAGCAGCAGTTTGAGCAGCAAAACCGGCAGCGCAGCGCCATGACAGGAGTGTTTTAAACCATGATGATGATCTACGGCCTGCCGCCCTTTATGCGGCAGACGCTGCCCTATACCCAGCTGATGCGCGACAGCAGCTGGAGCTGGGCCAATAACAGCCGCGTCGGCACGCGCCCCGCGGCGCAGTTCACCGGCAAGGGTAACGACAAGATTACGCTGAGCGGCGAGCTGCGCCCGGAGCTTACCGGCGGTCCGGTTAAAGCGCTGGCGTTTCAGCTGCTGGCTGACGAAGGACGCGCCTGGCCGCTGATCGGCGGCGACGGCACCATCTACGGCATGTATGTTATCGAGAGCTTTAAGACCACGCACAGCGACTTCTACGCCGACGGCAGCGCGCGGGTGATCGCCTTTACCCTCAACCTGCTGCGCGTCGACGAGTCGCTGGTCTCGATGTTCGGCGACTTGCAAAAGCAGGGCAGCGAGCTGTGGGCGAAAGCGGAATCGGCGGCGGGCTCGCTCTCTTCAGGCATCGCGGCGGGAGGCTTTTCACTGTGAGCGATCTTGGCGTGATGGCGATGAAGGCGGGCAGCCAGCGAGCGCCCGATTTTATGCTGTGGATCGGCAACAAAGACGTAACGTCCAATTTGCGCAATCGGCTGATCTCCCTCAACCTCGAGGATAATCGCGGCTTCGAGGCAGATACGCTGACGCTGAAGCTGGACGACAGCGACGGCCTGCTGCAGCTGCCGCAGCGCGGCACCCTGGTGTCGCTGTTCCTCGGCTGGGTGGGGCAGTTGCACAACAAGGGCGACTATACGGTGGA
The DNA here is from genome assembly GCF_022394795.1 of Pantoea sp. Z09. Lineage (NCBI taxonomy): Bacteria > Pseudomonadati > Pseudomonadota > Gammaproteobacteria > Enterobacterales > Erwiniaceae > Pantoea > Pantoea sp. Z09. The sequence continues at coordinate 522,620 of NZ_CP092373.1, forward strand.
TCAGGTCAGCCACGGCAGCGCGCCCGATGTGCTGACCATTGTTGCGCGCAGCGTCGATTTTCGCGGGGAGCTGAACAAGGCGCGTGACCTCTCTTATCACGACGCGACGCTGGGCAGCATCGTGACGCAGATTGCCCAGCGCTGCGGGCTGATTTTACAGATGGCGGAAGGGTTCGCCGGGATCAAAATCGATCATATCGATCAAACGCACGAAACCGATCCCGCCTTTGTCACCCGGCTGGCGAAACGCTATGGCGCCATCGCGGTGATTAAAGCGGGGCGCCTGCTGTTTTTGCGTCCCGGCAGCGGCGAGTTAGCCAGCGGTAAAGCGATTCCGACGGTGTTGCTGACGCGTCAGGATGGCGATAAGCATAATTTTACCGTGGCCGATCGCACCACCTATACCGGCGTCCAGGCGAAATGGCTCTCTACGAAGGAGGCGAAAACCCATCTGTTTCAGCTGCAGCGCAAGGCAAAAGCCGCCAGCGCTGACGCCGCAACGCATCCCGATGCGCAAAGCGCGCCGCAGCCAACCGGCAAGCAAGAGGGAGATTATCTTTCCGGCCAGAAAAATAGCCTGCTGGTGCTGTCAGAGGTCTTCAGCAGCGAAGAGATGGCGATGCAGGCGGCGCAGGCGAAGTGGAATGAGATCCAGCGCGGCGTCGTCCATTTTACCTTCCAGCTGGCGGCAGGACGCGCGGATCTCTACCCGGAAACGCCGGTGCGGGTCAGCGGTTTTAAAACCGTCATCGACGCCAGCGTCTGGATAATCAGCAAGGTCACGCACAGCCTGACCGCGAACGACGGCTTTACCACGACGCTGGAGCTAGAGAACGACATCGCAGGCGTGGAATATGAAGTGGTTAACTAACTATTAGTTAATTAATTTGCTTTTTGTGAGTAAATAAAGCGATAATTACGTCGTCAACTACTGAGGAACTCACAAATGATGCATTGCCCGCTGTGTCAGAGCGCTGCCCATACGCGCAGTAGCCGCTACATCTCTAACGAAACCAAAGAGCGCTATAACCAGTGTCAGAACATCAACTGCAGCTGTACCTTCAAGACGCACGAAAGCGTGACCGGCATGATCGTGACGCCGGGTAAAATCGAGAAGGTGGCGACAGGCAAGAAGCAGCCTGAGGTTCGCGCCTGATCTTTTGAAGTGCAAAGCCCGCATCAGCGGGTTTTTTTATGGCGGCAGCGCCGCCTCTTGGAGTGCTGGCTATAAGTGTATGGTGTGAGGCGGGAGGAGCTTGCCGCGTTGGCAATAAGTGTTAGTCGTTATCTTTGCGAGTGCCAGGTACCTTTAACCAGATACATCCCGTGGCGCAACGTGGCTATGGAGAATGTTGTTCAGTATGGCGTTGCAGTGAGGTAGACAGGGACCGAATAGATGCTATTGCCGACGCGGCAGGATGGCGTATTAGTGAAGCGGTAAACGGTGCCTTTTACGGATAAATAGATCGCGCCATCATCGACTTTTTGCAATGCGTTGCGATGTGATGTGATCATAAAGGGCTGCTGGTCATCTTTCAGGCTCGCCATAAAAGCATGGGCATCTTTACGGGCATCGTATAAATAGAAGCGGTAAGAGAAGTCTGTTGTGGCGCCTGCACTGGCTTCGGTGATGTAGAGGTTTACCTGAGAGGTGACGGGGATCGTCTGGAGGAGCCTTTGTTCGAGCGGGTTGAAGTGGGCAATTTTAAACGCTGCCCACACTAATACAGGGAGAAGTAAAATAAGCAGGTAGCGTTTTTTAAAACCCTGTGCGTTTCGCATATTCTATACCCATTTTTATCCATGCCTGATCGTCTGGATCGTCACCGTAAGGTGCAGATCTATACCAGTCACCAAAAGCAGGCGAACTTGTGCCTGCTCGACTTTGTGCCCATCCAGCAGCTCTTAGTAAAATCTCGTCAGGAATGCCTGCTGCATGTCCGATAGCACCATAATGGAAATTTCCAAAATTAGCATATTGCTTACCATGTTGGTTTTTATAATCCCAAGGGCTATGATTTTTAACCTGCTGATAAAACCAAAGATAGGTTAATGCTGAGGGACCACGATGCAGCCTGGCCAGCATCATGTTTTGTAGAATATTTACCCCGGGTGGAGAAAAAGAAGATACATCATAAGGAGGATGCGGGGAGGCAGCAAATGTAGGATATCTCATACTTGCGCTCGCTCATTCCAGCTATCTACAAACATTAAGTTTCCATCGCAATGCTTCCAGGTGATTTTTTCATAGCGTAATTCAATGCATTCCAGGTGGTTGTGTTTTTCTTTACTTGCGTCCTTTGTGTCATGCATAACGGGCGATACGCCAACGATTCGAACATTTTCAAGTAAAATATTAAAATACTCTACTTCTTGTCCAGCATCATTGATATGGTACCACTTGAATTCGGCAGACTTGAGAGTTTGCCCAGTGGCAACGGCTTTATAGAGATAGGGAGAGGAAGAATCAAATTCTTTCTGTATTAAGACTGGGGAATGTTTTCTTGTTCCTTTTATTTTTCCTGTCATCGCATCTGTAGGAAGGCTCAAATTGTGAGAAAAAGCAGTGACTTCGATGCTGCCCTCCCGGTCTTGAACATCTACTGAGCCTCGAATAATAGAGCCACCATCATCTTTTAACCACATATATGCGGGAATTGCCATTTGAGCACCTTTGTCATTTTTGAAAAATACAGACGCTACTCTTTTATGATTGAGGGGAATTGATCTTAATCAACTTATTTATTATTCATGTTTTATTTAATGTGGTTAATTAACTTGCCTGCCAGAAATGGAACTAATATTTTTTGTATGTTATTTTGGTGGAATGGCTATGTGATTTTTATTTTGCAATTAAAAAGGTGGGTCGCAGGGTATTTTCTGGGGTTATTTAATTTTTTTTGTGGTGAGCATTGTTAGGGATAAGGTGAAAATAGAAAAATATATTGCTCTGAGAGGTGAAAAAGAATGCATGTGTAATAGCGATAATGGGTTGAAAGGAGCGGGCATACAAAGATTAGATTTTAGGGTGGAAATTAGGTAATGATAAAATCGGTAGGGTGTTTTTGATGTATAGGTAATTGCATCGCAATTTTACTACTACGCTAAACTCGCCGAAAAAAATACTCAAAAGTTGGCTATATCTGGCTGATTACATAGCTTAATTGGGTGACTCTGCTGGTTTTGAACCAGCAACCAAGCGATTATGAGTCCCAATTTGAAGTGAGTAAAATCAGTAACTTGCTGATTTTTATGTTTTCTTTAGGCCGTATAGTGATGAAAAGTGGCACATAGCGTTGCGCTCTGCTGCCACTTTGCTGCCACTTTTACCATAGAACTATGATGCAGAAAAAATCAAAAGGTATCCAAATTTCCCAGTCGAAAATTATTTGAGTAATTTACTCATCCCATATTTCTTCTGCAAATGAACTTAATGTCTGATCTTTTATAGCCAAAGTTGTTCTACATAGATTAATGTTTTGCCCCAATCGTTGTTGTAGTTTATTTCTTAAACAACGCTCCACTAATTTCCCATGCATAAAGCCACGATTGTTGCCGTCGAAATTTCGATTGCAAAAATGAGAGATTTCTCCAGCATTTGGCTTATCACCGCCTCGATAAGAAGCTTGCAAACTTCGGTTGTAAATCGTGTTAATATATTTCATTATTATATCATCACGCTTATCGACTAGGCATTCATCAATATAACTGGAAATTTCTTCGAGAGTGAGTGTTGGGTAAAGCTCATGAATATGATTTTCGTTCACAAAGTGGCTTTCTGAATCATTACCATTCGTCACGAAAACTTTTATTCCAACTTCCTCTAAACTCTCTATGTAAGACGAAACCTCTGCATCTGTCATATAATCACGATCTCTATGGACTATGACAGAACTTCCGGGAGCATGGTGCAGTATGAAAGAATTTAGAGCTAACGCAATATTTACATTCGAACACCCATTGTATGACCATATTTGATATTCATCTTGCAAAAATCCAGAGGATTCTGCGATGATTTTAATATATTCTACGTTTGTATCTTCAGTTAATAATATGCAAGGTATTTCGCCATTCCTTAACTGATCACCTTTATCAAGCGCTCCAATTTCTAATAATATACTTCTTTCAAGGTCTCCAGAGTTTTCAACCAATGAACAGTTGTTTATCCAAAAAACACTGGCGTCATTTTTCAATGCTTCAAAAAAATGTCTTGAGTGAGTTGAGATAATAATTTGGCATTCAGTTTCTTGATGAAGTTCTTTTAATAGAACAGCAAGAGTTCTTTGGTTATTTGGGTGAAGGTGGGAATCAGGCTCATCTAATATTAATAATTTTGGTTTGTATAAGTAATAATATGCTAAAATCTGTATTGCTTGTAAAATGCCTGTTCCACAAGAATCTATTGGCAATGAAACCTCATTGCTTGTTACTCTTGCATTAATATGTTCATCGACATTGGGATCAAATCTTACGCTAATTTCATAATCAGGAAAAATTGCCTTGAACTTATTCTCAAATGCTATCCATGAATCTTGATCTTTAGATAGAAGTAAGAGGATATTCCTGAATACGCTATTTGAATCCCCCTTGGCCGCAGCTTTGCGTACTACTGATGGAGGTCTATATTCTTCAAAAGAAGGTATGCCTGCAAGACCAGGTACAATCATCGAGTATGGGTGTTCGATATTCTGAAGATTTTCTCCCAGTTCTTTTCCTTCAATTGAGGTTGCTATATTTCTATTTTTCCCCTTACGTATAGTTACTGATGAACTTGTTTGTTCGTTAAAAGTAACTTTGATTGCATGCTCCAATGATGTTTGAAGCTTTCCGTTAGGCGCCAGTGCATCAATATCCCTTAATGGAGAATAGATTAAAGACTCACTAGAAAGTGATGAAGGGCATCTTTCCTCTGTCCATCTTGCACCTTGTTGGTTTGTAGATTGGGCTATCGAAACCGCAAATTGTATTGCCTGTTGTATACTACTTTTACCAGCATTATTAGAACCTATTAATATATTGATACCGACTAATGGAATTTCGATATCGACGATGTTTTTAAATCTTTCAATTTTTATGCTGCTTAGCAAGATAGACTCCTTTTGAAAAGATAAAACGTTAACTTATGTGGCTATTATATCTAATTTAAAATTTGCTATTAAAATGCGTTGTAATTCTTTATTGATCTTGAATTTTTTTCATAAATTACTAGTAGTTAATGGGTTTAATGACATTGCTTCTGATAAATGATCCGGTGCAAAGTGCGCATACCGCATCGTCACCTTAATATCTGTATGCCCCAATATCCGCTGAAGAACTAGGATATTCCCCCCGTTCATCATGAAATGAGACGCGAAGGTGTGGCGCAAAACATGCGTAAGCTGTCCAGCAGGTGTCTCGATACCAGCTCGTTGCATAGCCTTTCTAAAGGCTGAGTAACAAGGTTTAAAGAGCACCTGCGCTTTCCTGCTGGTTGGCAGTTCAGCCTGTAATTTTTCAGTTATCGGCACCGCGCGGTTTTTCTTGCCTTTAGTTTTCACGTATATGATCTGACCGGCGCGGATTTGATTGCCCTTCAAGCCTTCGGCGGCTTTGTTGAATAAATCGAACTTTTGCTGAGTTGAAGGATCAGATCACGTATCTTCCCGACAACGCAGACCGTTCCGTGGCAAAGCAAAAGTTCAAAATCACCAACTGGCCCACCTACAATAAAGCCCTCATCAACCGTGGCTCCATAACTTTCTGGCTGGATGATGAAGCTATTCAGGCCTGGTATGAGTCAGCAACACCTTCTTCACGAGGCAGACCTCAGCGCTATTCTGACCTTGCCATCACGACTGTGCTGGTCATTAAACGCGTATTCAGGCTGACCCTGCGCGCTGCGCAGGGCTTTATTGATTCCATTTTTTCTCTGATGAACGTTCCGCTACGCTGCCCGGATTACAGCTGTGTCAGCAGGCGGGCAAAGTCGGTTAATGTCAGTTTCAAAACGCCCACCCGGGGTGAAATCGCACACCTGGTAATTGATTCCACCGGGCTGAAGGTCTTCGGTGAAGGCGAGTGGAAAGTCAAAAAGCATGGCCAGGAACGCCGCCGTATCTGGCGTAAGCTGCATCTCGCCGTTGACAGTAAAACACATGAAATCATCTGCGCTGACCTGTCGCTGAACAACGTTACGGACTCAGAGGCCTTCCCCGGGTTAATCCGGCAAACCCACCGGAAAATCAGGTCAGCCGCCGCCGATGGCGCTTACGATACCCGGCTATGTCACGATGAACTGCGGCGTAAGAAAATCAGCGCGCTTATCCCTCCCCGAAAAGGTGCGGGTTACTGGCCCGGTGAATATGCAGACCGTAACCGTGCAGTGGCTAATCAGCGAATGACCGGGAGTAATGCGCGGTGGAAATGGACAACAGATTACAACCGTCGCTCGATAGCGGAAACGGCGATGTACCGGGTAAAACAGCTGTTCGGGGGTTCACTGACACTGCGTGACTACGATGGTCAGGTTGCAGAGGCTATGGCCCTGGTACGAGCGCTGAACAAAATGACGAAAGCAGGTATGCCTGAAAGCGTGCGTATTGCCTGAAAACACAACCCGCTACGGGGGAGACTTACCCGAAATCTGATTTATTCAACAAAGCCGCCTTCGGCCTCACTCCACCGTGCGCCAGTTGCCAAGCAAATTTTCACAATGGTCGTCAGATCTTTAGAGCGGCTGTTCTCACATTCGACGAGGAGGGTTCTAATTTCCTCAATGGTGAGATACGCCATCTCGGATTCACTGATCTTAAATTCGCGCACGTTCTCAAGCGGATTGGGTGCGGTCCATTCATCTAACCGGCGTAGCTCGTTAAACATCGCCCTGAAATACGCCAGCTCTAAATTTACCGTGCGGGGCGTAACCGTTTTAACTCGAGTGGAGCGGGTGATCTTTCCGCTTAACCGCTGCTCGCGATAAGACGCGAAAATCTTCGCGTTAAACTCGGTTGCGAGTGGGTTTCCCATCGCCCCGCAGGCGAACGCCATTGTAGTTCGCCGCTTCTCACCATCCGCCAATGTAATACCATGCGTGTTAAACCACAGTTCAACCAGCTCAATTACCCGCCGCTTATCTGCTTTCTCTCCCAGCCAGGGCTTATCTTGAGCCTGCTCTTTCACGAACTTCTCATAGGATTGTGCTTCGCCCTTCGTCGCAAATTGTCGGCGAATCCTTTTACCGTCTCGGCCATTGGGGAATACCTGAGCTTGCCATTTTCCATTGGGTAATTTGCTAATCGCCATGCTTTGCCTTTAAAGATACTCAGTACGGGCAAGGACTTTGCCCAAAACCTTGATGTCATCTGCTTTGCACTCGAATGAGGCTTTTCCATTCTCAACGCGAATGCGCCCGCCAGGAAAACGGTAAAGCTCTTTAACGCTTATGAGTTTATCAATCTCGATGAGCCATAGCCCATCGGTGATCTCTGCGGCAGTCATATCAACTAGATAATTCTGTTTCTCGAAATGTACTAACAGAGGGGCCTCAACATCGCTTGGCAAAAGCTGAATGTCATATTCAACCCAATCAGAGGAAGAAAAGTTCCCATTTGTGATTTTTTTGAGTTCGATCTTGTTAGGTTTATCATCTTGTTTTGTGATGTTTGAATCACCACGGCCGTACGTTAGCCACTCAAGCGAAGTACCAGTCTCCATAGAGCAGATAAGCACCCAATCAGCTGGAAAGTTCCCGCGCATTATGCGGTTAGCCATGGTGCTCTGAGAGACATTTAAATGGCGGCACAGCGCCTGTCGGGATGAAAAACCATATGCTTGAACGATGCGTTCAATGGGATCTTTACCACCCTCCGGTAAAGTTGGTGCTTTACGACTCGTAAAATCTTTCGTTGATCTTTCCAATTTGTGATCCTAATATTCACTCGTCGTATCAAGACGTGTTTAATAGTGATGAATAGAGTTGGCTAGAACTCAACAGAGGATAGTGCATCATGACCCGTAAACTTTCAATGCGCCCTTCAATCAACCTCGTGATCTCAGAACCGTACATTACTGTCGAAGAGTTTTGTCGTCGCACTGGTTACAAGGAAGGCACCGTGCGCCAGATGTACCGCGAAAATCGTTTACCCATTCGGAAGAAAGAGGGCGTAAACGGACTGATCGAAATCAATATGGTTGCTCTGACTATCGAAGCAGCAGCTGGCTGCGAAATCACGATGCAGGGTTGATGTATCCATATTGGGATAACGATAGGGAATAATCATGTTTGATTTTCGTGTTTCCACACATTCCGATTACGACGACGCCTGCCGCAAGTTTGCGCTTACGCACAACATGACGGAGCTGGCGCAGCGGGCGGGTATGAAAGTGCAGACCCTGCGCAACAAGCTTAACCCGGAACAAGTGCATCAACTGACCGTTCCAGAAGTGCTGTTGCTTACCGATCTGACCGAAGACGCCACGCTGATGGACGGCATGCTGGCGCAGCTGCAGTGTTTGCCGTGCGTGCCGGTTAACGAGCTGGCAAAAGAGAAGTTTCCGACGTACGTGCTGAAGGCAACCGCCGAAGTCGGGCATATGGCCGCTAACGCCGCGAACCCGGAGCGTATTACGGCAACCTGCCGCCGCGGCATTTTGGAAGCTGCCAATACCGGGATCCGCTGCATGATGCTGGCCGCGCTGGCCGTGCAGAACCGCGTTCACTCCAACCCAACCTTAGCCTCAACCGTTGACGCAATCAGCGGGCTGGGTGCTTCGATTGGCATCAGCTGAGGGCGCGCGATGATTTCATTTGCGGCACGCCTCAAGCGCCAGAGTCCGTCAATGTCATACGGGCATGGCTGGATCATGGGCGAGAACGGTCAGCGCTGGCATCCGGTACTGAGCCAGCAGGTACAGGTAAAAGAGCAAAGAGGTAAAACATGGCTATCGAAGGCGATTCAATGCTGGTCGAGCTTACTGCCGGCCAACGGGTTTCGGCGCTGAATCACGTTGCCTTAATCCGCGCGCAGCTGATGGGCGGCAACTGTGAAAAAGATATGACCCGTTTTTTCTCTGAAATGCGCGATGTGACAGACAGTAATTACCAGGACAACAAGCGCGCGCTGAGCGCGATTTTCTTCCTGGCTGGCATCGGTAAGGACAGGCACGCCGCTGAATTTAGTGAACTGACTACTGATGAAAGAGCGGCGCTTATTCGTGCAATGAATCATCTAAAAGCAGTTGTGAGTTTATTTCCGAAGCGAATGGCGCTGCCTAATTAATTAACCCGAAGTAATTAAATGGCGTACACCCGCCGGGCATTCTTTTGCCCAAATTCTGGAGAAAGTGAAATGCGAAATATCGAGAAATTTAATTTTGACGCTGACACCGAGGCGCTGGCCGCAGTCATCACTAAGGCGCGCATTGAGGAGCGCAAAGACCGTGCGCTGGCTGTGTTTGAGCGCCTTGTTGAGCTGGCCGTGCATGTACATCAGCAGGGGCTTTCTGCTGTCGAGGCTGCCGACCTGATCCGCCGCGAGGCAGAGCGTTATCAGAGCGAATCGCAGGAGCTGCACTAATGGCCGACTCTATCGACATGGCGCAGCAGCGCGCCGATGAGCTGCTGGCGCGCAACATCGCCAGCGTGGTTAACCGCCCGGTCAGCGTGGCGGCTTCATTCTGTGAAGACTGCGACGCGCCGATCCCAGAACAGCGCCGCCGCGCCGTGCGTGGCGTGACTCGCTGCGTCAGCTGTCAGGACATGGCCGAACGGTACGCGAAAGTTTCAAAAGGCGGTGCGGTATGAGCGCGATCCTGAAATGGGCGGGCAGCAAGACCCGCGTAATGCCGGAGCTGCTGGCACACCTGCCAGCAGGCGATCGCCTGGTCGAACCCTTCGCCGGTTCCTGCGCGGTGATGATGAACACCGATTACCCTTCCTATCTGGTTGCGGATATTAACCCCGACCTGATCAACCTGTACCGCCAGATAAAGGAGCACGCCCGCCCCTTTATCGTTGTTGCGTCCAGCCTGTTCAATCAGAACACCACAGGCGAAAGTTATTATTCTGTCCGTGAGACGTTCAACCATAACCCCGCGCTACCCCTGCTGGAGCGCGCCGCGCACTTTTTGTATCTGAACCGCCACGGCTATCGCGGCATGTGCCGTTACAACCGTAGCGGTGAATTTAATATCCCTTTTGGTCACTACAAAAAACCCTATTTTCCACTGGCAGAGATTGAGGCGTTTGCCGAGAAGGCGCAGCGCGCGACGTTTATCTGCGCCGACTTCCGCGAGACGCTGCCTCTCGTTAAAGCCGGGGATGTCGTGTACTGCGATCCGCCATATGACGGGACTTTCTCGGACTACCACACCGCTGGATTCGGCAAAGATGAGCATCACGATCTGGTCAGCATGTTGCTCGGCGTTTCGGAACGCTGCCCGGTTGTCGTTTCAAACAGCGATACCTTCTACACCCGCAGCATTCTCCGCGAGTTCGACATTACCAAAATCAGCGTAGCCCGCTCGGTTGGCGTTGCCGCCGGTGAGGGTAAGCGCGCCTCGGAAATTATCGCCGTGCGCCGCCCTGAGCCCGTGCCCGTTGTTACTGGTTTTGATCTGACTGCAGGGGCGGACCACTCCGCAATAATGGAGGTGCAGCCATGATTGACTCTCGCTGCTTTGCGCCCGGCGTCATGAACCTTGTAACCGTTTCAGGAGGTAAGGACAGCCTGGCTGACTGGCTGCTCGCTATTGAATCTGGCGTTGAGTTTCAGGCTGCGCATGCTGATACAGGTCACGAGCACCCTGAAACCGTCGAGTACCTCAATTATCTTGAGTCCAGGCTCGGCCCGCTGCGTCGGATCAGGGCTGATTTCACCCAGCGTATCGTGGACAAAAGGACCTTTGTAAAAGACAAGTGGCCGACTTCTCTGGTCAGGGATTTGGGGTTCACTGAAACTGAAGCCGCTTCAATTGTCCGTCGCGCCCTGAATGCCCTGAAGCCTACCGGCATTCCTTTCCTTGATATGTGCATCTGGAAAGGCACATTCCCTTCAACGCAGCGCAAATTCTGCTCTTTCGAGCTGAAACAGATCCCGATGCAGGAGCAGGTGGTAGACAGGCTGGTTGCAGAGGGTAAGCGTGTCATTACGTGGCAGGGAGTTCGTGCGCAGGAATCCGCGAGCCGCGCAGCGCTGGCTGAATGGGAAGAAGGCTTTGACCTCGGGCCGGGCCTCTCGATTTACCGGCCGATCCTCAACTGGACGCATGATGATGTCTTTGCACTGGCAAAACGTCACGGGATCAAACCCAATCCGCTTTATCAGCAGGGCTGTAGCCGGGTTGGTTGCATGCCATGCGTAAACGTAAACAAAGCCGAACTGGCGGAGATTTTTACCCGCTGGCCTGAGGAAATCAGCCGCGTTGCGGCGTGGGAACGGATTGTTGCCCAGTGCTCGCGCCGTGGTAACGCTGCGTTTTTCCATTCAGGCATGGATCCGGTTAAAGCAGAAACAAACGGCAGAAAGGTCACTCTCACCTCGCACGGCATTGAAACCTACCGGGACTGGGCACTGACTACGCGCGGCGGTCGGCAGTTCGACATGCTGGCAGCGATGGACAACAAGTCCGTTTGCAGCAGCGTGTATCTGGGGGTTTGCGAGTGATTCAGGAATACGCTTACCCGTGGAACGCTCCACGGGAAGCCATCGCCAGTCCGTATCCCACCTATGAGGAAATGCACAGCCGCAGTCAGATGATTGCGGCTTTGGCGCGTGCGCAGGAATTGCTGGAAAAGCAGCCGACGCTGATCCAGCTCGACGTTAAGCGCCGCGTCAGCGAGCTTGAAAAGACCCAGGGCATTGCCCGTGCCAATGCGTACTTAGCAAAAACCTTTGTTGAGCGCACATTGCCACGCGTTGAATGCGTCAGTGAGCAGTACCGCCTCGGTGAAATGAGCAGCGGCACGTTTAACCTGCTGGCAGGCAACGCCGCTCAACAGGCTGGCGCGGCCAGCGCGGCCGGCACGCTGTGGGAGCTGATGCGCCGCTTTAACCGCCTGCCCGATATGGCGCGCGCCGACGTCGATCTGCTGGCTGGGGATGTGGCTAATTTCATCCTCGCCGAGCTGGTACAGGCGCACGCGCAGGCCAGCGACGAGTCAGATTACCGGTACACGCACCGCGTTTACATGACCGCCGCCACTATTACCCGCGAGCTGAGCCAGACGCCGCCGCTGTGGGAAAAGGTCACGTCCCGCCTGTTCGACCCGGAAGAAGTGACCCCGGCGATCATGCGTATGCAGACCGAAAAGTGGTGGAAGGGCCGCCTGCGCCGCGTCGCCGCGTCATGGCGTGAGCACCTGCAGATTGCCCTGGCTAACGTCAGCAAAAAGCATACCCCCTACGCCAGCAGCATGACCGTCTCAGAGTGGCGCGAGCAGAAACGCCGCACCCGTGAGTTCCTCAAGGGCATGGAGCTGGAAGACGAGGAAGGCAACCGCATCAGCCTGATTGAAAAGTACGACGGCAGCGTGGCCAATCCGGCGATCCGGCGCTGCGAGCTGATGACCCGCATTCGCGGCTTCGAAAACATCTGCAACGAAATGGGCTTCATCGGCGAGTTCTACACGCTGACTGCCCCGGCGCGCTATCACGCCACAATCAAAACCGGCCATCGCAACCGCAAATGGAACGGCGCCAGCCCGGCCGACACCCAGCGCTATCTCTGCGGCGTCTGGCAAAAAGTCCGCGCCAAACTGCACCGTGAAGAAATCCGCATCTTCGGGATCCGCGTTGCCGAGCCCCATCACGACGCGACCCCGCACTGGCACATGCTGATGTTTATGCGTCCTGAACAGGTTGAACGCGTGCGCGAGATTATGCGCGACTACGCCTGGCAGGAGGACAGCGACGAGCTGACGACCGACAAGGCCCGCAAGGCCCGTTTTCACGCCGAGGCTATCGATCCGGAGAAGGGCAGCGCGACGGGCTACGTCGCGAAGTACATTTCCAAAAACATCGACGGATACGCGCTGGACGGCGAGACGGACGACGAAAGCGGCAAAGACCTGAAGGAAACCGCCTCGGCCGTTTCCGCCTGGGCGGCCCGCTGGCACATCCGGCAATTCCAGTTTGTGGGCGGCGCGCCGGTGACGGTTTACCGCGAGCTGCGCCGCATGGCAGACAGCGAAACAGCCCACGGCCTCAGCGTTGAGTTTGCGGCCGCGCATGACGCCGCCGATGCGGGAGACTGGGCCGGATACGTTAACGCGCAGGGCGGGCCTTTCGTGCGCCGTGACGAGCTGGCCGTGCGCACCTGGTATCAGGCCAGCGAAGACGTGAACGAGTACGGCGAGGAAACCGTGCGCATAAAAGGCGTTTATGCAACTGAAGTTGGCGAAGATACCCCGATCCTCACCCGTCTCGCGCAGTGGAAGATTGTCCCGAAACGTGCCGTTGATTTGGGTTTTGAATTTAAGGACGCGTCCGCGTCCTCTCGGAGTTCTGTCAATAACTGTACGGGGGGGTTGAGATCTGAGGATTCGAACCCGCCGGAAAGTTTCGACAATATCGACCTGGACGGCATTAGCAGACGAGAAAGACGGCAGCTGCTGAGCCGGATCAGGGCGCAGGAGCCAGAAAAAAGACGTCGGCAGCTAAGGCGGTCGGACAAAATCGAGGCCGCATGCGACAACGTGATAGGCCAGGTGAAGGAATTATGCGGTGAAACCATCAGCCGCGGTCTGGCCGTGCGCCTGATTGGCGGCACGCAGACGAAAATTGCTGGCCGACTGTTTCGCAGTTCTGCATATGGTGAGTTAGTGAGGCCTCATGCTGGACCTAAAAAATATGAAGTTCTGGAGCGAATAGGGCGCTTAGCTCGTGCCTCTAAGGATGCGAATGAAGCCAATTAACGTCCTAACTTCAAGAGCATGCTTTCAGATAAAGTCTTATTGACCATAAAAAATCATTTCACATTTGGAAATTCGTAATATACTGTATGCATAACCAGTTGTTCATTGTGCGGAGGGATTATGCGAGACTATTTTTTGGAGTCAATGAAGCTCCAGCGTATTGATTTATTTATGAAACTTGTTGCAGCAAGTGATTGCAGTGAAGATGAGAAACAGCTCGCGATTCAGTGGGTTTCAGAGCTGACTGATGAGCTGATGCGTAAGGTAAGAAGACACGAATATTCACGATCTATACAAGTATCTGAATGATTTGAGGGGAGACTATGCGCATTGAAATTATGCTTGATAAAAATCAAAAACTAAGCCAGTCAGTGATTGAAGCTTTTCATGACGAGATACACAGGCGCGTAGTAGCGCTTTACCCCGAAGCAGTAGTGCAGGTACGGCAAGGAAGCCACACAAGAATAGAAATGCCTGGCTTTAAACTCGACGAGGACAGGCAGCGGCTAAATGATCTGCTTCAGAACGTCTGGGAAGATGACAGCTGGCTACACTGATAACCGTGCAGACGTCAAAAGCTTGATTTTGACGGCGGCAGGGTTGAACAACGAGCGAGCGAGGCATTAGGTTATGGGGGGACGAGAATCTGAATTTCAGATTGTTTACCGTGGTGAAACCCTCCCATATTTTTGTCCCGGTGGATGGGTTATGTTTCAACGGTCGCGCGAGTGTGGCGGCGGTTTCTGGCTGGGGCAGACTTTCGAAAATGCGTTTATCTTTGGCCGGCGGTTTCCCCTGACTTACCGGGAAGCTCTTCTGCTTGCCATGGATTTCACCAGGCGAAAAGTTGAAGTGCCGGAGTCAGAGCCTGATGACCAGTTGCCCCTGTTTTGATGTTGCCCGGCACTGCATGACTATGCCGCATGAATTCGCATGATCCCGAAAGGATCGTTTATGCCCCGGCCCGCCAGTAATGGCGGGCTTTTGCTTATGTCATGCACCCGCATGAAAACCACTACATAAAGCGGGCAGGCGTGGCGGGGGTACGAGCGCGCGCTGTAAGCATTCGTTATACATTACAGCTGTACTTGCGCATAGCATATGTATTTGGAATTATTGGTAAGTGGCGTTGGCATGAGCCAGTCATATTAATAAATAAGGAGAGGGTTATGGCTGATGGTCCTTATGAGAAGCTTATCTTAAAGTTGTGGGATACTGTGGTGGACAAAGGTATTTGTGGAGTTCTCAGGCCAGCACAAATGCGTAGAGAAGGACTTGCAAAAAGTGTTGTTGCAAGAAATCAAATCCTAATGCTCGCGCAGGCTGAAAAAGATGCAGAAGATGTTAGGAATGGAATGTTAATATCGAAGATAGAAGGTAGTAATGTAGTATTGAAACCTAATATCGAAAAATATGAACCTGTTGTTGATTTGCCAAGTATGTATGCAGTAATAAGAGAAGATATTATTATTGAAAGAGTGCAAAACGAAATCAATATTGCAAAAACTTTACTTAAAGCTGAAAAAGAACTTGAGGGACAAGAAGTTGAAGTTTCTGAAGCAGATATCGAAAGTGACTGGATAAACCGCTGGCGTGATTATGCCTGCAAGGTTTCCACAGATGAGATGCAGTCTATTTGGGCAAGGCTTTTAGCCGGAGAAGTAAAATCGCCCGGTAAATTTTCCTTCAGAACCATGGAGTTTATTAAAAACATTACAAAAAAAGAAGCACAAGAAATTGAATCAGTCCTACCCTTTATATTTAAGGAGGGATTTATTTTTCGTGGCTACCTCCAATCAAACAGAACGAGATACATTCATAAGTGGTTGAGCTTAGATATTTTGCTAAAGATGCAAGAGCTTGGAATAGTACAAGAGATACATCAAGGGAATGTAACTATAAACCTAAATGGTAATAAAGGTGAAACAGCCTTTATAAGGTGTAATGAAAAAGCATTAACTTTTCTACGCGAGGGGGATAGTGATATCAATATGCCTTATATAGCCGTTACGCAGCTAGGTATTCAGCTTGCTGAAATTGCAGGTTGCAATGCTAACGAAGAGTATTTACTGGCGGTTGGAGAACATCTTAAAACACAAGGAAGCCAAGTCTTTTTAGTCGATTATGTAGATATGCAGGCGGGAGCGATAAGAGTTTATAACGCTAAAGCCCTTTAAAGCGCCGAATGGCGCTTTAAATTATCACTCGGACGCTAAATTATAAGCTTCGAAGCGTATTACCTCTTCACCCAACCATGCATTGAGCTCTTCAAGACGTTTTTGCAGTGGCATCAGTTCATTGCGGACGAACACGCGGCTGGCCTTCTCCACGTCACCGAACCCGCCGGTGTTATTCGGGATAATGCCCATCATCTGCGGCGGCACCCGGTGCGCGGCCAGCATGTCATCCCGGCTCACATTCTTGATGTTCAGAAACTCATCCTTTGCCGCTACCTCTGACAGCGGGATGATCTGGATACCGTCCTTTTTACCGCTCGGCGAGTACATGAAAAGGTTGCGGAAGTTGCCAGGGCCCTTCGTGCTTTTCATGGCTTTGCGCATGGCGTCCACATCTTCCTGATTCTGCGCGGGGTCAGTAACGTACATGATGTAACCCGCGTGGCTGCCGTTAAGATAATACTTACGGCGGAACAGCGTCGCCGACTCATTCAGCAGCGTAGACGGGATGGCCGAAAGATATTCCGGCAGGCCGTAAACCTCCTGATTCAAATCCGGCTCCATCAGGTGGAACACGTTGCCCGGCGTGAACTGGTAAGGCTGTGTGCTCAGGCCGTACTGCACAAACCAGTAGGTGTCGAGATCGGTTCCGCGCCGCGTAAACTTCGCCAGGGCAGGCTCCAGCGCAATCACTCCGCCGAGGCGGTTGGTACGCTTCTCCAGATACGCATTGCCGAACACCAGATAGTCCTGCACAAACCGGCTGAATGCCTGCTGGCTCAGCAGCGGGTGCGGGATAAACGAGCTGGTCAGAATGTTGCGCTTTACGTTGAGCGGCGAGCTGTGATGCACGGCCGCGCGGAACGTGCGCGCCAGCCCGTCAAAGCTCACCGGCGGTTCATACCAGCGATCGTTAATGACGCACTCCACGTAGTCGAGCAGCTCGCGGCGGTCCAGTACCGGCACCGGGTCGCCGAAGGTAAAAGCTTCTGCCGCCGCGCCGCCGGTCATCTGCTGCTGCACGGGCTGGGTGCGCGTGCGGTTCCTGCGTTTGCTCATCAGTAAATCTCCATAATGTTGCGGCTGTGGGCGGCTTCGCCCTGCAGCGGTTCGTTTGCCAGCGCGTGCATCGTCGCCCAGGCGAGATCGGCGTGGCTTGCCTCTTCGCTGCGGCTGGCTTCGTAGGTCGGGCGGTTGCCGCTGGCCGTGGTGGCGCGGCGGATTGCCATGAATGACTGCGCGATGTCGAGGTGCCCGGCATCGAACTCCAGGCGACCGCTGCTGATGATGTCGAACGCCTTCAGCACCAGGGCGTTTTTCACGTTCGGGTTGTAGACAAATTCTTTCACCGCCGGGAAAAACATTTTCACGTTTTCATAGACGCCGAGGCCGACGCCCGTGGAGTCGATGCCGATATAGGTGACGTTATACTGCTGCGTCAGCTTTTTGATGGACTCGGCCTGCGCGCGAAAGTCCATGCCGCGCCACTGGTGCCGCTCCAGAATGCGGAACTTGCCGCCCGGCACGGCGGGCGGCGCGATAACCACGCACCCGGCGCTGTCGCCGTTCTGCGTCCCCTTCGCCGGGTCATAGCCGATCCAGACTTCGCGCCAGCCGAACGGGCGCAGCGCCAGCGCCTCGAAGTCGTTCCAGACTTCCCAGCTGTCCACCATGCACTTTTGCAGCAGCTGCAGCGGGAACACGGACGCCAGATCGTCCACGAACTCGCACATCAGCAGGTTCTGGTATTCCGGCGGGCTGTACTCCAGGCGCAGCTGGTCGAGGTCGAACAGGTTACAGCCGCCGCGCACGGCGTCCTCAACCGTGACAATCTGGCGGAACTGGCCGTCATCGCAGAAGCGGCCCGGCGACAGGTTGCCGTGGGTCAGGTCGATGTCTACGCGGTCCGCCTTAGCGCGCCCACGGTTGAAGAGCGCGCCGGACCAGAACGGATAGGCGCTGTGGGTCAGGCTGGACGGGGTGGAAAAGTAGGTCTGCCGCCATTTCTTGTGCAGGGCCATGCCGGACGCCACCTTGCGCAGCTCCTGAAACTTCGGGATCCAGAAATATTCATCCAGGTAGAGATTGCCGTGGTAGCTCTGCGCGGTGCGGGCGTTGGTGCCGAGGAAGTACAGGCACGCGCCGTTGCTGAGCGTCATTGGGTCGCCTTTCAGCTCTACATCCACCTCTTTGGCAAACTCCATGATGTACTGCTTAAAGACGTGTGCCTGCGCCTTGCTGGCTGAGAGAAAAATCTGGTTGCGCCCGGTGGTCAGGGCATCGATCAGCGCCTCGCGGGCAAAATAAAACGTCGCGCCGATCTGACGGGATTTAAGCACGTTGCGGATGCGGTGCTTGTTGCCCGCATCCCACCACTGGCGCTGATAGCCGAACATCGAGCCGTGGAAAATCTCCTGCAGCTTCTCGATCTGTTCGTCGCTGAATACGTTTTTTTCCGGTGGCTTGCGGGGGCCGCTGTTTCGGTTTGCCACCTTCGGGTTAAGGTCCGCCTCGTTCCCGCCGTTGCTGAACTTGCCGATGCGGGCGTGGCGCTCGGACTGGCGCGCCAGCAGGTCAATTTCCTTGTAGTCCTTCCCTTCTTTCGACTCCTTCATGACCAGCTGACAGTAGCGCGCGGCGGTGGTGAGCTGCATCTGGTCAAGCGGGCCGTAGTCGTTCCACTTGTCGCGCTTCTTCCAGCTGTGAACGGTTGCGGGTTTCTCTCCCAGCATTTCAGCAATGCGGGCGATACGGTATCCCTGAAAGTACAGGAGCAAGGCCTGCCTGCGGGGATCGAGGTCTTCGGGGGCGAGTGTCGTTGTCATGGCCCCAAAATACGGCCCCGGCGGTCCCTTTTCCGCCGCCCCTCATTGTGTGGTTTTCCGCACAATGGCCCCGCGTTGTTTCAATACCCCTCCCGCCGCAAACATAGAGCCTCAAAGCGATTTTTCACAACGGAGCCTGGCTCATGACAGTAACTGCAAAGCGTTTTCGGATCGGGGTGGAAGGTGCCACCACGGACGGGCGCGAAATTTCCCGCGAGTGGCTCGTGCAGATGGCCGCCGCGTACAACCCGCAGGTCTACACCGCGCTGATTAATCTGGAGCACATCAAGTCTTACGCCCCGGACAGCACCTTTAACCGCTACGGCTCGGTGAGCGCGCTGGTTGCGGAGGAAATTACCGACGGACCGCTGGCCGGGAAAATGGCGCTCTACGCCGACATTCTGCCAACGGATTCGCTCGTCGAGCTGGTCAAAAAGGGCCAGAAGCTTTTCACCTCTATGGAGGTCAGCACCAAATTTGCCGACACCGGCAAAGCCTACCTGGTCGGCCTGGCTGCCACGGACGATCCGGCGAGCCTCGGCACCGAAATGCTGGCGTTCAGCGCGTCGGCGGAAAAGAACCCACTGGCAAACCGCAAGCAGCACCCGGACAACCTCTTTACCGCCGCCACCGAAACCGTGATCGAGCTGGAAGAGGCGCCCGAAGAAAAGCCCGCCCTGTTTACCCGCATCAGGGCCATGTTTGCCAAACAAAAGCAGACCGACGACGACCGTTTCAGCGACGTGCATCAGGCGGTCGAGCTGATTGCCAGCGAGCAGCAGAACTATGGCACCCGCACCGACAGAACGCTGGGCGAGCAGGCCGAGCGCCTGAGCCAGCTGGAAAGCAGCCTGCAGTCGCAGCTGGATGACCTGTCGGCGCAGAAGGAAGCCTTTAACGCACTCAAAGAGCAGCTGGAGCGCGCAGACAGCCGCCCCGACTACCGCCAGCGCGCACCGGGCGGCGATGCGCCGGCCGCTCACCTGACCAACTGCTAAGGAGCAGTACACCCCATGAAAAAACAGACCCGTTTTGCCTTTAACGCCTACCTGAGCCAGCTGGCGCGCATCTATTCCGTGGAGATTGCAGAGCTTTCCAGCAAGTTCAGCGTGGAGCCATCCGTGGCGCAGACGCTGGAGGACACCATCCAGCAGAGCACCGCGTTTCTGACGCTGGTTAACGTTATCGCCGTATCTGAACAGTCCGGCCAGCTGCTGGGCCTCGGCGTCGGCAGCACCATCGCGGGCACCACCGATACCAGCTCTAAGGACCGCGAGCCGACCGATCCAACGGCGATGACCGGGACTGAGTACAAGTGCGAGCAGACCAACTTCGACACGGCCATTACCTACGCGAAGCTGGACATGTGGGCGAAGTTTCAGGACTTCCAGACCCGCATCCGCGACGCCATCGTGAAGCGCCAGGCGCTGGACCGCATCATGATCGGCTTCAACGGCGTGAAGCGCGCCAAAACCTCTAACCGCGCAGAGAACCCGCTGCTGCAGGACGTCAACAAAGGCTGGCTGCAGAAGCTGCGCGAAGACGCCCCGGACAACGTGATGGGCAGCACGACTAAAGACGGCGAAACCACCGCCGGAGCGGTGAAGGTCGGCAAAGGCGGCGAATATCTCAACCTGGACGCGCTGGTCATGGATGCGGTTAACGAGCTTATCGATCCCATCTTCCAGGACGACGACGAAATGGTGGTTATCTGCGGGCGCGAGCTGCTGTCTGACAAGTATTTCCCGCTGGTCAACAGTGAGCAGGCCAACACCGAAAAGCTGGCCGCCGATCTCATCATCAGCCAGAAACGCATGGGCGGCCTGCAGGCGGTGCGCGCGCCGTACTTCCCGGCGAATGCCCTGCTGATCCCCCGTCTGGATAACCTGTCGATTTACTGGCAGGAGGACACCCGCCGCCGCTCGGTTATCGACAATCCGAAGCGCGACCGCATCGAGAACTACGAGTCGGTTAACGAGGCGTACGTGGTGGAAGACTACCGCTGCGCCGCGCTGATCGAAAACATCACCATCGGCGACTTTAGCGCGCCAGCTGATGCCGGTGCCGGAGCGTAAACCATGAGCCTGAGTCCCGCACGGCAGCACCGCCTGCGCGTTCAGGCTGAGCAGGCCGCCCATACGGGCGGCTCTGCCCGGCACGCGAACGGCTACGAGCTGATGCTGATGCAGCTGGGTGAAGACCGCCGCCGCCTCAAGGGCATTCAGTCCAACGTCAAAAAAGCCGAAATCAAGGCAGAAGTGCTGCCGAAATATGCCGCCTGGGTAGACGGCGTGCTGGCCGCCGACGGCGCGCAACAGGATGACGTGCTGATGTACGTGATGCTGTGGCGCATTGACGCCGGGGATTATGCCGGGGCGCTGGCCGTTGGCCGCCATGCCCTCAAGCACGGCTGGTCTATGCCGCAGGGGTTTAACCGAAACGTGCAGACCCTGCTGGCCGAAGAGATGGCCGACGCCGCTAAAAATGCCCTGATGGCAGAAAGCGACTTTGATCCTGCCCTGCTGATGCAGACGCTGGAGGCAACCGACGGGCTGGATATGCCGGACCAGTCGCGCGCCCGCCTGCACAAGTCCATCGGCTACGTGCTCACCGGCAGCCAGCCCGTGATGGCCCTGAATCACCTTAAGCAGGCGCTGCAACTCGACGAGCGCTGCGGCGTGAAAAAAGACATTGAGCAGCTGGAGCGGAAAATCCGCAACGCCAGCTGATAACCGGACGTGCCCACGCGCGGGGCGGCACGGGGTGGCGACAGGCTGAGCCTTATCAAAACTCCGTCCACCGCCCAACCTTTTCAGGAGTATCAAGGCTATGGAATTTGTAGCGCCGCAGAAGGCGACGGGAACGCCGGAAATTATCCCCAACAACTCGTTCTGGCCGGACGTCGATCTGGCGAAGTTCAGAGCCGCAATGCGCGTAGACGGCACCGTGACGCCGGAGCGCTTAAAGCAGGTGGTGCTCACCGCGATGGCGGAGGTCAATACCGAGCTTTATTCATGGCGCGAGCGGCAGGAGCTGCGCGGGTTTAACACCCTGGCCGACGTGCCGGCGGAGAAGCTGGCCGGTGAGAGCGTACGCCTGCATCACTACTTCAGCGCGGTGTGGTGCTGGACCCGCGCGGTACTTAACGAGCGCTACCAGGATTTTGACGCGACCGCCGCTGCGGCGAAGCGCGGCGAGGAGCTGGCCGACACGACCGGCGACCTGTGGCGGGATGCGCGCTGGGCCATCAGCCGCGTGCAGAACCTGCCGCACAGCACCGTGGAGCTTATCTGATGAAAGTGCGTGCGCAGCAGTACGACACGGTGGACGCGATCTGCTGGCGTCACTACGGGCGCACGCAGGGCATGACCGAGCAGGTTATACGGGCGAATCCGGGGCTGTCTGAGCATGGCCCCATCCTGCCGCACGGGCTGGAAGTGGAATTGCCGGACGTAACAACGACGGCAACCGTGCAGGCCGTCCAGCTTTGGGACTGAAACATGTGGGAAAAAATCAGCACCTTTATCACCTGGTGCGTGGCGGTAGTGATGGCGTGGCTGGGTGGCATGGATCTGAAGGACGTTTCCACCGTGGCCGGTGTCTTCATCGGCCTGCTGATGGCGCTTATCAGCTGGTACTACAAGCACAAAACCTACCTGCTGCTGGCAAGCGGGCGCATCACGCGGGAGGAATATGAATCTGCAAACCGTTAAGCGCTGTGCCGTGGGCGTGGTGCTGGCGCTGGCCGCCTCGCTGCCCGGCTTTCAGCAGCTGCACACCTCCGTGGAGGGGCTGAAGCTCATCGCGGACTATGAGGGCTGCCGCCTGCAGCCGTACCAGTGCAGCGCCGGCGTCTGGACCGACGGGATCGGCAACACGCGCGGCGTGGTGCCGGGGAAAACAATCACGGAACGGCAGGCGGCGGGCAACTTCATCACCAACGTGTTACGCGTTGAGGCGGCACTGGCGAGCTGCGTGGCGGTATCAATGCCGCAGCAGGTTTATGACGCGCTGGTGTCGCTGGCGTTCAACGTCGGCACCGGCAACGCCTGCGGATCGACCATGGTGGCGCTGCTGAAACAGGGGCGATGGCGTGAGGCCTGCGGACAACTGCCGGGCTGGGTGTACGTAAAAGGCGTATTTAATCAGGGACTGGATAACCGCCGCCAGCGTGAAATGGCGTGGTGCCTCAGGGGAGCGGGCGCATGAAGCGAGTGCTGCTGGCAGCAGCGCTTGTCCTTCTCCTGCTGGCCGCGCTCGGCGTGCAGTCATGGCGGCTCAGCAATGCGCACCACACTATCAGCACGCAGCAGGCGGCGATTGCGGACCAGGGCAAAAAGCTGTCGCAGAAAAACGGTCAGCTGATCGCCCTGAACATTCTTACGCAGACGAACAGCCAGGCGCAGACGCAGCTTTATGCCGCCGCCGAGCAAAACGGCAAATTGCTGCGCGACCGGCAACGCACCATCGAGGAGCTTAAACGTGAAAATGAAGACCTGCGCCGCTGGGCTGATTCCCCTCTGCCTGATCCTGTTGTCCGGCTGCGCCAGCGACCGGCCCTCGCCGGAGGTGAATCTTACCGTGAGTGGCTGTCCCAAAATCACCCGCTGCCAGCTGGACCCGGCCGCGCCGAGAAGTAACGGCGACCTGAACGCCCTGCTGGATGAAACCGAGGCCGCCTGGGCGGCGTGCGCGGATAAAGTGGATACCATTATCAGCTGTCAGGAAAAAGACGATGAACAAGCCGCAGTCCTTGCGAAACGCCCTGAATAAAGCCGTGCCCTACGTGGCAGACAATCCCGACCGGCTGCACCTGTTCGTGGATAACGGCGCGCTGGTCGCCACGTCGGCCGCGTCGATCTCATGGGAATACCGCTACACCCTGAACGTGGTGATTACCGACTTCACCGGCGACCAGAACCTGCTGATGGCCCCGATAATGTTCTGGCTGCGGGAAAATCAGCCGGATGCCCTGCAGAACCCCGGCGAGCGGGAAAAGCTCTTCACCTTTGAGGCCGACATTCTCGGCAATGACCGCTGCGACATCAGCATGGACCTGAAGCTGACCGAGCGGGTGCTGGCGCGGGAAGTGGACGGGAAAATGACGGTCGAGGCCATACCGGAGCCGGACGTGCCGGAGGAGTTCTGGACGGCGCGCCATGGCTGAACTGCATGAGGTAGACGCCTGGCTGGATGCGCTGCTGGCACAGCTTGAACCGTCGGCCAGGAAAAAGATGCTTCGGGAGGTTGCGCGCGACGTGCGCCGCATTCAGCAGGCGAACATCACGGCGCAGCGCGCCCCGGACGGCACCGCATGGGAACCCCGCCACGCCACGGCCCGCACGAAGCCGGGCCGGATCCGGCGCAAGATGTTTGCGAAGCTCAAAACCACAAAGTACCTGAAGGCGCAGGCCAGCACCGATCAGGCCGAAATAGCCTTTGCGCCTGCCGTGCAGAAGCTGGCCCGCGTGCACCACTACGGCCTGCGCGACCGGGTGAACCGGCGCGGCACGACGGTCAAATATGCGGAGCGCCCGCTGCTGGGCGTAAATAACGAGGTTGAAAGCTCAGTGCGCGACACCCTGCTGCGCTGGCTGACGGAGTAGCCGCCTGTCGTTGTGCCATACCTCAGACAATGCCGGGCAGATGCCCGTCCCCTGCCTTAGTGACACTCTCAGCTCATGAACGAAAAACTGACCGAAATTATGCGCCTTATCACCAACCTGATCCGCACCGGCACCGTGTCCGAGATGGACCCGGTGAACTGGCTGTGCCGGGTGAAAACGGGCGACATCGAAACCAACTGGATTAACTGGCTCACCATGCGCGCCGGTAACACCCGCACATGGTGGAAACCGACCGTCGGCGAGCAGGTTGTGCTGCTGAGCCTGGGCGGCAACCTCGAAACCGCCTTTGCGCTGCCCGCCATCTATTCCGACGCCTTTCCACCGCCGGACTATTCAGAAAACGGAGCCACAACCGTGTTTCAGGACGGCGGCTGGTTTCAGTACGAGCCGGAAACCGGCCAGCTGCTGATAAAGAACATCAAAAGCGTGCGGATTGAGGCGGCCGACGGTATCCAGCTCGTCACTGAGCAGTTTGGCGTGGACGCTGACCAGACCCGGATTAACAGCGAAACCGTGATGAACGGCGCGGTGACGCAGGGCGGCGGCGGCATGAGTTCAAACGGCGTCGTGGTGGATACCCATCAGCACGGCGGCGTGAAGTCTGGTAGCGATATGTCAGGAGGTCCGCAATGATGTATCTCGGCATGAACCGCGACACCGGTGAGGCGCTCACCGACATCGATCACATCAGACAAAGTGTGCGTGACATTCTGATGACGCCGGAAGGCAGCCGCCTGCAGCGCCGGGAATACGGCTCGCTGCTGTCGGTGCTGATTGACCAGCCACAAAACGACGTGATCCGCCTGCAGGTGATGGCGGCGGTGTATACCGCGCTCAGCCGCTGGGAGCCGCGTATCAGGCTGAACACTGTCAACATTACCAGCGCCTTCGACGGCTCAATGGTGGTTGAACTGACCGGCCAGCGGGATGACGGCTCGCCGGTTGCCATGTCTGTTTCAACGGGGGTGAACAGTGGCAGTAATTGACCTTTCCCAGCTGCCCGCGCCTGAAGTGATTGAGGTGCCGGACTTTGAAACCCTGCTGGCCGAGCGCAAAGAGGCGCTGATCGCGCTCTACCCGACGGAGGAGCAGGCGGCGGTGCGCCGCGTGCTGGCGCTGGAGTCCGATCCGATGGTGAAGACGCTGCAGGAAAGCACCTACCGGGAAATCCTGCTGCGCCAGCGCATCAACGAGGCGGCGCAGGCGGTCATGGTGGCGTACGCGCTCGGCAGCGATCTGGACCAGCTGGCCGCAAACCATAATGTGCAGCGCCTGACCGTGACCCCGGCTGACCCTGACGCGGTGCCGCCGGTCGATGCCGTGATGGAAACCGACGATGCCCTGCGCGTGCGCGTGCCAGAGGCGTTTGAGGGGCTGAGCGTGGCCGGGCCGACGGCGGCCTATGAGTTTCACGCAAAGAGCGCGGACGGCCGCGTCCAGGACGTGTCGGCAACCAGCCCGTCACCGGCCAGCGTGCTGATCACCGTCCTGAGCCGTGAAGGCAACGGCGAAGCGGCGGCGGATTTGCTGGCTACAGTGAACACCGCGCTGAACGCCGAAAGCGTGCGGCCCGTAGCGGACCGCGTGACCGTGCAGGGAGCGGCCATTCATGACTACAGCGTGAAGGCAAAGCTGCACCTGTTTGATGGCGTGGCGGCCGGTCCCTGCCTTGAGGCGGCAAACGCGCAGCTGGCCGCTTACCTCACCGAGCAGAAAAAGCTGGGACGCAGCGTGCGCCGCGAGTCCTACGGGGCGGTGCTGCGCGTGCCCGGCGTGGACTGGGTGGAGATGATCGAACCGGCGGCGGACATCATCCTGGACCGCACGGCAGCGGGTAACTGCACCGGCACGGATATTTCGGTGGCGACTGACGAGGTGCTGACATGAGCAACAGCAGCCTGATGCCGTCCGGCTCGTCCGCGCTGGAGCGCCGCCTGGCGGAAGCCTGCAGCGGCATTACCGGACTGAACGTGCCGCTGCGCGACCTGTGGAACCCGGCAACCTGCCCGGTCAGCTTTCTGCCGTATCTCGCCTGGGCGTTTTCGGTGGACCGATGGGACGAAGACTGGGCGGAAAGCGTCAAGCGGCAGGTGGTGCTCGATGCGTTTTATATCCATCAGCACAAGGGAACCATCAGCGCTATCCGGCGCGTGGTGGAGCCGTTCGGGTTCCTGATCCGCGTTATTGAGTGGTGGAAAACCGGCGAAGCGCCCGGCACGTTTCGCCTGGACATCGGTGTGCAGGACCAGGGCATTACGGAAGAAACCTATCACGAGCTGGAGCGGCTCATCAGTGACGCCAAACCCTGCAGCCGTCACCTGCTGGGCATGTCCATCAACCTGCAGGTGAGCGGCGAAACGCGCATAGCCGCCGCGAGCTACGACGGGGACGATCTCTCGATTTACCCCTACACCCCGGAAATTCTGTCCGTCAGCGGCCCGACGTATGCGGGCGCGGCGGTTCACGTTATCGACCTGATGGAAGTGGGACAATGACTCAAAAATTCTATGCAATCGTGACCAACCTCGGCGCGGCTAAAATTGCCAACGCCGCCGCGCTCGGCACAAAGCTGAACATAACGCAGATGGCCGTAGGTGACGGCGGCGGCACGCTGCCCACACCGAACGCCAGCCAGACAAAGCTGGTAAACGAGGTGCGCCGCGCGGCCATCAACACGCTGAGCATCGATCCGGCCAACGCCAGCCAGGTGATAGCCGAGCAGGTGATCCCTGAAACGGAGGGCGGATTCTGGATCCGGGAAATGGGGCTGTTCGATGCGGACGGCACGCTGATAGCGGTCTGCAATACGCCGGAAACCTACAAGCCCGCCCTGCAGGAAGGCAGCGGGCGCACGCAGACCGTGCGCATGCTCATCATCGTAAACAGCACCGACGCCATCACCCTGAAGATTGATCCGTCCGTGGTGCTGGCTACCCGTAAATATGTCGATGACAACATTCTGACGGTCAGGCAATACGCGGACCAGCTACTGGCAGACCATGTAGCAGCTGCTAATCCGCATAACCAGTATCCGCTGATTAAGAACGCGCTGAAGGAAATGGCTGATGCCGGTTTGCTGCCGGACGTTCTCAAAAACCTCGGTTTAGGCGAAGGCTCGCCGGTCATAGGTTCGCCTTTCCCCTGGCCGCACGCGAAAATGCCTAATGAGCTGTTTCCATCAATGGCTGGCATGGTCTTTTTGAAAAGTAACGGTGCGACATTTAGCGGAACGCTGTATCCGAAGCTGGCGCAGGTATTTCCGGGGCTGGTACTAACAGATTTGAGAGGTGAATTTATTCGCGGCTGGGATGACGGGCGTGGAGCGGACAGCGGGCGGACTTTGCTGTCGGCACAGGGCGATGCAATGCGCAACCTTACAGGACAGGTTATTGGTTCAAACTATTACGCGTGGCGCGGCAGTTCGTCAGGTGTTTTTTATGATGCATCCCTGCCTGACTCAACGGTGCTGCAATCACAGACCGGTAGCCTGGCTGGCATGTCTTCGAAAATGGATGCATCGCGACAGGTTCCTACAGCAGCTGAAAACCGTCCGCGCAACATCGCCTTTAACTACATTGTGAGGGCCGCATGATGGCTAAGGCAACACTCGATAAAAACGGTCAGGCAAAATCGGCCGGCACTTTGACGATTTATAATTTTGACGCATCAACCGGCGAGTTTACCGGATCCAGCGATGAGTATCTGGCGCAGGGTGTTGGCCTGCCTGCTAACGCCTGTATCACCGCGCCGCCCAGCATTGAGGCCGGGCAGGCAGCTGTTTATCGTGATGGCAACTGGCAGGTTGTTGCCGACCATCGTGGCGAAACGGTCTACTCCGTTGCTGACGGCTCAGCAATAGAATTAGCAGAGTTAGGCGATTATCCGGCGGGCACAACACCGCTTGAGCCCGCAACCGCATGGGATAAGTGGGAAGGGGAAAAGTGGGTGACGGACAATGATGCACAACGTTCTGCCGCCGTTAGCCAGGCAACAACAGAGAAATCGGCGCGCATCAGCGAGGCAAGCGGCGTTACTCAGGCATGGCAGACACAGCTGCTGCTTGGCATCATTACGGACGAAGACAAAGTTACGCTGACCGAATGGATGAAATATATTCAGGCGGTGCAGAAAACAGACCTGACAAACGCGCCAGACATCAGCTGGCCGGTAAAGCCAGAGTAAATTGCAGGCCCGTTTCGGGCCTGTTTGCTTTGTGCCATTCGCCGCACAATGCCCGCAGGGTGCGCCCGCGCCCGTCACCTTTCACCATAGCGGAACCCCTTTACAGGAGAACCGCCACATGGCTCAGGATTATCACCACGGCGTGCGCGTTGAGGAAATCAACGAGGGCACCCGAACTATCACCACCGTCAGCACGGCAATCGTCGGCCTGGTCTGCACCGGCGACGACGCCGACGCGGCAACCTTTCCGCTCAACCGCCCGGTGCTGCTGACCGACGTGCTCACCGCCAGCGGCAAGGCTGGCGAGTCCGGCACGCTGGCCCGCTCGCTGGACGCCATCGCCGACCAGGCAAAACCCGTCACCGTCGTTGTGCGCGTGCCGCAGGGCGAAACCGAGGCGGAAACCACCGCTAACATCATCGGCGGCGTGACCGACGGCCAGCGCACCGGCATGAAAGCGCTGCTGGCCGCGCAGGCCGTCTGTGGCGTCAAGCCGCGCATTCTCGGCGTGCCGGGACATGACACGCAGGCAGTTTCCACCGAGCTGCTGACCGTGGCGCAGAGCCTGCGCGGCTTTGCCTACCTGTCGGCCTACGGCTGCAAAAGCGTAGAGGAGGCCATCGCCTACCGCGCCAACTTCAGCCAGCGCGAAGGGATGCTTATCTGGCCTGACTTCATCAGCTTTGACACCGTGCTGAAAGCGGACGCGACGGCCTACGCCACCGCCCGCGCGCTCGGCCTGCGCGCCAAAATCGACGAGCAGACCGGCTGGCACAAGTCCCTGTCAAACGTCGGGGTGAACGGCGTCACCGGCATTTCCAGAGACGTTTTTTGGGACCTGCAGGATCCGGCGACGGACGCGGGCATGCTGAACCAGAACGACGTCACCACGCTGATCCGCAAAGACGGCTTCCGCTTCTGGGGTTCCCGCTGCCTGAGCGACGACGCGCTGTTTGCCTTCGAGTGCTACACCCGCACCGCGCAGGTGCTGATGGACACCATGGCCGAGGCGCAGATGTGGGCCGTTGACGGTCCGCTGAACCCGTCGCTGGCCCGCGACATCATCGAGAGCATCCGCGCGAAGCTGCGCAGCCTGGTGAATCAGGGCTACCTCATCGGGGCGGACTGCTGGCTGGATGAAAGCGTGAACGACAAGGACACGCTGAAGGCGGGCAAACTGACCATCGACTACGACTACACGCCGGTGCCACCGCTGGAAAACCTGCTGCTGCGCCAGCGCATCACCGACCAGTACCTGGTCGATTTCAGCAGCCGCGTCAGCGCATAAGGAGACTGAAACATGGCATTACCCCGCAAGCTCAAGCACCTGAACGTGTTTAACGCAGGCAACAACTGGCAGGGGCTGGTTGAGTCCATCACCCTGCCAAAGCTTACCCGCAAGTTTGAGAAGTACCGAGGTGGCGGCATGGCCGGAGGCGTGGACATCGACATGGGCCTGGACGACGGCGCGCTGGATACGGAGTTCACTGTAGGCGGCACCGAGGCGCTGCTGTTCAAGCAGCTGGGCACCGCCACCGTGGACGGCGTGCAGCTGCGCTTTACCGGCTCTATCCAGCGCGACGACACCGGCGAAGTGCAGGCGGTCGAACTGGTCACGCGCGGCCGCTACAAAGAGCTGGATTCCGGCGAGTGGAAGGAAGGCGAGTCCAGCACCACCAAGGTGTCCGCAACCAACAGCTACGCCAAGCTGACCATTAACGGCGAAGTGCTCTACGAAGTGGATCTGGTGAATATGATCCACATCGCGGGCGGCACCGACCTGATGGAAGCGCACCGTAACGCGCTCGGCCTCTGATAAACCCGGCAGGGGCAGCCCTGCCGCTCTGAAACGTATAAACGGAAAATAACCATGACCGACAAAATTACCGAAAAAGCTGTAGAGCTGGACACCCCCATTCTGCGCGGCAAAACCGAAGTTACCAGCGTGACCGTGCGCAAGCCGCAGGCCGGGGCGCTACGCGGCATCCGCCTGCAGGCGCTGATGGATATGGACGTGAACGCGATGATGGCCGTGCTGCCGCGCGTCACGAGCCCGGCGCTGACCGTGCAGGAAATTAACGAAATGGACCCCGCCGATCTGCTGTCCCTGTCGGTCGAGGTGATCACTTTTTTGTTGCCGAAGTCGGCGCTGTCAGCTTTCCCGACAGCCTGACGGTAGAAGATCTGGTAGCGGACATCGCTACCGTTTTTCACTGGCCGCCGCCGGTGATGTACGCGGAGTCTCTGACGGACGTGCTTGAGTGGCGGCATAAAGCGATGCAGCGTAGCGGAGCCGGTGACGATGAGTGACACAAACCTGCGGCTGCAGGTGGTATTAAGCGCGGTGGATAAAATCACGCGCCCCTTTCGCAGCGCGCGCGACGGCTCTAAGGAGCTGTCGGCTGCGCTGAAGGCCAGCAAAGACGGCCTGAAATCCCTTAACGAGCAGGCGGGCCGCATTGACGGATTCCGCAAAACCCGCTCACAGCTTGCCGTTACCGCCAACAACCTGAAGGCCGCCCGCGAGGAAGCGGCGCGCCTTGCCGTGCAGTTTACCGAAACGAACAGGCCCACGGCACAGCAGGCCAGGCTGCTTGAGCAGGCAAAGAACCGCGCCAGCCAGCTGCAGCAGACCTATAACGGCCTGCGCCTGTCGGTGCAGCGCCAGCGTGAGGCGCTGAATGCGGCGGGCATCGACACGAAGCAGCTGAGCGAGGCGCAGCGCCGGCTAAAAACGGACGCGCAGGCGGCAACCGGGGCCATCGAGCGCCAGCAGGCAGAGCTGCGCAAGCTCGG
Source organism: Pantoea sp. Z09 (assembly GCF_022394795.1). Taxonomy (NCBI): domain Bacteria; kingdom Pseudomonadati; phylum Pseudomonadota; class Gammaproteobacteria; order Enterobacterales; family Erwiniaceae; genus Pantoea; species Pantoea sp. Z09. The sequence goes on from NZ_CP092373.1 coordinate 554,118, forward strand.
CGAGCGCCAGCAGAAGATTCACGACATCCAGGCGCGGCATGAAAAGCTGACCGAGACGCGCAATAAGCTGGCCGGTAACGGCGCGGGCATGGTGGCAACCGGCGTTGCTACCGGCGCGACCCTGATGGCCCCTGTGCGCGCCTATGCGGATTCGGAGAACGCCGCGACGCAGCTGGCCGCCTCCATGATGGGACCGGGCGCTAAGGTGCTGCCGGAGTATGAAAAAATCAACAGGCTGGCGGTGAGCCTGGGCGACAAGCTGCCCGGCACCACGGCGGACTTTCAGAACATGATGACCATGCTTCGCCGCCAGGGCATGAGCGCGCAGGCGATCCTGGGCGGGCTGGGTGAGGCGACGGCCTATCTCGGCGTACAGCTGCAGATGGCCCCGACCGATGCGGCGGAGTTTGCGGCGAAGCTGCAGGACGCCACGCAGACCAGCGAAAAGGACATGATGGCGCTCACCGACATCATTCAGAAGGGATTTTATGCGGGCGTGGATTCGGGAAACATGCTGCAGGGATTCTCCAAAATCGGCAGCGCCATGGACATCATTCACCAGAAAGGGCTCACTGCGGCGAAAACCTTTGCGCCACTGCTGGTTATGGCCGATCAGGCCAGTATGCCCGGCGAGTCGGCGGGCAACGCCTACCGCAAGATTTTTCAGGCAACGCTCAATAATAAAAAAATTGGTGACGCGAATGATGTATTGGCTGGTACAGGGATAAAGCTGAATTTCCAGAACAAAAAGGGGCAGTTTGCCGGGCTGGAAAATTTGTATGCGCAGCTGGCGAAGCTGAAAAAAATCACCAGCGACAGCAAGCGCCAGTCCGTTTTAAATACGCTGTTTGGTGATGACGCTGAAACCCTGCAGGCGCTGAACATCATGATCAGCAAGGGGATCGAGGGTTATCGGGAAACTGCTGCGAAGCTCGACAATCAGGCGACCCTGCGCGAGCGTGTTGACGCCTCGTTAAAGACGCTGTCAAACCGCTGGGATGCGGCGAGCGGCTCGTTTACTAATGCAATGGCTGCAATTGGTGAGACGGTCGCGCCAGTGCTTAAACAGCTGGCCGACTGGCTGGGCAATCTTGCCAGCGCGCTCGGCAGCTTTGTGAAACAGCACCCACAACTGACGGCGGCCTTGTTCAAGATGGCGGCAGGTTTTGCGATAGCGACAGTAGCTATAGGGAGCATATTGCTTGCGCTGGCGGCCATCTTAGGACCAATGCTGGTAATGCGTATGGTTATGAACAAGACGGGCCTTCAGGCATTTACCTCGTTTGGCCTCATGCGTAAGGCAATTGGCGTAGTCGGTAACAGCGTGCTGTGGCTGGGGCGGCTGATGATGTCAAACTGGATTCTGGCCGTGATCGGACTGATTGCCATGGGGGCAATTTATATCTGGCAGAACTGGGACACGCTGGGGCCAAAATTTGCCGCGCTGTGGGATGGCATCAGCACCAAGGTCAGTAATGTATGGACGGCCATCCGCACCTACATCAGCACAAAATGGGATGAGATTGTGGCCGACGTGAAGGCGCTGCCCGCGCGCTTTCAGGAAGCTGGCTCGCAGATGATTGACGGCCTGCTGGCAGGCATCAGCCAGAAATGGGATGCGCTCAAAAGCAAGCTGTCCTCGCTGACTGATTACCTGCCGGACTTTCTAAAGCCCGGCAACGACAAGCCAGGCGCACCGGCGCAGGCAGCACGACCACGCCCGCCGCAGGTCACGGCAGACGGGAAAGTGGCGCTGCCGCCGGGCGGCTTCCCGGCTTTTCCGAGAATGTACGACACCGGCGGGCATATTCCGTCCGGGCAGTTCGGCATCGTCGGGGAAAACGGGCCGGAAATTGTGAACGGCCCGGCCAACATAACCAGCCGCCGCCGCACTGCCGCGCTGGCGATGGGCATGGCCGCAACGCCAGCCGCTGCGCGTCCGCTGCATCCGATGAGCCAGCCCGCACAGGCATACCGGCAGGAAGCGGCACGACCGCAACCGGCGGCCAGTATGTCGCCCGTGACCGTTAATGCCTCTATCACCATCATGCAACAGCCAGGGCAGAGCGCGCAGGACGTGGCGGACGAGGTTATGCGCAGGCTTGAGGCAAAAGAGCGACAGGCGAAGGCCCGCGCCCGCAGCAGCTACCACGACAGAGAAGGATTTGAATAATGATGATGACGCTGGGGATGTTCGTTTTCATGCTGCAGACAGTCCCTTATCAGGAGCTGCAGATCCAGCGCAGCTGGCGGTTTCCGTCAAACAGCCGCGTCGGCGTGCGCTCGTCCCTGCAGTTTCTGGGGCCGGATAATGAAACGCTGACGCTTTCGGGCGTTCTGCTGCCGGAGATTACCGGCGGCAGGCTGTCACTGCTGGCGCTGGAGCAGATAGCAGAGCTGGGGCGCGCATGGCCGCTGATAGAGGGAAGCGGCACCATTTACGGCATGTTTGTGATCGAGAGCCTGAGCCAGACCAAAGCGGAGTTTTTCAGCAGTGGCGTCTGCCGGCGCATTGAGTTCACGCTCACCCTGAAGCGCACCGACGAAACGCTGGGCGAAATGTTCGGCAGCCTGAGCGATCAGCTCTCAGCCATGAAGGGCGCGGCGACGGACGCCGCGGGTAAAGTTACCAGCATGATGGGAGGGCTGCTTTCATGAACGCCACGCAATGGATAAACGGGCAGGCAAATTCCCCTTCTTTCAGGCTGACGCTTGAGGGCGCGGACATCACGCAGAAGATTGAAAAGCGGCTTATGAGCCTGACGCTCACGGATAACCGGGGGTTTGAGGCTGACCAGCTGGACATCGAGCTGGACGATGCAGACTGCCAGCTGCTGCTGCCTCGCCGGGGCGTTTCTCTGTCGCTCGCGCTCGGCTGGCAGGGTGAGGCGCTTTTTCCGAAAGGCACCTTTATCGTGGATGAGATTGAGCACTCCGGCACGCCTGACCGGCTGACCCTGCGCGCCCGCAGCGCCGACTTCAGGCAGACGCTCAATACTAAGCGTGAAAAATCATGGCACCAGACAACCGTGGGCGACATCGTGAAAGACATTGCAGGCCGCCACAAGCTGAAGATCGCCCTGGGTGATGATGTGGCGAAGATGGCCGTAGATCACCTTGACCAGACCAACGAGTCAGACGCCAGCTTTCTGATGCGCCTGGCGAAACAGTCAGGCGCGATAGCCTCAATCAAAAACGGCAATCTGCTGTTCATACGTCAGGGGCAGGGAAAAACGGCCAGCGGTAAGGCGCTGCCGGTGATCACCATTCAACGCAAGGACGGCGACAGCCACCGCTTTACCATGGCTGACCGCGACGCCTACACCGGCGTGATTGCCAGCTGGCTGCATACCCGCGAACCGACAAAAAAACCGGTGGCGAAAGTAAAGCGCAGGCGGAAAAAGACGACAAAGAAAAAAGAGCCAGAAGCCAAACAGGGCGATTACCTGATCGGAACGGATGAAAACGTCCTGGTGCTGAGTCGTACCTATGCAAACCGGGCCAATGCAGAGCGTGCGGCCAAAATGCGTTGGGAGCGGCTGCAGCACGGGGTTGCGTCATTTTCTATACAGCTGGCTCGCGGCCGGGCAGATCTCTACACCGAAATGCCGGTAAAGGTGAGCGGCTTCAAACAGCAGATAGATGCGGGAGAATGGATTGTAACGACGCTTACGCACAGCCTCAGCGCGGACAGTGGCTTTACAACAAGCATTGATCTTGAGGTAAAAATAGACTCATTGGAAATGGAATAAGAAGTATCCCAATTGGGTTTTTTTGTGTACCATCCACCCAAAACGAGATGCGAGGTTTAGTTATGATGAATTGTCCATTGTGTGGGAACGCGTCCCATACGCGCAGTAGTTTTCAAGTTTCTAAAACGACTAAAGAGCGCTACAACCAATGCCAAAACCTTAACTGCGGCTGTACCTTCAAATCTCACGAGACAGTCGCAGACATTATAATGAACCCTGGAAAAGTCAAACCTGTAACGCCACATCCGGACAGGAATTTACAGGGTGGACTCTGGCTATAAGGGTAGCCCGCGATAGCGGGCTTATAATTCTGAAGTGCGCGATTCAATGAATTTTTTACTTTCGTCAAAGCCTAAAGCCCCTGCCTGCTTACACTCTTTCCCCCCGCCGCTAAATTCGAACCCCTGATCTTGTGTTGAATTCAGGATGCGCATTGATGTAATCAGTTTTTCATCCCAAGGATGAACAAAAATCGTGTTGCAGATTCCTGAAAAGAAGAAATAGGCAGAGTCTTTATTAACCGTGGATTTTCGAAGAGTTAGGGATAAAACTCCATTTCTCAAAACATAATTATCATATTGGTACGTTTTAAGCGTTTTTTCGACCTGCTCAGGTATCGGCGCAGCTACTGCGGTTAGGGCAGGAAGCATAGATAGCGCCAGAAGAAATTTTTTCATGTGTGAGTTGCCAGATTGATGTGAGGAAAAAATCTGCTGCCATTTTGCTGCCAATGGCAACACCGCCAACAAAAAAGCCACCAAGAAAAGGTGGCTTAAATACATGATTTTAATGCTAAAATTTGGTGGCCCCTGCTGGGTTTGAACCAGCGACCAAGCGATTATGAGTCGCCTGCTCTAACCACTGAGCTAAGGGGCCAGCGGAGCGGGGATTATAATGTATCTGTTTAGAGCGATCCAGCACTCATCCGCCGGATGCTGAAAAATTCTCCAGCGCATGAGTGCTTGATTAAACTACACATTTCCAGAACATACGGCCCTGTTTTACCCATCTTCTTTAAACAAAGCAGGCAAACCAGCCCATAACCACGTCAACCTCCATCGCGATAGCGCGACGCTGGCTGGCTCAGCGACAAGAAGGGCAGCATCGCGCCGCGCGCCCGATCGTAATCCTGCCACAGCGCCAGATCCTCCAGCGCCGGAATGGTCACCGCTTCGCCCGCCTCCAGACCCGCTAGCGCGGCATCCACCATATCTTCCACTTCCATAATCATATTCGCCGGCAGCTCATCGATGGATTTGCCGGAGCGGTCGAAAATCTCGGTGCGCGTGGCGCCAGGCAAAACCGCCTGCACCTGCACGCCGCTGTTCTCCAGCTCACGCTGCATAGAACGGGTCAGCGTCAGCACAAAAGATTTGCTGCCGTTATAGGCGCCGTTAAACATCTCATGCATCAGCGACAGCACCGAGGCGACATTGATAATGACGCCGCGTCCGCGCGCGCGAAACGCATTGGCTGCGGCATGCGCCAGGCGGGTCGGGGCGATAATGTTCAACGCCAGCATGGTCTGAATGCGGTCGATATCGGCATCGATAAACTCGCCGTCTACGCTCATGCCGGCGTTGTTCGCCAGCAGCGTAATCGCGGCGTTGTTTCGCAGCTCCTGCTCCACGCGGAGCAGATCCTCAGCGTCGGTCAGATCGGCGCGCAGCACGCGCACCTCAATCTGATGCTGCTGTCGCAGCGTTTGCGCCAGCGATTCGAGCCTCGTCTGGTCGCGCGCCACCAGGATTAAATCGTAGCCGCGCGCCGCCAGCCGTTGTGCATAGGTCGCGCCGATACCGCTTGAAGCGCCAGTGATTAAAGCCGAGCCTGATGTTGATGCTGACATGGTGAACCCCTTGCGTATGATGGTTGTCATATTTGTAGTTAATATGACGATCGTAATATTTTCCGTCAAGGTAGAATATGATGGTCGTAATAATTACTATGAACGGCAGAACATATCAGCGGGAAAAGAGCGATGGATAAACAGAGCCCTAAAGCGCGCACGCGGCAGCGCATTCTGGAAGAGGCGGCGCGGGTAATGCGCGAAAGCGGCACGGAAAGCATCGGCGTGGCGGCGCTAATGAAGCGCGTCGGGCTGACGCACGGCGGCTTCTACGCCCACTTCGACTCGCGCGAGGCGCTGGTAGAGGCGGTGATCGCCGAGATGTTTACAGACTCTACGCAGCGGATGAAATCGCTGTGGCAGCAGCCCGATCCGGCTGAGCGGCTGAGCGCGCTTATCGATTACTACCTGTCCGAAACGCATCGCGATTGCCGTGCCGAAGGCTGCCCGGTGCCCGCGCTGGTCAGCGAAGTCGGCCATCTGCCGGACGAGGCGAAAGCCATTTTTACCCAGGGCGTGTCGTCGATGTTGAAACGGCTGAGCGAGCTGCTCACCGAGCTGGGACACCACGACGCCGAGACGCTCGCCAGCAGCCTGCTGGCGGAAATGGTCGGTGCGCTGGCGCTGGCGCGCGCCTGTCCCGATAAGACGCTCTCCGCGGCGATGCTGGCGCGCAGCCGTCAGGCAATTATGCAGCGCACCGGACGGGAGCAGGCGGCATGAGTGAGCACAACATTACCGACATCATTGCCTCCGGTCTCGACGTGCTGTTCTGCGGCATCAATCCCGGCCACTCGACGGCGCACACCGGCTATCACTTCGCGCATCCCGGCAACCGCTTCTGGAAGGTGCTCTATCTGGCTGGCTTTACTCACCAGCAGCTGAAACCCGAAGAGGAGCAGCGGCTGCTGGAAACCGGCTGCGGCATTACCATGCTGGTGGAGCGTCCCACCGTGCAGGCGAACCAGCTGGCGGCGGAAGAGCTGCGCGACGGTGGCGCGCGCCTCACCGATAAGGTGCTGAACTATCAGCCGCGCGTGCTGGCGATCCTCGGCAAAGACGCCTTTAAGCGTGCCTTTAATCAGCGCAAGGTGGAGTGGGGCTTACAGGGGATCTTTATGGGCAAAACCCAGGTCTGGGTGCTGCCCAATCCCAGCGGACTTAACCGCGCCTCGCTGGAGGAGATCGTCGAGTCCTATCGGCAACTTCATGATGCGTTACATAAAAACGGCTAATAAAACGTGAGCAGGCTCGGCTTACTGCTGGCTGGTCATTGTTCCCCGTCGGGTTCCTGGCTACACCAGGTGCTGGACAATAAAAGGGGAGTGGCATGAAAAAGTACCTGATTATCGTAGCGGCGCTGCTGTTTGCCGCGCCGGGATGGAGCGAAACGCTGCGCGTATTCTGTTCCGGCGGGATGTATCCCGTGGTGGAAAGCCTGAAGGCCGATTATGAAAAGCGCAGCGGCAATCAGCTGACGCTGGAGGCGGCGCCATCGATGGGCGATACGCCGCAGGCGATCCCGAACCGCCTGAAACGGCACGACGACGCCGACGTGCTGGTGATGGTTGACTACGCTATCGCGCCGCTGGGGCAGCAGGTGAAGGCGGACACCCATCAGGTGCTGGCGCACTCTTATATCGCGATGGCGGTCAGGCAGGGCAGGCCGATGCCCGATATCAGCAGCGTCGCGAAGTTTAAACAGGTTCTGACGGAAGCCTCGACCATCGCCGTTTCCGACAGCGCCAGCGGACGCTACATCCGCAGCGAAATGCTGAAGAAGCTCAATCTGGGCGATCAGACCGCGAAAAAGGTGGTGGTCGTTCCTGCCACGCCGGTTGGCGAAGCGGTCGCGCAGGGCAAGGCGCCGATTGGTTTTCAGCAGAACAGCGAGCTAAAGGCGGTGAAGGGGATCACTATCGTCGGCCTGATCCCGCCGGCGGTGCAGCAGGATACGCTGTATGGCGCGGTGGTGACTGCCTCCAGCAAGCAGCCGCAGGCGGCGGAAGCGTTTGTCCGCTATCTGCAAAGCGATCAGGCGAAAACCATGATGCGTGACAAAGGGCTGACGCCGTTATAACGGCAATAAAAAACCCCGGCAGGCCGGGGTTTTTTTACGTGGAGCGGATTAGTCGTCCAGGAAGCTACGCAGCACTTCTGAACGGCTCGGGTGGCGCAGCTTACGCAGCGCTTTCGCTTCAATCTGACGAATACGCTCACGCGTCACGTCGAACTGTTTGCCCACCTCTTCCAGCGTATGGTCGGTGTTCATATCGATACCGAAACGCATGCGCAGCACTTTGGCTTCGCGCGCGGTCAGACCCGCCAGCACGTCGTGGGTGGCTGAACGCAGGCTCTCGGAAGTCGCAGAGTCGAGCGGCAGCTCCAGCGTGGTGTCTTCGATAAAGTCGCCCAGATGCGAATCTTCGTCGTCGCCAATCGGCGTCTCCATCGAAATCGGCTCTTTAGCGATTTTCAGCACCTTGCGGATCTTGTCTTCCGGCATCAGCATACGCTCAGCCAGCTCTTCCGGCGTCGGCTCGCGGCCCATCTCCTGCAGCATCTGGCGCGAGATACGGTTGAGCTTGTTGATGGTCTCAATCATATGCACCGGAATACGGATGGTACGCGCCTGGTCGGCGATAGAGCGGGTGATAGCCTGACGGATCCACCATGTCGCGTAGGTTGAGAACTTGTAACCACGACGGTATTCAAACTTATCAACCGCTTTCATCAGGCCGATGTTGCCTTCCTGAATCAGGTCGAGGAACTGCAGGCCGCGGTTGGTGTATTTTTTCGCGATGGAAATCACCAGACGCAGGTTCGCCTCGACCATCTCTTTCTTCGCACGACGCGCTTTCGCTTCGCCGATAGACATGCGACGGTTGATATCTTTCACCTGCTCGATGGTCAGGCCGGTCTCTTCTTCGATCTGATGCAGTTTTTGCAGACAACGCATCACATCTTCTTCAACTTCTTTCAGCTTCTCTGACCAGGGTTTATTCATGGCCAGCGCGGCTTTGAACCAGCTCTCGCTGGTCTCGTTGCCGGTGAACAGCGTGATGAAGTTTTTCTTCGGCATTTTGCACAGTTCAATGCACAGCTTCATGATGATGCGCTCTTGCGTACGCACGCGCTCCATCATCTCGCGCATGTTGTTAACCAGGTAGTCGAACTGCTTCGGCACCAGGCGGAACTGCTTAAAGACGTCAGAAAGGTTCTGGATCTCTTTTACTGCGTCAGCATGGCTGCGACCTTTGCTCTTGATGACGGTGCGGGTCGTTTCATACTGCGTGCGCAGTTCGACGAATTTCTCGCGCGCCAGCTCCGGATCGATAGAGTTATCGTCGTCGGAGTTGTCGTCTTCGCTCTCTTCGTCTTCATCTTCGTCGTCGTCGCGGTCTTCTTCAGACAGCTCAGAGCCGACGTGGGTGGCGGTAGGCGCCAGATCTTCTTCAGCGTTTGGATCCACGAAGCCGGTGATCAGGTCGGAGAGGCGAGATTCGCCCGCTTCGACTTTGTCGTACTGCTCCAGCAGATAGGTAATGGCTTCCGGATATTCCGCAACCGAACACTGTACCTGGTTGATGCCGTCTTCGATGCGCTTGGCGATGTCGATTTCGCCTTCGCGCGTCAGCAGTTCAACGGTACCCATTTCGCGCATATACATGCGCACCGGATCGGTGGTGCGGCCAATTTCAGATTCAACGCTGGATAACACCTGAGCGGCGGCTTCCGCGGCATCTTCGTCAGTATCGGCGCTGTTCTCATTCAGCATCAGATCGTCGGCGTCAGGGGCTTCTTCCACCACCTGAATGCCCATATCGTTAATCATCTGGATGATGTCTTCGATCTGATCGGAGTCGACGATATCTTCCGGCAGATGGTCATTGACCTCAGCATAGGTCAGATAGCCTTGCTCCTTACCACGGGTGACAAGCAGCTTAAGCTGTGACTGCGGGTTTTGCTCCATAAGACGGTATCCACACTTCTGTTAATTAGATTGGTGTCGGTCGGCAGCGAGCCAACTATAACAGTGAAGGCGTTATGTTATTGCCGCTGCCTTCGTCGCGGCCAGGGCTTTTGCCCCTCATATATCGGCACTTAAGCCGCTTTAAATATTTTTCGGGCCTGGCTTGTTCGCCATTTTCATCCCCGGCAGTGCTCGCACTCCTCACGTACTTCAGTACGCTCCGTGTGCTGCGCGCTGGCGGTGATGAAACTGACTTCACCGCCGAGGGCCCTGCTACCTTGCGCTCTGAACGGTAGGCTAGGCTTCGTCGCCCCAGTCGTGCTAACCGCGCGCACTGCCTGTCTATTGCTAAATTTGTCACGTCTCCGGCTTGGCTTATCGCGTCGCTCAGCCTCGGCTTGCGGCGCATCGCCCCAGAAACGAATGGGTCAGAGATGCGCTTTTGGCTACCCGCAACACTCTGACCCACTGAAAACTCTACTTTTTCGCCAGCGCCTGGCTTAACGTCCAGAATTCGCGGCGCTCTTCCGCGCTCAAACCCTGGGTGCGATCGCGTGCGATCAGCGCTTCCAGACGCTGCTCCAGCGCGGCGTCGTAAATACTCGCCAGCGAGTCGTGAAACACCGCTTCAACTTCCTCATCCACTATCATGTGGTTCCACGTGGCTAAGGTTTCAAGCATCTGGCTAAAATTTGTCCCGCGATATAACTCTAGTAGCTGTCCGGTGGTCAATCCAGGATTCTCATTGCAACGGCTGACCAATTCAGCAAAAAGCGGCAAGCCAGCCATTTTCACCTGCGCCAGCCCTTCAAGCGTCGGCACTCGCGTCGCCAGCTGCGGATTTTGCACCAGCAGCGCCACCAGCACGCGCATGGTGGTGCGCTTCAGCGGCGGCGCCGTCGGGGCCGCACCGCTGGCGGCCTGCTTCGGCATCAGCTTCTCTAACTGGTTATCGTCAAGAATGCCGAGTTTATTACCCAGTTCCTGACGCATATAGATGCGCAGGGTCTCGCCTGGGATCTGCGTAATCAGCGGCAGCGCCAGCGTGCTCAGGCGCGCTTTGCCGTCGCGCGTGCTCAGATCCACCTGCGGCAACAGCGAGTCGAACAGGAAAGAGGAGAGCGGCATCGCCTGCTCCATACGCGCTTCAAACGCCTCTTTACCCTCTTTGCGCACCAGCGTGTCCGGGTCTTCGCCGTCTGGCAAAAACATAAAGCGTAGCTGACGTCCGTCATTCATGTAAGGCAATGCGGTTTCCAGCGCGCGCCAGGCGGCTTCACGACCGGCGCGATCGCCGTCGTAGCAGCAGATCACCGTATCGGTGCTGCGGAACAGCAGCTGGATATGCTCCGCCGTGGTGGAGGTGCCCAGCGAGGCGACGGCATAATCAATGCCGAACTGCGCCAGCGCCACCACATCCATATAGCCTTCCACCACCAGCAGACGAGCAGGCTGCGGATGATTCTTTTGCGCTTCATACAGGCCGTAAAGCTGACGACCCTTATGGAAAATAGGCGTTTCCGGCGAGTTAAGGTACTTGGGCGTATCGTTGCCCAGCACGCGACCGCCGAAACCGATCACCCGCCCGCGCTTATCGCGGATAGGAAACATCACGCGCTCGCGGAAACGATCGTAGGTGCGGCCCTTGTCGTTGGAAACCAGCATGCCAGCCTCCATCAAAGAGTCGCGATCGTCTTTACTGGTGCCGAAACGCTTTAAAACGTTATCCCAGCCAGCCGGCGCGAAGCCGATGGCGAAATGCTCAATCACTTTGGCGCTTAAGCCGCGGTTGCTGAGATAGTCGCGCGCCGCGCGCGCATGGGACTGGGTCAGGCTTTGCTGGTAAAAACCGTTCAGGCTCTCCATCAGCTGATAGAGGCTCTGACGCTGATGGCGCTCCATCGGGCTCGGCCCGCTGCCCGCTTCATAGGGCACTTCCAGACCGTGCTGCGTCGCCAGCTCTTCGATACTCTCGACAAACTCCAGCCGATCGTAATTCATCAAAAAGTCGATGGCATTGCCGTGCGCGCCGCAGCCAAAGCAGTGATAGAACTGCTTTTCGCCGTTTACGGTGAAAGAGGGCGTTTTTTCATTATGGAAAGGACAGCACGCATGGAAGTTCTTACCCTGCTTTTTCAGCTTAACGCGGGCATCGATAAGATCCACGATGTCCGTGCGGGCAAGCAGATCGTTGATAAAGACGCGTGGGATTCTTCCAGCCATAAGCCCCAAATTTTCAGCTCATAAACGGCAACAAGCCGCGCTTCCTTTCGGAAAGCACGGCCTCTTACGTGACTCTGTCTGCGCTTAACACGCGGTGGAGGCGAACCTCCGGAAGAACTTAGTACAGACGAGTGCGGCGTGCGTTTTCGCGAGCCAGTTTCTTGGCGTGACGCTTAACTGCTGACGCTTTAGCGCGCTTACGTTCTGTGGTCGGTTTTTCATAAAACTCACGACGACGAACTTCAGCCAGAACGCCTGCTTTCTCGCAGGAACGCTTGAAGCGACGCAGTGCTACGTCGAACGGCTCGTTTTCACGTACTTTAATTACCGGCATGTAACTCTCACCTCGATAAAATTCGGTTTTTGCTGCTGACTGCGGCGCCAGCACATTTCAAAATGGTGCAGCATTTTACTCCAACGTGAGTCGGTTTGTAAAGCACCATGGACAATTAAGAACCAACAGGAGCGTTTGCCGATGCGGCTGCGGGTTTTTTTCAAGGGTGCGGAGTATAGCGCACTCTTTGCGCGCCACGAAATCACTTTTTGCAGCGAAAGCGTCGACGGACAAAGGTGTTGCTATGCTACACTGCGCGCCGCAAGTAAGAGGTAAGCGCTATGCGAATTCTGGGTATTGAAACATCCTGCGATGAAACTGGCATCGCAATCTATGACGACGAAGCGGGCCTGCTCGCCAATCAGCTTTACAGCCAGGTGAAACTGCACGCGGATTACGGCGGCGTGGTGCCGGAACTGGCGTCGCGCGATCACGTGCGCAAAACCGTGCCGCTGATTCAGGCGGCGCTGAAACAGGCGAACCTGCAGCCGCAGCAGATCGACGCCGTCGCCTATACGGCGGGTCCGGGTCTGGTCGGCGCGCTGCTGGTCGGCGCCACCATCGGCCGCTCGCTCGCCTTTGCGTGGAAGGTGCCCGCGGTTCCCGTCCACCATATGGAAGGCCATCTGCTGGCGCCGATGCTGGAAGAGAACCCGCCGGCGTTCCCGTTCGTGGCGCTGCTGGTCTCTGGCGGACATACCCAGCTGATCGGCGTCACCGGCATCGGCGAATATACGCTGCTGGGCGAATCCATCGACGACGCGGCGGGCGAAGCCTTTGATAAAACCGCCAAGCTGCTCGGGCTGGACTATCCCGGCGGACCGATGCTGTCGAAGATGGCGCAGCAGGGCGTCGCCGGGCGTTTCACCTTTCCGCGCCCGATGACCGATCGTCCCGGGCTCGACTTTAGCTTTTCCGGCCTGAAGACCTTTGCCGCCAATACCATTCGCGAAAATGCGGACGACGCGCAGACGCGCGCCGATATCGCCCGCGCCTTCGAGGATGCGGTGGTCGATACGCTGATGATCAAGTGCAAGCGCGCGCTGGATCAAACCGGCTTTAAGCGGCTGGTGATCGCGGGCGGCGTCAGCGCCAACCGCACGTTGCGCGAGCGCATGGCGCAGATGATGCAGGCGCGCGGCGGCGAGGTGTTCTACGCTCGTCCGGAGTTCTGCACCGACAATGGCGCGATGATTGCCTATGCAGGCATGGTGCGTCTGAAAGGGGGCACACGCGGCGGGCTGGGCGTCAGCGTACGGCCGCGCTGGCCGCTGGCGGAACTGCCTGCCATCTGATGGAAAAAAGCCGGCATCGCCGGCTTTATTTTTTCTCTTCGCGCGCTTTTTTGCGCTTCCAGATTTTACTCTCCTGTCCGCGCCACAGCCGCTGAATATTGTCGTGATGACGCAGCAAAATCAGACATGACAGCATCGACACCGGAAAGGTGAACTGCGGCTTAAACCACCAGACGTAGAAAGGTGCAATCAGCGCGCTGACGATAGCGCCCAGCGACGAGTAGCCGCTCAGCAGCACCGTCAGCAGCCAGGTGCCGGTCATCAGCCCGGTTAAGTCCCAGCCGATTGGCGCGATAGCGCCCAGCGCGGTGGCCACGCCTTTGCCGCCGCGAAAGCGAAAAAAGAGCGGATAGATATGGCCGAGACAGGCGGCGATGGCGGTCAGGCCAAGATAGAGCGGCGCGAGATGCAGCAGATAGGCCAGCCAGACCGGCACCATGCCTTTAAGAATATCGAAAACCAAAACGCAGGCCGCTGCGGCTTTGCCGCCGATGCGCAGCACGTTGGTCGCGCCAGGATTGCCAGAACCCTGAGTGCGCGGATCGGGCAGTCCGGCGACTTTGCACACCAGAATGGCGCTCGAAATCGAACCGCAAAGATACGCGAAAAAAATCATAACAGGCGCGATAGCACTCATATTACCGTACCGTTTCCTATAGGGTCGTTTTGTCTTCGTTAACCGTGGATAATACGCATTATATGCCGGAAGTGGTATCCGGCTTAGCCAAAAACAGAGACTGCTATCATGGATATCGTTTTTATCGAACAACTCACGGTGTACACCACCATTGGCGTTTACGACTGGGAACAGGGCATTCAGCAGAAGCTGGTGCTCGATGTCGAAATGGCGTGGGACAACCGCCAGGCGGCGCGCAGCGACGATGTAAACGACTGTCTGAGCTATGCCGACGTCTCTGAGGCGATCCTGACCCACCTCAGCGGCACGCGCTTCGCGCTGGTAGAGCGTGTGGCGGAAGAGATCGCCGATCTGCTGATGACGCGTTTCAACACGCCGGGCGTGCGTATCAAGGTCGCCAAACCGGGCGCGGTGGCGCAGGCGGCGCAGGTTGGCGTGCGCATCACGCGCGGGACAATTCCTAAATAGGATAGATGTGATTGCCATCACAATGAAACCAAACCAAATTATTGCTTGTCATAACTGGCGCCGCTGCGTTGAGAAACGCGACGTCGCCTGAAGCCTTAAGGTTTCCCTCAGGCAGACAATGGCAAAATTTCAGGCGGAAGCATCTTCGCGACCGCCTTTTTAATGGGTTTGAAACGGATATAAGGAAAATGTGATGGCAGATATTCATCAGCTTTGGGTGGCTGCAATCCTGGGCATCGTGGAGGGGCTGACGGAGTTTCTGCCGGTCTCCTCAACGGGGCACATGATTATTGTCGGCCACCTGCTGGGCTTCGAAGGGGATAAAGCAGAAACCTTCGAAGTGGTGATTCAGCTCGGATCGATACTCGCCGTCGTGGTGATGTTCTGGCGTCGTCTCTTTGGCCTGATCGGCATTCACTTCGGCGAAGTGAAGCACGAAGGCGTAGGCCGCGGGCATCTGACGCTGATCCACATCCTGCTGGGGATGATCCCGGCGGTGGTGATCGGGCTGGTGCTGCATGACCAGATCAAAACGCTGTTCAACCCGATTAACGTTATGTATGCGCTGGTGGTCGGCGGTGTGCTGCTGCTGGCAGCGGAATACCTGAAGCCGAAACAGCCGAAAGCGGTCGGCATCGACGACATCACCTATCGTCAGGCCTTTATGATCGGCTGCTTCCAGTGCCTTGCGCTCTGGCCGGGCTTCTCTCGCTCCGGCGCCACCATTTCCGGCGGCATGCTGATGGGCGTCAGCCGTTACGCGGCCTCGGAGTTCTCCTTTATCCTCGCCGTGCCGATGATGATGGGCGCCACCGTGCTCGACCTCTATAAAAGCGTCGGCTTCCTGACCATGAGCGACTTCCCGATGTTCGCCGTCGGCTTCGTCACCGCCTTTATCGTGGCGCTGATTGCAATCAAAGCCTTCCTTGAGCTGATCAAACGTATCTCGTTCGTCTCGTTCGCCATCTACCGCTTTATCGTGGCGGCCGCGGTGTACGCGCTCTTTATGTAACGCCTGCGCGGCCAGCCATCAGGCTGGCCGCATCTCCGCAATGCCCTGCGCCACGATAGCGATGCGACGTCGCGTCAGCTCTTCCCGCACCTCTGCGCCTTTGAAACCCGCCTCGATCACCGCTTTGGTCGGCACCGACTGCGCCAGCGCAAACGCCTGTCGCAGGTAATCGCCCTGCGGATAGGCCATGCTCTCCAGCCCGGCGCGGCCGCGCGCGTCCGCTTCGCTGGTGAGAGCGATCTGCTCAACCCGCTGCGGCTTACGCCACGCGTCGATGCGGTCGAACAGCGCCACTAAGGCGTCGGCGCTCTGGCGCTCAATGGTATGCACGATATCGTGAAATTCCGTGACGAGCAGCGCCAGATCGCGAATGGCGTTCGGCACGCGCAGGCGCTGGCAGAGCGCTTCCACCAGCGGCACGCCCGCCGCGCCGTGGCCGTGATGGCTCGGCCACTTCTCCGGCGGCGTCAGCGCCTTGCCGACGTCGTGGAACAGCGTGGCGAAACGCACCTCCACCTCGTCCGACAGCGACGCCGCCAGCGTCAGCGTCATCAGGGTATGCACGCCGGTGTCGATCTCCGGGTGCCACTTCGCCGGCGCGGGAATGCCGAACAGCCGGTCAAGCTCCGGAAACAGCACCGCCAGCGCGCCGCAGTCGCGCAGCGTCTGGAAATAGACCTGCGGATTGCGCGAGGTCAGCGCTTTCTCCGTCTCTTTCCAGACGCGCTCGGCGGTAAGGTGGCCGAGCTCGCCGCTCGCCGCCATCTGGCGCATCAGCGCCTGTGTCTCGTCAGCGATGCGGAAATTAAGATGGGCAAAACGCGCGGCGAAGCGGGCCACGCGCAGCACGCGCAGCGGATCTTCGTTAAAGGCGTCAGAAACGTGGCGCAGCAGGCGCGCCTGCAGATCGCGCTGTCCCTGAAAGGGATCGATGAGATCGCCGTTGTCCGCCTGCGCAATGGCGTTGATGGTGAGATCGCGGCGTTGCAGATCCTGTTCCAGCGTCACGTCCGGCGCGGACCAGGTCACAAAGCCGGTGTAGCCGTTACCGCTTTTGCGCTCGGTGCGCGCCAGCGCGTACTCTTCACGGCTGTCAGGATGTAAAAAAACCGGAAAATCGCGGCCCACCTGCTGAAAGCCCTGCGCCTGCAGCGCGTCAGGCGTCGCGCCGACCACGACCCAGTCCCGGTCTTTAACCGGCAGGTTTAGCAGCGCATCGCGAACGGCGCCGCCGACTAAATAGGTCTTCACTCAACTACTCCAGAGATAAAAATGAAGGCGCGCCGCCCAAAATTATTCAGCGCGCCTGTTGCTCTATTGTTGCACACAATCGCCAGATTGCAGGCATGACAAAGAGGGCATCAAAGGATGCCCTCAGGCTGCTGAACGCGTCACGCGGAGAAAGGCTTAGTTCATCCAGCGATCTTTTTTCTTGCGGCGCGGCACCATATGCGGCAACACCAGCCCCAGCAGCAGGCCGACGCCCAGTACGCCGCCGCCATACATAAACCACTGCATGATGATGGTGCGCTGCTTGTCGTCCAGCTGAACGTTGGCGGCGCTGACTTTTTTCTGCGCCACGATCAGCTCGTTTTTCAGCTTCTGGTTTTCCTCTTTCAGCCCGTTGATGACGCTGTCGCTGTTGGCGACTTTGTTCTGCATCTCTGAGGTGCGCTGGTTCCAGCTGTTGTCAATATTGCCCAGCTTGGCGGTAAGATCTTTGACCTGCTGCTCCAGCTGCGGCACGCGCGTGCGCAGGCTCGGCTCGGCGCTGAGCTGCGACAGCGGGATCCAGGCGGTACGGCCCTCTGAATCGCGGATCTGGCCGTAGTGGGTGTCATTATTGGTCTGCACCAGCTGCACTTCTTCGCCCGCGTTCAGCTTGCCGAGCAGGCGATACTGATCGCCCGGCCCGGTGCGAACCCAGGTGGATAATTCGTCAGAGATGTAGCGTTTTTCGTCGGCATGAGCTGGAGCGAGCGCGCTGAGAGTCAGCAAGGTAAGGCCTGCGATTACAATTTTTTTCATTCGATGTCGTTTTAGCTTGGGGTCTGTAAATTTACCGGCACAGTCTGGAACCGCCTCGCATAAATCTGAATGAGAACTATCCTGGTCTCATTTCCCTGCGAAAAGGGTAGCGAAAGCGCAAAGAAAGCAGAGACAGCCCGCCTTCTGTGCATTACTCTTCGCCAGATAATCCTCGTAAGTGCCAGCAGCGTATTGAATAAAAAATTATGACCATCGAAATCGAATTAAAGTTCATTGCCACGCCCGACGCCGCCAGCAAACTGGCGCAGACCCTCGCTGATTTTCCCCATCAGCATCAGGCCGCGCGCGCGTTAAGCAACACCTATTTTGAAACCGACGACAACCAGCTGCGTCGCTGGGATATGGGCCTGCGCATTCGCGGCGTAGACGGTCATTACGAAATGACGCTGAAAACCGCCGGAAAAAGCCTCGGCGGCCTGCATCAGCGCGCGGAATATAATATCGACCTGCCCGACGCCACGCTGGATATTGCCCGGCTGCCCGCCGAGGTCTGGCCGCAGGGTACCGATGTCGCCGCGCTGCAGGCGCGCCTGCAGCCGCTGTTCAGCACCCATTTCCAGCGTGAAACCTGGCTGGTGCAGACCGGCGAAAGCGAAGTGG
Source organism: Pantoea sp. Z09 (assembly GCF_022394795.1). Lineage (NCBI taxonomy): Bacteria > Pseudomonadati > Pseudomonadota > Gammaproteobacteria > Enterobacterales > Erwiniaceae > Pantoea > Pantoea sp. Z09. The sequence goes on from NZ_CP092373.1 coordinate 572,310, forward strand.
AAGTCGCGTTCGATCGCGGCGCGGTCGCGACCGAGACCCTGAGCGAAGATCTGTTTGAAGTCGAGCTGGAGCTGAAAAGCGGCCAGCGCGGCGACATGATGACCTTCGCCCAACAGCTGATCGGCATGGGCGGCCTGCGTCTCGGCAGTCTGAGCAAGGCGGCGCGCGGCTATCAGCTGGCGCAGGGCAATCCGCCGCGTCCGCTGCGGCCGTTCCCGCTGCTGAAAGCCGCGCCGAAAGCCACGGTGGAAGAGGGGATGGTCACCGCGATGTCGGGCGCGCTCAGCCACTGGCAGTATCATGAAGAGGTGTGGCTGCGCGGTAACGCCGAGGCGCAGCGCAGCGTCGTTGAGGCGCTGGAAGCGCTGCGTCAGGCCTTTTCACTGTTCGGCGCGCTGGTGCCGCGCAAGGCGAGCAGCGAGCTGCGTCAGAAACTCACCACGCTGGAAGAGACGCTCGCCGAGCCGGTTAAAGACGCACAGGCGCTGAGCTTTTCCGCGCTCTCAGTAGAAACCCAGTTGGCGCTCACTCACTGGCTGGTGGAGTCGCAGTGGCGACGCTGGATCGATGCGAAAAACCAGGCGAAGCTCGACGGCTCCTTTAAGCGCTTCAGCGACATTATGCTGAGCCGCATCGCCGCCGATCTGAAAGAGACCTTCAGCGACGTGCAGCAGCCCAACGAATACCACGACAAGGCGACGCGCCTGTCGCGTCAGCTGCTGGCGGTGCATCTGCTGGCTGGCGCCTACGCGCCGGAAGCGGTGGCCGTCTGGCTGGCGCCATGGCAGGAGCTGCAAACTTCTATTGCGCAACATCAGGATCGCTGGCTGCAATCGCTGGCGGCTCAGGCGATGCGTCAGCCTGCTTTCTGGCTCAACAGCAGCACGCCGCGATGATCTGACCCATCAGGGAGAGAAGACGTTGTTAGAGTTACCCGCTGAACTACAGGCGCAGGCGGCCAGCGCGGCCGAGCGCCTCGGCGTCGCCGCAGACGCCTTAACCGACGCACAGCGCGCTGCGCTGGCGTTCAGTGATTTCATCGTCGAGAACCTGCAGCGTCACCCGGAATGGTGGCTGGCGATCCAGCAGCAGCCGCCGCAGCCGGACGAGTGGCAGCACTACGCCCGCTGGCTGGACGCCGACATCGCTACCGTTGACGGCGAGGCGGCGCTGATGCGCGCGCTGCGGCTGTTCCGTCGCCGTATGCTGGTGCGGGTTGCCTGGATGCAGTGCCTGCACGAGGCGAGCACTGAGCAGAGCCTGCAGCAGCTCAGCGTGCTGGCGGAAGTGCTGATTAGCCGGGCGCGCGACTGGGTCTATCAGGCGTGTTGTCAGGACTTCGGCACCCCCTGCAACAGCGCGGGCGAGCCGCAGCCGATGCTGATCCTCGGCATGGGCAAGCTGGGCGGCGGCGAACTCAACTTCTCTTCCGACATCGATCTGATTTTTGCCTGGCCGGAAAACGGCACCACGCGCGGCGGCCGACGCGAGCTGGATAACGCGCAGTTTTTTACCCGCATGGGGCAGCGGCTGATCAAAGTGCTGGATCAGCCCACCATGGACGGCTTCGTCTACCGCGTCGACATGCGGCTGCGCCCCTTCGGCGACAGCGGTCCGCTGGTGCTGAGCTTCGCCGCGCTGGAGGATTACTATCAGGAGCAGGGCCGCGACTGGGAGCGCTATGCGATGGTCAAGGCGCGCCTGATGGGCGACGACCAGGATCGCTGGAGCCAGGAGCTGCAGCAGATGCTGCGCCCCTTTATCTACCGTCGCTATATCGACTTCAGCGTCATCCAGTCGCTGCGCAACATGAAGAGCATGATCACGCGCGAGGTGCGGCGGCGCGGGCTGACCAATAACATCAAGCTGGGCGCGGGCGGCATTCGCGAAACCGAATTTATCGTGCAGGTTTTCCAGCTGATACGCGGCGGACGTGAGCGCTCGCTACAGCTGCGCTCGCTGCTGCCGACGCTGTCGGCAATTGGCGAACTGGCGCTGCTGACGGCGGATCAGGTGGCGACGCTGCGCGCGGCCTACCTTTTCCTGCGCCGTCTGGAGAACCTGCTGCAGAGCATCAATGACGAACAGACCCAGACGCTGCCGACCGATGCGCGCGACCGCGCGCGGCTCGCCTGGGCGATGAACGCCGAGAGCTGGGGCGTCTTAACGGCGCGGCTTGAAACGCATATGGCGGCGGTGCGCGCCATTTTCGACGAGCTGATCGGTGAAGATATCCCGGAAATAAGCGATCAGCCCGAGCTGCTGGAGTTCAGCGGCATGTGGCAGGATTCGCTGGAGGATGCGGAGCTGGCGCCGCTGGTGCCGCAGCTCGACGATGAACAGCGCCGGTCGCTGCATCGCGCGCTGGAGGATTTTCGTCAGGATATTAGCCGCCGCACCATCGGTCCGCGCGGACGGCTGGCGATCGACCAGCTGATGCCGCGCCTGCTGAGCGAGGTGTGTCCGCGCGACGACGCCGCCGTTACGTTCAGCCGGCTGGTGCCGCTGCTGCTGGGCGTGCTGACGCGCAGCACCTATCTTGAACTCCTGACCGAATATCACGGCGCGCTGCGGCATCTGATCCGCCTGTGCGCGGCGTCGCCGATGATCGCCAGCCAGCTGGCGCGCTATCCGCTGCTGCTGGATGAGCTGCTCGATCCCGCCACGCTCTATCAGCCGACCGCCACCGACGCCTACCGCGACGAGCTGCGCCAGTATCTGATGCGCATTCCGGTGGATGATGAAGAGCAGCAGCTGGAGGCGGTGCGCCAGTTCAAACAGGCGCAGCTGCTGCGCATCGCGGCGGCCGATATCGCCGGCACGTTACCGGTGATGAAAGTGAGCGATCACTTAACCTGGCTGGCGGAAGCGATTATCGAATCGGTGGTGCAGCAGGCGTGGCAGATGATGGTGCAACGCTACGGCCGACCGGGCCACCTGAAAAATGAGCACGAGCGCGGCTTCGCGGTGCTGGGCTACGGCAAGCTGGGCGGCTGGGAGCTGGGCTATAGCTCCGATCTCGACCTGGTGTTTCTGCACGACTGCCCGGCGGATGCGGTCACCGACGGCGAGCGCAGCATCGACGGCCGGCAGTTCTATCTGCGGCTGGCGCAGCGCATTATGCATCTCTTCAGCACGCGCACCGCCTCAGGCATTCTCTATGAAGTGGACGCGCGGCTGCGGCCTTCCGGCGCGGCCGGCATGCTGGTCAGCACTTTCGACGCCTTCGACGACTATCAGCGCCATGAGGCCTGGACCTGGGAGCATCAGGCGCTGGTGCGCGCCCGCGTGGTGTTTGGCGATGATGCGCTGGCCGGGCGTTTCAACGCCATCCGCCGCGCCATTCTCTGCCTGCCGCGCGCGCCAGAGGCGCTGCAAAAAGAGGTGCGCGAGATGCGTGAGAAAATGCGCACTCATCTCAGCAACAGGCACAAAGGGCGCTGGGAGATCAAAACCGACGAAGGCGGCATTACCGACATTGAATTCATTGCGCAATATCTTGTCTTAGCCTGGGCCGCCGAACAGCCTGAGCTGACGCGCTGGTCCGATAACGTGCGGATTTTCGAACTGGCGGCGCGCTATGACAAACTGCCGGAGGCGGAAGCGCAGGCGCTGACCCATGCCTACGTCACGCTGCGCGACGCGCTGCATCATCTGGCGCTGCAGGAGCTGCCGGGCCATGTCGAGCCGGACGCCTTTGCCGCCGAGCGGCAAACCGTGGTGGCAAGCTGGCAGCGCTGGCTGGCGTCGCCTTTAACCCCATAAGCGGCTGTTGATAGCGCAGATCGCATCTGTGCTATCATCCGCGCACTATTTTTACTGCAGTCTGGAGTGTCTGGAATGAAAGTTACTTTGCCCGCGTTCGACCGTGCTTCGGTGCTGGTGGTAGGCGACGTGATGTTGGATCGCTACTGGTATGGCCCCACCAGCCGTATCTCTCCTGAAGCGCCGGTGCCGGTGGTGAAAGTGGACACCATTGAAGAGCGTCCCGGCGGCGCGGCAAACGTGGCGATGAACATTGCGGCGCTGGGCGCGGCGTCGCAGCTGATCGGCTTAACCGGCGAAGATGACGCGGCGCGCGTGCTGAACAGCACGCTGGCAAAGGTCAACGTGCGCTGCGACTTCGTTGCGGTCAAAACCCATCCTACGATTACCAAGCTGCGCGTGCTGTCGCGCAATCAGCAGCTGCTGCGCCTTGATTTCGAAGAGGGCTTCGAGCAGGTCGATCCGGAACCGATTCATCAGCGTCTGCGCCAGTCGCTGGCGGCGGCCGGCGCGCTGGTGCTTTCCGACTATGCCAAGGGCGCGCTCTCCAGCGTGCAGACCATGATCCGCCTGGCGCGTGAAGCAGAGGTGCCGGTGCTGATCGATCCCAAAGGCACTGACTTCGAGCGCTATCGCGGCGCGACGCTGCTGACGCCGAACCTGTCGGAGTTCGAGGCGGTGGTTGGCAAGTGTAAAAACGAAGAGGAGATTGTCAGCCGCGGCATGCAGCTGGTGGCGGATTACGAGCTCTCCGCGCTGCTGGTGACGCGCTCTGAAAACGGCATGACGCTGCTGCAGCCAGGCAAGGCGCCGCTGCATCTGCCGACGCAGGCGCAGGAAGTTTTCGACGTGACCGGCGCAGGCGACACGGTGATTGGCGTGCTGGCGGCGACGCTGGCGGCGGGCGACTCGCTGGAAGAGGCCTGTTTTATGGCCAATGCGGCGGCGGGCGTGGTGGTCGGCAAGCTGGGCACCTCGACCGTGAGTCCGATTGAGCTGGAAAACGCCGTGCATGCACGCCCGGACGAAGGTTTCGGCATCATGAACGAAGCGCAGCTTAAAATCGCCGTCGAGCAGGCGCGCAAGCGCGGCGAGAAAGTAGTGATGACCAACGGCGTGTTCGACATTCTGCACGCGGGTCACGTCTCCTATCTGGCCAACGCGCGCAAGCTGGGGGATCGCCTGATTGTGGCGGTCAACAGCGACGCGTCGACGAAGCGTCTGAAAGGCAGCAGTCGCCCGGTAAATCCGCTGGTGAACCGCATGATCGTGCTTGGCGCGCTGGAAGCGGTAGACTGGGTAGTGGCGTTTGAGGAAGATACGCCGCAGCGTCTGATCGCCAGCGTGTTGCCGGATCTGCTGGTAAAAGGCGGCGACTACAAGCCGGAAGATATCGCGGGCAGCAAAGAGGTATGGGCGAACGGCGGCGACGTGCGCGTGCTGAACTTCGAAGACGGCATCTCTACCACCAATATCATCAAGACTATTCGCGGCGAGTAACCGTGCGGGCGGGCGCCTTGCGCGCCCGCCGTCTGAAAGCTTACTGCGGGGTGTCGATTTTGCCTGCCGGATCGGGCGTCACTACCGCGGGCGCCGGTGCGGAAGGCTGATGGCTTTCCAGCTGTGCCAGGCGCTGCTCCAGCGCGGCCAGCTTTTCACGCGTGCGCAGCAGCACCTGCGTCTGCACGTCGAACTCTTCACGATTGACCAAATCCATACGCGTCAGCTGCGCCTGCAGAACCTGGCGAATTTTCTTTTCGACATCGTCGCCAAATTCACGAATCCCTTTCGGCATTGCCTCGTGCACCTGACGCGCAAGTTGTTCAATTTTTTTCGTGTCGATCATGATGATTTCCTGGTTTCGTGTTGCTGGTGACAGCAGGGGTTGGGGCCTGATAAGGGTTAAGTGTAATGCCAGAAACGAAAAGGTTAAACCCGAAATCGACACGGCAGGAAATGCAAAAGCATTTGAGGTTTTGTTGATTGCCCGACCTGTGTAATGGCGCTATAGTAATTTTGCTTATTCTCAGGGCGGGGCGAAATTCCCCACCGGCGGTAAATCAGCTACGGCTGAAAGCCCGCGAGCGCTTTCCGGCAACGGAAAGGTCAGCAGATCCGGTGTAATTCCGGGGCCGACGGTTAAAGTCCGGATGGGAGAGGGTAACGACATCTGCCGGGCTACGCCCGCTTCGCGTTATTGCCATGTCTTGATGACATCACTCCTAAGCTCGCCCTGATTCTGGTAACTCATATATTTTATAAGGTTTTATTACCATGAATCAGACGCTTCTTTCTGAATTTGGCACGCCGGAACAGCGTGTAGAACGTGCAGTTGCTGCGCTCCGTGAGGGACGCGGCGTAATGGTGCTTGACGATGAAGACCGTGAAAACGAAGGCGATATGATCTTCGCGGCGGAAACCATGACCGTCGAGCAGATGGCGCTGACCATCCGCCACGGCAGCGGCATCGTCTGCCTTTGCCTCACCGAAGAGCGCCGTCAGCAGCTTGAGCTGCCAATGATGGTCGAGACCAACACCAGCGCCTACGGCACCGGCTTTACGGTGACGATTGAAGCCGCCGAAGGGGTTACCACCGGCGTCTCCGCGAAAGATCGCATTACCACCATCCGCGCGGCCATTGCCGATAACGCGAAGCCGAGCGACCTTAATCGTCCCGGCCACGTCTTCCCGCTGCGCGCGCGTGACGGCGGCGTCCTGACGCGCGGCGGCCACACCGAAGCGACTATCGATCTGGTGACGCTGGCGGGCTTTAAGCCGGCGGGCGTGCTGTGCGAGCTCACCAACGACGACGGCACCATGGCGCACGCGCCGGAAGCGATTACCTTCGCGAAAGCGCACAACATGCCTGTGGTCACCATTGAAGATCTGGTGGCCTGGCGGCGCGCGCACGAAACGCGTCAGGCCAGCTAAGGCAGGCGCTGACCAAAAAGAAACGGGCCGCTTAGCGGCCCGTTTTGTTTTCAGCAGCCGATCTAGCCTACTTCGCTGATCTGCAACAGCGCGAGGCTGGCGCCCATCACCGTCATCCCGCACAGCACGCCGTAACTCGGATTATTGTGGGGATCGATCTCCCGTGCCAGCGGCATCAGCTCATCCACCGACAGCGCTACCATAATGCCGGCGACGCCCGCCATCACCGCCGCGATAACTACCGGCGACATCATCGGGCCAAGCAGCGCAAACGCCAGCAGCCCGCCGAGGATCTCCGCCATGCCGGAAACGCAGGCCCAGAACAGCGCTTTGCGTTTCGAGCCGGTGGCGGCGTACATGGGGCCGGCTACCGCCAGACCTTCGGGAATATTGTGGATGGCCACCGCCAGCGCAATACCCAGCCCCAGCTCCATATCACTGCTGGCGGTGACAAAGGTCGCCACGCCTTCGGGAAAGTTATGCAGGCTGATGCCGAGCGTCAGCAGGATCGCCGTACGGCGAAGCTTCGCCGGGTGGCGCTGCGCCGACATCAGATCCTGCGGATGCTGATGCGGCAGCAAACGATCCAGCGCGAAATAGCCGAGCAGGCCCAGCATAAACATGCCGTAACCGAGCAGCGGCGAGATCCCTTGGGTGCGCAGCGCGGTCGGCAGCATCTCCATGAGTGAGATCAGCAGCATAATGCCCGCCGCAAAGCCGAGCGCAAACGCCAGCATGCGGTTAGACGGCTTCTGGCCCAGCACGCCGAACAGCGCACCGATAAACGTAGCGGCGCCAGCCAGCACGGTGAGCAATAACGGACCCGACATCGCATTCTCCTTAATGATAATCATTCGCATAAAATTAGCGATAACCCTACGAAACGTCGAGTTATATTTGGTAAAGAAGTGTCGGCTGAAAGTTGTTCAAATTCACTGATGCTCTTCATCATGCTTATGCGCGTTTCCGGCGCTGTTAAAGGGCGTATCGTTAGCCGATAGAGATATGTCTGAGGAGCGATGATGCAACAACCTATGCCCGCGCTGTTTTTAGGTCACGGCAGCCCGATGAACGTGCTGGAAGAGAACCGCTATACCCAGGCCTGGCGTCACGCGGGTGAAACCCTGCCGCGTCCGCGCGCCATTATTGCGGTGTCGGCGCACTGGTACACGCGCGGCACGGCGGTCACGGCGATGGAAGATCCGCGCACCATCCATGATTTCGGCGGCTTCCCGCAGGCGCTGTTCGACACGCGCTATCCGGCGCCAGGATCGCCCGCGCTGGCGCAGGAGATCGCTGACGCGCTCGCGCCGACGGCGGTGCGCTTCGACCATGAGTGGGGATTCGATCACGGCTCCTGGGGCGTCCTGATCAAGATGTATCCCGACGCCGACATTCCCGTGGTGCAGCTCAGCGTCGATGCGACGCAGTCGCCCGCCTGGCATTTCGAGCAGGGTAAAAAGCTGGCGGCGCTGCGCGACAGCGGCGTGATGATCGTTGCCAGCGGCAACGTGGTGCATAACCTGCGCAAGGTGCGCTGGGACGAAACCGCGCCAGCCTGGCCCTGGGCGCAGCGCTTCGATCGGTTTGTGCGGGACAACCTGAGCTGGCAGGGCGAAAGCGAGACGCATCCGCTGGTGAACTTTATGCAGCATCCCGACGCCGCGCTGTCGAATCCGACGCCAGAGCACTATCTGCCGCTGCTCTACGTGCTGGGCGCCCGTCGCGGTGACGAGCCGGTCAGCGTGCCGGTGGAGGGCCTGGAGATGGGCGCAATCAGCATGCTGTCGGTGCAGGTAGGCTAAGCGAAGCGGGCCAGCGCGGCCCGCTCTGGCTCACCCGATAAAGGCGTGAGGATAGAAGCGCGAAAGATCCTGGGTGATCAGGTCGCGATCTTCGCGCAGGCCAATGCCGGCCGGCTGATCGTCAATCAGCCAGCTGCCGATCAGCGTATAGCTGTCGCCGAATTTCGGCAGCGGGTGGAACTGCTGCACGATCATGCCCTCTTCGCCGTAAGGCCCGTCGACGCGCGCAATCTCCTGACCGTTTTCCACGATGCGAATATTGGCGCCTTCGCGCGAGAACAGCGGCTTCACCACATATTTGTCCATGTGCGGCACATTGTCTTCGGCGAACCAGGCGGGCAGCAGATTAGGGTGGTTGGGAAACATCTGCCACAGCATCGGCAGCAGCGCCTTGTTAGAGACGATACTTTTCCACGCCGGCTCCAGCCAGCGCACGCCCGCATCGCCCAGCTTGGTGGAGAAAATCTCGCGCAGCATAAATTCCCACGGATAGAGCTTGAACAGGTTGCTGATCACCTGATCCTGCACGTCGGTGAACTGGCCTTTGTCGCCGAGGCCAATCTCGTCGATATAGAGAAACTCGCTCGGCAGACCCGCCTCGGTGGCGCAGTCCTGCAGATACTGCACCGTGCCGCGATCTTCTTCGGTGTCGCGGCAGCAGGCGAAGTGCAGCCACTGGAAACCGTGCTGCTGATGCAGTGCGGCGAAGCGCTCAATCAGCTTCTCCTGCAGGCTGTTGAACTGATCGCTGCCCGGCGGCAGCTGGCCAGCGTTAAGCTGATCCTCTAGCCAGATCCACTGAAAGAAGGCCGCTTCATACAGCGAGGTCGGCGTATCCGCGTTGTTTTCCAGTAGCTTCGCGTCGCTCTGGCCATCCCAGGCGAGGTCGAGGCGCGAGTAGAGCGACGGCTGACGCTGCGTCCAGGAGTCGCGCACGAAATCCCAGGTGTGCTTCGGTATGCGGAATTTCTCCAGCAGCTGCTCGCTGCCGACCACTTTCTCCACCACCTGCAGACACATCTGGTGCAGCTCCGCGGTGGTGGCTTCCAGTTTCTCTATCTGCGCCAGCGTAAACTGATAGTAGGCGTCTTCACACCAGTACGGCTCGCCGTGCATGGTGTGAAAACGAAAGCCATATTCCGTGGCCTTTTCGCGCCAGTCAGGGCGCTCATTGATGGCAATGCGTTGCATAACGGCGTTAGCCTCCCAGCGAACGGCTGGAGGTGCCGGTGGCGCTGCTGCGCGCCATACTATTCTGCTTCGCCACCGTTTCGCCGAAGCCGCCGCGCGTAATGGTGGAGGTGGTGGCCGGTTTCGGCGCCAGCGCGGTTTTCGGCACGTTCATGGTGCGGCCAGAGGTGGCGGCGCCGTAGTTTTTGCCCGACGCGTCCACAAACTGGCCGTTAGCCGGGCTGTTCGGGGTACGCGGCGAAAAGAGCGGCTGCTGCGCGAAGCCCGCGCCGCCGCCCATCAGGCGGCCCATCATGTAGCCCGCCATCAGCGGCATCCAGAAACTGCCGCTCTGCTGCGCTTCCGCGTTCTGCGTGGTGCCAACGCCCGCCTGCGCCGGGGCCTGCTGGCACTGATTCTCGCCAAATTCCGCTACGCAGTCTTCGCGTGAGGCGTATTTCGGCGCGGTGCGTTCCGCCTCTTTCAGCGCGTTATTGTAGGCGGTGGTGCACTGCGCGCTCTGGCCTGGATTGGCCTTGCTGCAGTCATCGGCATTTTGATACATCGAGACCGTTTCATCGCTCTGTTCGCAGCCCGCCAGGGTAAATACCGCAGCAATGGCCAGTGCGACCGGCGTTAAATGGCGTGCCTGCCAGCTTTTGCGAAAAGCGGCATGGCGAATATTTTTTGTCCGTTTCATATTTGTCATCCTGTGCCCAAAGGTGATGCTCAGGATAGGGGATCGCTGGTGGAAAATGAAGCTGAGGGCCTGATGCGGAAAGGATCTTTACGTTGTTATACGTTTAACGGAGAGACGGGCCGCAAAGCGGCCCGTTATGGCCTGCAGCTGGAATTTGAAACGGGTGTGATATGGACCGAAGAGCAAAGCGTCACGCGCCAGGGAGGGCGCGTGCCGAGCTGGCAAGGATGCCGATTTTGCGACTTTGCGATCGGTCCATGTCACGCACGGTGGCACAATCAAGACGGGCCGCAAAGCGGCCCGTTGAAGATTAATTGCGGAACGGATTCGCGCTGCTGCGCTGAGCGGCAGGACGCGCCGCAGGGGTTGCTGGCTCCGCCGCTGGGCCGTTGTCAACGCGCGCGGTCTGCTGCGGATTTTCCGGCGCCACGCTTTCCGGCGAGGTAGAGATCTCTTTGCCGAGCTGGCTGTTAAGCTGCTGCAGATCCTGCTCGTTCAGCGTGCCCAGCGCATATTTGATATTCAGCTGGTTAATCAGATAGCTGTAGCGCGCGTCAGAGAGCTGCTGCTTGGCGTTGTAGAGCGTGGTGGTCGCGTCCAGCACGTCGACGATGGTGCGCGTGCCGACCTGATAACCCGCTTCAGAGGCATCCAGCGAGCTTTGCGCAGAAACCACCGCCTGTTTGTAGGCCTCAATGCTGCTCACCGACGCGTTCACGTTGTTGTAGGAGGAGCGTACCGTCTGCACCGCAGAGCGATGCGCGCTCTCCAGCTGTTCGCTGGCGCTGACGTAGTTGAACTGCGCCTGCTTCACCTGTGAGGTGACCGCGCCGCCGCTGTAGAGCGGCAGCGAGAAGCTCAGGCCCACCTGATTGGTGCCGCTGATGGAATCGGTGCTGCCGGTGCTCTGGTTGGCGCGGCTGCCGCCATACTTGCTGTTAGAGAGACCGGTCGACGCGGTCAGATCCAGCGTCGGCATATGGCCGGTTTCCGCAGAGCGGATCTGCTCGCGCGCCAGATCCTGGTTCAGACGGGCTGACAGCAGATTGAGGTTGCGGCTCTCGGCCTGCTTCAGCAGCGCGCTCACCGCGTCCGGCTTGGTGGCCTTAAAGCGATCGATATTCAGCGACGCCAGCGCCAGGTAGTCGTTGCCGGTGATCTGACGCAGCGACTCGACCATATTGTCGAGGTTGTTGCGCGCGGTTACTTCGTTCGCCAGCACGCTGTCGTACTGCGCGCGGGCGTTCTGCACGTCGGTAATCGCCACCAGGCCAACGTTAAAACGCTGGGTAGTCTGATCCAGCTCGCGGTAGATCGACTGTTTTTGCGCTTCGGTGTAAGAAAGGGTATCAATCGCCTTTAATACGTTGAAATAGGCGGTCGCGGTGTTGAGGATTAAATCCTGCTGCGCCACCTGGTAGGTGACGTCCTGAATGCCGGCCGCTTTCTCCTGCAGGGTCAGCGCGCGCCATTTCGACATGTCGAAAATGGTCTGCGTTAATTGCAGCGATCCGCTGGTCGTGTTGGAATGAAGGCCGCTGCTGTCGCGATAACCATTGCTATAGGTGTAATCCGCGCCTAAACCTAACTGAGGCAACAAAGGACTGCGCGCTTCATTGATCTTTTCAAAGGCGGCGTCACGGGTGGCGGCGGAGCTGCGTAAATCCGGGTTGCTGAGACGCGCTTGTTGATAGACCTGCAGCAGGTCCTCTGCCTGACTGGCAAGGCTGAAACCGGCCAGGCTCAGCCCAATAAAAAGTGGGAGCAGTTTTTTCATTTGCATTCCTTTTGTTGCAGCAAATTACAGGGGTAGCGCTGCCGGATAAGCCAAAAAATAATCGCAGATTCTAGCAGAGTGCGACTGTGAGATAAGTTGGCTGAACGTGCCTTCTCCCCCTAATTTACGTAAATAATTCAGAAAGAACCACTCGGATGGAGCCTGTGGGTTGGCTTTTTGCCGCTCCGTCCCAATCTGCATAAGGAGCCCGTCGATGAGCGGCGAAAAAAAATCCCCAGTGACTTTTACAAAAAACGATGTAGAAATTATTGCACGCGAAACCGCCTGGAAAGGTTTTTTTTCCATTGTTCGCTACCGGTTTCGCCACCGCCGTTTTAATGGCGAAATGAGCAACGAAGTGGTGCGCGAAGTTTTCGAGCGCGGACACGCTGCCGTGCTGCTACCCTATGATCCCTTACGCGACGAAGTGGTGCTGATCGAGCAGATCCGCATTCCCGCCTTTGACGTCAGCAAAACGCCCTGGCTGCTGGAAATGGTGGCGGGCATTATCGAGCCCAACGAAAGCGCCGAAGAGGTGGTGCGACGCGAAGCCGTCGAAGAGGCGGGACTGAGCGTCGGACGCGTTAAACCCGTGTTAAACTACCTCGCCAGCCCTGGCGGCACCAGTGAGCGCTTATCGATACTGGTGGGAGAAGTGGATGCCAGCCTGGCAAAAGGATGCCACGGTCTGGAGGAAGAGAATGAGGATATTCTTGTGCATGTGGTGAGCCGCGAACAGGCTTACCGCTGGGTGGAAGAGGGGATTATCGACAACGCGGCGTCTGTCATCGCCCTGCAATGGCTGGCGTTGCACCATGAAAAACTACGAGACGAGTGGAAGCTAAAATGAAACAGCGCTATATCCCTGATTTCCCCGAAATGATGCGGCTCTGCGAAACCAACTTCGCCCAGCTGCGTCGTCTGCTGCCGCGCAGCGACGAGGCAGGCGCATCGGTGGTCTATCAGGTTAAGGGCGCCCGCTATCAGTTGACCATCGAAGAGTCCACGCGCTACACCACGCTGGTGGAGATCCGCCAGGTGGCGCCCGTTGTGAGTTACTGGAGCCTGCCTTGCATGTCGGTGCGGTTATATCACGACGCGATGGTCGCCGAAGTGTGTTCAACACAGCAGATCTATCGCTTTAAAGCGCGCTATGATTATCCTAATAAAAAACTGCATCAGCGCGACGAGAAACACCAGATCAACCAGTTCCTTGCTGACTGGCTGCGCTACTGCCTGGCGCAGGGCGCGATGGCGGAGCCGGTCTGCTGATCGCACAGATAATGCATTATTCGGCGTGGAGACGAAGGAAACGCTTTGGATAGCCTGCTAACACTTCCTGCGGCGAATGGGGCCGGGATCAGGATTTTGCAAATCACGGACACCCACCTTTTCGCTGGAAAAAACGAATCGCTGCTGGGCGTGAATACCTGGGCGAGTTATGACGCGGTGCTGGACGCCATTGCGGCGCAGCAGCGCGATTTCGATCTGATCATCGCCACCGGCGATCTCGCTCAGGATCACTCTGTCGAAGCCTATCAGCACTTCGCTGAGGGCATCGCGCGTCTGCCGAAACCCTGCGTCTGGCTGCCGGGCAACCACGATTTCCAGCCGGCGATGGTGGATACCCTGGCCGAGGCGGCGATCGCCGCGCAAAAGCACGTGCTGCTGGGCGAGCACTGGCAGCTGGTGATGCTCGACAGCCAGGTGTTTGGCGTGCCGCACGGCATGCTGAGTGACTATCAGCTGGAGTGGCTGGAGAAGGCGCTGGCGCGCTTTCCGCAGCGCCACACGCTGGTGGTGCTGCACCATCATCCGCTGGCCAGCGGCTGCACCTGGCTCGATCAGCACAGCCTGCGCAACGCGCATCAGCTCGACGCGGTGCTGCAGCACTATCCCTTAGCGCGCACGCTGGTGTGCGGCCATATTCATCAGGAGCTGGATCTTAGCTGGCACGACCGTCGCGTGCTGGCGACGCCCTCGACCTGCGTGCAGTTCAAACCGCACTGCACCAGCTTCACCATTGATACCGTGGCGCCAGGCTGGCGCTGGTTTACGCTGCATCCAGACGGATCGTTCGACACCGAGGTCGAGCGGCTGCAAACCGACGCGTTTCGCCCCGATCTGGACTCGGACGGCTACTGATGGCGGCGCTGCTCTATCTGCACGGCTTCAACAGCTCGCCGCGCTCCGCCAAGGCGACGCAGCTGCAGCAGTGGCTGGCGGCGACGCATCCGCATATCGAGGTGATCGTGCCGCAGCTGCCGGCGTTTCCCGCCGACGCCGCCGCGCTGCTGGAAGAGAAAGTGATGGCGCTGAGCGGCCAGCCGCTCGGCCTGGTCGGCTCCTCGCTGGGCGGCTATTTCGCCACCTGGCTCTCCCAGTGTTTTATGCTGCCCGCCGTGGTGGTCAATCCGGCGGTGCGGCCGTTTGAGCTGCTGGCGGATTACCTTGGGGTCAACCAGAATCCCTACACCGGCCAGCAATATGTGTTAGAGTCTCGCCACATTTACGATCTGAAAGTCATGCAGATTGAGCCGCTGGAAGCGCCCGATTTACTCTGGCTGCTGCAGCAAACGGGCGACGAAGTGCTCGATTATCGCCAGGCGCTCGACTACTACAGCGCGTGCCGTCAAACGGTGGAGCAGGGCGGCAATCATGCCTTTACCGGATTCGAACGCCATTTCCCGCAGATTCTGGACTTTCTGGGTCTGAATCACGACTAACCTGCGGAAATTGCACCTAATTTCACGCTTCTGATTAGAAATTTATCATGAGTCAATCAAGCTATAACGCGGATGCTATTGAGGTTCTGACTGGCCTTGAGCCGGTTCGCCGTCGTCCCGGCATGTATACCGATACGACGCGTCCTAACCATCTGGGTCAGGAAGTCATTGATAACAGCGTCGATGAGGCGCTGGCGGGCCATGCGAAACGGGTCGAAGTGATTCTGCATGCCGATCAGTCGCTGGAGGTGATCGACGACGGGCGCGGCATGCCGGTGGACATCCACCCGGAAGAGGGCGTGCCCGCCGTTGAGCTGATCCTCTGCCGACTGCATGCGGGCGGCAAGTTCTCCAGCAAAAACTATCAGTTCTCGGGCGGCCTGCACGGCGTCGGCATCTCCGTGGTCAACGCCCTGTCGAAGCGGGTAGAGGTCACGGTGCGCCGCAACGGCGAAGTGTACGACATCGCGTTTGAAAACGGCGAGAAGGTGCAGGAGCTGACCAAAACCGGCACGGTGGCGAAACGCAACACCGGCACCAGCGTGCACTTCTGGCCTGACGAAAGCTTCTTTGACAGCCCGCGCTTCTCGGTCTCCCGCCTGACTCACCTGCTGAAGGCGAAAGCGGTGCTCTGTCCCGGCGTCGAGATCGTCTTTAAAGACAAGGTCAACAACACCGAACAGCGCTGGTGCTATGAAGATGGCCTCACCGACTACCTGTGCGAAGCGATCAACGGCCTGCCGACGCTGCCGGAAAAACCGTTCGTCGGCAGCTTCTCCGGCGACACGGAAGCGGTGGACTGGGCGCTGATCTGGCTGCCGGAAGGCGGCGAGCTGCTGACTGAAAGCTACGTTAACCTGATCCCGACCATGCAGGGCGGCACGCACGTTAACGGCCTGCGTCAGGGGCTGCTCGACGCGATGCGCGAGTTCTGCGAATACCGCAATATTCTGCCGCGCGGCGTCAAGCTGTCGGCGGAGGATATCTGGGATCGCTGCGCTTACGTGCTGTCGGTGAAGATGCAGGACCCGCAGTTCGCCGGTCAGACCAAAGAGCGTCTCTCGTCGCGCCAGTGCGCTGCCTTCGTTTCGGCGGTGGTGAAAGATGCCTTTAGCCTGTGGCTCAACCAGAACGTGCAGGCGGCGGAACAGCTGGCGGAGCTGGCGATCGCCAGCGCTCAGCGCCGTATGCGCGCAGCGAAGAAAGTGGTGCGTAAAAAGCTCACCAGCGGACCGGCGCTGCCCGGCAAGCTGGCGGACTGCACCGCGCAGGACCTGAATAAAACCGAACTCTTCCTGGTGGAAGGGGATTCTGCCGGCGGATCTGCCAAGCAGGCGCGCGATCGCGAATATCAGGCGATCATGCCGCTGAAGGGCAAGATCCTCAACACCTGGGAAGTCTCCTCGGACGAGGTGCTGGCGTCGCAGGAGGTGCACGACATCTCCGTGGCGATCGGCATCGATCCCGACAGCGAAGATCTCAGCCAGCTGCGCTACGGCAAGATCTGCATCCTTGCCGATGCGGACTCCGACGGCCTGCATATCGCCACCCTGCTGTGCGCGCTGTTTGTGAAGCACTTCCGCTCGCTGGTGAAGGGCGGCCACGTCTATGTGGCAATGCCGCCGCTCTACCGTATCGATCTCGGCAAAGAGGTCTACTACGCGCTCGACGAAGATGAAAAAGAGGGCGTGCTGGAGCAGCTCAAGCGCAAGAAGGGCAAGCCGAACGTGCAGCGCTTTAAAGGGCTGGGCGAGATGAACCCGCTGCAGCTGCGCGAAACCACGCTCGACCCTAACACGCGCCGCCTGGTGCAGCTGACGGTGGAAGAGAGCGACGTCGAGCAGACGCTGCGCGTGATGGATATGCTGCTGGCCAAGAAGCGTTCGGAAGATCGCCGCAACTGGCTGCAGGAAAAAGGCGATATGGCCGATATCGAAGTGTGACAGGCGCGCTGCGGGGTCGAGGATGAAAGTCACGCTGGAAGAGCTGCGCGTGCTGGTGGCGGTGGCGGACTGCGGTTCTATCACCGCGGCGGCGGAGCTGCTGGATCAAACCAGCTCAGGCGTAAGCCGCGCCCTGAGCCGTCTTGAGGCCAAGCTCAACAGCACCCTGCTGCACCGCACCACGCGCCGGCTGGCCCTGACCGAAGAGGGCCTGCTGTTCCTGTCCCACGCGCGCCAGATCCTGCTCTCTGTCGAACAGGCGGAAGAGCAGCTCGCCCGACGCCGGGAAACCCCGTCGGGCCGCCTGCGCATCAACGCCGCCGCGCCTTTTATGCAGCACGTGGTGGTGCCGCTGATCGGCGCCTTCCGCCAGCGCTATCCGTTAATTCAGCTGGAACTCAATACCGACGATATCGTGATCGATCTGCTGGAGCAGCAGACCGATATCGCGATCCGCATCGGCGAGCTGCGCGATTCCACCATGCGCGCCCGCATGCTCGGCAGCAGCAGGGTGCGGCTGCTGGCCAGCCCGGACTATCTGCAACGGGCGGGCGAGCCGCACAGCGTCGAGGCGCTGGCGCAGCATCAGCTGATCGGCTTTAGCCAGCTGGAGATGCACAACGTCTGGCCCGTCTGGCAGCGCGAAGGCGAAATGCTGCGCATCCAGCCGACCATCGCCGCCTCAAGCGGCGAAATCATCCGCCAGCTCGCGCTGGCCGGCCAGGGCATCGCGCGCATCTCCGATTTCGTCAGCCATCAGGATCTCGCCGCCGGCCGGCTGAAAGAGGTGCTGGTGGCGCAGACCCTGGATGTGCGGCTGCCGGTGCACGCCGTGTACTACCGCAACGCGGAGCTGGCGGCGCGCATTACCTGTTTTCTCGATTTTCTTCACGCCGAGATCGCCGCGCAGGCGCTGTTCTGAAATAAAAAAAGCCGCGGGCCCGAAAGCGCGCGGCTGATCGGCGAGGCGGCGGTCAGGCCGTTGGCTCCAGCACCAGAATCTTCACGTCCACCACATCCGCTTTGATCTTTTCGCGATGCGCCTCCATATGCGGCATCTGCTGATGCTGCTCCAGATGGCGCAGCGACTCCCACTGCTCCAGCATAAAAATGGAGTCAGGCGAATTGTGCTTCCACGGCACCTGCGCCTGGTGATCCACCAGCGCGTCATACTGATGGCAGCCCTCTTCGGCCAGCACCGTCGGGATCAGCGAGGCGATCGCGTCCAGCACTGCGTTGCGACGTCCAGGTTTGATACAAATCTCAGCCACTACCGTTAGCATTTACGCCTCCTCATTAACGGACCCGCATTAAGTTAAGCAAAGATCTCGCTGAGATGAGTCCGATAACGCGCGATATCGCGCGGCACGTCCGGCTGCTTGATCACGTCGTTGCAGATAAAGGTCGGCAGCGCGTCCATACCGAGGAACTGGTTCGCTTTATGGAAGTGCAGATAGAGGCCGTCGACGCCGACGCCTTCAAAGAACTGCTCGGGATCGGTAAAGGCTTCCAGCGGCGCGTTCCAGGTGAGCGACAGCATATATTTTTTACCCTGCAGCAAACCGCCTGAGCCATATTTCTTGCCGGCGTCGGCGCGGGTGCGGCCATCGCTGGCGTAGAGCTTGCCGTGGCCTTCAGTAAAGATCTCGTCGATATAGCGTTTCACCGTCCAGGGTTCGCCCATCCACCAGCCCGGCATCTGATAGATCACCACGTCGCTGTCGAGATACTTCTGCACCTCTTCTTCGATGCTGTAGTCGCTGTCGGCGACGGTGACTGTGACCTGATGGCCCAGGTCGCGCAGCTGGCTTGCCGCCACGTCGGTCAGGGTGTGGTTCAGTTCGCCTTTAGAGTGGGCGAAGGTTTTGCCGCCGTCGATAATCAGAATATTCATGCGCTACTCTCTTGTGTGATGCGATAGGGGGCTACTGTACGCGCGTCGCGCCGGGAGAAAAATGGGATTCGGATCACAAGACTTTTGCGCTGGAAGCAATAATCCCGCGCGGTATGACACACTCCCTTCACACTTAATCGCGCGGTAACAGAAGAACAGCTATGTACAAAACCCTATTCAGCGCGCTGCTGCTGGTCAGCGGCGTGGCGCAGGCGGATTCGCGCCTCGATCAGATCCTCGCCAGCAAAACGCTCAAGGTCTGCACCACCGGCGACTACAAGCCCTACACCTATTTGCGCCCGGACGGCCAGTATGAAGGGCTGGATATCAGCATGGCGCAGTCGCTGGCCGCCAGCCTCGACGCGCAGATCCGCTGGGTGCCGACCACCTGGAAAACCCTGTCGCAGGATTTTAAACAGCAGCAGTGCGACATCGCGCTGGGCGGCGTGTCGGTAACGCTGAAGCGCCAGCAGATCGCCTGGTTCGCCCAGCCGCTCGGCGTCGACGGCAAAATCCCGCTGGTGCGCTGCGCCGACAAGGCGAAATACCAGACCATCGCGCAGCTTAACGCGCCTGCGGTGCGCCTGATCGAGCCGGCGGGCGGCACCAACGAAGCCTTTGTTCACAGCCATCTGCCGCAGGCGTCGCTGACGCTGTTCCACGACAACGTCACCATTTTCCAGCAGCTGGTGGACAACAAGGCTGACGTAATGATCACCGACGCCTCTGAGGCGCTCTATCAGCAGCAGCGCTACCCGCAGCTCTGCGCCATCAATCCGCAGGCGCCGCTGCAGTATGGCGAGAAAGCGTACATGATCCCGCGCGACGATATGAGCTGGAAAGCCTATATTGACCAGTGGCTGCACCTGGCGACCGCCACCGGCGAGTACGCCCGTATTGCGGCGCAGTGGATGGGTGCGGCGCGCTGATCGCTACGCCCGGCAATCGCGCGCCGCGCCGCGCTTCCCTGTGACTAATTCTGGCGATTAAGGTACTATCCTCGCCAAATAACCGCCGGGTGATCCGCCATTGCGGGCCACGAAGTGAGGATAAAAGCTTAATGAGTGAATTGACGCAGGATGGTGCAGAGCGTCTTGCCCTGCACAAATTTACCGAAAACGCGTACCTGAACTACTCCATGTACGTCATTATGGACCGCGCCTTGCCCTATATCGGCGACGGTCTGAAGCCGGTTCAGCGCCGTATCGTCTACGCCATGTCGGAACTCGGCCTGAGCGCCAGCGCCAAATTCAAAAAGTCGGCGCGTACCGTCGGCGACGTGCTGGGTAAATACCATCCGCACGGCGACAGCGCCTGCTATGAAGCGATGGTGCTGATGGCGCAGCCGTTCTCCTATCGCTATCCGCTGGTCGATGGCCAGGGCAACTGGGGCGCGCCGGACGATCCGAAATCCTTCGCCGCGATGCGCTACACCGAATCGCGCCTGTCGAAATATGCGGAAGTGCTGCTCGGGGAGCTGGGCCAGGGCACGGTCGACTTTGTGCCGAACTTCGACGGCACGCTGCAGGAGCCGAAGATGCTGCCTGCGCGGCTGCCAAACATCCTGCTGAACGGCACCACCGGCATTGCGGTCGGCATGGCGACCGATATTCCGCCGCACAACCTGCGCGAAGTGGCGCAGGCGGCGATCGCCCTGATCGACAAGCCGAACACCAGCCTCGACGCGCTGCTCGATATCGTGCACGGCCCCGATTATCCCACCGAGGCTGAGATCATCACGCCGCGCGACGAGATCCGCAAGATCTACCAGAACGGACGCGGATCGATCCGTCAGCGTGCGGTGTGGAAAAAAGAGGATGGCGAGGTGGTGATCACCGCGCTGCCGCATCAGGTCTCGGGCGCGCGCGTGCTGGAGCAGATCGCCGCCCAGATGCGCAATAAAAAGCTGCCGATGGTCGAGGATCTGCGCGACGAATCCGATCATGAAAACCCGACTCGTCTGGTGATCGTGCCGCGCTCGAACCGCGTCGATCTCGATCAGGTGATGCACCACCTGTTCGCCACCACCGATCTCGAGAAGAGCTACCGCGTTAACCTCAACATGATCGGCCTCGACAACCGTCCGTCGGTGAAAAACCTGCTGGAGATCCTGTCGGAATGGCTGGTGTTCCGCCGCGACACCGTTAAGCGCCGCCTTAACTATCGCCTGGAGCGCGTGCTGCGTCGTCTGCACATCCTTGAGGGCCTGCTGGTCGCCTTCCTCAATATCGACGAGGTGATCCATATCATCCGCAGCGAGGATGAGCCTAAGCCGGTGCTGATGTCGCGCTTCGGCATCAGTGAAACTCAGGCGGAAGCGATCCTTGAGCTGAAGCTGCGCCATCTGGCGAAGCTGGAAGAGATGAAAATCCGCGGCGAGCAGAGTGAGCTGGAGAAAGAGCGCGATCAGATTCAGGCGATCCTCGCCTCTGAACGCAAGATGAACACGCTGCTGAAGAAAGAGCTGCAGGCCGACGCCGCTGCCTACGGCGACGATCGCCGTTCGCCGCTGCACGAGCGCGAAGAGGCGAAGGCGCTGAGCGAGAACGAGCTGGTGCCTTCCGAGCCGGTTACCATCGTGCTGTCGCAGATGGGCTGGGTGCGCAGCGCCAAAGGCCACGATATCGACCCGTCCGGGCTGAGCTACAAAGCGGGCGACAGCTATCTGGCGGCGGCGCGCGGCAAGAGCAATCAGCCGGTTGCCTTTATCGACTCCACCGGACGCAGCTACACGCTTGATCCCACCTCGCTGCCGTCGGCGCGCGGGCAGGGCGAGCCGCTGACCGGCAAGCTTCAGCCGCCGCCGGGCGCGGTGGTGGAGCAGGTGCTGATGGAGGCGGAGGAGCAGAAGCTGCTGATGGCCTCCGACGCCGGCTACGGCTTTATCTGCACCTTCGCCGATCTGGTGTCGCGCAACCGCGCCGGCAAGGCGCTGCTGACGCTGCCGGACAACGCGCGCGTAATGACGCCGATGGCGGTGCATCACGAAGATGACATGCTGCTGGCGATCACCCAGGCGGGCCGGATGCTGATGTTCCCGGTGGGCGAGCTGCCGCAGATGTCGAAAGGCAAAGGCAACAAGATTATCTCTATCCCGGCGGCGGACGCCGCGGCGGGCAACGACAAGCTCGCCTGGCTGCTGATCCTGCCGCCGGGCAGCGCGGTCACGCTCTACGTCGGCAAGCGCAAGCTGGTGATGCGCAGCGAAGAGCTGCAAAAGTTCCGCGCCGACCGCGGCCGTCGCGGCACGCTGCTGCCGCGCGGCCTGCAGCGTATCGACAAGGTAGAGCTGGATGCCCCAGCGCGTGTTGTCAGCGAAGACGGCGAAGCCTGAGCAACGCGGCGGATGATCTTCTCCGCCGCGCCATAATGAGGGATATATGTTACTAGTACTGCGCACGATATTTGTGGTGATTTACTCGATTCTGGTCTGTGTTTTCGGCTGCATCTGGTGTCTGTTTTCGCCGCGCAACCCGCGCCACGTCGCCACCTTCGGCCATCTGTTCGGCCGGCTCTCCGGGGTGTTCGGCGTCAAGGTCGAGCTGCGTAAACCCGCCGAAGCGGCCCATTACGGCAACGCCATCTATATCGCCAATCATCAGAACAACTACGACATGATCACCGCGGCGAAGATCGTCCAGCCGACCACGGTGACGGTGGGCAAAAAGAGCCTGCTGTGGGTGCCGTTCTTCGGCCTGCTCTACTGGCTCACCGGCAACCTGCTGATCGACCGCGATAACCGCTCGAAGGCGCACGGCACCATCGGCCAGCTGGTGGATCAGTTTAAAAAGAAGCGCATCTCGTTCTGGATGTTTCCGGAAGGCACGCGCAGCCGCGGCCGCGGTCTGCTACCTTTTAAAACCGGCGCGTTTCACGCCGCCGTGGCGGCGGGCGTGCCCATTATTCCGATTGTGGTCTCCAACACCCACGGCAAGATCAACCTGAACCGCCTGAAAAACGGTCTGGTGATTGTGGAAATGCTGCCGCCGATCGACACCAGCGGCTACACCACGCAGTCGGTGCGCAAGCTGGCGACCCACTGCCGCGAACTGATGATGGAGAAACTGGAAGCGCTCAACGCCGAAGTCGAGGCGCGCGAAAAAAGCGGTAAAATCTAGCCGGACAGCATGTCGCCGGCACCCGCACGGATGCACGCGGCGCGCGTTTCGCCGCCGCGACGCAGCACAGCAATAATCAAGAATAACAATCAGCTGGCGCGCAGGCGCCAGGCGTAAAGGGTTTGACGTTCTATGTCTTTCAGCAGACGACAGTTTATCCAGCTTTCTGCTGGCGCGGCGCTTAGCGCGGGTCTCTTGCCTGGCGCGGCGCGCGCCGCCTCCGTTGCCAACGGCGATACGCCGCTGCCGGTGCCGCCGCTTATTGAATCGCGTCGCGGCCAGCCGCTGTTTCTGACGCTGATGCGCAGCCACTGGTCTTTTCTCGGCGACAGTAACAAAGTGCCGGTGTGGGGCGTCAACGGCCTCTATCTCGGGCCGACGGTGCGCGTTTACAACGGCGACGACGTCAAGCTGATCTACAGCAACCGCCTGAACGAGCCGGTGGCGATGACCGTCAGCGGCCTGCAGGTGCCGGGCGCGCTGATGGGCGGCGCGCCGCGCATGATGTCCGCCGGCGCCGACTGGGCGCCGGTGCTGCCGATCCGCCAGAACGCCGCCACCTGCTGGTATCACGCCAGCACGCCGAACCGCATGGCGCCGCACGTCTATAACGGCCTGGCGGGCATGTGGCTGATCGAAGACGAGGTAAGCAAACAGCTGCCGCTGCCGCGCCACTACGGCGTGGATGACTTTCCGCTGATTATTCAGGACAAGCGGCTCGATAACTTTGGCACGCCGACCTACGATCCGCCGCAGGACGGCGGCTTCCTCGGCGACGTGCTGCTGGTCAACGGCGTGCAGAATCCCTTTGTCGAGGTGTCGCGCGGCTGGGTGCGCCTGCGTCTGCTTAACGCCTCCAACGCGCGGCGCTATCAGATGGTGCTAAGCGATAACCGGCCTTTTACCGTGATCGCCAGCGATCAGGGCTTTCTCCCCGCGCCCGTGGCGGTGCAGCAGCTGTCGCTGGCGCCGGGCGAACGCCGCGAAGTGCTGATTGATATGTCGCAGGGCGATGAGGTGTCGATCACCGCAGGCACGGCGGCCGGCATTATGGATCGGCTGCGCGGCCTGTTCGAGCCTTCCTCAATCCTGACCAATACCCTGGTGCTGACGCTGCGTCCCACCGGGCTGCTGCCGCTGGTAACCGATAACCTGCCGATGCGCCTGCTGGCGGATCAGATCCTCGACGGCATGGCAACGCGCACGCGCGAGTTCCGCATCGGCGACGGCATGGCGGGCATTAACGGCGCGCAGTGGGATATGAACCGCATCGACACCACCGTGCAGCAGGGCACCTTTGAGCGCTGGATCCTGCGCGCCGATCGGCCGCAGGCGATGCATATTCAGGGCGCGATGTTCCTGATCAAGAGCGTCAACGGCGCGCAGCCGATGGGCGAAGATCGCGGCTGGAAAGATACGGTGTGGGTCGATGGCGAGGTTGAGCTGCTGGTGAGCTTCCCGCAAAGCTCGTCCGATCATTTCCCCTTCGTCTACTACAGCCAGACGCTGGAGCTGGCCGATCTCGGCACGGCGGGGCAGCTGCTGGTGCAGCCGACGGCGTAACGGGCGCGCTGCCCGTCAGAGCAGCGCGCATCGCGGTTAGTTAAAGGTTTCCGGATCTGGCCCCAGACGGTTGCTGCGATCCAGCTTCGCGATTTCGCTCAGTTCGGTCTTCTCCAGACGGAAATCGAACACCGCGAAGTTCTCTTCGATGCGCGCCGGCGTCACCGATTTCGGGATCACCACCAGCCCGCTGTCGAGATGCCAGCGGATCACAATCTGCGCTGCGGTTTTGCCATACTTCTTCGCCAGCTGGCGGATAATCTCCTGATCGAACACCCCTTCGCCGCCCTGCGCCAGCGGGCTCCAGGATTCGGTCTGGATCTGATGCATGGCGTTCCACGCGTGCAGCGTGCGCTGCTGCAGCATCGGGTGCAGCTCGATCTGGTTCACCACCGGCGAGACGCCAGTTTCGTCCAGCAGCCGCTTCAGGTGCGCTTCATGGAAGTTGCAGACGCCGATACTTTTGGTTAGCCCCTGCTGCTGCAGCTTGATCATCGCTTTCCACGCGTCGACGTAGTGATCTTTTTCCGGGCACGGCCAGTGCATCAGATAGAGATCGACCTGCTCCAGCTGCAGTTTTTTCAGGCTGGTTTCCATCGCCTGCTGCACATTCTGCTGGTCGTCGTTCCACAGCTTGGTGGTGACGAAAATCTCGTCGCGCGACACGTCGGTATCCTGTAACGCCTGGCCGATCGCCTCTTCGTTCTTGTAGGCCGCGGCGGTATCGATGGAGCGGTAGCCGACCTCCAGCGCCTTAAGCACCGCGCGGTGGGCGTCTTCGTTGCTCGCCTGCCACACGCCCAGCCCCAGCTGCGGCATCATATTGCCGTCGTGCAGTTTGATAATCGGTTGATCTGCCATAGGTGCTCCTTTCTGTTGCAGTGACCCGAGAGTGGTTAAGTCTAGTCAACAAACCTTATTGTGGGCGGCAATTCCGCTTCTCGCCCTGCCTGATCCTGCGGAAGTCTTGCCTGTTTCTCCATTTCAGTGGCGAATTTCGCAGCAGCCTGGCAGACTGGGTTCTTTATCCTGCGAGAGAGATGCATGGCGCACGAAGCTCTGTGTCAGCGCCTGGCCAGCCAGGTGGTGACCCTCATGACCCATGGACGCCACCGCCTTTGCCCGGTGGAAAACGTCGGCCTGATTTACGTTAACCAGTACCAGCCGCGCACGCCGATTATGTATCAGCCCGGTATCGTGATCCTGTTTCAGGGCAGCAAAACCGGCTATCTCGGCAGCACCGTGTTTACCTACGACGCCACCAAATACCTGATGCTCACCGTGCCGCTGCCGGTGGAGTGTGAAACCTGGGCGTCGCCGGAAGCGCCGGTCGCCGGTATGTTTCTGACGGTCGACACCGCCGGGCTGCAGGATCTGCTGATTGAGATCGGTGACGACGAAGATTTCCAGCCGCAGCCGCAGACCTCCGGCATTCACTCCGCCTGGCTGACCGAACCGATGCTGTGCGCGGCGGAGCGCCTGCTCGACGTAATGGTGAACCCGCGCGACGCGCGCGTGCTCGGGCCGCAGATCGTGCGGGAGATTATCTATTACGTGCTGACTGGCCCAACGGGCGGCGCGCTGCTGTCGCTGGTGAGCCGCCACACCCAGTTCAGCCAGATCGCCCGCGCGCTGCGCCCGCCGTATTGAAAATCACTATGCGGACAACCTCAGCGTCGACGCGCTGGCGGCGGAGGTGAATATGAGCGTCTCGGCGTTTCATCACAACTTCAAGGCGGTAACGCAGACCTCGCCGCTGCAGTATCTGAAGCGCTACCGGCTGCATCAGGCGCGGCTGCTAATGCTGCATGACGGGCTGAAGGCGAGCGCGGCGGCGGTTCGGGTGGGCTACGAAAGCCCATCGCAGTTTTCACGGGAGTTTAAGCGCTATTTCGGCGTGACGCCGGGAGAGGAGATCAATCGCGTGCGTCAGACGGTGGCGGAGCCGCAGGCCTGACGCCGCCCGATTACGCCTGCTTTTGCCGGCGTTTTTTCCAGATGACGATAACGCTGCCCGCCAGGCCGACAAACAGCAGCACCACCGGCAGCACCATCAGGATCGCCATCACCTGATCTTCATGGCGTTTGATAAAGGGCACCTGACTGATGCCATAGCCAAACGCCACCACAATCGCCACCCACAGAAGCCCACTCAGCCAGTTGAACAGCTGAAAGCGGCCGTTCTGCAGGCCGGAGATGCCCGCCATGGTAGGCAGAATGGTGCGAACGAACGCCAGAAAGCGGCCCACCAGCAGCGCCATCAGGCCGTGGCGGTTAAACAGCTGCCAGGCGCGCTGATGGTACTGCGCCGGCAGGTGCATCAGCCAGCTCTTCACCAGGCGCGTATTGCCGAGCCAGCGTCCCTGCAGGTAGCTCAGCCAGCAGCCGAGGCTGGCGGCGGTGGTGAGGATCACCATCGTCGGGAAAAAATCCATTACCCCTTTGGCCACCATCGCGCCCGCCAGCAGCAGCAAGCTGTCGCCCGGCAAAAACGAGGCGGGAAGCAAACCGTTTTCCAGAAACAGCGTCAGAAACATCACGCCATAAACTACCCAAACCACATTTGGATCGGCCAGCGCGGCGAAATCCTGATGCCAGAGCGCATGAACAATCTCGTGTAAAACACTCATCTGCTATCCCATCGAGTCACAAGGAATCTATTTTAGCGGCAATCCGGCGGAGAGATTTGATCTGCGGCCGGTCGCCATTCTGTGGTTGAGGTTCTGTTTATGTTACGACTGCGCCAGGCGGGCAAAGCCCGCCGTTAAATCGTCAATCAGGTCGTCAACGTGCTCCAGACCAATATGCAGGCGCACCAGGGTGCCGTCAAAGTCGACGCCGCCCGCCGGGCGAATCGCCGCCAGCTCTTCCGGCTGGTTCGCCAGAATCAGCGACTCATAGCCGCCCCACGAGTAGGCCATGCTGAAATGGTGGAAGCGATCGAGATAATGCGCCAGTTTTTCGCTGCCGAGTTTTTCATGCAGCACAAAGGAGAAGAGGCCGCTGCTGCCGCTGAAGTCGCGTTTCCAGAAGGCGTGGCCTTTGCTCTGTGCCAGCGCCGGATGGTTGACGCGCGCCACTTCCGGCCGTGTCGCCAGCCACTCCGCCACCGTTAACGCGCTCTCTTCATGCTGGCGCAGGCGCGTGGCGAGGGTGCGCAGGCCGCGGCTCGCCATATAGGCGCTGTCGGCGTCTACCGTCTGGCCCATCAGATAGGAGTTTTCGCGCAGCTGCTCCAGGCAGCGCGCATTCGCCACCGCGGTGCCGATCATCGCGTCGCTGTGGCCAATCAGATATTTGGTGCCCGCCTGAATCGAGATATCGACGCCGTGCGCCAGCGCGTTAAAGAACACGCCCGCCGCCCAGGTGTTGTCCATCATGATCACCGCGTCGGGCGCCTTCGCGCGCACGGCGGCGACAATGGCGGGAATATCCTGCACCTCCATGGTGATAGACGCGGGAGACTCGAGAAACACCACGCGGGTTTCCGGGCGCACCAGCGCGCCGATATCGCTGCCAATGGTGTGATCGTAGAAGGTGGTGGCGACGCCAAGTTTGCTGAGGATTTTAGTGCAGAAGTCCTGGGTCGGCTCATAGACCGCGCCGCACATCAGCACATGGTCGCCGGCGTCGACGAAAGAGAGAATGGCGTTGGCCACCGCCGCCGCGCCGCAGGGGTAGAGCACACAGCCCGCGCCGCCTTCCAGCTCGGTCATCGCATCCTGCAGCGAGAAGTGGGTCAGGGTGCCGCGCCGGCCGTAAAAGAGTTCGCCGCTGGCGCGTCCCGCCGTGGCGCGTTTTTTATCGGCAACGCTGTCAAAAACCAGCGAAGAGGCGCGCTGAATGACGCTGTTGACCGCGCCCTGGGTGTAACGTTTGCTGCGTCCTGCGCTGACTAAGGTGGTATCGATTTTTTTGGTTGTCATTCGTGTCTGCCCTGCCGCTTCCTACAAAGGCTTCACGTTACCATGAATTGCCGGTCAGGGTTGACCCCAAATCCTGATATTCAGAACCTGTCCGCTGGCGGGCGACGGCGCGCCGCCCGCCTTGCCGCGCGCTACATCACGCCCATCACATGCGGCAGCCAGAGGGAGATGGCCGGGATGTAAGTGATCAGCATCAGCACCAGAAACAGGATGCCGTAAAAGGGCAGCATCGCGCCCACCACCTGCTCAATCTTCTGCTTGCTTACCGCGCTGGCGACAAACAGCACCGTGCCCACCGGCGGGGTAATCAGGCCGATGCCGAGGTTGGTCATCATGATCATGCCGAAGTGCACGGGATCGATGCCCAGCGCGGTCGCCACCGGCAGCAGCACCGGCGTCAGGATCAGAATGATCGGCGCCATATCCATCAGCGTGCCGATCACCAGCAGCAGAACGTTAATGCACATCAGAATGACGTACTTGTTGTCCGACAGGCTGGTAAAGGCGTCGGTAATAATGGTTGGCAGCTGCATAAAGGTCATCACCGCGCCGAAGCCCGCCGCGAAGGCGATCAGCACCATCACGATGGTCACCGTTTTGATAGTGCGGAACAGCAGGATATGCAGCTGGTTCCACTTAAAGTCGCGGTAGATAAACATGGTAACGAAAAAGGCCCAGAGGCAGGCGATCGCCGCCGACTCCGACGCGGTAAAAATGCCGGAGAGAATGCCGCCCAGAATGATGACGATGGTGAAGAGGCCCCAGAAGGCGTCGAAAAAGATCTTCACCGCCTGGCGAAACGGAATGCGCTCGCCTTTGGGATAGCCGCGCTTGCGCGCAAAGGCCAGGCACATCACCATCAGACAGAGCCCCAGCAGCAGGCCGGGAAAAATGCCGGCGACAAACAGCGAGGAGATGGTCACCACGCCGCCGGTCGCCAGCGAATAGATCACCGAGTTATGGCTGGGCGGCGTCAGCACCGCCTGCACCGAGCCGCTGGCGGTGACCGCTGCGGCGAAGTCGCGCGGATAGCCTTTCTGCTCCATCTGCGGGATCATCACCGAGCCGATCGAAGCGGTGTCCGCCACCGACGAGCCGGAAATGGCGCCGAAAAAGGTCGAGGCAACGATGTTCACCAGCGACAGCCCGCCGCGAATAAAGCCGACGAAGATATAGGCGAAGTTCACCAGCCGTCGCGCAATGCCGCCCTCCGCCATAATCGCGCCCGCCAGGATAAAGAAGGGGATAGTGAGCAGCGAGAATTTATTCACTCCGTTGGTGATTTGAATCACCACCGCTTCGAGCGGCAGATCGATCCACCAGGCGCCGATAAAGGCGCTGAGGCCCACGGCGAAGGCGACGGGAAAGCCCAACAGCAGCAGCACAACCAGGCTGCCGATCAATATCAATGCGTCCATGGTCGCTCCTTAATGGGTGCCGCCTAAAACCACCACCGGCCGCTGGCTTTGATCGCCGTTCAGCAGCCGCTCGATAACAAACAACAGGGTAAACAGCGCGCCGATGGGGATCGGCAAATACATCTCGCCGTAGGTCACCGACGGCAGCGAGGCGAGCGGCTGGATCCACATCGCCGCGCAGAGGCTGTAGCTCGCCTGGAAGATAATCAAACAGGTCGCCACCATCAGCAGATCGCACAGGCGCAGCATCAGACGCTGCGCGCCGGGCGACAGGCGATCCGTCACCATCGAGACGCAGATATGGGTGCCGGCGCGGAAGCCCACCGGCGCGCCGATAAAGGTAAAAATAATCATGCAGACGATGGCCACCGGTTCGGGCCACGCCAGCGCGCCGTTCAACACATAGCGGGCGAAGATGCCGATGGGGATCACCGTCACCATAATCAGCAGCGCGACGGCGGCGATGCCCATGCACAGCAGGTAGAGCCCATCCATCAGACGAGAGTATCGGGTCATATGCGTTACCTGAATAACGCCGCGCAGGACGCGCGGCGGGGGAGGTTATTTAACGTCGGCGATCTGCGTCATCAGATCTCGATATTTACCGCCGAACTCATCGCGCACCGGCTGCGTGGCTTTCATAAAGTAGTCCCGGTCGGTCTCCTGAAAGGTGACGCCGCCCGCTTTCATCTTCTCGATCGACTGCTGGGTGTAGGTGGCCCAGAGCTGGCGCTCTTCATCCTGCGCCTCTTTGCCGAGTTTTTTCAGCAGCGCCTGATCGTCCGGCGAGAGGCGCGCCCACGCGCTTTTCGAGAACAGGATCATCTCCGGCTGGATAAAGTGGCCGGTCAGGGTGTAGTACTTCGCCACCGGCAGGTAGTTGTGGGCAACGAAGGTGGGCGGGTTGTTTTCGGTGCCGTCTACCACGCCGGTCTGCATGGCGCTAAACACTTCGCTGACGCCCATCGCCACCGGGTTCGCTCCCATCGCTTTTAGCGTTGCCAGCGAGATGGCGCTGTTCTGCACGCGGATTTTCATGCCCTTGAGATCTTCGGGCTTGCTGAGCGGCTTTTTGGTGATCATGTTGCGTTCGCCGGCGTCGGTCCAGCCGAGAAACACCATGCGTGCGTTGGCGTCGGCGTCAAACTTCTCAACGATCTGCTTGCCGACCTCGCCGTCCAGCACCTTATGCATATGCTCGACGTCGCGGAAGATATAGGGCAGCGTCAGCACGCTGGTTTCCGGCGCGATGGTGGTGACCGGCGCCAGCGAGACGCGGATCATATCGATGGCGCCGAGCTGAACCTGCTGTAAGGTTTGATCTTCGTCGCCCAGCACGCCGCCTGCGTAGACGCGCATCTCCAGCCGCCCGTCGGTGGCCTGTTTAAGCTTGTCGCCCATATGCTGCAGCGCCACCACGGTGGGATAGCCGGCGGGCTGCACTTCCGCCACTTTCAGCATCTTCGCCGACGCGGCGGTGGCGCTCAGGCCGAGCGCAGCGGAGACGGAAACGGCAAGCATCCATTTATTCATTTTCATTATTTTTCTCCAGGCAGGTAGAGGAGGGCACGGGGAACGATCCAGATGCTGCCAGAATAGGCAAATGGCGCTGGTTGAAAATGCGACAATGTTGATTGAATGAACAAGCTCACATTTTGAAACGATGTTTTAATAAATTTATACTGGAAATCACATTTCTGAAATGCCCTTAAAAAGGTTCATAAAAGGCCGCTAATAAGGGCAACAACCGGCTGCGCTGTTTGTAAATAGTAATGAGAACTACTATCAATTCGCCCGTTTTTTGCTATTATTCGCGCTTATCCATTATTCCTGCATATGAAGTTGGAGACGCAGCGTGGTAGCCAGTGACTTGATGCAAACGGACCTCTCCGTTTGGGGCATGTATCAACATGCTGATATCGTGGTAAAAGTGGTAATGATCGGCCTGTTACTGGCGTCGGTCGTGACCTGGGCGCTCTTTTTTGGCAAGTTTGCCGAGCTGAGCGCGGCGAAACGCCGACTGAAACAAGAGCAGCTGGCGCTGAGCGACGCGCGCAATCTGGGCGATGCCGCCCGTGCCGCCGCGCAGTTCAAAGGCCATAGCCACAGCGCCGTGTTGCTGAATGACGCGCAAAACGAGATTGAGCTGTCGGCGGGCGTTGAGGATACCGACGGGATTAAAGAGCGCACCAGCTTCCGTCTGGAACGCCGCGTCGCCGCCTTTAGCCGTCACGCCGGTCGCGGCAACGGTTTTCTCGCCACTATCGGTTCCGTGTCGCCTTTTATCGGCCTGTTCGGCACGGTATGGGGCATCATGAACAGCTTTATCGGCATCGCGCAGACGCAGACCACCAATCTGGCGGTTGTCGCGCCCGGCATCGCCGAAGCGCTGCTGGCGACCGCCATCGGCCTGGTGGCAGCGATCCCGGCGGTGGTGATCTACAACGTGTTCGCGCGCATGATTGCGAGCTATAAGGCGTCGCTGGGCGACGTGGCCGCGCAGATCCTGCTGCTGCAGAGCCGCGATATCGACCTGGGCAATCTCACCGCGAAAAGCGCTGATGCCCGTCCGGCCGCTCAGAAATTACGCGTAGGTTAACGTCATGGCAATGCGATTAAACGACGACCTGGAAAGCGATGGCGAAATGCATGAGATCAACGTAACGCCGTTTATCGACGTTATGCTGGTTCTGCTGATCATCTTTATGGTGGCCGCGCCGCTGGCGACCGTGGATGTTCGCGTTAATCTGCCTGCCTCGACCAGCGCGCCGCAGCCGCGGCCAGAGAAGCCGGTCTACCTGTCGATTAAAGCGGATAAGCAGTTTTATATCGGCAACGATCAGGTGACGCCGGAGACGCTGGTTCAGGTTTTGAACAGCCAGACTCAGGGCAACAAAGAGACGACGATCTTTTTCCAGGCCGATAAATCGGTCGATTATGAAACGCTGATGAGCGCGATGGATAAGCTGCGTGGCGCGGGTTATCTGAAAATCGGCCTGATGGGAATGGAAACCGCCGCGAAGTAAGCGGTTGGGATAAGAAAAGGGCAGCCTGCGGGCTGCCCTTTTTTGTTTTTTTGGGCGGGCGTGGTGTGATAAGTGCTAATGTTTACCGGCACTTCCTGAATGTCGCTGTCGCTCAGCACCGTATAGAATAGTCGCTGGCACCTATCAGACGTAAGGTATGAACCAGGCTATCGCCCAGAGTGACCGATTCTCGCCAGCGGCTGGAAAAATAAAATATGACAGGAGTAACCATGAAAGACTTTAAGATCGCCTTTATCAAAGCCAACTGGCATGCAGAGATTGTTAATAATGCGCTGGCAGGGTTTAAACAAGAATTAGCGGCACAGGAGGTGAACGCAGAGCTAAAAACGTTCGACGTTCCCGGCGCGTTTGAGATGCCTTTACTGGCAAAGCGTTTAGCTGAAACCGGCCGGTACGATGCGATCGTTTGCGCTGCGCTGGTGGTTGACGGTGGTATTTATCGTCACGATTTCGTTGCCGCGGCGGTGGTTGACGGCCTGATGAACGTGCAGCTCACCACCAACGTGCCGGTCTATTCAGTGTCACTGACGCCGCATAACTTCCAGCCGGTTGAAGCGCTGGAAAATTTCTACACCGAACACTTCATCAAAAAAGGCCAGGAAGCTGCGCGCGCAGCGCTGGCGATTCATAACCTGGCGATTGACTGAAACTGAACGTCCGATGCAATGTCCGCTTTTCACTTATAGCGGACCTTGTTCCTGACGAAACTCCCCTTTGTGCCAGCAGCGGTGCTTGCGCGCTGCGCATCCTTTACTCCTTTAAAAACGCCTCAACCGCGCTGAAGAACCGCTCGGGCTGATCAAGCATCACAAAGTGAAAACTCTCATCGATGCGCGTGAAATGGATATCGGATGCAGAAGCATAGGCCTGATGGTACATCGCCTCTACGCGGGTTGCCGGTATCCCGAATAAGGGGTCATACGCGTATACGATCTCCATCGGTGCTTTAATGCGGCCAAGCTCGGGACGCAAATCGGTCATCATCAGTTCATACAGTGCATCCGCAACGGTTTTGCGATCGGAATGGATGCTCGCTGCCACCAGAGCGGGCCTCACCGCCTCGGTCCTGGCTAAACGGGCTATGGAAGCTGTCTGAAACGCGTCGAACTGCTGCGGCGACTGCTGCAGTAGCCACTCCCGCGTAGCCGCGGCATGGCTGGCAGCCGTTTCGCGGGTCGCCGCAGGGTCCATCATCAACGTATAGAACGGCAACGCATCGACGATCATCAAACGACCGACAAGGTCGGGATAGCGCGCCCCCAGCATCAAGGCGATCTCTCCCCCGAGAGAATGGCCAACGATCGCCGGGGCGTGGATGTGCTGGGCCTGGATATACTCAGCGATGGCCTCCACTGCCGGCGCGATGACCTTTCCCTCTGGGCGGGAAATGGCCGGCGTAGTCGCAAAGCCTGCCAGTTCGACAAGATGAACACGGTGGTTGCTGCGTAAACCTGCTGCGACCTCGGCCCAAACGTCGCGCGACGACGCCAGCCCTGGAATCAGGATGACATCCGTTCCTGCGCCCTGCGTCTGTACAGAGATACGCTGCGAGTGGGGAGAAAGTGGGGTAACAGGCTGAGCGGCGGATGCTGAGAATAAAAGTGACATGAGTAAAAGCGTTCCTGCGAATAGTGCACGGAGAGTGGTGATATGCATAACTTCCTCTGTTTACGTTAGCGGCTTAAGCCACGGCTGATCGCTTTGCGCCTTTTCAAATACCTTGCCTGTCGACCGCCTGAAAGCAGACTCAGGCAGCGCGAGCGCGCACAAGGGTGAATAATGCTGCATAATTGCCAGGTTAACTGTTTGTTACTGTTAGTTTCAGTATTGTAAAGTGAAATGGTGAGGCGCGTCACGTTAATCCCAGGCCCGTCAGGCTAAAACGGAGGAAAAACGCAGGAAGCCACTATGAGCCACACGTCGTCTTTACAAAAACCTCAGGGCAGCGCCCGAACCATCTTCAACGTTACCAGCGGTAACTTCCTTGAAATGTATGACTTTATGGTGTTTGGCTACTACGCCACCGCCATCGCGAAAACCTTCTTTCCCGGCGACGATCCATTTGCCTCGCTAATGTTAACCCTGATGACCTTCGGCGCCGGATTCCTGATGCGGCCGCTGGGCGCTATCGTGCTTGGCGCCTATATCGACCAGCATGGCCGCCGTAAAGGGCTGCTGCTGACCCTGGGGCTGATGGCGATCGGCACGCTGACCATCGCGCTGGTGCCGGGCTACGCCACGCTGGGCGCCGCCGCGCCGATTCTGATCCTGCTGGGTCGTCTGCTGCAGGGCTTCTCCGCCGGGGTTGAACTGGGCGGCGTCTCGGTCTATCTGGCGGAGGTTGCGCCGAAAGGGCGCAAAGGCTTCTTCGTCAGCTGGCAGTCGGGCAGCCAGCAGATTGCGGTGATCTTCGCCGCGCTGCTCGGCCTGCTGCTTAACCATCTGCTGGCGAAAGAGGCGGTAACGGAGTGGGGCTGGCGTATTCCCTTTGTCGTCGGCTGTATGATCGTGCCTTTCCTGTTCTGGATCCGCCGCATGCTGGAAGAGACCGAAGCCTTCAGCCAGCGTAAACAGCATCCGACCATGCGCCAGATTATGCGCTCGCTGGCGAGTAACTGGGCACTGGTGCTGGCGGGCATGTTGATGGTGGTCACCACCACCGTGATGTTCTATATGATCACCGCCTTTACCCCGACCTTCGGCAAAACCGTGCTGATGATGAGCGACAAGCAGAGCTTCCTGGTGACGCTGTGCGTTGGCCTCTCTAACCTGATCTGGCTGCCGCTGATGGGGGCGCTGTCAGACCGCATCGGCCGCCGTCCGCTGTTGATTACCTTTACGCTGCTGATGATCCTCACCACCTGGCCGGTGCTGCACTGGCTGGTGGGATCGCCGACCTTCGCCCATCTGATGGAGGCGGAGCTGTGGCTCTCGTTTCTCTACGCCAGCTACAACGGCGCAATGGTGGTCTATCTGGCGGAGATCATGCCCGCCGAGGTGCGCGCCTCTGGTTTTTCCCTCGCCTACAGCCTGGCGACCGCGCTGTTCGGCGGCTTTACGCCTGCTATCTCCAGCTACCTGATCCACGCCACCGGCGATAAGGCGATGCCCGGCGTCTGGCTCACCTTCGCCGCCGTCTGCGGCCTGATCGGCACCTTGCTGATTGGCCGGATGGTGAAACAATATCGCGCACGCCACGGCGCTGCCGTCGCCAGCGCCTCGATCTAAAACGAGAGGTCCACCACTACGCTGTCGGTGTAGTCTCCCGCAGGCGGCGTGTTTTGCGTGGTGAGGATGCGCGCGGTGTAGCTGTAGCCGCGCGTCAGCCCATCGCTGCTGACGCTGGTGGAGCTGGCGCTGCTGTAGCGCTCGCTGCTGCTCGGCCCCCAGCGGTTGCTGCTGGTTCCCTTGTAAATCTCATAGCTCAGTCGGTTAGTGCCGCTCGCCATCTGGCGCTGCGTGCCGCTGACGTAGTTGCCGTTGCTCAATCCCACCGTGTAGGTGCTGCCTTTACTGCATACCACGTTAATCGTCTGCGACACGGCGGAGAAGCTGCCGACCAGCGGCGCGCTGCCGAAGCTGATATTGGGCGAGGTAATGGTGGTGCAGTCGTTGGTGACCACCAGGGTGACGCTGATGGGGATCACGCCGCTGCCGGTCTGCGGCGACAGGCAAATATTGCCGACGCCGACGCTGGTGCAGATGTTATAGGTCACCGCCAGGTTGAGCGTGGTGGTATAGGTGCCCGCCGCCACCGTCTGGCCCGGCACGGTGCGCAGATAGACCGGAATGGCGAAGTTAAGGCTGCCCAGCAGGCCGGCGAGGTTGACCAGCACCGACTGGCTGATGACGTAGGCGGCGGCGCCGATGGTGAGTTCGGTGGCGCAGGCGCTGTCGACGCAAAGCTGCACAGGAATATTATCGGTGCCGGTGTCGCCGCTGCGTTTCAGCGTGCCGCGCGTGCCGCTGACGTTGGTGGCGCCGGTGAGCTGAAAGGTGATCTGGTTATTGCCCAGCAGCGACAGCGCCGAGCCGGAGCCGCAGTTGACGTTGGCGTTGGTCGAGGTGTTTTGCACCGTGCTGTTCACCACAAAAGTGGTGACCGAGCCGAAGCTGGCGGTGGAGCTGGGTAGCGTGCAGGCGGCGCGCGCCAGCGTGGGAAAGAAGAGCAGCAGCGCCAGCATCAGCAAAATTTTCTTCATGGCGTGATCCCTGAGGTGGAGTTATCGGGGCTGGGCACCGGCGCGCCTGCTGGCCTGGGCGGCAGCGGGCAGGTGATCGGGCCATAGGTTTTCAGCGCCTGCGGCTGGCCGTTGGCGATAGTCAGCTCGGCGCTGCAGGTGCGTCCATCGGGCGTGGCGACGCGCATTGGGTTGCTGGCGCGCAGGTTCTCCATCCACGCGATGCCGTCCCAGCCAACATACTCTGTCGCCTGACCGTCGCGCAGTACCTGGCTGGAAACCGGCAGCGGCTGGCCGTCGGCGTCGTGCAGGATCACGCTGGCGGCGCGCAGCTTCTCCACCGGGAAGTGCAGCAGATAGCCGCTCTGGCGCTTCACCGCGAAGCGCTGCTCCACCTTTGGCGTGGTGATATCCGCCGGCAGGTCGAGGGTGTCGATATCGTATTTGGCCGGATAGTAGCTGCTGATCGACGGCACCAGCAGATAGCCGTTGCGGTCGGTGCGTCCCATCGACTGATTTTCATAGCGCACGTTGACGTCGGGATAGCTGGTTTTCACCACCACGAAGGCGTCGTTAATGGCGTTGGCGGCGAACACCTCGCTGTCCATCAGCACCAGCGATCCGGTGAGATCCGCCCACTGGGTGTTGTAGTCGTCGTCGCCGTAGAAGCCTGCCGAGGTGTCGATTTTGTTGTTGCGCCAGCGCAGGCTGCCCTGACGGTAATCGCCGCTGTTGCCGCCCTGATTGGCCCAGGAGGCGTCCCAGGCGAAGCCGCCGTCGCTTGGCATCGAGCGCGACAGGTAGAGCCGCTGATTATTCTCGCCCTGCTGGTCGCGCTCCATGCTGACCGAGGCGCTGCCGTGCTCGCCGAACGGGATCACCAGCGAAATCGCGCCGCTCCACGCGCCCTGTTGCTGGTCGCGGCTGGCGGAGACGTAGAGGCTGGAGTTGCCCCACAGGGTTTTGCTCCACGACAGATTGAGCAGCCGCGTGTGCTGGCCGTCGCCGCCGCTGATATCGATATAGGCCGCGCCGAGACTGCCATACTGGCTCAGCGACACGCTGGCGTTGTACTGGGCGCTGCGGCGCGCCAGGCTATAGGTGGTATTGCTGGTGTCGCTGTTGCCGGTCCGGCTGCTGAGCAGCGCCAGGTTGCCGAATTCGCGG
This sequence comes from Pantoea sp. Z09, assembly GCF_022394795.1. Lineage (NCBI taxonomy): Bacteria > Pseudomonadati > Pseudomonadota > Gammaproteobacteria > Enterobacterales > Erwiniaceae > Pantoea > Pantoea sp. Z09. The sequence continues at coordinate 610,441 of NZ_CP092373.1, forward strand.
CTGCGCAGCGTGTGCTGCGTGCCGATGCTGAACCAGCTGTTGTTGTACTGATAGCCCCAGCTGTACTGCGTGCCGGCCGCGCCGTTCATCTGGCTCTGCGCCAGCGCGCCGTTCAGCACGCCCAGGCTGCCGACGCGGAACATCGCGCCCGCGCCGCCCATCGCCAGACTGTCGCTGCCTTCGGCATGGGTTTCCAGCGTCAGCCAGTCGGTGGCGCCGTAGCGCAGCGAGCCGCTCGCCGCCGCCTCGCCGTAATCGAAATTTTTAATGCCGTAGTTGTCGCGAAACGCCCCGGCGGAGAAGGAGTAGTCGCTCAGGCCCGCCTTCAGCAGCGTGCTGGAGACGTAAAACGGCAGCGTGGTGGTCACCTGTCGTCCCACGGCGTCGGTGGTGGTGATCACCGCGTCGCCCGCGCCGTTAACGAAAGGCACGTTGGTCAGCGACCAGGGACCGGGCTGCACGTTCGCCTGGCTGGATCGATAGCCGTTGATAAAGAGATCGACGGTCGAGGGCACCGCTGCCTGGCCGGAAAACGCCGGTAGCGGATAGGTCACCAGGTCGGGCCGCACGCTGAAGTCGCGGCCAATCTGGATCCCGCCGAGCCGCACGCTGTTGCTCCAGCTCAGGGCATCGGTGGTGAGATCGCCGACGCGCCAGCTGATGACGTTGTTCTCATCCTCGTTGCTCCACCAGGTGTCGTAGCGGATATAGCCATCATCCTGCGCGGGCGCACGCCCCTCCATCTGCTGCTGCCAGACGCCGTTGCTGGAGAACTGGCCCGCCGCGCCGAAAAGCCGCAGCTCGTTCCAGGCCGACAGCCGCGTGCCGGCGTTGGTGGTGCGCGTGGCGTAAAAATCGTAGTTGAACAGCGCGCCGGTGCTGGTGCGGCCGGGATAGCGCGGGCCATTCTGCGCCTCGCCGATCACCTGGCCCGGCAGCCAGTCGGGCGGCACCGTCAGCAGCAGACGCTGACGACGATCGTCGTAGTCCGCTTTTACCTCGCGCCACTGGCTGACGTCGACCTGCTGCGGGTCCGGCAGTTTTTCCGCCGGAATGCCGGCGCGCTGCAGGTCGCCGGCGCGCAGCAGAAAGTGGCCGTCGCGCCGCTCGACCGGCACGATAGCGCCGCTTTCGCGCTGGTTAACCACCAGCTCCAGCATATAGCGCTGCTGCTCGCCGCTGCTCGCCAGCGACGGCGGCGGCGGCAGAGACGAAAAGGTCTCCGCCAGCGCGGCGGCTGACGTCAAACAGGCGCAGACGCTGGCCACCGCCAGCGCGCAGGGGCGAAGGGAGCGTGCCATTTAGCGGCTGGACGCGCTGCGCCAGGCGCCGGCGTTGGTCTCCGCCGTCAGCTGGCCGCCAGCGGCGGCTTTCAGCGGCCAGCGGTTTTCGCTGCGCGCCAGCACGTAGCCGAACAGACCGTCGCCCAGCTTACGTCCGCCGATGATCACGTTGCTGAGGCGCGCATGGCCGCTGCCGCGATTGGCGATAAGCAGCCAGGATTTGCCGCCCTCGCCGACCGTCCGCCAGCTCAGATCGGGCTTCGCCGTGTCGCGCGTCAGCCCGTCGCCGTAGACAAACAGCGGCACCGAGTAGCGCATCTGAAAATTAAGCCCCGCCTGGTTTTCGCCAGGCGTGCGCGGCGTCGGGATCTCGTCGAGCACCACGCGGTAGGCCAGCTCCTGACCCGCGCCGGGCGGCGTCTGCTTGATCAGACGCACCAGCTGTTTCTGCCCTGGCTCGATGCGCACCAGCGGCGGGCTGGCGACCACGCTTTGCTGGGTGGCGTACTGCTCCTGGCCGCCGACCTGCTGCCAGCTAAAAATGCGCACCTGCATCAGCGTCGTGACGCTGCCGCGATTCTCCAGCCACAGCTCGCTGGCTTTTTCATCCGGGTTGATGCTGGGATCGATGGGCCAGATCATCAGCGAATTGGCCGCCTGGGCGCTGGTCGCCAGCAGGGATATAAAGAACAACAGGGCGCGCATCATCACATTTCTCCTTTAAGCATGCGGCTACCAGCTCAGCGTCACGGTCAGCGTGTCGGTGTAGACGCCAGCGCGCGTCGGCCCAGGCAGTTGCAGCAACCCGTAAATCGGCAAAGTGATGTTATTGGCGTTGCTGTAGCTCAGCGCGACGGCGCTGTTGACCGGGATCGCGGTAGTACGGCTGGCGTTGGAATAGAGGGAATAGGCCAGGGTATTGGTGTTGCTGGTGTGTTTCAGGTTGCGCGTGGTGGTGTAGTTAGCGCCGCCGTTGATGCTCATGCTCAGCGTAGTGCCGGGCGTGCAGGCGAGCGTAATCGCGGTGCTCTGCACAAAGCTGGCGCTAACGCTGCTGCTGGCGACGCCCGACTGCGAGCCGAAATCAAGCGTGCCAAAGACCCCGGTATTGGTACCGGAGACGACGCAGCCCGCCACGATGGAAGCGGACACCTGAAACGTGCTGGTAGGCAGGCTCCAGGCGTGTAGACTTCCTGTCAGCAGGGGCAGCGTGCAGATCAGCGTGCGCAACGCGCGCGGCACTGCCACCCAGAGGCTCCCGACCGCGCGATCAGTAATTCACGGCGACGTTGATGGTGTCGGTGTAGGTCCCGGCCGGGATCAGCGGATTAAAGCCGCCGCCCACCACGCGACCGTAGATGGCGTAGTTGGTGCCCAGCGTCGGATCGGTGGTGCCGCTGGCGGCGATATTGGTGTTGTTGGCGATGGCGGTGGTAAAGGCCGCGTCGCTGTAGAGGGTGTAGGCGATCCCCTGCGTATTGTTGGAGCCGAGGATCAGGTAGCGCGGCTGGCCAGAAACGGTGCCGAAGATGGTGGCGGGCGCCGCGTTGCTGCTGGTGACCTGCACATTGTAGGTCTGACCGGTGGTGCAGCGCACGTAGATGCCGTTGCCGGAGGCGCCGACCAGCGTGGCGTTCAGGGTATCGAACGTCGCCGCGCTACTACCGAAGTTCAGGGTACCGAAGTTAACGCCGGTGGTAGCGGACTGGCCGTTGACCAGACAACCGGTGGTGAGCGTCAGGGTCGCATTAATGGTCCCTGTGGTGGTGGCGCCAAAAGTCAGAGAAGGCAGTACGGTGGTCAGTCCCGCAGCGGCAAACAGAAAAAGCTTGAGTTTCATAATCAATCCTTACCGATTATCCAGAGTCAGTGCTTTTTCACCCGGTGACCAATTAGCAAATCCAGCAAAATATCTCAGTGGCAGCTCTGGCTGCGCCAGAAATTACCTGTCTTCTTAGAATCTTCTTAGTTTTTGGCTAAGGGATTTTTATAAATTTTACTTACTATAGATCAGCGCGCAGGGCTCGGTGAAGCGATACGTTAATTTTTCATTAATCAATTCGCTTATCCGGTCGATAAACCAGTAATACCAATATGTTGTGTCAGATGAAAAAAAGCAAAGCGGGTAACATTTCGCCCTCTATCGTCGCTTCGCTAACAGTGATATGTTCATGCATTAATCAGACATAGTTACGCTTTTTTCAGCCAGACCAGGAAAGGTCTTACTTATCTCCCGCCCGAGCGGGACGGCGGCATTCGGCCCTGAAAATATAAACCGCACGGCTGGCCGATATTTTATCCGTCTGTTGTTGTTTGAAATCGTTGTTGATGACAACACCCCGCCTGCTGACAGACGGGGTGTGAGGAGTTCACATGCTGCTGGTCACCTGGGATAGCGTTCTGGTTGGCGTTTCGCTGATCGTCGCTTTTATTGCCGCGTTTACTGCGCTGGATACGGCAGGGCGCGTCGCGGTATCGCAAGGCTGGCAGGCGCGTTTATGGCTGATGGTCGGCGGCGTCGCGATGGGAATCGGCATCTGGGCAATGCACTTTATCGGCATGCTGGCGATGATGATGCCGATGCATTACGACAGCGGCCTGACGGTGCTGTCGCTGCTGGCGGCCTGCGGTGCCTGCGTGCTGGCCTTTGCCCAGACTCAGGGCGGCTTACGCTTTAGCCGACGCCGCTGGCTGATCGGCAGCGCCATGCTCGGCAGCGGCGTGGCGGCGATGCACTACATCGGCATGCGCGCGCTGCTGATCTCGCCCGCGCCGCACTGGCGCCTGTCGCTGGTGGCGCTCTCCGTCGCCATCGCTTATCTCGCCTCCGCCGCGGCGCTCTGGCTGGCGTTCCACCTGCGTCAGAGCGAAAAAAATATTCTGACGATGCGCGCGCTCGGGGCGCTGGTGATGGGCGTCGCCATCGCCGGCATGCACTATACCGGCATGGCGGCAGCGCAGTTCGATCGCCACAGCATGACGCTGGCGCAGGGCGTCAGCAGTCAGGGGCTGGCGGTGTGGGTGGCGCTGGTGACGCTCTCTATTCTCGGCTTTACGCTGCTCGCCTCAATGCTGGACGCGCAGCTGCGCGCGGCGCGGCTGGCGCAGCGCCTGAAACAGGCGAACCAGGAGCTGCATCAGCTGGCGATGCACGACAACCTGACGGCGCTGCCCAATCGCGTGATGCTCGAACAGCGCCTCGACGCCGCGCTGCGTCAGGCGTCGCGCGACGGCGCGGGCTTCGCCCTGATGTATATGGATCTCGACGGCTTTAAGGCGGTCAACGACACCTGGGGCCACTTTGTCGGCGACCGCCTGCTGATTGCTGTCGCCGACCGCCTGCGCGGCCAGCTCGACGACGACATGCTGCTGGCGCGCCTCGGCGGCGACGAGTTTGTGCTGCTGACAACGGGCAACGACAGCGCGCGCACCGTGGCGCTGGCGCAGCGGCTGGTCAGGGCGATCGACGCCGCGTTCGAGCTGGAGCGTTATCTGCTGCGCGTCTCGCTCAGCGTTGGCGTCGCCCTCTGGCCGCAGCACGGCCGCAGCAAGCAGGAGCTGATGTTCAACGCCGATTCGGCGATGTACCACGTCAAATACAGCGGCCGCAACGGCTGCTGCCTGTTCGAGCCGGCAATGAGCGCCAGCGCGCAGCATCAGCTGGCGCTGGCCAACGATCTGTGGCAGGCGCTGGAGCGCCAGGAGATGCGGCTGTTCTATCAGCCGAAATTCCGCTCCAGCGGCAGCGAGCTGATCGGCTTTGAGGCGCTGCTGCGCTGGCAGCATCCCACGCGCGGCCTGCTGATGCCCGATATCTTCCTGCCGCGTGCGGAGAAAACCGGCCAGATCGTCGCCCTCGGCAACTGGGTGATCAACGAAGCCTGCCGCCAGCTAAAACAGTGGCACAGCGACGGGCATGAGCACTGGACCGTCTCCGTCAACCTCTCGGCGCTGCAGTTTCACCAGCGCGATCTGCTGGAAACGGTGCGCCAGGCGCTGCTGCGCCATCAGCTGCCGGGCGGCGCACTGACGCTGGAGATTGCCGAAACCGTCGCCATGCGCGATCCGCAGTTCAGCCAGCAGCGCATCAGCGAGCTGCAAAAAATTCAGGTAAGCGTGGCGATCGACAACTTCGGCATCGGCTACGCCAATCTGCTGCATCTCAAGCACCTCGACGCCAGCGAGCTGAAGATCGACCGCAGCTTTATCAACAGCCTGCGCGCCGACAGCGAGGACGCCACCGTGGTCAGCGCGATGCTGGCGCTGGCGCAGACGCTGAATCTGCGCATGGTGGCGGAAGGGGTGGAAACGGAAGAGCAGCAAACGCTGCTGACGCGGCTCGGTTTCGACGCGCTGCAGGGCTATCTGCTGGGCAAACCGACCCCTGCCGACCGCGTCGGCGACTTCATTGTCAGCTGACGATAGATTTTAACGCTCAGAGACATCGGAAGCTTTCATCGTGGCTGGCTAATAACCCTTTGCCTTTTGCCGATAACCTGAGCAAATAATTCATCCCTGTGACTTTTTCATTACAACACCACAGCTGCGTTTTGGGCTTTAACGGAACTTCACTATGTTAGTGACCTCATACGATTCGTTTACCGTCATTGTGTCGATCCTCGTCGCAATGCTGGCCTCCTTTACCGCGCTGGATATGGCGGGCCGCGTCGCGACCTCGACCGGCAGAGTCGCGCTGATCTGGCTGTTTGGCGGCGGCTTCGCCATGGGCGTTGGCATCTGGGCGATGCACTTTATCGGTATGCTCTCCATGACTATGGAAATGGTGATGAGCTACGACGCGTCGCTGACCGGCGTCTCGATGGCGATCGCCGTTGTCGCCTCAATCTTCGCGCTCTGGCTGGTCTGCCATGGCGATCTGCCGCTGAAAAAGCTGCTGGGCGGCGCGCTGGTGCTGGGCAGTGGCGTGGCGGCGATGCACTACACCGGCATGGCGGCACTGATGTTCTCGCCCGGCATCAGCTGGAACTGGGGCTGGATCGCCGTGTCGGTGGTGATTGCGCTGGTGGCGTCGGGCGCGGCGCTCTGGCTGGCGTTCAACCTGCGCGACGGCACCACCGGCCGTACCACGGTCCTGCGCCTCGGCGCCTCGGTGGTGATGGGCTTCGCCATCGCGGGTATGCACTATACCGGCATGGCGGCGGCCAGCTTTCCGGCACACAGCCACGCCATGCAGATGGGCGTCAACAGCAACTGGCTGGCAATCCTGGTCACGGTGGTGACGCTGGCGATCCTCGGTATTACGCTGCTGGTGTCGATGCTGGACGCGCGCATGCAGGCGCGCACCGCCATCCTGGCGCGGTCGCTGGCGGAGGCGAACCGCGAACTGGCGCAGCTGGCGCTGCACGACAACCTGACGCGTCTGCCGAACCGTATTCTGCTGGAGGATCGTCTGGAGCAGGCGATCAACAAGGCCAACCGCGAGCGCACCCAGTTCGCGCTGATGTTTATGGATCTCGACGGCTTCAAGGCGGTCAACGACGCCTTCGGCCATCACGTCGGCGACAACCTGCTGATCGCGGTCACCGAGCGCATGAGCGAGCAGATGAAGGGCTACTACACGCTGGCGCGCATGGGCGGCGACGAGTTTGTGCTGCTGATTGAGATCAACGATCCCAACGATGCCGCAACGGTCGCGGATACGCTGGTGAAAGCCATTGAGCGGCCCTTCGAGATCTCGCGCTACGAGCTGATGGTGTCGCTGAGCATCGGCATCGCGGTCTATCCCGGCGACGGCAACGACGAGCGCGAGCTGATGTTCAACGCCGATGCAGCGATGTACCACACCAAAAACAACGGCCGCAACGGGCACAACTTCTTCCAGCCGTCGATGAATACGCTGGCGCAGACCCAGCTGCAGCTCAACAACGATCTCTGGCACGCGCAGGAGAACAACGAGTTAAGGCTCTTCTATCAGCCGAAATATTGCGCGCCGCGCGGGCCGATCATCGGCTTTGAGGCGCTGCTGCGCTGGCAGCATCCAACGCGCGGCCTGCTGACGCCCGACGTTTTTCTGCCGCTGGCGGAGAAGACCGGCATGATCGTCACTATCGGCGGCTGGGTGATTAATGAGGCGTGTCGCCAGCTGCATCAGTGGCGTCAGCAGGGGCATCTGAACTGGTCGGTGGCGGTGAACCTGTCGGCGCTGCAGTTTGAACAGAGCAATCTGGTGGAGACGGTGACTGAGGCGCTGGCGACCCACGACATCCCGCCTGAGCTGCTGACGCTGGAGGTAACAGAAACCACGGCAATGCGCGATCCCGACGAGAGCGTGCGCATCCTGACCGAGCTGACGCGGCTGGGGGTAAAAGCCTCGATTGACGACTTCGGCACCGGCTACTCCAGCCTGCTCTATCTCAAGCGCCTGCCGGCCAGCGAACTGAAAATCGATCGTGCCTTCGTCAATGAGTTACAGCATCAGACCGAGGACGCCACCATCGTCTCGGCTATCGTCGCGCTGGCGCAGTCGCTGGATCTCAAAGTGGTGGCGGAAGGGGTAGAAACCGCCGAGCAGCAGGCTTTCCTCACCGGCTTAGGCTGCAACACGCTGCAGGGCTATCTGCTGGGCAAACCGGTGCCGCCGGAAAAGGTCGCCGAGCTGCCCAACTTCGCGCTGGAGGCGGAAGAGCAGCGCCAGGCGGCGCTGCCGCACAGCATCTGCGAGGCAACGCCGGGTTAACGCGTAGAATTGTTGCGAGGTTATTTGTGTTTGGTTAGCAAAATCATGCTTTTATGTTGAATTTGCTGATCAGCGCACATTGCAACAGCGCCGGGTTTTGCCACACTTAGCTGAACGCTAACCGGAGAACCTGTATGACTGCCTCTTCTTCCAGTCTGTTGTTGCTGATGTCCTTCGCGGCAGGCACTTTCGCTGCCGGATCGTCGAATAATCCGCAGCATCTGATGCTCGCCAACCCTTCGGGTGGCGTGCCGAATAATCCTCTGCCGCTGATCATCTGGCCGCGCGTCGCGCCGGATGACGCGGAGGAGGAGGAGCCCGATCTCGCCGGCTGGTTCGAGCAGACCTTTGCCCGCCACGGCTGGCCACCCGCCTGGCGCTACGACATTTTTCCCTACACCCATTACCATCCAAACACCCATGAGCTGCTGGGCGTGGCGCAGGGCTGGGCAGAGGTGCTGTTCGGCGGCGATACCGGCCGTATGGTGACGCTGCGCGCCGGCGATGCGGTGCTGATCCCGGCGGGCGTTGGCCATAAACAGGTCTACGCCAGCGAGGACTTTATGGTGGTCGGCGCCTATCCAGAGGGATTCTCGCCGGAGACCAACCGCGACGAGCCGGCAAAACTGCAGGCGGCCCAGCAGCAGGTGAAGCAGGTGCCGCTGCCGACGCGCGATCCCTTCACCGGCGAAGCGGGCGCGCTGACCGAGATCTGGACGCCGATCGCCGACCATCTCTGACCCGCGCTGCGTCATCATACTGAAAACATCTCGCCTTATTTTTGGCATCATCATCGTCGAAAAAAAGGCGCGTTATGTTTTCTGTCGATCAGGTTGTCGAATGCTTCTGGCCGCAGGCGCAGCCCGCCGGCTGGCAGCGTCGTGCGCTGCGCTGGGCGCTGCGCGAAGAGGAGTTTCAGCGCTTCGCCGCGCGCTATCCGCATCTGAAAGGGCTGGATATGGTCGAGCAGATGCTAGAGCACCTCGACGTGCGCTGCGAGCTGAGCGAGCGCGATCTGGAGCAGATCCCGCCGCGCGGGCCGGTGGTGATTGTCGCCAACCATCCGCTTGGCGCGCTTGATGGGCTGGCGCTGCTGTCGGCGGTGGCGCAGGTGCGACGCGATGTCAAAATCGTCGCCAACCGCATGCTGACGATGCTGGAGCCGCTCGACGCGCTGATGCTGCCGGTCGACAATATGGGCAACCGCACCAGTCGCCATCAGCTTGAACGTATGCAGCAGCATCTCGCCGGAGACGGCGTGCTGATTATTTTCCCGGCGGGCGAGGTGTCGCGCCTTGGCAGCCGGGGCGTGCGCGACGGCCGCTGGCATCACACCTTTCTGCGCCTGGCGGCGCGCGCCCGCGCGCCGCTGCTGCCGGTATTTGTCGACGGCCGCAACAGCGCGCTGTTCTACGCGGCGGCGAAGATCGCCCAGCCGCTGGCGCTGCTGATGCTGGTGCGCGAAATGTTCCGCCAGCGCGGCGCGTGCATCAAACTGCATATCGGCGCGCAGATCCCGTTTGCGCACTGGCATGACGGCCATACGCCGGGCAAAGCGCTGGCGAAGCGGCTGCGCAAGCACCTCTATCGCATCGGCCAGCAGCGTCCTGGCCTGTTCCAGACGGAGAAAGCGATCGCCCGCGCGGAGGATCGCGCCGAGCTGAAGCGGGCGCTGCGCGACAGCGAGCACCTCGGCACCACCGGCGACGGCAAGCAGATCTACCTGTGGCGACGCAACGGCGCCACCTGGGTGCCGCTGCTGCGCGAACTGGGACGGCTGCGCGAAATCGCCCTTCGCGCCGTGGGCGAGGGCAGCGGCCGCCGTCGCGATCTGGATAACTTCGACGACGACTACTATCACCTGATCCTGTGGGACGACGCGCAGCTGGAGATTGTCGGCGCCTACCGCTTTATTCCCGGCGAAGAGCAGCTCGCCCGACGCGGGCTGGAAGGATTCTACAGCCACAGCCTGTTCCACTACGACGAGCGGATGATGCCGATTTTGCAGCAGAGCATCGAGCTGGGCCGCAGTTTTATTCAGCCTGCCTACTGGGGCAAGCGCGGTCTCGATTATCTCTGGCTCGGCATTGGCGCTTATCTGGCGCGCTATCCGCAGACGCGCTACTTGTTTGGGCCGGTCTCGATCTCCGGCGGCATGCCGCTGGCGGCGCGCGACCTGCTGGTGGCTTTTTACCGCCTCTATTTCCCCACCGAACTGCCGCTGGCGACGTCGCGTCGGCCTTATCCCGCCTCGCTGCCGGAGGTGCTGGCGCAGTTCAGCGGCGACGACTATCAGGAAGATTTGCGCAGGCTCAAGCAGCTGTTGAGCAATCTCGGCTGCGCCATCCCCACGCTCTATAAGCAATATTCTGAGCTGTGCGCGCCCGGCGGCGTGCAGTTTATCGATTTCGGCAGCGATCCCGATTTTAATCACTGCATCGACGGGCTGGTGCTGGTGGATTTAACCCGGCTAAAGCCGTCGCGCTATGAGCGCTATATTGCGGTGCATCAGTTGCCAACGGAATAGGTCACGATTGCGTTAAAAGAGAGAATGTAGATCATTTATTAATCAATTGACTTTGCTTTCTGATGGCGTATTTTGTTGTTATAACCACACTATCTGCATGGTTAATTATTTCAAATCATAATGACAAGGAACGCTATGGATATCAGTCAATTAGTTATTGATTTTAGAATAACCTCACATTGCAATCTCGGTTGTGATCTTTGTTTTCGTAACCCTGGCATAGAGGATTCACCACTCTCAAGTATGCTTCAGGTTATTCAGTATATGTATGAGATGGGTTTCCGCCGTATTGGTTTCACTGGAGGCGAGCCGACCTCTAGAGCCGACTATATTTGTCTAATCGAAGCTGCAAAACGGATAGGGTTTATGACTTACCTGTCTACTGTAGGTCATCGCTTTATGATAGATCATGAGCGGCTTAATCCGGTTCTTGATTGGGTTGGGATTCCTCTTGACGGCATTGATCGTTTCGTTAATACCACTATTCGCAGCGAAAAAATGAGCAACCAACATAGGGTGGTAAAAAACATATTAACCTGGCTGCCAGAAACAAATAATAAAATAAACATCAAACTTACTACCGTTGTCTCTCAGTCAAATATAAATAAATTGGATGATATTGTTCAATGGGTGGAAAATCTGCCTTTTAAAATACAGGCATGGAGGTTTTATCAATTTTGCCCATTAGGAGTCGGTAAAGAAAAAAGAGAGAAGCTAGAAATCAGGTCTGATTTATTTTTGAACAAGATGGCAACTCTGGAACGCAAACACCCAGGTATGCCTATTAGTTGGGCCACTTTTGAACAAAGAGATAAAGCTAACGTAGTTATGGAGCCAAATTTCGATATTGTTATTCCTGATGGTGAGAATTATTCTCTGTTAGGAAATATGCAGAACGATCCATCAGATAAAATTATTAACGCCATATGTGGCAATGATGAAATTATGCGTAAGTGCGAAGATAATCGCTTGTGGATGAATAAAAGGGAATTTACAGTATGAGATATGAGTATCTTTATATGGACCCCTGGTCAGCTGATAAAAAAGAGGGAGATTTGAATCGTAGTCCCCTCTATATCTGCCTTTCTGGTAATTCTGGTGTTGGAAAGAGCACGTTTTTACGTCGCCTGGCTAGTGCCCTGTACGAAAAAGACTCTTGTACTATCGCAATAGATGAAAAAAGCGTCCATCATCCACTCCTGCCTCTTTTATTCGATGAAACAGCCAAGTATGGATTTCTTCTTCAGCTAAATTTTATGGTTCAGCGTGCATTAATGATAAAATCCTGGCTTGATAAAGGTTTTAATCTGGTGATGGAGCGGTCACACCTGGAGGATTATATTTTTATCAATTTCATGTTGAAAGAAAACCATATCAACCAGGCACAACATTACGCCTATATGACACTCTGGGATAGTATTAATGCATATCTTCCGGAACCTGATCTTATCGCTTTTTTTAATTACTCTGCAGAGCAATCTTTATCTCATCTTAATAGCGATGAAAGGAGCGGGGTGCGACCGAAGGAATTTCCAAAAGAGGAATTAAAACAACGCTGGGTAGAGGGATGGCACAGCGAGTATCAGTTTTTTGTAAATAAGCTTCCTGCGCATCTTCGCCAACGCGTACTCATTTGTCAGCAGCCAGAAGATGTCGATGAGTTTTTTGAAAACATTTGCCAGGAAGTTTTGATGATAAGGAGAAAAAAATGCGTCAGAGAATAATCGTTTGTCCCGTCATACAAAATGAAGGCGAATACTTGCTATGCAAAATGGCCAAAGATCGCGGCGTTTTTCCGGGGCAATGGGCGTTACCAGGCGGGGGTGTGGAACCTGGCGAAACAATCGAAAACGCGTTGCGGCGTGAAATCAGAGAAGAATTAGGCGACGCCCTTGAGATCGCCCATATTCAACCCTGGACATTCCGCGATGACAGACGAAAGAAAACCTACGCAGATGGCTCACAAGAAGAAATTTATATGATCTATCTGATATACGACTGCGTTACTGCCAACAGAGCGATCACGTTCAACGAAGAGTTTCAGGAAACGGCCTGGGTTGCTCCTGCGGCGCTTAAAACGATGGACCTGAACGAGGCCACCCGGCTCACTTTCCGTCAGAAAGGGCTGATATAAGCGCCTGATACTCATCACTACCCTGCTTAAATCAAATCAGCCGCCCGCTAAGCGCAATCGCGGGCGGCTGTCACTATTTCTCTGCTAAAACAACGCGTTTTATTTGTCACCTTTACAACTGAACATTTTCTCGCCACTGCCGATAACCTACCTACTAACTTTCGTTTTCAGCGCATTTATGCTTGTCAAAACAGGGCATTTCAGATGTAGTCGAAGCGGTATTAAGACATTTCTTAATTTTTTTGGGGCCACTTTAAGCAGCGCAGCAACAGGCTAATAAAAATGGATAAAAATGCTGATGTTATGTATCGGTTACTGGTACAGAGCGTGATCGACTACGCCATCTATATGCTGAAGCCAGACGGCACCGTCGCTAACTGGAACGCCGGGGCGCAGCGGGCAAAAGGCTATACGCCAGATGAAATCGTCGGTAAACATTTCTCGCTGTTCTATAGCGAACAGGATCGGCTGAACGGCGTGCCGCAGCGCGGTCTGGAGATCGCCACGCGCACCGGCAGCTTTGAAACCGAAGGCTGGCGCTACCGCAAAGACGGCAGCGCCTTCTGGGCGCATGTGATAATTGACGCCATCCGCGGCGACAGCGGCGAACTGATCGGCTTTGCCAAGATCACCCGCGACTGCACGGAGCAGCAGGAGCAGCAGCGCAAAGAGCGCGAGCAGGAAGCGCGCTTCCGCCTGCTGGTAGAGGGCGTCACCGACTACGCCATCTATATGCTGGATCACGATGGGCTGGTGGTGAACTGGAACGCCGGCGCGCAGCGCGCCAAAGGCTACGTGGCGGAAGAGATTGTCGGCCAGCACTTCTCCCGCTTCTACAGCGCGCAGGATCGCCAGGCGCATATTCCGGAAAAAAACCTGCAAACCGCGTTTCGCACCGGCCGCTTTGAGGATGAGGGCTGGCGCTATCGCAAAGACGGCAGCGCCTTCTGGGCGCACGTGATCATCGATGCGATCCGCGACGACGGTGGCAAGCTGATTGGCTACGCCAAAATCACCCGCGACTGCACCGAGCAGCAGGCGCTGCTGCGCGCGCAGCGCGAGCACGAGCAGCGCTTCCGCCTGCTGGTAGAGGGCGTGACCGATTACGCTATCTATATGCTGGATATTAACGGCTGCGTGGTGAACTGGAACGCCGGCGCGCAGCGCGCCAAGGGCTACCTCGCCGAGGAGATCGTCGGCGAGCACTTCTCGGTGTTTTACGGCTCGCAGGAGCGGTTACAGCGCACCCCGGACGCTAACCTGGCGATTGCGCTGGCCAGCGGCCGCTTTGAAGATGAAGGCTGGCGCTACCGTAAAGACGGCAGCGCCTTCTGGGCACATGTGGTGATCGACGCCATTCACAATGATGAAGGACGCCTGATCGGCTTCGCCAAGATCACCCGCGACGTGACCGAGCGCCGCGAGCAGGAGCAGAAGCTGCTGCGCGCCAAAGATCTGGCCGAAGCGCAGAGCGCGAAAATGTCGGCGCTGTCAAAATTTCTCGACAACATCATCGCCAATATTCCCTCTTGCGTGGTGGTAGAAGACGCCATCACGCGCGAAATCCTGCTGGTCAACGATCGGTCAGAGAAGCTGTTCGGCGTGGCGAAGGCGCTGCTGGTCAACAAGCGGCCGCACGAGTGTATGTCGGCTGAACTCAGCGACTATTTCAACAGCCTGGCGGATATCGCGCTGCGCAGCGAGGGCATCCACCAGCGCGAGCAGCTGCTGCTTACCGCCAGCGGCGAACGCATCCTGCATACTCGCGCCACCACCATCGCCGGGCAGGACGCGCGCCAGAACTACATTATGCTGATCGTCGAGGATGTCACCGACCAGCGCGCCGCCGACGCGCGCATTCACCATATGGCGCATCACGACAACCTCACCAGCCTGCCGAACCGTATTCTGTTCCGCCAGCGGCTGAGCGAGGCGCTGCGCAACGACAGCCAGAGCGGCCGGCAGACCGCCACGCTCTGCCTCGATCTCGACAACTTCAAGAACGTGAACGACGCGCTCGGCCATCAGATCGGCGACGAACTGCTGCGCGCGGTGGCCAAACGGCTGCGCGGCACGCTGCGCGATCGCGATACCCTGGCGCGCATCGGCGGCGACGAGTTCGCTATCGTGCTGCCCGCCATCAGCAATGCGGAGGAGGCGGCGATCGTCGCCCAGCGGCTGATTGAAGCGATACGTCCGCCGGTCAATATCGAAGGGCACAATCTCAGCGTCGGCCTCAGCGTCGGCATCGCCCTGAGCGCCACTATCACCAATACCCCGGAGCAGCTGCTGCGCTGCGCCGATATGGCGCTCTATGAGGCCAAACGCAACGGCCGCAACCGCTACGAGCACTTCACGCTGGCGATGGACGACGTGGCGCGCAGCCGCCGCGTAATAGAGAACGATCTGCGCGAGGCGATAAGCGGTCGTCAGCTGCGGCTCTACTATCAGCCAATCACCGACGGCGAAGCGGTGCAGTCGATTATCGGCTACGAGGCGCTGATGCGCTGGCACCATCCGGTGAAAGGGCTGATTATGCCGAACGACTTTATTCCCATTGCGGAAGAGAGCGGGCTGATCCATATGCTCGGCGCCTATGCGCTCTATGAAGCCTGCCGCGAAGCGACCACCTGGGAAGGCAAGCAGTCGGTGTCGGTCAACCTGTCGCCGCTGCAGTTTAAAAACAGCTCACTGGTGTCGGTGGTGGAGGCGGCGCTGCGCGATTCCGGGCTGGATCCGAGCCGGCTGGAGGTGGAGATCACCGAATCGGTGCTGCTCGACGACTCCCTCGGCAATATCCGCACCCTGGAGAGCCTGAAGAAACTCGGCGTGCAGATCGCGCTCGACGACTTCGGCACCGGCTACTCGTCGCTCAGCTACCTGCGATCCTTCCCGTTCGACAAGATCAAAATCGATAAGTCCTTTATCAACGATATGGGCGACAGCCGCGAGGCGCTGGCGATCATCCGCGCCATCACCGGCATGAGCCGCAGTCTGGATATCCAGATCACCGCGGAAGGGGTCGAGAGCAGTGAACAGTTCGCGAAGCTGCGTGAAGAGGGCTGTACGCTGTTCCAGGGCTACTACTTCGGTCGCCCGCAGCCGTCGGAGCTGCGCCTGAAGGCGCTGGATAATCCGGCTTAGTCGTAGAGGCCGTGCTGCTGCACCGGCGCGTGGCTGAGGTTGTCGCGAATACGCCGCACCGATTCGCGCACCACCAGCTTGCCGTGCAGCAGCAGCGTGCCGGGCAGCGCCTGCGCATTCAGGCGCATGCTCTGCACCATGCGCACCGCCTCTGCGCCCAGCTCGTCGCGCGGCACCTGTACCGAAGTCAGCGGAATATCGTGGATGGCGGCGAGGTTAAAGCCGTCCATGCTCATCACCGATACATCCTGCGGCACGCGCAGCCCGGCGCGCTGCAGCGCCTCCACCGCGCCGGCGGCGATATAGTCGCCGCTCGCCAGAATCGCCGTCGGCCGCTGCGCAAGCGGGCAGTGCTTCAGATACTCGCTCAGCCTTTCCGCCGCCTCAAGACGGCTGAAGCTGGTGAGGGTCAGCAGATGCTGGCGGCTGTCGAAGCGCAGGTTCATGGCGTGCCAGGCGTCGCGCACTCCCTGTAGCCGCTGCTCCATGGTGTAGCGGCGCAGGCAGTGCAGCGTCAGGATTTGCCGGTGTCCCTGCTCGAACAGATAGCGCGCGGCGCTTTCGCCAATCAGCTGATGATGCGGCGACACCGACGGCAGGCGCATGCGGCGATCCAGTGCGTTGATCAGCACGCAGGGTTTGTTCATCTCCGCCGCCAGCTGATGAATATGGCTGTCGTCGATACCCACCAGCAGCGCGGCGTCGGTCTGCTGCATCTTCTCCAGAAACAGCGCCGCGTCGCTCTCATTCTCCTCCAGCGCGCAGTAGCGCAGGCGCACCTCGTGCGGCGCGATCGCCTGCGCGACGCCCTGAATCACCTTGTAGTAAAAGATATCGCTGCGTACGTCGAAGGCGCGCGCCGGCGCGAACACCATCAGGGTATTTAACAGCAGGCGGCCGCTGTGCAGGTTATCCAGCACTCCCTGCTGCTGCGCCACCGCCAGCACCTTGTCGCGCGTGCTGGCGCGGGTATTCGCCTTGCCCGCCAGCACGCGCGAAACGGTGCTGATCGAGACGCCGCTCAGCGCCGCGATTTCGCCTATTTTCAGCCTTTGTTTCATTTTGTGATCCCCTTCAAATCTGCTGATGAAAAAATTTTCATCAGATGCTGAATCGCGTCAGATAAGGCAAGTAACCCGCTTTAAACGCGCCGAAAAGTTTGCCATGAAAAAACTTGCAAAAAAGTGGCTATACCGACGTTTCGCGATTTTTTAGGGTGCGAAGAAGAGACACGGAGTACGCCGACGGGCGATGTGAAGGATTAACCTGGCCTTTAAAAGCCTGCACAGGAGCTGAAAAATGAGCCTTGAATCAACAACCAGGCCTGCAGTCGCCACGCGCACCGTGCGCACCATCAAACATCTGCGCTGGTGGATGCTGGGGCTGTTTCTGCTGGGCGTGACGGTGAACTATGTGACGCGCAATTCGCTCGGCATTCTGGCGCCGGAGCTGAAAACCAGCCTGAATATGAGCACCGAGCATTATTCCTGGGTGGTGGCGGCCTTTCAGCTCGCCTATACCCTGTTTCAGCCGCTGTGCGGCTGGCTGATCGACGTTATCGGCCTGAAGATGGGCTTCCTGATCTGCGCGCTGATCTGGTCGCTGACCTGTTTACTGCACGCCGGCGCCGGTAGCTGGCTGCATCTGGCGCTGCTGCGCTTTGTGATGGGCGCTTCGGAAGCGGCGGCGACGCCCGCCAACGCCAAAGCGATCGGCGACTGGTTCCCGAAAAAAGAGCGGCCGGTCGCCGCAGGCTGGGCGGGTGTTGGCTTCTCGGTCGGCGCAATGCTGGCGCCGCCGATTATCTACGTGGCGCATATCTCGTTCGGCTGGCAGGGCGCGTTTCTGCTCACCGGCGGGCTGGGGCTGCTGTGGGTCGGCCTCTGGTGGTGGGGCTATCAGTCGCCGGAAAAACATGCGCGCCTGTCGGATGAGGAGCGTGCCTGGATCACCCAGGATAACGAAGCGGTGGGTGAAAAGCTGCCGTTCTTTCAGGCGCTGAAAACCATCGGCAAAGAGAAAAAGTTCTACGGCATCGCCATTCCGGCCTTTCTCGCTGAGCCCGCCTGGGCGGTGCTGAGCTTCTGGGTGCCGCTCTACCTGGCCAACGAGCGCGGCATGGATCTCAAGCAGATTGTGATGTTCGCCTGGCTGCCGTTTCTCGCCGCCGATCTCGGCAGCGTCGCCAGCGGCTATCTCACCAAAATCTACGTCAAGTGGTTCGGCCTGACGCGCGTCAACTCTATCGTCGCCAGTTCGGTCACCGGCGCGGCGCTGATGATCTCGCTGGCGCTGATGACCCTGGTTAAAGATCCTTATCTGGCGATCGCGCTGATCTCGATCGGCGGCTTCGGCCATCAGGTGATCTCCTGCATGCTCAGCGCGCTGGTGGTGGAGCGCTTCGATCGCCGCCAGATGGCGACGGTAAACGGCATGCGCGGCTCCTGCGCCTGGATCGCCAGCTTTATCTTCTCCCTGATTATCGGCGTCACCGCCGACACCATCGGTTTCAACCCGCTGTTCGTCGCCATGGGCTTTTTCGACCTGGTGGGCGCGATTTTCCTGGTGATGTTTATCGCCGAACGTCGTCAGCGCAGCGCTGAACAATAAGGACACCGCAATGAAAACCCTGAAGAACTGGACGCTGAGTCAGCACGCCGATCATTTTGTCGAGCTGAAGGTGGATAACCGCCATCTGCTGCGCCTGTATGTGCTGGAGTCGGGCCTGATGCGCGTGCTGCTGAAGCGCGACGGCGAGCTGGCGCTGAACCGCACCTGGAGCATCGCGCCGGGCGACGACGTGCCCTGGGAAGGGCGCGATCGTGAATCTCTCGACGGATTTGGGCTGCCGGCGTTTCAGCTGGAGCATGAGGCGAGCCAGCTGCGCGTCAGCACAGATCGTCTGCGGGTGACGGTGCACCATCCGCTCTGCCTGAGCTGGGACCATTTTCATCAGGGAGAGTGGCGGCCGCTGGCGGCCGATCGCCACACCGGCGCCTATCTGCTTAACGCGCACGGCGACGGCGTGGAGCACTATCAGCGCCGCCAGCCAGAGGATCGCGTCTACGGTCTCGGCGAGAAGAGCGGCGATCTCAACCGCAGCGGTCGCCGCTTCGAGATGCGCAACCTCGACGCGATGGGCTATAACGCCGCCAGCACCGATCCGCTCTATAAGCACATTCCCTTTACCCTGACGCAGCGCGACGGCGTCAGCTTCGGCCTGTTCTACGACAACCTGAGCAGCAGCTGGCTCGATCTCGGCAACGAGCTGGACAACTACCATCTGCCATACCGCCGCTATCGCGCCGAGGCGGGCGATCTCGACTACTACCTGATGCTGGGGCCAAAGCTGCTGGATGTCACCCAGGCTTTCGTGCGCCTCACCGGGCGCACGATTTTTCAGCCGAAGTGGAGCCTGGGCTACAGCGGCTCAACCATGCACTACACCGACGCGCCGGACGCGCAGCAGCAGCTGCAGGGCTTTATTCGCCTCTGCCGCGAGCATGAGATCCCCTGCGACTCGTTCCAGCTCTCCTCGGGCTACACCTCCATCAACAACAAGCGCTATGTCTTTAACTGGAACTACGACAAGGTGCCGAATCCCAACGCCATGAGCGAGGCGTTCCACGCGGCGGGCATGAAGCTGGCGGCCAATATCAAGCCCTGCCTGCTGCAGGATCATCCGCGCTATCAGGAAGTGGCGGCGCAGGGGCTGTTTATTCGCGACTCAGAGCAGGATCGGCCGGAGCGTTCGGTGTTCTGGGACGATGAGGGATCGCATCTCGATTTTACCCATCCGCAGGCGGTGCGCTGGTGGCAGGAGAACGTCACCGCCCAGCTGCTGGAGAAGGGCATCGACGCCACCTGGAACGACAACAACGAATATGAGGTCTGGGACGGCGAAGCGCGCTGCCACGGTTTCGGACAAAGCATTGCGATTAAGCATATCCGTCCGGTGATGCCGCTGCTGATGATGCGCGCCTCGCTGGAGGCGCAGCAGCGTTTCGCGCCGGAAAAACGGCCCTATCTCATCTCCCGTTCCGGCTGCGCCGGGATGCAGCGCTACGTGCAGACCTGGAGTGGCGATAACCGCACCAGCTGGCAGACGCTGCGCTACAACATCCGCATGGGGCTGGGCATGAGCCTGTCCGGGCTGTTTAACGTCGGTCACGACGTCGGCGGCTTTTCGGGCGACAAGCCGGACGCCGAGCTGTTTGTGCGCTGGGTGCAGAACGGCGTAATGCATCCGCGTTTTACGATTCACTCCTGGAACGACGATCACACCGTGAACGAGCCCTGGATGTATCCAGAGGTGACGCCGCTGATCCGCGAGGCGATCCGTTTGCGCTACCGTCTGATGCCCTATCTCTATACGCTGCTGTGGCAGGCGAGCGCGCAGGATGAGCCGATGCTGCGTCCTACCTTCCTCGATCACGAAGAGGACAGCGAGACCTGGCGGGAAAGCGACGACTTTCTGCTGGGGCGCGATCTGCTGGTGGCCAGCGTGGTGGAAGAGGGCAGCCGCGTGCGCGCGGTTTATCTGCCGCGCAATGCCCACGGCTGGTATGACTGGCACAGCGGCCAGTGGCTGGCTGGCGGGCAGACCGTGACGCTGGAGGCGCCGCTGGATCGGCTGCCGCTGCTGGCGCGCGCCGGCGCCGCCATTCCGCTGGGGCGCTGCGAAACCACCACCGACGCGCGGCTCGACAGCGTGCGCGAACTGCAGCTGTGGCCCGCGCCGGGCGAGGCGCGCACCGAGGGCGAGTTTTTCGACGATGACGGCGAGAGTCACGGCTGGCGTCAGGGCAATGCGCTGTGGATGCGCTGGACGCTGATCGGCAGCAGCGATCGTCTCGAGCTGACGCTGGAGAAGCGCGGCGACTATCAGCCGGCCTGGCGTGAGATTGAGGTGTTGCTGCCTGCGGGCGAGCAGCGCGAGCTGTGGATCAACGGCGAGAAGGGCGTGCGGTTTAGCTTGTAAAACGAAGAAAAGACGTTTGCGGGCGAGGTGCGAAAGCAGGTGAGATGGCCCGATCGCAAAGACGCTTTACGCATCCTTGCTCGCTCGGCCCGCGCGATTACGCACCTCATCCTTGAGGTGCGCCCGTTACCGGGCCAACGCGTTGCGTTGTTCAAAAACGCTCCCGGCGTTTTTATCCTTGTCGCGGGACGCTTTGCTCTTCGGGCCATCTCACCCGCTTATTGACTTTTTAAGCTGTCTGTACGTCTTTGAAGGCAGCAACAGAGGTACTAATTAGCGCCGTGGCTTTCCGCATTCATCCGCGCCAGATCTTTATCGATCAGGAACAGGCCTTCGCCTTTATTGCCGACCAGCGCCAGCTTATCCAGCACGGTTTTGAACAGCTTCTCTTCTTCATGCTGCTCCGCCACATACCACTGCAGGAAATTAAAGGTGGAGTAGTCGAGCGAGGTAATCGCTGCATGCGCCAGCTCGTTGATTTTACGCGTGATCAGCTTCTCATGATCCAGCGCCTGCTCCAGCAGCTCGGGCAGCGAGTTATAGGCGACCGGCGGCGCGGCGATGGTGCCCAGCACCGGCATCGCGCCGGTATCGCTCAGGTAGTCAAACAGACGCTGCATATGCTCCATCTCTTCGCGAGAGTGCTCTTTCAGAAACGCCGCTGCGCCTTCCAGACCTTTATCGCTACACCATGCGCTCATCTGCAAATAGAGGTTGGCGGAGAAAAATTCGAGGTTAAGTTGATCGTTCAGACGCGCGGTCATCTCAGCAGTAAGCATGGGCGATTCCTTTATAAAAGAGAGAATAATTAAACAGGTGAGAAGTGGTGAATTATGCACCATAACGCCGCGCGAAAGATAGCATTTTGCGGAAAAAACACGTTTTATCTGGTTGATTTAAATAGAATTATTTAGCTAATTGAATGCGAGCGATTATCATTCCTGGAGCGATTCGGCATCGCACCAGCGCAGCGCGCGGCGCATATTTTCTTATTGTCCTGCGGCGTGGCGATCCTCTTGTTTCCCCGTTGCGTAGTTTCATCGCATTTGTCGGTGCGGCGTTGACGCGTTGTGTGTTAAACAGTGTTTATAAGAAGGATTTCCCCCATGGAAAATAACGGCACGGTAAAAAGCAGCCAAAATCC
This sequence comes from Pantoea sp. Z09, assembly GCF_022394795.1. Classification (NCBI taxonomy): domain Bacteria; kingdom Pseudomonadati; phylum Pseudomonadota; class Gammaproteobacteria; order Enterobacterales; family Erwiniaceae; genus Pantoea; species Pantoea sp. Z09. The sequence continues at coordinate 632,351 of NZ_CP092373.1, forward strand.
TTTTGATATTTTCGTCACCGGCGCGCGCAAAGGTTTTCATATCGCTATTCATAACCTGATGCCCAACGTGGTGATGGCCTGTGTGCTGGCGGAAGTGCTCAATCTGCTCGGCATTATGCCGTTTCTGGGGCAGGTTTTCGCGCCGGTAATGGGGCTGTTTGGCCTGCCGGGCGAAGCCATTAGCTGCTCACCGCCTGGCTCTCCTCCTCTGCCGGCACCGGTGTCGCGGTAAGCCTGCTGACCAAAGGGGTGCTGACCGGCGCGGACGTAACCATTCTCGCGCCCGCGATTTTCCTGATGGGATCGCAGCTGCAATACATGGGGCGCCTGCTGGGCGTGGCCGACGTGCCGAAAAAATACTGGCCGCTGCTGATGCTGGTGAGCGTCATCAACGCGGCGATCGCGATGTGCGTTATGCGTCTTTTTATTTAGGAGAGAAGCGGTGTCAAAGGTGTTAGAGCATTACCACTACCTGCATGAAATTCCTGAACTGGGGTTTGAAGAGTTTAAAACCTCCGCCTATATCGCCGATCAGCTGGAGAAAGCGGGGCTGAAGGTAACGCGCGGCGTCAACCAGACCACCGGTATCGTCGCGGAGATCGACAGCGGCGTGCCGGGCCCGGTGCTGGCGCTGCGCGCCGACATGGACGCGCTCGGCCATATCATCGACGGCGTCGCCTGCGCGCGCCATACCTGCGGTCATGACGGCCACTCTTCCGTGGTGCTGACCGCCGCGCAGGAGCTGCTGGCGGAAGGTGCGGTGAAAAAGGGCCGCCTGAAGATTCTGTTTCAGCCGGCGGAAGAGCTGGGCGCCGGCGCGCTGGCGATGGTGGAAGGCGGTGCGCTGGACGACGTGGAGATGATACTCGGCTTCCATCTGCGTCCGCTGAAAGAGTGCGTGGTCGGCGAGGCGACGCCTGCGGTGCTCTACTCCGCCTGCTCGACGCTGGAAGCCACCATTAAAGGCGTACCCGCGCACGCCGCGCGACCGCATCTCGGCGTTAACGCGCTGGACGCGGCGGTGCAGGCGGTTAATGCCGTTAACGCGATCCACCTTTCGCCGGGGCTGAACTGGAGCGTGAAGGCGACGCGTTTTCTCTGCGACGCCGGCGTCACCAACTCGGTGCCTGACCAGGCGCGCGTGGTGTGGGATTTGCGTTCGCAGGAGAACGCGCCGATGGAGGCGCTGAAAGAGAAGGTCACCCAGGCGATCCAGCACAGCGTCGCGGCGCTGGGCGCCAGCGCCGAGGTCGTGGTGTTGAAAGAGATGCCGGCGGCGGAGATCCATGATGAGGCCACGGCGGTGATCCGCGCGGCCATTACCGAGGTGCTGGGTGGCAACGGGCTGCTGGAGGCGAAAACCACGCCCGGCAGCGAAGACTTCTTCTACTATCCAGTAAAACGCCCGAACGTGAAGGCGGGGTTCTGGGGGCTGGGCACCAACCTGGTGCCGGGACTGCATCATCCCGATATGCACTTCGATCTCAGCGCGCTGGCCATCGGCGTGAAGATCTTCAATTCTGCGTGAAACAGGTGCTGGGATAAATCCCGCACGCTGCCCGTCATCTGGCGGGCAGCGCCAACAATTTTCCCTGCCCCTGTTCGCCGCCGCGCGCAAAATATTGTATGCTATGCCGCCTTAACGAAGACCAGGTAACCGGAATCGCCGCCAATGTAGAACGCGCCTCGACCACCGCCTTCTGACGCCGTTGCGTCACCCTGGCTCCGTTTACCTGCCGGATTTCCGGCCATCATGATTACTCTGCAGCGTCCCCTTACGCGACGTTGCCTCGATGAGAAGAACTCACTCATGTCTAATTTCATGCAAGAGGTGGCGCGCCGCCGCACCTTTGCCATTATTTCGCACCCCGATGCTGGTAAAACCACCATCACTGAAAAAGTACTGCTGTTCGGACAGGCTATCCAGACCGCCGGTACGGTAAAAGGCCGCGGCTCGAGCCAGCACGCTAAATCGGACTGGATGGAGATGGAGAAGCAGCGCGGCATCTCTATTACCACCTCCGTGATGCAGTTCCCCTATCGCGAGAGCCTGGTCAACCTGCTCGACACGCCGGGACACGAAGACTTCTCGGAAGATACCTACCGCACCCTGACGGCGGTGGACTGCTGCCTGATGGTGATCGACGCGGCGAAAGGCGTCGAGGATCGTACCCGCAAGCTGATGGAAGTCACCCGTCTGCGCGACACGCCGATCCTGACCTTTATGAACAAGCTCGACCGCGACATCCGCGATCCGATGGAGCTGCTGGATGAGGTGGAAAGCGAGCTGAAAATCGCCTGCGCGCCCATCACCTGGCCTATCGGCTGCGGCAAGCTGTTCAAAGGGGTTTACCACCTCTACAACGATGAAACCTATCTCTACCAGACTGGCAAGGGCCACACCATTCAGGAAGTGCGCATCGTCAAAGGGCTGGATAATCCGGAGCTGGACAGCGCGGTCGGCGAAGAGCTGGCGGCGCAGCTGCGCGAAGAGCTGGAACTGGTAAAAGGCGCGTCGCACGAATTCGATCAGGAGCTGTTCCTGAGCGGCGAGATCACGCCGGTCTTCTTTGGCACCGCGCTGGGCAACTTCGGCGTCGACCATATGCTCGACGGCCTGGTCTCCTGGGCGCCCGCGCCGATGCCGCGCGCAACTGACGCGCGTGTCGTCACCGCAGAGGAAGAGAAGTTCACCGGCTTCGTGTTTAAGATTCAGGCCAACATGGACCCGAAACACCGCGACCGCGTCGCCTTTATGCGCGTCGTCTCCGGTAAATATGAAAAGGGCATGAAGCTGCGTCAGGTGCGCACCGGCAAAGATGTGGTGATCTCCGACGCGCTGACCTTTATGGCGGGCGACCGCTCGCACGTGGAAGAGGCCTGGCCTGGCGACATCATCGGCCTGCACAACCACGGCACCATCCAGATCGGCGACACCTTCACCCAGGGCGAGAACATGAAGTTCACCGGCATTCCGAACTTCGCCCCTGAGCTGTTCCGCCGCATTCGCCTGCGCGATCCGCTCAAGCAGAAGCAGCTGCTGAAAGGGCTGGTGCAGCTGTCGGAAGAGGGCGCCGTGCAGGTGTTCCGTCCGGTGCACAACAACGATCTGATTGTCGGCGCGGTCGGCGTGCTGCAGTTCGACGTGGTGGTGGCGCGTCTTAAGAGCGAATATAACGTCGAGGCGATCTACGAAGCGATCAACGTTTCGACGGCGCGCTGGGTCGAATGCAGCGATGCGAAGAAATTCGACGAGTTCCAGCGTAAAAACGAGATCAACCTCGCGCTCGACGGCGGCGATAACCTGACCTACATCGCACCGACCATGGTTAACCTGAATATCACCCAGGAGCGCTATCCTGACGTGATCTTCCGTAAAACCCGCGAGCATTAATCTGCACTGCAACAGGGCCGCCCAGCTTTGGCTGGCCCTGTTCCTCCCCTCCAGACTCTTCCTAAAAACTCTGCTTTTTCTTTTAACTGGCGTGCGATCAACCAGTTATTCAGGCAAAACGCCAAACACCAGCTATGATTATTCTGTCGGACGGCAAAAGAGAAGTTGCTTCTCCCTTACGTCCAACGATGCAGCAGCGCCGTTTGCTGCTGTTGCGCCCACGGTTGTGGGTGAGCTCACTGACAGAAGGAAGATATCGATGAATAAGACTAAGATTGCCCAAACGCTGATGGCGGTAATGGTTGGTTCCGCCCTGTTAAGCGGCAGCGCCCTGGCTGACGACTCAATGACGCAGAAAGCGCAGCAGAGTGCGGACAACGCCGGTGCGAAAATCAATAGTTCTATGAAAAAAGTCGATGGATTTATGGATGACAGCGCCGTCACCGCAAAAGCCAAAGCGGCTCTGGTGGATGACGAAGCGATAAAAAGTACGGATATCTCCGTGAAAACGCACGATGGCGTAGTGACTCTGAGCGGTTTTGTCGCCTCGCAGGATCAGGCTGAAAAAGCCGTCGCCGTGGTGAAAAACGTGGAAGGTGTGAAATCCGTCAGCGACAAACTGCACGTTAAAGACAGCAAATCACAAAGTTTGAAAGGATATGCCGGAGATGCGGCAACGACGAGCGAAATTAAAGCTAAACTGTTAGCCGATGACATCGTCCCGTCGCGTAACGTCAAGGTAGAAACCACCGACGGCGTTGTTCAGCTCTCAGGAACCGTCGCGACTAAAGCGCAGTCGGATCGCGCTGAAAGCATCGCGAAAGCCATTGAAGGCGTTAAAAGCGTTAAGAATGACCTGACCGTGAAGTCTTAACGTCGTGAGCGCGGCGTCCGCGTGACGCCGTACTGACAAAACAAAACCCAAAATGGGAAAGAAACGAGCAGTTCGATTTCACTAAGGTAAGGAGAGGCTTATGTTTCGTTGGGGTATTATTTTTCTGGTAATTGCACTGATCGCGGCGGCGTTAGGATTTGGCGGCCTCGCCGGTACGGCAGCATGGGCGGCTAAAGTTGTCTTCGTTGTTGGTATTATTCTGTTCCTCGTGAGCCTGTTTACCGGCCGCAAACGACCCTGACCGGTTGAGTCATTCTGATTTTTGCAACGAGCATGCATAAAGCGGAGACCAGCCAGCCGCCGCGCAGCGTAAAGGAAAACGCATCACGCGCGGCGGCAGCCGCCAGCTAGTCTGGCGGCGGGTCAGGAGACAACATGGCTGGTTCTCCGGGATGCTGCTGAATTCAAACGGATAAACGCAACAGCAGACCTCTGAACCCTTTCTGAGGAACAGAAGTGGGTATTCGGATCCCCGTTACGCTGGGCGCGATTGAGCCCTTAGCCCTTTCCCCTTTTAAAGCGCGTAAAATCGCTCTGGTCTGCGAAGGCGGCGGACAGCGCGGCATCTTTACCGCAGGCGTGCTGGACGAGTTCCAGCGGGCGAAATTCAATCCCTTCGATCTCTTTATCGGCACCTCGGCCGGGGCGCAAAATCTCTCTGCCTTTGTCTGCGGCCAGCAGGGCTACGCGCGTCGCGTTATCACGCGCTACACCACCAGCAAACTCTTTTTCGATCCGCTGCGCTTCGTGCGCGGCGGCAACCTGATCGATCTCGACTGGCTTATCGACGTGACGCGGCGCGAACTGCCGCTGTCGCTGGAGAGCGGCAAGCTGCTGTTCGACAGCGGCCGCGAGTTCTATATGTGCGCCTGCCGCAGCGACGACTACACGCCCGGCTATTTTGCGCCGACCAGCGCCAACTGGCACGATCTCATCAAAGCCTCCAGCGCCATTCCCGGCTTTTACCGGCTCGGGGTCGACCTGGAGGGCATTAGCTATCTTGACGGCGGCATCAGCGACGCCATCCCGGTGCGCGAGGCGGCGCGGCGCGGCGCCGATACCATCGTGGTGATCCGCACCGTGCCGTCGCAGATGTTTTATACGCCAAAATGGATGAAGCGCATGGAGCGCTGGCTGAGCGCCAGCGCGCTGCAGCCGATGATCAACATCCTGCATCATCACGAAGCGAGCTACCGCGAGATCCAGCAGTTTATCGAGCAGCCGCCAGACGACCTGCGTATCATTGAAATCTATCCGCCGCACGTGCTGGCGAGCATGGCGCTCGGCAGCCGCGTCGCGTCGCTGAATCAGGACTACCATCTGGGGCGGCGCTGCGGCCGCTACTTCCTGGCGACGCTGGGACAGTGGCTCAGCGACGCCGAGCCGTTCGTGCGCTATACCACCGTCACGCCGCCGGCGCCGGTCGCCAACGCGCCCGACAACCGGCCGATCATGACGCCGCCGGTCGCAGGCAACGACGCAGACTATGATGAAGGGTCGCTGGCATGAGATTTACTGACACCCACTGCCATTTCGATTTCCCGCCTTTTGCCGGCGATGAGGAAAAGAGCATCGCGCGCGCCGCCGAGGCGGGCGTCGAGCGCATTATCGTACCGGCGGTGGACGCCAGCCGCTTTGCGCGCATTGTGGCGCTGGCGGCGCAGCATCCCGCACTTTACGCGGCGCTCGGCCTGCATCCCATCGCTATCGATCAACACGAGGACGCGCATCTCGATCAGCTGGAGAGCTGGCTGCAGAGGCAGCCAGCAAAGCTTGCGGCGATAGGCGAGATCGGCCTCGACCTCTATATGGAGAACCCGCAGTTTGCGCGTCAGGAATTTTTGTTCGACGCGCAGCTGCGGCTGGCGAAGCAGTACGACCTGCCGGTGATCCTCCATTCGCGCCGCACCCACGATAAGCTGGCGCTGCATCTGCGCCGTCACGACCTGCCGCGCCGCGGCGTAGTGCACGGCTTCGCCGGCAGCCTGCAGCAGGCGCAGGCCTTTATCAAACTCGGCTACGCCATCGGCGTCGGCGGCACCATCACCTACGCGCGCGCCAGCAAAACCCGCAACACCCTGGCGCAGCTGCCGCTGGAGGCGCTGCTGCTTGAAACCGACGCGCCTGATATGCCGCTGCACGGCTTCCAGGGCGAGCCGAACCGGCCGGAGCGGGCGTGTCTGGTGTGGCAAACCTTGTGCGAGCTGCGCCCGGAGTCGCCGCAGGCGATCGCCGAGGCGCTGTGGCGCAACACGTGCGCGCTGTTCAACCTGCCTGCGTAATCTTCTCTCAATGTGATAATAGTAACATTGCGCCTCTCTGCGTTATAATAACGCCATCGCTTTCTGTTGCTGATAGCGGTGTGACGGATAACACATTCGCCAGCCGCTTGAATTGTTAGAATTATCACATTCAGCCGGCGCTTTCGCGCCTGTTTGTTATCTGGAGAACACTATGACTGACATTACCGCTGCGGCGCAGCGCGCGCTGCACCTGATGGATCTGACCACCCTGAACGAAGACGACACCGATGAAAAAGTGATCGCCCTCTGCCGCCAGGCGAAATCGCCTGCGGGCAACACCGCCGCCATCTGCATCTATCCGCGCTTTATTCCGGTGGCGCGCAAAGCGCTGCGGGAGCAGGGCACGCCTGAGATCCGTATCGCTACCGTGACCAACTTCCCGCACGGCAACGACGACATCGACATCGCGCTGGCGGAAACCCGCGCGGCCATCGCCTACGGCGCGGATGAAGTCGACGTGGTGTTTCCCTATCGCGCGCTGATCGCCGGCAACGCCCAGATCGGCTTCGATCTGGTGAAAGCCTGTAAAGAGGCGTGCGCTCAGGCTGACGTGCTGCTGAAGGTGATTATCGAAAGCGGCGAGCTGAAAGAGGAAGCGCTGATCCGCCAGGCCTCTGAGATCGCCATCGACGCAGGCGCGGACTTTATCAAAACCTCCACCGGCAAGGTGCCGGTCAACGCCACGCCGGAAGTGGCGCAGATCATGATGAGCGTGATCCGCGATAAAGGCGTGAAAGAGCAGGTCGGCTTTAAACCGGCCGGCGGCGTGCGCAGCGCGGAAGACGCGGCGCTCTACCTCAAGCTGGCGGACGACATCCTCGGCGAAGGCTGGGCCGACGCGCGCCACTTCCGCTTTGGCGCCTCCAGCCTGTTAGCCAGCCTGCTGAACGCGCTGGGTCATCAGACCGCCAGCAGCAAAGCCGGCTACTGATTGCGTGACGGCGGCCGCTGGCCGCCATTCTCATCTCAACCCTGATCATGGGGGCGATTGTGTTTCTGCCGCAAGAAATTATCCGTAAAAAACGTGACGGCCAGGCGCTGAGTGAAGAGGAAATCCGCTTCTTTATCAACGGCGTGCGCGACAACAGCGTGTCGGAAGGCCAGATTGCCGCGCTGGCGATGACCATCTTTTTTCACGATATGTCGCTGCCGGAGCGCGTGGCGCTGACCATGGCGATGCGCGACTCCGGCACCGTGCTCAACTGGCGGTCGCTCAACCTCAACGGGCCGGTGGTCGATAAACATTCGACGGGCGGCGTCGGGGACGTGACCTCGCTGATGCTGGGTCCGATGGTGGCCGCCTGCGGCGGCTATGTGCCGATGATCTCGGGGCGCGGCCTCGGCCATACCGGCGGCACGCTGGACAAGCTAGAGGCGATCCCCGGCTTCGACATCTTCCCGGACGACGATCGTTTTCGTCAGATCATCAAACAGGTCGGCGTGGCGATCATCGGCCAGACCAGCTCGCTGGCGCCGGCGGACAAGCGCTTCTACGCCACGCGCGATATCACCGCCACCGTGGACTCTATCCCGCTGATCACCGCCTCGATTCTGGCGAAAAAGCTGGCGGAAGGGCTGGACGCGCTGGTGATGGACGTCAAGGTCGGCTCCGGCGCCTTTATGCCCACCTTCGAGGCGTCGCACGATCTGGCGCAGGCGATTGTCGGCGTGGCGAACGGCGCGGGCTGCACCACCACCGCGCTGCTCACCGATATGAATCAGGTGCTCGCCTCCAGCGCGGGCAACGCGCTGGAAGTGCGCGAAGCGGTGCGCTTTCTCACCGGCGCAGAGCGCAACCCGCGCCTGCTGGAGGTGACCCTGGCGCTGTGCAGCGAGATGCTGATCTCCGGCAAACTGGCGGCCAGCGAAGAAGAGGCGCGCGGCAAGCTGCTGCAGGTGCTGGACAGCGGCCAGGCGGCGGAGGTGTTCGCGCGCATGGTCGCCGCGCAGGGCGGCCCGGTCGATTTTGTCGAGCGCCACGACGCTTATCTGCCCCAGCCGATGCTCAGCAAAGCGGTCTACGCCGATCGTCCCGGCATCGTCAGCAGCATGGACACACGCGCGCTAGGGATGGCGGTGGTGGCGATGGGCGGCGGGCGTCAGCGCGCCAGCGACAGCATCGACTACAGCGTGGGCATGAGCGATATGATCACCCTGGGGGAACGCGCCGACGCGCAGCGCCCGCTGGCGATGGTGCACGCCAGCAGCGAGGCGAGCTGGCAGCAGGCGGCCGCAGCGGTGAAAGCGGCGGTGACGCTGAGCGACAGCGCGCCAGAGACGACGCCAGTGGTTTATCGCCGGGTCACCGCCAGCGACGGCTAAGCCTGAACAGCGGATAATATGGCACGGGCCGAGCGGGCAGGGATGCGTCCCGGCGATCGGGCCCTGTTATCCGCGGCCATATCTGACGTGACGAAGCCGCAAATCTGCGGCTTTATGCTGCCGTCAGGCAGCCATTCGGGTATACTGATCTGATCGCTTTTTTTTGACTTGTCACGCGCGCAGGCGCAGGAGACTTGCATGAAACGTGCTTTTATTATGGTGCTCGATTCCTTTGGGATCGGCTCAAGCAAAGACGCCGAAAAATTCGGCGACGCAGGATCGGACACGCTGGGCCACATCGCCGAAGCGTGCTTTAACGGCGAAGCGGACAAAGGCCGTAAAGGCCCGCTGCATCTGCCGAACCTCACCGCGCTCGGCCTCGGCAAAGCCGCCGAGCTTTCCACCGGCCGCTTTCCGCTGGGCCTCGATCCCAATGCAGAGATCACCGGCGCCTACGCCTACGCCAGCGAAATCTCCTCCGGCAAAGACACCCCGTCCGGCCACTGGGAAATCGCCGGCGTGCCGGTGCTGTTCGACTGGGGCTACTTCAGCGACAAAGAGAACAGCTTTCCGCAGGAACTGCTCGACAAGCTGGTGGAACGCGCCGATCTGCCGGGCTATCTCGGCAACTGCCACTCTTCCGGCACGGTGATCCTCGACCAGCTGGGCGAAGAGCATATGAAAACCGGCAAGCCGATTTTCTACACCTCGGCGGACTCGGTGTTCCAGATTGCCTGTCACGAAGAGACTTTCGGCCTTGAGCGCCTCTATGAACTGTGTGAAATCGCCCGTGAAGAGCTGACCGAAGGCGGCTACAATATCGGCCGCGTTATCGCGCGCCCGTTTGTCGGCGACAAAGCGGGCCACTTCGAGCGCACCGGCAACCGTCACGACCTGGCGGTGGAACCGCCTTCGCCGACCATGCTGAAAAAGCTGGTGGACGAAAAGGGCGGCGAAGTGATTTCAGTGGGTAAAATCGCTGACATCTACGCTCAGCAGGGCATCACGCAGAAGGTGAAAGCCACCGGCCTGGACGCGCTGTTCGACGCCACCATCGAGCAGATGAAACAGGCGCCCGACCAGTCGATCGTCTTTACCAACTTCGTCGATTTCGACTCCACCTGGGGTCACCGTCGCGACGTCGCCGGCTATGCGGGCGGGCTGGAGCTGTTCGACCGCCGTCTGCCAGAGCTGATGGCGCTGGTGAAAGAGGATGACATTCTGATCCTCACCGCCGACCACGGCTGCGACCCGACCTGGCAGGGCACCGAGCACACGCGCGAGCATATTCCGATTCTGATCTACGGCCCGAAAGTGAAACCCGGCTCGCTGGGCTACCGCGAGACCTTCGCGGACATCGGGCAGACGATCGCGCACTATTTTGGCCTGTCCGATATGGACTACGGCAAGAGCATGCTGTAAACAGAGCCGCTGAATTTAAAAAGGACAAATCATCATGGCAACTCCTCACATTAATGCAGAAATGGGCGACTTCGCCGACGTGGTACTGATGCCGGGCGACCCGCTGCGCGCAAAGCACATCGCGGAAACCTTTCTGGAAAACCCGGTTGAAGTGAACAACGTGCGCGGCATGCTGGGCTACACCGGCACCTATAAAGGCCGCAAAATCTCCGTGATGGGTCACGGCATGGGCATCCCGTCCTGCTCGATCTACACCAAAGAGCTGATCACCGACTTCGGCGTGAAGAAAATCATCCGCGTCGGCTCCTGCGGCGCGGTGCGCCCGGACGTGAAGCTGCGTGACATCGTGATCGGCATGGGCGCCTGCACCGACTCTAAAGTCAACCGCATGCGCTTTAAAGATCACGACTTCGCGGCGATCGCCGACTTCGATATGGTGCGCAACGCGGTTGACGCGGCCAAAGCGCTGGGCGTAGACGCGCGCGTCGGCAACATCTTCTCTGCCGATCTGTTCTATACCCCGGATCCGCAGATGTTCGACGTGATGGAGAAGTACGGCATCCTCGGCGTGGAGATGGAAGCGGCGGGCATCTACGGCGTGGCGGCGGAGTTCGGCGCGAAGGCGCTGACCATCTGCACCGTGTCGGACCATATCCGCACCCATGAGCAGACCACCTCTGCCGAGCGTCAGACCACCTTCAACGATATGATTAAGATCGCGCTGGAGTCGGTGCTGCTGGGCGACTAAGCCTGCGACTGCCTGTTCCCCGTGCCGGTCGGCGCGGGGAACATCCCGTTACGTTCGTAACATTCTCACCAAATGACACACTTTTCTCGACTCCTGTGCATCTTCCCGCTGGTGCTGCTCTTTTAGCTGCCTATCATTAGCGCGACTACAAAAAATAACTCATCTGCCAATGCCGCCTAATGAATTTCCGCAATTTCGAAGCTGAAGAAAAGCTCTTCGCGCGCCGTGCGCTGGTCGCCTTCGCGCTGGTCGTGACCTGTTTCATTATCCTCGGCGTCAATCTCTATCGTCTGCAGGTGCGCGATCACGGCTACTACCAGACGCGATCTAACCAGAACGACATCAAAATGATCCCCATCGCGCCGACGCGCGGGCTGATCTACGATCGCAACGGCATTCCGCTGGTGCATAACGTCACCTGGTACGACATTATGCTCACGCCGTATAAAATCGACGATATGCAGGCGACGCTGAAGGCGCTGACGCCGATTGTCGATCTGACGCCGGAGGAGATCGACACCTTTACCCGCACCCTGAAGCAGAACAGCCGCTACAAGCCGGTGGTGCTGAAAGAGGAGCTGACCGACGAGCAGGTGGCGCGCTTCTCGGTCAACCAGTACCGCTTTACCGGCGTCAGCATCGACACCTATCAGGATCGCGAATACCCCTACGGCGCGGATCTGGCGCACGTGGTCGGCTACGTCTCTAAAATCAACGATAACGACTATAAGCGCCTCAACGCCGCCGGCATCGCCGAGAACTACGCCGCCGATCACAACATCGGCAAGCAGGGCATTGAGGGGTATTACGAGTCGCTGCTGCACGGCAAGCCGGGCTATCAGGAAGTGGAAGTAGACAACCACGGCCGCATCGTGCGCGTGCTGAAAGAGGTGCCGCCGGTGGCGGGTAAAAACATTACCCTGACCATCGATCTTCATTTACAGCAGTACGTTGAAAGCCTGCTGGCCGGGCAGCGCGCCGCGGTGCTGGTGGAGGATCCGCACGACGGCTCGGTGCTGGCGATGGTCTCCAGCCCCAGCTACGATCCCAATCCCTTCGTGAAGGGCATCAGCTACCAGGCCTACAAAACGCTGCTGCAGGACAAGAACCTGCCGCTGATCAACCGCGTCACCCAGGGACTCTATCCGCCCGCGTCGACGGTAAAACCCTATATGGCGATGTCGGCGCTGCTGACCGGCGTTATTACGCCGCAGACCAGCTTCTTCGGTGCGCCCACCTGGACGCTGCCGGGCACCGATCGCCGCTACCGCGACTGGAAAAAAAGCGGCCACGGCATGCTCGACGTCACCAAAGCGATTGAAGAGTCGGCCGACACCTTCTTTTATCAGGTAGCTTTTATGATGGGCATCGATCGTATTCACAGCATGCTTAGCCAGTTCGGCTACGGCAAATCGACCGGCATCGATCTTAACGAGGAGTACAACGGTCTGCTGCCGAGCCGCGACTGGAAGCTGAAAGTGCATAAGAAGGGGTGGTATCAGGGCGACACGGTGTCGGTAGGCATCGGCCAGGGCTACTGGATCGCCACGCCGATTCAGATGGTGAAGGCGATGGTGGCGCTGATCAACAACGGCAAGGTGATCGCGCCGCATCTGCTGGCGAAAGCCGAACGCGGCAAATCGGTGGAGATGTATCAGCCGTCGCTGCCTCAGCCGCAGATTGGCGACGCGCGTTCGCCTTACTGGGCGCTGGTGCGCCGGGCGATGTTCGGCATGGCGAATGCGCCGAACGGCACCGGCTATAAATATTTCCATACCGCACCCTATGGCATTGCGGCCAAGAGCGGCACCTCGCAGGTGTTCAGCCTCAAGCAGAACCAGACCTACAACGCGAAGATGATCCCGGTGCGCCTGCGCGACCATATCTTCTATACCGCGTTTGCGCCCTTTAACGATCCGAAGGTGGCGGTGGCGCTGATTCTGGAGAACGGCGGCAACGAAGGGGTAACCGCCGCGCCGGTGATGCGCGAGATCCTCGATCATATCTTCCTGCCGCCGCCGAGCGATGCGCCGGTCGAGACGGCGCATCAGCCTTAACCGACGGGCAGAACAAGGCCTCAGTTAAACCAGCTGCCGGCCTTTTTCTCCCGCGCTTTGCCTTCGCTCTGCAGCAAATCGCGTCCGCCCTGCGACAGGTTGCGCGTCGCATCCGCTTCCGACTGGACCACGTCGGTGCGCGCGGCGCGCGATTTCAGATCCTGATCGATATACTCATCTTCGCGCGCCACCCGTGCTGCTTCGCGCTTCAGCGCCAGCTTGCGCTGCTCCAGCTCCAGCTGGCGCAGCTCATCCTCATAGCTTTGATCGCGCTTCTTGTCGGCCTGATGCTCTGCCAGCACGCGCGATTTTTCCGCCGAGGCGGCGGCGTCGCGCTGACGCTGACGTTCCGCGCTGGCGGCGGCGATTCTGGCGCGGCGCGCGTGCTCTTCACGCGCCTCGCGGTCGAACCTCGCCTGACGCGCATCCTCCTGCGATTGCTCCTGCGCTTTGCCGGCGTTCTCGGCCGCCGCCACGGCGGCAAGCTGATCCTGCAACGACGCGGCTTCGGCGCTGAGCGTCGCCGTCAGGCTAAAGGTCACCAGCGAGAGGAAAGTGATAACAGATTTCACCTATCCTCCTCAGGCTTTCTTCGGACAGGCCGTGTTCGGCTGGATGCGCGTTTCGTTATTTTTGGTCGAGATCACCACGGCCAGACCCGAGGTAAAGTCGCAGGTGCGCCCAACCTGGGTCGAGGTAAAGACTTTGGTGCCCTCTTTGTAGGTCAGCGACACGCCGTCCACCAGGGTTTTATCGCTGACCAGCGAACCTGCCGCCGCGCCGACCGCGCCGCCGCCCACCGCGCCTGCGGTCGTGCCGAGGCCAGAACCGGTGCCGACGTTATGGCCGGCGACGCCGCCCGCCACCGCGCCGAGGATGGCGCCGAAGGTCTGCGCCGCTTGCTTATTGCGGGTGTTATCCACCGCCACTTTGGCAGGCAGGATAGAGATGATATTAACGGTCTTGGTTTCTTGTTTGTTGTTGAGCTGCGTGGTGTCGTAGACGTTTGCCGCATAGCTGTCGGCGTTGCTCTGACAGCCCGTCAGGACCAGAGGGGAAAGAATACTTAACAGTAATAATGGTTTGGTCAGCGTCATCTCGAAAACTCCTTTTAAGAAAAGTCCGAATTAATAGCACGTCATGCTGAGATGAAAAGTAGGTGCTACCAGAATTAGAAAAATAACTGATGTGATCGGCGAAATTTGTCTTAAGGCAGGAAAATAGCCAGCGCTAAACGCAATTCAGAAAGCGGATAAAATTGTCTTTAATCATGGTGTTGTGTCAGAGGTCTTAAAATCTCGCGCTATCGAGTTCCGAAATCATATTATTTAAGGCAAATTTCCTGATAATCCAGTTGAGCATTATTTATGTTTAAGGCGAATGTTTGTTCATTGCCGGTTAATTGCATCGCTGTGGCGGTTAAAATAAATGCACACCATTTTACTGGCGGCATCGACTGGTGATAACGCAGTCTGGTGCCGCTCAGGGGCGGGGGGTCCTCGCGCCGCTTACGCGGTCCCTTCACGTCATTCTTCTGCCTGACGGACCGGTGGGGATGGAACATCCCTGTTCCAGCCCCACCTTTCGCCCGCTTCCCTGCGGGCTCTCCTGGCAGACTCACTCTGTTCAGCGCTGCGAATTGCCCGCCCCTGAGCGGCTCCAGCCTGCTGGCCAGCTTCCGTGGGCGCTGCTGGAAAAGGACGGCAAAGGGCACCGCGCAGCGGCGCGAGGACGGCCCGGCAGAGGAGGAGGTGCAGTGGCCCGCACCAGCATGCCCACACGCGTAAATAAAAAGGCCGCCATTTAGAGAACATAGCGGCCTTACATGAACATGAGCTTAACTGACAAGCATTAGGCACAATGCCGGCTTTTCTGGCTACTCCTGACTCAGGGCTTCGGTGACGTGGCTGATAGCGCGCACCACTTCCGACGAGCTGTCGCGCAGCTCGCTGATAACGCCGCCCGCCTGCTGGGCCAGTACCACGCCGTGATCGGCGCGTTTCATATTGGATTCGATGCTTTTCAGCGCCTTCGACGCCAGCAGATGGTTCTGCTGCACCCGGCTTTCGATCTCGGTGGTGGCCTGGTTGATATTGGCCGCCAGCGTGCGCACCTCATTTGCTACCACCGCGAAGCTGCGGCCGTGGGCGCCCGCGCGCGCCGCCTCCACCGCCGCGTTAAGCGCAATCAGGTTGGTCTGATCGGCGATGCGGCGAATGCTGGCGACAATCGCGCCGATGCGGTCAGAGGAGTCGCTGAGGTCGGAGATATCGTCGGAGATGCCGTGTAGCTCGCCCGCCAGCGCATTGATGGTCTCTACGCTGTTTTCGATCACGCTGGCGCCGTGGCGGGTGCTTTCCCGAGTCTGCAACGCGGTCTGGTAGGCCTGCTGCGCGGCGTCGCGCTCCAGCTGGTTCTTCTCGACCTGCGCCGTGACGTCAGTGGCGAATTTCACCACCTTATACAGAATGCCCTCCTCATCAAAAACCGGGTTGTAGGTGGCGCGCAGCCAGATGGTGCGGCCCTGTTTATTCACCCGCTGGAACTGGCCGGAGATAAATTCGCCGCGGTTGAGCTTTTCCCAGAACGCTTTGTATTCGGCGCTCTGGCGCAGCTGTTCGGAACAGAAACGGCTGTGCGGCAGGCCGATGACCTCGTCGGCGCGATAGCCCATGGTTTTGAGGAAGTTGGCATTCGCCTTCAGCACTTCGCCTTTGAGGTTAAAGGCGATGACCGCCATCGATCGCTCAATGGCGGTGGTCATGGCGCGCTGCTCCTGGGCGTCGACGATGCGCGCGGTAATATCGGTGGCCAGCTTGACGATTTTCACCACGCGGCCGCTGCGATCCTGCACCGGCACGTAGTTTGCCTCCAGCCAGACCGGACGGCTGTGTTTCGCCAGCCGCAGGAACTTGTCGCTGAAGCTTTCGCCGCGCTTCAGGCGCAACCAGAAGTCGCGGTAGTGCGACGACTGCACGAAATCGGCGGTGCAAAACAGGCTGTGATGCTGGCCGACGACCTCGCTGAGCGCGTAGCCCATGCGGTCGAGAAACAACGGGTTAGCGCCCAGGATAATCCCTTCCGGCGTG
Organism: Pantoea sp. Z09; assembly: GCF_022394795.1. NCBI lineage: Bacteria > Pseudomonadati > Pseudomonadota > Gammaproteobacteria > Enterobacterales > Erwiniaceae > Pantoea > Pantoea sp. Z09. Next base: position 648,581 of record NZ_CP092373.1, read on the forward strand.
AACTCGATCATGGCGATAGCGTCGTTTAGCGAGCTAAGGGTGGCCGAGGAGTGGGTTTTATTTTGCCACGCAAGGCGTGACAGAAGACCTGATGAAATAGTAGAAAACATGGTGCACCTTATTATGGGTATGAAGTGTCACGATCGTTATCGGCACGGCTGGTGAAAAAGCCAGCGCGGCGGGCGGCGAATGCGGGTTTTTTTACCAGTTGGTCTGCGGGTTGCTATAAAACGCAGCAGTCAGTGACAATTTGATGAAAAGCGTTTGACGCTGTGAGGGCATTAAGGTTTAATGCGCCCCGTTGCCCGAATAGCTCAGTCGGTAGAGCAGGGGATTGAAAATCCCCGTGTCCCTGGTTCGATTCCGGGTTCGGGCACCATGAATTAAAGAACCCAGCCTTATGGCTGGGTTTTTGCTTTTGTGCGGAACCCGTCATCGAACCGGTTCGATAACCTCGCCGCGTCCTGCGGCTCGCCCTGCGGGTTTGCCGCGCAGGCGCGACAAAGCAAAAATGCTCCCGGCATTTTTGTCCGGGTTCGGGCACCACGAATTAAAGAACCCAGCCTATGGCTGGGTTTTTGCTTTGGTGCGGAACCCGTCATCGAACCGGTTCGATAACCTCGCCGCTTCCCTGCGGCTCGCCCTGCGGGTTTGCCGCGCAGGCGCGGCAAAGCAAAAATGCTCCCGGCATTTTTGTCCGGGTTCGGGCACCACGAATTAAAGAACCCAGCCTTATGGCTGGGTTTTTGCTTTTGTGCGCAAGCAAAATAATCAAAGACGCAAACGCCATTCCAAAAAAGTGTCAGCCTCACTCCCTCATATCAAACAGATCAAGCCTCATGCGCACCCGGCAGCACCGCCGCCATCGCCAGCGCCAGCGCGGCAAAGCCCAGCAACGTCGCACCCGCGCCAAACCCTGCATAAAACGCGCCGAACAGCGCCGATCCTGCCACCTGACCAGCCGCCAGCATAAAAAACGCCACGCCAACGCCCGAGGCGGCTGAAGCAGGAGTCGCGGCTGCGCCGTAGACCAGCAGCACGCCGGAGAGCGTAACGTAGCCCGCGCCGCCCAGCGCCACGGCGGGAAACAGCCACCATGAAAAACCGTTCAGGCTCGCCAGTAGCAGCAGCGGCAGCGCCATCGCGACCTGCGACAGCCGATAAATCTGCGCCATGCTGAGCCAGCGCCGCGCCAGGCCGGTCAGCGCGCCGGCAATGCCCGCGCCGCCGCTGATCAGCCACAGCAGGCTGCTGTCGCGTCCATCCAGATGAAGATAGTTACGCAAAATCTCCGGGCCGAAGCTCCACCAGGCCGCGCTGGCGGATCCGCTGATAAACGCCACGATCCCCAGTCGCAGCAGGGATCGTTGCCGTACCAGATCGCGCCAGCTAAGCCGATCTTTTTCTGTCACGCGCCGATCCTTTGGCAGATAGCGCCGCGCCGGCAGCAGGCAGATCAACGCCAGCAGCGCAAAGAGCACGCAGGCCACGCGCCAGCCGCCTGGCAGCAGCAGCAGCACCGGCACGGAGAGCATAATGCCCGCGCTGGTGCCGGCATTGATCGCGGTATTGGCGGGATCCTGCTGCGCAGGCGGCAGCGTGTCGCCGACCGCGCTGGCGACGGCAGGCGAGGCGACGCCCGCGCTCAGCCCGGCGATAAACAGCCCGGCGGCAAGCATCAGCGGGGAAACGGCGCAGGCGAGCAGCAGCAGCCCGCCCGCGGCGCAGAGCGCGGCAAGGCAAGCCGAGGCGCTGGCGCCAAAGCGCGCCACCAGCCCAGGCGCGGCGGCGGTGGACACACAGTAGGAGAGATAGCTGCAGGCGGTCAGGATCCCGGCAAGATGCACGCTAAACGGGATCTCCTCGCTCACCGCAGGCATCATCAGGCCCCAGGAAAAGCGCGCCAGCCCGTAGGTGACGGCAATCAGGGAAAAGCCGGTAACGCCCAGCGCCAGGGAAGATCTCATCGCGGCCTCTCCCACGACAGCAGCTGCGCGGCGGCTTCGCCCGCGTGCTTCGCCGCGTCCGGACCGAGCATCAGCGCCGAAATCACCGCGCCTTCAAACAGCATCCAGACCGCATTCGCCAGCCCCTCATCCGCCACGCAGTCGCCGATATAGCGGCGCAGCGCGTAGCGATAGTCGAGCGCATGCGCCGCCAGCATCGCGTCTTTCTCCGCATATTCGCCCCAGGCCTTAATAAAAAAGCAGCCCTGCGCGCCATACTGCTCTGTCCATGCGCCCAGCGTCTCGAACAGCCGCTGTAGCGCCTGCGGATGCTGCGCAGGCAGCAGGTCGCCGAAAAATCGCGCGCGCCGCGCCGCCATCACGCTGAGGGTCAGCGCCTCGCGCGAGGCAAAATGATGGTAGAGCGTGCGCGTCGAGACGCCCGCTTCCCGGCAAAGCTGGTCGGTGCTGGTGGCGTGAAAACCGTTGTTGTAGAACAGCCTCTCAGCCGCCTGCAAAATATCATCGCGTTTGTTCATCTGTTAAAAGTAAACCGATCGTTTTACTTTTGCGTAGTAGCGAGGCGATTTTTTTCTGACGATGTGAAAATTACTCCAGGCAGCGCAAATAACGCTCGCCCGAGCGCCTTACCACCTGCTTCGCCTCTTGCGTCACATCCTGACCTTCGAACGCGCCATAGAGCCGGGAAAAATCCAGCGCGTCGCAGCGGCGCAGAATGTCGCTCACCGCCGCAGCAGAGAGCGGCAGCATATTGGGATAGCTCCACATAAAAGAGACCGCATCTTTGCCCGGCGCCACCTGAATAATATCGCCCGCCAGCACCACGCCGCCGTTGGCTTTCCAGTGCAGCACGCAGCCGCCGGCGAAATGGCCGCCGAGCCGCACAATATCCACCTCGCGGTTGAGCGGCAGCACGTCGCCCTGCCAGAACTGAATGGCAGGAGTGTCGCGCATTACCCACTGGCGATCGTCGGCGTGCAGGTAGATCGGCGCATTGAACTCCGCCGCCCACGCCTGCATGGTGGTGTAGTAGTGCGGATGAGAAATGGCGATTGCGGAGAGGCCGCCGATCCCGTGGATCAGTGCCGCGGTGGCGGGATCGAGGTTGGCGATGCAGTCCCACAGAATATTGCCGCCGCCGCTGCGCAGTAAAAGGGCGCGCTGGCCGATGGCGAAAGCCGGCACGGTTTTTATGCTCAGCAGGCCCGCTTCGAGCTGCTGCCACTTATTCTGATGGCTGCGCGTCAGCGCGGCAAAATCGATCCACTGCTGGCCGGTGGCGGGCACCCACTGCCGTTCGTCCTCGCAGATTAGGCAGCGTTGCGGCGAAGCCGCCTCGTAAGCGGTGCCGCAGGTGACGCAAAGTTTCATTTTTTATCGCCTTATCCAGGAAAGGTATTCTGACTATAGCGGGTGGCGACGCCCCGGCCGGTATAGCGGCTAAATATGACGCGCTGCCGCTGAGTGTGGCGGAAAGCACGCTTTAAACCAGATAAAATCCCGTTATTAAGCGGATAAATCGCCGCTCATCACGTTTCCAGCGCCTCTCTTTACAGAAATATCCGCACAGGCAAAATACATCTTATTTCTCAACGTCCGCGTGCCATGTCTGAAGAAGCGCTGCGCCAGCAGATACAGATTTTGAAAAAGCATAATGCGCGACTCAAGCGTATAGCGCATGACGCCCGCAGCAAGCTCGACGCGGCGCTGGACGGCACCGGGCTCTGCCTGTGGCAGCTCGATATTCCTACCGGCAAGCTGGTGATTTTTAACCGGCGCTGGGGCGCGATGCTCGGCTATCAGCCGAAAGAGAGTCGGGCGCTTTTCTCTGAGTGGAAAGAGAGCCTGCATCCTGACGATGCCGCCGAGGTGCTGAAGGCGTTCTACGACCATATCGACGGCAAAGCGCCTTACTATGAGGCGCTGCACCGCATGATCGCCAAAAACGGCAGCATCACCTGGGTGCTGGATCGCGGTCGCATCAGCGAATGGGACGAGCAGGGCAGGCCGCTCAAGGTCACCGGTACCCATATCGACATGACCAAAGAGAAACAGTACGAAGCGCAGCTGGCAATGCTGGCGAATCACGATCCCCTGACGCAGCTCGCCAACCGTCACGCTCTGCGCAACGCTTTTAGCCAGATGCGCCAGCAAGAGGCGCTCTGCGTCGCCTTTATCGATCTCGACGACTTCAAGCATGTCAACGACACCTTCGGCCATCGCAGCGGCGACCGGCTGCTGATCCAGCTTAGCCAGCGGCTGAGCAAAGCCTGCCCCGAGTCGGTGGTGGCTGGCCGCCTCGGCGGCGACGAATTTGTGCTGCTGATGCCGTTCGGGCAGGACGATCCGCAGGTGGCTGAGGTCAGCTACGCCTGCCTCGAGGCGGCGATCGCCCCTTTCGAACTGGAAAACGGCACCGCCACTATCGGCGCTTCAATCGGCATTGTGCAGGCGCGGCCGCAGGAGGGCTTTAGCGCGGTGCTGAGCCGCGCCGACGAGGCGATGTACCGCATTAAGCGCAACGGAAAAAACGGCGTCGGGCTGGGATAGGCGACCAGGCCTTTCTGCCGCCGGGCTATGCGCGCGGAATCAGCCAGTTTTTCAGCCAGCGCGTCAGCAGCGGCATCCACAGCCAGACCACCAGCGCGACCACGGTTGCATCCCCTAGAAAATGTCCCCACAGCGTGCCGCGGCTGGCGGGCAGCAGCGCGCCCCAGAGCGGCGGAACGATCAGGGTCGAGGGAAAAATCACCCCCAGCGTCAGCAGATACTGTTTCCACTTCGCCGGACGCGGCGCCGCCTTGCTGGTGGGAGTAAACCAGAACGCCGCGCCGGGGCGCACGTCGATATGCTCCGGGCCGGAAAGCAGCTGCGGCAGCTCGCTAATCAGCCTCTTGCGCGCGTCGGACTGCGTCCAGTTGAACAGATTGTCGAGGCTGTCGAAGCGGATCAGCACGGTGTAGACGCTTTCGCCGTGTACCGGGCGCAGCACGTTTACCCCAAGATGACCGGGAAACTGCGCCGCCTGCGGCATAATTTGCTCCAGCCACTGCTCATACGCCTGCTGTTTCTCCGCCTGTACGCTGTGGGTGATCACCAGCGTGACGTGACTGGCCTGATGCGGATTGTTCATATCGCCTCCCGGCGCGCTAAAAGTGATTTACAGCGGTTGCGCTGTTGGATACAAAAATACGAGATGAGAATCCTTATTGTTAGCGGAATGATTTTGGGTTGTTGTTCAACAATTTTTGGGGAGAAATAAGGAATGCGATTAAACCTCGAGGCGCTGCTGATCCTGGATGCGCTTGACCGTCACGGCACCTTTGCGGCCGCGGCGGCGCGGCTGTTTAAAACCGCGTCGGCGTTAAGCTATACGGTGCAGAAGATGGAAGGCGACATGAAGATCACGCTGCTCGATCGCTCCGGCCATCGCGCCACGTTCACCCCAACCGGACGGCTGATGCTGGAAAAAGGCCGCGCGCTGCTGCGCGCCGTCAACGAGCTGGAGCAGCAGGCGCGCTACGTCGAGAGCGGCTGGGAGAGCAACCTGACTATCAGTGTCGACGCCTCGGTGCCGTTCTCGCTGCTGTCACCGCTGATTGACGAATTTTATCAGCAGCATCCCCATACCCAGCTGCAGTTTCGTCAGGATGTGCTGGCGGGCTGCTGGGAGGCGCTGAGCTACGGTGAGGCGGATCTGGTGTTCGGCGCGGTGCAGGAGCCGGCGACACGGAAAGATATCGGCTGCGTGGCGCTGGGCTGGCTTGACTATGTGTTTGCCGTGGCGCCGGGTCATCCGCTGGCGCAGATGCCGGAGCCGCTGCTGCGTGAGCAGATCCGTCAGTATCGCGCGGTCACGGTGCACGACTCGTCGCGCCACGGCGCCGGCGTGGATTTGCGCGTGCTGGATGAGCAGAAGACGCTAAGCGTGCACGATTTTCACGCCAAGCTGCAGGCGCAGCTGGCCGGGCTGGGCTGCGGCTATCTGCCGCGCTATCTCGCCGCGCCGCATCTGGCCGACGGCACGCTGGTGGCGCGCCAGCTCGACAGCGAAACGCGGCGCGATATGGCCAGGCTGGCGTGGAATGAAGGCGCCAGCGGCAATGCGGCGCGCTGGTGGCGCGACCGGCTGCAAACGCTGCCGGGGCTGGGCGACATTTACGCCGCGCCCTAAGCGGCAGGCGCGCGGTTTGTGCACCGCGCGCCTGCGTTTACAGCGAGATAAAGTGGTGCGCTTTCGGCGGGCCTTCGCCCTGATGGAATGCCAGCACCGCCGCCTGCAGCGCCGCGTCCGCTTTTGACACGCGCTGATGCTGACGCAGATGCTCCTGCCACGACTCCACTAAAAACCACTCCTGAATCAACGCCGCATCCTCGGTGTGCGTCATCACGCCCCAGGCGTAGGCGCCATCGCGACGGCGCGCCAGCGCCAGCTGATGAATAGCTTGCAGAAAAGCGGGGCGATCCGCCTCCGCCACGCGATAGTGGATCTGCACCATCACCGGGCCGCGACGCGCGTCGATGCTCTGCGCCACCGCCGGTTCCTGCCAGTGCAGCGCCGGCTGCAGATCCGCCTCGCCCTCCGGCAGCGCTTTGCGGCGCAGCAGCAGCGCGCTCAGCATCAGCGCGACGGCGGCGATGGTCAGGGTGACGACCACGCCCGCCAGTTGCGCCACCAGACCCCACAGCAGGCTGCCGCCCGCCAGCGCGCCGTTGAACACCATCAGATAGACCGCCAGCCCGCGTCCGCGCACCCAGTCCGGCAAGACCGCCTGAGCGACGCCGTTCAGCGTGGTCAGGGCGACGATCCAGCCGCTGCCCAGCACCAGCATCAGCGCCAGCGCCAGCCACTGCGGCGGCGTCAGCGCCAGGCCGAGCATCACCAGGCCATTAATGGCCGCAGCGAGCAGCAGCAGCGCGTCGGCGTTCATTCTGACGCGCAGACGCGGCAACAGCAGCGCGCCGCCGATGGCGCCGAGGCCGACGGCGCCAAGCATCAGCCCGTAGAAGCCCGCCGTGCCCTGCAGCAGCTGGCGCGCCACCAGCGGCAGCAGCGCCCAGAGCGCGCTGGCGAAGAGAAAGAACATCGCAGCGCGAAACAGCACGCGATGCAGTTCGCGGCTCGCTTTGACATAGCGCAGCCCGGCGCGAAACGCGCCGAAGAAGTGCTCGTTGAGCGCATCCTGCGCTTTGGCGGGCCGCTTCCAGCAGAGCAGCGCGGCGATAACGATAAAGTAGCTGGCGACATCCGCGCCGTAGGCGGCCATCGCGCCGAGGCTCGCCAGCAGCAGGCCGCCGGTGGCCGGGCCGATAGCGCGCGCGATATTAATGCCGAGCGAATTGAGCGCGACGGCGTTTTTCATCTCCTGACGCGGCACCAGCTCCGGCACAATCGCCTGCCAGGCCGGGCCAAACAGCGCCGCGCCGATGCCGCCGACGAAGGTCAGCCCAATCAGCCACTCGGCGGTGAGCCAGTTATTATGAGAGAGGATCAGCAGCGTGCCGCTGACGCTGGCCATCAGGATCTGAATGGCGATCAGCAGGCGGCGACGGTCGAAAATATCGGACAGCACGCCCGCCGGCAGCGCCAGCAAAAACACCGGCAGCGTGGCGGCGGTCTGCATCAGCGCGACCGCGGCAGGGTTGTCAGAGAGGCCGGTGATCAGCCAGGAGCTGGCGACATCGCGGATAAAGCTGCCGGTATTGCCCAGCACCGACGCGCTCCATATCAGGGCGAACATCGCATAGCGAAAGGGGGAAAAGGCGCCGCCCGCAGGCGAGGGGGTCATGCTCTGGCTCATCTTCTTTCTCCTGCCGCGCCGGTGAGCGCAGCGTTATTAAGTGGTGATAGCTTGAACATTACGAGCACGCTGCCAGGCTTGATAGCGGAATATCTGCGGCAACTTGACCAGGATTTTTTCACAAGTTCAGGGCGCAAAAATCCTTGAACATCTTATTAAAATTTCTGCTTTAGGTTTTCCCCACCCGCCAGGTTAGGTTGATTAGCAACAGACATCATCACTGATAACGGAGAACGGATATGAGCACCTTCACGACGAAAGATGGCGTACGCATTTACTTTAAAGACTACGGCAAAGGTCAGCCGGTGCTGTTCAGCCACGGCTGGCCGCTGGACGCCGATATGTGGGAAAGCCAGCTGGTTCACCTGGCGGAAAACGGCTACCGCGCTATCGCCTTCGACCGCCGGGGTTTTGGCCGCTCTGACCAGCCGTGGGAGGGCTACGACTACGATACCTTCGCCGACGACATTCACGGGCTGATTGAGCATCTGGGCCTGAACGACATTACCCTGGTGGGCTTCTCAATGGGCGGCGGCGACGTGTCGCGCTACATCGGCCGCTACGGCACGGCTAAGGTGAAAAGCCTGGTGCTGCTGGGCGCGGTGACGCCGATTTTCGGCAAAACCGCCGATCACCCGGAAGGGCCGGAAAAAGCGGTGTTCGACAACATTATCGCCGGGCTGCGCAGCGATCGCGCCCAGTTTATTAAAGAGTTCGCCACACCGTTCTACGGCACCAATGCCGGACAAACCGTTTCGGATGGCGTGCTGACCCAGACGCTGAATATTGCGCTGCTCGCCTCGCTGAAAGGCACCATCGACTGCGTCACCGCCTTTGCCGAAACCGATTTCCGTGGCGATCTGGCGAAAGTCGACGTGCCGACCCTGATCATTCACGGCAGCAATGATCAGGTGGTGCCTTTCGAAGCCACGGGCAAACTGGCGCACGCGCTGATCGCCGGTTCCGAGCTTAAGGTTTACGACAACGCCCCGCACGGTTTTGCCGTAACGCATCAGGATCAGCTTAATCAGGACCTGCTGGCCTTTTTACAGCAGCATTAAAGAAAATCTGTGAAAACGCCCTGATGGGCGTTTTCTTATTCCTGCTGCGCCTCAAGCTGGCGCTATAAATAGCGGTCGCCGCAGGTTCACTGCCGCTAATGCTGGCTAAGTTGATCATTTATCGATCATTTTTAATGACTTAGCAGTCAAAATAATCCTTTTTGCCGCTTCGCTTTATTAACGCGCTCGACTTGCGCTCCTTTTGTAGAATTTTCTTAATTTTATCGCCAAAACGATCGTTTTGTGATCAACAGCTTCGCTTATAACCACTGACACGCCTTCTCCTTACGCTTCGCTTAAAAGATCCCATTCATCCAGAATAAAGGTTAAATAGCCATGTTTTGATGGCTTATAACCACAAACCGCAACAAGTGAGCGCCGTTTTAGACATGTTAATCACTGCTAAACATGATTTAGCGAGGAAATAGTTGGCTGGATGATTTGTTTGTTATCAAGCATAACTTTTTGAAACGGCCAGGCAAGCAAAACTTGATCCATTAATTTTAAAAGCTACATTTAACCCTGCGCCATCAACGCTGATGAAGCGTAGGCTGTGATATTTTTATTATTAATCCTTAAGAGGAACACAGTATGTCTCAATATCGTGGTGGAGCTGGAAACTTTGCGGTTGATCGTGAGCGCGCAGCGGAAGCGGGAAGAAAAGGCGGCCAGAAGAGCGGCGGCAATTTCAAAAACAACCCTGAACGCGCTATCGAAGCTGGCCGCAAGGGAGGGAAGATCAGCCGCCGTAGCTGAAATATCAGGAAGTTAGATGGAGCAACAGTCAACATCTGACCGCGAGCGAGTCATCTTTTTTCTCTTTTAGTTCTCCTTGCGAAACACCTTTGACCGAAACCCGGTGCTGACGTGCATTGCGCATGGGTATCGCCTTAATTAAACCGGACAGGTTTTTTACCCGTCCGGTTTTTTTAATTCTTTTTGACCCGAGAAGGCTTTGCTGCATTTACTTTCAGATTAAGTCGTTAACTCGCAGCCGACAGCGCCGTTTAAAAATCAGTATAAATTTATACAAGCCATAGTAAGTTTGTACAATTATAATCAGCCCGCCGCCATTTAATTTCACTCAGCAGGATAAAAATAAAATACGGTAACTCATTGGTGTAAATGGAAAAATGCATTTTACATGCCACTTTTGCGCAACAGGCGACAAATTTTTTTAAATATTGCGCTACAAAAAACACAGCGGTTTATCTGGTCTCAAAAAGGGCGCATGAAAAAGGTGGAGACCAGTCCTGCCATGTCGACGCAGAGAAAATATTTTGCAGCGTGACAATCGCGCTGGCGTTGAGACAGAGAGGATAGAGGCGTGGCGCGCGCTGGCAGCAGCACAACCTAATCCCCACGCGGTTTCTGCTGAGAGCCTGAATAAATAATGTGGCCGTTAAGGCGGCAGGCTGAATAAAGAAATGGCCTGCTGCTTAATTAGCTTTTTTCCTAAAACCTGATGGCACAACAGACAGCGTGAAAGTATGCGCTTACTCGCTGCCTGGATGAAGGAGGAAAAGCTGGCTGGCCCGGCGGCAGAATTACGGCGAGGTGGGCTGCCAGGTGGCTGGTGCCTGCGCATCGATGCGCCTCGGCAGCAGTTTCGCGTCGTAGAAGGCGTCTGCGATGGTCTGCTGCTCCGCCAGGTCACTTTTTTTCACCGGCTCGACCTGATAGCTGCGCTGCGCGTTGGCTTTTTCAATGGTGGCCACCGGCAGCTTGCCCCACAGCGGCGACAGCAGCGCCGCCGCGTCGGCCGGATGCGCTTTCAGCCAGGCCGCTTCCTGCTTCAGCGCCTGATAGACGCTGTTCAGCACCTGCGGATGCGCGCTGGCGTAGGGCGTGGAAGCCAGATAGTAGCGCTGGTAGTTCGCCAGCCCTTTGCCGCTGGTCAGCACGCGCGCGTGCTGCTCTACCTGCGCGCTGGTGACATAGGGTTCCCAGGTTACCCAGGCCGCCACGCTGCCGTTCTCCAGCGCCGCACGTCCGTCAGCGGGCGTCAGCCACGCCGGCGAAATATCGCTAAACCGCAGCCCGGCTCTATTGAGCGCGGCGATCAGCAGGTAGTGGCTGCCCGCCGCTTTGGTGACGGCGATTTTCTTGCCTTTGAGATCCTGCAGCGTTTTGATTGACGAGTCGGCGGGCACCAGAATCGCCTGCGCCTGTGGCGACGGGGTTTCACGCGCGTAGTAGGTCAGGCTGGCGCCGGCCGCCTGCGCAAACAGCGGCACGGTGTCCGCGACGTCGGCGGAGAGATCGACATTATTGAGGTTAAGCGCCTCCAGCAGCGGCAGTCCGCTGGAGAACTCATGCCAGCTGACGTTGACGCCCTGCGCCGCCAGCGCTTTATCAAGGTCGCCGCGCTGCTTGATCAGCATCAGCAGCGTAGAGGATTTCTGGTAGCCGATGCGCAGGGTCTCTTCTGCATGAGAAGCGAACGCAAAAAGCGCGGTGAGCAATAGCGCACCGCGCAGTCGGGGACGAAAAGGGTTGTTCATGGGCGTTCCTGGTGAAGGGTTATCATCAGGTTGATGATAAAAGCGCGTCAGGGACGCGCTAAACGCCTTTTTTGCATAAGCTTTGCGGCGGGGCGGGAAAGGGTCAGTCAGCCATCAGGTGGCCATACATCGCCATCAGACGGCGCGTCACACCGTTGGTCCAGCCGAAGCCGTCCTGCAGCGGGTATTCGCCGCCGCCGCCGGGGCGCGCGCGCTCGCCGCTGATGTCATATTTTTCCACCAGCTTGTGGTGCAGCTGATAGAAGTTGTTCACCGTGTTCAGCCAGTTCACCGCGATTTCCGTCGCCAGCGTCTCTTCGCCATACTGATTCAGGCCGATAATCGCCATCCACTGCAGCGGCGCCCAGCCGTTAGGCTTGTCCCACTGCTCGCCGCTCTCCACCATCGACGCCACCAGCCCGCCATTGGTGAGCAGCAGCTGGCGCAGCGCAATCGCCTGCAGGTGCGCCTGTTTTGGCGTCGCCAGGCCGACGAACAGCGGCACTACGGCGGCGGCGGTAAAGGCGCCGAAGCGTTCGCGACGCCAGTCGTAGTCGCGATAGACGCCTGCGGTGCTGTCCCACAGGTAGCGATTAATGGCGCGCTTACGCGCTTCGGCTTTTTTCTGCCATGCCAGCGCGGTCAGCTCTTCCCCTTTAGCGTGGGAGAGCGTGGCGATCATCAGCTCCAGCTTGTAGAGAAACGCGTTCAGATCGATAGGGATGAACTGCGTGGTGCGAATGCTCGCCAGACGTTTGGGATCGCGCAGCCAGCGAGAGGAGTAGTCCCACCCCGACGCAGCGCCCGCGCGCAGATCGCGATAGACCTCGCTCGCCGGACGGCTGGAGTGGCGCGCCGTTTTGACATCCTCAATCCAGGATTCGTCGCGCGGCGTGTCGCGGTCGTCCCAGTAGCGGTTAAGCAGTGAGCCATCGGCCATGCGCACCACGTGACGATACGCCTGACGCGGCATCAGTGAGCCGGCGCCGTCCATCCAGAACTGATACTCTTTCATCAGCTGATCGAGATAGCGTTTCGCGCCGCGCACGCCATCCTCTTCAAACAGTTCCACCATCAGCGCGAACACCGGTGGCTGCGAACGGCTCAGATAGTAGGTGCGGTTGCCGTTGGGGATATGGCCGTAGTTGTCGATCAGCCAGGCGAAGTTGTCCGCCATATGGCGCAGCAGGTCGTCGCGTCCGCTCTCCGCCAGGCCAAGCATGGTGAAATAGGAGTCCCAGTAATAGGTCTCGCCGAAGCGGCCGCCGGGCACCACGTAGGGCTTAGGCAACGGCAGCAGCGACGAGTGCGGCAGATGCTGCTGCGGCATCTTGGTTAATACCGGCCACAGCGCGTCGATATGCTCGTTCAGGGTTTTGTCCGGATTCGATACATAAAAACTTTCGTTTATCGCCGGTAAATAAAAATGGTCAGCCACAAAGCGCGCCAAATCGAAATCGCGGCTGCGCTTCTGGCGACGATAACGCATTAATACGTCCAGCGGATCGTATTTTGGTGAGCAGTCCGGAAAGGTTTTGCTGTCTTCAAAGATGCGCGACATCTGCACATGCTCGAACAGCTCCATGTAGCGATCGGCAGGCGTCAACGCGTCCGGCGCCGGCAAGCCTTCAATCAGCTCCGGTTCCGGTTCGGAATCCTGCATACGGTCAAGCTTAAGCTCGTGGGGATCGTATTGATACTCAACTTCCGCCCCTTTGCGAACCTCATCGAATGCGTTGAGTTGCTGGCGATAAGTATTAATAGCGGCCTCCTGGAGTCTGAGGGTTCATAAAAGAAAAATTATAGACTTATCGCGGGGGCGGACAACAATGCAGAATATCTATGAACGTAATAAAAATTGTCTATCAATAGGCTATTTAGCGGAATTGCTCTGCTTATCAAGCAAATAACGCGCTGCGCTTAAAACATTTATTTAGGAGTAATCTTTGAAGAACAGAAATAAATAGCGAAAGGCTGAAAAAAAGCGGCAAAAACTGACAAAAAACCGGTTTGCCGCTGCGCTGTGGCATGAGCTATTTGTGGCATTTTTGCAGCGTGAAAAGCAAACGCCCTCAAAAAGAGGGCGTTTGTTCAGGGGCGGGTTACTCGCTGACGCGATAGCGCTCCAGCCAGTGCGCGTACGGCGCAGGCAGCACCCAGGACGGCTGCGGCTTATCGAGCGCCAGCGCCGCATGGTAAGGCCAGTGCGGGTTTTTCAGGTGCGCGCGGCCGACCATCACCAGGTCGAGCTGCTCTTTTTCAACGGTGTCGTTGGCGATGTGCGGCGCATCGATGCCCCACGCAGAGGCGACGGCGATGTCAGCTTCGCGACGCACGCGCTCGGCAATCGGCGCCAGGAAGGCGGGCGTGCCCCAGGGAATGTTGGTGTCCGGCGTAGAGAAGCCCACGCTGACGCTCAGCAGATCGAGACCGTTAGCGCGCCAGTAGCGCGTCAGGTCGATCGCCTCCGCCAGCGTCTCTTCGTCGCGGCCGTCATACTCCAGCACGCCGAAACGCGCGGTGAGCGGCAGGTTTTCCGGCCAGACTTCGCGCACGGCGTCGAACGTTTCACGCAGGAAGCGGCTGCGGCCCGCGGCATCGCCGCCATACTCATCGGTGCGCTGGTTGGCGTGCACGGAGAAAAAGCTCTGCGCCAGATAGCCGTGCGCGAAGTGCAGTTCCAGCCACTGATAGCCTGCATCGCGCGCGCGGATGGCCGCCTGCACGAAGTCGTTGCGCACGCGCGCGATATCGTCCAGCGTCATGGCGCGCGGCACCTGCGGCAGGTTGTTGCCGAAGGCGACGGCAGAAGGCGAAATAGTCTCCCAGCCGCGTGCGTCGCCAGCCGCGATATGGTCATCGCCTTCCCAGGGTTTGTTGGCGCTGGCTTTACGACCGGCGTGGCCGATCTGAATGCCCGGCACGGCGCCCGCCGCTTTGATCGCCTGCGCGACCTGCGCCAGACCTTCGGCCTGCGCGTCATCCCATAAGCCCAGACAGCCTGGAGTGATGCGGCCTTCCGGCGACACGGCGGTCGCTTCGACGATCACCAGGCTCGCGCCGCCGCGCGCCAGCGCCGCGTAGTGCACGCGGTGCCAGTCATTGATAAAGCCATTTTCGGCGCTGTATTGACACATTGGCGGCACGGCGATGCGGTTACGCAGCGTCACGTCTTTTAAACGGAATTCAGAAAACAGAGACATAACACCCCTTTAATCATGTTTAATTTCAATCACTTGTTTCCCCGTAAAATTACGGTGCTGCAGCGCCAGCAGCTGCTGCGGTAGCGCCGTAAACGGGAAGCTCAGGATCGATTCGCTCAGCAATGTACCCTGAGATATCGCCTGCAGCATACGCTCCCTGTGCTGCGTCAGATGGTGGCCGACCGAACCGTCAGCGCCATCCGAACCAGCGCGTCAGACATAGGCGCCTGCCGAGTAGGTCAGCTCGTAGCTGTGGCTGTAGATCTCGATGATATTGCCGAAGGGATCTTCCATGTAAACCATGCGATAGGGCTTTTCGCCGGGATAGTATTCGCGCACCGGCATGCGCTGTTTCCCGCCCGCGGCGACGATTTTTGCCGCCAGACCCTCGACGTCGGGATCCTGCACGCAGAAGTGAAACACGCCGCTTTTCCAGTATTCAAAATTGTTTTCCCGCTTCTCGGCGTCGCGAAACTCGAAAATCTCCACGCCGACCCGATCGCCGGTCGAGAGATGCGCGATGCGCAGCGCGCCCCAGCCCTGGCCGAACACGTCGCTGCACATCACGCCGATGGCGGAGTCATCTTCCTGGATGGCGGTGGGCGGCATAATCAGGTACCAGCCCATCACCTCGGTATAAAATTTTACCGCCGCATCCAGATCGGTGACCGACAGGCCGATATGGGAAAAGGCGCGTGGATAGGTCGTTGCCATGTTTCATCTCCGGTTGTGGAAAAGATAAACAGGCTAGCGATGCGCAGGTATAATGAAAACAGTGATTCAGTTATAAGGATGATAAAAAATCATTATGTACCCGCCGCAGTGGCTTCGATCGTTTGCGACGCTGGCCGACGTGGGCAGCTTTACCGAAACCGCCGATCGTCTGGGGATCACCCAGGCGGCGGTCAGCCAGCATATCCGTCATCTGGAGCAGACGCTCGGGCCGCTGATGCTGCGCAGCAAGCGGCCGCTGGAGCTGACGCCTGCGGGGCAGGCGCTGCTGATTTACTGCCAGGAGATCGATCGCGCCGATCAGCGCCTGACGCTGCGCCTCAGCGAAGCGGAGGTCACCTGCGGCGAAATCAGCGTTATCACGCCCGGCAGCATCGGGCTGCAGATCTATCCGCTGCTGCTGGCGCTGCAGCAGCAGCATCCCGATCTGGTGATGCGCCATCGGTTCGCGCCGGACAGCGAAGTGATGGACGCGGTGCTGCACAACCGTTTTGAAATGGGACTGGTGACGCAGAAGCCGGACGATCGTCGACTCAGCGCGACACGCTTCGCCGAAGAGCCGCTGGAGCTGGTCGCGCCCGCTGGCGTGCAGGCGGCGAGCTGGCAGGATCTGGAGGCGCTGGGCTATATCGATCATCCTGACGGTCAGGCGATGGCGACGCGGCTGCTAAGCCGGCGCTTTCCCGGCAATCCCGGCGTGCGCAATCTGCCGCTGCGCGGCTTCAGTAATCAGATCAGCTTGATCCTCGAACCGGTGGCGCGCGGGCTGGGTTTTACCGTTATCCCGCGCTATGCGCGACTGGCGTTCGCCCGACCCGAGACGATACAGGTCATCGAAAGCGAGATCGGGCTGGTGGATACCATCTGGCTGATCCACCGCGCCGAATGGCCGCTCTCGTCGCGCGCGAAGCTGGCGCTCGCCTGGCTGCAGGAGAGGCTAGGGTAGCGCGCTCCCGCCTGCGGCTTATTTCGCCAGCGTCGCCTTGATCACTTCCTGATAAGGCGTGGTGGCGCGGCCAATTAGCTGGCTCAGGCTGCGTGAGTCGTCAAACAGCCCGCCCTGCGACGCGCCCTTGTCGGAATCCGCCAGCATCTCCGCCAGACCCTCCGGCAGGCCAGCGCCCTTCAGCGCGCTGGCGAATTCGGCGGGCGACAGATTAACGTACTCCACCTGTTCGCCGGACTGACGCGCAATCTCAGCGGCGAATTCCGCCAGCGTATAGCTGTCGTCGCCCGCCAGCTCGTAGATTTTGCCCGCCTGATCGTCGCGAGCGATCACCGCCGCCGCCGCCTCGGCGTAGTCACGGCGCGCCGCCGACGCGATACGCCCTTCGCCAGCCGAACCGATAAAGGCGTGATGCGTCAGGGCTGGCGCGATGCTGGCAGCGTAGTTTTCGGTGTACCAGCCGTTGCGCAGCAGGGCGAAGGGGATACCGGAGGCCTGCAGCAGCGCCTCGGTGGCGCGGTGTTCGACGCCGAGACCGAGCGGCGAGCTGTCG
This sequence comes from Pantoea sp. Z09, assembly GCF_022394795.1. Lineage (NCBI taxonomy): Bacteria > Pseudomonadati > Pseudomonadota > Gammaproteobacteria > Enterobacterales > Erwiniaceae > Pantoea > Pantoea sp. Z09. The sequence continues at coordinate 665,348 of NZ_CP092373.1, forward strand.
GCGTGCAGCAGGCTGGTGTAGGCGATAAATTTCACGCTGGCGGAGTTGGCCGCGTTAATCACCGCCCGATGCTGCGCTTCGCGCTGGCCGACCTCGCTGCCGGAGATCAGCAGCAGCTTCTCCACGCCGGAGAAGGCGGACATCAGCGTGTCCGGCTGGCTGTAGTCTGCTTTGCGCACGGTTACGCCTTTTGCCGCCAGGTCTGCGGCTTTTTCCGGCGATCGCACGGCGGCAACGATTTGCTCCGCTGGCACGCTTTTCAGCAGGGCGTCAATGACCAGACGGCCTAGCTGGCCGGTTGCACCTGTTATTGCAATCATGTTCTCTCCTTTCTGCATGGGCTGTTGTTACAAACAAGGTTAGGGGATAAGCTAACTTTTAGTAAGTACTTACAGATTTGTTAGTTTGGAGAATTGCCGGTAAATGTCTGAAAAGATAAGTGAAAAATTTAGCCGCGGCGAACTGCTGAACGTTGACTGTCCGTCGCGCGAGGTGCTCAGGCGCGTCACCAGCCGCTGGAGCGTGCTGATCTTTCTGGCACTGCGTCACGACAAACTGCGCTTCAGCGAGCTGCGTCGCGCCGTCGGCGGCGTTAGCGAGCGCATGCTGGCGCAGACGCTGCGCCATATGGAAGAAGACGGCTTCGTCGAACGCATCGCCTATAACGTGGTGCCGCCGCACGTCGAGTACGCGCTGACGCCGCTCGGCCGCGAGCTGGAAGGGCAGGTGGTCGGCCTTGCGGACTGGCTGGAGCTGAATGTGAACCGTATTCTGGCACAGCGTAAGCAAGCCTGACGGCGCGCGCTACGTCAGATAGCGCTGAAACCACGCCAGCGTCCGGCTCCAGGCGAGTTCAGCCGCTGCACGGTCGTAGCGCGGCGTTGAGTCGTTGTGAAAGCCGTGGTTGACGCCAGGGTAGATCCACGCCTCATACACGTTGTGGTTCTCTTTCAGCGCCGCCTCAAAGGCAGGCCAGCCTGCGTTGATATTGCTGTCCAGTTCGGCATAGTGCAGTAGCAGCGGCGCCTTGATGCGCGCCACATCCTCCGCTTTCGGCTGACGGCCATAGAAGGGCACGGCGCAGGCGAGATCGGGAAACGCCACCGCCGCCGCGTTTGCCACGCCGCCGCCGTAGCAGAAGCCGGTGATGCCCACCTTGCCGCTGCTTTCCGCGTGCTGCTTCAGGAAATCGACCGCCGCGAAAAAGTCGTTCATCAGCTTAACGGGATCGACCTTCGCCTGCATAGCGCGGCCTTCGTCGTCGTTGCCGGGATAGCCGCCCAGCGAGCTGAGGCCGTCCGGCGCCAGCGCGATGTAGCCCGCTTTTGCCACGCGGCGCGCCACATCTTCAATATAGGGATTCAGCCCGCGGTTCTCATGCACCACCACCACGGTGGCGGTTTTGCCCCTGGTCTGCGTCGGGCGCACCAGATAGCCGCGCACCTCGCCGTGGCCCTGTGGGGAAGGGTAGTGGATATAGTCGGCCTTAATGGCGGGGTCGGTAAATTCCACCTGCTGCGCCAGCGCGTAGTTGGGGCTCATCAGGCTGAGCAGCGTCGCGCCGGTCATGCCGCCGATCGCCAGCTTGCCGGCCATGGCGATGAACTCGCGCTTACTGATCCTGCCGTGGGCGTAATAGTCGTAAAGCTCGAGCAGTTCCTGGGGAAAATCTTGTGCCGTCAGACGTGCCATCGGGACTCCTTAACGCAGATTAACCAGAGCCACTAACAGAGCACAGCCTGCGACGGCTGGCAAATCGGACGACGCATTCTGTTAACAACGCCCGATGGTACCGATCCAGCGGGCGCTGGAAAGCGCAATGGCGCACGCGCCTTGCCGCTGCGTCAGTAAAGAGCCGGCTGCTTTTATTACCGCAGCGCAACCGTCGGCGCTTATTAACAACTTTATTTCATCTCTTCTGCGCGGCGCAATTAAGCGCGGCGCAATTATTAATAATGCCCATCTGCCATAAAAGGGGATTTTTAAACAAAACGGCTTAAAAAGAATTCCAGACGGGCTAAATGCTTAATTTGCATTAGATATGGCCTGTACTAATCTACAAGATTGACCGCTTTTCACCTGTGGGTATAGAGAAAATAACACGCCAAAACAGGGCGTTGCAGTGGTAAAAAAGCGCTGTGCCGTCAGCGCCTTATGCCTCAATAATCGTGCAACAACAAATAACAAAGATGTCACATTAAAGCCTGTGAATTAACCTAAAGTCTGGCGTTAAATTAGATAATTGCGGACAAAAACAATGACCAAAATCAAAAAACACTGTTATAGTTTTTGCATCCCAGACTGTTTCTGTTTGTCAGGCGCGAGTTCTTATAAATTCGCGCCAGCAATAGGTTTAAGCGCAGCGTAAATATTAACGCTGTGCTTTAGTTGTTAATTATAAGTAAATATATGGTGTTATATGTGGCAACGAGGTAAGCAATGTTCGGATTAGACGCCTTTCATCTGGCCAGGATACAGTTCGCGTTTACTGTCTCCTTTCACATTCTTTTTCCCGCCATCACCATCGGTCTCGCCAGTTTTCTGGCCGTGCTCGAAGGGATGTGGCTGAAAAGCCGTAATGAGACCTACCGCGATCTCTATCACTTCTGGTCCAAAGTTTTTGCCGTTAACTTTGGTATGGGCGTGGTATCGGGTCTGGTGATGGCCTATCAGTTCGGCACCAACTGGAGCGGCTTCTCGCAGTTTGCGGGCAGCATTACCGGTCCGTTGCTCACCTATGAAGTGCTGACCGCCTTCTTCCTCGAAGCGGGCTTCCTCGGCGTGATGCTGTTCGGCTGGAACCGCGTCGGTCCTGGCCTGCACTTCTTCGCCACCTGCATGGTGGCGCTCGGCACTCTGATCTCCACTTTCTGGATCCTCGCCTCCAACAGCTGGATGCATACGCCGCAGGGCTACCTGATCCAGAACGGAATTGTGGTGCCGGAAGACTGGCTGAAAATCATTTTCAACCCCTCGTTCCCTTATCGCCTGTTCCATATGTCGGTGGCGGCGTTCCTCGCCAGCGCCTTCTTTGTCGGCGCGTCCGGTGCATGGCATCTGCTGCGCGGCAACGATAACCCGGCTATTCGCAAGATGTTCTCCATGGCGCTGTGGATGGCGCTGATCGTCGCACCGATTCAGGCGATGATCGGCGATGCGCACGGGCTGAACACCCTGGAGCATCAGCCGGCGAAAATCGCCGCGATTGAAGGCCACTGGGAGAACCCGCCGGGCGAAGCGACGCCGCTGATCCTGTTCGGCATCCCGGATATGGATGAAGAGCGCACCAAATACGCGGTGGAAATTCCCTATCTCGGCAGTTTGATCCTGACGCACAGCCTGGATAAGCAGGTGCCGGCGCTGAAGACCTTCCCGAAAGAGGATCGTCCTAACTCGCTGGTTATCTTCTGGTCGTTCCGCGTGATGGTGGCGATGGGGCTGCTGATGATCACCCTCGGCGTGGTCAGCCTGTGGCTGCGTTATAAAGGCCGCCTTTATCAGTCGCGTCCGTTCCTGTGGTTCGCCCTGCTGATGGGGCCGTCCGGCCTGATTGCGCTGCTGGCGGGCTGGTTCACCACCGAGATCGGTCGTCAGCCGTGGGTGGTCTACGGCGTGCAGCGCACCATCGACGCGGTCTCCGGTCATGGCGATCTGCATATGAGCATCAGCCTGCTCGCCTTTATCGTGGTCTACTCTGCGGTGTTCGGCGTCGGCTATGTCTATATGATCCGCCTGATTAAGAAAGGCCCGCTCACCGGCGAAGGCAAAGATGTTCGTCACGGCGGTCCAGGCCATGGCAAAACGCCGGCTCGTCCGCTCTCTGCGGCGCATGAAAGTCTGAACGATCCGCAGGAGGGAAAATAAGATGATCGATTTTTCCATTATCTGGTTCGCGATTATCGTTTTCGCGACGCTGATGTACATCGTGATGGACGGCTTCGATCTCGGTATCGGGCTGCTGTTCCCCTTTAATAAGGATGCGGTCGAGCGCGACATGATGGTGAACACCGTCGCGCCGGTCTGGGACGGCAACGAGACCTGGCTGGTGCTGGGCGGCGCGGGCCTGTATGGCGCCTTCCCGCTGGCCTATTCGGTGATCGCCGATGCGCTCTCGATTCCGCTGACGGCGATGCTGATCGGCCTGATTTTCCGCGGCGTCGCCTTCGAGTTCCGCTTTAAGGCGACCGAAACGCACCGCGCGTTCTGGGACAAATCTTTCGTCGCGGGTTCGATTCTGGCGACCTTTAGCCAGGGCGTTGCGGTCGGCGCGATGCTCGACGGCATTAAGGTGACGGGCCGTCACTTCAGCGGTTCTGCAATGGACTGGCTGGCGCCGTTCCCGCTGTTCTGCGGCGTGGGTCTGGTGATCGCCTATGCGCTGCTGGGCTGCACCTGGCTGATTATGAAAACCGAGCATGAGCTGCATCGCAAGATGTCGGCGCTGGCGACGCCGCTGGTGATCGCGCTGCTGGTGGTGGTGGGCATTATCAGCCTGTGGACGCCGTTCAGCCATGACGCCATCGCGCAGCGCTGGTTCACCCGTCCGAACCTGTACTGGTTCCTGCCGGTTCCGGCGCTGGTGCTGCTCTGCTCGTGGGGCATTATTCGCGCCATCAAGCGTGAGGCGCACTACTCGCCGTTTCTGCTGACGCTGGCGCTGATTTTCCTCGGCTTTTCCGGCCTGGGCATCAGCGTATGGCCGAATATTATTCCGCCTTCCGTTACCATCTGGCAGGCCGCGTCGCCGGCGATTAGCCAGGCCTTTATGCTGGTGGGCAGCCTGTTAATTATTCCGATGATCCTCGGCTACACCTTCTGGAGCTACTACGTGTTCCGCGGGAAAATCAAAGCAGACGAAGGATACCATTGATATGCAAACTGAGGTCGGCAACGTGAAACACCACAATGAACCCAAAGCGCCGTTGTGGAAACGCATTCTGTGGCTGGTGGTGATCTATGGAGCAAGCGTGCTGGCGCTCGGTGTGGTGGCAATGCTGTTCCGTATGATGATGACTGCGGCGGGTATGCGCAGCCACTAATCTTTTCGTTCCTGTCAAAGGCCGCAAAGTGCTTACTGAGCGGCTGGCATGGACCGAAGAGCAAAACGTCCCGCGACAAGGACAAAAACGCCGGGAGCGTTTTTGAACAACGAGCAACGTTGGCCCGTTTACGGGCGCACCTCAGGGATGAGGTGCGTAACTGCGCGGACCGAGCGAGCAGGGATGCGTAAAGCGCCTTTGCGATCGGTCCATGCTATCCGCGTGTGCATCTTCATCCACAGACAACACGTTTTGTTATCCTTTTCGCAGACTAAGCATTAAATGCCTTTTGCCCGCGTTGGGCTTACGCTTTCTTTACCCTTCCTTACATGCGTAAGACATTTTTGTTATGATTATGTGACTAATCCCGCAATACTTTTCTACGATCCCCACACAAATGCTCAGCCTGAACGTAAAAAAACAGTACATCAGCGATCTGGTGGAGTGGATTGAAGCGAATCTGACCGACGACCTTAATATCGATCTGATCACCCTGAAATCTGGTTACTCCAAATGGCATATGCAGCGCATGTTCAAAGAGATGACCGGCCAGACGCTGGCGGCCTATACGCGCAAACGCCGCCTCACCATGTCCGCCATGGCGCTGCGCCTGACGCGCATGCCGCTGATCGACATCGCGGTGCGCTTTGGTTTCGACAACCAGCAGAACTTCACCCGCGTCTTCAAAAACCACTTCTCGCTGACGCCGGGCGCCTTCCGTCGCGTGCCCGATTTGCAGCTGCAAAGCTTTCACGGCCCGATCTCGGTGCATGGCGAAATGCTGCAGGCGCAGCTGGTGGAGCGCGATGAGCTGCAGCTGCGCGGGGAAGTGGTGGAGTGGGAGTGTAAATTCGGCGACTACGTGCGCGATCACGCGCACACCGTGGCGCAGCAGGCGCGCAGCTTTGTGCGCTTCGCCGGTCAGCACGTCGAGCGCGGCTGGCTCGGCTTCCAGTACGGCCCCGGCAGCTCGGCGGCGGAGCAGCAGCACATTAGCCTGTTTCAGGCGCTGGAGAGCCAGCACGCCGATATCATGGGGTCGCATATCGTCAACTGGACCTCGGCGCGCGGGCTTTACGCCACTATTCCCTGGCAGGGCGCGCCGGAACAGCTGACGCGCTTTATCGCCGATCTCTACTACGTGCATCTGCCCGCGCTGGGCGTCGCGCGCCGTCAGGGAAAAGATCTGCTGCGTCTCGATATGAAAGCCTCGACGCCGGACGCGCTGGTCGGCCTCTTCTCCATTCCTGTCACGCTGAGCTAGCAGCGGCTTTTCGTGCGGTGAACTGTGATAAACCGCACGATTTTATAAAATAGATGCGTTTTCTGGCGTAAAATTCCTGCCTTAACCCGGAAGCCGTGCGGATATCGTGCATAAGGCCTGCCGGACTGGATATTCATCTGCCTTTCAGGTTCTTTTCGAACCAGACATATAACACGACGACAACCATGAAACTGACTTCGCTGTTCCTTGTTACGGCGCTTTCTGCTTTGCCGCTCTTTGCCGGCGCCCAGATGGCTGAACCCTTTACGCCGCCTGCTGGCCTGCATCCGCATGCCCAGCCGACCCAGCATGAAATCCTCGGCGACAACGCGCTGCCGCAGCAGTCGCCGAAGCACTTCGGCGCCGACGCCTTAAACGACAACCTCTGATCGCCGCGCGCGACCTCCGCGCGCTTCTCTGATTCGCATGCTCTTCTGTGCGCAGGCATTCGCCTGCGCACCTTTTCGGCTGCGCGGAAATAGCACAATCGATCCTTGCGTGTAAGATATATCATGAGTAATCTGGGCGCCTCAAATGAGAATCATTCTTCTGTTTTCTCACGCATTCACGGCCGCAGCCGGCGGCGTAAAAGGAGGATTTATGCATTCCGACAACCAGGCGTCCCGCAGCCGCGCGCCGCAGCGCGTGCGCAACGAACTGCGCTTTCGCCACATCACCGTCGCCAGCAAAACGCTGGTCGCCAGCGAATTCTGGCGCATCACCTTTCACGGCAGCGATCTGGCGGGCTTCCACTCGCCGGGCTTTGACGACCATATCAAAGTTTTTTTCCCGCAGGAGAGCGGCGCGGAACTGCAGCTGCCGCAGATGACCGACGACGGCATCGTCTGGCCAGGCGGCGCGCGTCCGCCGGCGCGCGACTATACGCCGCTTGCCTTTGACGGCGAATCGTCGCTGACGCTCGACTTCTATATCCACGACGGTGGCGTCGCCAGCGGCTGGGCGCAGCAGGCGAAAGAGGGCGATCGCCTGATTATGGGCGGCCCGCGCGGCTCGCTGGTGGTGCCGACCGACTACGCGTTTCAGCTCTACGTCTGCGATGAAACCGGGCTGCCGGCGTTCAAACGCCGTCAGGCCGACGCCAGGGCGCAGGCGCTGCATCTGTTCGCCTGCGTGGATGAAGCGACCGGGCGCGACTACCTGCCAGATCTGGCTGGCGTCAACGCCCACTGGCTCGGCAGCGGCGCGGCGCAGGCGGATAAGCTGATCGCCGCGCTGGATAACATCGCCGTGCCGCAGGAGGATTACTTTATCTGGCTGACCGGCGAGGGCGACTTCGCCAAGGCGCTCGGCGACTACTTTGTCACGCGTCGCGGCCTCGATCCCGCCTTTGTGCGCGCCGTCGCTTACTGGCACGCCAAATAGGCCGATACCGCCGCCCGTGTTGAATTTTGCCAGGCGGCGGACTACTATCATCCTCCCGTAAAGACTCCCTTCAGGCAGGCAATGAAACAGGATCCGGCTTTCTCGTGTCACCAGGATTCCGCTCCGCGCGGCGGATGCGGCGGTCGCCGTAAGCGACGTGAAAAGATGCTGGACGCCAGCGATATCCGCCTGTTAATGCTGCATTTTCTGGCGCAAAACGACGCACACGGCTACGAGCTGATCAAGTCGATCGAAGAGCTGTCTAAAGGCGAATACTCTCCAAGTCCCGGCATTATCTATCCCAATCTGACGCTGCTGGAAGAGCTGGACGCCATCAGCGTGGTGGACGCGCAGGCGTCGCGCAAAGCCTATACGCTGAATGCGGCGGGACGCGCGCAGCTGGCGGAGCAGCAGCCGCAGGTCGAGCAGCTGATTGAGCGCCTGTCGTCGCTGGCGGTGCTGGTCAATAACCGCAGCATTCCCGACGTCGATCAGGCGATCCACCGTATGCGTACCACGCTCAATAGCCGCCTCGCCCAGCAAGACATATCGCCGGAAACCCTGGCAAAGGTGGTCGAGGCGCTAAACGCGGCGGCGGATAAAATCGCTGCCAGCTAAGCCTCAGCTTTTTTTCTTATCCACATGACCTAACGGCCGATCCGGGAAGCAGACGTCGCGCACGCGCTGCTTCAGCGCCGCCGCGTCAGGAAAGCCGCCGTCGCGTTTACGCTCCCACAGCATATCGTCATTAATGACAATCTCAAATACCCCGCCGGTGCCCGGCTTCAGCGTGACTGCCGCCAGGTCGTCGGCGAAGGTGTGCAGCAGCTCCTGCGCCATCCAGGCGGAACGCAGCAGCCAGTTACACTGGGTGCAGTAGTGGATGATAATGGAGGGTTTCTCGGTCATAGCGGTTTCCCTGTCGACGTTAGTTTCGCTCTGCACGCAGATTAGCAAATCGTGCGGTGTAAGATACATCTTACTCTAAAGCCAGTTGATAATGATTACCACTTACATTACATTTCTGGCGAAATTATTCATAATAAAAAAGACGTTCTGTTTACGGTTTGATGTGCAAAACCGTGCTTTGTCTACTGACAGCAAGTAAGTGAGCAAATACTAACAATCAATAAGGTATTTGCGCTTATGTCTTCAATGTTTCAGGGATTCACCCAGCCGCGACTCTGTAAAATCGCGCTGCTGGCTGCCTCGGTTCACGCCGCCTGCGGCTATGCCGCCAGCGAAACGCCTGCCAGCGAAAAAAGCAGCGCCGACCCGGTCATGACCGTTACCGCGCCGAAGCCAAAGGCGGGCAATAAAACCACATTATCCGCCGCCGACCTGCAAAAACGTGGGGCCAACGACTTCGGCTCCATTATGTGCTATGAGCCGCTGATCAGCGCCACCGGATCGGCGGGCGGCTCCTCCTCAGGCAAAAGCGGCTTCGACCGCGCCGGCTACAGCGGCTACAACATTCGCGGCCTGGAGAGCAACCGCGTCGGGCTCGACGTTGACGGCATTCCCCTGCCGGACGCCACCGGCCGTCCCTACGTTAGCCGCGTCGGCAACAACACCTTCGGCATCGGGCGCGGCGACTATATCGATCCCTATATGTTCGGCAGCGTCGAGATTGAAAAGGGCGCGACCGCGGTCGATCAGCCCAACGCCTCGATTGGCGGCAACGTCTCGTTTCACAACAAAAGCGCCGACGACTACCTGAGCGGCAGCAAAAACAGTTACTTCGGCTATCAGAGTAACTACAACTCCGCCGACCGCAGCTGGCACAACGGCATCACGGCGGCAGCGGGCGACGATGAACTGCGCGGCCTGTTTGTCTACAGCCGCCGCGACGGTCAGGAGACGCAAAACAACAGCGGCGTGAAGCAGGCCTATCCGGCTAACTGGCACTCCGACGCCTTTATGACCTCCGGCATCTGGCAGCCCAACGACCAGCATAAGCTGAGCGCCACTTTCGACTACTACCACAAAACTAACCACACCCACTACGACGGCTGGGATACCTCCGGCAATACCGTCTGGGGCACCTCGCAGCAGCAGAGCGACACGCGCCGCTTCGGCGTCAGCCTGGCGGATGAGTGGACGCCCTACAGCGATCTGCTCGACACTCTGACCACGCGCCTCTACTGGCAGAAAACCGAGTCGCACGACAATACCTGGATGCCGAGCAGCGCCAGCGCCTGGGAAAGGGTCTATTCCGATTACAACACCCGCAGCCTCGGCTTCGACACGCGCGCCACGAAAATCGTCGGCCGCCACGAGCTGAGCGCCGGCGTTAACGCCAGCATCGAGAGCACCGAGCGCCCGTTCCGTCAGTCGCCCACGCCGAGCCAGTACAGCGTGATCATGCAGCCGCAGGCCGACAGCCGCAGCTACACCGTCGCCGGCTACCTGCAGGATAAGATCAACTTCGACCTCGACAGCCACGGCTTCGCAGTGATCCCCGGCGTGCGCGTGATGTATCAGAACACCAAACCGCGCAACCTCTCCGACCTCACCGCTGGCAGCAGCGTGCTGACCGAAGAGCAGCTGGAAACGCTCTACGGCTCCGGCAACAGCGACACCGAAGTGCTGCCGTCGCTTACCCTGCAGTACGATCTGACGCCAGCGCTCATCACCTATTTGCAGTACAAGCGCGGCGTCGAGTTCCCGACCGCCAGCCAGCTCTACGGCTCCTGGAACCTCGGCTCCAGCTATGCGGGCCGCGCGCAGTATGCGCTGGTCGGCAACGCCGATCTCGACACCGAAACCAGCAACAACTTCGAGTGGGGAGTGAAAGGCCAGGCGGTGGAAGGCGTGACGGTGAACGCCTCGCTGTTCTACAACCAGTACAAAAACTTTATCGCCTACACGCGCTATACCCGCGCCGGCAACCCTGACAAGTTCGTTAACGTGCCGGGCAATATTTACACCACCTACCAGGCGGAGAACCGCGACAAGGCCTATATCTACGGCGCGGAGCTGGCGACTAAACTCAACTTCGGCACCTGGTTCCAGCAGGTCGACGGGCTGAGCGCCACCTTTGCGCTGGGCTATAACGAAGGGAAGTCGAAGTCGAGCTATTCAGGCGACAAGTATGTCGATCTCGACAGCGTCGCGCCGCTGAAGGCGATCGTCGGGCTGGCGTGGGATGACGTGCAGCGCGGCTACGGCGCGGCGGTCACCGCAACCTTCGTCAAAGGCAAACGCGCCACGGAAACCAACCGCGAAAGCTATACCAACAGCGGCGCGGCGCTCACCGACGCCACCAGCGAGTATATGCGCGTGCCGGGTTATGGCATGGTAGATGCAACGGCCTACTGGCAGGTGGCGAAGAACGTCAGGCTGAGCGGCGGCATCTATAACCTGACCGACCGCAAATACTGGGACTACACCAGCAGCCGCGAGCTGACCAGCGAGACGGCGCAGGATCGCAACGATGTGGCGCTGGCGGTGATGCCGGGCCGCACGTACCAGCTGGGCGTCAACGTCGATTTCTAATCACTCGTCCGCCCTGCGCTGAGGCAGGGCGTTTTTGCTACGGGAGCAACGCGCAATGAATCCACTGTTTCAACATTATCAAACGCTGAAAAGCAGCCACCCGAAAAAATACGCCCGCGATCTGGCCGCGCTGATGGGCATCAGCGAAGCGGCGCTGTGCGACGCCCGCGTCGGTCAGGACGCGCAGCGGCTACAGCCGCAGTTCCGCGAGCTGCTGCAGGCGCTAGAAGCGGTCGGCGAAACCAAAAATATCACCCGCAACGACTATGCGGTGCATGAGCATCTTGGCAGCTATCAGAACCTTAAAATGGGCGATCACGCCGGGCTGGTGCTAAACCCGCGCGCGCTCGATCTGCGTCTGTTTCCCGGCCAGTGGCGCAGCGCGTTTTTCCTGCGCGAGCAGAGCGCGCACGGCGAGCGGCAGAGCATTCAGATTTTCGATCGTCACGGCGACGCGGTGCTGAAAATTTACGCCACTGACCATACTGACATGCCGGCCTGGCAGGCGCTGATCGCGCGCTTCGCTGACGAGGCGCCCGCCGCGCTGCACGTCGACGCGCCAGAACCGGCCAGCTTCGCCGAAGAGATCGACGCCGCCGCTATCGACAGCGAGTGGCGCGCCATGACCGACGTGCATCAGTTCTTTGGCCTGCTGAAGCGCCATAACGTCTCGCGCCCGCAGGCGTTCCGCGCGGCGGGCAGCGATCTGGCGTGGCGCGTGGAGAACGACGCGCTGGCGCGGCTGCTAACGCTGGCGCAGCAGGAAGGCAATGAAATCATGATCTTCGTCGGCAATCGCGGCTGCACCCAGATCTTTACCGGCGCGGTGGAAAAAGTGGTGCCGATGGAGAACTGGCTCAATATTTTCAACCCGCGCTTTACGCTGCACCTGATGGCGGACCAGATCCACGAGAGCTGGGTGACGCGCAAACCCGGCAGCGACGGCTTCGTCACCAGCCTGGAGCTGTTCGCCGCCGACGGCACGCAGATCGCGCAGCTCTACGGCCAGCGCAGCGAAGGCACGCCGGAGCAGGCGCGCTGGCGCGAGCAGGTGACCTCGCTGAGCGCGGCGGGAGAAGTGGCATGAAACGCCTGATCCCCTGGCTGCTGCTGCTGGCGCTGCAGTCGCTGGCGGCGGAGCGCGTTATCTCAATCGGCGGCGACGTCACGCAGATTGTCTATGCGCTGGGCGGCCAGCAGGCGCTGGTGGCGCGCGACAGCACCAGCCAGCATCCGGCGCTGGCGAAAAAGCTGCCGGATATCGGCTATATGCGTCAGCTTAACGCCGAGGGCATTCTGGCGCTGAAGCCGACGCTGGTGCTGAGCAGCGAGCAGGCGAAACCCTCGCTGGCGCTGCAGCAGATCGCCCAGGCGGGCGTAAAGGTGGTGGAAGTTACCGGCGAGAACAGCCTTGATGCTATCCCGAAAAAGATCCTGACCATCGGCAAGGCGCTGCAGCGCGAGGAAGAGGCGCAGACGCTGGCGCAGCAGGTGAGCCGCACGCTGGCGGTGCTGCCGACGCGGCCGCTGCCGGTAAAAGTGCTGTTTATTATGACCCACAGCGGCATGAAGTCGCTGGCGGCGGGCAGCGACACCGCCGCCGACGGCGCCATCCGCAGCGCCGGGCTGGTCAACGCGATGGGCGCGGTGCCGCACTATCAGCCGCTGTCGCAGGAGGGCGTTATCGCCGCCGCGCCGGATCTGGTGGTGATCGGCGATGACGGGCTGAAAACCCTGGGCGATGAAGAGAAGGTGTGGCAGCTGCCTGGCCTGGCGCTGACCCCGGCGGGCCAGCAGAAGAACCTGCTGGTAATCGACGAGATGGCGCTGCTCGGCTTCGGTCTCGACACCCCTGGCGCCCTCGTGAAGCTGCGCAAAGCGGCGGAAGCGGCGCGGCATGAGTAATCCGCGCGCGCTGCGCTGGCTGGCGCTGATGCTGATCGCCATGCTGGCGGCGGTGGCGCTGGCGGCGAATCTCGGCGCGATGACGCTGTCGCCGCGCGCCCTGTGGCTGGCGCCGCTCAGCGACACGCTCTGGCAGATCTGGCTTAACATCCGTTTGCCGCGCGTGCTGCTGGCGGTGGTCATCGGCATGGCGCTGGCGGTGTCCGGCGCGGTGATGCAGGGGCTGTTTCGCAACCCGCTCGCCGATCCCGGCCTGCTCGGCATCAGCAGCGGCGCGGGGCTGGCGGTGGCGATCGCCATTGTGTTGCCGCTGGCGCTGCCGCCGCTGCTGGCGCTCTGGCTGCCGAGCGTGGCGGCCTTTCTCGGCAGCCTGGCGGTGATGGCGTTGATTTTCAGCTTCAGCCAGCTGGCGCAGGGCAGTCTGGCGCGTCTGCTGCTGGTGGGTATCGCCATCAACGCGCTGTGCGGCGCGGCGGTGGGCGTGCTCGCCTGGCTGAGCAACGATCAGCAGCTGCGCCAGCTCTCGCTGTGGGGCATGGGCAGCCTGAGCCAGGCGCAGTGGCCGATGCTGGCGGTGTGCGCCGCCTTTATTCTGCCGTCGCTGCTGCTGACGCAGCTGCGTGCGCGTCATCTTAATCTGCTGCAGCTGGGGGAAGAGGACGCGCACTATATGGGCATCGACGTGCGCCGCACCCAGCGGCAGCTGCTGGTGCTGAGCGCGCTGCTGGTGGGCGCGGCGGTGTCGGTAAGCGGCATTATCGGCTTTGTCGGGCTGGTGGTGCCGCACGTGATGCGCTTCTGTCTCGGCAGCGATCACCGCTGGATGCTGCCTGGATCGGCGCTGGCGGGCGCGCTGCTGCTGCTGCTGGCGGATACGCTGGCGCGCACGGTGGTGGTGCCGGCCGAAATGCCGGTAGGGCTGCTGACCAGCCTGCTGGGCGGCCCCTGGTTTCTCTGGCTGATCCTGCGTCAGCAGCGAGGAGGTGAGTGATGGAACAGCTAGAAGCGCGCAGCCTGTGCTACGCACAGGGCGGACGGCAGCTGATCGACACGCTGGATCTGGCGCTTAAGCCCGGCGAAATGGTGGCGCTGATCGGCCCCAACGGCGCGGGCAAGTCGACGCTGCTGCGCATGCTGACCGGCTTTGTCACGCCGGACAGCGGCGAGTGCCGACTGGGGGATCGCCCGCTTGCCGCGTGGCCGCGTCAGCAGCTGGCGCAGCGGCGTGCGGTGATGCGCCAGCAAAATCTGGTCACCTTCTCGCTGCCCGCCGCCGCCGTGGTGGCGATGGGTCGCGCGCCCTGGCCCAGCGCGGGCGCAGAGGCGATTGTCGACGAGGTGATGGCGCTGACCGGCTGCAGCGAGCTGGCCGGACGCGACTATCGGCTGCTCTCCGGCGGCGAGCAGCAGCGCGTGCAGCTGGCGCGCGTGCTGGCGCAGCTGTGGCGCGACGGCGCGCCGCGCGGCTGGCTGTTTCTCGATGAGCCGACCTCGGCGCTCGATCTCTTCTGGCAGCAGAGCACGCTGCGCCTGCTGCATCGTTTATCACGCCAGGGCGATTTAGGCGTCTGCGCCGTGCTGCACGATCTCAACCTCGCCGCGCTCTGGGCGGATCGCATCCTGCTGCTGCATCAGGGCAGGATGGTGGCGCAGGGCTCGCCGCAGGCGGTGATGACCGAAGCGACGCTGACGCGCTGGTATCAGGCGGAGCTGCGCGTCACCGCGCATCACGAGAGTGGCAGGCCGGTGATCCAGCTGCGCGCCTGACGCCGTTTGGCTTACTATTCATGGCGTTAGCCCTTAGCGGCGCGCCGATTTTCAACCATACTTTGTAGACTGAAACCATAAACAGGGAAGCAAAGTATGACCGATGCATTAGATCAGGCCGCCGAACAGCTTGGCGAGCGGCTTCTTTCCTCTGAGTGGCGGTTAGCGACCGCCGAATCCTGCACCGCCGGCCTGATCAGCATGACGCTGGCGAAGGTAGAAAACAGCGGCAACTTCTACACCAGCGGCTTCGTCACCTACAGCGACAATGCGAAAAGCCAGCTGCTGGGCGTCCGGCCGGAAACTCTTGAGGCGCACACCGCCGTTAGCGAGCAGACCGCGCGCGAGATGGCGACAGGCGCGCGCGCGCGTTCCGGCGAGCCGGTCAGCCTGGCGATCACCGGCTATGCCGGGCCGGACGGTGGCGAAGACGGCACGCCGGCGGGCACTATCTGGTTTGGCTGGGCGCTGCCGGACGGCAGCGTCGTGGCGGAGATGCGGCGCTTTGCGGGCGAGCCGAAATCAGTAATGGAGCAGGGCGCGCAGTTCGCGCTGGCGCGTCTTGACGTGCTGCTGCGCGACGTCGCCCTGCATCAGAAGGCTTAACGACAGTCGACAATCAGGCGGCCACGCACCTTGCCGTCCAGCAGGTCCTGCGCGCCCTGTTTCGCCTCGCTGAGCGGGATCAGGGTGGCGAGCTGCGTCAGGGTGTCGCCGTTCAGCAGTTCGCCGAGGCGCTGCCACGCCTGCTGGCGCAGCGGTTTCGGACACATCACGCTGTCGACGCCGGTCAGCGTCACGCCGCGCAGAATAAAGGGCGCGACGCTGGCGGGCAGATCCAGCCCCTGCGCCATGCCGCAGGCGGCCACCACGCCGTCGCGCTGCGTTGCGGCCAGCACGTTGCTCAGCGTATGGCTGCCGACGCTGTCGATTGCCGCCGCCCAGCGCTCTTTCGCCAGCGGCTTGCCGGGCTGCGACAGCTCGCTGCGGTCGATAACCGAACGTGCGCCGAGCGTGTCGATCAGGTAGGCTTCGTCGCTGGCGCGTCCGCTGGCGGCAACCACCTCAAAGCCGAGACGCGACAGCAGGCTGACGCTAAAGCTGCCGACGCCGCCGCTGGCGCCGGTCACCAGCACCGGGCCGCGATCCGGCGTGACGCCCTGTTTTTCCAGCGCCATCACGCACAGCATCGCGGTAAAGCCTGCCGTGCCGATCGCCATAGTTTGCAGCGGGCTGAGCGAAGCGGGCACCTCCACCAGCCAGTCGCCAGAGACGCTCGCCTTCTGCGCCAGGCCGCCCCACTGTTTTTCGCCAACGCCCCAGCCGGTCAGCAGCGCGACGTCGTCCAGCTGCCATTCAGGATGGCGGCTGGCGGTGACGCGGCCGACAAAATCGATGCCCGGCACCATCGGGAACTGACGCACGATTGGCCCTTTATTGCAGATGGCGAGCGCGTCTTTGTAGTTCAGCGTGGAGTAAGCGACATCGAGGGTAACGTCATGGTCGGGCAGCTGGGATTCGTTAAGCTGTTTCAGGTTGGTGCGATAGCCTTGCTCATCATTTTCAATGACTAATGCGGTAAACATGCAGCCTCCGGCAAGCAGGAAATGTGCGGCTCAGTCTACTCTTCCACGGCGGGAAGGGGTAGCGAAGGCAGGATGCATAACCTTTCATAACGCAAAGATAATTAAGCATTTATGTAAATGCCTTTTATTTAAATTCATTATTTTTCATTGGGTTGCTACTTTGTGGTCTGCAAGGTTATTTACTTTTCTCGGTTGTTCGCGCGCAAAAAAAATGACATTATTGCGCCTCTTTTTCGCTTACCTGCTGAGGATGCCGCCTGTGACCAGAACCCTGCGCCACCGCGCCTGTTTACGCGCGCACTATCCAGCACCTGCGATCTCTCTATCGACGCGCTTCCCGCTCACCATGCGGTGAGGCCAGCTAAACGTTCACTGTTGGGCATGCGTAAAGACAGACGCGATCTGGCTTTACTGATGTCTATCGGGGGCGGCTTTTCCCCTTTTTCCGTTTCCGCCTGACGTTATTCGCCGGGGAATCTTCCCCATTGCCGTGCCTCTGGCACTCACTCATCCTTCACCGTTGGGGATTTGTGTTATGACACCACTGAAAATTGCCGCCAGCGCCGCCGTCGCGCCGGGCCTTACCCTGAATACCGCGCGTGACGTAGTGACGCTGGACAACACCGACTTTACCGACGTGGCGGCGGTGGTCGTTTCGCTGGCCGACACGCGCAGCGGCGTGCTGGCGCTGCTGCGCCATACCGGCTTTAACCTGCCGGTGTTTGTTGCCAACGCCTGGGAAGAGGATGTGCTGCATCTGCCGGGCGTGACCGGCGAGCTGAACGGCTCGGCAGAAGAGTGGGCGGCGCTGGAAGCGGCCGCGGCAGAATATGAGGCGAACCTGCTGCCGCCGTTTTTCGACACGTTAACGCGCTATGTCGATATGCAGAACAGCACCTTCGCCTGTCCGGGGCATCAGGGCGGCGCATTTTTCCGCAAACATCCGGCGGGGCGGCAGTTCTTCGATTTCTACGGCGAAAACGTTTTTCGCTCCGATATGTGCAACGCCGACGTTAAGCTCGGGGATCTGCTGATCCACGAAGGCTCGGCGAAAGACGCGCAGAAGTTCGCGGCAAAGGTATTTAACGCCGATAAAACCTACTTCGTGCTGAACGGCACCTCCAGCGCCAACAAAGTGGTGACCAACGCGCTGCTGACGCGCGGCGATCTGGTGCTGTTCGACCGCAATAACCATAAATCGAACCATCACGGTGCGCTGATTCAGGCGGGCGCCACGCCGGTCTATCTGGAGGCGGCGCGAAATCCGTTCGGCTTTATCGGCGGCATCGACGCGCACTGCTTCGACGAGGGCTGGCTGCGCGAGCACATTAAAGCAGTGGCACCGCAGCGCGCCGGTGACGCGCGCCCGTTCCGGCTGGCGATTATTCAGCTCGGCACCTATGACGGCACGGTCTATAACGCGCGTCAGGTGGTGGACCGCATCGGCCATCTGTGCGACTACATTCTGTTCGACTCCGCGTGGCTCGGCTATGAGCAGTTTATCCCGGTGATGGCGGGCACCTCGCCGCTGACGCTGGAGCTTAACGAGAACGATCCTGGCATTTTCGTCACCCAGTCGGTGCACAAGCAGCTGGCGGGCTTTTCGCAGACTTCGCAGATCCATAAAAAAGATAACCATATTCGCGGCCAGCGGCGTTTTTGCCCGCACAAGCGGCTGAATAATGCCTTTATGCTGCACGCCTCCACCAGCCCGTTCTACCCGCTGTTCGCCGCGCTGGACGTGAACGCCAAAATGCATCAGGGCGAAGCGGGCCGCCAGATGTGGCAGTCGTGCGTGACGCTCGGCATTGAGGCGCGCAAGGCGATCCTCGAACGCTGCGAGATGATCCTGCCGTTTGTGCCAGAGCAGGTAGACGGCAGACGCTGGCAGGATGCGCCGACCGAGGCGATCGCCCGCGACAGCCGCTACTTTAGCTTTGAGCCAGAGGCGAAATGGCACGGCTTTGCCGGTTATGCGCAGGATCAGTATCTGGTTGATCCCTGCAAGCTGCTGCTGACCACGCCAGGCATCGATGCGGCGAGCGGCGAATACGCCAGCTTCGGCATTCCTGCCACCATTCTGGCGAACTATCTGCGCGAAAACGGCATCGTGCCAGAGAAGTGCGATCTCAACTCGATTCTGTTTCTGCTGACGCCAGCGGAAAGCCCGGAGAAGATGGCGCATCTGGTGGCGATGCTGGCACAGTTCGAGCAGCACGTACGAGAGGATGCGCCGCTGGCGGAGGTGTTGCCGACGATTTATCGCAAGAACCAGGCGCGCTATAAGGGCTATACCCTGCGCCAGCTCTGTCAGGAGATGCACGATCTATACGTCAGCTTCGACGTCAAGGATCTACAGAAGGCGATGTTCCGCCAGCAGAGTTTCCCGGCGGTAGAGGTGAACCCGCAGGATGCGCATCAGGCCTATATTCGCGGCGACGTCGAGCTGGTGCCGATCGCCGAGGCCGAAGGGCGCATCGCCGCCGAAGGGGCGCTGCCTTATCCGCCAGGCGTGCTCTGCGTGGTGCCGGGGGAAGTGTGGGGCGGCGCGGTGCAGCGCTATTTCCTGGCGCTGGAAGAGGGTGTCAATCAGCTGCCGGGCTTCTCGCCGGAGCTGCAGGGGGTGTATACCGAGGAGGATGGCCAGGGGCGCAAACAGCTGGTGGCAAACATGATGGTGGAGGGGCGCCAGGCCGGGCGGTAGCGGCGGCGGGTTCCGTCCCGCCTGACGGGGTTGCCTGCTGCGCAGGCGGCTATGAGCCGGTTCCGCCCGACAGACGGGTTTGTCTGCTGCGCAGACGGGCCTTGGTGCAGGTTTCGTTCGCCCGACAGCCGGGCAGTTTCATTTCGCCCGCTGCGGGCGACCGAGCAGGGCCGGTAGGCGCCGGCCCTGCACCCGCGCCCCGGGCCAGCTCACCCGCCCGCTGCGCGGGTCCCTTCGCTCCCTCAGGATTTCGACGGACCGGCTGGATTCGCCTTATTCGCCCCATCCCTGCCGCTCGTCCTGAAATCCTTCCTCCGCTCAGCGGCTGCGATGGCCCCCACCACCCCCGCTGCAGGTCTCTTCTGTTTCATGATGACCATCATTGCTGAAAGCGTAAATCATTCGTTCAGCCAGCGCGGCCGTTAATAGAAAAACTGAGGAATTGCAGGCGGGGGTGTGGTCGAGGCATCTGACACGCTGAGGCGCGCACGGCGGCCAGGACGAGCCGACAGGACGTCGGCGAGAGCGCGGCATGAGACAGGATGTCGAATCCGCGCGGTCCGTGCGGCCGACGTAAGCAACGAAGGGACCGCGCGGAGCGCGGCGTGGAGGCTGCCGGAAGCCGGGATTGTTAAGGGGCTGGCGAGCCCCTTAACACGCACGCCAGCAGCGGCGCGGCTGAAACTCCCTGCCGTCTGGCGGGCGGAACCCGCTCATAGCCGCCTGCGCAGCAGGCAATCCATCAATAACGCCGATAGCTGCGCTGCGCCGTACTCACCTTATACAGATAGCGCCGCGACTCCGCCGACGGATGCTGCGTCGTCAGCGTGTTATAAACCTGCCCTGGCGACATATTATTAATGGCGTTAAAGGCGCGATCCTTATCGCTGGAGAACACGCGCAGCACGCTGCCCGCGCCGCCGTTATAGGCGGTGATCACCGCATAGCGACGCGACAGCGGATCCTGAATGCCGCCCAGATAGCTGTTTTGCAGCAGCGAAAGGTAGGCGGTGCCCGCGTCGATATTGTTCTCAGGATCGAGCAGATAGCTGCGGCTCGGCTTGCCCCATTTGCCCTTCATGCGGAACACGTCGACGCCCGCGGTGTGCTGCACTACCTGCATCAGACCCAGCGCGTCGGAATGGCTCACCGCATAGGGGTTGAAGCTCGACTCGGTCTGCATAATCGCCAGGATCAGCGACGCGTCGACGCCGTACTGCTCGGCGGCTTTACGCACCATCGGCAGATATTTGTGCGCACGCTTGTCGAGATGGTTAGGCACCATCGGAATGGTCACGGAGTAGATGACATGCAGGCCAGAGACGCGGCGCTGCAGTTTATTTTGCAGCAGGTAATCGGCGAAGGTGCCCGCGCGGCCCTGCCAGCGAATCGGCTGTCCGGTGTTATCCAGCACCTGACCATAGAGCAGCGGCTCTTTGCTGATCACGATGTCGTTGGCGTCGGAGTAGAGGTCGACATTGCCCGGATCGTCGCCGATCAGCAGCGTGGTAACGATCGCCTGGCGCAGGCTGGCCATCGGATCGGTACCGGAAATGGTTTCGATAGTGATGTTGCCGCTTTCGAAGTTGATATGGCTGCGGGTGTAATAGTTGTCGCTGTATTTGACGTAATCTTTCGGTCCGGCGATCAGAACCTCATTGATACCCCAAATATTCTCAATGTTATGCGCAAACTGGCCCATTAAAATGTCGAAGCCGTTGGTGTCCTTTACCCACTCTTCGTGATACTGCGAAGACTTCTTTCCTGAGCAGGAGACCAACAGCGGAGCGATCACCAGCAGGGCTAATAATTTCTTATTCATTGTAAATACGTGCCTGACCCGGAAAAGAGAGGGGCCTCAACGCTGAGGCCCTAAAAATTATGCTTCTGGCGGCGTATAGCCTTCGATGTGGACCTCTTTGCCTTCAAACAGGAAATTCACCATCTCCTTCTCCAGCACCTTGCGGTCTTCCGGATTCATCATGTTGAGCTTCTTCTCGTTGATCAACATGGTCTGTTTGGCCATCCACTTCTGCCAGGCTTCTTTTGAGATTTCATTGTAGATGCGCTTACCGATTTCGCCCGGGTAGAGCTGAAAATCCTGACCTTCAGCGTCGCGCTGTAAAAACGTACAAAAAATCGTGCGGCTCATTACTTTTCCTCTCTAATCTCATGCCGGGACAGGGCCAGCTGTTGCGGATGACGCAGCTCGTGCAAAAGCCGCTCAACCGGCGCCGCCAGCCCCACTGACGGCGGCTGGGCTAAGTTATACCAGAGACCGCCGGGTTCATCCATCGCCGCCCCGACAGATGACCATGATAGCCACATTGGCACGATATCCAGATGAAAATGGCTGAAGGTGTGACGAAATGCGGTCAGCTGCTGCGGCTTCGTATGGATGCCGCGCGCCTGCAGCCAGTCGTGCAGCGCCTCCTCGCTGGTGAACTGCGGGAAGCAGTACAAACCGCCCCACAATCCCACCGGCGGACGCTGCTCCAGCCAGACGTCGTCGCCATCCTGCAGCAGCAGGAACCAGCCGCTGCGCTCCGGCAGTATCTGCTTTGGCTTTTTGCCGGGATAGCTCGCCTGGCTGCTGTTGGCGTAGGCGATGCAGCCGCTATTCAGCGGGCAGATGTCGCATTTGGGCTTTGAACGAGTGCAGACCAGCGCACCGAGATCCATCATCGCCTGATTAAACTGGCTGACCCCTTGCGCCGGCGTCACCGTCTCGCTAATCTCCCACAGCCGCTTCTCGACATCCTTTTTACCCGGCCAGCCGCCGACGGCGTAGCAGCGCGCCAGCACGCGCTTCACGTTGCCGTCGAGGATGGGGAAATGCTGACCGAGCGACAGCGACAGCACCGCGCCCGCGGTGGAACGTCCGACACCGGGCAGCGCCGCGACGTCGTCGAAATTGCGCGGGAACTCGCCCTTATGTTGGTCGACGACCTGCTTCGCCGCCTTATGCAGATTGCGCGCGCGGGCGTAGTAGCCCAGCCCGGTCCACAGATGCAGCACCTCGTCGAGCGGCGCGGCGGCCAGATCGGCGACGGTGGGGAAGCGCGCCATAAAGCGTTCGAAATAGGGAATAACGGTGGCGACCTGGGTCTGCTGCAGCATGACTTCAGAGAGCCACACCTTATAAGGCGTTTTCTCCTGCTGCCACGGCAGGGTCTTGCGGCCAAAGCGCTGATACCACTCCAGCACCTGTTGCGCGAACTGCGGCGCTTGCATCATAAGAAGGAAATTTTCCGTGATTACTCTACACTCAGGCAGGCATTCCAGCACAGGCGCAGCCCCGGTGTAAACCTGAAGATTGCAAGGGCTTGCTTCTGCTAATTAACTTTGCATAATGCGCCTTTCCCCAAACAGGCTACTCAGCAGGCTACAACATGATTAATGACGTCATCACTCCGGAATTTGATGAGAACGGGCGGCCATTGCGCCGTATTCGCAGTTTTGTGCGCCGCCAGGGGCGTCTGACCAAAGGACAGCAGCTGGCGCTCGACCAATACTGGCCGGAGATGGGCGTAGAGTTTCAACCCGAGCCGCTGGATCTGACGCGCCTGTTTGGCCGCGAGGCGCCGGTGGTGCTGGAGATCGGCTTTGGCATGGGCGCCTCGCTGGTGACCATGGCGCAGAATAATCCGCAGCAGAACTTCCTCGGCATTGAAGTGCACGCGCCGGGCGTCGGCGCCTGCCTCGCCTCCGCGAAAGAGGCGGAGGTCGAGAACCTGCGCGTGATGTGCCACGACGCGGTGGAAGTGCTGGAGAAGATGATCCCGGACAACTCGCTGCGCATGGTGCAGCTTTTCTTCCCCGATCCCTGGCATAAAGCGCGCCACAACAAGCGCCGCATCGTGCAGGTGCCGTTCGCCGAGCTGGTGATGCGCAAGCTGAAGCTGGGCGGCGTCTTCCATATGGCGACCGACTGGGAAGCCTACGCCGAACATATGCTGGAAGTGATGAGCAGCATTGATGGCTATCAAAACCAGTCTGAGACACAGAATTACGTGCCGCGTCCCGAGACGCGTCCACTGACCAAGTTTGAGCAGCGCGGGCAGCGTCTGGGCCACGGCGTTTGGGACTTAATGTTTGAGAGGATTAAATAATGGCCACACAACGCAGCCGCCGTTTACGTAAAAAACTGCATATCGACGAGTTTCAGGAGCTGGGCTTTTCAGTCGCCTGGCGCTTCGCCGAGGGCACCTCTGAACAGCAGATTGATAAAACCGTCGACGACTTTATCAACGAAGTCATCGCGCCTAACGGCCTCGCCTATGACGGCAGCGGCTATCTGGTGTGGGAAGGTCTGATCTGCCTGCAGAAGACCGGCAAATGCACCGACGAGCATCGCGAGCTGGTGCGTAAATGGCTGGAAGCGCGTCAGCTGAATGATGTGCAGGTGACCGAACTTTTCGACGTCTGGTGGGACTAATATTTTTATCCGGCGTTGAGTCCGCTTCAGGCTGGCTTACTTGCGCTACCGACAGCGACCTGTCATTACCGCGCCTGGTTCACATAGTAGGGAGAGATTATGGTTCGTAAAACGCTTATCGCCGCGCTGCTGCTGGCAGCGACCCAGGCGCAGGCTGCCTGGGAGTGCAGCGTAAAACCGCAGGATGACGTGGTGCTCAAGCCGCAGAGCGTGCAGGTGGTCGGCGCCAACGGCAACCTGGAGATCTCCCCGCAGGGCGATGTGCAGCTCAACGGCAAGAAAGTGGCGGTGAACAACGCGCAGCGCCAGCAGGCGATCGACTACCAGAACGCGCTGCGTCGCGATCTGCCGTGGATCGACAACGGCGCCTCGTCGCGTCTGGAGAAGGGCCGCGTGGCGCTGGATAAAGTGATAGTCGAGAAGCTTGGTGCCGACAGCAACGTGCGCAACCGTCTGACCACGCTTAACGGCCAGCTGAAGCAGCAGATGAACCGCATTATCGAGCATCGCGACGACGGTCTGACCTTCCATCATCAGGCGATCGATCAGGTGCGCGCCGACGGTGAACGTCTGGTGCAGAGCACCATGGGCGGCGTGCTGCAGGACAGCCTGAACGAGATGGGCACAAAGCAGGCGAGCGGCAGCAATCCGCTGCAGGCGATTATGGGCAATCTGGGCGGTTTGCAGCAGTCGATTCAGGCGGAGTGGAGCAATCAGGAGCAGGATTTCAAAAACTTCGGCCAGGAAGTGTGCAATCGCGTGATTAGCCTGGAAGACCAGCGCAAAAAGCTGATGGGCAGCGTGAAGTCGTAAGCCGTGCTGTCGGGGCATAACGTTATCGCCCCGACAGCGTTTCAGCGCGCCGTTACATCAGGCGCTACTCATTGCCCCACTGATTCAAAAACTCCGCGATCTCATCGATGCGCTGCGCGTCGATACCCGCTTCGTCAGCCATCTCCTGCTGCGCCTCTTCGCTGATCTCTTCGTTGTTCATCAGGCGCGTAATCAGCAGCTGAAAATAGCGCGCCAGCGCGTCGCGCTCCGACTCGCCCACCGGCTTTGCGGCTTCCGTCGCATACTCATCGGCAACGTCATAGAATCTGATTGGAATGTCATCGTTCATAAAAGGTCTCCAGGGTAACGCCTGTCTACTAATGGGGGCTGTCTGCGGGATCTCACACCTTGAGCATTTTTGCCGTGGCGTCGACGTCGATCTCATCTTCCGAGAAGATCAGCGTCGTTCCCTGGAAGGTGGTAATCGCCAGCTTTTTCACCGAGCGCATTTCGCCGGGCTTCACGTCGGTTTTTGGCCGGATGTTGTTCAGCAGCGAGCCGACAGAGAGCACGGTGTTCTCTTTATCGATGCGCGTATCGGCCGGCACCTCTTCGCTGAACACCACGAAAGATTTGATCGCGGTGAGCTTGATGCGTTCGCCAGCAATAAAGATGTACTTACTCTCCGGCACCACCTTCACCGCATAGGCCGACAGCCCTTTGCTGTTGGTGGTGGGCTCAAAGGTCACCGCCGCATTTTTCTTGATCAGCTCAGGGTTGGCGACCTTAATCACATGAAAGTAGCGGTTGTCGCCGTTCTCATCTTTGATAAATCCAAAGCCCTTGTCCTGAAACCAGGTTGTGATCGTTCCGTTCATCGCCATTACCGCCTGTTTAATCGTTAATCTACTCAGTTTTTACAGCGCGCAGTGTAATGCACAATGGCTGTGCAGACTACGGCTTTGGGGTAAGTGTGGATGATAAAGTTGGCGGATGCGAGGGGCGCGCCGCAGGCGTGTTTTTGTTGAGCTATAGCCTGATCCGCCACATCAGGATGAGACTTTCTCGCGAGGATCGTCAATGTGCTGTTTCGCCACATCATAACGGATCCCTTCCCGCCGCCTACAGCTCTCTTAATTGCCACAGAGTCAGGCAGAGGGTTCGCCATTAAAAGCGAGCCAGGCGGCGAGCGTATCCAGCGATTCGCGCAGCAGTTTGATTTTTCCCTCTTCCGCCACCAGTCGTCCTGCATAGGTTTGTTTATAAATCCGCGCGGTTCCAGCCAGGCCCGCCTCTACGCTGTATTCGCCAAATGCCTGTGTTGGGGTATCAATAAAGAACTGAATATTGCGGAAGCGGAAATCCGGTACCTTAACCAGCAATCCGGCGATAAATTTTTCGATTTCAGCGGGACCCTGCACGCGATGCGGCAAGCCCAGCGTTTGCAAATAGGGTAATTCCAGCACGCCATCAGCGGCAAAAAAGGAAGCGGCGGTTTTAGGATCCTGAATGTTGTCGAGATAGTTCTGCAGTAACTGCACGGCGGTTTTCATGATCAGAGTGCTCCTGTGGTCGGTGCCAGCCAGCGGTCGGCGGCGTAAGACCAGAATAAAGAAACTCAGAGGCACACAAAACAGTAAAGGATGAAATTCATCCTTTCATAAATGTAAGGCTAACGGACGAGTCGCTAAGCTCTGTCTGGCCAGCGCCATTCCGGCTCACCCAGATGCTGAGCAAAGAAATCTGACAGTACCTTAACTTTCAGCGGGCGACTGCGAGAGGTGGGCGTCACAAAATAGAGGCCGCCCTGTGTCATTGACCACTCATCAAGCAGATGCACCAGCCGCCCGTCTCTCAGATATTCTGCGGCGATAAACTCCGGCAGCTCGGCAATCCCCAGGCCTGCCAGCAGGGAAGGCAGCAAGGCATCAGAGTTGGTTACGCGCAGCGGCCCGCCTGGCACAATATCCTCCTGCGCCCCAGACGCATGAGTAAACCGCCATACCTGACTACGCGCGCGATAGGCATAGCTGAAGCATTTACGGCCAGAAAGTTCGCGAGGATGCTGCGGCACGCCCTGTTCAGCAAGATAGGTTGGTGAGGCGACCAGAAATTGCGTTACCGCACATAACTTGCGCGCGACCAGGGAAGAGTCCGGCAGGGCTGCAATACGCAACGCGGCGTCAAAACCT
The DNA here is from genome assembly GCF_022394795.1 of Pantoea sp. Z09. NCBI lineage: Bacteria > Pseudomonadati > Pseudomonadota > Gammaproteobacteria > Enterobacterales > Erwiniaceae > Pantoea > Pantoea sp. Z09. The sequence continues at coordinate 691,898 of NZ_CP092373.1, forward strand.
TCTGCGATCAAATCAACGGACTCATCTGACAGATGCAGATCCACACTCAGTTCCGGAAACTGACGAATAAGTTCTGGCATCAGAGGTGCGACCCAGCGCAGGCCAAAAGACATGGGCACCGCTAATCGCACCTGCCCACGAGGCTGTACTGAGAGTTCGTGGGCTTCGCTTTCTATCTCTTCAGCCTGGCGATACATCTCTGACGCCTTAGCGGCCATGCTTTGGCCAAACTCCGTTAAGGCCAGCTGGCGCGACGTCCGGTTAAACAGACGACCGCCCAATCGCTCCTCTAGTCGTGCTACCGCACGTGACACGGTGGGAACGGAGATGCCCATTACTCTGGCCGCTGCCGCAAACGAGCCTTCCTCTGCCACTTTCGCAAACATCGCGAGTCCTTCGAAATCGGGGAACCTGTTCATTTCAAATCTGCAATGATGAGTTTCTAATCATTCTATTTTGAATGTTCGTTTTCGTCGATATGCTTCTTCCATCGCGACAACAACGGCTGTCGCCAGCGACTCAGCTTCGGGTCATTAACGCATTACGGGAAGACAAAAATGAAAACTCAGCGCATCGCTTCATCACTTTTCGCCACCTCATTGTTGCTGGGCGCGGCAGGCCTCTCTGCTTCCGCCTTTAGCGCAGACCAGACGCCGCTGGTGACGATTTCAGGAGTCGATCATGCCGGCATCAACGTACCGGATCTGGCTAAAGCCATCGCGTTTTTCCAGACAACGTTCGGTGCAACGCTTGAATCCGATATCACGCCAGGAGCGATACCGGATGCATGGAAGGCGGCTTTCAACTGGCATCAATCCAGCGAGCTAAAACGTTTTGTCATGATGCGTCTGCCAGACGGAACCGGTGTTGAGCTTTTCCACTACAGCGGTGAGCAAATTGGCCATGAGCGGCCGCATCAGGATGATGACGCGGCGACGCATATTGCGCTGAAAACCACTGACGTTCTCTCCAGCTTCAAGGCGATTCAAAAAGCGGGGCTGAAAACATTGAATGAGCCGGTGACTAACGCCGACGGCACGCAGTGGTTTTACTTCCTGACGCCGTGGGGCTCGCAGATTGAACTGGTCGGCAAAGTGAACAAAGCAAACTGACAGGGCAGAGAGATGAAAAAGGCATTCACCAGAACCTTACTGCTGGCAGCGCTGTTGTCAGGCACCAACCACGTATTTGCGGAGAACAGAGCGATGAACCTCACCACCACTCAGGCGGCACCTTCAAATCTACAGCTGCTTATCGATCGCCACTTTGCCATCTGGAACAGCGGCGATGCCGCTGAGCGGGAGAAAGCGTTTGCCACGGTTTATACATCAGACTTTTTTGTGGCGGACTACGACGGTTTGAATCAAGGCGCAGAACCTGTCAATGCGGCCATCGGCAAGGTGCAGTCACAGCACCCTGGCTTTATCTTCACGCCAGCACCGGTTGAGTGGAATCACGGCGTTGCCCGCGTCACCTGGGGCTATGGCCCGAAAGATAATCCTTATCTGGTGCGTGGCGAAGATGTGTTTACTCTGCGCGACGGCAAGCTGGCAAGCGCGCGGGTTTTTCTCAGCAAATAGAGAACGCCGGCTGATAAAGCGAGCCGGTGCTACGCGCAGACGAGATAAAAGCAGCCTCTGGCTTGTTTAGTGAATGCGATTATTCATGGCTGTGGAAAGTGTTTTAAATATTTATGCGTTTTTCCGCACTGAATATTAGCGATAGAGTGCCTGAGAACGTTGCACCTGAAAATCTGAATGTAAGTTAATGACTTAAACGGCTGTTCAACCTTCAACTAAGGAATTTACGATGAATACTCAACTTTCGGGCAAAATCGCATTGGTGACTGGCGGTAGCTCTGGCATTGGTCTGGCATCTGCACAGGAACTGACACAGCGTGGCGCAAAGGTTTATATCACCGGCCGCCGTCAGGAAGAACTTGATGCCGCGATAGCCCTGATTGGGCCGACAGCCAGAGGCATTCGGGCCGATGCCTCAGTGTTAAGTGACCTTGATAGCGTATTTTCGACTATTGCCGACGAATCGGGCCGGCTGGATATACTTTTTGCCAATGCGGGCGGCGGCGATATGTTGCCACTGGGCGCCATTACCGAAGAGCACTTTGATCGTATTTTCGGCACCAACGTGCGCGGCGTGCTGTTTACCGTTCAGAAAGCGCTGCCGCTGCTGACTGACGGCGCCTCTGTCATTCTGACCGGCTCAACGGCTGCGGTAAAAGGCACCGCCAGCTTTAGCGTTTACAGCGCCAGTAAAGCGGCTGTACGCAATCTGGCGCGTTCCTGGGCGCTTGATCTTAAGGAGCGTGGTATTCGGGTAAATGTGGTAAGCCCCGGTCCGGTGCGTACGCCTGGTCTGGGAGGGATCGTCCCGGAGGAACAGCGTCAGGGGCTGTTTGATATGCTGGCAGCGGGCGTGCCGCTGGGACGACTGGGTGAACCAGACGAGATCGGGAAAACCGTCGCGTTTCTGGCGTCTGACGATGCGAGCTTTATTAACGGAGCAGAAATATATGTTGACGGTGGATTAGCACAGATTTAATTCGCTGCCTGTCAGGCAATATTCACCGTTAATTACACACCCGGAACGTCATAATCAATGACTGCCTTAATAGATGCTGACGCAGCAAAATCAGCTTAATAACAATTTTCTGCATTTTATTAAGTCGTGAAATGTTATGCGTCACATATGGGGTGGGAATATTATTTATGGCTATTAGAAACTCAAGGCTGATTTTCCCTTTCATTCTTATTCTGAATAAAGGCAAGCGTATGAAACGGTATCCGTTCTTTTTTAGCGCGCTGTTACTGTTATATATTACGCCGGTTAACGCGCACGATGGCGCTCGTCTTTCTGCTCAATCAGACTCGCCCGAAACCGCATTCACACGGGACAACCAGGCGGCCATGGATCGCATGATGTCCGATATGGAGCTTAACCCTTCCGGCAATATTGATGAAGATTTTGTGGCGATGATGACGCCGCATCATCAGGGCGCAATTGATATGGCCATCGCCGAGCTGAGGTACGGCACAAATCCGCAGCTCAGACGCATCGCGCAGGAGATCATTGTCACCCAGCAGCAGGAGATCACCGCCATGTATCAGGCGCTGAATAAACCGCTGCCTCCCGCACAGGCGGCGCCCGATCAGATTACGCCTGTGCAGGGCGCGACGCCCTGACATCGCATTTAGACCGCCAGCAGATTGGCCTTTTTGTTGATCCCCTTGAACAGGATACTTCTATGAAAACGTTATTACAGGCAGGGTTGGTTGCCGCTGTTGCGCTCTCTGCCTGGCCCGCGTTAGCGGGGCAGTCCCCGTTCGGCGCTTCAGCAGCAGATATTCCCGTCAGTCACGCCGACCGCGTCTATGCGGCTGAGCAGTTTTCTAATACGGTCTCCGTTACCGATCCGGCCAGTAATAAATTGCTCGGCGTCATCCGGCTAGGCGACCCCCAGCCGGCAAACTTAAGCCCGCTGTATAAAGGGCAGGTGCTGGTACATGGCATGGGCTTTTCACCCGATCGTAAAACCCTGGTGGTTGTTTCCGTTGGCTCAAACTCGGTGAGCTTTATTGATACCGCAACCAACGCCGTCAGACATATCACCTACGTGGGACGCTCGCCGCATGAAGCGTTTTTCACGCCAGATGGAAAAGAGGTATGGGTAACGGTGCGTGGCGAGGATTACGTCTCGGTGCTGGATGCCAGCAGTGGCGAAGAAAAGACGCGCATTAAAGTGCCAGGCGGACCCGGCATGCAAATATTCTCGCCTGACGGTAAGTACGGCTATGTCTGTTCCTCATTCAATCCAGAGACGGTGGTAATTGACGTCAGGACGCATAAAATTGTTGGCACCGTTAAACAGGCCAGTCCGTTCTGCCCGAATATTGCGGCGTCGCCGGATGGAAAACAGGTGTGGTTTACGCTCAAGGATACGGGAAAAGTAGAGGTCTTTAACGCTAAGCCGCCTTTTAACGTGATCAAAATTCTGAACACCGGCCCCATCACCAATCACGTCAATATAGTGCAAAATGCCAGCGGCAGTTTCGCCTGGGTCACCGTTGGTGGGCTCAATAAAGTAAACGTTTACCGTACCGATAATTTCTCGCAGGTGGCCTCTATTCCGGTTGGAAACCTGCCGCACGGTCTCTGGCCTTCCGGTGACGGCAAGCGTGTGTATGTCGGTCTGGAAAATGCTGATGGGCTTGCAGCAATTGATACCTCAACCTACAACGTCGTGGCCACCATCCCAACAGGGCAGGCGCCGCAGGCCGTGGCCTATGTGCCAGGCGCCGTCGCGCAAGGCGATGCAATACAGGGCCTTCAGCCGCTGGGGATTGCTGGTCAGGCTGTGCACCTTCAGCTGAAATCAGCGGGAGCGGCTGATAATGCGCGGCCAGCGACAACGATTTCTCTGTTTGAACAGGGGATCACTCAGGTTCTGCAGGCATCTGCCACTGGCCTCGAACCAAAGCAGCCTTATTTGCTGGCGCTGTCATCAAAAGCTGATGGTAGTGGAGAGCTGGAGCCGCTTACGCCTTTTATGACCAATCCCGCGGGTGCCGCTATTGTTAACGCCGTCGGCCCCATTCGACAGATTGTAGATGCGCGTCATGCGGATGAACGGCGCTATCTTGTCATTACTAAAGGAGATGGCAGCCAGCGGGGCGAAATTGTGCAGATTCAGACGCCCTGAGTTGTTTAAGAGGTGGGTTATCTAGTGAAAGGTATGGCGCCTCTCTTCGCTTGAGCAGGCGCTTTTTTACAACGGCGCCGTAAAACAGCATGGAGATGTCATTATTTTTTTTGGGGTTTTGGGCATGGCGCTGAGATGTGTGCTGGCCAATGTCTGCTATAAGCGAGAAGCGGACATTATGGCATCTGGATAACAGCATAAATTCCAGATAACCCAGAGCCGTTCATACAATACAATTGTTCCATCGAATGATAAGGTCAGATTTCTCAAAATTTCTCAGGCAGGAACGAAAGTGAGCATTTCAAAGAAATATGAATGGCATAAGAATGGCTACCTGGTAAGTACGGACAGAGAAAAACTGGATGTACAGGCTATCCATCGGTATCTGACGAGGTCCACCTGGGCTGAAGGTATTCATCTGGATATTGTCACCACATCAATAGAAAATAGCCTTAACTTTGGCGTTTATCATAATGAAATCCAGATAGGTTTCGCTCGTCTGATAACTGATTATGCTACATTCGCTTACCTTTGCGATGTTTATATTCTTGAAGAATATCAGGGAGAAGGGCTCGGAAAATGGCTTATAGAATGCATACATAATCACCCTATTTTCGAGCAGCTTCGCAAGATCATGTTATTCACAACAACGGCGCCCTGGCTTTATGAAAAGTTTGGTTATAACCCTGTAAATCAGGAAAACTATGCATGGACCATTACCCGGCCTGATATTTATAAAAATAGAAAAAATTCCGGCTGACCAATACTTATATTCAGCTCCCGCTAACTTATTTGCTCTCCTGAGCTTAACGTTCGCTTCTGGCACAAAGCAGACATTCTGAAAACAAGCTCCCTGAACTACCTGCATCCCTGCCAAAAAAAAGCCGACGTCTCCGTCGGCTTTTTTTCACGCTATCCTCTCTCACTCCTCTGCCAAAAACAGCTCCAGCAGCGAGTTCAAAAACAGCTTGCCCTTATCGGTAATCTGCCAGTGCGTGGCGCTTTCCGCCACGTAGCCGGCGGCGATCGCCGCATCCATCTGCGGCCGAATCAGCTGCTCATCCAGACCGGTGTAGCGGCTAAACTCCTCGCGCGGCGCGGCTTCCAGCAGGCGAAAGCGGTTCATAAAGTATTCGAACGGCTTCTCCGCGTCGTCAACCTCATACTGCTTCTCCTGATAGCGGCCCTGCATAAAGCCGCGCGGATGACGCGTTTTCACGGTGCGCACGATGCGCCCGTCCGGCTGGGTTAGCTTACCGTGCGCGCCGCAGCCGATGCCGAGGTAGTCGCCAAAGCGCCAGTAGTTGAGATTGTGCTCGCAGCGGTAGCCCGGTTTGGCGTAGGCCGAGGTTTCATACTGCTGATAGCCAGCGGCGGTCAGCAGGCGATCCCCTTGCTCGAAGATATCCCACAGCGCGTCGTCGTCCGGCAGCACCGGCGGGCGCGAGCCAAACAGCGTGTTCGGCTCGATGGTCAGCTGATACCAGGAGAGATGCGGCGGATTAAGCGCGATCGCCTGCTTCAGGTCGCTCAAGGCTTCCTCAAGCGACTGATCGGGCAGGCCGTGCATCAGGTCGAGGTTGAAACTGCGCAGATGCAGCCCCTCAGCCAGCTGCGCGGCACGCTTCGCCTCTTCCGGGCCGTGGATGCGTCCCAGACGCTCCAGCTTCTGCGGGCTAAAGCTCTGCACGCCGATAGAGATACGGTTAATCCCGGCGCGCTGGTAGGCGCTAAAGCGGTCCGCTTCTACCGTGCCGGGATTGGCCTCCATGGTGATCTCCGCATCCGCCGCCAGCGGCAGACGCGAACGCACGCCGTCCATCAGCATCTGCATCGCCTCGCTGCTGAGCAGGCTGGGCGTGCCGCCGCCGATAAAGATCGTGCGCACCTCGCGCCCGTGCGTCAGCGGCAGGTCGTTTTCCAGATCGCGCAGCAGGTGCTGCACATACTCGACGTGCGGCACCTCGCCCTTTAACGCATGGGAATTAAAGTCGCAGTAGGGGCACTTCTGCACGCACCACGGAATGTGAATATAGAGGCTTAACGGCGGTAAATCAGGCATTGCGCATCGCTTCCAGCAGCAGCGTCAATGCTTTACCCCGATGAGAAACCGCGCCTTTTTCCGTTTTGCTTAGCTCGGCGGCGGTTTTGCCCAGTTCAGGCACGTAGAAAATCGGATCGTAGCCGAAGCCGCCTGCGCCAGCGGCGGCGCGGGTAATCTCGCCCGCCCAGCTGCCGTGGAACACCAGCGGCGTCGGGTCTTCCGCATGGCGCAGATAGACCAGCACGCAGTGAAACTGCGCCTGACGCTGGCCGTCCGGCACCTGTTCCAGCGCCTGCAGCAGCTTCTCGAGGTTCTGCTGGTCGCTGGCCGCTTCGCCCGCGTAGCGCGCCGAATAGATGCCAGGCGCGCCGCCCAGCGCGTCGACCGCCAGACCGGAGTCGTCGGCGATGGCGGGTAGGCCGGTGATCTGCGCGGCGTGACGCGCTTTGAGAAGGGCGTTTTCGATAAAGGTCAGGCCGGTCTCTTCCGCCGACTCAACGCCCAGATCGGTTTGCGCCACGATATCCAGGCCAAAGGCGGCGAGCAGATCCGCCAGTTCACGTACCTTGCCGGGATTGCCGGTGGCGAGCACAACTTTTTGCATAGCAGTTCCAGTCATATTTACAGCAGAAACCAGAGGCCGGGAAACAGGTCCATGCCGAGGAAGTTCAGGGCATAGAGCACCAGAATCACGATCATCGCCGAGAAGTCGATGCCGCCCATCGCAGGCAGAATGCGGCGGATCGGCGCCATCAGCGGTTCAGTCAGCTGCACCAGCACATAGTCCAGCGGGCCGCGACCCTGGCTGATCCAGCTCATCAGCGAGCGAATAATAATGACCCAGAACACCAGATAACCGGCGGACTTCAACAGCGAGAGCAGGCCGACCAGCAGGTTGGCCGGATCGACCGAGAAGGCGCCCACCTGGATCAGCAGCAAAATCGGGTATTTCAGCGTCGTCAGCACGAATGCCAGCAGCAGCGAGGCGGTGTCGATCGGGCCGATAGCGGGAATAATGCGGCGCAGCGGCTTGATAATCGGCTGGGTGATCTTGACCACGAACTGCGACAGCGGATTATAAAAATCACAACGCGACCACTGCATCCAGATGCGCAGCAGCAGCACCATCACGTACAGGTCGATCAGCGTTTTGACTAAAAACGTCAGTGTTAACATGAGGTTCCTCAATTATTGTTGTGGGTTGCGCGCATAGTCCCGCGCGCCGAAAATCGCGGTGCCGATACGCACCATGGTGCTGCCTGCGGCAATGGCCGCGTCCATGTCGTCGCTCATTCCCAGAGAAAGCGTATCGACGTCAGGATAGTGCTGCTGCAGCTGGCGGAAGGCGTCGGCCATCTGCTGACACACCGCCAGCTGCCGCGCGTAGTCGCTTTCCGGCGCCGGGATCGCCATCAGGCCGCGCAGGCGCAGCCGCGGCAGCGCGGCGACCTGCTGCGCCAGTTCGGGCAAAGCCTCCAGCATGATGCCAGATTTGCTGTTTTCGTCACTGATATTTACCTGAATCAATACATTCAGCGGCGGCAGCGCAGCCGGGCGCTGGTCGCTCAGACGCTGGGCGATCTTCAGGCGATCCACCGTATGGCACCAGGCGAAATGCTCCGCCACCAGCCGGCTTTTATTGGACTGCAGCGGCCCGATGAAGTGCCACTGCACCTCCTGATGTGCGGCCAGCGCCGCAATCTTTTCAACCCCCTCCTGCACGTAATTTTCGCCAAAGGCGAGCTGTCCGGCGGCGATTGCTTCTTCGACCGCGCTCGCAGGTTTGGTTTTGCTCACGGCAAGCAGCGTAACTTCTTCTGGATCGCGCCCGCATTGCGTTGCGGCAGCGCGGATCCGCTGACGCAGTTGCTGTAGGTTGTGCTGGATTGAGGTCATCGTCAGGAGGCTGTCTATGGAGTTGGAAGAAATCGTGGCGCTTAGTGTAAAGCATAATGCCGCCGATCTGCATCTGTGCAGCGGACATTCGCCATGCTGGCGGCGCCACGGCAGGCTGGAACGCATCCCCGATCTCGCGCCGCTGACGGCGGAGTGGCTGACGCGCTTCGCCGGGCGCTATCTCGACGCGCGGCAGCGCGACGAGCTGGCGGCGCAGGGACAAACCGACTTCGCGCTCGCCCTGGGCGACGGCCAGCGGCTGCGCGCCAACCTGTTCGCCCAGCGGCAGGGGCTCTCGCTGGCGCTGCGCACGCTGCCGAGCCGCTGCCCGACGCTGGAGAGCCTGCGTCTGCCGCCAGCGGTGCCGCGCTGGCTGGAATGGGAAGATGGGCTGATTTTAATCGTCGGCGCCACCGGCAGCGGCAAATCGACCACGCTGGCGGCGATGGTCGACACCATCAACCGCCAGCAGTCAAAACACATTATCACGCTGGAGGATCCCATCGAATGCGTGCATCAGAGCAAACAGTCGCTGATCCAGCAGCGCGAAATAGGCGCGCACTGCGCCTCGTTCAGTCTCGGGCTGCGCGCCGCGCTGCGGGAAGATCCCGACGTGATCCTGCTGGGCGAGCTGCGCGACAGCGACACCATCCGTCAGGCGCTGACCGCTGCGGAAACCGGCCATCTGGTGCTGGCCACGCTGCACACGCGCGGCGCGCCGCAGGCGATAGATCGTCTGGTGGATGTTTTTCCGGCAGAGGAGAAAAATCTGGTGCGCGCTCAGCTGGCGGGCAGTCTGAAAGCGGTGATGGCGCAGAAGCTGGTGCCAGCGCGCGACGGCGGCCGCATCGGACTGTTTGAGGTGCTGATCGCCACGCCCGCTATCGCCAGCCTGATCCGCGACGGCAAGATGCATCAGATCGGCGGGCTGCTGCAAACCGGCGCGCAGGCCGGGATGCAGACCTTTGAGCAGAGCCTGCTGGCGCGGCAGCGGGAAGGGCTGATTGCGCACGAAGCAGAATCGATGGGTCAGTGCGTTTCGAACCAGTCCTGCAGAATGATGGCGGCGGACTGCGAATCCACCGAGCCTTTATTCAGCGCGCGATAGCCGCCGCGCTCGAACAGGCCAGCGCGCGCTTCGACGGTGCTGAGGCGTTCATCCTGCAGCTCGACGCGAACGCCAAAGCGGCCGTGCAGGCGGCTGGCGAACTTACGCGCGCGCGCGGTAAGCGGCTGCTCGGTGCCGTCCATATTCAGCGGCAGGCCAACCACCACGAAGTCAGGCTGCCACTCTTTTAGCAGGCGCTCGATCTGCAGCCAGTCCGGCGTGCCGTCCTGCGCTTTCAGCGCCGCGAGCGGGCGGGCGCTGCCGGTGAGCTGTTGGCCGACCGCCACGCCGATGCTTTTGGTGCCGAAGTCGAAGCCCAGCAGGGTTTGCGTCGTCATCAGGCGTGTCCCGCATCGCTGGCGATGCTGTGGATATCGATGCCGATGCTGCGCGCCGCTTCGCGCCAGCGGTCGGCGATCGGCGTCTGGAACAGAATATTGCTGTTGGCTGGCGTGGTGAGCCAGGCGTTCTCCAGCAGTTCGTTCTCCAGCTGATCCTTCTCCCAGGCGCAGTAGCCCAGCGCCACCAGCACATGCTCCGGCTGCGAAGCGGTGCCGAGCGACTCCAGCACGTCGCGTGAGGTGGTGATCACCGTGGTGTCGGAGATGCGGATGCTGGAAGAGAAGGTGCGCTGCGCGGAGTGAAGGATAAAACCGCGATCCTCAGCCAGCGGGCCGCCGCTGAATACCGGTTTGTCGAGACGGATCGCGGGATCGCGCTCGCCGGTGGTAATTTTCAGCTTCTTTAAAATGCCTTCGACCGTCAGGTTTTCCATCGGCTTGTTAATAATCAAACCCATTGCGCCCTCTTCGTTGTGCTCGCAGATATAAACCACAGAGCGTTTGAAAAAGGGGTCCTGTAGGGAAGGCATGGCAATCAAAAAATGATGCTGTAAATTCATTCTCACTCGATGTACCAAAAATAGCCGGCGCGGGTCTGCGCCGGTTTGGGTTGATCACGGAGCCTGGCTCCAGGGTCATGCTCAGCCCAGACGCTTCTCGATTGCGTCCATCAGCATACCGGTGATGGAGATCGGGAATGCGGCTTCGATTTCACGCACGCAGGTCGGGCTGGTGACGTTCACTTCAGTGAGTTTATCACCAATGATATCCAGGCCGACAAAAATCAGTCCTTTTGCTTTCAGCGTCGGTCCGACGCGACGGGCGATTTCCCAGTCGCTTTCGCTCAGCGGGCGCGCTTCACCGCGGCCGCCTGCCGCCAGATTGCCGCGCGTTTCGCCGCCCTGCGGGATACGCGCCAGGCAGTAAGGCACCGGCTCGCCGTCCACCACCAGCACGCGCTTGTCGCCTTCTTTGATGGCGGGCAGGTAGTTCTGCGCCATGCAGAAGAACTGGCCGTGGTTGGTCAGCGTCTCGGTGATCACGCCGAAGTTCGGGTCATCCTGCTTGACGCGGAAAATCGACGCGCCGCCCATGCCGTCCAGCGGCTTCATAATAATGTCGCCATGCTCCTGCCAGAAGGCGCGCAGTTTCTCTTTGCTGCGCGTCACCAGCGTGTCGGGCGTGAACTCCGAGAACCAGGCGGTGTAGAGCTTCTCGTTACAGTCGCGCAGGCTCTGCGGCTTGTTAACGATCAGCGTGCCTTGCTCTTCGGCGCGCTCCAGAATATAGGTGGCGTAGATAAACTCGGTGTCGAACGGCGGATCCTTACGCATCAGGACCACGTTGAGATCGGCCAGTTTGATCTCCTGCTCGCTGCCGAAGGTATACCATTGATCGTAGTTCTGTTCGACGTTCAGCAGGCGAGTACGGGCGTAAGAGACGCCGCCGCGCAGCGAGAGATCGGCCATCTCCATATAGTGAATTTCATAACCGCGGCGCTGTGCTTCCAGCAACATGGCGAAGCTGGTGTCTTTTTTAATGTTAATGGACGAAATCGGGTCCATCACGATGCCAAGCTTAATCATTATTCTCTCCTCAGAGAGGCGGTCTTTTCCGCCCCGTTCTGTGCGGTCAGCGCAGGCTGACCAGTCAGGACGCCAGTAAGTGCTGCGTGCGTCTAATATAAACCCTGATTATTCCCTAGCCGAGGTCGCCAAACCTCACCTGGAGTGCCGTAATGGCGGTCAGCGCGGTGGTTTCCGTGCGTAATACGCGCGGTCCGAGCAAAATGTCGGTAAAACCCTGCTCGCCGGTCATGGCGATCTCGTCGGCGCTCAGTCCGCCTTCCGGGCCGATCAGCAGGCGAACCCGCTCGACCGGCTGCGGCAGCGTGTTGATGCTCTGCTGCGCGCGCGGATGCAGATTCAGCTTCAGCCCTTCGTCCGCCTCGGCGCACCAGGCCTCCAGCGTCATCGCCGGGCGGATTTCCGGCACGCGATTGCGGCCGCACTGTTCGCAGGCGGCAATGGCAATTTTTTGCCACTGCTGGCGTTTTTTTGCCAGCCGTTCGGCATCCAGCTTAACGCCGCAGCGTTCGGAAAAGAGAGGCGTAATCACGCTCACGCCCAGTTCAATCGACTTCTGGATGGTGAACTCCATCTTCTCGCCGCGCGACATCACCTGGCCGAGATGCAAAAACAGGGGAGATTCGCGATCGTCCGGCTGGCCTTCAAGGACTCTTACTTTTACACGCTTTTTATCGACAAGAGTGATCTCCGCCGCAAAAGTCAGATTAGTGCCATCAAAGAGTTCCAGACGCTGGCCGCTGGTCATGCGCAGCACGCGACCAACATGATTTGAGGCGTCTTCATCCAGCGTGATTTCACTGTTGCTGGCTAACGGTTCGGAATGAAAAATGCGAGGTATGCGCATACGGGCCCTGAAAGCTGAGCGCCGCGCTCGCGGCGCGGCGGAATCGAGAAGAGGTTAGTGTAGGGCAGTGATTTTAACGCTGGCAAGCCTGCTGCACATAAGGATTGTGATTGCCCTGCACGCGAGCGATGCGCTGGTCGCGTTCGCACTCCCAGCGGGAGACCGGATACTGCTTGTCCCAGACGGTAAAAAGCTGCGTCTGCTGGCGCGACAGGCGCAGATGATACTGGTCGCGCATATAGAAGTAGGTGCGCGCGATAATGCCGCGCGCGCGGGCCGGTGGCTCCGCCTGTTTGTTTTTAAAGTCGATTTTCATTTCGCACTGGCCATACTGCCGCTCGCTGCCGTTCCACTGGCTGTAGGCGAAGTTGCCGCGATCGCCGTTCACCTCGCCGATGGCGGGCTGCAGGTTGTGCAGGTCGCTTTCGATGCGGCGATAGTCGGCGTCCTTGCTGCAATTTTTGCGGCCGCCGTTCTGCCAGCACTGACGCTGGTGACCGAACTCCCAGGCGGGCATCACATGCTCCCACTCGATGCGTTCTGCGCGGTTGGCGTTTTTACGCACCTGATAGCCGCAGCTGTTGAGATCGGGCACGCCTTTTTTGCCCTGCCAGTTGATTTTGCAGCCGCAGTAAAACGAGCCGGGCGCATCAGCGTTAATCGCTGCGGCAAAGGTTTTCGCCTGCTGAAAGTTATTCTGATGGTAGTTATCCAGCGAGATCGCCTGGGTGGCAAAAGGGGAGAGCAGCAGCGCGACGGCGGCGATAAAGTTGCGAGACATGTCTAATTCTACTCAGTCGCTAAAAAAGGGCGGCAGGGTAGCAGAATGAGGCGGCGAGCGGAATGAGAATTGCGCTCAGGCGGGCGAATAGTCCCCTGGCGTGAGCAGGCTTTTGCAGCGCACGCAGCGGTACTCGCTTTCGCCGCGCAGCACGCGATTATGGCGTCTGACGGTGAGGTGATGCTGCTGGCATCCACAGCGGTAGGGATAGGTTTGGGCGCGCACCGAGGCGATCTCAAACTGATGGGTGCGGCGCGCGGGCACGCCCAGCACCTCCTGCATCATCCACTTCCACTCTTTGCCGTGCGGCGGCACGCGGCCAAAAACCTTCCACACCAGCAGATGCGCCAGCTCGTGCGGCACCACTTCGTCGACAAACGCCTGCTGGTTTTCCATCAGCAGCACCGGGTTAAGGCGGATCTCCCACTTCTCCAGCCAGGCGGTGCCCGCTGCCGTGCCGCGCTGCTGATAGACCAGCGTCGGTTCGGCAAAATGGCGCTCCAGCTTCTCGCTGGCAAGCTGTAGAAAATGGCGCAGCGAGCGCATCATGGCCTGCTGCAGAGCGATGGGGAGGCGAGGGGTTTTCATGTCGGCAAGGATAAGCGGCGCAGCGAGGGAACTCAATGAAATAAAAAAGGCGGGCTTTAAAGGCCTGCCTTTTGTGCAGCGCGGGTGAGATAGTCCGATCGCAAAGACGCAAAAAGCGGCATCCTTGCCAGCTCGGCCCGCGACATCCCTGTCGCGGGACGCTTTGCTCTTCGGCCCATCTCACCCGCTTGCGAGCATGGTTGCGCGCTGTTGGGAAAGACGGTTACCCGCCTGACTAACTTAGTTATTTGAACCGATATCGCGCAGTTTCTTGCCCGACATCAGGTTGCGCTCGATATGCTCCAGCGAGACGTTTTTGGTCTCTGGGATCAGCATCACCGTCAGCACGATAAAGAAGACGTTCAGCAAGCCATAGACCCAGAAGGTCGGCGCGTTGCCCAGCGTATTCAGCATGGTGAGGAAGGTGGCGCCGACAATCATGTTGGCGATCCAGTTGGTGGCGGTAGAGACGGTAATCCCGAAGTCGCGACCTTTCAGCGGCTGGATTTCCGAGCACAGCACCCAAATCAGCGGACCGGCGCTCATGGCGAAGCCGACGATAAACATCAGCAGCATGGCAACGGCGAAATACTGCGCGCCCTGCGAGTGGATGCCCATATGCAGCATGGTGCCCAGGATGCCCATACCGGCCGCCATCACCAGGAAGCCAAGGATCAGCGTCGGCTTACGGCCCCAGCGATCCACCAGACCAATGGCAATAAAGGTCGCCAGCACGTTGATAAGACCAACGATCACGGTGCCCCACATCTGCTCGGTGGTATTGGTGAAGCCGGCGATCTCAAAGATTTTCGGCGCGTAGTACATGATGACGTTCATGCCGGTGAACTGCTGCATCACCTGCAGCAGCACGCCGAGGAACACCGCGCGGCGGAAGTTGCTGTTGCTCTGGAACAGCTGCCAGCCGGACTGCTTGATCTTCAGGCTCTCGCGGATCTCTTCCAGCTCGCGTTTCGCCTGCTCGCTGGTGTCGCGCAGACGATCCAGCACGCGCTGGGCGTCGCGGAAGTCGCCTCTGGCCGCCAGCCAGCGCGGGCTGTTGGGCAGGAAGAAGACCCCAACCAGCAGCAGCACCGCCGGAATGGTGATGATGCCGAGCATCCAGCGCCAGTCGCCAGAGGCGCTGAAGGCGGTGTCGGAGAGGTAGGCGCCGAGAATACCGATGGTAATCATCAGCTGATAAAGCGAAATCATACTGCCGCGAATTTTTTCCGGCGCGATTTCAGAAAGGTAGAGCGGAGCGGTGTAAGAGGCGACGCCAACGGCCAGACCCAGCACCACGCGTGCGACGATCAGCATCTCCGGGTTCGGCGCCATGGCGGACCAGAGCGAACCGATGACGAACAGAATAGCGCCCGCCATCAGGCTCTTTTTACGGCCAAGACGCGACGACATCCAGCCGGAGCCGACAGCGCCGACGGCCGCGCCAAACATCATGGAGCTGACGATCCACTCCTGCTGGTGTGCGGTAACGTTAAAATCTTTGGCGATAAACGGCAGCGCGCCCGCGATAACGCCGATATCCAGTCCAAATAACAGCCCTGCGAGAGCCGCAAGAAAGCAGACAAACAAGGTCATCGCCTTGTTTGAGGTTCTGCTTTTGTGAGTGTTGCCAGGCATTTTGCCTCCGAGTTTATCCATCATTGTTGTTATCTAATGTTAAAAAACCTTTCACGGGGAAAAAGTGAGGGCGATCACGCTAATGTAATCGCTTACACACGCCGAAACCCTGAAATTCAGCATATTCAGCCCGAAAAGATTAACTAACCAGTAAGGTATAGCACCTGTTAAGTTTCTGACATGGCGTCAATTAGCGGCTATCAGAGGACGCTGAAAATAACGCATTTTCAGCAGAATGACCACGCAGGTTAAATCCTAAATAGCCGATAAATAAAGCGTTTCAATTTGTAATCGGTAACACGCTCAGGCTTGACGAGTGTGAGAAGTGTAGTTGAGAAAAGAAAAAGCGTGGCAAAGCAGGAGAGTAGGGGATAAAGGCGAAAAAAAAGGCTCTCCCCGATAAGGGAGAGCCCAGACTTGTCAGCTTACAGGCCGGCGGCTTCGCGCAGCTGCGCAGCCTTGTCGGTTTTTTCCCACGGGAAATGCTCGCGGCCAAAGTGACCGTAAGCGGCGGTCTCTTTATAGATCGGCTGCAGCAGATCCAGCATCTGGATCAGGCCGTAAGGACGCAGGTCGAAGAATTCGCGCACCAGCAGGGTCAGCTGCTCGGTCGAGATCTTCTCGGTGCCGAAGGTTTCCACCATGATAGAGGTCGGCTCTGCCACGCCAATGGCGTAGGAGACCTGAATCTCGCAGCGGTCGGCCAGGCCGGCGGCAACGATGTTTTTCGCCACATAGCGCGCCGCGTAGGCAGCGGAACGGTCAACCTTCGATGGATCCTTGCCGGAGAAAGCGCCGCCGCCGTGACGCGCCATGCCGCCGTAGGTGTCGACGATGATTTTACGGCCGGTCAGACCGCAGTCGCCCATCGGGCCGCCGATAACGAAGCGTCCGGTCGGGTTGATGTGGTATTTGGTGCTGGCGTTGATCCACTCGCTCGGCAGCACCGGCTTGATGATCTCTTCCATCACCGCTTCGCGCAGGGTGGCCTGGTCGATATCTTCCGCATGCTGGGTAGAGAGCACCACCGCATCGATGCCGACGATTTTGCCGCCGTCATACTGGAAGGTGATCTGGCTTTTCGCGTCCGGACGCAGCCACGGCAGCGCGCCGTTTTTACGCACTTCAGACTGACGCTGCACCAGACGGTGCGCATAGGTCACCGGCGCCGGCATCAGCACGTCGGTTTCGTTGGTGGCGTAGCCGAACATCAGCCCCTGGTCACCCGCGCCTTGCTCCAGCGGATCGGTGCGGTCAACGCCCTGATTAATGTCAGGGGACTGCTTGCCGATAGCGCTCAGAACGGCGCAGGAGTTGGCGTCAAAGCCCATATCGGAATGAACATAACCGATTTCACGTACGGTATTGCGGGTGATCTCTTCGATATCAACCCATGCGCTGGTGGTGATTTCACCGCCAACCAGCACCATACCGGTTTTTACGTAGGTTTCGCAGGCCACGCGCGCTTTGGGATCCTGTTCCAGGATGGCGTCCAGTACGGCGTCGGAGATCTGGTCGGCGATTTTATCAGGATGTCCTTCTGATACGGACTCGGACGTAAAAAGGTGTTTAGCCATTCTGTTCTTTACCTTACAAATGGTTTGAATTCGACTGCATAGCGTAAGCGAGATGAACCAACTTGACGCCCCTTCAGGCAAAGCCGCGAGCAGTTAAGAAGTGTCATTGCGTCAGGCGTCAACCGCCTGGATGTTAACCAGTTTAGATGGAAAACCATCTGGACGGCTATTTTAGGTTAAGGGGTAAACGAAATGCCAGCCCTTTTTCTGTTTCCGCATTTTTCGAAAAGGCCGCGGCTGGCAAAAAATCGTGACGCCAGAAGGCGGCAAGCCAGCGAAACGTTTTGCATTTTTGCCCGTCAGGCGGTATAAAACGCCGCTGCTGCCTGGCGCAGCCAACAGGATGACGCCGCCGTGCGTAGCCACTGTCAGAGCCGCTCTCTGACGTTCGCCCAGTTTGTTTCCACATGCGAAAACATGTGTGGAGGTGACAGAAGTAATGAACCACGCTTTCCTCTCTTGCGGTTCTCTGCGCTCTGCCGGCGCGCTGGCGTTATCCTTTCCTGCTTACTCTCTTTTATACCGACGCCTGGCGTGTTGCGGTCATTCGCCCGACACGCGCGCCGGTTAATCTGTCCTTTCTGACCTGCTGCTGACGCTGGCGCGTCAGTGAACGTCGTGGTGCATTCGGGGTCCATTTACACGTAACCGCCCAGGGTGTTTTACACTTAGTTTTTATCTTTTTTCACCGTCCAACAGAAATTCGAGGTTCGTGATGTCTGACGACATGAAGACTATTAAGGGTTCGTCAGCTGGCGAACAGGGTGGGCTCCGCTCAATGCAGGAGGTTGCGATGAACGACCAGGATGCCAGCAAAATGCTGCGTACCTATAACGTTGCCTGGTGGGGCAATAACTACTATGACGTCAACGAACTCGGACACGTCAGCGTTTGCCCTAATCCCGATGAACCGACGCTGCGCGTCGATCTGGCCAATCTGGTGAAAGAGCGCGAGGCGCAGGGCCAGCGTCTGCCCGCGCTGTTCTGTTTTCCGCAGATCCTGCAGCACCGTTTGCGCTCTATCAATGCGGCGTTCAAGCGCGCGCGTGAATCCTACGGCTACCGCGGCGACTACTTCCTGGTCTATCCGATTAAGGTCAACCAGCATAAGCGCGTCATCGAATCGCTGGTTAACTCCGGCGAACCGCTGGGCCTCGAAGCGGGCTCCAAAGCGGAGCTGATGGCGGTGCTGGCGCACGCCGGCAAAACCCGCACGGTGATCGTCTGTAACGGCTACAAAGATCGCGAATATATCCGTCTGGCGCTGATTGGCGAAAAGCTGGGCCACAAAGTCTATCTGGTGATCGAGAAGATGACTGAAGTGCGCCTGGTGCTGGAAGAGGCTGAGCGTCTGAACGTGGTGCCGCGCCTCGGCATTCGCGCGCGTCTGGCGTCGCAGGGCTCTGGCAAATGGCAGTCGAGCGGCGGCGAGAAGTCCAAGTTCGGCCTGGCGGCGTCGCAGGTGCTGAAGCTGGTGGAGATTATGCGCGACGCGGGCCGTCTCGACAGCCTGCAGCTGCTGCATTTCCACCTGGGCTCGCAGATGGCCAACATTCGCGACATCGCCACTGGCGTGCGCGAGTCGGCGCGTTTCTACGTCGAGCTGGCGAAGCTGGGCGTCAACATTAAATGTTTCGACGTCGGCGGCGGTCTGGGCGTTGATTATGAAGGCACCCGCTCGCAGTCTGACTGCTCGGTGAACTACGGCCTGAACGAATACGCCAACAACGTCATCTGGGCGATTGGCGACGCCTGTGAAGAGCATGGTCTGGAGCACCCGACGGTAATCACCGAATCGGGCCGCGCCGTCACCGCGCACCATACCGTGCTGGTATCCAACATTATCGGCGTCGAGCGTAACGAATTCATCACGCCGCAGGCGCCGCAGGAAGATGCGCCGCGCCCGATCCTCAGCATGTGGGAAACCTGGCAGGAGATGCACGAGCCTGACGTGCGTCGTTCGCTGCGCGAGTGGCTGCACGATAGCCAGATGGATCTGCATGATATCCACACCGGCTACGCCGCCGGCACCTACGATCTGACGCAGCGCGCCTGGGCCGAGCAGCTCTACCTGAGCATCTGCCACTATATTCAGCAGCATCTCGATCCGAGCAACCGCGCGCACCGTCCGATTATCGACGAGCTGCAGGAGCGCATGGCGGACAAGATGTACGTCAACTTCTCGCTGTTCCAGTCGATGCCGGATGCCTGGGGCATCGATCAGCTGTTCCCGGTGCTGCCGCTGGAAGGGCTGCATAAAAAGCCGGAGCGTCGCGCGGTGCTGCTGGATATCACCTGTGACTCCGACGGCACCATCGATCACTACGTCGACGGTGACGGCATCGCCACCACCATGCCGATGCCGGAGTACGATCCTGAGAATCCGCCGATGCTCGGCTTTTTCATGGTCGGTGCCTATCAGGAGATCCTCGGCAATATGCACAATCTGTTCGGCGACACCGAGGCGGTCAACGTCTATGCGCGCGCCGGCGGCGAAATTGAGGTGGAGCTGTCAGATGAGGGCGATACCGTCGCAGATATGCTGGAGTATGTGCAGCTTAACCCGGACGAGCTGATGACGCTGTTCCGTAATCAGGTGAAAGAGACCGATATCGACGACGAGCTGCGCGCGCAGTTCCTGGAAGAGTTTGAAAGCGGCCTGTATGGCTACACCTATCTTGAAGATGAGTAAGTAATCGTCACGGCCGGGTCTCGTCTGAGGCCTGGCTGCTCTACTTTAGCCCTGCGCCCCACTTTTTGCTGGTTTTGTGATCAATATCACCCTTTGCATAACTGTTAAGAAATTGAAAATTCTCCTCGCTCGCTGCTTCTTTTACCCCTGCTGAATTTTTCAAATAAAACGCGGCGTTAACACGCCATGCTTTTTAGAACCGCCTCGATTGTTAAATTTATGTCGACTGGCTGCCCTGCATTTTGCGCTTATATATTATAAAAGTTAAACATTATAGCTAAAGCTGAATTAGCATGGCCTGAATTTTTTTGACGCTTTATGGCTCTCACGTCTCGACAGGTTTCCAGTAAAAATCATCAAGAATTGTGATGTTTATGCTTTGTTAATATATATTTTCCCCTTAAAAAACAGAAGAGTATATTTTTACCAATTCGTCAAGATCGGTTATGCAATTAATTTACAGCATGTTTTATGAATTTTTTTGTCTCAAATCTTGCATTAAAAAACTTTATTGATTGGTTTTGGCTATTGAAAATTTTCTCGGGTTTGGCTTAAATCTATTTTTCAAAGTGTAAGTTGTACGTTAGCATCAGGTTAAGGTGTTAAGATTCTTCTGGGTTTTCTTAACGTTCATATGAGTTTTCCTGACATTTCCGTTGCTGATTTCTGAGTGGCAGACTTATCGGGTTGATCGGGTAGCAGCAGAATGGGTCGCCAGTTACATCTACATCAGCATTATGAATTTCTGCTCGAGCCGATTCATTCGCCCTCAGGGGACGCGATGGCGTGGGAGTTGTTAACGCGTGCCGCGCAGGAGAAGGGAAGCGTCGAGAGCGGGCATCAGCTGTTCGAAAATTTGCTGGGGCCCGAAAAATGGCAGTTGTTTCAGCTACAGCTTGAGAAGATTAGCGCGCTCTATCAAAGCGGCTTTGCGCACATTGTCAGCCTGAACGTCGACGGCGAGATCATTAGTCATATTCTGGCCAGCGATGCGGTACAGCAAAAGCTCGATCGCCTGCCCTTGTTACGCCTTGAAGTCTCCACTTTTTTCACCACACGCTATCAGGCGCGCGACCGGCTGCTGCTGCAAAAACTAGTGGGTATTACCCCGGCGTTATTATGGCTTGATGACTTTGGCGCAGGCAGTTCGACCTTATCGATGCTGAGCAGCGGCATATTTGAATACGTCAAAACAGACAAGAACTTCTTCTGGAAATATGGCGAAGGTTTTGCGTTTGATTCGCTGCTCAATCACGTCAACGATTTATGCCGTGGCGTCATCGTCCAGGGTGTCAATACGCCCCAGCATCTGGATATGCTGGCGCATAAACCGGTCGTGGGTTTACAGGGCGGTCAGTGGAAGAGTCTGTCCTTCAATGAATTAACAGGAAAAACAACAAGTTCGTCGCGTCTGAAGACGCTAAAAACAGTACCTGCAACAGCAATCAATTACAGAAATTTTTTATGATATTTCGCCTGACTCCGCGCTAGCGGAGCAGGCTTACCCATTGTGGTTATTAGAAAAAATAAAAGTGATTCCCTCACCAGGATAAGGATTTATACGGCTCAGTGCGATTTCGTCAAACAGGATGGGATCGACCAGGAGGGGAGTGAATAGCACACAGCGTTATTCACGGATATACCCGGTATCACAAGGTGCCGGGCATTTTTATGAATATTAATAACCTCAGTGGGATATACATAACATGAATAATATCTCGGTAACGCCTAAAGGCGGCACGATCGCCTCGCAGCTGAGTGGCAGCGACGTTAATTTGACCACTCCGAGTCTGGTTAAGCTCAACCTCAATCGATCTGACATCAAATCCTTCGCGCGCAACGGCAATGACCTCGTTGTCACAACGCATTCCGGCGAAACCGTTGTTATTCATAATTTTTATAGCCCGACAGGCGACAGCGATCTGGTACTGCAGGATGACCAGGGCGCGCTGTGGTGGGTCGAAGATCCCGGCCAGCAGGGCTTCCAGTTTGTCTCTATCGACAGCACTGAAGGGCTGCTGGCGGATAACCTGACCAGTGACAATACCATTGCCGCCTTTGGTATCGGCGGCGCGGCGCTGGCGGGCATCGCAGCGATGTTCGCCGGTTCTGGCGGCGGCGGCGGTAACTCCTCTGAAACCGGGCAAACGCCGGGCGACGGCGGCACGGGCGGCGGCGATACCGGTGGTGGCACGGGCGGTGGCGATACCGGTGGTGGCACGGGCGGTGGCGATACCGGTGGTGGCACGGGCGGCGGCGATACCGGCGGTGGCACGGGCGGTGGCGATAATGGCGGCGGCACAGGCGGCGGCGATACCACCGCCCCTGGCGCGGTCACTAATCTGGTGGTGAGCGATAACGTCGGCAGCATTCAGGGCGCAATTACCGCAGGCGCCACTACCGATGACAATACACCCGTCTTAAGCGGCACCGCAGAAGCGGGCGCTACCATCAGCGTTTACGATAACGGCACGCTGTTAGGCACGGCCACCGTCAACGCCGACGGCAGCTGGAGCTTCACTTCTCCGACGCTGGCGGACGGCCAGCACAGCCTGACGGTAACGGTCACCGATGCGGCGGGCAATACCAGCAGCGCCAGCGATCCTCTCTCTTTTACCGTTGACACTGTCGCACCCGCAATCACTGACTTCAGCGCAACCAGCGACACGGGCGCGATTGTGACGCCCATCGCCGCAAACGGCGCGACAAATGACGCCACGCCAACGCTGCAGGGCACCACTGAAGCGGGCAGTACGGTTACCATTTCCGATAACGGCACCGTGCTGGGCACGGTCATCGCAGGCAGCGACGGACGCTGGTCCTTTACCGCCGCCACCCTCAGCGAAGGCAGCTATACGCTGAGCATCACCGCGACCGATGCGGCTGGCAACGTCAGCCCGGCGACCACGCTCACCTTCACTGTTGACACCGTCGCGCCGGACGCAGCCACTAATTTGCAGTTGACGGATAACGTCGGCGACAGCCAGGGGCCGCTCGCCTCCGGCAGCTCCACCGACGACAATACGCCTGCGCTGAGCGGGCAGGCCGAAGCGGGCACCATCGTCAGCGTCTATGACGGCGACACCTTACTCGGCACGGTTACAGTCGGCGCCGACGGCAGCTGGAGCTTTACGACGCCTGCTCTGAGCAACGGCAGCCACAGCCTGACAGCGACCGTCACCGACGCGGCGGGCAACGTCAGCGGATCAACCGCAGCCATCGTGGTTAACGTCGCGGCGGACGTGCCGCCAGCCACCAGCTCGCTGGAGATTACCGATGACAGCGGCAGCACCCTGGTGCAGCTCTCTGACGGCGCATCAACCGCCGATAACACCCCAACCCTGAGCGGCCTGACGACTGCTGGCGCGCTGGTCACGCTGTATAACGGCGATCAGGTGCTGGGCAGCGTCATCGCCGACGCCAGCGGCCAGTGGAACTTTACGCCGGCTGCGCTTGGAGACGGCAGCTACGCCTTCCGCGCCGACACCACTAACGCGGACGGCAGTATCACCCCATCGGCGGTGCTGACCATCACTATTGACACTGCCGTGCCGACGACGCCGGCCGATCTGCAGCTGGTCAACGACGACGGCGCGGCGGTTACTGCGGGCGGGGCGACCAACGATAATACCCTGACGCTGAGCGGCAGCGCAGAGCCGGGCAGCACCGTCACCGTACGCGACGGCGACACGCTGCTGGGCACGGCCACCGTCAACGCAGACGGCAGCTGGAGCCTCACCACGCCTGTTCTGACCGACGGCAGCCATAGCCTGACGGCGACGGTAACGGATGCGGCGGGCAACGTCAGCGCGGCTTCCGCGCCGATTGCTTTTACGGTCGATACGCAGGCGCCGCAAGCGGCAAGCGGCCTGGTGGTCACCGATGATGTGGGTGACAGCACCGGTCCGCTGACTTCTGGCGCCACCACCGATGACGCCACCCCGATCCTCAGCGGCCAGGCCGAGCCAGCTTCGCTGCTGACAATTTACGATAACGGCGTCGCTATCGGCAGCCTGACCGTCGGCCCCGACGGCAACTGGACCTTCACACCGCCGGCGCTGAGCAATGGCGTGCACAGTCTGACCCTGACCGTAACCGATGCGGCGGGCAACGTCAGCGCGCCGACAGCGCCGTTTGACCTGACGGTCGCCGCAGGCGAACCGCCCGCAGCCAGCACGCTGGTAATCACCGACGACAGCGGTGCGGCGCCGGTGGAACTGGCTGATGGCGCCAGTACGCGCGACACCACGCCGACCCTGAGCGGACAGACTACCGCTAATGCGCTGGTGACCCTCTACAATGGCGATACCGTGATCGGCAGCGTCACCGCCGACATCAACGGGCAGTGGAGCTTTACGCCAGCGCCGCTGGGCGATGGCAGCTATGACTTCCGCGCCAGCGTCACCGATGCTTCAGGCAACGTGGTTGATTCCGCCACGCTGGCTATCACCATCGACACCGTGCCGCCCGCCACCGCTGCGGACGTTGCGCTGGTTGACGCTAACGGCGATCCGATTGTCAGCGGCGGTCTGACCAACAACAACGCGCCGGTGCTGAGCGGCAGCGCCGAGCCGGGCAGCACCGTCACCGTCTCTGACGGCGACACCGTGCTGGGCACCGCTACGGTTGGCGCAGACGGCAGCTGGAGCTTTACCTCGCCGGCTCTGGCCGATGGCAGCCACAGCCTGACGGCGGTGGTCACCGATGCGGCGGGCAACGCCAGCGCGGCGACCACGCCGGTGACCTTTACCCTCGACACGCAGGCACCGGCCGCTGCGGCCGATCTGACGCTGAACAGCGACAGTAACGGCGTCTCCGTGCCGGTGACCGCAGGCGCCACCACGGGCGACGCTTCGCCGGTGCTGAGCGGCAGCGCCGAGCCGGGCAGCACCGTGACCATCTCTGACGGCGACACCGTGCTCGGCACGGCGACGGTCGGCGGCGACGGTCGCTGGAGCTTTACCGCGACCGATCTGGCTGACGGCAGCCACAGCCTGACCACCACCGTGACCGATGCGGCGGGCAACACCGGACCGGCCTCTGAAGCGCTGCTCTTTACTGTGGATACGGTTGCGCCGGGTGCGATTGCCGATCTGGTGGTGAGTGACGACGTGGGCGTTGACTAGGGGGCACTCGCCTCGGGCGACACCACCGACGACAGCACGCCAACCCTGAGCGGCACGGCGGAAGCCAACAGCATCGTCAGCGTTTATGACGGCGACACGCTGCTCGGCACCGCGACGGCGGACGCCAGCGGCGGCTGGAGCTTTACCCCCGACGCGCTGAGCAACGGCCTGCACAGCTTTACCGTCACCGTCACCGACGCGGCAGGCAACGTCAGCGCGCCGACTGCTGCGTTCGACCTGACCGTCGACGCAGCCTTGCCGCCTGCCACCGCCTCGCTGGAGGTGACCGACGACAGCGGCAGCTTCCTTGTCGATCTGGCCGATGGCGCCAGCACCCGCGACACCACGCCGGTGCTGAGCGGTTTGACCACCGCTAACGCGCTGGTGACCCTCTACAATGGCGATACGGTCATCGGCAGCGTCACCGCCGATGCCAGCGGTCAGTGGAGCTTTACGCCCGCAGCGCTGGAGGATGGCAGCTACGCCTTCCGCGCTGACACCACCAACGCAGACGGCACAGTCACGCCGTCGCCAGTGCTCACCATTACCGTTGACACCGTGGCGCCGGCGGTCGCGGCGGATGTCGCGTTGACCGATGCCAACGGCGATCCAATCGTCAACGACGGCGCCACCAACAGCACCGCGCCAGTGCTGAGCGGCACGGCGGAGCCGGGCAGCATCGTTACCGTGTCTGACGGCACCAACGTGCTGGGCAGCGCCACGGTTGGCCAGGACGGCAGCTGGAGCTTCACCTCGCCAGCCCTTGCCGAAGGCGACCACAGCCTCACCGCCACCGTCACCGACGCGGCGGGCAACGTCAGCGCGCCTTCTGCGCCAGTCACCTTCACGCTGGATACCACTGCGCCGCAAACGGCCGCGGGCGTAACGGTCACTGATGATGTCGGCGATCTGCAGGGCGAACTCGCCTCTGGCGCAACCACCGACGATAACACGCCGACCCTGAGCGGCACGGCGGAAGCCAACAGCGTGGTCAGCGTCTACGATGGCGACACGCTGCTCGGCACGGCCAGTGTTGGCACCGACGGCAGCTGGAGCTTCACCCCGCCGGCTCTGGCCGATGGCCCGCACAGCCTGACCCTGACCGTGACCGACGCGGCAGGCAACGTCAGCGCGGCGACGACGCCGTTCGACCTCACCGTCGCCGCCACGCAGCCGCCGGCCACCGTCACGCTGACGGTCTCGGACGACAGCGGCAGCGCGCCGGTGGATTTAACCGACGGCGCCAGCACGCGCGATACGACGCCGGTGCTGAGTGGCGTCACCACGGCCGGGCTGCTGGTCACGCTTTATAACGGTGATACCGCCATCGGCAGCGTCACCGCCGACGCCAGCGGCCAGTGGAGCTTTACGCCGCAGGCGCTGACGGACGGCAGCTATGACTTCCGCGCCAGCGTCACCGACGCCGCAGGCAACACCGCCGACTCCGCCACGCTGGCGATTACTGTTGATACCGTCGCGCCGCAAACCGCTGCGGACGTTACGCTGGTTGACGCTAACGGCGATCCCATCGTCAGCGGCGGCCTGACCAACAACAACGCGCCGGTCTTGAGCGGCAGCGCCGAGCCGGGCAGCACCGTCACCGTCTCTGACGGCGACGCCGTGCTGGGCACCGCCACGGTTGGCGAAGACGGCAGCTGGAGCTTTACCTCGCCAGTTCTGGCCGACGGCAGCCATAGTCTGACGGCGGTAGTCACCGATGCGGCGGGCAACGCCAGCGCGGCGACCACGCCGGTGACCTTTACCCTCGACACCCAGGCACCGGCCGCTGCGGCCGATCTGACGCTGAACAGCGACAGTAACGGCGTCTCCGTGCCAGTGACCGCAGGCGCCACCACGGGCGACGCTTCGCCGGTGCTGAGCGGCAGCGCCGAGCCGGACAGCACCGTGACCATCTCTGACGGCGACGCGGTACTGGGCACCGCGACGGTCGGTCAGGATGGTCGCTGGAGCTTTACCGCGACCGATCTGGCCGACGGCGGCCACAGCCTGACCACCACCGTGACCGATGCGGCGGGCAACACAGGACCGGCCTCTCCGGCGCTCGATTTCACGGTCGACACCACCGCGCCTGACGCCATCGTCGATCTGACGGTGAGCGACGACGTGGGCGTCGACCAGGGCGCGCTCGCCTCCGGCGACACCACCGACGACAGCACGCCGACCCTGAGCGGCACGGCGGAGGCCAACGGCCTGATTAGCGTCTACGACGGCGACACGCTGCTGGGCACCACCACGGCGGACGGCGAGGGCAACTGGAGCTTTACCACCGACGCGCTGAGCAACGGCCTGCACAGCTTTACCGTCACCGTGACCGACGCGGTGGGCAACGTCAGCGCGCCGACTGCCGCGTTCGATCTGACCATCGACGCAGCCTTGCCGCCAGCCACCGCCTCGCTGGAGGTGACCGACGACAGCGGAACCACCCTTGTCCTGTTAGCCGACGGCGCCAGCACCCGCGACGCGACGCCGGTTCTCAGCGGTCTGACCACCGCCAACGCACTGGTGACGCTCTATAACGGCGACACGGTCATCGGCAGCGTCACCGCTGATGCCAGCGGGCAGTGGAGCTTTACCCCAGCGGCGCTTGAGGATGGCAGCTACGCCTTCCGCGCCGACACCAGCAACGCAGACGGCACAGTCACGCCGTCGCCGGTGCTGACTATTACCATTGACAGCATTGCGCCGGAACCGGTGAGCGGCCTGCAGCTGAGCAGCGACGCCAGCGGCGCGCTGGTTCCGGTCATCACCGGTGCCACCAGCGATACCACGCCGGTACTGAGCGGCACGGCTGAAGCCGGCAGCATCGTCACCGTGTCTGACGGCAGCAACGTGCTGGGCAGCGTCACCGTCGGCCAGGACGGCAGCTGGAGCTTCACCACGCCAGCGCTGGCTGAAGGCGACCACAGCCTGACCGCCACCGTGACCGACGCGGCGGGCAACGTCAGCAACGCCTCGGCGCCGGTTACCTTTAGCGTCGACAACACGCTGCCTGCGGTTGCGGGCGATCTGGTGCTGAGCGACAGTCGCGGCGGCATCCTGCAGCCGGTGGGCGCAGGCGGTTCCACCAGCAGCACCACGCCAACCCTGAGCGGCAGCGCCGAGCCGGGTAGCACTGTCACCGTTTCCGACAGCGGCACCGTGCTTGGCAGCGCCACGGTCAACGCCGACGGCAGCTGGAGCTTTATCACGCCAGCGCTGGGCGAGGGTGCGCACAGTCTGACCACCACGGTAACCGATGCGGCAGGCAACAGCGGCCCGGCCTCCGCGCCGCTGGCCTTTAACGTCGACGTCACGCCACCGGCAGCTGTTAGCGGCCTTATCGTGACCGATGACTACGGCGTCGCCCAGGGGCAGATTGGCTCTGGCGACACCACCGACGACCGCACGCCGACCCTCAGCGGTCAGGGCGAAGCCAACGCGCTGGTGACGATCTATGATGGCGAGGTGGTTCTGGGATACACCACCGTTGACACCGACGGCAGCTGGAGCTTCACCACGCCGACGCTCAGCAGCGGCCTGCATAGCCTGACCACCACCGTCACCGACGCGGCAGGCAACGTTAGCCCGGCCTCCGACGCCTTTACCCTGACCATCGACGGCGGTCTGCCGCCTGCCACCACCACCCTCGAGGCGGTGAATGACGAAGGCACAACCACCACGCCGCTGACCGACGGCGCGGTAACCAATGACGACAGCCCGGTGCTAAACGGTCTTGCCGCCGCAGGCAGCGTGGTCACGCTGTTTGACGGCCAGACTGAGCTGGGCAGCGCCACGGCAGACGGCAACGGCCAGTGGTTCTTCCGCCTCTTCTCACTGGCGAACGGCCCGCATACTTTTACCGCCACCGTCGTCAACCCTGACGGCACGACCACCAGCGCCGGACCGCTGACCCTCACTATCGACACGGTTGCACCGGAGGCGGCAGGCAATGTGCAGCTTACCGATGATGCGGGCAGTACCAGCGCGCCGATCGGCGAAGGCGGCGTCACTAACGACGTGTCGCCGATTCTGAGCGGCACGGCAGAGCCGGGCAACACCGTTACGGTAGCCGACAACGGCAACCTGCTGGGCACCGCGACGGTAGACGCCAACGGCAACTGGCGCTTCTCGTCGCCAGTGCTGGCGGAAGGGACGCACAGCCTGACCACCACCGTGACCGACGTCGCGGGTAATGTCAGCCCGGCGTCCACCCCGCTGACCTTTACCGTCGATACTACGCCACCAGCCGCAGCGAGCGGCGTGGTGGTCACCGATGACGTCGGCGACAGTCAGAGGCCACTGGTCTCTGGCGACACCACCGACGACAACACGCCAACGCTGAGCGGCCAGGCGGAAGCGGGCGCGCTTGTCAGCCTCTATGACGGCGACGTGCTGATCGGCACCGTCACGGCGGACGGTGCGGGCAGCTGGAGCCTGACGACGGCTGCGCTGAGCAACGGCATTCATAGCATGACCGTGACCGTGACCGACGCGGCGGGCAACGTTAGCCTGGCGACGCCAGCCTTTAACCTGAATGTTCAGGCAGATCTGCCGCCAGCGACCCTCTCGCTGCAGGCGACCGACGACAGCGGCAGCCAGCTGGTGGCGCTGGCCGACGGCGTGAGCACCGGCGATGCGACGCCGGTACTTAGCGGTCTGGCGACGGCGGGCGTGCTGGTGACGATCTTCAGCAACGATGTTGCGCTGGGCAGCGTTACCGCTGACGGCAGCGGACAGTGGAGCTTTACGCCCGCCACGCTGGCGGATGGCACCTACACCTTCCTCGCCAGCTATACCGACGCCACCGGCAATCTGGTCGCGTCCACGCCGCTGACGCTGACCGTCGACACGGTCGCGCCGGCAGCAGCAGCGGACATCGCGCTGACCGACGCCAATGGCGATCCGGTCGGCACCGATGCGCCGACCAACAATAATACGCCGACGCTGAGCGGCAGCGCCGAGCCGGGCAGCACCGTCACCATCTCCGACGGTGACACCGTGCTGGGTACGGCAACGGTGGGTACCGACGGCAGCTGGAGCTTTACTACTCCAGCGCTCTCTGACGGCGATCACAGCCTGACGACCACTGTGACGGATGCAGCGGGCAACGCGGGTCCTGCCTCCGAGCCTGTCGCCATCACCGTCGACACCCTGCCGCCAGCCTTGCCGGCGGATGTGGTGTTGAGCAGTGACGGCGCGCCGATCGTCTCAGGCGGCCTGACCAACAACGCCACGCCGGTGTTGAGCGGCAGCGCCGAGCCGGGCAGCATCGTGACCGTTTCTGACGGCGATACCCCGCTGGGCAGCGTCACGGTAGGCAACGACGGCAACTGGAGCTACACCACGCCAACGCTGGCTGAGGGCGACCACAGCCTGAGTGCGGTGGTCACCGATGCGGCAGGCAACAGCAGTAGCGCCTCGACGCCCGTGCTGGTGACCGTCGATACGGTGGCGCCGGCTGCGGCGGGCGACCTGCTGCTCAGCAACGATCAGAGCGGCACGCCGGTAGCGATTGACGGCACCGTGACCAACGATCCGACGCCGGTGCTGAGCGGCACCGGCGAGGCGGGCGGCTTTGTCACCGTTTATGACGGCGATACGGCGCTCGGCTCGGCAGCGGTAGGCACTGACGGCAGCTGGAGCTTCACCACGCCGGCGCTGAGCGAAGGCGACCACAGCCTGACGGCCGTGGTCACCGATGCAGCGGGCAACGCCGGTCCGGCTTCAGATGCGGTGGCCTTTACCGTGGATACCACGCCGCCGGTGGTGGCAGCCGATCTGCTGCTCAGCAGCACTGAAGGCGGCACGGCGATTACTGCGGGCGGCCTGACCAACAGCGCCACGCCGGTGCTGAGCGGCACCGCCGAGGCGGGCAGCATCGTGACGGTTTCTGACGGCGATACCCCGCTGGGCAGCGTCACGGTGGGCAACGACGGCAGCTGGAGCTACACCACGCCGACGCTGGCCGAGGGCGCGCACAGCCTGAGCGCCACCGTGACCGATGCGGTGGGTAACGTCAGCGCGCCGACCGAGGCGCTGAGCTTTACGGTGGATACGGTGGCGCCGGAGGCGGCGCTGGGCCTGACGCTGGTTAACGATCAGAGCGGCACGGCGATCCCGGCTGACGGCGCAACCAACGACACGACGCCGGTGCTGAGCGGCACGGCGGAGCCTGGCGGAGTGGTCACTATCTCTGACGGCGCGACCGAACTGGGTTCCGTAGCGGTGGATGCGGACGGCAACTGGAGCTTTACCACACCAGAACTGGCGGCGGGCGATCACAGCCTGACCGCCACCGTAACCGATGCCGCCGGCAACACCGGCACGGCGTCGGCAGCCTACGTCTTTAGCATCGACCTGACGCCGCCAGCGGCACCAGCGGATCTGACGCTGACCAACGACGGCAGCAACACGGCCATTACCGCGGGCGGCCAGACCAACGACACTACGCCGGTGCTGAGCGGCACTGCGGCGGCGGGCGGCACGGTGACCGTGCTCGACGGCACCACGGTGCTGGGCAGCGCCACGGTGAACGGCGACGGCAGCTGGAGCTTTACCTCACCCACGCTTAGCGAAGGCGCACACAGCCTGAGCGCCGTGGTCACCAACGCCACCGGCAACAGCAGCGCACCATCCGAGTCGATCGGCTTCAGCATCGACACCGGCGCGCCTGCGGCGGCAGCCGATCTGCTACTCACCAACGATGCCAGCGACGCGGTTATCGCGGCGGGCGGCACCACCAACGACACCACGCCGGTGCTGAGCGGCACCGCAGAGCCAGGCAGTTCGATCAGCATCTCGAACGGCGCGACGCTGCTGGCGACGGTGCCGGTGGCCGCTGATGGCAGCTGGAGCTATACGCTGCCGACGCTGGCCGAGGGCAACTACAGCCTCACCACCGTCGTAACCGATGCGGCAGGCAACGTCGGCCCGACCTCTGACGCCTTTAACTTCAGCGTGGATACCACCGCGCCGACGCTGCCGATCGATGTGGTGGTCAATAACAACGCCGGTCAGACGCTGACGCCGATTGCAGAAGGCAGCACCGTTAACGACGCCACGCCGGAGCTGACCGGCACGGCCGAAGCGGGCAGCCTCGTCACCGTGTTTGACAACGATGCGGCGATTGGATCCGTTACCGCCGGATCGGACGGCAGCTGGATCTTTATCACGCCAGAGCTGGCCGATGGACCGCACAGCCTGAGCGTTAGCGTCACCGACGCGGCGGGCAACAGCAGCGGCAATACCCCTGCTGCCAGCTTTACCGTCGACACCGCCGCGCCAGAGGCGGCGACCGATTTGGCGCTGACCAACGACGTTACCGGCGCGGCCATCCAGCCGGGCGGCCTGACCAACGACAACACGCCGGTGCTGAGCGGCACCGCGCCAGCGGGCAGCATTGTCACCGTGCTGGACGGCACGGCGGTGCTCGGCAGCGCCACCGTGGCGGACGACGGCAGCTGGAGCTTTACCTCGCCGACGCTTAACGACGGCGTGCACGGCCTGAGCGCCATCGTCACCGACGCGGCAGGCAACGCCAGCGCGGCCACCGACGCCATTACGCTGAATGTCGATACCCAGCCGCCAGCAGCGGTCACCAGCCTCGCGCTGACCAACGACAGCGGCACCGAGGGGGTTGCCATCCCGGACGGCGGCCTGACCGACGACAGCACGCCGGTACTGAGCGGCCTGGCGGAAGCGGGCGGCACCGTCACCGTTTATGACGGCGCAACGCTGCTGGGCAGCGTCCCGGTCAACGACGACGGCAGCTGGAGCTATACCCCGTCTGCGCTGGGCGACGGCACCCATACTTTTACCGTCACGCCGACCGATGCGGCGGGCAACGTTGGCGCCTCCGCTACCATCAGCGTGGTGATTGACGCGACCGCGCCAGAGACGGCGCTGGATATCGCCCTTAACAGCGACAACAGCGCGACGGCTGTGGCGATTGCCAACGGCGACACCACCAGCGACAGCACGCCGCTGCTGAGCGGCAGCGGCGAAGCGGGCACTATCGTGACCGTCTATGACGGCACCACCGCGCTCGGCACCACCACGGTTGGCGCTAATGGCCTGTGGAGCTTCTCGGTGCCGACGCTGAGCGACGCCCTGCATAGCCTGACGGTGACCCTCACCGATGCGGCCGGCAACGTCAGCGCGCCGTCTACGCCGATCGCCTTTACCGTCGATACCGTGGCGCCAGTGGCGACCGCGCTGACGGTGAGCAGCGACAACGGCCCGGAACCGGTGGTACTGACGGCGAACGCCGCCACCAGCGACAATACGCCGCTGCTGACGGGAACGGCAGAACCCAACAGCCTCGTCACCTTCTATGACGGCGAGGTGGCGATTGGCTCGGTGACGGCAGACGGCGAGGGCGCGTGGACCTTTAACACGCCGACGCTGGCGGACGGCACCCATGTGCTGAGCGCCACGGTCACCGATGAGATCGGCAACGTCAGCGCACGGTCTGAGGCCTTTACCTTTAGCGTCGACGTGACGCCGCCGGAACCGGCGACCGCACTGACGCTGCGTAACGATGGCGGCGTCGCTATCGCCGACGGTGGCGTGACCAACGACAGCACGCCAGCGGTCAGCGGCACGGCGGAGGCGGGTGCGCTGGTTACCGTCTATGACGGCACCACGGCGGTGGGATCGGTGCTGGCGGACGGCAATGGCGCCTGGAGTATTACGCCAGCGCCTGCGCTTTCTGACGCCCTGCATACGCTGAACGTCACGGTTACTGATGCGGCGGGCAACGTCAGCGCCACCTCATCTATCACGTTGACGGTAGACACTATCGCGCCGCAGCCGGTCGCGACCTTTAATATCTACGACACCAACGGCGCGACGCCGATTGTTATCGGCAATGACGGCAACACCAACGACGAAACGCCGGTGCTGCGCGGCACCGCCGAGGCGGGCGCGACGGTGAATATCTATCAGGGTGAGGAGCTGCTCGGCACCGTTACGGTGAATGAGAGCGGCGTCTGGCGCTTCGAGACCGGCACGCTGGTCGACGGGCAGTACACCTACACCGTGTCGGTTACCGACGCGGCGGGTAACACCAGCGCCGAGGCCGAGCCTTACACCATTAACGTCGATCTCACTCCGCCGGCGGCCATCGCCGATCTGGTGATCACCGACGATGCGGGCGTCACCACCGGCCCGCTGATTGATGGCGCCTTTACCGACGACAACACGCCAATCCTGAGCGGCACGGCGGAGCTGGGCAGCACCGTTTCCGTCTATGACGGCGATATCTTGCTCGGCACGGTGACGGCGGGCGCAGGCGGCGCATGGAGCTTTACGCCAGCGGCGCTCAGCAACGGCGCGCACAGCTTTACCGTGACGCAGACCGATGCGGCGGGCAACGTCGGCGCGGCGACCACGGCTGTCGGCATCACTATCGAAAATGGCCTGCCGCCGACCACCAGCACGCTGCAGATCACCGACGATGCTGGCAGCACGCTGGTTAACCTGCAGAACGGGGCGTTTACCGATGACACCACACCGGTGATCAGCGGCCTGGCCACAGCAGGCGACGTGGTTACCATTCTGGACGGCACGACCACACTGGGCAGCGTGACCGTGGGCGCGGACGGCATCTGGAGCTTTACGCCAGCGACGCCGCTGACGGAGGGCGCGCATGCGATCTCTATCACGACCGTCGATATCAATAACGAGCCTGGCGAACCGGCTGGCCCCATCAATTTCACCGTCGATATCACGCCGCCAGTTGCGGCCACCGCGCTGCTGCTGAATAACAACAACGGCACCACGCCGGTGGAGATTGCCAATAACGGCGCCACCAACGACAACACGCCACAGCTGAGCGGCACGGCGGAGGCGGGTGCGCTGGTCACCGTCTATGACGGCGATACGGTGATCGGTTCCACCACGGTGGGCACCGGCGGCGCGTGGAGTTTTGTTTCCCCGCTGCTGATCAACGGGCCGCACGCGCTGAGCGTCACGGTTACCGATGCGGCGGGCAACATTAGTCCGCGCTCGGAAGCGATCGCCTTTACCGTCGACACCATCGCCCCAGCGGCGCCGGCGACGCTGACCGTCACCAACGACATCACCAACGTCACGGTGCCGAACGGCGGATCCACCAATGACGCGACGCCGGTGGTGCGCGGCACCGCCGAAGCGGGCGGCGTGGTCACCGTTTATGACGGTACCACGGCGCTGGGTTCGGTTACGGTTGGCGGCGACGGCACATGGAGCTTCACCACCGGCACGCTCTCTCAGGGCATACATAGCCTGAACGCCCGCGTAACGGATGCGGCGGGCAACGTCAGCGTGCCGTCCGGCAGCGCCACGGTCGTCATCGACACCGTCGCGCCTGCTGCCGTCACGCTGAATGCCAGCAACAACAACGGCACGACGGCGACGCCAATCGCCAGCAACGGTACCACCAACGACAGCACGCCACTGCTGACCGGTACGGCGGAGGCGGGCAGCCGCGTGGTGATCTCCGACGGCACCACGGTGCTGGGCAGCGTGACGGCGGGCAGCAACGGCCAGTGGAGCTTTACCACGCCGACGCTGGCCGACGGCGCGCACACCCTGCGCGTGACCGCAACCGATGCCGCAGGTAACACCGGCGAGGCCGCATTGCTGACGCTGACGGTGGCGACCACTGCGCCAGCGCCGGTCGCTGACCTGACGGTTAACGATAACGCAGGCGGGATCCAGGGCAACCTGACGAACGGCGCCTTTACTGATGACGCCACGCCAACCCTGAGCGGCACCACCACCGCAGGCAATATCGTCAGCGTCTATGACGGTACCACGCTGCTTGGCACGGTGACGGCAGGTACAGGCGGCGCCTGGACCTTCACCACCGGCGTGCTGAGCAACGGCGAGCACACGCTCAACGTCACCGTGACTAACGCGGCGGGCAACACCAGCGCGGCCACGCCGTTCAACCTGACGGTGGATACCGTCGCGCCAGCGGCGTCAACGCTGGTGGTCACCAACGACGCCGCCAACGTGACGGTGCCGAATGGCAGCACTACCAGCGACAATACGCCAGTGCTGAGCGGCACGGCGGAAGCCAACAGCGTGGTGACCGTTTATGACGGCACCACCACGCTGGGCACCGTCACCGTCGGCACCGGCGGCGCCTGGAGCTTTACCGCGACCACCCTTGCGGAAGGCATCCATGCGCTGCGCGTCACGGTCACGGATCCGGCGGGCAACGTCAGCGGCTCCACCACGGCCAGCATCGTGGTGGACACCACGCCGCCTGCGGCTGTGACCCTGACGGCGAGCAACAACAACGGCACCACGCCGGTACCGATTGCCAACAACGGCAGCACCAACGACAACACGCCAGCGTTGACCGGCACCGCTGAGGCGGGCAGCCGCGTCACCATCACTGACGGCACCACGGTGCTGGGCAGCGTGACGGCGGGCAGCAACGGGCAGTGGAGCTTTGTCACGCCGACGCTGGCGGACGGCGCGCATACCCTGAGCGTGACCGCCACCGACGCAGTAGGCAACACCAGCGCACCGACCACGGTGACGCTGACTGTCGACACCACGGCACCGGCAGCGGTCACCAATTTGGCGATCAACGACAACGTCGGCACTATTCAGGGCGACCTGGCGAACGGTGCGGTAACCGATGACAACACGCCAACGCTGCGCGGCACGGCGGAAGCGGGCGCGACGGTGATCGTTTATGACGGCACCACGGCGCTCGGCTCGGTAACGGCGGGCGCCGACGGCGCATGGAGCTTCACCACCGCTGCGCTGAGCAACGGCGTGCATCCGCTGAGCGTGACGGTGCGCGACGCGCTGGGCAACACCAGCGCGGCGTCGGCAACGGTTTCCATTACGGTGGATACGGTTGCACCGACGGCATCAACGCTGCAGATCGTCAACGACGTTACCGGCACGGTAGTGGCGAACGGCGGTGCGACCAACGACAGCACGCCAACCCTGAGCGGCACGGCGGAGGCGGGCAGTCGCGTCACCATCTATGACGGCACCACCGTGCTGGGCACGGCGACGGCAGGCACCGGCGGGGCGTGGAGCTTCACCTCTCCGACGCTGCTGGCGGGCACGCATGCGCTCAGCGTCACGGTGACCGATGCGGCGGGCAACGTCAGCGGTTCGACGGCGGCCACGGTCATTGTCGACACCACGGCGCCGGCGGCGGTAACGGCGCTGACGGTCAGCAACAACAACGGCAGCACGCCGGTGACCATCCCTAACGGCGGCGTCACCAACGACACCACGCCGCTGTTGAGCGGCAGCGGCGAGGTCGGCGCGCGGATCAGCGTCTATGAAGGCGCCACCCTGTTGGGCACCACCACCGTGGGCAGCAACGGACAGTGGAGCCTGATTAGCCCGACGCTGGCGAGCGGCGCGCACACCCTGACCGTCACCGCGACCGATGCGGCAGGCAACGTCAGTCCAGGCGTCAACGCCTCTCTGACCATCGACACCACGGCGCCAGCGGCCAGCACGCTGGTGATCACCAACGACTCGGTGACGCCGACCGTTACCGTGCCGAGCGGCGGGGCGACGCGCGATACCACGCCGGTGCTGAGCGGCACGGCGGAAGCGGGCGCGCTGGTCAGGATCTATGACGGCGCAACGCTGCTGGGCAGCGTTACCGCCAGCACCGGCGGCGCCTGGAGCTTCACCACCGCTACGCTGACGCAGGGCGCGCATGCGCTGAACGTCACGGTGACCGACACGGCGGGCAACGTCAGCACCACGACGTCGGCCAGCGTGACCATCGACAGCGTGGCGCCGACGGCGGTAACCGCGCTGGCGGTTAACACGGCAGGCACCACGCTGACCGGTAGCGGTGAAGCGGGCGCGACGGTGACGGTGCGCGACGCGGGCGGCAATGCCATCGGCAGCTCTACCGTGGCGGCCAACGGTAGCTTCTCGGTGTCGTTGACCACGGCGCAGACCACCGGCGCGACGCTGTCGGTCACCCAGGTCGACAGCGCAGGCAACGTCTCGCCTGCCGCGTCAGTGCTGGGCGCTATCCGCGTGGTGGCGGCCAACGATGTGACCGAGGTGGACTACTCCACGCAGGCTGGCAGCATCACCAACGCCAATACCAGCTTTACCAGCGCGGCGCTGCTGAGCGTCAACCTGGGTACGGTACTGAGCGCCAGCGTGCTGAACAGCACCAACGCCTATACCTTTAGCGTGGGAACGGGCGATACGCGTTCAGTCACGCTGCACGCCTCGGCGACCAGCCTGGCTGCACTGACCGCCAACTACACGCTCTACCTCTATCAGCAGCAGGCGAACGGCACCTGGACGCTGAAGTCCAGTTCGGCCAACTACATCTCCACGCTGCTGACCATCGGTACGCAGACTGGCGCGAACGTGACCTACAGCAATCTCGGCACCGGCAACTACGCCGTGCTGCTGGGCACCAGCAACGGCGTTGGCGTTCTGCCGTCAACCACCGTCACCACCACGTCGGATATCACCTATACGGCGGTGACGATAGCGGCCACCGTGACGGGCAACCTGCTGGCGAACGACACCAGTTCGGTGGCTGGTACGGTGCCGACAGGTACGCTGGTGACCACGGTATCGGGCGGCGCCATCGCGGCGACCGGTAACACGGTGATCAACACCACCTATGGCACCCTGACCGTCGACGCCAAAGGTAACTACACCTATGCGCTGAAAGCGGGTCTGGACGCCGACACGGTGCCCGCCACCGACGTCTTCAGCTACTCGGTGCGCGACGCCAGCGGCACGGTGACCTCGGCCACCCTGACCGTCGATCTGCATAACGGGCCGGCGACCACGCTCTTCTCGGTCAACAGCCTGTTTGCGGAAGCCAGCGTCGATGACGGCACCACGGCGAGCGGCAGCATCTACGGTGACAGCACGGCAACCCATACCGGCACGCTGAGCATCACCAACGAGGCGGGTCAGACCACCGCCGTCAGCAGCAGCGGCAGCACGCTGGTAGCGGGCGATTACGGTACCCTGACCATCACCGCCGACGGTCACTACACCTACGCGCTTAACAGCGCCGTTAACGTGCAGGAGATTGCGCATAAAGAGGTGTTCAGCTACAGCCTGGCGGCGGCCGACGGCACCATCACCACCAACAGCTTTACCATCGAGCTGCATCCGACCATCACGGGCACCGCCAGTGCGGATGCGCTCACCAGCAGCGCCTATGACGACACCATCACCGCTGGCGCAGGCGCCGATACCCTGGTGTATCACCTGCTGAGCAGCGCGGATGCCGTCGGCGGCAACGGCCACGACACCTGGACCGATTTCTCTGTCGCCGACGGCGACAAGATTGACGTCAGCAGTCTGCTGGTCGGCTGGAACGACACCACCAGCAACGTTAATGACTTCGTGAAGGTGGACCACACTGCGGATGGCAATACCGTGCTGTCGATTGACCGCGACGGCACCGGTACCGCCTACAGCAGCACGCAGCTGGTCACGCTGGAGGGCGTCAACGTTTCACTGGAGGAGCTACTGCAACAACCGCACCAGAATCACACGGCTTAACCGCCGTTATGTCTGGCAGGGAAGCATTATCGGGCGCAGGGATGCGCCCCTTTCCTTAACTGACGAGTGGAAAACGATGGATCGGATGCAATCAAGCGCAATATATCGCCGTTCTTTTACGCTCAGCGTTCTCTGTGCTGGCATCGCTTTGTTTACAACTTCCTCTCTGGCGGCCCGCAGCGACATGATGCAAACGGCCAGCCAGATCACCGCAACCGGTCTGGCGTCACAGCAGGACCTTCCCTCACTGACCGGCGAAAGCGCCGAACCCGCGCTGGCGCGCGTGCCTGACACCCTGACTCTCAATCAGGCGGTGCAGCGGGCGATCCAGTGGCATCCCGATATCGCCGAGGCGGTGGGTAAGCTGATGGAGCAGGCCGACCAGGTAGATGTGGCGAAAGCCAAATATTATCCGCAGGTCAGCGGCGGCCTGAACAACGGCTACAGCAACAGCTACAGCGAGAAGGGGTTTAGCCCGTCGGTGGTGCTGTCGGTCTCCCAGATGCTCTACGACTTCGGCAAGGTCAGCAGCTCGGTGCGCTCCGCCGAAGCGGGCGTGGCGCAGCAGCAGGCAAACGTGCTGGTGAGCATCGACACCGTGGCGCACGACACCGCGGCGGCGCTGATCCAGGTGCAGGGCTATCAGCAGCTGGTGAAGATCGCGCAGGAGCAGCTGACCGCGCTGATGAAAATCGGCGATCTGGCGCGTCGACGCAACGATGAAGGGGCCGCCTCGCTCTCCGACGCAACGCAAACCGACGCCCGCATCGAAGGGGCGCGCACCGTGCTGACGCAGTATCAGGCCAACCTCGACCGCTGGCGCGCCACGCTGGCGACTTATCTGGGCTGGCCGCTGGTGAAAAAAGTCAGCGACGCTTTCCCCGACAACTTAACGCGCTCCTGCGACGCCGCGAAGGCGGACGACCGCCTGATCCCGGCGGTGCTCGCCGCCTGGGCGCAGGCCAACGAGGCGCAGGCGAAGCTCGACAACGCCAACGCGCAAATGCTGCCCACCATTTCGCTGGAGCCGCAGGTGACGCACTATCTCAACAACCACTACGCCAACAGCGAAACGCTGGACCGCACGCAGTATTCCGCCTTCGTTAAAGTGGAGATGCCGCTCTATCAGGGCGGCGGCATGACCGCCAGCCGAAACGCCGCCGCCAACGCGCTGACCGCCGCCAACGCCGCGGTCAACTCGGCGCGGCTGAAAGCGCGCCAGCAGCTGAGCGAGTCGCAGAGTCAGTCGCAGAGCCTGGCGCTCAGCCTGGCGATCCAGGCGCGGCAGCAGCGGCTGGGGGAGAAAACCCAGGAACTCTATCAGGATCAATATCTGCAGCTTGGCACCCGGCCGCTGCTCGACGTGCTCAACGCCGAACAGGAGGTGTTCCAGACCCGCTTCACGCTGCAGCAAACCATCAGCCAGCTCCGCTCGCTGCAGCTCGACTGCCTTTACAGCACCGGCCATATGCGGTCGGCGTTCGCCCTGAATAATCAGCGGATCCAGTCCGTGGAGATCCAGCCATGACGCAAATGCAGCTTCCAGATTCCCCCGCAGGTAAGCCCGATGGGGACGAAAGCGGGGTGCCGCTACCGGGCTGGGCGACAGCCATTATTCTTATTGCCGGCCAC
Organism: Pantoea sp. Z09; assembly: GCF_022394795.1. Lineage (NCBI taxonomy): Bacteria > Pseudomonadati > Pseudomonadota > Gammaproteobacteria > Enterobacterales > Erwiniaceae > Pantoea > Pantoea sp. Z09. The sequence goes on from NZ_CP092373.1 coordinate 732,997, forward strand.
TATCGGCTGCCCTGTTCGCCGGGCATGATCCTCGCCGCCAGCGAGTGGCAGGGCAAGCAGACGCGCGACAAAGCGCTGCGCCATCTGGCGCGTCAGGCCGGGATGTCGCTGCAGCTCTATCAGGATAAGAAATGGGAGATTAACCACTGGCGGCTGCCGCTGGCGGTCGAGCTGACGGATGGTCAGGTCGGCGTGATCGTCAGCTTCGACGGTGAAGACGAGGTGCGCGTGCACTTCAGCGGCGACGAGCAGCCGACGCCGCTGGCGCTGGGCGCGCTGCTGCCCGATATTCGCTTCGCCGCCGCCTTTCGCCCGCTGACCGCCGCCAAAGACAGCCGCGTCGATCGCTTTATGGAGACCATCAAGCCGGACTGGCTGCGCCGCCTGGTGCTGCGCGATCTGCGGCCCTACGGCTACGTGATGCTGGGATCCTTCCTGATCAACCTGCTGGCGCTGGTGGGGATCATCTTCTCGATGCAGGTCTACGACCGGGTGATCCCGGCGCAGTCCTATCCCACGCTCTACGTGCTCTACGGCGGGGTGATCATCTCGGTGATCTTTACCTATATTCTGCGCGTCGGGCGCGATCACGTCACCGATCTGCTCGGCAAGCGGGCGGATATGCGCGTCTCCGATCGGGTATTCGGCCACGCGCTGCGCCTGCGCAACAGCGCGATTCCCCGATCCACCGGCACCTTTATCTCGCAGCTGCGCGAGCTGGAGGCGATCCGCGAAATGGTGACCTCGACCACTGTCTCCTCGATCGTCGATATGCCGTTCTTCCTGCTGTTTATGCTGGTGATGGCGATTATCGCGCCGCAGCTGGCGTGGATCGCGCCGGTGGCGGTGATCCTGATGATCCTGCCCGGCATCCTGAAGCAGAAAACCCTGGCGCGGCTGGCGCATCAGGCGCTGAAAGAGTCGACGCTGCGCAACGCGGTGCTGGTGGAGAGCGTGCAGGGGCTGGAGGATATCAAGCTGATGCAGGCGGAGGATCGTTTTCTGCAGCAGTGGAACAGCTATATTCGCATCACCGCGCAGTCCGGCGTGGAGATGCGCAAAGTAATGCACTCGCTGATCAGCTGGGGCGTCACGGTACAGGGGCTGGTCTACGCCAGCGTAATCGTGGTTGGCGCGCCGATGGTGATCAACGGCGATATCACCACCGGCGCCATCGTGGCGGCGTCGCTGCTCTCGTCGCGTATGATCGCCCCGATGGGCACCCTGTGCGGCGTGCTGGCGCGCTGGCAGCAGGTGAAGGCGGCGAAAACCAGCCTGGATGCGCTGATGGCGCTGCCGGTGGAGAACAGCAAAGACGAAACCCGCATCCACTGCCCGGTGCTGTTTGGCCACTACCAGTTCAGCGAGGCGATGTTTCGCTACTACAGCGACTCCGCCACCGTGGCGCTGCGCATTAAAAGCCTGACCATCAGGCCGGGCGAGCGCGTCGCGGTGCTGGGTCGCAACGGATCGGGCAAATCGACGCTGCTGCAGGCGATGATCGGCGGCATGGATCTGGTGGGCGGCGAGCTGCGGCTCGACAACCTCAGCCTGCCGCATATCGATCTGGCTGACGTGCGGCGCAACGTCGGCCTGATGACGCAGAATGCGCGGCTGTTCCACGGCACGCTGCGCGAAAACCTGACGATGGGCGCGGCGCACGCCAGCGACGAGGCGATCTTCGCCGCGCTGACGGTAAGCGGCGGCGCCGACTTTATTCGTCGTCTGCCGCTCGGACTCGATCATCCGGTGATGGAGGGCGGCGTCGGGCTGTCCGGCGGGCAGCGGCAGTCGGTGCTGCTGGCGCGCATGCTGCTGCGCGATCCCAATATCGTGCTGCTGGATGAGCCGACCGCCTCGCTGGACGATCACACCGAAAAAGAGTTTATCGAACGGCTTGGCCAGTGGCTCAACGGCCGCACGCTGGTGGTGGCGACGCACCGCGCCGCTATCCTCGCGCTGGTAGATCGCGTGCTGGTGCTGAAAGAGGGGCAGCTGGTGATGGACAGCCCGAAAGAGAGCGCGCTGCCGCCTGCGCGGCCGGCGCTGAATCGCCCGGAGGATAACGCATGAGCGAGCTATCGACAAAACTGCGGCTGGTGTCGCCCGAGGCGCAGACCTCTGACGATCTCAACGGCGATCTGCGCTCGGAAACCTACTACAGCGGCGCGGTGCGCCTGATCGTCATCAGCTTCTTTTTGCTGCTGGCGGGGCTGATCTGGGCCTGGTTCGGCGTGCTCGACGAGGTATCGACCGGCACCGGCAAGGTGATCCCCAGCTCGCGCGATCAGGTGCTGAGTTCGCTGGAGGGCGGCATTCTCGCCGAGCTGAACGTGCATGAAGGGGATCGGGTGCAGGCGGGGCAGATCGTGGCGAAGCTCGATCCCACGCGATCCGTCTCCAGCGTCGGCGAGAGCGCGGCGCGCTACCGGGCCGCGCTGGCGGCCAGCGCGCGGCTCTATGCCGAGGTCAACGATCAGCCTTTGCGCTTTCCCGAGGAGCTCAAAGCCTTTCCCGAGCTGATCGCCTCGGAAACCCGGCTCTATACCACGCGACGCGCGCAGCTCAAGGACGCCACGGCGCAGATTCAGGAGTCGCTCGGGCTGGCTAACCGCGAGCTGGCGATCACCCAGCGGCTGGCGAAAAGCGGCGCGGCCAGCAGCGTCGAAGTGCTGCGCCTGCAGCGCGACAAGTCCGATCTGGAGCTGAAGCTGACCGATATGCGCTCGCAATACTACGTGCAGGCGCGCGAGGATCTGGCGAAGGCGTCAGCGGAAGCGGACAGCCTGGCGCAAACGGTGAAGGGACGCGAAGATACCGTCAGTCGTCTGACGCTGCGCTCGCCGATGCGCGGCATCGTGAAAAACATCAAGGTCACCACCGTCGGCGGGGTGATCCCGCCCAACGGCGAACTGATGAATATCGTGCCGATGGACGACCGCCTGCTGATCGAGGCGCGCCTCTCGCCGCGCGACATCGCCTTTATCCATCCGGGGCAGAAGGCGATGGTGAAGATCTCCGCCTATGACTACGCCATCTACGGCGGACTGCAGGGCGTGGTAGAGAGCATCTCGCCCGACACCATTCAGGATGAGGTGAAGCCGGAGATTTACTACTACCGCGTCTTTATTCGCACCGACACCGACTACGTGCAGAACAAAGCGGGCCGCCGCTTCTCTATCAGCCCCGGCATGGTCTCTACCGTGGATATCAAAACCGGGGAGAAAACGGTGATGGATTACCTGATCAAACCGTTCAACCGCGCCAAAGAGGCGCTGCGAGAACGTTAATCGCGTCTCAACAACGGCTGTTCAGGCGCGCCGCGCATTGCAGCGCGCGCCGAACTCCGCGATAATCGCCTGACATGCGGCAACGCTGAAATCCCTTCCTCGTCGGGTTTAACGACGCGGAGGGGATTTTTTTTATCTACCCTTTTATCACCAGTAACTTAACGCCATGCGGCAGTGAGGATGATTTATGTATAACACCCTGGGCAATCAGTACGACAACTCGCTGGTTTCAAACGCCTTCGGTTTCATGCGTTTTCCGGTGAACTTCCAGCCTTACGACAGCGACGCCGAGTGGGTGATCACCGGCGTGCCGTTCGACGCCGCCACCTCTGGCCGTCCGGGCAGCCGTCTGGGGCCGGGCGCAATCCGCCAGATCTCCACCAACCTCGCCTGGGAAGGCTGCCGCTGGCCGTGGGATTTCGACCTGCGCCAGCGCCTGAACGTCGTTGACTGCGGCGATCTGGTCTACGCCTTCGGCGACTCGCAGGATCTCTCCGACAAGCTGCAGGCGCACGCGGAAAAACTGCTGGCGAACGGCAAGCGCATGCTGACCTTCGGCGGCGACCACTACGTGACGCTGCCGCTGCTGCGCGCCCACGCGAAGCACTTCGGCAAACTGGCGCTGGTGCATTTTGACGCCCATACCGATACTTACTCCAACGGCCCGACCTTCGACCACGGCACCATGTTCTTTACCGCGCCGCAAGAGGGGCTGATCGATCCGCAGCACTCGGTGCAGATCGGCATTCGCACCGAGTTCGACAAAAGCCTCGGCTTTAACGTGCTGGATGCGGCGCAGGTCAACGATCGCAGCGTGGATGACATTCTGGCGGAGGTGAAGCGCACCGTCGGCGATATGCCAGTCTACCTGACGTTCGATATCGACTGCCTGGATCCGGCGCACGCGCCCGGCACCGGCACGCCGGTGATTGGCGGGCTGACCACCGACAAAGCGACCAAGCTGGTGCGCGGCCTGCAGGGGCTGAACATCGTCGGCATGGATTTGGTGGAAGTGGCGCCGGGCTACGATCACGCCGACCTGACCTCGCTGGCCGCCGCGACGCTGGCGCTGGATATGCTGCACGTTCAGGCTGTTAACAAAGGCAAGTAACCGAGTCGCACCGGGCGCGCTGACGCCTGGTGATTAACCTAAACGGGAGGCGATCATGGGCTTACTGGATGAATTAGTTGGCGCGCTGGGCCACGGCAACGGGCGCAACACCCTGGGCGAACTGGAAGCGGTCTGGAGCTGGGTGCAGGAGCAGGGCGGCGTCGAAGTGCTGCTGCATAAGTTTCAGCAGGGCGGGCTAGGGGAGATCCTCAGCTCCTGGATCGGCACCGGCAGCAATCAGGCGGTAAGCGGCGGCGAACTGAAGTCGGCGTTCGGCGAGGCGTCGCTGCAGTCGCTGGCGCAGAAGCTCGGCACCGACGTCGACGGCGCCTCAGGCAAGCTGGCGGAGCTGCTGCCGCACCTGGTCGACCGCATGTCGCCGCAGGGTCAGATGGACGATCAATCCCTGCACGACAAGCAGCTCGATTTGGGATCGATGGTCGATCGGCTGTTTAAGCGCTAGTGTTGTGCGCCGCCGTCTGGCGGCGCACATCCGCTTATTTTCCGCCGTCCGCCGCGATGCGCTCGCGAATATGCTGCGCGCGCGCCGCGGAGTCGGGATGCGAATCAAACAGGCTGCTCTGCTGGCCCTGCTGCATTTTCGCCAGCTTCTCAAAGCTGGTCGCCAGCCCCAGCGGATCGATGCCGCGTTTCTTCAGTAAATCGTAGGAGTAGTCATCCGCCTGCGACTCCTGGGTCTGCGAGAACTGCGCGTTGACCAGCTGTTCGCCCAGATCGCCGAGCTGCGACTGCGACAGCGAGCCGATCACGCCGCCGACAGACGCCGCCGCGGTGCGCGCCGCCGTGGTGCCGAAGGCGACCTGCATCGCCTTGCGCGTATGGCCGAGCGCCACGTGGCCCATCTCATGCCCCAGCACCCCTTCGACTTCGTTGTCGTCCATCATATCCATCAGCCCGCTGTAGACGCGGATGCAGCCGTTCGCCATCGCCCAGGCGTTGACGTCTTTGGTGAGGTAAACGCGGTAGTTGGCCGGCGTGCCGTTGATATTGTCCCCCAGCGCGGCGGCGATCTTGTTAAGACGCTGCTGGTAGGTGCTGTCGGCGGGCGCCAGCTGATTCTCTTTATCCATCTGCGCGCAGGATTGATCGCTGAGCTGTTTGACCTGTGCGTCGTTGAGGGTATAGGCCTGGAAGGCCTGCGCGCCCGACTGCAGCAGCGCGTTGTTGTCCATGCCCTGGCAGCCGCTGAGCAGCGCCGCGAGGCCGATCGCCGTAATACCTGTCTTGATTTTCATGCGTACATCCTGTGAGTAACAAGGAGAGAAAAGCCCGTATCTGAAAAAGGGTCAGATACGGTAACGAGTGGGTTATAGCCTGTGGCTGGCGACTGCGCTAGCAGACATTGCCGTAAATGCCAGACGAAGCGGTGACATTTAGCACGGCGCGGCATGTACTTTTGCCCCGATTTTCATGTACATTGATGAGCGACTTTTTCCTTGTTTTGCCTAATAAACCATTAATAACAATGCTTTAAACAGGCGAATCATTCATCCGACCTGGAGTAGAACATGCCCTCTCGTAAAGAGCTTGCCAACGCCATTCGCGCGTTAAGTATGGACGCAGTACAGAAAGCCAAATCGGGACATCCGGGGGCCCCGATGGGTATGGCCGATATTGCCGAGGTGCTGTGGCGCGGCTACCTGAACCATAACCCGACCAACCCGCAGTGGGCCGATCGCGACCGCTTCGTGCTGTCGAACGGCCACGGCTCCATGCTGATTTACAGCCTGCTGCACCTCACCGGCTACGATCTGCCGCTGAGCGAGCTGCAGAACTTCCGCCAGCTGCACTCTAAAACTCCAGGTCACCCGGAATATGGCTACACCCCAGGCGTGGAAACCACCACCGGCCCGCTGGGCCAGGGCATCGCCAACGCGGTCGGCTTCGCCATCGCCGAGCGCACGCTGGCGGCGCAGTTCAACCGTCCGGGTCACGATATCGTCGATCACAACACCTGGGTGTTTATGGGCGACGGCTGCATGATGGAAGGCATTTCGCATGAAGTCTGCTCGCTGGCCGGCACCCTGAAGCTGGGCAAGCTGGTGGCGTTCTATGACGACAACGGCATCTCTATCGACGGCCACATCGACGGCTGGTTTACCGACGACACCGCCAAACGCTTTGAAGCCTACGGCTGGCACGTGGTGCGCGGCGTAGACGGCCACGACGCAGACGCCATCGCCAAAGCGATCGACGAAGCCAAAGCGGTGAGCGATAAGCCTTCGCTGCTGATGTGCAAAACCGTTATCGGCTTCGGTTCGCCGAACAAGGCCGGCACCCACGACTCGCACGGCGCGCCGCTGGGCGAAGACGAAGTGGCGCTGACCCGTAAACAGCTGGGCTGGGCGCACGCGCCGTTCGTGATCCCGTCAGAGATCTACGCCGAGTGGGACGCGAAAGAAGCGGGCCAGGCGAAAGAGGCGAAGTGGGACGAGAAATTCGCCGCCTACGCGCAGGCGTTCCCGGAGCTGGCTGCCGAATTCAAACGTCGCGTCAGCAACGAGCTGCCGGCTGACTGGCAGGAAGCGTCGCAGAAATTTATTGAACAGCTGCAGGCGAACCCGGCGAAAATCGCCAGCCGTAAAGCATCCCAGAACGCCATTGAAGCGTTCGGCAAGCTGCTGCCGGAATACCTGGGCGGCTCCGCTGACCTGGCGCCGAGCAACCTGACCATGTGGTCCGGCTCTAAGCCGATCAACGTCGACGCAGCGGGCAACTATATCCACTACGGCGTGCGCGAGTTCGGTATGACCGCCATCGCCAACGGTATCGCGCTGCACGGCGGCTTCCTGCCGTACACCGCCACCTTCCTGATGTTCGTGGAATATGCGCGCAACGCGGCGCGTATGGCGGCGCTGATGAAGATCCGTCAGATCATGGTCTACACCCACGACTCTATCGGTCTGGGCGAAGATGGCCCGACGCACCAGCCGGTCGAGCAGCTTGCCAGCCTGCGCACCACGCCGAACATGAGCACCTGGCGCCCGTGCGATCAGGTTGAATCCGCCGTGGCGTGGAAATACGCTATTGAGCGCAAAGATGGCCCGAGCGCGCTGATCTTCTCTCGCCAGAACCTGGCGCAGCAGGATCGCACCCCTGAGCAGCTGGCGAACATCGCACGCGGCGGCTACATCCTGAAAGGGTGCGACGGCCAGCCAGAGGTGATCCTGATCGCCACCGGTTCCGAAGTCGAACTGGCGGTCGCGGCATACGACAGGCTGAGCAGCGAAGGCATCAAGGCGCGCGTGGTCTCTATGCCGTCTACCGACGCGTTCGACAAGCAGGATGCCGCCTACCGCGAAGCGGTGCTGCCGAAAGCGATCGGCGCGCGCGTCGCGATTGAAGCGGGCATCGCCGACTATTGGCAGAAATATACCGGCCTGCACGGCGCGGTAGTAGGCATGACCACCTTCGGCGAATCCGCCCCGGCTGAGCAGCTGTTCGAGCTGTTCGGCTTTACCGTCGACAACGTCGTGGCGCAGGCGAAAGCGGTGCTGTAAAGCCCGCGCAGGCGGGCGAATCCAACAGGGCTACGGCTGCAATAGCGTCGCCTTGTGCAGCTGAAAGGTCTGACCGTCGGGCGCAGGCGCGTCGGTCAGGCCGTTCTCTCTCTTCTCCTGTTCCCAGGGAAGCGAAGAGCCATAAAAGCGTCCCTCTGGATGCACCGCCAGCGATTCGCACTCAATGGTGCCCTCCATAACGCCCTCGGCGTTAACCGCCACTTCGCGACTGCGACATAACCCCTTTAGCCTGCCGCCGATCTCGGTGCGCTGCGCATAGATCTCGCCGTCGACGCATCCCTGTTTTTGCAGCACCACGGTTTTTTGCGCCATGATTTTGCCGGTCACGCTGCCATTGATGTGCACGTCGCCCTCGGCGGTGATCTCGCCGACGATGGTGCAGCTCTCCTGAATGGTGGTGATAGCGGCGGGCGCGGCTTTAATCATAGTGCCGCCGAAAAGGCGCGCCGCCTGATCCTGTTCCTCTGAGGTCGCCGCCATGTCGGGCATGGCGACATCGCCGTCGCTGGCCGGCGGCGCTTTGCGTTTAAACATGATTATTCCCTTATTCAATTTTGATCCTCTGAACGCGGCATGGGCAATCGGCGTCATCATGACAGCCAGCAGCAGCGTTATACGCCAGCCAAACAGCCAGGCGCCCAGCGCGCAGGCCCAGAGAAACCAGAGATACCAAAGCAGGTTGTAGTTCATCACTTGTCTGCCATCAGAACGCGCCGGTTGCCAGGCGCTATGCAGGGTTACTTTACTAAAGCGGGGCGCGTCTGGCGGTCGTTTTATATCCATCGCAACGATTCAAGTGTGATCCTGGTCAGATTTTTAAATTCTGATTTGATCTGACGCATTCCAATTATTACTGCTTCTCTTTATTGTAGCTGAACCGTTTCAGTCCGCGCTGCGACGGCGTTTTTTCCGGCGGTATGCCGTGGCAAAAGCGCAAGAATTTCCTGTACAAACGTGAATGTCTGGCTCAGGCTATCGTTCCGATTTTGCACTGAATTTAACTGCTGGGGTGATATGACGGTTCGCATTGCCATTAATGGATTTGGTCGCATTGGACGCAACGTGCTGCGCGCGCTCTATGAAACCGGGCGGCGAGCAGAAATCACGGTGGTGGCGATCAACGAACTGGCGGAAGCGGCCGGTATGGCGCACCTGCTGAAATATGACACCAGCCACGGGCGTTTCGCTTTTGACGTGCGTCAGGAGCGCGACCTGCTGTGGGTCGGCGACGATACCATCCGCATCCTGCATCATGCCGATATCGACGCGCTGCCGTGGCGCGAGCTTAACGTCGACATCGTGCTGGAGTGCACCGGCGTTTACGGCAGCCGGGCAGACGGCGAGGCGCATCTGCAGGCGGGCGCGAAGAAGGTGCTGTTCTCCCATCCAGGCGGCAACGATCTCGACGCCACCGTGGTGTTCGGCGTGAACGAAAAGGCGCTGAAGCAGGAAGACCGCATCGTCTCTAACGCCTCCTGCACCACCAACTGCATTATTCCGGTGATCAAACTGCTGGACGACGCCTTCGGCATCGAGTCGGGCACCGTCACCACCATTCACTCGGCGATGCACGATCAGCAGGTGATTGACGCCTACCACAGCGATCTGCGCCGTACGCGCGCCGCCAGTCAGTCGATCATTCCGGTCGACACCAAACTGGCCGCCGGCATCACCCGTATTTTTCCGAAATTTAATGACCGCTTTGAAGCGATCGCGGTACGCGTGCCTACCATCAACGTTACGGCCATCGATCTCAGCGTTTCCGTACGCCAGTCGGTCAGGGCCAGCGAGGTCAACGCGCTGCTGCAAAACGCGTCAGAGGGGGCATTTCGTGGTATAGTTGACTATACGGAATTACCGTTAGTCTCAGTAGATTTTAACCACGATCCGCACAGTGCCATTGTGGACGGCACGCAAACGCGGGTCAGCGGTCAGCGCCTGATCAAGACCCTGGTCTGGTGCGACAACGAATGGGGCTTTGCTAACCGAATGCTCGACACGACGTTAGCGATGGCCGCAAGCGGTTTCAGGTAAGGCGCGGTTTGCGCCTGACAAAACTTACGAGAATCAACGAGAGGGTTCACCATGTCTGTAATTAAGATGTCCGATTTGGATCTGGCTGGTAAGCGCGTTCTGATCCGCGCCGATCTCAACGTACCAGTAAAAGAAGGGAAAGTGACGTCAGACGCACGTATCCGTGCTTCTCTGCCTACCATCGAATCGGCGTTGAAACAGGGCGCAAAAGTGATGGTCACCTCTCACCTGGGTCGCCCGACCGAAGGTGAATACAACGAAGAATTCTCCCTGCTGCCTGTTGTTAACTATCTGAAAGATAAACTGAACGGCACCAAAGTCACCCTGGCAAAAGAGTACCTCGACGGCGTTGAAGTCGGCGCGGGCGAGCTGGTGGTGCTGGAAAACGTGCGCTTTAACAAAGGCGAGAAGAAAGACGACGAAACGCTGTCGAAAAAATACGCCGCGCTGTGCGACGTGTTTGTGATGGACGCGTTTGGCACCGCACACCGCGCCCAGGCGTCAACGCACGGCGTCGGCAAGTTCGCGCCAATCGCCTGCGCCGGTCCGCTGCTGTCGGCCGAGCTGGAAGCGCTGGGCAAAGTGATGAGCAACCCGGAGCGTCCGCTGGTCGCAGTGGTCGGCGGCTCTAAAGTTTCGACCAAATTCGACGTGCTGCAGTCGCTGGTGAAAATCGCTGACACCGTGATCGTCGGCGGCGGCATCGCCAACACCTTTGTGGCTATCGACAACAACGTCGGCAAATCACTTTACGAGCCGGACTTCGTTGAAGCGGCGAAAGGCCTGCGCGATCAGTACGGCATTCCGGTGCCGACCGACTCACGCGTTGGCACGGAATTCTCTGAAACTGCGCCGGCAACGGTGAAAAAGGTTTCCGAAGTGGCGGATAACGAAGAGATTATGGACTTCGGCGACGAAACCGCGCAGGCGATGGCGAAAGTGCTGAAAGAGGCGAAAACCATTCTGTGGAACGGCCCGGTCGGCGTGTTCGAGTTCCCGAACTTCCGTAAGGGCACCGAGATCGTCGCCAATGCCATCGCTGACAGCGACGCCTTCTCTGTTGCGGGCGGCGGCGATACCCTGGCGGCTATCGACCTGTTCGGCATCGAAGACAAAATCTCTTACATCTCTACCGGCGGCGGCGCGTTCCTTGAGTTCGTCGAAGGCAAGAAACTGCCTGCGGTCGCCATGCTGGAAGAGCGTGCTAAGCAGTAATCCTTTGGGGGCGACGCGCTGCCGCGTCGCCTGAAGTCTTGCCCGTAGGGCGTTTAAAGCGCTGTCCCTCAGGGGATAGTCGGTCACGAAACAGGACACAATCATGTCTAAAATTTTTGATTTCGTTAAACCCGGCGTTGTCACTGGCGACGACGTTCAGAAGATCTTCCAGGTCGCGAAAGAGAACAAATTCGCGCTGCCAGCGGTAAACTGCGTCGGCACCGACTCCATCAACGCCGTGCTGGAAGCCGCCGCGAAAGTGAAAGCGCCGGTTATCGTCCAGTTCTCTAACGGCGGCGCCGCGTTTATCGCCGGCAAAGGTTTCAAAACCGACAAGCCGCAGGGCGCAGCCATTTTCGGCGCTATCTCAGGCGCGCATCACGTTCACCTGATGGCTGAACAGTATGGCGTGCCGGTTATCCTGCACACCGACCACTGCGCGAAGAAACTGTTGCCGTGGATCGACGGTCTGCTGGACGCAGGCGAAGCGCACTTCGAGAAAACCGGCAAACCGCTGTTCTCTTCTCACATGATCGACCTCTCTGAAGAGTCGCTGGAAGAGAACATCGAGATTTGCAGCAAATACCTGGCGCGTATGGACAAGCTGGGCATGACGCTGGAGATCGAGCTGGGCGTGACCGGCGGCGAAGAAGATGGCGTGGACAACAGCCACGTTGACGCTTCCGCACTCTACAGCCAGCCGGAAGATGTTGATTACGCCTACACCGAACTGAGCAAAATCAGCAAGCGTTTCACTATCGCTGCCTCTTTCGGCAACGTGCACGGCGTCTACAAGCCAGGCAACGTCAAGCTGACCCCGACCATTCTGCGCGACTCGCAGAAATACGTGTGTGAAAAACATGGCCTGCCGCACAACGCGCTGGACTTCGTTTTCCACGGCGGTTCCGGTTCTTCCGCAGCGGAAATCGAAGAGTCGATCAGCTACGGCGTGATCAAAATGAACATCGATACCGACACCCAGTGGGCCACCTGGGACGGTATCCTGCAGTACTACAAAAAGAACGAAGCGTATCTGCAGGCGCAGCTCGGCAACCCGCAGGGCCCGGACAGCCCGAACAAGAAATACTACGATCCGCGCGTCTGGCTGCGTTCAGCGCAGGCCTCCATGGTCGTGCGCCTCGAGCAGGCTTTCAAAGAGCTGAACGCCATCGATCGTCTGTAATCCGCCACGCGGGTTAACTGCACAGGCCAGATCTTCGGATCTGGCCTTTTTTTATCCTGCTATTGCGCTATTCCGCTCAAATTCACAGCAAATTCAACGCAGATTTGGCATATCCCCCGATTCTTGATTACCCTTGATAGCTGGTTTGCCGGAACTTTCTGGCTGTGATTTGACCTTCCCGGCAGGGAATTCAACAACAGGGCTCTCATATGGAAGACTTAAATGTCGTAGACGGCATACATAACGCCGGCGGCTGGCTGGTGCGCAATCAGGCGCTGATCCTCAGCTATGCGGTCAATATCGTCGCGGCTATCGTTATCCTGATACTGGGGATGATTGTGGCGCGCATCATTTCACGCGGCATCAATCGCGTGCTGGTGGCGCGTCACATTGATAAAACGGTGGCGGACTTCCTCTCGGCGCTGGTGCGCTACGGCATTATCGCCTTTACGCTGATCGCCGCGCTGGGACGCGTCGGCGTGCAGACCGCGTCGGTCATCGCCGTGCTCGGCGCCGCTGGTCTGGCGGTCGGTCTGGCGCTGCAGGGGTCGCTCTCTAACCTCGCGGCGGGCGTGCTGCTGGTAACCTTCCGTCCTTTCCGCGCGGGCGAGTTCGTCGATCTGGGCGGCGTGATGGGCACGGTGCTTAACGTGCAGATCTTCTCTACCACCCTGAAGAGCGCCGACGGCAAAATCGTCGTGGTGCCGAACGGCAAAATCATCGCCGGCAACATCGTTAACTTCTCGCGCGAGCCGGTGCGCCGCAACGAGTTTATTATCGGCGTCGCCTATGACGCGGACGTGGATGAAGTGATTGCGCTGCTGGAAGAGGTGGTGAAGAGCGATCCGCGCGTGCTGCAGGATATGGGCGTGCAGATCGGCCTCAACGAGCTGGCCGCCTCGTCGCTTAACTTTGTGGTGCGCTGCTGGAGCAACAGCGGCGATCTGCAGAACGTTTACTGGGATCTGCTGAAGAACTTTAAGCGCGCGCTCGATGCGAAAGGCATCGGCATTCCTTACCCGCAAATGGATGTGCATCTGCATCAGGCCAGCCAGCCGGAAGCGGAAACCAAAGCGCCGTAATGAAACCGGGGCGGCGACAGCGTCGCCCCTATTAACCTGTCTAATGCCTGATTAATTTTTTCCATTTCCGCTAATAATACCGCCTCTCTATACTCTCCTGCATCTCGCCGATGTAAGGAAAATGCTGTGTTATCTCTCTATTTACAAGGGCTTGCCCTTGGCGCCTCGCTTATTCTGCCGCTGGGGCCGCAAAACGCTTTCGTGATGAATCAGGGCGTGAAGCGCCAGTATCATCTGATGACCGCCTCGCTCTGCACCCTGAGCGACATTGCACTGATCTGCGGCGGCATCTTTGGCGGCAGCGCTTTGCTGCATCAGTCGCCGCTGCTGTTGATGCTGATCACGTGGGCTGGCGTGGCTTTTTTACTCTGGTACGGCTGGAATGCACTGCGCGCCGCGTTTAGCGGCCATGTCGATCTGGCCAGCAGCGGTGAGCTGACACAGAGTCGCTGGCGTATCGTCGCCACTATGCTGGCGGTCACCTGGCTTAATCCGCACGTCTATCTCGACACCTTCGTGGTGCTGGGCAGCCTGGGCAGCCAGCTGCCGACGCAGGCGGCGCGGCACTGGTACGCGCTCGGCACCATCAGCGCCTCGGTGATCTGGTTTTTCGGCCTGGCGCTGATGGCGGCCTGGCTCTCGCCGCGCTTGCGTACCGCCGGCGCGCAGCGCGTAATCAACCTGCTGGTGGGTGCGGTGATGTGGGTTATCGCCAGCCAGCTGGCGCTGCAGGGCGTAGCGAATTTCTGATTCGAATAGTCTGAAAGCGGCAGAACAGGATAAGCAAAACGCGAACTTTTGCGGTATAACACGTTCTTAGCAGTGCCTACTATCCCGCTCAGGCTCGAGCCTTTGATGCCGCGGCAAAACAGAGATTTCAAGGAGGACTTTCGTGAAACTGAAAGCACTGGCGCTGGTCGCCATGACAGGCGCGTTAGCGCTGCCGTTAAGCGCCCTGGCCGACGAACTGCCGAACGGCCCGCACGTAGTGACCTCTGGTCAGGCAACCGTGGATGCGCGCCCGGATATCGCCACGCTGTCGATTGTGGTTAACGTCTCTTCTAAGGACGCGGCGGACGCCAAAAAGCAGGCGGACGACCGCGTTGCGCAGTATTTCGATTTTCTGCAGAAAAACGGCATTGAGAAGAAAGATATCGATGCCGCCAACCTCAGCACCCAGCCGGAATATGACTACACCAAAGAGGGCAAGTCGGTGCTGAAAGGCTACCGCGCGGTGCGCCAGGTGCAGGTTACGCTGCGTCAGCTGGATAAGCTGAACGAGCTGCTGGACGGCGCGCTGAAAAGTGGCCTGAACGAAATCCGCTCGGTCGAACTGGGCGTCACCAACCCAGACAGCTACAAGGCGCAGGCGCGCAAGGCGGCGATCGATAACGCCACGCAGCAGGCGGCGGCGCTGGCGGAGGGCTTCAACGCGAAGCTCGGCCCGGTTTACAGCATTCGCTATCACGTCGCCAACTACCAGCCGATGCCGATGGCGCGCATGTATAAAGCAGCCGCGCCGGCAGCGGATACCTCTGCGCAGCAGACCTACGAGCAGCAGAGCATTCACTTTGACGATCAGGTGGATGTGGTGTTTGACATCAAGCCGAACACGGCCGCTACGCAGCAGTAAGGGAAAGGGGCGCTCAGCGCCCCTTTTTTCGCCGTTTGTCAGATAACAAACCAGTTAAAACGCTACCCGCGTGCACACCTACTCAGGCGGCCAGATTATCCTGACGCAGTACGCGATGGCCGTGTGAAATCAGCGCGTCGGTAACGCGGCGCATCAGGCGGCTCTCCGGCGCAAAGCGGTGCCAGTAAAGCATGCGGCGCTGGCACAGGCCGGGCGTCAGATCCAGCAGCTCGCCGCTCGCCAGTTCGCGCTCGATCTGCAGATGCGGGATCATACAGCAGGTCGAACCCTGGCGCGCCAGCTGCACGAAGGCTTCCGACGAGTTAACAATATGGCAGGGCACGCTGCCGGGCGAGAGATCGAAATTCTGCTGCAGAAAGGCCTGGTGCATGTCGTCGAGATGGTCGAAAGCGACCGCCGGGGCTTTCAGCAGCGCCGAGCGCGTCACGCCGTTGGGGAAGTAGCGCGCGGCAAACTCGGGCGAGGCGACAAACAGGTAGTCGAGCGCGCCAAGCTGATCGACCAGGCAGCTCGGCAGCGGCTGCGGCTGAATACTTACCGCGCCAACCACTTCGCCACGGCGCAGCCGCTCCTGGGTGCGGGTTTCATCTTCAACCTGCAGATTGAGGCGCACCGGCGAGTCCGCCAGCACCTCTTTTAACGCCGGCAGCAGCCAGGTCGCCAGACTGTCGGCGTTGACCGCCAGCGACAGCAGCAGCGGCGTCGTGCCGCCGTTTTCGTCGCTCAGCCACTCCTCTTCCAGCAGCTCTACCTGATGCAGCAGCGCCAGCAGCTTCTGGCCCTGCTCGGTGGGGCGCGGCGGCACGGTGCGCACCAGCAGCGGCTGACCAAACAGGTTTTCCAGCTGCTTGATGCGCTGGGAGACGGCCGACTGCGTAATGCATAATTTTTGTGCGGCGCGCTCAAAGCCGCGTTCGCGAATCACCGCATCCAGCGCCTGAAGCGTTCGATAATCGGGGCGTTTCATTATTGTTCTCTCTCGTTCAGGATGGACGATACTATGCCATAAAAAATTCATCTGACGCGCTGTGCGCCGGATCTTTACGCGCGCCGCACCGCAGAAAAGGGGCCGCCAGCGCCATTTTTGCGGGCCGGCTTGCAAAGCGATCACGTCAGCCTAAACAGCCGCGCACATTCGGCAAGCGTTGCTTTATACTACGCGCACTTCGTTGTCGCACAGGTTATAAACATACCATGACCCAGGATGAACTGAAAAAAGCCGTAGGCTGGGCCGCGCTGAAATATGTGCAGCCGGGCACCGTCGTCGGCGTCGGCACCGGCTCTACCGCCGCGCACTTTATCGATGCGCTCGCCACCGTGAAACATCAGATTGAGGGGGCGGTCTCCAGTTCGGAAGCCTCTACGCTGAAGCTGAAAGCGCTCGGCATTCCGGTGTTCGATCTCAACGAGATTGACGATCTGGCCATCTACGTCGACGGCGCGGATGAGATCAATCCGCAGATGCAGATGATCAAAGGCGGCGGCGCGGCGCTGACGCGCGAGAAAATCGTGGCGGCGGTGGCGGATAAGTTCATCTGCATCGCCGACGCCTCGAAAGAGGTGGACGTGCTGGGGCGTTTTCCGCTGCCGGTCGAGGTGATCCCGATGGCGCGCGCCTATGTCGCCCGCGAACTGGTTAAGCTCGGCGGCCTGCCGGAGTATCGCCAGCATGTCGTCACCGACAACGGCAACATTATTCTCGACGTGCACAATCTGCGCATTCTCGATCCGAGTGCGCTGGAAAAAACCATCAATGCGCTGCCGGGCGTGGTCACCGTCGGGCTGTTTGCCACACGCGGTGCCGATATTGCCCTGATCGGCACGCCAGACGGCGTGAAAACCATCGAAAAATGATCTGTCCGGCGCGCTCAGCGCGCCGGTTATTTGCACGCGCAAAATATCTTTTCTTACATCGCCTAAATTCGGTGACTTATGTCACATAACCGTCATCGACAGCAGGTTCGTTCTTTGTTCCCGGTTCAGCTCCCGATTTTCTGTGGCAATGTGCTGGGCGCAGGCCTCCCCGTGCTGGCGGCAAGGCAAACGGTTGTCTTGCCGCAGGCGTAAATTTTGATATTTTGACAGAAGGCGCGCTTATGGCGGCCATTGTTGAAATCACAATAGGGTCGGGGAAATGGCAAAGGTATCACTGGAAAAAGACAAGATTAAATTCCTGCTGGTGGAAGGCGTGCATCAGAGCGCGCTGGAGAACCTGCAGGCGGCAGGTTATACCAACATCGAATTCC
Organism: Pantoea sp. Z09; assembly: GCF_022394795.1. Lineage (NCBI taxonomy): Bacteria > Pseudomonadati > Pseudomonadota > Gammaproteobacteria > Enterobacterales > Erwiniaceae > Pantoea > Pantoea sp. Z09. The sequence continues at coordinate 750,354 of NZ_CP092373.1, forward strand.
ATAAAGGCGCGCTGGATGCCGATGCGCTGAAATCCGCCATTCGCGATGCGCACTTTATCGGTATTCGCTCCCGCACCCAACTCACCGAAGAGATCTTCGCCGCGGCGGAAAAACTGGTCGCCGTGGGCTGCTTCTGCATCGGCACCAACCAGGTCGACCTTAACGCGGCGGCGACGCGCGGCATTCCGGTGTTTAACGCGCCATTCTCCAACACCCGTTCGGTCGCCGAGCTGGTGATCGGCGAGATGCTGCTGATGCTGCGCGGCATTCCCGAAGCCAACGCCAAAGCGCATCGCGGCATCTGGAATAAAAACGCCCTCGGCTCGTTTGAAGCGCGCGGCAAAAAGCTGGGCATCATCGGCTATGGCCATATCGGCATGCAGCTCGGCGTGCTGGCGGAAAGCCTGGGGATGCACGTTTACTTCTACGACATCGAAAACAAACTGCCGCTCGGCAACGCCACCCAGGTGCGTCATCTGGCCGACCTGCTCAATATGAGCGACGTGGTCAGCCTGCACGTGCCGGAAACGCCTTCTACCCAGGATATGATCGGCGCGCAGGAGCTGGCGCAGATGAAGAAGGGCGCGCTGCTGATCAACGCCTCGCGCGGCACCGTGGTGGATATTCCGGCGCTGTGTGACGCGCTGTCGAGCAAGCATCTTTCTGGCGCCGCTATCGACGTCTTCCCGGTTGAGCCCGCCACTAACAGCGATCCGTTCACTTCGCCGCTGTGTGAATTCGACAACGTGATCCTGACGCCGCACATCGGCGGCTCGACCCAGGAAGCGCAGGAGAATATCGGGATTGAAGTCGCGGGCAAGCTGGCTAAATATTCCGATAACGGCTCTACGCTCTCTGCGGTCAACTTCCCGGAAGTGTCGCTGCCGATGCACGGCGCCAGCGCCAGCCGTCTGCTGCACATTCACGAGAACCGTCCGGGCGTGCTGACGGCGATCAACCAGATCTTTGCCGAGCAGGGCATCAACATCGCCGCGCAGTTCCTGCAAACCTCGCCGCTGATGGGGTATGTGGTGATTGATATCGACGCGCCGCAGGATCGGGCGGACAAAGCGCTGCAGCTGATGAAGGCGATTCCAGGCACCATCCGTGCCCGTCTGCTTTACTGATCGCGCACTATGCAAAAAGGGCCGGCAACGGCCCTTTGATGCAAATCCCGCTTATTCCCACTGCCACAGCCGCGACGGCGTCAGCACCGCGGGCAAAGGCACATCCCACTCCGCCGTTGGCAACTGCTCCACCTGCTGACAATCGTGCGCCACCCCAACGGGTAAGAACCGATGCTGCCGCCAGTTCTGCAGGGTGCGATCGTAGAAGCCGCCGCCCATGCCGAGGCGCTGCCCGCTGCTGTCAAAGGCCACCAGCGGCACCATCATCACATCCAGCTGGTCCAGCGTAATCAACGAACGAATATCGAGCGGCGGTTCGGGAATACGCAGTTTATTCGGCGTCAGCACCGTTTCCGGCGTATAGCGCAGAAACAGCAGATGGCCAGCGGCGAAAGGGTGCAGCACCGGCAGATAGATCTGTTTTTTCTGCTGCCAGAGTTTAGCGATAAGCGGACGGGTGTTGATTTCGCCGTCAACCGACAGAAACAGGGCGATATGGCGGGCGTTAGCAAGAGGAGCGAAGTTAACCGCGTGTTCCGCCAGCAGCGCGGCGGCCTGGACCTGCTGTTCTTCCGTCAGGGCGCGGCGCAGATGGCGCACGTGCTGACGCAGAGCGTGTCGATCGAGCAGTGAGGGCTGTGACATGGGAACCCCGTTGATAAGTCGCTGATTGAGCAACTATATCATTCACAACGGGGAAAAACAGATGCAGAAGGTAGAGAGATCTCCGAGATGCCGCCGCAGGCTGTAACCCTTGAACCCTTGGTTCAAGGTGAATGTGCCGTCGCAACCATCAGGCTTCTCGGACGGACCGAGCATGCTCACAGGTTACAGAGCGCCACACTCTGTTGGTATGAAATATCGGCTCAGGGGACTGGCCCGCTTGCAAACATCTCAGAGAAAATGGACTTCACCGTTACTGTAGCACAGCAACCATAAAGTATTATTCGAACTTCGCACCCTGGCGGTCGGTTATGCGACCTTGCTCAACAAGAGCCTGTTCAATGGTCTGCTGCAGCATACGGATACGTTGTTCCATATTAGCAGCATAATCGCGCGTTTTCACTTTCTCTTGCGCCAGTTCATGGCAGATGTTTAACGCGGCGATGAACACCAGTTGCTCGGTATTTGTGACTCTAGTGCGAACTTTTAAATCTTGCAACCGTTGATTGAGATCATCGGCAGCCGCATTCAGCGCATCTTGCTGTTCAGGCGGACAATTCACTCTCAATGAACGACCAAAAATTTGTATATCTACTGGTTGTGCAGACATGCCACCTTCCTGACTGATTACTTCGCCCGCAGCTCCCTTTATGCTCAATGCGTTGGGAGGCGGGCAACTATATAGACCCGCGAAATAACTTACAACCCCTTTTCTGGAAACCTTGAGGCAGCTAGTGGTAGCATAACACGAACTTATTCTGCCAACGACGACGAATCCTTATGTCTTTACAGAACGCAACCCCCGATTACAACGCGCTGGCTTCGGCGCTCTCTCAGCAAGGCGTGGGGATGACGCCAGCGGAAATGCATGGCCTGATCAGCGGAATTCTGTGCGGCGGCAATCAGGACAACAGCTGGAAAACGCTGGTGCACGATCTCACCAACGAAGGGATGGCGTTTTCACAGGGCCTCGCGCTGCCGCTGCAGGCGCTGCATGAAAGCACCGCCAGCACGCTGGAAGATGAAGGCTTTTTATTTCAGCTGATGCTGCCAGACGAAGAGGATATCAGCGTCTTCGACCGCGCCGACGCGCTGGCGGGCTGGGTGAACCACTTCCTGCTGGGGCTGGGCGTTACCCAGCCGAAGCTGGAAAAAGTCACCGGCGAAACCGGCGAAGCGATTGACGATCTGCGCACCATCGCACAGCTTGGCTACGATGAAGACGAAGACCAGGAAGAGCTGGAACAGTCGCTGGAAGAGGTGATTGAATATGTGCGCGTGGCGGCACTGCTCTGCCACGACACCTTCAATCATCCTCAGCCGACCGCCCCCGAAGTGAAAAAACCGACGCTACACTAAGCCAGATATCTCAGGGCGCGAACGTGCCCGTTTCTACAGGGAGTGCAAACATGATTTCTCTGGATACTTTCCAGCAGCGTCGTCAGGCGCTGCTGGCGAAAATGGCTCCGGGCAGCGCCGCCTTGATCTTTGCCGCGCCGGAAGTGACCCGCAGCAACGACAGCGAATATCCGTTCCGTCAGAACAGCGACTTCCTGTACTTCACCGGCTTCAACGAGCCGCAGGCGCTGCTGGTGCTGATTAAAAGCGACGAGACGCACAACCACAGCGTGCTTTTCAATCGCGTACGGGATCTCACGGCGGAAATCTGGTTTGGCCGTCGGCTGGGGCAGGACGCCGCGCCTGAAAAGCTCGGCGTCGATCGCGCGCTGCCCTGGGATGATATCGACCAGCAGCTGCATCTGCTGCTGAACGGGCTTGATGTGGTCTATCACGCGCAGGGCGAATACGCCGCGGCGGATGCGCTGGTCTTCGCCGCGCTCGGTAAACTGCGCCGCGGTTTTCGCCAGAACCTCAGCGCGCCGGCGACGCTCACCGACTGGCGTCCCTGGGTGCATGAAATGCGCCTGTTTAAGGGGCCAGAGGAGATAAATATTCTGCGCCGCGCCGGAAAAATCAGCGCGCTGGCGCACACCCGCGCAATGCAGGCCTGCCGTCCCGGCCTGTTCGAATATCAGCTGGAAGGGGAGATCCACTACGTTTTCAACCAGCACGGCGCGCGTTTTCCCTCCTATAACACCATCGTCGGCTCGGGCGAAAACGGCTGCATTCTGCACTACACCGAAAATGAGAGCGAACTGCGCGACGGCGACCTGGTGCTGATTGACGCCGGCTGCGAGCTGCACGGCTACGCTGGCGACATCACCCGTACCTTCCCGATAAACGGCCGCTTCACCGCGCCGCAGCGCGCGATCTACGACATCGTACTGGCCTCGCTCTACAAGGCGCTGGCGCTGTTCCGCCCTGGCGTCAGCATCCGCGAGGTCAACGAAGAGGTGGTGCGCATTATGATTGCCGGGCTGGTGGAGCTGGGCATTCTGCAGGGCGAGGTAGAGACGCTGTTGGCCGAAGAGGCGCACCGTCCATTCTTTATGCACGGACTGAGCCACTGGCTGGGGCTGGACGTGCACGACGTCGGCCATTACGGCACCGCCTCGCGCGACCGTATCCTTGAGCCCGGCATGGTGCTGACCGTGGAGCCAGGGCTTTACATCGCGCCGGATGCCGATGTGCCGGCAGAGTATCGCGGCATCGGCATTCGTATCGAAGATGACATCCTGATCACCGAAACCGGCAACGAAAATCTCACCGACAGCGTCGTTAAAGACGCAGATGCGATTGAGGCGCTGATGGCAGCGGCGCGTCCGGCATGAACATTATCATTGTCGGCGGCGGCATGACCGGTGCGACGCTGGCGCTGGCCATCTCCCATCTGACGCAGGGTCAGCTGCCGGTAACGCTGATCGAGAACAGCGCGCCCAGCAGCCGCGCGCATCCAGGCTACGACAGCCGCGCTATTGCGCTGGCGGCCGGCACGCGGCAGCAGCTGGCGGATATCGATCTCTGGCGCAGCATCGACGCGTGCGCCACGCCCATTACCACGATCCACGTCTCCGATCGCGGGCACGCCGGCTTCGTTACCCTGCACGCGGAGGCGCATCAGATCCCCGCGCTCGGCTATGTGGTGGAGCTGTTCGAGGTGGGCCAGCGGCTGTTCAACAGGCTGCAAAGCGCGCCAGGCGTCACCCTGCGCTGTCCGGCGCGGGTGACCGACGCGCAGCGGCGGCAGGATAGCGTGCAGGTGACGCTGGAGGGTGGCGAGCAGCTGGAAGGGGCGCTGCTGGTGGCCGCAGATGGCTCCCGCTCGCCGCTCGCCGCCTCGCTCGGCATCCAGTGGCAGCGCGAGGATTATCAACAGCTGGCGGTGATCGCCAACGTCTCGACCGAGCTGCCGCATCAGGGACGCGCCTTCGAGCGCTTTACCGAGTACGGCCCGCTGGCGCTGCTGCCGATGTCGGACAATCGTCTGTCGCTGGTGTGGGCTCATCCGCTGTCGGCGCGCGAAAAGGTGGCCGCCTGGAGCGACGAGGAATTTCTGACGCAGCTGCAGCGCGCGTTCGGCTGGCGGCTGGGGCGTTTTACCCATACCGGTCAGCGCGAGAGCTATCCGCTGGCGCTGCAGAGCGCCACGCAGCAGGTGTCGCACCGCCTCGCGCTGGTGGGCAACGCGGCGCAGACGCTGCATCCTATCGCCGGTCAGGGGTTCAACCTGGGACTGCGCGACGTGATGTCGCTGGCGGAAACGCTGGCAGCGGCGCATCGTCAGCAGCAGGATATCGGCAGCTATGGCGTGCTGCATCACTATCAGCAGCGCCGCCAGCCCGATCGTGACGCGACTATTACCCTCACCGACGGGCTGGTGCGGCTGTTCGCCAACCGCTACGCGCCGCTGGTGGCGGGACGAAATCTGGGGCTGTTGGCAATGGATCATCTGCCGTGGCTGCGTAATCAACTGGCTGAGCGCACGCTTGGCTGGGTTAAGCGTTAACTAAGGGGCACCGATGCAAAGTTTTGATGTGGTCATCGCCGGCGGCGGCATGGTAGGACTGGCGGTCGCCTGTGGATTACAGGGCAGCGGGCTGCGCGTCGCCGTGCTGGAAAAGTCGGCGGAGCCGCAGTTCGATGCCAGCGGCGCGCCGTCGGTGCGCGTGTCGGCGATCAACGCCGCCAGCGAGCGGCTGCTGCAGAAGCTCGATGTCTGGTCCGATATTCTGGCGCGACGCGCCAGCGCCTATCACGGCATGGAAGTGTGGGATCGCGACAGCTTCGGCGCCATTAGCTTTGATGACGAGCAGCAGGGGCTGACCCATCTCGGGCACATTATTGAAAACCCGGCAATCCACAGCGCGCTCTGGCAGCGCGCCAGCCGCTGCAGCGACGTGACGCTGATGGCGCCTTCGCAGTTGCAGCAGGTGGCGTTCGGCGAAAATGAAGCCTTTATTACCCTGCAGGACAACACCATGCTGACGGCGCGTCTGCTGATCGCCGCAGACGGCGCCAACTCCTGGCTGCGCAACCAGGCTGACATTCCCTTAACCTTCTGGGATTACGAACACCACGCGCTGGTGGCGAATATCCGCACCGATCTGCCGCATGACGCGGTGGCGCGCCAGGTGTTTCACGGCGACGGCATTCTGGCGTTCCTGCCGATGCAGGATCCGCACCTCAGCTCAATCGTCTGGTCGCTGTCGCCGCAGGAGGCGAGCCGCCTGGCCAGCATGCCGCAGACGCTGTTCAATCAGCAGCTGGCGGTGGCGTTCGATATGCGGCTCGGACTCTGCCATCTGGAGAGCGAGCGCAAAACCTTTCCGCTGACGGCGCGCTACGCGCGCCAGTTCGCCGCGCACCGTCTGGCGCTGGTGGGCGACGCCGCGCACACCATTCATCCGCTGGCAGGGCAGGGCGTGAATCTCGGCTTTATGGACGCGGCGGAGTTGATTGGCGAGATCCGCCGCCTGCATCAGCAGGGCAAAGATATCGGCCAGCACCTCTACCTGCGCCGCTACGAGCGCAGCCGTAAAAGGAGCGCGGCGATGATGCTCGCCGGGATGCAGGGCTTCCGCGAGCTTTTCGCTGGCGTCCACCCGGCGAAGAAGCTGCTGCGCGATCTGGGATTAAAGCTGGCGGATACCCTGCCAGGCGTGAAACCGGCGATGCTGCGTCAGGCGATGGGGCTGCACGACCTGCCTGACTGGCTGCGTTAAGCCTCTCGTTTCCTCTTTGAGCCAGCCTTGCGCTGGCTTTTTTACGCCTGCACCAAAAAAGAGCAGCGCTGCACAATGAGCGCGCCTCGTTTGATTTATTCTAATTTAACTGCAGCGTTCGCATTACTTTTATTTATAACAGGAATCCCTGCGCCGATGAGGTTATTAACAATCTGCGCGCTATTCCTGATTATCTTGCTGCGTTAAAGCCGCAGCGTCCGATTTCCTGCGCGGTAAATCACAAAATCACAGTTTATTATGCTGAGTGCTTTGCGTGCACCGCAACGGGCATGCTTCAATTCGGCCCTGTACAGCTTATGGTTAAATCGCCTTTTCAATGATAACGTCAGGGAAAAGAGAACGTTTGCGCGGGCTGCCGCCACGGCGCTGGCCGCCCAAAACTTACCCGCTTCGCGACAGGATGGTTATGACTCAGCAAACCCCGTTGTTTGAACAGCATCAGGCCTGCGGCGCCCGCATGGTGGACTTCCACGGCTGGATGATGCCGCTGCACTACGGCTCGCAAATGGACGAGCATCATGCCGTGCGTCAGGACGCCGGGATGTTCGACGTCTCCCATATGACCATTGTCGATCTGCACGGCGCGCAGACGCGCGACTTTTTGCGCCATCTGCTGGCAAACGACGTCGCCAGGCTGACGCAGCCCGGCAAAGCGCTCTACACCGGCATGCTTAACGCCTCCGGTGGCGTCATTGACGATTTGATTGTTTACTTTATGACCGACGACTTTTTCCGGCTGGTGGTCAACTCGGCGACGCGCGAGAAAGATCTGGCGTGGATCGGCGAGCACGCGCAGGCCTGGGGCGTGGCCCTGACGGAGCGCGACGACCTGGCGCTTATCGCCGTTCAGGGGCCGCAGGTGCAGCAGAAAGCGCAGACGCTGTTCAGCGACGAGCAGCGCGACGCGGTGGCCGGCATGAAGCCCTTTTTCGGCGTGCAGTCCGGCGACCTGTTTATCGCCACCACCGGCTACACCGGCGAAACGGGCTATGAGATCGCGCTGCCCGCCACGGCGGCGGCCGACTTCTGGCAGCGTCTGCTGGCGGCGGGCGTCAAGCCCGCTGGGCTGGGCGCGCGCGACACGCTGCGGCTGGAAGCAGGCATGAACCTCTATGGCCAGGAGATGGACGAAGGGGTCTCGCCGCTGGCGGCCAATATGGGCTGGACGGTGTGCTGGGAACCCGCCGATCGCGACTTTATCGGGCGCGAGGCGCTGGAGCTGCAGCGCGAAAGGGGCACCGACAAGCTGGTGGGCCTGATCATGACGGAGAAAGGGGTGCTGCGTAACGGTCAGCCGGTGCGCTTCACCGACGCGCAGGGGCAGTCGCAGCAGGGAATTATCACCAGCGGCTCCTTCTCGCCGACGCTCGGCTGCAGCATTGCGCTGGCGCGCGTGCCGGCAGGCATTGGCGAGAGCGCCATCGTCGAGATCCGCCAGCGTGAAATGCCGGTAAAAGTGACCAAACCTGTTTTCGTACGCGGCGGCAAGCCGGTTCAGTAATCTATTTTCAGGAGAAATGGCGATGAGCAATGTGCCAAACGAATTGAAGTACCGTGACAGTCATGAGTGGGTGCGTAAGGAAGCGGACGGCACCTTTACCGTCGGCATTACCGAACATGCTCAGGAGCTGCTGGGCGATATGGTGTTCGTCGACCTGCCCGACGTCGGCAACACCTACGCCGCAGGCGACGAGTGCGCCGTGGCGGAGTCGGTCAAAGCCGCGTCCGATATCTATGCGCCGCTCAGCGGCGAAATCGTCGCCGTGAACGAAGAGCTGGGCGACGCGCCGGAGCTGGTCAACAGCGAACCTTACGCCACCGGCTGGCTGTTCAGAATCAAGCCCAGCGACGAATCTGAACTCGATTCGCTGCTGGACGCAGACGCCTATAAAGCCTCTATCGACGAATAAGCCACAGGGCGGCCAGGCGACGCTGGCCGCGTTTCAATGATTCGCCTTCTTTGTACTTCAGCCCGATTCAGGATTGACTGCTCATGACCCAGACTTTAAGCCAGCTCGAACATAACGGCGCCTTTATTGAACGCCATATCGGTCCCTCGTCGGAACAACAGGCGTTGATGCTGGAGGCGATTGGCGCCAGCTCGCTGGATGCGCTGATCGGCGCCATCGTGCCGGCCGACATTCAGCTGCCGGGCCCGCCCGCCGTCGGCGACGCCGCGACCGAGCAGCAGGCGCTGGCCGAGCTGAAGGCGATCGCGAGTCAGAACCAGCGCTACAAATCCTGGATCGGCATGGGCTACAGCGCGGTGGTGACGCCGCCGGTGATCCTGCGCAATATGCTGGAAAACCCAGGCTGGTACACCGCCTACACCCCCTATCAGCCGGAAGTGTCGCAGGGGCGCCTCGAGGCGCTGCTTAACTTCCAGCAGCTGACGCTCGATCTCACCGGTTTAGACATCGCCTCTGCTTCGCTGCTGGATGAAGCGACGGCGGCGGCGGAAGCGATGGCGATGGCGAAGCGCGTCAGCAAGCTGAAAAACGCCGCTAGATTCTTTATCGCGGAAGATATCCATCCGCAGACGCTGGACGTGGTGCGCACCCGCGCGGAAACCTTCGGCTTCGAGCTGATTATCGATCGCGCCGACAAAGCGCTGGAGCATGATGACGTGTTCGGCGTGCTGCTGCAGCAGGTCGGCACCACCGGCGAGGCGCACGACTACAGCGCGCTGATCGCCGAGCTGAAAAGCCGCAAAGTCGTGGTCAGCGTCGCGGCCGACTTTATGGCGCTGGTGCTGCTGGAAGCGCCCGGCAAGCAGGGCGCGGATATCGTCTTTGGATCGGCGCAGCGTTTCGGCGTGCCGATGGGCTACGGCGGCCCGCACGCCGCCTTCTTCGCCAGCCGCGACGAGCACAAACGCTCAATGCCGGGACGCATTATCGGCGTCTCGCGCGACGCCGCAGGCAACACCGCGCTGCGCATGGCGATGCAGACGCGCGAACAGCATATCCGCCGCGAAAAAGCGAACTCCAATATCTGCACCTCGCAGGTGCTGCTCGCTAATATCGCCGGGCTGTACGCGGTCTATCACGGCCCGAAAGGGCTGAAGCGCATCGCGTCGCGCATTCATCGTCTGACGACGATCCTTGCGGCCGGCCTGCAAAATGGCGGGCTGAAGCTGCGCCACAACAGCTGGTTCGATACCCTGACGGTTGAGGTGGCGGACAAAGGCGCGGTGCTGAACCGCGCGCTGAGCTTTGGCGTCAACCTGCGCAGCGATATTCATCACGCCGTCGGCATCACGCTGGACGAAACCACGCGTCGTGAAGATGTGCAGGCGCTGTTCGCCATTCTGCTCGGCGATGACCACGGCCAGGATATCGACAAGCTCGACGCCGCCGTGGCGGCCGACAGCCAGGCGATCCCTGCCGCGCAGCAGCGCCAGAGCGCGATCCTGCTGCACCCGGTGTTTAACCGTCATCACAGCGAAACCGAGATGATGCGCTATATGCACAGCCTGGAGAAAAAAGATCTGGCGCTGAACCAGGCGATGATCCCGCTCGGCTCCTGCACCATGAAGCTGAACGCCGCCGCCGAAATGATCCCCATCACCTGGCCGGAGTTCGCCGAACTGCATCCTTTCTGCCCGGCAGAGCAGGCCGCCGGCTACCTGCAGATGATTGGCCAGCTGTCGCAGTGGCTGGTGCAGCTCACCGGCTACGATGCGCTCTGCATGCAGCCCAACTCGGGCGCGCAGGGCGAATACGCCGGGCTGCTGGCGATCCGCCGCTATCACGAAAGCCGTAACGAGGGCGCGCGCAATCTCTGTTTGATCCCGAGTTCCGCGCACGGCACTAACCCCGCGTCGGCGCAGATGGCGGGCATGGAGGTGGTGGTAGTGGCCTGCGACAAGCAGGGCAATATCGATCTTGGCGACCTGCGCGAGAAAGCGGCGCAGGCGGGCGAGCATCTCTCCTGCATTATGGTGACCTATCCGTCGACGCACGGCGTGTATGAAGAGACCATTCGCGAGGTGTGCCAGATCGTGCATCAGCACGGCGGCCAGGTCTATCTCGACGGCGCTAACATGAACGCACAGGTCGGCATTACCACGCCGGGCTACATCGGCGCGGACGTGTCGCACCTGAACCTGCATAAAACCTTCTGTATCCCGCACGGCGGCGGCGGCCCAGGCATGGGGCCGATCGGCGTGAAAGCGCACCTGGCGCCCTTTGTGCCGGGTCACAGCGTGGTGCAGATCGACGGCGTGCTGACGCAGCAGGGCGCGGTCTCCGCAGCGCCGTTCGGCAGCGCCTCTATTCTGCCGATCAGCTGGATGTATATCCGCATGATGGGCGCAGAGGGGCTGAAGCGCGCCAGCCAGGTCGCCATTCTCAACGCCAACTACATCGCCAGCCGCCTGCAGTCGGCCTATCCGATCCTCTATGCCGGCCGCGACGGCCGCGTGGCGCACGAGTGTATTCTCGACATTCGTCCGCTGAAGGAGCAGACCGGCATCAGCGAGCTGGATATCGCCAAGCGTTTGATCGATTATGGCTTCCATGCGCCGACCATGTCGTTCCCGGTCGCCGGTACCCTGATGGTGGAGCCGACCGAGTCCGAGAGCAAAATCGAGCTGGATCGCTTTATCGACGCGATGCTCGCTATCCGCATGGAGATCGACCGCGTGGCAGACGGCGAATGGCCGGCAGAGGACAACCCGCTGGTTAACGCGCCGCACACCCAGGTTGAAATCGTTGGCGAATGGCGCCACCCCTACAGCCGCGAGCTGGCGGTGTTCCCGGCGGGCAGCGACAACAAATACTGGCCGACGGTGAAGCGCCTCGACGACGTGTTCGGCGATCGCAACCTGTTCTGTTCCTGCGTGCCGATGAGCGACTATCAGTAAACGCCGCGTCACACAGACCACAAGGGCCGCTTATCCGGCCCTTTTTTTTGGAGAAAATATGAGACTGGCTCTGGTAACCGGCGCAAGCCGGGGAATTGGCCGCGCAACGGCGCTGAGGCTGGCGCAGCAGGGCTATCGCGTGGCGGTCAACTATCGGAAGCGCGCGGAAGAGGCGCAGCAGGTGGTTGAAGCGATCCGCGAGCAGGGCGGCGACGCCTTTGCCGTGCAGGCGGATATCGCCGACGAGGCGCAGGTAATGGCGCTGTTTCAGCGGCTGGACGAGGAGGCGATGCCGCTCGGCGTGCTGGTCAACAACGCCGGCATCCTGTTTACCCAGTGTCGGGTGGAAGATCTCAGCGCGGAACGCCTGCAGCGCGTTTTCGCCACCAACGTCACCGGCGCCTTTCTCTGCTGCCGCGAAGCGATAAAACGCATGGCCACGCAGCACGGCGGGCTGGGCGGATCGATTATCAACGTCTCCTCTGCCGCGTCGCGCCTTGGCGCACCGGGAGAGTATGTCGATTATGCGGCGTCAAAAGGAGCGATGGATGCGCTGACGAAGGGGCTGTCGCTGGAGGTGGCGGCGCAGGGCATTCGCGTCAACAGCGTCAGGCCGGGCTTTATCTATACCGAGATGCATGCGGACGGCGGCGAGCCGGGACGGGTCGATCGCGTGGCGGCGATGGCGGGTGCCATCCCGATGGGACGCGGCGGCGAAGCGGAGGAGATCGCCGAAGCGATCGTCTGGCTGGCGAGCGAGGCGGCCTCCTACGTGACCGGCACCTTTATTGACGCCGCCGGCGGCCGCTAGCGACATGGCCGCGCCCGTGACGGCGCGGCCCAGGAGCCTTAAATGGTTTCGCCGTTGCTGGCGATCACCTGCTGATACCAGCCGAAGCTTTTCTTGCGCGAGCGGGCGAAGTCACCGCTGCCGTCGTCGTTTTTATTGACGTGAATAAAGCCGTAGCGCTTGTCGTACTGGCCGGTGGTGAACGAAACGCAGTCGATGCAGCCCCACGGCGTATAGCCCATCAGTTCAACGCCGTCATGCGCCACCGCCTTTTTCATCTCGGCGATATGTGCGCGCAGGTAGTCGATGCGGTAATCATCCTCAATCACGCCGTTCTCATTCGGTTTGTCGATGGCGCCGAAGCCGTTTTCGACGATAAACAGCGGTTTCTGGTAGCGCTCATAGAGCGCGTTGAGCGTATAGCGCAGCCCGACCGGATCGATCTGCCAGCCCCAGTCAGATGCGCTGACGTGCGGGTTTTTCACCACGCCGTCGAAACCGGTAATGGGATCGTCGACGCCGCTGGCGTCATGTTTTACCGCGTTGCTCATGTAGTAGCTGAAACCGACATAGTCGGCGCAGCCGTTGCGCAGCGTCTCGGCGTCGTCCGCGTCCATCTGGATCTGGTAGCCTTTGCGCGCCCACTCTTTCAGGGTGTAGGCTGGCCAGGCGCCGCGCATCTGCACGTCGCTAAAGACATAGCGCTGATGCATCGCCTCCTGCGCCAGCATCACGTCGTCAGGATGGCAGGAGTAGGGATAAATCGGCACCATGGCGATCATACAGCCGATCTGAAAATCGGGATTGATGGCGTGGCCGAGGCTAACCACCTTCGCGCTGGCGACGAACTGGTGGTGCATAACCTGATACATCACCTCTTCCGGCTTGTCGTGCTCGGTAAAAATCACGCCGGAGCAGCAGTAGCCAAACAGCGGATACTGCCAGTTGCGCTGGTTGTTGATCTCGTTAAAGGTCATCCAGTATTTCACCTTGTGCTGATAGCGACGCATCACCACTTCGCTAAAGCGCACAAAGAAATCGACCACGTTGCGACTGTGCCAGCCGCCATACGCTTTCACCAGGTGATAGGGCATCTCAAAGTGGGAGAGGGTGATCACCGGCTCGATGCCATATTTCAGCAGCTCGTCGAACAGGTCATCGTAAAACTGCAGGCCCGCCTCGTTTGGCTCCTGTTCGTCGCCGTTGGGGAAGATGCGCGTCCAGGCGATAGAGGTGCGAAAACACTTAAAGCCCATCTCGGCGAACAGCGCGATATCCTCTTTGTAGCGCGAGTAGAACTCCACCGCCTGATGGTTGGGGTAGTCGTTGCCGGGCTGCACGCCGTCGGTGATGACGCGGCTGACGCCGTGCGCGCCGCCGGTCAGCACGTCGGCGATGCTGACCCCTTTGCCGCCTTGATCCCAGCCGCCTTCAACCTGATGCGCCGCCACTGCGCCGCCCCATAAAAAGTGTTGCGGAAAGCCTGATTCGTTCTGCATATGTCCCTCTCAGCCAAATAGATATGGCCGCGAGTGTAGCAAAGCAAAAAACGAAGTCACGATATAACACCGGCGCGCCGGCGTAATATGTCACGCGGCGAAAACAGGCTGTTTTATTTAATCAGCAGTCGGCCGACAGCTTCGAGAATATACATCACCGGCACCTGGGTGGTGATATCGTAATTGTCGCTCAGGCGGATCACCGGAACGTGGTAGGCGAGGGTAAAGTCGCTCATTTTCGCCAGCGAGCTGCTCTCGGAGTGGGTGATCGCCAGCGTCTGACAGCGGCGCAGGCTAAACTGGCTGGCAAGGCGCAATATTTCCGGCGTCTCGCCAGAAACAGAGAGCAATATCGCCAGCGTATTGTCATCCACGTTGCCGCTCACCGGATAATAGGGATCGTCGATATAGTGACTGAATTTACCGACGTTAGAGAAAAAGCGCGCGCCATATTTGGCGAGGCTGCCTGAGGTACCGGCGCCAATAAAGAAAAGCTGCTCGGCGCGATTAATCATCTCTGCGGCGCGGGATATCAGCGCGCTAAATTCATCGTTATTAATGCTTTTGAAAAAACTGAGCATTTCGCTGACGCCGACGTTCGCCTGCACCGGCTGCGCCTGCTGCTGCGCCAGCCGAAAGCGGATGCGGAATTCGGACCAGCCGTCGCACCCCATCTTGCGGCAGAAACGCAGCACGGTGGTGGTCGAGACGCCCGCCCGTTCTGCCAGCTCGCGGATGGTCATATAGCTGACGCTTTCCGGATGTTTAATGATGTCGTGATAAACCTGCATTTCCAGCGCGTTCAGGCTGGCAAGATCGTGATGAGAGAACATCTGCGGGCGCGCTCATAGGAGTAAGATCGCCGAGCAGTGTAGCAGATTTGCGCGCGCGTCAGGCTGTAACACGCCTTCACAGTTTAATTTTAGCGTACAAGTGTACTCTGAAAATATTCCTGGCTATGCTGGTGGTCAGAAAATCCGCACTCACCGCGAGGTTCAGACGCGTTCCATTATGAAAAATCGTTTAGTATTCCAGGGCTATTCGCTCGCTGAAGAGATCGCCAACAGCATCAGTCATGGATTCGGCTGCCTGTTCGGTATTGTCGGTCTGGTGCTGCTGCTGATGCAGGCGGTTGAAATGAATGCCACCGCCACCGCCATTACCAGCTATAGCCTCTACGGCGGCAGCATGATCCTGCTGTTCCTGGCGTCGACCCTGTATCACGCCATTCCCCATCACCGCGCTAAGCGCTGGCTGAAAAAACTCGACCACTGCGCCATCTATCTGCTGATTGCCGGCACCTATACGCCTTTTCTGCTGGTGGGCCTGAAATCGCCGCTGGCGCACGGGCTGATGGTGGTGATCTGGAGCCTCGCGCTGGCAGGCATTATCTTTAAGCTCACCATCGCGCACCGCTTTAAGGCGCTGTCGCTGGTGACCTATCTCAGTATGGGGTGGCTGTCGCTGGTGGTGATCTATCAGCTGGCGCTGAAACTCTCGGCGGGCGGCGTCTGGCTGCTGGCGGCCGGCGGCATCATCTATTCGCTCGGCGTTATCTTCTACGTGGCGAGGCGCATACCCTACAACCATGCGATCTGGCACGGCTTTGTGCTGGGCGGCAGCGTCTGCCATTTCTGCGCCATCTACTTCTATGTGATGTAACGCACCGCAACCGGCGGCCAGCCGGTTGCGGTGAAGGATCACTCCTCCAGAGAATAGGGCAGCGGCTGAATCAGCAGACGGCCGCCTTCGTCGCCCTCGACGCGCAGCACGCTTTCCGGCGCCAGATCGTTGTTCATCACCACCTGAACCCACACCGCGCCATCGTCAAGCTGAACGGCGGCCAGCACCGTGCCGGTGCGACGCCAGCGCTCACCCATCTGCAGCTCCAGCGAATCGTTCGCGGCGGGCACCCGGCTCGCCTGGCCCGCCAGCCAGTAGAGCGCGCGCTTGTTGGCGCCGCGGAATTTCGCGCGCGCCACCATCTCCTGGCCGGTGTAGCAGCCTTTTTTAAAGCTGATGGCGTCGAGCGCCTGCAAATTGGTGGCCTGCGGGATCAGCTGCGCGGCGGTCGCCGGCTCGATCACCGGAATACCCGCCTCGATATCCAGCGCCAGCCACTGCATGCTGTCGTTGAGCTGCGCGTCGTCGGCCAGCTTCTGCTGCAGCGCCTGCGCCTGCTCGCGCGTTGTGACGATCAGGAAGCGCTCTGCGGGCGCGGCGAACCACAGCAGGGTGCTTTCTGCCTGCTGCACCACCGGATGCGCGCTGTCCGGCAGGGCGTCGAACAGGCTGGTCAGCGCCGCGCGCGCCTGAAAGCCCGCCACGCCAAGCAGCACCGCGTCGTCGTCCGGTGCCAGCGTCACCTTAGAGAACACCGCATACTTTTTCAGTTCGGTCAGCTGCGTGTCGCGCAGTTCGCGGCGCACCAGATAGGCGTAGCCTTCGCCGCGATGGAACAGGCGCAGGTTGCTCCACATTTTGCCTTTGGCGTCGCAGTGCGCCGCCGGGCGATGCTGATCCGCCGCCAGCGCAGCGACGTCCAGCGTAAGCTGACCCTGCAGATAAGAGGTGCTGTCGGGACCCTGCACCGACACCAGCGCCCAGCCGTCCAGCGACATCAGGGTTAACGGCAGGCGAGAGGCGGCCACGGGCTGGCGCGGCGGTAAGCTGAAAATAGGCATTGGCTATCCTGGTTACGAAGGTTAATCCTGACTCAATGTTAAAAGAGCGCACTGGCTTTGCAACCGGTTTAGGGGATCGGGCGCACAAATCGCGAGCCGGCGCGGCAACCGCAGCCCGGCGCGTGCGGCGTGCCGCACAGCCTGCCCACGCGCCTCTGCAGGCGTCCGCAAACCAGGTTACACTAGCCGCACTTTCCTGACTGCGGAACAACACATATGGATATTCATGACAAATCGCGCATTCACTGGGCGTGCCGTCGCGGCATGCTGGAGCTGGATGTCGCTATCATGCCCTTCTTCAAATATGAGTATGACACCCTCAGCGATAGCGATAAAAAAGCGTTTGTGGCGCTGCTCAAGAGCGACGATCCCGACCTGTTCAACTGGATGATGGACCATGGCGAACCGGCCGATCCCGAGCTGAAGCGCATCATCCGGCTGATCCAGCAGCGCAACCGTGAACGCGGCCCCGTGGCAATGTAAGCTGCGCCCGTCGCGTCAGGCGCGCCTGCTGCACGGCGTGTTTGCCGCCGGCGCGCTGCTGCTGGTGGCGGGCGCACCGTTGCCCGCCGCTGGCTGGCTGATAAAGCTGCCGCTAATGCTGTGGATGATGCGGGAGAGCCGCCAGCAGCAGCGACGACTGGCGCAGCGTCGAGGCCTGTTGCAGATTAAAGGCGACGACAGCTGGCGCTGGCAGGGCGTGCGCTGGCGCATCGCCGCGCCGATCCGCTGGCTGCCGGGCGCGGCGCTGCTGGTGCTGCGCAGTGAGAAAGGGCGCACACAGCGGCTGTGGCTGCTGCAGGATATGATGTCGCGCAGCCGATGGCGTCAGTTTCGCGCCCGCCTGCTGTGGCGCGAGAGGCCGTAGCGGCGCGCTACAGCAGCGCGGCGGTTTCGGTCAGGATCTGTTCGCACCACTGTTCGATGCGTTCATCGGTGACGTCGAACTGATTAACGTCGTCCAGCGCCAGGCCGACGAACCGGGTGCCATCGGCGCTAAGCGGCTTCGGGCTGGTAAACTCATAGCCGTCGAGCGGCCAGTAGCCGACGAACGTCACGCCCATCGGCTGCAGCAGCTCATGCAGCATGCCGAGCGCGTCGAGAAACCATTCGCTATAGCCGATCTGATCGCCCATGCCGTAGAGCGCGACGATTTTATCGCGCAGGTTGAGGGTCGACAGCTGCGGCCAGATCGCTTCCCAGTCCTCCTGCAGCTCGCCGAAATCCCAGGTCGGAATGCCCAGAATCAGCAAATCGTACTGCTCCATCAGCAGCGGATCGTCATCTTTCACGTTGTGCAGCGTGACCAGCTCAGCGCCGATAAAGTCGCGGATTTTCTCTGCGGCCATTTCGGTGTAGCAGGTGCTGGAGCCATAAAAAAGACCAATTTTCATGCAGATAATGCTCTGGGTAAGACTGACTTTGGCGCAATTGTATCAGAAGCAGGGCAGATTCAGGCATAATGAGCACGATTTCACCTCAAGGGCGGCGATACCGTGCAAGACAGCGACCTGACAGAACAGTTTCTGGATGCGCTCTGGATTGAACGCAATCTGGCGCAAAATACCTTGTCCTCCTATCGCCAGGATCTGAAGACGCTGACCGACTGGCTGCAGCATCACGGCCTGACGCTGCTGACGCTGCAGACGGCGGATCTGCAGCAGTTCCTCTCTGAGCGGCTGGAGGGCGGCTATAAAGCCAGCAGTTCGGCGCGGCTGCTCAGCGCCATGCGGCGCATCTTTCAGTATCTCTACCGCGAAAAGCTGCGCAGCGACGATCCCAGCACGCTGCTCTCCGCGCCGAAACTGCCGCAGCGGCTGCCGAAGGATCTCAGCGAGGCGCAGGTCGAACGCCTGCTGCAGGCGCCCAGCACCGATATCCCGCTGGAGCTGCGCGACAAGGCGATGCTGGAGCTGCTCTACGCCACCGGGCTGCGCGTCTCTGAACTGGTCGGGCTGACCCTGAGCGACATCAGCCTGCGCCAGGGCGTGGTGCGCGTGATCGGTAAAGGCAATAAAGAGCGTCTGGTGCCGCTGGGCGAAGAGGCGGTTTACTGGCTCGAACACTACCTGGAACATGGTCGTCCCTGGCTGCTGAACGGCCAGACGCTGGACGTGATGTTTCCCAGCAGCCGCGCGCAGCAGATGACGCGCCAGACCTTCTGGCACCGCATCAAGCACTACGCCGTGCTGGCGGGCATCGACAGCGAAAAACTGTCGCCGCACGTGCTGCGGCACGCCTTCGCCACCCATTTGTTGAACCACGGCGCCGACCTGCGTGTCGTACAGATGTTGCTGGGACACAGCGACCTCTCGACCACGCAAATTTATACGCACGTCGCCACCGAGCGGCTGCGTCAGTTGCATCAACAGCATCATCCGCGCGCCTGACGCGGACATTAAGGAAAGAAGATGAAGAAATTTCTCCTGCTGGCCCTGTTGGCTGGCGCCTTTAGCAGCGCAGCTCAGGCCGATGACGGCGCCATCCTGCAGTCTCTGAAAAAGCTGGGGCTGAAGCAGACCGAAATCACCGCATCGCCGCTGCCGGGCTTTAAAACCGTGCTGACGGAGAGCGGGGTGATTTACGTCACCGAAGACGGCAAGCATATGATCCAGGGCCCGCTCTATGACGTCAGCGGCGCGCAGCCGGTCAACGTCACCAATCAGCTGCTCGACAAAAAGGTCGAGGCGCTGGCGCCACAGATGATCGTCTACAAAGCGGCAAAAGAGCAGCACGTGATCACCGTTTTCACCGATATCACCTGCGGCTACTGCCGCAAGCTGCATGAGCAGATGGCCGACTACAACGCGCTGGGCATCACGGTGCGCTATCTCGCCTTCCCGCGCGAAGGGCTGCACGGCCAGGTGGAAACCGCCATGAAGGCGATCTGGTGCGCCGCCGATCGCAACAAAGCGTTTGACGACGCGATGAAGGGCAACGCGCCGCAGATGAGCGCGCCGGACAGCTGCAAAATCGATCTCGACCAGCACTACAAGCTGGGCATTCTCTACGGCATTCAGGGCACCCCGGCGATCCTGACCGACTCCGGCATGATGATCCCGGGTTATCAGGGGCCGCAGGAGCTGAAACAGGTGCTGGATCAGCAGAAGCGCGGTGGCTAATTGGCAGTGATAAAAACAGTTGAACTACGGCGGCGCGAGATCGGCGTCGAGGACCAGCTTCCGGCGGCGCTTCCGCCGCTGCTGAAGCGTCTCTATCTGCAGCGCGGCGTGCGCAGCGCGGCGGAGCTGGAACGGGGCGCGAAGCATCTGCTGCCTTTCTCGACGCTGAACGGGCTGGACGAAGCGGTCGAGCTGCTGCATCAGGCGCTGCTCGACGGACGCCGCATTATGGTGGTGGGCGATTTTGACGCCGACGGCGCCACCAGCACCGCGCTGACGGTGCTGGCGCTGCGCAGCATGGGCGGCCATAACGTGCAGTATCTGGTGCCTAACCGCTTTGACGACGGCTACGGCCTGAGCCCGGAAGTGGTAGAGCAGGCGCGCGCGCGCGGTGCCCAGCTGATCCTGACGGTGGATAACGGCATCTCGTCCCACAGCGGCGTCGCCTGCGCCCATCAGCACAATATTCCGGTGCTGGTCACCGATCACCATCTGCCGGGCGAAACCCTGCCGGAGGCGGAGGCGATCGTGAACCCTAACCTGCGCGACTGCGACTTTCCGTCGCGCGCGCTGGCGGGCGTCGGCGTCGCCTTCTATCTGATGATGGCGCTGCGCGCCCACCTGCGTAAGGTTGGCTGGTTCGGCGCCACGCGCGCGGAGCCGAATCTGGCGGAGCTGCTGGATCTGGTGGCGCTCGGCACCGTCGCCGACGTGGTGCCGCTCGACGTCAATAACCGCATTCTGGTGTGGCAGGGGCTGAGCCGCATCCGCGCCGGCAAATGCCGTCCGGGCATTCGCGCGCTGCTGGAGATCGCCAACCGCGACGCGCGCCAGCTGGTGGCGAGCGACCTCGGCTTCGCCCTCGGCCCGCGTCTTAATGCGGCGGGACGGCTCGACGATATGTCGGTCGGCGTGGCGCTGCTGCTGACTGACGATATCAGCGAGGCGCGTATGCTGGCCAGCGAGCTGGATGCGCTGAACCAGACGCGTAAAGAGATCGAGCAGGGCATGCAGAGCGAGGCGCTGGCGCTTTGCATGGAGCTGGAGCGTAAGCAGACCGATCTGCCGCTGGGGCTGGCGTTCTACCATCCTGAATGGCATCAGGGCGTGGTCGGCATCCTGGCCTCGCGGCTAAAAGAGCGTTTCTACCGGCCGGTTATCGCCTTCGCGCCGGCGGGCGACGGCACGCTAAAAGGCTCCGGACGCTCGATTCCTGGTCTGCACCTGCGCGACGCGCTGGAGCGGCTCGATACGCTCTACCCCGGCATGATGCTGAAGTTCGGCGGCCATGCCATGGCGGCGGGGCTGTCGCTGGAAGAGACGCACTTCGACGCGTTTCGCCAGCGCTTCGCCGCGCTGCTGGGCGAGTGGCTGAGCGAAGAGACGCTGCAAAGCGTGATCTGGTCGGACGGCGCGCTGCAGCCAGGGGAATTCAGCTTGCAGACGGCTGAAATGCTGCGCGAAGCGGGTCCCTGGGGACAGGCGTTCCCTGAGCCCGCCTTTGACGGCAAGTTCAAACTGCTGCAGCAGCGCCTGGTGGGCGAACGCCATCTGAAAGTGATGCTGGAGCCACTCGGCGGCGGGCCGCTGCTCGATGGCATCGCGTTTAATATCGACACCACCCTGTGGCCCGACAGCAGCGTGCGTCAGGTCGAACTCGCCTTTAAGCTCGATATCAACGAGTATCGCGGCAACCGCTCGGTGCAGCTGATTATCGATCACCTCTGGCCGCTGAACTGATCGCGTTTTAATGGCGGATCGGCTGCCGATCCGCCGCTGACCGCCCGGTCGGCGCGCGACTGAAACCCTACAATCTCACCGCTATTTCAGTTAGACTGCGGGGTTTCCATCCCGACATTCAGCGAAAAGACCCGAAGCCATGTTTGAAATTAATCCGGTTAAAAACCGCATCCAGGACCTCACCGAGCGCAGCGACGTTCTTAGGGGGTATCTTTGACTACGATGCTAAGAAAGAACGCCTCGAAGAAGTAAACGCCGAGCTGGAGCAGCCAGACGTCTGGAACGAGCCTGAACGCGCGCAGGCGCTGGGCAAAGAGCGCTCCTCGCTGGAAGCGATCGTGCAAACGCTGGATCAGATGTCGCAGGGCCTGGAAGATGTGCAGGGTCTGCTTGAGCTGGCCGTAGAAGCAGAAGACGAAGAGACATTCGACGAAGCCGTTGCTGAACTCGACACGCTGGAAAGCAAGCTGGGCGAGCTGGAATTCCGCCGTATGTTTTCTGGCGAATATGACAGCGCCGACTGCTATATCGATCTGCAGGCGGGTTCTGGCGGCACCGAAGCGCAGGACTGGGCCAGTATGCTGATGCGTATGTATCTACGCTGGGCCGAATCCAAAGGCTTTAAAACCGAAATCATTGAAGAGTCAGAAGGCGAAGTGGCGGGCATCAAGTCCGTCACCATTCGCGTCTCCGGCGACTACGCCTTTGGCTGGCTGCGTACCGAAACCGGCGTGCATCGCCTGGTGCGTAAGAGTCCGTTTGACTCCGGCGGCCGTCGTCACACCTCATTCAGCTCTGCGTTTATCTATCCGGAAGTGGATGACGATATCGATATCGACATCAACCCGGCGGATCTGCGCATCGACGTCTACCGCGCGTCGGGCGCGGGCGGTCAGCACGTTAACCGGACCGAATCGGCGGTGCGTATCACCCATATTCCCACCGGCACCGTGACCCAGTGTCAGAATGACCGTTCTCAGCATAAGAACAAAGATCAGGCAATGAAGCAGATGAAGGCGAAGCTGTACGAGCTTGAGATGCAAAAGAAAAATGCCGAGAAGCAGGCGCTGGAGGACAACAAGTCCGACATCGGCTGGGGCAGCCAGATCCGCTCCTACGTGCTGGACGACTCGCGCATCAAAGATCTGCGCACCGGCGTCGAAACCCGCAATACCCAGGCGGTGCTGGATGGCGATCTGGATCGTTTTATTGAAGCAAGCTTAAAAGCAGGGCTATAAGGAACCGACATGTCTGAACAACAACCGCAGAGCGCTGATGCCGCCCTTGAGTTAAACAACGAATTAAAAACGCGTCGCGAAAAACTCAGCGCGCTGCGTGAACACGGCGTGGCGTTTCCTAACGATTTCCGCCGCGACACCACCTCGGACGCGCTGCACGCGCAGTATGACGAGAAGAGCAACGAAGAGCTGGAAGATCTGGGCGTTGAGGTCAGCGTCGCCGGACGTATGATGACCCGCCGCATTATGGGCAAAGCCTCGTTCGTCACGCTGCAGGACGTGGGCGGCCGCATTCAGCTCTACGTGGCGCGCGACGATCTGGCGGAAGGCATCTACAACGAGCAGTTCAAGAAGTGGGATCTGGGCGATATCCTCGGCGCGCGCGGCAAACTGTTCAAGACCAAAACCGGCGAGCTGTCGATTCACTGCCACGAGCTGCGTCTGCTGACCAAAGCGCTGCGTCCGCTGCCGGACAAATTCCACGGCCTGGCCGATCAGGAGACCCGCTATCGCCAGCGCTATCTCGATCTGATCGCCAACGACGAGTCGCGCCACACCTTTAAAGTCCGCTCGAAAATCATGGCCGGCATCCGCCAGTTCATGGTCGGCCGCGACTTTATGGAAGTGGAAACCCCGATGATGCAGGTGATCCCAGGCGGCGCCTCCGCGCGTCCCTTTATCACCCATCACAACGCCCTCGATATCGATATGTACCTGCGTATCGCGCCGGAGCTTTACCTGAAGCGTCTGGTGGTCGGCGGTTTCGATCGCGTGTTTGAAATCAACCGTAACTTCCGCAACGAAGGCATCTCACCGCGCCATAACCCTGAGTTCACCATGATGGAACTCTATATGGCCTATGCGGACTACCGGGATCTGATCGAGCTGACCGAAAGCCTGTTCCGCACCCTGGCGCAGGATGTGCTCGGCACCACCAAAGTGCCTTACGGCGACCAGGAGTTCGATTTCGGCAAGCCGTTTGAGAAGCTGACCATGCGCGAAGCGATCAAAAAGTACCGCCCGGAAACCGATCTGGCGGATCTGGATGATTTCAGCAAGGCGGTGGCGATTGCGCAGTCGATCGGCATCAAGGTCGAGAAGAGCTGGGGTCTGGGCCGCGTGGTAACGGAGATTTTCGAAGAGACGGCGGAAGCGCATCTGATCCAGCCGACCTTTATCACCGAATACCCGGCGGAGGTGTCGCCGCTGGCGCGCCGTAAC
Source organism: Pantoea sp. Z09 (assembly GCF_022394795.1). NCBI lineage: Bacteria > Pseudomonadati > Pseudomonadota > Gammaproteobacteria > Enterobacterales > Erwiniaceae > Pantoea > Pantoea sp. Z09. The sequence goes on from NZ_CP092373.1 coordinate 774,449, forward strand.
GACGAGAACCCGGAGATCACCGATCGCTTTGAATTCTTTATCGGCGGCCGCGAAATCGGCAATGGCTTCTCCGAGCTGAACGACGCGGAAGATCAGGCCGAGCGTTTCCAGCAGCAGGTGAACGCCAAAGATGCAGGCGACGACGAAGCGATGTTCTACGACGAAGACTACGTCACGGCGCTGGAGCACGGCTTGCCGCCGACGGCGGGTCTGGGCATCGGCATCGACCGTATGGTAATGCTGTTCACCAACAGCCATACCATTCGCGATGTGATCCTGTTCCCGGCGCTGCGCCCAACCGCAAAATAACGCTAACGGCTAACGGCTAACGGCTAACGGCTAACGGCTAACGGCTAACGCTAGCTGGTTTTTCAGCAACGCCTAAGCCTGAAACGCGGCTGGCAGGGCCAGAAGAGCAAAGCGTCCCGCACCATGGACAAAAACGCCGGGAGCGTTTTTGAACAACGCGACGCGTTGGCCCGTTTACGGGCGCACCTCAAGGATGAGGTGCGTAATTACGCGGGCCGAGCGCGCAGGGATGCCTTGAGCGACTTTGCGATCTGGCCCTGCCAGCCGCGTGAGCACCAGGCTCACAGCCACTAAGGCCGGATATTCCGGCCTTTTTCTTTGGGCTTTGCGCTACTCACCGTGCCCAGGCTTCTGAGCAGGCGGTCAGGACTTCACCACGCCATTCAGCCACGCCTCGAAGCGCGCATAGGGCACATAGAGCGCCACATCGCGATAGAGCGTCTTCCCACTCCGGTTATCATCGATGCGGCTGCTGTAGCCGACAATCACCCCCGCCAGGGTATCGTCCGAGGCGTTATAAACCGCGCCGCCCGACATACCTTTCACCACGCCCGCATTGGCCGCCACCACCACGCACGCCGCCTTGTTCCAGCTGTTCGCCAGCGAGGTATTAATCAGGTTCTCACCGCTGGAGCTGACCGGCATCGCGCTAATAAAGCTGTAGCCGTAAAGATTCACCTTGTCGCCAATGCGGCTATTGCGAAAGCGCGGCGGCAGATTCGCCTCGGCGTTTTTGTGGTAAACCACGGCGAGATCGCACTCAGGGTGCCACGCCTTCACGCGGTAAAGCGAAAATTTGGCGACGTGGGCGGCGGTCAGACTGTACTCCGCGGTAAGCGGAATGGTGGTGCCCAGCGTGCCCAGACCCAGCGCGGTCGGAATACCGGTATAGGTCATATCGACGCGCTTTTGCGCTTCGCTGCTGTACTCATAGTGGCCGACGGAGCAGCCGCTGAGACCGAGCGCCATCAGGGCGATTAGCCGTTGCATGTTCCCCTCCGCTTAAGAATAGCTTCACATTATCAGACAAGGCCTCTGGGGTATCGGCACGGCTCAACATTCCTTTACGCCATTAAATCAACAAACACAGCGCCTTGCTATCAAGCGTAGCGCGTAACCCGGCGGGATATTGTTAAGATTTTATCAAGCGTCAGGCGCGCTATTGTTGCGCCTGCGACAAAAGAGCCTTGCCGCACGCAGGGTGTATGCAAACAGACGGCTATGATTTAATACTCACCGTGACGAAGTTCAAATATTTATAACCGTCCACGCCCGGCGACCGCTGCGGCGTTCACCTGCTTATCGATTGGGAGAGTGTGTTATGCCTGTTGCTTTACTGGCGCTGGCGCTGAGTGCGTTTGCGATTGGAACCACCGAGTTCGTCATCATGGGCCTGCTGCCCGAGGTGGCAGGCGATCTGCGGGTCTCAATCCCGTCTGCCGGCTGGCTGATCAGCGGCTATGCGCTGGGCGTCGCCATCGGCGCGCCGATTATGGCGCTGCTGACCGCCAGACTGCCGCGCAAGAAAACGCTTATCCTGCTGATGATCATCTTTATTATCGGCAACGTGCTCTGCGCGCTGGCCTACACCTACAACCTGCTGATGATGGCACGGGTGATCACCGCGCTCTGTCATGGCGCCTTCTTCGGCATCGGCGCGGTGGTGGCGGCGAGCCTGGTTGCGCCTGCTCGCCAGGCGTCGGCGGTAGCGCTGATGTTCACCGGCCTGACGCTGGCGAACGTGCTCGGCGTGCCGCTCGGCACCTGGTTCGGTCAGCTGTTCGGCTGGCGCGCCACTTTCTGGGGCGTCGCCATCATCGGCGTGCTCGCCTTTATCGCGCTGATCGTCAGCCTGCCGACCAATAAAGAAGAGAAGCCGGTGCATCTGGCGAGCGAAATCAGCGCGCTGGCGAACGGCAAGCTGTGGCTCTCGCTGCTGATGACGGTGTTCTTCGCCGCGGCGATGTTCGCGCTGTTCAGCTATATCGCGCCGCTGCTGCTGCAGGTTACCGGCATTAGCGCGCGCGGCGTCAGCTGGACGCTGTTCCTGATCGGCGCGGGCCTGACCGTCGGCAACATCCTCGGCGGCAAGCTGGCGGACTGGAAAGTCTCCTTCAGCCTGATCCTCAGCTTCTCGCTGATCGCCATCTTCTCGCTGCTGTTTAGCTGGACCAGCCATGCGCTGTGGCTGGCGGAAGTGACGCTGTTCCTGTGGGCGATGGCGACCTTCGCCACCGTGCCGGGTCTGCAGATCAACGTGGTGCGCCACGGCAAAGAGGCGCCGAACCTGGTCTCGACGCTGAATATCTCCGCCTTCAACGTCGGCAACGCGCTGGGCGCATGGGTCGGCGGCGCGGTCATCGGCCAAGGCTACGGCCTGACCGCCGTGCCGGTCGCCGCCGCCGCGCTGGCCGCCATCGGCCTGATTGTCTGCCTGATCACCTTCCGTAAATCGGGCGGCAACGCCGCCGCGGTGCGCGCCTAAGCCAGCCGCTCGGCGATACGCTGCGGAAAGTCGGCCACCTGGTTTCTCAGGTGGTCGACGAACGCCGCCACCAGCGCCGAGGCGGGACGATGCAGCGGCCGCACCAGACTCACGGTAAAGGGCACCGCGACGCTGAAGCGCCGCATCACCACGCCGCTGTCGGCATAATCGAGCGCCGTCAGCGGATTCACCACCGAAATGCCCACGCCCGCGCGCACCATGGCGCACACCGACGCCGCGCTGTGCGTCTCCAGCGCCAGCCTGCGCTCCACCCCCTGCTCATGAAACAGCGTATCCAGCAGCTGACGATAGCTGTCGGCGCGCGACAGGCTGACGTAGTTTTCCCCGGCGAAATCCTGCGGCGTCAGCACCGCGCGCGCGCAGAGCGGATGATCCTGCGGCAGCACGCACACCTCGTCGCAGGTCAGCAGCGCCAGCCGTTCGGTGCCGGCGGGCGCATGCTGGGTTTCGGTCAGGCCGAGATCGTAGCGCTGCGCCGACAGCCACTCCTCCAGCAGCGGCGACTCCTGCGGAATGATATTTAAACTGACATCGGGATAGCGCTGCATAAAAGGCTGCACCAGCGGCGGCAGCAGCGACTGGGAAAAAACCGGCAGGCAGGCGATGGAGAGTTCACCCTGGCGAAACTGCCGCAGCCCGTCGGCCGCCTCCATAATGCGATCCAGCCCGTACCACGAGCGCTGCACCTCTTCGAACAGGCGCAGCCCCTGCACCGTGGGCTGCAGCCGACCGCGCACCCGGGAAAAGAGCCGCAGCCCCAGCTGCTTTTCCAGCCGCGCCAGCTCGCGGCTGACGGTGGGCTGCGAGGTATTGAGCAGCGTGGCGGCCTGGGTCAGATTGCCGCTGGTCATCACCGCGTGGAAAATTTCGATGTGTCGCCAGTTAATTTTCGCCATAACAAGCCATATCCATTTTGCATAGCAGCTATTAAAACAGATATTTTTCAGCATGGCATGCTTCTGGCCTAATAGGCGTAACCACAGGAGAATTTTTATGCCACGCGCTTTAACCGACCAGACCACCGCGCTCAACGCCGCGCAGCTGCTGCCGCTGGCGCAGCACTATCCCGGCCCGTTCTGGGCCTATGACGCCCAGATTATTCAGCAGCGCATTGCGCAGCTGCACGCTTTCGACGTGGTGCGCTTCGCGCAAAAAGCGTGCTCCAATATTCATATTCTGCGGCTGATGCGCGCGGCGGGCGTCAAAGTCGACTCGGTGTCGCTCGGCGAGATCGAGCGCGCGCTGGCGGCGGGCTTTCAGCCGGGCGGCGAGGATATCGTCTTTACCGCCGACCTGTTCGACCAGCCGACGCTGGCGCGCATTGCCGAACTCAAGGTGCCGGTCAATGCCGGCTCGGTGGATATGCTGCATCAGCTGGGCGCCGTCTCGCCGGGCCACGCGGTATGGCTGCGCATCAACCCCGGTTTCGGCCACGGCCACAGCCAGAAAACTAACACCGGCGGCGAAAACAGCAAGCACGGCATCTGGCACAGCGAACTGCCGCAGGCGCTGGCGGCGATTGAGCAGCACGGCCTGCGCCTGGTCGGGCTGCATATGCATATCGGCTCCGGCGTCGATTACGCCCATCTGCAGCAGGTGTGCGACGCGATGGTGGATCAGGTGATCGCGCTCGGCCATGACCTGGAGGCAATTTCTGCGGGCGGCGGCCTCTCGATTCCTTACCGCTTCGGCGAAGAGGCGATCGACACCGCGCACTATTTCGGCCTGTGGGACGCGGCGCGCCAGCGCATCGCCGCCCATCTCGGCCATCCGGTTAAGCTGGAGATTGAGCCGGGCCGCTTCCTTGTCGCCGAGTCCGGCGTGCTGGTGTCGCAGGTGCGCGCGGTGAAAAACATGGGCAGCCGCCACTTTGTGCTGGTAGACGCCGGCTTCAGCGATTTGATGCGTCCGTCGATGTACGGCAGCTATCACCATATTTCGCTGCTGGCGGGCGACGGCCGCGCCATTGACCCACAGAACACGATTGACAGCGTGGTGGCCGGGCCGCTGTGCGAATCGGGCGACGTTTTTACCCAGCTGGAAGGCGGCAAGGTCGAGACGCGCGCGCTGCCTGCGGCGCAGGTGGGCGACTATCTGGTGTTTCACGACACCGGCGCCTATGGCGCGTCGATGTCCTCTAACTACAACAGCCGTCCGCTGATCCCGGAAGTGCTGTTCGAACAGGGCCAGCCGCGTGAAATCCGCCGCGCGCAGACCATTCAGGAACTGCTGGCGCTGGAGCTGGGCTAAGGGGCGCGAGTGAACATCCTCTCTTTGCGCGACGCGCCGCAGTACGCCGATCAGGTCACCGACTGGCTGTGGCGCGCCTTCGACGCCGACAACAGCCGCGACTTTATGGCCAGCGTGGTGGCGAGTTCGCTAAGCGGGGCTGCATTTCCCGTCACCTTTGTCGCCGTCGACGACGCGGGCAGGGCGCTGGGCACGGTGGGCTTCTGGCGCTGCGATCTGATCAGCCGCCAGGATCTCTTTCCCTGGCTCGCCGCGCTCTATGTCGATGACGCCGCGCGCGGCAGCGGCCTGAGCATGGCGCTGCAGCAGCATGTGATCGACTATGCGCGGCAGCGCGGCTACGACCGCCTGTGGCTCTGGTCAACCTTCGGCGGCTACTACGAACGCTGCGGCTGGACGCCGGCGGGCGAGGCGCTGGACTATCCCGATAAGCCCGTCAGGCTCTACCGACGCGAGATTTAACCCGGCCCGCTCACCGAATGGCGCCGCACCAGCGTCGGGCTGAACATATGGGTCACTTCCGGCAGCGGCTGCGCATGGGCCAGGGCTAACGCCAGCTGCGCCGCCTGCTGCGCCATGGTGACGATCGGGTAGCGCACCGTGGTCAGACGCGGGCGCACGTAGCGCGACACCAGCACGTCATCGAAGCCGATCAGCGACATCTCTTCCGGCACGCGCACGCCGTTGTCGCTCAGCACCGCCAGCGCGCCAGCGGCCATCGAATCGTTGTAGCAGGCGACGGCGCTAAAGTGGCGGCCGCGTCCCAGCAGCTCGGTCATCGCCTGTTCGCCGCCCACTTCATCCGGTTCGCCGAGGGTCACCAGCCGATCGTTGCAGGGCAGGCCGTGCTCTCTCAGGGCGTCGTAGTAGCCCTGCAGGCGATCTTCGGAGTCGGAAATAGGATGGGTCGAGCAGATAAAGGCGATGTTCTGGTGCCCCTGCTGGATCAGATGACGCGTCGCCAGCCAGGCGCCGTAGCGGTCGTCAAGCGCGATGCAGCGCTGCTCGAACCCCTTCAGCAGCCGGTTCAGCAGCACCATGCCCGGCACCTGCTTCATTAAAATTTCCAGTTCGGCGTCGGGAATTTTCTTGGCGTGCACCACCAGCGCGGCGCAGCGATGACGCATCAGCTGCTCTATCGCCTGACGCTCTTTTTGCTCATTGTGGTAACCGTTACCAATCAGCAAAAAGTTGCCGGTCTCGCCCGCCACCTCGTCTACCGCCTTGACCATGGCGCCGAAAAACGGGTCGGAAACGTCGCCAACCACCAGGCCTAAGGTTTCTGTCGACTGCTGCGCCAGGGCGCGCGCGTTGGCGTTGGGATGGTACTGCAACTCCTCCATCGCCTGGCTGACGGCCTGGCGCGAGCTCTCGCTGGCTTTTGGCGAATTGTTAATCACACGGGAAACCGTCGCGACGGAGACACCCGCCAGTCTGGCAACATCCTTAATCGTAGCCATGCCTCGACCTGCTTTAGGGAAAACGTTTACACATGGCAGCAGTGTTACGGAAAAGCTGCCCTGTATCAAGCCAGCAGAATGTCTGCGCCGTCGCAAAAAGGGGCAAAACTCCAGGCTTAACCCGGCGCCGTCTCACGTGGTATCCTGCTTTTTTCCCTTACCTGCCGTAAAAGAAACCATGAAAAAGCGAGTGCCACATCTGGCGCACTGGGGCGCCTTCACCGCCGTGACGGAAAACGATCGCCTGATCGGCTGCGAGCCGTTCTTCGCCGACGCCGACCCGTCGCCGATGCTGAATACTATTCCTGAACTGGTCTACTCCGACAGGCGTATCCGCCAGCCGATGGTGCGCCGCTCCTGGCTGAAATCGCGCGAGAACAGCGATCGCACGCTGCGCGGACGAGAAGATTTCGTCGCCGTCGACTGGGAGACGGCGCTGGACCTGGTGGCGGAGGAAAATCGCCGCGTTCGCGAGCGCTACGGCGCGTCAGGCATTTTTAATGGCTCTTACGGCTGGTCGTCGGCGGGCCGCGTCAACCATGCGCGCACCCTGGTGCGACGCTTCTATTTTCAGGGCGGCGGCGGCGTCGATCAGCAGGGCAACTACAGCTGGGGTGCGGCGCAGTTCTTTCTGCCCTATGTGATCGGCACCTATATGCCGCTGACCGGACGCGTCACCGACTGGCCGCAGGTAGTCGAGCACGCGGAGATTTTCGTCGCCTTCGGCGGTCTGGCGCTGAAAAACGCCCAGGTCGCCTCGGGCGGCGCGGGTCAGCACAGCCTGAAGCCGGCGCTGGAGCAGCTGACGGCCAAAGGCACGCCGATTATCAATATCAGCCCGATGCGCGACGACTGCCCGGCGTTCGTCAACGCCGACTGGATCCCGATTCGCCCTAACACCGACGTGGCGCTGATGCTGGCGCTCGGCTACGAAATCACCCAGCGCCACGCGGTGGACGAGGCGTTCCTCGCCAGCCACTGCACCGGCTGGCCGCAGCTGCGTGCCTACCTGCTGGGTGAAAGTGACGGCGTCGCCAAAAGCGCCGGCTGGGCGAGCCGCATTACCGGCATCCCGCCGGAACGTATCGTCCAGCTGGCGGAGCAGCTGATCGGCAAGCGCAGCTTTATTACCTGTTCTTACTCTGTGCAGCGCGCCCATCGCGGCGAGCAGCCCTACTGGATGATGATCGCGCTCTCGTCGATGCTCGGCCAGCCGGGGCTGCCGGGCGCCGGCTTCTCGTTCGGCCACGGCTCAATGAACAGCGTCGGCAACCCGCGTCAGGATGGCCCTGCGCCGCTGATGGCCACCGGCCCCAATCCATCCGGCCTGTCGATTCCGGTGGCGCGCATCAGCGATATGCTGCTCAATCCCGGCCAGCCCTACAGCTTCCAGGGCGAGACGCTGACCTATCCCGATATCCACATGGTGCACTGGGCGGGCGGCAATCCCTTCCATCACCATCAGCAGCTTAACCGCCTGGTCGAAGGCTGGCAGAAGCCCGACACCGTGGTAGTGCAGGATATCGTCTGGACGCCGGCAGCGCAGATGGCGGATATCGTGCTGCCCGCCACCACCACGCTGGAGCGCAACGATATTGGCGGATCGTCGCGCGACCGTTTTGTGCTGGCGATGCATCAGGCGGTGAAGCCGCAGCACCAGGCGCGCAACGACTTCGATATTTTCGCCGACCTGGCGGAACGCCTCGGCTATCGCGAGCAGTTCACCGAAGGGCGCAACGAGCGTCAGTGGATCGAGCACCTCTACCAGCAGTGCGCGGTGGCGCACGCGCGCAAAGGCATCGACTTCCCGGAGTTCGCGGAGTTCTGGTCGCGCGGCTTTGTTGAGATCCCGGAAGGGGGCAAGCCCTACGTCTTTATGGACGATTTCCGCGCCGATCCGCTCAGCCATCCGATTCAGACCGCCAGCGGCAAGATCGAGCTGTTCAGCCAGACTATCGCCGATTATGGCCTGGCCGATTTCGCCGGCCATCCCGAATGGCGCGAGCCGCAGGAGTGGCTAGGCGCGGCGCTGAGCGAGCGGTTCCCGCTGCATATGATCTCTATCCAGCCGTCGGATCGGTTGCACAGCCAGCTTGACGCCACGCCAACGGTGCAGGGCAACAAAACCGCCGGGCATGAAACCCTCTATCTGCATCCGCAGGACGCGGCGGCGCGCGACATCGGCGACGGCGAGGTGGTTGAGGTGCATAACGCGCGCGGCGCAATGCTGGCGGGCGTGCGCCTGACCGACGGACTGACGCCAGGGGTGGTGATCGTCGCCACCGGCGCCTGGTTCGATCCCGGCTTCGGCGCGGAGTGGCAGCCGTTTGACCGCGCGGGCAACCCCAACGTGCTGACGCTCGATATCGGCACCTCGTCGCTGACGCAGGGGCCGAACGCCATGAGCTGTCTGGTGGACATTAAAAAACATGCGGTTTGCAAAATCGCTTAATAAACTCATGGCTGGTTACATTTTGCCGGACACTGTTGCGTTTCAGTGATGGCAGCCCGTCTCGCGGCCTTGCTACAGTCAGGGTCCCAGAGGTATTGATGGGTGAACATCAACAGTTTTTCTTGATTACACCGACCTGCGCAGATGCGCAGGTTTTTTTTTCGCCCGCCGCGCCAATTACGAACTGATACACAGTTTTCCTGTTAACGGCGTAACGCTTTCTTTATAACTGCTCGCGTGGATGTCTCTTTTCATTTTCTTTGCAGCGGATTGCTATGCCCCGGATAAAAAAACTACTGGGAAAAGACCAGATCAAAGCCCCGTTCAACCCGTTTCGTTTCCGCCTGATCTGCCTTGGCGTGCTGAGCTGTATGGTGCTGCTGCTGGCGCGCATCGCCGATCTGCAGTTCCTTAATCAGCCGATGCTGGAGCATGAGGCGGACCAGCGCTCGCTGCGCACCGTGACGCTGCCGACCAACCGCGGCACGCTGCTGGACCGCAACGGCGAAGCGCTGGCGCTTTCGGTGCCGTCGCGCGACGTGATCGCCGACCCGATGCGCGTGCTGGAGGCGAATCCCGATTTCCTCAGCGCCAAGTGGGCCTATCTGGCCTCGGCGCTCAGTATGCGACCGGAGCAGATCGCCGCGCAGATCACCGCCAACCCCAAACGCCGCTTTCTCTATCTGGGGCGGAAAATCGAGCTGGGCATCGCCAAAGATATCGCCGAGCTGCATCTGAAGGGCATCAGCGAAGTCTATGACGACAGCCGCTTCTACCCGATGAGCGAGGCGGCGGCGCCGCTGATCGGCATCGTCGGCGCCGACAATGTTGGCCTGAACGGGCTGGAGAAGGGCTATGACAAGCTGCTGCAGGGCGTGCCGGGCAAAGAGGTTTACCGCCAGGATGCGGCGGGCCATATTATTTCCATGCTGAGCTATACGCCGCCGACGCAGCCGCCGACGGTGCAGCTGAGCATCGACAAGTTCGATCAGTACACGCTTTACAGCAAGCTGCGCGACGGCGTGCTGCTCAACAAGGCGGACTCCGGCGCGGCGGTGCTGGTGAAGATCGACACCGGCGAAATCCTTGGCATGGCCTCTTATCCGTCGTTCAACCCCAACAACTACGACGGCGCGACCCCGGCGCAGATGCGCAACGCGGCGATCAACGACAGCTACGAGCCGGGCTCGACCGTGAAGCCGCTGGTGGTGATGGAAGGGCTGGAGCGCCATCTGGTGCGCCCCGATTCGGTGATCGACACCACGCCCTATCGCGTTAACGGCCACCTGATCCGCGACGTCGGCCACTGGCCGCGCCTCACCATGACCGGCATTCTGCAGAAGTCGAGCGACATCGGCGTCTCCCATATCGCGCTGGCGATGCCCGCCGAGGCGCTGGTTAATACCTATCAGGCGTTCGGCCTGGGCAAACCCACCGGGCTGGGGCTGACCGGCGAGAGCGTCGGCTACTTCCCGGCGCACCGACAGCGCTGGGCGGATATCGAACGCGCCACTTTCTCCTTCGGCTACGGTTTACGCGTGACGCCGCTGCAGATCGCGCGCGAATACGCCACCCTGGGCTCGTTCGGCGTCTACCGTCCGCTGTCCATCACCCGCGTCACGCCGCCGGTGCTCGGCAGGCAGGTGGCGAACCCGGAAACGGTGAAAGAGGTGGTGCATATGCTGGAGAGCGACGTGCTGCCGGGCGGCACCGGGATTAAAGCGGCGGTGCCGGGCTACCGTCTGGCGACCAAAACCGGTACCGCGGAGAAGATGGGCGACAGCGGCAAGTATGACGGCGGCTATATCAACTACACCGCTGGCATCGCGCCCGCCAGCCACCCGGAAGTGGCGCTGGTGGTGATGATTAACCATCCCACCGCCGGGGATCACTTCGGCGGCTCGGTGGCCGCGCCCATCTTCGGCAATATCATGGGGCCGGTGCTGAAGCATATGAATATCGCGCCGGACGCCATCTACAGCACCCCTTCGGATAAATCTTAATAAAATCAATGTGTAACCGGGTATGGAACTTATTCATACCTGGTTTCATTTCCCCGAATTCCGTTGCGTTTTCGCGCTGTTTTGTCCTGACGCCGCATGCGAGTATAGCGCTCCCAGAGGTATTGATAGGTGCGAAAACGCGCTGCTCCAGGCAGCGATATCCGCAAGGATAATCCACCCTGTTTATTGCACCAACCCACGCGGATGCGTGGGTTTTTTTTGCCTGCTGTTACCGGTTTGCCACCTGCTCACATCTCTTAACCCGCTCTTAACGCTTTGCCGTGTATAAAAAAATCGCCGCTGTGGCAGGCTACCTGCAACGAAACGTTGTGCCGCATTCCATAACGGATCGCCAGCCTTTTGCGGCGTGGGTAGCGTCGCAAAAGGCGTTTTATCGCTGATGGAAGAACCTATGCCGAAAACCAAAGATCGAACGCCGCGCGGCGAGGGGAAATCCGCTGCGTTTCAACTGCGCATTCCGCCACAGCTGCACCAGCAGCTGCGCGAGCTCACCGAGGCGGAAAACGTCACGCTCGGCTGCTGGCTGAAAGAGCTGGCGCGGCGCGAGCTGCGTCGTCGCGGCATCATCCCTCAGGGATAAGCTGGCCCGATCCTGAACGAAACGTGCGGGATCGCCGCACGAAAGGTTTAGGGTTATCGTTTGGAAAATATATTTTACGCAACCTTAACAGCTTCCTGATCCACCTCTCCCTACAATAGTTCTCCTTCTGAGAGTAATCACTCTCATTACTTTCACCTGCTTATGGTGAGAAGAACTATGCGCCTGAAACTCCTTTCTGCCAGCGTGGTGTTTTTACTGGCGGCCTGCGATCAGGGAGGCGGCCAGCCTGCGGCCTCCAGCGTGCCGCAAGTGGGCGTCACCACGGTAAACAGCCAGCCCGTGACCCTGCTGACGCAGCTCCCCGGCCGCACTAACGCGGTGAAAACGGCGGAGGTGCGCCCGCAGGTCAGCGGCGTGGTGCAGAAGCTGCTGTTTACCGAAGGCGGCGAAGTGAAGGCGGGGCAGCCGCTCTACCAGATCGATCCGGCCACCTATAAAGCGGCCTATGACAAAGCGCTGGCCAGCTGGCAGAACGACGCCATGGTGGTGAAGCGCTATCAGCCGCTGGCGGCGGCGCACGCCATCAGCCAGCAAACCTATGACGACGCCGTCGCCGCCGAGCGCTCCGCCAAAGCCGACGTCGAGACCGCCAAAGTCAATCTCGACTATACGCTGGTGAAAGCGCCGATCGCCGGGCATATCAGCCGTTCGCTGGTGACCGCCGGCGCGCTGGTGACCAACGGCCAGAGCGACTACCTCGCCACTATTCAGCAGCTCGATCCGATCTACGTCGACGTCAGCGAATCGGTGGCGGATCTGCTGCGCCTGCGTCGCGCCATGGCGCAGGGCAAGCTGGCAAAGGTAGACGACAACACCGCCGCCGTGAAGCTGCAGCTGGAAGATGGCAGCGCCTATCCGCTGGAGGGCAAGCTCGCCTTCTCTGAGGTGAACGTCAGCGAAACCACCGGCACCGTGGTGCTGCGCGCCGTTTTCCCCAATCCGCATAACGAGCTGCTGCCCGGCATGTACGTGCACGCCATTCTGCCGCAGGGGGTGCAGCAGCAGGGCATTCTGCTGCCGCAGGAGGCGATCATGCATGACACCAAAGGGCAGCCCTATGTTTACGTCGTCAAAGGGGACAGCAGCGTCGAACAGCGCAGCATCACCACCGGCGAGATGGTGAAAGGGGACTGGCTGGTGAACAGCGGCCTGAAGAGCGGCGAGCAGGTGATCGTGAATGGTCTGCAAAGCGTGCGCAGCGGCAGCAAGGTCAAGGCCGTGGCTGCCACCACCCAGGATACGCCTGACGCAGGCAGCGTCAGCCTGTCGATGACCGATCCGTCGGCCCAGTAAGGAGAGGTCATGTCTACATTCTTTATCAAGCGTCCGATTTTCGCCTGGGTTGTGGCGATCATCGTGATGCTGGTCGGCGCCATCGCCGCGCTGAACCTGCCGGTGAATCAGTATCCCGATATTTCGCCGCCGGCGGTGTCGATCTCGGTAACCTATCCCGGCGCCAGCGCGGAAACCACGCAAAACACCGTGGTGCAGGTGATCGAGCAGCAGCTTAACGGGCTGGACGGCCTGCGCTATCTCGAGTCGAGCAGCGCCAGCGACGGCAGCGCGCAGATCATCGCCACCTTTAATCAGGGCATCAACCCCGATATCGCGCAGGTACAGGTGCAGGACCGCGTCTCGCTGGCCGAGTCGCAGCTTCCCTCCGACGTCACCCAGTAGGGCATCCGCATCCGCAAATCCCAGAAAAACTTCATGATGGTAATCGGCCTGATCTCGAAAGACGGCAAGCTGAGCAACAGCGATCTGGCGGATATGCTGGTGTCGAAGCTGGAGGATCCCATCTCGCGCACCAAAGGCGTCGGCGACTTTATGGTGCTGGGCTCGGAGTATGCGATGCGCATCTGGCTCGATCCGGCGAAGCTCTACAAATATAACCTGATGCCGAGCGACGTCAGCACCGCCATCAGCAACCAGAACGTGCAGGTGTCGTCCGGCTCGCTCGGCGGCCTGCCGACCATTCCCGACGCCAAAACCAGCGCCACCATTCTGGGCAAGTCGCGCTTCACCACGGTGAAGCAGTTTGAAAACGTGCTGCTCAAGGTCAACAGCGACGGCGCGCAGATCCGCCTGAAGGATGTCGCCAGCGTGGCGCTGGGGCCGCAGAGCTACACCATCGACTCGATTATGAACGGCAAACCCTCCGCCGGCATCGCGCTGCGGCTGGCCACCGGCGCCAACGAGCTGGACACCGCCAACGCGGTGCGCGCCACCATCGCCTCGCTGAAGGATGCGCTGCCGGACAACGTCGAGGTCACTTATCCCTACGACACCTCGCCGGTGGTGAGCGCCTCGATCGAAGAGGTGGTGAAAACCCTGATCGAAGCGATTGTGCTGGTCTTCTTCGTGATGCTGATCTTCCTGCAGAACCTGCGCGCCACGCTGATCACCACCATGGTGGTGCCGGTGGTGCTGCTCGGCACCTTCGGCATTCTCGCCGCCTTCGGCTACAGCGTAAACACCCTGACGATGTTCGGCATGGTGCTGGCGATAGGGCTGCTGGTGGATGATGCCATCGTGGTGGTGGAGAACGTCGAACGCGTGATGCACGAAGAGCAGCTCGATCCCGAGGCCGCTACCATTAAGTCGATGCAGCAGATCCAGGGCGCGCTGTTCGGCATTGCGCTGGTGCTCTCGGCGGTGCTGCTGCCGATGGCCTTTTTCTCCGGCTCGACCGGTGTGATCTATCGCCAGTTCTCAATCACCATCGTGTCGGCGATGGCGCTCTCGGTGCTGATGGCGCTGATCTTCACCCCGGCGCTCTGCGCCACGCTGCTGAAGCGCGCTTCGGCGGAGCATAAAACCACCGGCCTCGCGGGCTGGTTCAACCGCTACTTCGACCGCGGCACGCTGCACTACCAGCGCGGCGTCAGCAAGGTGATCTCGCGGCGCGGCCTGTTTATCCTGGTTTATCTGGCGATCGTCGGCGTCACCGGCTTCCTTTTCACCCGCGTGCCGACCACCTTTCTGCCCGATGAAGATCAGGGGCTGATGATGGTGCAGGTGACGCTGCCGGTGAACGCCTCGTCACAGCGCACCCAGCAGGTGCTGAACGACCTCAACGACTATCTGCAAAAGAACGAAGCCTCGGTGGTGACCACCATGTTCGGCGTCAACGGCTTTAACTTCGCCGGGCGCGGGCAGAACAGCGGCATGGCCTTTGTGCGCACCAAAGACTGGAGCGAGCGGACGCAGAGCAGTCAGAGCGTCAAGGCGCTGGCGGCGCGCATCAGCGCCCACTTCGCCAGCTACCCGAACGCGAAGATCTTCGCCATGGTGCCGCCTGCGGTGATGGAACTGGGCAACGCCACCGGCTTCGACTTCTATCTGCAGGATACCGCCGGCCACAGCCATCAGCAGATGATGGACGCGACCCATCAGTTCGTGCAGCTGGCGAACCAGGATCCGCGTCTGGCGCAGGTGCGCATGAACGGTATGGAAGATGAGCCGATGTTCCAGCTGGAGATCAACGACGAACGCGCCAGCGCGCTTGGCCTCAGCATGACTGACATCAACAACACGCTGTCGGTGGCCTGGGGCTCCAGCTATATCGACCAGTTTATGTACAACGGCCGCGTCAAGCAGGTCTATCTGATGGGCAAGGCGGCGTCGCGCGTCACGCCGGAGGATCTCAACAAGTGGTACTTCCGTAACAGCAGCGGAACCATGGTGCCGTTCTCCGCCTTCGCCAGCGGCAAATGGGTCAGCGGCTCGCCGCACTTTGAGCGCTTCAACGGCATGACCGCAGAGGAGATCCAGGGCTCGCCGGCGGCGGGCTACAGCAGCGGCGAGGCGATGAAGGCGGTCGAGGCGATCGCGGCGAAGCTGCCGCAAGGCTTCCGCGTGCAGTGGTACGGCATCTCCTATGAGGAGCAGGCGTCCGGCTCGCAGACCACGCAGCTCTACGCCATCTCGATCCTCGTGGTATTCCTCTGCCTGGCGGCGCTCTATGAGAGCTGGTCGATCCCGCTGTCGGTGATCCTCGTGGTGCCGCTCGGCATTCTCGGCACCATCAGCGCGGTGCTGCTGCGCGGCCTGCAGAACGACGTCTTCTTCCAGGTCGGGCTGCTGACCACCGTCGGGCTGGCGGCGAAAAACGCCATCCTGATTGTCGAGTTCGCCAAAGAGCTGCACGAGCGCGAAGGCCGAACCCTGGTGGAGGCGGCGGTCGAGGCGGCGCGGCTGCGTATCCGTCCCATCATCATGACCTCGATGGCCTTTATTCTCGGCGTGCTGCCGCTGACGATATCCAACGGCGCGGGCGCGGGCAGTCAGCACTCTATCGGCACGGCGGTGGCGGGCGGCATGATTACCGCCACCTTCCTCGCCATCTTTTTTGTTCCCATGTTCTATGTGGTGGTGGCGCAGCTCTTCTCGCGTAAGAAGAGAGGCGCGGCCGCTGAGGAAGTCAATCATGATCGTTAATGTTCGCTGGACGCTGCTGCCGCTGGTCGCCGCGCTGGCGGGCTGTAGTTTACAGCCTGAATACCATCGTCCGGCGATGCCGGTAGAGACGCGCTACGACCAGCCGACGCCGGTCGGCAACGTGGCGGATCTGCCGTGGCAGCGCTTCTTTACCGACGCCGGCATGCGCCAGCTGATCGCGCTGTCGCTGCAAAACAACCGCGACCTGCGCGTCGCGGCGCTCAACGTCGAGCAGGCGCGCGCCACGGTGCAGGTCAACCGCGCCGCGCTGCTGCCGTCGATCAGCGCCACCGCCAGCCAGACCTCGGCGCACGAGCCGGCCAATCTCTACAACACCAAAACCACCGGCGCGGTGACCTATCACGAGCTGAACGCCGGGCTGGGCGTCACCTCGTGGGAGCTCGACTTCTTCGGCCGTCTGCGCAGCCTGAGCAACGAGGCGCAGGAGCAGTATCTCTCCACCGAGGCGACCGAGCGCGCCACGCGTATCTCGCTGATCGCCCAGGTGGCGTCGGCCTGGCTGACGCTCTGTTCCGATAACGATCTGCTGCACCTGGCGCAGCAGACCGCGCAGAGCCAGCAGAAATCGTACCAGCTGACGCAGCTCAGCTATCGCGGCGGAGTCAGCAGCGATCTCGACGTGGCGCAGGCGGAGAGCACGGTGCGCAGCGCCGAGGCGGATGTGGCGAGCTACACGCGCCAGGTGCGCCAGGATGTCGACGCGCTGCGCCTGCTGGCGGGCGCCGATCTGCCGGTCGACCTGCTGAAAAACGCCACGCTGAACAGCCGCTGGGACTTCCCGGCGACGCCGGCGGGCCTGCCGTCCGATCTGCTGACGCGCCGCCCGGATATTATCGCCGCCGAGCATACGCTGAAGGCGGCCAACGCCAATATCGGCGCGGCGCGTGCCGCCTTTTTCCCCAGCATCTCGCTGACGACGTCGGGCGGCTCGACCAGCAGTTCGCTGGGGCATCTGCTGGAGGGCGGCACTGCCTCCTGGTCTTTTGTGCCCTCTATCAACCTGCCGATCTTCGACGGCGGCGTGAATCAGACCAACCTGGATATCGCCCATATCGAGAAGCGCATCGAGATTGCTAACTATGAGAAGGCGATCCAGACCGCGTTTAAAGAGGTGAACGACGCGCTGGCCGGACAGGACACCTGGCAGGATCAGCTGGCGGCCCTGCAAAAAGAGGTGGCGGCGAACCAGCGCGATTACGACTATTCTGAATTGCGCTACAAGCAAGGCGTTGACAACTATCTGAATGTGTTAGTGGCACAGCGTTCGCTCTACAGCGCGCGGCAGGCGTGGATCGCCGCGCGTCTGGGCCAGCTAAACCAGAAAATCACGCTGTATGAAGCGCTGGGCGGCGGCTGGAAAGCCTGATTTTTCTTAACGAAACCCTTACGGTTTGCCGATGGAAAAATAGCCGCGCTTTCGCGGATAATACGCGACGTGATAATTCAGAGACTCAATAATCCCCTGAAAAAAAGAGGATTTTTTTCCTTTTTACTCCTGGCAAGATGTTAATCATGACTAATGCGTCCCGCTCTTCCCGTTCCCGCTGGCTTAAATGGCTGCTGTTGTTAATCCTGATTGTGATTATTGCTGGCGTCGTCTGGCGCGTGCTGCCGTTCGGCAAAGGGCAGGGCGCCATGCCGCCCGGCGGCCGTCACGGCGGACGCGGCGGACCGCCGGGCATGGCGATGATGGGCGGCGGCGCCACCCTGGTGCACAGCGGCGTGGCGACCACCGCCGACGTGCCGGTCTATCTCAACGCGCTCGGCACGGTGATCCCCAACGCCAGCGTCACCGTCACCAGCCGCGTCGACGGCCAGCTGGAGAAGGTCTACTTCACCGAAGGGCAGAAGGTCGAGGCGGGCCAGCTGCTGGCGCAGATCGATCCGCGCAGCTTCCAGGCGACGCTGAATCAGTATCAGGCGGAGCTGAGCGAAAACCAGGCGCTGCTGAAAAGCGCCGAGCTGACGCTGGCGCGCTACCGCAAACTCTACGCGCAGGACTCGCTGGCGCGTCAGGATCTCGACACCCAGACTGCCACCGTCGGCCAGTATCGCGGCGCGGTGGCCGCCGATCAGGCGCAGATCGCCAGCGCGAAGCTGAGCATCGAGTATGCGCGCATCACCGCGCCGGTCAGCGGCCGCGTCGGGCTGCGGCTGGTGGATCCGGGCAATATGGTGCAAAGTTCCAGCACCACCGGCCTGGTGACCATCACCCAGATGCAGCCCGCCGCCGCGACCTTTAGCGTGCCGCAGAGCAATATTCCCGAGCTGATCAAGGCGCTGCACAACGGCCAGGCGCTGCCGGTCACCGCGTTCGACCAGGACAACAGCCGCGCGCTGGCGCAGGGCGAGGTACGGTTCATCAGCAACCAGATCGACACCAGCACCGGCACCGTGGCGCTGAAGGCGACCTTTGCCAACGAGGATGAGTCGCTCTACGCCAACCAGTTCGTCAATCTGCGCTTGCAGACCACCACCCTGAAAGGGGCGACGGTGATCCCGTCGCAGGCGCTGCAGCTGAGCAGCGACGGCAGCTTTGTCTTTGTCATCAACAAAGACAACACCGTGACGCGCAAAGCGGTCTCCGCCGGCCCGGCGTTCGGCGACGACAAGCAGGCGATCCTGAAGGGCGTCGAGCCTGGCGACCGCCTGGTGACCGAAGGCATCGATCGCCTGACCAACGGCAGCAAAGTCGCGCTGGCGGATGAGACGCAACCGACCGCAACCGCCGAGGCAAAATGAATCCGTCACGCCTGTTTATCCTGCGCCCGGTCGCCACCATCCTGCTGATGGTCGGCGTGCTGGTCGCCGGTATTTTCGCCTATAAATTTCTCTCTACCTCGGCGCTGCCGCAGGTGGACTATCCGACGATTCAGGTCACCACGCTCTATCCCGGCGCCAGCCCCGACGTGATGGCATCGTCAGTCACCTCGCCGCTGGAGCGCCAGCTGGGGCAGATGGCGGGGCTGAGCCAGATGACCTCGACCAGCTCCAGCGGCTCCTCCATTATTACCCTGAAGTTCGGCCTCGATCTCTCGCTCGACGTGGCGGAGCAGGAAGTGCAGGCGGCGATCAACGCGGCTAATAATCTGCTGCCGAGCGATCTGCCCAATCCGCCGACCTATAAAAAGGTCAACCCGGCGGACAGCGCGGTGATCACCCTGGCGGCCAGTTCAGATAACCTGCCGCTGACTCAGGTGCAGGATCTGGTCAATACCCGCGTGGCGCTGAAGCTGTCGCAGATCTCCGGCGTCGGCATGGTGACGCTGGCGGGCGGCCATCAGCCGGCGATCCGCGTGCAGATGAACCCGACGGCGCTCGCCGCCCATCATCTGACGCTGGAAGACGTTAATACGCTGATTAGCAACAGCAACGTCAACGGCTCGAAGGGCGGCTTCGACGGCAAATATCACTCGGTCACCATCGACGCCAACGATCAGCTGCGCACCGCCGACGAGTACGGCAACCTGATCCTCACCTACCAGAACGGCGCGGCGCTGCGCCTGAAGGATATCGCCCATATCGAACAGGGGCCGGAGAACAGCTTCCAGTCCGCCTGGGCCAACAGCAGTCCGGCGATTGTTATCAGCGTGCAGCGCCAGCCGGGCGCCAACGTGATTCAGGTGGTGGACAACATCAAGGCGGCGCTGCCGACCCTGCAGGCCGCGCTGCCGGACGGCGTGAAGATGACCATTCTCTCCGACCGCACCCAGACCATTCGCGCCTCGATCAGCGACGTGCAGTTCGAGCTGATGCTGTCGATCGCGCTGGTGGTGATGGTGACCTTCCTGTTCCTGCGCAACGTGGCGGCGACGCTGATCCCCAGCGTGGCGGTGCCGCTGTCGCTGGTCGGCACCTTCGGCGTGATGTATCTGGCGGGCTTTAGCCTGAACAACCTGTCGCTGATGGCGCTGACCATCGCCACCGGCTTCGTCATCGACGACGCCATCGTGGTGGTTGAAAACATTTCGCGGCGGCTGGAGGAGGGCGAAACCCCGATGGAGGCGGCGCTGAAAGGGTCGCAGCAGATCGGCTTCACCATTATCTCGCTGACCTTCTCGCTGATTGCGGTGCTGATCCCGCTGCTGTTTATGGGTGACGTGGTGGGACGGCTGTTCCGCGAGTTCGCCATTACCCTGGCGGTGTCGATTCTGGTGTCGATGCTGGTGTCGCTGACCCTGACGCCGATGCTGTGCGCCTACCTGCTGCGCCATATTCCGCCGGAGAAGCAGTCGCGCTTTGCGCGCAAGGGCGGTGAGCTGTTCGACCGGCTGATCCGCGGCTACGATCGGCTGCTGACGGTGGTGCTCAACCACCAGAAGCTGACGCTGCTGGTGGCGCTGGCCACCTTTGCGCTGACCGCGCTGCTCTATATGGTGGTGCCGAAAGGCTTCTTCCCGACCCAGGACACCGGGCTGATCCAGGGCATTACGCTGGCGTCGCAGGATGTCTCCTTTAGCGAAATGGCGAAGCGTCAGCAGGCGCTGGCGAAGGTGGTGCTGGCGAACCCGGCGGTGGAGAGCGTCTCCTCTACCATCGGCATCGACGGCAACAACACCAGCCTCAACAGCGGACGGCTGCAAATCAATCTGAAGTCGTTTGAGCAGCGCGACGACAAGGCCGACGTGGTGATCAAACAGCTGCAGCAGGCGGCGACCCAGGTGGCGGGCATTCAGCTCTATATGCAGCCGGCGCAGGATCTGACGGTTAACGATCAGGTGACGCCGAGCCAGTATCAGTTCACCCTCGACGACCCCGACAGCGAAAACCTGGTGACCTGGTCGCCGCAGCTGGTGGCGGCGCTGCAAAAGCGGCCGGAATTCAACGGCGTGGTGAGTAACCTGCAGGATCAGGGGCGCGTTGCCTGGGTCGAGCTGAACCGCGATAAAGCGGCGCGCTACGGCATTACCGCCTCGGACGTGGATACCGCGCTCTACAACGCCTTTGGCCAGCGTCTGGTGTCGACCATCTTCACCCAGTCGAACCAGTATCGCGTGGTGCTGGAGGTGGCGCCCGCTTATCAGCAGTCGCCCGCCTCCTTTGAGGATGTCTATCTGCAGCCCGCCACCAGCGACAGCACGTCGTCGAGTTCGTCCTCAACCTCCGATTCGACCTCGACCTCGACCTCAACGTCGTCCTCAACGTCAACCTCCGCCAGCGACAGCACCAGCAGCGGCATGGTGAAGCTGACCTCGGTCGCCACCATTCACCAGCGCGCCGGGTCGCTGATGCATATGCGGCTCAATCAGTTCCCGGCGGTGATGATCTCCTTTAACCTCAACAGCGGCTACTCGCTGGAGGATGGGCAGAAGGCGATTGCCGAGGTGCAGCAGCAGCTGCAGATGCCGTCGAGCATCACGCTGCGCTACCAGGGCGAAACCTCCGCCTTCCAGAGCGCCACCGGCAATACGCTGTGGCTGATCCTCGCCGCGCTGCTCACCATGTACGTGGTGCTGGGCATTCTCTACGAGAGCTTTATCCATCCGGTAACCATCCTCTCGACCCTGCCGTCGGCGGCGGTCGGCGCGCTGCTGACGCTGCTGCTGGCGGGCAGCGAATTTAGCCTGATTGCGCTGATCGGCGTGATCCTGCTGATCGGCATCGTGAAAAAGAACGCCATTATGATGATCGACTTTGCGCTGGAGGCGGAGAACAAGCAGCATCTCAGTCCGCGCGAGGCGATCCATCAGGCCTGCCTGCTGCGCTTCCGGCCGATTCTGATGACCACCATGGCAGCGCTGCTCGGCGCGCTGCCGCTGATGCTGGCGTCGGGCTCGGGCGCAGAGCTGCGTCAGCCGCTGGGGCTGGTGATCGTCGGCGGGCTGATCGTCAGCCAGGTGCTGACGCTCTTCTCCACGCCGGTGATCTATCTCTGGTTTGACGCCATCGCGCAGCGCGGCAACGCCTGGGTGAAACGTCGTCAGCAGCGGTCGCGGGGCGAATCATGAACCTGACGCGGCTGTTTATTTTCCGCCCGGTCGCCACGCTGCTGCTGACGCTGGCGATCCTGCTGCTCGGCGCGCTCGGCTACCGGCTGCTGCCGGTGGCGCCGCTGCCGCAGGTCGATTTCCCCACCATTATGGTCAGCGCCAGCCTTGCCGGCGCCAGCCCGGAAACCATGGCGGCGACGGTGGCGACGCCGCTGGAGCGCGCGCTGGGGCAGATCGCCGGCATTACCGAAATGACCTCCAGCAGTTCGCAGGGATCCTCCAGCATTATTTTGCAGTTTGAGCTGGACCGCGACATCAACGGCGCGGCGCGCGACGTGCAGGCGGCGATCAACGCCTCGCGCAGCCTGCTGCCGAGCAGCATGGAGTCGCTGCCGACCTACCGCAAAGCCAACCCCTCTGACGCGCCGATCGTGATGCTGGCGCTCACCTCGGAGACGCGCACGCCCGGCGAACTCTACGATCTGGCCGAGAGCAAGATTGAGCAGGCGATGGGGCAGGTCAAAGGCGTGGGTGAAGTCTCGCTGATGGGCAGCGCGCTGCCGGCGGTGCGTATCGACCTGCAGCCGCAGAAGCTGACGCACTACGGCATTTCGCTGGATACCGTGCGCAGCGCCATCGCCAACAGCACCACCAACCTGCCGAAGGGGATGCTGCAGGGCAGCAGCCAGTCTTGGGTGGTGGACAGCAACGGCCAGCTCGACAAGGCGGCGCAGTATCGCGATCTGATCGTGACCTATCAGGATGGCAAGGCGGTGCGGCTGCATGACGTCGCCACCGTCTACGACTCGGTGGAGGATCAGTATCAGGCCGGTTTCCTTAACGCCGCGCCGTCGGTGATGATCGGCATCAAGCGCCAGGCGGGCGCCAATATGCTCGACACCATCGACGCCATTAAGGCGCAGCTGCCGGCGCTGGAGAAAGATCTGCCCGCCGATACGCAGCTCAAAGTGGTGATCGACCGTTCCCCTGGGGTGCGCGCCTCGCTCTACGACACCGAAGAGACGCTGCTGATCGCCGTGCTGCTGGTGATCGCCGTGGTGTTTATCTTTCTGCGCAACCTGCAGGCGGTGGTGATCCCGGCGCTGGCGCTGCCGGTGTCGCTGATCGGCACCTGCGCGGTGATGTATCTGCTTGGCTACAGCCTCGATAACCTGTCGCTGATGGCGCTGATCATCTCCACCGGCTTCGTGGTGGATGACGCTATCGTGGTGCTGGAGAATATTACGCGCCATATCGAAGAGGGCTTAGGGCCGGTGCGCGCGGCGGTGCGCGGCGCGCGCGAGGTGAGCTTTACCGTGCTGTCGATGACGGTGTCGCTGATAGCGGTATTTATTCCCATTCTGCTGATGGGCAGCATCGTTGGCCGCCTGTTCCGCGAGTTCGCCATTACGCTCACCGTGTCGCTGCTGATCTCGATGTTCGTTTCGCTTAGCCTGACGCCGATGCTCTGCTCGCGGCTGCTGAAGCGCAAACCGCGCGTCAGCCAACGGCCGCATCCGCTCTATCAGTTTATCGAGAACCAGCTCAACGCGCTGCTGGCCGCCTACGCGCGCGGGCTCGACTGGGTGATGCGCCACCAGAAGCTGACGATAGTCAGCCTGCTGCTCACCGTACTGCTTAATCTGTTTCTCTATACCGTGGTGCAGAAGGGCTTTTTCCCGAATCAGGATACCGGCCTGCTGATGGGCGCGCTGCGCGCCGATCAGAACATCTCGTTCCAGGCGATGAAGCCGAAAATGCTGATGTTCACCAAAATCATTCAAGCCGATCCAGCGGTTGACAGCGTGATGTCCTCGATGGGCAGCGGCATGTTCGGCTCGCGCAACAGCGCCAACTTCTTTGTGCGGCTAAAGGATCTCGACCAGCGTGACGCCACCGCCACCGAGGTGGCTAACCGGCTGAGCATGAAGACCAGCCATATCGCTGGCGCGCAGATGTTTCTGATGGCGGCGCAGGATCTGCATATCGGCGGGCGCAGCGCCAACGCCAGCTACCAGTACAGCCTGCAGGCGGACGATCTCGATCTGCTGCGCACCTGGACGCCGAAGGTGCAGGCGGCGCTGGCGGCGATCCCGCAGCTCAACAGCGTCGATTCCGACTCGCAAACCGGCGGCCAGGAGGTGGTGATTAATATCGATCGCGATCGCGCCACGCGCCTCGGCGTCAATGTGCAGATGCTCGACACCATGCTCAACAACGCCTTCAGCCAGCGCCAGGTGGCGACGCTCTACCACACGCTGAATCAGTATCACGTCGTGATGTCGCTCAACAGCAGCTACACGCGCGACCCGGCGATCCTGCAGCAGCTCTACGTCATCAACGACAGCGGCGATCGGGTGCCGCTCTCTGCCTTCGCCACCCTGACCACCGGCAACGCGCCGCTGTCGGTGGCGCATCAGGGCCAGTCCGCCACCAGCACCGTCGCCTTTAACCTCAACGACGGCGTCTCGCTGGAACAGGCGCAGGCGCTGATCAAGCAGGCGATGGCGAAGCTCGGCTTGCCCTCCAGCATCCAGGCCGGTTTCGCCGGCACCGCCGCCGCCTTTGCGCAGCTGACCGCGACCATGCCCTGGCTGATCGTCGCGGCGCTGGCGGCGGTCTATATCGTGCTGGGCGTGCTCTATGAGAGCTATGTGCATCCGCTGACCATTCTCTCCACGCTGCCGTCGGCGGGCGTCGGCGCGCTGCTGCTGCTGCTGCTCACCAACACCCAGCTGACGGTGATCGCCCTGATCGGCATCATCCTGCTGATCGGCATCGTGAAAAAGAACGCCATTATGATGATCGACTTTGCGCTCGACGCCGAACGCCGGCTTGGGCTCTCACCGCAGCAGGCGATCACCCAGGCCTGCCTGATGCGTTTTCGTCCCATTATGATGACCACGCTGGCCGCCTTCTTCGGCGCGCTGCCGCTGGCGCTCGGCAGCGGCGGCGACGCCGATTTGCGCAGCCCGCTCGGCATCGCCATTGCCGGCGGCCTGGCGCTGAGCCAGCTGCTGACCCTGTTTACCACGCCGGTGGTCTATCTCTGGTTCGACCGTCTGAGTCGCGCCACCCAACGTCAGTGGCGCCGTTTGCGCCATGCGGAATCTTGATCGATGAAAAAAATCTCTCTCGCTTTACTGCTGCTGCTTAACGGCTGCGCCGTCGGCCCCGACTATCAGCGTCCCTCGGCCAGCGTGCCGCTGCACTATAAAGAGGCCAAAGGCTGGCAGCGTGCCACGCCGCAGGATGACCAGAACAAGGGCGAGTGGTGGGCGGTTTATCATGATCCCATCCTGAGCAGCCTGCTGCGCCAGGTCAGCATCTCTAACCAGAACGTCGCCAGCTACGCCGCGCAGTACCGCGAAGCCCAGGCGCTGGCGGCGCAGTCGCGCGCCGCGCTCTTCCCGACGCTCGGCTACGACGTCAGCGGCACGCGCAGCGGCACCCGCTCCACCACCAGCGGCGCGCGCAGCACCACCAACAGCAACTCGGCGCAGCTGAGCGCCAGCTGGGAGCTGGATCTGTGGGGCAAACTGCGCCGCACCCGCGAGGAGAACGCCGCCAGCGCCCAGGCGAGCGCCGCCGAACTGGCGAACGTGACGCTCAGCGCCCAGTCGGAGCTGGCGCAGGACTATTTTCAGCTGCGCATTATGGATGAGAAGATCGCGCGCTATCAGCAGGCCGTGGCGGCCTACGATCGCTATCTGAAGGTGATCGAAAACAAATATCAGGCCGGCAGCGAGTCGCGCGCCACCCTGGCGCAGGCGCAGATGCAGCTGGAGAGCGCTCGCGCCTCGGCGCTTGACGAACAGTGGCAGCGCGCCCAGCTTGAGCACGCCATTGCGCTGCTGCTGGGCAAAACCCCGGCTGAATTCAGCCTGCCGGCGGCGCCGCTGACGGCGTCGCTGCCGCAGGTGCCGCAGGCGCTGCCGTCGCAGCTGCTGCAGCGCCGGCCCGATATCGCCTACGCCGAGCGCAACGTCGCCGCCGCCAATGCCGCGGTCGGCGTGGCCATCGCCGGCTACTATCCTGACCTGACGCTGAGCGCCAGCGGCGGCACCAGCGCCTCGGCGCTGCACAATCTCTTCTCGCTGCCCTATCGCGTCTGGTCGCTCGGCCCCGATCTGAGCGGCACGCTGCTCGACTTCGGCGCCACCTCGGCGAAGGTGGATCAGGCGCGCGCCGCGTATGACGCCAGCGTCGCCAGCTATCGCCTGGCGGTGCTGACGGCGATGCAGGAAGTCGAGGACGATCTGGTGGAGCTGAACACCCTCACCAGCGAGATGGATGCGCAGCAGCGCGCCACCGATGCCGCACGCGAATCGGCGCGCGTCACGCGCAACCAGTATGAGGCGGGGATGATCGACTACCTTGACGTCGCCACCACCGAGGCCAGCAGCCTGAGCGCCCAGCAGAGCCTGCTGAGCCTGCAGAGCACGCAGTGGGTCACCAGCGTGGCGCTGATCGCCGCGCTCGGCGGCGGCTGGCAAATGACGCCCTAATTCTCGCGCTGGCGCTTGTCGAACGACGCCAGATCCTGCATCGTTAGGAACCTTTTAGCGATGCTATGGAGCTGGCATGTTGTTTACATTTTTACGTCTGGTCTGCCGCCTGCTGTGGCGGGTAGAGCTGCGCGGCGACGCCGCCGCGCTGCATCAGGACAAAGTGCTGATCGCGCCCAATCATATGTCCTTTCTCGACGGCGCGCTGCTGGCGCTGTTCCTGCCGATCAGGCCGGTTTTCGCGGTCTACTCCTCTGTTAGCGAGCAGTGGTATATGCGGCTGGTGAAGCCGCTGATCGACTTCGTGCCGCTCGATCCCACGCGGCCAATGGCGATCAAACAGCTGGTGCGGCTGATCGACAGCGGCCGTCCGGTGGTGATCTTCCCGGAAGGGCGCATTACCGTCACCGGATCGCTGATGAAGATCTACAGCGGCGCCGGGTTCGTCGCCGCCAAATCCCAGGCGAGCGTGGTGCCGATGCGCATCGAAGGCGCGGAATATACCCCGTTTGGCCGGCTGGGCGGTGTCTTTAAGCGCCGTCTGTTTCCCCGCATCACCCTGACCATCCTGCCCGCGACGCGCATTCCGATGCCGGAGGCGAAACGCGCGCGCGACCGCCGCCAGCTGGCGGGCGAGCACCTGCACCACGTGATGATGGAGGCGCGTATGGCGGTGCGCCCGCGCGAAACCCTCTATGAGGCCTTCCTCAACGCCCGCGCCCGCTACGGCGCGTTCAAGCCCTGCATCGAAGACGTCAATATGCAGCCCGACAGCTACACCGGGCTGCTGAAAAAGGCGCTCGGCGTCGGGCGCATCCTCGAACGCTACAGCCAGCCGGGGGAGATCGTCGGCCTGCTGCTGCCCAACGCCACGGTGACCGCGGCGGCGATCCTCGGCGCCTCGCTGCGCGGCCGCGTCCCGGCGATGCTTAACTACACCGCCGGCGTCAATGGCATGCGCGCGGCGCTGACCGCGTCGCAGGTGAAAACCGTTTTCACCTCGCGCCAGTTTATCGAGAAGGGCAACCTCTGGCATCTGCCGCAGGGGCTGAGCGAGGTGGAGTGGATCTATCTGGAGGATCTGCGCGACAGCGTGACGACGCAGGACAAGCTCTGGATCCTCGCGCATCTGCTGCTGCCGCGTCGCGCGCAGCTGGCGCGCCAGCCGGAAGAGGCGGCAATGGTGCTGTTTACCTCCGGCTCGGAAGGCCATCCCAAAGGGGTGGTGCATTCGCATAAGAGCCTGCTGGCGAACGTCGAGCAGATCCGCACCGTGGCGGATTTTACCCCGCGCGACAAATTTATGTCGGCGCTGCCGCTGTTCCACGCCTTTGGCCTGACGGTCGGTTTGTTCACGCCGCTGATGACCGGCGCGCAGGTGTTTCTCTATCCCAGCCCGCTGCACTATCGCATCGTGCCGGAGCTGGTCTACGACCGCAACTGCACCGTGCTGTTCGGCACCTCGACCTTTCTCGGCAACTACGCGCGCTTTGCCGCGCCTTATGACTTTGCCCGCCTGCGCTACGTGGTGGCGGGCGCGGAGAAGCTGCAGGAGGCGACGCGCCAGATCTACATGGAGAAATATGGCATACGCATCCTTGAAGGCTACGGCGTGACCGAATGCGCGCCGGTGGTGGCGATCAACGTGCCGATGGCGGCGAAGGCGCACACTGTCGGCCGCATTCTGCCGGGTATGGATTCGCGTCTGATGTCGGTCGAAGGCATCGAGCAGGGCGGACGCCTGCAGCTGCGCGGGCCGAACATCATGAACGGCTATCTGCGCGTCGAAAAGCCCGGCGTGCTGGAAGCGCCCGCCGCCGACAATGGCGAAGGGCAGCTTGAGGCGGGCTGGTATGACACCGGCGATATCGTCTCCTTTGACGAAGGCGGCTTCTGTCAGATTCAGGGGCGCGCCAAACGTTTCGCCAAGATCGCCGGCGAGATGGTGTCGCTGGAGAGCGTCGAGCAGATCGCCCTGAAGGCCTCGCCGGAGAGCCAGCACGCGGCGTCGCTGCGCGCCGACGGCAGCCGCGGCGAGGCGCTGGTGCTGTTCACCACCGACGGTGAGCTGAAGCGCGACGCGCTGCAGAAGGCGGCGCGCGAGCTGGGCGCGCCGGAGATGGCGGTGCCGCGCGACATTCGCGTCATGAAACCGCTGCCGATGCTGGGCAGCGGCAAACCGGACTACGTCAGCCTGAAAAAAATGGCGGAAGAGGAGCAGGCATGAACGGCATCAATACGCAGCAGGAGACGTCTCTGCGTTCGCGCGGCATGCTGGCGGTAATGGGCGCGCAGTTTTTCTCCGCCTTCGGCGACAACGCGCTGCTGTTCGCCACCCTGGCGCTGCTGAAAAGCGAACGCTATCCCGACTGGAGCCAGCCGGTGATGCAGATGCTGTTCGTCGCCGCCTATATTCTGCTGGCGCCTTTTGTCGGCCAGCTGGCGGACAGCTTCGCCAAGGGGCGGGTGATGATGTTCGCCAACAGCCTGAAGCTGCTGGGCGCGCTGCTGATCTGCTTCGGCTTCGATCCTTTCGTCGGCTATACGCTGGTGGGCGTCGGCGCGGCGGCCTACTCGCCCGCCAAGTACGGCATCCTGACCGAGCTGACCTCCGGCGAGAAGCTGGTGAAAGCCAACGGCATGATGGAGAGTTCTACTATCGCCGCTATTCTGCTCGGCTCGGTGTCGGGCGGCGTGCTCGCCGACTGGAGCCTGATGGCGGCGCTGGCGATCTGCGCGCTGACCTACGCGGTGGCGGTGGTGGCGAACCTCTTTATTCCGGCGCTAGTGGCGGCGCGTCCCGGTCAGAGCTGGAATCCCGGCGCGATGCTGCGCAGTTTTTACCGCGCCTGCGCCGCGCTGTGGCATAACGCCGAGACGCGCTTTTCTATTCTCGGCACCAGCCTGTTCTGGGGCGCGGGCGTGACGCTGCGCTTCCTGCTGGTGCTCTGGGTGCCGGTGGCGCTTGGCATCAGCGACAACGCCACGCCGACCACGCTCAACGCCATGGTGGCGATCGGTATCGTGTTCGGCGCGGGCGCAGCGGCGAAGCTGGTGACGCTGGAGACGGTGCGGCGCTGTATGCCTGCGGGCGTGCTGATTGGCGTAATGGTGGTGATCTTCTCGATGCAGCATTCTCTGACCAGCGCGTATCTGCTGCTGATCGTCACGGGCGCGCTGGGCGGCTTTTTCGTGGTGCCGCTTAACGCCGTGCTGCAGGCGCGCGGCAAAGCCAGCGTCGGCGCGGGCAATGCGATTGCGGTGCAGAACTTTGGCGAGAATATCGCCATGCTGACGATGCTGGGGCTCTACACGCTGGCGGTGAAGGCGGGCGCGCCCGCGGTGGCGACCGGCGTCGGCTTCGGCGCGCTGTTTGCGCTGGCGATTGCGGCGCTGTGGGTGTGGCGGCCGAAAGCCGCCGCGCGTTAAAACAGGCGGTGCTGGTCCGAGAGTAAACCGTGCGCCTCCGTGATGCGGTTGAGTTCGGCCAGCGCCGCGGCGTTAGCCTGCCGCCACTGCTGCTGCGATGCGGCGGCGGCACGCTCTTTGTGTGGCCTGTCGCCGCTCGCTTTTTTCTTCTCTTTAGCTTTCACCCAGTAACCGCCGCGCCTCGCGCGCCACGTTCTCCATTTCGTCCTGCAGCTCCAGCAGTTCCGGCTCCAGATCGTCGATATCGCTGCTCTGCCGCAGGTTCTTCTCCAGCTGACGGCAGAGCTGCTTCATGCGCGGCACGCCGCTGTAGCTGGCGCTGCCGTGCAGCTTGTGGATGATCTCGCGCAGCCCCTGCACCTCTTTTGCCGCGATAAAGGCGTCGAGCTTCTCATGCACCTCCGGCAGAAAGTCGAGCAGCATCTTCAGCATGTCGCGCGCCAGATCGGGTTTATTCGCCGCCTGACGCAGCGCCAGCTCCCAGTCGAGCGACGGCGACACCGCAGGCACCGGCGTGGCGATCGCCGGCAGCGTCGGGCTGTAGCGCGCCAGCAGCTGGCTGAGCCGGCTTTCGTCGATCGGCTTCGCCAGATAGTCGTTCATCCCCGCTTTGATCAGGTGTTCGCGTTCGCCGTCGATGGCGTGCGCCGTCACCGCCACAATCGGCGTGTTGGCGTGCAGCGGCAGGCCGCGAATGATTTCGCTGGCGCGGATGCCGTCGATCTCCGGCATCTGAATATCCATCAGAATGATATCCAGCGGCTGGACGCGCGCGGCGGCGATCGCCTGCTCGGCGTTGTTGCACAGCAGGATATGCTGCACCTGCTCCTCCAGCAGCGCGCCGATCAGCTTAAGGTTGGCGGGGTTGTCATCCACCGCCATCACCCGCAGCGGCAGGCGCGCGCCGTTGGGCAGCTCGTTGCGCTGGCGGGTGTGCAGATCCGCCAGCAGCGGCAGCAGACGTGTGGTGGAGACCGGTTTGGTGAGGCAGCCGTGGATGCCGCGCACCTTGAGCCGATCCGCCAGCAGCATCATGGCGCTCGGCAGCGCCAGCAGCACGCAGTCGGCGCGGTTCAGCAGGGCGTCGATAAAGGCGTCGTCCAGCAGTTCGTGCTGGGTGATATCAATCGGCAGCCCCACCAGCAGCAGCGGATAGTGCGGCTCGCGCAGCCCGGAGAGGGTTTCGCTGTACTCTACCTGCAGCGGCGTGACGCGCAGCATCTTCAGCGCCGCATCGGCAGAGGCAGCGTGCGCCTCTACATAGGCCATGCGCGAACGCGACAGCGCGTCGAGGGCGCGCGGCAGCGTCGGCGCGTTGGGATTGAGATCGAGCTGTATCCGCACCCAGAAGGTCGATCCTTCGTTAACCCGGCTGTGGAAGGTTATTTCGCCGCCCATTTCGCTGACCAGCTTCTGGGTGATCACCAGCCCCAGCCCGGTGCCGCCGTGGCGGCGGGAGATGCTGGCGTCCGCCTGGCGAAAGGCCTGAAACAGCTGCGTCTGCTGCTGCTCGGAAATGCCGATGCCGGAGTCGTGCACCTGAATCTCCAGCTCGACGCGCGTGGCGCTGACGGCGCGCTGCTCGACGCGCAGATCGATGGTGCCGCGCTCGGTAAACTTGATGGCGTTGCCCAGCAGGTTGATCAGGATCTGCTGCAGGCGCAGCGGATCGCCGATAACGTTATCCGGCACGCTGCAGTCGCACAGCACCGTCAGCTCCAGCCCTTTGTCATGGGCCGACGGCGCCAGCAGCACAATGGTTTCGTCCAGCGTGGCGCGCAGCGGGAAGGGGATTGACTCCAGCACCAGCTTGCCCGCCTCCAGCTTAGAGAAGTCGAGCACGTCATTGATAATGCTGAGTAAGTTATTAGCCGAGCGCTCGATGGTGTGCATATAGTCGCGCTGCGTGGTGCCCAGCGAGGTTTTTAGCATCTGGCGGGTAAAGCCGATCACGCCGTTGAGCGGGGTGCGCAGCTCATGGGACATATTGGCGAGAAACTCCGACTTAATGCGCGCCGCTTCCTGCGCGCGCTTTTTCGCCAGGTCCAGCTCGACGTTCTGGATCTCCAGCTGCTCCAGGGTTTCCCGCAGATCCCAGGTCGCCTGATCGATATGGTGCTGCATCTCTTCATGGTAGGCGGTCAGCGACATTGCCATGGCGTTGATGCCGTTTTTCAGAATGCTCAGCTCGCCCAGCATGTAGCCCTCGACGCGGCTGTCGAGCTGGCCGCGGCGGATGCGGTCGACGGTGGTGACCATATTGCGGATCGGACCGGTAACGTCGCGCATCAGGCGATAGGCGAACAGCATGGCGATACAGAGACAAAACAGCAGCATCAGGGTGGCGACAAACACCTCTTTATACTGCTGCAGGCGCACCGACTGCAGATCCAGCTCAATCGCCACGTAGCCGAGCGGATTGCCCGCCGGTTTGGTGTCGACGCTGGGCAGTTCGTCTATGGCGTAGCGCTCCGAGGTGATCGGCGTGCGCAGGATCAGCAGCGTGCCGTGGCGCTCCATTGAAACCTCATCCGGCAGCGCGCGAATATCCTCCTGCTGCAGCAGGCTCAGGTTCTGGTTGTTATTCGAGGTGACGTAAAGATGGTTATTGTTGTCGAATATTGAGATGGCGCGGACAATATCGGAGTGGCGACGGTGCAGCAGGCTGACCAGCGCGCGGATGGCGTCGCGGTCGTGCCAGGTCATACTGTATTCGCTGGAGACCGCCAGCGGCTCGATAATGCTGGCGCCCGCGTCAATCACCTGGCGCTGGAGTTCGTTGTAGCGGTGCACCACGAAAAATGAGCTGAGCAGCAGGCCGATCATCAGTGTCGGCGCCAGAATTAAAATCATCATTCGCGCCCGCAGGCTGTATTTCGTCATAATAGTCGCCGGCTTTTGCAAGCCCGTTATCCCTGTGACGCGCTCTGGCGCGTACACGCTGAATTTTTTGAGAACAGTGAACACTATGGCGCAATTTTACTCCGCAAAACAGCGCGTGACGACTAAGCAACGCATCACCGTTACCGTCGATGAACTCGATCCCTTTGGCCAGGGCGTGGCTCGGCATCAGGGCAAAGCCCTGTTTATCAGCGGCGCGCTGCCCGGCGAACGGGCGGAGGTCACGCTGGTGGAGGAGAAGCGCCACTACGCGCGCGGCAAGGCGACGCGGCTGCTCAGCACCAGCCCGGAGCGCGTCACGCCGCGCTGCCCGCACTTTACCCGCTGCGGCGGCTGTCAGCAGCAGCACGCCGCCGAGCCGCTGCAGCAGCGCAGCAAGGCGGCGGCGCTGTCGCGCATGCTGAGCCAGACGGCGCAGCGCACCGTGGCGGTGGACGAGATTATCGCCGGACCGACGTGGGGCTACCGCCGCCGCGCGCGGCTCGGCCTGCAGTGGCAGCCGAAAACGCGCGAGCTGCAGATGGGATTTCGTCAGGAGGCGAGCAACGATCTGGTGGCAATCCGCGAATGCCCCATTCTGGCGCCCGAACTTGAGGCGTTGCTGCCGCCGCTGCGCGACTGCCTCAGCGCGCTGAAGGGCGCCAGCCGGCTCGGGCACGTCGAGCTGGTGCTGGCGGATAACGGCCCGCTGATGGTGCTGCGTCATCTCGACACGCTGCACGCCGAGGATCGTGAAAAACTGGAACGCTTTTCGCATGAGAGGAGCCTGATGCTGTTTCTCGACGGCGGCGAGGCGCTGGAAAAGGTGCGCGGCAGCGAGCCGTTTTACCATTCGGGCGAGGTGCGGCTGACCTTTAGCCCGCAGGACTTTATTCAGGTCAACGACGCGGTCAATCAGCAGATGGTGGCGCAGGCGATGGCGTGGCTCGATCTGCAGCCGGACGATCGCGTGCTCGATCTCTTTTGCGGCATGGGAAACTTTACGATCCCTGTAGGAAAATTCGTACAAAATGCAGTGGGTGTGGAGGGTGTTGCAGCATTAGTGCGGCAGGCAGCGTATAATGCGCAGCTGAATAATCTTAAAAATGTCCGCTTCTTCCAGCACAACCTGGAGGAAGACGTTACGCGTCAGCCGTGGGCGGCGCAGGGATTTAACAAGGTATTGCTCGATCCGGCGCGCGCCGGGGCGGCGGGCGTGATGGCGCATGTGGTTAAACTTGCGCCGACGCGCGTGGTCTATGTTTCGTGTAATCCCACAACGCTTGCTCGCGACAGCCAGACATTGCTGTCGGCGGGCTACCATCTGGAAAGGGTCGCGATGCTGGATATGTTCCCTCATACCCGTCATCTCGAATCCATGGTGCTGTTCAGCAAAACATAAGCGGCAATTAATGCTGCTGTGGCAGGAGAGGATATGGTTGCGGTCAGAAGTGCGCATTTAAATACGGCAGGGGAGTTCGCTCTCGATCAGTGGATCGCCAGTCTTGGCATTGCCAACCCGCAATCATGTGAACGCATCGCTGAGACCTGGCGCTACTGCGAAGCCCAGACGCAGGATCATCCCGAGCAGTCGCTGCTGCTGTGGCGCGGCATTGAGATGGTGGAGATCCTCTCGATGCTCAGCATGGATATCGAAAGCTCCTGCGCCGCGCTGATTTTCCCGCTGGCGAATGCGGAAGTGGTAAGCGAAGAGGAGCTGAGCGAAACCTTCGGCAACGGCATCGTCACGCTGGTGCACGGCGTGCGCGATATGGACGCCATTCGCCAGCTGAAAGCGATCCACAACGACTCGATGGCCTCCGAGCAGGTGGACAACGTGCGCCGCATGCTGCTGGCGATGGTAGAAGATTTCCGCTGCGTGGTGATCAAGCTGGCGGAGCGCATCATGAACCTGCGCGAGATGAAAGACGCGCCGGAAGATGAGCGCGTGCTGGCGGCCAAAGAGAGCACCAACATCTACGCGCCGCTCGCCAACCGTCTCGGCATCGGTCAGCTGAAATGGGAGCTGGAGGACTACTGCTTCCGCTATCTGCATCCTGATGAATACAAACGCATCGCCAACCTGCTGCATGAGCGCCGCATCGACCGCGAGCAGTACATCGAGAACTTCGTTGATTCGCTGCGCAAAGAGATGGTGAAAGAGGGCGTGCGCGCCGAGGTCTATGGCCGGCCCAAACATATCTACAGCATCTGGCGCAAAATGCAGAAGAAGTCGCTGGCGTTCGACGAGCTGTTCGACGTGCGCGCGGTGCGCATCGTCGCCGAGCGCCTGCAGGATTGCTACGGCGCGCTTGGCATCGTGCATACCCTCTATCGCCACCTGCCGGCGGAATTTGACGACTATGTCGCCAACCCTAAGCCGAACGGCTACCAGTCGATTCACACCGTGGTGCTCGGGCCAAAAGGCAAAACCGTCGAGATCCAGATCCGCACCCGGCAGATGCATGAAGACGCCGAGCTGGGTGTCGCCGCGCACTGGAAATATAAAGAGGGGCCGAGCACCGGCAGCGCGCGCGGCGCCTCCGGCCACGAAGAGCGCATCGCCTGGCTGCGCAGGCTGATCGCCTGGCAGGAAGAGATGGCCGACTCCGGCGAGATGCTGGAAGAGGTGCGCAGTCAGGTGTTCGACGATCGCGTCTACGTCTTTACCCCAAAAGGGGACGTGGTGGATCTGCCCGCCGGCTCGACGCCGCTCGACTTCGCCTACCATATTCACAGCGATATCGGCCACCGCTGCATCGGCGCCAAGATCGGCGGCCGCATCGTGCCCTTTACCTATCAGCTGCAGATGGGCGATCAGGTCGAGGTGATCACCCAGAAACAGCCGAACCCGAGCCGCGACTGGCTGAACCCGAACCTCGGCTATATCACCACCAGCCGCGGGCGCGCCAAAATTCACAACTGGTTCCGCAAGCAGGATCGCGACAAAAATATCGCCGCGGGCCGCCAGATCCTCGACAGCGAGCTGAATCAGCTCGATATCAGCCTGCGCGAAGCGGAGAAGCTGCTGCTGCCGCGCTATAACGTCACCTCGCTGGACGAGCTGCTGGCGGCGATCGGCGGCGGCGACATTCGCCTCAATCAGATGGTGAACTTCCTGCAGGCGAAGCTCAACAAGCCGAGCGCGGAAGAGGAAGATCGCGAGGCGCTGCGTCAGCTGACGCAGAAAAGCTACTCGCCGCCGTCGCGCAAAGAGAGCGGCCGCGTGGTGGTGGAAGGGGTCGGTAACCTGATGCACCATATCGCGCGCTGCTGCCAGCCGATTCCGGGCGACGATATCGTCGGCTTTATCACTCAGGGACGCGGCATCTCGATTCACCGCGCCGACTGCGACCAGCTGGCGGAGCTGATCTCCCACGCGCCGGAGCGCATCGTCGACGCGGTATGGGGCGAAAGCTACTCCAGCGGCTACTCGCTGGTGGTGCGCGTCACCGCCAACGATCGCAGCGGCCTGCTGCGCGATATCACCACCATTCTCGCCAACGAGAAGGTCAACGTGCTGGGCGTCTCCAGCCGCAGCGACACCCGCAAGCAGCTGGCCACCATCGATATGGATATTGAAATCTACAACCAGCAGGTGCTGGGCCGCGTGCTGTCGCGGCTCAATCAGGTGCCTGATATCATCGACGCCCGACGTCTTCACTGATTTTGCGGGATGGGCGCGCGCTCATCCCCGCTTTCTTCTCCCCGATTGAACAAGGACTGACTATGAGCGCACTCGATCGCCTGCTGGGCATTATGCAAACCCTGCGCGATCCGCAACGCGGCTGCCCGTGGGATCGCGAGCAAACCTTCGCCTCTATCGCCCCCTATACGCTGGAAGAGACCTATGAAGTGCTGGACGCTATCCAGCGCGAGGACTTCGACGACCTGCGCGGCGAGCTGGGCGACCTGCTGTTTCAGGTGGTGTTTTACGCGCAGATGGCCAGCGAGCAGGGGCGTTTTGACTTCAGCGATATCTGCGACGCCATCAGCGACAAGCTGGAGCGGCGCCATCCGCATATTTTCGGCGACGCCAGCGTTGAAAACAGCGCCGAGGTGCTGAAAAACTGGGAGGCGATTAAAGGCGCGGAGCGAGCGGAAAAGGCGCAGCATTCGGCGCTCGACGACATTCCCAAAGCGCTGCCGGCGCTGATGCGCGCCCATAAGATCCAGAAGCGCTGCCACAACGTTGGCTTTGACTGGACCTCAATTGGCCCGGTGCTGGATAAAGTGCACGAGGAGATTGACGAGGTGATGCACGAGGCGCAGCAGGCAACGGTGGATCCGCACAAGCTGGAAGAGGAGATTGGCGATCTGCTGTTCGCCACCGTCAACCTGTCGCGCCATCTCGGCAGTAAAGCGGAAACCGCGCTGCAGAAGGCGAACGATAAGTTCGAGCGCCGCTTCCGCGCGGTAGAAACCCTTATCGCCGCGCAGGGACTTGCCATGCCTGAGGCGACGCTGGAGCAGATGGAGGCCGCCTGGCAGCAGGTGAAGGCGAGCGAAAAACGCTGATTATTCCAGCGCTGCGCAGAATATAGCCGGTCACGCTTACTCGATTCAGCGCAAGAAAAAAGTTGTGACCTGCATCAACATTTGTTGCGCCGCTATCCGCTATGTTACCCGCAGCAATGCGTTGGAGGATGGCGGTGATTCATCAATTGTGGCTAGCAGGGGTTTCCGGTATACTGTTTTCCCGTCCTGGTTATTCCACCGTCTTTAAACCTAAACTCTCAGGTTCAGCATGACAACGAATTATATTTTTGTGACCGGCGGGGTCGTTTCCTCTCTGGGTAAAGGCATTGCCGCAGCCTCCCTCGCAGCCATTCTCGAAGCACGTGGTCTGAACGTGACCATCATGAAGCTGGATCCCTACATCAACGTCGATCCGGGCACCATGAGCCCTACTCAGCACGGTGAAGTGTTCGTCACCGACGACGGGGCCGAAACCGATTTGGATTTGGGTCACTATGAGCGCTTCATTCGCACTAAAATGACGCGCCGCAACAACTTCACCACGGGTCGTATCTACTCCGAAGTGCTGCGCAAAGAGCGTCGCGGCGACTATCTCGGCGCGACCATTCAGGTTATTCCGCACATCACCAACGCTATTAAGGAGCGCATCATCGCCGGTGGCGAAGGTCACGACGTCGTTCTGGTGGAGATCGGCGGCACCGTGGGTGACATCGAGTCGCTGCCGTTCCTGGAGGCGATCCGCCAGATGGCGGTTGACGTTGGCCGCGAGCACACCATGTATATGCACCTGACGCTGGTGCCCTATATGGCGGCGGCGGGCGAGGTGAAAACCAAGCCGACCCAGCACTCGGTTAAAGAGCTGCTCTCTATCGGCATCCAGCCGGACGTGCTGATCTGCCGTTCTGACCGCGCCGTGCCGGCGAACGAGCGCGCCAAGATCGCGCTGTTCTGTAACGTGCCGGAAAAAGCGGTTATCTCGCTGAAAGATGTCGATTCCATCTACAAAATCCCGGGCCTGCTGAAGTCGCAGGGTCTGGATGACTATATCTGCAAGCGCTTCAACCTCAATGCGCCGGAAGCCAACCTGTCCGAATGGGAGCAGGTGATCTACGAAGAAGCCAACCCGGGCGGCGAAGTGACCATCGGCATGGTCGGCAAATATGTCGAACTGCCGGACGCCTACAAATCGGTGATCGAAGCGCTGAAGCACGGCGGCCTGAAAAACCGCGTCACGGTCAATATCAAGCTGATCGACTCGCAGGATGTCGAGACGCGCGGCGTTGAAATCCTGAAGGATCTCGACGCAATCCTGATCCCCGGCGGCTTCGGCTACCGCGGCGTGGAAGGCAAGCTGATGACCGCGCAGTATGCGCGCGAAAACAACGTGCCCTATCTGGGCATCTGTCTCGGCATGCAGGTTGCGCTGATGGAGTTCGCGCGCAACGTCGCCGGGATGGAAGGCGCCAACTCCACGGAATTTGTGCCAGACTGTAAATACCCGGTGGTGGCGTTAATCACCGAATGGCGTGATGAAAACGGCAACGTGGAACAGCGCACGGAAACCAGCGACCTGGGCGGCACCATGCGCCTCGGCAGCCAACAGTGCCAGCTGACGCCGGACAGCAAAGTCCGTCAGCTCTACGGCTCCGACACCATCGTCGAGCGCCATCGCCACCGCTACGAAGTCAACAATCTGCTGCTGAAGCCGATTGAAGCCGCAGGGCTGCGCATTGCCGGACGTTCTGGCGACGACCAGCTGGTCGAGATCATCGAGATCCCGAACCACCCCTGGTTTGTGGCTTGCCAGTTCCACCCGGAGTTCACGTCAACACCGCGCGACGGTCATCCGCTGTTCGCCGGCTTTGTTAAGGCCGCGCAGGATCACCAGAAGCGTTTAGCGAAGTAAGTTTCACGAGCAGCGCGCGAACTTTTCGCGCGTTGTTTGTCTTAGGATTGACTAACTTGTACTGAGGAAAATCGTAATGGCCAAAATCGTTAAAGTCATCGGTCGCGAAATCATCGACTCCCGCGGCAACCCGACTGTAGAAGCGGAAGTACATCTGGAAGGTGGTTTTGTCGGTCTGGCAGCGGCACCGTCAGGCGCTTCTACCGGTTCTCGCGAAGCACTGGAGCTGCGCGACGGCGACAAATCTCGTTTCCTGGGCAAAGGCGTGACTAAAGCCGTTGCTGCGGTTAACGGTCCGATTGCGGATGCGGTAAAAGGCAAAGACGCGAAAGATCAGGCGAACATCGACAAGATCATGATCGACCTGGACGGTACTGAAAACAAATCCAACTTCGGCGCAAACGCCATTCTGGCGGTTTCTCTGGCGGCGGCGAAAGCGGCTGCGGCCTCTAAAGGTCAGCCGCTGTATGAGCATATCGCTGAGCTGAACGGCACCCCGGGCAAATTTTCTATGCCGCTGCCAATGATGAACATCATCAACGGCGGTGAGCACGCCGACAACAACGTCGACATTCAGGAGTTCATGATCCAGCCGGTTGGCGCTTCCACTGTGAAAGAAGCGATCCGCATGGGTTCTGAAGTTTTCCATCACCTGGCGAAAGTGCTGAAGTCAAAAGGCCTGAACACCGCTGTGGGCGACGAAGGCGGCTACGCGCCGAACCTGGGCTCCAACGCTGAAGCGCTGGCCGTTATCGCGGAAGCGGTAAAAGCAGCAGGCTACGAGCTGGGCAAAGACATCACCCTGGCGATGGACTGCGCGGCGTCTGAATTCTACAAAGACGGCAAATACGTGCTGGCTGGCGAAGGCAACAAAGCCTTTACCTCTGAAGAGTTCACCCACTTCCTGGAAGATCTGACCAAACAGTACCCGATCGTCTCTATCGAAGATGGCCTGGACGAGTCAGACTGGAACGGCTTCGCCTACCAGACCAAAGTGCTGGGCGACAAAATCCAGCTGGTGGGCGACGACCTGTTCGTGACCAACACCAAAATCCTGAAAGAAGGCATCGAGAAAGGCATCGCTAACTCTATCCTGATCAAATTCAACCAGATCGGTTCTCTGACCGAAACCCTGGCGGCGATCAAGATGGCTAAAGATGCAGGCTACACCGCGGTGATTTCACACCGTTCAGGTGAAACCGAAGACGCCACCATCGCTGACCTGGCGGTCGGTACCG
The DNA here is from genome assembly GCF_022394795.1 of Pantoea sp. Z09. Taxonomy (NCBI): domain Bacteria; kingdom Pseudomonadati; phylum Pseudomonadota; class Gammaproteobacteria; order Enterobacterales; family Erwiniaceae; genus Pantoea; species Pantoea sp. Z09. The sequence goes on from NZ_CP092373.1 coordinate 814,882, forward strand.
CAGCAGGCCAGATCAAAACCGGTTCTATGAGCCGCTCTGACCGCGTTGCCAAGTACAACCAGCTGATCCGTATTGAAGAAGCGCTGGGTTCTAAAGCGCCGTTCAACGGTCTGAAAGAAGTGAAAGGCCAGGCGTAATCGCCTGCTGATGCCGTCAGCCGACGGCATTGCCTGAGAGAAAGCCCCGCCCTGGCGGGGCTTTTGCTTTTTGTGGCCCGGAGAAAAGGCACATCGCGTGGTTGAGCTGCGCGGCAAATCTGCCATAATCAGCGCCCTGTTTTTTTCTAGCGAGTCCGTAATGCAATACCCGATTAACGAAATGTTCCAGACGCTGCAGGGTGAAGGATTTTACACCGGCGTCCCGGCCATCTTTATCCGCTTACAGGGATGTCCGGTAGGTTGTAGCTGGTGCGATACCAAACATACCTGGGAAAAACGAGCCGATCGGGAAACGGCGCTGGGCGATATTCTGATCAAAACGGTGGAGAGCGAAGCCTGGGGCAACGCCGATGCGGCGCTGCTGATTGAGACCATCCAGCGTCAGGGCTGGACGGCGCGTCACGTGGTGATCACCGGCGGCGAGCCGGCGATTTACGATCTTCGCCCGCTCACCACTGCATTAGAAGCGCACGGCTTTCAGTGCCAGATTGAAACCAGCGGCACTCATGAAGTGCACTGCTCGGATCGCACCTGGGTGACGGTGTCGCCGAAGGTCAATATGCGCGGCGGCTATGATGTGCTGGCGCAGGCGCTGCAGCGTGCGGACGAGATCAAGCATCCGGTGGCGCGCGAGCGTGACGTCGAGGCGCTGGACGAACTGCTGGCGACGCTGAGCGACAGCAAAGCGCGCATTATTGCGCTGCAGCCCATCAGCCGCAAAGACGCGGCGACCAAACTCTGCATCGATACCTGCATCGCGCGCAACTGGCGCCTGTCGATGCAGACGCACAAGTACCTTAATATCGCCTGACCACAGCGAGCAGGGCGGCGAAGCGCGCCGCCCGCCCGTATTACTGCTTCGCCTTATAAGCGTCAAACGCCTTCTTGATCTCGTCTTTCGCCACGTCGGCGCCTTCAAATCCCTTCAGCTCGACCTTTTTGCGGCCGTCCGGCAGTTGTTTATAGACACGGAAAAACGCCTGCAGACGCTCCTGCTCGATCTTCGGCAGATCGCTCAGGCTCTTGATATCGTCATAAGTGGGATCGATTTTGCTGGTTGGCACCGCGACGATCTTATCGTCCACTTCGCCGCCGTCGATCATCTTCAGCACGCCGATGGCGCGCAGTTTGATCAGCGTGCCGGGCTGCAGCGGTGCGCGGGTATAGAAGATAACGTCGAGCGGATCGTTATCGCCGCCCAGCGACTGCGTCAGAGAGCCGTAGTTGGCCGGATAGGCCACCGGCATCGACTGAAAGCGATCCGCCACGATAAAGCCGGTTTTGGCGTCGGTCTCATATTTAATGATGCCGCCCGCCGGGATTTCGGTGACGGCGTAAAACTCATCCGGCACGTTTTCCGGCTGGGGAAAGTCGAGTACGTTTTGTGCCTGAACGGCGGCAGAGGCGGTGAAAAGCAGCGCGAAGGCAGCAAGGTGCTTCAGGTTCATCGTTGATTCTCTTGATCTTTAATAGAGGAGAGAACAACCTAGAGGCGGCAGATGACAGAGAGATGACGCGAGCGTAAAGAAGCGTAGAGCGGGCTGCGTCAACCGCAGCCCAGACGGGCGTTAGCCTTTATAAACGCAGCCTGCGGTGCAGGTTTCTTTGATCATCACCGCGCTTAGCTCCGGCAGCAGCGGCTTCATCTCATCCCAAATCCATTTCGCCAGCACTTCGCTGGTGGGATTCTCCAGACCCGGGATCTCATTGAGATAGTGGTGATCGAGGCGGTCATAAAGCGGGCTGAACGCCGCTTTCAGTTCGGCGAAATCCATCACCCAGCCGGTATGCGCGTCCACTTCGCCGGTAATTTCCAGTCGCACCAGAAACGAATGACCATGCAGGCGACCGCATTTGTGCCCTGCCGGGACGTTAGGCAAGTGGTGCGCGGCTTCGAACTGGAACTCTTTAAACAGTGTGGTAGACATAATGGCTCTCAGGCTTAAAAACCGGGGAATTCTACCTGAAATGCGGAATTTTCGCACCCGCCACGCCAGAAAGGATCATTTTCCCTGCCTGGCAGTGCGTAGCCTGTTTTAACCCGCTGAGGGATAAGCCTTTTCTATACCAGTTTTAGCGATTAGGTCTACCCAAAAAACCACTTAGTCATTTTGGTTATTAATTATGTCGAAGGCGTATTTAATCGTTAATATACGGGCCGGTAACCTACAACTCTTCCTGCTACTTTACCGTCCGGACTTTAGATACTGGAATTTTTAACGCGATGACGACTCAGGCACCCCCAGGTTCTCTGCTTCCGCTTAACCCGGAGCAGCTTGCGCGCTTACAGGCGGCAACCACTGATTTTTCGCCCACCCAGCTGGCGTGGCTCTCTGGCTACTTCTGGGGAATGATCAATCAGACGCCAGGCAGCGTCGCGGCCAGCGCGCCCGCGGCGGCGGAGATCCCGGCGATTACGCTGATCTCGGCGTCGCAAACCGGTAACGCGCGCCGCGTGGCGGAACAGCTGCGCGACGACCTGCAGGCGGCAAAGCTGAACGTGAAGCTGGTGAACGCCGGCGACTACAAGTTCAAGCAGATTGCGCAGGAAAAACTGCTGGTGATTGTCACCTCGACGCAGGGTGAAGGCGATCCGCCGGAAGAGGCGGTGGCGCTGCATAAATTCCTGATGTCGAAAAAAGCGCCGAAGCTGGATGGCGCCGCCTTTGCGGTGCTCGGCCTGGGCGACACCTCCTACGAATTCTTCAGCAAAGCGGGTAAAGACTTTGACGGTCGCCTGGCGGAACTGGGCGCAGAGCGCCTGCTGGATCGCGTCGACGCCGACGTCGATTTCGCCGAGGCGGCAGCCAGCTGGCGCCGCGCGCTGGTTGAGGTGCTGAAGCAGCGCGTGCCGAGCGAAACCCCGGCGCAGGCGATCGCCACCGCCGCGGGCAGCGTCAATGAAGTGCACAGCAGCCCCTACAGCAAAGAGGCGCCGCTCTCTGCCAGCTTTGCGCTGAACCAGAAAATTACCGGACGCGACTCCGATAAGGATGTGCGCCATATCGAAATCGATCTGGGCGACTCCGGCCTGCGCTACCAGCCGGGCGACGCGCTGGGGGTCTGGTATGAAAACGACCCGGATCTGGTGGCCGAGCTGCTGGGCCTGCTGTGGCTGAAAGGCGACGAGCCGGTGCAGATCAACAACGAAACCCTGCAACTGAGCGAGGCGCTGCAAAAGCACTTCGAGCTGACGGTCAACACCGCGCAGATCGTCGAGCAGTACGCCGCGCTGTCGCGCAATGAGACGCTGCTGGCGCTGGCGGGCGACAAGGCGAAGCTGCAGCACTACGCGCAGACCTTTCCCATCGTCGATATGGTGCGTAACGCGCCGACTGAACTCAACGCCGAGCAGCTGACCGCGCTGCTGCGTCCGCTGACGCCGCGCCTCTACTCTATCGCCTCGTCGCAGGCGGAGAACGAAACCGAAGTGCATATCACCGTCGGCGCGGTGCGTTTCGACATCGACGGCCGTGCCCGCGCGGGCGGCGCCTCCAGCTATCTCGCCGATCGTCTGGAAGAGGATGCGCCGATCCGCGTCTTTATCGAGCATAACGATAACTTCCGCCTGCCTGCCAACCCCGACGCGCCGGTGATTATGATTGGGCCGGGCACCGGCATCGCGCCGTTCCGCGCCTTTATGCAGCAGCGCGACAACGACGGCGCCGGCGGCAAAAACTGGCTCTTCTTCGGCAATCCGCACTTTACCGAGGATTTTCTCTATCAGGTGGAATGGCAGCAGTATGTGAAGGATGGCCTGCTGACCCATATCGATCTCGCCTGGTCGCGCGACCAGGAGCAGAAGGTGTACGTACAGGACAAAATCCGCGCCAAAGGGGCGGAAGTGTGGCGCTGGATCGAAGAGGGCGCGCATATTTATGTCTGCGGCGACGCCAACCGTATGGCGAAAGATGTCGAGCAGGCGCTGCTGGATGTGGTGGTCGAACACGGCGCAATGGATCGTGAAACGGCCGACGAATTTTTAAGTGAGCTGCGCATTGAGCGCCGTTATCAACGAGACGTTTACTGATGAGCGAAAAACACCCTGGACCGCTGGTCGTTGAAGGCAAGCTGGCTGACGCCGAGCGTCTTAAAAAAGAGAGCAACTATTTACGCGGCACCATTCTGGAAGACCTCGACGAGGGGCTAACCGGCGGCTTTAGCGGCGATAACTTCCTGCTGATCCGTTTCCACGGTATGTACCAGCAGGATGACCGCGATATTCGTGCCGAGCGCGCCGAGCAGAAGCTGGAGCCGCGTCACGCCATGATGCTGCGCTGCCGTCTGCCAGGCGGCATCATTACGCCGACGCAGTGGCTGGCGATTGACAAGTTCGCCAGCGAGAAAACCCTGTACGGCAGCATTCGTCTGACCAACCGTCAGACCTTCCAGTTTCACGGCATTCTGAAAAAGAACGTTAAGCCGACGCACCAGATGCTGCATGAGGTGGGCCTCGACGCGCTGGCGACCGCCAATGATGTCAACCGCAACGTGCTCTGCACCTCTAACCCGGTTGAGTCGGAGCTGCATCAGGAAGCCTACGAGTGGGCGAAGAAGATCTCCGAGCATCTGCTGCCGCGCACCCGCGCCTACGCCGAAATCTGGTGGGATAAAGAGAAGGTAGCGACCACGGATGAGGAGCCGATCCTCGGCGAGACCTACCTGCCGCGCAAGTTTAAAACCACCGTGGTGATCCCGCCGCACAACGACGTGGATCTGCACGCCAACGATCTTAACTTCATCGCCGTGGCGGAGAAGGGCAAGCTGATCGGCTTTAACCTGCTGGTCGGCGGCGGTTTGTCTATCGAACACGGCAATAAAGCGACCTATGCGCGCACCGCCAGCGAATTCGGCTATCTGCCGCTGCATAAGACGCTGGAGGTGGCGGCGGCGGTGGTGACCACCCAGCGTGACTGGGGCAACCGCACCGATCGTAAAAACGCCAAGACTAAATACACGCTGGAGCGCGTCGGCGTCGAAACCTTCAAGGCGGAAGTGGAGAAGCGCGCCGGCCTGACCTTCGAACCGATTCGCCCGTATGAATTTACCACGCGCGGCGACCGTATCGGCTGGATCAAAGGCATCGACAAAAAGTGGCACCTGACGCTGTTTATCGAAAATGGCCGCCTGCTCGACTACCCGGATCGTCCGCTGAAAAGCGGCATCGCGGCGATCGCGCGCGTGCATCAGGGCGACTTCCGCCTGACCGCTAACCAGAACCTGATTGTCGCCGGCGTGCCGGAGAGCGAAAAGGCGAAGATTGAGGCGATTGCGCGCGAACACGGCCTGATGGAGAGTGTCACCGCCCAGCGCGAGAACTCGATGGCCTGCGTGGCGTTCCCGACCTGTCCGCTGGCGATGGCGGAAGCAGAGCGTTTTCTGCCCGCATTCGTCACCCGAGTCGAAGAGATCATGCATCGTCACGGCGTGGGCGAAGAGCACATCGTGCTACGCGTTACCGGTTGTCCGAACGGCTGCGGCCGTGCCATGCTGGCGGAAATTGGGCTGGTGGGCAAAGCGCCGGGTCGTTACAACCTGCATATCGGCGGCAACCGTATCGGCACGCGCATTCCGCGCATGTACCGCGAGAACATCACCGAAAGCGAGATCCTCGCCAGCATCGACGAGCTGGTAGGCCGCTGGGCGCAGGAGCGTCACGGCGCGGAAGGCTTCGGCGACTTCGCGATCCGCGCGGGCATCGTCAAGCCGGTGATCGATCCGGCACGTGACTTCTGGGATTCGGAGGCAGTATGAGTCAGTTCGACCTCGCAGCACTGAGTGACATGAACAAAGTCGAGCGCACGCTGGCGTTAGCGGCCACCAATGCGCAGCTGGAGAAACAGTCGGCGGAGGAGCGCGTCAGCTGGACGCTGGAGAACCTGCCGGGCGCCTTTGTGCTCTCATCGAGTTTCGGCATTCAGGCGGCGGTGTCGCTGCATCTGGTGACGCGTCAGCAGCCCGATATTCCGGTGATCCTGACCGATACCGGCTATCTGTTCCCGGAAACCTACCGCTTTATCGACCAGCTGACGGAACAGCTCGGTCTCAACCTGCAGGTGTTTCGCGCCGAGACCTCGCCAGCCTGGCAGGAGGCGCGCTACGGCAAGCTGTGGGAGCAGGGCGTTGAGGGCATCGAGCAGTATAACCAGATCAACAAGGTTGAACCGATGAACCGCGCGCTGCAGACGCTGGGCGCGCAGACCTGGTTCGCCGGGCTGCGCCGCGATCAGTCCAGCAGCCGCGCCGGCCTGTCAGTGCTCGGCGTGCAGCGCGGCGTGTTCAAAGTGCTGCCGATTATCGACTGGGACAATCGCCAGATTCACCAGTATCTGCAGCAGCACAACCTCAAATATCATCCGCTGTGGGATGAGGGCTATTTGTCGGTGGGCGACACCCACACCACGCGCAAATGGGAGCCCGGCATGGCGGAAGAGGAGACGCGCTTTTTTGGCCTGAAGCGCGAGTGCGGCCTGCACGAAGGCTGAGTGTTACCGCGCTGGCCGACTCTGGCCAGCGCGTCCCCGCGTTTCACACCTTTATACTTTCGGGTTGGTCAGCTCGCCCAGCAGCGGCAACAGCACCCTGACGCTGTCGCGCGTGCGCAGCGAGATGCGGCCCGGCAGCCAGCGATCCAGGTAAGTCAGATTGTCGCGATCGGTCTGATGGCGCGTGGTGCCGTCCGGGAAATGGGTCGATCGGCTGCGCTGCTGCGCGCCGTCCCGCCCGCCCAGCGCCCAGTTGCTTGCGGTCACGTCCAGCAGCGGAAAGCCCGCCTTATCGAAGGCGCTGGCGCCGTTATAGTCGTGCGCGCTCATCTGATGACTGGCGGCGGAGATGCCGAGCTGCTGCGCCAGACGCAGTGCGCGTTCGCTGGTCTGCTTGCGCACCGCGCGCGGCGTATTGCCGCCGCTGTTGAAATAGAGGTGATCGCCGGTGATCAGGCTATTGAGATCCACCACCAGCAGCGTGTTCTTTTTCTCTTTCGCGCTCATGCGCGCCACATAATCCTGCATGCCGCCGAGCGCAGTTTCGCCTGCGCTCAGCGCCACGAAGCGCACACCGTAGTGCAGCGGCCGCAGGCTCAGCTGCTGCGCCAGCTCCAGCATTACCCCCAGCCCCGAGGCGTTGTCGTCGACGCCCTGCAGGCGCAGGCCGCCGAGGTTATGTTCTGCATCGCTGCTGCTGAGCGGCGTCCAGGTATCGAGATGCGCCACGATCAGGATCTCCTGCGGCGCGCTGCCGGCGCGCGCGGCAATCACCGAGGTTGCCGTCACCTTATGCCAGCGCAGCTCGCCGCTGGCTTCATGCAGGCGATAGCCGGTATTGAACTGGCGGGTATTACTCTTAAAACCGAGGGCGGCGAACTGCTGCTGAAGGTAGTCGGCGGCCATCATTTCGGCCGGGCTGCCGCTCATGCGGCCAGGGAAGTAAGTGGCGATGTGGCGAAGCTGCTGCTCGGCAAATTCTCCCGGCGCGGCGCTGGCGGCCTGGGCGTGCAGAGCGAAACCGCAATTTAACAGCGCAGCCAGCGCGGTCAGGCGGAGAAAGGCAAACATGCTGTGATCCTTGTGGGTCATCCTGTGACGAGAAGCCAAAATTTTTTCGCCTCTCAGTATGAAACTGTGATCGCCATTAAACAATTTGAATCGCTCTGAAAGCCTTGCCAGATCATTCGTTAAGCACATTTTGTTATGACCTTACCTGGTGCGTTATTCCATTCGGTAACTACTCATTCCAATTCGTAATTTCATCTGCCAGAAGGGCGCAACGTATAGTCGCGTTAAATTACGGTTACAACGCCAGGATTATCGTGGATTACTTGCCTCTTTTCGCCGATCTGAAAGGTCGTCCGGTACTGGTCGTAGGCGGCGGCGACGTTGCCGCGCGCAAAATCGAGCTACTGCGTCGCGCTTCCGCCCAGGTGCGGGTGGTGTCGCGCGATCTCTGCCCGGAGCTGCAGGCGCTGCATCAGGAACAGCAGATTGAGTGGCTGGCGACAGCGTTCGACGCGGCGCAGCTCGACACGGTTTTCCTGGCGATTGCCGCCACCGACGACAACCAGCTTAACCGTCAGGTTTACGACGAGGCCAACGCCCGTCACCGGCTGGTCAACGTGGTGGATGACCAGCCGAAGTGCAGCTTTATCTTTCCGTCAATTGTCGATCGCTCTCCGCTGGTGGTCGCTATCTCCTCCAGCGGCACCGCGCCGGTGCTGGCGCGTATGCTGCGCGAAAAGCTGGAGGCGCTGCTGCCCGCCAGCCTGGGACAGATGGCGGAGGTAGCGGGTTCGTTTCGCGACAGCGTGAAGCAGCGCTTCAGCCGCATGTCTGACCGCCGCCGCTTCTGGGAGCGCGCCTTTAACGGCCTGTTCGCCAGCCAGATGTCGGCGGGCAACGTGGACGAGGCGACGCGTACTCTGCAGCGCGAGCTGCAGGAGGAGCCGAACCGAGAAGGCGAAATTATTCTGGTGGGTGCCGGACCCGGCGACAGCGGTCTGCTGACGCTGCGCGGCCTGCAGGTGATGCAGCTGGCCGACGTGGTGCTCTATGACCATCTGGTCAGCGACGAGGTGCTGGATCTGGTGCGCCGCGACGCCGACCGCATCTGCGTGGGCAAACGCGCCGGCGCGCACTCGGTGCCGCAGGAAGAGACCAATCGCCTGCTGGTAGAGCTGGCGCGCAAGGGCAAGCGCGTGGTGCGTCTCAAAGGGGGCGATCCCTTTATCTTCGGCCGCGGCGGCGAAGAGCTGCAGGCGGCGCAGGAGGCGGGCATTCCGTTTCAGGTGGTGCCCGGCGTCACGGCGGCGGCAGGCGCCACCGCCTATGCCGGTATCCCGCTGACCCACCGCGATCACGCGCAGAGCGTGCTGTTTATTACCGGCCACTGCCGCGCCGACGGCGATGCTATCGACTGGCCGTCGCTGGCGCGCGCGCGTCAGACGCTGGCGATCTATATGGGCACGGTAAAAGCGGCGGAAATCAGCGAAGGCTTGATTCGCCACGGCCGCGCCGCCAACACGCCGGTGGCGGTGATTGGCCGCGGCACGCGCCAGGATCAGCAGGTGCTGACCGGCACGCTGGAACACCTTGAGACGCTGGCTGCCGCCGCGCCGACACCCGCGCTGCTGGTGATCGGGGAAGTGGTGAAGTTGCATGAGCAACTGGCGTGGTTTCAACATTCTGCACAGCAGGCGACCCGCGAGTCCGCCGTTGTCACTCTGGCTTGAGGAAAAATCATGGACCAAAAAAGACTCACCCATCTGCGTCAGTTAGAGGCGGAAAGCATTCATATCATCCGCGAAGTCGCGGCGGAGTTCAGCAATCCGGTAATGATGTACTCCATCGGCAAAGATTCGTCGGTGATGCTGCATCTGGCGCGTAAAGCCTTCTACCCCGGCACGCTGCCGTTTCCGCTGCTGCACGTCGACACCGGCTGGAAGTTCCGCGAGATGTACGCGTTCCGCGATCGCACCGTGAAAGAGATGGGCGCCGAGCTGCTGGTTCATCGCAATCCAGAAGGCGTGGCGATGGGCATCAACCCGTTTGTGCACGGCAGCGCCAAGCACACCGATATCATGAAAACCGAAGGGCTGAAGCAGGCGCTGAACAAATATGGCTTTGACGCCGCGTTCGGCGGCGCGCGCCGCGACGAAGAGAAGTCGCGCGCCAAAGAGCGCATCTACTCCTTCCGTGACCGTTTCCATCGCTGGGATCCGAAAAACCAGCGTCCTGAGCTGTGGCACAACTACAACGGCCAGATCAACAAGGGCGAAAGCATCCGCGTCTTCCCGCTGTCGAACTGGACCGAACTCGATATCTGGCAGTACATCTTCCTGGAAAATATCGACATCGTGCCGCTCTACCTCGCCGCGCCGCGTCCGGTGCTGGAGCGTGACGGCATGCTGATGATGGTGGATGACGATCGTATCGATCTGCAGCCTGGCGAAGTGATCAAGCAGCGTATGGTGCGTTTCCGCACCCTGGGCTGCTGGCCGCTCACCGGCGCGGTGGAGTCTGAAGCGCAGACGCTGCCGGAAATTATCGAAGAGATGCTGGTCTCTACCACCAGCGAACGCCAGGGCCGCGTGATTGACCGCGATCAGTCCGGTTCGATGGAACTGAAAAAACGTCAGGGTTATTTCTAAGGAGACGCAGATGAATACCGTTATTGCACAACAGATTGCCGATCAGGGCGGCGTGGAAGCCTGGCTGACCGCGCAACAGCATAAAAGTCTGCTGCGTTTTCTCACCTGCGGCAGCGTCGACGACGGCAAAAGCACGCTGATTGGCCGCCTGCTGCACGACACCCGTCAGATTTATGAAGATCAGCTCTCATCGCTGCACAACGACAGCAAGCGTCACGGTACTCAGGGCGAGAAGCTCGACCTGGCGCTGCTGGTGGACGGCCTGCAGGCGGAGCGCGAGCAGGGCATCACCATCGACGTGGCCTATCGCTACTTTTCTACCGAGAAGCGTAAATTTATTATCGCCGACACGCCGGGACACGAGCAGTACACCCGCAATATGGCGACCGGCGCCTCGACCTGCGATCTGGCGATCCTGCTGATCGACGCGCGCAAAGGGGTGCTGGATCAGACCCGTCGCCACAGCTTTATCTCGACGCTGCTGGGCATTAAGCATCTGGTGGTGGCGATCAACAAAATGGACCTGGTGGAGTACCGCCAGGAGACCTTTGAACAGATCAAACAGGATTACCTCGACTTCGCGGCGCAGCTGCCGGAAGACCTGGATATTCGCTTTGTGCCGATGTCAGCGCTGGAAGGCGACAACGTCGCGACGCCGAGCCAGACCATGCCGTGGTACAGCGGCCCGACGCTGCTCGACGTGCTGGAAACCGTCGAGCTGAAGCGCGTGGTGGACGCACAGCCGATGCGCTTCCCGGTGCAGTATGTTAACCGTCCCAACCTGGACTTCCGCGGCTATGCGGGCACGCTCGCCTCTGGCGTGGTGAAAGTGGGACAGCGCGTGAAGGTGCTGCCATCAGGCGTCGAGTCCAGCGTCGCGCGCATTGTCACCTTTGACGGCGACCTGCAGGAAGCGGGCGCGGGCGAAGCCATTACCCTGGTGCTGAACGACGAGATTGACATCAGCCGCGGCGATCTGCTGGTCGACAGCGCTGCCGAGCTGGACGCGGTGCAGGCCGCTACCGTTGACGTGGTGTGGATGGCGGAGCAGCCGCTGCAGCCGGGCCAGAGCTACGACATTAAAATCGCCGGCAAGAAGGCGCGCGGCCGCGTGGCGAAGGTGATCCACCAGGTTGAGATCAACACGCTGGAGAAGCGCGCCGCCGAAACGCTGCCGCTCAACGGTATCGGGCTGGTGGAGGTGACCTTCGACGAGCCCATGGTGCTGGATCCCTATCAGCAGAACCCGGTGACCGGCGGGATGATCTTTATCGATCGCCTGAGCAACGTCACCGTCGGCGCCGGCATGATCCATCAGCCGCTGAGCGGCGCGGCGCAGCAGACGGGCCAGTTCAGCGAGTTCGAACTGGAGCTGAACGCGCTGATCCGCCGTCACTTCCCGCACTGGAACGCGCGCGATCTGCTGGGCGGTGAGTAATGGCGCAGCACGATGACAATGTGGTGTGGCACGACCATCCGGTGACGCGCGACGCGCGTGAACAGCAGCACGGCCATCAGGGCGCGGTGCTGTGGTTCACCGGGTTATCGGGCTCCGGCAAATCCACGGTCGCCGGCGCGCTGGAGCAGGCGCTGCACCAGCTTGGCGTCAGCACCTATCTGCTCGACGGCGACAACGTGCGGCACGGCCTCTGCCGCGACCTGGGCTTTAGCGACGCGGACAGAAAAGAGAATATCCGCCGCGTCGGCGAAGTGGCGAAGCTGATGGTGGATGCGGGGCTGGTGGTGCTCACCGCCTTTATCTCGCCGCACCGCGCCGAACGTCAGATGGTGCGCGATATGCTGCCGGAGGCGCGCTTTATCGAGGTGTTTGTCGACACGCCGCTGGCGGTGTGCGAAGCGCGCGATCCCAAAGGCCTGTATAAAAAGGCGCGCGCGGGCGAGCTGCGCAACTTTACCGGCATCGACAGCGTCTACGAGGCGCCGGAGCAGCCGGAAATACGCTTAGCGGGCGAACAATTGGTTACAAAACTGACCGGCCAATTGTTAGACCTGCTGCGCCGCCGCGATATCATCGGATCCTGAACAGACAAGCGGCAAATCGAGGTTGGTTTGCCGCCTCAGCGTCAACAGGATCTCTATGCAGAACGTTACCCCTATGCTGGCCCGCAAAGATGACACCACCCCGGACGAGCCGCGCTCGTCGCTGCCGGGCGGCATCGTCGGCTTTCTCTCTTACTGGTGCGCGCTGGCGATCCCCTTCCTGTTGTACGGCTCCAACACGCTTTTCTTCTTCCTCTATACCTGGCCCTTTTTCCTGGCGCTGCTGCCGGTGTCGGTGCTGATCGGCATCATGCTCAGCATGGCGCTGCGCGGCAATCTGCTCTGGACCACGCCCGCCACCGCCCTTGTCGTCATCTCGCTTTTCTGGCTGCTCTTCTCGTTTCTATCCGGCTGGTGACGCGCCCGGATGTGCAAACGCGTCGGCAGGTTACAAAAATTTTCCTGTCCGCCTTGTCGCCATCCTAATCAGAATTTGCGCAGACGGCCGCGAAAGCGCGCCATTTTCTCCGCTGGAGTGGAGTCCTGCATAAAGTTATGGGATGATTGAGCCGTTTTTCAGGGGGCGGGGATGGGAAAACTGACGTTACTGCTACTGGTGCTGCTTGGCTGGCTGCAATATTCGCTATGGCTGGGCAAAAACGGTATTCACGACTATACGCGCGTCAATGAAGACGTCGCGGTGCAACAGGCGAATAACGCCAAACTTAAAGCGCGTAACGATCAGCTGTTTGCCGAAATTGACGATCTCAATGGCGGCTCGGAAGCGATCGAAGAACGCGCGCGCAATGAACTGGGTATGATCAAGCCCGGTGAAACCTTCTATCGTCTGGTGCCGGATCAGAACAAACGCAACGCGCAGGCTGCGCAAAACCAACAACGATAACTCATGAACATGCACACTCTCCCTGCGGAGGTGATCGCCGTTGTGCCGGCTGCCGGTATCGGCAGCCGCATGCAGGCGACCTGTCCTAAGCAGTATCTGACCATCGGTCAGCAGACGCTTCTGGAACACAGCATTGCACGTCTGTTTTCCCATCCCGCGATTAAACAGGTCATCGTCGCCCTTAGCCCGGACGACACGCAGTTCGCGTCGCTGCCGCTGGCGCGCGATCCGCGCGTCATCAGCGTGACCGGCGGCGAGACGCGCGCGGAGTCGGTGCTGGCGGGACTACGCGCCGCGCAGGGCGCGAGCTGGGTGCTGGTGCATGACGCCGCGCGTCCCTGCCTGCACGCCGACGACCTTGCGCGCCTGCTGCAGGTGCGGGAAACCAGCCATGTCGGCGCGATTCTGGCGGCGCCGGTGCGCGACACCATGAAGCGCGGCGAGCCGGGCGTCGCCGCCGTTGCCCATACCGTCGAGCGCGACGATCTCTGGCACGCGCTGACGCCGCAGTTTTTCCCCCATCAGCTGCTGACCGCCTGCCTGACGCGCGCGCTGGCGGAAGGGGCGACCATTACCGACGAAGCCTCTGCGCTGGAATACTGCGGCTATCATCCGCTGCTGGTCAGCGGGCGCAGCGATAACATTAAAGTCACCCGGCCGGAAGATCTGGCGCTGGCGGCATTTTATTTAACCCAGATTCAGTTAAAGGAGAGCGCATGATGCGTATCGGTCACGGTTTTGACGTTCACGCTTTTGGCGGCGAAGGTCCGCTGGTGATTGGCGGCGTGCGGATCCCGTTTGAGCACGGGTTTATCGCCCATTCCGACGGCGACGTGGCGCTGCATGCGCTGACCGACGCGCTGCTGGGCGCGGTGGCGATGGGCGATATCGGCAAGCTGTTCCCCGATACCGATCCCGCCTTCAAAGGCGCCGACAGCCGCGGCCTGCTGCGCGAAGCCTGGCGGCGCATCACGGCGAAGGGCTACCGCATCGGCAACGTCGACGTCACGATCATCGCCCAGGCGCCGAAGATGCTGCCGCACGTGCCGCAGATGCGCGTCAATATCGCCGAAGATCTCGGCTGCCATATGGATCAGGTCAACGTGAAAGCGACCACCACCGAGAAGCTGGGCTTTACCGGACGCGGCGAAGGCATCGCCTGCGAAGCGGTGGCGCTGCTGCTGAAGGCGGACGCGGCATGATGCTGGAGAACCAGGCTTTTCTGCACGGCAAACCGACCGCGCGCGGCGCCATCAAAGCCAACCCGGAAGATTTCGTGGTGGTGGAAGATCTCGGTTACGGCGCCGACGGCGAGGGCGAGCATCTGCTGGTGCGCATCCGTAAAACCGGCGCCAATACTCGCTTCGTAGCAGAGGCGCTGGCGAAATTCCTCGGCGTGCATCAGCGCGATATGAGCTACGCCGGCATGAAAGACCGTCATGCGGTGACCGAGCAGACGCTCTGCTTCCGTATGCCGGGTAACGCGATGCCCGACCTGAGCGCTTTTGCGCTGGAAGGAGTCGAGATCCTTGAAGCGGTGCGGCATAAGCGCAAGCTACGCATCGGCGCGCTGGCGGGCAACGCCTTTCGCCTCGTGGTGCGTCATATCAGCGATCGCGAGGCGGTGGAGTCGCGCCTGGCGTTAATCCGCGACGCCGGCGCGCCCAACTATTTCGGCACGCAGCGCTTCGGGCGCGGCGGCAATAACCTGACCATGGCGCAGCAATGGGCACGCGGCGAAATCAGCCTGCGCGATCGCAACAAGCGCAGCCTGATCCTCTCGGCGGCGCGCAGCGCGCTGTTCAACCAGGTTACCAGTGCGCGCCTGCAGCAGCAGGGCTCGCTGACGCAGGTGATGGCGGGCGACGCGCTGCAGCTAGCCGGTCGCGGCAGCTGGTTTGTTGCTCAGGCGGATGAGCTTGAGGCGCTACAGGCGCGCGTCGACGGTCATGAGCTGCGCATTACCGCGCCGCTGCCCGGACGCGGCGAACCCGGCCCGCAGGCGGAGGCGCTCGCCTTTGAGCAGCAATCTCTGGCGGGCGCAGCAGAATTGGTTACACTGCTTGAGCGAGAGCGTGTGGATGCGGCGCGGCGCGCCATGCTGGTGGTGCCGCGCGATCTGCGCTGGAGCTGGTGGGACGACGTCACGCTGGAGATGCAGTTCTGGTTACCGGCAGGTAGCTTCGCCACCAGCGTGATTCGGGAACTTCTGCAACAGGAAGGTGACGATGCGGATATTGCTGAGTAATGATGACGGGATCCATGCGCCGGGCATTCAGACGCTGGCGAAAGCGCTGCGTCGTATCGCTGAGGTGCAGGTGGTCGCGCCCGATCGCAATCGCAGCGGCGCCTCTAACTCGCTGACGCTGGAGACGCCGCTTCGCACCTTTACTCATGAAAATGGCGATATTGCGGTGCAGATGGGCACGCCGACCGACTGCGTCTACCTCGGCGTTAACGCGCTGATGCAGCCGCGCCCCGACATTGTGGTCTCCGGCATTAACGCCGGCCCCAATCTGGGGGACGACGTGATCTACTCCGGCACGGTGGCCGCAGCGATGGAAGGGCGTCACCTCGGCCTGCCCGCGCTGGCGGTGTCGCTCAACGGCCAGCAGCACTACGAAACGGCGGCGGCGGTTACCTGCGCGCTGCTACAGGCACTGACGCGCGAGCCGCTGCGCACCGGACGCATTCTCAATATCAACGTGCCGGATCTGCCGCTGGAGGAGATCAAAGGCATCCGCGTGACGCGCTGCGGCAGCCGTCATCCCGCCGATCAGGTGATCGCCCAGCAGGATCCGCGCGGCAATACCCTTTACTGGATTGGTCCGCCAGGCGAAAAATTCGACGCCGGTCCCGATACCGACTTCGCCGCTGTGGATCAGGGCTACGTCTCCGTGACCGCTTTGCACGTCGACCTGACCGCCCACGGCGCGCAGGAGGTGCTGATTGACTGGCTGGCGAAATCGGAGGTCGATCTCGTATGGTGAACCGGCGTATCGAAGCGCTGCTGGAGCAGCTGCGCCAGCAGGGCATCCACGATGAGATCCTGTTAAAGGCCATTGCGGAGGTGCCGCGCGAGCGTTTTATCGATGAAGCCTTCGAGCATAAAGCCTGGGACAACGTGGCGCTGCCTATCGGTTCCGGCCAGACCATTTCCCAGCCCTATATGGTGGCGCGCATGACCGCGCTGCTGGCGCTGCAACCCCATTCGCGCGTGCTGGAGATTGGCACCGGTTCCGGCTATCAGACCGCTATTCTGGCGCACCTGGTGGACCACGTTTACTCGGTCGAACGCATCAAGGGTCTGCAGTGGCAGGCGAAACGCCGCCTTAAACAGCTCGATCTGCATAATGTGTCGACGCGCCACGGCGACGGCTGGCAGGGCTGGCCCGCGCGCGGCCCCTTCGACGCTATCATTGTCACCGCCGCCCCGCCGGAAATTCCGACTGCGCTGATTGCGCAGCTCGATGAAGGCGGCATTATGGTGCTGCCGGTGGGAGAGGATCAGCAGGTGCTGAAGCGCCTGCGCCGTCAGGGTGGCGACATTGTGGAAGAAACTATTGAGCCGGTGCGCTTTGTGCCGCTGGTTCAGGGCGACCTGGCCTGAGATTTACCCTACGTATTTCTTCACAACTGTTTCATAGCACCATCCTTTTGATCTTGTTACTATCCATTTTCATGCGTCTTACGCAGGTTTTATTACGCCTCACAGAGCGTTGTGCTGGTGTGTAAGCAAAACAGCATTATTCAGGTTTGCCATCACGGGGGAACAATGAGCACGGGAAGCCCAATATTTCAGTTACGCCGCCTGGCGGCGCTTTCTCTGGTTGGATTTTGGCTGGCAGGCTGTAGTTCAGGCGACAACACACAAGCACCCATTAGCCAGGTTGGAGATAACGGCGGCAGCGGCGGCATGCTAAGCGCATCTGGCGGCGTTCCTTCTACACCACGTCAAAACGGAATGGTTAACAACACTGTACCTTCGGCGCCGAGCGGCGGCGCAATGGTAAGCGGCAATGATAATGTGCAGACGCAAAACGGGCGTATTGTGTACAATCGCAGTTATCAGAATATTCCGAAAGGTAGCTACGCCGGCGAGACTTATACCGTAAAACGCGGCGACACCCTGTTCTACATCGCCTGGATTACCGGCAACGATTTCCGCGATCTGGCTCAGCGCAACAACGTCCCGGCCCCGTACGGCCTGAATGTCGGCCAGACGCTGCAGGTTGGCAACGGCTCAGGCCAGCCGATTACCGGCGGCAATGCCATCACCGCAGCGGACGCAACGCAGGGCGGCGTCCCGACCGCGCCGCAAATTAAACCAGCGCCTGTTGCACAGCAACCAGTTATTACGTATTCTGATGATTCGGGTAACTCGTCTGGTAGCAAAATGTTGCCGTCGAGAGGGACAAATGTTGCAACGACAACAGCGCCCCCCGTGGTTGCCGCACCGCCTACGGTTAGCAGTACAACGAACAGTTCGACGCCGGTTGGAAGCTGGCGTTGGCCGACCGATGGGAAGATTATCGATAACTTCTCCGCCTCTGAAGGGGGGAACAAAGGAATCGATATCGCTGGTTCGCGTGGACAACCTGTCGTCGCTACCGCATCAGGAAGGGTAGTGTATGCAGGTAACGCGCTCCGGGGTTACGGCAACCTGATCATCATTAAGCACAATGATGATTATCTGAGTGCCTACGCCCACAACGATACAATGCTGGTCCGGGAACAACAGGAAGTTAAGGCGGGGCAAAAGATCGCTACCATGGGTAGCACCGGAACCAGTTCAGTTAGATTACATTTTGAAATTCGTTACAAGGGGAAATCCGTAAACCCGTTGCGTTATTTGCCGCAGCGATAAACCGGCAGAACCCTGCTGTTCTGCCCTGGGATCACGGGTAGGAGCCGCTTATGAGCCAGAATACGCTGAAAGTAAACGAGTTACATGAAGATGCGGAATTCGAGGAGAACGGAGCTGAGGTTTTTGATGAGAAGGCTCTTGTTGAAAACGAACCCAGTGATAACGACGTAGCGGAAGAAGAGTTGTTGTCACAGGGTGCGACGCAGCGCGTTTTGGATGCGACGCAGCTCTATCTCGGGGAGATTGGCTATTCCCCGCTGTTAACGGCAGAGGAAGAAGTGTTCTTCGCTCGCCGTGCATTACGAGGCGATATCCCTTCTCGTCGCCGCATGATTGAAAGTAACTTACGACTGGTGGTGAAGATTGCCCGCCGCTACAGCAATCGTGGTCTTGCACTGCTTGACCTGATTGAAGAGGGTAATCTCGGCTTGATCCGCGCCGTGGAGAAATTTGACCCAGAACGTGGGTTCCGTTTCTCAACGTACGCCACCTGGTGGATTCGTCAGACGATTGAACGGGCGATCATGAATCAAACCCGTACCATCCGCCTGCCGATTCACATTGTTAAAGAGCTGAACGTTTATCTGCGCACCGCGCGTGAACTTTCCCACAAGCTCGATCATGAGCCAAGTGCGGAAGAGATTGCGGAGCAGCTGGATAAACCCGTTGACGATGTCAGCCGTATGCTGCGTCTCAACGAGCGCATCACCTCGGTTGATACGCCGCTGGGCGGTGATTCCGAAAAAGCGCTGCTGGATATTCTGGCCGACGAGAAAGACAACGGTCCGGAAGATACCACGCAGGATGACGATATGAAGCAGAGTATCGTTAAGTGGCTGTTCGAACTGAACGCCAAGCAGCGCGAAGTGCTGGCGCGTCGTTTCGGCCTGTTAGGCTATGAAGCGGCAACGCTTGAGGATGTGGGCCGCGAAATCGGTCTGACCCGCGAGCGTGTACGTCAGATTCAGGTTGAAGGCCTGCGTCGTCTGCGCGAAATTCTGCAGGCGCAGGGTCTCAACATTGAAGCACTGTTTCGTGAGTAATTAACAAGGTTGTAAGTACGAAAAAGCGGTGGCTGATGCCACCGCTTTTTTTTTGTGCGCTGCGCAGGCAGGGGAGAGAGATTGCCTGCCTGCGCCTGCATTACACCAGCGACTTAAGCCGGTAGATCCACTCCAGCGCCTGACGCGGCGTCAGGGTGTCGGGATCCAGCGCTTCAAGCGCCTCCACGGCTGGCGAGGTTTCCTCCACCAGCAGCGGCAGCTGCGAGCCGTCAATGGTCGAGGTGGCGGAGCTATTCGACAGCGTCTCCAGCTCTTTAAGCTTGTTGCGCGCGCGCTTGATCACCTCTTTCGGCACGCCCGCCAGCGCCGCGACCGCCAGGCCATAGCTTTTGCTGGCGGCGCCTTCCTGCACGCTGTGCATAAAGGCGATGGTGTCGCCATGCTCTACGGCGTCGAGATGGACGTTAAAGACGCCTTCCATTTTTTCCGGCAGCGTCGTCAGCTCAAAGTAGTGGGTGGCAAACAGCGTCATCGCCTTGATGCGGTTGGCCAGGCTCTCTGCGCAGGCCCACGCCAGCGACAGGCCGTCATAGGTTGAGGTGCCGCGTCCAATCTCATCCATCAGCACCAGGCTGTGCTCGGTGGCGTTGTGCAGGATATTGGCGGTTTCCGTCATCTCTACCATAAAGGTCGAGCGGCCCGACGCCAGATCGTCCGCCGCGCCGATACGGGTAAAAATGCGATCCAGCGGGCCGGTTATCGCCTCTTCCGCCGGCACAAAGCTGCCGATCCAGGTCATCAGCGCAATCAGCGCCGCCTGACGCATATAGGTGCTCTTACCGCCCATATTGGGACCGGTGATGATCAACATGCGGCGCTGTGGCGCCAGCGACAGCGGGTTGGCGATAAACGGCTCTTTCAGCACCTGCTCCACCACTGGGTGACGGCCGCCGGTGATTTTGATGCCGGGTTTCTCCTGCAACGTCGGGCGGCAATAGTTCAGCGTCCAGGCGCGTTCCGCCAGGTTGCTCAGCACGTCCAGCTCGGCGAGCGCGGCGGCGCTAAGCTGCAGCGCCTCCAGGTGTGGCAGCAGCTGATCGAACAGCGCCTCATAAAGCCCTTTCTCCAGCGCCAGCGCCTTGCCTTTCGAGGTCAGCACCTTATCCTCGTACTCTTTGAGTTCGGGAATAATGTAGCGCTCGGCGTTTTTCAGCGTCTGGCGGCGCACGTAGTGAATCGGCACATGGTCGCTCTGACCGCGGCTGACCTGAATGTAGTAACCGTGCACGGCGTTAAAGCCAACCCGGAGCGTATCAAGGCCGAGCTTTTCGCGTTCGCGGATCTCCAGCCGGTCGAGATAGTCGCTGGCGCCGTCCGCCAGCGCGCGCCACTCGTCAAGCTCCGCGTTAAAGCCCGGCGCGATAACGCCGCCGTCACGGATCAGCACCGGCGGCGTCTCAATAATCGCCGCCTCGAGCAGTTCGCGCAGTTCGGTGAACTCGCCCATGCGCTCACGCAGCGCGATCAGTGCCGTGGACCTGACGTCGGCCAGCAAGGCGTTCAGCTCCGGCAGCTGCTGAAAAGCGTGGCGCATGCGAGCCAAATCGCGCGGACGTGCCGTGCGCAGCGCCAGACGCGCCAGAATACGCTCCAGATCGCCCACCTGACGCAGCACCGGCTGCAGCGTATCGCTGAGTGGCTGAAGTTCGGCGATGGCGTCCTGCCGCTGATTAATCACCTGCGCGTCGCGCAGCGGCATATGCAGCCAGCGCTTCAGCATGCGGCTGCCCATCGGCGTCACGGTGCGATCCAGCACCGCCGCCAGCGTGTTCTCCGTGCCGCCGGCGAGGTTCTGGGTGATCTCCAGATTACGACGGGTGGCGGCATCCATAATGATGCTGTCCTGCTGACGATCCATGCTGAGCGAGCGGATATGCGGCAGGCTGGTGCGCTGGGTATCTTTGACATACTGCAGCAGACAGCCCGCAGCGCGCAGCGCCTGATGCGCCTGCTCAACGCCGAATCCGTTGAGATCGCGCGTGCCGAACTGCAGGTTCAGCTGCTGGCGCGCGGTTTCGATCTCAAACTCCCACAGCGGACGACGGCGCAGGCCGCGACGCTGTTCAATCAGCGACATCGCCTGCAAATCTTCCGGATAGAGTAGTTCAGCCGGGTTAGTGCGCTGCAGTTCGGCGGCCATGGTTTCGGCGTCCGCCGGCTCGCTCAGGCGAAAACGGCCGGAGCTGATATCGAGCGTGGCGTAGCCGAACCCCTGCGGGCTCTGCACGATAGCGGCCAGCAGGTTATCGTGACGCTCCTGCAGCAGCGCTTCGTCGCTGATGGTGCCCGGCGTGACGATGCGCACCACTTTGCGCTCCACCGGCCCTTTGCTCAGCGCCGGATCGCCGATCTGTTCGCAGATCGCCACCGACTCGCCCAGCTGCACCAGTTTCGCCAGATAGCTCTCAACCGCATGATAGGGAACGCCCGCCATCGGAATCGGTTCTCCCGCCGACGCGCCGCGTTTGGTGAGCGAGATTTCCAGCAGCTGCGAGGCGCGTTTCGCGTCGTCATAGAACAGCTCGTAAAAATCGCCCATGCGGTAAAACAGCAGGATGTCAGGGTGTTCCGCCTTCAGGCGCAGATATTGCTGCATCATGGGCGTATGAGCGGTGATGTCCTTATCGACTGATTTGTTCATAAATAGTTAGCTCTTAAATCATTCGGTTATGGGGCAAGCCTTGCATCGGACTGCGCGTTCTGGCGGTTTAAAACAGGCAAACTCATGCTGAAAGCGAGCATGCCTGGGATAAGGCGGCTCAGGCTGTGAGATAAACAGCGTCTGGCGGCCATTATGAAAAGTTGCCTCCTGAACATCAAGGCTGCCGCCTGGCTGAGCCGTCCGAATCCGATCTCGTCCGCCATCGGCGACGGGCGAAAACGTGTGATATCGGGCGTGACGTTAGCAGGCCACGGCATAAAAGCCTAACGGAATCCGGTCTGAACGCCAGGCAGTGCGAGGCGCAACGCAAAACGCGGCTGGTCGGGGCGTTACTTCAGGTCGCAGAGCAGCAGCGCTTCGCCCGCCAGCGCGAGGCAGGGTCCGAAAGGCAAGGGCAGATGCAGCACGCGCTTGTATAACAGGCGCGCCAGCAGCGCGGCGAGCAAACCGGCGCTGGCGGCGATCAGCAGCAGCAGCGGGAGCCGCTGCCAGCCCAGCCAGCCGCCGAGCGCCGCCAGCAGTTTGGCGTCGCCGCCGCCCAGCCCGTTGCGATGGCGACAGCAACGCCAGGTCCAGGCCAGCAGACGGAACAGCAGATAACCGCTGGCCGCGCCGAGAATCGCCTCTGCCGGGCGGCTCTGCGGCAGAAGATCCAGCGCCTGAAACAGCAGGCCAAGCCAGAGCAGCGGCAGGGTAAGCGCATCGGGCAGCAGCTGACTACGCAGATCGATCAGTGACAGCGCCAGCAGAAAACCGCTCATCATCAGCGCCGCCGGCAGCGCGCGCCACGGCAGCCAAAGGGCAAGCAGCAGGCTTATCAATAGAGCGGCCAGTTCGGTGGCGGGATAATGCCATGAAACGGGCCGACGGCAGTTGCGGCAGCGGCCACGCAGCCTCAGCCAGCCAAGCAGGGGAATAAGGTCGGCGGCGCGCACGGGCGTTTTACAGCGCGGGCAATGGGAGCGAGGCTGCAGCAGCGAGAAACCCGGCTGCGGCCGCAGCAGCATGCGCGGCAGGCGGTAGACAACGACACTGATAAAGCTGCCGACGCAGAGCGCCAGCACGCTCAGCAGCAGCCAGCAAAGCAGATCATCGCGTATCGGTTCGCCTCCTCTTATCCTGTGCCGGGCCTGAGCGGCCTGCGCAAACGCCACGGTCTGAAGAGACTTTATCGCTGCTGTTGCTGTTATCCAGATGCACTTTCTGCTTTCGTGCGAGATTGCGTCATGCGCCGCAGCTTACCTGTTAAAACGCACGGCTTTTTACAAACATTTACCGGACAGCCTCTCAGCTATTTTGCGGCGCTATTTTTGCGTTTCGCCCTGTCCATTCCGGGAGTGAGTGTTTACCATAAATCGTTACCTTCACTGCATGCTTATGGATATCAAATGCGTTTTAAGATCACCTTACTTCCGCTTATCGCCCTACTTGCCGCCTGCAGCAGTAAACCTGAATCCGCGCCGCAGGCCGCTACCCTGGCCGCGCCGAAAGGGGGCTTTCTGCTTGAACAGTCCCACGCCGTGCAGCCGGTGCTCGGTGATTTTGCCGGTAACCCGGCCGCCGAGCAGTTTATCGATCAGATGGTGGAGAAGCACGGCTTCGACCGCCAGCAGCTGCATGCCGTTATCGGCCAGGCGAAACGGCTGGACTACGTGCTGCGCCTGATGG
Organism: Pantoea sp. Z09; assembly: GCF_022394795.1. NCBI lineage: Bacteria > Pseudomonadati > Pseudomonadota > Gammaproteobacteria > Enterobacterales > Erwiniaceae > Pantoea > Pantoea sp. Z09. The sequence goes on from NZ_CP092373.1 coordinate 838,350, forward strand.
ATCGTCAGGCGCCCGCCTACACGCCGCCTGCCGGGCCTAACGGCGCCTGGCTGCGCTATCGCAAGCAGTTCATTACGCCGGACAACGTGCAAAACGGCGTCGCCTTCTGGAACCAGTATCAGGATGCGTTAGCGCGCGCGCAGCAGGTCTACGGCGTGCCGCCGGAAATTATCGTCGGCATTATCGGCGTAGAGACGCGCTGGGGCCGCGTCATGGGGAAAACGCGCATCCTTGATGCGCTTGCCACGCTGTCGTTTAACTATCCGCGTCGCGCCAGCTACTTCAGCAGCGAGCTGGAAACCTTCCTGCTGATGGCACGCAATGAACAGGACGATCCGCTGGATCTGAAGGGATCGTTCGCCGGTGCGATGGGCTACGGCCAGTTTATGCCTTCCTCTTATCAGCAGTATGCGGTCGATTTCAACGGCGACGGCCATGTCAATCTGTGGGATCCGGTGGACGCCATCGGCAGCGTTGCGCACTACTTCAAAGAGCACGGCTGGCGTAGTGGAGAGGGCGTCGCCGTGCCCGCCAGCGGCCAGGCGCCGCTGCTGGAAAACGGTTTCAAAACCAGCTATACGCCGCAGATGCTGGCCGCCTCCGGCCTCTCGCCGCAGGGCTCGCTGGACGGCAATAATCAGGTCAGCCTGCTGCGTCTGGATATGGGCACCAGCTATCAATACTGGTACGGGCTGCCTAACTTCTACGTCATCACCCGCTACAACCACAGCACGCACTATGCGATGGCGGTGTGGCAGCTGGGCGAGGCGGTGAGCAAGGCGCGCAGCGGCGCGATGTTCTGACGGTTGCCCTTATCAATAGTGCGGGTATATGATGGCGCCCCTCTGGCGTCATCATATCTGTTGTTTCAGGAGCTGTTATGCAATCACTTCCCGCATGTCCCCTTTGTCAGGCTGATTACAGCTGGCAGGATGGCGACAATCTTAACTGTCCCGCCTGCGGTCATATCTGGTCGCTGAGCGAGAGCGAAAACGCACCGGATCGGCTGGTGGTGCGCGACGCCAACGGCAATCTGCTGGAAGATGGCGATACGGTGACCGTGATTAAGGATCTCAAGGTGAAGGGCAGTTCCTCCTCCCTTAAGATCGGCACGCGCGTGAAAGGGATCCGCCTGGTGGAAGGGGATCACAATATCGACTGCAAAATTGATGGCTTCGGCCCAATGAAGCTGAAGTCGGAGTTCGTTAAGCGCGGATAACCCGCAGGCGGCTGGCTACTCAAACAGCTGGTCAAGCGCCTGGCACTGCTCAGCATTGAGCGCGCCGCCAACGTTACGCGACCGGCTGCTCATCGAGTCGAAACGACGCGACACCGCGGTTTTAATGGTGGTGACGAAATCCTCACCGATGGCGTAAATCGCCATCATCCTGCCGATGCGCTGCTGAATGCGCGCCAGCGCCGCCAGATCCTGCTCGCGCCACGCCTGCATCGCCGCCGCGAACAGCTCTGGTACAATATTGTTCAGCCCTGAAATCACGCCCGCGCCGCCCGCCAGCAGGTTTGGCACCAGATATTCGTCATAGCCGGAAAGCACGGCAAAATCATCGCGTACCTTTTTGGTCTCTTCGATCAGCGCGCGGTTGTGCGACAAACAATCCACCGTATCTTTAATGCCGATAAAACCAGGGAGTTCGGCCGCCAGCTCGCTGACCAGCGCTGGGGTTAAATCGCAGCCGGTGCGCGCCGGAAAGTTGTAGGCGAACCACTTGCCACCGATCTGCTTATCCAGCTCGCGAAAGTAGCTGAGCAGCTGGCGCGGCGTCTGGCCGTAGTAATAGGGTGGCAGCACCATCACCGCGTCAAAGCCGCTGTGCCAGGCTGCCTCGGCCAGCGCCAGCATGTCCGGCACGCAGGTGCTGGATATATTGGCGACCATACTCAGCGGCGAAAGCTGGCGCGACTCGCGAATAAGCAGCAGTCGCTCCTGCTGCGTCAGCGAGGCAAATTCGCCAATGCTGCCCATCAGCAGTAAGGTATCAATGCCTGAAGCGTTTAATCGGGCGAAGTGGCGACCCAGCGCCTCGATGTCTGGCTGCCCTTGTTGCGTAAAAGGCGTAACGGACGGGCACCACACGCCGGAAAATGCGGGTTGCGAAATCATAAACGCTCCTGAACCTGGAAAATGAAACACCGTTTTAACCTAATGCGCAGCGCGACCGCATGCCACTACAGCGTGCGGAATTGAGCAGCGCATCGCATTTTTCCCTTCCAGGCAGGCTTTCTGACTTACGCGAGAGGTTAACGATGCAGGACTGGAATCCCCAGCTCTATCGGCAGTTTGAAGCGGAAAGAACCCGGCCCGCGTACGAGCTGCTGACGCGCATACCCGTTACAGACGTGCGTTTCGCCACGGATCTCGGCTGCGGTCCCGGCAACAGCACTGAACTGCTGGCGCACGCCTGGCCCGCCGCGCACATCGTCGGGCTGGACAGCTCTGAGGCGATGCTGGCGCAGGCGCGGGAACGGCTGCCGCGCTGCGCTTTCCTTCACGAAGATATTCGCCGCTGGCGCGCCACCGAGCCGCAGCAGGTGATTTACGCCAACGCTTCGCTGCAGTGGCTGGATCGGCACGACACTTTGTTGCCGTATCTGGCGAGCCAGCTCGACAGCGGCGGCGCGCTGGCGATACAGATGCCGGACAACCTGCAGGAGCCTTCGCATCGCCTGATGCGCGACATTGCGGCGTGCGATCCCTGGCGGCAGCGCACTGGTGACGTCGAGCGTAAAAACCTGCTGAGCGGCGAGCACTATTACGACCTGCTGTCGCAGGCGGGCTGCGAGGTAGATATCTGGCGCACCACCTATTATCACGTTATGGCCGACGCGCAGGCGATTGTCGACTGGCTAAAAGCGACCGGGCTGCGGCCGTTTCTCAACGCGCTGGAGCCCGACGAGCAGCCGCGCTTTCTGGAGCAATATCATCAGGCGCTGCAGCAGGCCTATCCGCTGCGCGCCGACGGTCGCGTTTTGCTGGCGTTCCCGCGTCTTTTTATCGTGGCAGTGAAAAAGCGCTGAGCATTATTCGAGAGGCGACGCAAAGCGGGCAGACAATACAGAGAGTGGGTTGAAAATGTCTCGTCTCTGCACCATGTTCTTATCTCTGAGCAGAAAGGAAATGATGCCATGAACGATCAGGAACTACAGCGTTTAAGCGCGGCCATCGGCGAACGTCTGAAGGAGCAAGGTGCCACGGTGAGCTGTGCCGAATCCTGTACGGGCGGCTGGATCGCCAAGGTATTTACCGATATTAGCGGCAGCTCCGCCTGGTTTGAGCGCGGCTTTGTGACCTACAGCAATAGCGCCAAGCAGGAGCTGGTGGGGGTCTCAGCGGCTTCGCTTGCGCAGTATGGCGCGGTGAGCGAGGCTGTAGTGCGTGAGATGGCGCAGGGCGCTCAGCAGGCCGCTCAGGCGGACTATGCGGTGTCGGTCAGCGGCATCGCCGGACCGGACGGCGGCAGCGCGGAAAAACCAGTCGGCACCGTGTGGTTTGGCTTCGCGGCGCCAGAGGGCGTGGTCGTTGCGAAACGCCAGCAATTTCAAGGGGATCGCGAAGCGGTTCGCCGCCAGTCCGTGGCCTTCGCACTGCAGACGTTACAGCGCGATTTTTTGGCAAATTAAGCTTGATACTGTATGACTATACAGTATAATTAGCAGCAACAGAAAGCGAGCAGGCATTTGTAGCGTGCTTACCCCCGTATGAGTCAGGAGTAGAAATGGCAATTGACGAGAACAAACAGAAGGCTTTAGCTGCTGCGCTGGGCCAGATTGAAAAGCAATTCGGTAAAGGCTCCATCATGCGTCTGGGTGAAGACCGCTCAATGGACGTGGAAACCATTTCTACCGGTTCGCTTTCACTGGATATCGCACTGGGCGCCGGCGGTTTGCCGATGGGCCGTATCGTCGAAATTTATGGTCCGGAATCATCCGGTAAAACCACGCTGACGCTGCAGGTTATCGCTGCGGCGCAGCGCAAAGGCAAAACCTGCGCCTTTATCGATGCTGAACACGCGCTGGATCCGGTTTACGCCAAAAAGCTTGGCGTCGACATCGACAATCTGCTTTGTTCGCAGCCGGACACCGGTGAGCAGGCACTGGAAATCTGTGACGCGCTGGCGCGTTCAGGCGCAGTGGACGTTATTATCGTCGACTCCGTCGCGGCGCTGACGCCGAAAGCAGAAATCGAAGGCGAAATCGGTGACTCTCACATGGGCCTCGCGGCGCGTATGATGAGCCAGGCGATGCGTAAGCTGGCAGGTAACCTGAAGCAGTCCAACACGCTGCTGATCTTTATCAACCAGATCCGTATGAAAATCGGCGTGATGTTCGGTAACCCGGAAACCACCACCGGTGGTAACGCGCTGAAGTTCTATGCCTCTGTCCGTCTTGATATTCGTCGTATCGGCGCAATCAAAGAGGGCGACGAAGTCGTCGGCAGCGAGACCCGCGTAAAAGTGGTGAAAAACAAAATCGCTGCGCCGTTTAAGCAGGCGGAGTTCCAGATCATGTACGGCGAAGGCATCAACACCTTTGGCGAACTGGTCGACCTGGGCGTGAAGTACAAGCTGGTGGAAAAAGCGGGCGCCTGGTACAGCTACAACGGCGATAAGATCGGTCAGGGTAAAGCGAACGCCACCAATTTCCTGAAGGAAAACCCGGCGATCGCCAACGAACTGGACGTGAAGCTGCGTGACATGCTGCTGAACAGCGCCAACGCTGAAGCGGGCGCCGCGGAAGCGCCAGCCGGCGCGCTGGAAAATGCAGCCAGCGAAAGCAACGAAGATTTCTAATCTTCTGACGGGAGTGGGCAACCACTCCCGTTTTTCGTTTTAATTTCCCCTTTCTTTCCTCCTCTCCGTTCTGCCGCCATAATTCCCTTCTGTCTGAACAAGGTAAGGCCTATGTCTGAACAACCTCAACCCAAGGAAATCGCCTTTCCGCGCCTGCTCGACCGCGCCATGCGGATTTTGACGCAGCGCGATCACAGCGAAGCGGAGCTGCGCAGAAAGCTACAGCAATCGGTGCAGCGCACAGCCTTTATCCAGCAGAGCGAGCCGGAAATCATTACCGAAGCGCAACTAGATAAAGTCGTCGGCTGGTGCCATGAGAACGGCTGGCTCAATGACGCCCGCTTTACCGAGCGTTTTATTCAGAGTCGCAGCCGTAAAGGATATGGCCCGCAGCGTATTCGGCTGGAGCTGGGGCAGAAAGGCATCGCGCGTCCCGATATCGACATCGCGATGGAAGCCTGTGAGATCGACTGGAGCGCCTGCGCCGCCCAGCTGGCGGAGCGCAAATTTGGCCTGCCGCTGCCGACCGAGTGGAAGGCGAAAGCGAAAGTTCAGCGTTATTTGCAGGCAAAAGGCTTTTTCATGGAGGATATTCAGGCCGTTTTCAGAAATTTTGACGACTGAAAGCCGCGCGGGGTTTTACTTCCCAGTGAAGAAAATTTATCTTATTCCCACTTTTTTGTTCCACTGAACAGAAAGCTGCGCGGATGCGGCTTGTCTGACAGGACGGAACTTTCGTTAGCGTGATTCCAGGATATATATGAGCAAGAGCACTGCTGAGATCCGTCAAGCGTTTCTCGACTTTTTCCATAGCAAGGGACACCAGGTTGTAGCCAGCAGCTCCCTCGTACCGAATAACGACCCGACGCTGCTGTTCACCAACGCCGGCATGGTCCAGTTCAAGGATGTCTTCCTCGGCCAGGACAAGCGCGACTATTCGCGTGCGACCACGTCGCAGCGCTGCGTGCGCGCCGGCGGTAAGCACAACGATCTGGAAAACGTCGGCTATACCGCGCGTCACCACACTTTCTTTGAAATGCTGGGCAACTTCAGCTTCGGCGACTACTTCAAGAAAGAGGCGATTGCTTATGCCTGGGAACTGCTGACGGGAGAAACCTGGTTCGCGCTGCCGAAAGAGCGCCTGTGGGTGACCGTCTATGAGACCGATGACGAAGCCTACGACATCTGGGCCAACGATATCGGCGTACCGCGCGAACGTATTATTCGTATCGGCGACAACAAAGGCAGCGCTTACGCCTCTGACAACTTCTGGCAGATGGGCGATACCGGTCCTTGCGGCCCCTGCAGCGAAATTTTCTACGATCATGGCGATCATATCTGGGGTGGACCGCCGGGCAGCGCGGAAGAAGACGGCGATCGCTATATCGAGATCTGGAATATCGTCTTTATGCAGTTCAACCGTCAGCCGGACGGCACCATGCTGCCGCTGCCGAAGCCGTCAGTGGACACCGGCATGGGGCTGGAGCGTATCTCCGCCGTGCTGCAGCACGTCAACTCCAACTATGAAATCGACCTGTTCGACAAGCTAATTAAAGCGGTCGCCGAGGTAACCGGCGCGACCGATCTCAGCAATAAATCGCTGCGCGTTATCGCCGACCATATTCGCTCCTGCGCCTTCCTGATTGCCGACGGCGTAATCCCGTCGAATGAAAACCGCGGCTACGTGCTGCGTCGTATCATTCGTCGCGCGGTGCGTCACGGCAATATGCTGGGCGCGAAAGAGGCGTTCTTCTTTAAGCTGGTCGCCCCGCTGGTTGAGGTGATGGGTGCCGCGGGCGACGATCTGAAGCGTCAGCAGAGCCAGGTGGAAACGGTCCTCAAGACGGAAGAAGAGCAGTTCGCGAAAACCCTGGAGCGCGGTCTGGCGCTGCTGGACGACGAGCTGGCGAAGCTGCAGGGCGATACGCTGGACGGCGAAACCGTCTTCCGTCTCTACGACACTTTTGGCTTCCCGGTCGACCTGACGGCCGACGTCTGCCGCGAGCGCAACCTGAAAATTGACGAAGCTGGCTTTGAAAAAGCGATGGAGCAGCAGCGTCAGCGCGCGCGCGAAGCGAGCGGTTTCGGCGCCGACTACAGCAACGTTATCAGCATCGACGCGGCGTCCTCCTTCAAGGGCTATGACCAGCTCGATCTGGCGGCCAGCGTTAAGGCGATCTACGTCGACGGCGCGGCGGTAGAAGAAGCAGCCGCGGGTCAGGAAGCGGTCGTGGTGCTGGACGAAACGCCGTTCTACGGTGAATCTGGCGGCCAGGTCGGCGATACGGGCCTGCTGACAGGGAAGAATGCTGAATTTAACGTACAGGACACACAAAAATATGGTCAGGCCATCGGCCATATCGGTAAGCTGACGGCGGGTCATCTGCGTATCGGCGATCGCGTCGAGGCACGGGTTGATGAAGCGCGCCGCGCGCGCATTCGTCTGAACCACTCGGCAACGCATCTGCTGCATGCGGCGCTGCGCCAGGTGCTCGGCGAGCATGTCGCGCAGAAAGGCTCGCTGGTTAACGACAAATATCTGCGTTTCGACTTCTCGCACTTCGAGGCGATGACGCCGCAGGAGCTGCATCAGGTCGAAGAGATCGTCAACGCGCAGATCCGCCGCAACCTGCCGGTTGAGACCGACGTCATGGACATCGACGCGGCCAAAGGCAAGGGCGCAATGGCGCTGTTCGGCGAGAAATACGATCAGCGTGTGCGCGTGCTGACCATGGGCGACTTCTCCATTGAGCTGTGCGGCGGCACGCACGCCGCGCGTACCGGCGATATCGGCCTGTTCCGCATTCTCTCTGAATCAGGAACGGCCGCAGGCGTGCGTCGCATCGAAGCCGTCACCGGCGAGGGCGCGCTGGCGCAGGTTTATGCGCAGAGCAGCCAGCTGCAGGATATTGCGCAGCTGGTGAAAGCCAACAGTAGCAACCTCAATGACAAAGTACGCGGACTGGTCGATCACGTTCGTGCGCTGGAGAAAGAGCTGCAGCAGCTGCGCGATCAGCAGGCCGCGCAGGAGAGCGCTTCACTGAGCAGCAGCGCGATCGACATCAACGGCGCGAAGCTGCTGGTCAGCGAACTGAGCAACGTAGAGCCGAAAATGTTGCGCACCATGGTTGACGATCTGAAAAATCAGCTGGGGTCGGCGGTGATTGTGCTGGCGACCGTGGCGGAAGGAAAAGTGTCGCTGATTGCTGGCGTAACCAAAGATCTGACTGACCGCGTCAAAGCGGGCGAGTTAGTGGGCGAGCTGGCGCAGCAGGTTGGCGGCAAAGGCGGCGGGCGTCCCGATATGGCGCAGGCAGGCGGCACCGATGCACAGGCGCTGAAAGGCGCGCTGGCGGGCGTCGAAAGCTGGGTCACCAGCCGCCTGTAATGAAATAGAACAATGCATCGTGAAAAGCGCCAGGGACTAAGGTTCCGGCGCTTTTTAATACGATGTGCATCAAGTCATGACAAAGTCAGGTCGACGTAGTGTATTTCGGCTAAACTAACTATCAGCAGAATGTATTGGCGTAGCGACGTACATTGGTGTATTTGTCATAGTCAATGTTCAGCGTTAAATGATGGATAATGCCGGGAGCCCGAACAGGCCCGACTCTTTTAATCTTTCAAGGAGCAAAGAATGCTTATTCTAACTCGTCGAGTTGGTGAAACCCTCATGATTGGCGATGAGGTGACTGTAACGGTGCTGGGAGTGAAAGGTAACCAGGTTCGTATCGGTGTGAACGCGCCGAAAGAGGTCTCAGTGCACCGCGAAGAGATTTATCAGCGCATTCAGGCCGAAAAAACTCAGCAAACGAGTTACTAACGGATTCAGCGCCTCGCACGCTTTTGCGAGGCGCGACCGCTTTTCTGCACCTCTTCTTTTTTCTTCCTGCGTTTCTCCTGGTTTCATATTTTCCCCCTTAACAGCTTTTACTGTTGATAATTCACTCTTTTTGTCGGCAAATTGCGCCAATTGAGCGTCATTTGTGCAAACGATCGGAAGCCGGGAAAAATTGTTTGACTTATAAGTGCGGGAAAGTAATATGTGCGCCACGCAGTGCCGATGAGCGGAAACAAAGTTCAGCGGTACAGTTCGGAAGAACGCGTAAGGTGAGGTGGCCGAGAGGCTGAAGGCGCTCCCCTGCTAAGGGAGTATGCGGTCAAAAGCTGCATCCGGGGTTCGAATCCCCGCCTCACCGCCATTTTCCGATGCATCCGTAGCTCAGCTGGATAGAGTACTCGGCTACGAACCGAGCGGTCGGAGGTTCGAATCCTCCCGGATGCACCATATCTCTGGATATGGAAAGCGTGCCCCGAACTGATATGGCAGGCACCATCTTTAGAAGATGCGGAAAAAAGTAAAAGTTAGTGAAAGAGTCGTCCCTTTCCTGGTGAGTTGTTAGCACCCTGCGTTGTACAAGAATTATCATTGCATCCGTAGCTCAGCTGGATAGAGTACTCGGCTACGAACCGAGCGGTCGGAGGTTCGAATCCTCCCGGATGCACCATATTCCTGTCACTTCCTGGTTGTCTGATTTAATCCCTGTAAAACGATTTCCCGATGCATCCGTAGCTCAGCTGGATAGAGTACTCGGCTACGAACCGAGCGGTCGGAGGTTCGAATCCTCCCGGATGCACCATATCTCTGGATATGGAAGAGTGCCCCGAACTGATATGGCAGGTCGTATAGCCAGACAGTACGAGGGAGGAAAACGTTGCGTGAGCAACGGCCCGCAGGGCGAGGCGAAAGCCGAGTTATCCTCCCGGATGCACCCTCTCTTTTTCACTTAATTGCTTTACCCTTGCAACACGATTTCCCGATGCATCCGTAGCTCAGCTGGATAGAGTACTCGGCTACGAACCGAGCGGTCGGAGGTTCGAATCCTCCCGGATGCACCATTTCTCAAGACAGGAAAGCGTGCCCCGCACTGACACGGTAAGCTGTACCGCCAGGCAGTACGAGGGAGGAGAACGTTGCATTTGCAACGGCCCGCAGGGCGAGGCGATAGCCGAGTCATCCTCCCGGATGCACCATCTTCTCTCCGCGTTATCCTTCAGAATTAATCTTCTTACTACCTCAGGCTCTCAGCGACTCTCTCAACTACACTCGCGTCACAACACACTCTGTTTTAACCCGCTTTAATCTCCTTTTACGCTTACCAATCGCACCCGTCATAAAACCCAAACCCCCTGAAATTTCCGGCAATTACGCCCGGCACCGCGCTATCACCTTTTTCTGAAAAGAAAAATTGCTAATGCTTTCAAAGCATTTGCTGTTCATGCCACCTGGCGACAACCTGTGCACATTACGCTAAAGTAATGGCTCATTTGCTGGAGGTCCGGAGTGACGATGTACGATCAATATGACGCACTGATTTTCGATATGGACGGCACGATTCTGGATACCGAGCCGACACATCGAAAAGCGTGGCATCAGGTACTGGGACGATATGGACTGACGTTAGACGAATCGCAAATGGTCGGATTTAATGGCGCGCCCAGCTGGCGACTCGCGCAGTTTATTATTGAATCTAATCACTCTTCTCACGATCCGCATCGGCTGGCCGCTGAGAAAACCGCAGCGGTCAAAGCCATGCTGCTGGAAAACGTCCAGCCGCTTCCGCTGCTTGAGGTCGCGAAAGCGTACCACGGTCGACGTCCGATGGCGGTCGGCACCGGCAGCGAACACAGTATGGCGGATGCGCTGCTGACCCAGCTGGGCGTGCGTGACCTCTTTACCGCCGTCGTGGGCGCTGACGACGTAGAGCGGCATAAGCCTGAGCCTGACACCTTTTTACGCTGCGCCGCGCTGATGGGTGTCGATCCCGCGCGCTGCGTGGTGTTCGAAGACGCCGATTTCGGCGTGCAGGCGGCGAAAGCGGCCGGTATGGACGTGGTCGATGTCCGCCTGCTGTGAGTGACGCGCTGGCGCTGGCTTCCTTGTTCGGCAGCAGCTTTCTCAGCGCAACGCTGTTGCCGGGAAGTTCTGAGGCGCTGCTGATTGCATTACTGGTCGCCAAAAAGGCGTCCGTTTATGGGTTGATTGTCGCTGCATCAGTGGGGAATACGCTGGGCGGCATAACCAATATTTTTCTTGGTCGCTTACTGCCGTTGAAACAGCAGGGGCGATGGCATGACACAGCAATAACGTGGTTGCACCGACTGGGACCTGCAGCGCTGTTGCTGAGCTGGCTGCCGATTATCGGCGACCTGCTCTGCGTGCTGGCAGGCTGGTTGCGCTTTGCCTGGCCTCCGGTCCTGCTGTTTCTCGCCGTCGGGAAAACACTACGTTATATCGTTATTGCGACCGCCACCTTACAGGGCATGCAATGGTGGCATTGATTCGCACAGATTTGAGGCTAGGGTTAACATTATGCTGAACAAAAATAAATTACTGTCCCAGCGGGAGGTTAATGTGATCCCGGACGTATCTAAAGCGCTCTCCTGGCTGGAGGCGCATCCCAATGCCCTGAAAGGTATTGGTCGCGGCATTGAACGCGAAACGCTGCGCGTAAAGCCTGATGGCCATCTGGCTGAAAGTGGCCATCCCGAGTCGCTGGGATCGGCGCTGAAGCATGACTGGATCACCACCGACTTTGCTGAGACGCTGCTGGAGTTCATCACGCCGGTGGATCAGAATATCGACCATATGCTGGCGTTCCTGCGTGATATTCATCGCCATGTGGCGCGTGAGCTGGGCGAGGAGCGCATGTGGCCCTTTAGCATGCCCTGTCTGATCGACGATGCCGATCGCATCGAACTGGCGCAGTACGGCAGCTCTAACATCGGCCGCATGAAAACCCTCTATCGCCAGGGGCTGAAAAACCGCTACGGCGCGCTGATGCAGACCATCTCCGGCATCCACTATAACTTCTCACTGCCGCTGAGCTTCTGGCAGGAGTGGGCGGACGTTAAAGATGCCGAGAGCGGAAAAGAGACGATTTCTGCCGGCTATCTGCGCCTGATCCGCAACTACTACCGTTTCGGCTGGGTGATCCCCTATCTGTTCGGCGCCTCGCCGGCAATCAGCTCCAGCTTCCTGCAGGGACGCGAAAGCAAGCTGCCGTTTGAAACTGACGGCAAGGATTCGCTGTGGCTGCCCTATGCCACCTCGCTGCGTCTTAGCGACCTGGGCTACACCAATAAGTCGCAGAGCGGCCTCGGCATCACCTTTAACTCGCTCGACGGCTATGTAAAGGCGCTGAAAGCGGCCATTAAAACGCCGTCTGAAGAGTATGCCGCTATGGGCACCAAAGACGCCGACGGCAACTGGCTGCAGCTTAATACCAACGTATTGCAGATTGAGAACGAGCTCTACGCGCCGATCCGTCCGAAGCGGGTTACCCGTTCCGGCGAAGCGCCGTCCGATGCGCTGCTGCGCGGCGGTATCGAATATATCGAAGTGCGTTCGCTCGACATCAACCCGTTCTCCGCTATCGGCGTTGACGCTAACCAGGTACGTTTCCTCGACCTGTTCCTGATCTGGTGCACGCTGGCCGACGCGCCGGAAATGAGCGCCGACGAGCTGCTGTGCAGCCGTCAGAACTGGAACCGCGTGGTGCTGGAAGGGCGCAAGCCGAATCAAAAAATTTCGGTTGGCTGCAGCGAAACCGAGCACGCGCTGGTCGAGGTCGGCAAAGCGCTGTTCGCCGATCTGCATCGCGTCGCCGAAGTGCTCGACAGCAATCAGGGCAGCACGCAATATCAACAGGTTTGCGATCAACTGGTGGCGTCCTTCGACGATCCTGAGCTAACCTATTCGGCGCGCATCCTGCACGCGATGAAGGAAAACGGCGTGACCGGCACCGGTATCGCGCTGGCGGAACAGTATCGTCATATGCTGTGCGAAGAGCCGCTGGAAGTGATTAGCGAAGAAGATTTTACGCGTCAGGCGCAGGCGTCGGTGGCAGAGCAGAAAGCGCTGGAAGAGGGCGATACGCTCGATTTCGACGCTTATCTCGCCAGTCGCGAAGGCTAGAAAAGAAAAAGGCCACATCAATGTGGCCAAATTAACATCTCTGTTGTCAGGGATGATGATAACAAATGCGCGTCTTTCATATATTCAGACGCTGGGCGAACAGAAAAGTTTCATCGTTTATAAAAAAATTTCAAAACAGGAGGTGACGTATGCCACTACTGGACAGTTTTACCGTTGACCATACCATCATGGCCGCGCCTGCAGTGCGCGTGGCGAAGACCATGAAAACTCCCCATGGCGATACCATCACCGTTTTCGACCTGCGTTTCTGCCGTCCGAACAAAGAGATCCTCACTGAGCGCGGCATTCATACGCTTGAGCATCTGTTCGCTGGCTTTATGCGTAACCACCTCAACGGTGACGGCGTAGAAATCGTCGATATCTCTCCGATGGGATGCCGCACCGGTTTCTATATGAGCCTGATCGGCACGCCGGACGAGCAGCGCGTCGCCAGCGCCTGGAAAGGGGCGATGGAAGATGTGCTGAAAGTGAAGGATCAGAATCAGATCCCAGAGCTGAACGAATACCAGTGCGGCAGCTACAAGCTGCACTCGCTGGATGAGGCGCAGCAGATCGCGCGTAACGTGCTGGCGCACGATATCGGCGTCAACCGCAACGAAGATCTGAAGCTGCCGCAAGAGAAGCTGAAAGAGCTGCACATCTAGCCTGTCGCTGCCTGAAAAAAAACGCCGCTACGATGCGGCGTTTTTTTATGATTAGACGTCAGGAGCCTACAGAGGTTTTTAGCGGCGTCTGCGGCGTAATGCGCACCTGCTTCACCATATTGTCCTGCACGTCGAGAATATCGATAGCGTAGTCAGCGACCTTCACCCGGGTGTTGATTTCCGGGATCTCCTCCAGCGCCTCCAGCAGCATGCCGTTAATGGTACGCGCCTCCTGCTCCGGCAGGCGCCAGTTAAACGCCTTGTTGATTTCACGCACGTTGGCGCTGCCTTCCACCAGCACGGAGCCGTCGTTTTGCGGCATCACCTCTTCCGCAAGGGTAGGAGACATTGAGGTGGTGAAGTCGCCGACGATCTCTTCAAGAATATCCTCGATGGTCACCAGCCCTTTGATGTCGCCATATTCGTCGACCACCAGACCCACTTTCTTTTTGTTGCGCTGAAACTTCACCAGCTGAATGTTAAGCGGCGTGCCTTCTGGCACGTAATAGATCTCATCGGCTGCGCGCAGCAGGGTCTCTTTGTTGAACTCTTTCTTTTCGGTCATGGTGCGCCAGGCTTCGCGGACGCGCAGCATGCCGACGCAGTCGTCCAGCGAGTCGCGAAACAGCACGATGCGGCCATGAGGCGAATGGCTGAGCTGGCGCATTACCGACTTCCAGTCGTCGTTGATATTGATGCCGACGATCTCATTGCGCGGCACCATGATGTCGTCGACGCTGACCTTCTCCAGATCGAGCACCGACAGCAGCATGTCCTGATTGCGACGCGACATCAGGCTGCGCGACTCATAAACGATGGTGCGTAGCTCTTCTTTGCTCAGCGCTGAACTGCTGGCACCCTCGGTTTTAATCCCGGCCATGCGCATCAGCAGGCGGGTAATGGTGTTCAACAGCCAGACGAGCGGCAGCATGACGTACTGCAGCGGCACCAGCAGAAAGCTGCTGGGGAAGGCGACGCGTTCGGGGTAGAGCGCCGCCACGGTTTTCGGCAGCACCTCGGCAAAGACCAGCACCACAAAGGTCAGAATACCGGTGGCGATCGCCACGCCTTCATCGCCGTGCAGACGCATGCCGACGATGGTGGCCAGCGCCGAGGCCAGGATATTGACGAGGTTATTGCCGATCAGCACCAGGCTGAGCAGACGATCGGGACGGCGCAGCAGCTTTTCCACCCGACGCGCGGCGCGGCTGCCGTTTTTCGCCTGATGGCGCAGCTTGTAGCGGTTAAGCGTCATCATGCCGGTTTCCGACCCGGCGAACCAGGCGGAAACCAGAACCATAACGATTAAGATAATGATTAAGGTGGTGGTTGAAACCTGTTCCAACGAAGCAATTCCTTGTGTTAAGACGAGTGAGTCAGCAGGTGCTGTAAAACACGGCTGCCGAAGTAGGCCATGGTCAGCAGCAGCGCGCCGCCGCAGTTGAACCACACCACGCGACGCCCGCGCCAGCCTTCATGATAGTGGCCCCAGAGCAAAACGATGTAGACAAACCAGGCGAGGATAGAGAGCACCGCTTTGTCGACGTTCTCCGCGCTGAACAGGTTATGCATATAAAACAAGCCGGTACAGAGCACCAGCGTTAGCAGCACCACGCCCACCTGCGTGATATGAAACATTTTGCGCTCGATGCTCAGCAGCGGCGGCATATCCTGGGTGAAGGCCAGCTTTTTGTTCTTCAGCTGATAGTCGATCCATGCCAGCTGCAGCGCATAGAGCGCGGCAATGATCAGCGTCGCGTAGGCGAACAGCGACAGGCCAATGTGGATCATCATGCCCGGCGTGGTTTCCAGATGGGTGATAAAGGCGTTAGGCACAAAGGTGGCGAACGCCAGATTAATCAGCGCGAAGCTGTAGACGATCGGCAACAGCAGCCAGCCGCGATTGCGCGACGCGACGATAGTCATAATGGCGCAGATCAGCAGGCTCACCAGCGAGCCGATATTCAACAGGCTGAGATTTTGCCCGCTGTCGACGGCAAAAATCCGCTGCTGCAGCGCCACGGCGTGCGCCACCAGCGCGACGCAGGCGGAGAGCACCGCCATTCGCCGCCATCCGCTGTTGCGTTTCAACAGGCTGGGAATGATCAGTGCAAGACTCAGGGAGTAGGCGAACAGCGCCAGAAGCGAGAAAACGGACATAGATCCTTACAGGTATCAGCGAGATGAAAGGAAAAAGGCAGTATAGCGCCAGCGGAAGCCGCCTCCAACCGATCTGAGGCGCAATAGCAGAGATCGTTGCAGCTTCGTGTTATAATCCGCCGCATTATGCCGATCAGGCGCCTCGCGATTTTTTTTGAGTGAGAGACAATGTTTGACAATTTAACCGATCGTTTGTCGCAAACCCTGCGCAACATCAGCGGCCGCGGAAGGCTGACAGAAGACAACATCAAAGACACGCTGCGCGAAGTACGCATGGCGCTGCTGGAGGCGGATGTCGCGCTGCCGGTGGTGCGCGACTTTATCAACCGCGTCAAAGAGAGCGCGGTGGGCCATGACGTTAACAAAAGCCTGACCCCTGGCCAGGAGTTTATCAAGATCGTGCGCAACGAGCTGGTTGCGGCGATGGGCGCGGAGAACAACGCGCTTAACCTGGCCGCACAGCCGCCGGCCGTGGTGCTGATGGCGGGTCTGCAGGGTGCCGGTAAAACCACCAGCGTCGGCAAACTGGGTAAATTCCTGCGTGAGAAGCACAAGAAGAAAGTGCTGGTCGTCTCCGCGGACGTTTATCGCCCGGCGGCGATCAAACAGCTTGAAACGCTGGCGCAGCAGGTTGGCGTCGATTTTTGTCCGTCCGATCTGAGCCAGAAGCCGGTCGATATCGTTAAGAACGCGCTGAAAGAGGCGAAGCTACAGTTCTATGACGTGCTGCTGGTGGATACCGCCGGTCGTCTGCACGTCGACGAAGCGATGATGGACGAGATCAAACAGGTGCACGCCGCGATCAACCCGGTCGAGACGCTGTTTGTGGTTGACGCCATGACCGGCCAGGATGCGGCGAACACGGCGAAAGCCTTTAACGAAGCGCTGCCGCTGACCGGCGTGATCCTGACCAAGGTCGACGGCGACGCACGCGGCGGTGCCGCGCTGTCGATTCGTCATATCACCGGCAAGCCGATTAAGTTTATGGGTGTTGGCGAGAAGACCGAGGCGCTGGAGCCGTTCTATCCCGATCGCATCGCCTCGCGCATCCTCGGCATGGGCGACGTGCTGTCGCTGATTGAGGATATCGAAAGCAAGGTTGACCGCGATCAGGCGGAAAAGCTGGCGAAAAAACTCAAAACTGGCGACGGCTTCGATCTCAATGACTTTCTTGAGCAGCTTAAGCAGATGCGCAACATGGGCGGCATGGCGAGCCTGATGGGCAAACTGCCTGGCATGGGCCAGCTGCCGGACAACGTAAAGTCGCAGATGGACGATAAGGTGCTGGTGCGTATGGAGGCGATTATCAACTCCATGACGCGCAAAGAGCGCGAGAAGCCGGAAATTATCAAAGGCTCGCGCAAGCGTCGCATCGCCACCGGCGCCGGCATGCAGGTGCAGGACGTTAACCGTCTGCTTAAGCAGTTCGACGACATGCAGCGCATGATGAAGAAAATGAAGAAGGGCGGCATGGCGAAAATGATGCGCAGCATGAAGGGCATGATGCCGCCAGGATTCCCCGGACGCTAGGCGTTCGGCAATAAAAGCCCGAAAGGTTGCCCTGACAGGTTGCTTTTTGCGCCGAAATGAGTAAAATTTTCGGGCTTTTTATATTGCACCCGGGCCCCGTTCCCTCAATGGGGCCCGGTTGTTTTATTAACTTAAGAGGATGTTATGGTAACAATTCGTTTGGCACGTCACGGCGCGAAAAAGCGTCCGTTCTATCAGGTCGTCGTTACTGACAGCCGCAATGCACGTAACGGTCGCTTCATCGAGCGCGTTGGTTTCTTCAACCCGATCGCATCTGGTCAGGCTGAAGGTCTGCGTCTGGATCTGGACCGCATCGAGCACTGGGTTGGCCAGGGCGCAACGCTTTCTGATCGCGTTAACGCGCTGATCAAAGAAGCAAAAAAAGCAGCTTAATCTGTCACGGTGGTGAGCATGAGCAAAGAAGTTGCCGCACAGCCTCCCGTTAAGCCCCTTGTTTTGGGCAAAATGGGCGCTGCCTACGGCATACGTGGCTGGCTCAAAGTGTTTTCCTCCACCGAAGCGGCCGAAAGTATCTTCGACTACCAACCCTGGTTCATTCAGCGCGCCGGTAAATGGCAGCAGGTTGAGCTGGAGAGTTGGCGGCATCACAATCAGGACCTGATCATCAAAGTCAAAGGCATTGACGATCGGGATGCGGCGACGCAGTTGACCCATTGCGAAATTACGGTCGACTCGACGCAGCTGCCGGAACTCACCGACGGTGATTACTACTGGAAAGACCTGATGGGTCTCCAGGTGGTCAACGTTGACGGTTACGAGATGGGCAAAGTCATCGATATGATGGAGACCGGCTCGAACGACGTTCTCGTCGTGAAGGCGAACCTGAAAGATGCGTTCGGTGTGAAGGAGCGGTTAATTCCGTTTCTCGATGAACAGGTTATCAAGAAAGTCGATCTCGCTACTGGCGTCATTGAAGTAGACTGGGATCCTGGTTTTTGATCTCCGAATCGCAAGGTAACGTAGCGGCGAAAACGATGTGGATTGGTGTTATTAGCCTCTTTCCAGAGATGTTTCGCGCAATTACCGATTACGGGGTAACTGGCCGGGCAGTAAAAAATGGCCTGCTCAGCATCGAGAGCTGGAGTCCTCGCGACTTCGCTCACGACCGGCACCGCACGGTGGACGATCGTCCTTACGGCGGCGGACCGGGAATGCTGATGATGGTGCAGCCCTTACGGGATGCAATCCACGCAGCGAAAGCGGCGGCGGGAGAAGGGGCCAGGGTGATCTATCTGTCACCTCAGGGACGCAAACTCGACCAACAGGGCGTTTGCGAACTGGCGACGCAGCAGAAGTTAATTCTGGTCTGCGGGCGCTACGAAGGTATTGATGAGCGCGTGATTAAAACCGAAATTGACGAAGAATGGTCAATCGGCGACTACGTGCTTAGCGGCGGCGAGCTGCCAGCCATGACGATGATTGATTCAGTGGCCCGGTTAATTCCTGGCGTACTGGGCAAGCAGGCGTCGGCCGAGGAGGATTCGTTCTCTGACGGTTTGCTGGATTGTCCCCACTATACCCGACCTGAAGTGCTGGAAGGCATGGAGGTACCGGCAGTGTTACTGTCCGGCAACCATGCTGAGATTCGCCGTTGGCGCCTGAAACAGTCGCTGGGCCGAACCTGGCTAAGAAGACCTGAACTTCTGGAAAACCTGGCTCTGACTGAAGAGCAAGCAAGGTTGCTGAAAATGTTCCAGCGGGAACATCAGCAACAAAACGATGAGGCGGCAGAGTAATCTCCCGCGACTATCAGTTTACCCAGGATAAGAGATTTAATTATGAGCAACATTATCAAGCAAATTGAACAAGAGCAGATGAAACAGGACGTACCTTCCTTCCGCCCGGGTGATTCCGTGGAAGTGAAAGTATGGGTCGTTGAAGGTTCTAAGAAACGTCTGCAGGCATTCGAGGGCGTGGTTATCGCTATCCGTAACCGCGGTCTGCACTCTGCATTCACTGTTCGTAAGATTTCTAACGGCGAAGGCGTTGAGCGTGTCTTCCAGACTCACTCTCCGGTCATCGACAGCATTTCTGTCAAACGTCGTGGTGCTGTGCGTAAAGCCAAACTGTACTACCTGCGTGAGCGTACTGGTAAGTCAGCTCGTATCAAAGAGCGTCTTAACTAAGGTATCGCTAACGCGACATCTAAAAGTTAATAGCAAACAAGGGGTTGGCGTGATGCCAGCCCCTTTTTTTATGCCTGCGTCTCGGGACGCTGCACATGGTATATCGCCGTGTTCACCGGCCCGCTCTCCAGCACGATTAAGCCGTAGCGCATATCGAGAAACCGCGCGCCGCAGCGCTCCGCCACCGCGCGGCTGGCGTGGTTCTCTTCCGCCGCGAGGATTTCTATCGCGTTTATCTCTGGTCGCGCAAATCCCCGCGCAAGCAAAAGCGCGACGGCACGGCTGGCTACGCCCTGACGCTGGCTGTCGCTGCGCACCCAGTATCCCAGCGCGGCAAGCTGTCCCGGTTCACGGGCAAAACGGATCCCGGCGCCGCCCAGCAAACGATCCCGATCGTCTACGATGGCGAACTCTTCTGCCTCACCCTTTATTCGCTGCTGCTGAGTAAAAGCGATCCAGCTGGCCGCTTCTTCGGGTTGATAGTCTGGATGCGCCCAGACCATCCAGGGCCGCAGCGTATCCAGAGAGGCGTTTACGGCCGCGGTGAAGGCCGGGATGTCTGCCAGGGTAAACGGGCGAAGCTGGATCGCTGGAGGCATGGGCTTTTCCATTGAAAAGAGAGGAGTAGGGCTAGCTTATCAGGCTAAGTTGCCAAAGGCTAAACAGCTTATGTAACGATAACTTTACTAATTCATGCGGGTGTTAGGTTGGTTTGATTATTTAAGTTATTGTTTATAAATGGTTTAAATGAAAAATCTCAATCTTGTAAATTCATATGGTAATAAAAGTGTACATAGGTGGATTGCTTGTTTTACGTGCTGTGATACAGTATTCGCATCCTGTCAGAGGATCACTAACCGCATAACGAGGAAAAAAGGATCGTAATCATGCAAAAAGACGCGCTGAACAATGTCCATATCGCTGACGAACAAATCTTGATCACACCGGAAGAGCTGAAAGCGAAGTTCCCGCTGAGTGCTCAGCAGGAAGCGCAAATTGCCGCTTCGCGTCAGACGATTTCCGATATCATCGCCGGCCGCGATCCGCGCCTGCTGGTGGTATGTGGCCCTTGTTCGATTCATGACACCGAAGCCGCTCTGGATTACGCTCGCCGCCTGAAAGATCTCTCTGACCAGCTGAAGGATCGGCTCTATATCGTTATGCGCGTCTATTTTGAAAAACCCCGCACCACTGTCGGCTGGAAAGGGTTGATCAACGATCCCTATATGAATAACTCGTTTGATATGGAAGCAGGCCTGCATATTGCGCGTCAGCTGCTGGTGAACCTGGTGGAGATGGGTCTGCCGCTCGCGACCGAGGCGCTCGATCCCAACAGCCCGCAATACCTCGGCGATCTTTTTAGCTGGTCGGCGATTGGCGCGCGCACCACCGAGTCGCAAACGCATCGTGAAATGGCGTCTGGCCTCTCGATGCCGGTCGGCTTTAAGAACGGTACCGACGGCAGCCTGGGCACCGCCATCAACGCCATGCGCGCCGCCTCGATGCCGCACCGTTTCGTCGGCATTAATCAGGCCGGCCAGGTTTGCCTGCTGCAAACGCAGGGCAATCCAGACGGTCACGTTATTTTGCGCGGCGGCAAAGCGCCGAACTACGGCCCGGAAGATGTCGCGCAGTGCGAAAAAGAGATGGTCAAAGCGGGACTGCGCCCGGCCTTGATGATAGATTGCAGCCATGGCAATTCTAACAAAGACTACCGCCGCCAGCCTGGCGTCGCCGAATCGGCGATTGCCCAGATCAAAGATGGCAACCGCTCGATTATTGGCCTGATGCTGGAGAGCCACATCAATGAAGGCAATCAATCTTCCGAGCAGCCGCGCAGCGAAATGAAATACGGCGTTTCCGTTACCGATGCCTGCATCAACTGGGAAACCACCGCAACGCTGCTGCGCGAGATGCATCAGGATCTGCAAGAGGTGCTGTCGGCGCGTCTGTCACACGAGGTGTAATGAGCAATGGTGGCTGAACTGACCGCGCTGCGCGATCAAATTGATACCGTCGATAAGGCGTTGCTGGATCTGCTGGCGAAACGGCTGGAACTGGTGGCTGAAGTCGGCGAAGTAAAGAGCCGCTACGGCTTGCCTATTTATGTGCCGGAGCGCGAAGCGTCGATGCTGGCTTCGCGCCGCAAAGAGGCGCAGGCGCTTGGCGTGCCCCCCGATCTGATTGAGGACATTCTGCGCCGCGTGATGCGCGAGTCCTACACCAGCGAGAACGACAAAGGCTTTAAAACGCTTAATCCGGCACTGCGTCCGGTGGTGATTGTCGGCGGCAAAGGGCAGATGGGCAGCTTGTTTGCGCGCATGCTGACTTTGTCGGGCTACAGCGTCAAAACGCTGGATAAAGAGGACTGGGATCGCGCGCCGTCGCTGCTAGGCGATGCCGGCATGGTGATTATCAGCGTGCCGATCCATCTGACGGAGCAGGTCATCGCCCAGCTGCCGCCGCTGCCGGAAGATTGTATTCTGGTGGATCTGGCGTCGGTCAAAAACCGTCCACTGCAGGCGATGCTGGCGGCGCACGCGGGCCCGGTGCTGGGTCTGCATCCGATGTTCGGTCCGGACAGCGGTAGCCTGGCGAAACAGGTGGTGGTCTGGTGCGACGGGCGTCAGCCTGAAGCCTACCAGTGGTTCCTGGAGCAAATTCAGGTGTGGGGCGCACGGCTGCATCGCATCAGCGCAGTGGAGCACGACCAGAATATGGCGTTTATTCAGGCGCTGCGCCACTTTGCCACTTTCGCCTACGGGCTGCATCTGGCAGAAGAGAACGTCAATCTCGATCAGCTGCTGGCGCTCTCATCGCCGATTTACCGTCTGGAGCTGGCGATGGTGGGGCGGCTGTTTGCCCAGGATCCTCAACTCTATGCGGACATTATTATGTCTTCGGAGAGCAATCTGGCGCTGATCAAACGCTACTATCAGCGCTTTGGCGAAGCGATTACGCTGCTGGAGCAGGGCGATAAACAGGCGTTTATTAGCAGCTTCAATCGCGTCGAACACTGGTTTGGCGACCACGCTAAACGCTTTATGGTGGAAAGCCGCAGCCTGCTGCGCTCCGCTAACGACAGCCGACCGTAAAAAAACGGCATCCCTCGGGATGCCGTTTTGTTATGCGCTGCGCGGCTCGACCGCGACGACATTCTCGCCGGGATAACACCCCAGCACCTTCAGCATGCGCGTCAGCGCTTTCAGCTCCTGCAGCGCCTGCTGCATGCTGTCAGACTCCAGATTGCCCTGCACGTCGATATAAAACATCTCTTCCCACGGATTACCGTTAATCGGGCGCGACTCCAGCTTGCTCATAATCAGGTTATGCTGACGCAGCACCAGCAGCGCCTCAACCAGCGCGCCCGCCTGCTGGCCGGTCGCCATCAGCAGCGTGGTTTTCGCCGGAACCTGATCGGAGACGGCGATAGCTTTGCGCGCCAGCACGATAAAGCGCGTATGGTTCTGCTGCTGATTGGCCAGATTGCGCTCCAGCACCTGAAGATGATAAAGCTCGCCGCCCGCTTCGCTGCCCAGCGCGGCTGCTTTCGGCGAGTTCAGCGCCGCGACTTTTTCCATCGCGGCGGCGGTGCTTTCGGTATATTCAATCTTCCAGTGCGGGAAGCGGCTAATAAACTGGCTGCACTGCTGGAAAGGCTGCGGATGGCTGTAGACGGTTTCAATCTGCTGCAGATCGGTGGTGCCGGTGACCAGCACGCAGTGATCGATCGGCTGAGTCAGTTCGCCAACAATAGAAAGGCTGGTCTGCTGCAGCAGATCGTAAACGTCATTAATCGAGCCGGAGCTGGTGTTCTCAATCGGCAGCACCGCATAGTCAGCCTGACCATTCTCAACCTGACGAATAATATCCTGAAACTTCAGACAGCCGATCTCCACCATGGAGTCGAAGTGACGGGCCGCATACTGGCGCGCGGCCAGATGCGAGTAAGAGCCTTTAGGGCCGAGAAAGGCGATGCGGGCCGCCAGCGCGTGCGCGTGGTTCAGGTTTTTCTGCAGCAGCGCCTGCTGCGTCAGCACGGAATCCTCAATGATTTGCTGAAACAGCCGCGTGATGTAATGCGCATCCAGCTGATGCTTTTTGCCGAGTACGATGAGGTGCTCCAGCAGCGCGCGTTCGCGTTCGATATCGCGAATAGGGCGGTGCGTCGCCAGCTTCGCTTCGGCGACCTTAACGGCAAGAGCGCGTCGCTCCGCCAGCAGCGTCAACAGTTTCTCATCAACGGCGCTGATTTGGTCACGCAGCGCCAGCAAAGGATTGTCGGGATTCATAGGGCTCACCTGTAAGCTGTCCAATAAAAAAGCCTCCCGGTTGGGAGGCTTTGTTGTTCGTCTTCGCTTTCGTTTTCACACGACGAATTGCCTCCCAGTCAGGGGAAGGTAAAAAAGAAAGCGAAGAAAAACGGCAGATGTTTCATGATGATTTCCATTGAAGAAGTCGTCTGAGAGTACCCGCACTGATTAAAAGCTGTCAATAAAAAACGCGCCCGCAGGCGCGTTAGTCAAAACTGGGTGATTACGTGACGGGCGTAAAGGCTTTTACGCTGGTCGCGGCCCGACGGGCTTCCGGCTTATGCTGAACCTTGTTCAGCTGTCGCTCAAGCTTGCCGATGAGATCGTTGATCGCCGTATACATATCTTCGTGCTTAGCGCTGGCGACCAGCGTGCCGTTTGGCGTAGTAATGGTGGCATCGGCCACAAACTCTTTCGGCGCTTTAGAGAGAACAATGTGCGGATTTATCAGATGAGCTTGCCATTTTTCCAGCTTGGCGAGACGGTCTTCGACATGGTCGCGGATAGCCGCGGTGATTTCCATTTGTTTGCTGGTAATGTTCAGAATCATAGGTCTACCTCTCTGTCATTTCCGTCTGGGTAGATCCAGCATAACGCGCTGAGCGATGAAATGTGTGATTCAGATCACGAAAAAATGTCACTTTTTGTCAATGGAAATAGTTTGTGAGAAAGGGCGGGAATGTCGCCGAAAGACCTTGAATCAAGGCAGGGAGAGGCGCATTATTGTTGAGTTAGCCCGGCGGAGAAATTGTAGAAACGGTGATTTTCCGCACAAAAAAAAGCAGCCCTGACGGCTGCTTTTTCTTTTCTGATGACTTGAAAATTAGCTGGCGCTATTTGCCGCAATAATTTTCGCCACTTTGTCCGCTTCAGCATTCAGCTGCAGATTACGGTAGGCTTTTTCCATCAGCGGAAGCGCGTCGCGCGTCGCCTGCGTATCGGGATAATCACGCATCATACCTTCAACACGGTTAACAACCGCGACATAAGCTTCGCGCTTAGTATAGAATTGCGCCACCGAGAGCTCATACTTCGCCAGACGGTCTTTCAGATAAACCAGGCGTTTCTGCGCATCGGCCGCATACTGGCTGTTGGGATAGTTACGCACCAGCTGCGAGAAGTCGCGGAACGCGTCGCGGGCATGGGTCGGATCGCGGTCAGAGCGATCAACGCCAAAGAAGCCCTGCAGCGCGGAGTCGTCCAGCGCCATATCCGTCAGGCCACGCATATAGATCACGTAGTCAATGTTCGGATGGGTCGGGTTAAGACGCATAAAGCGATCTATAGCAGCCTGCGCCAGCGGCAAATCGGCGTTTTTGTAGTAGGCATAGATCAAATCAAGCTGTACCTGCTGAGAATAAGGACCAAAAGGATAACGGTTGTCCAGCGCTTCCAGTTGCTTAATCGCCGCTTTAAAGTTACCGTCCTGCAGCTTTTCCTGAGCGGTAGCGTAGATTTCGGAAGGCGGGCTGTCCGGTACTGTGTCCTTTGAGCTGGAACAACCCACAAGGGCCAGGCTCAGTGTGGCAGCAGCCACCAGATATTTCATACGCGTCATGACGAAATGGTTATCCTCAAATTTGTTATGGCGGAAGCTGTCCGTATAGCTCCCGGTAATGACCAGGTACGATAGCACATTATATTAAACGGCATCGCCGTGAAAACCCAACGTTAACGAAGAAGCTGTATATGGCACAACTAGTTCAACTCACCGCAACGGTCTCCGAAGCGCAGCTGGGACAACGCTTAGATCAAACTTTGGCGGAATTGTTCCCTGATTATTCACGCTCGCGCATAAAAGAGTGGATCCTGGACCGGCGCGTCAGCGTTAACGGCGCGATCGTCGATAAACCGAAAGAGAAAGTATTGGGCGGCGAACAGGTCGCTATCGATGCAGAAATCGAAGAAGAGCAGCGCTGGGAAGCGCAAAACATCCCGCTGAACATCGTCTATGAAGATGACGATATTCTGGTGATCAACAAGCCGCGCGATCTGGTGGTGCATCCTGGCGCCGGCAATCCCGACGGCACCGTACTCAATGCGCTGCTCTATCACTATCCCGCTATTGCCGATGTACCGCGCGCCGGTATCGTGCATCGACTGGATAAAGACACCACCGGCTTAATGGTGGTGGCGAAAACCGTCCCGGCGCAGACGCACCTGGTGGAGACGCTGCAGCTGCGCGAAATCACGCGTGAGTATGAAGCGGTGGCGATTGGCACCATGACGGCAGGCGGCACGGTGAATGAACCGATTAGCCGTCACTCGACCAAACGCACCCATATGGCAGTGCATCCGATGGGCAAACCGGCGGTGACGCACTACCGTATTATGGAGCACTTCCGTGCCCATACGCGGCTGCGTCTGCGCCTCGAAACCGGTCGTACGCACCAGATCCGTGTGCATATGTCGCACATTAACCATCCGCTGGTGGGCGATCCGCTCTACGGCGGTCGTCCGCGTCCGCCGAAAGGCGCCTCGGATCAGTTTATTGCGACGCTGCGCGCCTTCGATCGCCAGGCGCTGCACGCGACCATGCTGCGTCTCTATCATCCGATTACCGGCATCGAGATGGAGTGGCATGCGCCGCTGCCGCAGGACATGGTCGATCTGATCGAGGTGCTGAAGGCGGACACCGACGAGTTCCGCGATCAGCTGGACTGGCTGTGAGTCTGATCCTGCCCGAATGGCCCGCGCCCGCCAGCGTGGGCGCCTGTTCGACGCTGCGCGACGGCGGCGTGAGTCTGGCGCCGTGGAACGCCTTTAACCTGGGCAGCCACGTCGGCGACGAACCGGCGCATGTCGCCGCTAACCGGCAACGTCTGGTGACGCGCGCCGGGCTGCCGGAGATGCCGCGCTGGCTTGAGCAGGTTCACGGCACCGGGGTGGTTCGTCTCCCTTCCTCGCAGACGGGAACCTTACAGGCGGATGCCTGCATCACTCGCGAGGCGGGTGTGGTGTGCGCGGTGATGACGGCGGATTGCCTGCCGGTACTGTTCTGTTCCCACGACGGCAGAGAAGTGGCGGCGGCCCATGCCGGCTGGCGCGGCCTCTGCGGCGGCGTGCTGGAAAATACGCTGGCGCAGTTTGCTGCGCCAGCCAGCCAGATACACGCCTGGCTTGGACCCGCTATCGGCCCCGACGCGTTCGAAGTCGGCAGCGAAGTGCGGGATGCTTTTATGGCGAAAGACGCGCGTGCCCAGCAGGCTTTTCGTCCGGCTGGCGCAAAGTATTTCGCCGACATCTGGCTGCTCGCCCAGCAGCGGCTGGAGAAAGCGGGCGTCACCTCTGTGAGCATGGCGCGACGCTGCACCTTTCATGAGAGTGGCGAATTTTTCTCCTTCCGACGCGACGGAACCACCGGGCGTATGGCTTCTTTAATTTGGCTGAGATAACCTTACGCCACAAGACGATCCAGTAGCGGATTTTTTGCTCACAGAGCAGGTCATTAACCTTGAAAATTTGAGGCATGACCTCATTTTAATCTCCAGTAGCATTTTGACCTGTAATGGGAGGAATCATGCGTCTGGATCGTCTTACCAATAAATTCCAACTGGCCCTTGCCGACGCGCAGTCCCTTGCTCTGGGACACGACAACCAATTTATCGAACCTCTGCATCTGATGAGTGCGCTGCTTAATCAGGAAGGCGGATCCGTTCGTCCGTTATTATCTTCAGCAGGGGTTGATGTGGCCGCTCTGCGCAACGGCGTCGAGCAGGCCATCAACCGTTTACCGCAGGTAGAAGGCAGCGAAGGGGATGTTCAGCCCTCCGCCGACCTGGTGCGCGTGCTCAACCTGTGCGACAAGCTGGCGCAAAAGCGCGGCGACAACTTTATCTCATCTGAACTCTTTGTTCTGGCGGCCCTCGACTCGCGCGGCTCCTTAGCCGATTTGCTGAAATCGGCTGGCGCGACCACTGACAAGCTAACCAAAGCGATTGAACAGCTGCGTGGAGGAGACAACGTGAACGATCAAGGGGCTGAAGATCAGCGCCAGGCACTGAAAAAATACACAATCGACCTGACCGAGCGCGCCGAACAGGGCAAGCTCGATCCGGTTATCGGCCGTGACGAAGAGATCCGCCGCACTATTCAGGTGCTGCAGCGCCGCACCAAAAACAACCCGGTGCTGATTGGCGAACCGGGCGTAGGTAAAACCGCCATTGTAGAAGGGCTGGCGCAGCGCATTATTAACGGCGAAGTGCCGGAAGGGTTGAAAGGCCGCCGCGTGCTGGCGCTAGACATGGGCGCGCTGGTGGCGGGCGCAAAATATCGCGGCGAATTTGAAGAGCGCCTGAAAGGCGTGCTCAACGATCTCTCTAAGCAGGAAGGCAACGTTATCCTGTTTATTGATGAGTTGCATACTATGGTCGGCGCTGGTAAAGCCGACGGCGCGATGGATGCCGGCAATATGCTGAAGCCGGCACTGGCGCGCGGCGAACTGCACTGCGTTGGCGCGACGACGCTTGATGAGTATCGCCAGTACATAGAGAAAGACGCCGCGCTGGAGCGTCGTTTCCAGAAGGTCTACGTTGCCGAACCGAGCGTGGAAGATACCATCGCGATTCTGCGCGGTCTGAAAGAGCGCTATGAGCTGCATCACCATGTGCAGATCACCGACCCGGCGATTGTTGCGGCGGCGACGCTGTCACATCGTTATATCGCCGACCGACAGCTGCCGGATAAAGCCATCGACCTGATCGACGAGGCGGCGTCCAGCATTCGTCTGCAGATCGACTCTAAACCGGAGTCACTGGATCGCCTTGAGCGCCGCATCATCCAGCTGAAGCTGGAGCAGCAGGCGCTGAAGAAAGAGTCTGACGACGCCAGCATTAAGCGTCTGGAGATGCTGGAAAGCGAACTTGATCAGAAAGAGCGCGAGTACGCTGAGCTGGAAGAGGAGTGGAAGGCAGAAAAAGCTTCGCTCTCTGGCACGCAGAATATCAAGGCGGAACTGGAGCAGGCGCGTTTATCGCTGGAGCAGGCGCGTCGCGTTGGCGACCTGGCGCAGATGTCGGAGCTGCAGTATGGCAAGATCCCGGCGCTGGAAAAACAGCTGGCGGCCGCGACGCAGTCTGAAGGTAAAACCATGAAGCTGCTGCGCAATCGCGTGACCGATGTCGAAATCGCCGACGTGCTGGCGCGCTGGACCGGTATTCCCGTGGCGCGCATGATGGAAGGCGAGCGCGATAAGCTGCTGCGCATGGAGCAGGAGCTGCATAGCCGCGTGATTGGACAGGACGAAGCGGTGGAGGCGGTGTCGAACGCCATTCGCCGTAGCCGCGCTGGCCTGTCAGATCCCAATCGCCCAATCGGTTCGTTCCTGTTCCTCGGTCCGACCGGCGTCGGTAAAACCGAACTCTGCAAAGCGCTGGCGAACTTCCTGTTTGACAGCGACGACGCGATGGTGCGCATCGATATGTCGGAGTTTATGGAAAAACATTCCGTGTCGCGGCTGGTGGGCGCGCCTCCGGGATATGTCGGTTATGAAGAGGGCGGCTACCTGACGGAAGCGGTACGACGCCGTCCTTACTCGGTCATTCTGCTGGATGAAGTCGAGAAAGCGCATCCGGATGTCTTTAACATTCTGCTGCAGGTGCTGGATGATGGCCGTCTGACCGACGGGCAGGGCCGCACCGTCGATTTCCGCAATGCGGTGGTGATTATGACGTCGAACCTGGGCTCCGATCTGATTCAGGAACGCTTCGGCGAGCTGAACTACGCAGAGATGAAAGATGTGGTGATGAATGTTGTCGGTCACCACTTCCGTCCGGAGTTTGTTAACCGTATCGACGAAGTGGTGGTGTTCCATCCGCTGGGCGAGCAGCATATTGCCTCTATTGCGCAGATTCAGCTGCAGCGGCTGTATAAACGTCTGGATGAGCGCGGCTATCAGCTGCATATCTCCGACGAGGCGCTGAAGCTGCTGGGCGAAACCGGCTACGATCCGGTTTACGGTGCGCGTCCGTTGAAACGCGCGATTCAACAGCAGATAGAAAACCCGCTGGCGCAGCAGATCCTTTCCGGTCAGCTGGTGCCGGGAAAAACCATCGAAATGGATGTTAAAGAGGGCGAAATCGTTGCTCATCAATAACTGACTATTGCGAAACGGGCCTGCGGGCCCGTTTTTTTTCGCTAAAAACGGTGATTTTGGCGCATTTTAAGCCGCATTGCCTGGAAAACAGGCAGTCGGCAAAAAAGTTTGAATTAGCACTTGTCAGCCCGGAAGAACTCCCTATAATGCGCCTCCACTGACACGGCACAACGGCTTACGAAATGCGGTGTTCAGGAGACTCAGGCAGCTGAGTCGCCGGATGAAGTCCCTGAAAAAAGGGGTTGACTCCGAAGGAGAGTAGCGTAATATACGCCACCTCGCAGCAGCAGGCTCAGCCGCTGACTGCACCGCTCTTTAACAATTTATCAGACAATCTGTGTGGGCACTCGAGAGC
Source organism: Pantoea sp. Z09 (assembly GCF_022394795.1). Taxonomy (NCBI): domain Bacteria; kingdom Pseudomonadati; phylum Pseudomonadota; class Gammaproteobacteria; order Enterobacterales; family Erwiniaceae; genus Pantoea; species Pantoea sp. Z09. The sequence continues at coordinate 868,400 of NZ_CP092373.1, forward strand.
AGATATCAAAGTCTTCGGACTTAAAAATATCAAGCCTCACGAGTGGACACATAATGACATTCATTATGACGTTTTACAGATGAGCACCGCTTAACTCGTTTAAGCAAATCAAACTTAAATTGAAGAGTTTGATCATGGCTCAGATTGAACGCTGGCGGCAGGCCTAACACATGCAAGTCGAACGGCAGCACAGAAGAGCTTGCTCTTGGGTGGCGAGTGGCGGACGGGTGAGTAATGTCTGGGAAACTGCCCGATGGAGGGGGATAACTACTGGAAACGGTAGCTAATACCGCATAACGTCGCAAGACCAAAGTGGGGGACCTTCGGGCCTCACACCATCGGATGTGCCCAGATGGGATTAGCTAGTAGGTGGGGTAACGGCTCACCTAGGCGACGATCCCTAGCTGGTCTGAGAGGATGACCAGCCACACTGGAACTGAGACACGGTCCAGACTCCTACGGGAGGCAGCAGTGGGGAATATTGCACAATGGGCGCAAGCCTGATGCAGCCATGCCGCGTGTATGAAGAAGGCCTTCGGGTTGTAAAGTACTTTCAGCGGGGAGGAAGGCGATGCGGTTAATAACCGCGTCGATTGACGTTACCCGCAGAAGAAGCACCGGCTAACTCCGTGCCAGCAGCCGCGGTAATACGGAGGGTGCAAGCGTTAATCGGAATTACTGGGCGTAAAGCGCACGCAGGCGGTCTGTCAAGTCGGATGTGAAATCCCCGGGCTTAACCTGGGAACTGCATTCGAAACTGGCAGGCTAGAGTCTTGTAGAGGGGGGTAGAATTCCAGGTGTAGCGGTGAAATGCGTAGAGATCTGGAGGAATACCGGTGGCGAAGGCGGCCCCCTGGACAAAGACTGACGCTCAGGTGCGAAAGCGTGGGGAGCAAACAGGATTAGATACCCTGGTAGTCCACGCCGTAAACGATGTCGACTTGGAGGCTGTTCCCTTGAGGAGTGGCTTCCGGAGCTAACGCGTTAAGTCGACCGCCTGGGGAGTACGGCCGCAAGGTTAAAACTCAAATGAATTGACGGGGGCCCGCACAAGCGGTGGAGCATGTGGTTTAATTCGATGCAACGCGAAGAACCTTACCTACTCTTGACATCCACGGAATTTGGCAGAGATGCCTTAGTGCCTTCGGGAACCGTGAGACAGGTGCTGCATGGCTGTCGTCAGCTCGTGTTGTGAAATGTTGGGTTAAGTCCCGCAACGAGCGCAACCCTTATCCTTTGTTGCCAGCGATTCGGTCGGGAACTCAAAGGAGACTGCCGGTGATAAACCGGAGGAAGGTGGGGATGACGTCAAGTCATCATGGCCCTTACGAGTAGGGCTACACACGTGCTACAATGGCGCATACAAAGAGAAGCGACCTCGCGAGAGCAAGCGGACCTCATAAAGTGCGTCGTAGTCCGGATCGGAGTCTGCAACTCGACTCCGTGAAGTCGGAATCGCTAGTAATCGTGGATCAGAATGCCACGGTGAATACGTTCCCGGGCCTTGTACACACCGCCCGTCACACCATGGGAGTGGGTTGCAAAAGAAGTAGGTAGCTTAACCTTCGGGAGGGCGCTTACCACTTTGTGATTCATGACTGGGGTGAAGTCGTAACAAGGTAACCGTAGGGGAACCTGCGGTTGGATCACCTCCTTACCTGAAGATACTGCCTTTCGAAGTGCTCACACAGATTGTCTGATAGAAACGTAAAGAAGCAAGACGGCTGCGAAGTCGTGACGCGTTTTCGTGTCCCCTTCGTCTAGCGGTTAGGACTCCGCCCTTTCACGGCGGCAACAGGGGTTCGAATCCCCTAGGGGACGCCACTTGCTGGTTCGTGAGTGAAAGTCACCGACCCCCGTATCTTAAAGATGACTTGCGAGTCATGTTTAAGATATTGCTCTTTAACAATCCGGAACAAGCTGAAAATTGAAACGACGCTTTGCGTTATTCCTCCGTAATAAGGAATAAAGGCAACGCGTTCGAGTCTCTCAATAATCACAACCGCGACGTCGCAAGACGCCTGTGGGTTGTGAGGTTAAGCGACTAAGCGTACACGGTGGATGCCCTGGCAGTCAGAGGCGATGAAGGACGTGCTAATCTGCGAAAAGCGCCGGCAAGGTGATATGAACCGCTACAGCCGGCGATGTCCGAATGGGGAAACCCAGTGTGTTTCGACACACTATCGCAACATGAATACATAGTGTTGCGAGGCGAACCGGGGGAACTGAAACATCTAAGTACCCCGAGGAAAAGAAATCAACCGAGATTCCCCCAGTAGCGGCGAGCGAACGGGGAGCAGCCCAGAGCCTGAATCAGCTTGTGTGTTAGTGGAAGCGTCTGGAAAGTCGCAGGGTACAGGGTGATACTCCCGTACACGAAAACACACAGGCTGTGAGCTCGATGAGTAGGGCGGGACACGTGGTATCCTGTCTGAATATGGGGGGACCATCCTCCAAGGCTAAATACTCCTGACTGACCGATAGTGAACCAGTACCGTGAGGGAAAGGCGAAAAGAACCCCGGCGAGGGGAGTGAAAAGAACCTGAAACCGTGTACGTACAAGCAGTGGGAGCCTCTTTTATGGGGTGACTGCGTACCTTTTGTATAATGGGTCAGCGACTTATATTCTGTAGCAAGGTTAACCGTATAGGGGAGCCGCAGGGAAACCGAGTCTTAACTGGGCGTTAAGTTGCAGGGTATAGACCCGAAACCCGGTGATCTAGCCATGGGCAGGTTGAAGGTTGGGTAACACTAACTGGAGGACCGAACCGACTAATGTTGAAAAATTAGCGGATGACCTGTGGCTGGGGGTGAAAGGCCAATCAAACCGGGAGATAGCTGGTTCTCCCCGAAAGCTATTTAGGTAGCGCCTCGTGAACTCATTCTCGGGGGTAGAGCACTGTTTCGGCTAGGGGGCCATCCCGGCTTACCAACCCGATGCAAACTGCGAATACCGAGAAATGTTATCACGGGAGACACACGGCGGGTGCTAACGTCCGTCGTGAAGAGGGAAACAACCCAGACCGCCAGCTAAGGTCCCAAAGTCATGGTTAAGTGGGAAACGATGTGGGAAGGCCCAGACAGCCAGGATGTTGGCTTAGAAGCAGCCATCATTTAAAGAAAGCGTAATAGCTCACTGGTCGAGTCGGCCTGCGCGGAAGATGTAACGGGGCTAAACCATGCACCGAAGCTGCGGCAGCAGTAGCGATACTGTTGGGTAGGGGAGCGTTCTGTAAGCCGTCGAAGGTGGCCTGTGAGGGCCGCTGGAGGTATCAGAAGTGCGAATGCTGACATAAGTAACGATAAAGCGGGTGAAAAGCCCGCTCGCCGGAAGACCAAGGGTTCCTGTCCAACGTTAATCGGGGCAGGGTGAGTCGACCCCTAAGGCGAGGCCGAAAGGCGTAGTCGATGGGAAACAGGTTAATATTCCTGTACTTGGTGTTGCTGCGAAGGGGGGACGGAGAAGGCTATGTTGGCCGGGCGACGGTTGTCCCGGTTTAAGCGTGTAGGCTGACTTTCCAGGCAAATCCGGAAAGTCAAGGCTGAGGCGTGACGACGAGGCACTACGGTGCTGAAGCAACAAATGCCCTGCTTCCAGGAAAAGCCTCTAAGCATCAGGCAACACGAAATCGTACCCCAAACCGACACAGGTGGTCAGGTAGAGAATACCAAGGCGCTTGAGAGAACTCGGGTGAAGGAACTAGGCAAAATGGTGCCGTAACTTCGGGAGAAGGCACGCTGGCGCGTAGGTGAGGGGACTTGCTCCCGGAGCCGAGGCCAGTCGAAGATACCAGCTGGCTGCAACTGTTTATTAAAAACACAGCACTGTGCAAACACGAAAGTGGACGTATACGGTGTGACGCCTGCCCGGTGCCGGAAGGTTAATTGATGGGGTTATCCGCAAGGAGAAGCTCTTGATCGAAGCCCCGGTAAACGGCGGCCGTAACTATAACGGTCCTAAGGTAGCGAAATTCCTTGTCGGGTAAGTTCCGACCTGCACGAATGGCGTAATGATGGCCAGGCTGTCTCCACCCGAGACTCAGTGAAATTGAAATCGCTGTGAAGATGCAGTGTACCCGCGGCAAGACGGAAAGACCCCGTGAACCTTTACTACAGCTTGACACTGAACACTGGTCCTTGATGTGTAGGATAGGTGGGAGGCTTCGAAGCGTGGACGCCAGTCTGCGTGGAGCCGTCCTTGAAATACCACCCTTTAATGGCTGGTGTTCTAACGTAGGCCCGTTATCCGGGCTGCGGACAGTGTCTGGTGGGTAGTTTGACTGGGGCGGTCTCCTCCCAAAGCGTAACGGAGGAGCACGAAGGTTGGCTAATCCTGGTCGGACATCAGGAGGTTAGTGCAATGGCATAAGCCAGCTTGACTGCGAGAGTGACGGCTCGAGCAGGTGCGAAAGCAGGTCATAGTGATCCGGTGGTTCTGAATGGAAGGGCCATCGCTCAACGGATAAAAGGTACTCCGGGGATAACAGGCTGATACCGCCCAAGAGTTCATATCGACGGCGGTGTTTGGCACCTCGATGTCGGCTCATCACATCCTGGGGCTGAAGTAGGTCCCAAGGGTACGGCTGTTCGCCGTTTAAAGTGGTACGCGAGCTGGGTTTAGAACGTCGTGAGACAGTTCGGTCCCTATCTGCCGTGGGCGCTGGAAAACTGAGGGGGGTTGCTCCTAGTACGAGAGGACCGGAGTGAACGCACCGCTGGTGTTCGGGTTGTCATGCCAATGGCACTGCCCGGTAGCTAAGTGCGGAAGAGATAAGTGCTGAAAGCATCTAAGCACGAAACTTGCCCCGAGATGAGTTTTCCCTGACCCCTTGAGGGTCCTGAAGGGACGTTGAAGACGACGACGTTGATAGGCCGGGTGTGTAAGCGCAGCGATGCGTTGAGCTAACCGGTACTAATGACCCGTGAGGCTTAACCTTACAACGCCAGAGGCGTTTTGTGAGACGCGAGATTTTCAGCTTGTTAACGGATACACCGCGTGGCCTTCGGGCGGCGCGGAAAACAGAATTTGCCTGGCGGCACTAGCGCGGCGGTCCCACCTGACCCCATGCCGAACTCAGAAGTGAAACGCCGTAGCGCCGATGGTAGTGTGGGGTCTCCCCATGCGAGAGTAGGGAACTGCCAGGCATCCAATTGCAATAACCCTGACCTCACGGTCAGGGTTTTTTGCTTTGCGTCACATTTACCGCACCCGGCGCGTGATTACGTTCCGTTGACGTGGCTGAAATGCTTTACTCATTGTTTTAACGCTGCTTATCAGCAAGGAACTTGAGGTAACGCATGGCAGAAAATAATACGCGCTCATCCCGTCACGCGACAGACGCGCAGGGGATCAGCAAAAAACGTGTCTGGGCAATCGTCGGCGCGTCGTCGGGCAACCTGGTCGAATGGTTCGACTTCTACGTCTACTCTTTCTTCTCCCTCTATTTTGCGCACGTCTTTTTTCCTAAAGGTGATACCACCACGCAGCTACTGCAAACCGCTGGCGTATTCGCCGCCGGCTTTTTGATGCGTCCCATCGGCGGCTGGCTATTTGGTTATATCGGCGATCGTCACGGCCGCAAAAAGTCGATGCTTATCTCGGTGTGCATGATGTGTTTCGGCTCGCTGGTGATCGCCTGCCTGCCTGGCTATGGCGCTATCGGCATCGCCGCGCCGGCGATCCTGCTGCTGGCGCGCATGTTCCAGGGCCTCTCTGTCGGCGGGGAATATGGCACCAGCGCCACCTATATGAGCGAAGTGGCGCTGGAAGGACGTAAAGGATTCTACGCTTCTTTTCAGTACGTTACGCTAATCGGCGGTCAGCTGCTGGCGGTGCTGACGGTGGTGGTGCTGCAGTTTATCCTCAGCGAAGAGGATCTGCGCAGCTGGGGCTGGCGCATCCCCTTTTTCCTCGGCGCAATCCTCGCCGTCGTGGCGCTCTGGCTGCGGCGTTCGCTGCATGAAACCTCTGATAATCAAAGCCGTCATCATAAAGATGCCGGCAGCATTACCGGACTGCTGCGCAACCATACGCGCGCCTTTTTAATGGTGCTGGGCTTCACCGCCGGCGGTTCGCTGAGCTTTTACACTTTTACCACCTATATGCAGAAATACCTGGTGAACACGGCGGGAATGGATGCCAAAAGCGCCAGCGGGCTGATGACCGGCGCGCTGCTGGTCTTTATGCTGATCCAGCCGGTTATCGGCGCGCTCTCCGACAAAATCGGCCGACGCGGATCGATGCTGATCTTCGGCGCGGGCGCCGCGATCTGCACCGTTCCGATCCTGACCGCGCTGCAAAGCGTGCAGAGTCCGACGCTCGCATTCTGCCTGATTATGCTGGCGCTGCTGATCACCAGCTTCTACACCGCGATCAGTGGGATCCTGAAAGCAGAAATGTTCCCGCCAGAGGTGCGCGCGCTGGGCGTGGGACTTTCCTATGCCGTGGCTAACGCGATTTTTGGCGGTTCGGCGGAGTATGTGGCGCTGCTGCTGAAGCAGCAGGGCGTAGAGACGACCTTCTTCTGGTATGTGTCGGCGATGGGCGCGCTGGCGTTTCTGGTATCGCTGCTGCTGCATAAGCGCGGCAAGGGTATCAGGCTGTAAGCGAGGTGCCTGCGGCGCTGATCGCCGCAGGCATTGCGTCAGAGAATGCGGCTAATCAGGCGGTCAATACGAATACGACGCAGGCGGCGGATCAGCTTGCGCACCTTCGCCGGATAGTCAGAGATGCTTTCCAGATCGCGGAAATGGCTCACCACATGAGTATGGGTGCGGATCAGCGCTAACTCTTTCTCGCGCTGCTCGGCAAGCTGCTGCAGCGGATCGTGGATCAGCACCGCATTTTCCAGGTCGAGCCGCCAGGCCCGCGGATTGAGGTTATTGCCGGTAATCAGCATCCACTCGTCATCCACCCAGATGCCTTTCAGGTGATAGCTGTTTTCGCCATCCTTCCACAGGCGCACCGCCAGCTGGCCGTTATCCACGTAATACTGCAGACGGCTGAGAAAGCGGCGCAGGTTAATCTCATAGAGATAGGGCAGCGCACCAATAATTTTAAACGGCTGCTCGGGCGGGATATAGAAGTCGTTAGCGGTCTTATCGCCGACGATAATCTCCACCTCTTTTCCCTCGCGCAGCAGATGGATAATGTTGCGCACCAGAATCGCCGGCAGGTTGAAGTAGGGCGTACAGATGGTCAGCTTCTGCTCGGTGCAGGGCATCAGATGGAAAATGGTTTTATTCAGCAGGCTGCGCTTGCCCAGCCCGACCAGCGGCGTCACCGTCAGCTCTTCGTTATGCCCGTCGCCGGTAAACTGATAATTGAAGCCGCGCAGATCCTGACGGAACTGGCGCGTTTCATTTTTGATTTCCGGACTGGAGGGGCGCTCTTCCCGATCGAGACGGTTGACCGCTTCCGACTGCTTAAGATTGACGTTGATCCACTCAAACATGGCGTCGGCCAGCTGCGGGTTGCGGATCAGCTGATAGCGGTCATAGCGATATTTATCGTGCTGGTGCAGATAGACGTCATTGATGCTGGCGCCGCTGTAAAGCAGCGTGTCGTCGATAATAAAGCCTTTAAGGTGCAGCACGCCAAGCGCTTCGCGGGTATTCACCGGAATGCCGTAAACCGGAATGGCGATATCGGCATGCTGCGTCGCCATCTCGCAGTACCAGTCGGCATTAGTGACGCCGCGCGCCGCGCCGATGCGTCCGCGCTGGGCGCGATGCCAGTCGACCAGAATGCTGATATCCAGCTCGGGACGGGCGCGTTTCGCCGCGTAGAGCGCATCCATCACCGCGCGTCCGGCGTCGTCGTTTTCCATATAGAGGGCGACAATGCAGATACGGTGCTGCGCCGCGGCGATTTTTTCCAGCAGCGTGCGACGAAAATCGGCAGGCGAGTAAAGAGTTGCCACGTCCGCAGCGGACTGTGACAGCTTCGGCAACTGTGCGAGGTGTTGTTGATGCTTATTGCGTTTGAATTTAGTCAGCATCGCAGTGCGCTTCTTCTCGGTTCATTGCATGGCCTTTTGCCATCAAATCAGGGTCATAACGGTAAATAATAACATCAACCTGCACCGGTCGGCCATTTTTTACCTTTCTCTACAAGGTTAGCTGATGTCCCTGTGTAAGGGTAAATTCAGGCTGACGATGCCCTCATCCAGCTGAACATCCACGCCGAAACCGAGTTTGCGCGCCAGCGTGATCATGCCGCGGTTGTGCGGCATGGTGATGCCGGTGAGCTGCTGCAGACCATGCTCACGCGTATAGCGGATCATCTTCTCCAGCAGCCGTCGTCCCATGCCCAGCCCTTTTAAATCGGATCGCACCAGCACGGAAAACTCCGCGTCGATATTGTCGGCATCGGAAATGGCGCGCGTAACGCCGATAATCTCGCTGCTTGCCTGCTGCTGGCGCACCGCGACGAACGCCATCTCGCGGTCGTAATCAATCTGCGTCATATTGGCGAGATCCTCATGGGTGAACTCGTTGATCTCGCTGAAGTAGCGATAGTAAAGATCCTCTTTGGTGACCTGCGCGATAAAGGCGCGCAGCAGCGGTTCGTCTTCCGGCAGAATAGGGCGGAACACGCAGCGCTGTCCGTCTTTTAGCGTGACCAACTCTTCCAGCTGCTGCGGATAGGGGCGTATTGCCAGCCGCGCGGCATTGTCGCCGCTGAACGGCGCCAGCTCGAGCGTGACGTCAAGCAGGGTAAACTCGCTGCCCGCCGCCAGCAGCGGATGAATATCAAGCCGCTGGATCTCGGGGCAATCCACCACCAGGTTGGAGACCTGCACCAGCAGCTGGCTGAGCGCCGGGATATCCAGCGACGCCAGCCCGCCGCGACGGCGGATTTTGCCGCTCTTAATCGCCTGTATCACCAGGTAGCGCGCCAGCGTCATATTGAGCGGCGGCAGCGCGACCGCCGCCTGTTTATCCGCTTGCCACTCAACGCCGCCTTCGCCCAGCAAAATCACCGGGCCGAACAGCGCATCCTGCTGCACTACCACGCGCAGCTCCTGTGCGCCGGCGCGATGGGCCATGCTCTGCACCAGCAGGCCTTCGATGCGCGCCTGCGGCAACGTCTTCTTAACGCGATCGACGATGGCGTCGGCTGCCTGCTGCACTTCGGCGCCGTTGCGCAGGTAGAGCATCACGCCCTGAACTTCAGATTTGTGCGCGATGTCGGGCGATCGCAGCTTCAGCGCCACAGGATAGCCAATCTGTTCGGCTATCGTCGCCGCCTGCTCGCTCGAGCCGGCAATCCAGGTGGGCAGGGTCGCCAGGCCGTACGCCTGCAGTATCGGCTGCACTTCATGGGTGTCCAGCGTGGTGACGCCCCGCGCCAGCGCCTGCGACAGCAGCTGATGCGCCTGCGCGCTGTCCTGCGTCAGGCTCGCGGGCAGCGCTGGGGTTTCACGCAGCTGTTTCTGATTGCGGCGATACTCCACCTGATGCATAAATGCCGTGACGGTGCCTTCCGGCGTGCGCCAGGTGGGGATCCCCGCCTGAGTAAAGGCGCGCCGCGCCGCCTGCGACGAGAACTCACCGCACCAGTTGGTTAACAGCGTCACCTGCTTGCCGCGCGGATGAGCGGCGATAGCCTGAATGATCTGCTCCGCCGATTCGGTGGCGGGCGCCACCGCGCTGGGCGCGTGAACGATCATCAGCGCATCCAGCTCATGGCTGTTCAGCAAGATGTTAATGCAGTCGACATAGCGCTGCGGCGTGGCGTCATCTTTCAGGTCAAGCGGATTGCCGCGTCCCACACCTTCCGGCAGCAGCGCGGCCAGCGCCGTCAGCGTGTCGTCGCTCAGCGAGGCGAGCTTGCCGTTGCGCGCGTAGAGTTCGTCGAGCGCCAGCGCGGCGGGCGCGGCGCCGTTGCTAACGATCATCAGCCTGTTGCCGCGCAGCGGGCGCATATGGCTAAGGGACTCAACGGCGGTAAAAAGCTCATGGGTGTCCTGCACGCGCAGCAGGCCGGCGCGCTGGATCGCCGCATCCCAGGCGGCGTCCAGTCCGCTATGGGTGCCAAGCAGCGCCTGCGCCTGATGGCTGCGGCCGCTTTTAATCACCAGAATAGGTTTATTGCGCGACGCGCTGCGCGAGGCTGAAACAAACCGCCGCGCGTCGCTGAGGTGTTCGAGATAGAGCAGAATGGCGCTGGTCTTGCCGTCGCGCGCCAGGAAATCGAGCAGATCGTCAACGTCGGTGTCCAGGCTGTCGCCCAGCGCGATAAACCAGGAGAAGCCCAGATTGCGCTGCTGCGCCCAGTCGAGAATGGTGTTGGAGACCGCTGCCGACTGGGAGATAAAGGCGATACGGCCTTTTTCGATCGGCACCGGCGAGAAGCTGGCGTTAAGTCCTTGCCAGGGCGCGAGCAGCCCGAGGCTATTGGGCCCCAGCAGACGAATTTGCCACTGCGCCGCGCAGCTCTTGAGCGCCTCCAGCTGGCTGGCGGGCGCGGAGAGAATAATGCAGGCCTTGCATCCTTTCTCGCCCAGCTGCTGGAGCAGTTCCAGATTGCGTTTTGCATGAGTGCAGATCACCGCCAGATCGGGCGCGAACGGCAGGCTGGCGATGGTGGGCCAGGCGAGCACGCCGCTGACCGCTCTGTACTTAGGCGTCACCGGCATCACCGGGCCGCTAAAGCCGCCCGCCAGCAGATTACGCATCATAAAGTGGCCGGCACGCCCCGGCCTGTCGGACGCGCCGATAACCGCAATCGATTTAGGTCGTAACAGCGCTTCCAGTCCGCGTTGGCTCATCCCACTCTCTCCAGGTCGACTGGCGTGATTGTAATCGCTTTTTCACCGCTTTGCCGGTTCGGCGATCGCAGGCTGCGAAGGTCGGCAGGTTTTTGCCTGCGCAGGCCGAGGCTAGGGCGTGTCGGCCTGCGAGGCGCCATGCGCGGGATGGTGCGGCTTGCCCGCCAGATAGGCGTGACGGAAATGGTCGAAATGGCGCTGCAGCGCCTGCGCGGCGGCCTCATCTCCCGCCTGCGCCAGCAGCGCGGCGGCGACCTCGGCGGTGCAGTGCTGGCCTTCGCCGTGGGCCTCGCGCAGCGTGTAGCGCGACGGCGCGGTAACGTTTAGCGACATTACCGGCAGCGCATCGAGCCAGGGACTCTTGCGGAACATTTTGCGCGCCTCGGTCCAGGTGCCATCAAGCATAATAAACAGCGGCGGTTTGCCGCTCAGCGGCGGCGCGGTCAGCACCTCGCGGCCGGGATCGGCGTAAGAGGCGGGAAACACCACCATCGGCTGATAGTCAGGATGGGCGACCGCGCTCAGCAGCGCGGGCTCGGGCTCGGTGCGCGACCAGCCGAACGCGTCGGTCTGCGGCAGAATATCGGCGATCAGCCGGCCGGTATTGCTCGGCTTCATCGGCTCGGTATCGAACATCACCAGGCAAAAGCGGCTGCGCGCGTGCTGCGGCTGGATGGTGGCGCACAGGCAGTTTTTTTGCGGCAGCAAACAGCGCTGGCAGCGCACGACGCGGTTGCCTCTGGCGAGAAAAGGGCGAGTGGCGCGAGCAAGGCGCTGCGCACGCAGGCGGAGAACGGCGTTATCAGTCATGGCTTAGCAAGAGAAGGAAAACGCCATTGTAATCGAAGCGCGCGGGAAAAGAAAAAGGCCAGCGCGGCTGGCCTGAGTAGGCTGACAGGATGCGTTATCGCCGGTGTTACAGCGATTCATCCAGCCATTCGTTGAAGGGCGATTTCGGCATCGCGCCGTTGAGAATGTCCACCATCTCGCCATTTTTGAAGATCATAATGGTCGGGATGCTGCGGATGCGAAAACGGCTGCTCAGCGCAGGCTCCGCTTCGGTATTGACCTTAACGAAACGCACCTGGCCGCTGCGCTCCTGCGCCACCTCTTTAAACACCGGCGCGAAGTTCACGCAGGGACCGCACCACGGCGCCCAGAAATCCACCACGACCGGCAGGTCGTCCTGCAGATATTTATCCAGCGTCTCGGCGGTGGCGTTTGCCACTTCACCATTAAACAGTTCGCTGCCGCAGCGACCGCATTTTGCTCCATCGGCCACGCGCTCTTGCGGAACGCGATTGGTTGCCTGACAGGAAGCACATACCGTATTCATAGATACCTCGGGGGGTTGCAGGTGTCACTTTTGTAAATATTGTCCATTATGAGAAGGTTGCGAACAGCCCTCAAACTGGATTGTCCAATAGGTTCAATAGTTGATAGCTAAGCGCTAATACATCAGGTAATCTTCGCGCTCTCAATGCAGGAGGAACAGATGAACGACGAATTTAAAGGCAAAAGTGGCAAGGTAAAAGTGATGTACGTGCGAGATGAGGGCGAGTCAGGCTCACGCGCGCCGAACCCGCGTACCGGTAAAGGGGGTGGCCGCCCAGCCCGTCAGGAAGATTCGCGTCGTTCCTCTGGCCGCCGCAGCGAAGAGGGCGCAAGCCGCAAGCCGCGCAGCGACGAAGGCAGCCGTAAACCGCGCAGCGAGGAAGGCAGCCGTCGGCCACGCAGCGAAGAAAACAGCCGCAGACCGCGCAGCGACGAGGCTTTTTCGCCCTGGCGCACCGTGTCGCGTCCGCCGAGCGAACGCGCGCCCGTTGACGACGCACAGCCGGAGCAGGGCGGCAAAGTCGCGATCGATCCAGAAGTGATCCGTCGCCAGCGTCAGGAAGAGACGCGCGTCTATGGTGAAAACGCCTGTCAGGCGCTGTTCCAGAGTCGTCCGGAAGCGATCGTTCGCGCCTGGTTCGTGCAGAGCGTGACGCCGCGTTTCCGCGAAGCGCTGCGCTGGCTGGCGGCGAACCGCAAAGCCTATCACGTCGTGGATGACGCTGAGCTGGCGAAGGCGTCCGGCACTGAGCATCACGGCGGCGTCTGCTTTATTATCAAAAAACGTCTGGGCATGGCGGTCAGCGAGTGGCTGAGCCAGGCCGGTGAGAAAGATTGCGTGCTGGCGCTGGAAGATGTCAGCAACCCGCACAACCTGGGCGGCATTATGCGCACCTGCGCGCACTTCGGCGCGAAAGGTCTGCTGGTGAACGACGCCTCGCTGCTGGAGTCCGGCGCAGCGGTGCGCACCGCTGAAGGCGGCGCCGAACACGTTCAGGCGATCAGCGGCGAAAGCTTCGCGGCCGGTCTGGAAGCGTTCCGCAAAGCAGGTTATACCATCGTCACCACCTCAAGCCATCAGGGCACGCCGCTGGCGCAGGCCGAGCTGCCGGCGAAGATGGTGCTGGTGCTGGGCCAGGAGCGCGAAGGCCTCTCCGACAGCGCCTTCCAGCAGGGCGATATCAGCCTCTCTATCGGCGGCACCGGCAACGTCGAGAGCCTTAACGTCTCGGTGGCCACCGGCATTCTGCTTGCCGAATGGTGGCGACAGAACGCATAAAAAAACGGGCCGAAAGGCCCGTTTTTGTTGCTGCGTTTAGTGCGCGCCGCCGCCGCCGCTGCCGGAACCAAACGGCGGGCGAGCGAACCAGATCAGCACCAGCAGAATCAAAAACACCCCAGCCGACGCCCAGAAGATCTCATTGGCAGAGATGATCAATCCCTGATTAGTAATCTGCTGCGCGATATAGGCCGACGCCTGCTGGTGGGACATGCCCATGCCTTCCAGCTGTTGATACATTTGCTGCGCGTTCGGGTTATAAGGCGTAATCGATTCGCTAAAGGTGCTGTGATGCATCGACTCCCGATTGGTCCACAGCGTAGTGGTAATCGAGGTGCCAATCGATCCCGCCAGGGTGCGCACAAAGTTCGACAGGCTCGACGCCGCCGCCAGCCGCTCGGGCGCCAGCCCGGACAGGGTGATGGTGGTGAGCGGCATAAAGAAGCAGGCGACGGCGAACCCCTGGATAAACTGCGGCCAGGCGGACGCGCCGAAGTCCATTGAAGGCTCGAAGGTGTAGGCGCGCCAGTAGAAGCAGATGGCGTACATAATAAAGCTAAAGGTCACCAGCCGGCGCATATCCAGCTTATGGGCGAAGCGGCCGATAATCGGCGACAGGATCACCGGAATAATCCCCACCGGCGCCGACGCCAGCCCGGCCCAGGTGGCGGTGTAGCCATAGACCTCCTGCAGCAGCTGCGGCAACAGCACAATCGAGCCGAAGTAGAGCATATAGGCCAGGCTGATCGAGAGACAGCCGATGGTGAAATTGCGCGACTTAAACAGCGCCAAATCGACAATCGGATGGTCGTCGGTCAGCTCCCACACCAGCAGCACCGCCAGCGACACCACGGCGACCACCGTCAGCACCACAATCTCGGTGGAGTTAAACCAGTCAAGCTCCTTGCCGCGATCCAGCATCACCTGCAGACAGCCGATACCCACCACCAGCAGCACCAGACCCACCACGTCGATCGGGCGAACCTCGGTGCGCGTCTCGCGGCCGCGCAGCGTCTGCAGCGTCAGCATCACCACCACGGCACCAATCGGCACGTTGATAAAGAAGATCCAGCCCCAGTGATAGTTATCGCTGATCCAGCCGCCGAGGATCGGGCCGCAAATCGGTGCGACGATCACCGTCATCGCCCACAGCGAAAGCGCGATGCTGCGTTTGGCCGGCGGGTAGTTGCTTAGCAGCAAACTCTGCGACAGCGGGATCAGCGGGCCCGCCACGATGCCCTGAAGAATACGGAAGAAAATCAGCATCTCCAGGCTTTCCGACATGCCGCACGCCCAGGAGGCAAGGGCGAACAGCACCGTCGCCCAGGTAAAGAGTTTCACCTCGCCGATGCGCTTCGCCAGCCAGCCGGTAATCGGGATGGAGATGGCGTTCGCCACGCCGAACGAGGTGATCACCCAGGTGCCCTGCGAGTTAGAGGCGCCCAGATTGCCGGCAATGGTCGGGATCGCCACGTTAGCGATGGTCGAGTCCAGCACCTGCATAAAGGTCGCCAACGACAGCGCAATCGTCATCAGGACCAGCGGCGCGCCTTCTAGCGGTTTTTGTGCCATAACAGCCTCCGCGTCATCATCCGGCGTTGGCGCGAACGATATCCGCGATCAGCTGATTCGCCGGCGCCAGATCGATCGCCAGCGCATTGCTGCTGTAGGCGGCCTGCTGGCGAACGCTGGTGGCGAGCATGCTGCCGTCGGCGTTGGTGGTATCGATTTTCACCAGCGTCGACAGGCCAATGCGCAGCGGATGCTTGACGATATCGTCCTGATTCAGCTCGATACGCACCGGCAGACGCTGCACCACTTTGATCCAGTTGCCGGTGGCGTTCTGCGCAGGCAGCAGCGAGAAGGCGCTGCCGGTGCCCATATCCAGGCCGACCACTTTGCCGTGGTAGACCACGTCGTCGCCGTAAATATCTGCCACCACCGTGGCGTCCTGGCCAATGCGCACGCCCGCCAGCTGCGTCTCTTTAAAATTGGCGTCGATCCACAGATTGGTGGCGGGCACCACGGCCATCAGCGCGCTGCTGGTGTCGATCTGCGAACCGACCTGCACGCTGCGGCGCGACACATAGCCGTCCATTGGGCTGCGAATATCGGTGCGCTGCAGCGCCAGCCAGGCGTCGCGCAGTTCCGCGGCGGCCTGTTTCACCGCTGGCTGCTCTTCCAGCGAGGTGTTGAGGATCATCGCCTGATTGGCGTTATACTGCTGCACCGCCACGTCGAGCTGCGCTTTCGCGGTGGCGACCGCGTCGCGCGAGTGCTGCAGCTCTTCACGTCCGATAAGATTAGAGGCGCCCAGCGGCTCGCGGCGTTTCAGATCGGCTTGCGCCTGCGCCAGCGCGGTTTGCTGCAGCGCGATACTCGCCTGATACTGCTTCGCGTTGATCATCAGCTGATGCGTCTGACGCACGCTGGTGGCCAGCGCGGTCTGCGCTTTTTCAAACGCCTGCTCGGCGTCGGTTTTATCCAGCGACACCAGCACGTCGCCTTTTTTGACGAAATCGGTGTCGTCAAACCAGACTTTATTGACGCTGCCCGAGACCTGCGCCATTACCTGCACCTGATTTCCCGCCACGTAGGCGTCGTCTGTTTCCTGGAAGTGCCGCAGCACCAGGAACCAGTAAACGCCCCATGCGATGCCCGCCAGCACAAAAAGCAGCGCCAGCAGAAGCAGCACTTTTTTACGCGTCTTCTTTTTATTGGCTGGCTGTTGCGGGCTTTGCGCCTCCGCAGTTGCACTCATCTCACTCTCCAACTGTTTCATAGGATCGGGGCGCGATCGTCCCTTTCACGGAGCCCGAGTCGAAAAAAGCCAGCGACAGAGCGCTGGCCGGATAAAAGGGGATTAAAATAACGGTTTCGACAGGTGATTGTGTCGCAGTTCTTGCTATTAACGAGAGAGGGAAGCGATGACCTGATCTTCGTCCATTTTGTCGAGACGATTGAGCAACTTACGCGTGATGCCTTCCAGCTGCGATTTTTCGTCTGTGGAGAGTGAAGACCACAGATACTGCAGGCTCTGATGCTGAGGCGGCAGCAGCTGACGCAGGAACTCGTTGCCTTTTTCGGTGAGATGCAGGTGGAGGCAGCGACGATCGTTGTCGCTCTCGCGGCGTTCGATCCAGCCGCGTTTTTCCAGCTCATCGGCGATGCGCGTTGCGTTAGTGCGCGAAGAACCCAGCGCGGCGCTCAGCTCAGACGGCTGAATGCTCTGGTTTTCCTGCGCGTCCAGGGTGATCAACGCCATGAATAAGGTTTCGTTAATTCCCTGCGCCTTTAACATCTTGTTGCGGTTTTCCAGCAGCTTCCCCTGCATGTGCATGCACAGACGCGTCAGAATGATTTCGTGCAGCGGGAAATCTTTGTGGCGATTTGCGCGGATGTTAAGCATCTGTTCAATGGGAGTAAACGAACTTTCCATTATAAAAAAACCTCACTAGTTGCAGCTAATATAGTAACGATGGTGACAGATTAAGCGTAGTCATTTTTACTCCGCGCAATTGTTCAGAAGATCACACTGTCGTCATCAGGTGTTTCCAGGTCAATCCGTAACCCTGGGCACAAAACCCTCGCTCGCTGCCGCCTTCGGCTACAGGACGCGTTATCAAAACGGGAAGAAACTTTTTGTTTGCTAAATAATTTCGCAAGAAAAAATAACTTCTGTGAATAAATTTGCTGCTAACCATAACAAAACTAACCATTCGTGACCAGACTCAATCACTTTTTTGGCATTTTATTTACTTACTTAAGGGCGTTTCGAAGCGGTAGCCGCGCCACCAGATCAGCAGGTTGAGCAGCGTCATTACCACGCCAGCGGCGCAGACGCCGTACCAGCCAGCGATATGAAAAGCGTTGGCGGAAAGCACCGACCCACACGCGCCGCCGATAAAATAGCTGGTCATATAGCCAGCGGTCAGGCGGTTGCGCGCCTCCGGCATCTGGCTATAGATCACGCTCTGGTTAGTGATATGCACGCCCTGAACGGCCAGGTCGAGCAGCAGAATGCCGACGATTAGCGCGATTAAAGCGTGCGCGCCCAGCGCCGTCATGCCCCAGGAGGCGAGCATAATGAGCAGGCCCAGCGAGGTGGTGAGCCGCGCTTTGCCTTTGTCCGCCAGCGATCCCGCCTGACGCGCCGCCAGCGCGCCCGCCGCGCCGACCAGACCCAGCAGGCCGATTTCCCCTTCCGTGTAGTTATAGGGCGGCGAGGCAAGCAGAAACGCCATCGAGGTCCAGAGCACGCTAAAGTTGGCGAAAGAGAGGCAGCCGGTCCAGGCGCGGGTGCGGATAACGCGATTCGCCCGGTAGAGCTGGAAAATCGACTTCAGCAGCTGCGGATAGTTAAGCGACACCGACTGTTTGACCTGCGGCAGAAAGCGCCACAGCGCCAGCGCCATCAGCACCATTAACGCGCTGGCGACCCAGTAAACGGTGCGCCAGCCGCCGAGCTGCGCCAGCGCGCCCGCCACGGTGCGCGCCAGCAGGATGCCGAGCAGCAGGCCACTCATCACCGTGCCCACCACTTTGCCGCGCTTCTCCGGCGCCGCCAGCGTCGCGGCGAGCGGCACCAGGATCTGTGCCACCACCGAGAACAGCCCGGTCAGCACCGTACCCAACAGCAATAGAGCAAAAGAGGATGAGGTGGCGGTGATCACCATGCCGCCCGCAGCCAGCAGGCTCATGCTGACAATCAGGGCGCGGCGCTCCAGCATATCGCCAAGCGGCACCAGCAGCAGCAAGCCGCAGGCGTAGCCGAGCTGCGCCGTGGTGACGATAAATCCTGCCAGGCTGACGGAGAGGCCAAAGTCGTTGGCGACGGTATGCAGCAGCGGCTGCACATAGTAGTTGCTTGCCACGGAGAGGCCGGTGGCGAGAGACATCAGCAGCACCAGCGCGGGCGTCAGGCTTGGGCGATTTGCATTCATGGACAGTTAAGGCAGGCAGTAATAATCATAATCGGGTAATAGTAACCCAAAAAACTATTTCATTGATGTGTAAATTAACAGGACGTACCAGTCGGTTCGCTGAGCAGCGAAGGGGCGGAGAGTCCCGCCCCGAAAGGAGTCGCGTTTATTTCGCCGCCGCGAGCGCCTCTTTGATCCAGCCGTCGAACTGCTGCTGGTGGGCCTTGATCCAGCCGTCGACGTGGCGATTGATATCCGCCTCTGACGCCTGACCGGCGTGCATCGCCGCATTTTCCGCGTTGATGTCGCTAATCGACAGCTTCATCTCGGCAAACAGCTTCGCCGCCGCCGGGTTCTTCTCCGCCCAGGCTTTGTTCGCCACAATATGCATGGTATTAACCGGGAAGCCGTAGTTGGCGCCGTTCGGTAGCTTGGTGTCGACCTTGCTCTGCGCGCCCGGCAGCGACGAGAACGGCACCTGCAGCCAGACCACGTCGCGGCCCGGCTTCAGCACGTCGCTCAGCCAGTAGGGCGTCCAGGTGTAGTAGAGGATCGGCTTGCCCTGCTTAAAGCGCGCCAGCGTGTCGGCCACCATTGCCGAGTAGTTGCCCATATTGGCAGTGACGGTATCGCTCAGGCCGAAGGCGCTGTTCTGATGATTGATAACCGCTTCGCAGCCCCAGCCCGGCGTACAGCCGGTCATATCCGCCTTGCCGTCGCCGTTGCTGTCGAACAGCTGCGCGATTTTCGGATCTTTCAGCTGGGCGATATTGGTGATGTGATACTGCTCGGCGGTTTTCTTGTCGATCAGGTAGCCCTGCGCCGCGCCAGAAATATAGGTGCCAGCGCGATAGAACTTTTTATCGCCGCCCGCGGCGTTGTACATGTCGTCGTGCAGCGGCTGCCAGTTGGTGGCGACGAAGGTAATGTCGCCGGAGGCCATTGAGGTATAGGCGACGTTGTAGTCGATTTCACTCGGCTTTTCGACGCTGTAGCCCAGCTTCTCTAGCGCGCGGCTCACCAGCAGCGTCTGAAAACCCTCTTCGGCGATGGTGCTCTGCGCCGGCTTAACGGTAATGCCTGTGCCCGGCAAATCGGCCGCGGCGGCGTGGGAGAGGGCGAACGTGGTCAGCACGGCGGCGAAAAGAGGTGCGGTCTTGCGCATAGTTATTCCTTATTGTCGGCGTTGCGAGGCGGGCGACCGCGACGGGCCGCCCGAAAAATCAGGCTTTACGGAAAGGGCGCGTCAGCAGGCCAATCGGGCCGCTATGGCTCCAGCGGCGGCTGCCTCGGCTGCGACCGTCGCGACCCACGGACTGGGTTAAACGGTCGAGGATAATGGCGAGGATCACGATGCCGACGCCGCCGACGGTGGCGAGTCCCATATCGAGACGGCCGATGCCGCGCAGCACCATCTGGCCCAGCCCGCCGACAGCGATCATCGAGGCGATCACCACCATCGACAGCGCCAGCATCAGCGTCTGGTTGACGCCCGCCATAATGGTCGGCATCGCCAGCGGCAGCTGCACCTTGAACAGCATCTGACGCGGGCTGGCGCCAAAGGACTCGCTGGCCTCGATCAGATCGGCGGGCACCTGCTTGATGCCGAGAATGGTCAGGCGCACCATCGGCGGCAGGGCGAAGATAATGGTCACCACCACGCCAGGCACGTTGCCGATGCCGAACAGCATCACGATCGGCACCAGATAGACGAACGCCGGCGTGGTCTGCATCGCGTCCAGCAGCGGACGGATGATGCGGCCCGCACGCTCGCTGCGCGCCAGCCAGATGCCGAGCGGCAGTCCGATAACGATGCAGAACAGTAGCGCGGTCAGCACCAGCGCCAGCGTCACCATCGCCTGCGACCAGGCGCCGATAGCGCCGATCAGCACCAGCGAAATCAGCGTCGCGACGCCCATCGCCGGGCTGGCGATCTGCCAGGCGATCAGGGCGAACACCACAATCGCCACCGGCGCGGGCAGGCTCTGCAGCAGCTGCTGAAAGGCGCTAAGGATGTAGTCCACCGGCACGCGAATGCCCTGAAACAGCGGTCGGAAATGGGTCACCACCCAGTCGATGCCTTCCGTTACCCAGCGATCGAGTGGAATCAGGGACTTGTGAAAGGGATCGAGCAGGTTGAAATGCTCCGGCTGCGGCGCCGGGGCGCTGGCCAGCCAGTCACTGCTGCTGGTGGCGGCGTCATGCGCGCCACCGCCGTCCGGGGTGCCCCAGGCGTCAGCGCCGCTGCTGGCGGGCGCGGCATCGCCTGCGCCGGACCAGGGATCGCTGCTCGACTGCGCGGCGGCGTCGGTTTGAGGCGCAGCACTGGCGCTCTCCCACGGATTACTGTTCTGTTCACTCATGATAGAGCTCCCTCACGATCTAAAGCGCGTAACAACATGCCTTTGGAAATAATCCCGACGTATTGATCTTCTTCGCCCACCACCGGCACAGCGCAGGGCGCGTGTGCGACGTGGCCGAGCAGATCGTTCAGCGAGGTATCAGAGGGAACGGCGGTGGGCGCGTCGAGCAGGGCGCTGTCGAGCCCTTCGCCTGCCGCCAGCGCCGCTTTCAGCGAGTCGGTAGAGACCACGCCGACAAACTTTTGCTTCTCCAGCACATAGCCAAATTCGCGATCTTCATCCTGCAGCAGTTTGATGGCGGAGCGTGGGCCGAAGCCGGGCGCTTTACGGATCAGCGCGCCCGCGCTGCGGCGCGCGATATCTTTTGCGCTAAAGACGTGGCTGATATCGACGCCGCGGAAGAAGGTGCGCACATAGTCGTTGGCCGGGTTATTCAGGATGTCGTCCGGCGTACCCACCTGCACCACTTCGCCGCCCTGCATAATGGCGATGCGGTCGCCGATGCGCATCGCTTCGTCGAGATCGTGGGAAATAAAAATAATGGTGCGCTGGTGTTTCGCCTGCAGCTTTACCAGCTCATCCTGCATTTCGGTGCGGATCAGCGGATCGAGCGCGGAAAACGCCTCGTCCATCAGCAAAATATCGGGATTAATCGCCAGCGCGCGGGCTAATCCAACGCGCTGACGCATGCCGCCGGAAAGTTCGTCGGGATACGCGTGAGCGTAATTTTCCAGCCCGACCTGACGCAGCGCATCCAGCGCTTTTTCCTGACGTTCCGCCAGCGCCACGCCGGCTAATTCCATGCCGAAGGCGGTATTATTTAGCACGGTCATATGCGGCATCAGCGCAAATGACTGGAACACCATGCTTATTTTATTTCGGCGCACGTCGCGCAGTTCGCTGTCGGATATTTTAGCGATGTCGACGCCGTCGATGATGACCTGACCTCGGGTGGGTTCTATCAGACGATTGAGAAGGCGAACCATGGTCGATTTTCCAGAGCCGGAGAGTCCCATGATGACGAAGATCTCGCCTTCTTCAATGGCCAGACTGGCGTTCTTGACGCCGAGCGACAACCCGGTTTTTGCCAGTATTGTCTCTTTGCCTTCCCCTTTCTCAATATATTTAAACGCGCGATCGGGGTTTTCCCCAAATATTTTATAAAGGTTTTTTACTTCAAGTTTAATTGCCATGCAGTGATGAAATCCTGATTAAATTAATTGAAGTTCAGCTTTCCCGGTTAAATTTAAGCGGCTCATACCGTAACACACTGACATTATCTGACAACCCTGAATGGCGATATTTATGGCGGAATAGCAGGCGTGAAGCGCAGAATTCCCAGTGCTCACAAGGGATAAGGGGGAGCAAATTTTTTCCCGGTGTGAGATCAAATTATGCGGATTTGATGCTGAAAAGCAGAAAATTGTCAGAAAATGAGAGGGTGAAAAAAGGAAATTAACGCGTTATGAAAGAAGAATAGCGGGGAAATAAATAGCGACTTTCGCCGCAATATTGGGTAGCCAGACGGGCGGAAAGGAGAATAACGTCGGGCCGCGACCGGCCCGACGCCAGAGGATTAAAAGTCCCAGTCTTCGTCTTCGGTTTCTACCGCTTTGCCCATCACGTAGGAGGAGCCGGAGCCGGAGAAAAAGTCGTGATTTTCATCGGCGTTTGGCGACAGCGCGGCGAGAATGGCCGGGTTCACCGTGGTCAGCTCCGCCGGGAACAGCGCCTCGTAGCCCAGATTCATCAGCGCCTTGTTGGCGTTGTAGTGCAGAAAGGTTTTCACCTCTTCCGCCCAGCCGACGTCGGCGTAGAGCGCCTCGGTATAGGCGACCTCATTCTCATACAGCGCCAGCAGCAGATCGTAGGCGAACTGCTGCAGCGCCTCTTTGCGCGCGTCATCCACCTGTTCCAGCGCCTGCTGGTACTTGTAGCCGATGTAGTAGCCGTGCACCGCTTCGTCGCGAATGATCAGTCGAATCAGATCGGCGGTATTGGTCAATTTGCCGCGGCTTGACCAGTACATCGGCAGCCAGAAGCCGGAGTAGAACAGAAACGATTCGAGAAACACGCTGGCGATCTTTTTCTTCAGCGGATCGTCGGCGCGGTAGTGCTCAAGAATGATGCGCGCCTTGTTCTGCAGCGCCTCATTCTCTTCGCTCCACTGATAGGCAGCGTCCACGTCGCTGCTGTTGCACAGCGTCGAGAAAATCGAGCTGTAGGATCGCGCGTGCACCGCCTCCATAAAGCTGATATTGGAAAGCACCGCCTCTTCATGCGGCGTCAGCGCATCCGGCATCAGGCCCGGCGCGCCGATCACGTTCTGAATGGTGTCGAGCAGCGTCAGGCCGGTAAACACCCGGATAGTGAGCTGCTGCTGCTGTGGGTTCAGCGTCTGCCACGCGGGCAGATCGTTGGAGAGCGGCACCTTTTCCGGCAGCCAGAAGTTGCTGGTCAGACGGTTCCACACCTCCAGGTCTTTCTCGTCCTGAAGGCGGTTCCAGTTAATGGCCTGAATCTGTTGTAGTCGCATAGTTTTCATCACAACGCGCAGGAAACGCAGCCCTGCACCTCCGTGCCCTGAAGCGCCATCTGGCGCAGTCGAATGTAGTAAAGCGTTTTGATGCCTTTCTTCCAGGCGTAAATCTGCGCTTTGTTAATGTCACGCGTGGTGACGTCGTCGCGGAAGAACAGCGTCAGCGACAGCCCCTGATCGACATGCTGCGTCGCTTCGGCATAGGTGTCGATAATCGCCTCAGGCCCAATCTGATAGGCGTCCTGATAAAGCTCCAGGTTCTCGTTAGTCATAAAGGGCGCCGGATAGTAAACGCGTCCGGTTTTCCCCTCTTTGCGGATCTCAATGCGCGACACAATCGGGTGAATGCTTGACGTGGCGTGGTTGATATAGGAGATCGAGCCGGTAGGCGGAATCGCCTGCAGGTTCTGATTGTATAGCCCGTGCGTCATCACCGATTCACGCAGCGCCTGCCAGTCGGCGCGGGTCGGCAGCGTGATGCCGGCGGCGGCGAACAGCGCGGCCGCGCGTTCGGTGCGCGGCAGCCAGTCGCGCTCGACATACTTATCGAAATAAGCGCCGCTGGCGTAGGCCGAGCGTTCAAAGCCGTCGAAACGCTGCCCGCGCTCCTGCGCCAGCTGATTAGAGGTGCGCAGCGCGTAGAAGGTGACGCAGTAGAAATAGAGATTGGTGAAATCAAGCGCTTCCGGTGAACCGTAGGCGATGCCTTCCCGCGCCAGATAGCCGTGCAGGTTCATCTGGCCCAGGCCGATGGCGTGCGAGCGCTGATTGCCTTCCGCGACCGACGGCACCGAGCCGATATGGCTCATGTCGGACACCGCCGTCAGGGCGCGCACTGCCACCGCCACGGTATTAGCCAGATCGCGTGAGTCCATAGCGTGCGCGATATTCAGCGAGCCCAGGTTGCAGGAGATATCTTTGCCGACGCGGCGATAGCTGAGATCCTCGTTGAACTCGCTGGCGCTGTTGACCTGCAGGATCTCCGAGCAGAGATTGCTCATATTGATGCGCCCGGCGACTGGATTGCTGCGGTTTACGCTGTCCTCGTACATGATGTAGGGATAGCCCGACTCGAACTGGATCTCTGCCAGCGTCTGGAAGAAGTCGCGCGGCGCGATCCAGCTTTTGCGGATGCGGTCGTCCGCCACCATCTCTTCATACTTCTCGCTGATGCTGATATCGCCGAACGCCTGGCCGTAAATCCGCTCGACGTCGTAGGGCGAAAAGAGCGCCATCTGGCGATTCTCTTTCGCCAGCTGGAAGGTGATATCAGGGATCACCACGCCGAGCGACAGCGTCTTGATGCGGATCTTCTCATCGGCGTTTTCCCGCTTGGTGTCGAGAAAGCGCAGGATGTCGGGATGGTGCGCGTTGAGCCAGACCGCGCCCGCGCCCTGACGCGCGCCGAGCTGGTTGGCGTAGGAGAAGGCGTCCTCCAGCATCTTCATCACCGGGATCACGCCCGACGACTGGTTTTCGATGCGTTTGATCGGCGCGCCGTTTTCCCGCAGGTTAGAGAGCAGAAACGCCACGCCGCCGCCGCGTTTAGAGAGCTGCAGCGCCGAGTTCACCGCGCGGCCAATCGACTCCATGTTGTCTTCGATGCGCAGCAGGAAGCAGGAGACCAGCTCGCCGCGCTGCTGTTTGCCGCAGTTGAGGAAGGTCGGCGTCGCCGGCTGGAAACGCCCGCTCAGCATCTCTTCCAGCAGCGCGCGCGCCAGCGTTTCGCTGCCCTGCGCCAGCGTCAGCGCCACCATACAGGCGCGCTGTTCGAAGCTTTCCAGATAGCGTTTGCCGTCGAAGCTCTTCAGCGTATAGCTGGTGTAGAACTTCCACGCGCCGAGAAAGGTTTTGAATTCAAAGCCCCAGGCCGCCGCCTCGTCATGGAAGCGGCAGAGAAAGTCGAAGTTGTACTGATTCAGCACCGCCGCTTCGTAATAGCCTTCCGCTACCAGATAGCGCAGACGCTCCGCCGCGCTGGCGAACGCGAGCGTATTCGGCGCGACATGCTGCAGAAAGAACTGGCGCGTCGCTTCCTGATCTTTGCTGAACTGGATGCGGCCGTCGGCATCATAAAGATTCAGCATGGCGTTCAGCGCGTGGTAGTCGAGCGCTACGCCATTGAGGGTGTCTGTTGTTGCCAAAATTGAGTTACTCCCGCTTTAACCGTGGCGATGTCTTCCGGCGTTCCCATTAGCTCAAAGCGGTAGAGCACGGGAACCTGGCATTTCTGCGCGATAATGTCGCCGGCCAGGCAGTAAGCCTCGCCGAAATTGCGGTTGCCCGCTGCGATCACGCCGCGAATGCCGCGCCGGTTCGATTCATCATTAAGAAAGTGGATCACCTGTCTGGGCACCGCGCCGCGGCTGCCGCCGCCATAGCTCGGCACCACCAGAATGTAGGGCTGCTGCTGCTGCAGACGTGCGGCGAGGTCGAGCGGAATGCGGCGCGCGGGCAGGCCCAGACGGGTAATAAACCGGTGGGTGTTCTCCGACTGGCTGGAAAAATAGACCAGTGGAAACATGGGATTATTCTCCTGCCGCCGCGAGCTGGCGCAGGCCGGCGATTTTATCCGGGCGGAAGCCGCTCCAGTGATCGCTGTCCGCCATCACCACCGGCACCTGGCGGTAGCCGAGGGATTTCAGGCTGTCGATGGCGTCAGGCTGCGTGTCGAGGTTGATCAGCTGATAGTCGATGCCCTGACGATCCATCGCGTTTTTGGTGGCGTTGCACTGGACACAGTTATCTTTAGTGTAAATAATAATGCGCATGATTCGTATTTCCCTTTGCTCATGGACAGGGTGATGGGGTAGCGCCGTCTACGCCTGAATTTGTGGCGTCGCTGTGGCTCGCATCTGGTGTCTGGATGATAGAGTGAATACTAGATATAGTGCCTGATAAATTCAAGCATACCAGATATAGGGATTTGGACTGAGGATCGCTAAAATCCTGCTAACGCCAGGCTGCATGCGGGCCGAGGCAAAAGGAAATTTTTTTGTAAAGGCGGGCGGCTAAAAAAAGCGCAAAAAAAAGCCTCGCGATGGCGAGGCCCGGTTTTCTTCTGTTACGCGGTGTTAGCGACGGCCGACCAGCAGGGCGCCCAGCACCAGCCCGACAGCGGCACCGATGCCGACGCCGTGCCAGGGTTTGTCATGCACATAGGCATCGACCTGGGTGCCTGCGTCGCGCGCGGCCTGCGACACGCGATTATGACCGCCGTTCAGCTTCGCGCGCGTCTGCTTCAGCAGCGCCTGCGCCTGGCTGCGCGCAGAGTCCACTTCATCTTTCGCTTCGCTGCCGTAGGATTTCAGCAGCGCTTCCAGCGAATCCGCGAGATCGTTCACATCCTGGTTAACATCAATGTCATCGTTTTTAGTGGTTCGATTAAACATTTTTTCGCTCCCTTTGATTTTAAACGTAATACTGAGTGTAGACGATACGCGGATAAACGCATCGGCAGGACCGGGGTTTAGGGAAATTCCGAAAGCCGCATGGCGGCGTGCTGTTGTAAGGTTGCGAGGCTTGAAAGAAGAGAGGAGAGAGCATGTATTTACGACCCGATGAGGTAGCGCGCGTTCTGGAAAAGGCGGGATTTGAAGTCGATGAGGTCACGCCGAAAGCCTACGGTTATCGCCGTGGCGACAGCTATGTTTACGTTAACCGCGAAGCCCGTATGGGACGCACGGCGCTGGTGATCCACCCCACGCTAAAAGAGAAGAGTCAGCCGTTTGCCGAGCCGGCGTCTGAAGTCAAAACCTGCGATCACTACACGCGTTTTCCGCTCTATCTGGCGGGCGAGTCGCAGGAGCACTACGGTATTCCCCACGGTTTCAGCTCGCGCGTCGCGCTGGAGCGCTATCTGCAAAGCGTCTTCGGCTGACAACAGGCCGCCCCGTCAGCGCGGGGCAAGGCGTCTTTTTTTAGCAAAACCTTATCTTTTCCCACGTTGCAATTTTGCGCAGCGACGCGTATAAACCTGCCATATAGATGTTTAGACGTCCATATGGGTAAAAGATGAGCGAGCAGGAAAACCCGTCACGGGATCAATTTAAGCGCACCATGAAAACACGCCATCTGGTGATGTTGTCGCTGGGCGGCGTCATCGGCACCGGGCTGTTCTTTAATACCGGCTATATCATTTCCACCACCGGCGCGGCGGGCACGCTGCTCGCCTACCTGATCGGCGCGCTGGTGGTCTGGCTGGTGATGGTCTGTCTGGGCGAACTGTCGGTGGCGATGCCGGAAACCGGCGCGTTCCACGTCTATGCGGCGCGCTATCTCAGCCCGGCCACCGGCTACACCGTTGCCTGGCTCTACTGGCTCACCTGGACGGTGGCGCTCGGCTCCAGCTTTACCGCCGCAGGCTTCTGCATGCAGTACTGGTTTCCGCAGGTGCCGGTGTGGATCTGGTGTCTGCTGTTCTGCGTCGCGATCTACCTGCTGAATATCATCTCCACGCGCTTCTTCGCCGAAGGGGAGTTCTGGTTCTCGCTGATCAAAGTCGTCACCATCATCGCCTTTATCGTGCTGGGCGCGGCGGCGATGTTCGGCTTTATTCCACTGAAAGCGGGCGGCGCCGCGCCGGGGCTGAGCAATCTCACCCAGCACGGCTGGCTGCCGCACGGCATCCTGCCGATTATCATGACCATGGTGGCGGTTAACTTCGCCTTTTCCGGCACCGAGCTGATCGGCATCGCCGCCGGGGAAACTGAAAATCCGCAGAAGGTGCTGCCGCTGGCGATCCGCACCACGGTGGCGCGGCTGATTATCTTCTTTGTCGGCACGGTGCTGGTGCTGGCGGCGCTGATCCCGATGGATCAGGCGGGTATCGTCAAAAGCCCCTTTGTGGTGGTATTTGAGAAGATCGGTATTCCTTACGCGGCCGATATTGTTAACTTCGTTATCCTGACGGCGATCCTCTCGGCGGCGAACTCCGGGCTCTACGCCTCTGGGCGCATGCTTTGGTCGCTGGCGAATGAGAAGACGCTGCCGCGCTGCTTCGCCCGCGTCAATAAACGCGGCGTACCGCAGCTGGCGATCACCGTCAGCATGCTGGGCGGCGTGCTGGCGCTGCTCTCCAGCGTTATCGCGCCGGACACGGTGTTCGTCGCGCTCTCCGCCATCTCCGGCTTCGCGGTGGTGGCCGTCTGGCTCAGCATCTGCGCCTCGCACTACATGTTCCGCCGCCGTCATCTGGCGCAGGGCAGGGCGCTGAGCGAGCTGGTCTACCGCGCGCCATTCTACCCGCTGACGCCGATACTCGGCTTCGTGCTCTGCCTGCTGGCGTGCGTTGGGCTGGCGTTCGATCCTTCGCAGCGCATCGCGCTCTGGTGCGGCATTCCCTTTGTGCTGCTCTGCTATGCGGTTTACGCTGCTACCCATAAAAAATCGCAGGCTGAGGAGGCCAATGATGCAGCATAATTCCGTGGCGCAGGCGCTGGCTGAAAACAGCACGCTTATTCTGGACGGCGCGCTGGCAACAGAGCTGGAGGCGCGCGGCTGCAATCTGGCAGACGCGCTCTGGTCGGCAAAGGTGTTAATGGAAAACCCCGAGCTGATCTATCAGGTGCACCATGACTATTTCGCCGCCGGGGCGCGCGTCGCTATTACCGCCAGCTACCAGGCGACGCCGCAGGGCTTCGCCGCGCGCGGGCTGGACGAGGCGCAGTCGCTGCAGCTGATCGCCCGCAGCGTTGAGCTGGCGCGACGCGCGCGCGACGACTATCGCGCCGCAAGCCACAGCCAGGCCGCGCTGCTGGTGGCGGGATCGGTCGGGCCATACGGCGCCTTTCTCGCCAACGGCGCGGAGTATCGCGGCGATTATGCGCTGCCCGAAGCGGAGATGAAGGCGTTTCACCGTCCGCGCGTGCAGGCGCTGCTGGCGGCGGGCGCGGATCTGCTGGCGTGCGAAACCTTGCCTTCGTTCGCCGAGGCGCAGGCGCTGGTGGCGCTGCTGGCGGAGTTCCCTTGCGCGCAGGCGTGGTTCTCTTTTACGCTGCGCGACGCGCAGCACATCAGCGACGGCACGCCGCTGCGCGAGGTAGCGGCCTTTCTGCACGCCCAGCCGCAGGTTGTTGCGCTGGGCATCAACTGCGTGGCGCTGGAGCAGACGACGCCGGCGCTGGCCGCGCTGCAGGCGCTGACCAGCAAGCCGCTGGTGGTCTATCCCAACTCCGGCGAGCAGTATGATCCCGTGAGCAAAAGCTGGCACTCTGCGCCGTCGGGCTGCACGCTGCACGACAAACTGCCCGAGTGGCGCGCCGCCGGCGCACGGCTGATCGGCGGCTGCTGCCGCACCACGCCGCAGGATATCGCCGCGCTTGCGCACGACTGTCAACCGCAATAAAGCGCAGAAAACAGGCGATGCTAAGGCGATTAACAGCGCAAGGGCGGTTTACACTGCCCTTTCTGACTCTTTAGCGGATCCCTTCATGAAACTGCGACTTGTTATCCTTGCCGCCGCGCTGCTGCTGAGCGGCTGCGCCTCGATTGTCGGCTCGTCGAGCCAGGCGGTGCGTATCGACTCTCAGCCGCAGGGCGCGCGCTTTACGATACAGGATGAGGACGGACGGTCGGTGGCGGAGGGCTACACGCCGCAAACCGTGGATCTGGCGAAGTCGACCGGCCGCTATTTCGGCAAGAAGCACTATCAGGTGATGCTGGAAAGCCCGGGCTACGTGCCGGTAACGCTGCCGATCGAAGGCAAAGCCAACCTCTGGTATCTGCTCGGCAATATTCCGCTGGGCGGTTTTCCCGGCTGGTTGCTGGTCGATCCCTTCAACGGCGGCATGTACAACCTGCAGCCGGAACATCCGCGCCCCTTCCTTAATCCGGTCGGCGCGCGCGGCTGACGGGCACTACTGCGCGGTGGGCTTCACCATCGCGCCGCCTGAGCGGAACCGCTCCAGAAACTGATGCTGGAAAATGCACATGCGGATGGTGTTGCGGTACTCGCCGTTGATAAAGAACTCGTGCTTCAGCACGCCCTCGGTCTCAAACCCCAGCTTGCTGTAGATGTGGATCGCCTTTTCATTCTCCTGATCGACGATCAGATAGAGCTTGTAGAGATTCAGCACGGAAAAACCGTACTCCATCGCCAGCTTCGCCGCCTGGCTCGCCAGCCCTTTGCCCTGATGCGCCGGGTCGATAATGATCTGAAACTCGGCGCGGCGATGCACGTGGTTGATCTCCACCAGCTCCACCAGCCCCGCTTTCTGACCGTCGTGCTCGACGACAAAGCGGCGCTCGCTCTGATCGTGAATATGCTTGTTGTAGAGGTCGGAGAGTTCGACGAACGCCTCGTAGGGCTCTTCAAACCAGTAGCGCATTACGCTGGCGTTATTGTCCAGCTGATGAACGAAGTGCAGATCTTCCCGCTCTAGCGGGCGTAGCTTAACCGTCATAAAAGCCTCATTGCTGATAGATTACGCGCGAGTATAGCGTGCCCACTCGCGCGTGATCCATCAGGCACCGATCTGCTCGACGATGCGGCCCTGGGCCATGCGCGCGGCGCGATCGCACATATGATCGATCACGTCGGGATCGTGGCTGACCAGCACCATCGTCAGGCCGTCGTCGCGCTTGAGATCGTTCAGCAGGTTGAGGATCTCCGCCTGCACCGACATATCCAGCGCCGAGGTTGGCTCATCCAGCAGCAGGATTTTCGGCTCCAGCAGCAGCGCGCGCACGATGGCTACGCGCTGGCGCTGGCCGCCGGAGAGCTGATGCGGGTAGCGATCCGCCAGCGCCGGATCCAGCCCAACGTGGCGGAAGCCCTGATTGATGCGGTCGTCGATATTATCGCGGCGCAGCAGCTTCAGCGGCTCCGCCAGGGTGCGGCGCAGGCGATGGCGCGGATGCAGCGAGGCGTAGGGATCCTGAAACACCATCTGCACGTCCCGGCGCAGCTGGCCGGTAAAGGGCTTGCCCGGCGCGACGTCGCTGCCCGCCAGCCGCATCTTGCCTTGCCAGTGCGGATTGAGTCCGGCCATCACCCACAGCAGCGATGACTTGCCGCAGCCGGAGGGGCCGACCAGGCCGAAGCACTCGCCGGCGTTCACCTGCAGATCGACCTCATGCACCACGGTGCGCAGTTCATAGCCCTGTTTATGCGCGACGCTGAGCCGCTGAAGATTAATCATGGTTCGCCTCCAGCGCGGCGCGATCCAGCACCGGCAGCGCTTCGCCGTGGGTCGCTTTGCTCGGACGGCACGACCATAGCGTGCGCGTATAGGGATGGGTAGCGCGCGGCAGCTCCGCAGCGGGCAGGGTGTCAAGCACGCGGCCCTTGTACATCACCATCACGCGCTCGCAGTGTTCAGAGACCTGCTGCAGATCGTGGCTGATCAGCAGCAGGCCCATATTGCGCGCCTCCACCAGGCGTCGGATCAGCGCCAGCACCTGATCGCGCATGGCGTGATCGAGCGCCGAGGTTGGCTCGTCGGCGATCAAAAATGCCGGATCGGTGATCAGGGCGATCGCCAGCATCACGCGCTGGCCCATGCCGCCGGAGAGCTGGTGCGGATAGCGCTGCATCAGCTGGCGCGGCTGCGGCAGGCCCACAGCGTCGAGCATCTCGCACACCTTCTCTTTGCGCTCGCTGCGGCTCAGGCGGCGGTGCAGCAGCAGCGGCTCCTCGACCTGCCAGCCGATGGTGCGCGTCGGGTTAAGGGCATATTTCGGGTCCTGCATCACCATCGCCACCGTATCGCCGCGCAGCGCGCTCCAGGCTTTTTCGCTCAGGCGCAGCGCGTCGTGGCCCGCCACCTCCAGCTTCTGCGCATGCAGATGCAGCGCTGGCGAGAGCAGGCCCATCAGCGAGCGGGCGGTGAGGGATTTGCCGGAGCCGGATTCGCCTACCAGCGCCACGCGCTCGCGGCCGATGCGGAAGCTGATGTCGTCCACCAGCAGCGCGTCGTCGCTGCGGATGCTCAGCGACTCGGCGTGAAGTAACAGATCATTTGGCATGGCGGGTATCCAGTCGGTCGCGCAGGCCGTCGCCTGTCAGGTTAAAGGCCAGGCTGGCGAACAGGATCGCCGCGCCGGGCGCGGCGGCGACCCACCACTGGTCGAAAATCACTTTGCTGCCTTCCGCCACCATCGAGCCCCATTCGGCGGTCGGCGGCTGTACGCCCATGCCGAGAAAGCCGAGACCGGCGGCAGAGAGAATAATGCCGCCGAGGCTCAGCGCGGCGCGCACCACGGCGGTCGGCATGCAGAGCGGCAGAATATGGCCGAACATCAGGCGCAGCCCGGTGATGCCCTGCATGCGCGCGGCGGCCAGATAGTCGCTGCGGCGTAGCGCCAGGGTTTCGGCGCGCGCCTGGCGGGCAAAGGGCGGCCAGCTGGTGAGTGCCAGCGCGAGTGCGCCGTTCATCAGGCCTGGACCGAGCATCGCCACCAGC
Source organism: Pantoea sp. Z09 (assembly GCF_022394795.1). Classification (NCBI taxonomy): domain Bacteria; kingdom Pseudomonadati; phylum Pseudomonadota; class Gammaproteobacteria; order Enterobacterales; family Erwiniaceae; genus Pantoea; species Pantoea sp. Z09. The sequence continues at coordinate 901,017 of NZ_CP092373.1, forward strand.
GCCAGCGCGATCACCAGATTGGGCAGCGAAAGAAAGATATCGGTAATGCGCATCAGCACGCGCTCCGTCCAGCCGCCGACGTAGCCAGCGGTGATGCCCACCAGCAGGCCGACCGGAATGGTCAGCACAAGGATCAGCGACACCAGCAGCAGCGTCGGGCGCGCGCCATAGATCACGCGGGAGAGCAGATCGCGGCCGAAGCCGTCGGTGCCAAACCAGTGCTGCGCCGACGGCGGCAGCAGGCGCGCCGAAATGGTCTGCAGATTAGGGTCGACAGGCGCCAGCAGCGGCGCGAACAGGGCGGTCAGCACCAGTATCGCCACCAGCGTCAGGCCGATAGTCAGCGAGGTGACGCGACGGCGGCGGCGGCGCGGCCGCACGGTTTCGAGTTCGGAAAGTTGTTGCGTCATCGGGTTCTCGGATCGGTTAACCAGGTTAAGGCGTCCGCCAGGGCGTTCAGCAGAATAAAGCAGGCGCCGATCAGCAGCGTGGAGCCGAGGATGGCGGGCGTGTCGGCGGAAAAGAGCGCGTTGGTCATATAGCGCCCGACGCCGGGCCAGGCGAAGACGGTCTCGGTCAGCACCGAGCCTTCCAGCAGCGTGGCGTAGGAGAGGGCGATCACCGTCACCAGCGTGCCCAGCACGTTAGGGAAAATATGGCGCAGCAGAATGCGGCCGCGACCGGCGCCCTTGGCGCGCGCCAGCGTCACATACTCTTTGCTGCTCTCTTCCAGCAGCGCGGCGCGCAGCAGACGGGTAATGCCCGCCATCGCCAGCAAACCGAGGATCACCACCGGCAGCCAGAGGTGAGCAATGGCGTTGCGGAACATCTCGCGATCGCCAGAGAGCCAGCTGTCGATCAGCTCGAAGCCGGTTTTCGGCTCCAGCGTATAGACGTAGAGATCGTCGAGCCGTCCCGGACCCGCCGACCAGTGCAGCACGGCGTAGAACAGCAGCAGGCCGAGCAGGCCGAGCCAGAAAACCGGTACCGAATAGCCGAGCAGCGAAATAAAGCGCGCCACGTTGTCGATCACGCTGCCGGGTTTCCAGGCGGCGAGCAACGCCAGGCTGATGCCGAACACGGCGGCAAAGATCATCGAGCAGGTTGCCAGCTCAATGGTCGCGGGAAAGGTTTGCATCAGGTCGTTCGCCACCGGCTGACTGGTCAGGTGGGAAAGGCCGAGATCGCCGCGTGCCAGGTGCGCCAGATAGCGCCAGAACTGCACCAGCACCGGCTGATCCAGCCCCAGCTCGTGGCGCACCTGCGCGTAGGTCGCTTCGCTGGCGTGATCTCCGGCGATCTGCTGCACCGGATCCACCGGCGACAGGTGGGAGAGCATAAAGGTAAAGGCCAGCAGCCCGAGCAGCGTCACCAGCAGCGACAGCAGGCTGGTGACCAGCCGCGACAGGCGCGGCCAGAGGTGCCGGGCGAACCCGGCCTCCGAGGCTGACTGCGCCATTATTTGCTGACCTGTGAGTAGTAGACCATGTCAGGGTTGATGCCCTGCACGTAGCCTTTCAGGTTGTCGCGCAGCGCGATCAGGTTGCGTGCCTGCAGACCGATCACGTACGGCGAGTTTTTCAGCACCGATTCCTGCATCGCTTTATAGAGCGCCACGCGCTTCTGCGGATCGCTCTCTGCCGTCGCCGCCAGCACCTGCTTGTTCAGCTCGGGAATATGCCAGTCGGAGCGGTAAGCGATGGTTTTGCTGCCATCTTCCGGGTTATAGGCGAATGAGGCGGCGTTGGTGTTAGGGTCGAAATAGTCCGCGCCCCAGGCGTTCAGCGTCGCCTGATATTTATGCGCCTTCACGCTGGTAGAGACTTCGGAACTCAGGCCAGGCTGCACGTTGATCTTCACGCCGCCTTTGGCGAAGCTGCCCTGCAGCGCCTGGGCGATATCGAGGTAGGGCGGCTGGTTGCTGGTGGAGAGATCGAAGCTGACGTTGGTCAGGCCCGCTTTCTGCAGAATCGCCTTCGCCTTTTCAGGATCGTAGCTGTAAGGGGTGTCATTGACCGCGCCGAGGAAGCCCTTCGGCAGGAAGGTCTGATGCACGTCGAACTGGCCTTTCAGCAGATCGTTGGCGATGCCTTTGTAGTCGAACAGGTAGCGCGCCGCTTCCCACAGCGCCGGGTTTTTCAGGGTGTCGTTGCCGCCGACGTTGAACTGAATGTAGTAGAGCGACGCCATCGGGTAGGCTTCCGTCTTCACGCCTGCTTTGCCCTTCAGCGCGGCGATCTGATCGGCGCCCAGGTTACGCGCGATATCCGCGTCGCCCTGCTCCAGCAGCAGACGGCGCGCCGCCGGCTCCGGCACGTTTTTGATCAGCACGTTTTTCAGCTTCGGCGCGCCGCCCGGCGAGGTCGGGTTAGCGGTCAGCAGCACCACCTGATGCAGCACCACTTTACGGATCTGATAGGGGCCGCTGCCCGCTGAATTGGTCGCCAGCCAGCCGTTGCCCAGATCGCCGTTTTTCTCGTTCGCCTTCACGGTTTTTTCATCGACGATAGAGGAGACCGGCGCAGAGAGCAGGCTCAGCACATAGGTTGGGCTGACGTTGGCGGTCCAGCTGATCTGCACATGGTTGTCGTCCACTTTTTTCAGGAAGCTGTCGACGTTCTCTTTGGTCCAGCCGAGCTGCGTCAGGATAAAAGAGGGATCGAGGTTAAGCTTCACCACGCGACCCAGCGAGAAGATCACATCTTCCGGGCGCAGCGGATTGCCGCTGGAGAATTTGGCGTCTTTGCGCAGTTCGAAAGTCAGGCTGCGGTTGTCGCTGCCAGGCTGCCAGCTGCTGGCGAGCGTGGGTTTCAGATCCGTCGGGTTTTGCGGATCGGACTGGACCAGACGCTGATAGAGGTTGGTAAAGGCCTGCACGCTGGTCAGCTCAAACCCTTTAGCGGGATCGAAGCTGTCGGCGTCGTCAATCGACTGCGCGATAACCAGCGTATCTTTCGGCGTGGCGGCCTGTGCGGCAAAGGCGGCTGCTAGCGAGAGCGCCAGCAGAGAAGCAGCGGTTTTTTTCATGGTATTTCCTTGCCTTATAAAGTAGTCACGCGAGTGTACGAGAGGGCTTAAGGGAAGAATAGTCTATTATTGGCTAACCTTATGCATAAAAGTTATAAGTGTAGCGGGCTGGTTATAAGGGCGGCAAACCGGCGTTAACTCAGTATAGAGAAACAGAACCTCAACGAAACCTGTTTAGCCTCTTTTTCAGCTTTACCCTTTAGCCGGCGCGCCTATAATAGCGGCAACTTTCTTCTGGAGAATTCACTTGGACAGTCATTCGAACTATTTACTGACACGGGCAAGCTGAATTTCCATGCTGCTTGCCATCCGGCGGGCAGCAATCCTGTTTAATAACGATTGCTTCCTGAATAACCTGTTTAAGGTAAGGCGATCGTTATGCTGCTTTTTACTCACGCTCTGTTTCCTCCTCCTCGCTGCGCGTAGCTGACTGGCTGCGTTTTACGCCTGCGCGTTCTCGCCACGTCGATACGATGTTGCGCTGAGAGCATTACACCTGCGGCTTATTCGCCCGTCACGCTACGCATCCCCGTAAATATTTTCTTTATTACGCACGCTTATTTTCGCGTGCCGGGATCGCTTTGCCTGTTACAGGGAGAATTTATCATGTCCGAATTAAAACTTGAAAATCAGGCGCTGGCAAAGAATAGTCGTGCCTCTGCGCGCAACGCCGCAAAACCTTATTTAATCGAGCAGGAAGCGGCGCGAACGGTCGAAGAGACGCTGGCCCATCTGCACAGCCATGAACAGGGGCTGAGCCAGCAGGAGGCGCAGCGTCGGCTGGCGCAGTTTGGTCCTAACGATGTGGCGCAGGAGAAAGCGCCGCCCGCGCTGCTGCAGCTGCTGATGGCGTTCCACAACCCCTTTATCTACGTGCTGCTGGCGCTGGCGCTGGTGAGCTTTTTCACCGACTACTGGCTGCCGCTGCGCGCAGGAGACGCGGGCGATCTTACCGGCGTCATTATTATCAGCACCATGGTGACGCTGAGCGCGCTGCTGCGCTTCTGGCAGGAGTTTCGCACCAACCGCGCCGCGCAGGCGCTGAAGTCGCTGGTGCGCACCACGGCGACGGTGATGCGCGACGGCGTGGCTCAGGAGATCGCCATGCGCGAACTGGTGCCCGGCGATATCGTGCTGCTCAGCGCGGGCGATCTGGTGCCGGCTGACGTGCGCCTGATCCGCTCACGCGATCTTTCCGTCAGTCAGGCGGTGCTGACAGGCGAGTCGCTGCCGGTAGAGAAGGTCGATCTCAGCGCCGAAGTGGCGGCGAAAAGCAGCGGCGGTCAGCCGGGCGGCAACAGCCTGCTGGCGCTGGATAACGTCTGTCTGATGGGCGCCAGCGTCGCCAGCGGCAGCGCGCGCCGCGGTGGCGGCGACAGGCAGCCAGACTTACTTCGGCTCGCTGGCGAAATCGCTGGTCGGCAGTCGCGCCGAGACCGCCTTCGATCGCGGCGTCAATAGCGTCAGCATGCTGCTGATCCGCTTTATGCTGGTGATGGTGCCGGTGGTGCTGCTGATTAACGGCTTCAGCAAAGGCGACTGGATCGACGCCACGCTGTTCGCGCTGGCCGTCGCCGTGGGGCTAACGCCGGAAATGCTGCCGATGATCGTCAGCTCCAACCTGGCGAAAGGGGCGATGGCGATGGCGCGCCGCAAGGTGATCGTTAAACGGCTGAACGCCATCCAGAATCTCGGCGCGATGGATTTGCTCTGCACCGACAAAACCGGCACCCTGACGCAGGATGAGATCCAGCTGTCGCACGCCTTTAACTGCGCCGGCGAAGAGGATGCGCGCGTGCTGCTGCTCGCCTGGCTGAACAGCAGCAGCCAGACAGGCAGCAAAAATCCGATGGATCGCGCGGTGACGCGCGCAGGGGAGGCGCAGGTCAGCGAGGCGCAGCGCAGCCGCTATCACAAACAGGATGAGCTGCCTTTTGATTTTGCCCGCCGCCGCGTGTCGGTGCTGCTGGAGGATTTGCAGCAGGGCGAGCCGCTGCTGATCTGCAAAGGCGCGGTCGAGGAGATGCTCGCCGTGTCGGACAGCATTCGCGTCAACGGCGAACGGCTGCCGCTCTGCGCAGCGCGGCGCGCGGCGCTGCAGGCGCAGGCGGAAGCCTACAACCAGCAGGGCTTCCGCGTGCTGCTGCTGGCGACGCGCGAAGGAGAAACGGCGCTGCCGCTGACGCAGGCGGATGAGCGCGAGCTGACGCTGGAAGGTATGCTGACCTTCCTCGATCCGCCGAAAGCGAGCGCGGCACAGGCGATTCAGGCGCTGCGCGCCAGCGGCGTGGCGGTCAAAGTGCTGACCGGCGATAACCCAATTATCACCGCGCGCATCTGCCGCGAGGTGGGGCTGGATGCCAGCGCGCTGCTCACCGGCGACCAGATCGACGCGATGAGCGATATGGCGCTGGCGCAGGCCGCCGAGCAGAGCTGTCTGTTCGCCAGGCTGACGCCGCCGCAGAAAGCGCGCCTGGTGCGCCTGTTCCAGCAGAACGGCCACACGGTCGGCTTTCTCGGCGACGGCATTAACGACGCGCCGGCGCTGCGCGACGCCGACGTGGGAATTTCGGTCGACAGCGCGGCGGATATCGCCAAAGAGTCCTCCGACATTATTCTGCTGGAGAAGGATCTGCGCGTGCTGGAGGCGGGCGTGCTGAAAGGGCGCGAAACCTTCGGCAACATCATCAAGTACCTGAACATGACCGCCAGCTCAAACTACGGCAACGTCTTTTCGGTGTTGATCGCCAGCGCCTTTATTCCGTTTTTGCCGATGCTGTCGATTCATCTGCTGCTGCAGAACCTGATGTACGACATCTCCCAGCTGGCGCTGCCCTGGGACAAAATGGACCCGGAGTTTCTGCGCCAGCCGCGCAAGTGGGACGCCAGCAATATCCGCCGCTTTATGCTGTGGATGGGGCCGACCTCGTCGCTGTTTGATATCAGCACCTTTGCACTGATGTGGTTCGTCTTCGGCGCCAACCACGCGGGGGCGCAGTCGCTGTTTCAGTCAGGCTGGTTCGTGGAGGGATTGCTGTCGCAGACGCTGGTGGTGCATATGCTGCGCACCCAGAAGATCCCCTTTATTCAGAGCCGCGCGGCGCTGCCGGTGCTGCTGACCACCTGTGCCATTATGGCGCTCGGCATCGCTATTCCCTTCTCGCCGCTCGGCGCGATGGTCGGGCTGGTGCCGCTGCCGCTCGCCTATTTCCCGTGGCTGGCGGCGACCCTGTTCGGCTACTGTCTGGTGGCGCAGGGCATGAAGAACCTTTACATCCGCCGTTTCGGCCAGTGGTTTTAGGAGGGCGGCGATGAAAAGAGCAAGGCTTGACCGCGCCTTTGTCGGCGTTGTGGTAATAGCAATCGGGCTGATTTTGCTGACGGTGTTCCTGCGATAAACCAGAGGCGGCGAGGCGACTCGCCGCTTTTAATACCGCTGGTGCGCTCGACGCGCTGAGCGTTGCGGGGGTAATGACTCCAACTTACTGATAGTGTTTTATGTTCAGATAATGCCCGATGACCTTGTCATGCAGCTCCACCGATTTTGAGAACGACAGTGACTTCCGTCCCAGCCTTGCCAGATGTTGTCTCAGATTCAGGTTATGTCGCTCAATGCGCTGAGTGTAACGCTTGCTGATAACGTGCAGCTTTCCCTTCAGGCGTGATTCGTACAGCGGCCAGCCATCCGTCATCCATACCACGACCTCAAAGGCCGACAGCAGGCTCAGAAGACGCTCCAGTGTGGCCAGAGTGCGTTCACCGAAGACGTGCGCCACAACCGTCCTCCGTATCCTGTCATACGCGTAAAACAGCCAGCGCTGACGTGACTTAGCACCGACGTAGCCCCACTGTTCGTCCATTTCAGCGCAGACAATCACATCACTGCCCGGTTGTATGCGCGAGGTTACCGACTGCGGCCTGAGTTTTTTAAGTGACGTAAAACCGTGTTGAGGCCAATGCCCATAATGCGTGCACTGGCGCGACATCCGACGCCATTCATGGCCATATCAATGATTGTCTGGTGCGTACCGGGCTGAGAGGCGGTGTAAGTGAACTGTAGTTGCCATGTTTTACGGCAATGAGAGCAGAGATAGCGCTGATGTCCGGCAGTGCTTTTGCCGTTACGCACCACGCCTTCAGTAGCGGAGCAGGAAGGACATCTGATGGAAATGGAAGCCACGCAAGCACCTTAAAATCACCATCATACACTAAATCAGTAAGTTGGCAGCATTACCGATTCTTGCATTTATTATTCCTTTAATAAGCCGTAAAAACGCTTAGGCTACTGCAATAAGATAAATCCGATTAAACACGATGATCGATTTTTCGTCAACAAAATTTATGCGTTATTCAGATTCAGTTATCTTGTCACTCCACCATTCCACAACTCCACCAGCCAGGAATCTTAATGGTCGACCGAATATAACGAAAGGTTATAAGTTTTTCTTACTTTATTCCTATCAGAATGAACCAAAGCTGCTTCACTAACATCAGGGTTAAGCCCTGTTTCGTTCATTGCGGTACTAGCGATTAAGCGCAGCACATGTGCTACGAGTCTGTTTTCATAATCGATACGCTTTAAAGCAGTGTTTGCGATTTGGCTAATAATTGGACGCTTAAGAACATTTCTACTTGGAAAAACATATTCTCTGTGACCACTTATAGTTTTCTAGATTGCTAACAGCGCAATTTCTCTAATATATATTGGTACTAAATGTATACGCTTTGTCTTCATTCTAGGGGGAGTGAATCATTCATAAATTATAAACTGAATCAATCACTTCCCACCGTATTACCGAATTTTGGTAAGAGCGTACTTAAGTTACTAATTGCCATTCGAGAAAAGATTTGGTAAGTAGTGAAAGACTTTAAGACTTTAAGACTTTAAGACTTTAAGACTTTAAGACTTTAAGACTTTAAGACTTTAAGACTTTAAGACTTTAAGACTTTAAGACTTTAAGACTTTAAGACTTTAAGACTTTAAGACTTTAAGACTTTAAGACTTTAAGACTTTAAGACTTTATGCATTTCAATAATTGGGTTAGTTCAGCTGGATTTATGAGCATGTGTTTCTTTTAGGCTTTTCAAACGCCATGCCATTACCAGACTCAGGATTGCAATCAACTAGGCCTGCATTAACTTCATAATTCATAATTTCATTTATATTCTGAACGAGGCGATGAACGGATTCTAGCGCACCACGGGCTTTAATCGATTCTAGAGCCTCAACCAAAGCTCGGGATTTTTTTAACTTAAAGGCCGCCAATTGTAGGGAATATATCCTTTGCTAGAGTGCGCCGAATATCGTTAGCATAGTTCTGCGTAATGCCGTAACTTTTAAGAGTAAACTAATCAGCAGCCATAGTTGATAAAATGTTGTCTAAGCTATTTTTTGCTGTTCTTCCGATTGCTCTGCTTGTGTTTGCAGATTAATTCCTTTGCCAGTAAAAAAAGATAAGTGTTTCGTATTTCTCTAGCATTAGCGAGTTAAAGGGCAGAAAATATGTTGAGACTAACCATGGTGCACTGTTTGGTTGCCGAATGTTAATAGCGGAACCGTCAAAATTTTTTGCCGGTTTTTTTAGCAGTGATAAAGAGACCATTTGCATCATGGAGAGTTAGATTTTTGTCAGCAGGTTAGAGTATAGAACTTCGTTATTAGTTAGAGGAAGCATAATCCGTGTCATGCGGGCCATTTTTTACTAAATTAGTATAGGTTGTTGGCATACATTTACCCTATACGAATAATTACTGAAATTAGCCGGAACGCTACGGATTATTACAGACACAAAAAAGCCCGCCAGGCTTACGCCGTGCGGGCTTTCAGGACTTCTACGGATGACTCTGGTAATCATCTTTGAAGAATTTTGGTGGAGCTGGCGGGAGTTGAACCCGCGTCCGAAATTCCTACATCCTCAGTACTACATGCTTAGTCAGTCTTTACATTCGCCTGGCAGCTGCGGACAGACACGCCACTGACAGACTAGCCTGATTGGATTTAACGCTTCAACCCCAGGCAGGGCATCCACGCGATCTCTTTTGAGTTTGACCTCTCTTGATCCCCGTCCTAAGAGCGGAGGCTAGGGAGAGAGGGCTCTTAGCAGGTTATTAAGCTGCTAAAGCGTAGTTTTCGTCGTTTGCGACTATTTTTTTGCGGTTTTTTAGCGAGGCCTACCGCACCTCGGCATGCACCTTGGGTTTCGCAAATCCCGTCGAATCCAGAATCAGCCCCAGGAACCAACTACTCTAGCAAAAAACTTCACAACTATCCAGCGATTAGCGGTTGCGATTTTTCATGATGCGCGCTTTATCGAGCTTCCACTCGCGCTCTTTGATGTCGTCGCGCTTGTCGTGCTCTTTCTTACCGCGCGCCACGCCGATCTTCAGCTTGCACCAGGCGTTCTTCCAGTAGAGCGACAGCGCAACCACGGTATAGCCTTCGCGGTTAACGCGGCCATAGAGCGAGTCGAGTTCGCGCTGGTTGAGCAGCAGCTTACGGCTGCGCGTCGGATCGCACACCACGTGCGTCGAGGCGACCGCCAGCGGCTGGAAGGTAGAGCCGAACAGGTAGGCTTCGCCATCGCGCAGCAGAATATAGCTGTCGCTGATGTTGGCTTTACCTGCACGGAGCGATTTGACTTCCCATCCTTGTAGCGACAATCCCGCTTCGAACTCTTCTTCAATGAAGTATTCATGACGGGCGCGTTTGTTAAGGGCAATAGTGGCAGAACCGGGTTTATGTACTTTTTTCTTTGTCATAGTGCGGCGTATTTTACATCACTTAGGCGGCCATCGCACCCCTTGTCCAGCGGGGCACCGGGAAACGGGATATTCTAGCACACCTCTCAATGCGGGGAATTTTTGTTTGATCGCTGGAAATGCTACAATTCAGCGGTTTTGTGATGAACAGGAACCATTATGGCTCAGATTAGTCGTTCAGCGCTGGTGCCCTTCAGCGCTGAGCAAATGTACCAACTGGTCAACGATGTGGATGCCTATCCACAGTTTTTGCCGGGCTGTACCGGCAGTCGTGTGCTGGAATCGTCTGAAAATCAAATGACGGCATCGGTAGACGTCTCAAAAGCGGGCATTAGTAAAACTTTCACTACGCGCAACACGCTTACCGACAATCAGCGCATCCATATGCAGCTGGTCGACGGCCCGTTCCGCAAGCTCACCGGCGGATGGCAGTTTATCTCGCTGGGCGATGACGCCTGCAAGGTTGAACTGAGCCTCGACTTTGAGTTCACCAATATGCTGGTAGAAATGGCGTTCGGCCGCATCTTTAAAGAGCTGGCCAACAGCATGGTGCAGGCCTTTACCCAGCGCGCCAAAGAGGTCTACAGTGCCTGAGATCTCCGTTGAGGTGGTTTACGCGCTGCCGGAAAAGCAGTATCAGCGCGTGGTCACGCTGGAAGAGGGAAGCACTGTCGAGCAGGCGATCGTCGCATCGGGCCTGCTTGAGCTGCGTCGCGATATCGATCTCAGCCGTAATAAGGTTGGTGTTTTTAGCCGACCGGTGAAGCTGGGCGACACGCTACAGGAAGGCGATCGGGTAGAGATTTATCGTCCGCTGATTGCCGATCCTAAAGAGCTGCGTCGCCAGCGTGCGGAGCGCTCGGCCAGCGTGAAGAAGTAAATCGCGGTTGTCAGAAAAGCAAAAGGCGCCAGCGGCGCCTTTTTTGTTGCGTGTTCAATCAGTCACGCGACGTGGTCAGATTCGGTTTGTTGTCGATATTGGTCAGTACGCCGTTGCTGTCGAAGGTGAGGGTCAGCGTCTGCTGTTTCACAGCTTCATGGCCTGGCTCCTGACGGAACACGTAATACCAGACGTTGCTGCCAAACGGGTCGCGCATCATCGGCGTACCCAGCGTATAGGCGACCTGCTGCTGCGTCATGCCGTTGTGGATTTTCGCCACATCGTTGGCGACCAGATAGTTGCCCTGGTTGATATCTGGGCGGTAAACCACGCGCTCAAGGGTGGAGCATCCGGCGGTCATCATCAACATTACCACTGCCGCGGCAGTCAGCGTTTTACAGCGCATCTCTACATTCCTTTTCTGGGGCCAAACGCCTTTTCTCAGGCTGTTTTTTTGCCATCAAATTCTGAACTCTGCCTGCGGCAGGCTTTATTATTCAGGCGACATAAGTTGCCGATGATAATAAACCTTTTCGCTATTGGAAACCTCTACATCGACAGAGCAAGCATATGACCACGCAGCGGGAAGAAAGTGCGGTAGTTATGCCGCTAAAAGTTCTTTGGCGTTAGCCAGCGTATTGCGCGTCACTTCGCTGCCGCCGAGCAGGCGCGCCAGCTCCTGCAGACGCGCGCGCTTGTCCAGCGCCTGCATATGGGTTTCGGTCATGGCGCCGTCGGTCTCTTTGCTGACGAAGAAGTGCTGATGGCCACAGCCGGCCACCTGCGGCAGGTGGGTCACGCACATCACCTGCGTCGATTCGCCCAGCTGACGCAGCAGACGGCCGACCACGGCGGCGGTCGGGCCGCTGATGCCAACGTCCACTTCGTCGAAGATCATCGCCGGGGTTTCCATCTTCTTCGCGGTAATCACCTGGATCGCCAGCGCAATACGCGACAGCTCGCCGCCGGAGGCCACTTTACCCAGCGGCTGCAGAGGCTGGCCTGGGTTGGTGGTGACCTGGAAATCAATACGCGTCGCGCCGTCTGCCGTCAGATGATCGGCGTTGAACGTCAGCGCGATAGTGAAGCGGCCGTGCGGCATAGAGAGCTGATGCATACTCTGGGTAATCAGCTGCTCCAGTTCGGCGCCATACTGCTGACGCTGCTGGTGCAAACGTTCGGCGCTGTGCAGCGCTGCCTGATAGTGTTCGCTTACTAACGCCTGCAGGCTCTCCTGATCGCTCTCCTGCTGCGAAAGCAGCTCCGCTTCCGCCAGCAGCTGCTGGTGCAGCTCCGCCAGGCCTTCCGGCGCGACGTGATGCTTGCGCGCCAGCGCGATATAGCGAGAGATGCGCTGCTCCAGTTCGTAGAGGCGATTGGGGTCGAGATCCAGACGGTCGACATAGTGGCGCAACTCGTCGCTCGCCTCGCTGAGCTGAATCGCCGCTTCTTCCAGCATATTCAGCACGCCGCTCAGCTTGTCGTCCAGCGTCACCACCTCGGTCACCATCTGACGCGCGCTGTAGAGCAGGCTGTTGAGGTTGCTGTCGTCGCCGTCCGCCAGCAGCTGCAGCGCCTGCTGACTGGTAGAGAGCAGCTGTCCGCTGTTGGCGAGGCGCTTGTACTCTTCGTCAATCTGTTCGTATTCGTTCGCCTGCGGCGCAAACTCGTTGAGTTCTTTCAGCTGGTACTGCAGCAGCTCGCGGCGCGCCTCGCGCTCCTGCGACAGCTGCTGATGCTGCGCCAGATTGCGGCAGCTTTGGTGCCAGGCGTGATAGTCGCGGCGCATCTGCAGCAGCAGATCGTCACGACCGGCGTAGGCGTCAAGCAGGTGTTTCTGATGGTCGGCTTTCAGCAGCAGCTGATGAGCGTGCTGGCCGTGGATCTGAATCAGCAGCTGGCCCAGATCGCGCAGCTGCGACAGCGGCACCGCGGTGCCGTTGATAAAGCCGCGTGAGCGGCCGTCGGCGCTGATGACGCGGCGCAGCAGACACTCGTTGCCGTCATCGAGCTGATTCTCCTCCAGCCAGCGCTGCGCGGAAGGAGAGGACTTCAGATTGAAGCGGGCGCAGAGGTCGGCGCGCGCGGCGCCCTGACGCACCATGTCCGCTTCGGCGCGGCCGCCGAGGCACAGACCGAGCGCGTCAATGGCAATAGACTTACCCGCGCCGGTTTCACCGGTAATCGCCGTCATACCGCGTTGAAAATCGATGTCAAGCTCACGAACGATAGCGAAATTACTGATGGTCAGCTGTGCCAGCATAGAATCACCTGTATAGAAAAACAGATATGGTTTTTCGTACAGTATAAACTGGTTTTTTATCCAGTAAAGAGGGCGCGCTGAATTTAAAACAATTTTTTCGACCAGCCTAGCTTTGAACTCAGCGTGTTGAAATAGCTGTAGTTTTTAGGATGGATCAGGTTCAGATGGTTCTCACTGCGGCGGATCAGCACATCTTCCCCCTCCTGAATCGGCAGGGCGATCTGGCTGTCGCAGCTGATCTCGAGATCGCTGCGGCGCGAGGAAAAGCGCAGCCGGATAGTGCTGCTGCTGTTGATCACCAGCGGCCGTGCCGACAGGGTATGCGGGAACATCGGCACCAGCGCAATGGCGTCGAGCGAGGGGGTGAGGATCGGGCCGCCTGCCGAAAGCGAGTAGGCGGTGGAGCCGGTCGGCGTCGAGATGATCAGGCCGTCGGAGCGCTGCGAGAAGGCGAACACCTCGTCGATATAGACCTCGAACTCGATCATATGCGCCACTTTGCCGGGATGCAGCACCACCTCGTTAATCGCCAGGCCGAGACGCGGCGAGCATTCATCTTTGCAGACGCGCGCCTCAAGCAGGAAGCGGCTTTCGACGAAATAGTTGCCCTGCAGCACCTCGTCCAGCTGCTGCTGCGCGTTGTCGGGATCGAGGTCGGTGAGAAAGCCGAGGTTGCCGCGGTTAATGCCGATGACTTTGATGTCGTAGCGCGCCAGCACGCGCGCCGCGCCGAGCATATTGCCGTCGCCGCCGACCACCACGGCGAGGTCAGCCTGTTGTCCTATCTCCGCCAGCGTGCCGGTCTGGGCATCCTGTAGGTTGAGTTCCTGCGCGATCTGCTTTTCAATAATCACTTGATAACCTTTGGACGTCAGCCAGCGCCACAGCATCTCATGCGTGGTGAGAGCGGTCGGGTGACGCGGATGGCCTACAATACCAATGCAGTTAAAGTGTTTGTTCATTTGGTGGGTCTTTCCTCATAAGCCAAAACGGCAAGGCAATGTGATGGGTTCCCTTGAAACCGTCAAACCGATCCCCATAATAAGCGGACTGGCGAGATGAATGTGCAAAACGCGGAGAAATTCATGAGTAGTAAAGAACAGAACACCCCAAACGAGCAAGTCTCAGACGAAATTCAACAGGATCAGCAACAGCCTCAGGAAGCGGAGACGGCAGTAGAGGTGGATCCGCGTGATGAGCGTATTGCGCAGCTGGAAGCTGAACTGGCGCAGTTGCAGACCGGCGTACGCGACGCTCAGCTGCGCGCGCAGGCGGAAGTGGAAAACATCCGTCGTCGCACCGAAATTGACGTTGAGAAAGCGCACAAATTCGCGCTGGAAAAATTTGCCAACGAGCTGCTGCCGGTTATCGACAGCCTTGAGCGTGCGCTGGAAGTGGCAGATAAAGAGAACCCTGAGCTGGCCTCGATGATTGAAGGGATCGAGCTGACCCTGAAATCGCTGCTGGGCGCGGTGCGCAAGTTCGGCGTGGAAGTGGTCGGCGACACCAACGTGCCGTTCAACCCGGAAATCCATCAGGCGATGTCGATGATGGAGTCAGACGACGTGGCGCCTAACCATGTCATGATGGTGATGCAGCGCGGCTATACCTTGAACGGTCGCCTGCTGCGTCCGGCGATGGTTGCCGTCGCGAAAGCGAAAAACTAAGCAGTCAACGAGACTCAGACGGCCGCACAGTGATGCGGCCGTTTTTTTTGGGCCTCTTAGCTGGCGGGCAGCTGCGGCATCCAGTCGATGGGCTGCTCGCCCGCCTGCGTCAGCAGCGCGTTCGCCTCGGCGAAATGGCCGCAGCCGAAGAAGCCGCGATGCGCGGAAAGCGGCGACGGATGGGGCGCCTGCAGCACATGATGGCGCTGCCGGTCGATAATGCTGCCTTTCTTCTGCGCGTGCGATCCCCAGAGTAAAAACACCACCCCTTCGCGATGCTGATTGATGGCGGCGATAACGTTATCGGTAAAGGTCTCCCAGCCGAAGCGCGCGTGAGAGTGCGCCTTGCCCGCTTCCACGGTCAGCACCGTATTCAGCAGCATCACGCCCTGTTTCGCCCAGCTCTCCAGAAAGCCGTGCTGCGGCCGTTTGAAGTCGGGATACTCCTGCTCCAGCTCTTTATACATATTCTGCAGCGAGGGCGGCACCGGCACGCCAGGCAACACTGAGAAGGCCAGACCGTGCGCCTGATTCGGCCCGTGATAGGGATCCTGACCGAGAATCACCACCTTGACGTCGCCCAGCTCGGTCAGGCGAAAGGCATTGAAGACATCCTTCTGCGGCGGATAAACCGTCACGCCAGCCGCCCGCTCATTCGCCACCAGCTTCAGCGTTTCGGTAAAGTAGGGCTTCTCTTTCTCTTCGGCCAGCACGTCGTGCCAGGTCAGTTTATCCGTCATGGTTTGCCTCCTTAAAATCGGTGTCGCCAGCTTAACGCTTCACCGCGTCAGGTTGAAGGTAAAAAATATTTGAAATTTACAAAATATTTTTTAAGTAAAAATTTATCTGAATCAATAAATTGAAGTTAGCAGCGAAAACCAGCGGCGTGAAAATTGATAGAGGTCAAAACCCCTGCAGGAAGCGAGTGTTATATCAGGGCGATAATTTGATTTACTCACCGCGCTGAGCAGGATAGCGCCACGTTCTGGAGAACTGATTATGATCACTGGCATTCAAATTACTCAAACCAATAACCCTGATTTACTGCATTCATTCTGGCTAATCGATGACGAAAAAGCGGAAGCGCGCTGCCTGTGTGCGAAAGCGGGTTATGAAGAAGATCAGGTTGTCGCCGTCAGCGAGCTGGGCGAATTCGCCTGGCGCGAAGTACCGATGGAAATGAAACCGCAGGTGCGTATTGAAGGCGGTCAGCATCTGAACGTGAACGTGCTGCGTCGCGAAACGCTGGAAGATGCGGTTAAGCATCCGGAAAAATATCCGCAGCTGACTATCCGCGTATCAGGCTATGCGGTGCGCTTTAACGCGCTGACGCCGGAACAGCAGCGCGACGTCATTACGCGCACCTTTACCGAAAGCCTGTAAGAAAAGAAGTTTGTCCGGATGCAGAAAAAGCGCTCAGCGGAAAGTTAAATATATGTTGCTGATTAAGGTGATTATTTAACTTCGTTGCTGTGACGCGCTTTTCAGAGAAAGCCGCCTTTGACCGTTAGCCTGCTAGCGTCACGCATAACGGCTGTTTTCCCCGGACAAATAAAAAAAATCGCCTCAAATGAGGCGATTTTTTTATAGCAGCGCTGAATTATTCCACATCATTGCTGGCTGGCGCGTCCGCGCTTGGCTTGCGGCGTTTGCCGATGTTTTTGCTGTCGCGATGGCGCTTCTTCACGCGCGGTTTTTCCGCTTCGCTCTCTTTTTTCTCTTTACGCTTCGCGAGCGCTTTTTTCGACGGTTTACCGGTGGTTTTGGCGCTCGGCGCGCGCGTGACCGGGCGCAGCTCGTCGACCACGCGCGGCTTCAGCGGCTCGTTCAGATAACGGCTGATTTTACCCAGCAGCAGATGATCGTGCGCTTCCACCAGCGACAGCGCGGTGCCTTTACGGCCGGCGCGTGCGGTACGGCCGATACGGTGCAGATAAGTATCGGCGGTGCGCGGCATGTCGAAGTTAAAGACGTGGCTGACATCTTCGATATCGATGCCGCGCGCGGCGACGTCGGTCGCCACCAGCACGTTGACGCGGCCGTCGGTGATGCGCTTGATCGCCTCGGTGCGCTTCGCCTGCACCATCTCGCCT
Organism: Pantoea sp. Z09; assembly: GCF_022394795.1. Lineage (NCBI taxonomy): Bacteria > Pseudomonadati > Pseudomonadota > Gammaproteobacteria > Enterobacterales > Erwiniaceae > Pantoea > Pantoea sp. Z09. Next base: position 917,706 of record NZ_CP092373.1, read on the forward strand.
TCCAGATAGCAGCTGCGGATGCCTGCATCGTGCAGCCACTGCACCAGCTCATGCAGGCGCTCGCGCTTGCGCACGAAGACGATAGAGCGGGTAACGTCCGGCTGCTGCAGCAGATGGATCAGCAGTTTGGTTTTGTGTTCCAGATCGTCGGCGCGGTAGTACCACTGCTGGATCTTTTTGCGTTCGCGACGGCTGGGATCGGCTTCAACTTCCACCGGATCGTTAAGCAGACGCTCGGCGAAATCTTTGATCGCGTTGCCTTCCAGCGTGGCGGAGAAGAGCATGGTCTGCTTACGCCAGCGGGTTTCGCCCGCGATGGTTTCGATATCCTGCGCGAAGCCCAGATCCAGCATGCGGTCGGCTTCATCGAGGATCAGCGTCTCAACGGCGCGACAGTCGAAATTCTCTTCTTTAATGTACTGAAGCAGACGCCCCGTCGTCGCTACCACCACATCCTGATTCTCACTGAACACTTCCGCATGGTTCATATAGGCGACGCCGCCGGTGATGGTGGCGATATCCAGATGGGTGTGTTTCGCCAGCTCACGCGCATGATCGGCGACCTGCATCGCCAGTTCACGCGTGGGCGTCAGGATCAGGATGCGCGGCGGGCCCGATTTTTTACGCGGGAAATCGAGCAGGTGCTGCAACACTGGCAGCAGATAAGCGGCGGTTTTCCCGGTTCCGGTAGGCGCCGAACCCAGAACGTCGCGGCCCTCCAGCGCGGGCGGGATCGCCTCAGCCTGAATAGCGGTCGGGCGCGTGAAGCCTTTATCCTGCAGGGCTTCCAGCAGGCTTTCGTCGAGTTCGAGTTCGGAAAATGTGGTTACGGTCATGGTCTACCTCAGTTTGGGGCGCTGATTATAGACAGATCGTACGCAATCTTCATCTGTTAATCCGCGCCGGTCAGCCCATTGCGTGTATTCCTGCTGCCGTCACGTTACACTGACCCGCTGCCGCACGGCAGGAAAAAAGGTAATGGTTGCAGAGTATGACGCAGGAAAAGCCGCAGGTGCGGCCAGTGTTAAAAAGAAACGGTTTTACCTTCAAACAATTTTTCGTGGCGCACGACCGCTGCGCCATGAAAGTGGGCACCGACGCGATTTTGCTCGGCGCCTGGGCGCCGGTGGCTGGCGCGCGCCGCGTGCTGGATATTGGCTGCGGCAGCGGGCTTATTGCGCTGATGCTGGCGCAGCGCACCCCCGATGCGGTGACCATCGACGCGGTCGAGCTGGATGTCGCCGCCGCGCAGCAGGCGCAGGAAAATGCGGCGCAGTCGCCGTGGTCGTCGCGCATCCATGTTTATCAGCAGGATATCGCCGCCTTTGCCGAAAGCAGCGACCAGCGCTATTCGCTGATTGTCAGCAATCCACCTTATTATCCACCAGGCGTCGCCTGCGCCACGCCAGAACGCGACGCGGCGCGATCCACAACAACGCTGGACCATGCCAGCCTGCTGCGCTATGCCGCGCGCTTACTCGACGAAGAGGGATTTTTTTGCGTGGTGCTGCCGGAGGCGCCAGGGCAGACGATGGTGGCGCTGGCGCAAGACGCGGGCTGGCATCTGCGCTTTCGCATCGACGTAGCGGAGTACGCTCATCGTCCGCCGCATCGCGTGCTGCTGGGCTTTTCGCCCAGCGCGGGCGAAACCCTGCAGGAGCGGATGGCGATACGCAATCAGGATACCCACTACTCGGAAGCCTGGTGCAGCCTGACGCGCGACTTCTACCTCTTTATGTAGCGGGCGTAAGAATCGACGGCCGCGCCTCAGGCAGCATCTCAGGATAGTCGCGCGTAAAATGCAGGCCGCGACTCTCTTTGCGCGCCAGCGCGCAGCGCACCATCAGCTCCGCCACCTGCGTCAGGTTGCGCAGCTCCAGCAGATCGCTGGAGAGGCGAAAGTTGGCGTAGTAGTCGTCAATCTCCTGCTGGAGCAGATTAATGCGGCGCAGCGCGCGCTCCAGGCGGCGCGTGGTGCGCACAATGCCGACATAGTCCCACATAAACAGCCGCAGCTCGTGCCAGTTGTGCTGGATCACCACGCGTTCGTCCGCATCGTCTACCCGGCTTTCATCCCAGGGCGGCAGCGCGCCGGGCGCCTCACTGTGCGGCAGCGTCTGGAGCAGATCCTCAGCCGCCGACCAGCCATACACCAGACACTCCAGCAGAGAGTTAGAGGCCATGCGGTTGGCGCCGTGCAGCCCGGTGCAGCTCACTTCGCCGATGGCGTAGAGCCCGTCGACATCCGTGCGTCCGCGCGCGTCCACCATCACGCCGCCGCAGGTATAGTGCGCGGCGGGCACGATGGGAATACGGTCGCGGGTCAGATCCAGCCCAAAGGTCAGCAGCTTCTGATAAATCGTCGGAAAATGGGCACGCACAAAATCCGGCGGCTGGTGACTGATATCGAGATAGACGCAGTCGACGCCGAGCCGCTTCATTTCATGGTCGATGGCGCGCGCCACGATATCGCGCGGCGCCAGCTCGGCGCGCGCGTCAAAGTCCGGCATAAAGCGCGTGCCGTCGGGCCGCAGCAGCCACGCCCCTTCGCCGCGCAGCGCCTCGGTGAGCAAAAAGCTGCGCGCATCCGGATGGAACAGCGAAGTCGGGTGGAACTGATTAAATTCAAGATTGGCGACGCGGCAGCCGGCGCGCCACGCCATGGCGATGCCGTCGCCAGAGGCGACGTCGGGATTAGTGGTGTACTGGTAAACTTTCGCCGCGCCGCCGGTGGCCAGCACCACGGCGCGCGCGCTGCAGGTTTCTACCCGCTCGCGGTTGCGGTTCCAGATCCAGGCGCCCGTGACGCGGCGCGGACCGGGCAGGCCCAGCTTGTCCGAGAGGATCAGATCGACCGCGTTGGCGCGTTCAAGAATATGGATGCGGGGATGGCTTAACGCCTGGCTCACCAGCGTGGTTTCGACGGCGTGTCCGGTGGCGTCGGCGCTGTGCAGAATACGCCGGTGGCTGTGGCCACCTTCGCGCGTCAGGTGATAGCGCATATCGCCCGCCGCCTGCGGATCGCAATCAAACATTACGCCACGATCGATTAGCCACTGCACGCAGTGACGCGCGTTGCTGGCGACAAAAGAGACCGCCTCGCGATCGCACAGCCCTGCGCCAGCAATAAGCGTATCTTCCACGTGCGACTCGATACTGTCGGTTTCGTCGAACACGGCGGCGATGCCGCCCTGCGCATAGAGCGTCGAACCTTCGCTGATCTGCGCTTTGCTGAGCACCAGCACGTCATGATGCGCCGCCAGACGCAGCGCCAGCGACAAACCCGCCGCGCCGCTGCCGATAATCAAAACGTCGCACTGATAATCCGGTAGGGTTGAATGCGCCATAGTGTTTAATTTACTAAACAAGGGTGGGTCGAGAATATGCCGGCAACCGCTTTTTGTGAAGTATTTTAAACAAAAAAGCGGCTGCGCCTGATTTAATCTCTCGCATCACGCTGATAAATCAATTGCTTGCGAGCCAGCCTTTTCAGAGGTGTTTTTTATATCAAACCTGACGCCTGTGCCGGATTTAAAGATGAAAAAGCCGCCGTCATAGGGTACTCTGCCTGCGATTCTGCGCGATAACCGCAGTCTGGATTACACTGTCTTGAGAACGAAAAACAAACGACAGCGCATCCGGAAACGTCATCATCAGCGCGTTAAGTGAACTTTTTGCCGCACCACGACTCTAAGCGCATGCTTGCTCAGAACCATGAAGATGTGCTGGCAGTTCCTTTACGCATTTAAAAGAATTTGGGGAGACATTACCTCGGATGAGCGAGCAGTTAACGGATCAGGTACTCGTTGAGCGGGTGCAGAAGGGAGATCAGAAGTCATTCAATTTACTGGTTATTCGCTACCAGCATAAGGTGGCGAGCCTGGTTTCCCGCTATGTTCCGTCGGGAGACGTTCCTGATGTTGTTCAGGAATCCTTTATCAAAGCGTATCGCGCGCTGGAATCGTTCCGCGGCGACAGCGCGTTTTATACCTGGCTTTACCGCATTGCCGTGAATACGGCGAAGAACTATCTGGTGGCTCAGGGCCGTCGACCGCCATCCAGCGATGTGGATGCGATCGATGCGGAAAATTTCGAAAGTGCTGGTGCGTTAAAAGAAATTTCGAACCCTGAGAACTTAATGTTGTCAGATGAACTGAAACAAATTGTCTTTCGTACCATTGAGTCGCTTCCTGAAGATCTGCGTATGGCGATCACCCTCAGGGAGCTGGACGGGCTAAGCTACGAAGAGATCGCCGTCATCATGGATTGTCCGGTGGGTACGGTGCGTTCTCGTATCTTCCGTGCGCGAGAGGCTATTGATAATAAGGTTCAACCGCTTATCCAACGTCAGTGATAACGGCTACTGGAAGGGTACATAGGCATGCAGAAAGAACAACTTTCCGCTTTGATGGATGGCGAAGCGCTCGATAACGCGCTGCTGTCAGCACTATCTCAGGATGCAGAGCTGCAACAGCGCTGGACAAGCTACCATCTGATCCGCGACACCATGCGCGGCGATGTGGGCGACGTGCTGCACTTCGATATCTCTGCGCGCGTTGCGGCAGCCATGGAACAGGAGCCGGCGCGTAACGTCACGACGCTGATCCCGGAAGCGCAGCCTGAGCCAGCCAGCGTGGAGAAAATGCCTTTCTGGCGCAAACTCGGCCCGTGGGGCGCGCAGCTTACTCAGGTCGGCGTCGCTGCCTGCGTATCGCTGGCGGTGATTGTTGGTGTTCAGCACTACAATCAGCCGAGCGGCGTCACCGCAGAGCCGTCTGATTCGCCGGTTTTCAACACGCTGCCGATGATGGGCAAAGCGTCACCGGTCAGCCTCGGCGTGCCGTCTGATGCGTTCGACACCGGCGGCGCTAACCAGCAGGTGCAGGAGCAGCGTCGTCGCGTCAACGCGATGCTGCAGGACTACGAACTGCAGCGCCGTCTGCATTCCGATCGCCTGCAGTTTGAAACCAACGCGCCGCAGCAGGCGCAGGCGAATGTGCCCGGCAACCAGTCTTTAGGTACTCAGCAGCAGTAATGAAGCAGCTTTGGTGCGCCGTTAGCCTGCTGGCAGGCAGCCTGTTTTGGTCATCTACCGCCCCGGCGCAGACCTCTGCGTCCGGGGCGTTGTTACAGCAGATGGAGCAGGCAAGCCAGACCCTCAATTACGAATTTGCCTATATCAACGTCTCACGCATTGGCATTGAATCGCTGCGCTATCGTCATGCGGTGATCGATAACCGCGTTTACGCGCAGCTGTTGCAGATGGATGGCCCACGTCGCGAGGTGATCCAGCGCGGCGGCGATATCAGCTACTTCGAACCCGGCCTCGATCCTTTCTCGCTTCCCGGCCAGCACATCATCGACGCTTTGCCGTCGCTGATTTTCGCCGACTTCTCGCAGCTCGCCAGCGCCTGGGACTTTATCCCGGTAGGCCGATCGCGCATCGCCGATCAGCTGTGCGAGGTGATCCGCATCGTCTCCCGCGACGGCACGCGCTACAGCTACGTGGTGTGGCTGGACGTGGACACCAAACTGCCGCTGCGTATCGATCTGCTCGATCGGGACGGCGAAACGCTGGAGCAGTTCCGCGTTATCAGCTTCGCGGTCGACGAAGGGGTGCGCAATATTATGCAGGGGCTGCAAAAAGCCAGTCTGCCGCCGTCGCTCTCGGTGCCGGAAGGGGAAAAAGTGCAGCTCGGCTGGCAGCCCGCGTGGGTGCCGGCGGGCATGAAGCTGATTTCCCAGAGTCGTCGCGCCATCCCGGCGATGAATAAAACTGTAGAATCGCGCCTTTACAGCGACGGTTTGTTTAGCTTCGCCATTAACATCACGCCGGCCGATAAAAGTAGCGTCACCCAGACATTGCGCACTGGACGTCGCACGGTACAGACCGAAGTGCGCAATAATAGCGAAATTACCGTGGTGGGCGAACTGCCGCCGGCCACGGCTAAACGCATAGCGGACAGTATCGATTTGGGGTCACAACGATGATGAGAGAATGGGCTACGGTGGTGGCATGGCAAGATGGCATCGCCACGCTGCATACCGAGGCGAAAACCTCCTGCAACAGCTGTTCAGCGCGTAAAGGCTGCGGCAGCCATATGCTCAACAAGCTGGGGCCGAAAGACGCGCATGTGATGGAAATTGCCAGCGCGACGCCGCTCCAGCCGGGACAGCGCATAGAGCTTGGTATCAAAGAGAGCAGCCTGCTCGGCTCCGCGCTGCTGGTCTATATGACGCCGCTGTTCGGGCTCTTTCTGCTGGCCGGTCTGTTTCAGGCGCTGTTTCACAGCGATCTGGCGGCGGCCTGCGGCGCGCTGCTCGGCGGCATCGGCGGCTTTATCGTTGCCAAAGGCGTGTCGCTGAAAGTGGGCGACCGCGCCGCCTTTCAGCCCGTCATCCTGAAGGTTGCGCTGCCGCCCGACGCTCTGCGCGTTGAAAGCGAAGCTTAACCCTCTGCCAGGCCGCGTATATCGCGGCCTTTTAGCGCCTGTTTCTCGCCAAAAAGTGTTGCGATTCCGCAACGTTCCATTCTTTTATGCGCGGCCTTAACAGTGTAATATGCGTCGTCATTAATGAGGCTGACAGGATTGCAGGTGAAGAGCGATCTTCCTGAATGTGTCTGTGCTCAGGTTCTCAACTGTTTTTCTACGTGAAGATATTCATATAAATGAAGCACATAAGAAACTTCTCCATCATCGCGCACATTGACCACGGTAAATCGACGCTCTCTGACCGCCTGATTCAAATCTGTGGCGGCCTGTCGGATCGCGAGATGGCGGCGCAGGTCCTTGACTCAATGGACCTGGAGCGCGAGCGCGGCATTACCATTAAAGCGCAGAGCGTGACGCTCGATTACAAAGCGCTGAACGGCGAAACTTACCAGCTCAATTTCATCGATACTCCAGGGCACGTTGACTTCTCCTATGAAGTGTCACGCTCGTTGGCGGCCTGCGAAGGCGCGCTGCTGGTGGTGGATGCAGGACAGGGCGTAGAAGCGCAGACCCTGGCGAACTGCTACACCGCGATTGAGATGGATCTGGAAGTTGTGCCGGTACTGAATAAAATCGACCTGCCTGCCGCCGATCCTGAGCGTGCGGCGCAGGAGATTGAAGATATCGTCGGCATCGACGCCACCGATGCGGTGCGCTGCTCGGCGAAAACCGGCGTTGGCGTACCGGAAGTGCTGGAGCGTCTGGTGCGCGATATTCCGCCGCCGGAAGGCGATCCAGAAGGCCCCCTGCAGGCGCTGATTATCGACTCCTGGTTCGACAACTATCTGGGCGTCGTCTCGCTGATCCGCGTGAAAAACGGCACCCTGCGCAAAGGCGACAAGGTCAAAGTGATGAGCACCGGTCAGGTGTACAACGCCGATCGCCTCGGCATCTTCACGCCGAAGCAGCTTGATCGCACGCAGCTGAACTGCGGCGAAGTAGGCTGGCTGGTCTGCGCCATCAAGGACATCCTCGGCGCGCCGGTGGGCGATACCCTGACGCTGTCGCGCAACCCCGCGGACAAAGCGCTGCCGGGCTTTAAAAAAGTGAAGCCGCAGGTCTATGCCGGTTTGTTCCCGGTCAGCTCCGACGACTATGAAGCCTTCCGCGACGCGCTCGGCAAGCTGAGCCTCAACGACGCCTCGCTGTTCTATGAGCCGGAAAGCTCTACCGCGCTGGGCTTCGGCTTCCGCTGCGGCTTCCTCGGCCTGCTGCACATGGAGATCATTCAGGAGCGTCTGGAGCGCGAATACGATCTCGATCTGATCACCACCGCGCCGACCGTGGTGTACGAAGTGGAAACCACCGGCGGCGAAATCATCTACGTCGACAGCCCGTCTAAGCTGCCGCCGCTGAACAATATCGAAGAGCTGCGCGAGCCGATCGCCGAGTGTCATATGCTGCTGCCGCAGGAGTATCTGGGCAACGTCATCACCCTCTGCATCGAGAAGCGTGGCGTGCAGACCAACATGGTCTACCACGGTAACCAGGTCGCGCTGACCTATGAGATCCCGATGGCGGAAGTGGTGCTCGACTTCTTTGACCGTCTGAAGTCGACCTCGCGCGGCTACGCCTCGCTGGACTACAACTTTAAACGCTTCCAGGCCTCTGACATGGTGCGCGTCGACGTGCTGATCAACGCCGAGCGCGTCGATGCGCTGGCGCTGATTACCCACCGCGACAACTCGCAGTATCGCGGCCGCGAACTGGTGGAAAAGATGAAAGATCTGATCCCGCGTCAGCAGTTCGACATTGCTATTCAGGCGGCAATCGGCACCCATATCATTGCGCGCTCGACCGTGAAGCAGCTGCGTAAAAACGTGCTGGCCAAGTGTTACGGCGGCGACGTCAGCCGTAAGAAGAAACTGTTGCAGAAGCAGAAAGATGGCAAGAAGCGCATGAAGCAGGTTGGCAACGTTGAGCTGCCGCAGGAAGCCTTCCTCGCTATTCTGCATGTCGGCAAGGACAGCAAATAAGGATCCCTAATGGCTAATATGTTCGCCCTGGTTCTGGCAATCGCGACGCTGATTACCGGCATTATCTGGTGTATCGATCGCTTTAAATGGGCGCCGGCGCGCCGCGCGAAACAGGCGCAGGCGCAGGAAGCAGCAGGCAACACGCTGGACAGCAAAACGCTGGCGAAAGTCAACGGCCAGCCTGGCTGGGTGGAAACCGCCGCGTCGGTCTTCCCGGTGCTGCTGGTGGTGTTTGTGGTGCGCTCGTTTATCTACGAGCCGTTCCAGATCCCGTCCGGTTCGATGATGCCGACGCTGCTGATCGGCGATTTTATCCTGGTGGAGAAATTTGCCTACGGCATCAAAGATCCCATTACCCAGACCACGCTGATCCCGACCGGTCATCCGCAGCGCGGCGACATCGCGGTGTTTAAATACCCGAAAGACCCGAGCCTGGATTACATCAAGCGCGTGATCGGCCTGCCGGGCGACAAAGTGGTGTTCGATCCCTACAGCAAAACTCTGACCGTCAGCCCGAACTGCGCCGCCGGTCAACGCTGCGCCAGCGCGCTGCCGATCACCTACACCAACGTCGAGCCAAGCGACTTTATTCAGACCTTCAGCGGCTTTGACGGCAACGAAACCGGCAACGGCTTCTATCAGGTGCCGCAGGGCGAAACCATGCGCGGCGGGCTGCGTCTCGGCACGCGCAAAGAGACGCTGGGCAGCGTCACGCACGATATTTTGCTGGTAAACGAAGCGCAAAGTCAGGCAAGCATGTACTATCAGCAGCCGGGCCAGCCGCAGGCGACCTGGATCGTGCCGCAGGGGCAATATTTCATGATGGGCGATAACCGCGACAACAGCGCAGACAGCCGCTACTGGGGTTTTGTCCCGGAGCGCAATCTGGTCGGCAAGGCGGTGGCTATCTGGATGAGCTTTGATAAGCAGGAAGGTCAGTGGCCGACAGGCGTACGCCTGAGTCGTATCGGCGGCATCCACTGAGATATCTGGCCCGGATAAACGGGCAAAACGGTTGGCCTCCTCTGGGAGGCCACTGCACACTAAACAGATTGTGTTGGAAAGCCAGCCCTGTTTCGTATGCAGAGTCACAGACGCACAAAAGAACTGGAATCGCATGAACCCCATCCTCATTAATAAGCTTCAGCGCAAACTGGGCTACACTTTTACTCATCCGGAACTCTTGCAACAGGCGCTAACGCACCGCAGCGCCAGTAGCAAGCATAACGAGCGTCTTGAATTTCTCGGCGATTCCATTCTCAGCTATGTGATCGCCAATGCGCTCTATCATCGCTTTCCTCGCGTCGACGAGGGCGATATGAGCCGCATGCGCGCCACGCTGGTGCGTGGCAACACGCTGGCGGAGATGGCGCGCGAGTTTGACCTTGGCGAATGTTTGCGCCTCGGACCGGGCGAGCTGAAGAGCGGCGGCTTTCGCCGTGAATCGATCCTGGCGGATACGGTGGAGGCGCTGATAGGCGGCATCTTCCTCGACAGCAATATCCAGACGGTGGAAAAGCTGATCCTTGACTGGTATCAGACGCGCCTCGAGCAGATTAGCCCGGGCGACAAACAAAAAGATCCGAAAACCCGCCTGCAGGAGTATCTGCAGGGGCGTCATCTGCCGCTGCCGTCCTATCTGGTGGTGCAGGTGCGTGGCGAAGCCCACGATCAGGAATTCACCATTCACTGTCAGGTGAGTGGCATGGCTGAACCGGTGGTGGGCGTAGGCTCCAGCCGCCGTAAAGCAGAGCAGGCTGCCGCTGAACAGGCGCTAATTAAGCTTGGTCTCGAATAGCAACATCCCGGCGCCTGAACAGGCGCTGAAAAAGTCAGGACTCGAATGAGCGAACAGAATACCTATTGCGGCTTTGTCGCGATTGTCGGCCGACCCAACGTCGGCAAATCCACCTTACTGAACCAGCTGCTGGGGCAGAAGGTGTCGATCACCTCGCGTAAGCCGCAAACCACGCGCCACCGCATTATGGGCATCCATACCGAAGGCGAATATCAGGCGATCTATGTCGACACGCCTGGGCTGCATATGGAAGAGAAGCGCGCCATTAACCGCCTGATGAACCGCGCGGCCAGCAGCTCCATCGGCGATGTCGAGCTGGTGATCTTCGTGGTAGAAGGCACGCGCTGGACGCCGGACGACGAGATGGTGCTGAACAAGCTGCGCGACAACAAAGTGCCGGTGGTGCTGGCTATCAACAAGGTGGACAACATTCAGGATAAAAGCATCCTGCTGCCGCACCTGCAGTTCCTTAGTCAGCAGATGAACTTCCTCGACATCGTGCCGATCTCGGCCGAGAGCGGGAAAAACGTCGATACCATCGCGGCCATCGTGCGCAAGCGCCTGCCGCAGGCGGATCACCACTTCCCAGAAGATTACATCACCGACCGCTCGCAGCGCTTTATGGCGTCAGAGATCATCCGCGAGAAGCTGATGCGTTTCCTCGGCGCCGAGCTGCCCTATTCGGTAACGGTGGAGATTGAGCAGTTCGTCAGCAACGATCGCGGCGGCTACGATATCAACGGCCTGATCCTCGTCGAGCGCGAAGGGCAGAAGAAGATGGTGATTGGCAACAAAGGCGCCAAAATCAAAACCATCGGCATTGAAGCGCGTAAAGATATGGAAGAGATGTTCGACGCTAAAGTGCATCTCGAGCTGTGGGTCAAAGTTAAATCGGGCTGGGCCGACGACGAACGTGCGCTGCGCAGCCTGGGCTACGTAGACGACCTCTGATCCTATGGAAGGCTGGCAACGCGCCTTTGTGCTGCATAGTCGCCCCTACAGCGAAACCAGCCTGCTGCTCGATCTCTTTAGCGAAAGCCACGGGCGGGTGCGGGTGCTGGCGAAAGGCGCGCGCGCGCGCCGCTCGCAGCTGAAAGGCACGCTGCAGCCCTTTACGCCGCTGCTGGTGCGCTGGACCGGACGCGGCGACGTCAAAACCCTCACCAAAGCGGAAGCGGTCTCGCTGGCGCTGCCGCTCAGCGGTATCACGCTCTACTGCGGCCTCTACGTTAATGAGCTGGTGGCGCGCGTGCTGGAGCAGGAATTTCCCTTCTCGGAACTCTTCTTCGACTACCTGAACTGTTTGCAGACGCTGGCGGCGGACAACAGCTCGCCCGAACCGGCGCTGCGTCGCTTCGAGCTGGCGCTGCTGGGGCATCTTGGCTACGGCGTTGATTTTCTGCACTGCGCCGGCAGCGGCGAGCCCGTGGCCGACGCCATGACCTACAGCTACCGCGAAGAGAAGGGCTTTATCGCCAGCCTGGTGGCAGGACAGCGCAGCTTTACCGGCCGCCAGCTGCGCGCGCTGTGGGAGCGCGACTTCCCCGACGCCGACACGCTGCGCGCCGCCAAGCGCTTTACCCGTATCGCGCTCAAACCCTACCTGGGCGGCAAACCGCTGAAGAGCACCGAGCTGTTTCGCCAGTTCGTGCCGAAAAAACGGCCGGATGCCACCAGCCAGTAGCGCTGTGCCTGCGCCGCGCGTCGCGGTACACTCCTGTTTTTCGACATAGTTAAGCTGAGGATTGTCATGGCTGAGTTGCTGTTAGGGGTCAACATCGATCATATCGCCACGGTACGTAACGCGCGCGGCACCCATTATCCCGATCCGGTGCAGGCGGCCTTTGTCGCCGAGCAGGCGGGTGCGGAGGGCATCACCGTGCACCTGCGCGAGGATCGCCGCCACATTACCGATCGCGACGTGCGCATTCTGCGCGATACCATCCAGACGCGTATGAATCTGGAGATGGCGGTCACCGACGAGATGGTCGGCATCGCCTGCGATATCAAACCCCATTTTGTCTGCCTGGTGCCGGAGAAGCGCGAAGAGGTGACCACCGAAGGCGGCCTCGACGTCGCGGGCCAGCAGGACAAGATCAACGCGGCGGTACGGCAGCTGAGCGACGCGGGCATCCTGGTGTCGCTGTTTATTGACCCCGACCATCGCCAGATCGAGGCGGCGGTCGCCAGCGGCGCGCCCTATATCGAAATTCACACCGGCGCCTACGCCGAGGCGGCGGAAGGGCTGCCGCGCGAAGCGGAACTGGCGCGCATTCGTCACGCCGCCACCTTTGCCGCCGGTCTGGGCCTGAAGGTCAACGCCGGCCACGGCCTGACCTACCACAACGTCCAGCCAATCGCCGCGCTGCCGGAGATGCACGAGCTGAATATCGGCCACGCCATTATCGGCCGCGCGCTGTTTAGCGGCCTGGCCGACGCGGTAAGAGAGATGAAGCTGCTGATGCGGGAAGCGCGTCGCTAATGGCTATTCTCGGACTGGGCACCGACATCGTTGAAATCGAGCGCATCGCCGGCGTGATCGAACGCTCCGGCGATCGCCTGGCGCGACGCGTGCTGAGCGAAGCCGAGTGGCAGCAGTATCAGCGCCACCAGCAGCCGGTGCGCTTTCTGGCGAAACGCTTCGCCGTCAAGGAAGCGGCGGCCAAAGCCTTCGGCACCGGCATTCGCGGCGGGCTGGCGTTTAATCAGTTTGAGGTTTATAACGACGAACTGGGCAAGCCTGGCCTGCGCTTTTTCCACCACGCCTGCGAAGTGGCAGAAAAGCTGGGCGTCCGGCAGGTGCACGTCACGCTGGCGGATGAGCGCCACTACGCCTGTGCCACGGTAATTATCGAAAACTAGGGGTGCAGCAGCACGAATTTCTCCCACAGCGCCTCGCGGGATTCGACGTGCTGTGGATCGGGAATAATGGTGTTGTCGATAGGGCAGACGCTCTGGCAGGTCGGCGCGTCGTAATGACCGACGCATTCGGTGCAGCGGCTGGCGTCGATCTGGTAGATCGCCGCGCCGAGAGTGATAGCCTGGTTCGGGCATTCGGGTTCGCACATATCGCAATTAATGCATCTGGCGGTAATCAGCAGCGCCATTTTATCACCTGATCAGCTAAAAACGGCGCCATTATACTCGCGTTCGCCCCTTAGTTCAGCTTTTTCACCAGCGCTTCGCTATGGCGCATATGGCTGGCGGCGCGCTCGGGATCGTTCTGCACCAGCGCCATAAACAGCAGATCGGTCAGCGCCAGCTGCGCGGTGGTCGAGGAGATGGCGGCGCTGCGCGTGCTCTGCTCCTCCGCCACGGTGTAAAGACAGTGGGTGGCGGTCTGCTGCAGGCTGTTGGGGGTAAAGCCGGTAAACGCCAGCACGTACGCGCCGATCTGCACCGCCTCCTGCGCCGCCAGGTTAATCTCCTTGCGCTCGCCGGTATAGGAGATCGCCAGCAGCACGTCGCCGGGCCGCATCGCCTGCACGCTGGCCAGCAGCGCGTGCATATCCTGCTCCGCCACCGCGTTAATGCCGATTTTCATCAGCTTCCAGGAAAAATCTTTCGCCACCAGCCCCGAGGCGCCGATGCCCACTAGCACAATACGCTGGGCATTTTTCAGCAGGTGCAGCGTCTCGTTCAGCTTCTCTTCGCTGTTGATATCGAGCGTGGCGCGAATAGCAGAAAGCTTTTCGGTCAGCAGCTTTTCCCCCACGGTTTTCAGCGAATCGTCGCTGAGAATATGGTTGTGCACGGTAATAGCGTCGCGATCCGCCAGCGACTCGCTCAGCGCCAGCTTAAGCGCGGGAAAGCCCTTATAGCCGAGCTTCTGCGCGAATTTCACCACGCTCGACTGGCTGACGCCCGACTCCTCCGCCAGCTTCTGCGAGCTGAGATGGCGCGCGCGATCGGGCTGTGACAACAGAAAATCCGCCAGTCGGCGCTCATTTAGCGCCAGACGCGGATAGAGCTGACGAATGCGCAGCAATGAACTCATGTCTGGTCCTCGTTTAACTATCCTGCCGCAAGATGCGTACAGCCGCTGAAGAATAAACTATTCATCTGGCATTGTAGTCGCTGGAATTAAAAATAGCCGCGTCGCCGCTGCCGTGGTTGATGGCTACAATAAGGAAACATAGGGCGAACAAAACAGAAAGGAGCGTTTTTTGACCAAAGGTACCCAACGTCGCGTGGTGTTTTTCGATCTGGATGGCACGTTGCATCAACAGGATATGTTCGGCACCTTTATGCGCTATTTGCTGTGGCGTCAGCCGCTCAATTTGCTGCTGGTGGTGCCGCTGCTGCCGGTGGTGGGGCTGGGCCTGCTAATCAAGGGGCGCGCGGCGCGCTGGCCGATGAGCCTGCTGCTCTGGTCGATCACCTTTGGCCATTCGGAGCGCGCGCTGCTGCGGCGCGAGGCGGCCTTTGCGCAGTGGTTTCGCCAGCGCGTCACCGCGTTTCCGGTGGTACAGCAGCGCCTGACCGATTACCTGAGCAGCGACGACGCTGACGTCTGGCTGATCACCGGCTCGCCGCAGCCGCTGGTAGAGCAGGTTTACTTCGATTCGGCGTTTCTGCCGCGCGTAAAGCTGATCGCCAGCCAGATGCAGCGCGGCTTTGGCGGCCGCGTGCTGGCGATGCGCTGCCTCGGCCATGAAAAAGTGGTGCAGCTGGAAGAGAAAATCGGCACGCCGCTGCAGCTCTATAGCGGCTATAGCGACAGCAAGCAGGATAACCCGCTGCTCTTTTTCTGCCAGCACCGCTGGCGCGTCACCCCGCGCGGCGAACTTCAGCAGCTGGAGTAGGGTTTCATCTTCGAATCTGCGCGCGGGATCGCTATAATGCGCCGCTTTGCTGCTGCCGGGAGTGCGCCTGCGTGAATCAATCTCAAGACGAATACTGGATGCGCCATGCGCTGAAGCTGGCACGCATCGCCTGGGAACAGGGCGAAGTGCCGGTCGGCGCAGTGCTGGTGCAGGGGGATCGCGCCATCGGCGAAGGGTGGAACCGACCCATCGGCCAGCACGATCCCACCGCGCACGCTGAAATCATGGCGCTGCGGCAGGGCGGTAAGGTGCTGGAAAACTATCGCCTGCTGGAGACCACGCTCTACGTGACGCTGGAGCCGTGCGTGATGTGCGCTGGCGCAATGGTGCATAGCCGCATCACACGTCTGGTGTACGGCGCCCGCGATGAGAAAACCGGCGCGGCGGGATCGCTGATAGACGTGCTCGGCCATCCCGGCATGAACCACCAGGTCGCGCTGCAGAGCGGCGTGCTGGCAGAGGAGTGCGCGGCGATGCTGAGCGACTTTTTCCGCATGCGCCGCGAGCAGAAAAAAGCGCTGCGACAGGCGCAGCGCGGCGGTTGACGAGGCGCCGATCCTAATTCATGGCGATTTCCGGCGCCACCGCCGGATAGCCGCTGCCCAGCTCCGCTTCCAGCGCGGACTGCTGCGCCAGCCGTTTCTCCTGCTCCTGCAAATAGCCCACCAGGCTGAGCTGATACTTACGGATATTCTCGACGTAGTTATAGGCTTCGTGGCCGCGCGCATAGCCGTAGGTGGTCTGCGCGTAGTAGCGCTTCTGGCTCAGCATCGGCAGCCGCAGCTTGACGTCGGCCCAGCTGTCGGGATTGCCGCCCTGTTTCGCGGTGAGCTTGCGCGCGTCGAGCATATGGGCGTAGCCCATGTTGTAGGCCGCCAGCGCAAACCAGATGCGCTCCTCCTCAGGAATGGTGGCGGGCACCTTTTCCATCATGCGCTGCAGATAGAGGCTGCCGCCGCGAATGCTCTGCTCGGTGTCGGTGCGATCCTCGACGTTGACGCTGTCGGCGGTATTACGCGTCAGCATCATCATGCCGCGCACGCCGGTAGGGGAGGTCGCCAGCGGATTCCAGTGCGACTCCTGGTAGGAAATCGCCGCCAGCAGCCGCCAGTCGATGCTGGAGGCGTATTTCTCAAACAGCGGCTTGATCTCCGGCAGCGTAACGTCGATGGCGCGTAAAAAGGTGCGGGTGTCGACATAGTCGAAGGTACCGACGTGGCCGAGATATTTCTCCTCCAGACGCGCCATCGCCCCCTCTTCGCCCATAGAGTTGAAGAAGTCGAGCATCGCGGCGTTGAGGCTGCTGTCGTCGCTGTGCGGCACATACCAGGTCACCGGCTCTTCATCGGTGACGTCAAACGCCACCGCCAGCTGCGGATGGATGCGCTGCAGCAGGGCGATAGTAACGGAGTCGCCGATGGTGTAGTCGAGCTTGCCGTCGGCCACCGCTTCCAGCAGCGCCTTCGGCGCCTGATCGCTGGCGATCACCCAGTTGAGATCGGGATATTGCTTATCGCGCGCCGTTTTCAGCGACGAAAGATAGGCGGAGCCGGAAGCGACCCGCAGCTCGCCTTTCAGGTCGCCGAGATTCTTCGGGCGCGGCTTATCGACGCGATAAACCAGCTGCTGCGAAACCGAGTAGTAGCTCGGCCCGGTTTTGTAGCGCGTGAGCCTCTCATCGTTGTAGATCAGGCCCGCCGCCAGCAGGTCCGCCTTGCCGTCATCCAGATCGTCGAACAGATCGCTCAGGTTAGGGCGCACCGTGACCTTGAGCTTAACACCCAGATAGTCGGCAAAGCGTTTCGCCAGCTCGTAGTCCATACCGGCCGGGGCATTGTTGATGGTGTAGTAAGTCAGCGGGGAATTGATGGTACTGATACGCAGCACTCCCCGTGATTTAATCTGTGAAATCGCATCCTGTCCGTTGCCGTACCACGGGATCGATGGCCATAACGCCATCGCCAGCAGCAGGGTGACGAGACCGATAAACAGATAGTTTAATTTTAGGCGTTTCAAATAGTTGTCTCTCGCTGGCTCTAAGGCCTCTGTCTTTTAAAGGCAGTATTGATCTTTTTTGAACTCCCAGAGCGAGGGGCATTTTGCGCAACTCGGCAGCGTAGAGCAACTGATATAGCAGGTTTTGCGCAAAATTCAGGCTATTCCGCAGGCAGAGAAATTATGCGCAAACGGTTTCGTCGAGCGGGGTGTTTCTCTATAATACCGCCCGTTTTCTGCTGTTGTGCCCCTTGAAGCGTCGCCCGGCGCTCTGACGAGAGATTAAATGATGGAAATTCTGCGTGGTTCGCCCGCCCTGTCGGCATTTCGTGTAAACAAACTGCTGACCCGCTTTCAGGACGCTCACCTGCCGGTGAGTGACATTTACGCCGAGTACGTCCATTTTGCCGATGTCAGCGCACCGCTGAACGCTGATGAAAAAGCGCGCCTGCAGCGCCTGCTGAAGTACGGTCCTTCTCTCGCCGAACATGCGCCGCAAGGCCGCCTGCTGCTGGTGACGCCGCGTCCCGGCACCATTTCGCCCTGGTCCTCCAAAGCGACCGACATTGCGCACAACTGCGATCTGCCGCAGGTGCGTCGCCTCGAGCGCGGCCTGGCGTTCTATGTGCAGGCGCCGCAGCTGACGGAAGCGCAGTGGCAGACGCTGCAGACGCTGCTGCACGACCGCATGATGGAGACCGTGTTCAGCGACCTGTCGCAGGCGGAGGCGCTGTTCGCCCATCACCAGCCGCAGCCGCTGAAGAGCGTCGACGTGCTGAACCACGGGCGTCAGGCGCTGGAAGAGGCGAACCGCACGCTGGGCCTGGCGCTGGCGGATGACGAAATCGACTACCTGCTGGAGGCGTTCCAGCGTCTCGGGCGCAACCCGAACGACATCGAACTCTATATGTTCGCGCAGGCTAACTCCGAGCACTGCCGTCATAAAATCTTCAACGCCGACTGGATTATCGACGGCGAAAAACAGCCGAAGTCGCTGTTTAAAATGATCAAGAACACCTTCGAGACCACGCCAGACCATGTGCTGTCAGCCTATAAAGACAACGCCGCGGTAATGGAAGGCTCGGAAGTGGGGCGCTTCTTCGCCGACGCGCAAAAAGGGGAGTATGAGTACCATCAGGAAGCGGCGCATATCCTGATGAAGGTCGAAACCCACAACCACCCAACGGCGATCTCGCCGTGGCCAGGGGCGGCAACCGGCTCCGGCGGCGAGATCCGCGACGAAGGCGCCACCGGGCGCGGCGCGAAGCCGAAAGCGGGCCTCGTAGGCTTCTCGGTGTCGAACCTGCGCATTCCCGGCTTCGAACAGCCCTGGGAAGAGAACTTCGGCAAGCCGGATCGCATCGTCAGCGCGCTGGATATCATGACTGAAGGCCCGCTGGGCGGCGCGGCGTTCAACAACGAATTCGGGCGTCCGGCGCTGAACGGCTATTTCCGCACCTATGAAGAGCAGGTCAACAGCCATAACGGCGTAGAGCTGCGCGGCTACCACAAGCCGATCATGCTGGCGGGCGGCATCGGCAACATCCGCGCCGATCACGTGCAGAAAGGGGAAATTACCGTCGGCGCGAAGCTGATCGTGCTGGGCGGCCCGGCAATGAACATCGGCCTGGGCGGCGGCGCGGCCTCATCAATGGCCTCCGGCCAGTCTGACGCCGATCTCGATTTCGCCTCGGTACAGCGCGACAACCCGGAAATGGAGCGTCGCTGCCAGGAAGTGATCGACCGCTGCTGGCAGATGGGCGAAGAGAACCCGATTCTGTTTATCCACGACGTGGGCGCGGGCGGTCTCTCCAACGCCATGCCGGAGCTGGTCAGCGACGGCGGCCGCGGCGGCCGTTTCAACCTGCGCGACATCCTCAGCGATGAGCCAGGCATGAGCCCGCTGGAAGTCTGGTGCAACGAGTCGCAGGAGCGCTATGTACTGGCGGTGGCGCCAGAGAAACTGGCGCAGTTCGATGCGCTGTGTCAGCGCGAGCGCGCCCCTTACGCCGTGATTGGCGAAGCAACAGAAGAGCAGCACCTGAGCCTGAGCGACAGCCATTTCGACAACGCGCCGATCGACATGCCGCTCGACGTGCTGCTGGGCAAAACGCCGAAGATGACGCGCGACGTCACCACGCAGCAGGCCAAAGGCGAGCCGCTGCTGCGCGACGCCATTACCCTGAGCGACGCGGTGAACCGCGTGCTGCACCTGCCGACCGTGTCGGAAAAAACCTTTCTTATCACCATTGGCGACCGTAGCGTGACCGGCATGGTGGCGCGCGATCAGATGGTCGGCCCGTGGCAGATCCCTGTAGCGAACTGCGCGGTCACCACCGCCAGCCTCGACAGCTATCACGGTGAAGCCTTTGCGCTGGGCGAACGCGCGCCGGTGGCGCTGCTCGACTTCGCCGCCTCTGGCCGTCTGGCAGTGGGCGAGGCGCTGACCAACATTGCGGCAACGCAGATTGGCGATCTCAAGCGCGTGAAACTCTCCGCCAACTGGATGGCCGCCGCAGGCCATCCGGGCGAAGACGCCGGCCTGTACGAAGCGGTCAAGGCGGTTGGCGAAGAGCTGTGCCCGGCGCTGGGCATCACCATTCCGGTGGGCAAAGACTCGATGTCGATGAAAACCCGCTGGCAGGAGGGCATTGAGCAGCGCGAAATGACCGCGCCGCTGTCGCTGGTGATCACCGCTTTCGCCCGCGTGGAAGATGTGCGCCGCACCGTGACGCCGCAGCTGCAAGCCGAAGGCGACAACCTGTTGCTGCTGATTGACCTTGGCAACGGTGCCAACACGCTGGGCGCCACCGCGCTGTCGCAGGTTTATCGTCAGCTGGGCGACAAACCGGCTGACGTGCGCGACGCGCAGCAGCTGGCTGGTTTCTTTAATGCGATGCAGGCGCTGGTAGCGCAGCAGAAGCTGCTGGCCTATCACGACCGTTCAGACGGCGGCCTGCTGGTGACGCTGGCGGAAATGGCCTTTACCGGCCACTGCGGCGTCGAGGTTGATATCGCCGCGCTGGGCAGCGACGCGCTGGCGGTGCTCTTTACCGAAGAGCTGGGCGCGGTGATCCAGATTAAAACCGACGATCGCGCGGCGGTGGAACAGGTGCTGGCGGAGCAGGGCCTCGCAGCGTGCAGCCACGTTATCGGCAGCGCGCAGCGCGGCGACCGCTTCGTGATCCGCTCTGGCGACAGCGCGGTCTACAGCGAAAGCCGCACCACGCTGCGCACCTGGTGGGGCGAAACCAGCTGGCAAATGCAGCGCCTGCGCGACAACCCGATCTGCGCCGATCAGGAGCATGAAGCGCGTAAGGACGACAACGATCCGGGCCTGAACGTCCATCTTACCTTCCAGCCAGAAGAGGATGTGGCGGCGCCGATGATCGCGACCGGCGCGCGTCCGCGCGTGGCGGTGCTGCGCGAGCAGGGCGTCAACTCCCACGTTGAAATGGCGGCGGCGTTTCACCGTGCGGGCTTTACGGCGGTGGACGTACATATGAGCGATCTGCTGGCGGGACGCCGCGATCTGGAGGAATTCCAGGCGCTGGTCGCGTGCGGCGGCTTCTCCTACGGCGACGTGCTGGGCGCCGGCGAAGGCTGGGCGAAATCGATTCTGTTCAACAACCGCGTGCGCGACACCTTCGAAGAATTCTTCCATCGCCCGCAAACGCTGGCGCTGGGCGTCTGCAACGGCTGTCAGATGATGTCGAACCTGCGCGAACTGATCCCAGGCAGCGAACTCTGGCCGCGTTTTGTGCGCAACCAGTCAGAGCGCTTTGAAGCGCGCTTCAGCCTGGTGGAAGTGGCCGCCAGCCCTTCTCTGCTGCTGGACGGCATGGCGGGCTCGCATATGCCGATTGCGGTTTCTCACGGCGAAGGCTTTGTCGAAGTGCGTGACGGTGCGCATCTGGCCGCGCTGGAGGCGAAAGGGCTGGTGGCGCTGCGCTTTGTCGATAACTACGGCAAGGTGACGGAAAGCTATCCGGCTAACCCGAACGGCTCACCTAACGGCATTACGGCGGTGACCAACGAAAGCGGACGCGTCACCATTATGATGCCGCATCCGGAGCGTGTGTTCCGCACGGTGAGCAACTCCTGGCATCCGGCCGAGTGGGGCGAAGACAGTCCGTGGATGCGTATTTTCCGCAACGCGCGTAAACAGCTGGGCTAAGCTCAGTCAGCCTGAAAAAAGGAGACAGCAATGTCTCCTTTTTCTTTGGGTGTTGGTAAATAGCGACAATTGCACGTTATCACTGTCGCTAAAAAGTGACATTTAAGGTTTTGATAAATAATAGTTAAATTGAAAGGCTGTTAAGGTGTTGGGTTTTGACGACATTTTTCGCCGCGCTGCGCCAGTCAGCGACGCAGCATAAGGCATACACACTGGCAACCTTCTGAAAAAGAAAGTTATTTATTTGTTGGCACGAAGTTTGCTAATATCACCTCGTGGCTCATTCTCCTGTTTATGATTGCCCCGCACTGCGGCAGAGCTCATAAAAACTGAATGACGCACCAAACGGAGCCTGCCGTCCACCAACCGATAATCGCTTGCTTTGCAACGTTATCAAGCATAGGGCGCAACGTTGAGTAAGGCTCCACCTCTTTTCAGGCGATGCTGCGGCGTCGCTCTCACGGCAGACCGAAAGGTCTGCCGTTTTCATTTCCGCTCTATCTTCCGCCGGCAGACTTCGCTAGCATCCTCGCAGCGTTTATTTAAGGAAGCGACCGCGTGAGAAGATGGCGTCTATTTCCCCGTTCGTTGCGTCAGCTGGTGCTGATGGCGTTTTTGCTGGTGCTGCTGCCGCTGCTGGTGCTGGCGTGGCAGGCCTGGGAAAGCCTGTCGGCGCTGAGCGACCAGGCCGCCGATACCAACCGCAATACCTTTACCGACGTGCGGCGCAGCGAAGCGATGGCGCGCACCGCGCTGGAGCTGGAGCGCAGCTACCGGCAATATTGCGTGCTGGGCGACGCCACGCTGGCGCGCCTTTACCAGACCCAGCGCGCGCGCTACAGCCAGATCCTTAACTCTCACGCCTCGAGCCTGCCCGCGCTGGCGGCTTTTCAGACGCTGCGCGCCACTCTGCCGCAGCTCGCCGATCTTCAGTGCGACAACGGCAATCCTGTGGCGGCTGCCTCGCAGGCGCTGGAGCGCTTTTCCGCCGTTAACGCGCAGCTGGTGCAGGAAACGCGCGAGGTGGTGTTTGCGCGCGGGCTGCAATTACAGCGCGAAATCGCCGACCGCGGCCAGTTTTTCGGCTGGCAGGCGCTGACGCTGTTTATCGTCAGCCTGGCGCTGGTGCTGCTTTTTACCCGCATGATTATCGGGCCGGTCAAAAGCGTGGAGCGCATGATCAACCGCCTTGGCGAAGGGCGCGAGCTGGGGGCAAGCGTGGCGTTTCGCGGCCCGCGCGAGCTGCGTTCGCTTGGCCAGCGCATCGTCTGGCTGAGCGAGCGGCTCGCCTGGCTGGAGACGCAGCGCCATGAGTTTCTGCGCCATCTGTCGCACGAGCTGAAAACGCCGCTCGCCAGCCTGCGCGAAGGCACCGAGCTGCTGGCGGACGAAGTAGTGGGCTCGCTCAACGGCGAGCAGAAAGAAGTGGTGGCGATCCTGGACAGCAGCAGCCGTCATCTGCAACGGCTGATCGAACAGCTGCTGGAGTATAACCGTAAGCTGGCAGAAGGCCCGACCACGCTGGAGGCGGTGGATATTGTCGAGCTGGTGGATATGGTGGTGAGCGCGCATGCGCTACCGGCGCGCGCTAAGCTAATGCATGTGCACTGCGATCTGGCGGCGACGCGCTGCCTTGCCGAGCCGATGCTGCTGATGCGCGCCATCGATAACTTATACTCGAACGCCGTGAACTACGGCGCTGAATCCGGTAGCATCTGGCTGCGCAGTCAGCAGCAGGGCGACAAGGTGTGGATTGAGGTCGCCAATAGCGGTACGCCGATCCCGGCGAAAGAACGGGAGATGATATTTGAGCCCTTTTTTCAGGGCAGCCAGCAGCGCAAAGGGCCGGTAAAAGGCAGCGGGCTGGGACTGAGCATCGCTAAAGATTGTCTGCGTCGCATGCAGGGAGATCTGCTGCTGATCGACAGCAAAGACGCCGACGTTTGTTTTCGTATCATACTGAACCACACAGCCGGGAATTCCTGACAGATGAAGATCCTCTTCGCCTCACTTTTTACGGCGCTGTTGAGCCTGTCGCTTAGCGGCTGCGGCGCCTCCCCGGCCGCGTCATCCGCGCATCGCGACGCCATCGTCGCCGAGCCGGAGGTCAGGCTGCCCGATTATCTGGCGACGGAGTGCGCTGTCGTCTGGCGCAATGAAAGCGCCGCGGCCACCGCTAATCCGCTCTACTGGCTGCGCGCCATCGACTGCGCCGAGCGGCTGTCGCCGGCCGAGGCGCGCGCCGAAGCGCATCGCTGGCCGGTTGAAGGCTGGGCGCGCGCGTTCAAGAACGGTATTTTAATGGCCAACGGCAACGTGACGCCGCTGGAGCGACGCGACTATGTCGAGGCGCTGGATGAGTACAGCAGCCGCTTTCCCGGCGCGGTGCGTCCGCTGATCCAGCTGTGGCGCAGCAATCAGGTGGCGCAGCTCGATCTCAGCGAGACCCGCTCGCGCTTCGCGCATCTGCAGCAGAGCAGCGACGCGCAGCTCGATGCGCTGCGCCAGCAGCAGGCGCAGATGCGCCAGACGCTGAACGATACCCAGCATAAGCTGGAACGCCTGACCGATATCGAACGCCAGCTCTCTTCCCGTAAAGCGCCGGACGTTACGGAGAGCGGCCACGCGCCGGAAACGTCGTCACATGAGGAGCCCTGATGCCGAGACAATCCGCACGTTTGCTGCTGGTGGATGACGATCCCAGCCTGCTAAAACTGCTGGGCATGCGTCTCAGCAGCGAAGGCTACCAGGTGAGCACCGCCGCCAGCGGCCCGGAAGCGCTGCGTCTGCTGCAAAAAGAGAAGATCGATCTGGCGATCAGCGATTTGCGTATGGATGAGATGGATGGGCTGGCACTGTTCGGCGAAATTCAGAAGCGCTATCCCGGCCTGCCGGTGATTATTCTGACGGCGCATGGCTCGATCCCTGACGCCGTCTCTGCCACGCAGCAGGGTGTGTTCAGCTTTCTCACCAAGCCGGTGGATCGCGACGCGCTCTATAAAGCGATCGACGAGGCGCTGGCGCAGCGCGCGCCGGTCAGCGACGACCGCTGGCGCGAGGCGATCGTCACCCGCAGTCCCGTCATGCTGCGGCTGCTGGAGCAGGCGCATATGGTGGCGCAGTCCGACGTCAGCGTGCTGATCAACGGGCAGAGCGGCAGCGGTAAAGAGGTGCTGGCGCAGGCGATCCACGCCGCCAGCCCGCGCGCGGCGAAGCCGTTTGTCGCCATTAACTGCGGCGCGCTGCCGGAACAGCTGCTGGAGTCGGAGCTGTTCGGCCACGCCAGAGGTGCCTTTACCGGCGCGGTCAGCGCGCGCGAAGGGCTGTTTCAGGCAGCAGAGGGCGGCACGCTGTTTCTGGACGAGATCGGCGATATGCCGCCGTCGCTGCAGGTGAAGCTGCTGCGCGTGCTGCAGGAGCGCAAAATCCGTCCGCTCGGCAGCAATCACGATATCGATATCGACGTGCGCATCATCTCTGCCACGCATCGCGATCTGCCGAAGGCGATGGAAAAGAAAGAGTTTCGCGAGGATCTCTTTTATCGTCTTAACGTGGTTAATCTGAAGCTGCCCGCGCTGTGCGAGCGCAGCGAGGATATTCCGCTGCTCGCCAGCCATCTGCTGCGGCAGGCGGCGGATCGCCACAAGCCTTTTGTGCGCAGCTTTTCGGTGGATGCGATGAAGCGGCTGATGTCGGCAGGCTGGCCGGGCAATGTGCGTCAGCTGGTGAACGTGATTGAGCAGTGCGTGGCGCTTACCTCATCGCCGGTGATTAGTGATGCGCTGGTTGAGCAGGCGCTGAGCGGCGAAAGCAGCGTGTTGCCGACCTTTGTCGAGGCGCGCAACCAGTTTGAGCTTAACTATCTGCGTAAGCTGCTGCAGATGACGAAAGGCAACGTCACCCATGCCGCGCGCCTGGCCGGGCGCAATCGCACCGAATTTTATAAGCTGCTCTCCCGACACGAACTGGACGCCAGCGATTTTAAAGAGTAGCTTTCTGGCGCGGAGAAGCGCCCGAGAGCGTTAAAGTTGCCGCTGAGGGCAGGGCGCGTAGCAGAGAGCGTCCCGGTAGCCTGAGGTTGCGGGTATATACTTACAGCACCCCATCCGGCCACGGAGGGAGTGAGAAAAGGGTCTGACATGAAAAAGATTGATGCGATTATCAAACCATTCAAACTCGACGATGTGCGCGAAGCCCTGGCTGAAGTCGGCATCACCGGGATGACGGTCTCTGAAGTAAAAGGCTTTGGTCGTCAGAAAGGGCACACCGAGCTTTATCGCGGCGCGGAGTATATGGTCGACTTTCTGCCGAAGGTGAAAATCGAGATGGTGGTGGGCGACGATATCGTCGACACCTGCGTAGAAACCATTATGAAAACCGCGCAAACCGGCAAAATCGGCGACGGCAAGATTTTTGTATTCGACGTATCGCGCGTGGTGCGTATTCGTACCGGCGAAGAAGACGAAGAAGCGATTTAATACTGGCTCCGCCAGTAAAAGGCCGCCTGATAAGGCGGCCTTTTTCACACTCAGGGTTACAGCCCTTTATGCGGCCCAAACACTTCATAGTGAATGCGTGACGCCTCTACGCCCGAGTCGCGCAGCTGACCGGCGACAAACTGCATAAAGCCCACCGGTCCGCACAGCCAGAACTGCGTGCGCGCATCCTGTAACCGCGCGGATTCGCTGGCCAGATCCAGGGTGCCTTCGGCGTCGAAACGGCCTGCGTCAGCGGCTTCCGGCACGCGATACCAGACGCGCTTACTGAAATCGCGCAGGCGAGCGCCGGTTTGCGCCACTTCATCGGCAAAGGCGTGCTGCGCGCCGTTTTCCGTGGCGTGCAGCCAGGTTACCGGCGCGGCGTGCTGCTGCTCGGCCAGCGCGTGCAGCATCGCCAGCGTCGGCGTGACGCCGACGCCCGCCGAAATCAGCGCCACTGGCGTATCGGTCGTGACATCCATAAAGACGTCGCCGTGCGGCGCGGTCAGCTCCAGCACATCGCCCACCTGCGCTTTGTCATGCAGCCAGCCGGAAACGCTGCCCTGCGCGTCGCGCTTCACCGCGATACGGTAGGTTTTGCCGTTGCTGGTGTGGGTCAGAGAGTACTGGCGATTCTGCTGAAAGGCGAATTCCACAGGATGCAGCTGCACGGTGAGATACTGGCCTGGCTTAAACGGTGCGACAAGGCCGCCATCCACCGGCGTCAGGGTAAAGCTCTTAATCACCGCGCTCTGCGCCTCGATGGCGCTAATGCGGAAGGCGCGCGTGCCGCGCCAGCCGCCCTGCAGTTGTTCGGTTTCCTGATAAATCGCCTCTTCACGCTGGATAAACACATCCGCCAGCACGCCATAGGCGCGTCCCCATGCCGCCAGCACTTCCTCGCCCGGATTCAGCAGCTCTTTAATCGTCGCCAGCAGGTTTTCGCCAACGATGGCGTACTGCTCTGGCTTAATCAGCAGGCTGGTGTGTTTCTGCGCGATTTTTTCTACCGCCGGCAGCAGCGCCGCCAGATTATCGAGATTCGCCCCATAGGCGCAGATGGCGTTAAACAGCGCTTCGCGCTGATCGCCGTTGCGCTGGTTGTTCATATTGAACACGTTTTTCAGTTCGGGATGCTGCGACAGCATGCGGTCATAAAAATGCGCGGTCAGTTTTGGTCCGACGGCGGCAACAGCGGGAAGAGTCGATTTCACGGTGGCGATGGTTTGTGCGTCAAGCATGGGAGGATCCTCGAGTTACTTAAAGTTGTATTTTAAATACATGTTATGATCGCGCATCAAAGCTTGTAAATAACCCGCAGGGAAATCAGGGGGTTTTGGTGGCAAGCTTTAGGTACAAATTAAAAAAATCTGCGTCACAACCTGAGGAAAAATCGTGGTAATGCCAGCAGGCGGAAAAGCGTAAAAAACCTTTGCCAGCGGCTAGCCAATCGTTTGCGTGTCAGGGCGAATTGGCGCTACCGTCCCCTGGCAAAACGGTTTACACTGTTGGCCTTTGCTCCTTAAGGGAGCCTAAACCGCCGTTAAAAAGTTAGCTGAGTCAGGAGATGCGGATGTTAAAGCGTGAAATGAACATTGCCGATTATGATGCCGAGTTGTGGCAGGCGATGGAGCAAGAGAAAGTGCGTCAGGAAGAGCACATTGAACTGATTGCTTCTGAAAACTACACCAGCCCACGTGTAATGCAGGCGCAAGGTTCGCAGCTCACCAATAAATACGCGGAAGGGTATCCGGGAAAACGCTACTACGGCGGTTGTGAATATGTCGACATCGTTGAGCAGCTGGCCATCGATCGCGCGAAAGCGCTGTTCGGCGCCGATTTCGCCAACGTGCAGCCGCACTCCGGATCGCAGGCTAACTTCGCCGTCTACACCGCGCTGCTGCAGCCGGGCGACACCATCCTGGGTATGAACCTGGCGCACGGCGGTCACCTGACTCACGGTTCGCCGGTCAACCTCTCCGGCAAGCTTTACAACGTCGTGCCTTACGGCATCGATGAGAGCGGCAAAATCGACTACAACGAACTGGCCGAACTGGCGAAAACCCATCAGCCGAAAATGATCGTCGGCGGCTTCTCAGCCTATTCCGGTGTCTGCGACTGGGCGAAAATGCGTGAAATCGCTGACAGCGTCGGCGCTTACCTGTTCGTCGATATGGCGCACGTGGCGGGCCTGGTGGCCGCTGACGTCTATCCGACGCCCGTGCCGCATGCGCACATCGTCACCTCGACCACCCATAAAACCCTGGCGGGTCCGCGCGGCGGCCTGATCCTGGCGAAAGGCGGCGACGAAGATCTTTACAAGAAACTCAACTCTGCCGTCTTCCCGGGCGGGCAGGGCGGTCCGCTGATGCACGTTATCGCCGGTAAGGCGGTGGCGTTCAAAGAGGCGATGGAGCCGGAGTTCAAAACCTACCAGCAGCAGGTGGCGAAGAACGCTAAAGCGATGGTGGAAGTGCTGATCGAGCGCGGCTACGACATCGTCTCAGGCGGTACCCATAACCACCTGTTCCTGATCGATCTGGTAAGCAAAAACCTGACCGGTAAAGAAGCGGATGCCGCGCTGGGCCGCGCCAATATTACCGTCAATAAAAACAGCGTGCCGAACGACCCGAAAAGTCCGTTCGTCACCTCTGGCGTGCGTATCGGGACCCCTGCCGTAACCCGTCGCGGCTTTAAAGAGGCGGAAGTGCGCGAGCTGGCTGGCTGGATCGCCGACGTGCTGGACAACGTTAACGACGAAGCGACCATCGAACGCATCAAGCAGAAAGTGCTGGACGTCTGCGCGCGTCTGCCGGTTTACGCCTGAGCATTTAGCGTGTGACCGCGATAAAGGATGGCCTCGGCCATCCTTTTTTATTGCCGCTTTTAGGCTAAAGTAGCGCGCAATTCTTATTATGGACGGTTACTGCGGGAGGCAGAATGGCGATCGGCTCGGCAAAATGGCTCGGTCTCGGCTATTTCACTTACTTTTTTTGCTACGGCATCTATTTGCCGTTTTGGGGCGTCTGGTTAAAGGGCATCGGACTCGACGCGGAAAAAATCGGGTTGCTGCTCGGCTGCGGCATGGTGGCGCGCTTTATGGGCAGCCTGCTGATCGCATCGCAGGTGAAGCATCCGGCGCAGCTGATCACCGCGCTGCGGCTGCTGGCGCTGATGACCTGCCTGTTTGCCGCTGGCTACTGGGTCGGGCAGCAGTGGCTGTGGCTGCTGCTGGTGATGGTGGGCTTCAATCTTTTCTTCTCGCCGCTGGTGCCGCTCAGCGATGCGCTGGCCGCCACCTGGACGCAGCAGATTGGACTGAAGTACGGTCCGGTGCGGCTGTGGGGCTCGCTGGCGTTCGTCATCAGCTCGGCGCTGACCGGGCTGCTGGTGAATCACTGGTCGTCGCAGGCGATCCTGGCGCTGCTCTCGGTCGGCGTGCTGGCGATGCTGGGCGGCATGCTGTTGCCGCCGCTTACCCAACCGCAGGGGGAAGAGCGCCACGACGCGACGGGCGGCGGCTGGCGGGCGTGGCGCGATTTGCTGCGTGAAAACAGCGTATGGCGCTTTATGCTGTGCGTCACGCTGCTGCAGGGGGCGCACGCCGCCTATTACGGCTTCAGCGCCATCTGGTGGCAGCAGAGCGGCTACTCCTCTTCGGTGGTGGGCTATCTCTGGTCGCTTGGTGTAGTCGCGGAGATTGTGGTGTTCGCTCTGAGCAATCGCCTGTTCCGTCGCTGGCGCGCGCGCGATCTGCTGCTGCTCTCCGGCCTCTGCGCGCTGGCGCGCTGGTCGCTGCTGGGGGCGACGACGGAACTGCCCTGGCTGATTGTGGGACAGATCCTGCACTGCGGCAGCTTTACCGTCTGCCATCTGGCGGCGATGCGCTTTATCGCCGCGCGCAGCGGACCAGACGTGATTCGTCTGCAGTCGATCTACTCGGCGCTGGCGATGGGCGGCGGCATCGCGGTGATGACCATGATCTGCGGCGTGCTGTTTACCCCGCTGCAGGGCCACCTTTTCTGGCTGATGGCGCTGGTGGCGCTGCCGGCGCTCTTTTTGCGTCCGCGCGCGGCTTAAGCTTCCAGCAGCGCCCGAATACGCTGCTGCTGATGTTCGCTCAGCGGCAGCTCGGCGTGGATCAGCGGCGGTGAATAGAGCGGCAGCGAGGTTGCGTAAGGGGAGATCACCAGCGCAATCTCGCGCGGCGCGCCGTCGCGCTGGAAGTCCGCCATATCCTGATACTTGATATTAATCGGCAGCAGGGAGATTTCGCGGATCTGCTGCTCTAGCTGCTGTTCAAGGCAGGGATCGTCGCCGGTCAGCAGCAGCACCTGCTTCTCCTGCAGCGCGCTCTCCTGCATCAGCCAGGCGCCGAAGATCACCGCAATCAGGCTCACCTCTTCCTGACTGAAACGCAGATTGTAATGGGCCTCAAAATCGGTCAGCGCCTGCTGCGTGGTGCGCAGCAGGCGCGGATAGAGCTTCGTCACCTCCAGCGCCACGCTGTTATCAATGCCGATACCGAAATGAGAGCGGTCGAGCGCCTGCGCCAGATGGGTATAGAGCTGCTCCGTCAGCTCCTGAGGTTCAGCGAAGCGCAGCGCCGCAAGCTGTTCGAACGCGGCAATAAGCCGCTGCGTCGCCTGCATCAGACGCTGGCTGGTGGGATGATGCAGCGTGTCGGGGCCCGGCGCGTGGATCAGGCTGAACAGCAGCGTCCAGAAGTCCGCCTCGCTGATATGCGGCGCCAGATGGCAGCGCTTTTGCCAGTGAAGAATCACATCCATCGCCGCCTCGCGCTCATATTTTTCCTGTAGCCAGGCGAGCTGGCGCGCGTTAAACAGGGCGGGCTGGCGCTGCATCAGACCGTACTTCATAAAGATTTGCAGAAACAGGCGATCGCGCGCGCTGAAGTCGCGCGACAGCTTCAGGCTGCAGTGCTGGATCAGCGCCTGCAGGTTGATCTCGTCGTAGAGCGCCTTCTCAATTTTCATCACTTTGAGCCGCTGCCGCAGCGGCGCAGCAAAATGGTCGCGTACGAAAGATTCCGACAAACGCAGCCCGCGCCGCAGCCAGTGCAGCAGGCAGAGTCGCCGATCCAGCTCGGTGCCGTGAATACGAAAGCTGCCGTCCACCATCTGATGCAGTTCAAGCTGGTGATAGCGCTGTATCTCCTCCCCGACATCTTCGATATCCTGTCGGGCGACAGCAGCGTCAACCCCATTCAACTGACAGAGTTTTTCAAGCGTGAGCGCGGGCGTGGGAAGATATAACAGCAGCAGCAAATGGCAACGGCGCTGTGATCGGGTGAAGAGTGGTGCCGAAGAGGGAGCAGAACTCATCAGTCTAGATTCCAGCGGTCCGGTATTGCGCTAAGAATAGCCAATGGCGAAAAAGCCCGCGGCTCTGGTCTGGTTTTTTCTGCAATGCTTCAGCACGGGTCACAATTTTTTGTTACTTATATGCGCTTTCAACGAGGAATGTAACTTTATAACATTATGAGAGGCCTTCTTTTAACGCTGCTGCTGCTGATGAGCGTGGCCAGCTCCGCCCATCCGCACAGCTTTATCGACATGAAAACCGAACTGCTTGCCAACGACGAAACCCTTACCGGACTAAAAATGAGCTGGACAATGGACGAAATCACCTCAGCCGATCTGCTCTATGACGCGGGCGACGCGAAGCCGGGCAGCGAGGCGTGGAAAAAGCTGGCGGCAGAGGTGATGGCGAACGTGCTGGGCCAGCACTACTTTTCCGAAGTGTGGCACAACGGCCAGCGCGTCAAATTCCTTAATTTGCCGACCAGCTACGGCCTGTCGCGCAGCGGCAACAAAGCGGTGCTGGAATTTACCTTGCCGCTGGCGGAACCGCCGCCGTTCGCAGGCCAGCGTTTCGAGATCCTGACCTTCGATCCCACCTATTTCGTCGATATGACCTATGAGAACGCCGGCGCGCTCAGCCTGCCGAAAGCGCTACAGGCGCGCTGTCAGCTTGCTCTGCAAACGCCGAAGCCGGACGATAACCTGAAGCAGTACGCGCTGTCGCTGGACAAGGCCGACGCGCCGCCCGAGCAGATGGACCTGGGACGACAGTTCGCGCAAAAGGTGACGCTGACATGTCGCTAACGCTTTCCGCCTCCCGCGCGCGGCGCGTCTGGCCGCTGGCGCTGCTGGCCGTGGCGCTGGCGGGGGCCGCCTTTGCGCTGTGGCAGCACTGGCCGCAGATCCTGCTGCAAAGCGTTATCTGGCAGAAAGGGCTGCATCAGCAGATGACTCAGCTGCTGCAACAGGTCAAAACCGATCCCCGTCAGGCAGGCGCGATGCTAATGCTGTTCAGCCTGGCCTACGGCGTGCTGCATGCGCTGGGGCCGGGCCACGGCAAAGTGGTCATCACCACCTTTCTCGCGACGCATCCGGCGCGTCTGACGACGACGCTAAGGCTGACGCTGCTGGCGTCGCTGCTGCAAGGCGCCGTGGCGATTGGGCTGGTGACGCTTATGCTGGTGATATTACAAACCTCCTCGCGCCAGCTGCATCTGAGCAGCTACTGGCTGGAGAAGGGCAGTTATCTGCTGGTGATAGGGCTGGGCCTGTGGATCGGCACCCGGGCAATAAAGCGCCTGTGGCGCCAGCGGCGGCCGCGCGCGGCGGTGACAATCCATCGCCTGCGCGCCGCGCATCAGCACGACGCGCACTGCGGCTGTGGGCATGCCCATGTGCCGAGCGCGCAGCAGGTTGCCGGCGCGGTCAGCGTCAAAACCCAGCTGCTGCTGGTGGCATCGATGGGGCTGCGTCCCTGTTCGGGCGCCATCATGATGCTGCTCTTTTCGCGCGTTATCGGTGTCTATCTGTGGGGCGTGTTGTCGGCTGTGGCGATGGCGCTGGGCACGGCGCTGACCATTTCGGCTATCGGCCTGCTGGTGCAGCGTTCGCGGGCGCTGGCGCAGCGGCTGGGCGCAAACAGCGGCGCGGCTTCCACGGCGGCGCTGGCAATACCTCTGCTGGCGCTGATCGGCAGCGCGCTGCTGATCGCGGCAGGCCTGGCGTTATGGCAGAGCGCCGCGCCCGGCATCGGCGGCGGGCTGCGCGCTTTCGCCTGAACGATATAGCAAGCGAAGCAGATAAAGTATTATTTTTTGCCTTTGCTTTATCGCGCTTTGCTTATCACATGCTTTGCGCTGCGCTAATCGCACTATATTGCTGCGGATGGTGGTGAAAATAGTTTTCTCGTCTACGCTAAATAACACAACCGGATGTTATGTCCCTTTAATAATATTGATTATTTAACGTTGTCTGTTGCGAGGAGAACTACCATGCACGAAACCCGGATTAATAATGGTACAACAGAAACCATTACTGAAACGCACGCGGGATTACCGTTAAAACGTATTTCCTGGAGCGCAGTATTCGCTGGGGTAATTGGCGCACTGATTGTCCATATTTTACTGACGCTGCTCGGCACTGCCATCGGCGCCACCACGGTCGATCCGCAGCAGGAACAAAATCCGCTGCAGCATCTCGGCACCGGCGCCCTGATCTGGACCGGCGTCAGCATGTTAATCGCGATGGCAGTGGGTAGCTACCTTGCGGGCCGTCTGGCGCAGCGTGAAGGCGCGCTGCACGGTCTGCTGATGTTTGGCCTGAGCACCTTATTCACCATCTGGCTGGCGGTCTCTTTAGCCAGCAGCCTGATTGGCGGCGCGTTCAATATTATTGGCGCGGGTTTCCAGGCGGTGGGCAGCGGTATTTCCGCCGCGGCGCCAACGGTTACCGATTATGCCAAACAGAAGCTACAGGAAAATAATATCAATCTGGACGATCTGCAAAATGAATTGCAGACTACCCTGCGCCAGACCGGCAAACCTGAGTTGCAGCCGGAGAATTTAAAGCAGGATGCGAACAACGAAGCGAATAATGCAGAGAACCAGGCGAAAAACACCGCGCAAAATCCGCAGAATGCTGATACCGATATTACCAACTGGATTAGCGGCGTGATGAATCGTCATGCTGATACGCTGCAGGCGGCTGACCGCGACGCGCTGAAAAATATTATCAAGGCGCGCACCGGCAAGAGCGATCAGGAAGTTGAGCAGATCGTTAGCCAGACCGAACAGAGCTATCAGAAAGCGATGCAGCAGTATCAACAGCTGAAGCAGCAGGCAGAGCAGAAAGCGCGCGAAGCGGCGGAGCAGGCTGCGGCGGCAACCGCGAAAGCGAGCTGGTACGCCTTCTTTATGCTGCTGATTGAAGCGGTGCTGGCAGGGGTGATGGGACGCGTAGGTCGTCGTACTCAGCCGCGTCAGGTGCTGAGTCATGAACGTCGTTAAGATTGAGATTTAGCTAATAAAAAGGCGGCTGAAAAGCCGCCTTTTTCATTTTAGCGCTTCAGCGCTTCGCTCAGCTCGTCACGCATGCTGGAGAGCAGCGATTTCACCACGCGCGGATTGCCCGCCACGATGTTGCCCGAGTGCATATAACCGTGGCCGCCGGTAAAGTCCGTCACCAGACCACCCGCTTCGCGCACCAGCAGTTCGCCTGCGGCGAAATCCCACGGCTTCAGGCCGATCTCAAAGTAACCGTCGACGCGGCCGGCGGCGACATAGGCCAAATCCAGCGCGGCGGAGCCGGTGCGGCGGAAATCAGCACACTGGGTAAACAGCTTCGCCACCAGGTTGATATAGGCAGGCGCGTGCTGCTTGGTCTTGAACGGGAAGCCGGTGGCGAGAATAGTGCCGTCGAGGTCGCGCGCGGTGCTGCCGCGCAGACGATAGCCGTTAAGCTGCGCGCCCTGACCACGAACCGCGGTAAAGAGTTCGTTGCGCATCGGATCGTACACCACGGCCACTTCGGTGCGGCCTTTGATGCGTACGGCGATAGAAACAGAGAAATGCGGCAGGCGTTTGATAAAATTGGTGGTGCCATCCAGCGGATCGATAACCCATTGAATGTCCTGATCATCGCCCGGCAGTTCGCCACTCTCTTCCGTTACGATAGAGTGCTGCGGGTATGATTTGCGAATCACTTCGATAATCAGTCGTTCTGCATCACGGTCAACATTGGTAACAAAGTCGTTGCTGCCTTTCTGGCTCGCTTCGACCGCGTCCGGGGTTTCATAATTCTTGGCAATCAGGTTGCCGGCCTTGCGCGCAGCGCGCACGGCGATGTTGAGCATCGGATGCATCGGTATCTCTCACTGGATGTTAAAGAACGAGGAAAAACGGCGCGGAGTATAGCAGCGCGTTCTTTAAATGTCTCGACTTATGTTAGCATGCTGCCCATCATTTCCTCACTGACGCCAATCTATGCTGCATAACATTCGAATTGTACTGGTGGAAACCTCTCACACCGGCAACATGGGCTCCGTGGCCCGCGCCATGAAAACCATGGGCCTGAGCAATCTCTATCTCGTTAACCCGCTGGTCAAGCCTGACTCGCAGGCGATCTCCCTGGCGGCGGGCGCCAGCGACGTTATCGGCGACGCCCAGATCGTCGATACGCTTGACGAGGCGATCGCCGGCTGCAGCCTGGTGGTCGGCACCAGCGCCCGATCCCGTTCGCTTCCCTGGCCGATGCTTGATGCGCGCGAATGCGGCGTAAAAAGCGTGGAAGAGGGCCAGCAGGCGCCGGTGGCGCTGGTGTTTGGCCGCGAACGCGTCGGCCTGACCAACGAAGAGCTGCAAAAGTGCCACTATCACGTCGCCATTCAGGCCAACCCGGAATACAGCTCGCTCAACCTGGCGATGGCGGTGCAGATTATCGCCTATGAAGTGCGTATGGCATGGCTGACGGCGCAGGAGAAGGCGCAGCCCGCGCCAGAATATGCTGAATCGCCCTATCCACTGGTGGACGATCTGGAGCGCTTCTATCACCACATGGAGCAGATGATGCTCAACAGCGGATTTATCCGCGAGGGCAATCCAGGCCAGGTGATGAGCAAGCTGCGTCGCCTCTACACGCGCGCCCGTCCCGAGCGCGACGAGCTGAATATCCTGCGCGGCATGCTCGCCTCGTTTGAAAAGCGCAAAGGCGAGAAAGAGTAGTTGAGTAAATTACTGGGTTAAATAGTTGAGCAAAATAGTAGGTTAAATAGTTGACCAAAACACTCGGGAATGTCAGACTTCGGCTATCTTTTGCTAATCCTCCGATAACCGGACGCTATTGAGGTAGTACGCTATGAGACTGACATCCAAAGGACGTTACGCCGTTACCGCCATGCTGGACGTTGCCCTGCATTCCCATGAAGGGCCGGTTCCGCTGGCTGATATTTCCGAGCGTCAGGGCATTTCGCTCTCCTATCTGGAGCAGTTATTCTCGCGTCTGCGCAAGCACGGCCTGGTGGCCAGCGTGCGCGGCCCAGGCGGCGGCTACCTGCTGGGCAAAGCGTCGAACGCCATCGCGGTGGGTGAAGTGATCACCGCCGTCGATGAGTCGGTCGACGCCACCAAGTGTCAGGGCAAAGAGGGTTGCCAGGGCGGCGAACGCTGCCTGACGCACGTGTTGTGGCGCGATCTCAGCGTGCGCATCAGCGAGTTCCTCAACAACATCACGCTGGCTGAACTGGTGAATAACCAGGAGATCCTCGACGTGGCCGATCGTCAGAATACTCAGGACAATCGTCGCTTCCAGAACAATCGCGTTCAGGAAATCAACGTTAATCTCCGCGCCTCCTGATCCCCCGCTTTGCGGCCCTTACTGCTAACGCGGTCAGGGCCGAATCTGCTATAAAGACGTATGATTTTCGATACGGAGCTTTAGCGCAATGAAATTACCGATTTACCTGGATTATGCCGCCACCACGCCGGCCGATCCGCGTGTGGCCAGCAAAATGATGCAGTTCCTGACGCTGGATGGCACCTTTGGTAATCCGGCTTCACGCTCGCACCGTTTCGGCTGGCAGGCGGAAGAGGCGGTAGACGTTGCGCGTAATCAGATCGCGGAGCTGGTCAACGCCGACCCGCGAGAGATCATTTTCACCTCCGGCGCCACCGAATCCGACAACCTCGCCCTGAAAGGCGCCGCCCATGCCCAGCGCGCGCGCGGCAACCATATCATTACCAGTCAGACCGAACATAAAGCGGTGCTCGACAGCTGCAAACAGCTGGAGAGCGAAGGCTTTAGCGTCACCTGTCTGGCACCGCCCGCTAACGGCATCATTACGCCGGATGCGGTGCAGGCGGCGCTACGCGACGACACCGTGCTGGTGTCGCTGATGCACGTCAATAATGAAATCGGGGTGATTCAGGATATCGCCGCCATCGGCGAAATCTGTCGCGCGCGCGAGATTCTTTTCCACGTCGACGCCACGCAGAGCGTCGGCAAGCTGCCGATCGATCTCAGCACGCTCAAGGTCGATCTGATGTCGTTCTCCGCCCACAAGCTCTACGGCCCGAAAGGCATCGGCGCGCTCTACGTGCGCCGTAAACCCAAAGTCACCCTTGACGCGCAGATGCACGGCGGCGGACACGAGCGCGGCATGCGCTCCGGCACGCTGCCGGTGCATCAAATCGTCGGCATGGGCGAAGCCTTCGCCCTGGCCCGCGAGGCGCGCGACAGCGAAATGGCGCGGCTGGCGACGCTGCGTGCCCGCCTGTGGCAGGGGCTGAGCGCGCTGGACAACGTGCAGCTCAACGGCGATCTGGCGCAGAGCGCGCCCACTATTCTTAATGTCAGTTTCGCAGGCGTTGACGGCGAATCGCTGATTATGGCGTTAAAAGACCTGGCGCTCTCATCGGGTTCGGCCTGCACCTCCGCCAGCATGGAACCCTCTTACGTGCTGCGCGCCATCGGGCTGGACGAGGCGCTGGCGCACAGCTCGCTGCGCTTCTCTCTCGGCCGCTTCACCACGGAAGAAGAGATCGACTACGCGATTGCGCTGGTGCAAAAGGTGGTGACCCGCCTGCGCGCGCCCGTGTCCGCCGCACGATAATAGTCGCGCCGTCGCCCGGTGAGGGCCGCAAACGGCGCGCCTTCCACCGGATCCGCTGGCGTCACCCGACAATATCTGTTATCAGGTCTGACGTTTAACCGCTAAAGCCTGCGCTTCTGGCTGGACGACACTTATTACGCATACGGAGTTTCGCGATGACAACACAACCGATGAACATTACGCTGAGCCACCAGCCCGCTGATGCGCGCTGGGGCGAAAAAGCGATTCTGACCAGCAACGACAGCGGCCTCACCATTCACCTGAGCGGCGCGGATCAGCTCAATACCATCCAGCGCGCGGCGCGTAAAATCGACGGGCAGGGCATTCGCCATGTGGCACTGAGCGGTGAAGGTTGGGATCTCGAGCCGTGCTGGGCGTTCTGGCAGGGCTACCGCGGGCCGAAAGGGCAGCGCAACGTGGCGTGGCCAACGCTCAACGAGCAGGATCAGGCGGAGTTTTCCCGCCGTCTGCGCATTATCGACTGGGTGCGCGACACCATTAACCTGCCGGCCGAAGAGCTGGGCCCGGAAGATCTGGCGCACAGCGCGATCGATCTGATCCGGGAAGTGGGCGGCGACGCGGTCAGCTATCGCGTCACGCGCGGCGACGACCTGCGCGAGCAGGGCTATCTCGGCCTGCACACCGTGGGTCGCGGCTCCAGCCGTCCGCCCGTGCTGCTGGCGCTGGACTACAACCCGAGCGGCGACGAGAGCGCGCCGGTTTTCGCCTGCCTGGTGGGTAAAGGCATTACCTTCGACACCGGCGGCTACAGCCTGAAGCAGAGCGCCTTTATGGACTCGATGAAGTCCGATATGG
This sequence comes from Pantoea sp. Z09, assembly GCF_022394795.1. Lineage (NCBI taxonomy): Bacteria > Pseudomonadati > Pseudomonadota > Gammaproteobacteria > Enterobacterales > Erwiniaceae > Pantoea > Pantoea sp. Z09. The sequence continues at coordinate 956,194 of NZ_CP092373.1, forward strand.
GCGGCGCGGCCACCGTAACCGGCGCACTGGCGCTGGCGATTGCGCGCGGCCTTAAGCAGCGCGTGAAGCTGTTCCTCTGCTGCGCCGACAATATGATCAGCGGCAACGCGTTCCGCCTTGGCGACATTATCCGCTACCGCAACGGCAAATCGGTCGAAGTGATGAACACCGATGCGGAAGGGCGTCTGGTGCTGGCCGACGGCCTGATCGACGCCAGCGAACAGCAGCCGACGCTGCTGATCGACGCCGCGACCCTGACCGGCGCGGCGAAAACCGCGTTGGGCAACGACTACCATGCGCTCTTCACCTTCGACGACGTGCTGGCGCAGTCGCTGATGGGCAGCGCCACCAGCGAGAACGAGCCGTTCTGGCGTCTGCCGCTGGCGGAGTTCCATCGCAGCCACTTACCGTCTAATTTCGCCGATCTCAACAATATTGCCAGCGCGGCGCATTCAGCGGGCGCCAGCAGCGCGGCGGCGTTCCTGTCGCACTTTGTCACCCGCTATCAGGAGGGCTGGCTGCACATCGACTGTTCGGCGACCTACCGCAAAGGCGCGGTCGATCAGTGGTCGGCGGGCGCAACCGGTATCGGCGTGCGCACCCTGGCGAACCTGCTGCTCAAGTAAAGGATCTGGCGACGGCGCGCGCCGTCGCCTTAGTGAGAAAGGCAAAACATGAACCGTCTTGAAGAAGTGCTGAAGCTGGCGGCGACCGAGCCAGCGCACCGTCCGGAATTTTTTCAGCTGCTGCTGGACGCCGACGTCTGGGTGCCGGGCGAAAGCACCGAAACCCAGTTCGCGGCGGATACGCCGGTCGAGCTGCAGCACTGGGAAAAAGAGGATGGCCGCAGCGTCATTCCGTTTTTTACCTCGCAGGAGGCGATGAGCGAGGCGATCGCGGGCGAGCAGGCTTATCTGCGCCTGCCGGTGCGCACGCTGTTTGAGATGACGCGCGGCGAAACGCTGTTCCTCAATCCCAAACTGCCGGCCGGCAAAGAGTTTTCTCCGGCGGAGATTGCGCATCTGCTGGGGGAAGAGGGCGACGCTCTGAGCCAGCAGACCGTGCTGGAAGGCGGCCACGCGCTGCTGCTGTCGGAGGTGGCGACGCCGCCCGCGCAGATGATCGACTCGCTGACGCAGCTGTTCAGCAAATACAAACAGGTGCGTCGCGCCTTTGTCGCCAGCATCCGCGAGCGCGCGGACGAGCAGCCCAATCTGCTGATCGGCATCGAGGCGGAAAGCGACATCGAGGCGATTATCCAGGCGGCGGGCCGCGTCGCAGCAGACACACTGCCGGAGGACGCGCCGATCGACATTTGCGAAGTGGTAGCGGACGAGAAGGGCATCAGCCACTTTTTTACCGCCCACATTACGCCGTTTTACGAGCGTCGCTGGGGCAGTTTCCTGCGCGACTTCAAAGGCAGTCCGCGCATTATCTGATTTGGGTGCGGCGTCCTGCCGCACCTGCTGTTTACTTCTCGATTGGCAGATCGTCCCGGCTGCCCCATTCGCCCCAGGAGCCGTCATAGAGCGCAACGTTGCGCGCCCCCAGCACGGTCAGCGCCAGTATCACCACCACGGCGGTCACGCCTGAACCGCAGCTCGCCACCACAGGCTTATCCAGCTTCACGCCCGCACGGGCGAAGATTTCGCGCAGCTCCGCTTCCGGCTTCAGCGCGCCGTTCACCACCAGCTCGTTCCAGGGCAGGTTAAGGCTGCGGGGAATATGGCCGCGATGCAGACCCGGACGCGGCTCATCCACCTCGGCGTTAAAGCGGTTCGCCGCGCGCGCGTCAACGATCTGCGCGCCGCCTTCGTGGCTGATCAGCAGCACATCGGTCAGGCGTTTAACCTGGGTCTCGTCGAAGGTCGCGTCGAATTCCCCTTCCGACAGCGCGACCGGTCCGGTGGCCAGCGGCAGATCGGCCGCTTTCCAGCCCTGCAGGCCGCCCGCCAGAATCGACACCTGTTCCACGCCGAACGCGCGCAGCATCCACCAGGCGCGCGGCGCGGAAAACAGGTTGCCCTCGTCGTAGACCACCAGATGCTTATCGCTGTTAACGCCCAGCTCGCGCATCGCCACGGCGAAACGCTCGGCGCGCGGCATCATATGCGGATAGGGGCTGGTGTGATCGGAAAGCGCTTCGATATCGAAAAAAGGCGCGTTCGGCAGATGACCCGCCAGATACTCCGCCGTGATATCGCGCACCGCCTCCTGGCCAGGGGGCAGCATGCGGGCATCCAGCACCTGCACGCTCTCCTCGGCGTAATGCTCCTGTAACCAGTCGGCGGAAACAAATATGGCTGTCATAGCAACCTCTTCTTATCGTCAGGAAAAGCCCAGTGTCGGGGAATGTGAAGGCTATCTCAAGGGCGGCATTGCTAAAATTGCGGGTTTGCGGTGAAATTGCGCGGCGAAATTATACCATCTGGGACGGGTAGGGGATTGACCATGGAAAGAGCTGTTAAACGGCTGCTCTCTGGCGTCGTGCTGGGCGCAGCGCTGCTGGGCGGTGCCACCTTTACGCTGACCGCCGCCGAGCCGACCGCGCAGCAGGCGGCGAAAACGCTGAGCGTGATCGACTTTTCTGAGCTGCAGCTGGACGGCGCGGCCGCGCTGGTGCTGACCTTCAACGCGCCGCTCGACGACAAGCAGGATTTCGCCGCGCAAATAACGCTGGTTGACGACCAAAGCGGCAAGGTCGACGGTAGCTGGGAGCTGGCGCAGAACGGCAAGTCGCTGCGCTTTCGCCATCCAGAACCTTCGCGCAAGCTGACGGTCAGCGTCGCGGCGGGCCTGCGCGCCGCCAGCGGCGCCACCTTAGCCAGCCCCTTTAGCCAGTCCCTGACCACGCGCGATATCCAGCCGATGGTCGGCTTTGCCAGCCGTGGTTCGCTGCTGCCGCTGCGCCTGACGCAGGGGCTTCCCGTGCTGGCGCTCAACGTTTCCAGCGTCGACGTCGATTTCTTCCGCGTTAAAAGCGCCGCGATGAATGACTTCCTCGCGCAGTGGAACTACGGCAACAATCTTTCTTACTGGCTGTCGCGCGAGCTGCTGAAAAACGCCGATCTGGTCTACACCGGCCGTTTCGACCTCAACCCGGCGCGCAACACGCGCGAGAAGCTGCAGCTGCCGCTGGCGGATGTGGCGCCGCTGAAGCAGCCGGGCGTCTATCTGGCGGTGATGAAACAGGCAGGCGCCTATAACTACACGCTGCCCGCGACGCTCTTTACCCTGAGCGACATCGGCCTGTCGCTACACCGCTTCCCCGGCGAACTGGAACTCTTTGCCCAGAGCCTGGCGAGCGGCGTCCCCCTTGCCGACGTCAGCGTGCAGCTGCTGGATGAGAAGGGGCGACAGCTGGCCAGCGGCGTCAGCGACGGCGACGGTCATCTGCGCCTGCCGGCGCAGGGGAAAGGCAAACTGCTGCTCGCCACGCAAAAGGGCCAGACCTCGCTGATTGACCTTAAGCTGCCCGCGCTCGATCTGGCGGAGTTTCCCGTCGCCGGCCCGCAGGGCTACGACAAACAGCTGTTTGTTTTTGGCCCGCGCGATCTCTATCGTCCCGGCGAAACGGTGATCGTTAACGCGCTGCTGCGCGATGCCGACGGCAAGCCGCTGCCCGCGCAGCCGCTCAAGGCCGAGGTGGTGCAGCCCAACGGCGAGGTGGCGCAATCCTTTGTCTGGCAGCCGGAGAACGGCTTCTATCAGCAGCGCTTCGCGCTGCCCGCTTCGGCGATGACCGGCGACTGGACGCTGCGCCTCAACAGCGGTGACGGCCAGCCGCGCAGCTGGACCTTTCACGTCGAAGATTTCCTGCCAGAGCGCATGGCGCTGACGTTGCAAAACAGCGACAGCCCGCTGTCGCCTGACGACGACGTCGTGTTCGCTGTTGAAGGCCGCTATCTCTACGGCGCGCCCGCGGCGGGCAACGAACTGCAGGCACAGCTGATGCTGCGACCGGCGCGTGAGGCGGTCGCCGCGCTGCCGGGCTACCAGTTCGGCGACATCATGGAAGAAGAGAGCAAACGCAACCTGGATGATATCGACGACACGCTGGACGACGAAGGCAAGCTGCAGCTGACGGTAGAGAGCGAGTGGGCGCAGATCCATTCGCCGCTGAACCTGATCCTGCAGGCGAGCCTGCTGGAGACCGGCGGGCGACCGGTCACGCGCCGCGTGACCCAGGCGATCTGGCCCGCGCCCGCGCTGCCCGGCATTCGTCCCTTGTTCAACAGCGAATCGGTCTATGACGACCGCTACGATCGCTACACCCAACAGCCGACGGTGCCGGAAAACAGCGTCGCCGACTTTGACGTGGTGTATGCCAACAGCAAAGGCGAGAAGCTGGCGGCAGAGGATCTTGAGGTGCGGCTGATCCGCGAACGGCGCGACTACTACTGGAGCTTCTCCGACAGCGAAGGCTGGCAGATGCGCCACGACGAGAAAGATCTGCAGGAAGAGGCGCAGCGTATTTCGCTGGCGGCGGGCAGCAGCCGGAAAGTGAGCTTCCCGGTGGAGTGGGGATCCTATCGTCTGGAGGTGCAGGCCGGGGAGAAGATCGTCTCCAGCGTCCGCTTTCGCGCAGGCTACTGGTGGGAAGACAACACCAACGGCACCGGCGCGCTGCGCCCGGATCAGGTGAAGCTTAAACTCGACAAAAGCGCCTTGCGTCCCGGCGAAACCGCCCATGTGCAGGTGGAGTCCCCGGCGGCGGGCAAAGGCTATCTGATGGTGGAGTCGAGCAGCGGCACGCTCTGGTGGCGGCCGATTAGCGTGCCGGCGGGCGGCGCGACCATTGACGTGCCGCTCGACCCCAACTGGACGCGCCATGACTTCTATCTCAGCGCCATTGTGGTGCGCGACGGCGATAAAGCCAGCGGCGCGACGCCGAAACGCGCCGTCGGTCTGCTGCATCTGCCAATGGCGACCGAGGCGCGGCGTCTCGACCTGACGCTGGACGCGCCGCCGAAAACGCGTCCTGACCAGACGCTAGACGTTAAGGTGAAGGCCAGTCGCGCCGGCGGCGAACTGCCGCAGCGCATTCAGGTGCTGCTGTCGGCGGTGGACAGCGGGGTGTTAAGCATCACCGACTATAAAACTCCCGATCCCTGGGAAGGGTTCTTCGGCCGCAAGCGCTATAACGCCGATCAGTATGACGTCTTCGGTCAGCTGATTGAGGGCGGCGGACGCCTGGCGGCGCTGCGCTTCGGCGGCGACGGCGACGATGACTCGGCTTCTCGCGGCGGGAAAAAGCCGCTGACCCAGGTCAATATCGTGGCGCAGCAGCTGCAGACCCTGACGCTGGATAGCAACGGCGAGGGCACGCTGGCGCTGCCGATCCCGCAGTTCAACGGCGAGCTGCGGCTGATGGCGCAGGCGTGGAGCGACGACAGCTTCGGCGCGGCGGATCGCAAAGTGGTGGTGGCCGCGCCGCTGATCAGCGAGCTGGCGACGCCGCGCTTTATGGCCAGCGGCGATCAGGCGATGCTGGCGCTCGATCTCACTAACCTCACCGACGTGCCGCAGTCGCTTAAGGTCGAGGTGCAAACCCAGGGGCTGCTGGCGCTGAGCGGCGCCGCGTCCCATCGCGTTCAGCTGGCGAAAGGGGCGCGCACCACGCTGCATATTCCGGTGAAAGCGCAGGGCGGCTTCGGTGAAGGCGCAGTGCAGGTGCGGGTCTCCGGGCTGACGCTGGCGGGCGAAGCGCTGGCCGACAGCCAGCGCAGCTGGACCATCGGCGTACGTCCCGCCTATCCGGCGCAGACGCTGAGTTTCGACGGCGAGATGCAGGCCGGGCAGAGCTGGCAGCTGCCCGCCAGCGCCTTTAGCGGGCTGCAGCCTGACACCCTGAGCGGCCAGCTCTCGCTCAGCAACCAGCCGCCGCTGAACATCGCCTCCTATATCAGCGCGCTGTACGCCTATCCCTACGGCTGCCTGGAGCAGACCGCCAGCGGCATCTGGCCGTCGGTGTTCACCAATCAGGCGCAGCTTCGCGCCATGGGCATCAAAACAGGCAGCGACGAAGCGCGCCGCGCCGCCGTCGACACCGGCATCGCGCGTCTGGCGGGCATGCAGCGCGGCAACGGCAGCTTCGGCCTGTGGAGCAAAGAAAGCGAAGAGGAGTTCTGGCTGAGCGCCTATGTCACCGATTTTCTGCTGCGCGCCAGCGAAGCGGGCTACGGCGTACCGGCTGAGACAATCGCCCGCGCCGACGAGCGGCTGCTGCGCTATCTGCAGGATCCGGCGCAGATCGACACACACGGCAGCAGCGACGAAGAGGCGCTGCGCTTTAGCGTGCAGGCCTACGCGGGTATGGTGCTGGCGCGTCAGCAGCAGGCGCCGCTTGGCGCGCTGCGCGCCCTCTACGAGAAGCGCGACAAGGCGAAATCGGGACTGGCACTGGCGCAGCTTGGCGTGGCGCTGAAGCTGATGGGCGATGCGCAGCGCGCCCAGCTGGCGCTGGCACAGGGCGTTGGCCTGACGCGCGCCTCAGACAACTGGCTGGGCGATTACGGCACGCCGCTGCGCGACCGCGCCCTGATCCTCGCGCTGCTGGCGGAGAATCAGCTGATGCCGGACGCGCAGCGCGCGCTGATGAACGATCTGGCGAAAGAGGCGCGCGGCCAGCGCTGGTTCTCAACCCAGGAAAACAACGCGCTGTTTCTCGCGGCGCGCACGCTGCAGCAGCATAAAGGCGAAGCCTGGCAGGCGACGCTGGCGGGCGAGGCGCAGCCGCTGGAGGGCAGTGCACCGCTGACGCAGGGATTGAATGAGAGTCAGCTGCAGCGCGGCGTGACGCTGACCAGCCGCAGCCAGGCGCCGCTCTACGGCGTGCTCAACGTGACCGGCTATCCGCTCGCCGCGCCGACGCCGATGCACAACGTGCTCAACATCACGCGCGACTACTTTACGCTCGACGGCAAACCGGCGGATCTCGATAACCTCAGCAGCGGCCAGCTGCTGGTGGTGCGGCTGAAGGTTTCCGCCAGCAAACGCGTCAGCGACGCGCTGGTGGTGGATCTGCTACCGGCCGGTCTGGAGCTGGAAAACCAGAACCTCAGCGACAGCAGCGCCAGCCTTGGCGACGGCGCGGATGCGCTGAAAGAGAGCATGATGGATATGCAGCAGGCGGATATCCGGCATATCGAATTCCGCGACGATCGCTTTGTCACGGCGCTGGCGCTGAGCGGCTACAAAACCGAGACGCTGCTCTATCTGGCGCGCGCCGTGACACCGGGCAGCTACCGGTTGCCGCCGCCGCAGGTCGAGTCGATGTACGTGCCGGAGTGGCGCGCGGTCGGCGCGACGCCGGAGAAAATTAGTGTCCGGTAAGCGATGAAGCAACAGGGCGGGAAAACGCGGTGGCGCTGGCTGCCGCTGGCTTTTTTAGCGCTTCTGCTGGCGCTGTTCGGGCTGGATTGGCTGTTTCCGCTGCCGCTGCGCGAGGTGCAGCCGGCGCGCGTGGTGGTGGCGGAAGATGGCACGCCGCTCTGGCGCTTCGCCGATCAGCAGGGCGTCTGGCGCTATCCGGTCACGCTCGATGAAGTAGCGCCCGCCTATCTTGAGGCGCTGCTCAACTATGAAGATCGCTGGTTCTGGCGTCATCCAGGCATCAACCCCGTGGCGGTTCTGCGTGCGGCGGGGCAGAACCTGCGCGCGGGCACCATTGTTTCCGGTGGCAGTACGCTGACGATGCAGGTGGCGCGTCTGATCGATCCGCAGCCGCGCACGCTGCGCGGCAAGGCGGTGCAGGCGTGGCGCGCGCTGCAGCTGGAGTGGCACCTGTCGAAGCGCGACATCCTGACGCTCTACCTGAATCGCGCGCCCTTTGGCGGCACGGTGGAAGGGGTGGGCGCGGCGAGCTGGATCTGGCTCGGCAAGCCGCCGTCTCAGCTGACGCAGGGCGAAGCCGCGCTGCTGGCGGTGCTGCCGCAGGCGCCCGGCCGGCTGCGTCCCGACCGCTGGCCGCAGCGCGCCGAAGCGGCGCGCAACAAGGTGCTGCGGCGGCTGGCGAAAAACCGCGTCTGGCCGCAGCAGCGGGTCGACGAGATCCTGCAGGAGCCAGTCTGGCTGCCGCCGCGCCAGATGCCGCAGACCGCGCCGCTGCTGGCGCGCCGTCTGCTACAGATCTCCCCGCAAAACAAGATTGTGTCGACGATCGATTTTTCACTGCAGCGCGAGCTGGAAAGCCTCGCCGCCGCGCTCAGGCCACAGCTGCCGCCGCACACCTCGCTGGCGATGCTGGTGGTGGATCACACCGATATGCGCGTGCGCGGCTATGTCGGCTCGGTGGATCTGCGCGACGACAGCCGTTTCGGCCATGTCGATATGATCGCCAGCGTGCGCTCGCCGGGATCGCTGCTGAAACCCTTTATCTACGGCATGGCGCTCGACGACGGCCTGATCCACGGCGAATCGTTGCTGCAGGACGTGCCGCGCCGCTTTGGCGACTACCGGCCCGGCAATTTCGACAGCGGCTTTCACGGCCCGGTCAGCGCCAGCGAGGCGCTGAAGCGATCGCTGAACCTGCCTGCGGTGCAGCTGCTGGACGCGCTTGGGCCGAAAAGCGTGACGGCGCGTCTGCGCAACGTGGGGCTGAACCTGCGCTTCCCGCCGGGCGCGGAGCCTAACCTGTCGCTGGCGCTGGGCGGAACCGGCACGCGTCTGGATGAGCTGGTAGCGGCCTACAGCGCCTTCGCCCGTCAGGGCAACGCCGCGCAGCTGCGCTGGCTGGCGGACCAGCCGCTGCAGCAGCGTCGCCTGCTGTCGCCGGGCGCAGCCTGGATCGTGCGACGCATGCTGGCGGGCGAGGCGCAACCCTCGGCCAGCGGCGCGGTGGGCGACATTGTGCCGCTGGCGTGGAAAACCGGCACCAGCTACGGCTACCGCGACGCCTGGACGATTGGCATTACGCCGCGCTATCTCATCGGCGTCTGGGTCGGCCGACCGGACGCCACGCCGGTCGCCGGGCAGTTCGGCTTCGCCTCGGCGGTGCCGGTGATGCATCAGGTGGCGAATCTGCTCGCCGGACATATGCCGGCCGGCGGCACGCCGCGCGATCCGCGTCCCGCCTCGGTCAGCGCGCAGAGTATCTGCTGGCCGGGCGGCCAGCCGCTGCCAGTTGGCGATGAGAACTGCCGCCAGCACCGTCAGAGCTGGGTGCTCAACCAGACCGTGCCGCCGACGCTGCTGGCGCCGGGTCAGGAGGGGATCAACGGCCTGCGGCTGCGCTACTGGCAAAACCCGCAGGGCGCGCGCGTGGCGGCAGACTGCCCCGACGCGCAGAGCCGCGAGCGGCTGATGTGGCCGCTGCCGCTCGAGCCCTGGCTGCCGCAGGCCGAGCGACGCGCGCAGCGCCTGCCGCCGATCGATCCCGCCTGTCCGCCATTGCAGCAGGGCAACGCGCCGCCGATGATCGTCACCGGCGTCATCAACGGACAGCATCTGCAGCCGCTGCCCGGCAACGCGGTGCTGCTGCTGCCGGTGGCGGTGCAGGGCGGGCAGGGCGCGCGGCGCTGGTGGTTTTTAAACGGCGAACCCGTGGAGCAAACGGAGGCGTCGAGCCGCGTGCAGCTGGCGCTGCGCGAGGCTGGCCCCTGTCAGCTGGTGGTGATGGATGAGGCGGGCCAGCTGGCCAGCGTCGCCTTTACCCGCGACTGAACCGCGGCCTGTTGCACAAAATTTGCCTGCCTGCACCGACGAAAATCAATAAATTTCCATAAATCATACGATAGCTAATAGGCAACGCCCGTTGATCTCCCTATAATCGGCGCGTTTTCTTACCGGGAGCGGGTTCCCGGTTTCTTCAGGATGCTAAAGACAGAGGTCAACATGGCAATCGAACGTACCTTCTCCATCATTAAACCAAACGCCGTTGCTAAAAACGTGATTGGCGCCATCTACAACCGTTTTGAGAGCGCAGGCTTCAAAATCGTTGGCGCTAAAATGCTGCAGCTGAGCAAAGAGCAGGCTGAAGGTTTCTACGCTGAGCACCAGGGCAAACCGTTCTTCGACGGCCTGGTCGAGTTCATGACTTCTGGTCCGGTTGTGGTGTCTGTGCTGGAAGGCGAAAACGCCGTTCAGCGTCACCGCGATCTGATGGGCGCCACCAACCCGGCTAACGCTCTGGCAGGCACCCTGCGCGCTGACTACGCAGACAGCTTCACCGAAAACGCCACCCACGGCTCTGACTCTGCCGAGTCTGCCGCGCGTGAAATCGCCTACTTCTTCGGCGAAAACGAGATCTGCCCGCGCACGCGTTAATCGCGTCGAGGCCAGCTGGAGCGCGCGCTTTACAAATTTGTTGCTAGCGCGTTGCCCTCTACCCTGGCATCACACCGCAGATGTTGTACAATATCGCGCCCTTGTTGAGCCTGGCTCAGCAAGGGCGTCTTTTTTTCCTATCCTTAACCAGAGCCATAACGTGTAATAACGAGGCCAGAGAACATTATGTCCGAACAGATTGTGACGCCGTCGTCCGCTTCCCCCGTTGTTGTCGCCCCTAAAAGCGAAAAAATTAACCTGCTCGATCTTAATCGCCAGCAGATGCGCGAGCTTTTCCTCTCGATGGGCGAAAAGCCGTTCCGCGCCGATCAGGTGATGAAGTGGATGTATCATTACTGCTGCGATGATTTCGAGCAGATGACCGACATCAACAAGGTGCTGCGCAACAAGCTGAGCCAGATCGCGGAAATTCGCGCGCCGGAAGTGGCGGAAGAGATGCGTTCCAGCGACGGCACCATCAAGTGGGCGATCCGCGTCGGCGATCAGCTGGTGGAAACCGTTTATATTCCGGAAGACGATCGCGCCACGCTCTGCGTCTCCTCGCAGGTGGGCTGCGCGCTGGAGTGTAAATTCTGTTCGACGGCGCAGCAGGGCTTCAACCGCAATCTGCGCGTCTCCGAGATCATCGGGCAGGTGTGGCGCGCGGCGAAAATCATCGGCGCCGCGAAGGTGACCGGCCAGCGTCCTATCACCAACGTGGTGATGATGGGTATGGGCGAGCCGCTGCTCAATCTCAACAATGTCGTGCCGGCGATGGAGATCATGCTGGACGACTTCGGTTTCGGCCTGTCGAAACGTCGCGTTACGCTCTCGACTTCTGGCGTGGTGCCGGCGCTGGATAAGCTGGGCGATATGATCGACGTCGCGCTGGCGATTTCCCTGCACGCGCCGAACGACAAGCTGCGCGACGATATCGTACCGATTAACAAGAAGTACAATATCGAAATGTTCCTCGGCGCGGTGAAGCGCTATCTGGCGAAATCAAACGCCAACCAGGGACGCGTCACCATCGAGTACGTGATGCTGGACCACGTCAACGACAGCACCGACGACGCCCATGAGCTGGCGGCGCTGCTGAAAGAGACACCGTGCAAAATTAACCTGATCCCGTGGAACCCCTTCCCGGGCGCGCCTTACGGCCGCAGCTCCAACAGCCGGGTCGACCGCTTCGCGAAAGTGCTGATGGAGTACGGCTTTACCACCATCGTGCGTAAAACCCGCGGCGACGACATTGATGCGGCCTGCGGACAGCTGGCGGGCGACGTGATCGACCGCACCAAGCGTACGATGCGTAAAAAAATGGCGGGCGAGCCCATCTCTGTGAAGGCGCTCTGAAAAAGGGAAAATAGCGATTTTACCGGGTCGTGACGCGTGGCAGTCTGCCTCCACGCGCCCTCTTCGCGACCAGGAGAATCGACATGGGTAAGGGATTGCCGGCCAGCCTGCTGGCCCTGATTGTTGTAACCGGGTGTGTCAGTCGCAGCCCGCAAACGGGCGCGGCGGAGACCCGTCTGACGCTGGGGATGCACTATCTGGCGGCGGGGGATTTCGCCGCCGCGCGCCGCAACCTCCAGCGGGCGCAGGCTGCCGCGCCGCGCGACTATCGAATGGCCCTGGCGCTGGCGCGGCTGGCGCAAAAACAGGGGCGTCGCGATGAGGCGGCGCGCCGCTTTCAACAGGCGCAGCGGCTGGCGCCGGCAAATGGCTTTGTCGCTAACAATTACGGTGCGTTTCTCTGCGCTTTAGGGCAGTATGACGAAGCGCATCAACAGTTTAAGCGGGCGAGGGATGCGTCGGAGAGCGAGGCCCGTGCCGATGCGTGGGAGCTGTCGGGATATTGCTATCTCCAGGCGGACGACACGCTGGCCGCGCGAGCGGCGCTGAGTCGGGCGCTCGAGGCGAATCGCGCAAAAGGCGATGCGTTGCTGGATGAGGCGGAAAAACAACGTGTACTCTATCCGGCGCGTGCTTTACTGTTAACTGAGCTTTATCAGCAATATCTGCCTGCTACGGCGCGCAGCTTAGAGTTACAGATACGTTTCGCCGCGCAACAGGGAAACGCTGCTGACGTTACACGTTATGGCGACCGGTTGGCGCGAAGTTTTCCACAATCGATACAGTACCAGCGTTATTTAGCTAATGAATACTGAAGCCACTCAAGACAACTCTGCAGTACATTCCACAGGCGAACGCCTGCGTCTGGCCCGTGAGAAAATGGGGCTGACCCAGCAAAACGTGGCTGAACGCCTGTGCCTGAAACTTACGACCGTACGCGATATCGAAGAGGACAAAGCGCCTGCCGATCTGGCGTCGACCTTTTTGCGTGGATACATTCGCTCCTATGCCCGTCTGGTGCACATTCCTGAAGAGGAACTGCTGCCGATGATGGCGAAGCAGACGCCGGTGCGCGCGGCCAAAATCGAGCCGATGCAGCACTTCTCGCTGGGCAAACGCCGCAAGAAACGCGACGGCTGGCTGATGATTTTCACCTGGCTGGTGCTGTTCGTGGTCATTGGCCTGACCGGCGCCTGGTGGTGGCAAAACCATAAAGCGTCGCAGGACGATCTGGTCTCTATGGCCGATCAGAACGGCAGCAGCGGCGACAACAGCCAGTCGATTCCGCTTGACGGCGGTAATGACGCTGGCGACCAGACCGCCGCGCCAGCCGCGCCGGACGAAACCAACGGCGCGGACGTCAGCGCGGCGGCGCCAGCCGCCAGCCAGCCGACCAGCACCGCCCCTGCGCAAGCCAGCGGTAACAGCGCTGCGCCAGCTGCGACCTCGGCAAACAACGCCGTGGTCTCGCCGAGCCAGGCACCTGTGGACAACGCCGCCAGCTCGTCGGCCACCGCCGGTCTGCTGCCGACCAGCGCCGCCGCCGTTGGCGAAGCGGCCGCCGATCCCAACACCGTGGTGATGAACTTCAACGCCGACTGCTGGCTGGAAGTCTCTGATGCTACCGGTAAAAAACTGTTCAGCGGAATGCAACGTAGCGGTGGTAAACTCAGCCTTTCCGGCACCGCTCCCTATCGTCTGAAAATTGGCGCACCCTCTGCGGTGCAGGTGCAATACCAGAATCAGCCTGTTGATTTAAGTCGTTTTATCCGTACTAACCAGGTTGCTCGCCTGACATTGGGTGCGCAATAACGCAGCATCGCGCCCCGGGCAATTGTGGAGAAAGAATATGCATAACGAAGCACCCATTATCCGTCGTAAATCAACCCGGATTTATGTCGGCAAGGTGCCTGTCGGCGACGGCGCGCCTATCGCCGTCCAGTCGATGACCAATACCCGTACTACCGATGTTGACGCCACGGTCAATCAGATCAAAGCGCTTGAGCGCGTCGGCGTCGATATCGTCCGCGTCTCCGTTCCCACCATGGACGCCGCTGAAGCCTTTAAGCTGATCAAGCAGCGCGTCAACGTGCCGCTGGTGGCGGATATCCATTTTGACTACCGCATCGCGCTGAAAGTCGCCGAATATGGCGTCGACTGCCTGCGCATCAACCCAGGCAATATCGGCAACAACGAGCGTATTCGCCAGGTGGTGGACTGCGCGCGCGACCACAATATTCCGATCCGTATCGGCGTTAACGCCGGTTCGCTGGAAAAAGATCTGCAGGAAAAGTATGGCGAGCCGACGCCGCAGGCGCTGCTGGAGTCAGCGATGCGTCACGTCGATCATCTCGATCGCCTTAACTTCGATCAGTTTAAAGTGAGCGTGAAGGCGTCGGACGTGTTTCTTGCCGTCGAATCCTACCGCCTGCTGGCGAAGCAGATCGATCAGCCACTGCACCTCGGTATCACCGAAGCGGGCGGTGCGCGCGCAGGCGCGGTGAAATCAGCTATCGGCCTTGGTCTGCTGCTTTCAGAAGGGATTGGCGACACGCTGCGTATTTCGCTGGCGGCCGATCCGATCGAAGAGGTCAAAGTTGGCTTCGACATCCTGAAGTCGCTGCGCATTCGCGCACGCGGCATCAACTTTATCGCCTGTCCCACCTGCTCGCGTCAGGAGTTCGACGTTATCGGCACGGTGAATGCCCTTGAGCAGCGGCTGGAAGATATCATCACGCCGATGGACGTTTCGATTATCGGCTGCGTGGTCAACGGCCCCGGCGAAGCAACGGTGTCGACGCTGGGCGTGACCGGCGGTAACAAGAAAAGCGGCTTCTACGAAGATGGCGTGCGCCAGCGCGATCGTCTCGACAACGACGATATGATCGATCAGCTTGAAGCGCGCATCCGCGCGAAAGCGACCATGCTGGACGAAAATCGTCGCATCAACGTTCAGCAGCTGGAAAACTAAGGGTCGGCGCGCGCAGCGCGACTTTGTTTAATGAACCTGTGCGGTTTCATCCTCATAAGGTATGATGCCGGACAGGTTTTTTTGCATTAAGAGATTTTAACGTGGCGAAGAATATTCAAGCTATCCGCGGCATGAACGATTATCTGCCGGCGGATACGGCTCTCTGGCAACGCATTGAAGGGTCGCTCAAGCAGGTGCTGGCCAGCTATGGCTACAGCGAAATCCGCATGCCGATCGTCGAGCAGACTCCGCTGTTTAAACGCGCCATCGGCGAAGTGACCGATGTGGTTGAAAAAGAGATGTACACCTTTGACGACCGCAACGGCGAAAGCCTGACGCTGCGCCCGGAAGGCACCGCAGGCTGCGTGCGCGCCGGCATCGAGCACGGCCTGCTCTACAATCAGGAGCAGCGCCTGTGGTATATGGGACCGATGTTCCGTTACGAACGTCCGCAGAAAGGCCGCTATCGCCAGTTCCATCAGCTGGGCGCCGAGGTGTTCGGCCTGAACGGCCCGGACGTGGACGCCGAGCTGATTATGCTGACCGCGCGCTGGTGGAAAGTGTTGGGCATCGCCGATCATGTGCGTCTGGAGCTGAACTCCATCGGCTCGCTGGAGGCGCGCGCGCGCTACCGCGAGGCGCTGGTGGCGTTCCTGGAGCAGCACAAAGAGACGCTGGACGAAGACAGCCAGCGCCGGATGTATACCAACCCGCTGCGCGTGCTGGACAGCAAAAATCCTGAGGTGCAGGCGCTGCTTAACGACGCGCCGCAGCTGATGGACCATCTTGATGACGAATCACGCGAGCATTTCCAGGGCCTGTGCGCCCTGCTGGACGACGCGGGCATCGCCTATCGCGTCAACCAGCGCCTGGTGCGCGGCCTCGACTACTACAACCGCACCGTTTTCGAATGGGTGACCGAGAGCCTCGGCGCGCAGGGCACGGTGTGCGGCGGCGGTCGCTACGACGGTCTGGTCGAGCAGCTGGGCGGGCGGGCCACGCCAGCCGTTGGTTTCGCTATGGGATTAGAGCGTCTGGTGCTGCTGGTGCAGGCGGTGAATCCGCAATTTGAACCGACGCGCGTTGTTGATGTCTATGTTATCGCTTCGGGCCAGGGCGTTCAGTCCGCTGCGATGCAGCTGGCGGAAAAACTGCGTGACGAAGCGCCAGAGCTGAAGCTGATGACTAACTTTGGCGGCGGCAACTTCAAGAAGCAGTTCGCCCGCGCCGACAAGTGGGGCGCGCGCATCGCGCTGGTGGTTGGCGAAGATGAAGTGAAAGCGGGTCAGGTGGTTATCAAAGATCTGCGCAGCGGCGATCAGCAAACGCTGGCGCAGACAGAGGCTGCTGCTGCATTGCGCACGCTGTTGCAGTAAGCGTGGCACGGCACCAACCAGAAAAAGGAGAGGGATCGCGTGGAAGTCTATAGCAATGAAAACGAGCAGGTCGACGCGTTACGCCGCTTTTTTGCCAATAACGGCAAGGCGCTGGCGGTCGGCGTGATCATCGGCATTGCCGCGCTGGGCGGCTGGCGCTACTGGGCCAGCCATGAAGAAAGCTCGTCAAAAGCGGTCTCTGCACAGTATCAGCAGGTGACCACCGCGATGAAAGCCGATCAGCCAGCGACGCTGGATGCGGCGGCGAAGTTCGCCAGCGAAAACAGCAATACCTATGGCGCGCTGGCGGCGATGGATGTGGCGAAGCAGTATGTCGACGCCAGCCAGCTGGATAAGGCCGCTTCCCTGCTGGAAAACGGCCTGAAAAACACCAAAGATGCCAATCTGCAGGCGGTGATCAACCTGCGGCTGGCGCGCATTCAACTGCAACAGAATCAGGCGGACGCCGCCCTTAAAACCCTCGACGCTGTCAAGGGCGATGGCTGGACAGCCATTGTGGCGGATATCCGCGGCGAAGCGCTGCTGAGCAAAGGCGACAAGCAGGGCGCGCGCGCGGCGTGGAGCAAGGGCGTTGACTCAGACGCCTCTCCGGCGCTGAAGCAAATGATGCAGATGAAGATGAATAACTTAAGCTAAGCCAGTCAAGAGAGAGCGCATGGAATTACGTAAATACCTGCTGCCAGGGCTGATTTCAGTCACTTTGCTCAGCGGTTGCTCGCTGTTCAGCGGCGAAGAAGATGTAGTGAAAATGGCCCCGCTGCCGAAGGTGGAAAACCAGTTTACTCCTCAGGAAGTGTGGAGCACGTCGGTCGGTGACGGCGTCGGCGACTTCTACTCTAACCTGCATCCGGCATGGCAGGACAATACCGTATTTGCGGCGGATCGTTTCGGCGTGGTTAAAGCGCTGGACGCCTCCAACGGCAAAGAAAAATGGAAGGTCGATCTCTCTGAGAAAACCGGCTTCTTCTCGAAAAATATCTCAGCCTTGCTCTCTGGCGGCGTGACCGCGGCGGGCGATCATCTCTATATCGGCAGCGAGCGCGGTCAGCTTTTCGCGCTTAACAGCAGCGACGGCAGCATTGCCTGGCAGACTAAAGTCGCTGGCGAAGCGCTGTCGCGTCCGGTGGTCAGCGATGGCCTGGTGCTGGTGCACACCAGCAACGGCATGCTGCAGGGCCTGGATCAGAGCAGCGGCGCGGTGAAGTGGAGCGTTAACCTCGACATGCCTGCGCTGTCGCTGCGCGGCGAATCTGCACCTGCAACCGCGTTCGGCGGCGCCATTGTCGGCGGCGACAACGGCCGCGTCAGCGCGGTAATCATGAATCAGGGCCAGATTATCTGGCAGCAGCGCATCTCTCAGCCGAGCGGCGCGACAGAGATCGATCGCCTGAACGACGTCGACACCACGCCGGTGATCGTTAACGGCGTGGTTTATGCGCTGGCCTACAACGGCAACCTGACCGCGCTCGACCTGCGCTCTGGTCAGATCCTGTGGAAGCGCGAAATCGGCGGCGTGAAAGATCTGATCGTCGACGCGGGCCGCATCTATCTGGTTGATCAGGATGACCGCGTGATCGCGCTCAACGCCGACGGCGGTGTTGCCATCTGGCGTCAGAGCGATCTGCTGCACCGCAACCTGACGGCGCCGGTGCTGTTTAATGGCTACCTGATCGTCGGCGACAGCGAAGGCTATCTGCACTGGCTCAACACCTCGGACGGGCGTTTCGTGGCGCAGCAGAAAGTCGACAGCGACGGCTTCCAGACCGAGCCGGTGGTCGCCAGCGACAAGCTGATCATTCAGGCCAAAGGCGGTGAGGTTTACGCGATTACGCGTTAATCTGCTATCGGAGTTAGCCTTCCGTTTAACGGCTCCTGACGCGTCAGGAGCCGTTTCGTTTTTAGTCAGGCATGATATTCTTAGCGCCTTCAGCCTGAACCTCGCGGTTAAAACCGTTATAATCACGCCATTCGGGCGATACATTTTTTTTATTGAGGCACTGTTATGATACCTGTGGTCGCGCTGGTTGGGCGTCCCAATGTGGGGAAATCCACGCTGTTCAACCGGTTAACGCGCACTCGTGATGCGCTGGTGGCGGATTTTCCTGGACTGACTCGCGATCGCAAATATGGTCGCGCCGAAGTGGAAGGGCGCGAATTTATTGTTATTGATACCGGCGGTATCGACGGCACCGAAGAGGGCGTTGAAACGCGTATGGCGGAGCAGTCGCTGCTGGCGATTGAAGAGGCCGACGTGGTCCTGTTTATGGTCGACGCTCGCGCGGGCGTGATGCCGGCGGACAAGCAGATCGCCAACCATATCCGTTCGCGTCAGAAAGCAACGTTCCTGGTGGCCAACAAAACCGACGGTCTCGATCCCGATTCAGCCGTTGTCGATTTCTACTCGCTGGGTCTGGGCGAAATTCACGCTATCGCCGCCTCGCACGGCCGCGGCGTCACCAGCCTGCTGGAAACCGCGCTGCTGCCGTGGATGGATGAAGTCGATCCGCGCGAAGTAACCGAAGAAGACGAAAACGAAGCCTACTGGGCGGCGCTGGCGGCGGAAGAGAACGGCGAAACGCAGGAAGAAGAGGAAGAAGAGTTCGACCCGACCGCTCTGCCGATCAAGCTGGCAATCGTTGGTCGTCCTAATGTCGGCAAGTCGACTCTGACCAACCGCATCCTCGGTGAAGATCGGGTGGTGGTGTACGATATGCCGGGCACCACGCGCGACAGCATCTATATTCCGATGGAGCGCGACGGCCGCGAATATATTCTGATCGACACTGCTGGCGTGCGTAAGCGCGGCAAGATCACCGACACGGTAGAGAAATTCTCCGTAATTAAAACGCTGCAGGCGATCGAAGACGCCAACGTGGTGCTGCTGGTTATTGACGCGCGCGAAGGCATCTCCGATCAGGATCTGTCGCTGCTCGGCTTCATCCTCAATAGCGGTCGCTCGCTGGTGATCGTGGTGAACAAATGGGATGGTCTGACGCAGGAGATTAAAGACGAAGTCAAAGAGACGCTGGATTATCGCCTCGGCTTTATCGACTTTGCCCGCGTGCACTTTATCTCTGCGCTGCACGGCAGCGGTGTCGGCAACCTGTTCGAATCGGTCACCGAAGCCTATGACTGCTCGACCAAACGCGTTAACACCTCGATGCTGACGCGGATCATGAACATGGCAGCCGAAGACCATCAGCCGCCGCTGGTGCGCGGTCGCCGCGTGAAGCTGAAGTATGCGCACGCCGGGGGTTACAACCCGCCTATCGTGGTGATCCACGGTAATCAGGTGAAGGATCTGCCGGATTCCTACAAGCGTTATCTGATGAACTACTTCCGTCGTTCGCTTAACGTCATGGGCACACCGATCCGTATCCAGTTTAAAGAAGGCGACAACCCCTTTGCGGGCAAACGCAATCTGCTGACGCCAACGCAGCAGCGCAAGCGCAAGCGTCTGCTTTCGCACCTGAAGAAAAACAAGCGTTAATTAAAAAGGGGACCGTCAGGTCCCCTTTTTTACGGGCTGCTGAAAGGTCGTCACACATTTGCTTACGTCTGCGATCGAAGCGTAACGCGCTGCACGAAGCATGCAATTTGAGACACTTAACGCCTTATTTGTAGCAAAAATGCTATTGCCACGTTTAGTTCCCGTTATAGATGTTCACCTGATTATGTACCAGGTGGTACAATCCTGGCGCGCATTGTCAAGGCGGCAGAAAATTCTTAATGCCTCCTCGCTCACAATGCCTGCAACCCGGACCCAGGTCCGTACCATTACGACGTAAAATAAAGCGATATCCGGCGCACAAGACGCTGTGACCCCACGTTGAGGCGTGGGTGCTTTATTTTTTCAGGAGAGTTTGTGTTATGGCTGAAACATCATCCCGATCCGGCAAAGGATTGGGTATCTGGTCGATTTTGCTGGGGCTGGTTCTGCTGGCAATCGGCCTGTTCTTTGCAATCGGCGGCGGCAAGCTGGTCTCGCTTGGCGGCAGCTGGTACTTCCTGATTGCAGGCATTGTCATGCTGCTGTCGGCGATCCAGTTCTTCCGCCGCAAGTCCTCTGCCGTTGTGCTGTTTATTCTGGTCTTCGTCGGCTCGCTGATTTGGGCGCTGGCGGATGCGGGCTGGACCTTCTGGCCGCTGGTGTCGCGCCTGATGGTGCCGTCGGGCCTGATGCTGCTGGCGTTTCTCACCTGGCCTGCGCTGCGCAAGCGCGAAGGTAAATCCTCGCTGGCGAAGGTCTCTTACGTGCTGTCAGCGGTGATCGCCGTCGGCATGGTTGGCACGCTGGTGCAGATGTTCCAGCCGCATCCCACCGTGGCCTTCACCGGCAAAGAACTGCCGCTGATCCCGGTTGATAAGAGCAAGCCGCAGCAGGACTGGAATAACTACGGCCGTACGCCGGGCGGCGACCGTTTTGCCGCTATCGACCAGATCACTCGCGACAACGTGAAAGATCTTAAGGTCGCCTGGACGTTCCACACCGGCGATACGCCGATCAGCCCGACCGGTAACGGCGCGGAAGATCAGCAAACGCCGCTGCAGATTGGCAACACGCTCTATCTCTGTACGCCGCACAACAATGTGATTGCGGTGGAAGCAGACAGCGGCAAGCAGATCTGGAAACGCGAAATCAACGCGCAGGCGGAAGTCTGGCCGCGCTGCCGCGGTCTGGCCTACTTTGACGCCACTAAACCGCTGACGCAGCCGAGCAAGCCGGGTTCAACCCCGGTGCCGGCGCCGAGCATTGCGGCGGGCGACAGCTGCCAGCGTCGTATTCTGATGAACACCATTGATGCGCGCCTTATCGCCATCAATGCCGACAACGGCGAGTTCTGCGAAGATTTCGGCAACCACGGCGTGGTGAACCTGAAAGAGGGCCTGGGCGAAGCGCAGGATCCGAAATATCAGCTGACTTCCGCGCCAACGCTGGCGGGGACGACGGTTGTGGTTGGCGGCCGCGTGGCGGATAACGTGCAGACCGATATGCCTGGCGGCGTACTGCGCGGCTTTGACGTCATCACCGGCAAGCAGCGCTGGGCGTTTGACCCAGGCAACGTCGATCCAAACGCCGTGCTGATGCCGGGTCAGGATTACAAACGCAGCACCCCGAACTCCTGGGCGCCAATGTCATACGATCCGGCGATGAACACCGTGTTTATCCCGATGGGCAGCTCATCTGTCGATCTGTGGGGTGCCAACCGTACCGCGCTCGATCATAAATATGGCGCTTCCGTGCTGGCGCTGGACGCTACCACCGGCAAAGAGAAGTGGGTTTACCAGACCGTACATAACGATCTGTGGGACTTCGATCTGCCGATGCAGCCGAGCCTGGTGGACTTCCCGATGAAGGATGGCACCACCAAACCTGCGGTGGTGATCGGCGGTAAAACCGGCATGATTTTCGTGCTGGACCGCGAAACCGGCAAGCCGCTGACGAAAGTCGAAGAGCTGCCGATGCCGCAGGGCCATATCCCGAACGAGCAGTACACCAAAACGCAGCCGCACTCGACCGAGATGCCGCAGATTGGCAACCAGACGCTGAAAGAGTCAGACATGTGGGGCGCCACGCCGTTTGACCAGCTGGCATGCCGCATCGCCTTTAAATCGATGCGCTATGACGGCCTGTTCACCGTGCCGGATACCGACAAATCCCTCAGCTTCCCGGGTTCGCTCGGCGGCATGAACTGGGGCAGCATGTCGTTCGACCCGAACAACCAGTATATGTTCGTCAACGATATGCGTCTGGGCCTGTGGGTGCAGATGATCCCGGCCGATACCAGCAAAATCGCACGCGGCAGCAACGGCGGCGAAGCGATCAACACCGGTATGGGCGCGGTGCCGCTGAAAGGCACGCCGTATGCGGTCAACAAAAACCGCTTTATGTCGCCGCTGGGCATTCCGTGTCAGGCACCGCCGTTCGGCACGCTGTCGGCGATCGATATGAAGACGCGTAAAATCGTCTGGCAGGTGCCGGTCGGCACCGTGCAGGATACCGGCCCGTTCGGGATTAAAATGCGCGCGCAGATGCCAATCGGCATGCCGACGCTGGGCGGTACGCTGGCAACGCAGGGTGGCCTGGTGTTTATCGCTGGCACCCAGGACTACTACCTGCGCGCCTTCGACAGCTCGACTGGTAAAGAGGTGTGGAAAGCACGTCTGCCGGTGGGCAGCCAGGGCGGTCCGATCAGCTACGTTTCACCGAAAAACGGTAAGCAGTACATCCTGATCTCCGCAGGCGGCGCCCGTCAGTCGCCGGATCGCGGCGACTATGTGATTGCCTACGCGCTGCCGTAACGGCTAAGCGTAACTCATCAAACCCTGCGCTCCGGCGCGGGGTTTTTTATTTGGCGCACAGGAAAGTGTAAGCGTGGCGGCTGTTGCAAAAGCCTTTGAGAAGCAGGTCGCTAAGTCGCGGTACGGCGGTTGGGCAGGGAAGAGGAGCGGGTATAATCGCGGCGGCGCTTGAGGTTTCTGCCTTGAGCGATCGGCAAGCTGGTTGTGAGGCAGAAAAGAGAAAGCCCCGTAGTTAATTTTCATTAACCCACGAGGCTGCCCCACTGTCCGAACAACAGCAGGGTAGCCTCTTACCGCGCTCTGCGCAAGGAGGAGTGACCATGAAATTGCCACAGCTAACGCTGGTTTGTTGCGTATTACTGGTGTGTCTCACACTTTTAATCTTTACCTGGCTGACGCGGAAATCGCTGTGCGAGATCCGCTACCGGGACAACCAGCGCGAGGTGGCTGCTTCGATGGCTTACGAATCTGGTAAGTAGCAACCGGAAGGCGGGGAATTTCCCCGCTTTCACCGGCTGTTGGCTGGACAGCGCTTAAGCGCCTTTATAAGGCCGCCACGGATGTGGCGGCCTTTTTTAATGGGCGCCCTCGTCGCCGTCGCGCCACAGCGCCTCCAGCTCTGGCGGCGCGACCTGTTCCGGGATCAGCAGCACAATAGTGCCGATTTCACGGTGGGTGGCGTAGCTAATCTGAATGCGGAAGTAGCGCTGATCGCTGCGCCCAATCTGCGGTGCTTGATCTTCCGGCTCGCCCAGCGGCAGCGCCTGCTCCAGAACCTGACAGACGCGCTGTTTTTGCGGCTGCGGCAGCTGAGCCAGCGCAAAGCGCCGCGCGCCGCGCAGGCCGGGAATAAAAGCCAGGCCGCCTTCGCGCTCAACTTCGATCACCGCGTCGTCGGTCAGTTCGGGAAGGGAACTCATAGCACGCCGACCTCCTTCCACGCCTGTTCAATTGACTGCGCGACCGAGCGATTAAAGCGGCGCTCGCCGTGCTGCACGGTCAGGCGGGCGAAAGTGCTGAAGTCGGCGTCCTGCGGCAGGGATTTGTCGCACACCGTGTCGTACCAGGCCTGGCCCGCCAGCTCCCAGGCATAGCCGCCCAGCGCTTTCGCCGCCAGATAAAAGGCGCGGTTGGGAATGCCGGAGTTAAGATGCACGCCGCCGTTATCTTCGCGCGTCTGGATATAGTGATCCATATGGGCGGGCTGCGGATCTTTGCCCAGCATCGGATCGTCATAGGCGGTGCCTGGCTCCGCCATCGAGCGCAAACCGCGGCCGTTAATGCCGCTGGCCAGCAGCCCTTCGCCGATAATCCAGTCCGCTTTATCCGCGCTCTGCTTCAGGTGAAACTGCTTCACCAGCGAGCCGAACACGTCGGAAAGGGATTCGTTCAGCGCGCCGGCCTGTTCAAAGTAGATCAATCCCGCTTCTGTCTCGGTGACGCCGTGCGCCAGCTCGTGCGCCACTACATCAATAGCGATGGTGAAACGATTGAAGATCTCGCCGTCGCCGTCACCAAACACCATCTGCTGACCGTTCCAGAAGGCGTTTTGATACGCTTTGCCGTAGTGCACGGTGCCAAGCAGTTTCAGCCCCTGATTGTCGAGCGAATTACGCTGATAGGTCTGCCAGAAAAAGTCATAGGTGACGCCAAGATAATCCCACGCCTCTCTGGCGGCGACGTCGCCCGTCTCAGGTTGACCTTCGCTGCGCAGCAGATCGCCAGGCAGGCTTTGGGTGTTTTTCGCATCGTAGATTTCGCGATCGACATGACCGCCCGCCGCCGTCTGCGGCGCCACCGGCTTCTGCCAGTTCTCCGCCATCAGATGCTGGACGTGCACCAGCGTGCGGCGCGCATAATCCTGCTGCGGGCCAGAACCGTGGGCCACAATGTTGCGCAACATATAGGGAGGAATAACGCTGTAGGACATACCCGACTCCTTGGCACAAGTAATGTGTCAAAAAGTATAGTCTTTGTTCAGGATGGAGTTTTACGGCGTCGCTTTTTTTCCGGCAGCACGCTGGTCACCTGACTTTCCACCCAGCCGTCGTCGAGCCGAGTGCGTAGCGTATCGCCGCTTTGTAGCTGAGCGGTTTTTTTCACCACCTGGCCGGAGAGATCGGTGGTGACGCTGAAACCGCGCGCCAGCGTCGCCAGCGGGCTGACGCCTTCCAGCTGTGCGGCGAGCGTCGCAAAGCGCTGCCTGTCGTGATTAAGCCTTTTTTCCAGACTTTGCTGCAGGCGGTAGCGCATCTGCTCCAGCTGGCGCTGCGCCTGGAACAGACGCGGCTGCGGCTGGTGCGCGGCGAGTCGCTGTGCCAGGCGATCCTGCTGGCGCATCGTCTGACGCAGCCGGTTTTCCATCGCCTCGTTCAGCCGCTGCTGCAGACGGAACAGGGCGGTCTGCTGACGCGCCAGGCGCAGCTGCGGATGCTGCTGCTGCAGGCGGTGATCGAGGCGCGAGAAGCGGCGTTGCTGCTGCGCCAGATAGTAATCCATCGCCATTTCCAGCCGTTGTTGCTGTGAGAGCAACTGTCGCAGCAGTTCTGTCTGATTTCTGCTCACAATTTCAGCAGCGGCGGAGGGCGTCGGCGCGCGCAGGTCGGCGACAAAATCGGCGATGGTGACGTCGGTTTCGTGGCCGACGGCGCTGACCACCGGAATGCGGCTGGCGAAGATGGCGCGCGCGACGCGCTCCTCATTAAAGCTCCACAAATCTTCCAGCGAGCCGCCGCCGCGCCCGACAATCAGCACGTCGCACTCCGCGCGCTGATTGGCCAGTTCGATGGCGTGCACGATGGCGGCTGGCGCGTCGGCGCCCTGAACCGGCGTCGGATAAATCACCACCGGCAGCGAAGGATCGCGGCGGTGCAGCACGCGCAGCACGTCGTGCAGCGCGGCGCCGGTCGCCGAGGTGATCACGCCCACCTGCCTTGCCGGATCGGGCAGCGGCTGCTTGTGCTGCTGGTCAAACAGGCCTTCGCCTGCCAGTTTCGTCTTCAGCAGCTCAAACTGCTGCTGCAGCGCGCCTTCGCCAGCTGGATGCATGCTTTCGATAATCAGCTGATAGTCGCCGCGCGGCTCATAAAGCGTGATGGTGGCGCGCACCAAAATCTGCTGGCCGTGCTGAGGACGGAAGGTGACGCGGCGGTTGCTGTTGCGGAACATGGCGCAGCGCACCTGTGCACCGTCATCCTTTAGCGTGAAGTACCAGTGGCCCGACGCGGGCTGAGAAAAGTTAGAGAGCTCCGCGCTCAGCCACACCGATCCCATCTCCTGTTCCAGCAGTTGACGCACCGTGGTATTCAGGCGAGTGACGGTAAAAACATTAGCAACTGGCGGTAGCGACATGTGATGGAGATCAAATAGTAAATCAGAGGGTTAATTAACCGATACTACATGGCTGATAGCGAGGATCAAGAGTTTTTCTAAAATAATGCTGGAGGCAAACGATTACGGCCTGTATAATGCCGCGGCAATATTTTATCTGTTCTCATTCACCCCAGGTTGAGATATTGCCATGCTAAGAATCGCTAAAGAAGCCCTTACTTTCGACGACGTTCTGCTCGTTCCTGCTCACTCCACCGTTCTGCCAAACACGGCCGATCTCAGCACTCAGCTGACGAAAAACATTCGTCTCAACATCCCGATGCTCTCCGCCGCTATGGATACCGTAACCGAAGCGGGACTGGCTATTGCGCTGGCGCAGGAAGGCGGTCTGGGCTTTATCCACAAAAACATGTCGATTGAGCGCCAGGCGGAAGAAGTTCGCAAGGTGAAGAAGCATGAAAGCGGCGTGGTAACCGAACCGCAGACCGTGCTGCCGACCACCACGCTGGCGGAAGTGAAAGCCCTGACCGAGCGTAACGGTTTTGCCGGCTATCCGGTGGTAAACGAAAGCAACGAGCTGGTCGGCATCATCACCGGCCGCGACGTGCGCTTTGTTACCGATCTGACCCAGCCGGTGACCGCGGTCATGACGCCGAAAGCGCGTCTGGTCACGGTGAAAGAGGGCGAGGCGCGTGACGTGGTGCTGCAGCGCATGCACGAAAAGCGCGTTGAAAAAGCGCTGGTGGTGGACGACAGCTTCCATCTGCTCGGCATGATCACCGTAAAAGACTTTCAGAAAGCCGAACGTAAACCTAACGCCTGTAAAGATGCGCAGGGCCGTCTGCGCGTGGGCGCGGCGGTTGGCGCAGGCGCTGGCAATGAAGAGCGCGTCGACGCGCTGGTCGCGGCGGGCGTGGACGTGCTGCTGATCGACTCCTCGCACGGCCACTCTGAAGGGGTGCTGCAGCGCATCCGCGAAACCCGCGCGAAATACCCTGACCTGGAAATCATTGGCGGCAACGTTGCCACTGGCGCAGGCGCGCTGGCGCTGGCGCAGGCGGGCGTAAGCGCAGTGAAAGTCGGCATCGGCCCTGGCTCAATCTGTACCACCCGTATCGTCACCGGCGTCGGCGTGCCGCAGATCACCGCGGTGTCTGACGCCGTCGAAGCGCTGGAAGGCACCGGCATTCCGGTGATCGCCGACGGCGGTATCCGTTTCTCCGGCGATATCGCCAAAGCAATCGCCGCGGGCGCAGCCGCCGTTATGGTCGGCTCGATGCTGGCTGGCACCGAAGAGTCTCCGGGCGAGATTGAACTCTACCAGGGACGCTCGTTCAAATCCTATCGCGGCATGGGCTCGCTGGGCGCGATGTCTAAAGGTTCCTCTGATCGCTACTTCCAGAGCGATAACGCCGCCGACAAACTGGTGCCGGAAGGCATCGAAGGCCGCGTTGCCTATAAAGGCCGCCTGAAAGAGATCGTTCACCAGCAGATGGGCGGCCTGCGCTCCTGTATGGGCCTGACTGGCTGTCCGACCATCGATGACCTGCGCACCAAAGCGGAGTTCGTGCGCATCAGCGGCGCGGGCATCAACGAAAGCCACGTGCACGATGTGACCATCACCAAAGAGTCACCGAACTACCGTATGGGATCCTGATCCCGTAAGATTTATCGCCCGGCTTAAGCCGGGCGCTTTCATTATCTAGTTACCCGTTCTGGAAACGCCTCAATGACGACGGAAAATATTCATAAGCATCGCATTCTGATTCTCGATTTTGGTTCTCAATACACGCAGCTGGTCGCGCGCCGCGTACGCGAGCTGGGCGTGTACTGCGAACTCTGGGCATGGGATGTCACCGAAGAGCAGATCCGCCAGTTCAACCCGAACGGCATCATTCTTTCCGGCGGTCCGGAAAGCACCACCGAATTCAACAGCCCGCGCGCGCCGGAATATGTGTTCAACGCGGGCGTGCCGGTTCTCGGCGTCTGCTACGGCATGCAGACCATGGCGATGCAGCTGGGCGGCAAGGTCGAAGGCTCTAACGAACGTGAGTTCGGCTATGCGCAGGTTGAAGTGCTGACGCCGAGCGCGCTGATCCGCGATATCGAAGACGCCATCAGCGCCGCCGGCAAGCCGCTGCTCGACGTCTGGATGAGCCACGGCGATAAAGTTACCGCCATCCCGTCCGACTTCGTCACCGTCGCCAGCACCGAGACCTGTCCGTTCGCCATCATGGCAAACGAAGAGAAGCGTTTCTATGGCGTGCAGTTCCATCCGGAAGTGACGCACACCCGTCAGGGCCTGCGTATGCTGGAGCGTTTCGTGCTCGACATCTGCGAATGCGAAGCGCTGTGGACGCCGGCGAAAATCATCGAGGACGCGGTTGAGCGTCTGCGTGTACAGGTTGGCAACGACAAGGTTATTCTTGGCCTGTCAGGCGGCGTTGACTCCTCGGTGACCGCGATGCTGCTGCACCGCGCCATTGGCGATCGTCTGACCTGCGTGTTCGTCGACAACGGTCTGCTGCGCCTGAACGAGGCGGAGCAGGTGCTGGATATGTTCGGCGACCACTTCGGCCTGAATATCGTGCACGTACCGGCGGAAGCGCGCTTCCTTGACGCGCTGGCGGGCGAAAACGACCCGGAAGCCAAGCGTAAAATCATCGGCCGCGTATTCGTTGAAGTGTTCGACGAAGAGGCAACTAAGCTCACCGATGTGAAGTGGCTGGCGCAGGGCACCATCTATCCTGACGTGATCGAGTCCGCCGCCTCTGCGACCGGCAAGGCGCACGTGATCAAATCGCACCACAACGTGGGCGGCCTGCCGAAAGAGATGAAGCTGGGCCTGGTTGAGCCGCTGAAAGAGCTGTTCAAAGACGAAGTGCGCAAGATCGGCCTGGAGCTGGGCCTGCCGTACGATATGCTCTATCGCCATCCGTTCCCGGGTCCGGGTCTGGGCGTGCGCGTGCTGGGCGAAGTGAAAAAAGAGTATTGCGACCTGCTGCGTCGCGCCGATGCGATCTTTATCGAAGAGCTGCGCAAAGCGGATCTCTACAACAAAGTGAGCCAGGCGTTCACCGTCTTCCTGCCGGTGCGCTCCGTGGGCGTCATGGGCGATGGCCGTAAATATGACTGGGTGGTCTCGCTGCGTGCGGTGGAAACCATCGACTTTATGACCGCGCACTGGGCGCACCTGCCGTATGATTTCCTCGGCCGCGTCTCTAACCGCATCATCAACGAAGTTAACGGCATCTCGCGCGTGGTCTACGATATCAGCGGCAAGCCGCCAGCGACCATTGAGTGGGAATAACCTTTCCGCTTACACTGAAGCGCGTTGATTAATCCATCGCCAGCCTGTCGTCAGAGAGGCTGGCGATTTTCTTTCCGCTTTTTACTCCAGGACTATTCTATGCTGCCACTTAAGGCATTGAGCCTCTGCATATTGCTGGTGATCCTGCTGTCGCTCGGCGCCAGCCTGGCGCAGGCGACGCGCCACGGCGACCTCTCCGGCGCGCAGGGCGGCTGGTGGTCGGCGCGCCGCGACTCATCCGGCCTGGCGCCCGATGCGCAGCGCTATGCGGCGCAGGCGATCGTGCAGGTCTACGCCGCGCCGACCTACGGCTGGAAAGGGGCGGTGGCGGTGCATCCGTGGATTATCTTCAAACGCGCAGGCGAGACGCGCTATAACCGCTATGAGGTGATTAGCTGGGGCAGCGGTGATAAAGTGCGGCGCAACAGCAATCTGCCGGACGGCTACTGGTACGGCGCAAAACCGCGTCTGCTGGTTGAGCATCGCGGCGCAGCGGCAGAGGCGATGATCCCGCAGATTGAGGCGGCGATCCGCTCCTATCCCTGGCCGAATACCTACCACGCCTGGCCGGGGCCGAACAGCAACACCTTTCTCGCGCATATCGGGCGTGAAGTGCCGGCGCTGAAGCTCGATCTGCCCGCCAACGCGCTCGGCAAAGATTACCGGCCGCTGTGGCGTCCGATCGGTTTACCGCCGTCGGGACGGGGCATTCAGCTGTCGGTGCTGGGCGTTGCAGGCGTGACGCTGGGCGCGGAAGAGGGGTTCGAGCTGAATGTGCTGGGGCTAAATATGGGCGTGGATTTTACGCCGTTGCGTCTGCGCCTGCCGTTTATCGGCGGCCTCGGCGGCGACAACGTGCAGCAGGATAATCCGCCGGGCTAATGCCCGGCGCAGGCGTCAGCAGACGCCGAAGTCGCCATCTTCATGGTAGAGGTTGACGCTGTCCGCGTTGACCTCGATCTCTTTTTTCGTTGCGTCATCGACGCGCGCGCACCACAACGTCTCGCCTTCCACGCGCAGCACCAGCATTTTGGGGCCGCCGGTTTTCGACTGCACAAAATCATCAGGTTTAAACATGCTTTTCTCCTTGGGTTTTAAGCAAGTGTAGGGCGGGCAGCCTGCGCCTGCATAACATTTTTTGCGGCGCTTCTTCCATGATTTTTCATCAAATTCCCGCGGTGCAACGACCTGAGGCATGCTGTCGGCCAGATAAGATGGTTCAGCATGGTTGTCAGTTGACAACCACTCTCGTTCAGCGTAAGGTGCATACAGATGGAAAGAAGACGGCATCCAGACAAAGAGATTGAAGCGGCGCTGCGCTATGCCGAAGCCTATGGCTGGCAGATCGTCGCCACCGGGCACCATGGCTGGGGCAAAATGTATTGTCCCACGCATTCAGCGGCCTGCCGCTGTGGCGAGTTCTGCATCAGCGTTATCTGGAGCACGCCGCGTAACGTTTTTAATCATGCGCGCGCGCTGCGGCGCGTGGTGAATAAGTGCATCGCGGTGCGCCAACTGCATTAAGGAGCGAACATGGAATATATTTTTACGCTGCGTTTTCTGCTGCCTGAGCCAGCCCTGCCGGAAGAAGAGCTGCTGGCGCGGCTGATCGATGCAGGCTGTGACGATGCGCTGGTGGGTCTGGGCGTGCCGGGAAAAGTGGCGCTGGAGTTCACCCGCGAAGCGCCTGGCGCGCAACAGGCGGTGCTGAGCGCCATTAAAGATGTGCAGCGCGCGCTGTCGGGCGCGCTGCTCACCGAGGCGGCGCCCGACTTTGTCGGCTTAACCGATGTGGCGGAGATCATCGGCGTTTCTCGTCAGAATATGCGTAAGCTGATGCTCAGCCACAGCCCGCACTTTCCGCCGCCGGTTCATGACGGCAAAACCGCGCTCTGGCATCTGGCGGATGTGCTGACGTGGCTGGCGCAGCGTGGCAGCTATGCGATCCCCGCCGCGACGCGCGAGCTGGCGCAGGTGACGCTGCGGCTCAACCTGCAGCAGGCGCTACAGCGCTACGCGCACTGTATTGACGCCGCCGCCGAGAGCCACACTCAGTGATGCAGTAAAAACAGCGTCGCCAGACCGAGGAAAATGAAAAATCCGCCGGTGTCGGTAATGGCGGTGATCAGCACGCTGGAGCCCACCGCCGGATCGCGTTTTAGTTTGGTCATGATCAGCGGGATCAGCACGCCCATCAGCGCCGCCAGCAGCAGGTTAAGCATCATCGCCAGCATCATCACGCCGCCCAGCTCGATGTTGCTGTACATCAGCCAGGTAATCAGCCCCATCGCGCCGCCCCAGAACAAACCGTTGAGCAGCGCCACGCCCAGTTCGCGCGCGATAAGGAAAGAGAAGTTGCCCGGTTCGACCTGATGCAGCGCCAGCGCGCGCACGATCATGGTAATGGTCTGGTTGCCGGTGTTGCCGCCGATGCCCGCGACGATCGGCATCAGCGTCGCCAGCGCCACCAGCTGCGAGATGGTCTCTTCAAACAGGCCGATCACGCGCGACGCGACAAAGGCGGTGCAGAGATTGATTGCCAGCCAGGCCCAGCGACGGCGCACCGCTTTGCGCACCGGCGCGAAAACGTCCTCTTCCTGACTGATACCGCCCATGCGGCGAATATTGCTTTCGTTCTCTTCGTTAACCAGATCGACCACGTCTTCAATGGTTACGCGGCCAATCAGCTTGCCTTTGGCGTCGATCACCGCAGCGGAGATCAGGTTATAACGTTCAAACGCGCCCGCCGCGTCTTCGGCTTTATCATCTATCTGGAAGGTGGTGGGTGAGGTGTTCATTACCTCGTCCACGCGCTTTTTCGGCTTGTTGAGCAGAATATCGGTCAGCGCAAGCTCGCCCAGCAGCAGGTTGTTTTCATCGGTAATAAAAATCTTGTCGGTGCCGTCTGGCATGCTTTTACGGTGACGCAGGAAGCGCTGCACCGTCGCCAGCGTCACGTCGGCGCGCACCGTCAGGATATTGAAGTCCATGATGCGTCCGACGCGGTCGCGGTCGAAATCGACCATGCTGAGCACCCGCGCGCGCTGGTTCGGCTCCAGCGACGCCAGCAGGCGTCCCGTCAGGTTGCGCGGCAGATAGCGCGCCAGCCACACCTGGTCGTCGATATCGAGCGGTTCGATAGCGCGCAGGATATCACGGTCGCTCATCTCTTCCGTCAGGCTGGCCCAGACGGTTTCCGAGGCTTCCACCAGCACATGGCCGCGCTGCCCAACGGGCACCAGACGCCAGAGCGCCTGGCGCTCCTCTTCCGGCAGCGCTTCGAGAATATCGGCGAGGTCCGCCGCGTGCAGCTGGGCGATATCCTGCTCCAGCGCCGCCTGATGCGCCGCATTTTCACGTTGCTGTTCAGGGCTGCGCTCGCCGGATTTCTCCAGCAGCGCATCCACCAGATCCGGCTCACTGAGCAGCAGCGTCAGAATGCGATGACGAATTTCACTTAAACGTTGAGTATGCGAGGCAGACATAACGAGTCCCTTGTGTCTGAAAGTTACAGCACGAAGTGTAGCGGTTCGCCTCGCAAAAGGGCGCAAAAAAAGACGCGGTTATTCAGTCTGCGTTTAGTGGGTTCAGGCAAAGAACACGAAAGGCTAACGGCTGTCGCGCAGAGGCGTGCTCAGGGGTGCGGATTCCGGTGCGGCTTTTTTCTGCTGGTGATGCTCAAAGGCAGCGGGCAGGATAAAGATCAGGCGGCTAACGAGGATAATAAAACTAATCAGTAAAACGATCCGGGTAAAGGAAGGGGTTTTGGCTCGTCTTCGGGAAGGGATGGCGCTGTTCACGCGAGATGTTTCCTGTAATGACCCTGCTGGGCGATGGCAACATTTAGTCACAAGCCCGCGTCGAAATCAATCACCGATTAAAAAAAGAGCAGAGATTGGGCCGCATGGCGCGGCCCAGGTTCAGAGACTGGCTTTTTGCGCCAGCAGCGTGGCGAAGCGGCAGCTGATGCGGTTGCCCTGTTCGTCGCGCTTGTGCAGCTGGCCGACATGCTCGTTGTATTTCAGAATGTGCCAGTTGCGATAGTAGTGGCTTAGCTCGCCCGATTTAAAGGTAAACGGGAAAGCGAGCGGGCTGGGATAATCATCGGTGCTCATCGCCGCGACGATCAGGTTGTGCCCGTCCCGCACCGTGCTCGCCTGCATATCGGCGATCAGCTGCGGAATGGTCTCCGGCTGCAGAAACATCATCACCACCGTAGAGAGCACGAAGGTGTAGCCGCCGTTGAAACGCGTCTGGTTAAGGTCGCGCTGCTCGGTATGGATATTGCTTATCCCTTCCTGCGCAACAATCTGCTGCAGGCGTGCCAGGCTGGCGGGATTGTGATCCCAGGCGGTGACGTCAAAGCCGTTCTGGCTCAGGAATAAACTGTTACGGCCGTTGCCGCAGCCCAGATCCAGCGCCTTGCCGGGATTCAGGTGCGGCAGCGCCGCCAGCACTTCAGAATGGGTCGGCGTCAGCCCGTAGGTTTCAGCAAAATAGTGTTCAGGTTTCATCATGATTGGCGTTTAGTGCGTGGGCGCGACCGCCCACCTCCTCAGGCTTCTTCTTCCAGCATCAGCTTCCAGCCGGTGACCTCGTTCCAGTAGGTTTGCTCCCGCTCCAGATCGAGCTGCACCAGGTTGTTCTGGCTGAAATAACCCGCCGGGAAGGTCAGCGTCCAGTGACCGTCGTCGGTGGTCAGCTTGAGCGAATCAGGCCGGGTGGTGGCCTGACGCTGGTTGTTAAGTAAGGTGCCAAGGCGCAGCAGAAACAGCAGCGGCAGGAACTGTTTCTTCTTGAACAGCGTGACGCGCGGCAGATCTTCCACCTTGACGGCTTTGCGATGGAAGCGTACCAGCGCCGCCAGCAGCGTTTGCTGATCCTGGTTAAATCCGGGCAAATTGGTGTTTTGCAGGATATAGGCAGAGTGGCGCTGCATGCCGCTGTGGTTGATGGTCAGCCCTACTTCGTGCAGCATCGCCGCCCACTTCAGCAGCGCCGCCAGCTGCGGATTGGCCAGTTTGGGGTTCTGATCGCGCCACTGCAGATAGAGCTGCTCGGTGGTATCCAGCACGCGCCGCGCCTGATCGTTGTCGATGGCGTAATGATTCGCCAGGCTCTGCGCCGTGCGGCTGCGGATATCCTGATGGCGGAAGCGGCCCTCCATCTCGTAGAGCACCCCTTCGCGCAGCGCGCCGTCCGACAGGCGCAGCTCGCGGATCGCCAGCGCGTCGAAGACGCCGCAGATAATCGCCAGACCCGGCACGAACACCGACTGGCGCTCTTCAGAAAGGCCAGGCAGGCTCAGCGCGCTAAAGGATTTATGCTTGAGCACCTCGTCACAGAGCTTGTCCAGCCGCTCCGGGGTGATCAGTTTCTCTTTTTCGCCCATCGCCAGCAGCACTTCGCACGCCGCTTTAATGGTGCCCGACGCGCCGAGCGCGTACTGCCAGCCATGCAGACGATACTGCCACGCCAGCGTCTCCAGCTTTTGCGTCGCCGCCAGGCGCGCGCGCCGGAAGTTGTCGCGGCTGATTTCACCGTTGGGGAAGTAGAGCTGCGCGAAACTGACGCAGCCCATGCGGCGACTCTCAACCAGCTGTGGCTCGAAGTTTTCTCCGATCACCAGCTCGGTCGAGCCGCCGCCGATGTCGATCACCAGCTTACGGCCTTTCTCCGGCTGCGTATGCTCGACGCCCATAAAGATCAGGCGCGCCTCTTCGTTGCCGGAAATAACTTCAATAGGGTAGGGGATCACCTCAGCCGCGCGCTGCAGGAACTCTTCCGCGTTCACCGCCTGGCGCAGGGTATGGGTGCCGACAATGGTGACGTTGCTGGGGCTAAAACCCTGCAGTCGTTCGGCAAACAGCGCCAGGCAGCTCAGCCCGCGCTCTATTGCCTCTTCGCTCAGGCGATTTTTGCTGTCCAGACCGTCAGCCAGATGGACGCGCTGCTTCAGGCGACCAAGCACCTGCAAAGCGCCGTCGACCACGCGCGCAATGACCATATGAAAGCTGTTTGAGCCAAGATCGATTGCCGCAAACTCTTGCGGTCTCGGCGTACTTTTATGAGAAATGGGCATAGATTATTCAGGCTGTTCCAGTTTCTTGATGTAATCATAAATCGCCAGTTGAGAGCGGACCTTACGACGATTGCCGCGCGGAACATAGCGGTTCCCCAACTCTTTATCAACGATACGCGCCTTCACCGTATCACTAAACAGGATAGCGATAATGTCCAGAATGCGTTGCTTCACGCGCGGATCGAGGATCGACACCGCCACTTCGATGCGATGATCGATGTTACGCGTCATCCAGTCAGCGGAGGAAAGGAAGACTTTTTTATCACCGCCGTTTTCGAAAATATAGACGCGATCGTGCTCGAGATAGCGGTCAACGATACTGATCACGCGAATATTTTCACTGATCCCAGGCAAATCAGGGATTAATGAACACATGCCGCGCACCAGCAAATTCACCTTCACGCCGGCGCCGGAAGCGGCATAGAGACGGTCAACCAGACCGTTGTCCACCAGGTTGTTAATTTTCAGCGTAATGCCAGACGGATTTCCCTGCTGCGCATTGGCGATTTCCGCATCAATCAGCTGATAAAGCATCTGACGCGAGTTCTGTGGCGACACCAGCAGATGCTCAAAGCTCACCGGCCGGTAGGGGTTCTCGATAAAGTTAAACACCCGGCGCACTTCATTGGTGATGCGCGCGTCGGCGGTCAGTAGCGAATAGTCGGTATAGAGGCGCGCGGTTTTCTCGTTAAAGTTGCCGGTGCCGATATGGGCATAGCGCACCACTTCGTCGCCTTCACGGCGGGAGATCAAAAACAGCTTGGCGTGAATTTTCAGCCCCGGCGCGGAGAAAATAACGTGCACGCCCGCTTCGGTCAGGCGCTTCGCCCAGGAGATATTGGCCTCTTCATCGAAGCGCGCCTGCAGCTCTACCACCACGGTGACTTTTTTGCCGTTATAGGCGGCATGGATCATCGCATCCATAATGCGCGAACGCTTCGCGACGCGATAGATGTTGATTTTGATCGCCAGCACGCTCGGGTCGAACGACGCCTGGCGCAGCAGCTCCAGCACGTGCTCAAAGGTGTGGTAGGGGTAGTAGAGCAGAATATCGCGGTCGCGAATGGCGTCGAAGCCGTTGCGGAAGCCGTCGAAGCCGATGTGGCGGATCTGCGGCAGCGGACGGTTGACCAGGTTGCTTTTGCCCACGTCCGGGAAGCCGATAAAGTCTTTGAAGTTATGGTAGCGGCCGCCCGGCACGATGGAATCATAGTTAGAGATGGTGAGCTTGTTGCGCAGCAGCTCCACCATCGCGTCCGGCATGTCGCGCTGATAGACAAAGCGCACCGGCTCGGCGGTCAGGCGCTGCTTCAGGCTGGAGGACATCAGCTCCAGCAGGCTCGACTCCATCTCCGTTACCAGATCGTACTCTGCATCGCGCGTCATCTTCATCGAGTAGGCGTTCAGCGCGTCATAGTCGAAGAAGCCCTTAAAGATGTCGTCAAGACAGTAGCGCAGGATATTGTCCAGCAGGATCATCGGCTTGCGGCGGCGCGGCGATTCAGCGGGCAGGTTAACGAAGCGCGGCACCTTGTCAGAAGGGATCTCCAGCAGCGCATAACGGATATCCTCGCCGCGAATAATCTCCACCGCCAGATAGGTGTAGTCATCCTTCAGAAATTCGGTGAGATCGGTGTCGTGATTAATCAGGATCGGCGAGATATGCTGGCGCAGCTCGTGTTTGAAATAGTGGCGCAGCCAGATCTGTTGATTAGGCGAAAGCTGACGCTCGTTGATCAGAAAGATCTGGTTGCGCGCCAGCTCCAGCAGCAGCTCATTGTAGAGGCCGTCAAACTCCTGCTCCGACTTCATCACGCGCTGCTGAATTTTTTTCAGCAGATGGCGCGGCAGCCCCGGCGAACCCTGCTCTTCGCCAATCAGGATGCGGCGCTTGAGGTCGGCGAAGCGAACCTTGTAAAACTCGTCGAGATTATTGGAATAGATCCCGAGAAAACGCATGCGTTCAATGAGCGGATTGGTTTTATCCGCCGCCTCTTGCAGAACGCGTTCGTTAAAGGATAACCAGCTTAATTCTTTTTCTATATATAGCTTTTCCTGACCCATTCTGACTCCATATCGCGTTTGCAGGACTAAAGAACCAGTGTCCGACATCATTATGGCGAGAGTATGGCAAGCTTGTCCAACGCCAATGGTTGTCTTATCAACCAGCTACGGGCAACATAGCGGCTTACTACCGATCCCATTCAGAGCCGCATGAGCCTAAAGCATATACCCGTTAACTTCAGCGACCGCCGACGCCGCGCTATCGACCGCTTCACGCGGCGACTGGTCACCTGCTGCGGCATCGCCATTTTGCTGCTGATGCTGCTGCTTTTCTTCTGGCTGATCTGGGTGGTGCTGCCGCTGTTCGCCTCGCCGGCGCTGCATCCGCAGCCCGCGCAGCAGCTATGGGATCGCCAGCCTGCGCTGGCCCTGGGCTTTACCGACCAGCAGGGCTGGCGTATCGGCCGCGACGGCGCGGCGCGCGTGATCCCGCTGAACGGCCAGCCCGCCGAAGCGGCGTTGACGCTGCGTCCGGCACCGCAGCAGATCGTCAGCAGCGCCGATCGGCGCACGCTGCTGCTTAACGCGCAGGGCGCGCTGCTGCTGCTGCAGCCGGCGAACGGCGCGTGGCGCTATCCGCTCGGTGAGGTTCCTGTGCAGCTGCCGGGCGGCGCGGTGAAAGCTGCGGCGCTGGCGACGCTGGGCGAAGAGAAGTGGCGCATCGCCGCGCAGACCGAAACGGGGCTGAACATCGTGACGCTGACGCGCCAGCAGGCGCCGCAACGTGTCGAACTGCCGCAGACGCAGGCCGATCATCTGCTGCTGTCGCCGCAGGGCGATCTGCTCTACGCCAGCGCAGGCAATCTGCTGCGCGTCTGGCAATTGCGCGACGACGGCGCGACGCTGCGCGAAACCGTGACGCTGGCGCAGCCGCCGCGCAGCCTGCATCTGCTGGCGGGCGGGGCGAGCCTGCTGATTCAGGACGGACGCGGCGTGACGCAGTGGTTCGCTATCGCCGGCGCGCAGGGGCCGCGCCTGCATGAAATCCGCACCTTCGCCGAAAGCAGCCCGACCGCGACTCTCGTGACGGAGCCGCAGCGTCGCGTCTTCGCCACGCTGGCGCCCGATGGCGCGCTGAAAATTTTCGCCAGCAAACAGCGTGGCCCCATCCTGCAGCGTCAGCTGGCGCCCGGCATAGAAAACGCCGCCTTCTCGCCGCGCGGCGACGCGCTGCTGCTGGAGCGCGCCGGAAGCTGGCAGGTGCTGCGCATCGACAACCCCTGGCCGGACGTCAGCTGGCGCAGCTTCTGGCAGAAAATCTGGTATGAAAACTATCCCGCGCCCGACTGGGTGTGGCAGTCCACCAACGCCGCAGACAGCTATCAGGCCAAGTTCAGCTTTATGCCGATGGTGACGGGCACGCTCAAAGCGGCGGCGCTGTCGCTGCTGTTCGCCACGCCGCTGGCGCTGGCGGCCGCGATGTATACCGCCTGGTTTATGGCGCCGGGCCTGCGGCGCTGGGTGAAACCGGCGATAGAGATGATGGGCGCGCTGCCCAGCGTGGTGATCGGGCTGATCGCTGGACTCTGGCTGGCGCCGCATATCAGCCAGGCGCTGCTGGGCGTGCTGCTGCTGCCGCTGACGCTGGCGGCGACGCTGCTGATTTGCGGCGCGCTCAGCGGTCGCCTGCCGCCGCGCTGGCGACAGCCGGGACGCGAGGTGATGCTGCTGCTGCCGGTGCTGCTGATCGTCACGCTCGCCACGCTCACTATCCCGGCCTGGCTGATGCGTGATGCGGCGGAATGGCTGCCGCACTACGAGCAGCGCAACCTGCTGGTCGCCGGGCTGGCAATGGGCTTTGCGCTGGTACCGCTGATTTTTACCCTGTCGGAAGATGCGCTGTTCAGCGTGCCCGCCGCGCTGGGGCAGGGGTCGCTGGCGCTGGGGGCAACGCCGTGGCAAACCCTGACGCGCGTGGTGCTGCCGGGCGCGTCGGCGGGCATTTTCGCCGCGCTGATGATCGGCTTCGGCCGCGCGGTCGGGGAAACCATGATCGTGCTGATGGCCACCGGCAACACGCCGCAGAGCCACGGCGGCCTCTTCTCCGGACTGCGGGCGCTCTCCGCCAACATCGCCATTGAGATGCCGGAAGCGGCGGCCGGCAGCGCGCACTATCGCATTCTGTTTCTCAGCGCGCTGATGCTGCTGATCTTTACGTTAATGATTAACACGCTGGCCGAGCTGATCCGTCAGCGGCTGCGCCAGCGCTATAGCCAGCATGAGGGCCAGGCATGAAGGCGATGCGACAAAATGAACGCTGGCGCTGGCTGACCGCTGGCGCCGTCGCCGTCTGTCTGCTGGCATTTACCCTGCTGATCGCGCTGCTGGCGTGGCAGGGGATGCGCGCCTTCTGGCCGCAGCGCGTCGATCTCTACCATCTGGCGCAGCCGGAAGGACAAACCACGGCGCTGATGGGGGAAACCCTGGAGCATCAGCCGCACTTTCCCGCGCCTGCGGTGCAAAACGAGCCGCTGCCGTCGGTCAGCCAGGTGCATCGCTACCTGATTAAAACCGGCAACCGCGACTGGGACGCGCCCGATTTCCGCGTGATTTATGCGCGCGAGGCGCTCAGGGTCAGCCAGCCGCAAGCGGCGATGGTGCTACAGCGGCGCAGCGGCGGCAACGCCTACGGCTGGTTTGCTGGCCTGCGTGAAGATAACGAAGCGCTGACGGCGCGCGATCCCGATGCGCTGCTGCATCAGCGGCTGGAGCAGGTGCGCGATCTGCTGCGTAAAATTAACCGCATTCGCCATGTGGATCTGGCGCGGCTGAACGATCAGCTGGCGGCGCTCGACGCGCGCGCCGATAAACTACGGCAGGAGCAGCGGTTCGATACGCGTGCGCTGTCAGAGTTCGAGGCGAATCAGGCGGCGCTGCAGCGTCGCTTTACGCAGCTCAGCGGCCAGCTGGCCGATCTGCAGCG
Source organism: Pantoea sp. Z09 (assembly GCF_022394795.1). Taxonomy (NCBI): domain Bacteria; kingdom Pseudomonadati; phylum Pseudomonadota; class Gammaproteobacteria; order Enterobacterales; family Erwiniaceae; genus Pantoea; species Pantoea sp. Z09. The sequence goes on from NZ_CP092373.1 coordinate 996,196, forward strand.
CGAGAGTCAGCGCGACGCGCTGGTGCTGCGCGACGCGCAGGATCGCCAGCATGTGATTCCGCTGGCGCAGGTGGTCGAGGTCTGGTACCCCAATGCCATGAGCACGCCGCAAAAGGTGGCGCACACGCTGCGCCAGATCTGGCATTTCGTCAGTGATTCGCCCGCCGACGGCGAGAGCGACAGCGGCGCGTTCCCGGCGATTTTCGGCACGGTGCTGATGGTACTGCTGATGTCGGTGGTGGTGATGCCGTTCGGCGTCATCGCGGCAATCTGGCTGCATGAGTATGCCGGCCGTAACCCCCTGACGCGGCTGGTGCGCATTGCAGTGGTCAATCTGGCTGGCGTGCCGTCGATCGTCTACGGCGTGTTCGGGCTGGGCTTTTTTGTCTGGCTGGTGGGCGGCACCCTCGATCAGCTCTTCTTTTCACGCGCGCTGCCTAATCCCACCTTCGGCACGCCGGGGCTGCTGTGGGCCGCGCTGACGCTGGCGCTGCTGACGCTGCCGGTGGTGATCGTCGCCACGGAAGAGGGGCTGTCGCGCATTCCTGACTCGCTGCGTCAGGGCTCGCTGGCGCTGGGCGCCACCCAGGCGGAGACGTTGTGGCACGTGGTGCTGCCGATGGCGCTGCCCGCTATGCTGACCGGCCTGATTTTAGCCGTGGCGCGCGCGGCGGGCGAGACCGCGCCGCTGATGCTGGTGGGCGTGGTGAAGATGGTGCCGGAGCTGCCGGTCGATGCGGTCTTCCCCTGGCTGCACCTCGACCGCAAGTTTATGCATCTTGGCTTCCAGATTTACGATCTCGCCTTTCAAAGTCCCAACGTAGAGGCCGATCGTCCGCTGGTTTACGCCACGGCGCTGCTGCTGGTGGCGATTATTCTGTCGCTTAATCTGCTGGCGATGGCGCTGCGTCACCGCCTGCGCGAACGCTATCGCCTGATGACCCAATAAAAGATGATGACTATGATGCCCGACACCGAAGCGGCGCTGACGCTAAACCACCTCTCGTTATGGTATGGCGAGCGGCAGGCGCTGCATGATATTTCGCTGCAGATCCCGCAGAAGCGCATTACCGCGCTGATCGGCCCCTCTGGCTGCGGCAAATCGACGCTGCTGCGCTGCTTTAATCGTATGAATGACGTGGTGGACAGCTGCCGCATTGAGGGCGATATCCTGCTTGGCAGCCACGCCATTATGCAGCCGTCGCAGGATCTCTCGGCGCTGCGCCGGCGCATCGGCATGGTGTTTCAACGGCCGAATCCTTTTCCCAAGTCGATTTATGAGAATGTGGTGTATGGCCTGCGGCTGCAGGGCGTGCGCGACCGGCGCGTGCTTAATGAGGCGTGCGAGCGCGCGCTGCGCGCGGCGGCGCTGTGGAGCGAGGTGAAAGATCAGCTGGGGCAGAACGCGCTGACGCTCTCCAGCGGCCAGCAGCAGCGTCTGGTCATCGCCCGCGCCATCGCCATCGAGCCTGAGGTGCTGCTGCTGGATGAGCCGACCTCGGCGCTCGATCCCATCTCTACGCTGGTGATTGAAGAGCTGATGACCACCCTGAAGCAGCACTTTACGCTGGTGCTGGTCACCCACAATATGCAGCAGGCGTCGCGCGTGTCAGATTACACGGCGTTTATGCATCAGGGAGCGGTGGTGGAGTTTGATGAAACGGATCGCATCTTTACCTCGCCGCGCAACCGGCGCACCGAGGATTACATTACCGGGCGCTACGGCTGAGGTAGCGGTACTTGTTCTCACAGGCAGCTAACAAAGTCAAAACGTAGCTGGCATGGGCAGAAGAGCAAAGCGTCCTGCGCCAGGGACGGCGCAGGCCGAGCGCGTATGGATACCTTGAGCGGCTTTGCGATCGGTCCATGCCATCTAGGTAAGCACGGATGAATCAAACCGCTTTATGCCTTAGTCGTGCGCGTAGCCCTGCGGCGGCAGCGGCTGATTATCAAGCCAGGCTTTGCCTTCGCGCATCGCTAACCGCCCTTCGACAAACCAGCCGATCACCAGCGGATAGATGGCATGCTCCTGATGCTGCACGCGCGCGGTAATCGCCTCTTCGTCGTCGCCGGGGAAAATCGGCACGCGGGCCTGAAGGATCACCGGGCCGCCGTCCAGCTCGTCGGTGACGAAATGCACTGAGGTGCCGTGCTCGGCGTCGCCGTTCGCCAGCGCCTGACGATGGGTGTGCAAACCGGGATATTTCGGCAGCAGCGAAGGGTGGATATTGAGCAGACGATCCTGATAGTGGGCGACAAAGGCGCTGCTGAGAATGCGCATGTAGCCCGCCAGCACCACCAAATCCGGTGCGCAGGCATCAATCGCCGCCATCAGCTGACGATCGAAGGCTTCCCGGTCGGGAAAATCGCTGGCCGCCAGCGCATGGGCCGGCACGCCCGCGTCGCGCGCGCGCGTCAGGCCGAAAGCCGTGGCTTTATTACTGAAAACGGCAGCAACGCTGCCGTTAATCCGCCCGCTTGCGCAGGCGTCGAGGATGGACTGAAGATTGCTTCCGTTGCCGGAGATCAGTACAACCAGCTTTTTCATGCGTTGATAACCACGCGCTCTTCCGCGTCGGACGCCTTAATCACGCCGATTTTCCAGGCTTTCTCGCCTGCGGCGCGCATCAGCTCAACCGCGCGGTCCGCGTCGGCGGCGCTCAGCGCGATCACCATGCCGACGCCGCAGTTAAAGGTGCGGTACATCTCGTGACGGCTGACGTTGCCCGCCTGCTGCATCCAGCTGAACACCGCCGGCCATTCCCAGCTCTTCTCGTCGATCACCGCCTGGGTATTGTCCGGCAGCACGCGCGGAATGTTCTCCCAGAAGCCGCCGCCGGTCAGGTGCGCCACCGCATGCACATCGACCTGCTCGATCAGGCTGAGAATATTCTTCACGTAGATGCGGGTCGGTTCCAGCAGGTGATCCGCCAGCGGACGGCCTTCCAGCTGTTTGGTCAGCGGATCGGTCTGGCTCACTTCGAGGATTTTGCGCACCAGTGAATAGCCGTTGGAGTGCGGACCGCTGGAGCCGAGCGCGATCAGCACGTCGCCGTCCTGCACTTTTGATCCGTCGATAATTTCAGACTTCTCGACCACGCCGACGCAAAAACCAGCTACGTCGTAATCTTCGCCGTGGTACATGCCCGGCATCTCGGCGGTTTCGCCGCCGACCAGCGCGCAGCCGGACTGCAGACAGCCATCGGCGATGCCGGCGATCACGGCGGAAGCGGTGTCGACATCCAGTTTGCCGGTGGCGTAGTAGTCGAGGAAAAACAGCGGCTCCGCGCCCTGAACCACCAGATCGTTCACGCACATGGCGACCAGGTCGATGCCGATAGCGTCATGGCGCTTCAGATCCATCGCCAGACGCAGCTTGGTGCCGACGCCGTCGGTGCCGGAGACCAGCACCGGCTCGCGATACTTCTGCGGCAGCGCGCAAAGCGCACCGAAACCGCCCAGTCCACCCATCACTTCCGGGCGGCGGGTCTTTTTCACTACGCCTTTAATACGGTCAACCAGAGCATTACCAGCATCGATATCAACGCCGGCGTCTTTGTAGCTGAGAGAGGTCTTGTCGGTCACTGCGGAATCCCCACGCGATTGCGGTTGGTGGTTAACAAAAAGCGCGGCAATTCTACCAGCGCAGGCAAACGTTTGCGAGCCCGATTACCTGGTGAAATTGCGCGCAGCGCGATTTTCATCAATCCTTGAATAACGGATCAAAACATTCCCTCTTTGCGCAACGACATATGGCGCGCTTGCGAAAAGGCGGTATAATCCCGCGATTTTTTTTTAGCTCAACTCATTCCGGGAGAACACCAATGAAGATCGTGGAAGTCAAACACCCGCTGGTCAAACATAAACTGGGCCTGATGCGTGAGCATGATATCAGTACGAAGCGCTTCCGCGAGCTGGCGTCGGAAGTCGGCAGCCTGCTGACCTATGAAGCCACTGCCGATCTGGAAACCGAGCGCGTCACCATCGAAGGCTGGAACGGCCCGGTGGAAATCGATCAGATTAAAGGCAAAAAAATCACTGTCGTGCCGATCCTGCGCGCCGGTCTGGGGATGATGGAAGGGGTGCTGGAGCACGTGCCGAGCGCGCGCATCAGCGTGGTCGGCGTCTATCGCGACGAAGAGACGCTGGAGCCGGTGCCCTACTTTCAGAAACTGGTCTCCAACATCGAAGAGCGCCTGGCGCTGGTGGTCGACCCGATGCTGGCGACCGGCGGCTCGATGATCGCCACCATCGATCTGCTGAAAAAAGCGGGCTGCAGCAGCATCAAGGTGCTGGTACTGGTTGCCGCGCCGGAAGGGATCGCCGCGCTGGAGAAGGCGCACCCGGACGTTGAACTTTACACCGCGTCGGTCGACCACGGCCTGAATGAGAAGGGGTATATCATTCCAGGGCTGGGCGACGCCGGCGACAAGATTTTCGGAACCAAATAATTCAATCAGCCGACCAGAGAGTCGGCTTTTTTTTGGCAAAAAACAGACTCTTTAAAGGGGATAAATGATGACTCGTCGCGCCATCGGCGTCAGCGAACGCCCGCCGCTACTGCAAACCATACCGCTCAGCCTGCAACACCTTTTTGCCATGTTCGGCGCCACGGTGCTGGTGCCGATTCTGTTCCATATCAATCCGGCGACGGTGCTGCTGTTCAACGGCGTCGGCACGCTGCTTTATCTCTTTATCTGTAAAGGTAAAATTCCCGCCTATCTCGGCTCCAGCTTCGCCTTTATTTCGCCGGTGCTGCTGCTGCTGCCGCTGGGCTATGAGCTGGCGCTGGGCGGCTTTATTCTCTGTGGCGTGCTGTTCTGCGTGGTGGCGCTGATCGTGAAAAAAGCCGGCACCGGCTGGATCGACGTGATGTTTCCGCCCGCGGCGATGGGTGCCATCGTGGCGGTGATCGGGCTGGAACTGGCGGGCGTGGCGGCCAATATGGCCGGCCTGCTGCCGGCGGAAGGGAGCAGTGCCGACAGCACCACCATCACCATTTCGCTGGTGACGCTGGCGGTGACGGTCTTCGGTTCGGTGCTGTTCCGCGGCTTTCTCGCCATCATTCCGATTCTGGTGGGCGTGATCGCGGGCTACGCGCTCTCGTTCGCCATGGGCATCGTGGACTGGACGCCGGTATATAACGCGCCCTGGTTCGCGCTGCCAACCTTCTATACGCCGCGCTTTGAGTGGGCGGCGATGCTGACTATCCTGCCTGCCGCGCTGGTGGTGATCGCCGAACACGTCGGGCATCTGGTGGTCACGGCGAATATCGTGAAAAAAGATCTGATGCGCGATCCCGGCCTGCACCGCTCGATGTTCGCCAACGGCCTCTCCACGGTAATCTCCGGCTTCTTCGGTTCGACGCCGAACACCACCTACGGCGAAAACATCGGCGTGATGGCGATTACCCGCGTCTACAGCACCTGGGTGATCGGCGGCGCGGCGATTATCGCTATCCTGCTGTCGTGCGTCGGCAAGCTGGCGGCGGCGATCCAGGCGGTGCCGGTGCCGGTGATGGGCGGCGTCTCGCTGCTGCTCTACGGCGTGATCGGCGCGTCCGGTATTCGCGTGCTGATCGAGTCAAAAGTGGACTATAGCAAGGCGCAAAACCTGATCCTCACCTCGGTGATCCTGATCATCGGCGTCAGCGGGGCCAAGGTGCACATCGGCGCCGCCGAGCTGAAAGGCATGGCGCTGGCGACGATAGTCGGCGTGCTGCTGGCGCTGATCTTCCGCGTTATTTCGCTGCTACGTCCAGAAGAAGTGGTGCTGGAAGCGGACGAAAAGGGCGGCCACTAAGCGCGTCGCGGGCAGGGACGCCCGTTATCCTCTCCTGCTGAAAACTGTGGTAGACTTGCCCCGTTTTTTGCCTGTTCCTTTTGAGGTGCTTCTGAACACGCCGGCACAACTGTCACTGCCACTCTATTTACCGGACGACGAAACTTTCGCCAGCTTCTGGCCGGGAGAAAATCCGTCGCTTATTGCCGCCCTTAAAGGCGCCCTCAGTCAGCAACACGGCAGCTATCTCTATTTCTGGTCGCGCGAAGGCGGCGGACGCAGCCATCTGCTGCACGCGGCGTGCGCGGAAATGTCGGCGCGCGGCGAAGCGGTCGGCTATGTGCCGCTGGATAAACGCACCTGGTTTGTGCCGGACGTGCTGGAAGGCATGGAGCAGCTGGCGCTGGTCTGCATCGACAATATTGAGTGCATCGCCGGAGAAGAGGCGTGGGAAATGGCGATCTTCGATCTCTATAACCGTATTCTGGAAACCGGCAACACCCGGCTGCTGATCACCGGCGATCGCCCGCCGCGCCAGCTTAATCTTAACCTGCCGGATCTGGCGTCGCGTCTCGACTGGGGCCAGATCTACCGCCTGCAGCCGCTGAGCGACGAAGATAAACTGCAGGCGCTGCAGCTGCGCGCCGGCATGCGCGGATTTGAACTGCCGGAAGATGTTGGCCGTTTCCTGCTGAAACGCCTCGATCGCGAAATGCGCACGCTGTTCGACACGCTGGATCGTCTGGATCGCGCTTCGATCAGCGCGCAGCGCAAACTCACCATTCCCTTTGTCAAAGAGACGCTCGGGCTTTAACAGCACTGGCTCTCTGTTCAAAGCAGAACTGCGCGGCTAATGCCTGGCAATGCGTCTTAGATACCGCTCATATTCTTGCTTCAGGTAATCAATTTTGCGCGGCAGCTCTTTCGTATACAGCCCCGGCGACAGGTAATCGCCGGGATTATGCTCCAGTTCTACTGCAAGCTGTTCAACAATGCGGTAGAGCGGAATGTGGTGCTCCGCCTGAAAACGTCTAAATCCTCTTTGCCAGATAAAAGACAAAAAGTAGTCAACGTACTTTCTGCTCAGGCGGAAGGGCAACGTCTGCAATTTTTCAAGCAGGAAGTTAAAGGCGGGTAATGCCAGCACGCGAATTCTTTCCGCTTCGGTTAACCTGTCTTTTCCCATGGGAACCGTTGCGTTGGAGAGCCGCGACCGAATGCAGGCCAACGGATTAAGCACCCTGACAAACTCATGGTACATCGCCGCTCCATGCCGATCGGGCATGACGAGGTAAGGTTCGGTATTTAGCCTGAGTTTGTCGCCGACAAAATCATCGGCATCAAAGCCTGTCGGTCGGTCGATAATATCGACAATGTTTGCTTCATTCAGCCGCGCATTGAGAAACTGCCCCTGGTCATCCTCTTTTACCTTACCGGTATCCCTGTCTATTAAATTCAGTACCGCGATAGAGGGAGGATGAAATATGTCCTGAGTCTTACTCTCTACGTTAAAGATTCGCGCAATCACATCCACACCTTCTTTTCGCGCCACATAATCGACGTCGATTGAGGTGATAGCTGTCACGTCTGGCTGGTCAGGATAAAGATGCAGATAGGTAAGATACCAGTACATAACCGCCTGTCCGCCTACGGTTATCACTGGCGACGGCAGCTGATATGCATTATCAATCAAATATCGATTGAGTTTTATTATCTGCTCTTCTGGCGGAATAGAACGTGCAGTCATAAAAACGCTATCTCACTGATAGAGCGGCTTTACAGGCTGAACAGGGGAGGCACAAGACAGAAGATGATTCTCTCAAAAAAACGCCAGGCTGCGGCCATTTTTAGCAGGAACAATGCCATCAGGGCGCTTTTCAAGCGTACGGCCAGTTGCCTCACCTTTGCGGACAGCTTCAACATGCTGCTGATATTCACGCTGATGTCTGATTTTCGCTTCCTGAGCTGACATAGAATCACCGATTTAAGAGGCCGAAAATTAATTGTTGCTCAAATATACGCCAGCAGCCTTCTGCTGACAATCACCTGAAACTTAGCCCTGCAGGCGATAAAGAGAGCCGGCGCCCTCTTTTAAACTAAAGGATCGCCAGCACCGCTTCTGGCGGACGACCCAGGCGCGCCCGATCGCTGTTGATGACAATCGGCCGCTCCAGCAGCGCGGGATGCGCGGCCAGCGCGTCGAGCAGTTCACTCTCGCTGGCGTTTTCCAGCCCTAGCGCTTTATAAAGATCCTCTTTGGTGCGCATCAGCTGACGCGCGCTCGCCATACCGAGCTTTTGCAGCAAAATTTGCAGCGTGTCGCGATCCGGCGGGCTCTCCAGATAGCGCACGATCTCCGGCTCGACGCCGTGGGCCGTCAGCAGCGCCAGGGTTTCGCGGCTCTTGCTGCAGCGTGGGTTGTGATAAAGCGTGACCATGGCAGGTTATCCTTTTTGATACTGTTTAAAGCGGTTCTGCAGCTGACGCAGCTGATCGATGCGCGCATCGTAGCGCGCCTGCTTCAGGCTGCCGACCGGCACCTGGGCGCTGGCGCTGCTAAGCGCGGTAATCGCCTGATCGAGCTGGCCGTTGAGCGCCAGCGTCTCGGCGCGCGCCGACATCTCTTCGTCGTTTAGCCCCTGCTGCGCCGACGCCTGCGCCAGCAGATCCCAGCCGTTGGGATCGTCTGGATGGGACCAGGTGTAGCGGTTAAGGATGCGGCTGGCATTGGCGGGCTGCTTCGCCTCAACGTAAGCGTTCGCCAGGTTGAGCTGCACCACCGGGCTGTTTTTTGCCGTGCCGGCGTTGTTGAGCAGCGCGATCGCCTGCTGCGGCTGGTTCAGGCCGATATCGATATCGGTCATGATATCGAGAAACCAGACGTTGTCGGGCTGCTTCGCCAGCAGCGGCTCAATCAGCTTTTTCGCGCTGGCGAAGCTTTTCGCCTGTAAAAACTGCACTGCTTTGCCATATTGCGCCGCCTGCTGCTCGCGGCTGTTGCCGCGGCCATACTCATCCAGCAGCTCGTCGGTCAACTGATTGCGGCCGGTGGCGTACATGCCGAGCGCGCGCACCTTCGCCATGTAATAGTCCTGCGACGACTGCACTACCACCGGGCGCATCTGGTTGGCGCGGTTGCGCGCATCCGCCAGACGGCTGTCCGGCAGCGGGTGCGTCAGCAGGATCTCCGGCGGCTTCGAGGAGAAGCGGCTCTGGTCGGCCAGCTTCTGCAGGAAGTTGGGCATCGCCTGGGGATCGAATCCGGCGCGCTGCAGCACCTGAATGCCAATGCGATCCGCCTCCTGCTCGTTGTTCTGGGTAAAGCTGATAATGCCCTGCTGCGTGCCCGCCAGCGTGCCGGTCAGCGCCGCCATGCCCGCCTGCGGATTGGCCATCGCCAGCAGAATCGACCCCAGCGCGCCAACCCAGGTCAGCGGCGCGTTGCGCTTCTGATCTTCCATCGCGCGCGCCAGATGGCGCTGGGTGACGTGAGAGATTTCATGCGCCATCACCGACGCCAGCTGGCTTTCATTTTCGGTAAAGCGAAACAGCGAGGCGTGCAGCACCACGTTGCCGCCGAAAAAGGCGAAGGCGTTCAGCTCGTCGTTCTGGATCAGAAAGAAGTGGAAAGGCGTTTTTACCGCGTCGGCATGGGCCACCAGCCGCTGGCCGAGCTGATTGATGTACTGGTTAAGCAGGGGATCGTTAATCAGCGGCGCGCTGGCTCGCAGCTGGCGCACATAAAAATCGCCCATCTGCATCTCCTGTCCGATGGAGAGCGTTGAGCCTGCAGTGGTGCCCATATCGGGCAGCGAATCGCTGACGTCAGCCCAGACGGACGCGTGCGGCATCAGCATCAGCGTGGGAAGCAGCGCGGCGACTAGCGTTTTCTTTAACCGGTTCAACATGCCTGGATCCTGTAGAGAAGCCCGGAGGCCTGCAAAGTAGGGAGTGCTTTTTCAGGGCAAAAGAGGCGTCGCGCTATCTTAACCAGAGCCTCTGGAGAAAGAAACGGGCAGCGCCGCGATTCATGCGCGCCGTTGAAGGCTGCTTGCAGCAAAAAATTGAACGTTGCTAACAGGCGGCCTCTCTCGGCATTGCGAAAGGCGCGTTAAGCAGACCTGCGCCGCAGGGCCGATTAAACGTGCCGTTGCTCGCTGCGTATTAAGCCGGACAGACGAAAAATCACTCGTTGTCGCCTTGTTCAGGCGCGCTTCAACAGCCGCCACGATTAAAGATATGTAAATTTGCTCAAAAAAACTGAATGTGGCATGTTTTTTTCCAGGCTTACTCTGAAAAAAACGCCTGAAAATCTGCACATGCGTAGCGACCAGAATTAAAAAATTTTATGGTCGCAAGTGCAGAATAATTCAGGCCGCAGGAATAGCTGGTCCATAATGCTGGCTACATAATTTATCAGCGAAAGTTTTCACCTGTTTAAACCGGTCCAGTTTGATAGCAGACCCAACGCCCGGCTCCATCGATCCCTTTCATTAATTAGTTTAGTTAATAATTCCATCTGAAATCAATCTGGCTCAGGCGGCCGGCGGCGCGCCCTTTTGCCGCGCTGCCGCTGTGGTATAGATAGCGCACCCCATTCAGGATGTGAGTCAGCCACAGGCTGTTGTCCGGAGAAAAATTTATGCGTTCAGCTGTATCTTACGCGCTCATTGCCATTATCGGCGGTGCTGTTGGCGCGGGCGTTACCCAGAGCGGCGCGCTCTATCAAAAAGTTGTCAATCATTTTGCCGCCAAACCAGGCGATCCTGACGGCTTCTGGAGCACGCCCGCCGTCGACGGCTACGGCAAGATCCATTACGAGCCGGACGCCGCGTTTAAGCCGGTGGCGGGACTGAGCAATAAAATCGTTTTCCAGATCACCCGCAGCGACGGCGCGATGACTGACGTCAATCTCGGCCTGGAGCGCGTGGCGCGCGTGGTGAATCTTTACGTCGCCTCCGGCGTGCCAGCGGAAGATCTGAAATTCGTGGTGTCGGTTACCGGCGACGCGACGCCAGCGATGCTGGATAACGCCCACTTCAAACAGTTTTACGGCATAGACAATCCCAACCTCAAGCTGATCGGCCAGCTGAATAAGCTGGGCGTTAAGGTTTCCGTCTGCGATCAGTCGGTGGCGTTCCACCATTATCCCAACGACTGGATCGATAAATCGGTCGTCCATGCGCTCTCAAGCCCGACCACGGTTTCCACCCTGGAAAATCAGGGTTACGCATGGCTACAGATGTAATCACACTTCGACAATAACAAGCAGGAGAATAACGATGCGTCCAGCGGCCTATATTGTGGTGGCGGCAATAGCCGGTTTTATCGGCGGCAATGTGTTACAGCTGCCGGAACTGTATGACAAAGTGAGCGGCAAATTCGCCAGCAACAGCAGCCAGCCAGCGGACTTCTGGAGCACGCCGGCGATTGAAGGATTCGGCAAAATTCACTATGTCGATACCCCGGCTTTTAAACCGGGTACCGTACCGGGCCTGAGCAATAAAATCGTCTTCCAGATTAACCGCAGCGAAGGGGATATCCGTCAGCCGAACCTGGGGCTGGAGCGCGTCGCCCGCGTTACCAACCTCTATTACGCCGCAGGCGTGCCGCTCGATCAGCTAAAGTTCGTGGTGTCGATCAACAGCGATGCGGTGCCGGCGGCGCTCAACAACGATCAGTTTCATAAAGCCTACGGCGTGGACAACCCCAACCTCAAGCTGATCGACGAGCTGAAAAAAGCGGGCGTGCAGGTGTCGATCTGCGACCAGTCGGTGGCGTTTCATAACCTTCAGCGCGACTGGATCGATCAGCGCGTCACCCACACCATTTCCAGCGGCACCACCGTCGCGACCCTGCAAAACGAAGGTTACGCCTTTTTGATGCTGTAAGCCTTTCTCCGACGGCGGCGCCGCGCCGCTGTCATCTCTCCGTCATCCCGCTGCGATTGTTCTGTCACACACTCTCTTTACTTTGACCGCCAGTGAGATCGTTCTCATCAGCGGATAAGGGGAGAATATGACGGATTTAGTCAGCGTAGCAAAACTGGCGGGCGTCTCGCGCGCCACGGCGGCGCGCGCCTTCTCCGATCCCCATCTGCTAAAGGCAGCTACGCTGCAGCGCGTGCTGGCGGCGTCGCAACAGCTGGGCTTTCGTCCCAATCATATCGCGCGTCAGCTGCGCACTCAGAGTTCCACCACGCTGGGAGTGCTGCTGCCTTCGCTGCTGAATCCGGTGTTCGCGCAGCAGCTGCAGGCGATGGAGCGTCAGGCGCGGCTGGCCGGTTTTGGCCTGCTGATCGCCACCAGCGACTATCAGGCCGAACGCGAAGCGGCGATCGTCGAACATATGCTGCGCCAGCGCGTCGCCGGGCTGGTGCTGACGGTGGCCGACGCCGATCGCAGCGCCGTGCTGCCGACCCTTGCCGCAGCGCAGATGCCGTTTGTGCTGGCGCACAACGTGCCGCAGAGCGCGGCATGGCCGAGCGTGTGCGTCGACAACCGCCGCGCAATGGCCGAAGCCACGCAGCATCTGCTGGCGCTGGGCCACTGCCATATCGGCATGGTCACCGGGCCGGTGTGGCAGTCGGATCGCGCGCAGCAGCGCTTTCTCGGCTACTGCGACGCCATGCAGCAGGCTGGCCTGAAACCCTCCTCGCTGATTGAGATGCCGAGCCACACGCGCTCCGACTTTCAGCTGCTGCTGCCGCGTCTGCAGCGCGCGAACCCGCTGACGGCGGTGATCTGCAGCAACGATTTGCTGGCCATCAGCCTGATGGGCACCGCCGCGCGGGCGGGCGTCGCGGTGCCGACGCAGCTGTCGGTCATGGGCTTCGACGGCATTGAGGCGGGGGAACATCTCTCGCCCTCGCTCGCCTCGGTGGTGCAGCCCAGCGATCTGCTCGGCGCCTGCGCCATCGACATGCTGTTGCAACAGGCCGGCGGCGGATCGCGCCTGCTGGCGCACCATCTGCGGCTGGGCGAAAGCATCGCCCCTGCGCCGCGCTCTTCTTTCGTCAACACCAGGAAACCAACATGTCAACGCACAACAAAATAAAACTGATTACCGCCGCGGCGCTGCTCGCTGCCTGCGGCACGGCGAGCGCGGCGGAAACCGCCATCTGCTACAACTGTCCGCCGGAGTGGGCGGACTGGGGAACGCAGCTGCAGGCCATTGCGCGCGACACCGGCATTCAGGTGCCGCAGGACAATAAAAATTCCGGCCAGGCGCTGGCGCAGATGGTGGCCGAGCAGGGTAATCCAGTGGCGGACGTGGTCTATTACGGCGTCAGCTTCGGCATTCAGGCGGCGGGCGCTGGCGTTATCGCCGATTACAAACCGGCACACTGGGATCAGATCCCGGCTGGCATGAAAGATCCCGACGGCAAGTGGGTGGCGCTGCACTCCGGCACTATGGGCTTTATGGTCAACGTCGACGCGCTGGGCGGCGCGCCGCTGCCGACCTCCTGGGACGACCTGCTGAAGCCGGAATATAAAGGCATGGTGGGCTATCTCGATCCCTCCAGCGCCTTCGTCGGCTACGTCGCCGCCGTGGCGGTAAACCAGGCGAAAGGAGGCAGCCTGCAGGATTTTACGCCCGCGCTCAGCTGGTTCAAAAAGCTGCAGGCCAACCAGCCGATTGTGCCGAAGCAGACCGCCTACGCGCGCCTGATTTCCGGCGAGATCCCGATCCTGCTCGACTACGACTTCAACGCCTACCGCGCGAAGTATAAAGACCACGCCAATGTCGCCTTCGTGATCCCGCAAGAGGGCACGGTCACGGTGCCCTACGTGATCAGCTTGGTGAAAAACGCGCCGCATGCCGCCAACGGCAAGAAAGTGATCGACTACGTGCTGTCGGATAAAGGACAGGCGATCTGGGCCAACGCCTATCTGCGCCCGGTGCGCCCGTCGGCGATGTCTGCCGCGGCGAAGGCGAAGTTTCTGCCTGACAGCGACTACGCCCGCGCCCGCACGGTGGATTACCAGCAGATGGCCGATGCGCAGAAAGCCTTCTCTGCGCGCTACCTGAGCGAGATCCGTTAATGTCGCTGCTCGACACCCGCAGCCGCGCGCCGACGGCCTTGCGCCGTCGGACGCGTTCAGGCGCGCGCTGGCCCTGGATGCTGCTGCCGGCGCTGCTGTTTTTCGCCGCCTTCTGGCTGCTGCCGTTTGCCCGCCTGATGCGGGTCGGCCTCTCGCCGGACCGCACCACGCAGCAGAGCGGCTACTGGACGGCGATTGGCCAGCCGCAGTATCTGCAAAGCCTGCTCAATACCCTGCTGCTGTCGCTGGCGGTGACGCTGCTGACGCTGCTGATCGCCGCGGTAGTGGGCTGTTTTCTGGCGCGTCAGCGCTTCGCCGGACGCGGCACGCTGCTGGCGCTGCTGACCTTTCCGCTCGCCTTTCCCGGCGTGGTGGTGGGGTTCCTGGTGGTGATGCTGGCGGGACGCCAGGGGCTGCTGGCGCAGCTGAGCATCAGCCTGTTCCATGAGCGCTGGACGCTTGCCTATTCGCTCAGCGGCCTGTTTATCGGCTATCTCTACTTCTCGCTGCCGCGCGCCATTATCACGCTGGTGGCGGCGAGCGAAAAGCTCGATCGCTCGCTGGAAGAGGCGGCGCGCTCGCTGGGCGCCAGCCAGTGGCGCATTACCTGGGACGTTATCGTGCCGGGCCTGAAGCCAGCGCTGCTCTCCAGCGGCGCGATCTGCTTCGCCACCAGCATGGGCGCCTTCGGCACCGCCTTTACTCTCGGCACCAGCCTGAACGTGCTGCCGCTGACCATTTACGGCGAGTTCACCAACTACGCCAACTTCGCCACCGCCGCGGCGCTGTCGGTGGTGATGGGCGCGGTCGCCTGGCTCGGGCTGATGCTGGCGCGCGCCTTAGCCCACGGCGCGGGAGAGAAAGCCTGATGAAACGTCGCACCCTGTTTTATCTGCAGGCAAGCATCACCACGCTGACGGCGCTGTTTATGATCGTGCCGGTGGTGCTGTCGATGCTGGCGGGCGTCACGGAGAACTATTTTATCGGCCTGCGCAGCGGCCTGACGCTGAAGTGGGTCGCGCAGGTGTGGGCGCTCTACGCCGACACCTTCTGGCTGTCGCTGCTGATTGCGCTCTGCTGCCTGGCGGTCACGCTGGCGATCGGCGTGCCTGCGGCCTGGGGGCTGCTGAAGGCGCCGCCGCGCTGGGCCGCGCGCGTCGAAGAGTGTCTGATGCTGCCGGTGGCGCTGCCGGGCCTCGCCACCGCGCTCGGCATTATTCTGCTCTACGGTCGGTTTAACGGCCTGCGCGACAGCTGGCTGTTTATTTTGATCGGCCACGCGCTCTTTACGCTGCCCTTTATGATCCGGCCGGTGCTGGCGGTGATGCAGGCGATCCAGCTGCCGCGGCTGGAAGAGGCGGCCGCCAGCCTGGGCGCCGGCTTCTGGCGCCGCTTTTTCACCGTGGTGGTGCCCAACTGCCGCAACGGCATTCTGGCGGGCGCCTTTATGGTAATTACGCTGTCGGTGGGGGAGTTCAATATTACCTGGATGCTGCACACGCCGCTGACCAAAACCCTGCCGGTCGGGCTGGCGGACAGCTACGCCTCGATGCGGCTGGAAGTGGGATCGGCCTACACGCTGATCTTTATCGCAATGATTTTACCGCTGTTGCTGATGCTCAACGCCTGCAATCACTGGCTGACGCGCCAGGCGACGCGAAACGCTGTTAAGGAGCTGGCATGAATAACGCCGCTGTTACCGTCACGCTGCGCGGCTGCTCGCGCCGCTTTCATCAACACACCGCGCTGCACCCGCTCGACCTCACCGTGCACGCCGGCGAAACTCTGGTGCTGCTCGGTCCGTCGGGCTGCGGCAAGACCACTACGCTGCGCATCATCAGCGGGCTGGAAAGCAGCGACGCGGGCGGCGAGGTGTGGTTCGACGATCGCGACGTCACCGCGCTGCCGATTGAGAAGCGCAACGTCGGCATGGTGTTTCAGAACTACGCGCTGTTCCCCAATATGAACGTGGCGCAGAACGTCGCGTACGGGCTGAAGGTGCAGGGCGTGGCGCGCGCCGAGCGTGACGCGCGCGTGCAAGAGATGCTGGCGCTGGTGGATCTCAGCGCGCTGGCGAACCGCGCCATCGACAAACTCTCCGGCGGTCAAAAGCAGCGCGTGGCGCTGGCGCGCGCCTTAGCTGCCCGGCCTAAAGTGCTGCTGTTCGACGAGCCGCTGGCGGCGCTCGATGCCAGACTGCGCGAGCGCCTGCGGCTGGAGATCGGCGCGCTGCTGAAACAGCTCGCCATCACGGCGGTTTACGTCACGCACGATCAGCAGGAGGCGATGGCGCTCGGCGATCGCATCGCGGTGATGGAGCAGGGGCGCATCGCCCAGATCGACACGCCGCAGGCGATTTATCAGCGCCCGGCGACGCGCTTCGTCGCCGATTTCGTCGGCGCGATTAACTGCGTTGAAACCGACGCCCACGGCGCGCCGCGTCAGTTCTGCCGTCCGGAGGATATTCTGCTGGCGGAGGACAACCGCTACGCGCGCCATGGCTATATCGTCGGCAGCACCTTTTTGGGTGCGGCGCAGCGTTTGCAGATCGACATCGGGCTCGCCGCGCCGATTCAGGTCGAGCGCCACGCGCGGGAGGCCTGGCACGCCGGGCAGCGCGTCACCTGGACGCTGGCGCCGCGCGCCGCGCTGAATTTTAGCGGCTATTAAGGAGAGTATTGTGTGCGACAAACCCACGCTGATCGCGCAGATCAGCGATCTGCATATCAAGGCGAATGGACGCCTGTCCTATAAAAAAGTCGATACTCAGGCCGCGCTGCTGCGCGCCATCGACACCCTTAACGCGCTGCGGCCGCAGCCGGATATGGTGGTGATCACCGGCGATCTGGTGGATTTCGGCACGGTGGAGGAGTATCAGACGCTGCGTCTGGCGCTGCGCCGTCTGCAGCTGCCGTTCCGCCTGATGCCGGGCAACCATGACGACCGCCAGGCGCTGCGCGCGGTCTTTGCCGATCACGACTATCTGCAGCACGGCGCCACGCTCAACTGGCCGCTCAGGGTCGGGCCGCTGAAGCTGCTGGCGCTTGACTCCAGCGTGCCGGGTCAGCCCTGGGGCTACGTCGACGAGTATCAGCTGGCGTGGCTGGAGGAGAACCTGGCGCGCGAACCCGACGCGCCGACGCTGGTGATGCTGCATCATCCGCCGTTTATCTGCGGTATCGACCATATGGATCGCCAGCGGCTGCGCAACCCCGACGCGCTGGCGGCGGTGGTCGCCCGTTATCCTCAGGTCGAGCGCGTGCTGTGCGGCCACCTGCACCGCAGCCTGCAAACGCGCTTCGCCGGCACGCTGGCGGTCTGCGCGCCGGGCGTTTCCCATCAGGTCGCCTTTGATCTGCAGCCGGACGGTCCGGCCCATTTCACTATGGAGCCGCCGGGCTTTCTGCTGCACCGCTGGCAGCCGGAGCAGGGCATGGTGACGCACCAGTGCGCCATCGGCGACTATTCCGGCCCCTGGCCGTTTTACGATCGGCACGGCCTGATCGATTAGCGCCAGGCGTCGGTAACGACTTTCTGAGAATGTAACAGTTGGAAAGGTGCTCAGGCGAGCGGCAGGGTGTACACTGGCGGCTTGCCTCACCAGGGCAGATGACATCCAACAATAACAACATTCTCAGGCCTTTCAGCATGTACTTATCTTTTGCGGCGGGCGCGCTATGCTAATGCGCCTGCGACCCCGAGCCGATCTGCGCACGCTTATCGCACTGCTCGCTATCGTCAGCATCGTGGTGACGCTAACCAACGCGCTCTACGCCACCTGGCGCGTGCAGCGCATGGCGCTGATCGACAGCACGCTGGAGGCGAACCGCGCCTACGCCACCAAGCTCGCCTCCACCACGGAAATCTTCTTTCAGCTGGCGCAGTCGCAGCTGCACTACAGCGCCAGACTGCTGGGCGACGATTTCAATAATCCCGCGCTGCTGCGTCAGGAGGTCGATCGCCTGCGCGAGCAGACCAGCAGCTTCAACTCGGTGGCGGTGGTGGACGTCAACGGCGTGGTTAAGGCGATTTCGCCTGAGTCCCTGATGCTGCAGGGCATGCACCTGACCAGCGACGCCTCGCGCGAGGCGCTGAGCGCGCGCCAGCCGGCGATCAGCCGACCGACCATTTCGGCGGCCAACAACCTGATTATCTTTGTCTCCTGGCCAGTCTGGGGCCGTGACGGGCGCTATCTCGGCTATGTGGGCGGCACCATCTACCTGAAAAAGAAAAGCATCCTGAATACGCTGCTGGGCGAGCAGTACTACCGCGACGGCACCAGCGTCTTCGTGCTGGACAGCGCCAGCCAGGTGATTTATCACCAGAACGGCCAGCTGATTGGCAAAACGCTGCCCGCGCTGCTCAACGGGCGCGACGAGAACACCAACGGATCGCTGCAGCTACAGCAGGCGGGCGAGCCGGCGCGTCTCGCGGGCTATGCGGTGGTGCCGACCACCGGCTGGACGGTGGTGGCGCTGAAGCCGACCGCCGTCACGCTCGAGCCGCTCTCCGGCCTGCTGATGCAGGTGCTGAAGCATTCGGTGCCCTTCGCGCTGCTGACGCTGCTGGTCGCGGTGATCCTGGCGCGGCTGATCGCGCTGCCGCTCTGGCAACTGGCGCGCAGGGCGCGTCAGATGGATGCGCCGGGGGTGTCGAAAGAGCTGAGCGCTATCCACGCCTGGTATTTTGAGGCGGCGCAGGTCAAGCGCGCGCTGCTGACCGGCATCGGGCTGGTGCAGGACAAGATCGGCCGTCTGAAGTCAGAGGTGCAGACCGATCCGCTGACCCAACTGCTCAACCGACGCGGGCTGAGTGCGGTGCTCGACTTCTATCAGACCATGCATCAGCCGTTTGCCGTGCTGGCGCTGGATATCGACCACTTTAAGCGGGTCAACGACAGCTGGGGACACGACGTTGGCGACAGCGTGATTAAACAGGTGGCGCAGACGCTAAGCGCCAGCGCGCGTCAGAGCGACGTGGTCTGCCGCAACGGCGGCGAAGAGTTTCTGATGCTGCTGCCGCTGACCGATATCGAAGAGGCGCGCCGCATCGCCGAGCGCATACGCATCAGCGTCGCCGAGGGGTGGATAGCGGATGTCGGCACCATTACGCTGTCGGCGGGGGTCGCCGTCTGGCAGGGGGAAGAGACGTCGCAGGAACTGAGCCTGAAGCAGGCGGACGCCGCGCTCTATCAGGCCAAACACGACGGGCGTAACTGCGTGCGGGTGGCGGGGGCGCAGACGCCGCTGCTGGGCAGCCTGACGCCGTAAAGCGGATGCGGCGGTAAGCCGCATCCGCGCCGCGTTATGCCGACTTCAGGTAATCCATCACGATATCGTGGTGGTTGGAGGTTTTAAAATCGTCGAATACCTTTTCAATGGTGCCGTCGGCGCCCACCAGGAAGCTGATGCGGTGGATACCGTCGTAGGTTTTGCCCATAAAGGACTTTTCGCCCCAGACGCCGAACGCCGAACAGACCTGATGATCTTCATCAGAGAGCAGCGTAAAGTTCAGCAGCTCTTTCTCGGCGAAACGCGACAGCTTTTCCTGTTTATCGGTGCTGATGCCCAGCACTTCTACGCCCGCTTTCTTTAGCTCATCCATATTGTCGCGCAGGCCGCAGGCCTGCACGGTGCATCCCGGCGTCATCGCTTTCGGGTAGAAATAGACCAGAACGCGCTGTCCCTGGAAGTCGGTTAAATTTACCTGTTCGCCATCCTGGTCGGGCAAGCTAAATTTCGGTGCGGTATCACCGGCTTTCAGTGGATTCATCACTACTCTCCATTTTTTTCTTTGTGCTGTGGGCGACAGACCGGCTGGCGAACAGCGCCGGCGGAGAGTCGCCATCAGGGGATATTGCGCCACATAGCCAGACTTCAGTGATGTGGAGGAATAGCCCCGGCTCAGTTACAGCTTAGCGTGCAGCCTGCAGCGTCGCCGCGTCGTTGTCGTCCAGGCTATAGAAACGCAGCGTGCCGTCGGCGTGAAGCTCGCGACACAGCGCGTAAAACGCCTGTTCAAACTGGGAGTCGCCAACGCCCGCCGGGCTGTGCGCCGTTATTTGAATATAGAGCGTCGGCGTCTGATCCGCCTGACCCGGTTTAATACGCGAGCCGAGTTCGGCGATGTTCATCGCGTGTTTGTCGAACAGATCGGTGAAGCGCTCAATCAGATGAGGCGAATCCGGCACCTCGACCTGCACCCAGACTGTTGCCGGCATCGGCGGACGCGTGGTGGCGCGGGTGCGCTTCATCACGATCAGCAGCTCCAGCTCCGCGCCTTTCAGCGGCAGGGTCGATTCGATCAGCGTGATGGCGTTCCAGCTGCCGGAGAGCAGCATAATAAAGGTGAACTCATCCCCGAGCATGGCGAGACGGCTGTCTTCGATATTGCACCCACAGCTGCTGACGTGTCGGGTAATGGTATTGACGATACCCGGACGGTCAACACCCAGTGCGGTGATCACCAAATGGTGGGGTTGAGACTGCGGCAAAGTAGGATTTCCTGTTCATTCGCTAATAACCATAAGGTAAACATAAAAAAAACTGCTGACAAGCGCAGGAGGGGCGTGGCCTGCTTGCTTTTCAACAGAAGTAAAACGTACCATGAAGCACTTGTTTGTCGAGGGGATCGCCAATGTTCACGGGAAGTATTGTTGCACTCGTTACGCCAATGGATGACAAAGGTAATGTCTGCCGTGCGAGTCTGAAAAAACTGATTGATTATCATGTCGCCAGCGGCACCGCGGCGATCGTCTCTGTCGGCACCACCGGCGAATCCGCGACCCTGAGCCATGAAGAGCATGGCGACGTGGTGATGCTGACGCTTGAACTGGCGGACGGCCGCATTCCGGTGATCGCCGGAACCGGCGCCAACGCCACCGCAGAAGGCATCTCTCTCACCAAACGTTTCGAGAACAGCGGCGTAGTCGGCTGCCTGACCGTCACGCCCTACTACAACCGTCCGACGCAGGAAGGGTTGTTCCAGCACTTTAAAGCGATCGCGCAGAGCACGGCGCTGCCGCAAATGTTATACAACGTCCCCTCACGCACCGGCTGCGACATGCTGCCAGAGACCGTCGCGCGCCTCGCTGAAATCAAAAATATTATCGGAATCAAAGAGGCCACCGGGAACTTATCACGCGTTAGTCAGATCCAAGCACTGGTCGATGAGGACTTTATTATTGTCAGCGGCGACGACGCCAGCGCGCTCGACCTGATGCAGCTGGGCGGCAAAGGCGTGATTTCGGTCACCGCCAACATCGCCGCACGCGAAATGGCCGAGCTTTGCGCGCTGGCGCAGCAGGGTAATTTTGCCGAGGCGCGTCGCCTCAATCAGCGTCTGATGCATCTGCACCAGACGCTTTTCTGTGAACCCAATCCGATCCCGGTCAAATGGGCGGCGAAACAGTTAGGATTAATCGCCAGTGACACGCTGCGTCTGCCGATGACGCCGCTGACCTCAGCGGCCATACCAAAAGTTGAGCAGGCGCTGATTAAAGCGGGTTTGCGATAAGTTAGGGAGTTTCAATGAATCATTCTGTAAAGCGCTCAGCGGTTGCGACCGTCGTGGCGCTCTCTACCGCGATGCTGTTAACCGCGTGCTCAAGCGATCAGCGTTATAAGCGTCAGGTCAGCGGTGACGAGTCCTATTTACAGGCCAGCGAACTGCAGGACCTGAAAGCCCCGGCGGGCATGATCCTGCCGGTGGCGCACGGCGATTACGACGTGCCGCACGCCGCCGCCAGCGGTAACGTCGGCAAGCAGCTCGACATTCGTCCGCCGGCGCAGCCGCTGGCGCTGGTAAACGGTGCGCGCGCGCAGTTTACCGGCAACACCGGCGTGCTGATGGTGGATAACAACCGCGGCTCGGTCTGGTCGCAGGTGAACAAAGTGGTGGCATCCAGCAACTTCCCTGTGGCGCAGCGCAACGACGCGCGTCAGCAGCTGACCACCGACTGGGTGCAGTGGAACCGCGCCGACGAAGACAATCAGTATCGCGGCCGCTACGAGATCAGCGTGCAGTCGCAGAGCTATCAGCAGGTGCTGACGGTGCGCCTGCTCGAGCTGCAGCAGGAAGGCAAAGCGGTCACCGCGCCGGTGCAGATCCAGCGCTACACCGCACAGATGCTTAATGCCATCAGCGCCGGTCTGGACAAGATCGACGTCGCCAGCGAAAACGCAGCGGCGGGCCGCGCCAGCGGCAGCATCGACGTGCAGAGCGGCGCGGATGACACCGGCCTGCCGATGCTGGTGCTGCGCACGCCGTTCAACGTCGCCTGGCAGCGTCTGCCGCAGGCGATGAAGCGCGTCGGCATGGAAGTCACCGACAGCAACCGCTCGCAGGGCAGCCTGAACGTCACCTACAAATCGCCGGGCAGCGGCGCGTGGGATGATGTCGGCGCGAAAGATCCTGAACTGCCGAACGGCGACTACAAAGTGCAGGTCGGCGACCTGGACAACCGCAGCAGCCTGCAGTTTATCGATCCCAAGGGCCACGTGCTCACCCAGTCGCAGAATGATGCGCTGGTGGCCGTGTTCCAGGCGGCACTCAACAAATAAATCGCCTCAGGGCCGGAGATTCTCCGGCCTTTTTTTTTCGTCTCTGGCATAATAGCGCGCGGCGAAGTAAACGATTGCGTCGCGGCAATCCCCGCAGCGGCCCGCCGCCGCAGAACACCCGAAATTTCTAAGTCTGGAGTTAACAAGATGCAAAAGCGAGCTGAGTTGTATCGCGGTAAAGCGAAAACCGTATACAGCACCGACAACCCGGATCTGCTGGTACTCGAATTCCGCAACGATACGTCAGCAGGCGACGGCGCCCGAATCGAGCAGTTCGATCGCAAAGGGATGGTCAACAACAAGTTTAACCATTTCATCATGACCAAACTGCAGGAAGCGGGCATTCCGACCCAGATGGAAGCGCTGCTCTCCGACAACGAAGCGCTGGTGAAAAAGCTGGAGATGGTGCCGGTGGAGTGCGTGGTGCGCAACCGCGCGGCGGGCTCGCTGGTTAAACGTCTCGGCGTGGAAGAGGGCATGATCCTCAATCCGCCGCTGTTCGATCTCTTTCTGAAAGATGACGCGAAGCACGACCCGATGGTCAATGAATCCTACTGCGAAACCTTCGGCTGGGTGAGCAAGGCGAATCTGGCGCGCATGCAGGAGCTGACCTTCAAGGCTAACGAGGTGCTGAGCAAGCTGTTTGACGACGCCGGCCTGATCCTCGTCGACTTCAAGCTGGAGTTCGGCCTGTTCAACGGCGAAGTGGTGCTGGGCGACGAGTTCTCGCCAGACGGCGCGCGCCTGTGGGACAAGCAGACCCTGGACAAAATGGACAAAGACCGTTTCCGCCAGAGCCTCGGCGGCCTGATCGAAGCCTATGAAGAGGTGGCGCAGCGCCTGGGCGTGAAGCTCGACTGAGTTAAACGCGTCTGCAACAGAAAGAGAGGAGAGCCACGGCTCTCCTTTTTCATTTGGCCGCAAGGCTGGTAGTTGTCTCGCCGCGCAACTAAAATCAGCAGACACTCGTAATCAGGAGCAGGATATGCGCTGGCAAGGACGTCGCGAGAGCGACAATGTTGAAGATCGCCGGGATCAATCTCCGGCCTATGGCGGCGGACGCCAGATCCGTATTCCGCGTGGAAAAGGCGGCATCATCCTGTTAGTGGTGGTGGCGATCGCTGGCTATTACGGCTACGACCTGACGGGGCTGCTCACCGGGGGCGACGTCGCGCCCACCAGCCAGCAGCAGCAGCGCGTCAGCGCCAACGACGATGAAGCGGCGAAATTCACCCGCGTCATTCTCGCCTCAACCGAAGATACCTGGAGCAAGCTGTTCCAGCAGATGGGCAAAGAGTACGTCGCGCCGACGCTGGTGATGTATCGCGGCGCGACCCAGACCCGCTGCGGCACCGGCCAGACGGCGATGGGGCCGTTCTACTGCCCGGCGGATCAGCGCGTCTATATCGACCTCTCGTTCTACGATGAGATGAAAAACAAGCTCGGCGCAGGCGGCGAGTTCGCGCAGGGCTACGTGGTGGCGCACGAGGTGGGACACCACGTGCAGAAGCTGCTCGGCATCGAGCCGAAAGTGCGCGAGATGCAGCAGGGCGCCAGCCAGACGCAGATCAATCACCTGTCGGTGAAGATGGAGCTGCAGGCGGACTGCTTCGCCGGCGTCTGGGGCCACTACGTCAGCAAAGACAACTGGCTGGAGACCGGCGACCTGCAGCAGGCGCTGGATGCGGCACAGGCTATCGGCGACGATCGCCTGCAGCAGCGCAGCCAGGGACGCGTAGTGCCCGACAGCTTTACCCACGGCACCTCAGAGCAGCGCTACAGCTGGTTTAAACGCGGATTCGACAGCGGCGATCCCGGACAGTGCAACACCTTCGCCGCTAACTGATGTCGCCTGAACAGCTCGGCCGCCAGATGCAGCAGGCAGGCGTCAGGCGGCTCTGCGTCATCAGCGGCGAGCCGGAGTGGTGCCTGGCGCGCGCCGCGGAATGGCGCGCCGGCCTGCCGGGCGACTGGCTGCTGGTCGGCGACGCGCCGATCGACGATCTCCCTCGCTGCGCGCCAGCGGCGTTGCGCACGCTGCTCGGCCGCGAGTTCACCTACGCCCTTTTCGACGCGCGCCGCGGCTTTCATGCTGAAGCCTTCGCCGCGCTGGCGGGCGCGCTGCGCGCCGGAAGCTGGCTGCTGCTGCTCACACCGCCCTGGCTGCGCTGGGCGCAGCAGCCGGACCAGGACAGCCTGCGCTGGGCCGACGTCGCTGAACCCATCGCCACGCCGAACTTTATCCGCCATCTGCAGCAGACGCTGCTTGCCGATCCCAGCGTGGCGCTGCTGCGTCAGGATGCGCCGCCGCGTATCGCGCCGCTGGCTGAGATGCCTGACTGGCAGTGCCGCGCGCCGCAGCAGCAGCAGGCGATTCTGCAGCAGCTGCTGACGATGGCGCCCGGCGTCGCGGTGCTGACCGCGCCGCGCGGACGCGGCAAGTCGGCGCTGGCCGGCATGCTGGCGCGGCAGATTCCCGGCACGCCGATCGCCGCGCCCGCCAGGGCCTCCACCGAAGTGCTGGCGCGCTTCGCCGGCGACGCTTTTCATTTTATGGCGCCGGACGCCATTCTCGCCCAGCCCGACCTTGCGGCTGACTGGCTGATCGTCGATGAGGCCGCCGCCATCCCGACGCCGCTGCTGAGCGCGCTGGTGGCACGCTTCCCGCGCGTGCTGCTGACCACCACGGTGCAGGGCTACGAGGGCACCGGACGCGGCTTTATTCTCAAGTTCTGCGCCGGGCTGCCGCGGGTGTGTTACTTTACGCTGGACGAGCCGCTGCGCTGGTCGCGTCAGGATCCGCTGGAAGCCTGGCTCAATCAGGCGCTGCTGTTTGAAGACGCCATTCCGGCGCCTGCCTCGTCGCACACTGCGCCGCGCCGGATGCCCGCCGACGCCTGGCGGCACGATGCCACGTTGCCGGAGGCGGCTTACCGTCTGCTGGCCAGCGCCCACTACCGCACCTCGCCGCTCGACCTGCGGCGCTTAATGGATGCGCCCGGCATGACGCTGTGGCTGAGCGGCGACGCGCCCGCGCTGCAGGGCGCGCTCTGGCTGGTGGAAGAGGGCGGCTTAACGCCTGAACTGGCGCAGGCGGTCTGGGCGGGCAGGCGGCGGCCGCGCGGCAATCTGGTGGCGCAGTCGCTGGCGGCGCACGCCGGCTTCGTTGAGGCGGCGACGCTGCGCTCTCGTCGCATCAGCCGTATCGCGGTGGCGGCGGAGCAGCGCAGGCAGGGTATCGGCCAGGCGCTGGTGGCCGCCGTGCAGGCGCAGCAGGAGGTGGATTTTCTCTCTGTCAGCTTCGGCTATACCGAGGCGCTGTGGGCCTTCTGGCGCGCCTGCGGCTTTACCCTGGCGCGCATCGGCACGCAGCGCGAGGCGAGCAGCGGCTGCTATGCAGCGATGGCGATACGCGCGCTGACGCCCGCAGGCAGGGCGCTGCAGCAGCGTGCGGCGGCGGGGCTGGCGCGCGACTGGCCGCAGCTACGTCAGCAGATTGCCGAGCCGATCGCGCTGCCAGAAACCTTTTCCCCTTTTAATGACGAAGATGCCTGGCTGGCGGCGGGGTTCGCCTGGGCGCAGCGGCCGCTGGAGGCGACGCTGCCGGTGCTGCAGCGCCTCGCCGACCGCGTCGCCGTTTCCCCGCTGCTGCAGGCCGTGCTGCAGCCGCAGGCGGATCTCGGTGATGTGGCGCAGCAGGCCGGGCTGGCAGGCCGCAAGGCGCTTGTCGCCAGGCTGCGGCTGGACGCCGCCGCGGCGCTGAGCGAATGGGACGCCGCGCGCGCCTCTCTGCTGCGACAGCAAGTGGAATAAATCCACAAAGTCGTTCAAATTTTCCCGATAGCGCTCTGCTCAGGGCGGCGTATAGTGATCTGAGGAGGTCGATATGACACTGCAATACGTTATTGTTCAGCAGCCGAGCGCGGCTGCACAACAGCTGTTCCTGCTCTATCACGGCGTCGGCGATAATCCGCACTCCATGGCGCAGCTGGGCGGCTGGTTCGCGCGCGAGTTCCCGCAGGCGCAGGTAGTCGCAGTCGGCGCGCCGGCACCTGGCCACTACTGGTTCAGCGAAACCGCGCAGCACGATCAGAGCGAGCAGCAGCGCATCAACGCGGTGCTGCCGCAGTTCGTCGATTCGGTGCGGCACTGGCAGGCGCAAAGCGGCGTCGCTGCCGATGCCACGGCGCTGGTGGGGTTTTCGCAGGGCAGCACCATGGTGCTGGAGGGCGTCAAGGCGCAGCCGGATCTGGCGGGACGCGTGGTGGCGTTTAGCGGCCGCTACGCCACGCTGCCGGAAAACGCCACGACCCGTACCACCATCCATCTGATCCACGGCGAGTATGACGAGCAGATCCCGATGCAGCATGCCGAACAGGCGGCGCAGCGGCTCACCGCACTGGGCGGCGACGTCACCCTCGATATCATTGAGGATCTGCCGCACGCGGTTGACGATCGCAGCATGGCGCTGGCGCTGAAGCATCTGCACTACACCGTGCCGAAGCGCTATTTCGACGAGGCGCTGAGCGGCGCGAAGCCCGGCGACGACGATGTGATTATGATGATGTAAAAACGCCCTCGCGCAGGCGAGGGCGTTGTCGGGCGCTGACGCCGCTAAGCCGTTGGGTTACTTCTTCTTCGGCCAGTTGTCGTCATCGTCCCACTTATCGTTAAAGTCGCGATGCGGCGGCAGGTCGGGCTTGTTCGCCATATATTTTTTATGGTCGATGCGCTTCAGATCTTTATACACATTCATCAGCACGCCAACCAGCAACAGGATCACCAGGATCCACCAGTACTCTTTGATAAATTCCATTTGCCTGCTCCTCTCGATCGCGATCAGGCGACCAGCTGTTCCATAATGCGCTGATACATGCGGCTCAGCGTCTGTAGATCGGCGGCCTTCACGCACTCATTGATTTTGTGAATGGTGGCATTCACCGGGCCAAGCTCCACCACCTGCGCGCCCATCCGCGCGATAAAGCGCCCGTCTGAGGTGCCGCCGGTGGTCAGCAGCTGCGGCTTAATTTCATTATAGTGCGATACCGCCTTAACCACGGCGTCGACCAGCCTGCCGCGCGAGGTCAGGAACGGCTGACCGGACACCACCCACTCCAGCGTATAGCGCAGCTGGTAGCTGTCGAGCAGCGCCGCCACGCGATCCTTGATCATCTGGTCGGTGAGTTCGGTGCTGAAGCGGAAATTGAACTGCACGAAAAACTCGCCCGGGATAACGTTGTTGCTGCCGGTGCCGGCCTGCACGTTGGCGATCTGCATGCTGGTGGGCGGGAAAAATTCATTGCCGCGATCCCACTCGGTGGCGACCAGCGCGTTAAGCGCCGGCAGCGCGCGGTGTACCGGGTTGTCCGCCAGATGGGGATAGGCGACATGGCCCTGCACGCCGTGAATGGTGAGGTTAGCGGTCATCGAGCCGCGGCGGCCGTTTTTCACCACGTCGCCCACCACTTCAGTGCTGGAGGGTTCGCCGACCAGGCAGTAATCGAGACGCTCACGGCGCGCCATCAGACGCTCCACCACTTTCACCGTGCCGTTTTTCGCGCTCGCCTCTTCGTCGGAGGTGATCAAAAACGCCAGGCGGCCTTTGTGGTTGGGATGCGCGGCGATAAAGCGCTCGGCGGCGACCACCATCGCCGCCAGCGACCCTTTCATATCCGCCGCGCCGCGGCCAAACAGCATGCCGTCGCGAATGGTGGGCTCGAAGGGTGGGTTGATCCAGCGGCTGGCGTCGCCCGGCGGCACCACGTCGGTATGACCGGCGAACGCCAGCGTTTCGCCCTGGCCGCGCGTCGCCCAGAAGTTGAGCGTGTCGTCGATGTGCATCAGCTCAACATGAAAGCCAATCGCTTCCAGACGCGCGATCAGCAGCGCCTGACAGCCTGCGTCGTCCGGGCTCAGCGAGGGACGGCGGATCAGCTGCTGCGTCAGTTCGATAACCGGACAGAACATGTTATGACTTCTCCTGAATAAACGCCTGATAAGCGGCTTCGCTGAAGCCGACCAGCAGCGAGCCGTCTGGCGCGCGCAGTACGGGACGCTTGATAACGGCGGGGTGTGCCAGCATCAGCGCGCTGGCGCTGCTGCTGTCGATAACGGCTTCGCGCTCCGCTTCCGGCAGCTTGCGCCAGGTGGTGCCGCGCGTGTTAAGCAGCGTCTGATAGCCTAGCTGATCGATAAACTGCATCAGCAGCGCATCGTTCAGCCCGCTGGCGCGGTAATCATGAAACTCAACGTCGATGTCGGCGGCCTCTAAAAAGCGGCGCGCTTTTTTTATCGTGTCGCAATTTTTAATGCCGTACATCACCCACTGCGCTGTCATCAGGCTTCCTCGTCCAGAAAAAAAGAGTGCGCCAGTTTATCACAGAGTATTTGGCTGCTAAGCGCCGAGAGGGCAAAAGCGGCGAAATTACCGAAATAAAATCATTAAGATTAGTCTTAGTAACCGCTTTCATTAGTACCGGCAATTGTCACGCGGTTTATCATGATCATGTTAAGAATTATCTTAAGTGAAATTCAGACCGTCTGGTCCGTTATAACCGCCTTTTCTCCCGCCTGATCCCCGTCATTGCTGAAATGTGCGTCAGCTAGCAGATCCAAAAAACTCAGGTCATTAATCGCCTTTGCCGATAGTGAAAACAGGTGTAACCGTATTCACTTGTCGAAAATTTATGCGTAAAATCGGCAGCACAATAAGAGAGGGTTTATATGATTGACGCTGAAATGGGGAACTGGAAAGAATTCATCGCCGCGATGTTACGCAACAAGTAACCGGCAGCGAACACAGCAGGACCTGTCCCCCTTGCTCTGATTCTGACCACACACAGTAATACAAGGCAGCCACCTCGGTGGCTGCCTTAATTTTTGGCGCTTAGTCGTGCGGCTTCGCCTTCAGCGGGAAGCGGCGGCGCACCAGCACAAAGAACAGCGGCACAAAGAAGATCGCCAGCAGGGTCGCGGAGATCATGCCGCCCATCACGCCGGTGCCGACTGCGTGCTGGCTGCCGGAGCCGGCGCCCGCGCTGATGGCCATCGGCAGCACGCCGAAGATAAAGGCCAGCGAGGTCATCAGGATCGGGCGCAGACGCTGGCGCGCGGCGCTAAGCGTCGCCTCTACCAGCTCGCCGCCTTTGCTGTTGATCTCGTTGGCGAACTCCACGATCAGAATGGCGTTCTTAGCGGAAAGCCCCACCACCGTCAGCAGCCCAACCTGGAAATAGACGTCGTTCTCCAGCCCGCGCAGCCAGGTGGCCACCAGCGCGCCCACCACGCCGAGCGGCACCACCAGCATCACCGAGAAGGGAATCGACCAGCTCTCGTAGAGCGCCGCCAGGCAGAGAAACACCACCAGCAGCGAAATGGCGTAGAGCGCAGGCGCCTGCGAACCCGACAGGCGCTCCTGATAAGAGGCGCCTGTCCACTGGAAGCCGACGCCGAGCGGCAGCTGCGCCACCAGCCGCTCCATCGCGTCCATCGCCGTGCCGCTGCTGACGCCCGACGCCGCCTCGCCAACGATCTCGATCGACGAATAGCCGTTATAGCGCTCCAGACGCGGCGAGCCGGTCTCCCAGCGGCTGGTGGCGAAGGCGGAGAAGGGCACCAT
The DNA here is from genome assembly GCF_022394795.1 of Pantoea sp. Z09. Classification (NCBI taxonomy): domain Bacteria; kingdom Pseudomonadati; phylum Pseudomonadota; class Gammaproteobacteria; order Enterobacterales; family Erwiniaceae; genus Pantoea; species Pantoea sp. Z09. Next base: position 1,026,201 of record NZ_CP092373.1, read on the forward strand.
GCCGCCGCTGCTGTTGCGCACGTACCATTGATTGATATCGTTCGGCAGCATGCGGTACTGCGGCGCGGCCTGCACGTATACCTTCTTCACGCGTCCGCGGTCGAGGAAGTCGTTGACATAGGTCGAGCCCCAGGCGGTGGTCAGGGTATCGTTGATGGTATCGATTGAGACGCCCAGCGCCTGCGCCTTGCGCTGATCGACATCGATCTGCAGCTGTGGACTGTCGTCGAGGCCGTTGTGACGCACCCGCGACAGCGCGGGATCGCTCTCCGCCATCGCCAGCAGCTTATCGCGCATTGCCATCAGCTGAACGTGGCCGATACCGGCGTGATCCTGCAGCTCCATATCAAAGCCGGAGGAGCTGCCCATGCCGGTGATCGCCGGCGGGCTGCTGGCGATGACGCGTCCTTCTTTAATCGCGCGGAAGGCTTTGGTGGCGCGGTCGATAATCGCGAACGAAGTGCGATCCGCGCCCGACCGCTCCTCCCAGTCTTTCAGGCGCACAAACAGCCGCGCCACGTTCTGACCGTTGCCGCCCGGCCCTGAGCCGATGGTAGAGAACACCGACAGCACGTTCTCTTTCTCCTGGGTCATATAGTAGTTCTCCACCTGCGCCACCACGCTGGAGGTTTGCTGCAGCGTGGCGCCCGGCGGCAGCTGCACCTGGGTGAGGAAAACGCCGCGATCTTCCAGCGGCAGAAACGAGGTCGGCAGGCGGATAAACAGGAACGCCATCAGGCCGATAATGGCGAGATAGAGCAGCAGCCAGCGGCCGCCCTTTAGCAGGATGCTTGCCACGCCGCGCTCGTAGCGGTCGGCGTTGCGGTTGAAGTGGCGGTTGAACCAGCCGAAGAAGCCGCGACGCTGGTGATGCCCGTCTGGCGGCAGCGGCTTCAGCAGCGTGGCGCATAGCGCCGGCGTGAGGATCATCGCCACCAGCACCGACAGCACCATCGCCGAGACGATGGTAATCGAGAACTGGCGGTAGATAGCGCCGACCGTGCCGCCGAAGAAGGCCATCGGCACGAACACCGCCGACAGCACCAGCGCGATGCCCACCAGCGCGCCCTGAATTTGCCCCATCGACTTGCGCGTCGCGGCGCGCGGCGACAGACCCTCTTCGCTCATGATGCGCTCGACGTTCTCCACCACCACGATGGCGTCGTCCACCAGCAGGCCGATAGCGAGCACCATGGCGAACATCGTCAGGGTGTTGATGCTGAAGCCGCAGGCGTAGAGCACCGAGAAGGTGCCGAGCAGCACCACCGGCACCGCGATGGTCGGGATCAGCGTGGCGCGAAAGTTTTGCATAAACAGATACATCACGCCGAACACCAGCACGATCGCCTCGAGCAGGGTTTTCACTACGTCGATAATCGAGGCTTTGACGAACGGCGTGGTTTCATAGGCGACTTTGGCTTCCAGCCCGTGCGGGAAAAAGTGCGACAGCTCTTCCACCCGCTGGCGCACCAGCTTGTCGGTGTTCATCTCGTTGGCGCCGGAGGCGAGCTTGATGCCGAGCCCGGAGGCGGGCTGGCCGTTGTAGCGGCTGAGATAATCATATTTCTCCGCGCCCAGCGCCACCTGCGCCACGTCGCTTAGCGTCACCACCGAGCCGTCGGGGTTGCTCTTCAGGGTGATGGCTTTGAACTGCTCTGGCGTTTGCAGCAGCGACTGCGCATTTACCGTGGCGTTCAGCGCCTGCTTATCCACCGAGGGCAGGCCGCCTACCTGGCCGACCGCGACCTGGGCGTTTTGCGCCTCGATGGCGCTCACCACGTCGTCGGTGGTCAGCGAATAGGCGATCAGCCGGGCGGGATCGAGCCAGATGCGCATCGCATACTGCGAGCCGTAGGCGTCCACCTGACCGACGCCGTCGATACGGCTCAGCGGATCCTGGATATTACTGGCGACATAGTCGGCAATATCCTGCTTATCCATGCTGCCGTCGGTCGAGACGAAGGCGAGCATCAAAATATTGCTGTCGCCGGTTTTATTCACCGTCACGCCCTGCGACTGCACCGCCTGCGGCAGCTTGCGCAGCGCCGACTGCAGCTGGTTCTGTACCTGCTGGCGCGCCTCGTCGGGATTGGTGCCGGCGGAAAAGGTGAGGGTGATTTGCGCCTGGCCGGTGTTGCTGCTGTTGGAGGACATATACATCAGGTTGTCGATGCCGGTCATGTTCTGCTCGATAACCTGTGTAACGGTGTTCTCCAGCGTTTCCGCCGAGGCGCCCGGATAGTTGGCGGTAATGCGCACGTTAGGCGGAGCCAGGTCGGGATATTGCTCCACAGGCAGGGAAATAATCGCCAGCGTGCCGCACAGGCAGATTAAAATCGCCAGCACCCAGGCAAAAACGGGACGGTCGATGAAAAAATTCGACATCGAATCGACACTCCTCAGCAGCGTTTCGCTTTTATTATCAGAATGCGGCCCACGGCAGAGGCGGGCCGAGCAGGCAAAGAAAAAGATAAATTTCCTGCCGGACCTTACTCTACGTGGCGCAAATTAGGACATCGTGGAGAAATTGTGGAGAAAGTGTAAATACCGCGTCAGGTCAGCTGTTGCGGCTCTCTAACCACATCACAGTTGCCGCGACGCGTGAGCGTACGTCTAACTTCTTCAGCAGATTGCGGATATGTACTTTTACCGTCTCTTCCGAAATATGCAGCGCGGCGGCGATCTCTTTGTTTGACAGCCCGCGCGCCACCTCCTGCAGCACGTCGCGCTCGCGTTCGGTAAGCTGGCGGAACGGACTGGCGCTGTGCTGGCGCGTGGCGAGGTAGTCGCGCACCGCGTCGCTGAAAATCTTCTCGCCGCGCGCCGCTTCCAGCAGCTGATCGGGCAGCAGCGCCGGATCGCCATCTTTCAGCAGGTAGCCGTCCGCGCCGGCGTCGATCATGGCGTCGATATCGCTGCGCGCGTCCGAGACGGTAAAGATAACAATGCGCGACGCGATCCCTTCGTGGCGCAGCGCCTTCAGCGTATCCAGCCCCGACATGCCCTTCATATTGAGATCGAGCAGGATGATATCGGGCGTCAGGCGGCGCGCCTCGGCCAGCGCTTCGGTGCCGTTGTTGGCCTCGGCAATCACCGCCAGACGCGGCTCCAGCGCCAGCAGCTGGCGAATGCCGCGCCGCATCAGCGGGTGGTCGTCCACAATCATGACCGTCAGCACAGGTTGTTGCATGTCTACTCCCGGCGAATAAAGAAAAAAGCCTGTTTTATCAATAAAAAGGGCGTTGGGGATCAACGCGATGTCTGGGCGTCGGTCTGCGGCGGAAAACGCAGCGCCACCTGAGTGCCGCGCGCCTGCGCCTGAATCGTTAGCTCGCCCGCCAGCCGCGCGGCGCGTTCCGACATAATGGTCAGGCCATAATGCCCCGGCGGCTCGTCGGTGCTGGCGATGCCGACGCCGTCGTCGGTCACGGTCAGCAGATGCTCGCCTTCCGCGTTGCGCTCATAGCGCACCGCGATGCTGCGCGCCTCGGCGTGGCGAATGGCGTTGAGTAGCGCTTCGCGCGCAATCTGCAGCAGATGCACCTGCTGCTGCGCATCCAGCGTCTCCAGTCCGGGCTGACAGCTAAAGCTAATCTTAGCCGTAACCTGCTCCTGCAACGAGGCGATCATCGCCTGCATCGCTGCCACCAGATCGGCCTGCTCGATGGTAAGGCGAAAGGTCGCCAGCAGCTCGCGCAGCTGGCGATAGGCGTCGGAGAGCGTGCGGTCAAAGTCGGCAATAATGTTTTGCGCCGCCGCGTTCGGATTGTCGAGCGCGCGGCGCAGCAGCGTCAGCTGGATGCGCATAAAAGAGAGCGCCTGCGCCAGTGAGTCGTGCAGCTCGCGGGCGATGGTGGCGCGCTCCTCGATTAACAGCATCTGCTGCACCTGCTTTTGCGTTTGCCAGATCCAGATGGCGCGCGACAGCATATTGCCCAGGCTCTGCATCAGCGCCTCGCGCGGCGCGTCGCGCTCGCTCTGCCAGCGCAGCGCGCCAGCCTGTTCGTCGTCCTGCGGCAGCGGCACGCTGTGCCAGCGCAGCGCACGGTCGCTGTTGCCGACGCAGAAGCGACCGTGCGCGCTCTCCAGCACCAGCACATGCAGGTTCTCGCGCTCGCGCACCTGCGCCATCACGCGCTCGAACAGTGTCGCGCTGAGCGGGCTGGCGGTAAGCAGCTGTGAACTCTCATACAGCAGCGACAGGGTGCGGTTGGCTTCCTGCAGGTCGCGCGTTTTCTCCTCTACCGCGCTGGCCAGCGCCTGATGGTGCGATTCAAGACGCGCCGCCATGGCGCTGAAGGTCTGCGCCAGCACGCGCAGCTCGTTATTCTGCTCCACCACCAGCGGCGGAAAGGCGAAGTTGCCGCTTTCCACGTAGCGGCTGGCGGTCACCAGCGCATTAAGCGGACGCACCACCTGACGACGGCTAAAGCGGATGGTGGCTAACGCCAGCGCCACGATGGCAATCACGCCCAGCAGGCTGCTGGCCGCCACCAGCTCCATTTTTCGCTCGCTGTAGCGCTGCAGCCCCATGACGAAGCGGTCGATCTCGCCGACGTAGTTCGCCACCTGCTGCTGATAGAGGTCCGCGTCGCCGCGCTGCAGCTGCTGCTGCAGCGCCGGCCAGGCGTGACGCAGATGCTGGTAGCGGCTGACCACCTCCTGCGGCACCCAGGGGCGATCGAGATCGCGCAGCGCCGGTTTGTCCAGCGTCTGGGCATACTCCAGCAGGTGCTGCTGCAGGAGCTGCGGGTTGCTGGTGCTGTCCCAGGCCAGACGGTAGCTCTGCATGCGCAGTGAACCGGCCAGGTTAATAGCCTCGGCGTCGCGCAGGCTGCTGGAGAGCGTCATCAGCGCCAGCCCGGTGGTCAGCAGTGCCAGCAGGACGATGGCGCTCAGCGCCTGGCCGATGCTGCGGGTCACGGATCGTTTCACTATCACGGCGATATCCCTGTTTTTGGTGCGGGCATTATAGAGAAGAGAAGGGCGAGCCGCCACGCGCATCGATGAGAGAGGACACGACGGGTTACATCCTGCACAAAAAATGACCTCTTCTGACACTTCCCAGGAGAGCGCTCAGCCGGACGTGTAAAAAGCAGACAGCTTTACATCGGCCAGATGTAGCCTTTCATTAGGGCGTTAATAATTCAATCCGGAATCAAGCTAATCACCTGCAACGCGACTGAAGGAGTATCTGATGAAAAAACTGACCGTGATACTGGCTGGCGCCCTGCTAGCCAGTGCGTCGTTCTCCTCGCTGGCGGCGACGCCGGTAGACCAGCAACAGGCGCAGAATCTGCAAAGCATCGGCAGCGTTTCCGTCTCTAACGCGCGCGGCTCGCTGGATGACGCGACGCGCCAGCTGTCGCAGAAAGCTGAAGAGATGGGCGCCAGCCACTACCGCGTTATCGGCGTCGAAAACCCAGGCGACTCCAGCCTGTGGCGCGGCACCGCAGAGATTTACCGCTAGCCCTCAGCCATACCCTTCCATCCCTGTAGCACTTACCGGCCTGCCAATGGCCGGTTTTTTTGTGCAACAAACCCGATTATTACAAAACACTTTGTGCGCCTCACCGGTATCTTTTGCTTCGTTCACGCAGAACGGGTAGGATTCATCGCCGTAATTTCCCCTGCCTTTTTACTAATAACTCACAGGCAGATAACAGGGTCATTACCCCATTTCGCATGGCGTACGCAATCGTTTGTGATCGCCATGATTGATGGTCAGGACAAACAGGAAGGCTATGAAATCTACTAAAAAAACCGCAGCCGAAATGCGTGCTGCGAAAAGACGCTGGCTGAACTCACATGACACCGGCTACCACAAGGCGATGGGCAATCGTCACGTTCAGATGATTGCTATCGGCGGCGCCATCGGCACCGGCCTGTTCCTTGGCGCAGGCGGCCGTTTGCAGGCGGCGGGACCGGCGCTGGCGATCATCTATCTGGTCTGCGGCATCTTCTCGTTCTTTATTCTGCGCGCGCTGGGCGAACTGGTGCTGCACCGTCCCTCCAGCGGCAGCTTCGTCTCCTACGCGCGTGAATTCCTCGGTGAAAAAGCCGCCTACGTCGCGGGCTGGATGTACTTCGTCAACTGGGCGATGACCGGCATCGTCGATATCACCGCGGTGGCGCTCTATATGCACTACTGGGGCGCGTTCGGCGACGTGCCGCAGTGGGTCTTCGCGCTGGGCGCGCTGGCCATCGTCGGCACCATGAACATGATCGGCGTTAAGTGGTTCGCCGAGATGGAGTTCTGGTTCGCGCTGGTTAAAGTGCTGGCGATTGCCATCTTCCTCGTGGTGGGCGTGGTGTTCCTCGGCACCGGCAAGCCGCTGGACGGCAACGCCACCGGCTTCCATCTGGTGACCGACAACGGTGGCCTGTTCCCGCACGGCCTGCTGCCAGCGCTGGTGCTGGTGCAGGGCGTGGTGTTCGCCTTCGCCTCTATCGAACTGGTGGGCACCGCCGCCGGCGAGTGTAAAGATCCGGCGACCATGCTGCCGAAGGCGATCAACAGCGTAATCTGGCGTATCGGCCTGTTCTACGTCGGGTCGGTGGTGCTGCTGGTGCTGCTGCTGCCGTGGAACGCCTATCAGGCGGGACAGAGCCCGTTCGTGACCTTCTTCTCGAAGCTGGGCGTGCCCTACGTTGGCAGCATCATGAACATCGTGGTGCTGAGCGCGGCGCTCTCCAGCCTCAACTCCGGCCTTTACTCCACCGGCCGCATTCTGCGCTCGATGGCGATGGGCGGTTCGGCGCCGAAGTTTATGGCGAAAATGAGCGGCCAGCAGGTGCCCTACGCCGGCATTCTGGTCACCATCGCGGTCTATGTGATCGGCGTGGTGCTGAACTACTACGTGCCTTCGCAGGTGTTCGAGATCGTGCTGAACGTCGCGTCGCTCGGCATTATCGCCTCATGGGGCTTTATCGTGATCTGCCAGATGCGCCTGCGTAAAGCGATCAAAGAGGGCAAAGCGGACGACGTCAGCTTTAAGCTGCCGGGCGCGCCGGTCACCTCCTGGCTGACGCTGCTGTTCCTGCTGAGCGTGCTGGTGCTGATGGCGTTCGACTATCCGAACGGCACCTACACCATCGCCGCCATCCCGGTGCTGGCGGTGATCCTGGTGCTGGGCTGGTTCGGCGTGCGCAAGCGCGTTGCGGCTATCGCCCAGACCGAGCATGACCACCTGCACGACGACGACAGCGCGCAGACGCTGGCGGACGACGCCGCGCGCTAACCCGCGCGGCTGCCTCCTGAAAAGCCTGCCCGCTAACGGCAGGCTTTTTTTCTTCCCGCCGCGTATAGTTTTCCCGCGCGCTTGCGCCTATGATGGCAAACTCCTCTAAAGCTGTAGCGGAGCCATCATGTCGTTCAAGATCAACATCATCAAAGATAAACTGCTCTCCGAAAATTACTTTATCCTGCGCAACTTCACCTATGAACTCGCCACCCGCAACGGCGACGTGGTGCGTCACAAGCGCGAAGTCTACGACCGCGGCAACGGCGCCACTATCCTGCTCTATAACCGCGAGAAAAACAGCGTGGTGCTGACGCGCCAGTTCCGTATCGCCACCTGGGTCAACGGCAACGCCAGCGGCATGCTGATTGAGGCGTGCGCCGGTTTGCTGGACAACGACTCGCCAGAGGTCTGCATTCGCAAAGAGGCGATTGAGGAGACCGGCTATGCGGTGGGCGAGGTGGAAAAACTCTACGAAGCCTATATGTCGCCGGGTGGCGTAACCGAGCTGATCCACTTCTTCGCCGCTGAATATAACGAATCGCTGCGCGACAACGCCGGCGGCGGCGTCGAAGATGAAGATATCGACGTGCTGGAGATCCCCTTCCCGGAGGCGCTGGCGATGGTCAAAGATGGCCGCATTCGCGACGGCAAAACCATTATGCTGCTGCAGCACGCGCAGCTGGCGGGCTGGCTGAAAGGCTAAGGCGCGGCATTGTCCGATAAATCCGATTGAGCTAAGCGCGCGCGCTACCGATGATGAGAGCGGTGATTTCACTGGCGCCGCGCCTCATTATCGTATGCTTTTTCAGCAGTTAAGTGCGCTTTCCGGACGGGGTCACAGTTTCAACCCACCCGATGCCCGGTCGTTGCGCTATCATCTCCACTCTGAGATTTTGGGGACCGTTTTTCTTGATGTCGACCTGGACGAAGTCACTGCTGCTGTTGCCTTTCCTTTTCGTTGCCTGCGTAAAAGCCGATCCACTGCAAAAGTCGTTTTCCGACTGGCAGGTGACCTGCAATAACGTCGGATTTTGCGTGGCACGCAATATCCCGGGCGATAAAGGGCTGGTGATGACCATCGCGCGCCATGCCGGCGTCAACGATCGGCCGCTGCTGCGTATCGACTACGGCAGCGCCTACAGCGGGGAAGTGCCCGGCGCGCCGCTGCAGGATAATTTGCTGCTCGATCAGCGCCGCCTGCGTCCCGACCTCAAGCACTGGACGGTCGAGCCGCATCATCTCGCCACCAGCCACGCCATCGCCATTGATGAATTTCTCGCACAGATCCTCGACGCGGACGCCATCCAGCTTACCTATAACGCGCAGGCCGCCATTTCGCTGCACGGCCTGAAGGCGGCGCTGCTGCTGATGGACGACGTGCAGGGCAGGGTAAACGGCATGAGCGCCTGGATAAAGCGCGGTTCGCGCGCGCTGTGGGATGTGCCGCCACAGCCGCCGCTGCCGTCGCTGCCCGACAGAGGCGCGCCGCCTGCCGCGCTGACCCGCGAGGAGACCAGCGGACTGCTCGACTACGGCACCTGGCGCCTGAGCGCCGACAGCTGTTCACTCGATCCGATGCGGCGCGAGGTCAACGTCGCGCCGCTGACCGACAGCAAAGCGCTGCTGATGGTGAGCTGCGAAATGGGCGCCTATAACGTCATCGATCTGGCGTTTGAGGTGACGCGCGCCGCGCCCTACGTGGCGCGCGGCATCAGCCTGACGCTGCCCTTTACGCCGCCGCGCGGCGAGCGTCAGGTTGAGCTGATCAACGCCGACTACGACGCCAGCACCGGTCAGCTCTACACCTTTGCCAAGGGACGAGGATTGGGGGACTGCGGCTCCGCCACGCGCTGGCGCTTTAACGGCACCGATTTTACCCTGGCGGAGTATGCGGAAGAGTCCACCTGTGACGCCTGGCACAGCAGCGACGACTGGCCAACCCTGTGGGTCTCCCAGCCGTCGCCCACCAGCGCGCCCTAGCGGATCGCCTGCACCATCATCGGCGAGCCGTTCTGATTGCCGACCAGCTCAGCCAGCAGATCGTTGACGCCGTCGCTCATGGCGCTAAAGCGCGTCAGCGGCGAGCGCGTCACCACCACAAACACCCCGACGTTATTCTGCGGCACCATCGCCATATAGGTAATGAAGCCGCCGCCGCCGCCGGTTTTCTGGATAATGCCAGGACGGCCGTTTTTCGGTCCCATATAAACCCAGCCCATGCCGATGGCGTCTGCTCTGCCCGGCACGTCCATGCCCTCGACTTTCGCCAGCTGGTCGCGGCGGTAGATCAGCGTCTGCATGCGATCGACCTGCGGTGAACGCGGGCTGACCGACGAGTTCAGGAACTGCTGCATCCAGCGGCCCATATCCTCGGGCGTCGAGTAGACGCCGCCGCTGCCGATGGCCGCCAGCGTGTTGTTGCAGGGGCTGGCGCCTTTCTCTGCCACCATCAGGCGGTCGCACTGCTCCGGCGACGGGGTAAAGGTGGTGTCTTTCATGCCGAGCGGGCGAGTGATCAGCTGCTGCAGCAGAGCCGGATAGGGCGTGCCCGCGGCGCGCGCCAGCGCGTCGCCCAGCAGGTCATAGCCCAGATTGGAGTAGGCGGCGTCGGTGCCCGGCGCGGCTTTCAGCTTCGCGCCCGCCAGCCACGCCCAGCGGTCGCTGCGCGTTGGCCAGACAAAGACCGGACGATGCGGCTTGCCGCCAGGCTGTTCGCGCGGCAGGCCGCTGGTGTGGGTCGAAAGGTTGATCAGGCGAATCGGCTGGCCGGCGTAGCTCGGCACGCGCGCGCCCGGCGGTGCATATTTGCTCAGCGGATCGTCAAGGCGAAGCTGGCCGCGCTCCGCCATCTTCACCATCACCTCGCTGGTCAGCAGCTTGCTGAGCGAGGCGATGCGGATCAGGGAATCTTTTTGCGGCCGCACGTTGTTGCCCGGTCGGGTATCGCCGAAGCTGGCGAAGACGCGCTGATTGCCGTCGATGGCGACCAGCGCCATGCCGGTGGCGCCGCTGCCGTAAAAAATATGTTCAGCGTAGCGATCGACAATCTGGGATGAAAGCAGCGGATCGGGCGCAATCTGCGCTTTGCCTGCCAATGGCGTCAGCGAAACCATTAGGGCGAGTAACCAGGGTGTACGTTTTTTCAACGGAAAAGCATCCAGCGAGAGGGAACGGAGAAGACCCTATAGTAATGCGTTTGCGTAAGCGGTGAAGGGGGCGGAAAAGATTTTTTTCTGTTTCAGGCTGTGAAGGGAAGTGGCCCTTCCCGCAGAAAAGGGAAGGGCCAGAAGTATTACGCTGGCTTGAGTAACGACTCCGCCTGCGCCACAACGTTCTCTACCGTAAAGCCGAAGGCCGGGAAGAGTTTGCCCGCCGGCGCGGATTCGCCGAAGGTGGTCATGCCGACAATTTTGCCGTCAATGCCGACATACTTGAACCAGTAGTCCGCAATACCCGCTTCCACCGCGACGCGCGCGCGCACCGTCGACGGCAGCACCGATTCGCGATAGGCGCTATCCTGCTTGTCGAACACGTCGGTGCTCGGCAGCGACACCACGCGCACTTTGTGGCCGTCGGTGGTCAGCTTCGCCGCCGCGTCCAGCGTGATCTCCACTTCGGAACCGGTGGCGATCAGGATGATATCCGGCGTGCCGTCGCTGTCCTTCAGGATATAGCCGCCGCGCGCGATATTCTCGACCTGCGCCGGAGTGCGCTCCGGCTGCAGCAGGTTCTGACGCGACAGAATCAGCGCGGTCGGGCCGTGATGGCGTTCGATAGCGGCTTTCCACGCTACCGCCGTTTCGACCTGATCGCACGGGCGCCAGGTGCTGAAGTTTGGCGTCAGGCGCAGGCTCGCCAGCTGCTCAACCGGCTGGTGCGTCGGGCCATCTTCGCCCAGGCCGATGGAGTCGTGGGTGTAGACCATGATCTGACGCGCTTTCATCAGCGCCGCCATACGCGCGGCGTTGCGCGCATACTCCACGAACATCAGGAAGGTGGCGGTGTAGGGCACGAAGCCGCCGTGATGGGCGATGCCGTTGGCGATAGCGGTCATACCAAATTCGCGCACGCCGTAGTGAATATAGTTGCCCGCCGGATCCTCTTTGATCGGCTTAGAGCCGGACCAGATAGTGAGGTTGCTCGGCGCAAGGTCTGCCGAGCCGCCCAGCAGCTCCGGCAGCAGCGAGCCGAGATGCTCCAGGGTGTTCTGCGACGCTTTACGGCTGGCGATCTTCTGCGGATTCGCCTGCAGGTCGCTAATGAATTTGTGGGTTTCGCTCTCCCAGGTCGACGGCATTTCGCCGTTCATACGACGCTGGTACTCTTCAGCCAGCTCGGGATGCGCCTGCTTATAGGCCGCCAGCTTGTCGTTCCACGCGCGTTCGCGCTCGGCGCCCGCCGCTTTGGCGTCCCACTGCTGATAAATGTCCTGCGGGATTTCAAACGGCGCCGAGGTCCAGCCCAGCTCTTTGCGCGCCAGCGCCACTTCCGCCTCGCCCAGCGCCGCGCCGTGTGACTCCTCTTTGCCCGCTTTGTTAGGCGAACCGAAGCCGATAACGGTGCGGCAGATAATCAGTGACGGCTTGTCGGTGACGCTCTGCGCCTCTTTAATCGCGCGGCTCACCGCCTCGGCGTCGTGGCCGTCGATTTCGCCGACGACGTGCCAGTCATAGGCTTCGAAGCGCTTGTGGGTGTCGTCGGTAAACCAGCCTTCGGTTTCGCCATCGATAGAGATGCCGTTGTGGTCGTAAAAGCCGATCAGCTTGCCCAGACCCAGCGTGCCCGCCAGCGAGCAGACCTCATGAGAGATCCCCTCCATCAAACAGCCGTCGCCCATAAACACATAGGTGAAGTGGTCGACGATATCGTGACCCGGGCGGTTGAACTGCGCAGCCAGCGTGCGCTCGGCGATCGCCAGACCCACGGCGTTGGCCAGGCCCTGGCCCAGCGGGCCGGTGGTGGTTTCCACACCTGGGGTGTAGCCGATCTCCGGGTGACCCGGGGTTTTAGAGTGCAGCTGACGGAAGTTTTTCAGCTCTTCCATCGGCAGATCGTAGCCGGTGAGGTGCAGCAGGCTATAAAGCAGCATCGACCCGTGGCCGTTAGAGAGGATAAAACGGTCGCGGTCGGCCCAGGCGGGGTTGGTCGGGTTGTGCTTCAGGTAATCGCGCCACAGCACTTCGGCGATGTCCGCCATGCCCATCGGCATGCCGGGGTGTCCGGAATTTGCTTTCTGTACCGCATCCATACTTAACGCACGAATCGCGTTCGCCAACTCTCTGCGTGATGACATAGGGTTCTCCCTTCGTTGAGCAGAAGTGCGGGCGGGAAACCCGCCCGACAAAGTTAAACAGGCAAAAAACTACAGGCGCGCGGCCAGCACGTCTTCGAGTTTCTGCTGATCCACGGCGAACTGACGGATGCCGTCGGAAAGTTTCTCTACCGCCATCGGATCCTGGTTGTGCTCCCAGCGGAACTCCGCTTCAGAGAGCGAGGCGGGCTGATGGAAACCTTCGGTTGACGGCTCCAGCTTGCGCTCAACCGGCGCGTCGCTGTTCTGCAGCTCTTCCAGCAGGTTCGGGGAGATGGTCAGACGGTCACAGCCCGCCAGCGCGATAATCTGTTCTACTTTACGGAAGCTCGCGCCCATGATGATGGTGCTGTAGCGATGCTTTTTGTAGTAGTCATAGATGCGACGCACCGATTTCACGCCTGGATCTTCATCCACCACGTACGGGTCGAGCGGTTTGCGGCTGTTGTACCAGTCGTAGATGCGGCCGACGAACGGCGAGATCAGGTAAACGCCCGCTTCGGCGCAGGCGCGCGCCTGGGCGAAGGAGAAGAGCAGCGTCAGGTTGCAGTGGATGCCGTTTTTCTCCAGCTCTTCAGCCGCCTTGATCCCTTCCCAGGTGGAGGCGAGTTTGATCAGGATGCGCGAACGGTCGATGCCGTGCTCTTCATAGAGGCGAACCAGTTTTTCCGCTTTGGTCACACACATGCCACGATCGAAAGAGAGGCGCGCATCTACTTCGGTCGAAACACGGCCCGGTACGCTTTTCAGGATCTCCATACCGAGGTTAATCGCCACTTTGTCGCTGGCGTTGATGATCTGCGTCTCTTTGCTGCCGCCTTGCTTTTTCGCATAGTCGATGGCGTCGTCGATCAGGTGCTTGTAGCCCTCGAGGCCTGCGGCTTTCAGGATCAGAGACGGGTTGGTGGTGGCGTCTTCAGGATGGTAGTTGCGAATGGATTCGATATCGCCGCTGTCCGCCACGACCGTGGTGAACTGTTTTAATGCGTCTAGCTGGTTCATCTTTTAACTCCTTGATGAGCAATTCTTTATTGCGAATGATTTCACCCTGCAACACAGTGCATCAGGCGTTCGGTGATGAAAATACTCTTTTTCTGATTATTGCGATGGGTTGAACTCATCGAGGCCCCGCACGGCGAAAACAGCGTGACGTCAAACAGGGAGAGCGAGCTGCAACATCCTGTCAGCCAGCCGGGGGGCGAAAATCGCGCATCACAAAGGTTAGCAGAACTGACAGGTTCTGCCGGATGAACCGCACTTTCCGCCCGGTCAGGCGCCTCAGCGGCAGGCGTTGTGCGCCGTCTGCTCGTAGAAGCCGATCTTTTCCACTTTTTCCGTCGATCCGCCGCCCTCAAACTCTGACGCCAGCCAGGCGTTGACGATCGATTTCGCCAGTTCCGGCCCGACCACGCGTGCGCCCAGCGTCATCACCTGCGCATTGTTGCTTTTGCGCGCGCGTTCGGCGGAGTAGGTGTCGTGACACTGCGCCGCGCGAATGCCCGGCACCTTGTTGGCGACGATCGCCATACCGATGCCGGTGCCACACACCAGAATGCCGCGGGCGAACTGACCGTCGCTGATGGCGTTCGCCAGGCTCCAGGCGATGTCGGGATAGATCGGCAGGTCCCGGCGCGCGTCGTTGCTGTAATCCACCACTTCGTAGTGCAGTGATTCAAGGTGGCGTTTGATCAGGTTTTTCAGTTCCAGCGCCGCGTCATCGGCGCCAATCGCAATGGTGCTCATCCGGTTCTCTCCAGCTATTTAACAGGGCCCGCAAGCCGGGCAGAAAGTCATGCTCGGTTTTAGCCTGCCATAGTTTTGTTCATATGTTCAAGTGTGTTTCATTTGTTTTGTGCGGATACGCGGCTCCGGGAGGGTGCCGCGCACCCGCAAGAGGCGCACCTGCCGGGTATTTTTCTTAAATTTAACCGAAAGACGTTTCATTTGAGAGCGATCACATTTTTGCATACTGCGCTTGAGACATGTTCATTTAATCGTTTAGTGTTCATTTGTTCATGCAGGCCAGCAACAATAAGATCCGTTGAGGACATCACCATGACACTTACCGACCCGACTGCGCGCCCTGCGGCGCGCTTACCAGGAAACCAGCGCGCCTCGTCGCGCTGTGGAGGCGCAACATGACGCAACAGACGCAGGCGCAGATCGAACAGTCCACCATTCGCAAAATCTCCTGGCGACTGGTGCCGTTCGTGGCGCTGATGTTCTTTATCAACTTTCTCGACCGTACCGCTATTTCCTTCGCCGGGCCGAACGGCATGACGCAGGATCTGGGGCTGAGCGCCGCGCAGTTCGGGCTCGCCTCGGGCATCTTCTTTATCGGCTATATCCTGCTGGAGGTGCCGAGCAACCTTGCGCTGCACCGCTTCGGCGCGCGCAAATGGCTGGCGCGCATTATGGTGAGCTGGGGCATCGTGTCGCTGCTGTTCGCCTGGGTCAGCAGCGTCGAGGGCCTCTATACGCTGCGGCTGCTGCTCGGCATTGCGGAAGCGGGCTTCTTTCCCGGTGCGATCCTCTACCTCAGCCTCTGGGTGCCGGCGCGCCATCGCAGCAAAATTCTTTCGCTGTTCTACCTGGCGCAGCCGCTGACGGTGGTGTTCGGCGCGCCGCTGGCGGCAGGCATGATCGAGCAGCACGGCCTGTTTGGCATGGAAGGCTGGCGGCTGATGTTTATCGGCGTGTCGGTGCCCGCCATTCTGATCGGCGTCGTGACGCTGTTCTGGCTGGTGGACGCGCCGCGTGACGCACGCTGGCTCACCCGCGAAGAGAAACAGTGGCTGACGCGCGAGCTGGAGAGCGAGCACGCCGCCAAGCAAAACGCGCATCCTGGCGTACGCACCGTGCTGGGCAACGGCCGTGTCTGGCTGCTCTGCCTGATCTATTTCGGCTTTATCTATGGCCTTTACGCGCTCGCCTTTTTCCTGCCGACCATCATCGGCGGCTTTCAGCAGCAGTTCGGCACCACCTTTAACGTGATGCAGAAAGGGCTAATCACCGGCGCGCCCTATCTGGTGGCGGCCGTGGTGATGTTTTTCTGGTCGCGCGACGCCTCGCGCCGCGGCTGTAAAACCTGGCATATCGCGCTGCCTGCGCTGGCGGGCGGCATCAGCGTGCCGCTGGCGCTCTATATGAACTCGCCGCTCAGCACCATGCTGGTTATCGCCGTCACCGCCAGCTCCATCTTCGCCGCGCTGCCCAACTTCTGGACCCTGCCGACGCAGTTCCTGTCCGGCGCCTCGGCGGCCGCCGCCATCGCCCTGATCAACACGCTGGGCAACGTGGCGGGCTTCTCGGCGGGCTATATCACCGGCGCGCTGCACGACGCCACGCAAAGTTACACGCTGCCGATGATGGTGGTGGGCGGCTTTATGCTGCTGTCAGCGCTGCTGATGCTGCTGCTGAACCGCCGCCGCGCTGAACCGCTGGCCTCCTCTCTTGCTCAGGAGCATTAATCATGACGTATCTCTACAACCAGCCCTCTGCGTTTGCGGCGGAGCTGATCGAAGGTTTTGTCGCGGCCAACGCGGATAAAGTGCGCCAGGTGCCTGGCGGCGTGGTGCGCAGCACGCGCAGCCAGCCCGGCACGGTGGCGGTGGTGGTGGGCGGCGGCTCCGGCCACTATCCCGCCTTTGCCGGACTGGTGGGGCAGGGCATGGCGCACGGCGCCGCCATGGGCAATCTGTTCGCTTCGCCGTCGGCACAGCAGATCGTTAACGTAGCGCGTGCGGCGCACAACGGCGGCGGCGTGCTGCTCACCTTCGGCAACTACGCCGGCGACGTGCTGCATTTTGGCCAGGCGTGCGAGCGTCTGCGGGCCGAGGGCATCGCCTGCGAAGTGGTAACGGTCACCGACGATATCTCCAGCGCCAGCCTGGAAGAGATTGAAAAGCGCCGCGGTGTTGCCGGCGATTTAACCGTGTTTAAAGTCGCCAGCGCCGCGGCGGAAGCGGGCCACAGCCTGGCGCAGGTGGCCGCGCTGGCGCGCCATGCCAACCAGCGCACGCGCTCCTTCGGCGTCGCGTTCTCCGGCTGTACCTTGCCTGGGGCGACGCAGCCGCTGTTCAGCATTGACGCTGGACGTATGGCGCTCGGCATGGGTATTCACGGCGAGCCGGGCATCAGCGAAAGCGACGTGCCGCGCGCCGACGTGCTGGCGGAAATCTTCGTCGACAACCTGCTGAGCGAACTGCCGCCGGGCGTCACACTGCAGCCAGGCACACGCGTGGCGGCGATACTCAACGGGCTGGGATCGGTGAAATATGAAGAGCTGTTCGTGGTTTATCGCCGCGTGGCGCAGCTGCTGCGCGAACAGCAGCTGGAGATCGTCGAGCCGGAAGTGGGCGAGTTCGTCACCAGCTTTAATATGGCGGGCGCATCGCTGACGCTGATGTGGCTGGATGAGGCGCTGGAAAGGTGCTGGCGCGCGCCGGCCAACGCGCCGGCCTTTCGCAAAGGCAGCGTGATCGTTGCCGAACCGCTGGAGGCGAGCGCGTGCGAGCAGACGACGCAGAGCGCGATCCCCGCCGCCAGCGCCGCATCGCGGCAGAGTGCGCAGCGCGTGCTGGCGATACTCGACGCCATCGCCGCTGTGATACAGCGTAACGCTGAGCAGCTCGGGCGCATCGACGCCGTTGCCGGCGACGGCGACCACGGCATCGGCATGGAGCGCGGCGTGCTGGGCGCGCTGGCGCAGGCGCGCGACGTTGCCGCGCAGGGCGCGGGCGCGGGCACGCTGCTGTGCCGGGCCGCCGATGCCTGGGCGGATAAGGCGGGCGGCACCTCGGGCGCGCTGTGGGGCGTGGCGCTGACCGCCATCGGCACCGCGCTGGGCGACGAGCGCAAACCCGACGCGCAGCGCGTTGCCGACGGCGTAAAGCAGGCCAAAGAGGGCATTATGCACTTCGGCAAAGCCAAACCCGGCGACAAAACCATGGTGGATGTGCTGGTGCCGTTCAGCGACAGCCTGAGCGCGGCGGTGGCGCGCGGCGCGTCGCTGGCTGACGCCTGGCAGCAGGCGGCGGAAACGGCGCAGGCCGCCGCGCAGGCCACCGCCCAGCTGCTGCCGAAGATGGGCCGCGCCCGTCCGCTGGCGGAAAAAAGCCTCGGCACGCCAGACGCCGGCGCGGTGTCGCTGGCGCTGATTGTCGCTACGGTGGCGGAGCGCCTGCGCGAAAATCAGCCGCAGGGAGCCTCGGTATGACGCAGCCCGCTATCTGGCTGGGAACCAGCCTGAAAATGTATTTCAGCTACGCGCAGACGCTGACATGGTGCCGCGCGGTGGCGCAGATCGCGCGCCAGCACCCCGCGGTGCGCGAGGGACGCGTCGGCCTGTTCGTGCTGCCCGCTTTTCCGGCGCTGCCGGCGGTGAAGGCGCTGTTTGCCGATACGCCGGTGCGCGTCGGCGCGCAAAATATCGCGCCCGCCGCCAGCGGCGCCTGGACCGGCGAGGTGAGCGCCAGCATGGTGCAGGAGCTGGGCGGAACGCTGGCGGAGATCGGCCATGCGGAACGCCGCCGCTACTTTGCGGAAAACGATGCGCAGATCGCCGCCAAGGTCGCGCTGGCATTGCAGTCCCGGCTGACGCCCGTGTTGTGCCTCGGCGAGGCGCAGCAGGATACGCCCGACGCGGCGGCAGAGGCGTGCGCCCTCCAGCTTTCGCGCGCGCTGGCTGAGTCGCAGTCGCTGCACGGCAGCCTGCTGCTCGCCTACGAGCCGCAGTGGGCGATTGGCGCGCCGCAACCCGCGCCGGAAGAGCATATCCGCGCGGTGTGCCGTGCCCTGCGCCAGCAGCCGCTGCCGCCAGGCATTGCGCTGCAGGTGATCTACGGCGGCAGCGCCGGTCCGGGTCTGCTGAGCCGGCTGGAAGCGAGCGTCGACGGCCTGTTTCTCGGCCGCTTCGCCCACGATCCCGCCGCGCTGGCGCAGATGGTTGATGAAGCCGCCGCGCTGCTGGCGAGGGAGAGCGTATGAGCCGGATTGGATTAAGCACCTACGCCTTTTTCTGGCGCCTGTCGGATCGCGCGCCGCAGCCGCTGACGCTGGCGCAAATGCTGCAGCAAACCGCCGACCTCGACGTGCCGGTATTTCAGATTTGCGATTACCCGGCGATAGAGAGCTGGAGCGACGCGCAGCTGCGTGAGCTGAAGCAGCAGGCCGACACTCTCGGCATCACGCTGGAGCTGGGCACGCGCGGCCTCGCCACTGCCCATCTGCAGCGCTATCTGCATATGGCGGCGCTGCTAGAGGCGAAAGTGATCCGCTCGATGTGCTTTACCGCCACACATCGTCCGTCGCCTGCCGAGGCGCAGCAGCTTATCGCCGAGGTGCTGCCCGCTTTTGAAAGTCAGCAGGTGAAACTCTGCCTCGAAACCTATGAGCAACTCTCCAGCGCCGATCTAATGGCGCTGATCGATCTTTTCCCCTCGCCGTGGCTGGCGGTCTGTCTCGATCCGGCCAACTGCGTGGCGGGACTGGAGCTGCCGCAGCAGGTCATCGCCAACACCGCCGCGCGCGTCGGCAATCTGCACATCAAAGATTTCGCCTTTTCGCGCCGCGACGGCTGGGTCGGCTTTACCCTGGCGGGCGTGCCGCTTGGCGAAGGGCTGCTGGATTACGACGCGCTGATTGCCAGCGTGCGGCCAGCTGAAAAAGGCATTAATCAGATTATCGAGCACTGGCTGCCGTGGCAGGAGAGCGCAGAGCGCACCTGCCAGCTGGAAGCGCAGTGGACGCAGCGCTGTGTCGAATTCTTACGTCGTAAACAAGATCAGGAGTAACACCATGAGCAATCAACTGAAAACCATTACTGTTATTGGCGCAGGCGGCAAAATGGGCATGCGCATCTCCGCCAACCTGCAGCGCAGCGACTATCAGGTCTTCTACTGCGAAAACTCACCGCAGGCGCAGGCGCAAATCGGCGCCCAGGGCCGCGAAATTTCCGACGCCGCCTCCGTGGTGCCGCTGAGCGACGTGGTGATCCTCGCCGTGCCCGATATCGTGCTGGGCAAGGTTTCGGAAACGGTGGTGCCGCAGATGAAGCGCGGCGCGGTGCTGCTGACGCTCGATCCGGCGGCGGCCTACGCCAATCTGATCGCCCAGCGTGACGATATCGAGTATGCGGTGGCGCATCCCTGCCATCCGTCGGTGTTCCTGCAGCGCTACACCAAAGAGGAGCATGAGGATGCCTTCGGCGGCGTGGCGGCGATCCAGCATATCGCGGCGGCTTGGGAGAACGGCAGCGACGCGCAGAGAGCGGAGCTGGCGCAGGTGATCAACGTGATGTATGGCCCGGTGGATCAGGTGCACTGGGTGACGGTGACGCAGCTCGCCTATCTGGAGCCGACGCTGGTGGAAACCGTCGCCTGCATGGTCGGCGCCTTTATGAAAGAGGCGCTGGACGAGACGGTGAAGCACAGCGGCGTGCCGGAAGAGGCGGCGAAAGCGATGCTCTACGGCCATATCCAGATCGCGCTGGCGGTCGCCTTCCGCGCCA
Organism: Pantoea sp. Z09; assembly: GCF_022394795.1. Lineage (NCBI taxonomy): Bacteria > Pseudomonadati > Pseudomonadota > Gammaproteobacteria > Enterobacterales > Erwiniaceae > Pantoea > Pantoea sp. Z09. The sequence continues at coordinate 1,046,266 of NZ_CP092373.1, forward strand.
CCAACCCCTTCTCGGACGCCTGCATGATCGCCATGGAGTATGGCCGCGAGAAGATCGTCAAGCCGGACTGGAAGCAGATCTTCGATCAAAAAGAGCTGGATATCGTGATTGCGCGCATGCTGAAAATTGACGCCATCCGCCGCTGATCTGTGACGACAAAAGCGGCTCGCGGGCGCACGCCTGGCTAAGTGAGCCGCATCAGTGTTATAAATCCCGGCAGTTAACGGCAACGCTCAATCAGGTCACGATGGAAAAACATACCCTCGCTCCGGACACGGAACTGCTGACGGAAATCGCCGTCGCTTACTATCAGGATGAGATCACGCAGGAAGAGATCGCGCGCAAGTTCGGCATCTCGCGCATCAAGGTCGGACGACTGCTGAAACGAGCGAAAGAAGAGGGCATTGTTGAGATCAATGTTCGCTACCATCCAGTTTTCAGCACCCGACTGGAGCAGCAGCTGCTGGATCGCTTTCCGCAGCTGCAGCGCGCGCTGATCGCGCTCGACCAGCAGGATGGCGATGAGCAGCGCCGTCAGGTGGCGGCGCTGGTCTCGGCGCATCTGGCGCAAAATCTCAAAGAGAACACCGTGGTGGCGGTAGGCCAGGGGCGCAACGTCGCGGCGGTGGCCGATCATCCCGGCGCGGTGCCGCTGCGCAACTGTCACTTTATCTGCGGCATTGGCGGCACCCATCGCCCAGGCGACGCCATCAACGCCGATCACATCAGTCGTCGGCTGGCGAAAAAGTTCGGCGGCTTTAGCGAAACGCTCTATGCGCCCGCCTATGTGGAAAACCGCGCGCTGAAAGAGGCGTTTATGCAGAACGGCACCATCAAAGAGACGCTGGATCGTGCGCGTAAGGCGGATATCGCCCTGGTGGGCATCGGCGATATGAATGAAAACAGCTATATGGTCAAACTCGGCTGGTTTACCCCGCACGAAATTATCGACGCCAGCGTCAATCAGGGCGTCACCGGCGACGTGGCGGGCTACGATTTTTTCAACGCGCAGGGCCAGCACGTGGACACGGTGATGAACGACCGCGTCATCGGTCTGAGCATCGACGAGCTGCGTAAAATTCCCTGCGTTATCGCCATCGCCGCGGAAAACACCAAAGCGATGGCGCTGCTCGGCGCGCTGCGCACCGGCGCTATCGATATCGTCGCCACCTCGGCGCAGAACATCCGCACCATCCTCAGCATGACGCAGTAGCGTGCAAAACGGTGTCGCCAGCGGCACCGAACGCCCCGATCGCGATCGCTCCGAGGTTTTCCTTGTCAGCAGCCTTTTATACTGCCAGCGCACTGAAGCTGAAAAAGGAACCGACAATGGACGACCAACTTAAGCAGAGCGCGCTGGATTTTCATCAGTTTCCCACGCCGGGAAAAATCCAGGTTTCCCCGACTAAACCTCTCGCCACCCAGCGCGATCTGGCGCTGGCCTACTCTCCTGGCGTTGCCGCGCCCTGTCTGGAAATCGCGCAGGATCCGCTGGCAGCGCACAAATACACCGCGCGCGGCAATCTGGTGGCGGTGATCTCCAACGGCACCGCGGTGCTGGGACTCGGCAATATCGGCGCGCTGGCGGGCAAGCCGGTGATGGAAGGAAAAGGGGTATTATTCAAAAAATTCGCCGGCATCGACGTCTTCGATATCGAGATCGACGAGCAGGATCCCGAGCGCCTGATCAACGTTATCGCCGCGCTGGAGCCGACCTTCGGCGGCATTAACCTTGAAGATATCAAAGCGCCGGAGTGCTTCTACATCGAGCAGCAGCTGCGCCAGCGTATGAAAATCCCGGTGTTTCACGACGATCAGCACGGCACCGCGATTATCTGCACGGCGGCGGTGCTCAACGGGCTGCGCATCGTCGATAAAGCGATCGACGCGGTGCGGCTGGTGGTCTCTGGCGCAGGCGCTTCGGCCATCGCCTGCCTCAACCTGCTGGTGGCACTCGGGCTGCAAAAGCGCCATATCGTGGTGTGCGACTCGAAAGGGGTGATCTACCGCGATCGCGAAGCGGACATGGCGCCGACCAAGGCCGCCTACGCGATTGAGGATAACGGCGCGCGCAGGCTGGAAGAGGTGATCGCGCAGGCGGATATTTTCCTCGGCTGCTCCGGGCCGCGCGTGCTGACACCGGAGATGGTGCAGAAGATGGCGCGCGATCCGCTGATCCTCGCGCTGGCCAACCCCGAGCCGGAGATTATGCCGCCGCTGGCGAAAGCGGTGCGGCCAGACGCGATTATCTGCACCGGGCGCTCTGATTTTCCTAACCAGGTTAACAACGTGCTCTGCTTCCCGTTTATTTTTCGCGGCGCGCTCGACGTTGGCGCGACCACCATTAACGAGGAGATGAAGCTGGCGGCGGTGCACGCCATCGCCGCGCTGGCGCAGGCGGAGCAGAGCGACGTGGTTGCCTCCGCCTATGACGACCAGGATCTCAGCTTCGGGCCGGACTATCTGATCCCCAAACCTTTCGATCCGCGCCTGATCGTGCAGATCGCGCCGGCGGTGGCGCGCGCCGCGATGGAGTCGGGCGTGGCGACCCGGCCTGTTGACGATTTCGACGCCTACCGCGAGAAGCTCACCGAATTCGTCTATAAAACCAACCTGTTTATGAAGCCGATCTTTTCCCAGGCGCGCAAGGCGCCGAAGCGCGTGGTGCTGGCGGAAGGGGAAGAGGTGCGCGTGCTGCACGCCACCCAGGAGCTGGTGACGCTTGGCCTGGCGCGGCCGATCCTGATCGGTCGCCCCAACGTTATCGCCATGCGTTTGCAGAAGCAGGGGCTGAAGATCGAAGCCGGCAAGGATTTCGACGTGGTCAACAATGAGTCAGATCCGCGCTTCAAGGCGTACTGGAACGAGCATTACCAGATGATGAAGCGGCGCGGCGTGACGCCCGAGCAGGCGCAGCGCGCGGTGATCGGCAACCCGACGCTGATTGGCGCCATTATGGTGCATCGCGGCGAGGCGGACGCGCTGATCTGCGGCACCATCGGCGACTATCAGGAGCACTACGACGTGGTGGAGAAGGTGTTCGGCCTGCGCGACGACGTCAAGGTCGCCGGCGCGATGAACGCGCTGCTGCTGCCGAGCGGCAATACCTTTATCGCCGACACCTACGTCAATGAGGATCCCACGGCGGAACAGCTGGCCGACCTGACGCTGCTGGCGGCGGAAACGGTGCGCCGCTTCGGCATTGAGCCGCGCGTCGCGCTGCTGTCGCACTCCAGCTTCGGCACCTCTGACGCGCCGGGGGCGCGCAAAATGCGCGAGGCGCTGGCGATGATCCAGCGCCGCGCGCCGGAGCTGGAGGTCGACGGCGAGATGCACGGCGACGCGGCGCTGATAGAGAGCATCCGCCGCGAGCAGATGCCGGACAGCCCGCTGAAAGGCGCGGCCAACCTGCTGATCATGCCCAACGTCGAGGCGGCGCGAATTAGTTACAACCTACTTCGCGTCTCCAGCTCAGAGGGCGTCACCGTTGGCCCGGTGCTGATGGGCATCAGCAAGCCGGTGCATGTGCTGACGCGCATCGCGTCGGTCAGGCGCATCGTCAATATGGTGGCGCTGGCGGTGGTCGAGGCGCAGACCGCGCCGTTATAGCCAGTCGCGCACCGGTAAAAAGTCGCGCGTCAGCGCGGCTTCCGGCGAGTCGGGTTCCGGCTGATAGTCATACTCCCAGCGCACCAGCGGCGGCATCGACATCAAAATCGACTCGGTGCGGCCGCCGGTCTGCAGACCAAACAGCGTGCCGCGATCCCACACCAGGTTGAACTCGACGTAGCGTCCACGGCGGTAGAGCTGGAACTGACGTTCGCGCTCGCCCCAGGGCAGCGCCTTACGACGCGTGACGATTGGCAGGTAGCCGTCGAGGAAGCCGTTACCCACCGCCTGCATAAAGGCGAAGCTGGTGTCGAAGTCCGGCGCGTTGAGATCGTCGAAAAAGAGCCCGCCGATGCCGCGCTGCTCGTCGCGGTGTTTCAGGTAGAAGTAGTCGTCGCACCATTTTTTGTAGCGCGGGTAGACCTCGCTGCCAAACGGCTGGCAGAGATCGAACGCGGTCTGATGCCAGTGGACCGCATCCTCCTCGAAGCCGTAGTAGGGCGTCAGATCGAAGCCGCCGCCGAACCACCACACCGGATCGGCGCCCGGCTTTTCAGCGATAAAAAAGCGCACGTTGGCGTGGCTGGTCGGCACATAGGGGCTGTGCGGATGGATCACCAGCGACACGCCCATCGCTTCGAAGCTGCGGCCCGCCAGCTCCGGGCGGTGCGCCGTGGCCGACGCGGGCATTTGATCGCCATGCACGTGGGAGAAGTTGACGCCCGCCTGCTCAAACACCGCGCCGTCGCGCAGCACCCGGCTGCGCCCACCGCCGCCGCCCGGCCGCTGCCAGCTGTCTTCGATAAACTGCGCACCGCCGTCGGCCGCCGCCAGTTGATTACAGATTGTCTCCTGCAGGTTCAGCAGAAAGGCTTTAACGCGGGAAATATCGGGCATGACATCAAACTCATTGCAAAAAAGTGGCGCGATTATACCTGACCATTGCGGCGATCGTACTCATCAAAGTAGCGCGTGATGCCGCTGGCGATCGCCGTGGCGATTTTATGGCGGAAGGCGTCGGTGCCGAGCAGCTGCTCTTCGCGCGGGTTGGTGATAAACGAGGTCTCCACCAGCACCGACGGAATCGACGGCGATTTCAGCACCGCGAAGGCCGCCTGCTCGGTGTGCTCGCTGTGCAGATGGTGCACCGGGCGGATCTGATCCAGCACATGCTTGCCCAGCGTCAGACTGTTGCGGATGGTGTCGGTTTGCACCAGATCGAACAGGATCTGATTGAGATAGTGATCCTGCTGCTCGACCTGCGCGCCGCCCACTTTATCCGCTGCGTTCTCTTTGTCCGACAGGTAGCGCGCCATGGCGCTGCTGGCGCCGCGGTTCGACAGGGCGAACACCGAGGCGCCGTTGGCGTCGGGGCTGGTAAAGCCGTCGGCGTGAATCGACATAAACAAGCTGGCGCCGTGCTGGTGCGCGATCTCGACGCGCTGGTAGAGCGGAATAAAGTGGTCGCTGTCGCGCGTCAGGCGCACCTCAATATGGGAATGGTCCTGCAGCAGCTGGCGCACGGTGTGGGCAATCTCCAGCACCACATGCTTCTCTTCCGAGCCTTCGCTGCCGACGGCGCCGGAGTCGATGCCGCCGTGACCGGGATCGATCATCACGATGCGTTTGCCGTTTTTCTGCGGCGGGGCGGGCGGCGCATGGCGCGGGCTGGCGCGCAGCGGGGCATTTTCCTCTTTCGCCTGGATCGCGCGCGGGGAGAGCACGGCCAGCGCCAGGCCGGAGAGCAACAGCTGACGACGATTGGTAAGGCGCTTGAGCAGAGAAAGTGTGGGCATAGGCTGGTCCATTAGCGGAAATTGTGCAGAGTGTTATATCGTAACATTTTGTTCACCGCGAGAGCGGAACCCTTTCAGGGCTTTACTTTGTATGTCAGGTTGCTAACAGAAAATTTGCCGCTTTTTGTTCCACGCTGCGCTAACCAGGGTTGCACGCGGCGGCGAATGCGTGATAATCAGCGAATTGTGCTTATTTGCAAGGTAAAGACGATGGAAATTCGCGCCTTCCGCCAGGAAGATTTTGAAGAGGTGATTACGCTCTGGGAGCGTTGCGATTTGTTACGTCCGTGGAACGACCCGGAACTGGATATCGAACGCAAAATGCACCACGACGCGGACCTTTTTCTGGTGGCTGAAGTCGGCGGCGAGGTGGTCGGCACGCTGATGGGCGGCTACGACGGGCATCGCGGCTCCGCCTACTATCTGGCGGTGCATCCCGACTATCAGGGCCGCGGCTTCGCTAACGCGCTGATGAACCGGCTGGAGAAAAAGCTGATCGCGCGCGGCTGCCCCAAAATCAACCTGATGGTGCGTGAAGAGAACGATCAGGTGGTGGCGTTCTATGAGAAGCTCGATTACGAGCCGGTGGATTCGGTGCTGCTCGGCAAGCGGCTGATCGAAGACCGGGAGTATTGATGCGGTGAAATATCTGCCGGACGAATATGATGCGAAAGGGCAGCTGCGGCTGCCGTTTCTTTTTTGGCTGCTGCTGCTGCTGCTGGCGCGCACCTGGATCCTGCTGGTGATGGCGGGCGCGTCGCGCCAGCAGGGCAACGATCTGCTGGCGCTGTTCTATCCCGATCGCCAGGCGTTCTGGCTCGGGCTGGCGCTCGGCGCGCCGGCGCTGACGGGCCTGCTGCTGACCGGCTATCGCGCGCGCTGGCCGCGGCTGTGGCAGGCGTGGCGCTGGGTGCTGGCGCTGTCGCTGGCGGTGAACCTGGCGTGGCAGGGCGCGACCTTTGCCTCGGGCGATCTGCTCGCCTCGCCCTGGCCGCTGCTGCTGACGCTGTTCGACGGCCTGGCGCTGCTGTGGCTGCTGGCGAACGCCAGGCTGCGCGACTGCTTTCTGCCGGAACAGCAGCTGGCGGAATAAACTTTTTCGCCGTCGGCGACTCCAAGGAGTTCTGCCGATTGGCACAGTGTTAACAGGAGTTTTCATGAAAGCTTTACCCACTTCGCTGCTGGTGGCCGCCGCGCTGCTGAGCGGCTGCGCCAGCTCGGGGTCCGGTTCCTCGTCCGATTCTGACGTCAGCTGGTATAACCCGCTGAGCTATCACTGGTCCTCGGCGCTGCCGTGGAACTGGTTCGGATCGTCGCTGACCGCCACCGAGCAGGGCGTTGGCGGCGTCGGCAGCGCCACCGCGATGAGCGAAAGTGCCATCAGCGACGGCCTGAAAGGCAACTACAAGCTGCGTCAGGGCATGCGCAGCGAGAACGGCGACGTCATCGCGTTCTGGCAGGCGCTGGACGACGGCAAAGTGAAGCTGCAGATCAGCGGCCGCAGCAGCGTAGAGCGTATTGAGGTAACAGACAGCGATATCGCCGCGCAGGACGGCAGCAAAATCGGCGACGCCTTCAGCGACAAGTTCAGCAAGGCCTTTAACAACTGCAAGCTGGCGGGCGGTGCGAGCAATCACGAGGTCCAGTGCCGCGCGCCCGGCAGCCAGCATCTCTCCTATGTCTACAGCGGCGACTGGCATGGCCCGGACGGGCTGATGCCGTCGGACGACGTGCTGAAAAGCTGGAAACTGAGCAAAATTATCTGGCAGCGTTAAGCGGTTTTGCGCCGGTCGCTTTCCCGACTGGCGCATAAACTCTTGCGCTGGCTTATGCCATTTTCGACTTTAAAATCATCAAACGATATATAAAACCGCTACTGCTTTTCATAGGGTTATAAATACACTGGGCGAACGGCTGGCGTAAGCCGGATCTCTTGTTTTCTCAGGGTGCCCAATGACCAAAAGAACGATGAAAAATATCGTTGGCGGTATCGCCTTGTCGCTCAGCCTTGCGGGCGCGGCCAATGCCACCGAACTGCTCAACAGCTCGTACGACGTCGCGCGCGAGCTGTTTGTCGCCCTGAATGCGCCGTTTGAACAGCAGTGGGATGCCAGCCATCCCGACGACAAGCTCACTATCAAGATGTCGCACGCCGGCTCCTCGAAGCAGGCGCTGGCGATCCTGCAGGGTCTGCGCGCCGACGTGGTGACCTACAACCAGGTCACCGATGTGCAGGTGCTGCACGATAAAGGCAACCTGGTGGCGGCCGACTGGCAGAGCCGTCTGCCCAACAACAGTTCGCCGTTTTACTCCACCATGGCGTTCCTGGTGCGCAAAGGTAATCCAAAGCAGATCCACGACTGGGCCGATCTCGGCCGCGACGGCGTGAAGCTGGTGTTCCCGAATCCGAAAACCTCTGGCAACGGCCGCTACACCTGGCTGGCGGCCTGGGGGGCGACCAGCAAAGCCAACGGCGGCGACGAGGCGAAAACCCGCGCCTTTATGGCGAAATTTATCAAAAACGTCGAGGTGTTCGATACCGGCGGACGCGGTGCGACCACCACCTTCGCCGAGCGCGGACTGGGCGATGTGCTGATCAGCTTCGAATCCGAGGTCAACAATATCCGCAACCAGTACGGCAAAGATAAGTATGAAGTCGTGGTGCCGAAAACCGATATTCTCGCCGAGTTCCCGGTGGCCTGGGTGGATAAAAACGTCGAGCACAATCACACCGAAGAGGCGGCGAAGGCCTATCTCAACTATCTCTACACGCCGCAGGCGCAGCAAATTGTCACCGACTTCTACTACCGCGTAAATAACCCGCAGCTGATGGGCGAGCATAAAGATCGCTTCCCGCAGACGCAGCTGTTCCGCGTGGAAGATCAGTTCGGCGGCTGGGATAAGGCGATGAAAGCGCACTTCGCCAGCGGCGGTGAGCTGGATAAACTGTTATCAGCGGGGCGTGGATAATGTTTGCGTTAGGTCAGAAACGCGTATTGCCGGGGTTTGGTCTGAGCCTCGGCACCAGCCTGCTGTTTACCTGTTTGATTCTGCTGCTGCCGATCAGCGCGCTGCTGATGCAGCTGTCGAAGATGACGCTGGCGCAGTACTGGCAGGTGATCAGCAACCCGCAGCTGGTAGCGGCTTATAAAGTGACGCTGCTGGCAGCAGGCGTGGCGGCACTGTTTAATGCGGTGTTCGGCATGATTATGGCGTGGATCCTGACGCGCTATCGCTTTCCTGGCCGCACGCTGCTGGATGGCCTGGTGGATCTGCCGTTCGCCCTGCCGACAGCGGTGGCGGGCCTGACGCTGGCCGGTCTCTTCTCGGTAAACGGCTGGTACGGTGAGTGGATCTACAACGTCTTCGGCATCAAGGTCTCCTATACCTGGCTCGGCATCGCCGTCGCCCTGGCCTTCACCAGCATTCCCTTCGTGGTGCGCACCGTACAGCCGGTGCTGGAAGAGCTGGGGCCGGAATATGAAGAGGCGGCGCAGACGCTGGGCGCGACGCCCTGGCAGAGCTTTCGCCGCGTGGTGCTGCCGGAGGTGGCACCTGCGCTGCTGGCGGGCACCGCGCTCTCCTTTACCCGCAGCATCGGCGAGTTCGGCGCGGTGATTTTCATCGCCGGCAATATCGCCTGGAAAACCGAGGTCACCTCGCTGATGATTTTCGTGCGTCTGCAGGAGTTCGACTACCCGGCCGCCAGCGCCATCGCCTCGGTGATCCTCGCCGCGTCGCTGGTGCTGCTGTTTGCCATCAACACCCTGCAGAGCCGCTTCGGCCGTCGCCTGGGAGGTCACTAATGGCGGATATTTCGCATCTCAACGCCGCCGACCGCCAGCCGGTTAACTGGGGCAAATGGCTGCTGATCGGCATCGGCGTACTGGTCTCGCTGCTGCTGCTGGTGGTGCCGATGATCTCTATCTTCTACGAAGCGCTGAAGATGGGGCTGGTCGCTGCCTTTCAGAACCTGGGCGACAGCGATATGCTGCACGCCATCTGGCTCACCGTGCTGGTGGCGCTGATTACCGTGCCCGTCAATCTGGTATTCGGCACGCTGCTCGCCTGGCTGGTGACGCGCTTTAGCTTTCCCGGCCGCCAGCTGCTGCTGACGCTGTTCGACATTCCGTTTGCCGTGTCGCCGGTGGTAGCGGGCCTGATGTACCTGCTGTTCTGGGGCGTTAACGGCCCGGCAGGCGGCTGGCTGGACGCGCACAACATTCAGGTGATGTTCTCCTGGCCCGGCATAGTGCTGGCGACCGTGTTCGTCACCTGTCCCTTTGTGGTGCGCGAGCTGGTGCCGGTGATGCTGAGCCAGGGCAGCCACGAAGATGAGGCGGCGGTGCTGCTGGGCGCCTCCGGCTGGCAGATGTTCCGCCGCGTCACGCTGCCCAACATTCGCTGGGCGATGCTCTACGGCGTGGTGCTGACCAATGCGCGCGCGCTCGGCGAGTTCGGCGCGGTCTCGGTGGTTTCGGGATCGATTCGCGGCGAAACCTATACGCTGCCGCTGCAAATTGAATTACTGCATCAGGATTACAACGTGGTCGGCGCCTTTACCGCCGCCGCGCTGCTGACGCTGATGGCTATTGTCACGCTGTTTCTGAAAAGCATGCTGCAGTGGCGTTTAGAGCAACAGCAGCATCGCCTGCAACAGGAGGAAAATCATGAGCATTGAGATTAACCAGATCAACAAATCTTTCGGCCGCACCCCGGTGTTGAACGATATCTCTCTGGATATTCCTTCTGGCCAGATGGTGGCGCTGCTGGGCCCGTCCGGCTCCGGGAAAACCACGCTGCTGCGTATTATCGCCGGGCTGGAGCATCAGAACAGCGGGCAGATCCGCTTTCATAACAAAGACGTCAGCGCGCTGCACGCCCGCGACCGCCAGGTTGGCTTCGTGTTTCAGCACTACGCGCTGTTCCGCCATATGACGGTGTTCGACAATATCGCCTTCGGCCTGACGGTGCTGCCGCGCCGCGAGCGTCCTTCTTCTGCGGAAATCAAACAGCGCGTGACGCGCCTGCTGGAGATGGTGCAGCTGGCGCATCTGGCGAACCGCTTTCCGGCGCAGCTGTCGGGCGGGCAGAAGCAGCGCGTGGCGCTGGCGCGCGCGCTGGCGGTCGAACCGCAGATCCTGCTGCTCGACGAACCTTTCGGCGCGCTGGACGCGCAGGTGCGCAAAGAGCTGCGCCGCTGGCTGCGTCAGCTGCATGAAGAGCTGAAGTTCACCAGCGTCTTCGTGACCCATGACCAGGAAGAGGCGATGGAAGTGGCCGATCGCGTGGTGGTGATGAGCCAGGGCAATATCGAGCAGGTCGGCACGCCGGACGAGGTGTGGCGCGATCCCGCCACGCGCTTCGTGCTGGAGTTCCTCGGCGAGGTCAACCGCTTCGACGGCGCGATCCACGGCTCGCAGTTTCACGTCGGCGCGCATCACTGGCCGCTGGGCTATACGCCGGCGCATCAGGGCGCGGTCGAACTCTTCCTGCGTCCGTGGGAGATTGACGTTTCCCGTCAGAGCAGCCTGGAAACCCCGCTGCCGGTGCAGATCCTGGAGGTGAGCCCGCGCGGCCACTTCTGGCAGCTGGTGGTTCAGCCGAGCGGCTGGCAGAGCGAGCCTTTCTCGCTGGTGTTCGACGGCGGCAGAAGCGCGCCGGTGCGCGGCGAACGTCTGTTCGTCGGCCTGCAGCAGGCGCGGCTCTATCAGGGTGCGACGCCGCTGCGCCCGGTTGCCTTTGCCGAAAGCGCCTGATATTTTCTCATGCGACAGCGGGCGGGAGTTTTCCCGCCCTTTTTTTGTTCGCTTAGCTTCGCCGGGAAACGCACCTTGACCACACTGCACAACACCATCGGCAATACGCCGCTGATCAGACTTCAGCGCCTGACGCCTGCCAACGGCAGCGAAATCTGGCTCAAGCTGGAAGGCAACAATCCCGCCGGCTCCGTCAAGGATCGCGCCGCCTGGTCGATGATCCATCAGGCCGAGCTGCGCGGCGACATCGCCCCAGGCGATCGCCTGATTGAGGCCACCAGCGGCAATACCGGCATCGCGCTGGCGATGATCGCCGCGATGAAAGGCTATGCGCTGCGTCTGCTGATGCCGGAGAATATGAGCCAGGAGCGGCAGGACGCGATGCGCGCCTACGGCGCCGAACTGGTGCTGGTGAGCCGCGAGCAGGGCATGGAGGGCGCGCGCGACAGGGCGCTGGCGATGATGGCGCGCGGCGAAGGCCACGTGCTCGACCAGTTCAACAACCCGGACAACCCGCTCGGCCACTACCAGACCACCGGCCCGGAAATCTGGCAGCAGAGCGCCGGCCGCCTGACCCATTTCGTCTCCAGCATGGGCACCACCGGCACCATTACCGGCGTCGGCCGCTATCTGAAAGAGCAGAGCGATCGCGTCCATATCATCGGCCTGCAGCCGGAAGAGGGCAGCGCCATTCCCGGCATCCGCCGCTGGCCCCAGGCCTATCTGCCAGGCATCTATCGGCCCGAACTGGTGGATGAGGTAATGGATATGGGCCAGGCGGAGGCGGAGGAGACGATGCGCGCGCTGGCGCGGCGCGAAGGGATCTTCTGCGGCGTCAGCTCCGGCGGCGCGGTGGCGGGCGCCTTGCGCATCGCACAGGCGCAGCCCGGCAGCGTGATCGTGGCGATCGTCTGCGATCGCGGCGATCGCTATCTCTCCACCGGCGTCTACCGTTAATTCCTCTCGCAAAGGCCCGCTGGTGCCTGCGGGCCATTTTTGTCTATAGTCTCCCTGAGCATCGTCTGACGTCGAATCTGTAAGGAACGCGTAAAATCGGCTGCGTCCGGCGCCCGCTCAGGACAAAATAGCGGCAATTCAGGCGAGAGAACACCATGAAAATTTTGTTAGTTGACGACGACCTCGAGCTGGGCACCATGCTCAGCCAGTACCTTATTGCGGAAGGCTTTGAAACCCAACTGGTATTAACCGGCAGCGCAGGCATCGAAGGGGCGCTTTCCGGGCAGTACACTGCCATGATCCTCGATATTATGCTGCCCGATATGAGCGGCATTGACGTGCTGCGCCAGGTGCGGCAGAACAGCCGCCTGCCGGTGATTATGCTGACCGCCAAAGGCGACAACATCGATCGCGTTATCGGACTGGAGATGGGTGCTGACGATTACGTGCCGAAGCCCTGCTATCCGCGCGAGCTGGTGGCGCGTCTGCGCGCCGTGCTGCGCCGCTTCGAAGAGCAGGTGCCGCTGCCGGATAAAAAAGAGCTGCTGCGCTGGGGCGAGCTGACCCTCAATCCCGCCACCCGCATCACCGAGTGGCAGGGCAAAGCCTTCGACCTCACCGCGTCGGAGTTCAATCTGCTGGATCTGCTGATGCGCGCGCCGGATCGCGTGGTGTCAAAAGATGAGCTGTCGGAAAAAGGGCTGGGCCGCCCGCGCGAGGCGTACGATCGCAGCGTGGATGTGCATATCAGCAATATCCGTCAGAAGCTGGCGGCGCTCACCGCCGACAGCGTCAATATTGAAACGGTTCGCAGCATCGGCTATCGCATTCGATGAGACAGACCTATCGCGGCCGCATGTTCTGGAAGATCCTGATCGGCTTCTGGATCGTGTTCGTCATTATCAGCCAGCTGCTCTGGCTCGGCTTTAATATCGCCGGTAATCGCCACGAGCCGCCGGAGATCATCGCCACGCGCCGCATCGTTAACCTGCAGATGGCGTCGGCGGTGTCGGTGCTGGAGCGCGGCGGGCCCAGCTCGCTCGACGATATGATGGCGGACTGGGAGCCTAATGACCGGCAGTTCTTTTCTGTCATCCAGCATACGCGGCCGGCGAACTCCGAGCCGCTGCCGGAAACCTTCAATCCGCCGTTTCAGGGCAAATTCCCGGATGTGATCGTGCGCTGGGTGAAAGGCGCGGACGGCAAAGAGTATGAGCTGCGCTACAACGTGAAAGGGCTGCGTGAAGACAGTTCGATGGGCATGGACGGACCGCGGCGCATTCTGAATATCCCCGAGCCGATGTTTGTTTTCGCTGGCTCGGTGGGGCTGCTGTTCAGCCTGCTGCTGGCGTGGAACCTGACGCGGCCGATGCGTCAGCTGCGCGAGGGCTTTTCGCGCGTGTCGAACGGCGACCTCAGCGTGCGGCTCTATCCGATGATGCGCAAGCGCCATGACGAACTCTCTACCGTCGCTGAGGCGTTCGACGCCATGGTGGAGCGGCTCGACACCCTGGTGCGCGCGCGCGAAGAGCTGCTGCACGATATTTCCCACGAGCTGCGTTCGCCGCTGGCGCGCCTGCAGCTGGCGACCGGCCTGGCGCGCCAGACGCCGGAAAGCGTCAACGCGTCGCTGGATCGCATCGACGAAGAGGCGCGGCGGCTGGATAAGATGATCGGCGAGCTGCTGACGCTGTCGCGCGCCGAGCATGAGAGCATCCCGGACGAACAATATTTCGACCTTACCGGTCTGGTGCACGCGGTGGTTACCGACGTGCGCTACGAGGCGCAGATCCCTGGCGTAAAGGTCGATTTTCACGTGGATGAAAATGCCGATTACACGGTGCGCGGCAACGCCGAGCTGATTCGGCGCGGCATTGAGAACGTGCTGCGCAACGCGCTGCGCTTCTCGCTGCCCGGTCAGCATATTCAGGTGCGGCTCAAGGCCGAGCAGCAGTGGCTGGCGATCCGCGTGCGCGATCAGGGGCCGGGAGTCGACGAAGAGAAGCTTTCCAGCATCTTCGATCCCTTTGTGCGGGTTAACTCGCCGCTGCTGGGCAAAGGCTATGGTCTGGGGCTGGCGATCGTGCGTAAGGTGGTGCTGGCGCACCACGGCGAGGTGCAGGCGATTAACCGGCCCGAAGGCGGGCTGGAGCTGACGATCCGTCTGCCGCGCTGGCAGGCGCAGGATAGGGGTGTCTGAGTAATATTTTTCACCCGCGTCGTCACCGTACAGAACAGAAACAAAAACGGCACCCAGTGGGTGCCGTTTTTCTTCGCTAAATCCGTTACTTCTTGATGCGGATCACCGGCGTCTCGCCCACGGTAACCTGACCAGAGAGCTTCACCAGCTCTTTAATCTCGTCCATGTTAGAGATCACTACCGGCGTCAGCGTGGATTTGGCTTTCTCTTCCAGCAGCGGCAGATCGAACTCGATAACCACATCGCCTTTCTTGACCTTCTGGCCTTCTTCCGCGATGCGCTTAAAGCCTTCACCTTTCAGCTCAACCGTGTCGATGCCGAAGTGCACAAACAACTCGATGCCGTTGTCAGACTCGATTGAAAACGCGTGGTTGGTCTCGAAAATCTTACCGATGGTGCCATCAACCGGCGCAACCATTTTGTTGCCGGTTGGCTTGATAGCGATACCGTCGCCAACGATCTTCTCGGCAAACACCACATCCGGTACGTCTTCAATGTTTACGATCTCGCCTGACAGAGGCGCAACAATATCAATCGTCCCAGATGTGCTTTCTGATTTATTGCCAAAAAGCTTGTCAAGAAAACCCATATTCTTCTCCTAAACAGTATTGTTGGGCCAGCGTCTCGTGGATCAGCAGAGTGTTTTCTCTTTGATGAACTTGTTGACCAGATTCATCAGTTCTTCCGCTGTAGGTTGAGCCAGAGCCTGCTCCGCCAGAGCCTTCGCATCTTCGAAATTAGTATTGCGAATGATTTTCTTAATGCCTGGGATTGAAATGGCACTCATGCTGAATTCGTCCAGCCCCATACCCAGTAACAGTAGTGTAGCACGTTCATCACCCGCCAGCTCACCGCACATGCCGGTCCACTTACCTTCGGCGTGAGAGGCGTCGATCACCTGCTTGATTAAGCCCAGAACGGAAGGCGTCATCGGGTTGTAGAGGTGAGAAATCAAATCATTACCACGATCCACCGCCAGAGTATACTGCGTCAGGTCGTTTGTCCCAATGCTGAAGAAGTCGACTTCTTTCGCCAGGTGACGGGCGATCACGGCAGAAGCCGGGGTTTCCACCATAATGCCCACTTCAATCGTCTCGTCGAACGCTTTGCCCTCTTCGCGCAGCTGCGCTTTCAGCAGCTCCAGCTCAGCTTTCAGGCTACGCACCTCTTCAACAGAGATAATCATCGGGAACATAATGCGCAGCTTGCCGAAGGCGGAGGCGCGTAAAATCGCGCGCAGCTGGGCATGCAGGATCTCTTTACGGTCCATGGCGATACGGATCGCGCGCCAGCCGAGGAACGGGTTCTCTTCTTTCGGCAGGTTCATGTAGGGGAGATCTTTGTCGCCGCCGATGTCCATAGTGCGCACAATTACTGCCTGCGAGCCAACGGCTTCAGCCACGGCTTTGTACGCCTGGAACTGCTCATCTTCGGTCGGCAGCGAGTCGCGGTCCATAAACAGGAACTCGGTGCGATAGAGGCCAACGCCTTCCGCGCCGTTGCGCTCGGCACCCGCGACGTCGCGTACGGTGCCAATGTTGGCGCACACTTCAACCTGATGGCCGTCGAGCGTAATCGCTGGCAGATCTTTCAGCTTGGCCAGCTCATGTTTTTCGCTCAGATACTGGCTCTGTACCGCTTTCAGCTCTTCCAGCTCGCTCTCTGACGGGTTGACGTACACTTTGTTGTTCACGCCGTCGAGGATCAGGAAATCGCCGTTTTTCACCGTCGCGGTGACGCTGCCGGTGCCGACAATCGCCGGCAGCTCCAGCGAGCGCGCCATGATCGAGGTGTGCGAGGTGCGGCCGCCGAGATCGGTGATAAAGCCCAGCACCTTTTTCAGGTTCAGCTGCGCGGTTTCCGACGGCGTTAAATCTTTCGCTACCAGAATCGACTCGTCCTGGATGGCGCTCAGGTCGACAATATGCAGACCGAGAATGTTTTGCAGCAGACGTTTGCCGATGTCGCGTACGTCAGCCGCACGTTCTTTAAGGTATTCGTCGTCCAGCTCTTCCAGCGCTTTCGCCTGACCGTCGATAACGGAGTAGGCGGCGGCGTCGGCCGATGCGTGATCTTTCTTGATCAGGTCGATGATTTCCTGCTCCAGCTCTTCGTCTTCCAGCAACATGATGTGGCCTTCGAAGATGGATGCTTTCTCTTCACCAAGCGTTTCACCCGCTTTCACTTTGATGGCTTCCAGCTGCTGCGCAGCCTGGGCGCGGCCATCAAGGAAGCGTTTTACTTCCTGATCAACCTGGTCATCAGAAATCTTCTTGCGGTTGATGACGATCTCATCCTCAATCAACAGCAGAGCTTTGCCGAAAGCGATACCTGGTGATGCTAAAATGCCTGAAATCATAACCCTACCTTTTAATCACGATGGCTCTTTGACCCAATGCGTTGCCATTGTCGCGGGAGCTGTACTCTACGGATGTGATAACGCGGACGAGTTGTCCGCGATCAAGATGTTTGCACTCAATGGGGCAAAGGAGTCGGTATAAAGCTAAAGCTGAGCGGATTACTCCAGTTCAGCCATCAGTTTAACCAGATGCTCAACGGCCTGCTGCTCATCTTCGCCTTCTGCGGAGAGCGTCACAACCGTGCCCTGAGTCAGGCCCAGCGTCTGCAGTTTAAACAGGCTCTTGGCGCTGGCGGATTTACCGTTAGAGGTGACGGTGATTTCTGACTGGAACGCTTTCGCTTCCTTAACAAACTGCGCGGCAGGGCGAGTGTGAAGACCATTAGGCGCGGTGATAGTAACTTCTTGCTGGAACATTCTGTTTCCCCAACGTTATCAGGTTTGGTGTTATGGACTTAAAGTCTAGCCTGGAGCCGTAACTTTAGCCTGTGTAGGTGCGCGGGTATAGCGTTACGCTGACCATTAAATGCGCTTGAATGAGTGTGTCATTCCAGTTGAAGGGTCAAAATCCCTGTCGAGCGCTTCAGCTGCTAATTATGCCGTGATTCGCCGTTTCGCCAAATGCGTAAATCGATTCAGCTTGATCCACTTCAAGGGCGGATTAATTTCAGGCACCGAAATAATTGGCAGCTTAAATACCAGAGCTGAGTCACTGAAATCAATCTGGGCGGTGGTGAAAGTGCGATCTACGCCACAAAAAAGCACCCATTTGGGTGCTTTTTTCAACGTTTTCGGAATCTGGCGTTACTGCTGCAGCTCTTTCTCGGTGAAAAGATCGGCAAACAGCGCGGTGCTGAGATAGCGCTCGCCAGAGGAGGGCAGGATGACCACAATGTTCTTGTTAGCGAAGGCTTCATCTTCCTGCAGCTTGAGCGCTGCGGCGACGGCTGCGCCGGAAGAGATGCCCGCCAGAATGCCTTCTTCTTCCATCAGCTGACGCGCCGTGCTGATCGCCTCTTCGTTGGTGATCGCCACCACGCGGTCAACCAGGTCGAGATCGAGGTTGCCGGGAATAAAGCCGGCGCCGATACCCTGAATCTTGTGGGGACCCGGTTTAATCTCTTCACCGGCGATCGCCTGAGCAATCACCGGTGAATCGGTCGGTTCCACCGCCACGGTAATCAGCTCTTTCTTGCCTTTGGTGTTTTTGATGTAGCGCGAGACGCCGGTCAGCGTGCCGCCGGTGCCGACGCCGGCGATAAACACGTCTACCGCGCCGTCGGTATCTTCCCAGATTTCAGGACCGGTGGTCTTCTCGTGAATTTCCGGGTTGGCCGGGTTGCTGAACTGCTGCAGCAGCACATATTTGTCGGGATCGCTGGCGACAATCTCTTCTGCCTTAGCGATAGCGCCTTTCATGCCTTTCGGCCCTTCGGTCAGCACCAGGTTAGCACCCAGCGCCTTCAGCAGCTTGCGACGCTCGACGGACATGGTTTCCGGCATGGTCAGCGTCAGCTTGTAGCCGCGCGCGGCGGCGACATAGGCCAGCGCGATGCCGGTATTGCCGCTGGTCGGCTCGACCAGCTCAACGCCGGCTTTCAGAATACCGCGTTTTTCTGCGTCCCAAATCATATTGGCACCGATACGGCATTTTACGCTGAAGCTCGGGTTACGGGATTCTACCTTCGCCAGAATGCGGCCGTTACCGATGCGGTTCAGTCGAACCAGTGGCGTATGACCAATTGTCAACGAGTTATCTTCATAGATCTTACTCATGGCCTGTCCTTAACTGTATGAATTATTGGGAACCCACTGAGCATACCCTTTCTGTCTTCGCGCGGAAGGAAAGAAAACGCATATCTATATGTCCCCGCGCAATAAGCCCTGCTAAAAATTGCATAAGGCGCTCTGAAGAGTACTAGCGTAGCTCAGTGCGCCCCAGTTGCCCGCGATAGCGATCGACCCACATCGCCGTCGCGCCGCACACCGCCACCGGCATAATTGCCAGGTTGAGGATGGGGATCATTGTGAACAGGCTCACCAGCGCGCCGAACTGCATATTGGCCGTTTTATGGCGACGCAGCGCGCCGCGCATCTGCTGAAAACTGACCTTATGGTTATCAAACGGATAGTCGCAGTACTGCACGGAGAGCATCCAGGCGCTAAACAGAAACCACAGCACCGGCGCCACCGTCTGGCCAAAGCCAGGAATAAAATAGAGCAGCAGCAGGCCGAGCGCGCGCGGCAGATAGTAGCCGAGCTTTTGCAGTTCGCGCTTCATGATGCGCGGCAGGTCTTTCATCATCGCCAGCCAGCCGCTGTCCGGCAGCGGTTTGCCCGTCAGACGGCCCTCCAGCTGCTCCGCCAGCAGGCCGCAAAAGGGCGCGGCGATCCAGTTGGCAATAGTAGAAAAGAAGTAGCTGAACACCAGCACGATAGAGATCACCGACAGCGGCCAGAGCAGATAGCTCAACCACTGCAGCCAGTCGGGGATCTGCGCCATCAGCCGGGGGATCCAGCTGCCCAGCTGGTAAAACAGCCAGACGAAAGCGCCGCCCAGCAGCAGGATATTGACCAGCAGCGGAATAATCACGAAACGCCGAATGCCTGGCAGACGAACCAGTCTCCAGCCCTCGCTAAAATAGTGCACGCCGTTGTAACGTGAGACAGTGTTCTCTCGGGCCATACAGGCAACTCTCCAGGAAATAATCAGGCGAGACCATGATAACCTGGCTTTTTCTCCTGACCATGAGGCGATTGTGTGAAAAAACAGCAAAAAAACGTGGGGTGACTATCTTATTTGTCAGAAAATACTGCACGAGCTTGCACTTGTTTAGCTGGGCAAATACAGTTAGAGGATAAAGTTTGCCGCGGTGGCAAGGTATTGGAACAACAGAGAATACAATGATGCAGGATTTGCGTCTGATATTAATCGTTGTTGGCGCGATCGCCATTATAGCGCTCCTTCTTCACGGGCTGTGGACCAGCCGTAAAGAGCGTTCGTCAGTGTTCCGCGATCGCCCGCACAAAAGGCTCAAACAGCGCGACCAGCGCGACGATGAAGAGGGTCTGACCGACGACGAAGAAGGCGTCGGCGACGTTCGCGTGCGTCATGAGCGACCGCATCAGGAGCCGCGCATCGACACATTCCAGGACGAGCAGCAGGACGATGCGCCGGTGTTTAGCGCCACGGCGGAGACGCCGCGTCAGCCCGCCGCGCGTCCGCAGCCTCAGCCGCAGCCGGAAAACGATCCGCTGCTGGCGCCGCAACCGCCGCGCCAGCCGTCTCAGCCGCCGCGTGCGCAGCCTCAGCCGGTTCGCACGCCAGCGCCGCAGGAGCCTGCGCCGCGCTTTGCGCCTGCTCAGCCGATTCAGGCCGATCCGCTGCTCGATTTAGATCCGCTGGAAGCGACCCAGTCAGAGCCAGAGTACCAGGCAGAGCCGCAGCAGCCCGTTTCTCACCCGCATGAGCATGCTGCGCCGCAGCCTGCTGAGCCGGTGCATCAGGACGCGCCGAAAGCGCCAGGCAAACCGAAAGAGACGGTGCTGGTGCTGCACGTTGCGGCTCACGCTGGCGGCACGCTGAATGGTGAAGCGCTGCTGCAGGGCATTCTGCAGGCGGGCTTCCAGTTCGGCGAAATGAATATTTTCCATCGTCATCTCAGCCCGGCGGGCAGTGGCCCGGTGCTGTTCAGCCTCGCCAATATGGTGAAGCCCGGCTCGTTTAATCCGGATGAAATGTCCGATTTCGCCACGCCAGGCATCTCCATCTTTATGATGGTGCCTTCCTACGGCGATGCGAACCAAAACTTTAAGCTGATGCTGCAGTCCGCGCAGCGTATCGCCGATGATGTTGGCGGCGTGGTGCTGGATGATGAGCGCCGCATGATGACGCCGCAGAAGCTGGAAACCTATAAAAACCGCATTCGCGACGTGATCGAATCCCGAGAATAAGACAGACCGTTAATCCTGATTCACCAAACCCCCGCCTGTCGGGGGTTTTTTATCTGATGGGGCAATATGAAATCCGTTCAGGACCAAATCACCGAACTGCGCACCACGCTGCGCCATCATGAGTACCTCTACCACGTTATGGACGCGCCCGAGATACCGGACGCTGAATATGACCGCCTGATGCGCGAACTGCGCGCGCTGGAAGAGCAGCATCCCGAGCTGATCACCGCCGACTCGCCGACCCAGCGCGTCGGCGCCGCGCCGCTAACGGTATTCGAGCAGGTGCGCCATGAGGTGCCGATGCTGTCGCTCGACAATACCTTCGACGAAGCCGGCTTCCTCGCCTTTAACAAGCGCGTGCAGGATCGCCTGAAATCAGGCGACGATATCGCCTACTGCTGTGAACTAAAGCTCGACGGCCTGGCGGTGAGCCTGCTGTATGAAAACGGCCTGCTGACGCGCGCTGCCACCCGCGGCGACGGCACCACCGGCGAGAACATCACCACCAACGTCCGCACCATCGGCGCCATCCCGCTGCGCCTGAAGGGCGATGACTTTCCTGCGCGGCTGGAAGTGCGCGGCGAAGTCTTTATGACGCAGCGCGGCTTCGAGAAGCTAAACGCCGAAGCGCGCCGTACCGACGGCAAAATTTTCGCCAACCCGCGCAACGCCGCGGCCGGCTCGCTGCGCCAGCTCGATCCGCGCATTACTGCGAAGCGTCCGCTGACCTTTTTCTGCTACGGCTTCGGCCTGCTGGAAGGCGGCGAACTGCCGGGCAGCCACTATGCGCGTCTGCAGCAGTTCAAAGCCTGGGGCCTGCCGGTGAGCGACCGCATCAGGCTGGTGCACAGCGCGGAAGAGGCGCTGGCCTTCTACCGCCATGTCGAGGAGACGCGTCCCGACCTGGGCTTCGATATCGACGGCGTGGTGATTAAAGTCGACTCACAGGCGCTGCAGGAGCGGCTCGGCTTTGTGGCGCGCGCGCCGCGCTGGGCGGTGGCCTTTAAGTTTCCGGCGCAGGAGCAGATGACCGTGGTGCGCGACGTCGAGTTTCAGGTGGGCCGCACCGGCGCGGTGACGCCGGTGGCGCGGCTGGAGCCGGTGCTGGTAGCGGGCGCGATGGTGAGCAACGCCACGCTGCACAACGCCGATGAGATTGCGCGCCTGGGGCTGCGTATCGGCGACAAAGTGGTGATCCGCCGCGCCGGCGACGTTATCCCACAGGTGGTGAACGTGGTGCTCTCTGAGCGTCCGGCAGACGCGCGCGAAGTGGTGTTTCCTACCCACTGTCCGGTATGCGGATCGGACGTCGAGCGCGTCGAGGGCGAAGTGGTGACCCGCTGCACCGGCGGGCTAATCTGCGGCGCACAGCGCAAAGAGGCGCTGAAGCACTTTGTGTCGCGCCGCGCGATGGATGTTGAAGGGCTGGGCGACAAAATTATTGACCAGCTGGTCGAGACCGAATATGTCAAAACCCCGGCGGATCTCTTCCGGCTGACGCCAGAGAAGCTGCTTGGCCTCGATCGTATGGGACCGAAATCGGCACAGAACGTGGTGAACGCGCTGGAGAAGGCGAAGTCGACCACCCTGGCGCGTTTCCTCTATGCGCTCGGCATTCGCGAAGTGGGCGAGGCGACCGCGGCTAACCTGGCGAACCACTTCGGCGAGCTGCAAAAAGTGATGGATGCCGATCTGGAGGCGCTGATTGCGGTGCAGGACGTCGGCACCGTTGTCGCCACCCACGTGCGCAACTTTATGGACGAGGAGAGCAACCGCGAAATCATTCGCCAGCTGGTGGAGGAGATCGGCGTGCACTGGCCGGCCATTGAGGTGGTGAAGGCGGAGGAGATCGACAGCCCCTTCGCCGGTAAAACCGTGGTGCTGACCGGCTCGCTGACCCAGCTGACGCGCGACGAAGCGAAAGATCGCCTGACCGCGCTTGGCGCGAAGGTCAGCGGCAGCGTATCGAAAAAAACCGACCTGGTTATCGCGGGCGAAGCGGCGGGCTCTAAGCTGGTGAAAGCGCAGGAGCTGGGCATTGAGGTGATCGACGAAGCCGAAATGATCCGCCTGCTGGACGCCTGATATGGACAAGGCGCAGCTGGTTGAAATCGCCAATATGGTGATGCCGTTCGGCAAATATAAAGGCTGCCTGCTGATCGATCTGCCGGAGCCCTATCTGCTGTGGTTTGCGCGTAAAGCGGAGTTTCCCTCAGGCCGCTTAGGCGAGCTGATGCAGCTTACGCTCGCCATCAAGGTGGAAGGGCTGGAAGGCCTGGTAAAACCGCTTAAACGCACGACGTAAAAAAGCCCGCTTCGGCGGGCTTTTCGTTACTTCTGCGACTCGACCACGGTCGGCTTCACCTGCTGCGCCAGCTGCTTGTCGTGGCTGGCTTTATAGCGCTGGGCGATATAGGAGCAGACCATCAGCTGCACCTGATGGAAGATCATCAGCGGCAGCACGATAATCCCCACCGCGCTGGCTGGAAACAGAATATTGGCCATCGGCACGCCGTTCGCCAGGCTCTTTTTCGAGCCGCAAAACAGCACCACGATCTCATCGGCGCGGTTAAAGCCGAACAGGCGCGAGGCGGCGATGTTAATCGCCAGCACCAGCGCCAGCAGCAGCACGCAGCCCGCCAGAATCCACAGCAGCGTATCGATGCCGACGCGATGCCAGATGCCGTTGACCACCGCTTCGCTAAAGGCGGAGTAGACCACCAGCAGAATCGAGGTCTGGTCGGTTTTGCCGATCAGGCCGCGATGTTTTTCCACCCAGCCGGCAATCCAGCGACGCGACAGATGACCCAGCACAAAAGGCACCAGCAGCTGCAGCATAATCTTGCCGACCTGCTCAAGCCCGTTGGTCGGCGCGCTGCTGTGCACGTCCATCACCAGATTCACCAGCAGCGGCGAAATAAAGACGCCCAGCAGGCTAGAGGCCGAGGCGCTGCACACTGCCGCCGCGACGTTGCCGCCCGCCATGGAGGTAAAGGCGATAGCAGACTGCACGGTGGCGGGCAGAATGCAGAGATAGATAAAGCCGGTATAGATCTCCGCGCTGACGTTCACCGGATGCCACCAGACGATCAGCAGGCCGATTATCGGGAAGAGCACAAAGGTGCTGAACATAATCCACAGGTGCAGCCGCCAGTGGCTGCTGCCCGCAATGATCTTTTCGCGCGACAGTTTGGCGCCGTGCATAAAAAAGAGCAGGGCGATAGCGGCCGTGGTCAGGTATTCAAAGATGTCGACAAAGACGCCTTTAGCGGGCAAGAAGGTGGCCAGCAGCACCGTGATGATCAGTTTGATCATCATCGGATCGAGTCGCAGAAATCCCATTGTTAAAATCCGGTTAAAAGTTACATGCAGTGATTGTGCGCGAAGCGGGTTTAGAAATAAAATTGATTTATTGCATCAATCTATGAGCTATTTAGATGAATTACACGCTACGTCAGCTGCGCACCTTTGTCGCCGTCGCCCATCACGGCGGATTTAGTCAGGCCGGGCAGGCGATTGGGCTAAGTCAGTCAGCGGTCAGCCACAGTATTAAAGAGCTGGAGGCGGCCATCGGCGTACGGCTGCTGGACCGCACCACGCGCGAGGTGATGCTGACGGAAGCGGGGCAGCAGCTGGCGTCGCGCATGGCGAGCCTGCTGGAGGAGATGAACTCTACGCTGCTCGATATTCGCAGCTATGGCGAGCAGCGCAGCGGCACGGTGCGCATCGCCGCCAGCCAGACCATCTCTGCGCACCTGATGCCGCAGTGCCTCGCCGCCAGCCAGCAAAGCTATCCCGACATCAGGGTGATTCTGCATGACCGGATGCAGCAGGTAGTGTTGCAGAGCGTACGCAATGCCGAGGTCGATTTCGGCATCGTTATCGGGCCGCTTAACAGCAGCGATCTCGACTGTCAGCCGATTCTGGACGAGCCTTTTTTGCTGCTGTGCCGCAGCGACGATCCGCTGGCCGCCGTGGCTAAGGCGCAGTGGCGCATGCTGGCGGGACGCGACATGGTGCTGCAGGATTACGCATCGGGCAGTCGGGTATTGATTGACGCGGCGCTGCGTCAGCAGGAGGTTGAGATTAACGTGGTGCAGGATATCGGCCATCCGGCAACGCTGTTTCCCATGGTCGATGCGGGCATCGGCATCAGTATCTTGCCGGCGCTGGCGTTGCCGCTTCCGGCGGGCAGGGCGCTGACCGTGCGGCGGCTCTATCCGGAAATCAACCGCAGCCTGGTGCTGGTCAAGCGGAAAAACCGTTCGCTGACGCCGGCGGCGCAGGCGATCTGGCAGGAAGCGCGTCAGCAGGCGACGCTGCTGACGCAACAACGCGCGATCAATCCGGCGTTTTAGATATAGACGTTAATCTTGTTGGTTTCTGTCGGGCGGTTAACGCCGTCGGCAGCCTGCACGCCGCTCACCTGTTTTGCCGGTTCGCTGTTCTGCTGCGCCTGCTCAGTTTGCTTCTGCTCAAGCTGGGCGATCTGCGCTTCGAGCATGGCGATCTGCGACTGGTACATCTGCTCCATTTCGGACTTCTGCTCGTCGGTCAGATCCTGATTATCCGACAGCTCTTTGACCTGCTTCGTGATGCTCTGGATCTGCTTGTTGAGCGCAGAAATCTGCGACGATACGCTGGCGCTGCTGCTGCCGGCGCTACTGCCCGTACTGGCTGATAAAGCGGATATCGATGACATGGTCTTTCTCCTTGCAAATAGACATGATCGTTATCGGTTCGGGAGAAAAACGCTTGAGGCAGGAAAGCGTTAAGGTTTGGAAAAGATTAGGAAAGCTACTCCTGATTTTTCTCAAACGCCGCACGATACCACATAAAGGCGTGCGGGAGGGGCCGTGAAGTAAAGCGTCCGCCGCAGGGAAGCGGCGGCCGAGGCCACACGGACGTGTTCACGCCGACTTTACGTAACGGCCCATCCCGTGCGCCTGAAAGGCACTAAACCACAGTGTGCAGAAACGAAAAAAGCGCCTGAAAGGCGCTTTTCTCTGAATGGGTGGGTCGTGCAGGATTAGCCTCGGCCCGTCCGGGGCCTCGCCCTGCGGGTGATGCTGCGCATCAGCCTGAATCGCTCCGGGCGATTCAGTCGAACCCTGTTTTTTCTCAAACGCCGCACGATGCCACATAAAGGCGCGCGGGATGGGCCGTGAAGTAAAGCGTCCGCCGCAGGGAAGCGGCGGCCGAGGCCACACGGACGTGTTCACGCCGACTTTACGTAACGGCCCTTCTCGTGCGCCTGAAAGGCACTAACCCACAGCGCGCAGAAACGAAAAAAGCGCCTGAAAGGCGCTTTTCTCTGAATGGGTGGGTCGTGCAGGATTAGCCTCGGCCCGTCCGGGGCCTCGCCCTGCGGGTGATGCTGCGCATCAGCCTGAATCGCTCCGGGCGATTCAGTCGAACCTGCGCAGGTTCTCATCCTGCACGCTAACCCACGGCGCGCAGAAACGAAAAAAGCGCCTGAAAGGCGCTTTTTTCTGAATGGGTGGGTCGTGCAGGATTAGCCTCGGCCCGTCCGGGGCCTCGCCCTGCGGGTGATGCTGCGCATCAGCCTGAATCGTTCCGGGCGATTCAGTCGAACCTGCGCAGGTTCTCATCCTGCACGCTAACCCACGGCGCGCAGAAACGAAAAAAGCGCCTGAAAGGCGCTTTTTTCTGAATTGGTGGGTCGTGCAGGATTCGAACCTGCGACCAATTGATTAAAAGTCAACTGCTCTACCAACTGAGCTAACGACCCGAAGTGGTGGGTGATGACGGGCTCGAACCGCCGACCCCCTCCTTGTAAGGGAGATGCTCTACCAACTGAGCTAATCACCCACTTCGGTACTGCTTAACAAGAGCGTCATCTGACTAAGATATGGTGGGTGATGACGGGCTCGAACCGCCGACCCCCTCCTTGTAAGGGAGATGCTCTACCAACTGAGCTAATCACCCATATCTTATCTCTTGTTCACTGCGGGCCACCTTTAGAGTGGTGGGTGATGACGGGCTCGAACCGCCGACCCCCTCCTTGTAAGGGAGATGCTCTACCAACTGAGCTAATCACCCCCGCTGTGTGGAGTCGCATTATAGAGATCCTTCGAAGTGAGTCAACGCTTTTTAAAACTAAAATGCGCGTTCGCTTCAAAATTAGGCATCCCGCACTGCTTTTAGCCAATGTGCTGGTTTTATTAGCAGAAACCCGCCTCTTTACCCCTTTGCGCCGACGCGCAGTCATTGAGGATTCAACGCCAGGTGCTAGAATGTGCGCACTGTTTTTCGCGTCTAACCCGTTTTTTGTCATCCAGACAACGAACCCGCGCATCTAAGGCACTGCTGAATGAAAATCAAAACTCGCTTCGCGCCCAGCCCAACCGGCTACCTGCATGTCGGCGGCGCACGTACCGCGCTTTACTCCTGGCTCTTCGCTCGTCACAGCCAGGGCGAATTCGTCCTGCGCATCGAAGACACCGATCTCGAGCGTTCGACGCCGGAAGCTATCGAAGCCATTATGGATGGCATGAACTGGCTGAGCCTGGACTGGGACGAAGGCCCGTACTACCAGACCAAACGCTTCGATCGCTACAACGCGGTCATTGACGAGATGCTGGACGCCGGCACCGCCTATAAATGTTACTGCTCGAAAGAGCGTCTGGAGCAGCTGCGCGAAACCCAAATGGCCAACGGCGAAAAGCCGCGTTACGACGGCCGCTGCCGCGACAGCCACGAGCATCACGCGGCGGATGAGCCGTGCGTGGTGCGCTTCCGCAACCCGCAGGAAGGCTCAGTCATTTTCGACGACCAGATCCGCGGCCCCATCGAGTTCAGCAACCAGGAACTCGACGACCTGATTATCCGCCGCACCGACGGTTCGCCCACCTATAACTTCTGCGTCGTCGTCGATGACTGGGACATGGGCATCACCCACGTGATCCGCGGCGAAGACCATATCAACAACACGCCGCGCCAGATCAACATCCTCAAGGCGATTGGCGCGCAGGTGCCGGTGTACGCGCACGTCTCGATGATCCTCGGCGACGACGGCAAAAAACTCTCCAAGCGTCACGGCGCGGTGGGCGTGATGCAGTATCGCGACGACGGCTACCTGCCGGAAGCGCTGCTCAACTACCTGGTGCGTCTGGGCTGGTCCCATGGCGATCAGGAGATCTTCACCATCCCAGAGATGAAAGAGCTGTTTACGCTGGACGCCGTGAGCAAATCCGCCAGCGCATTCAACACGGAAAAGCTGCAGTGGCTGAACCATCACTACATTAACAGCCTGGCGCCGGAATATGTGGCGACCCATCTGCAGTGGCACATTGAACAGCAGAATATCGACACGCGCACCGGCCCGGAACTGGCGAAGCTGGTGACACTGCTGGGCGAACGCTGCAAGACCTTGAAAGAGATGGCGGCTTCCTGCCGTTACTTCTATGAAGAGTTCGATGCATTCGATGCCGACGCGGCGAAGAAACATCTGCGCCCGGTGGCGCGTCAGCCGCTGGAAGTGGTGCGTGACAAACTGGCCGCCATCACCGACTGGACGGCGGAAAACGTGCACCATGCGATTCAGAGCACGGCGGACGAGCTGGAGGTTGGGATGGGCAAGGTCGGCATGCCGCTGCGCGTCGCTGTAACCGGCGCAGGGCAGTCGCCTGGCCTGGACGTGACCGTAGAAGCAATTGGACAGCGCCGCAGCGTGGCGCGCATTGAAAAAGCGCTGGCCTTTATCGCGGAGCGCGAGGCGCAGGCCTGACAAACAAAAACCGGAAGCGCGATGCTTCCGGTTTTCTTTATTCTTCGCTGATCCCCAGCCGCTGTAGCACGCCTTTAATTCCCTCGCGCAAAATCATCGCCGCCAGCAGATCCTGCTCGTTCTGCGTCATTTGCTGTACAGAACTTAATAGTAACGCAGGTAAAGAATGCTGTTGCGAAGTATAGGAGGCGTTGGGTTCGTTCAGGTTGCGCATGGACTGAATAAAGCTTTTCACGCGCTCGTCAATATGAATCAATCTCGCTTTACCGCCTTGTACGCCGGGCTTCGGCGTCGTGGTCCAGTTCTCACGTTTGATCCATTTGTTCACCGTCTGGCGACTATAACCCGTTTCATTCGCGAGTTCTTCGGGGGTTAACCATTCCTTTTTCACGATGCTGTCCCTGTTTAATACATTAGTTCTACATATTACAGCAAATCGTTACGCGATAAAGTAACACAGAGGGAATTTGCCTTTTGCCTCGCGACAAAAGGCAAAAAAATTACTGCGCGGTGCCGACGGCTTCGGCAGAAGGGCGGAAGGCGAGGAAGTAGGCGAGGCCAACAAACACCGCGCCGCCGACGCCGTTACCCAGGAACACGGCGACGAAATTCGGCAGATACTCCGCCCAGCTCAGCTGACCGGCAAAAATGGCCGCTGGCACGATAAACATATTGGCGACGACGTGCTGGAAGCCGATCGCCACGAAGGCCATAACCGGGAACCACATACCGAAGATTTTACCCACCACATCTTTACTGGCGAACGCCAGCCACACCGCCAGGCAGACCAGCCAGTTGCAGCCGATGCCGGAGATAAAGGCGTGCAGGAAGTCCGCGTGCACTTTCGCGCTGGCGATAGCGACGGTCTTCTTCAGGTAGTCGCCTTCCGTCATGCCGAGCATATGGCCGAAGAACCAGGCGATAGCCAGGCTGCCGATAAAGTTGGCGATAGTGACCCAGAACCAGTTGCGCAGCACGGCAAAGCCGCTGATGCGACGCGCGAACCAGGCGACCGGCATGGTCATCATGTTGCCGGTCAGCAGTTCGCCGCCCGCCAGCACGGTCAGGATCAAACCGACCGGGAAAACCGCCGCGCCCAGCAGGCCGCCAAACGAGCCCCAGTCCGCCGGCAGCGAGTTGATAACGTGCAGGTCAAGCAGGAAGCCGGTGGCGATAAAGGCGCCCGCCATAAAGCCAAGAATTAATAAAGTGGGAATGGAGGCGCGGCTTTTAGTGACGCCAGCCTGAATCGCCAGTTGGGCGATCTCTTTAGGTGAATGCAGCGACATAGTATCTCGAATATTATTGATAGTTGTGACAGGGATGGTGTTGTAAAAAGGCGTGGGCAGCGATGTCCACGTTAGTTAGCCGGCTAAGTTTTACACGGCTTTTAACGGAAAACAAGAAAAATCCTAAAGGCTATGTAACCGTAATTTAACCTTAAAAAAGTCGACGCAGGCGAATAACCCAGGCACGCGTCGGCGGCGCGCGTCGCTGGCAATAAAAGCAGCTTAAAAACAGCGCACTCCGCGAGTTGCCGCCTTTTTCAGCGATCGAACCGCCTTTTGAGTATTTGACGTTGACACTCCGAAAGGGGTTTCATATTATGCCGTCCGTCGAGAACATCCGACGGTTTTTTCGGTTCGGGGCTATAGCTCAGCTGGGAGAGCGCCTGCATGGCATGCAGGAGGTCAGCGGTTCGATCCCGCTTAGCTCCACCAAATCGCATCCCAACGATTTGGCACTGAAAAAACGATTCCAGATGTGGGGGTATAGCTCAGCTGGGAGAGCGCTTGCATGGCATGCAAGAGGTCAGCGGTTCGATCCCGCTTATCTCCACCATTCTCTAAGTCCTGATTTCTCAGGCACCTTTCAAAATCCTGGTTCTGCCGCAAAAAAAGCGCGACATCGCTGCCGCCCCTTTTTCGCACGTTTACGCCGTTACGCGCTGCGTCTCCGGCTGCAGCACGCGAAAGCCGTGCGTGCCGTCGCGATCCAGCTGCGCCACCAGACCAAATTCCCAGTCAAGATAGGCCTGCATCGTCGCCGCATCGATATCGGTGCCTTCATACGGGCGGCGATAGCGATCGATAGCGGGCGACAGCAGCTGCTCATCACCGGCTTGCGTCGGCAGTCCGGCGTTGCGCCAGGCGCTGTTGCCGCCCGCCAGCAGATAAACCGGCTTGCCGGTCAGCGCCGCAACCTGTTCTACCGCATAGCCCGCTAACAGGCTGCTGCCGCAGGTCAGCACATAGCGTTCCGCTGCGGGCAGCGCGGCCAGGCCCTGCTGCTGCAGCGTCGAGCGCAGCAGCCAGGCGGCGCCAGGAATATGGCTGGCGACGTGGTTGGCGCGCGTGGTGAAGTCCAGCACCTGGGTATCGCCCTGTTTTAGCCAGTCGCTCAGCTGCTGCGGCGAAACCGTCTCGGCGCGCGGCGAGGCGGGCACCTGCGCCGACCAGCCGCCTGTCGCGCTAAAGTCGCGCGGCTGCAGGCCGTCAAGCACCGCAACGTCCCAGCCCATCTGCGCCAGCCAGGAGGCGGTCATGCTGGCGCGCACGCCGTCGTTATCCACCAGCACGATGCGCGCGCCGCGCACGCTGGCGTAGTGGTCAGTCTCCTGCACCAGCTGGCCGCCCGGCACGTGACGGCTGCCCGGTAGATGGCCAGCGGCGTACTCCTCGGCGTCGCGCACGTCGAACAGATAGGTGGTGCGCGCCTCCTGCTGCCAGCGCGCCAGCGTCGCGGCGTCGATGCGCGCCACGCCGGCGCGATCGGCCACCTGACGCGCCTGCGCCACGGCATGGCGCTGCGCGGTCTCGCTGGTGGCGCCATAGCGGCGGCTCTGCTGCTGCTCAAGCGACAGACCCGCCAGCGTCCAGCCGATGGTGCCGTTGCGCAGCGCATAAACCGGATTGCGGATGCCGGCGTTGACCAGCGACTGGGTGCCGATAATGCTGCGCGTACGGCCTGCACAGTTGACGATCACCGTGGTATCGGGCGAGGGCGCGATATCGCGCACGCGCAGCAGCAGCTCACCGCCCGGCACGCTGATGCCGCCGGGAATCGACATGGTGTGATATTCATCAAAGCGGCGCGCGTCGAGCACCACCACGTCCGCCTTGTCGCGCAGCAGCGCGTCGACCTGCTCGGCCGCCAGCGACGGCGTCTGGTTATGATGCTCCACCAGCTCGCCAAACGCTTTGCTCGGCGAGTTCACATCGATAAACAGCTCGCCGCCCGCTGCCCGCCAGCCCGCCAAATCGCTCTTTAGCAAGGCGATATCGCTGTAGCCCCAGGCGGCCGCGCGTTCCGCCGCCGCCTGCGCCAGGCCCTCGCCGTTGTCGTACAGCGTTACCGGCGTGTCGCGGCGCGGAATGCGATCCAGCCACTCCAGCTCCAGCTTAGAGAGTGGAATATTGACCGCGAACAGCGGATGCCCTTGCGCATAGCGCGCTTCATCGCGCACGTCGACCAGCGCCACTTCCTGCTGCTGGCGCAGCGCCTGCTGGATCTCTGCGGCGTCGCGCAGAGGAAAATGTTTAGCCATGTGAAAGATCCCAGATGTTAGGTAAGTAGCGGCTGCTGTAGCCAGAGATAAAGGGTTTTTCGCTGCCGTCTTCGCCATAGACCGCGCGCGACACCGCGCCGATATTGGCGCCGTAGACGTGAATGCTGAGGGAGACGCGATCGTCGAAGGCGTTGCTGACGCGATGAATATCGCCAACGCGCGGCGAGACCGCGTCGATATGGCCCGGCTCCAGGCGAACCGGCGCGCCGTCCGCCACCAGCCCGCCGTTATCCAGCCTGAAGCCCTGCGACACTTCCGCGCCGCGCAGCATGCCGATCAAGCCCCAGACGCGATGATCGTGCACCGGGGTTTGCTGGCCGGGTCCCCAGACAAAGCTCACCACCGAGAAGCGCTGCTGCGCGTCGGCATACAGCAGATACTGCTGATAGTGCTGCGGGTGCGGCTGGGCAAACGCGTCATCCAGCCAGTCGTCATGCTGCAGCAGCGGCCGCAGCAGTTCGCTGCCGCGCTCCAGGATCACGGCCTCATCCGGCTGCTGATCCAGCAGCGCGGCGAGCTGCGCGACAAAATCGCGCAGGCGATAGTGT
The DNA here is from genome assembly GCF_022394795.1 of Pantoea sp. Z09. NCBI lineage: Bacteria > Pseudomonadati > Pseudomonadota > Gammaproteobacteria > Enterobacterales > Erwiniaceae > Pantoea > Pantoea sp. Z09. Next base: position 1,078,766 of record NZ_CP092373.1, read on the forward strand.
TGAGGTTCGCTCACGATTTATTCTCCTTATAGTGCTGCGCCACCTGATTGGCGCCGCCCGCCAGGCTGAAGTCAAAGGCGCCGCTGACGTCGACCGCTTTGGGCAGCACCTGATAGCGATGGAAGAAGTCGGCGGATTTTTGCAGCGTCGCGATAAGCGAGGGATCGAACACCAGCGGGCGAATGCGCGCGTCGGCGATCCAGCTGCGCGTAATGGCGGTCGGCATATTGAGCGACTTGCCCAGCGCCTGCGCGAACGGCTCTGGATGCTGCGCCGCCCAGACCTGCGCCTTCGCCAGTCGCGTCAGCAGATCGGCGATCGCCTTGCGTTTTTCCGTATCGGCCAGCGCCTCTTTGCGCGCCAGCGCATAGGAGTAGCCGGACATAATGCCGCTGCCGCCGCCCTGCGGCACGCGCACCGTGCCGTCAACCTGGGTTGAGGTAGCGATATAGGGTTCCCACGGCGCCCAGGCAGAGACCGCGCCGGAGGTCAGCGCCGCGCGGCCGTCCACCGGGCCGAGAAAGCGCAGCGTCACCTCATCGGGCTTCAGCCCGGCGCGCTCCAGCAGGCCGAGGATCAGATAGTGTCCCCAGCCGCCGCGATTGACGGCGATCTGCTTGCCTTTCAGATCCTGCAGGCGATGGATACCGGCATCGGGACGCGTCAGCAGCGCGATGCTGTCGGGATTGTTCTGCCACGCACCGACCGCTTTTACCGGCGCGCCGGCGGCATAAACGAACAGAAAAGGCAGATCGCCGGTAAAGCCGAGGTCCAGCGCGCCCGCGTTCAGCGCCTCCTGCACCGGCGCGCCGGAGTCGAATGCGGTGAGCTTCAGCTCATAGGGCAGGTTATCCAGCTCGCCAGAGGCTTTCAGCGAGGCGAAGCGATCCCCTTTGACATCGCCGAGACGCAGCGTCACTTTTTCGGCAGCAAAGGCGGAATTAAGCGTGAGCGCCAGCGCGACGCCGGCGAACAGAGCGGCCAGACGCATCAGGCGCTCCTTTTGCCGCGGCTCAGCGCCGCGACTTTCTCACGCGTTAGCGGCAGCAGTTCGCGGCCATACTCTACGGCGTCGTTCAGCGGATCGAAGCCGCGGATCAGCACGCTGTCGATGCCAAGGTGGTAGTAGTCCAGCAGCGCGTCAGAGACCTGGTCCGCGGTGCCGACCAGCGCAGTGGAGTTGTAGCCGCCGCTCACCAGCTTCGCCACGCCGGTCCACAGCACTTTATCGTGGCGGTCGCTTTCGTTGGCCGCCGCCAGCAGGCGCTGGGCGCCCACGCTCTGCGGCTTGGGCAGGCCGAAGGTGTAGCCCGACTCGGCCAGCTGCTTTTGCGCCGTTTCATAGATATGTTCTGCGCGCTCCCAGGCCTCTTTCTCGGTTTTGCCGATAATCGGGCGGAAGGAGATGTTGAATTTGATGTCGCGGCCCCGTTTCGCCGCGGCGGCGCGCACGGTTTGCACGGTTTCCGCCGCGCCCTGCAACGGTTCTCCCCACAGCGCGAAGACGTCGGCGTGGCGCGCGGCGACCTCGATCGCCTCTGGCGAGGATCCGCCGAAGTAGACCGGCAGCTTGCTTTGCAGCGGTTTAATGGCGGAAAAGGCCCGTTCAGCGCGATAGAAGTCGCCCTGATGGTCGTACGCCTCCGTGGCGGTCAGGCTGTTATTCAGCACGCTGAGAAATTCGTCGGTGCGGGCATAGCGTTCCGCTTTGCTGAGGAAGTCGCCGTCGCGGCGCTGCTCGCTGTCGCTGCCGCCGCTGATGATATGCACCGCCAGACGCCCGTCGGTGAGGTGATCGAGCGACGCCAGCTTGCGCGCGGCCAGCGTCGGCGCGACGAAGCCAGGGCGATGCGCCAGCAGAAATTTAATGCGTGAGGTATGGGCGGCGGCGTGCGCCGTGACTAAAAAGCCGTCGGGTTGATCGGACCAGTAGCCCACCAGAATGCGGTCAAACCCCGCCGCTTCATGGGCGCGGGCGAAATCAGCAATGTAGTTTTTATCGAACAGCGGCCCGCTGGCCGGAATGATTTCAGAGGCCAGGCGGTGACCGATCATGCCAAGGAATTGAATGCTCATACGCTTCTCCCGATGTTAAGTAATGAAAAAACTACGGGGCAGCGAGCGTGAGATGAAATTCGATATTGTGCAAAGGATTTGCGGGATATGGGGAAGGGCGGCGCGGCGCGGCTGAGAGGGCGCGGCAGGCGTTATAACAAGCAGGAATAATTAAGAAGAAGGGCGAGAACCTGTCTCGCCCTTTTTCATCAGAATGCCAGTACCAGCCCGGCAATCGCAGCGGAGAGCACGCTGACCAGCGTTGAGCCGTAGAGCAGCTTCAGGCCGAAGCGCGACACCACGTTGCCCTGCTCTTCGTTCAGACCCTTGATGGCGCCCGCCACAATACCGATAGAGGAGAAGTTAGCGAAGGAGACCAGGAACACCGACAGGATGCCCTCTGAGTGTGGCGACAGCTGGCCCGCCAGCTTCTGCAGATCCATCATCGCCACGAACTCGTTGGAAACCAGCTTGGTGGCCATAATGCTGCCGACCTGCAGCGCTTCGTGCGCCGGCACGCCCATCACCCAGGCGAACGGATAGAAGACGTAGCCCAGCACGCCCTGGAAGCTGATGCCGAAGATAAAATCGAACAGGGCGTTCAGGCCGGAAATCAGCGCAATAAAGCCGATCAGCATCGCCGCGACAATAATCGCCACGCGGAAACCAGCAAGGATATATTCGCCCAGCATCTCAAAGAAGCTCTGGCCTTTGTGAATATCCTGCAGCTGCAGATCTTCTTCGCTGTCGACGCGGTAAGGGTTAATCAGCGACAGCACAATAAAGGTGCTGAACATATTAAGCACCAGCGCGGCGACCACATATTTCGGCTGCAGCATGGTCATATAGGCGCCGACGATCGACATGGATACGGTGGACATCGCGGTTGCGGCCATGGTGTACATGCGGCGCTGCGACATTTTGCCGAGGATATCCTTATAGGCGATAAAGTTTTCTGACTGTCCCAGAATCAGAGAGCTGACGGCGTTAAAGGATTCCAGCTTGCCCATGCCGTTGACTTTCGACAGCACGGTGCCGATGCCGCGGATCACCCATGGCAGAATGCGGAAGTGCTGCAGGATGCCGATCAGAGCGGAGATAAAAACGATCGGGCAGAGCACGTTAAGGAAGAAGGAGGCGAGGCCTTTGTCGTTCATATTGCCGAACACGAAGTTGGTGCCTTCGCCGGCATACTTGAGAAGATGGTCGAACAGTCCGGCGAAGCCTTTAACGAACCCGAGCCCAGCCTCGGAATTCAGGAAGAACCACGCCAGCAGCACTTCAATGACCAGAAGCTGGACAATGTAGCGAATACGAATACTTTTACGGTCGTGGCTGACGAGTAACGCCAGCACGCCTACCACCACCAGTGCTAAAAGGAAGTGCAAAATATGGGACATGCTTGCTCCAGATTTGAGGAGGGTTGTAATTTGCTGCGTATTCTATGTAACGCGTTACTTAAAAACGAGATCAAATCCACATTATAAGGATTCGCTATCACCCCTTTTCTCAGAAAACTCTTATCAGTCACAGCCTGTTCACAAAACGTTCACAGCAAATACCCACAAATTTATTGTCTATAAACTGTCCACCGTGTAGGGTAAGCGATGTTGCACATTTTTTAGCAAGTCTCGCTTTACCGCAAGGTATAGCAATGGCTATACTTTATAGCAGTATCTATTACAGCGATAACGATAACCTCATTTCACTTGCCGCGATCAGGCCATAATCTGGCAGGGTTAACACGCGTTCAGACAGGTAGAGAATTATGTTTGAGAGTCGTACCGCCGAGCGCGCCGCTCGCGGAGCCAGAAAAATCAAGCTCGCGCTGCTGGGTCCGGCGTTTATCGCCGCGATCGGCTATATCGATCCCGGCAACTTCGCCACCAATATCCAGGCGGGCGCCGCCTACGGCTATAAGCTGCTGTGGGTAGTGGTCTGGGCCAATATCATGGCGATGATCATTCAGCTGATGTCCGCTAAGCTCGGCATCGCCACCGGTAAAAACCTGGCGGAACATATCCGCGATCGCTTTCCGCGTCCGGCGGTCTGGTTCTACTGGGTTCAGGCGGAAATTATCGCCATGGCGACCGACCTGGCGGAGTTTATCGGCGCGGCGCTCGGCTTTAAGCTGCTGCTCGGCATCTCGCTGTTGCAGGGCGCGGTGCTGACCGGCGTGGCAACCTTTCTGATCCTGATGCTGCAGAGCCGCGGCCAGAAGCCGCTGGAGCTGGTGATTGGCGGCCTGCTGCTGTTTGTTGCGGCGGCCTATATCGTCGAGCTGTTCTTTTCCCAGCCGAAAGTCAGCGAGCTGGTGACCGGCATGGCGCTGCCTTCATTGCCGACGTCGGATGCGGTGTTCCTGGCGGCGGGCGTGCTGGGCGCGACCATTATGCCGCACGTTATCTATCTCCATTCGGCGCTGACTCAGGGTGGTGAGAGCGGCAATAAAAGCCAGCGCTACTCCTCAACGAAGCTGGATGTGGCGATCGCCATGACCATCGCAGGCTTTGTTAACCTGGCGATGATGGCGACTGCCGCCGCCGCGTTTCACTTTAGCGGCCACAGCGGCATCGCCGAACTCGACCAGGCCTACCTGACGCTGACGCCGCTGCTCGGTCATGCGGCGGCGACGGTGTTCGGTCTCAGCCTGGTGGCGGCGGGTCTCTCCTCGACCGTGGTGGGCACGCTGGCCGGTCAGGTGGTGATGCAGGGCTTTATTCGCTTTCATATTCCGCTGTGGGTGCGCCGACTGGTGACCATGCTGCCTTCGTTTATCGTGATTTTGGCGGGCTGGGATCCGACGCGCATTCTGGTGATGAGCCAGGTGCTGCTCAGCTTCGGTATTGCGCTGGCGCTAGTGCCGCTGCTCTCTTTTACCGGCAACCGCGCCATCATGGGCGAGATGGTCAATTCACGCCTGATGCAGAACGCCGGACGCGCCATCGTGGTGCTGGTGGTGGCGCTGAACGGCTATTTGCTGGTCGGCGAAGTGCTCGGTCTGTAAAAAGAAAAACGCCCGGTTCGTTCGTAATGCTTGTCAGGTAAGGCCGCTATTTTCTCTAAATGGCGGCCTTTTCTTATAGGCGTGTGAGCATGCTGGTGCGGGCCACTGCACCTCCTCTGCTGCCGGGCCGTCCTCGCGCCGCTGCGCGGTGCCTTCGGCTGCAACGTCGTGCCGGACGGACCGTTCGGGTACGGCCATCCAGGCCTACCCGAACTGCCTGTCGCCTCCCTGCGACAGGCTCCTGGCACAACGTTTCCGCCTCAGCGCTGCGAATAGCCCTCTACAGCAGAGGAGGTGCGGTGGCCTCAGACAGGGTGCCCTTTGTAGCAGTAGAAACGCTGCTGTTCTTTTCCAGCAGCGCACACAAAAGCTGGCCAGGAGGCTGGGGCCGCTCAGGGGCGGGCATTTCGCAGCGCTGAACAGAGTGAGTCTGGCAGGAGAGCCCGCAGGGATGCGGGCGAAAGGTGGGGCTGGAACAGGGATGTTCCATCCCCACCGGTCCGTCAGGCAGACGAATGACGTGAAGGGACCGCGTCAGCGGCGCGAGGACCGCCAGCTTCTGATCGGCCCCAGACTGCGTTATCATCCCATGCTTAACAGGGCTTTTTTAATGGTGGTGGTGGTGGTCATGACGATCGTGGCGATCGTGATGGCGCTGCGCCTCACGCCAGTGGTGGCGTCGATCGCGCTCATGCCAGCGGCGTTCGCGCTCCCACTGCTGCTGACGTCGCCACTCTTCATGACGCCACCAGCGATGATTATTATACTGATAGCGATCGTGCCACCAGCGCGGCTCGCGCCAGCGGCCGCCGTCCCAGTAATAACCGCGACGATCGCGGTCTCCCAAATGCAGCGTCACGCCCGGCGCCAGGTTAATGGTGGCCCCGGCAGCCTGAACGTTGTGGATCGCCAACGGCGACAGGCAGGTCAGCAAAGCGGCAAAAATTGCAAATTTCATCTTCTTCTCCTTATCAGCGGCGAAACCGCTGCGGTGCAGGCATGGCGCCCGCGCATTGCTTGTGTGACGCGTAGAGTGTCGCTGACAATTGTGAGGAAATTCTGAAGAAGAAGGGGATTGAGACAATTCTGGCGCGAAAAAACGCCCGGCGCCAGCCGGGCGGCGAAGAGGTTACAGCAGCGCGCCCTCGATGGCGGAGAGTTCGGCGATGGTGAAGTGGCGGTTGGCCAGCATCTCTACCGCGTCGTCGATCTGCGCGGTTTTACTGGCGCCGATCAGCACGGAGGTGACGCGCGCGTCGCGCAGCGTCCACGCCAGCGCCATCTGCGCCAGCTTCTGACCGCGCTGCTGCGCAATTTCATTCAGCCTGCGCACTTTTTCCATCTTCTCGTCGGTGAGCTGATCCTCGCGCAGAAATTTGCTGCCGCTGGCAACGCGCGAATCCTCGGGAATGCCCCGTAAATAGCGATCGGTCAGCACGCCGCCCGCCAGCGGAGAGAAGGCGATGCAGCCGACACCGTTGTCGCCCAGGGTCTCCAGCAGGCCATTTTCCGGGCCGCGTTCGAACATTGAATAGCGCGGCTGGTGGATCAAGCAGGGCGTGCCGAGATCGCGCAGAATGGCGATCGCTTCCGCCGCGCGATCGGCCGGATAGTTGGAGATAGCGGCGTAGAGCGCTTTACCCTGACGCACCACCTGATCCAGCGCGCGCATGGTCTCTTCCAGCGGCGTGTCGGGATCCGGGCGGTGATGATAGAAGATATCGACATACTCCAGCCCCATGCGTTTCAGGCTCTGGTCGAGGCTGGAAATCAGGTATTTGCGCGAACCCCAGTCGCCGTAAGGGCCGTCCCACATGGTGTAGCCCGCTTTGGTAGAGATCACCAGCTCGTCACGATAGGGGCGAAAATCTTCGCGCAGGATGCGGCCGAAATTCTCCTCCGCCGAGCCCGGCGGCGGGCCGTAATTATTCGCCAGATCAAAATGGGTAATGCCGCGATCGAAGGCGTGGCGCAGCAGTTCGCGGCTGTTGTCGACGCGCGTGTTGTCGCCAAAGTTGTGCCACAGGCCAAGAGAAATGGCCGGCAGCTTAAGCCCGCTGCGGCCGCTGCGGCGATATACCATCTGCTGATAACGACCGGCGTGGGGATGGTAGGTCATACGGCTTTCCTGTCTCAGGGGAGGATTTTAAAGCGCCAGAATAGCAGTGTATACGGTTACACACAGTCACAACCCATCGCAGATCCCACATTTACAGAATAATCCCCCGTCGTAACGCGCAGTTGCCACTTTTTTGTTCAGAGGATTTCGCTGGCTTCTCGCCTGTGCGGCAGCATAGCGGATACTCAAACCAGACATCGGGTGAAAGGAGTGGCATATGCAACGCTTTACCGTAGGAGATTATCTGCTGGCGCGTCTTGAGGAGAGCGGCGTCGGTCATCTGTTCGGCGTGCCGGGCGATTACAACCTGCACTTTCTCGATCGCGTTATCGCCCATCCGACGATCGGCTGGGTCGGCTGCGCCAACGAGCTAAACGCCGCCTACGCCGCGGACGGCTACGCCCGCTGTCGCGGCGCAGCGGCGCTGCTGACCACCTTCGGCGTCGGCGAGCTGAGCGCCATTAACGGCATCGCCGGCAGCTTTGCCGAATATCTGCCGGTGATCCATATCGTCGGCGCACCAACGAGCGGGGCGCAGAAACGGGGCGACTGCGTGCATCACTCGCTGGGCGACGGCGATTTTCGTCATTTTATACGTATGGCGGACGAGGTCAGCGCGGCGACGGCGCAGCTCAGCGCGGACAACGCCTGCGTCGAGATCGATCGCGTGCTGGCAACGGCAATGCGTGAAAGGCGGCCAGGCTACCTGATGCTGGCGGTGGACGTGGCGGAAACGGAGGTTGCGCCGCCCACCACGCCGCTCGACGCTGCGCCGCCCTCCAGCGCGGAGGCGCGTCGCGCCTTTGCCGCCGCGGCAGCGCGCCAGCTGGCGCAGGCGCAGCGGGTGGCGCTGCTGGCTGATTTTCTCGCCGCGCGCTGGCAGCAGCAGGCGGTGCTGGCCCGGCTGCGTCAGCGGCGGGCGATCCCCAGCGCCACGCTGCTGATGGGCAAAGGGGTGCTGGACGAGCAGCAGCCGGGCTATGTCGGCACCTATGCCGCGGCGGGCAGCGCGAGCGGCGTCAGCGAGGCGATCGAACAGACCGACGTCACCCTGCTCGTCGGCGTGCGCTTCACCGACACCCTGACCGCCGGTTTCACGCAGAATTTCGCGCCTGAACAGCTGATCGATATCCAGCCTTTCGCCGCCAGCGTGGCGGGCGAACGCTTCGCGCCGCTTTGCATGGCGGAGGCGCTGGAGGAGCTGGAGACCATCTTCGCGCAGTATGGCGAACGCTGGGCGCTGGCGGCGGCGTCGCAGCCTGCTGAGGCGGCGGACGCGTGCGACTCTATCAGCCAGAACGCCTTCTGGAGCGCGATGCAGCGCTTTTTGCAGCCAGACGATATTATCCTCGCCGATCAGGGCACCGCCGCCTTCGGCGCGGCGGCGCTGCAGCTGCCGCCCGGCGCGCAGCTGCTGGTGCAGCCGCTGTGGGGCTCGATTGGCTATACTCTTCCCGCAGCCTTCGGCGCGCAGACCGCCGCGCCCGCGCAGCGGGTGATCCTGATCGTTGGCGACGGCTCGGCGCAGCTGACGATTCAGGAGCTGGGTTCGATGTTGCGCGACGGTCAGCGGCCGATCATTTTCCTGCTGAACAATGAGGGCTATACCGTAGAGCGCGCCATCCACGGCGCGACGCAGCGTTATAATGATATCGCACAGTGGAACTGGACCGCGCTGCCGCAGGCGTTCTGCCTGCACGGCGAGGCGCAGAGCTGGCGCGTCGCCCAGAGCGTGCAGCTGGATGAGGTGATGGCGCGGCTGCAGGCGCCCGTTTGCCTGACGCTGGTCGAGGTCATGATGCTCAAAGAGGATCTGCCGCCGCTGTTGCGCAAGGTGACCGCCTGCCTCGCGCAGCGCAATGGAGGGTAAGATTCGGAGTGTTGCCGCTGTCAAGCGTCTTGCCGTACGGGTAGGCTGTGCGCACCACCTTCAACGCTCCTCTTTTGTCGTGGCGAGCGTTGTTGTTTTACCGGCAGACTTTTATAGTGTCCTGCATCTTAAGGACCCCAAGCGGAGCAACAAAAGAATGACTACTTATGCCCTGGTCGGCGACGTCGGCGGCACGAACGCGCGACTCGCCCTGTGTGAGGTGGAAACCGGCAGCATCTCCCAGGCCAAAACATTCTCAACTTCAGATTATGACAGCCTCGAAGCCGTCATCCGCCACTATCTTGGCGAGCAGCTGCATAGCGTTAAAGACGGCTGCATCGCTATTGCTTGCCCTATCACGGAAGACTGGGTTGAAATGACCAACCATGACTGGGCTTTTTCCACCAGCAAAATGAAAGCCAGCCTTGGCTTCGAGCATCTTGAAATCATCAACGACTTCACTGCCGTATCGATGGCGATCCCGATGCTGACGGCCGAGCATGTGATCCAGTTCGGCGGCGGCGAGCCGGTGAAGGATAAACCCATCGCCATTTACGGCGCGGGCACCGGACTGGGCGTCAGCCATCTGGTGCATGTCGATCGTCGCTGGGTCAGCCTGCCGGGCGAGGGCGGCCACGTTGATTTCGCCGCCAACAGCGACGAAGAAGATTTGATCCTCGAGGTGCTGCGCGCCGAACTGGGCCATGTGTCGGCAGAGCGCGTGCTCTCCGGCGCCGGACTGGTGAACCTGTACCGCGCCATCGTCAAGGCGGACAACCGCGTGCCGGAAAACCTTAAGCCGAAGGATGTTTCTGAGCGCGCGCTGGCCGACAGCTGCACCGACTGCCGTCGCGCCCTGTCGCTGTTCTGCGTAATTATGGGCCGTTTCGGCGGCAACCTGGCGTTGAACCTCGGCACCTTCGGCGGCGTCTATATCGCCGGCGGCATCGTGCCGCGCTTCCTGGAATTCTTTAAGGCTTCCGGCTTCCGCGCCGCCTTTGAAGATAAAGGGCGCTTCCGTGACTACGTTTCCCGCATTCCAGTTTATATGATCACCCACGATCAGCCTGGCCTGCTGGGCGCAGGCGCGCATCTGCGGCAGACGCTGGGGCGTATCCTGTAATGCTCTTCTGAAACGGCCTGCGGGCCGTTTTTTTTAAAAGGCTTACAGGCGCATCAGCTCGCGGAAGCGCTTGACCTTACTGCGGCTGACCGGCACCTGACACGCCAGATCGCGCAGCTTAAGCAGATAGGTATTGTTAAACCAGGGCTCAATCTCAGAGATCTTACTCAGGTTAACGCAGTAAGAGCGATGGCAGCGGAAAAAACGCTGCTCCGGCAGACGGGCGCAAAACTCGCTGATGCTCATCGACATCACATAGGCCTCGCGCCGCGTATAGACGAAAGTCAGCTTCTCGTGCGCCTCCACGTAGTAGATATCGTTAATATCCGTCACGATAATGCGCTCGTCCTTCACCAGATTGACCGTCTGCGGGCTGCTGGCGAGCGGTGTCTGCGCCACACTCTGCTGCTGTCCCGCCGCTTCCAGCTTGTTGAGCATGGTGACGATGCGCGCCTCATGATAGGGCTTGAGGATATAGTCAAAGGCTTCCAGCTCGAACGCCTCAACCGCATGCTCTTTCCACGCGGTGATAAACACAATCAGCGGCCGCTGGGCGAACTGGTGAATATTCTGCGCCAGCAGCATGCCGTCTAGCGATGGAATATTGATATCGAGAAAAATCACGTCGACGCGATGCTGCTGCAGGTACTTCAGCACCTCCAGCCCGTCGTCGAAGCAGGCTTCGATGACAATCTGGCTATGCTGCTGGATCATCCAGCTTAGCTCCTGCTGCGCGAGGAATTCATCCTCGACGATAATGGCTTTCATGGCGTGCGCTCCGCGACGGCAAGGGGCGACTCGGCCAGCTGCCCGCGCTTGCTCAGGGTAAAGGCAATTTCAGTGCCGGGCTGCAGCCGGGTAATTTCCAGCCCGTGGCCGGTCAGCAGTTTGACGCGGTGATGCACATTCAGCAGGCCGATCTTGTTACCCGGCATCTCATGATTCGCCACGCGTCGCATTACCTCGTCGCTGATGCCCGGCCCGGTGTCGCGCACGGCGATACGCACCTGGTCGCCGTGCGCCTTCACGCTCAGCGTCACCACGCCTTTGCCGCGGCAGGGCTGAATACCGTGCACGATGGCGTTCTCCACCAGCGGCTGGATCAGCAGGCTCGGCAGCGAGAAGTGAAGATCGTCGTCAATGTCGTAGATCATCGAGAGTTTGTCGCCGAAGCGCGCCTGTTCAATGGCGATGTAGTCTTTTACCTGCCACAGCTCACGCGTAATATCGATGGTCTCGTCGTCATTGAGTTCAAGGTTATAGCGCAGATAGCGGGAGAGGTTGATCACCAGCTGGCGCGCGGTGTCTGGGTTAAGGCGTATTGAGGCGTTGATGGCGTTTAGCGCGTTAAACAGGAAATGAGGATTTATTTTGCTTTGCAGGGCGCGCAGTTCCGCTTTATTTGCCATTTCGCGCAGCTGCTCGGCGCGCGACACCTCGAGCTGCGTCGAGATAATCTGCGACAGGCCGATCGCCATCTCTTTCAGCGAGCCGGTAATACGGTGCGCGCGGCGGTAGTAAATCTTCAGGGTGCCGGTGACCTTGCCCTGCTCGCGCAGCGGGATAACGATCATCGAGTGAATATCCCTGGTGCGATGGGCCTCATCATTGTTTTTGATAATGATTTTTCCGCTGCTCATCGCCTGCGCGGTGGTGGGGCTGATGCCGTCGTCGCCGTTCTGGTAGTTCTGTTTGCCATAGCCGACATAGGCGAGGATATGCGTTTTATTAGTGATGGCGACGGCGTCAGCGTTGATATCGCGGCAGATGATTTCGCAGATGCGCCGCAGCGAGTCGCTGTTGACCTCGCGAAACAGCGGCAGGGTTTTATTGGCGATCTCCAGCGCCAGCTTGGCCTGACGCGCCGCAATCGCCTCTTTCTCTCCCTCGACGCTCTGCACCAGCAGCACAATCAGGCCGATGCTGGAGGCGCCGAGGATCATCGGCAGTGCAATCTCCGAGACAATCGCCAGCCCGAGCGACATCGGCTTCGCCCACAGCACAATCAGCAGCATGGTCAGGCTCTCGCACAGCATGCCGCCAATAATGCCGACGCGCCAGCGCTGCGCCTTTGGCACGCGACGGTTGATGGCGCCGGAGACGCAGCCGGCGGCAATGCTGGTGATCAGGCAGGGCACCGAGGTGACGCCGTCAATGTCGATCAGAAAGCGGTGCAGCCCGGCGATGACGCCGGTGGCGATACCCACCCACGGGCCAAACAGGATGCCGCCGGCCATCACGGCGATCACCCGCACGTTAAGCAGCGAGCCGTCAACGTGGATGCCTGACCAGGTGCTGAACAGCGCGAACAGCGAGAAGATGGCGATCACCGCCGCTTTCTCCAGCGCCGAATGGTCATCTTTTTGCAGCAGCTGGCGGAAAAGCGGCGTGCGGGTGAGGAAGAAGAGGCAGATGAGCATCAGGGCGGCGCGGTCAAACACCGCCAGCAGCATATCGAAGTGGGAGATCACAGCCAGCCTTTAGAGAGAAAGGAGAGAAGCCTATAATAAAAAATGTGATCGCGATGCGCCAGCCTGCAAACAGATTGCGCGCCGCCTTACTGTGATGGATCAATTTTTACCGCGCGAAAGCAAAAAAGGGGAAACCTGAGTAGCAAAATGGGGAACACTTTTTTGCCGGTGGCGGACTGGTGAGCAGCAGGTGAGTTTGTTATGTTTTAGCAGCCATCATGGCCGTCCGCACCCGGAGCCTCTATGCAGTTAATTACGCCACGTCTTACCCTGAAAACGCTCCAGCCCGAAGACTGGCTGCTGTTCCGCGCCGTACACGAAGACGCCGCCACCATGACCTGGGTGAGCGAAATTCCTGACGAGGCGGATTTGCGCCAGCGCTTTAGCGAGCGCCTCGCGCCCTGGCAGGTGAGCAGTTTTCACATGCTCTGCGTGGTGGCGCGCCTGCGCGACAGCGGCGAGCCGATCGGCCTGTTCGGCTGCAGCCCGGAGTGGCAGCCCTATCGCCAGGCCGAGGTCGGCTACATGCTGCTGCACCGCTTCTGCGGCCGCGGCTACGGCAGCGAAGCGCTGGCGGCGCTGAGCGACTTTTTACTCTCGGCCGGTTTCCACAAGCTGAAGGCGATGGTGGTAGAGGGAAATCTGGCGTCACGGCGTATTCTGGAGAAGAATGGCTATCAGCTGGAGGGAACGTTGCGGGATAATTATCTGCTAAACGACGAATGGGTGAACGATTGGGTGTTCGGCCGCCTGAATCCGGAAAATTAAAAAAAGATTATTCTCCTCTCGACAAATTTGTTATCGCCACGTTATGTTCTTGATTCGGCCACGGCAGTGGCCTGCGTCGCTCGGACGGTCCGGGCGCTTACGTATTCAAGAGGATATTATGGCTGATAACAGCACACCCCGTCGTTTCTCGCGTATCGATCGCCTTCCCCCCTATGTGTTTAACATCACCGCTGAGTTGAAGATGGCTGCGCGCCGGCGCGGCGAAGATATCATCGACCTTTCAATGGGCAATCCAGACGGCCCGACGCCGCCGCATATTGTGGAAAAACTCTGTCAGGTGGCGCAGCGCGAAGACACGCACGGCTACTCCACCTCGCGCGGCATTCCGCGCCTGCGCCGCGCCATTTCGCGCTGGTACGCCGAGCGCTATCAGGTTGAGATCGATCCCGAGTCGGAGGCTATCGTCACCATCGGCTCGAAAGAGGGGCTGGCGCACCTGATGCTGGCGACGCTCGATCACGGCGATACCGTGCTGGTGCCGAACCCCAGCTACCCCATTCATATTTACGGTGCGGTAATCGCCGGCGCGCAGGTGCGCTCGGTGCCGCTGGTGGCAGGCGTCGACTTCTTTGCCGAGCTGGAGCGCGCCATTCGCGAAAGCTATCCCAAGCCGAAAATGATGATCCTCGGCTTTCCGTCGAACCCGACCGCGCAGTGCGTTGAGCTGGACTTTTTCGAGCGCGTTATCGCGCTGGCGAAACAGTACAACGTGCTGGTGGTGCACGATCTCGCCTACGCCGATATCGTCTACGACGGCTGGAAGGCGCCGTCGATTATGCAGGTGCCGGGCGCGCGCGACGTGGCGGTGGAATTTTTCACCCTGTCGAAAAGCTATAATATGGCGGGCTGGCGCATCGGCTTTATGGTGGGCAATAAAGAGCTGGTCGCCGCGCTGGCGCGCATCAAAAGCTACCACGACTACGGCACCTTTACGCCGCTGCAGGTGGCGGCAATTGCGGCGCTGGAAGGGGATCAGCAGTGCGTGCGCGATATCGCCGAGCAGTACAAGCGTCGCCGCGACGTGCTGGTAAAAGGGCTGCACGAGGCGGGCTGGATGGTGGAAAACCCCAAAGCCTCGATGTACGTCTGGGCAAAAATTCCCGATCGCTATGCCCATCTCGGCTCGCTGGAGTTCGCTAAGCATCTGCTGCAGGAGGCGAAAGTGTGCGTCTCGCCGGGCGTCGGCTTTGGCGACTACGGCGATACCCACGTGCGTTTCGCGCTGATCGAAAACAGCGATCGTATTCGTCAGGCGGTGCGGGGAATTAAGTCGATGTTCCGCGCCGACGGTATCTTGCCGGGCAGCGTCAAAGCGGCGGAAGCGACGGAGTAAAACAGAGCGGGGCGACAAATCTGTCGCCCCAGGCTGAGGCTACAGCATCAGCACGAATGTGCCGACCCAAAGCAGCACAAAGAAAGAGATTCCCATCAAGGCGTATTTCACACACAACTCCTCTGAGCGGTTACGACGAGAGCGATCCCAGACCAGCGCAACGCGAACAGAATGAGAAAAACGCATCAGGTCATCGTCGCCTCAGGCATTTTCTCAGGTCGTTCTGAGTAACTCAGAACAGGATCGAGCGCTAATTTACGCGTATTCGATCCTAAAATAAATAGCTCCAGCGTGAGAGATACCTCACATTTTTACTCGACTTCAATCTCCGGGATGGCCGACATGCCCACCCGCAGCTGCGACAGATCGGGCTGGTTGCTGTCCAGCACGATTTTGACCGGAAGCCGCTGGACGACCTTAGTATAGTTACCTGTCGCGTTATCGGGCGAAATCGCCGAGAAGGTGGCGCCGGTCGCCGGCGCGATGCTGTCGACGCGGCCGGTAAAATGTTTGCCCGGCAGCGCATCGACGCTGATCGTCACCCGCTGCCCCGCGCGCACGTCGCTGAGCTGCGTCTCCAGATAGTTGGCGGTGATATAGGTCTGCTGCAGCGGCACCACCGCCAGCAGACGCGTGCCGGCGGAAACGTAGGCGCCGACGCGCGCCGCGCGCTGGCCAACCATGCCGTCCACCGGCGCGACGATGCGCGTATAGGAGAGATTCAGGCGCGCCTGATCGACGCTCGCCTGCGCCGCCGTCACGTCCGCCTGCGCCTGACGCACCGCCGCCTGCAGCACGTTGATCTCTTTTATCGCCGAGTTAACCGCCGCCTGGCTCTGACGCACGGTCGCCGCGGCGGAGCGCTGGGTCGAACTCGCTTTCTGCTGATCGTCGGCGGCGATGGTGCCGCTTTTATACAGGCGGTTATAGCGCTCGGCGTTCTGGCCGGCATATTGCGCGGTCGCCTGGTTCGCCGCCAGCGTCGCCTTCGACTGCTCGATGGCCGACTGCTGCTGCTCCAGCTGCGCCTGGCTGCTCAGCAGCTTCGCCTGGCTCACCTGCAGATCCGCCTCGGCGCTCTCCAGCGCGACGCGATAGTCGCGATCGTCCAGCGTCGCCAGCACCTCGCCCGCCTTGACCTGCTGGTTATCCTGCACCCTGACCTCGGCGATATAGCCCGAGACCTTCGGCGCCACCAGCGTGTAGTCGGCGTTGACCCAGGCGTCGTTGGTGCGGTGATCGTTGCCGGTCATCAGTGACCAGATAAAAAACGCGATGGCCAGCAACAGCAGTAGCAGCAGGCTCAGCAGCACGGTTTTTCTCATTACTAAAGCACGCATAATCTTATTTTCTCGATGTCGAAGAGGCAGGTTGGATCAGGGTTTGCGGCGGCCAGACGCGTTTCGGCAGCCAGGCCGTCAGCAGCAGTAACAGCGCGGCGAAGGCGATCAGCAGCAGCCAGCTGTCGCTCAGGCTCAGCACGGTGGCCTGATGCTTCACCAGCGTGGCGAAGCCGCTCAGGTTCTCGCTGCTGCTGACGCTGCCGTCCATCAGCAGCGGACGGCTGGCGCTCGCCTCGGCGCTGCTGGGCGCGCTCATCAGCCAGGGGCGGCTGGCGGCCTGGTCGAGCAAAATGTTGGAGTGGATCTTCTCGCGGTGGCTGAGGAACACCTCTACCAGCACCGAGGCCGCCACGCTGGAGAAGCCGCGCACGGTGTTGAACATCGCCGAGGCGAAGGGGCCTTCCGGCGGCGCCACCACGCTGGTGGCGCTCATCAGAATCGGCAGGATCACCATCGGCTGGCCGAACGCCTGCAAAATCTGCAGCGTCCAGAAGTTCTGCCGCGCCCAGTCGCTGGTGATCTGCATGCCGAGCAGGCAGGCGGCGATCAGCAGGGTGACGCCTGCGGCCAGCACCCAGCGGCAGTCGATCCAGCGGATATTCAGCAGCGCGGCGACTAGTGGCGCGATCAGCAGCTGCGGCAGGCCGACGGTAAGCGCCAGCGGGGCGAACTGCAGCGTGCGGAAGCCCTCGACCTGACCGAAATAGGCGGAAGGCAGCGCGGAGCCGGAGAGCGAGACCACCAGCACCGCCGCCAGCGCCAGCAGGCCGTGCGCCAGATTGCGGCGCGACAGCATCTGCAGCCGAAACAGCGGCAGCGGATGAAACCATTCGTTAATCAGAAACACCAGCAGCAGCGGCGCGGCGGCCAGCAGCATGGCGGCGATCGCCGGGGAGTCGAACCAGTCGAGGCGCTCGCCCTGGGTCAGCCCCAGCACCAGCAGCGCCATGCCGCTGCAGCCGGTCAGCATGCCGAACAGGTCGATCTGCTTAAAGCGCTCCAGACGCAGCGGATCCTGCGGCAGGCCCCAGCCGAACAGCAGCATGGCGATCAGCATCAGCGGCACCACCTGCCAGAAAACACACATCCAGCTGACGTCGTCGGTCCAGAACGCCGCCAGCGAGGCGGCCATATTCGGTCCGAAAGTGGCGGTCAGCGCGTAGCCGCCCAGGCCGTAGAGCTTGAGCGGCGGCGGCAGAAAGCGCAGCGCGACGGTCATCAGCATCGGCGGCAGCGAGCCGCCGAACACGCCCTGCAGCACACGCAGCGCGATAAAGCTGCCGGGCGAGGGCGCCAGCGGCAGCAGTATGCCGCACAGCATAAAGCCGGTCGAGACCGCCAGCGAAAAGCGGCGCAGCGAGAAGGTGACGGCAAACCAGGGCGCAATCATCATCGCCGCCACTTCGGCAGCCTGATAGGAGGAGACGATCCAGCTGCCCTGATCGTAGCTGACGCCGATGGCGGCGCGGATATCGGCCAGCGCGATATCGGTGACGCGATCGTTAAGGCCGGAGGTGAGCGCGGCGATCAGCACGCCAACCAGCCCCAGCGCGAGGCGAAGCGTAAAGGGATGCGGCGTCGGCGCAGCGGCGGGCTGAGCGGTCATAGCAGGTTTCTCATTATTATGATGCAGTGTATTGCGATGTGATACAGGGCGCAATTTTACATTTCGATATGCTGTATTGCAATGTGGTACACGCTGTAAATCGTGCCTTTTTCGCGGTAGAGTAGGGCAGCTGAAAAGGACGACTCATGGCAAAACATCCATCCAGCCGCGAGGATGAAAAATCGGGCGGTATTCAGGTTATCGCGCGCGCGGCAAACATTCTCAACGCGCTGGGAGAGCATCCCGGCGGCATGAGCCTGGGCGAAATCGCCCAGGTGGTGGATCTGCCGCGCTCGACGGTGCAGCGCATCGTCGCCGCGCTCGACAGCGCCCAGCTGGTGCGCAGCAGCGGCGCGGGCGGCCTGCGGCTGGGTCCGGCGCTGCTGAAGCTGATCTCCAGCGTGCACACCGACGTGGTCGATCTGGTGCGGCCCAAGCTGGAGGCGCTCTGTGCGGCGACCAACGAAACCGTGTCGCTCTCCCGCGCCAGCGGCACGCAGCTGACTATCATTCACTATGTGGTGGCGTCGCGCGAACTGCGCGTGGTGCCGCGTATGGGGCTCAATCTGCCGCTCTACAGCACCTCGGGCGGTCGCGCGCTGCTGGCGCTGGAGTGCGACGACGACGTGCGGGTCATGGTGGGCGAAGCCTACCGCGAGCTGACCGATAAAACCGTCAAAACGCTGCCGCAGCTGATGACGCTGATTAATGAAGTGCGCAAAACCGGCATCTCCTACGATCGCGGCGAAACCCTTGAAGGCATCTCCACCATGGCGGTGGCGCTGGATACGCTGTTTGGCCGCTTCTCTGTTTCTCTGCTGGTGCCGACGTCGCGTTTTCAAAAAAACGAAGCGGTCTACCGAGACGAGATGCTGAGATGCAAAGAGGCGCTGATACGTGAAATCGGCAAAATCGCCGCTGTTGAAGGATAAACTCTGATGAAAACACTGCTGATGGCTATTGATAATTCGCCGGTCGCCGAGAAGGTGATCGCGACGGCGATTGAGGAGGCGCTGGCGCACAAGGCGCAGGTTGTGGTGCTCTGTTGCGTCGATCCCGCCTACTCCTCCTGCAACCAGCCGATCGATATCACCGCCGGCGAAGATCCGCAAGATTTCGCCGTGGCGCAGGATGAGCAGAACACCGCCGAGCTGGTGGTGCGGCACGCGCTGGCGCCGCTACTGCGCGCCGGCGTCGACGCGCGCGGCCTGATTGTGGCGGGCGAGGCGGCGGACACCATCGTCGCCCAGTCGCAGCAGCTCAACGCGCAGATGATCATTATGGGCCGGCGCCATCTCTCTTCGTTCAATCGCCTGCTGAAGGGGTCGGTGAGCGCGGCGGTGATTGAGCGCGCCCACTGCCCGGTATTAATCGACGTTCGTAAGGATTGAGCAACTTCGCATGACCTCGCTGTGGATCGTCACGCTGGCGGCCTTCGCGCTGCTGGCGCTTATCATTGTGGTGTTGATCAGAACCACCCGACTGCGCGCCTGGCAGGGCGTGCTGCTTTTTCTGCTGCCGCTGCTGCTGGCGAATCTGCTCTGGTTTAGCTGGCTGAAGCCGCAGCAGCAGCGCGCCGCGCAGCAGCAGGCGGCGATCGACTATCTGGCGCAGACGCCAGGCTATCGCGTGCTGCAAACGCAGGAGCCCGCCCTGTGGCAGCTGCTGGTGCAGGAACTGCAGCACCGCGTGCGGCGCGGCGAAACGCCGCAGCAGGCTGCGGGCGAGCTGCGCGGCTGGCTGGCGGACGTGATTAACCAGCGGCTGATGCGCGCGCCGGACAGCGCGGTGGTCAACTATATTCGCGTCTCGGTCAGCGCGATGCAGGCGCTTGGCCAGCGCGATCCGCAGCTCTGCTTTCGTTTTCTCTACCCGCAGGTGAGCGGCGGCGTCAATCTGGTGACTACGCTGTCGCCGAGCCTGAACGCGCAGGACGCCGCGGCGATGGAGCAGCTGCTGCTGGCGAGCCGCGGCGGAGAGGTGCCGGTGGACCAGCCGCAGGCGCAGCAGAATTTGCAGCGCATCGTGGCGGCGCTCTATAAGAAGTGGGGCGATAAACTGCAGCAGCTCAATATGCCGGCCGACACCGCCGTCGATCGCTCGTCGATGTGCGCGATGTCGGTCGATCTCTATAGCGCCATCCTCGCATTGCCTGACAAACAGGCCGCCAACCTGTTGCGTAGAATGGTGGCGCTTTCCGGCTGAGCGGCAAAAAAAAAGCCCGCTCAGCGCGGGCATAAAATCAATCTGAATGTTTTCTTGATATCACCTGGTGTGGTGCAGACGCTGTTTTGTCTGAAAGCATCATCCCATGCTTTAGATGATAGCAATAGCCGTTTGGTCATATCATTTTAATCGGTAAAAGCTTAAGTGCAGAGAGTAAGTCGGGCAGTTTTCCGATAGCCGACGCCTGAGCGGCGGCTTAAACTGCTGCGGCAATGTGAGGAAGAAAAATGAAATCAATTATCGTCAGCGCAATGGCGCTTTTATTGTTGACCGGCTGCAGCGTCAGCAAACCAGGTGGATTCGAACGGGTCGATGAAGATCCCAGCGCAAATACCGTACAGTACCGTTACGATCCGCAAAAATTAAACCGGGACGCGATGGCGCTGGACCTGGCAGATTATTGCGGCAAAAAGGGATTTGATAAAGTTGAAGCGCTGACGCCGCAGCCCAGCCATATTCCGGGACTGAAAACCGGCTGGTTCCAGTGTAACTATGCGATTAAAAGTTAAGCGGCGGAAACAATAAAATGGGCGGGTAATATCCCGCCCTTTTTTTATTTTATGCTGTGTGAAATCTTTGCCCTTAGCGGTGATGATGCCAGCCGTGGCCGCCGCCGTGGTGCCAGCCGCCGCCATGCCCACGGTCAATAATACATCCGCTCAGCATAGAGATAACGGCAATAACGGTTGCAACTTTAGCGATTTTTTTCACTGGACGTTCTCCTCTTTTCCAATGGGTATGACATTACGCTGGAATAGTGGAGTGAAGATGCAGTGAATGTAGAGTTATATAGAGAGATATTGCGAGATATTTCAGGGCCGCCCATTAGTGCCGCAACAGAAAATAAGCCTATCGGAACTGCCTGAATAAACATGATTATCGGCAAGACAATTCTGAAAAGCAAGGGGCGCGTTTTCACCTTCTGGGGCAAATTCAGGCTACAGTATGCTGATGCGAAATAAAAAAGGAGGCGGTATGACGCGTGAAGTGAAAAATGTGCTGGCGTTGCAGGCAGAGCTGGGCGAGTGTCCGACCTGGTCGACGCGCGAACAGGTGCTGTGGTGCGTCGATATCCTGGCGCCCGCCATTCACCGCTTCGATCCGCGCAGCGGCGCGCTGGAGACCTTTCCGCAGCAGGAAGAGGTGGGCTGTATCGGCCTGCGCGAGCAGGGCGGCCTGATCGCGGCGCTGCGTAACGGCGTCTGGCTGCTGGACGCGCAGGGCAAGCCGCAGCGCAAGATCGCCGATAACCCCGGCGAGGCGGCGAAAAGCCGCTTTAACGACGGGCGCATCGATCCCTGGGGCAATTTCTGGTGCGGCAGCCTGTGGGAGCCGCAGGATAAAAACGGCGCGCTGCTCTGTCGCGTCTCGCCGTCGCTGCAGCTGGAGGTCAAGGCGCGCGACATCATGATCTCCAACGGCGTCGCCTTTTCCCCCGACCGCCGCTGGATGTATCACAGCGATACGCCTAACGAGGCGCTCTACCGCTACCCGCTGGATGAGAACGGCGAGCCGGGCGCGCGCGAGCTGTTTCGTCGCTTCGACGCCAGAGGCGGATTGCCGGACGGCGCGGCGGTAGACAGCGAAGGGTTTTACTGGTCGGCGCAGTTCGACGGCGGGCGCATCGTGCGTATCGATCCCGTCAGCGCCGAGATTGTTGATGAGATTGCGCTGCCGGTGCGCTGGCCGACCATGGTCGCCTTTGGCGGGGCCGATCTGAAAACGCTCTATATCACCAGCTCGCGCGAGGATCGCAGCGAGGAAGAGCTGGCGCGCTATCCGCAGTCAGGGGATATTCTGGCGGTAGAAGTTGAGGTGGCGGGGATGGCGGAACCTCTTTTTCCGGCATAACGCCTGAAACGTGCGGCAGAGCAGGCGCGTGCTGCTCCGCTCTGCCGCGCGCAACGTTAGCTGCGCTGCAGCACCTGCTCCGCCAGCGGCTCGCGCTGCGGCAGACGAATGGTCAGCGACAGCAGCAGCGAGATCACCAGCAGCGTCATAATCAGGCTGAAGGTCACGGTAAAGCCGCCGAATACCGAGGCGATCAGCGAGCCGAGCACGCTGCCGATACCAAAGCCCAGATAGAGCAGGCCGTAATTTTTCGTCAGGTTATTCAGGCCGAAGAAGTCGCTGACCAGCGACGGGAAGACGGTAATGGTGCCGCCGAAGCTAAAGGCGACGCACGCCAGCGAGGCGAAAAAGGTCATTTCATTCATGCGGGTGAAGAGCAGGATGCTCATACCGCTCAGCGAAACAATCTGCGCCAGGGTAATGACCCGAATACGCGCCATCTTGTCGGACAGCACGCCCAGCACCAGACGACCGCTCAGATTGGCGATAGCGATAACCGTTACCGCGCTCGCCGCCGTCTGCGCGCTGAGATGCACCAGACCCTCGCCGATATCCTTCGCGACGCCAATAACGTAGAGGCCGCTCATGCAGGCGGTTAAAAACATCAGCGCCAGCATCCAGTATTGCGGCAGACGCACCGCCTGTGCCAGCGTATAGTCGCGCGCCTGGCGAGCAGCCTGACCGGCCGCGCGCTGAACCGGCGCATCGCGCATCAGCAGCGCGCCGAGGATCACCATGCTCATCGCCATTAGCCCCCAGATAATAAAGGTCTGCTCGAGGCCGACGGCGCCCAGCAGCGCGCCGCAGATAAATTTAAAGCCGAGGCTGCCGAGGCCGTAAGCGCCGATGGCGCAGGCGGAGATCACCCCTTTGCGTTCCGGGAACCACTTCACGCAGTTGGAGAGCGTCATTAAATAGCCGGCGCCGTCCGCCAGGCCGACCATCACGCCGGCGCTTAGGTAGAGCATCATCAGATTGTCGGCGTGGGCGGTCAGCCAGAAGCCGGCAGCCATCAGCACGCCTGCGCCGATAGCGACGCGACGCACGCCGAAGCGTTCCTGCAGTTTGCCCGCCAGCGATGACGCTACCGCCAGGCCCAGGCTCAGCAGGCCGAATGAAAAGGCGACCTGGCTGACAGAGGCGTCGAGTTTCGTCGCCAGCTGGCCGTTAAACAGACTCCAGGTATAAACCGATCCCAGCGCGAACTGGGTAATGATGGTGCCGACTAACGTCAGCCAGCGGGTGCGTTGATAAGAAGACGTGGTGAGTTGAGTCATGATTCTCTCTCCCGTTTGGGGATCTGGATACTGACGTCAGAGTAGAGCGAGGCGACGCGCGTGCGGTAAAAAACGGCATGAACAGGACGAAACGCGTCATGAAATGCTGCTCAAAGGGTATGAACGGCAGCGGCTCGCGCTTCGCTAAATTATGACCAATCCAGCAACCTGATAACTTTTGGTTACCTGAGGTAAACGGATGTGTCTCAGAAGGGGTTTTATCAGCGGGATGGCAGAATATTTGCCAGGCTTAAGGTTCACTTTACAGGAGGAAATATGAAAGACCGAGCATATGAATCCCTCAGCTGCGAGGACGAAGTCCGCTGCATCATCGGTCAGGCAGTGATTGAACTCAGCGATGAGCAGCAGCCGGTGACCAAATCCACCCTGGCATTGAAATTGCTCTCCATGGCCGACCAGGATAATGACGACGAGCGCGTGCTGCTCTACTGGATTGCGCGAAAGGCCATCAATCAACCTCAACAACTTACCGCAATGCAGCGCCGGGCATGACGCTCACCCGGAGCGGGCCGAGGCCCGCTCTCTGCTTCAGGCGGCCGCGCGCCGCCGCAGCGCAGGCATCCGCGCAAACATCACCAGATTTCCCGCCAGTATCATCGCCAGTCCCAAAAACGCTTCGGCGTGCCACTGATAGCCTTCATAAACCGTTGACAGCGTCAACGCCACCAGCGGAAACAGCAGCGTGCTGTAGGCCGCCTGACTGGCGCCGATGCGGCCAACCAGCGTGAAGTAGGCGCCAAAGCCGATAACAGAGCCGAAAATCGCCAGGTAACCCACCGCGCCCATCCACTGCGCGTTCCAGACCGGCTGCAGCGATTCGCCCTGCAGCAGCGTCAGCAGCGCCATCGCCAGCGCGCCATAAAGCATCGCATAGCTGTTGGTGGTCAGCACGTCCCGCTTTGCGCGCTGATGACGCAGGCTAATCATATTGCCCAGCGAGAATCCCAGCGTGCCGAGCGCGCTCAGCCCGGCGCCCCACAGCAGCTGCGCCGAGGCCGCGCTGCCGTGCAGATCGCGCCAGAACAGCGCCATGATGCCGCCGATGCCGAGCGCGGCGGCCGGCAGCAGCCGAACAGAAGGGGGCTGGCGGAAAAATACCCAGCTGTTAAGCGCGTTATAGAGCACCGCCATAGAGAAGATCACCGACTCCAGGCCGCTGTTGATCCAGGCGGCGGCGTGATAAAAGCAAAGAAAATTGAGGCCGAAGACGCAGCAGCCCTGTAGCAGGCAGAAGAGATGATCGCGCGCCGTCAGCGGGCGCAGGCGCTTCAGCGCTTTCAGCGCCGCCAGCATCACCAGTGACGCCACGATAAAGCGCCAGAACACCGCCGCGCCGATGCTACCGCCGCTTGCCGCCTGCTGGGCGTAAATCGCGATCCAGGTGGTTCCCCAAATCAACACCACCGAGAGATATAAAAGGATATTCATAGCACGCCTCTTTTCTGATCCAGCGCGCAGTATCGCTGAGCGTAAAGCGGGCCGCTTGCACCGCTCTGCGGCGCACTTGCAAATTCTTGCGCTTTTTTTGCCGCCGCAGCGCATAACTCTGTTCTCTTGACGCCGCTCTTCATACACTAGGCCTCTGTTAACAGGAGAGCGCCCGTGAACCCGCCGATTTATCAGACCTTTTCCATGCTGCAACGTCATAAAGCCCAGCTGCGTCATCACGCGCGGCTGAACGACGGCATCCAGCTGGCGCACTGGTTCAACAGCGGCGACCGGGTCACTAATCACAGCGATCACCATACTCTCAGCCTCTATATCGCCGACGGCTACGACACCTGGTACAAAAGCCCCTACGGCTGGCGCAACGGCGGCGGTCCGGATCGATTCTGTCTGATGCCGTCGGGCGTTGAGTCCACCTGGGATCTGCGCGACGATCTCTCTTTCGTGCATCTCTACTGCACCGACGCGCATCTGCGCCAGATGGCGGAGGAGATATGGGATCGCAGCCCGGCGCGCCTTGAGCTGCATGAAAAAATCTTCGCCAGCGACGATCGCATCACCCAGCTTTACCGGCATTTTCTGCTCAGCTGCGACTGGCGGCAGCCCGCCAATCAGCTGATGCTGAGCAGCGCCTCGACGCTGCTGATGACCCATCTTCTGCAGCACTACAGCCTGCTGCAGTGGCGCGCGCCGCAGGCGCGCGGCGGTCTGGCACCTGCTGTGCTGCGTCATCTGCTGGCCTTTATTGACGCGCATCTCGACCAGCCGCTGACCCTGGCGCACCTGAGTCAGGAGGCAGCGCTAAGCGAGTTTCATTTCGCGCGTATGTTCCGCCATTCCGTGGGCGAAGCGCCGCATCAGTATGTGATGCGCCGCCGCATGCAGCGCGCGAAAGCGCTGCTGGCTAACGCCTCGCTCTCGCTAACGGAGATTGCTCTTGGCTGCGGCTTTCATTCCCCCAGCCATTTCAGCAACCGCTTCAGGCAGATGAACGGCGTTTCGCCTTCGGTTTACCGCCGCGCACGCGGAACGTAAAGGCGCTACGCGCGACGCAGCGGTATTATTTACTCGCTATTTTATTTACTCTGTTAATTATTGTGCTAAGGTATCATTCGCGGCGTGTGGATATATTTCTATATTTTCCGCTGGCAATTAATCGCATTGATTCCTGTCAATATTTAATTATCCTCATGCGTTTCCTCCACTCTTTTTTCCTCATTCAAAATAAGCTGCCATTATTAATCTGCCAGCCAGTCAGAGAGACGCGTTAAGCGCAGGCTGGCCAGATCTGTTTTTATTAACAAATATCACCAAAAGACAATGTTTTTTATTTTTTCACTCCTAAAATCTGATTGATTGATCAAATAAGGCACTCTGGTCTACTATCGCCTGTAGCTAAACGTCACGATATTCAACCTGGCGTTAAAAAAGGATTGTCTGATGAGCGACCATTTCTACCCGGATAAAGCCCAACGGGATATGACTTTTCACGCCGGTTTATCGGTAAAAGAGATGAAAAAGCGCAACGCATTCGCGCGGATAGCGCAAGGGCATCGGCTTATTATCCAGCCCGTATTAACGCCGTTCTGGCTTAAATCAATCAGGATGTTTATTCACAACATATCCTCAACCGTGAGTGGCAGTGTTTGAATTATGTGTGAAAGCAAAAACGAAGCCGTCGCGCCGGTTAATATCGATGCATTACTGCAAAAAACATGGCTAAAGGCCATTCGCCTGCGTAACGGACTGCAGTTTAAAGAGGGAGAAGGCCGTCCGCTGTGGAACCGCTGCGTAAAGGATATCGTGCGCGTACAGACCGCCCTGAAAGTGGCGCAGCTGGATGAGGACAGCCGCCAGCATATTCTTTACGCCCAGTGCGCGCTGCTTGACGAGGTCGTGACAGGGCGCGGCGTTCAGGACGACGCTTTTCTGCAATGGAACGGTATTCCCCTGCAGACTTTGAACGAACAGCGCAAGTGGCTAAATATCGGGATATTTTTCCCAATAATATAAATTTTTTACCCGGAATTTTACCCAGAATGGTGACCTGTTAAGCGATTCCTGAAATTGACGTAATCGCTGTACTTCCAGCGCGAACGCCCGCTGATTTTATAAGGCCTGCAAAGGGTGCCATCTTTGATGCGGTCATAAATAAAGGTTTTGCGAAAACCAGTATCCGCCATAATAAACTTCAGATCCACCAGTGTGTCATCACGTAGTTCCATATTCTTTCTCCTGTGGTTGAGCCGCTTATGGTCTTTTCCAGGAGCAGCCGAAAACACTTTCAGCTGCTGACTGAGCCTGGCGTTGACTGTCTTCTTCAGCGGGATGCGGTATATCGTGAAGAGGGGTACAGCGCAGAAAGGGCTGCCGCCAGCGCCTCGTTCATGAAGGAGGCCGGGCCCGTAATCGTCGTGCGCAGACGGAACATCCCCGTCGTTTCCGCCACTGCACCGGGCACAACATTGAGTGCAGCACTGGCCACCCGGACCAGGCGCGGGAGGTGAAACAGAGAGGCCGTCAGGATCAGAGAGGCCTGTTTATTGCCCTGCTGAAAGATGATTTTCATGGTGTCTCCTGAAAATCCGTTATCCGGGAATGCCGGCAAGATAAGCCACACTGATCACGAGGGCAGACAGGGCAAGCGAGCCTGCTGTCAGTCCGGCCCCGGCGATCGCAGAGAGAGTAAAAAGCCAGACAAGCGTCCGTAATACCGGGCGCTTTCTGGTGTAGTCAGAATGGTTATTCATGAACAGTTCCGTGCAGATGAAATCAGATCCCTGCGCAGGGACGGACGCATGGCGAGGCTGACGTCAGAGAGCGTCTGTTTCTGGCCAGCAGTCAGTCGTCGGGCAGGGAGAGGAAAATGACTTAAGGCTGCCGGTCACCCGGGTGAATATGCCCGGCGCGGCCGGCAAAACCGGTAACGTGGCGTCGTCATCCAGGATGACTGGGGGTTACCTGCATCAGCGATGCCGTTCATCGTTGTCTTCTTTTGCACGAGAAGACTCATCGCGTCCTGACGCAACTGTCGGGAAGCGTTCATCCATGGTCTGACAGAAACCGGCACGTTTTTCTGCCCAGTTCTGATTGACTGCCCGGCAGGCGCAACCGGCCGCTTTCTTCCACATTTTTGCGGCAAGCGCGTAATTACCTTCTCTTTCAACCAGCGCCGCGTCAGAAGCAATAAGGGAATACGGACTGACGCGCTGGCCGTAAACAGGTGATTTCATTTTCTTCTCCTTTCTGTATCACTCACGCCGGACCTGAGCGCTTCGGCCGACGTGAGCAGGTAGCATGTCAGGGCATCCACTTCATGGCTTTCAGATGGCGGATGGCGTTCAGCTCAGCATTAATCAGGCTGTCCACCAGTCGGGCGTAGGCATCCTCCGCGTCTTTGCTGTAAAGCGTGCAGACAATGCCTGACGGCAGGTAAGGGGAGGCAAACTGATGGAGCTTTTCGGGGAAAAACGACGCCAGCTCCTCCCGCAGCGCCTCCATTTCATCCTCTGCAGCCTCAGTGTCCCGCTGCTCCTGGCGTCGTTCTGTGCGGGGAAAACAGATCATGGCTTGCCCTCCTGAAGCAAAATCTCAACAACATGGTCAAAGGCTATCTGTAACAGCGGCAGCGGTGGCTGGGGTGGAAGAGCCGGCGGCGGCTGGGATGAAAAGCTGGCGCCGGTGACGATGTTTTCCGGTGCGAACTCGATATCGCGGATGGCGTTAAACGGGCGAGCAAAAGCGGCATCGCCCCTGATGTGTGACTGCATCATGGGAAATGTTCCTCTGTCAGGCTGGGGGATTAAATCTGGTTGTTGTAGTCGGCATGGCTTAGCAACTCCCAGTGCCGACCGTTGTCTCGTGAAAGCAGGCGCCAGTGCGGGGTAACGCGCAGTGTCAGGTACCCGTCACGGTAGGTTCGTCTGGCGTGAATGTGCCCTGCGCGCCACTGTCTGATCTGCTGTTGTGCGCGCCGGGTTATCCTGTCGGGTGCATGAGGCTTGGACATCACGGCTGCCTCATCTCAGCGGCGCAGGCAGCGGCGAGCTTCTGCACTAACACCCATTCAATGCCTTCCCTGAAGCTGACATACTGCCAGCTTCGGTTTAATACGCTGGCGGTAAAGGTGTACCGGCCATCATGGAGCTGAATAACCATACCGGGCCTCCTTCAGGCATAAAAAAACCGCCACAGCGGGCGGTTGGGTTCAGGACTGTCATTGAAAGTTTCACGGTTGCAGGTCTGCCTCATCCTCTTCAGATCCGCTGCAACAGCAGCAGGTAGGGCGTAAATCTGGATGCGTCTCGTAAATCGGGCCGATGACGGCCTGAAGCAGTTCATCCAGTGAGTTCAATACGGTGGTGCGGTAAGCATCGGCCTCTTCTTTGCTGATTTTTCCTTCCTGAGAGCAGGTATGAGTCATGTCGACTGACGAATACAGTTTTTCAGTCACATCGAAAAGGGTCTCAATGACGTTTTCGGCAACTTCGCGGTTTTGCATGGTGACCTCCGGGTCAGATGAATGCCCTGTCGGGGGGGTTAGCGCAACGGCGTCTCAAAATTCATGGGCGCCATGTTCATTGACGACGACGATGCGTGTAGTCAGGATGAAATCAGCGATCTCATCGCCTACGTTCTGCCAGTGCGCCAGTGCCAGAAGCACATCGCTGCGGCTCTGACAGTGGCAGGCACCTACATACGCCTGCACATGAACAAGGGCGAGACGCTGCATTTCTTTTTGAGTCAGGACTTGTGAAGGAGTGTTTTTAGGCATGGTGTTCCTCCGGTTTTGGACGTAAAAAAAGCCGCTTATGCGGCTGTCTTAACTGTTTTCTGGCTAAATCTGAGAAGGGTGCCAGGGTTAGCTATCACTAACTAAAAAATTTAAACGGAATCTCCTCATGGGCCGGGTTAAGTTTCGGTGCCCTGAATGTGGAGCTCGCCAGTTTCAGTTCACCTCTAACGATAAAGACAAAAAGACATCTCATGGCGCTGTCTGCTCCCGCTGTGGAAGACAGGTTAAAGCCAGCAACCTGTACCAGCTTCATCTTGCCTACCAACGCAAAAGCTGGAATGGAAGAGATTAGATAAGCGGTATGCTTTTTTTGCATGGCCTCTGTACTGCTCGAATCTGACGTCCGGCTTCGTTACAGACCTTCAGGTATTTACTCTTCATTCGGTGTTCAACGTACTTCGCAGCGGCCGCCCGAATTTGCTTGTGGTACTCCGTTTCCGTCTCAACTACCTTACTCACGCGATCGCTCACTACTCGTCTGAAATGGTTTTCCGCCCGGCTGAGTTCAGAAGTCCGTGCTGGTGGTTCCCATCCCAGCTCTGCAGCCAGAATCTCTTCAATCTTGCGGCATTCAATCGCCTCAACCATGCGGCGCATATGCCGGCGTGTTCTGGCATTGTCTTTCACCACAGGTTTAACAGATCTACCATAGCTGATAATTGCCATACATCCCCCGTTAAGTTACTGGCTGCACAGTCGCAACAATGCACTCAGTAACCTGAGGTTCGGTGCGTTCTCGGCACCTGCCGTAGAGCTTCTCGCTCATTGTTAAAGATCTGTTTCTTAGGTCAATACCCAGAGCACAATGCAATAACCTAGAAAATAACTTAGGTTATTTTCTAGGTCAATGATACTTGGCGCTGTTTTTGATGTTTTTAATAATTTTGATTATAAATCAAGATCTTATGTTTAATTCAGAGAATTAGTAGAATTAATAGTGAATGGAATTTATTTCTCCAAGGTATAGGGGTATAACCTCCATGTGTGATGAAGACAGCGCTGTTTTAAGCAGCAATAAGCAATATAAGGGCTTATAAGCGATTTTTAGGAGGGCGGTGTGAAGAACGCGTTACTAAGGGTTGCCCCAGGAAAATTCTTGGAAGTTCAACCCAGAGGAAAAGTCACGTTAGAAGTAGGCGAGGTCTATCGTCTCAGTGATCTGGACATGAATACAATGAGACCGATTATGCTGACATCTTCACTTACGGGGATTGGCTCGACTCTAGGATCAGCGTCAAGTAGCACGCCGCCGCCTCCAATAGAATAACGATATGCGGATATCTTGCCTTTTATGCTTGCAAGTACATAGTCATTACTTCCAGGCTGCTCTGCGGTATCTACAACTACCAAGCAGCCCACTGGCAAGTCAGCATACCCAGAATCATATTTGAGTTTATAAGCTCGAGCATTTGATGTATCGATAAACTCTGGCACCGGTGTCACAGTGTCTGTAGGACCCTTTTCATCCCATACAGAAACAATCTTAATCCCATCATAAAATTTTGTTCCTTCAATAGATAAGTCATGGTCAGCTGATCGGGGATTTCTATGAACATCCTCAATCATTTCTCCTTTCCCATGCGCTAACCAATCAGGACTAACTTCAAGTGCGCGAGCAATATCTAGTAATTTTTTAGTTGTATGGCTTTTACCTGCGGTTATTTTCCATACGCTGGGTTGTGACAGACCAGCAGACGCAGCAAGACTAGCTTGGGACATGCCGCGATACCTCATGGCTTGTTTTAGTCTTTCCGAAAGCGTATCCATTTTCATCTTTAAAAGATAACCAAAGTTTTGATATTGAAACCATAAAGCCACATGTATGGCACGTCAAATAACCTAGGTTATTGCTCGAGGTTAATTTTATCGCTACTATTCAATAGTGTTTGATGAAAAAGAGTATGGATTTTATGAACCAAGCTATTGAGAAAGCAGTGAAAATTGCCGGAAGCCAGAAGAAGTTAGCGCAGATGGTTGGAGTAAGTCAGCCCAATGTATGGTCATGGCTGCACGATAAAAAAAGAGTTTCACCTGAACGAGTGCTCCCAATAGTGGAAGCAACACAAGGAAAGGTTAAAGCATATCAGCTCCGTCCTGATCTTCCTGAGCTATTCCCTTGCCCTAAAAACAAATATTAATTCAGTAGGCTGGTAGGGTCTTGCATGGACATATCAAAAGGCTGGATCAAGATGCGTACCTCACTCAAGTCGCATCCCAAAGTGAATGAAATTGCTGCGCTGCTGGGCTTTGTTGAATAAATCAGATTTCGGGTAAGTCTCCCCCGTAGCGGGTTGTGTTTTCAGGCAATACGCACGCTTTCAGGCATACCTGCTTTCGTCATTTTGTTCAGCGCTCGTACCAGGGCCATAGCCTCTGCAACCTGACCATCGTAGTCACGCAGTGTCAGTGAACCCCCGAACAGCTGTTTTACCCGGTACATCGCCGTTTCCGCTATCGAGCGACGGTTGTAATCTGTTGTCCATTTCCACCGCGCATTACTCCCGGTCATTCGCTGATTAGCCACTGCACGGTTACGGTCTGCATATTCACCGGGCCAGTAACCCGCACCTTTTCGGGGAGGGATAAGCGCGCTGATTTTCTTACGCCGCAGTTCATCGTGACATAGCCGGGTATCGTAAGCGCCATCGGCGGCGGCTGACCTGATTTTCCGGTGGGTTTGCCGGATTAACCCGGGGAAGGCCTCTGAGTCCGTAACGTTGTTCAGCGACAGGTCAGCGCAGATGATTTCATGTGTTTTACTGTCAACGGCGAGATGCAGCTTACGCCAGATACGGCGGCGTTCCTGGCCATGCTTTTTGACTTTCCACTCGCCTTCACCGAAGACCTTCAGCCCGGTGGAATCAATTACCAGGTGTGCGATTTCACCCCGGGTGGGCGTTTTGAAACTGACATTAACCGACTTTGCCCGCCTGCTGACACAGCTGTAATCCGGGCAGCGTAGCGGAACGTTCATCAGAGAAAAAATGGAATCAATAAAGCCCTGCGCAGCGCGCAGGGTCAGCCTGAATACGCGTTTAATGACCAGCACAGTCGTGATGGCAAGGTCAGAATAGCGCTGAGGTCTGCCTCGTGAAGAAGGTGTTGCTGACTCATACCAGGCCTGAATAGCTTCATCATCCAGCCAGAAAGTTATGGAGCCACGGTTGATGAGGGCTTTATTGTAGGTGGGCCAGTTGGTGATTTTGAACTTTTGCTTTGCCACGGAACGGTCTGCGTTGTCGGGAAGATACGTGATCTGATCCTTCAACTCAGCAAAAGTTCGATTTATTCAACAAAGCCTCTTCCATCTGCAATTTTCCGATGTAAGGAAGGATATCATCCTTAAACATCTGCCTGAGTTCAATGGCATAGCTTTCAGACCAGAACTGTCTTTTGTATTTATACCACTCCTCAAAAATAGTACAGAAAGAGTCTGGCTCTTTGCTTTTTCGCAGCTTCTTCGTCGCCGGGTTCAAACCTGAAGCTAGATCGCGTCTCAGCTCAAATGCGAGATTACGTGCATCGGCCAGCCCTATCTCCGGGTACTTACCGATGGTATGCACCTTCTCTTTACCATAATACTGATAACGGACCTGCCAGACCTTTTTACCGGTTACCGGTACGTAAAGGTAAAGACCATTACCATCAGCAATCCGGTAAGGCTTGTCTTTGGGCTTTGCGGCGTTGATCTGTTTGATAGTAAGCATTGGGTAAAATCTGTACGGGTGAAATCTTTTTACCCAAAATTTACCCAGAGGCACATGTGGATGTCAACGAACCGGGACAACCGATAGCGGAGTAGATATAGAGGGAAGAGGTTGCTTTGTATGGACTTTACGAACTTGTACGGAGAGTAGCGAACTGAACCATGGCGTCCCCTGCAGGAATCGAACCTGCAACTAGCCCTTAGGAGGGGCTCGTTATATCCATTTAACTAAGGGGACCGCGGCGCGCAGTATAGCGCAAACGCGCCGCAAGAATAACCCAATGGCGGCGCGTTTGCTCATTTCCTCAACAGCTTAGCGCTGCTTTTCCTGCTGCGCGCTTTTGCGCTGCTTCGCTTTGGTTTCTGCTTTCGCCGCCTCGCTCATATCGTTGCGGATCTGCGCATGGCTGATCAGCGCGAAGATCAGCGTGCCGCCGGTGATGTTGCCCAGCAGCGTCGGCAGCGCGAACGGCCAGATAAACTCATACCAGCTAATCTGGCCGGTAAAGACCAGATAGAGGATCTCCACCGAGCCCACCACGATATGCGCCAGATCGCCGAGTCCGACCAGCCAGGTCATCATCACAATAACAATCAGCTTGGTGGCGCCCGCCTGCGGCATCATCCACACCATGGTAGCGATAATCCAGCCGGAAATCACCGCATTGGCGAACATCTCCCCAGGGCTGTTTTCCATCACCTTCTGGCTGATGGCGCTAAACGCCTGACGCGTCGCGTCGTCGAAAATCGGCATCTCCGCAAAGGCGAGCGACGCCAGCGCGGTGCCGATCAGGTTGCCCAGCAGCACCAGACCCCACAGCCGCAGCAGCAGGCCGATATTGCCCATGGTCGGTTTATGCATCACCGGCAGCACCGCCGTCACCGTGTTTTCGGTAAACAGCTGCTGGCGCGCCATAATGACGATGACAAAGCCAAAGGTGTAGCCGAGGTTCTCCAGCAAAAAGGCGCCGGGCAGGCCGTCGAGATGCACCTGAAAAATCCCTTTCGCCATCAGCGAGGCGCCCATCGACAGACCGGCCGCAATCGCCGACCAGAGCAGCGCCATGCCGTCGCGCTCTAGCTCTTTTTCGCCGTCCTGACGGATCTCTTCATGTATCGCCGCCGCGCGCGAGGGCAGGGCGTCTTCATCGACTTCGATCTCCTTTCCTTGCTCTTTTTCTTCGCTGTCGACATCGTTTTCATCCTGGTGATCAGATGGGGAAGGTTTCATGTTTGCTCCTTGTTATAATTGCTGCGCGTAATAAGCGTAGCCTGTTTTGGCAAGGGCGAAATGTAACTATCTTTCCAGTGAAGCGTTACAAAGTTTTAACGTTGCGCGATTTTTAAGCATATTGCGCCTGGAAGAGGCATAACCATCAAGCCAGGCGCGTTGCGTCGCACGGCATGGGCTTCGGCCCACAGCAAGCTTGTGGTATTATCCTGGCCTCTTTTTACCGGCGCGACCTCTTCTGCATGCTCGAAGTCATTAATCTCTCTTGCGTTCGCGACGAACGTACTCTGTTCCATGCCCTGTCGTTCGGCGTGGCGGCGGGCGATATCGTGCAGATTGAAGGCGCGAACGGCGCCGGGAAAACCTCGCTGCTGCGTCTGCTGGCGGGACTGAGCCGCCCGGAAGCGGGCGAAGTGCGCTGGCACGGCCAGCCGACAGGTCAACAGCGCGAACAGTGGCATCAAAGCCTGCTTTTTCTCGGCCATCAGCCGGGAGTAAAAGCGGTACTATCACCGCTGGAAAACCTGCGTTTTTACCATCCCGATCGCGACACCGCGCAAATTTTTGACGCGCTTGAATACGTCGATCTGCTGGGCTATGAAGAGGTGCCGGTGGCGCAGCTCTCCGCGGGACAGCAGCGCCGCGTGGCGCTGGCCCGGCTCTGGCTCAGCGACGCCGCTCTGTGGATCCTGGATGAGCCGCTGACGGCGATAGATAAAGAGGGTGTGGAGAAACTGATGCAGCGCTTTACGCAACATGCCGAACAGGGCGGATTGGTAATTCTCACCACCCACCAGGATCTGCCAAAAAGCGCTGCGCGGGTGCGAAAAATACGGCTTACTGGCGCGGAGCTGCTCTGATGTCGCTGCGCGTGATCCAGCGCGAGCTGCGCATCGCCTTTCGCAGCGGCGCGGAGGTGGTTAATCCGCTCTGGTTCTTTCTGATCGTGATTACTCTGTTCCCGCTCGGCATTGGGCCGGAGCCGCAGCAGCTGGCGCGCATCGCGCCGGGCGTGGTCTGGGTTGCCGCCTTGCTCTCGTCGCTGCTGGCGCTGGAGCGACTGTTTCGCGACGATTTCCTCGACGGCTCGCTGGAGCAGCTGTTGCTGCTGCCGACGCCGCTGCCGGTCACGGTGCTGGGCAAGGTGATCGCCCACTGGCTGGTGACGGGGCTGCCGCTGATCCTGCTGTCGCCGCTGGCGGCGCTGCTGCTGTCGCTCGATTTCAACAGCTGGCTGGCGATGGCGCTGACGCTGCTGCTCGGCACGCCGACCTTTAGCTTTCTCGGCGCCATCGGCGTCGCGCTGACGGTCGGCCTGCGGCGCGGCGGCGTGCTGCTGAGTTTGCTGGTGCTGCCGCTGGCGGTGCCGGTGCTGATTTTCGCCAGCGCGGCCATCGAGGCGGCGGGCCAGGGATTGCCGATCGGCGGTTATCTGGCGATCCTCGGCGCGATGCTGACGACCAGCGCGACGCTGACACCGTTCGCCACGGCCGCCGCGCTGCGCATCGCGCTGCATTGAGCCGCACATGCGTCAGAGATGTCGGGCATAATTTTTTAACTGTGAGCAATGCAACATGTGG
Organism: Pantoea sp. Z09; assembly: GCF_022394795.1. Taxonomy (NCBI): domain Bacteria; kingdom Pseudomonadati; phylum Pseudomonadota; class Gammaproteobacteria; order Enterobacterales; family Erwiniaceae; genus Pantoea; species Pantoea sp. Z09. The sequence goes on from NZ_CP092373.1 coordinate 1,114,615, forward strand.
AAATGGATACATCAGCTGGGAAGGCCAGAGCGGCTCTATCAGCTCTGCGGGCGTTTAATTCCCTGGTTTGCCGTGGCGGGCGCGGCCGCGCTGCTGCTCGGCTGGATCTGGGGCTTCGGTTTCGCGCCGGCTGACTATCAGCAGGGCGACAGCTTCCGCATTATGTATATCCACGTGCCGGCGGCGATGTGGTCGATGGGCGTCTACGCCGCGATGGCGGTCGCCGCCTTTACCGGCCTGGTGTGGCAGATAAAGATGGCTGATCTGGTTTCGACCGCGATGGCGCCGGTCGGCGCGGTCTTTACCTTTATCGCGCTGATCACCGGTTCCGCCTGGGGCAAGCCGATGTGGGGCACCTGGTGGATCTGGGATGCGCGCCTGACCTCGGAGCTGGTGCTGCTCTTCCTCTATATGGGCGTAATGGCGCTCTATCAGTCGTTTGACGACCGCCGCACGGCGGGACGCGCGGCCGGCATTCTGATCCTGGTCGGCGTGGTCAATCTACCGATTATTCACTTCTCGGTGCAGTGGTGGAACACCCTGCATCAGGGCTCGTCGGGCATTCTGCAGCAGGCGATCGCCCCAAGCATGCGCACGCCGCTGCGCTGGGCGATCCTCGGCTATCTGCTGCTGTTCGTGACCCTGACGCTGATGCGCCTGCGCAACCTGATCCTCTACACCGAACGTCACCGTCCCTGGGCGGCGGATGTCGCCAACGGAGGCCGTAAAGCATGACGCCCGCTTTCTCTTCTCTCTCCGCCTTTTTCGCCATGGGCGGCTACGCCTTTTACGTCTGGCTGGCGGTGATTTGCACCCTTATTCCGCTCGGCGGGCTGCTGCTGCACACGCTGTTACAGCGCCGCCGCCTGCTGGCTGACATCCGCCAGCGACAGTCCAGGGAGCGCCGCATTCGTTCGGCGAAAATGAAACAAGCCGCCGGTGAAGCGGCAGGAGATCCAATGTGAATACCCGTCGTCGTCAGCGCCTGTACGTTGTCGTGGCGATTTTGGTGGGGCTGGGCCTCGCCACGTCGCTGGTCATGTACGCGCTGCGTTCCAATATCGACCTGTTCTACACCCCGAGCGAAATTCTCTACGGTAAAGGGGAGGATCACCAGAAGCCGGAAGCGGGACAGCGCCTGCGCGTCGGCGGCATGGTGATGCCAGGCAGCGTGAAGCGCGATCCAAACACGCTCGCCGTCTCCTTTAAGCTCTACGACGCCAACGGCGTGGTTAGCGTGACCTTTGAGGGCATTCTGCCGGACCTGTTCCGCGAAGGGCAGGGCGTCGTCGCGCAGGGCGTGCTGGAAGAGGGCAACCTGGTCAACGCTAAAGAGGTGCTGGCCAAGCATGACGAGAAGTACACGCCGCCCGAAATTGAGGATGCGATGAAGAAGAATCACAAAAGCCCGCAGGCGCTGGCTGAACAGGCGAGAACCCAGTCATGATGCCTGAGATTGGCAGTTTTCTGCTCTGCCTGGCGCTGGGCCTTGCGCTGCTGTTAAGCGTCTATCCGCTGTGGGGCGCGCAGCGCGACGATGCCCGCCTGATGGGGCTGGCGCGTCCGCTGGCGAGCGGGCTGTTCCTCTGCATCGCCGCCGCCTTCCTGGTGCTGGTGCACGCCTTCGTGGTCAATGACTTTACCGTCGGCTATGTGGCCGCCAACTCCAATACGCTGCTGCCGGTCTACTACCGCATCGCCGCGACCTGGGGCGCGCACGAAGGCTCGCTGCTGCTGTGGGTGCTGCTGCTCAGCAGCTGGACGCTGCTGGTGGCGATTTTCAGCCGCGGCATGCCGCAGGATGCGCTGGCGCGCGTGCTGGCGGTAATGGGCATGATCAACCTCGGCTTTCTGCTGTTTATCATTCTCACTTCGAACCCTTTTACCCGCACGCTGCCGGACTTTCCCATCGACGGGCGCGATCTGAATCCGATGCTGCAGGATATCGGCCTGATCTTCCATCCGCCGCTGCTTTACATGGGCTACGTCGGCTTCTCGGTGGCGTTCGCCTTTGCTATCGCCTCGCTGATGGCGGGACGGCTCGACACCGCCTGGGCACGCTGGTCGCGCCCCTGGACCACCGCCGCCTGGGTGTTCCTGACCATCGGCATCGTGCTGGGCTCCGCCTGGGCCTACTATGAACTCGGCTGGGGTGGCTGGTGGTTCTGGGATCCGGTTGAGAACGCCTCCTTTATGCCGTGGCTGGCGGGCACCGCGCTGATGCACTCGCTGGCGGTGACGGAAAAACGCGGCACCTTTAAGGCCTGGACGGTGCTGCTGGCGATCACCGCCTTTTCCCTCAGCCTGCTCGGCACCTTCCTGGTGCGCTCCGGCGTGCTGGTGTCGGTGCACTCGTTCGCCTCGGATCCGGCGCGCGGCATGTTTATCCTCGCCTTCCTGGTGATCGTCATTGGCAGCTCGCTGCTGCTCTACGCCATTAAAGGTGGCCAGGTGCGCAGCCGCGTGCAGAACGAAACCTGGTCACGCGAATCCTTCCTGCTCGGCAATAACGTGCTGCTGATTGCCGCGATGCTGGTGGTGCTGCTCGGCACGCTGCTGCCGCTGGTGCACAAGCAGCTCGGCCTCGGCAGCATCTCGGTGGGCGAGCCCTTCTTTAACACCATGTTCAGCTGGCTGATGGCGCCGTTCGCGCTGATGCTCGGCATCGGACCGCTGGTGCGCTGGCGGCGCGACGAGCCGCAGAAGCTGTGGAAGCGGCTGGCGCTGGCGCTGGTGGTGACGCTGGCCGCCGCGATCCTGCTGCCCTGGCTGCTGCAGGATCGCATTGAGGCGATGACGGTGGTTGGGCTGCTGATGTCGGTCTGGATCATCGTGCTGACGCTGATGGAGCTGCACGAGCGCGCCACGCATCGCCATCGCTTCGTTCGCGGCCTGCGCCATCTGTCGCGCAGCCACTGGGGCATGGTGCTGGGCCATCTCGGCGTCGGCGTGACGGTGATCGGCATCGCCTTCAGCACCCAGTACAGCGTCGAGCGCGACGTGCGCATGAAAGCGGGCGACAGCGTCGATATTCACCGCTATCACTTTGTGTTCCGCGACGTGCACAACCTGCAGGGCCCGAACTACAGCGGCGGCGTTGGCATTATCGACGTCAGCCGCGACGGCAAGCCGGAAGCGGTGCTGCACGCGGAGAAACGCTTTTACACCGCGGCGCGCACCATGATGACCGAAGCGGCGATCGACGGCGGCTTCACGCGCGATCTCTACGCCGCGCTGGGCGAAGAGCTGGACAACGGCTCCTGGGCGGTGCGCATCTACTACAAACCCTTTGTGCGCTGGATCTGGTTCGGCGGCGTGTTTATGGCGGTCGGCGGCCTCTTCTGCTTGCTCGATCCGCGCTACCGCTCGCGAAAAAAAGCCGCGCGTGAGGAACAGGCATGAACAAGAAAATCCTTTTTATCCCGCTGATCCTGTTTTTGCTGCTGGCGGCGGCGCTGCTGTGGCAGCTGTCGCGCAACGCCGGCGGCGACGATCCGACGCGCCTCGAATCGGCGCTGATCGGCAAGCCGGTGCCGCTGTTTAAGCTGGAGGCGCTCGATCGCCCAGGCAAGATCTACGACCAGCGCGTCCTGACCGACGGCAAGCCGATCCTGCTTAACGTCTGGGCCACCTGGTGCCCCACCTGCCGCGCCGAGCATCAGTATCTGAATACGCTGGCGGAGCAGGGCATCCGCGTGGTGGGCCTTAACTATAAAGACGACCGCACCAAAGCGGTGACCTGGCTCAATACGCTAGGCAACCCCTACGCCCTCAGCCTGTATGACGGCGACGGCATGCTGGGGCTGGATCTCGGCGTCTACGGCGCGCCGGAAACCTTTCTGATCGACGGCAACGGCATTATCCGCTATCGCCACGCGGGGGATCTGAACGCCCGCGTCTGGCAGCAGGACGTGCTGCCGCTGTGGCGCAAATACAGCAAGGAGGGCGCGTGAAACGCCTGCTTCTGCTTGTTTGCGGCCTGCTGCTGAGCGCGAGCCTGTGGGCGGCGATCGACACGTATCAGTTCGACTCGGTGGCGCAGGAGGAGCAGTACCGCGACCTCACCGCCTCGCTGCGCTGCCCGAAGTGCCAGAACAACAGCATCGCCGACTCGAACGCGATGATCGCGGCGGATATGCGCCTGAAGGTGTATGAGCTGATGAAGCAGGGGCAGAGCCGTCAGCAGATCATCGACTATATGGTGGCGCGCTACGGCAATTTCGTCACCTATCAGCCGCCGGTGACGCCGTCGACGCTGATCCTCTGGGTCGGGCCGGCGCTGTTCGCGCTGCTGGGCGGCCTGATTATCATTCTGCGCAGCCGCCAGCGTAAAACGCGCAGCGAGCTGGACGAGACCGATCAACAGCGCCTTGCGGCGATACTTAAAGGCGACGAGAAGCTGAAATGAGCGCTTTGTGGATAAGCATATTGATTCTGCTGGCGGCGGCCAGCGCCCTGTTTCTCGGCGCGGGCTGGCGGCAGCGCCAGGCGAGCAATGTTAATCGCGATCGCCTGAACACCGACTTTTATCATCATCGCCTGCGCGAGCTGGAAGAGGATGAGGCGCAGGGGGTGATCGGCGAGCGCGCCACGATGGTGAGCGAACTGCAGCAGACGCTGCTGAACGACATTCCGCCGCAGGCAGCCGCGCCGTCGCGCGCCAGCAGCCGTCTGGTGCTGCTGCCCGGCGTGATCGTCCTTATTGCGGTGTCGCTCGGCATGTATCTGAAAAGCGGCGGGCTGGCGCAGGTCGCCGGCTGGATGCAGGTGCAGCAGGACTATCCGGCGCTGCGCGCGCGGGTGATGGATCCGCAGGCGAAACCGCTGACCATGGAAGAGCTGGCGCGTCTGCAGCTTGGCCTGCGCACCGCGCTGCAGTCAGAGCCTGACAACCTCAACGACTGGACCATGCTGGGACGTCTCGGCATGGTGCTGAACAACGCCGCCAGCGCCAGCCAGGCGTTTGAGCGCGCGCTGCAGCTGGCGCCTGATAACCTGGCGCTGAAACAGGACTATGCTGAAGTGCTGACCCGCTCCAGCGATCCGCAGGATAATCGCCAGGCGGGTCTGATGCTGAGCGATATGCTGAAACAGGATGGCGGCAATCTGCGCACGCTCGGCCTGCTGGCGTTCAACGCCTATGAGCAGCAGCAGTATGACCAGGCTATTGGCGCCTGGCAGACTATGCTGAAACAGATCCCGGCAGCCGATCGACGTCGCGCGATGATCGAGCGCAGCATTGAACAAGCAAAAACCGACGCGGGCCAGCAGAATACGCAGCTGGCGCTGACGGTGACGTTGACGCCGGAGGCAGAAAAAATGTTACCGCCGGGCGGAGTCATGTATATTTCTGTTTCTGACGGTGTTTCACCGGTGCCCGTGGCCGTTAAGCGCTTGCCGCTGAGCCACTTCCCGTTATCGCTTACGCTGGATGACAGCAACGCCATGATGCCGGAGCGCCTGCTTTCGGCGCAGCATCAGGTGCAGGTTCGGGTGCGTATTTCCCGCGACGGCAGCGCCAGTCCGCAATCCGGCGACTGGTTTGGTCTGAGCGCGGTGACGCCCTGGGATGGTCATCAGCACATGGCTGTGGAGATTAATCAACAGCAGCCCTGAAGCGATACTTTATTAAACCGCACAGGGAGATAACAATGGCTTACCGCCTGACCAGCCTGGTTTTGGCCAGCGTCATTCTGGCTGGATGCGCCAGTTCAAAGCCGGAGAGCGAGGCGCCTGCGCAGCGCAGCGATCCGCTTGAAAGCTTTAACCGCACGATGTTTAACTTTAACTACAACGTGGTGGATCCGTATGTGCTGCGTCCTGTCGCGGTCGCCTGGCGCGACTACGTGCCGGCGCCGGCGCGTACCGGCCTGAGCAACTTCCTCGGCAACCTGGAAGAGCCGGCCAGCATGGTGAACTCGATTCTGGTGGGCGAGCCGCGCCAGGCGGGCATTCACTTTACCCGTTTCTTCCTGAACTCGATTCTCGGGCTGGGCGGCTTTATCGACGTCGCAGGCAAGGCGAACCCGGAGCTGGCGCGCGAAGTGCCGCGCCGTTTCGGCAGCACGCTCGGCCGCTATGGCGTCGGCTATGGGCCGTACGTCGAGCTGCCAGCCTACGGCAGCTTCACCATCCGCGAAGATGGTGGCGACTACGTAGATACGCTCTATCCGGTGCTGGGCTGGCTGACCTGGCCGATGTCCATCGCCAAGTGGACGCTGGAAGGGGTAGAGACGCGCGCCCAGCTGCTCGACTCCGACGCGCTGCTGAAGCAGCAGTCCGATCCCTACGCCTTTATTCGCAACGCCTATTTCCAGCGTCACGATTTCCTGGCGAACGGCGGTCGCCTGAAGCCGGAAGAAAACCCGAACGCCAGCGCGATTCAGGATGACCTGAAAGATATCGACGCGCAGTAACGGCACTAAAAATAGCAATGGCGACCTTTGGGGTCGCCATTTTTTTAATGCGTGCACTGAATGCAAAACGCGAGTGGCATGGGCTGAAGAGCAAAGCGTCCCGCGCCAGGGAAGGCGCGGGCCGAGCTGGCAGGGATGCCGTTTTTTGCGTCTTTGCGATCGGCCCATGCCACTCGCGTAGGCACCTTAACGCAAAAATGGCGACCTTTGGGTCGCCATTTTACAGACCTCAACCATTAGAACTTATAGTTAAAGTTCGCGCCGTAGAGCCAGGCTTTGCCCACCGAGTTAAAGGTATAGGGGCCTTCTTCTACCGTGACGTGCTGGCCATGCATATAAGAAACGCCGACATCGACCGAGGCGTCATCGTTAAAGGCGTAAGAGGCGCCGGCGCTCAGCCAGAGGCGATCCTGATCGGGAATAGAGATAGAACGCTTGTCCGCCGGAACCGGGCTGTCATCAAAGGCGATACCGGTGCGGAAGGTCCAGTTCTGATCGTAATAGTAGGTGGTGCCCAGCGCGATACGGTAGGCATCCTTGAAGCTCTCATCTTTATAGAACAGGGTCTGGCCGTTCGAGCCGGTCGCCTTCAGCTCCTGGAACTGACTCCAGCTGGTATAGGCCAGGCTGTAGTGTACTGCCCACTGCGGCGCCACTTTATGCCAGCCGGAGACTTCCCACATCTCTGGCAGATTCAGCGTCAGCGCGCCCGGAATCGTCGAGCCGCCGGTGGCGTAGGGCAGCCCTAAATTCGCCGCCTGGTTAATACGGTTAATGGCGGTCGGCAGGCTGCTCTTATAGTCGCCGTCAAAATCGATTTTAACTTCCGAACGATAGGTAAAGCCAAAGCGGTTATTCTGATCGACCTCATACAGAATGCCTGCGTTCCAGCCGTAACCCCACTCGTCGCCCTTCAGATGAGCCACCTGGGTATCGGCAGGAATGCCCAGCGCGGCGCCCGATTCGCCCGCGTAGCGCTCGATCTTGGCGCGCGCATAGACCGCGTCGAAGCCAACGCCGAAACTGAAATGCTCGTTAAGGCGATAGGCGGTGCTGAGGTTGAGGTTGCCGGTCATCAGATCGGTCTTGCCGCCGTAGCCGCCCGCGGTATAGCCGTCGTTGAACTCCGTTGCCAGACCGTAGTTTGAGGTGGCGGAGGCGCCAATCCACCACTGGTCGTTAATCGGCTGCACGTAGTGAATATTAGGCACCCACTGCGTCGGCGCGATATTGCTGGCGTCAAGGCTGCGGCCGCTTGAACTGTTGCCGGTAATATCGACATCGGGATCGATAAACACCGCGCCGACGGAAAACATCGGCCGATCCATCAGCGCCATGGTCGCCGGGTTGCGGCTGGCCGAGGCGGCGGTGTCGCCCATCGCACCCTCGCCGGAATAGGCGCGGCCCAGACCGGCAGAAGAGAATTCGTTAAGCTGAAAGCCCGCTGCGTATACGTGTGAAGAGACAAGCGCCACTGCAGCCGCCACGGCTGACTTTGCGAACAGGTTTTTATGGCTCATGACCACAACCTCATATGAATTATTATTTAACTGTAATTGTTACGTCGCGTAACAAGGGTCGGCGGATTGTAGGGACTGACCAGAAGCTGACAAATCAGACCAGTGCGGCAAGTATAGGTCTGACCTGTGTGCATGTTGCAATATTGTTTTTAAAATATTTCTGAATTGATCTGCAAAATTTCGATCCGCTTAACAAAACGCGCGGAGCAGAGAGCAGCATAACGATTCTAATTTGTTTTGGATCAAATTTTATTGTGATATTCGTCACTTAGCGAGTCTGACATAGCGCAAGAGCGGCGAGAAGCGTAAAATTTCGCACATTCAACCTGATTGCTAAACAGATTTGTTCTCGGGAGAACGCCATGACCAATGCCATTAATAAATGCAGTGCCAATGAGACCGCTGCCTGCTGTTGCGTCGATGTCGGCACCGTAATGGATAACAGCGACTGCACCGCCAGCTGGTCACAATGGTTCGCCCAGCGCAGCGAGGCGGAAGCGAAGCTGGCGAGCCTGACGGAAAAAGCGCGGCAGATTGAGTCCGAACCCTGCCAGATCGACGCCCGCTTTGAGGCGCGCGACAACGGCGTCCAGCTGGATATCGATTTTAACTTCGCCTGCCAGGCCGAAACCCTGATTTTCCAGCTCGGTCTGCGCTAAGTCTCTGAACGCCGTTCGTTAACGGCGTTTTCTATTTTCGTGTTTCCCCTCGCACTTTTTTTCTTTGCTGATTGGCGACGCGCCCGCTTGTCGTTAACACTGTGGATCAGGTCAGACCTCTCAGGGCAATGACGCCCGGTGAACATTCACAGGTGACACAGATGAGCAAAGCGCAGCCGTTGCTGACGCGCGCGGGCGATCGCATCGCCATCACTCACGGACTGCGCACGCCGTTTCAGCGCCAGGCGACAGGTTTCCACGGTATTCCCGCCGTCGAGCTGGGTCGGATGGTGATCAGCGAACTGATGGCGCGCAGCGAACTTCCCGTCGACGTGATAGAACAGCTGGTGTTCGGCCAGGTGATCCAGATGCCGGAGGCGCCTAATATCGCGCGCGAGATTGTGCTCAGCAGCGGGCTAGGCGTGCACACCGACGCCTACAGCGTCAGCCGCGCCTGCGCCACCAGCTTCCAGGCGGTCGCCAACGTGGCGGAAAGCCTGATGGCGGGCACCATCCGCGCCGGTATCGCCGGCGGCGCGGACTCCTCTTCGGTGCTGCCGATCGGCGTCAGCAAAAGCCTGGCGCGCGCGCTGCTCGATCTCAGCAAGGCGCGCAGCCTCGGGCAGAAAGTGCAGATCCTGCGCCGCCTGCGGCCGCGCGATCTGCTGCCGGTGCCGCCCGCGGTCGCCGAGTACTCCACCGGGCTGCGCATGGGCGATACGGCGGAGCAGATGGCGAAAAGCCACGGCATCACGCGCGCCGCACAGGATGCGCTGGCGCTGCGGTCGCACCAGCTGGCCGCCAGCGCCTGGCAGTCCGGCGTGCTGCGCGAAGAGGTGATGCCCGCCTTCGCGCCGCCGTGGAAGGCGCCGATCGAACAGGACAACAACGTGCGCATGGCGGCGAAAATCGAAGACTACGCGCGGCTGCGCCCGGCCTTTGACCGCCAGCACGGCAGCGTCACGGCGGCCAACAGCACGCCGCTCACCGACGGCGCGGCGGCGGTGGTGCTGATGGGTGAAGGCCGCGCGCGCGAGCTGGGCGTCGCGCCGCTCGGCTACCTGCGCAGCTACGCCTTTACCGCCATCGACGTGCAGCAGGACATGCTGCTCGGTCCCGCCTACGCCTCGCCGCTGGCGCTGGATCGCGCCGGCGTCGGCCTGGGCGATCTGACGCTAATTGATATGCACGAAGCCTTCGCCGCCCAGACGCTGTGCAACCTGCAGTGCTTCAACGATGAACGCTTCGCGCGGGAAAAACTCAACCGCCCGCAGGCGCTGGGCGAGATTGATGAACAGCGCTTTAACGTGCTGGGCGGCTCTATCGCCTACGGCCATCCCTTCGCCGCCACCGGCGCGCGCATGATCACCCAAACCCTGCATGAGCTGCGGCGGCGCGGCGGCGGGCTGGCGCTGGTGACCGCCTGCGCGGCGGGCGGCTTAGGCGCGGCCATGGTTCTGGAGGCGGAATAATGGAACAGAGCGCATTTCACTTACAGATGCGGCCGGATCGTGTCGGCGTGATCACCATCGACGTGCCGGGCGAGAACCTGAACACCCTGCGCGCCGCCTTTGCCCAGCAGCTGGCGGCGGTGGTTGACGAGGCGCGGCGCGATCCGCAGCTGGCCGGCCTGGTGCTGATCTCCGGCAAACCTGACAACTTTATCGCCGGCGCCGATATCGCCATGATCGCCGACTGCCACAGCGCGCAGCAGGCGGAGTCGCTGGCGCGTCAGGGCCAGGAGGCGCTGGCGGCTCTGGCAGCGCTGCCGTTTCCGGTGGTGGCGGCGATCCACGGTGCCTGCCTGGGCGGCGGGCTGGAGCTGGCGCTCGCCTGCGACGCGCGCGTCTGCTCGCTGGATGACAAAACCCGGCTCGGTCTGCCGGAAGTGCAGCTCGGGCTGCTGCCGGGCTCGGGCGGCACCCAGCGCCTGCCGCGTCTGATCGGTCTGCAGCAGGCGCTGCCGCTGATACTGACCGGCAAAACCCTGCGGGCGAAGCAGGCGCGCAGGCTGGGGCTGGTGGATGAGGCCGTGCCGCAGGCGATCCTGCTGGAAACGGCGGTGGCGCGGGTGCTGAAAGGCCGACGCGCCGCGCGCGTGCTGCCGCTGCGCGATCGTATTATCCAGGTGCCGCTGGCGCGCCATGCGCTCTTTGCGCTGGCGCAGCGCGAAACCGCGCGCAAAACCCACGGCAACTATCCGGCCGCGCAGCGCATTATCGAGGTGGTGCGCACCGGCGTTGAGCGGGGCAGCGAGGCGGGCCATCAGGCGGAGGCGCGCGCCTTCGGCGAGCTGGCGATGACGCCGCAATCCGCCGCGCTGCGCAGCCTGTTTTTCGCCAGCACCGCGCTGAAAAAAGAGGGTGGCGCAGAAGCCGCACCGCGTCCGCTCAGGCAGATCGGCGTGCTGGGCGGCGGGCTGATGGGCGGCGGCATCGCCAGCGTCACGGCGATCAACGCCGGGCTGCCGGTGCGCATCAAGGATATTAACCTGCAGGGCGTCAACCATGCCCTGAAGGCGAGCTGGGACGGGCTGAGCAAAAAGGTGAAGCGGCGCCATATCAGCGCGGCGCAGCGCCAGCAGCAGATGGCGCGCATTACCGGCGGCGTCGACTATCAGGGCTTTACGCAGCGCGATCTGGTGATTGAGGCGGTGTTTGAAGATCTGCCGCTGAAGCAGCAGATGGTGCGTGAGGTAGAGACGCACTGCGCGCCGCACACCATTTTCGCCTCCAACACCTCATCGCTGCCGATTGCGCATATCGCCGCGCAGGCGCAGCGGCCGGAAAACGTCATCGGCCTGCACTATTTTAGCCCGGTGGAGAAGATGCCGCTGGTGGAGGTGATCCCGCACGCCACCACTTCGGCGCAGACGCTGGCCACCACCGTGGCGCTGGCGCAAAAGCAGGGCAAAACGCCGATTGTGGTGGCGGACCGCGCCGGGTTCTATGTCAATCGCATTCTTGCGCCCTATATAAATGAAGCGATGCGCTGTTTGCTGGAGGGCGAACCGATTGAGTATATCGATGGCGCGCTGGTCAAGGCGGGCTTTCCGGTCGGCCCGCTTCAGCTGCTGGATGAGGTCGGCATCGACGTCGGTAGCAAGATCACGCCGGTGTTGCAGCAGGCCTGGGGCGAACGCTTCGCCGCGCCCGCCGCTTTCGAGGCGGTGCTAAAGGACGATCGCAAAGGGCGTAAAAACGGCAAGGGCTTCTACCTTTATGGCGGGCGGCGCGGCGGCAAAAAGCCCGATCCCACACTCTATTCGCTGCTGGGCCTGCAGCCTGCGGCCAGGCAGAGCGAAGCGCAGATCGCCGAGCGCTGCATCATGATGATGCTGAACGAAGCGGCGCGCTGTCTCGACGAAGGGGTAATACGCTGCGCGCGCGACGGCGATATCGGCGCGGTGTTCGGCATCGGCTTCCCGCCGTTTCTTGGCGGCCCGTTCCGCTATATGGATCAGCGCGGCGCGGCGGAGATCGCGCAAACATTACGCGCGTTAATGCGCCAGCACGGTGAGCGTTTCGCCCCGTGCGAGGCGCTACTACAGGCCGAACAGCAGCAGCGGAAATTTTACATTTCCTGACCCAATGGAATACCCGCTCCGATTCAGCGGGTTAGAAAAGCGCCGCCAAAACAGGCGGCGCGGCACGATTCTGAGAAGCGCTTATTTAATAAACAACCGGTTGACTATACTCAAGCCATTGGGGTACAACACAGCGTTCATTCGCAGAATGAAGAGTCTGGCGCCTCCGCGCCGGGCGATATCGACAAACAACAGCGGTGCTTTATGCAAGTTTTTATCATGCGTCACGGCGATGCTGCTCTTGAAGCCGCCAGTGATTCGGTGCGACCTCTTACCCATTGCGGCTGCGATGAATCGCGCCAGATGGCGAGCTGGCTTAACGGCCAGACGGTGGACGTAGAACGTGTGCTGGTCAGTCCCTACCTGCGCGCTCAGCAGACGCTGGCGACGGTACGCGAAGCGTTAACGCTGCCGGAAGGGCAGGATACGCTGCCCGAGCTGACCCCCGGCGGCGATCCCGGGCTGGTGGCCTGCTATCTGCAGGCGCTGGGAAATGAAGGGGTAAAATCGGCGCTGGTGATCTCTCATCTGCCGCTGGTCGGCTATCTGGTGTCAGAACTCTGCCCGCAGGAAGCGCCGCCGATGTTCGCCACCTCTGCCATCGCCTGCGTGGATTTCGATCCCGCCAGCTGCGAAGGCAAGCTGCTGTGGCAGGTCAGCCCCTCAAAACTGGCTAAAGCCATTTAACGCCCGCGGGCCGCGCTGCGGCCCATCCCCTCTTAAGGCAGCTCGGGCGGTTGCCACTCCTCGACCTCAATCAACACCAGCAGCGCCGCGTCGCCGCCAAACATTTTTGGCGCCTGATGGAACGCCATCACGTAAGGGTGCTGCGCCAGCCAGAGCGGCGTCTGCTGTTTAAGGATATGTTTGCCGTGGCCGGTCATCACGCTGGCGCAGAACAGATGCTCGCGGCGACAGGCGGCGATCAGCGCGCCCAGCTCCTGCTTGGCCTGCTGCTGCGTCAGGCCGTGCAGGTCGAGGAAAATCTCCGGCGTATAGTCGCCGCGGCGCAGCTTTTTCAGCTCGTAATGGCTGACGTCGGCGCGCACGTAGCGCGTCGCGCCCTCTGTCGCCAGCAGCGGCTGGAACTCGTCAGAGAAGTAGTGGCTGTTATCCACCTGCTCGGAAATCAGGCGCTTCAGCGGCAGCTCGCGGCTCTTTACTGCCGGCTTGTGCAACACGGTGTCCTGCTTAATTTTACGCGTGCCGCTCATCAGCTGGCGAAACAGCGCCTTGTCGTCGTCATTTAGCGGGTTTTTTTTACTCATTGCAGGCGAATCTTGTCTGATAAGGCTGGAAAACAGCGAATGGCGTTACCTTACCGTCCGATCCGCTAATTGTCAGCTTTTTCACCTTGCTGCGCTGAATTCTCCCCGGCTTCATGGCACACTATCGGCCGATTTAGCAATTGGGCCTGCGGAGGGCTACGTGGACAAAATTTTCGTCGATGAGGCAGTCAACGAACTGCACACCATTCAGGATATGTTGCGCTGGGCGGTCAGCCGCTTTGCCGCAGCCGGGATCTGGTACGGTCACGGCACCGACAATCCGTGGGACGAAGCGGTGCAACTGGTCCTGCCCACGCTCTGGCTGCCGCTCGATATTCCGGAAGATATGCGCAGCGCGCGCCTGACCGCCAGCGAGCGCCACCGCATCGTCGAGCGCGTTATCCGCCGCGTCAACGAGCGTATTCCGGTGGCCTACCTGACCAATAAAGCCTGGTTCTGCGGCCACGAATTCTACGTTGATGAACGCGTGCTGGTGCCGCGCTCGCCCATCGGCGAGCTGATTGAAAACCGCTTCGCCGGCCTGATCGCCGAGACGCCGCGTCATATCCTCGATATGTGCACCGGCAGCGGCTGCATCGCGATTGCCTGCGCCTACGCCTTCCCGGAAGCGGAAGTCGACGCGGTGGACATCTCTTACGACGCGCTGGCCGTCGCCGAGCAGAATATTGAAGAGCACGGCCTGATCCATCACGTCACGCCGATCCGCGCCGATCTGTTCCGTGAGCTGCCGCCGGTGAAATACGATCTGATCGTCACCAATCCGCCCTACGTGGATGCAGAAGATATGGCGGATCTGCCGAACGAGTATCGCCATGAGCCAGAGCTGGGGCTGGCGGCGGGCAGCGACGGCCTGAAGCTGGTGCGCCGCATTCTTGCCTGCGCCCCCAACTACCTGAGCGACAACGGCGTGCTGATCTGCGAAGTGGGCAACAGCATGGTGCATATGATCGAGCAGTATCCCGACGTGCCCTTTACCTGGCTGGAGTTCGACAACGGCGGCGACGGCGTCTTTATGCTGACGCGCCAGCAGATCGTCGACGCACAACATCACTTCTCTATTTATAAAGACTGAGCGAACGCTTCGTAACAAGGAACCACCATGGCCGGAAACAGCATCGGACAATTTTTTCGCGTCACCACGTTTGGCGAGTCGCACGGCATCGCGCTGGGCTGCATCGTTGACGGCGTGCCGCCGGGCATCCCGCTGACCGAAGCGGATATTCAGCACGACCTCGACCGCCGCCGTCCCGGCACTTCGCGCTACACCACGCAGCGCCGCGAGCCGGATCAGGTGAAAATTTTGTCCGGCGTGTTCGAGGGCGTCACCACCGGCACCTCGATCGGCCTGCTGATTGAAAACACCGACCAGCGCTCGCAGGACTACGGCGCGATCAAAGATCTGTTTCGTCCCGGCCACGCTGACTACACCTACGAACAGAAGTATGGCCTGCGCGACTATCGCGGCGGCGGCCGCTCGTCGGCACGCGAAACCGCGATGCGCGTCGCGGCGGGCGCCATCGCGAAAAAATATCTGCAGATGAAGCATGGCGTGGTGGTGCGCGGCTATCTGGCGCAAATTGGCGACGTGGCGTGCGAGCTGAAGGACTGGAGCATCGTAGAGGATAATCCCTTCTTCTGTCCGGACGCCAGCAAGCTGGAGGCGCTGGACGAGCTGATGCGTGCCCTGAAGAAAGAGGGCGATTCTATCGGCGCGAAGGTCACGGTGATGGCGGAAAACGTGCCGCCGGGCTTGGGTGAGCCGGTGTTCGATCGCCTCGACGCCGACCTGGCGCACGCGCTGATGAGCATCAACGCGGTGAAAGGGGTGGAGATCGGCGACGGCTTCGCGGTGGTGAATCAGCGCGGCAGCCAGCATCGCGACGAGATCCGCGCCAGCGGTTTTCAGAGCAACCATGCGGGCGGCATCCTTGGCGGTATCAGCAGCGGCCAGACCATCAGCGCCAACCTGGCGATGAAGCCGACCTCCAGCATCACCGTGCCGGGCAACACCATCACCCGCAGCGGCGAAGAGGTGGAGATGATCACCAAAGGACGCCACGATCCCTGCGTGGGTATTCGCGCCGTGCCGATCGCCGAAGCGATGATGGCGATCGTGCTGATGGACCATCTGCTGCGCCAGCGCGCACAGAATGGCGACGTCAACAGCAGCGTGCCGCGCTGGTGATGCCATGAAACGTCTGTTTATCGCTCTTTCGGCGCTGCTGATCAGCGCCACCAGCCTGGCGGCGACGCCGTGGCAGCGTATTCAGCAGCCGATCCCGGGCAGCGCGCAGTCTATCGGCTCCTTCGCCAACGGCTGCATCGTCGGCGCGCAGGCGCTGCCGCTCAACGCGCCTGACTATCAGGTGATGCGGCAGGATCAGCGGCGCTACTTCGGCCATCCCGATCTGATTCAGTTTATTCAGCGACTCAGCACCCAGGCGCACAGCCTGCAGCTCGGCAACGTGCTGATTGGCGATATGGGCATGGCGGCGGGCGGGCGCTTCAGCAGCGGCCACGCCAGCCATCAAACCGGACTCGACGTCGATATCTGGCTGCAGCTGCCGAAAACGCGCTGGAGTGCGCAGCAGCTGCTGAAGCCGCAGCCGCTCGATCTGGTGACGGCGGACGACAAAAGCGTGGTGGCGCGCCACTGGCAGCCGGAGATCAGCAGCCTGATCAAACTGGCGGCGAAAGATAACGATGTCACGCGTATCTTCGTCAATCCGGCGATTAAAAAGCAGCTTTGCGCCGACGCGGGCGCCGATCGCGACTGGCTGCGCAAGGTGCGCCCGTGGTTCGCGCATCGCGCCCATATGCACGTGCGTTTGCGCTGTCCGGCTAACAGCATCGGCTGCGAAGATCAGCCTGCGCCGCCGCCGGGCGACGGCTGCGGCGCCGAGCTGGAGAGCTGGTTCCTGCCGAAAAAACCGGGCGGCGCGCCGGTGAAGCGCGAGCCGCCGCCGCCGCCGCAGGCGTGTCAGGCGCTGCTGGATAAACATCTGTTATAAGGGATCTCCATGGAGTGGTTCGTCGTCAGCCCGATGGTCGTCGGGGTGTTGTTCCTGGTCGCCGTGCTGGCGGCCTTTATTGACTCCATCGCCGGCGGCGGCGGGCTGCTTACCGTGCCCGCGCTGCTGGCCGCCGGCTTATCACCCGCGCAGGCGCTCGCCACCAACAAGCTGCAGTCGGTGGGCGGCTCCTTCTCCGCCAGTCTCTACTTTGTGCGGCGCGGCGCGGTCAATCTGCGCGAGCAGCGGCTCAATATCGCCATGACTTTTCTCGGCGCGGTGCTCGGCACGATTTTGATCCAGCACCTCAACGCCGACGCGCTGCGCCAGGTGCTGCCGCTGCTGCTGATCGCCATCGGCCTGTGGTTTCTGCTGATGCCGCGCCTTGGCGAAGAGGATCGCGCGCGCCGTCTCTTTGGCCTGCCTTACGCGCTGATCGGCGGCGGCTGCGTCGGCTTTTACGACGGCTTTTTCGGGCCGGGTGCCGGATCCTTCTACGCGCTCGCCTTCGTCACGCTGTGCGGCTTCAATCTCGCCAAGGCCACCGCCCATGCCAAAATTCTGAATTTCACCTCCAATTTCGCCAGCCTGCTGTTCTTTATGTTCGGCGGCAAGGTGATCTGGGGAACCGGCTTTATTATGCTGCTCGGCGCCTTCTGCGGCGCGCGGCTCGGGGCGCGGCTGGTCCTGAGCCGCGGACAGAAACTGATCCGCCCGATGGTGGTGATCGTTTCTGCGGTAATGAGCGCGAAGCTGCTGTGGGACGCTCACGGCAGCGCGCTGCTGGCGTGGATCGCCGCGCTGTAATACATTCTTTCTCGGCGCCGCGATAATGACGCCGTTTTTACGATGACACCATGAATACGACGCACCATTACCAACAACTGATTACGATTTTCGATAGCTGCTTTCGCGACGAGTTTCAGACCCGTCTAATTAAAGGCGACGACGAACCCATCTATCTTCCGGCAGATGAGCAGTCGCCGTGGAACCGCGTGGTGTTCGCGCACGGCTTCTACGCCAGCGCGCTGCACGAGATTTCGCACTGGTGCATTGCCGGCGAGGCGCGGCGCAAGCTGGTAGATTTCGGCTACTGGTACTGCCCGGACGGACGCGACGCCCAGACGCAGAGCCAGTTCGAATCGGTGGAGATCAAGCCGCAGGCGCTGGAGTGGATGTTCTGCGTCGCGGCGGGCTTTCCGTTCAACGTCAGCTGTGACAATCTCGACGGGGATTGTGAGCCGGATCGCGTCGCGTTTCAGCGTAAGGTCCATGCTCAGGTGGTTTCGTATCTGGAAAACGGCATTCCTGCGCGCCCCGCGCGTTTTATCACCGCTCTGGCGGATTTTTATGGCACGCCTGCACTGACGTCAGCACAGTTTCCCTGGCCAGACGATCTGTGATGAGTGCAGACATTATTAAAGAGGAATTACCATGATCGCAGAATTTGAAGCGCGTATTCTGGCCCTGATTGACGATATGGTCGATCACGCCAGCGATGACGAGCTGTTTGCCAGCGGCTATCTGCGCGGTCACCTGACGCTCGCGGTCGCGGAAATCGAACAGTCAGGCGAGCACACGCCGGAAGCGTTGCAGACCCAGGTCGCCAATAGCCTGCAAAACGCCATTGCCGCCGGCGAGCTGTCGCCGCGCGATCAGGTGCTGGTGGTCGGCATGTGGGACAACCTGTTCCTGCAGGCGCGTCAGACCGCCTGAGCCCACGGGGCGGCATCACGCCGCCTCGACGCTATTTCCCCGCCTTTTTCCCTTTCAGCAGCTTTCTCACCCAGTAGCGGTTTGGGCTGAGCGCGGCCAGCGTCGCGCCATCCAGCGGCTGCGGTTCGCCGCTCATCTGCGCCGCCAGCACTTCGGCGGCGAGCGGGGCGCTGCACAGCCCGCGCGATCCCAGCGCGCCTAATACAAAGAGTCCTGAATGGTAAGGTGCGTCGACGATCGCCTCACCGCGCGCGCGCTGCGTGGGCAGATCCTGATAGTGCGCCAGCGTCGCCTCATAGTCGGGCAGCGCGCCCGCCATCGGCAGATGGTCGCGCGTGGCGCAGCGCACGCCGATGCGCGCGTCGCCCGCGCTGACGTCGACCTTTTCCGTCCAGCCGCAGCCGGGCAGCGAGTGGATCAGCCGCGTGCGGTTCTGCTGCTGATCCGCTTCCCGGTAAGCGGTATCGGTCTCGCCGCGATGGTAGCTGGCGCCGATGCAGTGGGTGCCGAACTGCGGGCTGACCGGCGTCAGATAGCCGTCGTAGCAGAGCACGGTCTGCAGCGCGTTCAGGCCGGGCGTACTGGGCACGTGGCTCACCTGACCGGACACCGCATAGGCCGGCAGCTGCGCGCTTTGCGGCAGCGCACCGATCTGATGCCCGGTGGCCAGCGCCACGTTTTGATGCCTCGCCGCGTTGCCGTCGGCGAAGCGCAGCGTCCAGCCGCGCTCCGCCGGCGACAGCTGCGTCAGGCGCTGCAGCCAGTGGATGCGCAGCCCCAGGGACTCGCCGTACGCCAGCAGCGCGGCGGTGAGTTCGGCGGGCGAGAGCCAGCCGCCGAGCGGATAGAAGATGCCGCCAACGCCGAGTTCGACCTGCGCCAGCGCTTCTGCCTCGTCGGCGCTGACGCCGCGCGCGATGGCGTCCGGCAGATCCATCGCCAGCATCTGGGCGATTTTATCGGCGCTTTTCTCATCCCAGCCGAGCTGCAACACGCCGCTCCAGTGGTGTTCGAAGTCCACCGGCGCGGCGTCATAGAGCCGCCGCGCAAAGCTGAAGGCGGCGGGGAAGAAGCGCGCCAGCGCCGGGTCGTGCTGATTCAGCAGCGGATAGAGCGCGCCCTGGCGGTTGCCCGATGCGCCCAGGGCGGGCGCCTCGTCGGCGCAGTAGAGCGTGACGCGCCAGCCGCGTCGCAGCAGGGCGAGCGCCAGCACCGCGCTCGCCACGCCGCCGCCGATAATCGCCGTTTCCTTTTCCTGCGCGGCGGGGCGCGCATACCAGGGCTGGGCGGCAGGCAGACTGGGCGCCTGTGCCAGCACGCCGCACAGCATCTCGCGCTTGGGGCCAAAGCCTTTACGGCGCGTCACCTCGAAGCCCGCCTCCTGCAATCCGCGACGCACGAAACCGGCGGCGGTGAAAGTGGCGAAGCTGGCGCCGGGCCGCGCCAGCCGCGCCATGGCTGCGAACAGGCGCGGCGTCCACATATCGGGATTTTTCGCCGGCGCGAAGCCGTCGAGGAACCAGGCGTCCACCTGACGATGCAGACTGTCATCAAAGGTGTCGATAAGCGTATTAATATCTCCCAGCCAGAGATCGAGCGTGACGCGGCCGCCGTCCAACAGCAGGCGCTGGCAGCCGGGCAGGGCGACGGGCCACTGGCGCTGTAGCTTTTCAGCCCAGGGCTGCAGTTCCGGCCAGCGCTGATGCGCCGCGATCAGGTCGGCCTGCGTCAGGGGAAACTTCTCGAAGCTGATGAAATGCAGGCGCTGCAGCGCGGCGTCCGGTTCGGCCTGCTGAAAGGCGTCGAACGCCTGCCACAGCGTGAGAAAATTAAGCCCGGTGCCGAAGCCGCTCTCCGCCGCGATAAAGAGATCGCGCGGATGATGCGCGAAGCGTTCAGGCAGATCGTTGCCGCCGAGGAAGACGTAACGCGTCTCTTCCAGACCGTTGTCATTGGAAAAATAGACGTCGTCAAAGGCTCGGGAAACAGGTGTACCCTGTTCATTCCAGCTTAGCTGGGCATGTTCGACCGGGGATAATTTCACGGCAAAGGCTCGTTTTTCAGGCAGTGGCGCGATTTTAGCGACCAGTGTCACATGACGCAAATTTACAAAAGGAAATGGCTGATCGGACTTGTTCGGCGTACAAGTGTAAGCTAGAGTGCACGTCAATCCAAAAGAAGTGGAATGAGGACAACTGAATGAAACGTGCAGTGATTACTGGCCTGGGGATTGTTTCCAGCATTGGTAATAACCAGCAGGAAGTGCTGGCTTCTCTGCGTGAAGGCCGTTCCGGCATCACCTTCTCTCAGGAGATGAAGGATTCCGGTATGCGTAGTCACGTCTGGGGTAACGTCAAACTGGATACCACCGGCCTTATCGATCGCAAAATTGTGCGTTTTATGAGTGATGCGTCCATTTATGCTTACCTCTCCATGGAAGAGGCGATCAAAGATTCCGGTCTGACCGACGAGCAGTATCAGAGCAACCCGCGTGTGGGTCTGATCGCTGGCTCCGGCGGCGGCTCGCCGCGCTTCCAGGTGTTTGGCGCTGACGCCATGCGCAGCCCGCGCGGCCTGAAAGCGGTCGGCCCCTACGTGGTGACCAAAGCGATGGCCTCTGGCGTTTCCGCCTGCCTCGCCACGCCGTTTAAAATCCACGGCGTCAACTACTCTATCAGCTCCGCCTGCGCCACCTCCGCGCACTGCATCGGCAACGCGGTTGAGCAGATCCAGCTGGGCAAACAGGATATCGTCTTTGCCGGCGGCGGCGAAGAGCTGTGCTGGGAAATGGCGTGTGAGTTCGACGCCATGGGCGCACTCTCCACCAAATACAACGACGCGCCGGAAAAAGCGTCCCGCACCTATGACAGCGAGCGCGACGGCTTTGTTATCGCCGGCGGCGGCGGCATGGTGGTAGTGGAAGAGCTGGAGCACGCGCTGGCGCGCGGCGCGCATATCTACGCCGAAATCGTCGGCTACGGCGCCACCTCTGACGGTGCAGACATGGTTGCGCCATCGGGCGAAGGCGCAGTGCGCTGCATGAAGATGGCGATGCACGGCGTCGATACGCCGATCGACTACCTCAACAGCCACGGCACCTCCACGCCGGTCGGCGACGTGAAAGAGCTGGGCGCTATCCGTGAAGTCTTCGGCGACAACACCCCGGCGATCTCCGCCACCAAAGCGATGACCGGCCACTCGCTGGGCGCAGCGGGCGTGCAGGAAGCGATCTACACCCTGCTGATGCTGGAGCACGGCTTTATCGCGCCGAGCATCAACATCGAAACGCCGGACCCGGCGGCGGAAGGCATGAATATCGTCACTAAGCCGACCGAGAAAGCGCTGACCACCGTGATGTCCAACAGCTTCGGCTTCGGCGGCACCAACGCCACCCTGACGATGCGTAAGCTGCAGGCGTAATCGCTAAAAATGTTCTATAAAGGGCCGGTCTGACCGGCCCTTTTTCTTTGGTGGATCCGGAGCAGACGCATTTTCCATCAGGGAGCTATATCTGTTATGACCACCACCGCATCTGAACCGCAGGCCGCCTCCACTTTGCCGCTCGCCTGTTCCTCGCTGGCCGTTTTTATTACCTACCTTACCGCCGGACTGGCGCTGCCGGTGATCCCGCTCTACGTGCATCAGGAACTCGGCATGAACAACGTCATGGTCGGCGTGGCGGTCGGCATCCAGTTTTTCGCCACGCTGCTGACGCGTGGCTTTGCCGGTCGCCGCGCCGATCGACACGGGGCGAAGCGCACCACGCAGCAGGGAATGCTGGCGATTATGCTGGTGGGCGTTGCCTACCTCGCCGCCGCGCTGCTGCCGGTTCCGGCGCTGAGTAAATTCGCGCTGCTGGCGCTGGGGCGTCTGCTGCTCGGCTTCGGCGAAAGCCTGCTGCTAACCGGCAATCTGACGTGGGGGCTGGGGCTGGTCGGTGCGAAGCGCTCCGGGCTGGTGATGTCGTGGAACGGCATGGCGATCTATGGCGCGCTGGCGGCCGGCGCGCCGCTCGGTCTGCTGCTGCATCAGCACGGCGGCTTCGCGCTGCTGGGCGCGGTGGCGACGGCGCTGCCGCTGGTGGCGCTGGCGCTCAACAGCGCCATTCGGCCGGTGCCGGTGATGGGCGGCGAGCGGCCTTCGCTGTTCAGCGTGATCCGCACTATTTTCCAGCCGGGCCTTGCGCTGGCGCTGCAGGGTGTCGGCTTTGCGGTGATTGGCACCTTTACCTCGCTTTACTTCGCCGCGCAGCAGTGGGGCAACGCGGGCTTTACCCTGACGGCGTTTGGCGTCGCCTTCGTGCTGGTGCGGCTGCTCTTCGGCGGCGCGCCGGATCGTCACGGTGGTATTCGCGTTGCGCTGATCTCTCTGCTGGTTGAGGCGGCGGGGCTACTGCTGCTGGCGTTTGCCGCCAGCAGCGGGATGGCGCTAATCGGCGCCGCCCTGACCGGCTGCGGCTGTTCGCTGATTTTCCCGGCGCTGGGCGTCGAAGTGGTGAAGCGCGTCTCGCCGCAGGTGCGCGGCACGGCGCTCGGCGGTTTTTCGGCCTTTCAGGATGTCGCCTACGGCGCCAGCGGGCCGCTGGCCGGGCTTATTGCCACCGCACTGGGCTACGGCTCGGTCTACCTGGCTGGCGCCTGCTGCGCACTGCTGGGGATCGCGATCGTCTGGCGCTTTGCCCGACGCGGCGGTTAACTTACAGCACCAGCCACAGCAGCAGGACGACGACGAACAGCAGCAGCACCGCCGCCAGCGCCGGACGCTGCGCCAGTGACGGCGGCAACACCTCGAGCACCGGCGCCCAGATCGGCTGCGGGCGCAGCGCGCTGTCGGCCAGCGGCTGCTCCTGGGTTTTTTCGGCGCGGCGCGCAAAAAGGTAGTTGAGCAGATCCTGAGTCTGCGTCGGCGTCAGCACCGTCTGCGGCGTCGCCTGGAAGCGCTGCTGGCTGTAATCCTCCAGCTGCTGACGTTCGCTGCGATCGAGCGGCTGCTTCAGCGACGCTTCCAGCACCTGCAGCGTCGGCGCGCTGTGCTGGCTCAGGGTCAGGCGCACCTGCAGATATTGCGTCAGCAGCGGGAAATGGCGCGACGGGATGGGATCGCCGCTGGTGAGGTTCGCCAGCTTTAGCGCTGAGGTCCAGATTTTGCCGGTCGGCTCGCCGGTGGCGGCGGCCAGGCGCGCGATCTGCTGATTCAGCGTCTGATGCTCGGCAGGCAGCAGCGTGCGGTCGGTAATGCGCGACTGCTGCGGCTGCGGGATCGCCATTTGACCGTTTTGCAGCATAGTCAGCACCTGACGTAGCTGATCCTGCGTCAGCGAACTCAGCACCGTCTGGCCAAACTGCTGGCGGATAAAATCGCTCACCGCCTGGCGGTTGTTGCCCTGCGGCAGCAGATCGGTGAGCTGGGTAAGCAGCTGGCGCGTGGCGCGGCCGTTCTCCGCCTGCGTCAGGCGGCCGTTCAGATAGTGCTCTGCCGCCGGAAAGTGGCGCGACTGCAGCTCCGCCTCGCTTTTTACCCCCGCTTCGCGCTTCACGCCCGCCCAGAGTTCAGGCGCTTTAAGCGTGCTGAGCGACATAATGCGCACGATCAGGCGTTCCAGCGTGGTGCGCTGGGCCGGAGAAAGAGGCTGATCGCCAGGCGTCGCGCCGGGGCGGGGCGCGCCGGTCGACGGCGTGACAGAGGAGCGATCGCCCATCGGCGCACCGGGGCCGCTAAGAGGTTGCATGGCGGAATCCTTGAAAACAAGACAGCGTGGGGTGCGCCGGAAAAAAGATGCGCCATGATAGCAAAAGCCCCCGGGAAATCCCACGGGGGCCACGGTTTATTCAGCCAGGGGCCGAGGCGTCCTGAGCGGGGTTTTCAGACGCTGGGCGAGGAGCACCCCCACCAGCGTCATGGCGCCGCCGATCCAGTGATAAGCGTGCAGCTGCTCATGGAGAAACAGCACCGCGATAACGGCGGTAAAAACGGGAACAAAGTTCATAAACAGGCTGGTGGTGCTGGCGCCCAGGCGCTGCACGCCGAGGATCCACAAAAAGGGCGCGATAATCGAGGCGAACAGCCCGGCAAACAGCACCAGCGGAATATTCTGCGCGTTGAGCGCCACATCGGGCGCGCGCAGAAAGCCGGGCAGCAGCAGCAGGACGCCGAAGACGATCTGCACATAAAGGCTCTGCCAGTTGGGTAGCGGGATCGCCCAGCGGCGGGTCAGCACGCCGTAGAGCGCGTAAGAAGTCGACGCGGCCAGCATCATCAGCTCGCCCTGGCCAAGGCGCTGCTGCAGCAGCTGAGCGGGATGCCCCTCGCTTACCAGCCACACCAGCCCGGCGAACGACAGCACGCCGCCGATAAGAATGCCGCGCGTCGGCGCCAGCCGCAGCACCACCAGGCTAAGCAGAATGGTCAGCAGCGGAATGGTGGCGCCGAGAATGCCCATCATCACCGCCGAGACGCTGTGCGCAGCGTAGTAGGCCAGGCTCTGATAGAGCACCATGCCGAGCAGGCCGAGGATCAGCAGCCGCCACAGATTCGCCCGGATAATCTGGCGATGGCGCAGGACGCCCGGCAGCGCGAAAGGCGTTAACACCACCAGCGCCAGCAGCCAGCGGTAGAACGAGATCGCGGCAGGATCGATGCTGCCGGCGGAGAGCTTGCTGACGATGGTATTCACTGACCAGATCAGCACCGCCAGCAGCGGAAAAAGTAAATTCATGGTGAACTCCTGAAAAAGTGTGCGCCCAGTGTACTTTTGACCGATTTTAAGGAGATAGTTAAAATCGGACAAAAATCCTTTGCTGACCGGACAGAATGAATTTACAGGTCGAATATCAACCGCCGCAGGATGCGCTGCAGCTGCGCTACTTTATGCGCTATGAACAAACCAACGCAAAAACCGAATATCTGCCGCACGCTCACGCGTGGGGGCAGGTGATCTTTGTGACGCGTCACGTGCTGGAGATGAACGTCGAAGGCGAACGGCTATTGACGCCCGCCACCATGCCGGTCTGGATCCCGCCGCGCCAGCGGCACGCCAGCTACAACCACCAGCAGGCGCAGTTCCGCACCTTTAACCTCGCCGCCGCGCTGTGCGATGGCCTGCCGCAGCGGGCGTGCCTGCTCAACGTCGACGCTATCGTCCATGCGATTATGGACGCCTTCGCCCGCGACGGGCTGGAGCAGCCAGAGACGCCGGAGCAGTGGCGGCTGTGCGAGGTGCTGCGCGATCGGCTGCGGCTGGCGCCGGTGCAGGAGAGCTATCTGCCGGGCTCGCGCGACAAATTTCTCGCGCCGGTGCTGCAGGCGCTGGAGGCGGATCCCGGCGACAACACCACGCTGGCGGCCTGGGCGGCGCGCGTCTTCACCACTGAACGCACGCTGGCGCGGCGCTGCCGAAACGATCTGCATATGTCGTTCGGCGAGTGGCGCCAGCGGCTGCGCTTTCTGCACGCCGTCGCCCAGCTGGGGCAGGGCAAAAGCGTGCAGGCGATCGCCCACGACCTCGGCTACAGCTCCGCCTCGGCGCTGATCGTGATGTTCCAGCAGCAGGCGGGCACCACGCCGGATCGCTACCGCGCGCGCCTGGGTTAAAAGACGCGTTTGTGCCACAATAGCCCTCTCAATAATGCAACCAGCAGGAAAGCCGTGGTGAAGATTCTTGTCGATGAAAATATGCCCTATGCGCGCGAACTGTTCAGCCGGACCGGCCAGGTGCTGGCGGTGCCGGGACGTCCGCTGCCGCAGCAGGAACTGGAGGATGCCGACGGCCTGATGGTGCGCTCGGTGACGCAGGTAGACGAGGCGCTGCTGGCCGGCAAGCCGGTGAAGTTCGTCGGCACCGCCACGGCGGGCACTGACCATATTGATGAAGCCTGGCTGCAGCAGGCAGGCATCGCCTTCTCCGCCGCGCCGGGCTGTAACGCCATCGCGGTGGTGGAGTATGTCTTCTCCGCGCTGCTGCTGCTGGCAGAGCGCGACGGCTTCGCGCTGCGCGACCGCACCGTCGGCATCGTCGGCGTTGGCAACGTCGGCGGACGGCTGCAGAAGCGGCTGGAAGCCTGGGGCGTGAAAACCCTGCTGTGCGATCCGCCGCGCGCCGATCGCGGCGACGCAGGCGACTTCCGCTCGCTCGACGCGCTGGTGGCGGAGGCGGATATCCTCACCTTCCATACGCCGCTGTTTAAAGAGGGGCCGTACAAAAGCTGGCATCTGGCCGACGCGGCGCTGCTGATGGCGCTGAAGCCCAACGCCATCCTGATCAACGCCTGCCGCGGGCCGGTGGTGGATAACGCCGCGCTGCTGGAGGTGCTGAAGATGCGGCGCGACCTCAGCGTGGTGCTCGACGTCTGGGAGCCAGAGCCGGCGCTGTCGCTCGATCTGCTGGATCGCGTGGATATCGGCACCGCCCATATCGCCGGCTACACGCTGGAGGGCAAGGCGCGCGGCACCACGCAGGTGTTCGAGGCCTGGTGCGACTTTCTCGGTGAGCCGCAGCAGGTGCCGCTCAGCGAGCTGCTGCCGACGCCGGAATTCAGCAGCGTCACGCTCAACGGCCCGCTCGATCAGGCAACGCTGAAACGTCTGGCGCATCTGGTGTATGATGTGCGCCGCGATGACGCGCCGCTGCGTAAAGTGGCGGCGAAACCGGGCGAATTCGACCGGTTGCGCAAAACCTATGAAGAGCGCCGCGAGTGGTCTTCGCTGGAGGTGATCTGCCACGACGCAGAAACCGCCAGCCTGTTGAATGCGCTCGGCTTTTGCGCGCATCTCAACAACAGCTAAATTAATCTTCTCGCCGCGCCGGACGCGGCGGGGGATAATTCCGAAACCTGGGCGGTGAATATCACCGCCTTCTGTTTTTATGTCATTGTCTGGAGTAAACCAACATGTCTGACGGCTGGAATATTGCGCTACTGGGCGCGACAGGCGCAGTAGGGAACGCTGTACTGGAACTGCTGGCGGAACGCCAGTTCCCGGTTGGTGAATTGTATCTGCTGGCGAGCGAAAACAGCGCTGGCGAGACGCTGCGTTTCGAGGGGCGCTCGGTGCGCGTGGAAAACGCGGCGGATTTCGACTGGTCGCAGGCGCAGCTCGCCTTTTTCGTCGCCGGTCGCGACGCCTCGGCGCGCTATGCCGACGACGCCGCCAACGCCGGCTGTCTGGTGATCGACAGCAGCGACGCCTTCGCGCTGTCGCCGGATGTGCCGCTGGTAGTGCCGGACGTCAACCCGCACGTGCTGGCCAACTACCGCAACCGCAACCTGGTGAGCGTCGCCGACAGCCTGACCAGTCAGCTGCTCAGCGCCATCAAACCGCTGGTGGACGCGGCGGGCCTGGGCCGTTTGCAGGTCACAAACCTGATCTCCGCCTCCAGCCACGGCAAAAGCGCGGTAGATGGCCTGGCGGGCGAGAGCGCGCGGCTGCTTAA
The DNA here is from genome assembly GCF_022394795.1 of Pantoea sp. Z09. Taxonomy (NCBI): domain Bacteria; kingdom Pseudomonadati; phylum Pseudomonadota; class Gammaproteobacteria; order Enterobacterales; family Erwiniaceae; genus Pantoea; species Pantoea sp. Z09. The sequence continues at coordinate 1,142,239 of NZ_CP092373.1, forward strand.
CGGCGTGCCGGCGGACGACCACTTCTTCGGCCGTCAGCTGGCGTTCAACCTGCTGCCGCAGCTGGCGGACGCGGAAGGTAGCGTCGCCAGCGAGCGACGTCTGGTGGATCAGGTGCGCAAAGTGCTGCAGGACGACGGACTGCCGATTGCGGTCAGCAGCGTGCAGGCGCCGGTTTTCTACGGCAACGCGCAGATTGTGCATGTAGAGAGCCTGCGTCCGCTGTCGGCGGAGGAGGCGCGCGCCGAGCTGGCGCAGGCCGCCGATATCAACCTGAGCGACGAAGATAACTACCCGACGCAGGTCGGCGACGCCTCCGGCAATGAGCAGCTCAGCATCGGCTGCGTGCGCAACGATTACGGCATCCCTGAACTGCTGCAGTTCTGGTCGGTCGCGGACAACATCCGCTTCGGCGGCGCGCTGATGGCGGTCAAAACCGCTGAGAAGCTGGTGCAGGAGTATCTCTATTAATGTTGCCTGAAGGTCAGCGCTTTAAACTGGCGCTCGGTATTGAGTATGACGGCAGCCGCTACTACGGCTGGCAGCGTCAGCAGGAAGTGCGCAGCGTGCAGGAGAAGCTGGAGAAAGCGCTGTCAAAAGTGGCGAACCACGACGTCAGCGTGTTCTGCGCCGGTCGCACCGACGCCGGCGTGCACGGCACCGGCCAGGTGGTGCATTTCGAAACCACCTCGTCGCGCGCCGACGGTGCCTGGACGCTGGGCGTCAACGCCAACCTGCCGGAAGATATTGCGGTGCGCTGGGTGAAGGCGGTGCCGGATGAATTTCATGCACGCTTCAGCGCCACGGCGCGGCGCTACCGCTACCTGATCTACAACCAGCGGCTGCGTCCGGCGATCCTCGGCCGCGGCGTCACCCATTTTTATCATCCGCTGGATGCCGAGAAGATGCATCGCGCCGGGCAGTGCCTGCTGGGCGAAAACGACTTCACCTCGTTTCGCGCCGTGCAGTGCCAGTCGCGCACGCCGTGGCGCAACCTGATGCATCTCAACGTCACGCGGCAGGGCGCCTTTGTGATCGTCGATATCAAGGCCAACGCCTTTGTGCATCACATGGTGCGCAATATCGTCGGCAGCCTGATGGAGATCGGCTGCGGCAACCAGCCGGAAAACTGGATGGCGACCCTGCTGGCGGCGAAAGATCGCACGCTGGCGGCGGCGACGGCCAGAGCGGAAGGGCTCTATTTAGTGGCGGTGGATTACCCATCGCATTTTGCGTTACCCGAACCGCCTATGGGACCGTTGTTCCTGGTGGATTAAACTAGTCGGCTATTTTCAGAGAGGCGTTATGGAGTTCGTCCATTTTTTGGTTGATTTTATTCTGCATATTGATGTGCACCTGGCCGAGCTGGTGGCGCAGTACGGCATCTGGATTTACGCCATTCTGTTCCTGATCCTGTTTTGTGAAACCGGCCTGGTGGTGACGCCTTTTCTGCCGGGCGACTCGCTGCTGTTTGTCGCGGGCGCGCTGGCGGCGCTGCCGGGCAACGATCTCAATGTCCACCTGATGGCGGCGCTGCTGGTAGTGGCGGCGGTACTGGGCGACGCGGTGAACTACACGATCGGCCGCCTGTTCGGCGAGCGGCTGTTCAGCAACCCCAACTCGCGCCTCTTCCGCCGCAGCTATCTCGATAAAACCCATGCGTTTTACGATCGCCACGGCGGCAAAACCATTATCCTCGCGCGATTCGTGCCGATTGTGCGCACCTTCGCGCCTTTCGTCGCCGGCATGGGGCATATGTCCTATCGTCATTTCGCGCTGTTCAACGTCGCCGGCGCGCTGGCGTGGGTGCTGCTGTTCTCCTACGCGGGCTACCTGTTCGGCGACCTGCCGGTGGTGCAGGAAAATCTTAAGCTGCTGATCGTCGGCATTATTGTGGTGTCGGTGCTGCCCGGCGTGATCGAGGTGTGGCGTCATCGCCGTCAGGCGAAGCAGCAAAAACAGCGGTAAGGGTTCGGTCGCGTCGCGGTTAGACCAGATTTTTATCCACAGTCAGAATCGGTTGTGGTTTAATGAGCGACATTTCATGTCTGCTGAAGCGGTTTTCAGCGGCAAATAAGATGACTGGACCAGGTCAGTTTTAAACAAAAAGGTCTTCAATGAGCTGGATTGAACGCATTCTTAATAAAAGCAACGTTACGCCTGCACGTCGTGCCAGCATCCCGGAAGGGGTCTGGACCAAGTGCGACAGCTGCGGTCAGGTTCTGTACCGCGCCGAGCTGGAGCGTAATCTTGAGGTCTGCCCGAAGTGCGACCATCACATGCGCATGCACGCCCGCGAGCGCCTCAACAGCCTGCTCGACCAGGGCACGCAGACCGAGCTGGGCAGCGAGCTGGAGCCGAAGGATATCCTGAAGTTCCGCGACTCCAAGAAATACAAGGATCGCCTCGTTGCCGCGCAGAAAGCGACCGATGAAAAAGATGCGCTGATCGTGATGAAAGGCCAGCTGCACGGCATGCCGGTCGTGGCGGCCGCGTTTGAGTTCGCGTTTATGGGCGGCTCGATGGGCTCTGTAGTCGGCGCGCGTTTCGTGCGTGCGGTCGAGCAGGCGCTGGAAGATAACTGCCCGCTGATCTGCTTCTCCGCCAGCGGCGGCGCCCGTATGCAGGAAGCGCTGATGTCGCTGATGCAGATGGCGAAAACCAGCGCTGCGCTGGCGAAAATGCAGGAGCGCGGTCTGCCCTATATCTCCGTGCTGACCGATCCGACCATGGGCGGCGTCTCCGCCAGCTTCGCCATGCTGGGCGACCTCAACGTCGCCGAGCCGAAGGCGCTGATCGGCTTTGCCGGCCCGCGCGTTATCGAGCAGACGGTGCGCGAAAAGCTGCCGCCGGGCTTCCAGCGCAGCGAGTTCCTGATTGAGAAGGGCGCGATCGATATGATCATTCGTCGCCCGGAAATGCGTTATAAACTGGCGAGCCTGCTGGCGAAGATGATGAATCTTCCCGCGCCGCTGCACGATGGCGAACCGACCGCGCCTGCGGAAGAGCCGGAAAGCAACGAGGCCTGACAGGAGAGAGAGGCGCGCGCGCCGCGCCTTTCACCAATGCACCGTCGACCCGGCTGAACCGGGTCAAAATCTGTTAAACGGGACATATGGATACTCTTCACCTTCCTCAAGCCACGTCGCCTTTGGCCACGTGGCTTTATTATCTTGAGCATCTGCACGCGCAGACCATCGAGCTGGGGCTGGATCGCATTCGCTGCGTCGCGCAGCGCCTCGACCTGCTGAAACCCGCGCCCTTCGTCTTTACCGTCGCCGGCACCAACGGCAAAGGCACCACCTGCCGCACGCTGGAAACCCTGCTGATGGCGGCGGGCTATCGCGTTGGCGTTTACAGTTCGCCGCATCTGGTGCGCTACACCGAACGCGTGCGCGTGCAGGGCCAGGAGCTGGACCCTGCGTTGCACAGCGCCAGCTTCGCCAAAATCGAAGCCGGGCGCGGCGACGTTTCCCTGACCTATTTTGAATTCGGCACGCTCTCCGCGCTGAACCTGTTTCAGCAGGCGCAGCTGGACGTGGTGATCCTTGAAGTGGGGCTGGGCGGCCGCCTCGACGCCACCAATATCGTCGACGCCGACGTGGCGGTGGTAACTAGCATCGCGCTGGATCACACCGACTGGCTCGGCCCGGACCGCGAAAGCATCGGCCGCGAGAAAGCGGGCGTGTTCCGCGGCGGCAAGCCCGCCGTGGTGGGCGAGCCGGAGATGCCCGCCAGCATCGCCGCGGTGGCGGCGGAGAAGGGCGCGCTGCTGCTGCGGCGCGACCACGACTGGCGCTACAGCCAGCAGGCGGAAAGCTGGGCATTCCGCGACGCGCAGGGCGAGCTGAACGATCTGCCGCTGCCGCCGCTGCCGCTGCCGAACGCAGCCACCGCGCTGGCGGCGCTGCGCGCCTCCGGTCTGGGCGTCAGCGAAGCGATTATCCGGCACTATTTGCCGCTGGCGATCCTGCCGGGCCGCTTTCAGACGGTCAGCGAATCACCGCGCGTGATCCTCGACGTGGCGCATAATCCCCACGCCGCGAACTATCTCGTCTCGCGTCTGGCGCAGCTGCCGACGCGCGGCCGCGTGCGCGCGGTGGTCGGCATGCTGCATGATAAAGATATCGCCGGTACCCTGGCGGCGCTGGCGCCGCAGATCGACCGCTGGTACTGCGCGCCGCTCGACGGTCCGCGCGGCGCCAGCGCCGACGAGCTGATGGCGCATCTGCCCGCTGAGGCGGCGACAGCGTTTGCCGACGTAGAGAGCGCCTGGCAGGCGGCGCGTCGCGAGGCGGACGCGCAGGATATCGTGCTGGTGTGTGGATCTTTCCACACCGTGGCGCAGGTCATGGAATCGACAGAGATGGAGAAAGGTCGTGGCGAGTAAGTTTCAGAACCGCCTGGTCGGCACCATTATTCTGGTGGCGGTGGGCGTGATTGTGCTGCCGGGCCTGCTGGACGGCAAAAAGAAACACTATAAAGAGGAGTTCGCGGCGATCCCGCTGGTGCCGAAGCCCGACGATCAGCAGGACAGCGAGATGGTGCCGCCGGTGACGCAGCCGTTGCCTGCGCAGCCGCCGCAGGGTGCGGGCAGCGCGGTGAGCAACACCGCCAGCACGGCCAGCAATCCGGTCGCCGAACAGGGCAACGCCACGCCGCAGAGCAGCAGCGAGCCGAGCGTGGTGACGCCGCCGCCGGTGCATCAGAGTGCGCCGGCGAAGCCGCGCCAGACCGAGCAGCCGAAAGCGAAACCGGTGGAACAGCCGAAAGCGAAGCCGGTCGAGCAGCCGAAAGCCCAGCTGAAGCCGGTTGAGCAGCCAAAGCCGGTTGAGTCTAAGCCGGTCGAACAGCCAAAGCCGGTTGAGTCTAAGCCGGCGGAAACGCCGAAGCCCGCAGAGCAGAGCGCGCCGGCCGGTCAGGCCTACGTGGTGCAGCTCGGCGCGCTGAAAAACGCGGCGAAGGTCAGCGAAATCGTGGCGAAGCTGCGCCTGTCGGGCTATCGCGCCTTTACCGTGCCGTCGACGCCGGTGCAGGGACAAATTACCCGTATCTACGTCGGGCCGGACGCGTCGAAAGCCAAACTGCAAGGCTCGCTTGCCGAGCTGCAGAGCGTCTCTGGACTGGGCGGGGTGGTGAAACCCTACAGCGCGCATTAGGCCATTGATTGGCGCCGCCGATAGCATAAAAAGGCGGCGCCGCACAAGGCGCTAAACGCACAGATAAAATAAAAATTTGTTTTAATTCAATGGTTTTTAACGTTGAATCTGAGTCGGGCGAGGAAAGTTTTTTTCATCGCCCTTTTTATGGAAACAGAAAGGGAAAAGCGCTACGCAAACGTTTTCTTTTTCTGTTAGAATGCGCCCCGAACTGGATGCAGGGGTGCAGACGCACTGGCGCTGGAAGAGTTCATGGTCTGGATTGATTACGTCATAATTGCGGTAGTTGGTTTTTCGGCTCTGGTCAGCCTGATTCGAGGGTTTGTCCGCGAAGCCTTATCTCTCGTTACCTGGGGATGCGCGTCTTTTGTCGCCAGTCACTACTACGCCTACCTTGCAGTCTGGTTTACAGGTTTTGACGACGAACTGGTGCGTAACGGCATCGCCATCGCGGTGCTGTTCGTCGCGACGCTGATTGTCGGCGCGATAGTCAACTATGTGATCGGCTCGCTGGTGGAAAAGACCGGCCTGTCGGGAACCGACAGGGTGTTGGGGGTCTGTTTCGGGGCGCTACGCGGCGTGCTGATCGTCAGCGCGATGCTTTTTTTCCTCGACACATTCACCGGCTTTTCAAAAAGCCCGGACTGGCAGCAGTCCCAGCTCATTCCCCAGTTCAGTTCTATCATCAGATGGTTTTTTGACTACCTGAAAAGCACGTCGAGTTTTTTACCCCGGTGACACCACCGGGAGTGCGGCTAATGAGGAAATGACAACATGTGCGGTATTGTTGGTATCACCGGGTTTATGCCGGTCAACCAGTCGATCTATGATGCGTTAACGGTGCTTCAGCACCGCGGGCAGGATGCCGCAGGCATTTGTACCATCGATGCGCTGAAGTGCTTCCGTCTGCGTAAGGCGAACGGCCTCGTCAGCGATGTGTTCGAAGCGCGCCACATGCAGCGTCTGCAGGGCAACATGGGGATCGGCCACGTTCGCTACCCGACCGCAGGCAGCTCCAGCGCCTCTGAAGCGCAGCCGTTCTACGTTAACTCGCCGTACGGTATTACGCTGGCCCATAACGGCAACCTGACCAACGCGCACGACCTGCGCAAGCACCTGTTCGAAAAGGGCCGCCGTCACGTCAACACCACGTCTGATTCTGAAATCCTGCTCAATATCTTCGCGCAGGAGCTGGATCGTTTTCAGCATGACCCGCTGGAAGCAGACAACATTTTCGCTGCGGTGGCGGCGGTGCATCAGCAGGTGCGCGGCGCATACGCCGTGGTTGCCATGATCATCGGCCACGGCATGGTCGCCTTCCGCGACCCCAACGGCATTCGTCCGCTGGTGCTGGGCAAGCGCGTGCTGCCGGACAGCCGCGTCGAGTATATGGTCGCCTCTGAGAGCGTGGCGCTCGATACGCTGGGCTTTGAGTTCCTGCGCGACGTTGCGCCGGGCGAGGGCGTCTACATTACCGAAGCGGGCCAGCTGTTTACCCGCCAGTGCGCCGAGAACCCGAAAAGCAATCCCTGCCTGTTCGAGTACGTCTACTTTGCGCGCCCGGACTCGTTCCTCGACAAGATCTCTGTCTACAGCGCGCGCGTGCGCATGGGCACCAAGCTGGGCGAGAAGATCGCCCGCGAATGGGAAGATCTCGATATCGACGTGGTGATCCCGATCCCGGAAACCTCTACCGATATCGCGCTGGAGATTGCGCGCATTCTCAACAAACCCTATCGCCAGGGCTTTGTGAAAAACCGCTACGTCGGCCGCACCTTTATCATGCCGGGCCAGCAGCTGCGCCGCAGCGCCGTTCGCCGCAAGCTCAACGCTAACCGCGCTGAGTTCCGCGACAAGAACGTGCTGCTGGTGGATGACTCTATCGTGCGCGGCACCACCTCGGAGCAGATTATCGAGATGGCGCGCGAAGCGGGCGCGAAACGCGTCTATCTGGCGTCCGCCGCGCCGGAGATTCGCTTCCCGAACGTCTACGGCATCGATATGCCGAGCGCCACCGAGCTGATCGCCCACGGTCGTGAAGTGGATGAGATCTGCCAGCTGATCAAAGCTGACGCGCTGATTTTCCAGGATCTCAACGACCTGATTGAAGCGGTGCGCGAAGAGAACCCCGATATCGCCCAGTTCGAATGCTCGGTGTTTAACGGCGTCTACGTGACGAAAGATGTCGATCAGCAGTATCTGGAGTACCTCCAGTCGCTGCGTAACGACGACGCCAAAGCACTGCAGCGTCAGAATGAAGTCGAGAACCTCGAGCTGCATAACGAAGGCTAAGCGCGTTTTCAGCGATAATAAATGTGCTAACGGGGCGGAGAAATCTGCCCCGTTTGTTTTCGCAATCTGCAGCGGGTTATCATGGCGCCTCACTGAACAGGCAAGGAAGAAGTATGAAACGACTCATCATTGGCATCTCGGGCGCAAGCGGCGCGATTTACGGCGTGCGGCTGCTGCAGGTGCTGCAGCAGGTCAGCGAGGTGGAAACCCATCTGGTGATGAGTCCGGCGGCGCGTCAAACCCTGAGCCTGGAGACCGACTACAGCCTGCGCGACGTGCAGGCGCTGGCGGATGTGGTGCATGACGTGCGCGATATCGCCGCCAGCATCTCGTCAGGCTCGTTTAAAACTCTCGGCATGGCGATCCTGCCCTGTTCGATGAAAACCCTTTCCGGCATCGTGCACAGCTACAGCGACAGCCTGCTGACGCGCGCCGCCGACGTGGTGCTGAAAGAGCAGCGCAAGCTGGTGCTGGGCGTGCGCGAAACCCCGCTGCACATTGGTCACCTGCGCATGATGACCACCGCCGCCGAGCTGGGTGCGGTGATTATGCCGCCGGTGCCCGCCTTCTATCATCGGCCGCAGTCGATAATGGAGCTGGTGGATCAAACGGTTAACCGGGTGGTCGATCAGTTTGACATCACGCTGCCGCAGGATCTGTTTACGCGCTGGAATGGTGCATAAGCGCCTTTATTTGCACTTTTTAAGTGCGAATTCGCGCGGGCGATCACTCTTCGTGCATTTGGTGCACCAAAAGTTAACAAGGTCGCTTTTTCTCTCTGACATCGCTGATATATTCCCCTCACAAACTCGGCCGAACCGCCTCGCTGGCGGCGCGCCGGGCGCGCGAATGGCTTGCATTGCTGGCATGAAATATGCAAGAAATATGTGGCTTAACAAGCGCAAACACATCACGCACCCATAACAAAAAGCACTTCACTGAGGGTTATCTATGAAAAAGCGAGTTCTGGCTCTTTCTCTCATGCTGGGCCTGACCAGCGCCGCCAGCGTCTTCGCCGCGGTGCCGTCGTCGATTCGCATTGGGACTGACCCGACTTACCCGCCGTTTGAATCGAAAAACGCGCAAGGACAGTTAGTGGGCTTCGATATCGATCTTGCCAACGAAATCTGTAAACGCATTAACAGCAAATGCACCTATGTCGAGAGCGACTTCGACGCGCTGATCCCGTCGCTGAAGGCGAAGAAAATCGACGCCATCATCTCCTCGCTCTCGATTACCGCCAAGCGTCAGGAAGAGATCGCCTTCTCCGACAAGCTCTATGCGGCCAACGCGCGTCTGGTGGCGCCGAAAGGCTCGCCGATCCAGCCGACTATTGAATCGCTGAAGGGCAAAAATATCGGCCTGCTGCAGGGCACCACGCAGGAAACCTACGCCAACGAGAACTGGCGCCCGAAAGGGGTGAACGTTACGCCTTACGCGAACCAGGACCTGGTCTATCAGGATCTGAACGCGGGCCGTATCGACGCCGCGTTTCAGGATGAAGTGCAGGCGAGCGAAGGCTTCCTGAAGCAGCCGGTCGGCAAGAACTACGCCTTTGCCGGTCCGGCGGTGAAAGACGATAAAATCTTTGGCGTCGGCACCGGTATGGGACTGCGCAAAGACGACAGCGAGCTAAAAGCGGCGATCGATAAAGCGTTCGAAGCGATGCGCAAAGACGGCACCTACGATAAGATTGCGAAAAAGTATTTTGATTTCAATGTGTACGGTGACTAACCCTGTCGACCTTTACCTGATGGTTACACGCTGAACCGATCAGGACTGCTCGCTGGTACGCCAGCGGGCAGAACATTGATTTTTTCTCCACGACGGGATTGATTACATGCTGTACGGCTATTCTGAGGTTATTCTCAAAGGCACCCTGGTGACGCTGGAGCTGGCGCTCAGTTCAGTGGTGCTGGCGGTGGTGCTCGGCCTGATTGGCGCGGGCGCAAAACTCTCCCGCAGCCGCCCGCTGGCGATGCTGTTTGAAGGCTACACCACGCTGATCCGCGGCGTGCCTGACCTGGTGCTGATGCTGCTGATCTTCTACGGTTTGCAGATCGCCCTTAACTCACTCACCGACGCGCTGGGACTCGCCCAGTTCGATATCGACCCGATGGTGGCCGGTATCATTACGCTCGGCTTTATCTACGGCGCCTACTTTACCGAAACCTTTCGCGGCGCGTTTCTGGCGGTGCCGAAAGGGCAGATCGAGGCCGCCACGGCGTTCGGCTTCACCGGCTCGCAGGTGTTTCGCCGCATTCTGTTTCCCGGCATGATGCGCTACGCGCTGCCGGGCATCGGCAATAACTGGCAGGTGATCCTGAAAGCCACCGCGCTGGTGTCGCTGCTCGGGCTGGAAGATGTGGTTAAAGCGACACAGCTGGCGGGCAAAAGCACCTGGCAGCCGTTCTACTTCGCCATTGTCGCTGGCGCGATCTATTTAATCTTTACCACGCTGTCGAACGGCGTGCTGTGGTGGCTGAACCGCCGCTACTCGGTGGGCGTAAAAAGGGCAGAGCTATGATCGATATTATTCAGGAGTACTGGAAATCCCTGCTCTGGACCGACGGCTATCGCTTTACCGGCGTCGCCATCACCCTGTGGCTGCTGATCCTGTCGGTGGTAATCGGCGGCTGTCTGGCGGTGCTGCTGGCTATCGCACGCGTGTCGCCGAACCGTTTCGTCAGCACCCCGGTCTGGCTGTTTACCTATGTGTTTCGCGGCACGCCGCTCTACGTCCAGCTGCTGGTGTTCTACTCCGGCATGTATACGCTGGAAGTGGTGAAAGGCTCCGAGCTGCTGAACGCCTTTTTCCGCAGCGGCCTTAACTGTACGCTGCTGGCGTTTACCCTTAACACCTGCGCCTATACCACGGAGATTTTCGCCGGGGCAATCCGCGCCGTACCGCACGGCGAGATCGAGGCGGCGCGCGCCTACGGCTTCTCCACCTTTAAGCTCTACCGCTGCATTATTTTGCCGTCCGCGCTGCGCACCGCGCTGCCTGCCTACAGCAACGAGGTGATCCTGATGCTGCACTCTACGGCGCTCGCCTTTACCGCCACGGTGCCGGATCTGCTGAAAATCGCGCGCGACATCAACTCCGCGACCTATCAGCCCTTTACCGCGTTCGGCATTGCGGCGGTGCTCTATCTGATTATCTCCTATGTGTTGATTAGCCTGTTCCGTCTGGCGGAACGTCGCTTTCTCGCACACATCAAACCTTCGTCATCGCATTGAGTAGAACTATGGCTGAAAACAAATTAAGCGTGACCGAACTGCACAAGCGTTACGGTGACCATGAAGTATTAAAAGGCGTCTCTTTACAGGCCAATGCGGGCGATGTGATCAGCATTATCGGCTCCTCCGGCTCTGGCAAAAGCACCTTCCTGCGCTGCATTAACTTTCTCGAAAAGCCGAGCGAAGGCACCATTTCCGTCACCAGCGAACCGATCAATCTGGTGCGCGACACCGACGGGCAGCTCAAGGTCGCCGACAAAGAGCAGCTGCGCTCGCTGCGCACGCGCCTCACCATGGTGTTCCAGCATTTCAACCTCTGGAGCCATATGACGGTGCTGGAGAATGTGATGGAGGCGCCGATTCAGGTGCTGGGGCTGAGCAAAGCAGACGCTCGCGCCCGCGCCATCAACTATCTCAACAAGGTTGGCATCGACGAGCGCGCGCAGGCGAAATATCCGGTGCATCTCTCTGGCGGTCAGCAGCAGCGCGTCTCGATCGCGCGCGCGCTGGCGATGGAGCCGGAAGTGCTGCTGTTCGATGAGCCGACCTCGGCGCTCGATCCCGAGCTGGTGGGCGAAGTGCTGCGTATCATGCAGAAGCTGGCGGAAGAGGGCAAAACCATGGTGGTGGTGACCCATGAGATGGAATTCGCGCGCCACGTCTCCAGCCATGTAATCTTTCTGCATCAGGGCAAGATTGAGGAAGAAGGGCCGCCGGACGTGCTGTTTGGCAACCCGAAAAGCCCGCGCCTGCAGCAGTTTCTTAAAGGTTCGCTGAAGTAAACGCCGCCTCCTCGACTGAAGAGGCGGCGCGGAACCGGCGGTCAGGCTGCACCTTTGTCCGCCGGTTTGCCCACCACATCCTGCAGCGCCTCCTGTAGGTCATACCAGCGAAAGCCGAAGCCGGCCGCCTCCAGCCGTTTCGGCAGCACATGCTGTCCGCCCAGCACCAGCACCGCCGATTCACCCATCATCAGCCTGATGGCGCTGGCGGGCGTGCGCATAAAGGCGGGACGGTGCATCACGTGGCCCAGCGTGGCGGCGAACTGCTCGTTGCGCACCGCGTAGGGCGACACCATATTGAACGGGCCGCTTAGCGCGTCGTTATCAAGCAGCCAGAGGATAGCGTTGACCATATCGTCGATATGGATCCACGGCAGATACTGTTTGCCGCTGCCGATGGGGCCGCCGACGCCGAGCCTGAACGGCAGCTTCATCTTGCCCAACGCGCCGCCTTCGCTGGCCAGCACCACGCCGGTGCGCAGCAAACAGACGCGGGTGCGCTCGCTCTGTGCGCTAAGCGCCAGCTGTTCCCAGCGCGCGCAGAGCTGGTGGGTAAATTCATCCTGACCGCTGTCCTCTTCGGTCAGCACCAGGTCGCCGGTATCCCCATAGTAGCCGGTCGCCGAGCCGGATATCAGCACGCGCGGCGGATGCGCGCTGGCGTTGATTAGCGAGGCGAGGCGTTCGGTGATCTGCCAGCGGCTTTCGCACAGCAGCTGTTTTTGCTGTTCGCTCCAGCGTTTGTCGGCGATGGGTTCGCCGGCGAGGTTGATCACCGCATCGACGCCGTCAAGGTTCTGCTGCTGCGCCAGTCCCGACCAGAGGGCGACGCGCGCGTCGAGCTTTTCGCGCGCGGCGGCGACGTCGCGCGTCACCACGCTGACCTGATGCCCGAGCAGCAGCAGGCGTGGAATAAGATGGCGGCCGATCAGCCCGGTGCCGCCGGTCATCAGAATGTGCATGTCGCGTCTCCTTATCATTTTTCTGCTACGCACTGTTTCAGCATAGAAGAAGCGCGGCCGCACGCTGCCGGCCTGCGTCGCGCTTTGAGAACATCGGACCAGCGGGAGATTGCTTTGCTGAAAAAAAGTCGGTAAATATCAGGCTACCCGGATAAGCCTGTTGAGGTAGCAGATGAATTACCCGTCCATCACTCTGTGGTCTGATTCATCATTTTTTAGTCCTTACGCCCTGTCGGTTTACGTCGCGCTCACGGAGAAAGGGGTGCCCTTTCAGCTGAAACGCGTCGATCTCTCACAACATCAGCAGTTTGGTAGCGACTATCGCGCGCTGTCGCGGACCTGCCGCGTGCCGACGCTGCAGGTTGACGAATTTACCCTGAGCGAATCTTCGGCGATCGCCGAATACCTGGAAGAGCGTTTTCCGGCGCCGGAGTTTGAGCGTCTTTACCCACGCGACCGCGAAAAGCGCGCGCGCGCGCGCGAGCTGCAGGCGTGGCTGCGCAGCGATCTGCTGCCGATCCGTCAGGAGCGGCCAACGGAGGTGCTGTTTGCCGGCGAGCGTTTTCCGCCGCTGACCCCGGCGGCGCAGCAGGCGGCGGAGAAGCTGGTGGCCGCCAGCCTGCAACTGCTGCCCGATGGCCAGCAAAACCTGTTTGGCGAGTGGTCCATCGCTGATACCGATCTGGCGGTGATGCTGAACCGTCTGGCGCTGCACGGCGACGCGCTGCCGGAGAAGCTCAGGGATTATGCTGAATTTCAGTGGCAGCGCGCCTCGGTGCAGCTCTGGCTGGCGGAAAGCGGCAAACAACGATAGGTTGCGCCGCTTGCTCAGACGAGCGGAAGTGATTACCTTACAGCACACTATAACAACGACGTGGCAATCAGGCGCGTGTCGCACGGCACGCCAGAACAGAAAAGGGTTTCCGGATGGTGGATCAAACCGCGGGCGACGGCATCGAGTGGGTCGATATCGTCAATGAAGAGAATGAGGTGATCGCGCAGGCGACGCGCGCGCAGATGCGTGCGCAGCGAATGCGTCATCGCGCAACCTATATCGTGGTGCATGACGGCGCAGGCAAAATCCTGGTGCAGCGTCGCACTGAGACGAAAGACTTCATGCCCGGTATGCTGGACGCCACCGCAGGCGGCGTGGTGCAGAGCGGAGAAGATCTGCTGGAGTCGGCGCGCCGCGAGGCGGAAGAGGAGCTGGGCATTGCCGATGTGCCTTTCGCCGAGCACGGCAAGTTCTACTTCGAAGATGAGCATGTCCGCGTCTGGGGCGGTCTGTTTAGCTGCGTTTATCACGGCCCGTTCGCCATGCAGGAAGAAGAGGTGGACGAGGTGTTCTGGATGACGCCGGATGAGATCACCGCGCGCTGCGATGAGTTTACCGATGATTCGCTGAAGGCGCTCTCGCTGTGGCTGACGCGCAACGGCGACGCTTAAAATAGTTGGTTGAAAAAACGCCCGTCTGGGCGTTTTTTTGTTTTTGCGGCCGGTGATGCTTGTGCTGTTCAGACGCGAGCAAGATTCGGCACCAGGCGACGCGGTAAAAAAAAAGAGCATGCGCGTGCATGCTCTTGTTCGTCAGGATGTAAACCCAGAAGGCCTAGCCTTCCGCCTGCTGCGACTGGATCGCGGTCAGAGCGATGGTATAGACGATATCGTCCACCAGCGCGCCGCGCGACAGGTCGTTAACCGGCTTGCGCATGCCCTGCAGCATTGGACCGATTGAGATCAGATCCGCTGAGCGCTGCACCGCCTTGTAGGTGGTGTTGCCGGTGTTGAGATCCGGGAAGATAAACACCGTGGCGCGACCGGCGACCGCTGAATTGGGCGCTTTGGATTTGGCCACATCTTCCATAATCGCCGCGTCATACTGCAGCGGGCCGTCGATCACCAGATCGGGGCGTTTCTCCTGCGCGATACGCGTCGCTTCGCGTACTTTCTCCACGTCGCTGCCTGCGCCAGAGGTGCCGGTGGAGTAGGAGATCATCGCCACGCGCGGCTCGATACCGAAGGCGTGGGCGGAGTCCGCCGACTGAATGGCAATTTCCGCCAGCTGTTCGGCGGTCGGGTCCGGGTTAATGGCGCAGTCGCCATACACCAGCACCTGCTCCGGCAGCAGCATAAAGAACACCGAGGAGACCAGCGAGCTGTTCGGCGCGGTCTTGATCAGCTGCAGAGGCGGACGGATGGTGTTGGCGGTGGTGTGCACGGCACCCGACACCAGGCCGTCGACTTCGCCGCTTTCCAGCATCATGGTGCCGAGCACCACGTTATCTTCCAGCTGCTCCTGCGCCACCACTTCCGTCATGCCTTTATTCTTACGCAGCTCGACCAGGCGCGGCACATAGTTATCACGCACCACTTCCGGGTCGACGATCTCAATGCCTTTGCCCAGCTCGACGCCCTGTGCGGCGGCAACGCGCTGGATCTCATCCGGGTTGCCCAGCAGCACGCAGGTGGCGATGCCGCGTTCGGCGCAGATAGCGGCGGCTTTAACGGTACGCGGCTCGTCGCCTTCCGGCAGCACGATGCGTTTGCCCGCTTTGCGCGCCAGCTCGGTAAGCTGATAGCGGAAGGCGGGCGGCGACAGGCGGCGGCTGCGCTCGGAGGTGGCGGTCAGCGACTCAATCCAGTCGGCGTTGATATAGCTGGCCACATACTCCTGCACCTTTTCCACACGCTGGGTGTCGTCGCTCGGCACTTCAAGGTTGAAGCTCTGCAGGCTGAGCGAGGTCTGCCAGGTGTTGGTTTTCACCATAAACACCGGCAGGCCGGTCTGGAAGGCGCGCTCGCACAGCTTCGCGATGCGGTTGTCGATCTCGTAGCCGCCGGTCAGCAGAATGGCGCCAATCTCAACGCCGTTCATCGCGGCGAGGCAGGCCGCCACCAGCACGTCAGGACGGTCCGCCGAGGTCACCAGCAGCGAACCTGGGCGGAAGTGCTCCAGCATATGCGGCAGGCTGCGCGCGCAGAAGGTAACGGACTTGACGCGGCGCGTAGCGATCTCGCCTTCGTTGATCACCTCAGCGTTGAGGTGGCGGCACATATCGATGGCGCGCGTGGCGATCAGGTCGAAGCTCCAGGGCACGCAGCCCAGCACCGGCAGCGGACTGTCGGCGAACAGCTGTTTCGGATCGATATTGGCGACGCTCGCCTTGGTTGAATCGTCAAAAATTTCCGACAGATCCGGGCGCGTGCGGCCCTGCTCATCTACCGGCGCGTTCAGCTTGTTGATGATAACGCCGGTAATGTTTTTGTTGCGGCCGCCGCCGAAGCTGCTCTGCGTCAGTTCGATACGCTCTTTCAGCTGGGCGGGCGAGTCGTTGCCGAGCGCCATCACAAATACGATCTCGGCGTTAAGCGTTTTGGCGATCTCATAGTTGAGCGCGTTGGCGAACTGATGCTTGCGCGTCGGCACCAGGCCTTCTACCAGCACCACTTCCGCATCTTTGGTGTTTTCGTGGTAGCGGGCGATGATCTCTTCCATCAGCACGTCCTGCTGGTTCGCGCCCAGCAGCGACTCCACACGCGACATTTTCAACGGGTCGGCGGCGGGAATAGAGGAGTTCTTACGAATGATCATCGTGGTCTGGTCCGGCGTATCGCCGCCAGCGCGCGGCTGCGCGATCGGCTTAAAGACGCTGAGACGAACGCCTTTGCGCTCCATGGCACGGATCACGCCAAGGCTGACGCTGGTCAGGCCGACGCTGGTGCCGGTAGGAATAAGCATAATTGTACGTGACACGTTTCAACCTCGCTTTAGGGAGTGTCAAAAACGACACCGTCAGCCGGAGCTGACGGTGAAGGAAACATCAGGCGGTCAGACGCGCCGCATCCTGGGCGATCACCAGCTCTTCGTTGGTCGGAATGACAATGGCAGGGCGCGTGCCCTCTTTGTTGATAAAGCCGGACTTGCTGAAGCGCGCCGCCAGGTTGCGTTCGTGATCGACCTCAAAGCCGAGCAGGCCGAGCTTTTTCAGCGACAGCTCGCGCACCATCGCCGCGTTTTCGCCGATGCCGCCGGTGAAGATCACCGCGTCCAGACGGCCTTCCATCATGGCGCTGTAGCTGCCGATATATTTTGCCAGACGATGGCAAAAGACATCCATGGCACGCTTCGCGTCCGCTTTGGTTTCGTAGTTGTCTTCGACGTAGCGGCAGTCGCTGGTGACCTCGGTCAGGCCCAGCAGGCCCGACTCTTTGGTCAGCAGCTTATTGATGGCGTCGACGCTCATGCCCAGCGTGTCGTGCAGATAGAAAATGATCGCCGGATCGATGTCGCCGCTGCGGGTGCCCATCACCAGACCTTCCAGCGGCGTCAGCCCCATAGAGGTATCGACGCATTTGCCGTTGCGGATAGCCGCAACCGACGCGCCGTTGCCGAGGTGGCAGGTAATGATGTTCAGCTCGTCAACCGGCTTATTAAGCATGTTGGCCGCTTCGTGCGTCACATAGTAGTGGCTGGTGCCGTGCGCGCCGTAACGGCGCACGCCGTGCTCTTTATAGAGTTTGTAGGGCAGGGCGTAGAGATAAGACTCTTCCGGCATCGTCTGATGGAAAGCGGTGTCGAAAACCGCCACATTCTTATCGGAAAGATGCGGGAAGTTTTTCATCGCCTCTTCGATGCCGATCAGGTGCGCCGGATTGTGGAGCGGCGCGAACGAGGCGTTGTCTTTGATACCCTGCACCACGGCGTCGGTAATAATGACCGATTCCGTCAGCTGCTCGCCGCCGTGGACGATGCGATGACCAATTGCAGCAATTTGTGCCGAAAGCTCTGGTTTTTGTGCCAGAATAGTTTTAACAATGAAATTCAGGGCTTCGCTGTGCGCGGCGCCGGCGCCAAGAGGCGCTTCATGTTTTTCACCGTCCAGTTTCCATTTGATACGCGCTTCAGGAAGATGGAAGCACTCCGCCAGGCCGGAAAGGAATTCTTCGCCGCTGGCGGCATTCAGGATGGCGAACTTCAGTGAAGAGCTGCCGCAGTTCAGAACCAGTACTAACTTACTCGACATGGAAGTACCTGTTTGTTAAAAGTGGCTAAAAAAAAGGCAATCAGACTATCAGCGTAGCCCATGAAAGCGGGGAGTTTAATCATAACTCCGTTGCGGTAGACAAAATGTTGCGTCTCCGCAAAAAAATTTCGGTAATTTTACGCAAATTTTTGAAATTTGCTGAGCGATAGTGGGTCGCTGCGTTTGTCGTTTACCTCTTTACTCGCTTCCAGTACGGTATTCAGGCTGCGTCAGGATAGCGAGAGTCCCCTTTAAAGACAAAAATTTTTGAAGGATGTCACGTAAAGTTGTGTAGCTATAAAAATATTTTAATTTTTGCAGTTTTAGTTGAGGTCCGCCATGGCGAATGATTCTGGCAATACTGGCTGGTTCCGTATTTTTCAAAACGGCCAGCACTATATGAAGACCTGGCCGAATGACAAACGCCTCGCGCCGATCTTTCCTGAAAACCGCGTGTCGAGCGTGACGCGCTTTGCGATTCGCTTTATGCCGCCGCTGGCGGTGTTTACCCTGAGCTGGCAAATCGCGCTCGGCGGACAGCTCGGCCCGGCAGTGGCTACCGCGCTCTTCGCCTGTAGCCTGCCGATGCAGGGCCTGTGGTGGCTCGGCAAACGTTCGGTCACGCCGCTGCCGCCCACCCTGCTGCACTGGTTCCACGAGGTGCGCGCCCGGCTGGAGGAAGCGGGTCAGGCGATTGCGCCGGTTGAAGGCAAACCGACCTATCAGGCGCTGGCCGATCTGCTTAAGCGCGCCTTTAAACAGCTGGATCGCACCTTCCTCGACGATCTTTGATCGTCCGCCTTTTCCCGCTGAGAGAATTTGTCGCTCACCCGGGTCTACATCAAAGAAAAGTGATGCGGGCATACCCGCATCACTCGCCTTATGTCACTATTTTCCGTCACCTTCTTGCACGGCCTGTCGGCCCTGGAGCCTATGATGGAAATGACCCACGCGCAGCGTCTTATTCTCTCTAACCAGTACAAAATCATGGCAATGCTGGAGCCGGATAACGCCGAGCGCTATCGCCGCTATCAGACCATTATCGAGCGCGGCTACGGACTGCAGATGCGCGAGCTGGACAGGGAGTTTGGCGAACTGACGGAAGAGACCTGCCGCACCATTATCGACATTATGGAGATGCACCATGCGCTGCACGTCTCCTGGTCAAACCTCGGTGATAACGCCACGCTGGAGGAGCGACGCCTCGCCTTTCTCGGTTTCGACGCCGCCACCGAAGCGCGCTATCTCGGCTACGTCCGCTTTATGGTCAATATCGAAGGGCGCTACACCCACTTCGACTCCGGCACCCACGGTTTTAACGCGCAGACGCCGATGTGGGAAAAATACCAACGCATGCTGGCGGTATGGCACACTTGTCCGCGTCAATATCATCTCAGCGCGACGGAAATCGCGCAGATTATCAACGCCTGACGGGAGTGAGCTGTGACCTATAGCGGTTTTTTATTTGATCTGGACGGGACGCTGGTGGATTCGCTGCCGGCGGTTGAGCGCGCCTGGAGCAGCTGGGGCGCGCGGCACGGCATTGCGGCAGAGGAGATCCTGCAGTTTATTCACGGCAAGCAGGCGATTACCTCGCTGCGCCATTTTATGCCAGGCCAGCCGGAAGCCGCTATTCAGGCGGAGTTTCGCGCGTTAGAGCAAGACGAGGCGCAGGACACGGCGGGCGTGCGTGCGCTGCCTGGCGCGCACGCGCTGCTGACGGCGCTGGATACGCAGCAGATCCCCTGGGCTATCGTGACCTCAGGCTCGGTGCCGGTGGCGCACGCACGCCATAAGGCAGCCGGGCTGCCGCTGCCGACGGTGTTTATTACCGCCGAACAGGTGGAGAAGGGCAAGCCGGCGCCAGATCCCTATCTGCTCGGCGCGGCGAAGCTGGGCCTGGCGCCGCAGCAGTGCGTGGTGGTAGAGGATGCGCCCGCCGGCATCCTCTCCGGCCTCGACGCCCGCTGTGCGGTGATCGCCCTTAACGCGTCAGCGGAGACGCCGCGCCTGCAGGAGACGCTGTTTCAGCTGCGCTCGCTGGCGGCGTTGCAGGTGACGCCGCAGGCGGAAGGCGGCTTTAGGCTCAGCCTTAAGGCGTAGGCGCCGTTACAGCGGCGAATCCTGCGAGATCTCATCCAGCGACAGGCTGAAGCTGGGAATAAATACCTCGACGAAGTAGTCCATCTCTGGCGAGCGTCGCTGCTGCAGGGTTTTCTCCAGCCGCGCTTTTGCCAGTAAAAATTCGTTGTTGCCGGCGGAGAGCTCTTCCAGACACTTCAGGTAGGCGCAGAGCGCGTCTGCCTGCTTCACCACCGACTGCTCCGCTTCGCTGTGCTGATGTTCGTCAAGCAGCGGACGGTACTCCTCCTGCAGCTCTTCCGGCAGCATCTCAATCAGCTTCTGCTGAGCGATTTTCTCGATCTTTTTATACTCATGGGCGATCTGGGCGTTGTAGTACTTCACCGGCGTCGGCAGATCCCCGGTCAGCACTTCACTGGCATCGTGATAGAGCGCCAGCATCGCAATGCGGTCGGCGTTGAGATGGCCGTCGAACTTTTTGTTTTTAATCACGGCGAGTGCATGCGCCACCATCGCGACCTGCAGGCTGTGCTCGGAGACGTTTTCGGTGCGCACGTTGCGCATCAGCGGCCAGCGGTTGATCAGTTTAAGGCGGGAGAGATGGGCGAAAAAGTGGCTTCGGGTCATGCGTTATCCTGTCAGCAACGGGGGAAGCGTCGCGCTTCCCCAAATGCTGCTAGTATACGCGGCCGGTTTTACTGGCGATAGCCTTGCAGGAACCGGTCGAACTTGCCGATCGCCATCTCCAGATCGTCGACGCGCGGCAGGGTAACGATGCGCACATGATCCGGCCACGGCCAGTTAAAGGCGGTGCCCTGAACCAGCAGCACTTTTTGCTGCAGCAGGAAGTCCAGCACCATTTTCTGGTCGTCGTGAATATTGAACTTCTTCGCATCGATACGCGGGAACATATAGAGCGCGCCGTTCGGCTTCACGCAGCTGACGCCGGGAATGTCGTTGATCAGCTCCCAGGCGCGCTGGCGCTGTTCATAGAGGCGGCCGCCCGGCGCGATAAATTCGCTGATGCTCTGATAGCCGCCCAGCGCGGTCTGGATCGCATGCTGCGCCGGCACGTTGGCGCACAGACGCATTGAGGCGAGCATCTCCAGCCCTTCGATATAGCCTTTCGCATGCTTTTTCGGCCCGTTTAGCACCATCCAGCCCTGACGAAAACCCGCCACGCGGTAGGTTTTGGAGAGGCCGTTAAAGGTCACGGTCAGCAGATCGGGCGCCAGCGCGGCGATCGAATGGTGCTGCGCCTCGTCGTAAAGGATCTTGTCGTAGATCTCGTCGGCGAAGATGATCAGGTTATGCTGGCGCGCGATCTCAACGATCTCCAGCAGCAGCTCTTTGCTGTAGACCGCGCCGGTCGGGTTGTTCGGGTTAATGATCACGATGCCGCGCGTGCGCGGTGTGATCTTGCTGCGGATGTCGTCGAGATCCGGGAACCAGCCGGCGGATTCGTCGCACAGGTAGTGCACCGCTTTGCCGCTGGAGAGCGACACCGCCGCCGTCCACAGCGGATAGTCCGGCGCCGGCACCAGCATCTCGTCGCCGCTGTTCAGCAGCGCCTGCATCGCCTGCACGATCAGCTCGGAGACGCCGTTGCCGATATAGATATCTTCAACCGTGACGTCGCGCATCTCCCGTGCCTGATAGTGCTGCATAATCGCTTTACGCGCGGAGTAGAGCCCTTTTGAGTCGCAGTAGCCCTGCGCGCTGGGCAGGTTGCGGATCACATCCACCAGGATCTCATCCGGCGCTTCGAAACCGAACGGCGCCGGATTG
This sequence comes from Pantoea sp. Z09, assembly GCF_022394795.1. Taxonomy (NCBI): domain Bacteria; kingdom Pseudomonadati; phylum Pseudomonadota; class Gammaproteobacteria; order Enterobacterales; family Erwiniaceae; genus Pantoea; species Pantoea sp. Z09. The sequence goes on from NZ_CP092373.1 coordinate 1,163,566, forward strand.
CCGATATTGAGCTTGAGAACTTTGTTGCCTTCTTCTTCGAGACGTTTAGCCTCTTTAAGTACCGGCCCGCGAATGTCGTAACAGACGTTTTCCAGCTTGCCGGATTTATCAATTTGAAAAGTCATTTTTAACCGCCTTAATGGGCAGAATCCTTTTACTGCCGCAGAAATCAAACCAGCACAATGTACTCTCCTCATCGTGACAAAAGAAGGGCAGCGGCAGGTTTTGGCGTGTTTGTTATCTTTTTGCCGGATGCATAGCGCAATGCATAATTTCTTTGTCATTAGCTGGTTACAAAAACTGACTTGTAATGAATGAGCGATATTTTCCGCTACAATGGGCCGTTTCCGCTGTAAAGCGCGCTGTCCGTTTGCCCGCGCCGCAATCAACAAATTTTTATTCGGGATAAAGGAGAAACGGCGGGTAGATGAATAGTGAAATAGTTAAGCTATTTTACATGAATGGGCAAAAAAGCGCGCTGGTTGACCAGCGGATAAGCCAAGCCGGAAGCAGCAAGGCCAGCCGGGGGGCGCGCGGCGCTGCGGCAAGCCAGAAAAGTTCCCTGCGCAGAAGGGCCACTTCTGACCAGATAAAAGGTATTTCAGGCGTATCTTCGCACTATATCTCGACTTTCAGAAAGCGGGCGGTTAAAAATTATGCCGGGATGTGCCATGATGACCATGAAATGCGATCTGGTCAAAAATTACGATGGTTTTCACAAAATCATTTCCATTTTGAAGTTAAAAATGATTAAGTATAATTTATTATTTATCGCATTTAGCCGCTACGCAATCCATAATTCGCTAGCTGGCTTTTTCCGTCTGCATAGGACGGAACGCTAGACAACAACGCAGCTTCCTGCATTTGCGCTCCCGCGCTGTCGGCCCAGAAGTTGTTTCTGTCTACTCAACGCTGCCTTCCCGCTGTGCCGGGATGCACGTATGTCGGTCTCTGTCTGACACGAATTTCTTTGACGGTCTCACACAGGACCGGCAATGAGCATCATTACCGCTTATCACTTTGATAAGTCGCGTAATAACACCAGGGTAGTAGTTTTTTAAAAATCTTATAAGTGAAGAAAACATGACTAATGCAAATCGTCCGATACTGAATCTCGACCTCGATCTGCTGAGAACGTTTGTTGCTGTTGCGGACCTGAACACTTTTGCGGCCGCCGCTGCCGCCGTGTGCCGTACCCAGTCTGCCGTCAGCCAGCAGATGCAGCGTCTGGAGCAATTGGTAGGTAAAGAGCTGTTTGCCAGACATGGACGTAATAAATTATTAACCGAGCACGGTATCCAGCTGTTAGGTTACGCCAGGAAAATCCTGCGTTTCAACGACGAGGCCTGCACATCGCTGATGTACAGCAATATCCAGGGCGTGCTGACCATCGGCGCCTCGGATGACACCTCCGACACCATTCTGCCGTTCCTGCTTAACCGCGTTACTTCGGTTTACCCGAAGCTGGCGATCGACGTCCGCGTCAAGCGTAACCCATTTATGATGGAGATGCTCAACCAGGGCGAAGTCGATCTGGTCGTCACCACCTCCAGCCCAGGCAGCTTTACCCATCAGGTGCTGCGCACCTCGCCGACCCTATGGTACTGCGCGGCGGATTATATTTTTCAGCGCGGGGAAGCGATTCCGCTGGTGCTGCTGGATGAACCGAGCCCGTACCGCGATATGGCGATCGATCACCTCAACGAAGCGGGCATCCCGTGGCGTATCTCCTACGTCGCCTCAACGCTGGCGGCAGTTCGCGCCGCGGTGAAAGCGGGGCTGGGCGTGACCGCGCGTCCGGTAGAGATGATGAGCCCGGAGCTGCGCGTCATGGGCGCGGCGGAAGGGTTGCCGGTGCTGCCGGACACGCAGTATCTGCTGTGCCGCAATCCTGACAGCGACAACGAGCTGGCGCTGGCGATTTTCAACGCCATGCAGTCCACCAACGATCCCTACAATCTGAGTGCCAACCCGGATGGGACGCTGCTGCTGGATGATGAAGAGTAAACCAGGGTTAACAATAAGGGCGCTTTTTCGACCCGTTCTCTGATTGTTAAAACTGTAATAAAAAAGCCCTTTGTTATGCATTTGCATCGAAGGGCTTTTTTTATGTGGCTAAACAGCCGCTGCCCGCCTTTTTTCTCTGCTTTTTCTGCCTGCCATCCTGCCTGATAAAACGCCGTTTCAATTTTTTCTGTAAATGAAATTTTTGATCCTCCTGAATGAAAGCACTGTTCCGAAATGGTGTAACATTTGCCGAAAAAAAGGACAAAAAGGCCGGTTTTGTGTTCCAGATCAAAAAAATACCCCTGTGAAGGGGAAGGAAAACCCCGCAAAGCCTGCCAGAATACGTTGGATAAATGCACGATCCATGCATTTGAAATCCCGCTACACTCTAAAAGACCTTACAGACTGAAGCGATTTAGCTGGTATCGCGCGCATCATATGTTAAAATTTTGATGCGCGTGTAAAATAATGTTTGGATACTTTTGTCAAAGTTGACAAAAGGTTATAGAAAGGAGTAAAAAACCCCATAAAATTGCTGCCTAATTGATAAAGACAGCATAATTTATCAGGTTTTTTTGTCCTTCCCTTGAATCGATGTGGTGCGTTTGCTGCAAGTGACCCGCGCAGGATGCCATCGCCACTTTTGATGAGTAAGCAAAGAGTATGTCAACAGCCACCGAAGTCGTCGCTCATCACTGGGCGTTTATCATATTTGTCATCATCGCTTTCGGCCTTTGCGCCTTTATGCTCACCGGAGGATGGCTCTTAGGCGGCCGCGCTCGCGCGCGTCATAAAGAGACCCCGTTCGAATCCGGCATCGAATCCGTCGGCGACACCCATATCCGCCTGTCGGCGAAGTTCTACCTCGTCGCAATGTTCTTCGTCATCTTCGACGTAGAAGCGCTCTTTTTATACGCATGGGCGACCTCTATCCGCGAAAGCGGCTGGGTCGGCTTTGTGGAAGCCGCAATTTTCATTTTGGTGCTCCTGGCGGGGCTGGTCTATCTGGTGCGTATTGGCGCGCTGGACTGGGCGCCTGCACGCCGTCGCGTGGTGGTCAAATCCAACCCGATCGGTCACACCAACCCTCATAAGCAGTAAAAGCGAGGCAATCTGATGGACTATACGCTCACCCGCATAGACCCGAACGGCGGCGATAACGACCGTTACCCGCTGCAAAAACAGGAGATCGTTGCCGATCCCCTGGAGCAGCACGTTCATCGCAGCGTCTACATGGGCAAGCTCGAGCATGCGCTGCACGACATGGTGAACTGGGGCCGCAAGAACTCCCTGTGGCCCTATAACTTCGGTCTCTCCTGCTGCTACGTAGAGATGACCACCTCTTTCACCGCTGTGCATGACGTGGCGCGTTTCGGTGCGGAAGTTATGCGCGCCTCGCCGCGTCAGGCGGACTTTATGGTGATCGCCGGTACGCCCTTTACCAAAATGGCGCCGGTGATCCAGCGTCTGTATGACCAGATGCTGGAGCCGAAGTGGGTGATCTCCATGGGTGCCTGTGCCAACTCCGGCGGCATGTACGACATCTATTCCGTGGTGCAGGGCGTTGACAAGTTCCTGCCGGTCGATGTCTATATTCCCGGCTGCCCGCCGCGCCCGGAAGCCTATATGCAGGCGCTGCTGCTGCTGCGCGAGTCAATTGGCAAAGAGCGCCGCCCGCTGTCGTGGGTGGTGGGCGATCAGGGCGTTTATCGCGCCAATATGCAGTCGGAACGCGAAAGAAAACGCGGCGAGCGCATCGCCGTCACCAATCTTCGCACCCCTGACGAAGTGTAAGAACACCGTACATGGATGGATTCCAGGCCCGCAGCAAAACATCACAATTTAATGCGCGGCCCCATCCTGACGCCTTCTTTTGAGTGCCTGGCGACAGGCCGGAATGGTGAGTAACGTATGACAGATTTAACCACGCACGATCTCGCTCAGCCTGCATGGCAAACCCGGGATCACCTGGATGACCCGGTGATCGGCGAGCTGCGTAACCGTTTTGGGCCGGATGCCTTTACCGTTCAGCCGACCCGCACTGGTATTCCCGTGGTATGGGTCAAGCGCGAACAGCTGCCGGACATCGTGACCTTCCTGCGCAAGCTGCCGAAGCCGTACATTATGCTCTATGACCTGCATGGCATGGACGAGCGCTTGCGCACCCATCGCGCCGGTTTGCCCGCTGCGGATTTCTCGGTGTTCTACCATTTCCTGTCGATCGAGCGTAACCGCGACATTATGCTCAAGGTGGCGCTGTCTGAGAACGACATGCATCTGCCGACGCTGACCAAAATCTTCCCCAACGCCAACTGGTACGAGCGCGAAACCTGGGAGATGTTCGGCGTCACGTTCGACGGTCACCCGCACCTGACGCGCATCATGATGCCGCAAACCTGGGAAGGGCATCCGCTGCGTAAAGACTACCCGGCGCGCGCCACCGAGTTCGATCCCTTTACGCTGACCAAACAGAAAGAAGATCTGGAGATGGAAGCGCTGACCTTCAAGCCGGAAGACTGGGGCATGAAGCGCAGCACCACCAGCGAGGATTTTATGTTCCTCAACCTGGGGCCGAACCACCCGTCGGCGCACGGTGCGTTCCGCATTATCCTGCAGCTGGACGGCGAAGAGATCGTCGACTGTGTGCCGGATATCGGCTACCACCATCGCGGCGCGGAAAAGATGGGCGAGCGCCAGTCCTGGCACAGCTACATTCCCTATACCGACCGCGTGGAGTATCTTGGCGGCTGCGTCAACGAAATGCCTTACGTGCTGGCGGTGGAAAAGCTGGCCGGCATCGTGGTGCCGGACCGCGTCAACGTGATCCGCGTGATGCTCTCCGAGCTGTTCCGCATCAACAGCCATCTGCTCTATATCTCGACCTTTATTCAGGATGTCGGCGCGATGACGCCGGTGTTCTTCGCCTTTACCGATCGCCAGAAGATTTATGACGTGGTTGAAGCCATCACCGGCTTCCGTATGCACCCGGCCTGGTTCCGCATCGGCGGCGTGGCGCACGATCTGCCGAAGGGCTGGGAGCGCCTGCTGCGCGACTTCCTCGACTGGATGCCGAAGCGTCTGAAAGAGTATGACAAAGCCGCGCTGCGCAACAGCGTGCTGGTTGGCCGTTCCAAAGGCGTCGCCGCCTACAACATGGACGAAGCGCTGGCCTGGGGCACCACCGGCGCCGCGCTGCGCGCCACCGGCCTGGATTTCGACGTGCGCAAATGGCGTCCCTACTCAGGCTATGAAAACTTCGACTTCGAGATCCCGGTCGGCGCCGGCATCAGCGACGCCTACACCCGCGTTCAGCTGAAGATGGAAGAGATGTGGCAGTCGCTGCGTATTCTTGAGCAGTGCCTGAACAATATGCCAGAGGGTCCGTTTAAAGCCGATCACCCGCTGACCACGCCGCCGCCGAAAGAGCGGACGCTGCAGCACATCGAAACGCTGATCACCCACTTCCTGCAGGTTTCCTGGGGCCCGGTGATGCCGGCCAACGAATCCTTCCAGATGATTGAAGCGACCAAAGGGATCAACAGCTACTACCTGACCAGCGACGGCAGCACCATGAGCTACCGCACCCGCGTGCGCACGCCGAGCTTCCCGCACCTGCAGCAGATCCCGTCGGTGATCCGCGGCAGCCTGGTATCCGACCTGATCGTTTACCTCGGTAGTATCGATTTTGTTATGTCAGACGTGGACCGCTAATTATGCACGATCAAAAAATTGCCATTCATACGATCGACCCAACCGAGGTCTTCGTGCTGAGCGCGGAAGAGCATCACGCCATCGAGCACGAAAAACACCACTATGAAGATGCGCGCGCGGCGTCGATTGAAGCGCTGAAGATCGTGCAGAAGCAGCGCGGCTGGGTGCCGGACGGCGCCATCAACGCCATTGCCGAGGTGCTGGGCATTCCGGCCAGCGACGTCGAAGGCGTCGCCACGTTCTACAGCCAGATTTTCCGTCAGCCGGTCGGCCGTCACGTTATTCGCTACTGCGACAGCGTGGTGTGTCACATCACCGGCTATCAGGGCATCCAGGCGGCGCTGGAGCAGAACCTGAACATCAAACCGGGCCAGACCACGGCGGACGGCCGCTTTACGCTGCTGCCGACCTGCTGTCTGGGCAACTGCGACAAAGGGCCGACCATGATGGTGGATGAAGATACCCACGTTCATCTGACGCCGGAAGGCATCGCCTCGCTACTGGAGCAGTATCAATGACCATCAAGCAGATCATTCGTACTGCGGAAACGCATCCGCTGACCTGGCGCATGCGCGACGACCAGCAGCCGGTGTGGTTCGAAGAGTACCGCAGTAAAAACGGCTATGCCGGCGCGGAAAAGGCGCTCAACGGCATGGCGCCGGACGAAATCGTCGCGGCGGTAAAAGATTCCGGCCTGAAAGGGCGCGGCGGCGCGGGCTTCTCCACAGGTCTGAAGTGGAGCCTGATGCCGAAAGACGAATCCATGAACATCCGCTACCTGCTGTGCAACGCCGATGAGATGGAGCCGGGCACCTATAAAGACCGCCTGCTGATGGAGCAGATGCCGCATCAGCTGGTGGAAGGTATGCTGATCAGCGCCTTCGCCCTGAAGGCCTATCGCGGCTACATCTTCCTGCGCGGCGAGTATATCGAAGCGGCGGTGAACCTGCGTCGTGCCATCGCGGAAGCGACCGAAGCGGGCTTCCTCGGTAAAAATATTCTCGGCACCGGCTTCGACTTCGAGCTGATCGTGCACACCGGCGCGGGCCGCTATATCTGCGGCGAAGAGACGGCGCTGATTAACTCGCTGGAAGGGCGTCGCGCCAACCCGCGCTCTAAGCCGCCTTTCCCGGCGAGCGCCGGCGCCTGGGGCAAGCCGACCTGCGTTAACAACGTGGAAACGCTCTCTAACGTCCCGGCGATCCTCGCCAACGGCGTCGAGTGGTACAAAGGCCTGTCGAAAAGCGAAGACGCCGGCACCAAGATGATGGGCTTCTCCGGCCGCGTGAAAAATCCCGGCGTGTGGGAACTGCCGTTCGGCATTACCGCGCGCGAGATTCTGGAAGATTACGCCGGCGGCATGCGCGACGGTCTGCGCTTTAAAGCCTGGCAGCCGGGTGGCGCGGGCACCGACTTCCTTACCGAACAGCACCTCGATCTGCCGATGGAGTTCGCCAGCATCGGCAAGGCGGGCAGCCGTCTCGGCACCGCGCTGGCGATGGCGGTCGACCATGAGATCAACATGGTGTCGCTGGTGCGCAACCTGGAAGAGTTCTTCGCGCGCGAATCCTGCGGCTGGTGTACGCCATGCCGTGACGGCCTGCCGTGGAGCGTGAAGATCCTGCGCGCGCTGGAGCAGGGCAAAGGACAGCCGGGCGATATCGAAACCCTGCTGCAGCTTTGCCGCCAGCTCGGTCCGGGCAAGACCTTCTGCGCCCATGCGCCTGGCGCGGTTGAGCCGCTGCAGAGCGCGATTAAATATTTCCGTGAAGAGTTTGAAGCCGGCATGGCGCCGCAGGTCTTCGGCAATACCCGCGCAATCAGCGGTATTCAGCCCAACCTGCTGAAAGCGCGCTGGTAATTCGCCGCAGCATACGGAAACGGCCCTGCGCCGCTGCCCCGGATCCCCGGGGCAAGAATATGATTAACGCTCGTCCTCGACGAGCCTTACGGAAGCATGTTCACTATGGCTACAATCCATGTAGACGGTAAAGAATATGATGTGAACGGAGCGGACAACCTGCTGCAGGCGTGTCTCTCTCTGGGCCTTGATATTCCTTATTTTTGCTGGCATCCAGCGCTGGGAAGCGTTGGGGCTTGCCGCCAGTGCGCGGTGAAGCAATTCCAGAATGCCGAAGATACCCGCGGCCGTCTCGTCATGTCCTGCATGACGCCGGCCTCCGACGGCACCTTTATCTCTATCGACGACGGCGAAGCGAAAGAGTTTCGCGAAAGCGTGGTGGAGTGGCTGATGACCAACCACCCGCACGACTGCCCGGTGTGCGAAGAGGGCGGCAACTGTCACCTGCAGGATATGACGGTGATGACCGGCCACAGCTTCCGCCGCTACCGCTTTACCAAGCGTACCCACCAGAATCAGGACCTCGGCCCGTTTATCTCCCATGAGATGAACCGCTGCATCGCCTGCTATCGCTGCGTGCGCTACTACAAAGATTACGCCGATGGCAAAGATCTGGGCGTCTACGGTGCCCACGACAACGTCTACTTCGGCCGTCCGGAAGAGGGCACGCTGGAGAGCGAATTCTCCGGCAACCTGGTGGAGATCTGCCCCACCGGCGTCTTTACCGACAAAACCCACTCCGAGCGCTACAACCGTAAATGGGACATGCAGTTCGCGCCGAGCATCTGCCAGCAGTGCAGCGTCGGCTGCAACACCAGCCCCGGTGAGCGCTACGGCGAGCTGCGCCGCATCGAAAACCGCTACAACGGCACGGTGAACCACTACTTCCTGTGCGATCGCGGCCGTTTCGGCTACGGCTACGTCAACCGCGCCGATCGCCCGCGTCATCCGATGCAGCTGCGCGGCAACGACTGGGTGCAGCTTAATGCGGAGCAGGCGGTCAACGCCGCCGCCGACACGCTGCGCCAGGCGAAGCGCGTCATCGGCATCGGCTCGCCGCGCGCCAGCGTCGAGAGCAACTTCGCGCTGCGCGAGCTGGTCGGCGCAGACAACTTCTCCACCGGCATGCCAGCGGGCGAGCAGGCGCGTCTGGAGCTGATGCTTAAAGTGCTGCGCGAAAGCGGTATCTACACGCCGTCGCTGCGCGAAATGGAAAGCTACGACGCGGTGCTGGTGCTGGGCGAGGATCTGACCCAGGTCGGCGCACGCGTGGCGCTCTCTGTGCGCCAGGCGGTCAAAGGCAAGGCGCGCGACATGGCTGCGGCGCAGAAAGTCGCCGACTGGCAGATCGCCGCCATTATGAATATCGGTCAGCACGCCAAACATCCGCTGTTCGTCACCAACGTCGACGAAACTCGTCTCGATGATATCGCCGCGTGGAGCTATCGCGCGCCGGTAGAAGATCAGGCGCGTCTCGGCTTCGCTATCGCCAGCGCGCTGGATGAAAGCGCACCTGCGGTCAGCGACTTCGACCGCAGCCTGAACGGCAAGCTGGATGTCGTCGTGCAGGCGCTGGCCGGCGCGAAAAAACCGCTGATTATCTCCGGCACCCATTCGGGCAGCACGGCGATGATTGAAGCAGCGGCCAACGTCGCCAAAGCGCTGAAGGCGCGCGGCGCCGACGTCGGCATTACGCTGCTGGCCGGCGCGGCGAACAGCATGGGTCTGGGGCTAATGGGCGGCAACACGCTCGACAGCGCACTGGAACAGCTGCGCAACGGCGAGGCAGACACGGTGGTGGTGCTGGAGAACGATCTCTACCGCCACGCGCCGAAAGCGCAGGTTGACGCCGCGCTGGCGAACGCCGCCAACGTGATTGTGGTCGATCATCAGCGCACCGCCACGCTGGAGAAAGCGGGACTGGTGCTCTCCACTGCCAGCTTCGCCGAAAGCGACGGCACCTCGATCAACCACGAAGGCCGCGCGCAGCGCTTCTTCCAGGTTTACGATCCCGCCTACTACGACCACAGCATCGTGATGCTGGAGAGCTGGCGCTGGCTGCACTCGCTGCACAGCGCGCTGGAAAGCCGTCATATCGACTGGACGCAGCTCGATCACGTTATCGACGCCGTGGTGGCGAAGCTGCCGCAGCTGAGAGGCATCAAAGAGGCGGCGCCGGACGCCAGCTTCCGCATTCGCGGCCAGAAACTGGCGCGTTCGCCCATCCGCTCCAGCGGCCGTACCGCCGCGCGCGCCAATATCAGCGTGCACGAGCCGCGTCAGCCGCAGGATAAAGACACCATGTTCGCCTTCTCGATGGAAGGCAACAACCAGCCGAGCGCGCCGCGTTCGCAGATCCCGTTCGCCTGGGCGCCGGGCTGGAACTCACCGCAGGCGTGGAACAAATTCCAGGCTGAAGTGGGCGGCAAGCTGCGCAACGGCGATCCGGGCGTGCGTCTGTTTGACGCGGGCGACGCCTCGCTGCCGTGGTTTACCCATGTGCCGACTGCCTTTGTCGGCGGCGAGCAGTGGCGCGTCGCGCCGTACTACCAGCTGTTCGGCAGTGAAGAGATGACTCAGCGTTCGCCAGTGTTCCAGAAGCGCATGCCGCAGCCGATGCTGGTGATCAGCCAGCAGGACGCGGCGAAGCTGGGCGTCAACGAAGGCGCGGCGGTGGAGTTCAGCTGTTCAGGCGAGACCCTGCGTCTGCCAGTGCGCTTCTCCAGCGCGCTGCAGCCGGGACAGATCGGCCTGCCGCTGGGCATGCCGGGCGTGCCGCCGTTCCTGGCGGGCGCGCACATTGACAAACTGCAGGAGGCGGCGCAATGAGCTGGTTAACACCGGACGTTATCGACATCATTCTGACCGTGGTGAAGGCGATCGTCATTCTGCTGGTGGTGGTGGCGTGCGGCGCCTTTATGAGTTTCGCCGAACGTCGCCTGCTCGGCCTGTGGCAGAACCGCTACGGCCCGAACCGCGTGGGCTGGGGCGGTTCGCTGCAGCTGGCGGCAGATATGATCAAGATGTTCTTTAAAGAGGACTGGGTACCGCCCTTTACCGACCGCTTTATCTTTACTCTGGCGCCGGTGATCGCGTTCGTCTCTCTGCTGCTGGCGTTCGCCATCGTGCCGGTGTCGCCGAGCTGGATGGTGACCGACCTGAATATCGGGCTGTTATTCTTCCTGATGATGGCGGGCCTGGCGGTCTATGCGGTGCTGTTCGCCGGCTGGTCGAGCAACAACAAATACTCGCTGCTGGGCGCGATGCGCGCCTCTGCGCAGACGCTGAGCTACGAGGTGTTTCTCGGTCTGTCGCTGATGGGCGTGGTGGCGCAGGCGGGGTCATTTAACATGACCGCTATCGTCGAGAGCCAGGCGCATCTGTGGAACATCATCCCGCAGTTCTTCGGCTTCCTCACCTTCTGCATCGCAGGCGTGGCGGTGTGTCACCGTCATCCCTTCGACCAGCCGGAAGCGGAGCAGGAGCTGGCGGACGGCTACCACATCGAATACGCCGGCATGAAGTTCGGCCTGTTCTTCGTCGGCGAATATGTGGCGATCACCACCGTGTCGGCGCTGATCGTGACGCTGTTCTTCGGCGGCTGGCAGGGTCCGTTCCTGCCGCCGTTCATCTGGTTCGCCCTGAAAACGGCGTTCTTTATGGTGATGTTTATCCTGATTCGTGCTGCGCTCCCGCGTCCACGCTATGACCAGGTGCTGTCGTTCGGCTGGAAGGTCTGTCTGCCGTTGACGCTGTTGAACCTGCTGGCGACCGCCGCAGTGATTCTGTACAACGCGCAGTAAGGGGTTTTTGAGATGACTTTAAAAGATATTGTCGTTGGCTTCGGCACGACAGTGCGCAGTATCTGGATGATCGGCATGCACGCCTTCGCCAAGCGCGAAACCCAGATGTATCCGGAAGAGCCAGTCTATCTGCCGCCGCGCTATCGCGGCCGTATCGTGCTGACGCGCGATCCGGACGGCGAAGAGCGCTGCGTCGCCTGTAACCTCTGCGCGGTCGCCTGCCCGGTCAGCTGTATCTCGCTGCAGAAAGCGGAAACCAAAGATGGCCGCTGGTATCCGGAGTTCTTCCGCATCAACTTCTCGCGCTGCATTTTCTGCGGGATGTGCGAAGAGGCGTGTCCGACCACGGCGATCCAGCTGACGCCCGATTTCGAACTGGGCGAATTTAAGCGCCAGGATCTGGTGTATGAGAAAGAGGATCTGCTGATCTCCGGCCCGGGCAAATACCCCGAGTACAACTTCTACCGCATGGCAGGCATGGCGATCGAAGGGAAAGAGAAGGGCGACGCGGAAAACGAAGCCAAACCTATCGACGTCAAAGGCTTGTTGCCTTAAGGAGCCCGGCATGGAAATTGCGTTTTATCTTTGCGGACTGGTGGCGGTGCTGACGACGCTGCGCGTGATCACCCACACCAATCCGGTGCATGCGCTGCTGTATCTGATCGTGTCGCTGCTCTCTGTCGCGGGCGTCTTTTTCTCGCTCGGCGCCTACTTCGCCGGCGCGCTGGAGATCATCGTCTACGCCGGCGCCATTATGGTGCTGTTCGTCTTCGTGGTGATGATGCTTAACCTGGGCAACGCCACCGTGAAGCAGGAGCGCGACTGGCTGCAGCCGTCGCTGTGGATTGGGCCGGGCATCGTGTCGCTGCTGCTGCTGGTGGTGATGGTCTACGCCATTATGACCGCCAACGATCAGGGCATCGACGGCACGGTGATCGACGCCAAAGCGGTCGGCATTAGCCTGTTCGGGCCGTACGTGCTGGCAGTAGAACTCGCCTCGATGCTGCTGCTGGCGGGCCTGGTGGTGGCGTTCCACGTCGGACGCGAAGAGCGTCAGGGCGAAGTGCTGAGCAATCGTGACGCCAATAAGGAGGAGCACGCATGATCCCGTTACAACACGGCTTAATTCTGGCCGCCGTGCTGTTTGTCCTTGGACTGACATCACTGGTGCTGCGCCGCAACCTGCTGTTTATGCTGATCGGCCTGGAAATTATGATTAACGCGGCCGCGCTGGCGCTGGTCGTCGCGGGCAGCTACTGGGGCCAGGCGGACGGACAGGTGATGTATATCCTGGCGATCAGCCTGGCGGCGGCGGAAGCCAGCATCGGCCTGGCGCTGCTGCTCCAGCTCTATCGTCGTCGTCAGACGCTGAACATTGATACTGTGAGCGAGATGCGCGGATGAATCTTCTCTACTTAACAATCCTTTTTCCGCTAATCGGCTTTCTGCTGTTGGCGTTTTCCCGTGGTCGCTGGTCGGAGAACCTGTCGGCCGCGATCGGCATGGGCTCGGTGGGCCTGGCGGCGCTGGTGACGCTCTATGTCGGCATCGACTTTTTCGCCAACGGCCAGCAGCCCTTTACCCAGGCGCTCTGGACCTGGATGCAGGTCGGCAACTTCGACATCAAAGTCAACCTGACGCTGGACGGCCTGTCGCTGACCATGCTGTCGGTGGTGACCGGCGTCGGCTTCCTGATCCATATGTTTGCCTCCTGGTATATGCGCGGCGAAGAGGGCTACTCGCGCTTCTTCGCCTACACCAACCTGTTCATCGCGAGCATGGTGGTGCTGGTGCTGGCCGACAACCTGATGCTGATGTATCTCGGCTGGGAAGGGGTTGGGCTCTGCTCCTATCTGCTGATCGGCTTCTACTACAGCAATCCGGAAAACGGCAAAGCGGCGATGAAGGCCTTTATCATCACCCGCGTCGGCGACGTCTTCCTCGCCTTTGCGCTGTTTATCCTCTACAACGAGCTGGGCACGCTTAACTTCCGCGAGATGATGGAACTGGCGCCGCAGCACTTTGCGGCGGACAACCATATGCTGCAGTGGGCGACGCTGATGCTGCTGGGCGGCGCGGTCGGTAAATCGGCGCAGCTGCCGCTGCAGACCTGGCTGGCGGACGCGATGGCGGGCCCGACCCCGGTGTCGGCGCTGATCCACGCGGCAACCATGGTGACGGCGGGCGTCTACCTGATCGCCCGCAGCCACGGCCTGTTCCTGCTGACCCCGGACGTGCTGCATCTGGTGGGCATCGTCGGCGCTATTACCCTGGTGCTGGCGGGCTTCGCCGCGCTGGTGCAGACCGATATCAAGCGCGTGCTGGCCTATTCGACCATGAGCCAGATCGGCTACATGTTCCTGGCGCTCGGCGTGCAGGCGTGGGATGCGGCGATTTTCCACCTGATGACCCACGCCTTCTTTAAAGCGCTGCTGTTCCTCTCATCGGGTTCGGTGATCCTCGCCTGCCACCATGAGCAGAACATCTTTAAGATGGGTGGCCTGCGGAAAAGCATTCCGCTGGTCTACGCCTGCTTCCTGGTGGGCGGCGCCGCGCTGGCTGCGCTGCCGCTGATTACCGCAGGCTTCTACAGTAAAGATGAGATCCTGTTCGGCGCGCTGGCGAACGGCCACATCAATCTGATGGCGGCGGGTCTGGTGGGCGCCTTCCTGACATCCATCTATACCTTCCGCATGATCTTCATCGTGTTCCACGGCGAAGAGAAGATCCACGCCCACGCGGGCAAAGGCATTACTCATCATCTGCCGCTGATTGTGCTGCTGGTGCTGTCGACCTTCGTCGGCGCGCTGATTACGCCGCCGCTGGCGGGCGTGTTGCCGCACAGCGAAACGGGCGAAGCAGGCAAGGTCGGACTGGAGATCGCCTCTGGCGTGGTCGCCGTGGTCGGCATCCTGATCGCCGCCGCACTCTGGCTGGGCAAACGTCAGCTGGTCAGCCGCGTCGCCAACAGCGCGCCGGGCCGTTTCTTCGGCACCTGGTGGTTCGCCGCCTGGGGCTTCGACTGGCTGTATGACAAGGTATTCGTCAAACCCTATCTCGGCATTGCCTGGCTGCTGCAGCGCGATCCGCTGAATGGCGTGATGAACCTGCCTGCACTGGTGTCGCGTATCGCCAATAAAGGCCTGGTGGTCAGCGAAAACGGCTATCTGCGCTGGTATGTCGCCTCGATGAGCATTGGCGCTGTGGTAGTGCTGGCGCTGATGCTGGTGGTTTAAGGTTGATGAGCGGGGCGGCTCGGCAGTCGCCCCTGGTCAAGAATGTTAAAAATTGCCTGATATGAGGGTGTTATCGGCGCAGTCCGCTGCAAGGCGGCACGCAAGATAGCCCGAACAAAGGCAGAAAAAAGGGAAAACCCAGTGCTATTACCTTGGCTAATAATCATTCCATTCGTCGGCGGCTTACTTTGCTGGCTGGCTGAGCGTCTCGGCGCAAAAACGCCGCGCTGGATAGCCCTGATCACTATGGGCCTGACGCTGGCGCTTTCGCTGCAGCTCTGGCTGCAGGGCGGCTATACCCTGACGCAGGCGGCGGGTATGCCGCAGTGGCAGTCGGAGTTCTCTGCGGCCTGGATCCCGCGCTTCGGCATCAGTTTCCATCTGGCGCTGGACGGCCTGTCGCTGCTGATGGTGGTGCTGACCGGCCTGCTCGGCCTGATGGCGGTGCTCTGCTCCTGGAACGAGATCGAGAAGTATCAGGGCTTTTTCCACCTTAACCTGATGTGGATCCTCGGCGGCGTGATCGGCGTCTTCCTCGCCATCGACATGTTCCTGTTCTTCTTCTTCTGGGAAATGATGCTGGTGCCGATGTACTTCCTCATCGCGCTCTGGGGTCATAAGGCGTCTGACGGTAAAACTCGTATCACCGCCGCCACCAAGTTCTTCATCTATACCCAGTCCTCGGGGCTGGTGATGCTGATTGCGATTCTGGCGCTGGTGTTTGTGCACTACAACGCTACCGGCGTCTGGACGTTCAACTACGAACAGCTGCTGAAAACGCCGATGTCGCATACGGTGGAATATCTGCTGATGCTCGGCTTCTTTATCGCCTTCGCGGTCAAAATGCCGGTGGTGCCGCTGCACGGCTGGCTGCCTGACGCGCACAGCCAGGCCCCAACCGCTGGCTCGGTGGATCTGGCGGGCATCCTGCTGAAAACCGCGGCCTACGGCCTGCTGCGCTTCAGCCTGCCGCTGTTTCCGAATGCCTCAGCAGAGTTTGCGCCGATCGCCATGTGGCTGGGCATTATCGGTATCTTCTACGGCGCGTGGATGGCCTTCTCGCAGACCGACATCAAGCGCCTGATTGCCTACACCTCGATTTCGCACATGGGCTTCGTGCTGATTGCCATCTACACCGGCAGCCAGCTCGCGTTCCAGGGTGCGGTGGTGCAGATGATCGCCCACGGCCTCTCCGCCGCGGCGCTGTTTATTCTGTGCGGCCAGCTCTATGAGCGTCTGCACACGCGTGATATGCGTCAGATGGGCGGCCTCTGGTCGCGCATTAAGTGGATCCCTGGCCTGTCGCTCTTTTTCGCGGTAGCCAACCTCGGGATGCCGGGCACCGGCAACTTCGCGGGCGAGTTTATGATCCTGACGGGCAGTTTCCAGGTGGTGCCGGTGATTATCGTCATCGCCACCTTTGGGCTGGTGTTCGCCTCGGTTTACTCGCTGATCATGATGCAGCGCGCCTATTACGGCGAAGCGAAATCGAAAGATCCGCTGCCGGGCATGTCGCCGCGTGAGTTCACGATGATCATGGTGCTGGTGGTCCTGCTGGTGCTGCTGGGGGTTTACCCGCAGCCGATTCTGGATACCTCCCATGCCGCGATGAGCAATATTCAGCAGTGGTTTACCGCTTCAATTTCAACTACAAGGCCGTAATTCGCCATGACAATAACTTTTCAACAATTGATCGCGTTGCTGCCGCTGTTGATCGTCGGATTGACGGTGGTGGTTGTGATGCTGTCCATTGCCTGGCGACGCAACCACTTTGTTAACGCCACGCTGACGGTCATCGGTTTGAACCTGGCGCTGGTTTCGCTCTGGTTTGTGGCGCAGGCGGGCGCGATGGACGTGACGCCGCTGCTGCGGGTCGACCCTTACGCGGTGTTCTATACCGCGCTGGTGATCCTCGCGAGTCTGGCAACCTGTACCTTTGCCTATCCCTGGCTGGCTGGTTTTCCGGACAACAAGGATGAGTTCTACCTGCTGGTGCTGATCGCCACGCTGGGCGGCATCGTGCTGGCGAGCGCCAATCATCTGGCGTCGCTGTTTATCGGCGTCGAGCTGCTGTCGCTGCCGCTGTTCGGCATGATCGGCTACGCCTTCCGCCAGAAACGCTCGCTGGAAGCGGCGCTGAAATATACCATTCTGTCGGCGGCCGCCTCGTCGTTCCTGCTGTTCGGCATCGCGCTGATCTATGCCGATTCCGGCAGCCTGAGCTTTGTGAAGCTGGGCGAGAGCCTGAACGACACCATGATCCAGCAGCCGCTTTTGCTGGTGGGTCTGGGCATGATGATTATCGGTCTTGGCTTTAAGCTGTCGCTGGTGCCGTTCCATCTCTGGACGCCGGACGTCTATCAGGGCGCGCCTGCGCCGGTGTCGACCTTCCTCGCCACCGCCAGCAAGATCGCCATTTTCGGCGTGATCATGCGTCTGTTTATGTACGCGCCACTGACCGACAGCGAGGCGGTGCGCACCGTGCTGGGGCTGATCGCCTTCGTGTCGATTCTGTTCGGCAACCTGATGGCAATTTCGCAGAGCAACATCAAGCGTCTGCTGGGCTACTCCTCGATTGCCCATCTCGGTTATCTGCTGGTGGCGCTGATTGCGGTGAAAACCCATGAGCTGTCGCTGGAGACCGCAGGCGTTTACCTGGCGGGCTACCTGTTCAGCAGCCTCGGCGCGTTTGGCGTGGTCAGCCTGATGTCCAGCCCGTATCGCGGCCCGGACGCCGATTCGCTCTACTCCTATCGCGGCCTGTTCTGGCACCGTCCGGTGCTGTCGGCGGTGATGACGGTGATGATGCTGTCGCTGGCCGGCATTCCGATGACGCTTGGTTTTATCGGCAAGTTCTACGTTATCGCGTCAGGCGTTAACGCACAGCTGTGGTGGCTGACGGCCGCCGTGGTTGTCGGCAGTGCCATCGGTCTTTACTACTATCTGCGCGTGACCGTGAGCCTCTATCTCAGCCCGCCGGAGCTGCATACGCGCGACACGCCTGCCAACTGGGCGTTTACCGCTGGCGGCGTGGTGGTGCTGATCTCCGCGATTCTGGTGCTGCTGCTCGGCGTCTATCCGCAGCCGCTGATTACGCTGGTGCAGATGGCGCAGCCGCTGATGTAAACTCGATTGACCCTTGTGAAATCAGGCCCACGGGCCTGATTTTTTTTGCCTTCAGGAGAGCCTATGGATATCAGTTGGCAGGACAAACATCACAGCGAGCTGAGCGTGCCGCAGCTTTATGCGCTGCTGGCGCTGCGCTGCGACGTGTTTATCGTTGAGCAGAACTGTCCCTATCTGGACGTGGACGGTCAGGATCTGGTGGCGGATAACCGCCATATTCTGGGGATGCGCGGCGACGAGCTGGTGGCCTACGCGCGTATTCTGACGCCAGCGGACGCGAGCGCGCCGGTGGCGATTGGACGCGTGATCGTCTCTGCCAGCGCGCGGGGCGCGAATCTTGGCAACCGGCTAATGGAGCAGGCGCTGCGCAGCTGCGAGCAGCACTGGCCGGGACGCGGGATTTATCTGTCGGCGCAGGCGCACCTGCAGGATTTTTATGGCCGCCTCGGTTTTCAGGCGGTCGGCGAGATCTATCTGGAAGACAATATTCCGCATATTGATATGCGCAAATAGTAAAACGGCGAGCTAAAAAACTCGCCGTTTCTCTTTTAGCCCACCGTCATCTGGCGGTCATCAACATATTTGCGCTGATCCGGCGGCGGCGGGAAATACTGATAGAGCCAGGTTTCGCTCAGGGTTTCATCTTTGGTGCGCAGGAACAGACGCATCTCCACCGGCGTGGTGGCGTCGCTGTCTGGATACCAGTCGAACAGGATGCGATAGCCGTTCATCGGCTCGACGTAGAGGATCTCCACCTGCTTAAAGGTGCCAGAGGAGAGGGTGATCACTGGTTCGATGCCCTTCGGCGCGGCCGCTTTCAGATCGCCACCGACGAAATCGATGGCGAAACGACGGCACCATGTATCCGGGAAATGCTCGCCCGGCGCCCAGCCCTCCGGGAAACCGCCAATACCGGTGCGGGTGGCGTCGACGCGCGCCAGACCGCTGCGCACCGGCGGCAGACCGCTCCAGTAGAGCTTATAGGCGAAGCTGAACTCGCTGCCCGCCTTGATCGGCTCGGCCGGCTGCCAGAAGCAGACGATATTATCCAGCGTCTCGCCGGTGGTCGGGATCTCCATCAGGTTAATGGCGCCTTTGCCCCATTTGCCCACTGGCTCGACCCACAGGCTGGGACGTTTGTCATACCAGCCGATCACGTCCTGATAATCTTTGAAATCATGGTTAAGCTGCAGCAGACCGAAGCCGCGTGGGTTCTCATCCTGATAGGCGTTGAACTGCAGCTTCTGCGGGTTGTTGAGCGGGCGCGCGATCCACTCGCCGCTGCCGCTCCACATCGCCAGCCGATCGGAGTCGTGGATCTGCGGATGATAGGTGTTGCACATGCGGCGCTCGTTGGTGCCGCAGCTGAACATGCTGGTCATTGGCGCGATGCCGAGCTGGCGAATCGCTTTGCGCGCATAGAGGTGGTTCTCCACCTCCATCACCACGCGGTTCGCCTCGCAGTGAATGGTGAACTTGTAGGCGCCGGTGATGCTGGCGCCATCCAGCAGGGCGTAGGCGATAAAGGTGGTGTCGTCCGCTTTCGGCGTTTCAAACCAGAAGGCGGTGAAGTCAGGAAACTCTTCGCTGCCGTTGCTGAAGGTGTTGACCGCCACGCCGCGTGCGGAGAGACCGTACTGATAGGTGTCATCCACGGCGCGGAAGTAGCTGGCGCCGAGAAAGGAGACGATATCGCGGCGCGCCAGCTCCGGTTTTTTAAAGGCGCGAAAGCCGGCGAAGCCGAGATCGGTTTTGCCCACCAGCTGCTGGGTATCGACCTTCGCGTTGTTATAGTTGAACAGCTCCGGACGGAAGTGGATCTCACGCGCCTCGCGGCTGTCGGCGTCGACGGAGAACATGCGGATGCGGCGCTTAAAGCCCATGCCGACGTGGAAGAACTGCACGTCAAGCTGGCGATCCGGGATGTTGTTCCACAGCGAGTGACCGGCGTCGTACTGAATTTCGTTGTACGCCTGTGGCGTCAGCGTTGCCAGCGTCTCTGGCAGCGCACCCGGCGCGCCGCCCCACGGCTGTTTCGCCAGCGCGGCGGCTTTCTTTTTCAGCACCTCGAAATCGAAGCGCACGGCGGCACCGTCTGCAATGCCATCTTCTGCCCAGGCGGATTGCGCAAACAGCGTGGACAGGCCTGTCATGCCGCTGACGGCGGAGAAGGCCATTGACGCTTTCATAAACATTCTTCGATTCATGCCAGAAATTAGTCCTTAGCGTTCGAGTGTGTTGTGACTGTCCTGCTCTGCGCATAGGCGACCCAAAAGCGCAGATAACAGCAGGGTACGACAGTCCGGTAAGTGAAAAATTCAGTCCGCCTTAAATTTATCAGATTAATCAAGACGCCTCGCGACTTTCGCATCGGGTCGCGCCAGGGGAAACTCAGCACAATCCTGGTGGAACCGCCCTGCAAACGGCGATTTAGCCGCTATAGTTAAGAGACTGCTTTGTAAATGACACGGAGGAAATGATGGTTAAAGAGACAGAAGCTTTCGACACCAATCTGGATGATGATTTGGCGCTGCTGACGGAGACCCTGGAAGAGGTGTTGAAGTCATCGGGCGATCCGACCGATCAGAAGTACATCGAGCTGAAAACCAAAGCGGAGCAGGCGCTGGAAGACGTGAAATCCCGCGTTAGCCAGGCCTCTGACAGCTACTACTACCGCGCGAAAAACGTCGCCTATCGCGCCGACGATTACGTGCATGAGAAACCCTGGCAGGGTATCGGTATCGGCGCTGCTGCCGGTCTGGTGCTCGGTCTGCTGCTGGCGCGCCGCTAAGGCGCGTCGCTGAAAACGGCGGGGCTCTCCCGCCGTTTGTTTTTTCCCTCTTTTTTCCCACCCCCGTAAGGCCTTCTCTCCCTTAATGCGAAAAGCGCAGGATTGTGTTGAGTTTACGCAGCGCGCTTCCTACAGTAGATCGACGGACAAAAGGAGATGAACACGTGATAAGAGTCGAGATGTTGTCTACAGGAGATGAGGTGCTGCACGGCCAAATCGTCGATACCAACGCCGCCTGGCTGGCGGATGTGCTGTTTCAGCATGGTCTGCCGATGAGCAGCCGCAGCACGGTGGGTGATTCGCTGACGTCGCTGGTGGAGACGCTACAGGCGCGCAGTCAGGTGGCTGACGTGCTGATCGTTAACGGCGGGCTCGGCCCAACCAGCGACGATCTCAGCGCGCTGGCGGCGGCGCAGGCGAGCGGCGTCGAGCTGGTGCTGCATCAGGCGTGGCTGGATAACATCGAGGCGTGGTTCGCCAGTCGCGGGCGCGTGATGGCGGCGAGCAACCGCAAGCAGGCGGAGATCCCCGCCAATGCCGAGATGCTCGACAACCCGGTTGGCACCGCCTGCGGCTTTGCGCTGCGGCTGAATCGCTGCTGGATCTTTTTCACGCCTGGCGTGCCGTCGGAATTTAAGGTGATGGTAGAGCAGCAGATCCTGCCGCGCCTGAAGCAGCAGTTCGAGCTGCCAGAGCCGCCGCTCTGCTTGCGCCTGACCACCTTTGGTCGCGGCGAGAGCGATATCGCCGCCGAGCTGGAGCCGCTGGCACTGCCGGAAGGCGTGGTGATGGGCTATCGCTCGTCGATGCCGATTATCGAAATTAAGCTGACCGGTCCGGCCAGCCAGCGCGTGGCGATGGAGCAGGTGTGGCAGCAGGTGCGTCTGCTGCTGGCGGAGTGCACCATTTTCGAAGGCACCGAAGGGCTGCCGGCGCTGCTGGCGCGCGAGCTGGAGCTGCGCGGCTTCCGTCTGGCGCTGAGCGAGCAGTACACCGCTGGTTTGCTGCACTGGCAGCTGGCGGCGGCGGAGGTGCCGATGAGCGCGGCAGAGATCCTTCCGGCGTACAGCGAAGATCTGGAGGAACAGGTGCAGCGCACGCGCGCGCTGGCGGCGCAGCAGGGCACGGTGCTGGCGCTGTCGACCGGATCGCTGGAAGAGGGCGAAGTTTCGCTGGCGCTGCATACGCCGGAAGCGAGCTGGGGTCAGCGGGTGAAGTTTACCCACGGTCGCCATAATCTGGAGACGCGGCAGAAGGTGGTGGCGATGATGGCGATGAATATGCTGCGCCGCTGGCTGCACGGCAGCGAGGTCAGCACCGGCCACGGCTGGATTGACGTGCTGGAGTCGGTGAAGCTGTAAAGGGGCACTGTCACCGCTAACAGACCGCAAAAAAGCTCAGGCGCGGGTGTCATGGCCCGAGGAGCAAAGCGTCCCGCCCCAGGGACAAAAACGCCGGGAGCGTTTTTGAACAACGCAGCGCGTTGGCCCGGTGACGGGCGCACCTCAGGGATGAGGTGCGTATCTGGGCGGGCCGAGCTGGCAGGGATGCCGCTTTTTGCGTCTTTGCGATCGGGCCATGACACCCGCGCTGGCACGGTTATCGCAGGCAACAAAACTTGTTATAGCTCGATTTCAATCTCGCCCTTTGCCAGACAGCAGCAGGGCAGAATCTCGCCCTGCTGCACAAACGCCAGTGGCGTTTCGGCATAGTGCACTTCGCCCTTCAGCAGCCGCGTGCGGCATGAACCGCAGTAGCCTTCGCGGCACTGAAACTCCACGCACAAATTGTGCGCTTCCAGCGTCGTCAGCAGGTTAGGGTGATGCTCTGCGCACTCCAGCCGCTGGCCGGAGCTGCGCAGGATAACAACGGCACGGCTCATACTTACAGCTGGAAGTCGTTGAAGTCGTCTTCGCCCACTTCCGAGTCGATCTGACCCACCAGATAAGAGCTGACTTCTACTTCCTGCGGCGCCACCTGCACGTTGTCCGACACCAGCCAGGAGTTGATCCACGGAATCGGGTTAGAGCGCGTCTGGAACGGCAGATCGAGGCCCACCGCCTGCATGCGGATATTGGTGATGTACTCGATGTACTGGCAGAGAATATCTTTGTTCAGGCCGATCATCGAACCGCCGCTGAACAGATACTCCGCCCACTCTTTCTCCTGCTCGGCCGCCTTCTTGAACAGGTCGAAACACTCTTCGCGACACTCGGCGGCGATCTCTTTCATCTCTGGATCGTCTTCGCCGGTGCGCATCAGGTTCAGCATATGCTGGGTGCCGGTCAGGTGCAGCGCTTCATCGCGCGCAATCAGGCGGATAATCTTGGCGTTGCCCTCCATCAGCTCGCGCTCGGCGAAGGCGAAAGAGCAGGCAAAGCTGACGTAGAAGCGGATCGCCTCCAGCGCGTTAACGCTCATCAGGCAGATATAGAGCTGCTTTTTCAGCGCGCGCACGCTAACGGTGACGCTTTTGCCGTTAACCTGATGGGTGCCTTCGCCCAGCAGATGCCAGTAGTTGGTCATCTCGATCAGATCGTCGTAGTACTTCGAGATATCCTGCGCGCGCGCGAGGATCTGCTCGTTGGTCACGATATCGTCGAACACCAGCGACGGATCGTTAACAATATTACGAATGATATGGGTGTAAGAGCGCGAGTGGATGGTCTCGGAGAAGGCCCAGGTCTCGACCCAGGTTTCCAGCTCGGGAATAGAGATCAGCGGCAGCAGCGCGACGTTCGGGCTGCGGCCCTGAATCGAGTCGAGCAGCGTCTGATACTTCAGGTTGCTGATAAAAATGTGCTTCTCATGCTCTGGCAGCGCCTGATAGTCGATGCGGTCGCGCGATACGTCCACCTCTTCCGGACGCCAGAAGAAAGAGAGCTGCTTCTCGATCAGCTTTTCAAAAATGTCATACTTCTGCTGGTCGAAGCGCGCCACGTTGACGGACTGACCAAAGAACATCGGCTCTTTCAGCTGATCGTTTTTATTCTGTGAGAACGTTGTGTAAGCCATGAAACTGTCCAAATGTAGACGGGGCGCAGCGCGGCCCCGTGAAATGACGCAGGCGGGAGACGCGCTCCCGCCCAACCTTAAATCTTACAAGCGCCGCTTTCGCAACCGTCATCCTGAATAGAAGGCGCCAGATCGTCCTGCGCATCTTCCGCACCGTCGCGGGTGTTTTGATAGTAGAGCGTCTTCACGCCGAACTTGTACGCGGTCAGCAGATCTTTCAGCAGCTGCTTCATCGGCACCTTGCCGTTGGCGAAGCGCGACGGATCGTAGTTGGTGTTAGAGGAGATCGCCTGATCGATAAACTTCTGCATCACGCCGACCAGCTGCAGATAACCGTCGTTGGACGGCATTTCCCACAGCAGCTCGTACTGATCCTTCAGACGCTCATACTCCGGCACCACCTGACGCAGAATGCCGTCTTTCGAGGCTTTGATGCTGATATGGCCGCGCGGCGGCTCGATGCCGTTGGTGGCGTTAGAGATCTGCGACGAGGTCTCAGATGGCATCAGCGCAGAGAGCGTAGAGTTGCGCAGACCGTGCGTCTTGATCGACTCGCGCAGGCCGTCCCAGTCCAGGTGCAGCGGCTCGTTGCAGATGGTGTCGAGATCCTTTTTATAGGTATCGATCGGCATAATGCCCTGCGAGTAGGTGGTTTCGTTGAACCACGGGCAGGCGCCTTGCTCTTTCGCCAGCTCATTGGAGGCTTTCAGCAGGTAGTACTGGATCGCTTCGAAGGTTCTGTGCGTCAGGTTGTTGGCGCTGCCGTCGGAGTAGCGCACGCCGTTCTTCGCCAGATAGTAGGCGAAGTTAATCACGCCGATGCCCAGGGTGCGACGGCCCATCGCGCCGCGTTTTGCCGCCGGAATCGGGTAGTCCTGATAGTCGAGCAGGGCGTCGAGCGCCCGCACCGCCAGGGTCGCCAGCTCTTCCAGATCGTCCAGGCTCTCAATGGCGCCGAGGTTGAACGCCGACAGCGTACAGAGGGCGATTTCGCCGTTCTCGTCGTTGACGTCTTCCAGCGGTTTGGTCGGCAGCGCAATCTCCAGGCAGAGGTTGGACTGGCGCACCGGCGCGATGCTGGCGTCGAACGGGCTGTGGGTGTTGCAGTGGTCGACGTTCTGAATGTAGATACGGCCGGTCGAGGCGCGCTCCTGCATCATCAGCGAGAAGAGATCGACCGCTTTCACGCGCTGTTTGCGGATGCTGTCGTCCTGCTCATATTTGGTGTACAGACGCTCGAACTCTTCCTGATCGGCAAAGAAGGCGTCGTAGAGGCCAGGCACGTCGGACGGGCTGAACAGAGTGATCTCTTCGCCCTTCAGCAGACGGGTGTACATTAGCTTGTTGATCTGCACGCCGTAGTCCATGTGACGCACGCGGTTGCCTTCGACGCCGCGGTTGTTCTTCAGCACCAGCAGGCTTTCCACTTCCAGATGCCACATCGGATAGAACAGCGTCGCCGCACCGCCGCGCACGCCGCCCTGCGAGCAGGATTTCACCGCGGTCTGGAAATGCTTATAGAACGGGATACAGCCGGTGTGGAACGCTTCGCCGCCGCGAATCGGGCTGCCCAGCGCGCGAATGCGGCCGGCGTTGATGCCGATACCGGCGCGCTGCGACACATACTTCACGATGGCGCTGGAGGTGGCGTTGATGGAGTCGAGGCTGTCGCCGCACTCGATCAGCACGCAGGAGCTGAACTGGCGCGTCGGGGTGCGCACGCCGGACATGATCGGCGTCGGCAGCGAAATCTTAAAGGTAGAAATCGCGTCGTAGAAGCGCTTGATGTAGTCCATGCGCGTATCGCGCGGATAGCCGGAGAAGAGGCAGGCGGCGACCAGAATATAGAGGAACTGCGCGCTCTCGTAGATATCGCCGGTAACGCGGTTCTGCGCCAGGTACTTGCCTTCCAGCTGCTTCACCGCCGCGTAGGAGAAGTTCATATCGCGCCAGTGGTCGATAAAGCCGTCCATCTGCTCGAACTCTTCAACGCTGTAGTCTTCCAGCAGGTGATGGTCATATTTGCCCATCTCTACCATGCGCACCACCTGATCGTAGAGCTTCGGCGGCTCGAACTGGCCGTAGGCTTTTTTACGCAGGTGGAAGATCGCCAGGCGGGCCGCGAGGTATTGATAGTCCGGCGCATCGCGCGAGATCAGGTCTGCTGCGGCCTTGATGATGGTTTCATGAATATCAGAGGTTCTGATGCCATCATAAAACTGGATATGGGAGCGCAGTTCGACCTGGGAAACCGAGACGTTATTCAGCCCTTCAGCGGCCCAGTCGAGTACCCGGTGAATTTTATCGAGATCAATGCGTTCCTGGCGGCCATCGCGTTTAGTGACGAGCAGACTTTGATTCATGTCGCGTTATACCATCCGTAAGTGAAAAAGAGTCCCCTGTTTATTCACAGGGTTATTCAATGTGAATAATTCTGTGGATAAACACTATATGTTGGGGGTTGGGAGAGATTCAGTAACAATATGGAGGTTATTCTAGTGACCTGCCGCCAGATAACAAGACGGAAAAATGATGGCTATGGGGCTTGTAATTTTTGGCGAATTTCTTAACCCCGCGACTTATAAGGCTCAATGGCGTGTCAACTGCCACAGTAAAAAATTCCAGATTTTGATCGACCGCTGATTTTTCGCACATCGCTGTGTTTTTTCCCGACAACCGTCTAGCGGCGCAGCGGCAGAGAGAGAAAAAGATGGTGCGGGAGAGATTGCAGGCGCGCACGTTGACGGCGCGCCAGCACGTTACTTTTTAACCTGGCGGGTATGCACCATATAGTTCACATCGACGCCGCGCCCCAGACGGAACTGGTTGGTCAGCGGGTTGTAGTGCAGGCCAATAATGTGCTGCTCGCGCAGCGCGGTTTCATCAACCCAGCCCAGCAGCTCGGACGGGCGGATAAACTTTTTCACGTCGTGCGTGCCGCGCGGCACCATGCGCAGCACGTACTCCGCGCCGAATACCGCCATCAGCCAGGCCTTCGGGTTGCGGTTAATGGTAGAGAAAAACACCTCGCCGCCCGGCTTCACCAGGCGCGCGCAGGCGTGCACCACGGAACGCGGATCCGGCACATGCTCCAGCATCTCCATACAGGTCACCACGTCATACTGACCGGCGAACGCCTCGGCGTGATCTTCCACCGTCTGCTGCACGTAGTCGAGCGTCACGCCGTTCTCCTCGGCGTGCAGGCGCGCCACCTGCAGCGGTTCAGCGCCCATATCGAGTCCGGTGACCTGCGCCCCTTTGCGCGCCATGCTCTCCGCCAGGATGCCACCGCCGCAGCCGACGTCCAGCACTTTCTTGCCGAACAAGCCGTTGCTGTGCTGCGCGATAAAGCCCAGACGCAGCGGGTTGATGCGGTGCAGAGGTTTGAATTCCCCCTCCAGATCCCACCAGCGCGACGCGACGGCCTCAAACTTAGCAATTTCCTGCGCATCGACGTTGGGCTGCGTTTCCTGCGGTTGTGCATTCATTGAATCATTACTCCAGACAAAATGTTGACTGAGTATAAACGCTTATTGCCTTCGGGCGCACCTTTCCGGCGCGAGGAAAAGCGCGTGAAAACGGTGGTTAACGTTCACCAGCGGGCCGGGGTGTGATATACTTTCGCACCTTTAAAATCCGGGCATATGTAGAGGGAAAGCGGCTCCATGAGCGACCTTGCAAGAGAAATTACACCGGTCAATATCGAAGAAGAGTTAAAAAGCTCCTATCTCGATTACGCCATGTCGGTCATCGTTGGCCGAGCCTTACCCGATGTGCGTGACGGCCTGAAGCCTGTCCACCGCCGCGTGCTCTACGCGATGAGCGAACTGGGTAACGACTGGAACAAACCCTATAAGAAATCCGCCCGTGTGGTCGGTGACGTTATCGGTAAATATCACCCGCACGGGGATTCCGCCGTTTACGACACCATCGTCCGCATGGCTCAGCCTTTCTCCCTGCGTTACATGCTGGTGGACGGACAGGGCAACTTCGGCTCCGTCGACGGCGACTCCGCCGCGGCGATGCGTTATACCGAAGTGCGTATGTCGCGTATCGCCCACGATCTGCTGGCTGACCTGGAAAAAGAGACCGTCGACTTCGTCCCGAACTATGACGGCACCGAGCAGATCCCTGAAGTTCTGCCGACCAAAATCCCTAACCTGCTGGTGAACGGTTCCTCCGGCATCGCCGTCGGCATGGCGACCAACATTCCGCCGCATAACCTGACGGAAGTGATCAACGGCTGCCTCGCCTATATCGATGACGAAGATATCAGCGTCGAAGGCCTGATGGAGCATATTCCGGGGCCTGATTTCCCGACCGCCGCCATCATCAACGGCCGTCGCGGCATTGAAGAGGCTTACCGCACCGGGCGCGGTAAGATCTACATCCGCGCGCGCGGCGAAGTGGAAACCGACGCCAAAACCGGCCGCGAAACCATCGTGGTGCATCAAATCCCCTATCAGGTGAACAAAGCGCGCCTGATTGAGAAAATCGCCGAGCTGGTGAAAGAGAAGCGCGTCGAAGGCATCAGCGCGCTGCGCGACGAGTCGGACAAAGACGGCATGCGCATCGTGATCGAAGTGAAGCGCGATGCGGTAGGCGAAGTGGTGCTCAACAACCTCTACTCGCTGACCCAGCTGCAGGTGTCGTTCGGCATCAACATGGTGGCGCTGCATCAGGGCCAGCCGAAGATCATGACGCTGAAGGAGATCCTCGAAGCCTTCGTGCGTCACCGTCGCGAAGTGGTGACGCGCCGCACGATTTTCGAACTGCGCAAAGCGCGCGACCGCGCCCATATCCTTGAAGGTCTGGCGATCGCGCTGGCCAACATCGATCCGATTATCGAGCTGATCCGCCGCGCGCCGAACCCGGCCGAGGCGAAAGCGGGCCTGATCGCGCAGCCGTGGGATCTGGGCAACGTCTCCGCCATGCTGGAACGCGCGGGCGACGACGCCGCGCGTCCGGAGTGGCTGGACGACGCGTTCGGCATCCGCGACGGGCGCTACTATCTGACCGAACAGCAGGCGCAGGCGATCCTCGATCTGCGTCTGCAGAAGCTCACCGGCCTTGAGCATGAAAAACTGCTCGACGAGTACAAAGAGCTGCTGGAGCAGATTGCCGAGCTGCTTAACATCCTGACGAACGCCGAGCGTCTGATGGAAGTGATCCGTGAAGAGCTGATCGCCATGCGCGACCAGTTCGGCGACGAGCGTCGCACCGAGATCACCGCCAACAGCGCTGATATCAACATCGAAGACCTGATCAATCAGGAAGACGTGGTGGTGACGCTCTCTCATCAGGGCTACGTCAAGTACCAGCCGCTGTCGGATTACGAAGCGCAGCGTCGCGGCGGCAAAGGCAAGTCGGCGGCGCGTATCAAAGAAGAGGATTTTATCGATCGTCTGCTGGTGGCCAACACCCACGACACCATCCTCTGCTTCTCCAGCCGCGGCCGTCTCTACTGGATGAAAGTTTACCAGCTGCCGGAAGCGAGCCGTGGCGCGCGTGGCCGTCCGATCGTCAACCTGCTGCCGCTGCAGCCTGACGAGCGCATTACCGCGATTCTGCCGGTGCGCGAGTACACCGAAGGCTTCAACATCTTTATGGCGACCGCCAGCGGCACCGTGAAGAAAACGGCCCTGCAGGAGTTTAGTCGTCCGCGCAGCGCAGGCATCATCGCGGTGAATCTGCGCGAGGATGATGAGCTGATCGGCGTGGCGCTGACCAACGGCAACGACGAGGCGATGCTCTTCTCCGCCGCCGGTAAAGTGGTGCGCTTCGCGGAAAACGCGGTTCGCGCCATGGGCCGTACCGCCTCCGGCGTGCGCGGCATCAAGCTGGCGGAAGGGGATCGCGTGGTGTCGCTGATCGTGCCGCGCGAAGAGGGCGCTATCCTCACCGTGACGCAAAACGGCTACGGCAAGCGCACCGCCAACAGCGAGTATCCCACCAAGTCGCGTGCGACCCAGGGCGTGATCTCCATTAAGGTCACCGAGCGTAACGGTCCGGTGATTGGCGCGGTGCAGGTGGTGGACGGCGATCAGATTATGATGATCACCGACGCTGGCACTCTGGTGCGCACCCGCGTCTCCGAGGTCAGCGTAGTGGGCCGTAACACCCAGGGCGTGATCCTGATCCGTACCGCGGAAGATGAGAACGTTGTCGGCCTGCAGCGCGTGGCTGAACCGGTCGAAGAGGAAGAGCTGGACGCTATCGACGGCAGCGTGGCGGAAGGCGAAGAGGATATCGCGCCGGAAGTCGACACCGACGACGACGCGCCGGAAGCTGACGAAGAGGAGTAATTTTTCGGCGCTTCAGGCTCACGCCGCCAGGGAAGGCGGCACGACTTTAACGGCAGGAAAGGGCAACCCGACCTGCCGTTGCTTTTTGCGGCGCGGCTCGCTAAGCGCGGATGCCGACTGGCTTTTTCTCCCTGATACGGCTAGTGTAATGAGCATTCTGAAACCAGCCCGTCCTTAACCTTGCCGTAGTGAGTTTCCCTTGAAATATCTGGTCTCTTTCCGAACCACGCTGCGTATCTCACGCTATCTGTTTCGCGCGCTGGCGCTGCTGCTGTGGACGCTGGGCGCGGTACTGACCACCTTCTTTATCATCAGCGTGCTGCATGACAAAGAGAGCAGCGTGCGGCAGGAGTTCGCCAGCAACTACGGCCAGGCGGAATGGTACGTGCGGCACTCCGCCGACGTGATGCGCGAGCTGAAGTACATTACGGAAAACCGGCTGACCAGCGCCAGCAGCGGCCTCGACATGATCAACGGCGTGCTGCCGGGCAAATCGACCCAGCCGCAGTTTACCCCGCTTTTTTCCGACGGCGACTGCTCGTCGATGAGCACGACCTGGCGCAACTCGCTCGATTCGCTCAGCTACTACATCAACTACTGGAAGAGCAATTTCGCCTCGACCTATGAACTGAACCGCGTCTTTTTTATCGGCGGCGAAAGCCAGTGTCTGGCAGACTTTACCATCGGCAGCAGCAACGTCGATCGCGAACGCAGCCTGAAGGCGCTGCGCGAACGCGTGCTGCGCTACCGCAACGGCAACGACGAAGAGCGCCGCAATCCGCTCTACTGGGTCAGCGCCAGCGCGCAGCCCGGCGTCGGCACCTTTTATATGATGGTGCCGGTCTACGTCGCCAATAAGCTGCAGGCGCTGCTGGGCGTCGAGCAGAATATCCGGCTGGATGAGTTTATTCAGCCCGGCAGCCTGCCGGTGGTGGCCACCATCATCGATGAGAATGACCGTCCGCTGCTCACCTCGCGGCGCGGCGGCGCGGGCTATTCGCTCAACGACCTGCCCGACGATCAAACCTGGTTCGGCTATCTCGACAGCTACCGCCAGCTGGTGCTGAAAAAGCCGCTGCCGCCTTCCGATATGAGCGTGGTGTGGTCGGTGTCGACGCGCGTGCTGGTGGATCAGCTCAAGCTGATGATCATCAACGCGCTGCTGCTGAATATCCTCAGCGCCATCGTGCTGTTTACCCTCGCCTGGCTGTTTGAGCGCCGCATGTTCCTGCCGGCGGAAGAGAACGCGCACCGGCTGGAAGAGCATGAGCAGTTCAACCGTAAAATCGTCGCCTCGGCGCCGGTGGGGATCTGCATTCTGCGCACCCGCGACGGCACCAATATTCTCAGCAACGAGCTGGCGCACAACTATCTGACGCTGCTGACGCAGGAAGATCGTCAGCGGCTCAACGAAATCATCGGCGGCCAGCAGGTTAACTTCGTCGACGTGCTGACCGGCAGCAACACCAACCTGCAGATCAGCTTCGTGCATTCGCGCTACCGCAATGAAAACGTGGCGATCTGCGTGCTGGTGGACGTCTCCGCGCGCGTGCGCATGGAGCAGTCGCTGCAGGAGATGGCGCAGGCGGCGGAGCAGGCGAGCCAGTCGAAATCGATGTTCCTCGCCACCGTCAGCCACGAGCTGCGCACGCCGCTTTACGGCATCATCGGCAACCTGGATCTGCTGCAGACCAAACAGCTGCCGAAAGAGGTCGATTCGCTGGTCACCGCGATGAACAACTCGTCGAGCCTGCTGCTGAAGATCATCAGCGATATCCTCGACTTCTCTAAGATTGAATCAGAGCAGCTGAAGATCGAGCCGCGGCCGTTCTCGCCGCGCGAGGTGATCACCCATATCGCCGGCAACTACCTGTCGCTGGTGATGAAAAAGCGGCTGACGCTCTACTGCTTTATCGAGCATGACGTGCCGCTGGCGCTGGATGGCGATCCGCTGCGGCTGCAGCAGGTGATCTCCAACCTGCTTAACAACGCTATCAAGTTCACCCACACCGGCTGCATTATCCTGCATGCCTTTGTGAAAGAGGGTTATCTGGCGTTCCGCATCCGCGACACCGGCGTCGGCATTCCGGCCAAAGAGATCACGCGCCTGTTCGATCCCTTTTTCCAGGTGGGCAACGGCGTTCAGCGCAACTTCCAGGGCACCGGCCTTGGCCTCGCCATCTGCGAAAAGCTGACCAATATGATGGACGGCGATATCGAGGTGGACTCGGAGCCGGGCATGGGCAGCCAGTTTATCGTGCGTATTCCCATCTATAACGGCCAGCAGCCGGCGCCGCCGCTGCTCGACGGGCTGCACGAGAAAACCCTGTGGATCGACATGCGCAACGACTATCTCGCCAGCTTTATCGAGCGCGATCTGCAGCAGCAGGGCATCCAGATCCTGCCCTATAACGGCAAGCCGGGCAGCGACGACGTGCTGATCACTGACTACGAGCCGGAGGGCGAACAGCCGCTGCACGCGGTGGTCGTCTTCAGCGGCGCGCATATCGACATGCCGCGTGAAATTGCGCCGGGCCGCTGGGTGCACAGCACCGCAACGCCGCATGAGCTGCCGAGCCTGCTGGCGCGCATCTACCGCATCGCCATTCAGAGTGACACGGCGGCGAGCCTGCCGCTCACCGCGCCGACGGAAGAGGTGATCAGCAACGACGACATCCTGATCCTGATCGTCGACGATCACCCCATCAACCGTATGCTGCTGTCGGAACAGCTCGGCACGCTGGGCTATCGGGTGAAAACCGCGCAGGACGGCGTCGATGCGCTCAACGTCATCAGCCGCAGCGAGATCGATATCGTGCTGAGCGACGTCAATATGCCGAATATGGATGGCTATCGCCTGACGCAGCGCCTGCGTCAGCTGGGTCACGTTTTCCCGGTGATCGGCGTGACTGCGAATGCGCTGGCGGAAGAGAAGCAGCGCTGTATGGAAGCGGGCATGGATAACTGCTTGTCGAAGCCGGTGACGCTGGACGTGTTGAAAACCACGCTGGCGGTCTATGCGGAGCGCGTGAGGAAGACGCGGGAAGGGTAGGGGCGGTCAGAGCGTGATAAAAGAGAGGCGGCGCGAACGCGCCGCCTGACAGAGGCTTTAGTCTCTTTCTACCTGAGTGGCGCTGACAGAGGAGAGGTAGTTCAGCAGGGCGATATCGTTATCGACGCCCAGCTTCATCATCGCCGACTTCTTCTGGCTGCTGATGGTTTTAATGCTGCGGTTCAGTTTCTTGGCGATCTCCGTCACCAGGAAGCCTTCAGCGAACAGACGCAGCACTTCGCTCTCTTTCGGCGACAGACGCTTGTCGCCATAGCCGCCAGCGCTGATCTTCTCCAGCAGTTTCGCCACGCTTTCCGGCGTGTACTTCTTGCCTTTTTGCAGGGCAGCCAGCGCTTTCGGCAGATCGGTCGGCGCGCCCTGTTTCAGCACGATGCCTTCGATATCCAGATCCAGCACGGCGCTGAGGATTGCCGGGTTGTTGTTCATGGTTAGAACAATAATCGACAGATCCGGGTAGTGACGTTTGATGTATTTGATCAGGGTAATGCCGTCGCCATATTTCTCGCCAGGCATGGAGAGATCGGTGATCAGAACGTTGGCGTCGAGTTTTGACAAGCTGTTAATCAGTGCTGTTGAGTCTTCGAACTCACCTACAACGTTGACCCATTCAATTTGTTCCAGAGATTTTCGGATACCGAAAAGAACAATTGGATGGTCATCGGCAATAATTACATTTAAGTTATTCATCTTATTGGTTACCTTGCTGCAGCAGTTCATTGACGTAAGTGTCGATGTCACTGGTGGTATTTGTAATGTTTGAATCGTCACATGCTTTGATGTGCTGTTCTAACTCTTCACAAAGCTGTTTGCCCGGCGTCAGGTTAAGCATGGCAAACACGCCTTTCAGGCGATGCGCTGTCTGAGCAAGCATGGCGTAGTCCTTTTCCGCCGACTCAGTATACAGTCTCTTTACATCAGGCGGTACTGTCTCGGTAAACAGCTGGAAATAGCCGCCGCTGAGCAGCGGGGTTAACTCCTCGTCCTCTGTACTCTCCTCCATTGAATCATGGGCCAGCTGATTCTCAATCAGGGCCAGCAGCGCATCCTGCAGCGCGTTGCTGAGATTGAAGTTGACCCGATATTGCCGATCGTTTAGCGCATGGTGACCCAGCTCATCTTCCGCCAGCAGCAGCGCCCAGCCGCTCAGCCTGGCCGGATCGTCGGTCACCAGTACGTCATGTTCCTGGCCTGACAGCCGCTCTTCGGGCGTCAGGCAGCGCGCGCCCCAGTTCTCCAGATGGCGACAGACGATTTTGTGCACGTCCTCAACCGCGATATCGATTAGCGCGGTCACGCCGTCCAGCAGTTTCTCCTCTTCCTCTTCCGGCCGCGGCTCCAGCGCCAGCGGAAGCTGAATGTTATAGCGCGTGCCGATATCCGGTTTGGCGATAATCTCCAGGCTGCCGCCCATCTGCTTGCAGAGCTGTTTGCAGAGGAAAAAGGCCATGCCCGACGCCTGACCGTAGCGATCCTGGCTGGTTTCGCCGAGGAACGGGAAGTCAGCGTTGGCCAGCTCGTCGACGCTCAGTCCCGCGCCGGTGTCCACCAGCTGGATCAGCAGGCGGTCCGGATGCGCCTCGTCGGCGCTGACCGTCAGGGAAATCTTGCCCCAGCGCGTGGTGGTCAGCGCATAGTGCATCAGCGTGGCGAGCACTTTACGCAGCGCGCGGCGGTCGCCGAAGCGCTGCTCATCGTTGGGCTGCTGATTGTTCACCACCAGCGACAGCCCTTTGCGGCGCATCAGCGGCAGGCTCTCCAGCGCGATCTCGTCCAGCAGCTCCTGCAGGTTGAAGCGGCTGGCGTCGGGCGACCAGTCGTGCGCCTCCAGCCGGTTAAGCAGCACGATATCGTCAACCAGCCGCGCCAGGCCCTGGCTTTCGTCCAGCAGATCCAGCACCGTTTCATCTTCGTCGCGCTGGCTGAGCTGCACCAGCTGCGCCACCACCTTTTCCAGCGGCCGGTTCAGGGCATGGCCGAGGTTTTGCAGCAGCTGCTGCCGCATCTGATGGTTGCGATCCAGCACCTGCTGCGCCTTCTGCAGCTTTTTATTCACCAGCAGCTCGCGATCCTGATCGCGCATTAAAAACAGCTGGGTATGCGGCGACAGCACGCTGCGCGCATGGCGGATCTCATACACTTCGTTATTGATGGTCGCCTGCAGCACGCCCTGATGCTGGTCGGACATATTAATGATCTTTTGCAGATTCAGATGCGGCAAAAGATGTTCCGCGATCTTATTGCTGAGGATGGTGCGGTTGCTGGCGAAGTCATAGACCAGCAGGCCGACCGGCAGGCTGGCGACGATCTCTTCATTCAGCACGCGCAGCGAGTCCAGCTCTGCGCTCTGGTTTTCGCTCGGGCGCAGCGACTGCTGGCGCAGCAGGGTCATGCCGGCGAAAGAGAGCAGAAACAGCAGCAGGTTCACCAGTAGCGGCCACAGCAAATTATGCAGCGTGTCGACGATCAGGCTGGTCAGCGGCACGCGATAGACCAGCTGCAGCGGCGTGCTCGGCAGCGTGGCGGCGATCTCCAGGTTAGGGTTCACCAGGGCGATCTGCGTGCTTTCGTTCTCTTCCTGATCGCTGGCGGCGGCCGGCGTGGCGTCCTGGCGCAGCTGGAAGTTCTCTAGCGGCATATTTTGCGGGATCAGATCGTTAAGCGGCAGGTCGAAAGCCACCACCGTCGCCAGATGGCCCGGCTGGTTAAAGGTGGTGCGCAGCGTAAAGTAGTGATCGTTCTGAAAGGCGAAATGGCGCAGCGGCGAGAAGCTTTCGCGCTCGTCCAGTGCGTTCGCCTGCTGCAGCATCTCGGCGCGGCGGCCATCCACCAGCGAACTGATGGCGCTCTCTTTATAACGCGTCGCCATATCCTTCAGCGGCAGCGTTGAAATCATAATCAGGCTGTTGTCCTGCCCGTTGAGAAAGTACATCGACCAGGTCGGGTTTTCGGCGCCCCACAGCGTATCGAGATAGCTCGACATGCGCATGGTCATATCGAGCGTGCTGCCGTCGTGCGAGCCGAAGATCAACGCCTCGGTCTTACGGCGGGTTTTCTCCAGATAGTAGACGTCCGGGCGCAGCCGCGTCTCCTGCAGGCTGCTGTTGGGCGAGCTGCCCGCCGCGCTGGTGGCGAGATTCTCATAGATTTGCCAGGTGGCGAAGCGGTAGGCGTCGATGCGCTTTTGCGTCGCGCGCGCCAGATCGGTCATGGCGTAGCGTTTCTCGGTCAGCCAGGCATTGACCGAGTTATGCACCATAAAGCCCAGCGCCAGCAGCAGCACCAGATTGAAAACCACAAAAAAGCGGGTGACATTGCCGGATGTCAGCGGGAACTTATACAACATAGTGTTTCAGGCACCTGAAATCATCGCGCAACCAGTCGGGCACTGGCGGCCACAGCCAACAGCAGCAGCGCGATGAGCAGAAAGGCACCGCTGAGGCTCAGCCATTGAGAAATAAATCCGATTAAAGCCGGACCTGAGAGAATACCCGCATATCCCAGCGTTGTCATGGCGGAAATCCCCAGATTTGCCGGCATATCCTGTTGATTCCCGACGGCATTGAACAGCATCGGCACGGTATTGGCCAGGCCAAAGCCCACCAGCAGAAAGGCGAGCAGCGCCGCCTGCGGCGAGGGAAGAAAAACCGCCATCGCCAGCCCGGCCGACGCCGTCAGCGCGCCCGCCAGCATTACGGGAAAACGGCCGAAGCGCTGGATGATGCTGTCGCCGGTCAGGCGGCCGAGTGTCATCGCCACGGAGAAGACGGCGTAGCCCAGCCCGGCGTGGGCGGTCGACATGCCGGGACGCTGCAGCAGCAGCAGCGCGCCCCAGTCGAGCACCGCGCCTTCGGCAAGAAACAGAATAAAGCAGAGCAGGCCGAGAAAGGCGACGAAGCCGCGCGGCACCACCAGCCACGGCTGATCGGGCTGATGCAGACGCGTGCTCATCAGCGTTGGCAGGCTGGCGAACAGCAGCAGCAGCATCAGCAGCAGCACCAGCGCCACCGAGAGCAGCGGCGATAGGCCGACGCTCAGCAACAGGCTGATCGCGCCCGCGCCGAGAAT
This sequence comes from Pantoea sp. Z09, assembly GCF_022394795.1. Lineage (NCBI taxonomy): Bacteria > Pseudomonadati > Pseudomonadota > Gammaproteobacteria > Enterobacterales > Erwiniaceae > Pantoea > Pantoea sp. Z09. The sequence goes on from NZ_CP092373.1 coordinate 1,200,559, forward strand.
GCCGCCGAGGCTAAAGAAGCCGTGAAAGCCGGACATCATCGGCCTGCGCGCCGCTTTCTCCACCTCGACCGCCTGCACGTTCATCGCCACGTCCAGCATGCCCAGCCCGGCGCCGAACACAATCAGCGTCGCCGCCATCATCCACATCACCTCCAGCGTCGCCAGCAGCGGCAGGGTCGCCAGCACGATCAGCGTGGAGAGGAGCATCACGCGGCGGCAGCCGAAGCGTCCCACCAGCGATCCGGTCAGCGGCATCGCCGCCAGCGATCCCATGCCCAGACAGAGCAGCAGAGCGCCGAGCGACGCGCCGCTGAGCTGCAGACGCTGGCTGGCGAACGGCACCAGCGGCGCCCAGGAAGACATGCCAAGGCCGGCGATAAGAAAAACCGTGCGTGTTCCCAGCGCAACACGACTGTGAAGTTTTCCGGGTGATGCGGCGTCCAGTGCGGTCATAGTGTTATTCATGAGTATCAAAGCGACGAAGTGTAGCATCAAAGCCGCAGCCGCATGCGCGCTCGATCGGCGTCAGCCCGGCGTAAGTTGACAATAAAATGCGCATTTTAACGACTTTTGCCGGACCGCTGTGCTTTTCCAGAACTTTCCTGGCAAACAGGCAGCGTCAAAAAAGCAGGCGGGCGCTTTAGCGACGTACCGTGTGGCAGCGAACAGAAATAAGCCGCCGAAGAGGCGCTTTATTACGGTGATAAATTAAGTGGGGAAATATTCATCCGCTAAATTAACCTGACGTGCGATTATTAGCGATTAACGGCAAAAAGAAGCGGCGTTATTTTAACCCGGATAATTAACATTATCGGCAGCGGGCAGGAGAGGGTAAATTACGGACAAAAAAAAGCCGGACATACAGGTCCGGCAGGAATAATTAGGGTAAACATCTCATTCGGGGTGAATGAAGGTAATAATGAAATAAATGATGATAGCGGGATCTATTGTATTACCAGATGGTGAATATGTTTTATCATTCAGTGCTCAGATGGAACCTCATGTAACGCACTGAAAGTAATAGTTTAAAATATCGTTTGATATTTTGTGCGATAATTTTTACCGATACGTGCTGGTTATTCATTCCGCAATATTTACATTCGGAAATAACTGTTTCGCATTATGCAACAGTTTTGGAAATTTCGTAGCATTTTCGTGATAGCTTATTGCCCTTTATAAAAACACAATGGCGTGCCGGCTGAATTTTAAACATTCAGCATGCAGTGGCAAAAAAATAAGGCACATAACAGAGGGCAATAAAATGAAACGTCGCGTTCTCTCCCTGATGATCCCTGCGCTGCTGGTTGCAGCGGGTTCTGCAAGCGCAGCGGAAATTTACAACAAAGACGGCAACAAATTAGACCTGTTTGGTAAAGTAGATGGTCTGCACTATTTCTCAGATAACGACGGTAATGACGGCGATCAGTCTTACCTGCGCTTCGGTTTTAAAGGCGAAACCCAGATTTCCGAACAGCTGACCGGTTACGGCCAGTGGGAGTACCAGGCAGCGCTGAACACCGCGGAAAGCGAAGGCACCGCTAACAGCTACACCCGCGTTGGCTTCGCCGGTATCAAATTCGGCGACGCCGGCTCGTTCGACTACGGCCGTAACTACGGCGTGGCGTACGACATCGGCGCATGGACCGACGTCCTGCCAGAGTTCGGCGGCGACACCTACGGCGCGGACAACTTTATGTTCCAGCGCAGCAACGGCCTGGCGACCTATCGCAACTCCAACTTCTTCGGTCTGGTGGATGGCTGGAACTTCGCCGTGCAGTATCAGGGTAAAAACGACAATCCGAGCCGCGAAACCTCTGGCCGTGACGTGCTGGGCGAGAATGGCGACGGCTGGGGTCTGAGCACCACCTACGATCTCGGCTCTGGTTTCGGTATCGGCGCGGCGATGTTCTCATCGGATCGCACCAACAACCAGAACGGCGGCGATCCGGCTATTCTGGGTCGCGGCGACAAGGCAGAAGTCTACACCGGCGGCCTGAAGTATGACGCCAACAACATCTACCTGGCGGCGATGTACAGCCGTTCCTTTAATGCGACGCGCTTCGGCTCCTCCAGCGATGACGTTTACGGCTTCGCAGATAAAGCGGACAACTGGGAGCTGGTGGCGCAGTATCAGTTCGACTTCGGCCTGCGTCCGTCTCTGGCGTTCGTGACCTCACGCGGCACCGACATTCAGAACTGGGGCAAACAGAACCTGAAAAAATATGTTGATGTCGGCGCGACCTACTACTTCAACAAAAACATGTCGACCTACGTTGATTACCAGATCAACCTGATGGACGACAACGACTTCACCGACGCGGCTGGCATCAATACCGATGACACCGTGGCGCTGGGTCTGGTTTATCAGTTCTAAACCGCCCAGGAGCGTAGCCTGCGGGCTACGCTCCCGCTGGCAGGATCGCCGCCAGCGCGGCCGTCATATCCGCCGCGATCCTCTCTGATTTTTCCCCCAGCTGCGCCCGCACGATGGCACCTTCTGCCAGCAGCATAATCTGTCCGCTTTTCCACCGTTCGCTTTCTGCCAGCTTCAGCGCGATCGTCTCTGCCATCTCCCGCTTATGCTGCTGGATCAGCTCGGTCACTTCGGGCAGGCTCTCGCCCAGCTCGGCGCTGGCGTTGATAAAGGCGCAGCCGCGAAAGTCCGCTTCGTCGAACCAGCTTTTCAGCGCAGCGGGCAGCGCGTCGCGCAGCGCAGGCGTGCTATTCAGCGCCTGCTGAAAGCCGGCCATCCAGCGCTGATGCCGCTGCGCCAGCACCGCTAAAATAAGCTGATTTTTGCTGGGAAAATGGCGGTAAAAGGTGACCTTGGTGACGCCCGCCTCGGCGATCACCCGATCGATGCCGGTGGCGCGAATGCCCTGCTGATAGAACAGCCGCTGCGCTGTGACGAGGAGGCGGTCGCGGGCGGCGGCATCGGGATCGAACGGGAGCGGAGCGAGCATAATCAATCCTGGTAAATTTGAGTAGACAGAATTGTCTACATGCAGCAGAGTAATGCAAGTAGACAAACCTGTCTACATGCCAACAACCTTTACAGGAGATAACAATGCTGCTTCCTCCGTTTAACCAACAGAGTGCCACAGAGAAAGTGCGTATGGCGGAAGACGCCTGGAACAGCCGCGATCCGCTGCGGGTTGCGCAGGTTTACAGTCTGGATACGCGCTGGCGCAACCGCAGCGAAGAGGTACAGGGGCGTGATGCGGTGGTAGCGTTCCTCAGCCGTAAATGGGCGAAAGAGCTGGATTATAGACTGATCAAAGAGCTGTGGGCATGGCATGAGGATCGGCTGGCGGTGCGCTTTGCCTATGAGTGGCATGACGACAGCGGCAATGTGTTCCGCAGCTATGGCAACGAAAACTGGCGCTTCGGCGCGGATGGCCTGATGGTGGAGCGTTTCGCCTGCATCAACGATTTGCCGATTGAGGCCAGCGAACGTTTGTTCCACTGGCCGCTCGGCAGACGGCCGGACGACCATCCCGGCCTGAGCCAACTGGGCCTCTAATCAGGCAGAAAGCGCGCGCTTCCGCCTGGTCGTCCGTGGCGTTTTGGGCTGCGGCGGCGCGCTGCCCTCAAATCCCGTGCCCGCCAGGGTAAAGGCGGAAAAACTCAGCCACTGCTGCCACTGATTCAATTCTGACGATGATTTACGCATGCTGCACCTCCCGGAAATAAACCCGGGTTAAACCGTGCAGCTTTCATGCCAGCTTAATGGCTCTCACAGCCACGGATGCGTCGCTGATTTTGCTACACTGCCGCAGCATTTTGGTGCAGGCGCTGCTCAGCGCTGGCGCGCAGCGCCGTAGTTAAGCCGCTTTTGCCGCCGCTGCTGCAGCGCTTTAACCACGCTGAAAATAAAAACGCCGCCTGCAAGGACGAGAGTCAGATAGATCATAGATGCCTCCTGTTATCGGCCGGAACAGGCCAGATGCTGCGCCAGGCCGCGCGGGTTGACAACCCGCTTTTGATTATTTTACCAACGATTTATGCTTTGTTTCGCGCTGGAACACAGCGTTACAGATGAGAGAAGAATGCGATACTGGAATATTCTGCTAATGACACTGGCGGTTGGCGCGCTCAGCGCCTGCGATAAGCCGCCACAGGCGACGGTGCTGGAAGGAAAAACCATGGGCACGGTGTGGCGCGTCACGCTGGCGGGCGTCGACGCCGCGCGCCAGCCGTCGCTGCAGCAGGCGATCCAGCAGCAGCTCGATCAGGATGACCAGACGCTCTCTACCTGGAAACCTGACTCCGTGCTGTCGCGCTTTAACCGCTATCAGGGCAGCGCGCCGCAGCCGGTGAGCGCCGACATGGCGGATATCGTCACCGAGGCGCTGCGCATCGGCGCAGCAACCCACGGCGCGATGGATATCACCGTGGGGCCGCTGGTCAATCTGTGGGGCTTCGGTCCGGCGAAACCGCCCGCGCATACCCCGACAGATGCGGAGATCGCCGCCGCAAAGGCGCAAACCGGCCTGGCGCACCTGCGGGTGATCGAAACGGTAGAAGGGCAGTGGTTGCAGAAAGATCTGCCCGGTCTCTATGTGGATCTCTCTACCATGGGTGAAGGCTACGCCACCGATCATCTGGCGCGTCTGATGGAGCGCGAAGGGATCAATAACTATCTGGTGTCGGTGGGCGGCGCGGTGCTGAGCCGCGGCCGCAACGCGCAGGGCCAGCCGTGGCGCGTGGCGATCCAGAAGCCCACCGATAGCGAGAACGCCGTACAGGCGCGCGTCGATCTGCAGGGGCACGGCATCAGCACCTCGGGCAGCTATCGCAACTATTATGAACTGGATGGCAAACGCATTTCGCACGTGATCGATCCAGCGACCGGGCGTCCCATCGAGCATAAGCTGGTCTCCGCCACGGTGATTGCCACCACGGCGCTGGAGGCGGACGGCTGGGACACCGGCCTGATGGTGCTGGGCAGCGAAAAGGCGAAAGCGCTGGCGCTGCAGCAGCATCTGGCGGTTTACCTGATCAGCAAAGAGGGCGATAAATTCGTCAGCTGGATGTCGCCGCAGTTTTCCGCTTTTCTGATTGACGACAACGCGAAGTAAGGAGCAACCATGCTGGACCTGTTTAGCGATGAAGCACCCTGGCAGGAGCCGCTGGCCGACGGTGCGGCGATCCTGCGCCGCCGCGCGCGCGATGACGCCCCGGCGCTGATGGCGGCGATTCTGGCGGTGGCGCAGCAGAACCCGTTTTATCACCGCATCACGCCGGGCGGCCATCGTATGTCGGTGGCGATGACCAACTGCGGCGACTTCGGCTGGTCGAGCGATGCGCGCGGCTATCAGTACAGCGAACAGGATGCGGAGAATGGCCGTAAATGGCCGCCGATGCCGCCGCTGTTGCGTCAGCTGGCGCTTGACTGCGCGCGCGAGGCGGGTTTTCCGCAGTTCAATCCCGACGCCTGTTTGATTAACCGCTATGAACCAGGGGCGAAGCTGTCGCTGCATCAGGACAAAGATGAGAAAGATCTGCGTCAGCCGATCGTGTCGGTGTCGCTGGGCCTGCCTGCGGTGTTTCAGTTCGGCGGCTTCGCGCGCGGCGACGCCACGCAGCGCGTGCTGCTGGAGCACGGCGACGTGGTGGTCTGGGGCGGGCCGTCGCGCCTGCGCTATCACGGCATTTTGCCGCTCAAGCCTGGCGATCATCCGCTGACCGGCGCCTTTCGCTACAATCTGACCTTCCGCCGCGCCTTCTAGGCGCGGTTGCGAATAACTATTGCTATCATTCCGCATCGCTTTAAACTGCTGGCTGCTTTCCTGACTGCTGGACCTCTGTATGGCGTTGCTCAACGTTGTTTTTCACCAGTTTCGCTGGCCTTTTATTGGCGTCATTCTGCTGACGCTGCTTAGCGCCGTGCTCGGCATCGCCATGATCGCCTATATCAACAGCGAAATGATCTCGGCCATCAATAGCTCTTTCTCCGTGCTGCTCGGCTTTTTGCTACAGCTGGTGCTGCTGATGGCAGTCACGCTCGCCGCCCAGCTGGCGCTGACGCTGCTGGGACACCGCTTTGTCTGGCGGCTGCGCGGCGAATTTATCAAACGCATACTGGATACGCGCGTCGAACGGCTGGAGCAGATCGGTAACGCGCAGCTGCTGGCAGGACTGACCAGCGACATCCGCGCCATCACCATCGCCTTTGTGCGCCTGCCGGAGCTGATTCAGGGCGTCATCATTACGCTGGGCTCCGCGCTCTATCTCGCCTGGCTCTCGCCTAAAATGCTGCTGGTCTCCAGCCTGTGGATGGCGGTGACGCTGGTGGGCGGCTGGCTGCTGGTGTCGCGCGTCTACCGCCATATGGCGAAACTGCGCGAGGTGGAAGACGATCTCTACCGTGATTTCCAGACGGTGACGGAAGGGCGCAAAGAACTGCACCTGAACCGCGAGCGCGCCCAGCTGATCTACGAAACCGTTTATCAGGAGGATGCGAACGCCTATCGCCACCATATCGTGCGCGCTGACACCTATCACCTCAGCGCGGTGAACTGGTCGAATATCATGACGCTCGGCGCCATCGGCATGGTGTTTTTTATGGCCAACAGCCTGGGCTGGGCCAACACCGCGGTGGCGGCCACCTTCTCGCTGACGCTGCTGTTCCTGCGCACGCCGCTGCTGTCGGCGGTGGGCGCGCTGCCGACGCTGATCAGCGCCCAGGTGGCGTTCCGCAAGCTTAACGCCTTTGACCTCGCGCCTTATCAGGAGGGCTTCCATACGCTGCCGCCGCTGGCGGAGTGGCGCACGCTGGAGCTGCGCGACGTCCGGTTCCACTATGGGCAAAACGGCTTTGAGGTTGGCCCGATCAACCTGACGCTGCGGCGCGGCGAGCTGGTGTTTCTTATCGGCGGCAACGGCAGCGGCAAGTCAACGCTGGCGATGCTGCTGACGGGGCTCTATCAGCCGCACGGCGGCACGCTGCTGCTGGACGGCAAGCCGATCGGCGTGGACGAGCTTGACCGCTGGCGCAAACACTTCTCGGCGGTGTTTACCGACGTGCATCTGTTCGATCGGCTGATTGGACGGGAAGGCGTGCCGGCCAATCCTAAGCTGGTGCAGGCCTGGCTTGAGCGGCTGAAAATGCAGGACAAGCTGAAAATCGAGGGCAATAAAATCCTCAATCTGCAGCTGTCGAAAGGGCAGAGCAAGCGGGTTGCGCTGCTGCTGGCGGCGGCGGAGGAGCGCGACGTGCTGCTGCTGGACGAGTGGGCGGCGGATCAGGATCCGCATTTCCGCCGCATCTTCTACCGTGAACTGCTGCCCTGGCTGCAGGCCTCCGGTAAAACCGTCTTCGCCATCAGCCACGACGATCACTACTTTATCCACGCCGACCGTCTGCTGGAGATGCGCGAAGGCAAACTCAGCGAGCTGACCGGCCGCGAGCGCGACATGGCGACCCTCGACGCGGTGCAGCGCACCGACGTGGCTTATCAACAGGATGAAAAAGCTTAGCGGAAAGGGTTAGTGGCGCAGCGTCCGCTGCAGGCGTTAAGCTGACCTCAGCAAAAACAGCGGTTTTTGCCTCCCTGGAATATTTTCTGTCGTCTTGTGTTTGTACCGGCTTAGCCCCTTTGCTAAGCCGGTTTTTTATTGCCCGCCACAGGATGGGTCAGCAGCGTCAGCACCCGATCCGCCTCCAGCTGAAATTCCGCCTCCAGCCGCGTACCAGCGGTAAACTCTGCGCTAAAGCTGTGGTTTAGCGCGAGCACGGCTTTACCCGCGGCGAGATCTGCCTCCAGCAGGCTGGCCTGAAGGAAGTCCATCGGCTGATGCAGCTGCGGCCACAGTGCTTTATACAGGCTCTCTTTAAGAGAAAAGAGCAGGGTAGCAGCCGATGAAAAAGGCAGCGGCAGCGCGCACAGCCGCGCCTCCTCTTCAGCGCTCATCAGCACCGAGGCGGTCTCTTCGGCGGTGCGCAGACTCATCACGCTTTCGATGTCGACGCCGATGCAGCGCGGCTGCTGCGTTACGGCCAGCGCCACCGCGCCGTCGGTGTGCGACAGCGAGGCGCGCATGCCCGTGGGCCAGATGGGCGAGCGGTCGCTGTGGTTCTGCAATAAGAAGTCGGGGATGCCGAACCGGCCCATCACCTCGCGCGCGAGCCAGCGGCTGGCAAGGTACTCGGCGCGGCGCTTTTTTACCGCCTGTCGCAGCGCGGGCGGAACGGGCAGGTTCCAGTCGGCGGCAAAATGTTCTTCATAGCGGCTAAGGTCGAAGCGTGCCTGCGCCAGCGCGCAGTCGCCGCCGCGCAGCTGCGCGGAAACAATAAAGCCGCCTGGCGGAGGCGGCAGAGAGCGGTTCTGAAGATTCATGGGGTCCCACGGCAGCGCGCAAAAGGGCATTAAAGCAGCCCGCCATGGTCAGGGCAATCACCTAGTCGTTAGGCGGAATGGCGAAACCCTTTACGGAAACGACGAAATGGTGATGACCTTTGGTAATGCGTGCGCCGCGATCGCACCAGCGCGAGGCGAGGCGGAAAAAATCGTCGCTGCCGATGTTATAAGCCAGTTCCACTTTGCTGACGCCTGAGTGCAGCAGTTCTTCTGCATCCTGCAGGCTTTTCGCTTTGATAACCATAATGATATCCGTTGGCAATTCAGAGGCTACAGAATAAGGATTTTTTATGACATTTTTGTTTCAGTACGGTTAAGGAATGCGGCGGCTTGCGGTTTTTGTGAGGTCGATCGGGGGGAGTTGCACAGAGTAAGCGTTTGAAGGCATTAACAATAGTGAAGGAAAATGGCGATAATCCTAATTTACTTCCCGCACGGCAGGCATTAGAAAGGCCGCGCGAGGCGACCTTTGTGGGTTACTGCTTCTGATCCGGTTCAGGACGTTTATCGCCTGACTCGGGCGCGTTGTTTGGATCGTCTTTTTCAATGTAATGCATAAACTCTCCTCTTCGTTCCCCACACAGTGATGAGTATAGACCATGTTTCAGCGTACTGGGGATGGAAGGCAGGATGCAGAACGGGTGCGTCTGGGGACAAAGGGAGAAAAGGCTTACGACAGACATAAAAAAAGCAGCCTTAACAGGCTGCTTTAGTTGGGAATTTTGGTCGGCACGAGAGGATTTGAACCTCCGACCCCTGACACCCCATGACAGTGCGCTACCAGGCTGCGCTACGTGCCGAACAGTGGGGCTTAGTCTACTGTTTCTCTGGCGGAATGCAAGCAGCAGCCGTCTAACTGCCTCATAAATAATCAGTTAGCGATAAAACGCTTCTCTTCCGTCAGCACCTGCAGCAACAGCGCCAGCTGCGGCTTATGATCCTTCAGGGCGTTGCCCTGCGCGTCATAGGCGCGATAGCTGCCGTTATTGTTGAGCACCAGCGTTACCTGCGGCGTGGTCACCACCAGACGGTTATCCTCGCTGCTGGCGACCCAGTCATGCCGACGCTGCGCGGCGAACAGATCTTCCCCCTGCGAATAGTTCACCGGGCTGGTGCGCACGTGTAGCAGACGCTGCATCAGCGTCGCCATCACATCCTGATGGTCGGTCAGGCGGTCAATGGTCTGCGCCGGCGTATCCGGCCAGTGGATCACCAGCGGCACCTGCAGGTTGGCGCGGTTGCCCACGCTGCCGAGGTTGCCGTCCAGCGCAAGGCCCTGCTGCGCGGTGATCACCACCACGGTGTTTTTCAGCAGATCGCGCTGTTCCAGCGTGGCGAGCGCGTTGTGGATCTGATCGTCGATCGCCGCCGCCTGGCGCAGATAGCTGCGCTGACGCGTTTTCGCCGTCGTGCCGCTGAGATCCGCGCCGTCCAGCGCCAGCCAGGAGAACCACGGATTGCCGTCGCCTTTCTGGCCGTTCAGCCAGCTCTGCCACTGGGCGACCGTGCTGGCGTTAGGCTGGCTGTCGGTAGCGGGCAGGGTGTAATCGGTCAGCAACGCCTGGCGATAGAGCGGCTGGTTAAAGCCCTCCGACGAGAACAGCCCGAACTGATAGCCCTGCGCGCTTAAGGCGCCCAGCAGCGCCGACGGCATGCGCGCCGCCAGCACGCCGTCCATATAGCTGGCGGAAATGCCGTAGAACAGGCCGAACAGCCCTTTTTCCGGGATGTCGCCCGCGCTGTAGTGCTGGGTAAAGCGCAGGTTATCGCGGGCGAACTGATTAAGCTGCGGCAGGCTTTTTGCCATATCGCCGCCGTTCAGCCCTTTTACGGTGATCACCAGCAGGTTATTGCGCGTGCCGCCGTCGCGGAAGCTAATGTCGCTAAGCGGATACTGCACCGACACCGCCTCAGGATCGCCCTGCTGGATCAGGCGCTGCTGATAGGCCTGCGCGTCCAGCAGACCGTGACGCTCCAGGAAGCGGCGCGCGGTCATCGGATAAGAGAGCGGCAGGTTAGCGCGCTGCATGGTGATCGGGCGATAGAAGTTGGCGTCGGCCCAGATATAGAGCAGATGGCTGGCGAAGAAGGCGCAGATAAACAGCGCCGCCAGCGGCTTGCCGAACGAACGCCGGTTCAGGCTGCGCAGCTTCTGCCAGCTCCAGGTGGCGAACAGCATCTCCACCAGGAAAATCAGCGGCACGCTGATAAACATCAGCTGCCAGTCGCGCGCCATCTCGCTCTGGTCGGGGTTGACCACCAGCTCCCACACCACCGGATTGAGGTGGAGATGGAAGCGGTTGAACACCGCGCTGTCCACCATAATCAGCGTCAGGCCGACGGTGGCGATAATCGCCGACAGCACGCGCAGCAGCCGCTGCGACATCACCACAAAGGTGAGCGGGAAAATTGCCAGCAGATAGACGGCGAAAACAATAAAGCTGAAGTGGCCAATCCAGCTGCTGAAGGCGTAAACGCGCCCGGCGAGCGACGCAGGCCAGTCGGCGACCAACAGATAGCGGCTGCCTAAAATCAACGCGAAGAGAATATTAAACAGAGCAAACCAGTGCCCCCAGCTGATCATCTGGGAGACTTTTTCGCGGTAGCGCTGCCGGTTGGTTACCATATTATGCGGTCAAATCAGCTAATTAATGGGCGTTGTCGTCGCGCACGGAGGCCTGCAGGGCTTCCGCGAAGGAGCGGGCCAGCGAGCGGCGCTGCGCCGGCGCGACGTCGCTGTTGATGACGTTGGTCACCATATTTCCCAGCACCATCAGGGAAAGGTCGGTCGGTGCGTTGTCTTTCTGCAGCACCTGGGCCAGTTGCGCGAGGAGTTTTTCCACGCGTTCGTCGCTGTAGCGGGATGATTGTGGCATATCGTCGACTAATCTCGTTTCAAAAGGCGATATAGTACCGTAACAACAGGGTTTTTACCGCAATTTTATCGAAAGCGCATCGATCGGCTATCGCATGGAGTTGAAAGCCGATGCGGGCGGTGTTTGAATACGCGCCTGAACCAAAAGGAGAGTCTATCATGAGTCTGGATATCGACCAGATTGCCCTGCACCAGCTAATCAAACGCGACGAGAACCAGCTTGAGCTGGTGCTGCGCGATACGCTGCTGCCCGCCAACGCCACCGTGGAAGCGATGGTAGAAGAGCTGCACCGCGTCTACAGCGCCAAAAATAAAGCCTACGGTCTGTTCAACGAAGAGAGCGAACTGGCGGAGGCGCTGCGCAACTGCCGGAAGGGCAACGATGACTTCCTGGCGTTCAGCCGCGCGGCCACCGGCCGGCTGCGCGACGAGCTGGCGAAATATCCCTTCGCCGAAGGCGGCGTGGTACTGTTTGTTCACTACCGCTATCTGGCGGTGGAGTATCTGCTGGTGGCGGTGCTCAACAGCCAGAGCAGCATGCGCGTCAACGAGCAGCTGGATATCAGCAGCACCCACTATCTCGACATCAACCATGCGGATATCGTGGCGCGCATCGATCTGACCGAATGGGAGCTGACGCCTGACTCCACCCGCTATCTGACCTTTCTGCGCGGGCGAGTAGGGCGCAAGGTCGCCGATTTCTTTATGGATTTCCTCGGCGCCAGCGTCGGCCTCGACGCCAAAGCGCAGAACCGCGGCCTGCTGCAGGCGGTGGACGACTACTGCGCGGAGTCAGAACTCGACAAGAGCGAGCGGCAGAACTATCGCCAGCAGGTCTACAGCTACTGCAACGAGCAGCTGCAGGCGGGCGAGGAGATTGCGCTGGAGGATCTGTCGAAGGAGCTGCCGCCGCTGGGCGAGAAATCGTTTCAGGCCTTTACCCAGGAGCAGGGCTATGAGCTGGAAGAGCACTTTCCGGCGGATCGCAGCACGCTGCGCCAGCTGACCAAATTCGCCGGCAGCGGCGGCGGTCTGACGCTGAGCTTTGACGCCGCGCTGCTGGGCGAGCGCATCTTCTGGGATCCGGCCACCGACACCCTGACCATCAAAGGCACGCCGCCGAACCTGCGCGATCAGCTGCAGCGCCGCACCAGCGGCAAGTAGCCTTCCGCCGGGCAAAAAAAACGCCGCATACGCGGCGTTTTTTATCTCGATTCGCAGGCGATTACGCGCGCACGAAGTCGATGTGGTGCAGTTTTGGCTTGAACGGGTGACGCTGAACAGCCTGCACTTTAACTTTGGTTTCTTTTCCATCAGCAACAATGGTCAGAACGTCGGTGTAGAAACCAGGCTTCGCCTGCAGGTTCATCACGTTGTCGTGATCCAGTTCGATAGAAACAGCGGCTTCATTACCACCATAGATGATGGCCGGGAATTTGTTCGCTGTGCGCAGGCGGCGGCTCGCACCCTTACCCTGCTCTTTACGTACTTCTGCGTTGATAGTGAACATCGTAATGTCTCTTTAATAATTCCTGCTACAGGCGACCCAGCAGCAGGAGGGTTGTTCAAAGGCTAATGCGAATGCAAAAGCGGGCGGCAGTATAGCGGTAATGGGCGAGACGGGCAAATGATTCCGCCGTTTAGCGCAGCTCGTTGGCGCGGCGGAAGCGGCCCTGATAGTCAAACAGCTTCTCGCGCACCTGCCAGAACTGCCCTTTGGCGCGCGCCACCACGAAATCGGGATGGCGCAGCAGCGGCTGCAACGCCACCACGTCGGCGGCGGTTTGCCAGCCGAGCGGCACGCCAGGCGCGCGCTGATGCGGCCGCATAAACAGCTGCTCGAACGCCTTGCGCTGCGCCGGCGTGCGCAGGCGGAAGCGCTCGTCGACGCTGGTGCCGTCCTCGTCGAAATAGCTCGCCTTCAGCCATTCGCCTTTGTCGTCGCGGCCGTGGGTCAGCGTCATGCCGCCGCAGCGCAGCACCAGCGCGTCCTTCAGCTTCAGCGCCGCCTTCAGCATATCGTCGGGATCGACCAGTATCTTGTCGCACTGATGGCAGCGCCGCGCCGCGATATCGTTTTCCGCGCCGCAGTCGGGGCAGCTCTTAAAGCGGAAGCGAAAATCGCACTGCTCGCGGTGGCCTTCGTCATCTTCCAGCACCCCCTGACAGCGGCGGCCGAAGTGCTCGATAATCATGCCGTCCGCGGTGGTTTTGCCCCAGAAGGTGTTGGCGAAGCCGCAGGCGGGACAGAAAACCTGCACCGGCTCATTGTCGCTGGCGCCTTTCGGCGCGCCCACTTCTGGCGTAAAGAGATCGTGCGGGTTGCCGGCATAGTCGAGGATCAGGCAGCTGCTTTTGCCCGGCGACAGGCGCAGGCCGCGCCCGACGATCTGCTGATAAAGGCTCACCGACTCGGTGGGGCGCAAAATGGCGATCAGATCGACGTGCGGCGCATCGAAGCCGGTGGTCAGCACCGCGACGTTGACCAGAAACTTCAGCTGCTGCGCCTTGAACGCGGCGATGGTGGCGTCGCGCTCTTTTGCCGGCGTCTCTGCCGAAATCAGCGCGCTGTTGGCGGGCAGCAGCGACAGGATTTCGCGTGCGTGCTCCACCGTCGAGGCAAATACCATTACGCCGCGCCGATCTTCGGCGAACTCGACGATCTGGCTGATGATATGCGGCGTGACGCGCTGCTGCTGCTTCAGCTCGCGATTAAGATCCGCCTCGCTGAACAGGCCATTAGCCTGCGCCGTCAACCGGCTGAAGTCATACTGCACCACCGGCATATCGAGCCGCTCCGGCTCGACCAGAAAGCCGTGCTTGATCATATAGCGCAGCGGCAGCTCGTAGATGCAGTCGCGGAACAGCGCCTTTTCATCGCCGCGCACCATGCCGTGGTAGTGAAAGTGATAGATCCACCCTTTGCCGAGGCGGAACGGCGTCGCCGTCAGTCCCAGCAGACGCAGCTGCGGATTGTGCTGGCGCAGATGGCTGAAAATCTGCTGATACTGGCTGTTGTCGTCATCGCTGATGCGATGGCACTCATCGACGATCACCAGCGAAAAGGCGTTGTCGAACTGCGCCAGATTGCGCGCCACCGACTGCACGCTGCCGAACACCACCTTGCGCTGGCTCTCTTTGCGCTGCAGGCCGGCGGCGAAGATATCTGCCTCCAGACCGTAGGCCTGATATTTGCTGTGGTTCTGCTCCACCAGCTCTTTGACGTGCGCCAGCACCAGCACGCGTCCGCGCGCCAGTCGCGCCAGCTCGGCGATCACCAGACTTTTACCGGCGCCGGTCGGCAGCACGATCACCGCCGGTTCGGCGTGACGACGAAAATGGTTGAGGGTCGCGTTGACCGCGTCTTGCTGATAGGGACGTAGAGTAAAAGCCATGCTCGATCACTTTTGCGAAACCGGGCGAGATTATGCCATGAAAATGGATGAAACGCAGGAACGGCTCTGTGCGGCAGCCTCGGTTCGGGCTATACTTCCCGCACTTTTTCAACGGGTAAAACCCCGTTTCAGTTTCCCTCCGCAGTAACAGGCAAAGCGAATTCATGCGACTCGACAAATTCATCTCTCAGCAACTGGAAGTCAGCCGGGCTATCGCCGGCCGTGAAATCCGGGGGCAAAAAGTCACCGTTAATGGCGAAGTGGTGCGCGACACCGCCTTCAAAATTCTGCCCGAGCATGAGGTAGAGTATGACGGCAACCCGCTGCAGCTGCAGGTAGGGCCGCGCTACTTTATGCTGAACAAGCCGCAGGGCTATGTCTGCTCCACCGACGATCCCGATCACCCGACCATCCTCTACTTTATCGAAGAGCCGACCGCGTGGAAGCTGCACGCCGCAGGCCGTCTCGATATCGACACCACCGGTCTGGTGCTGCTGACCGACGACGGCCAGTGGTCGCACCGGATTACCTCGCCGCGTCATCACTGCGAGAAAACCTATCGCGTCACGCTGGAGCATCCCGTGGCCGCCGATGTGGCGCAGCAGTTCGCCGACGGCATTCAGCTGCACGGCGAAAAATCGCTGACGCAGCCGGCGCAAATGGAGGAGATTACCCCGACCGAGGTGCTGCTGACCCTCAGCGAAGGGCGCTATCACCAGGTGAAGCGCATGTTCGCCGCCGTCGGCAACCGCGTGATCGCTTTGCACCGCGAGCGCATCGGCGGCATCGTGCTGGATGAGGATCTGGAACCGGGCGAATATCGTCCGCTGACGGAAGATGAAATTAACAGCGTCGGCCTGCCCGACGAGTTAAAGCAGAAATAGCGGAGCGGCCGTGCGCAAGGACAAAAATTCAGCTGCAGGACTGGTGGTGATTCTGGGGTTGCTGGCGATGTTGATGCCGCTCTCCATTGATATGTATCTGCCCGCGATGCCGCAGATCGCCCGCGAATTCGGCGTGGCGGCGGGCAGCGTGCAGATGACGCTCAACCTCTATATCCTGGGATTCGCCATCGGCCAGCTGGTGTATGGCCCGCTGGCGGACAGCTACGGCCGTAAGCCGGTAATTGTGCTCGGCACGCTGATTTTTGCCTGCGCCGCGGCGGCCTGCGCGCTGTCGCAGTCTATCGATCAACTGATCCTGATGCGTTTTCTGCACGGCCTCTCCGCCGCGGCGGCCAGCGTGGTGATTAACGCGCTGATGCGCGACAGCTACTCGAAAGAGGATTTCTCGCGCATGATGTCGTTCGTCATGCTGATCACCACCATCGCGCCGCTGCTGGCGCCGATTATCGGCGGCTGGCTGCTGCTGGCGTGGGACTGGCACGCGATTTTCTGGACGCTGTCGATCGCCGCCCTGATCACCACGGTGATGGTGATGACCCAGATCCGCGAGACGCTCAGGCCAGAGCAGCGCCAGCGTTTTCACCTGCGCACCATGCTGGGCAACTTCGTCACGCTGTTTCGCCACAAGCGCGCCTTCAGCTATATGCTGGCGAGCGGCTTCTCTTTTGCCGGGCTGTTTACCTTTCTCAACGCCGGCCCGTTCGTCTATATCGAGGTCAATCACGTTTCGCCGCAGAACTTCGGCTACTACTTTGCGCTGAACGTGGTGTTTCTGTTTGTGATGACGCTGATTAACAGCCGCGCGGTGCGCCGCTTTGGTCCGCTGGCGATGTTCCGTGCGGGGCTGGTGATCCAGTTCGCGATGGGCGTCTGGCTGCTGGCGGTGAGCGCGCTGCATATGGGATTTATTCCGCTGGTGCTCGGCATCGCGATGTTTATCGGCTGCGTCTCGATGGTCTCCTCCAACGCCATGGCGGTGATCCTCGATGAGTTTCCCCATATGGCAGGCACCGCCTCGTCGCTGGCGGGCACCCTGCGTTTTGGCGTGGGCGCGCTGGTGGGCGCGCTGCTGTCGACTGCCAGCTTCAACAGCGCCTGGCCGATGGTCGGCACCATTGCGGCCTGCGCCACCTGTTCCATCCTTTTCTTTATCTACGCCTCGCGTCCCCGCGCAATCAAACGCTAACCCGGCCGTTCTTTAAGGCAGCTGACAAAGCCAGAAAAGCAGGGTGGCATGGTCCGAAGAGCAAAGCGTCCCGCGCCATGGACAAAAGCGCCGGGAGTGCTTTTGAACAACGCGCAGCGTTGGCCCGGTAACGGGCGCACCTCAGGGATGAGGTGCGTATTTGCGCGGGCCGAGCGCGCATGGATGCCTTGAGCGACTTTGCGATCGGACTATGTCACCCTGCGTCGGCGCCGCTGCAAAAATCCCTTTTCCGCTTCGTTCCACTGTACCCAGCCTCATATGTTTCTTAGTTGTGAATATTAATGATTAAGAAAGTAACGAGATTGCGTCTAAACTGATTGTTAACTGGCGATGAACGCGGTACTAATAGGCCAAAATGCGAGCTGAATCGCAAATAACAATCTTTCCACGGGTTGTATGTGGGGAAACAGGAGAGCAGGCCTTGACGTCCGTTTCTGCCGTTGAGCAGCAACAGTAAGGGTCGTCTGTCGTGACTGACGTTAATCGCTCTGGGGATAACATTAATTATGCTGCAACTATCCATTGTGCATCGCCTGCCGCAGCGCTATCGCTGGGCCAGCGAGCTACACAGCGCCATCCTGGCGGAAGAGGGCGTCGCTGATGAACAGGATCTTATCGCGCTGCGCCTGATCAGCCATGACGGACATCCCGGCTGGGAAATTATGCATCAGCTGCAGGATGCGCTGGCGTCAATTCAGGTCGAGTGTAAAGTGGCGGAGTGCGAAGGCTCGCCCTGTCTCTTTATTCTGCGCAGCGACGAGAGCGCCACCAGCTGCTGCCTGAAAAATCAGGGCGTGGCGATCGCAGAAACCTTTACCGGCCACTGAGCTGCGCCGACGCCAGCAGCTCACGCGTATAGGCAGCGGCAGGCGCGCTGAACACCGTCTCGCAGTCGCCTTGCTCCACCACTTCGCCCTCGCGCAGCACCACTAGCTGATGGCACAAGGCGCGCACCACCTGTAAATCGTGACTGATAAACAGATAGGAGAGCTGATGCTGCTGCTGAAGCCCCTTCAGCAGCAGCAGGATTTGCTGCTGCACCGAGCGGTCCAGCGACGAGGTCGGCTCATCCAGCACCATCAGCTGCGGCTCCAGCACCAGCGCGCGGGCAATGGCGATACGCTGCCGCTGCCCGCCGGAAAATTCCGCCGCATAGCGATGGCGGCTCTCTGCCTCTAACCCCACTTCCTCCATGGTGGCGATCACGCGCGCCTCCTGCTGCTGCGCGTCGAGATCGGGCCGATGCACCGCCAGCCCCTCGGCGATAATCTGCAGCACCGTCATACGCGGATTCAGCGAAGAGTTGGGATCCTGAAACACCACCTGAATGCGGCGGCGCAGCGGCAGCAGCGCTTTGCGCGTCAGCTGGTGCAGCGGCTGGCCATCGAACCAGATCTCTCCCTGCGCGGCAAGCAGCCGCAGCAGCGCCAGGCCGGTGGTGCTTTTGCCGGAGCCCGATTCGCCCACCAGCCCGAGGCTTTCACCGCGCCGCAGCGAGAAGCTGAGGTTGTGAACGGCAACTTTTTCCGCCACCTGTCGTTTGAGAAAGCCGCGCCGCACCGGGAAGCCGACGCGCAGGTCGCGCACCTCTAACAGCGTGGGCGCATCGGCGCGCAGCGGCACCGCACGGCCCTCCGGCTCCGCCGCCAGCAGCTGCTGCGTATAGGGATGCTGCGGCTGGCTGAACAGCGCGCGGCAGGCGTTGCGCTCAACGATTTTGCCCTGACGCATCACGCTGACGCTGTCCGCCAGCTGCCGCACGATGCCTAAATCGTGGGTGATAAACAGCATGCCCATATTGTGTTCGCGCTGCAGGTCGCGCAGCAGCCGCAGGATCTGCGCCTGCACGGTGACGTCAAGGGCGGTGGTCGGCTCATCGGCGATCAGCAGCGCAGGCTCGGTCAGCAGCGCCATGGCGATCATCACGCGCTGGCGCTCGCCGCCGGAGAGCTGATGGGGGAAATCGTTCAGTCGCGCGGCGGCGCGGCGGATGCCGACCCGATCGAGCGCGCTGAGGATCTCGCCGCGTGCCGCTTCGCGCCGCATGCCGCGATGCAGAGAGAGCACCTCGTAAAGCTGCTTCTCAATGGTGTGCAGCGGATTAAGGGAGACCATCGGCTCCTGAAAGATCATCGCTATCTGGTTGCCGCGCAGGCCGCGCAGCCTGCGTTCGCCCGCGCGCAGCAGATCTTCGCCGTTAAACAGGATCTGGCCGCCCGTATAGCGCGCCGGCGGCGTGGGCAGCAGCTGCATCACCGCCAGCGCGGTGACGCTTTTACCGGATCCCGACTCGCCCACCAGCGCCAGGGTTTCACCGGCGTCGATGTGCAGAGAGACGCCGTCGACCACGTTGCGCGTTGCGCCGCCGCGCGCAAAGGCGACGGAAAGGTCTTCAATAGCAAGCAGCGACATGGTCACACTCCTCTGGCCGGATCGAAGGCGTCGCGCACCGCCTCGCCGATAAAGATCAGCAGCGACAGCAGGATCGCCAGCGTAAAGAATCCCGCCAGACCCAGCCACGGCGCCTGCAAATTGTTTTTACCCTGCAGCAGCAGCTCACCGAGCGACGGCGAGCCGACCGGCAGACCAAAGCCGAGAAAATCGAGCGAGGTCAGGGTAGCGATAGAGCCGCACAGGATAAACGGCAGAAAGGTCAGGGTGGCGACCATCGCATTGGGCAGCATATGCCGCAGCATAATGCGCCCGTCGCTGACCCCCAGCGCCTGGGCGGCGCGGATATAGTCGAAATTGCGCGTGCGCAGAAACTCGGCGCGCACCACGCTCACCAGCCCCATCCAGCCGAAAATCACCGTGACCAGCAGCAGCCACCAGAAGTTGGGCTGGATCACGCTGGAGAGCAGGATCAGTAAAAACAGCGCCGGCATGCCGGACCAGACCTCGATGACGCGCTGACCAATAAGATCGACGCGGTCGCCGAAATAGCCCTGAACCGCGCCGACGACAATGCCGATGACGCTGGAAAGCAGGGTCAGCATGATGCCGAACAGCAGCGAAATGCGCGTGCCGTAGAGCAGGCGCGCCAGCACGTCGCCGCCGCTGGCGTCGGTGCCGAGCCAGTTCTGCGCCGACGGCGGCGACGGGAAGGGCACGGCGGTGGCGAAATTAATGGTGCTGTCGCTAAAGCGGATCGGCGCCCACAGCGCCCAGCCGTTCGCCTTTAGCTGTCGCTGCAGCCAGGGATCCTGATAGTCGGCGGCGGTGGGCAGCGCGCCGCCGAAGTCGCTCTCGCTGTAGCTGACCAGCAGCGGCACATACCAGTGCTGCTGATAGCGCACCAGCAGCGGCTTCTCATTCGCCAGCAGATCGGCGGCGAGCGAAAGCGCGAAGATAACCAGAAATATCCACAGCGACCAGTAGCCGCGGCGGTTGTGGCGAAAGCGCAGCCAGCGCTGCTGATTAACGGGAGACAGGCGCATCAGCGGCCCTCAAAATCGATGCGGGGATCGACCAGCGTATAGGTCAGGTCGCTGAGAATATTCATCAGCAGGCCGATCAGGGTGAAGATATAGAGCGTGCCGAACATCACCGGATAGTCGCGCTGAATGGTGGCGTCATAGCCCAGCAGCCCCAGGCCGTTGAGCGAGAACATCACCTCGATCAGCACCGAACTGGTGAAAAACATGCTGATAAAGGTGGCGGGGAAGCTGGCGATCACCAGCAGCATGGCGTTGCGAAACACGTGGTGATAGAGGATGCGCCGCTCACTGACCCCTTTGGCGCGCGCCGTCACCACATACTGCTTGCGGATCTCGTCGAGAAAGCTGTTTTTGGTCAGCATGGTCAGGGTGGCGAAGCCGCCAATCACCGTTGCCAGCACCGGCAGGCTGATATGCCACAGGTAATCGCCGATTTTGCCGAACCATGAGAGAGAATCAAACTGCGGCGAGGTGAGGCCGCGCAGGGGAAACCAGTCGAGATAGCTGCCGCCGGCGAACAGTACGATCAGCATGATGCCGAACAGAAAAGCGGGTATCGAATAGCCGATAATCACGAAGGTGCTGCTCCATACGTCGAAGGCGCTACCGTTGCGCACCGCTTTTTTAATGCCGAGCGGAATCGACACCAGATAGATAATCAGCGTGCTCCACAGGCCGAGGCTGACAGAGACCGGCAGGCTCTCTTTGATCAGCTGCAGCACCGACGCGCTGCGGAACAGGCTGTCACCGAAATCGAAACGCAGATAGTTCCACAGCATCTCTACGTAGCGCTGCCACATCGGCTTATCGAAGCCGTAGCGCTTTTTGATCTCGGCGATCACCTCGGGATCGAGGCCGCGCGCGCCGCGATACTGGCTGTCCCCTGGGCTGGCGCGGTTAAGCGAGGCGCGCGCGCCGCTCTCGCCGCCGCCGGGCAGGCCGGTGGTCTGGCCGAACTGAATGTTAGCCAGCGCCTGATCCACCGGCCCGCCGGGCGCGATCTGCACGATAAAGAAGTTCAGCGTGATGATCGCCCACAGGGTGGGAATAATTAACAACAATCGGCGTAAAAAATAGGCGGCCAACTCAGGCTCCTCAGCGTCGTTCCGCCGGCAAACGCGCGGCTTTGTTCACGTCATACCACCAGTTCTCCAGCCCGCTGGCGTAGGCGGGCTTAACGGCGGGATGGGAGAATTTATCCCAGAAGGCAGTACGATCTTCCGCGTTGTACCACATCGGGATCATATACGCATTCCACAGCAGGATGCGATCCAGCGCCTGGCCCAGCGGCAGCAGCGCCGCCTTATCACCCTGATGCGCCACGATGGCCTTAACAAAATGATCGACCAGCGGATCCTTCAGCCGTGCGCTGTTCCATGACGAGTCGATATAGTCAGACTGCCAGCTGGTCTGCAGATCGGAGCTGGGGATCGGCATCGCCAGATAGACGCGGGCGATCATATCGTAGTCCCCTTCGCGCAGCCGCCGCAGATACTGAGAGGCATCCACCACGCGCAGCGTCAGGCTGATGCCGAGGCGCGACAGGCTGTGCTGCCAGGGCAACGCCCAGTCGTTGCTGGCGCCGCTGCGCAGCAGCAGCTCAAGGCGCATCGGCTGGCCGGTTTTATCGTTCACCAGCTGCTGATGTTTCACCTGCCAGCCCGCCTGGCGCAGCAGATTCAGGGCTTTCAGCAGGTTGGCGCGATCGTAGCCGCTGCCGTCGGTGTGCGGCGGGGCGTAGGGCGCGCTGAACACCTCGGGCGGCAGCTGCGCCTTAAACGGCGCGAGCAGCGCCTGCTGCGCGGCGTCCGGCAGGCCGCTGGCGGCGTATTCGGTGTTCTGAAAATAGCTGCTGACCCGCTGATAGGCGCCATAAAACAGCGCCTTGTTCATCCACTCAAAGTCGAAGGCGAGCGTCAGCGCCTGTCGCACCCGACGGTCGTTAAACGGCACCTTTTCGTTGTTCAACGCCAGCCAGGTGGTGTTGGTCGAGACGCGGTTGGGCGTGGTCTGCTTCACAATCAGCCGGCTGTCGAAGTTGCGGCCGCGATACTGCGTCGCCCATTTTTTCGCGGAGCCCTCTTCGCGCAGGTCGAAGGCGCCTGCCTTAAAGGCTTCAAACGCCACGTTATCGTCAAGGTAGTAGTCGTAGCGCAGCGTGTCGACATTAAAGCGGCCGCGATTGACCGGCAGATCCGCCGCCCAGTAGTTTTTTACCCGGCTGTACTCGATGTACTGGCCCAGCTTGTAACGGCTGATGCGATAAGGGCCGCTGGAGAGCGGCGGCGCGCTTAGCGGCTCGTTGAACTTTCTGTTCTGCCAGTCGCGCTGCGACAGCACCGGCAGCGTCAGCAGCCCCAGCATTAAATCTTTGTCCGGCTTCAGCAGGTCGATGCGCACGCGCTGGCTGTCCAGCGCTTTGACCGTCACGCCGCGATAAACGACGCGAAACTGCGGCACGCCTTCGCGCATAAATTTATCGAAGGTAAAGGCGACATCCTGCGCGGTGATCGGCGTCGCGTCATGAAACTGCGCGCGCGGGTTGAGGCGGATCTCCATCCAGCGGAAATCGCTGCTGTAGCGCGCCGACTCGGCGATAAGCGGGTAGTAGCTGCCCGGCTCGTCGTCGGAGCTGGTGAATAAGCGATCGTAGAGCGTCTCGGTGCCTGCGCCAGGATTGCCGCGCGAGGCGTAGCGGTTAAAGTTGTCGTAAGTGCCGACCACCGCCAGCGTCAGATGGCCGCCTTTTGGCGCGCTGGGATCCGCATAGTCGAAGTGGCTAAAGCCGGGCGCGTATTTAGGCTCGCCCAGCGTGGCGAAGGCGCGGCTTTCCTGCACCTCTTGCGCCTGCAGCGGCGCGCAAAGCGCGCTGAGCAGCAGCAGCAGCGTGATCGGGCGAAACAGCATAGGGTGAGCGATCTCCTGTGATCGGTGGCGGCCTTATCCAGCCAGCGTCGCCAGGCTGCGGCTGCGGTAGTAGTCAATCAGCCGGTCTGGCTTCAGTGGGCGGCTGAACAGATAGCCCTGCATATGGCTGACGCCGTGCTTGACCAGCCAGGCCGCCTGTTCGCCCGTTTCCACGCCTTCGGCCACGGTTTTCAGATTCAGCTTCTTCGCCAGGTGCAGCACCGCGTCCAGCACCGGCGAGTTCAGGGTCTGCGTGCCGATGCTTTGCACGAAGCCGCGGTCGATCTTCAGATAGTCGAAAGGATACTTCTCCAGGTAAATCAGCGCGCTGTGGCCGGTGCCGAAGTCGTCGATGGCAATCTGAATATCGTTTTGATGCAGCCAGGCGAAGATCTCGCCGGCGTTTTTATCCCGCACCATGGTGCGCTCAGTCACTTCAAAAACATAGTTGAAATGGTTGCCGGGCATGGCGGCGATCCACTGTTTGACATCCTGCTGAAAACTTTCCGATGCCAGGTGCAGCGGCGACAGGTTAAGGCTCATATGGGTGCCGGCGGGCACGTAGGGGTTGAGCCGGTGCGCGTCGCGCGCCACCAGTTCGAACAGATGGCGCGTCAGCGGAATAATCAGGTTAAGCGACTCCGCATAGCTGATAAACATATCTGGCGGGATCATGCCCTCGCTGGGATGGGTCCAGCGCAGCAGCGCTTCCAGCCCGTAGGCGCGCCCGCTGAGCGTGCTGATCAGCGGCTGATACTCAACGTGAAACTCGCCGCGCTTGATGCCGAGCAGGATCTCTTTGCCCGGACGCTGGTTAAGCGAGAGCAGCAGCCAGCAGCCGCCGCCCACCAGCAGCGACAGCAGAATGCCGCTCAGCACTATCAGGTGAACATCGCGCATCGACAGCGTATCGCCATAGAGCACGAACTGCAGCGGATAGCCGCTAAGTGGCAGCTGCATCAGCGGCTGCCGCGGCAGCTCGTCGTTGGCCATCACGCTCTGCCGCCAGCTGGTCAGCGCCGTGTTTTGCGCCACCAGCGCCATGCCGGAGATTTCCGGATGATAGGAGGCCAGCAGCTGATAGGGCGCCAGGTTGATATTGACCGTGGCCAGCACGCCGGACTGGACGCTTTGCGGATTACGCAGCCACAGCGCGAACACGGGTTTGCCGGGCTGCAGCGGCGTGCCGCTCAGCAGGCGCAGGTCGCGATTGCGGCTGAGATCGGTTTGATCGGAGATGGTGTTAAGCGGCAGATAAAACGCGCCGGTCGCCGAGGAGCAAAAGGCGTAGCCCTCACGCACCAGTAAAATGGCACGCAGATCGTTGGCGAAAGCGGCGCGGGAGGTCAGCTCCTGGCTGATGGCGTGACAGTCGAACTGAGTAAAAGAGAGCAGGGGGTCCAGCGTGTGGGCGATAAGCGCGTCCAGCGATTGCTGCAGGGCGTTGCGGCTGTCGTTCAGCAGCTGCTGATGTTGATGCTGCCGCTTGTGCCAGGTAAAGGTCAGCAGGACCAGCGTAAAAACAATAAAGAAAAGGCTGCCGAAAATCGCGCTGCTCCAGGCGATGCGGCGAGGATAAGTGGCCTGGCGCATCAGCGCCCTGGACAGTGGCATGAAGTGCTTTCCCCTTGTCTTATCTTTTATTATTGACTGTGCACGACTGCTCTCTGGCGAAGGTCATGAGAATATAACGAGACAGCAGGAAATGTCTCGTTATTCTTCTGATAAACAATCACTTTTACATTATTAGTACGCGGTTATCCGGCATAAGGGCGAAAAAAAACGCTGCCGAAGCAGCGTCTTGTTTTTCTCTGGCTGAGAAACGATCGAAGGTCAGGAACTAGCTGGGATTACGGCTTAATACCCGACGCCCTTCGCGGTAGCGTTTTTTCCAGTAACTGTCGTTGAGACTGGAGATCATCACGCCGCTGCTGGTAGAAGCATGGACGAAATTATCGTTGCCGAGATAGATGCCCACGTGGCGGCCGGTTGAGCCAGCGCGGAACAGCACCAGATCGCCAGGACGCAGCTTGCTGCGTGAAATCTCGTTGCCGGTGTCCTGCTGTTCAGAGGTTGAACGCGGCAGCTCTAAGCCGAACTGATCGCGAAAGGTGCGCTGAACAAAAGCGGAACAGTCGATGCCACGTTTGTTGTCGCCGCCGAGGCGATAACGCACGCCTTTCCAGTCGGCATATTGCTCCATGATGCGGGACTTAACGTCCACGTTCCGCACCATCTCTTCGAATTCATCCTGAGACGCCTGAAGTAAAAAACCATTCTGGTTGTTAACTTCATGATTCTCGTTTTTTGCGTGTTGACCGGTACTGCTGCATGCCGAGAGGAGTGTTGCCAGCGCCACTGCAGGCACAATCCGCCAGATATATCTCAGTATTGGTTGAGACTTGACCATTGTTCGTATATTCCTTCGATGTCCTTACGACAGAATGTCGCCAGCCAGATGACAAAACGGATTGAGATTAATAAGCGTTGCAACCTAAGACAATTCCTTAATTACTAAAATGTGTTAACGAACACGTTTTTGCCTAAAAAGGAGCCGAATTTTCTGCTGCTACAGCCTCAACGTCATGGAGGTTAACTGATTCCAGACGCCGTGGCGAGTGCTTTTATGTAATTTCTAATAGCTTTTTTTGATGTGAAATCAGTCTGTAACAGACTGGTTACTTTATCCTCAAATTTAGGAAATTATCCCCAAAATAAGGGGTGAAAAAGCCGCCATTTCTTTCTGTAGG
Organism: Pantoea sp. Z09; assembly: GCF_022394795.1. Lineage (NCBI taxonomy): Bacteria > Pseudomonadati > Pseudomonadota > Gammaproteobacteria > Enterobacterales > Erwiniaceae > Pantoea > Pantoea sp. Z09. The sequence goes on from NZ_CP092373.1 coordinate 1,226,398, forward strand.
GGATTTTTTAAGAGCTTTCACGCTGGACAGCCGGGGAGAGGCGGCGCGAATGCGCCGAAATCATCATAATATTTTCTGTATCACGCTATTTGGTTAGCGTGCTAATAATTGTGGCGGGATTTTATTAAGCGCGGAGCCCTAAGAATATCGCTATTCTTTTATCCGCGCTTATCAATAAGATTTGCTTCTGTCCCACCGCCGCTATTTACGGCTTATATTTGCCCGGCAGCTTACGGTAGAAGAAGTTAACGATAGCGTCGCTCAGCGGCGTCAGCAGCACCCAGCTGAGTCCCACCAGCAGCACCGAAAGCGACCCTACGGCGATATCGGTAAACCAGTGCGCGCCCGCCATCACGCGCGGCAGCGCGAAGATCACCACAATCGCGGCGCCCACCAGAAACGCGCGGCAGCCGAAATAGCGCCACATAAAGCAGGCGAAAATCATCAGCATCATGCCGTGGTCGCCAGGGAAGCTGTTGGCGGAGGCGTCTTTGGCCGGAATACCGGTCAGCTCGCTGACGCGATGCGCGTTTTCAAAGAACAGCGTCGGACTTTTATGCTGCACCGGCAGCAGATGGCCAAGCTGATTCAGGATCACCGCGCTGAGCAGCATGGTGATGCCGATGGCCAGCAGGCGACGGCGGCCCGGCGGCGTTTCGCGGCGCCAGTAGACCAGGTAAAGCGCGCCCATCGCCAGCAGCGACACCAGATCGAAACCGCGGAAGTTGGTGATCGCCACCAGCAGGGCAAAGCCCGGATGATCGACCATCTGGTTATTAAAGCTGAAAAAGATCCCCTTATCGACGCCGGCCCAGAAACCGTGATCGGGCGGCAGATACCAGGAGAGAAACAACACAACGCCGAGGGCGTTGAGCAGCAGAATTGTGACAAGACGAGTTGCGCGCATCGTATTCACTCAAATAAAAAATAACGGCAGAAGCTAACCTGGCTAGTTTAAACGAAGCTTCAACAACTGAGACTGCAAACGATTCCAGTCCACCGGTTGCGAATGGATCAGCTCGATACGGCTGTCGGGCGGCGTCTCCGCCAGGCGCTCTGCCTGCACGTCGCCGCCCTGACCGTTAAGGCGGAGCGCTCCGTGCGCGGTGCGCAGCACGCCTTTCAGGCGCTCGACCGGCGCCTGACGCGCCCAGGCGAGCAGCGCATCGCCGTCGAACAGCGTATCGCCGTCAAACAGCCAGCCGCAGGCAACATAGCCCTGGCCTTCGTTTAACGCGCGACGCCAGCGCGCCTGGCCGTCGAGACGCAGCGCCGCGACGCCGCTGGCGCGCGCCGGAGAAGCATGATGATGCGCAGGCTGCGGCAGCGCTTGCGTATTCGTGCGCGGCTGAGCGAGCAGCTGGGGATCGATGGCGCCAAAGCGGGCGGTAATAAACGCCCGGTGGTTAAGAAACGCCTGCTGCCACTGCTGCAAATGCTGCCGATCGTCCGCGTCCCAGAGGTCGCTTTTATTGCCGATAATCACATCGGCCGCCGCCAGCTGATCGCGAAAATTTTCGTTGGCGGTGACGCGCGCATCGGCCAGCTGGCGGGCGTCCAGCAGCGTCAGCGTGGCATCAAGCTGAAGATGCGGCTGGTAAGCCGGCGCGCTGAGCATCGCCAGCAGCTGACGCGGATGCCCCAGGCCGGTAGGCTCGATCAGCAGCCGATCGGGACGATTCTGCGTCAGCAGCCTGTTCAGCCCCACCTGCATCGGCAGGCCGTTGACGCAGCACATGCAGCCGCCGGGGATCTCTTTCAGCGCCGCGCCGCTGTCGCGCAGCAGCGCGCCGTCGATGCCGATTTCGCCGAACTCGTTGACCAGAATCGCCCACTTCTCATGCTGCGGCTTGCTGGCCAGCAGATGGCGCAGCGTGGTGGTTTTCCCACTGCCGAGAAAGCCGGTGATAAGGTTGACGCGCGTCATGGCAGGAGCCTCCGTTAAACGAGAATGGCCGCGAAGGCGGCCACTAATGTTACTTTATAACATATTTTGCGTCTGTTAGTCGGCGCGGCTCATATAGCGGCGCTCGGCGATATGAATGCGGATACGATCGCCGTTGCTGAGGTATTCCGGCACCTGAATGCTCAGGCCGGTGCTCATGCCGGCGGGCTTGGTGCGCGCGCTGGCGGAGGCACCTTTAATGCCCGGCGCGGTATCGACGATCTCCATATCCACGGTCTGCGGCAGCTCAAGCGCCAGCACCTGGCCCTCCATCGTCAGCACCTGAATGCCGGGAATGCCGCCTTCCGGGATAAACAGCAGCTCTTCTTCAATCTGATCTTTCTTGAAGGAGTAGGGCGTGTAGTCCTCGTCATCCATAAAGACATACTCGTCGCCGTCAATATAGGAGAAGGTGACGCTGCGGCGGCTGAGCTGAATAACGTCGAGGATATCGTCGCCTTTGAAACGCTCTTCCACCTTCAGACCGGTGCGGATATCGGTAAAGCGCATTTTATACAGCGTCACGGCGCCGCGCGCGCTCGGGCTCTGAATATCGATATCTTTTACCAGCAGCAGCTTGCCGTTGAAGCTCACCGCCATTCCTTTTTTGATCTCATTCGCTCTTGGCATTGCAACTCTCGCTTAAAGGAGGATTCCGATGCGCGCCACGTTACTCGCGCCAGCGAAAACAGGCAATATGGCGCCGGAAAAAATGCGGCCGGTTACGCAGTCATGGCTTTCCCCGATGGGGGCTGCTATTGTCGCGGCTTATTCCCTGCTGGAGCGCATCATGCAATGCCGTAGTCAGTGCGGCGCCTGCTGTACCGCGCCCTCTATCTCTTCGCCTATTCCCGGCATGCCCCACGGCAAACCCGCCAACACGCCCTGTATCCAGCTGGATGCGGATCTGCGCTGCAAGCTATTCGGCTCGCCGCTGCGGCCCGCGGTCTGCGCCGGTTTGCAGCCGTCGCGCGAGATGTGCGGCGACAGCCGTCGCGACGCCATGATCTATTTGCTGCAGCTGGAAGCAGACACCGCGCCCTGATAAAGCTGAAATTGCTGACGCTTTTCCTGCGGGCGCCCTTACCGTTACAGCACGCCTTTCAGCTTCTGCCGCTCTCGCCTTCTCTTCCCCCATTTGAAATGTGCGTAACGTCAAAAATCTGCTACGCATTTTACGCAATTTCTTGCATGGCCTGGCGCGCTGTACCAGACTCCTTGAAACGTTTCAGCGGTGTAGCGTCGCGCTTTGCGCGTGCTGGCAGCGCTTTAAACAACCATCAGGCTGAAACGATTCAATTTCAGTAAGCGAGGAGATCTATGTTCCAGCTCGAATTGCAGGCCATCCACACCGGAGCCCATGCACAAAACAAAGAAGAGGCGATCCGTCAGGTCGCCGCCGCACTGACGGCGGCCGGCAATGTGGCGGAGGGCTATGTCAACGGCATGCTGGCGCGCGAGCAGCAGACTTCAACCTTTTTGGGCAACGGCATCGCCATCCCGCACGGCACCACCGACACGCGCGACCTGGTGCTGAAAACCGGCGTGCAGGTGTTTCAGTTTCCGCAGGGCGCCACCTGGGGCGACGATCAGATCGCCTATGTGGCGATCGGCATCGCCGCGAAATCTGACGAGCACCTGGCGCTGCTGCGCCAGCTGACGCACGTGCTGAGCGACGACAGCGTCGCCGAGCAGCTGAAAACCGCCTCAGCGGAGGATCTGCGCGCGCTGCTGATGGGCGAAAAGCAGGCGGCCGAATTCAGCTTTGACACCTCGCTGATCACCTTAGACGTCGCCGCAAACGACCTGATTACGCTGCAGGCGCTGAACGCCGGGCGTCTGCAGGCCGCCGGCGCGGTCGACGCCAGCTTTGTCGCCGACGTGGTGGCCGCAACGCCGCTGAGCCTCGGCCAGGGCATCTGGCTGAGCGACAGCAGCCGCGGCAACCTGCGCAGCGCGGTGGCGGTCAGCCGTGCGGCTACTCCCGGCGAACAGGACGGAGAGAAAGTGGCGCTGCTGGTGACGGTTTCCGCCACCGACGATCGTCCGCTCGAAGTGCTGAGCTATCTCAGCGCGCTGCTGCTGAACGGCAAGGCGGATCGCCTGCTGAAGGCGGACGCGGCGGGCGTCTACGCGCTGCTGACCAGCGAAGTCGACGAGCAGGCCGAGGTGCTGAGCGCCGAGTTCACCATCCGCAACGAGCACGGGCTGCACGCGCGTCCCGGCACGGCGCTGGTGAGCATTATCAAACAGTTCAACAGCGATATTACCGTCACCAACCTCGACGGCAGCGGCAAGCCGGCCAACGGCCGCAGCCTGATGAAAGTGGTGGCGCTGGGCGTCAAGAAGGGCCATCGACTGCGCTTTACCGCCAGCGGCGAAGATGCGCAGCAGGCGCTTAACGCCATCGAAGAGGCGATCAATTCCGGTCTGGGCGAGGGCGTAGCATGAGCAGACGTGTCGCAACCATTACCCTGAACCCCGCTTACGATCTGGTGGGTTTTACCCCGGAGATCGAGCGCGGCGAAGTGAACCTGGTGAAAACCACCGGCCTGCACGCGGCCGGTAAAGGCATTAACGTGGCGAAGGTGCTGAAAGATCTCGGCATTGACGTAACGGTCGGCGGTTTTCTCGGCAAAGAGAATCAGGACGGCTTTCAGCAGCTGTTCAGCGAGCTGGGTATCGCCAACCGTTTTCAGGTGGTGCCGGGCCGCACCCGTATCAACGTCAAGCTCACCGAGCAGAACAACGACGTCACCGACCTTAACTTCTCAGGCTTTGAGGTGAATCAGCAGGACTGGGATCGTTTTACCAGCGATTCCCTCACCTGGCTGGGCCAGTTCGACATGGTGTGCGTCAGCGGCAGCCTGCCGTCGGGCGTGCAGCCGGAAGCCTTTACCCGCTGGATGAGCGAACTGCGCACTCACTGCCCGTGCATTATTTTCGACAGCAGCCGCGAGGCGCTGGTGGCTGGCCTGAAAGCCGCGCCCTGGCTGGTAAAACCCAACCGCCGCGAGCTGGAAATCTGGGCCGGTCGCAAACTGCCGACGCTGCAGGATGTGATTGGCGCGGCGCATGAACTGCGCGAGCAGGGCATCGCCCATGTGGTGATTTCGCTGGGCGCCGAGGGCGCGCTCTGGGTCAACGCCTCAGGCGAATGGATCGCCAAACCGCCGGTGTGCGAAGTGGTCAGCACCGTGGGCGCGGGCGACTCCATGGTTGGCGGCCTGATTTACGGCCTGCTGATGCGCGAATCCAGCGAGCATACGCTGCGTCTTGCGACGGCAGTGGCGGCGCTGGCCGTCAGCCAGAGCAACGTCGGCGTGACCGATCGTACCCAGTTGGCCGCGATGATGGCGCGCGTCGACTTACAACCCGTTAACTGACAGCAGGAGAGCGATAATGAAAACGCTGCTGATTAAAGATCCTTCTATTGGGCAGGCCTCGGCGTATATGGCGCAACAGCGCCTGGCCGCCGCCGCCGCGCAGGCTGGCGTTACCCTGACGGAAAACCCGGCGGACGCGGAGCTGGCCATCGTGCTCGGCCGCGACGTGCCGAACGACGCCGCGCTGAACGGCAAAGCGCTGTGGCGCGGCGACGTGCAGCAGGCGGTGCGCGCGCCTGAGCAGTTCCTTGCGCAGGCGAAGGCGGAAGCGAAACCCTGGCAGCCTGCGGCCGTCGCAACGGCTGCGGCGCCGACGGCTGTGCAGCCGAACGCGCAAAAACGCATTGTTGCGGTGACCGCCTGTCCGACCGGCGTGGCGCACACCTTTATGGCCGCCGAAGCTATTCAGGCGGAAGCGACCAAACGCGGCTGGTGGGTGAAAGTGGAAACCCGCGGCTCCGTCGGCGCGGGCAACGCCATTACGCCGGAAGAGGTGGCGGCGGCCGATCTGGTGATCGTGGCGGCGGATATCGAAGTCGATCTGGCGAAGTTCGCTGGCAAGCCGATGTACCGCACCTCGACCGGTCTGGCGCTGAAGAAAACCGCGCAGGAGCTGGATAAAGCGGTGGCCGAAGCGAAGCCTTACAAAGCGACCGGCGCGCAGAGCAGCGATGCGCAGGGCGACAAGAAAGAGAAAGCGGGCGCCTATCGTCACCTGCTGACCGGCGTCTCCTATATGCTGCCGATGGTGGTGGCGGGCGGCCTGAGCATCGCGCTCTCCTTCGCCTTCGGCATCACCGCCTTTAAAGAGCCGGGCACCCTGGCGGCGGCGCTGATGCAGATCGGCGGCGGCAGCGCCTTTGCGCTGATGGTGCCGGTGCTGGCGGGCTTTATCGCATTCTCTATCGCGGATCGTCCCGGTCTGACCCCAGGCCTGATCGGCGGCATGATCGCCACCAGCATCAACGCCGGCTTCCTTGGCGGCATCATCGCTGGTTTTATCGCCGGTTATGCGGCGAAGCTGATCAGCGGCAAGCTGAAGCTGCCGCAGAGTATGGAAGCGCTGAAGCCGATCCTGATTATCCCGCTGATCGCCAGCCTGATCACCGGCCTGCTGATGATCTTCGTGGTGGGCAAACCGGTTGCGGCGATCATGACCGGCCTGACCGCGTGGCTGGCGAATATGGGCACGGCCAATGCGGTGCTGCTGGGCGCAATTCTGGGCGGCATGATGTGTACCGATATGGGCGGCCCGGTGAATAAAGTGGCGTACGCCTTCGGCGTCGGCCTGCTGAGTTCGCAAACCTACGCGCCGATGGCGGCGATTATGGCCGCGGGCATGGTGCCGCCGCTGGCGATGGGTGTGGCGACGCTGGTGGCGCGTCGTAAGTTTAACAAAAGTCAGCAAGAAGGCGGTAAAGCGGCGCTGGTGCTCGGTCTCTGCTTTATCTCCGAGGGCGCGATCCCGTTCGCGGCGCGCGACCCGATGCGTGTCCTGCCGTGCTGTATCGTTGGTGGCGCCTTGACCGGCGCGATCTCGATGTATATCGGCGCGAAGCTGATGGCGCCGCATGGCGGTTTGTTCGTGCTGCTGATCCCTGGCGCGATTACGCCGGTGCTGGGCTACCTGGTGTCGATTATTGTTGGCACGGCGGTGGCGGGACTGGGTTACGCGATCCTGAAACGCCCGGAAGAGGAGCTGGCGAAAGCCTGATCCTTGCTATAAGAAAAAGGGAGCCAGCTGGCTAAATATTTGTCAGTTAAGCTGGTGTTCAGATAAGGCCGCTATTTTATTAAAATGGCGGCCTTTTCGTATACGCGTATGAGCATGCTGGTGCGGGCCACCGCACCTCCTCTGCTGCCGGGCCGTCCTCGCGCCGCTGCGCGGTGCCTTCGGCTGCAACGTCGTGCCGGGCGGACCGTTCGGGTACGGCCATCCAGGCCTACCCGAACTGCCGGTCGCATCCCTGCGACCGGCTCCGGGCACAACGTTTCCGCCTCAGCGCTGCGAATAGCCCTCTACAGCAGAGGAGGCGCAGTGGCTTCAGACAGGGTGCCCCTTGCAGCAGTAAAAACGCTGCCGTCCTTTTCCAGTATTGCACACGGAAGCTTGCCAGCAGGCTGGGGCCGCTCAGGAGCAGGCATTTCGCAGCGCTGAACAGAATGAGGCTGCCAGGAGAGCCCGCAGGGATGCGGGCGAAAGGTGGGGCTGGAACAGGGATGTTCCATCCCCACCGGTCCGTCAGGCAGGCGAATGGCGTGAAGGTACCGCGTCAGCGGCGCGAGGACCGCCCGCTCCTGAGCGGCCCCAGACTGCGTTATCACCCCATGCTTAACTGACAAGCATTAAGCCATGCGGCTCCCTTTTTTAGTTTTTCTGCTCTGCCTTTAGCCAGGCGATCTCATCCTTCCAGATATCCGGATTAATGGTTTCCAGAATCAGCGGGATACCATCGAAGCGCGCATCCTTCATCAGCCAGCTAAACGGTGTTTTGCCGATATTGCCTTCGCCCAGGCTGTGATGACGGTCGACGCGGCTGCCGAAGGCGCTCTTGGCGTCGTTAAGGTGCATGCCGCGCAGATACTGGAAGCCGACGATGCGCTCGAACTCGGCAAAGGTCTCTTCGCACGCCGCTTCGGTACGCAGATCGTAGCCGCCCGCAAAGGCATGACAGGTATCAATACAGACGCCAACGCGCGATTTATCCTCGACGTGCTCGATAATCGTCGCCAGATGCTCAAAGCGGAAGCCGAGGTTGCTGCCCTGGCCGGCGGTATTCTCGATGACCGCCACCACCTGCGAGGTCTTATCCAGCGCGAAATTCACCGACTCGGCGATGCGCTTCAGGCACGCCTCTTCGTCTATCTTGTTCAGATGGCTGCCCGGATGGAAGTTAAGCAGCGTCAGACCCAGCTGCTCGGCGCGCTGCATTTCGTCAATAAAAGCGGCGCGCGACTTCTCCAGCGGCTCCGCTTCCGGGTGGCCCAGGTTAATCAGAAAGCTGTCGTGCGGCAGGATCTGCTGCGGGCCAAAATGATATTTTTCGCAGGCGGCCTTAAAGGCATCAATGGTCTCCGCCGAAAGCGGGGCCGCCTTCCACTGCCGCTGATTCTTGGTAAACAGGGCAAACGCGGTGGCTTCCAGTTCATGGGCACGAATCACTGCCTGCTCTACGCCGCCAGACGCGCTGACGTGTGCGCCGATATATTTCATGCCGCTTCTCCAGAAAAGGCTGACTAAAAGAAGCCCGCATCATACCCGATGCGCCTAATGCAAGAAATGCTGCGCCAGCAGATTGATGGCGCCGCCGCCGACGATCAGCCAGACAAACACCATCAGGCCCAGCAGCAGCGGTTTCGCGCCAGCCTGACGCAGCGCGCTAAAGCGCGTGGTCAGGCCGAGCGCCGCCATCGCCATCGCCAGCAGTAAATTAGCGAGCTGGTTAATATCGGCCACCCAGGCGGCGGGCAGCAGATGCAGGGAGTTGAACAGCGCCACGCCGATAAAGCCGAGCGCGAACCAGGGAAAGGCGATGCCCTGACGCGGCGTCCCGTGCGGCGTGCGGCGCAGCCAGCCGCTCAGGCAGAGCAGAAACGGCGCCAGCATCATCACGCGCAGCATTTTGGCGATCACCGCGCTGTTCTCCGCGTCCGGGCCGATGGCATGACCGGCGGCCACCACCTGCGCCACTTCATGAACGGTCGAACCGGTAAAAATGCCGAACTGCGCGGCGCTGAGCTGCGGAAAATGCGCCTGCGCCAGCAGCCAGAGTGGGGGATAGAGCAGGATCGCCAGCGTGCCGTAGAGCACCACGGTCGCGACCGCCACCGCCACCTTCGACGGCGCGGCCTTCACCACCGGCTCGGTGGCGAGCACCGCCGCCGCGCCGCAGATGCTGCTGCCCGCGCCGATCAGCCACACCGTCTCGCGATCGAGCTTCAGCAGCCTGATGCCCAGCAAACAGGTGACAAAGAAGGTGGCGCTCAGCGTCAGGGCGTCGATCAGCACGCCGCTCAGGCCGACGTCGGCAATCTGCTGCAGCGTAATGCGAAAGCCGAAGAGAATAATCCCCAGCCGTAGCAGTTTCTGCTTCGCCAGCAGCACGCCGGCGTCGCACTGAACGGCCAGCGCCGGATAAAGGGTGTTGCCGACGATAATACCGAGCATAATCGCCAGCGTCAGCGCGCCCAGCCCCAGCCCGGCGAACTGCGGGCGCTGCGCCAGCCAGGCCGCGCCGCCGGCAATCGCCGCAGTCAGCAGCAGACCGGGAAAACGATGTTGAACAAAAAGGGGAAATCTGGGAAAACTCAGCTCTGCCATAACCTGCTCCTCGTGTTACGCAAAGCATGCGCCGTGCTGGCTTAAAAGTGAAATTGATAATATATTTATAATTAACCAGATAAACCGATAAGGCGGAAAGATGTTATTTGCCCGTTTGCGCCGCTGGGCCACCCTGATCAAAAAAGATGTGCTGACGCTGTGGTTCGCCTGTCGCGATCCGCGCACGCCATGGTGGTTTAAGCTGCTGGCCTTTGGGCTGGTGGCCTATGCGCTAAGCCCCATCGACCTGATCCCCGATTTTATCCCCGTCATCGGCCTGCTGGACGATGCGATCATCATTCCGCTAGGCGTGCTGATCCTGCTGCGACTGCTGCCGCGCGACGTGCGCATCAGCAGCACAGAGCGCGCCGAGGTGCAGCGCGCGCGCGGCAAAAAAGTGGTCAGCGGCTTCGGCCTGTTTCTGATGGTGCTGATCTGGTTAGTGGTGCTCTATTACCTTGTTCAGCGCTACGCCCTGTAAGGAGAGCCGATGCATATCACGCTGCGTCAGATAGAAGTGTTTACCGAGGTGCTGAAAAGCGGCTCGACGACCCAGGCCTCGCAGCTGCTGTCGCTCTCGCAGTCGGCGGTCAGCGCGGCGCTGGCGGATCTGGAGGGCCAGCTTGGCGTGCAGCTGTTTGACCGCGTCGGCAAGCGGCTGGTGCTGAACGAACATGGCCGCCTGCTCTATCCGCGCGCCATCGGCCTGCTGGAGCAGGCGGGTGAAATCGAACAGCTGTTTAAAGAGGACAACGGGGCGATCCGCATCTACGCCAGCAGCACCATCGGCAACTATCTGCTGCCGGGCATGATCGCCGCCTACCGCCGCGACTTTCCCGGCCTGCCGCTGGAGCTGAGCGTCGGCAACAGCCAGGACGTAATCAACGCGGTGGCGGATTTTCGCGTCGACGTCGGGCTGATTGAAGGGCCGTGCCATATGACCGAGCTGGTGAGCGATCCCTGGCTGGAGGATGAGCTGGTGGTGTTCGCCGCGCCCGACGCGGCTCTCCTGCGTCAGCCGGTGACGCTGGAGAGCCTCGGCAACGCGTGCTGGATCCTGCGCGAGCGCGGTTCCGGCACGCGCGAGATCGTCGACTATCTGCTGCTCTCGCATCTGCCCACCTTTCAGCTGGGCATGGAGCTGGGCAACTCCGAGGCGATCAAGCATGCGGTGCGGCACAATATGGGCATCAGCTGCCTGTCGCGACGGGTGATTGCCGATCTGCTGGAGGCGGGAACCTTAGTAGAGCTGGCTATTCCGCTGCCGCGCCTGACGCGCACGCTCTACCGCATTCATCATCGCCAGAAGCACCTTTCCCGGGCGCTGGAGCGCTTTCTCTCCTACTGTCGCGAATAACACCAACCTTTTTTTGCTTATAATTCAGCGGCGATCATGAAGGTAACTAATAACACGGCGTCGATGCTATACAGAGCAGGGTGAATTGCTACAATCGCGCCTCATTTTTAGCGAGCCTAGTGTTTACACATGCATAACGACACAAATACAACACAACAACCTGCGTTACGACGCGAGTTAAAGGCGCGTCACCTGACGATGATCGCCATTGGCGGATCGATCGGCACCGGTCTGTTTGTCGCCTCTGGCGCCACCATCTCTCAGGCGGGACCGGGCGGCGCGCTGCTCTCCTACGCGCTGATCGGCCTGATGGTCTACTTCCTGATGACCAGCCTCGGCGAGCTGGCAGCCTTTATGCCGGTTTCCGGCTCTTTCGCCACCTACGGCGCAAAATATGTCGAAGAGGGCTTTGGCTTCGCGCTGGGCTGGAACTACTGGTACAACTGGGCGGTGACTATCGCCGTGGATCTCGTCGCCTCGCAGCTGGTGATGAACTACTGGTTCCCGGATACGCCGGGCTGGATCTGGAGCGCGCTGTTCCTCTGCCTGATGTTCCTGCTCAACGTCATCTCGGTAAAGGGCTTCGGCGAAGCGGAGTACTGGTTCTCGCTGATTAAAGTGGCGACGGTAATTATCTTTATCGTGGTCGGCGTGCTGATGATTATCGGCATTCTGCGCGGCGGCGAGCACGCCGGCTGGCATAACTGGCAGGTGGGCGACGCGCCGTTTGCGGGCGGATTTGCCGCCATGATAGGCGTGGCGATGATCGTTGGCTTCTCGTTCCAGGGCACCGAGCTGATCGGCATCGCGGCGGGTGAGTCGGAAGATCCGGCGAAAAACATTCCGCGCGCGGTGCGTCAGGTCTTCTGGCGTATTCTGCTGTTCTATATCTTCGCTATCCTGATCATCAGCCTGATCCTGCCCTACACCGATCCGCAGCTGTTGCACAACGACGTTACCGACATCAGCGTCAGCCCCTTTACCCTGGTGTTCCAGAATGCGGGCCTGCTCTCGGCGGCGGCGGTGATGAACGCGGTTATCCTTACGTCCGTGCTGTCAGCGGGTAACTCCGGCATGTACGCCTCGACGCGCATGCTCTATAACCTGGCGAGCGAAGGCAAAGCGCCACGCATCTTTGCCCGGCTGTCGAAGGGCGGCGTGCCGCGCAACGCGCTGCTGGCGACCACCGTGGTGGCGGGCCTCTGCTTTCTGACCTCGAAGTTCGGCAATCAGGAGGTCTATCTGTGGCTGCTGAACACCTCGGGCATGACCGGTTTTATCGCCTGGCTGGGCATCGCCATCAGCCACTATCGCTTTCGTCGCGGCTATATCAAGCAGGGCCGTAGCCTTGAGGATCTGCCGTACCGCTCAGGCTTTTTCCCCGTTGGCCCGATCTTCGCCTTCGTGCTCTGTTTGATCATTACGCTGGGCCAGAACTATCAGGCCTTCCTCAACGACAGCATCGACTGGTACGGCGTCGCCGCCACCTATATCGGCATTCCGCTGTTTCTGCTGATCTGGATGGGCTACAAGCTGACGCGCGGCACTCGCTTCGTGAAGTACAGCGAAATGGAATTCCCGACGCATAAAGAGTGAAGCTAACCTGCGTTAGCACCTTAAGCGCGGCCCCGGCCGCGCTTTTTTATTTAGGGTGCCGTTTTGTTTAGGTTGAAGAATTGATAATTATTATCATCTGCTCTATTGTGGCAGCGTTTTCGACCGAACCCCTAAGACAGGCATTTTATGACGGACTCAACTCTGCCCGCGCAGGGCGCTATGGGCCGCTATCATCAGGTATTGCGCCGCCGCATGCTGATGATCGCCGTGCTGGTGCTGGCGATTGTCGCCTCGCTGGTGCTTGACTTTACCCTTGGCCCGGCCGGGCTCTCGCTGCCGACGCTGTGGCAGTCGCTGCTGCATCCCGCCACGGTTGACGCCGGCACGCGCGTTATCGTCTGGGACATTCGTTTGCCCTATGCGCTAATGGCGGTGGTGGTCGGCTTCTGCCTCGGACTGGCGGGCGCCGAGATGCAAACCATCCTGAATAACCCTTTGGCCAGCCCCTTTACCCTCGGCGTCTCCTCGGCGGCGGCCTTTGGCGCGGCGCTGGCGATTATTCTCGGCATCGGCATTCCCGGCGTGCCGGATCAGTGGCTGATCTCCGCCAACGCCTTTGTGTTTGCGCTGTTCGCCGCGCTGATGCTCGACGGCGTGACGCGCTGGACGCGGGTCTCCACGTCAGGCGTGGTGCTGTTCGGCATCGCGCTGGTGTTCACCTTTAACGCGCTGGTGTCGATGATGCAGTTTATCGCCAGCGAAGATACGCTGCAGGGGCTGGTGTTCTGGACCATGGGCAGCCTGGCGCGCGCCTCCTGGGAGAAGCTCGGCGTGCTGAGCGCGGCCTTTGCGCTGCTGCTGCCGTTCTCGCTGCTCAGCAGCTGGAAGCTGACCGCGCTGCGCCTCGGCGAAGATCGCGCGGTGAGCTTCGGCATCGACGTGCGCCGCCTGCGCCTGGCGACGTTGCTGCGAATCAGCATTCTCTCCGCGCTGGCGGTCGCCTTTGTCGGGCCGATCGGCTTTATCGGGCTGGTGGCGCCGCATATCGCCCGCATGATTTTCGGCGAAGATCATCGCTACTATCTGCCCGCCAGCGCCCTGACCGGCGCGCTGGTGCTCTCTATGGCATCGGTCGCCTCAAAGAACCTGATCCCCGGCGTGATTATTCCGGTCGGCATTGTGACGTCGCTGGTCGGCGTGCCGTTCTTCCTGAGCATTATTTTGCGTCATCGGGGGAATGTATGAATCAGGGTCTGACGCTCAAACACTTTACGGCGGGCTACCCCAAACGCAAGGTGATCGAGGATCTCAGCGTGGCGCTGCTGCCGCGCGGCAAGATCACCGTGCTGCTGGGGCCGAACGGCTGCGGTAAATCGACACTGCTGCGCGCGCTGGCCGGGCTGAATAAAGGGCAGGGCGAGCTGTGGCTCAACGGCGAAGAACTGATGCAGCAGCCGTTTGCCCGTCGCGCCCAGCGCGTGGTTTATCTGCCGCAGTCGCTGCCGGCGGGGGTGCATCTGCACGTGCTGGAGTCGATTATTGTGGCGCAGCGCGCCTCCGGTGGTTTGCATAGCGCCGCCAGCGAAGCGGAAGTGATGTATCTGCTGGAGCAGCTCGGCATTTCGCATCTGGCGATGCGCTATCTCGATCAGCTTTCGGGCGGTCAGAAGCAGCTGGTCGGCCTGGCGCAGTCGCTGATCCGTCGTCCCGAGCTGCTGCTGCTGGATGAGCCGCTCAGCGCGCTGGATCTCAACTACCAGTTCCACGTGATGGATCTGGTGCGGCGCGAAACCGCCCAGCGCAATATCGTGACCGTGGTGGTGGTGCACGATATCAATATCGCCTTACGCCATGCGCACCATGCGCTGATGCTGAAAGAGGGCGCGCTGATAGCCGATGGTGTACCGGATCGGGTGATTACGCCAGAGACGCTGGCGCAGGTTTACGGCGTAAAAGGACGCATCGAACACTGCTCGCAGGGCATGCCGCAGGTGATGATTGACGGGCTGGTCGGCGCGGAACTGGTTTAAGAAAAAGGGCCGCAGCGCGGCCCTGAGATTGTCGGCAATGTGCCGTCGCGGGTGGCAGGGACAGATCGCAAAGACGCAAAAAGCGGCATCCCTGCCAGCTCGGCCCGCGCAGATACGCACCTCATCCCTGAGGTGCGCCCGTTACCGGGCCAACGCGCTGCGTTGTTCAAAAACGCTCCCGGCGTTTTTGTCCCTGGCGCGGGACGCTTTGCTCTTCTGTCCCTGCCACCCGCTCCTTAACCATGGCGCCGTTTGTGGGCCGCATCGCGGCCCTGAACGCCTACACCAGCAGGTGCTGCGCATGGAAGCGCAGATGATCCTCAACGAAGGTCGCAATAAAGTAGTAGCTGTGGTCATAGCCCGGCTGCACGCGCAGCGTCAGCGGGAACCCCACCTCTTTCGCCACCACATCCAGCCGCTCCGGCTGTAGCTGATCCGCCAGGAACTGATCGCTGTCGCCCTGATCGATCAGCATCGGCAGACGCGACTGCACCTCGCGCATCAGCGCGCAGCTGTCGTAGTCGCGCCAGGCCGCGCGATCCTCGCCCAGATAGGCGCTAAACGCTTTCTGCCCCCAGGGCACCTCGCCTGGATTGACAATCGGCGCAAAGGCCGACGCCGAGGCAAAGCGGTTGCCGAGACGCAGCGCCAGCATCAGCGCGCCGTGACCGCCCATGGAATGCCCCATAATCGACTGCCGATCGCTGATATTGAAGTTGCCGGCGATCAGCGCGGGCAGCTCCTGGCTCAGGTAGTCGAACATGCGATAGTGCGCTGACCAGGGCGCCTGGGTGGCGTTGAGATAAAACCCTGCGCCCTGGCCCAGATCGTATGCCTCGTCGTTGGCGACCGCCTCGCCGCGCGGGCTGGTGTCCGGCATGATCAGCACCAGCCCCAGCTCTGCCGCGACGCGCTGCGCGCCCGCTTTGGTGCTAAAGTTCTCATCGGTGCAGGTCAGCCCGGCGAGAAACCACACCGCGGGCGGCGGCGTGTCGCCTTGCGGACGAGGCAAAAAGATGCTGAAGGTCATCGGGCAGTTAAGCACGTCCGACTGATGCCGCCAGCGTTGCTGCCAGCCGCCAAACATCCGGTGTTCTTCCAGCAGTTCCAGCGTGGATGCCATAACGCCTCCCGATTACTTGTTAAAGTGCACCACCGAACGGATCGATTTCCCTTCATGCATCAGATCGAAGGCCTCGTTGATCTCTTCCAGCGGCATGGTGTGGGTAATAAAGTCGTTCAGGGCGAACTTGCCGTCCAGATAATCCTGCACGATGCCCGGCAGCTGCGAGCGGCCCTTCACGCCGCCGAAGGCGGAGCCGCGCCAGACGCGACCGGTCACCAGCTGGAATGGACGGGTGGCGATCTCTTCGCCCGCGCCGGCCACGCCGATAATCACCGATTCGCCCCAGCCCTTGTGGCAGCACTCCAGCGCGGAGCGCATCACGTTGACGTTGCCGATACATTCAAAGGAGTAATCGACGCCGCCGTCGGTCATCTCGACGATAACCTCCTGAATCGGCTTCTCATAATCTTTCGGGTTCACCAGATCGGTGGCGCCCAGCTTGCGCGCCAGGTCGAACTTGCTGGTGTTGATGTCGATGCCGATGATGCGTCCCGCTTTCGCCATCTTCGCGCCGATAATCGCCGACAGGCCGATGCCGCCGAGGCCGAAAATCGCCACGGTGTCGCCTTCTTTCACTTTGGCGGTGTTCATTACCGCGCCCATGCCGGTGGTGACGCCGCAGCCCAGCAGGCAGACTTCTTCCAGCGGTGCCTCTTTGCTGATTTTCGCCAGCGAAATTTCCGGCACCACGGTGTACTCGGAGAAGGTTGAGGTGCCCATGTAGTGGAAAATCGGCTTGCCGTCTTTAAAGAAGCGGGTGGTGCCGTCCGGCATCAGGCCTTTGCCCTGGGTCGCGCGGATCGCCTGGCAGAGGTTGGTCTTGCCTGACAGGCAGAATTTGCACTTGCCGCACTCCGGCGTGTAAAGCGGGATGACGTGATCGCCCACTTCGACGCTGGTAACGCCTTCGCCGACCGCTTCCACCACGCCGCCGCCTTCATGGCCGAAGATCGCTGGGAACACACCTTCTGGATCTTTGCCCGACAGGGTATAGGCATCGGTATGGCACACGCCGGTGGCGACGATACGCACCAGCACTTCGCCTTTCTGCGGCGGCATCAAATCCACTTCTTCGATTTTCAGCGGTTCGCCAGCGGCCCAGGCAACGGCGGCGCGGGTTTTAATCATGTTCATGCAATCCCTCTTGCAGTCAGGTGGGGACGCGCCGGTGCGGTCGCGTCCGTGGGTCGTGATATCAATAAAAATAGCGCGAAATGGCGCAGTCAGTCGGCGACCTGCAGCGGATGCAGCAGCTGGTCATCCTGCGGACGGTCGTCAAACATGTCGATAATCAAATATTTCAGCGCCTCGACGTTGGGGGTAAAGGCGTCGCGTCGCCACATCAGCCAGGTGGCGGTGTCGCGATAAGCCGCTGGCAGCTGATGCGCCTGCACGCGGGCGCGCTCCGGCATCTGCTTCAGCACCGACTCCGGGATCATCGCCACGCCGGCGCCGCCCGCCACGCAGGCCATCATCGCGTGGTAGGACTGGATCTCCATCACGCTGCCGGGTGCGACGCCGCTGTCGCGATACCAGGCTTCCAGCTTCACGCGGTAGGAGCAGCTGTTGCGAAAGGCAAACAGGGTGTCGTTTTGCGCGTCGCGCGCGCTCTCCACCGGCGCATGATCGAGGCTGGTGATCAGCGTCAGGGTTTCGCGGAAGGCGATGCAGCCGTTGAGATCGTCATAGGGCGCCGGGCCGTCAACCAGCGCGGCGGCCAGCGTGCCCTCGCGCACCTTGTCGATAATCTCGCCGGAGGTGCTGGTGATCAGCGACAGCGCCACCTTCGGGAAGCGCTGGTGATAGGCGGCCAGCAGACCCGGCAGGCGCGTCGCGGCGGTGCTCTCCATCGAGCCGAGCGCGAAATTGCCGGCGGGTTCGCCCGCGCGCGCCATGCTTAGCGCCTCGTCGCTCAGCGTCAGAATGCGCTGGGCGTAGTTAAGAAAGTTGTGGCCCATCGGCGACAGGCGGATGCGCTGTTTCTCGCGGATAAACAGGTCGACGCCGATCTCCTCTTCCAGCTGGCGCAGCCGCGTGGTGAGATTGGAGGGGACGCGATGGAGTTGTTCCGCGGCGCGCGCCAGCGAACCGGTTTCGGCCACGGAACAGAACATGCGTAGCTGGACAAGATCCATATATTCTCTTCTCGTAAACAACTTGATATGAATTATTCAGTTTTCGTGAGTTTAATAAGCTGGCATGTTATAAGCAAGTGATAATAAAACCGCAGGGGTAGGGACATGGCTTTTCGCGTGGCGCTTAGCGCCTTTCTGGCGCTGGTGGTGGTGATGGGGATTGGGCGTTTCGCCTTTACGCCGCAGGTGCCGCTGATGATACATGACGGCCAGCTGACGCTGACCAGCGCCAGCCTGGTGGCGGCGCTCAACTATCTTGGCTACCTGTGCGGCTCTTTTGACGCAATGCGCGCGCGGCGTCGCGTCGAGCTGCGTTTACAGCTGGGCGTCTGGGGCGCGGTGATCCTGACGCTGCTTTCCGCCTGCGTCAGCGGCCCCTGGCTGCACGGCGCGGTGCGCTTTCTTATCGGCTGGGCGAGCGGCGTGGCGCTGGTGCTGATCGCCGCCTGGAGCAGTGAGCAGCTGCATCATTACGGGCGTCCCGGCCTGTCGGCGGCGGTGTTCGCCGGGCCGGGCGCGGGCATTTTCATCAGCGGCCTGCTGGCGGTGCAGCTGCACGCGTCGCAGACCTCCGCCGCGCTGGCGTGGGGCGCCTACGGCCTGCTGGCGCTGCTGATCATCGCCGCTATTGCGCGCTACCTGCCGCGCCGCGTCGGCGATCTGCATCGTCCCGATCAGACGCCGCAGCCGCTGGTGCTGACCGCCAACCTGCGGCGGCTGGTGCTGAGCTACAGCCTGGCGGGCTTCGGCTATATTCTGCCCGCCACCTTTCTGTCGCAGATGGCGGCAGCGCGCTTTCCCGATGGCGCGTTCGCCCAGTTCGTCTGGCCGATTTTCGGCGGCGCGGCGATGGTCGGCATCGCGCTGGGGATCGCGACCCGCGGCCTCGCCAGCAACAACCAGCGGCTGGCGCTGGTGCTCTGGGCGCAGGCGCTGGGCGTGGCGGCGGCGGCGTGGCTGCCGGGCTTTAGCGGCCTGCTGATCGGCGCGCTGCTGGTGGGCGGGGGCTTTCTGCTCGTGGTGCAGCTGGCGCTGGCCTACGCGCGCGAACTGGCGCCGCAGCATACGCGCCATATGGCGGGACTGCTGACCACCGGCTACGCCGTCGGGCAGCTGGTGGGGCCGGTGCTGTCGTCGCTCTCCACCGGGCTGCTGCATCGGCTGGAGCCAGCGCTGGGGATCGCCGGTCTGGGGCTGGCAGCCGGCGGAGTGCTGGTCTGGCGACGCGCGTGATGAAAAGCTTTCATCGCCGATTGGATTGATTACTGGATTACCCCAACGGAAAGCTTCACAATACGCGCTCAGAATTGAACCCGTCGGTCTCTCCGGCGGGCGTTACACCTGCGGAGATGAGTACGATGAGCACCCTGAGTCAGGAAGCGATCCTGGTCCACGAAGCGCTGCTGGCGCGAGGCCTGGAGACGCCGTTACGCGCGCCAACGCGTGAAATGGATGATGAAACCCGTAAGCGCCTGATCGCCGGCCACATGACCGAAGTCATGCAGCTGTTGAATCTGGATCTTGAGGATGACAGCCTGATGGAGACGCCGCATCGCATCGCCAAAATGTATGTGGACGAGGTCTTCTCCGGTCTGGACTACGCCAATTTCCCGAAAATCACCGTCATCGAAAACAAGATGAAAGTGGACGAGATGGTGACGGTGCGCGATATCACGCTGACCAGCACCTGCGAGCACCACTTTGTGATTATCGACGGCAAAGCCACCGTGGCCTATATTCCGAAAGAGAAGGTGATCGGCCTGTCGAAGATCAACCGTATCGTGCAGTTCTTCGCCCAGCGTCCGCAGGTGCAGGAGCGGCTGACCCAGCAGGTGCTGGTGGCGCTGCAGACCCTGCTCGGCACCAACAACGTCGCGGTCTCTATCGACGCGGTGCACTACTGCGTGAAGGCGCGCGGCGTGAAAGACGCTACCAGCGCCACCACCACGACCTCGCTGGGTGGCCTGTTTAAGTCGAGCCAGAACACCCGTCAGGAGTTCCTGCGCGCGGTGCGCCATATCTGATATTACTATTATGTGCCGATGAGGGTGAGCCGCCTGCGTCTGCTGTCAGGCGGCGGTGATCCACGCTAACAGGGACCGATATGCAACGTTATCATGCGCTGGATTTTATTCGCGGCTGCGCCATCCTCGGCATTTTGTTGCTCAATATCGTCGGTTTCGCCTTACCTTCCGCCGCCTATCTTAATCCCGCCTGGCATGGCGAACCCGCAGCCCGGGACGTCTGGAGCTGGGCGGTGCTCGATGTGCTGGCGCAGCTGAAGTTTCTGACGCTGTTTGCCTTGCTGTTCGGCGCCGGGCTGCAGCTGCAGCTGCCGCGCGGCAGTCGCTGGCTTTCGTCGCGACTGACGCTGCTGGCGCTGATCGGCCTGTTTCACGCCGTGGCGATGTGGGAAGGGGATATCCTGCTGGATTACGCCATCGTCGGCCTGATTGTCTGGCGCATGCTGCGCGACGCCCCCTCGACGCGCGGCCTGTTCAAGACCGGCGCGCTGCTCTATCTGATGGGCAGCGGCGTGCTGCTGATTTTCGGTTCGATCTCCGATCCCGAGCCGACCCGCTCGTGGCTGCCGGGCGCGGCCGATCTCGAATATGAGCGCTTCTGGAAGCTGGCCGGTGGCTGGGAGGCGGTACAGAACCGGCTCGACCACCTCGCGTCCAGCCTGATGGCGCTGGCGTCGCAGTACGGCTGGCAGCTGGCCGGACTGATGATGATGGGCGCGGCGCTGCTGCGCTGCGGCTGGCTAACCGGCGGCTTCAGCCAACAGCACTATCGCCGCTGCGCCGCGCTGCTGCTGACGGTGGGCTACGCCATTGCGCTGTTCGGCGTGGCGACGCAGTGGATGCTGCACTGGTCGTTTCGCTGGAGCGCTTTCTACCTGCAGGTGCCGCGCGATCTCGCCAGCCCGCTTATCAGCCTCGGCTATGCCGCGCTGATTCTGGCCTACTGGCCGCAGCTCGCCCGCTGGCGCGCCAGCCGGGCGATTCAGTGCGTCGGGCGCATGGCGCTGAGCAACTACCTGCTACAGACGCTGATCTGCACCACGCTGTTCTACCGCTTCGACCTCTTTATGCGCTTCGATCGCCTGCAGCTGCTGGCATTCGTGCCCGCTGTCTGGCTGGTCAATATTCTCTTCTCCGTCATCTGGCTGCGCTTTTTTCCGCAGGGTCCGCTGGAGTGGCTGTGGCGCCGCCTGACGCACCTGGCGGCGGGCCGTCCGCCGCAGTCGCCTCTCTCCAGATAATGACGCTCATCACAAAGGTTGCATAATTGTATGTAACCGTTTTCATCAGTGTGACGCATTTCACGCTGCTGTCCTGCCGCGCCTGACAGAATAGCGCCGGGTTTACTTCCTGGCGTGATGCCTTTTTTTCCTCTGTGGAACAGCTGCATGATAACGATTCGTGATGTTGCCCGTCTGGCCGGCGTGTCGGTGGCGACCGTCTCACGCGTGCTGAATAACAGCAGCGCCGTTACCGCCGACACGCGCGATGCGGTGCTGCAGGCCGTGGAGTCGCTCGGCTACCGGCCTAACGCCAACGCGCAGGCGCTGGCGACACAGGTGAGCGATACCATCGGCGTGGTGGTGATGGACGTCTCCGATCCCTTCTTTGGCGCGCTGGTAAAAGCGGTGGATACCGTGGCGCAGCGCCTGCACAAACATGTATTGATCAGCAACTCCTGGCATCAGGAAGATAAAGAGCGCCATGCGATTGAGGTGCTGATCCGTCAGCGCTGCAATGCGCTGGTGGTGCACGCGAAAACGCTTTCAGACCGTGAGCTGGCGGACTTTATGCAGCAGGTGCCGGGCATGGTGGTGGTCAACCGCATCGTGCCGGGCTTCGCCCATCGCTGCGTGAGCCTCGATAACGTGGCGGGCGCGCTGATGGCGACGCGCATGCTGCTGCAGCAGGGCCACAGCCGCATCGGCTATCTCTGCTCCAGTCACGACATCGAAGATGTGCAGCAGCGGCGCGACGGCTGGCAGCAGGCGCTGGCGGAGCAGGGGATTCGGCCGCAGGAGAGCTGGATCGCCAGCGCCGAGCCCGATATGCAGGGCGGCGAAGCGGCGATGGTTGAGCTGCTGGGACGTAACGTGCACCTCAGCGCTATTTTCGCCTATAACGACGGCATGGCGGCCGGTGCGCTTACCGCGCTGAAAGATAATGGCATTCAGGTGCCACAGCATTTCTCCATTATCGGCTTCGACGATATTCCCATGTCGCGCTACACCGATCCTCAATTAACAACGGTGCGCTATCCCATTGTTTCTATGGCGAAACTGGCGACAGAGCTGGCGCTGAGCGGCGCGGCGGGCCAGCTGGACGCCAGCGCCCAGCACGTCTTTATGCCGACCCTGGTGCGGCGTCATTCCGTGGCGCAGCGACAAAATGTGGAGTCGGTCACTAATTCAGGCGATGGCGCCATGTAACCGTTTTCAATCTGTGATTGTATTCACAGTTAATTAACATGCCGCTCTCTATGATGGCAGCGTCTTACCGGACTGAAACATTATGTAACGCCGCTATCACCGCAGCAGGCGCTGTTTCAGCAAGCCGTTGAAAAGCTTTATCACATCTTCAGGATGCGTTGTCGCACATGGAAGTCAGGTTTCTGGACGGCGGTTCAGCGGCGTAGCGTGATAGCACTCGCCCTGTGTTGACTCGCCGAATCATATTTTACCGAAAGCTCCTGCGCGCCTGACGCGTCTGAGTCAGTACTACCCTGCAAAAAACCGGAGATACCATGAATAAGAAGGTTTTCACGCTCACAGCTTTGGTTGCCAGCATGATGTTCGGCGCAACGGCACACGCAGCGGACACGCGTATCGGCGTGACCATCTATAAGTATGACGACAACTTTATGTCGATGGTGCGCAAAGACATTGAGAAAGAAGCGAAAAACCTCGGCGGCGTACAGCTGCTGATGAATGACTCGCAGAACGACCAGTCCAAACAGAACGACCAGATCGACGTGCTGATGGCCAAAGGCGTGAAGGCGCTGGCGATCAACCTGGTGGATCCGGCGGCCGCGGCCGTGGTGATCGACAAAGCGCGCGGCAATGACGTGCCGGTGGTGTTCTTCAACAAAGAGCCAAACGCGAAAGTGCTGGCCAGCTACGACAAAGCCTACTATGTCGGCACCGACTCCAAAGAGTCCGGCATTATTCAGGGCAAACTGATAGAGAAGCACTGGAAAGCCTCGCCGAACTGGGACCTGAACAAAGATGGTCAGATCCAGTTCGTGCTGCTGAAAGGCGAGCCGGGCCACCCGGATGCCGAAGCGCGCACCAAATACGTCATCGACACCCTGAACCAGGACGGCCTTAAAACGCAGCAGCTGGCGATGGATACCGCGATGTGGGACACCGCGCAGGCCAAAGACAAGATGGACGCGTGGCTCTCCGGCCCGAACGCCAACAAAATCGAAGTGGTGATCGCCAACAACGACGCCATGGCGATGGGCGCGGTTGAAGCGCTGAAGGCGCACAACAAAACCTCGATTCCAGTGTTCGGCGTCGATGCGCTGCCGGAAGCGCTGGCGCTGGTGAAGTCGGGCGCGCTGGCGGGCACCGTGCTGAACGATGCGGAGAACCAGGCGAAGGCGACGCTGGATATGGCGAAAAACCTGGCGGACGGCAAAGCCGCGACCGAAGGCACCAGCTATAAGATCACCGATAAAATCGTCCGCGTGCCTTACGTGCCGGTTGATAAAGAGAACCTCTCTCAGTTCCAGAAGTAATCCTGTCCGGGCGCGGCTAAGCCGCGCCCCGTTTTGACGTGACCAACGCTTTTTTTAGCCAGGTAAATTATGGCCAGTGATAATCCGACCGCGCAGCGTGAATATCTGCTGGAAATGACGAATGTGTCGAAATCATTTCCAGGGGTTAAAGCCTTAGATAATGTGAATTTAAAAGTGCGGCCTCACTCCGTTCATGCATTGATGGGTGAAAACGGCGCCGGTAAATCGACATTATTGAAATGCCTGTTTGGTATTTATAAAAAAGATACGGGGAGCATCCTGTTTCAGGGTGAGGAAATCGATTTTAAAAGTTCGAAAGAGGCGCTGGAAAACGGCGTTTCAATGGTGCATCAGGAGCTGAACCTGGTGTTGCAGCGCACCGTGATGGACAATATGTGGCTGGGGCGCTACCCGCGCAAAGGCCCGTTTGTCGATCAGGATAAAATGTATCGCGACACCAAAGCGATATTTGACGAGCTGGATATCGATATCGATCCGCGCGACAAAGTGGCGACGCTTTCGGTTTCGCAGATGCAGATGATCGAGATCGCCAAGGCTTTCTCCTACGACGCCAAAATCGTGATTATGGACGAGCCGACCTCGTCGCTGACCGAAAAAGAGGTGAACCATCTGTTCACCATTATTCGCAAGCTGAAAGATCGCGGCTGCGGCATTGTTTATATCTCGCACAAGATGGAAGAGATTTTCCAGCTGTGCGATGAGATTACCATTCTGCGCGACGGACAGTGGATCGCCACCCAGCCGCTGGAAGGGCTGGATATGGATAAGATCATCGCCATGATGGTCGGCCGCTCCCTGAACCAGCGCTTTCCCGACAAAACCAACGTGCCGGGCGAAACCATTCTTGAGGTGCGCAACTTAACCTCGCTGCGTCAGCCGTCGATTCGTGACGTCTCGTTCGATCTGCGTAAAGGGGAGATTCTGGGCATTGCCGGGCTGGTGGGCGCCAAGCGTACCGATATCGTTGAAACCCTGTTCGGGATCCGCGAGAAGGTGAGCGGCACCATTAAGCTGCACGGTAAGGCGATCAATAACCACAGCGCCAACGAAGCGATTAACCACGGTTTCGCGCTGGTAACCGAAGAGCGCCGCTCCACCGGGATTTACGCGTTCCTGGATATCGGATTTAACTCGTTAATCTCCAATATCAAGAAGTACAAAAACAATATCGGCCTGCTCGATAATAAGCGGATGAAAAGCGACACCCAGTGGGTGATCGACGCCATGCGCGTGAAAACGCCGGGCCACCATACGCAAATTGGATCGCTTTCGGGCGGCAACCAGCAAAAGGTGATTATCGGCCGCTGGTTACTGACTCAGCCTGAAATACTGATGCTGGACGAACCGACGCGCGGCATTGACGTCGGAGCGAAATTCGAAATTTACCAGCTGATTTCCGAGCTGGCGAAGAAAGAGAAGGGCATCATTATTATCTCCTCCGAGATGCCGGAGCTGTTGGGCATTACCGATCGTATTCTGGTAATGAGCAACGGCCAGGTAGCGGGCATTGTAGATACCAAGACAACCACGCAGAACGAAATATTGCGTTTAGCGTCATTACACCTTTAATGAAGCAAGGGCTGTTAACATGAAAGCGACTACTAAAAAGAATGCGCTAACCTGGCTGAAAGAGGGCGGCATTTATGTCGTTCTGCTGGTTTTGCTGGCAATTATTATTTTCCAGGATCCGACGTTTTTAAGCCTGATGAACCTGAGTAATATTCTTACCCAGTCTTCGGTGCGTATAATTATCGCGCTGGGCGTGGCGGGGCTGATTGTGACGCAGGGCACCGACCTGTCGGCCGGTCGTCAGGTGGGTCTGGCGGCGGTGGTAGCGGCGACGCTGCTGCAGTCGATGGAGAACGCCAATAAGGTGTTTCCGACGCTGGATACCGTGCCGATTCCGGTGGTGATTCTGGTGGTGTGCGTGATCGGCGGCCTGATCGGTCTGCTGAACGGCCTGATTATCGCCTACCTCAAGGTGACGCCGTTTATTACCACGCTCGGCACCATGATTATCGTTTACGGCATTAACTCGCTCTATTACGATTTTGTCGGTGCCTCGCCGATTGCCGGGTTTGACAGCGGCTTCTCGAAGTTCGCCCAGGGCTTCCTGCGCTTTGGCGACTTCAAGCTGTCGTTTATTACCTTCTACGCGATTGCCGCCATTATTTTCGTCTGGATCCTGTGGAACAAGACCCGCTTTGGTAAGAATATTTTTGCTATCGGCGGCAACCCGGAAGCGGCGAAAGTGTCTGGCGTTAACGTCAACTTCAACCTGATTCTGATCTATGCGCTCTCTGGCGTGTTTTACGCCTTCGGCGGCATGCTGGAAGCGGGCCGTATCGGCAGCGCCACCAACAACCTCGGCTTTATGTATGAGCTGGACGCCATTGCGGCGTGCGTGGTGGGCGGCGTCTCCTTTGCCGGCGGCGTAGGAACGGTGGCAGGCGTAGTGACCGGCGTGCTTATCTTTACGGTGATCAACTACGGTCTGACCTATATCGGCGTGAACCCTTACTGGCAGTACATTATCAAGGGCGGCATTATTATCTTCGCCGTGGCGCTGGATTCGCTGAAGTATTCGCGTAAGAAGTAAGTCAAAGAGACGTAAAAAAGAGCGACCTTCGGGTCGCTCTTTTTATTTGAGAGCGCTCGTGGTGTGTGCAGAAGCGGCGCGGGCGACAGGGGCTGTTACGCAAAGTCGCTCAAGGCATCCTTGCTCGCTCGGCCCGCGACATCCCTGTCGCGGGACGCTTTGCTCCACAGCCCCTGTCGCCCACTTAGCAAACTTTTGCGCTGCCTGAATGAAACGGCGGGCTGCTCTTTCTATTTCCGCGCTTTCTGCTCGCTTTCCAGCAGCTGCTCCGGTGTCACCGCCGGATAACTCTGCGCATCTTCCGGCACCTGATGCACCGCCGGGATCGGCACCAGCGGGCCGAGAAAACGCGGCTCGCGCTTCATTACAAACAGATCGGCCAGCGCGCCGAGCCGGGCGCCCACCTCGCGGAAGCGCACGCTCAGCATATTCTTCGGCGACGGCACCGCGTAGCACTGTGCCTGAATCCCCATATGCAGAGCAATAAACAACGCGCGCTCGCAGTGAAAACGCTGCGTGATGATGATGAAGTCGTTGGTGTCGAACACCTTGCGCGTGCGCACGATAGAGTCAAGGGTGCGGAAACCGGCGTAGTCCAGCACGATATCCTGCGGATCGACGCCGGCTTTAATCAGATCGCGGCGCATGGTCATGGGTTCGTTATAGCTACTCATGGCGTTGTCGCCGCTCAGCAGCAGATAGTTCACCTTGCCGCTGTTATAGGCGTTGAGCGCGCCCTGAATGCGATAGAGGTAGTACTGGTTATAGACGCCGGTGCGGTAATATTTCGCCGTGCCCAGCACCACGCCAACCTGACGATGCGGCAGCGAGGCGACATCTTCATAAATATAGGGCGCGGTTTTCCAGCTGATCCAGCGATCCAGGCCGAGCGCGGTCGCCACCACCAGTAAGATGATGAATAAAAGACCAATAAAGACGCGTTTCAACATACGCGTGGGCGCTCGGGGTCAGGGAAAATCGGTGCATCAAGGCTACTTGAGGACCTGCGTCGAAGCAAGTTAACGCCGGTTGGCTGATGGCTTTTTGCGCAGCGGCCGGGCCAGAGACGGCCCGGCGCGCTGTGATTAGATAGAGGTGCGACGATAGTGGCGATACTGCGGCAGCCAGAAATTGCTGGCGACCGCCTGCGACAGCACGTCTTCCGAGGTGACCACCGCCACGCCCGCCAGCTGCGCGGCTTTGCCGACTTCCATGGCGATGATCTTCGACACGCCCTGGATATCTTTGATCTCCGGCAGCACCGGACCTTCGCCTTCGTTCACCAGCGGCGAACAGTCGGCCAGCGCGCGGCTTGCCGTCATCAGCATGGAGTCGGTGACGCGCGTTGCGCCCGCGGCGATCACACCGAGGCCGATGCCCGGGAAGATATAGGAGTTGTTGCACTGAGCAATTGGGTAGATTTTGCCTTTCCAGCTCACCGGCGAGAAGGGGCTGCCGGTGGCAACCAGCGCTGCGCCGTCTGTCCAGGCGATGATATCCGCAGGCGTCGCTTCCACGCGCGAGGTCGGGTTAGAGAGCGGCATCACGATAGGACGCGGGCAGTGCTTGTGCATCTCGCGGATAATCTCTTCGGTAAAGAGGCCCGGCTGGCCGGAGACGCCGATGAGAATATCGGGACGCGCGTTGCGCACCACGTCGAGCAGCGAAATTGAATCGCTGGCGGTGTCCCAGGTTTTCAGATTTTCGCTCTTCTGCACCAGCTTGCTCTGGAAGTCGAGCAGGTTCGGCAGCTTGTCGGTCAGCAGGCCGAAGCGGTCCACCATCAGCACGCGGGCGCGCGCCTCTTCGTCGCTTAATCCTTCCGACTTCATCTGCGCGATAATCTGCTCGGCGATGCCGCATCCGGCGGAGCCTGCGCCGAGGAACACCACTTTTTGCTCGCACAGGCGGCTGCCTGCGGCGCGGCTGGCGGCGATCAGCGTGCCGACGGTGACGGCGGCGGTGCCCTGAATGTCGTCGTTAAAGCAGCAGATTTCGTCACGGTAGCGCTGCAGCAGCGGCATGGCGTTTTTCTGCGCGAAGTCTTCAAACTGCAGCAGCACGTTCGGCCAGCGGCGTTTTACCGCCTGGATAAAGTCGTTGACGAAGGCATCATACTCTTCGCCGGTGATGCGCGGATGACGCCAGCCCATATAGAGCGGGTCGTTGAGCAGCTGCTGGTTGTTGGTGCCGGCGTCCAGCACCACCGGCAGCGTATAGGCCGGCGAAATGCCGCCGCAGGCGGTATAGAGGGAGAGTTTGCCGATGGGAATGCCCATGCCGCCGATGCCCAAATCGCCGAGGCCGAGGATACGCTCGCCGTCGGTCACCACGATCACCTTCACGTTCTGCTTGGTGGCGTTTTGCAGCATATCTTCAATGCGATCGCGGTTGGGATAGGAGATAAACACGCCGCGCGCGCGACGGTAGATCTCAGAGAAGTGTTCACAGGCTGCGCCGACGGTCGGGGTGTAGATAATCGGCATCATCTCTTCGAGATGGTTGTCGAGCAGGCGGTAGAAAAGGGTTTCGTTGGTGTCCTGAATGTTGCGCAGGTAGACGTGCTTATCGTTATTGTTTTTAAAGTCCTGGAACTGACGCCAGGCGCGTTCTGCCTGCTCTTCAATGCTCTCGACCGCTTCAGGCAGCAGGCCGTTGAGGTTAAATTCGTTGCGCTCTTCCAGCGAGAAGGCGCTGCCTTTATTCAGTAGGGGAAATTCCAGCAGGATCGGGCCAGCGTAGGGGATGTACAGCGGACGCTTACTTTCGTACTCATGTTCCATGAATTGATGCTCCGGTTGCGGTGTTGTCTGGCAAAGCTCAGACGCCAGTCGTTCTTTTTTTGTGTTGCTGGCGCACGATCCTATGAAATTTCTCGCCGATGTACAGCTTTTGTAAATAAAAGATATTGTAAGTGTTTAAAAGCGTGTGCCGTGCCTCAGGCTTTGCGCAGCGTGACGCGTGTGAGCCGATCGCATCCCAGAGCGGCCAGAGTCGCCTGGGTGGCGGCAAACTGATCCAGCGTGGCGTTCTCCACTTCGGCCAGCGCGGCGGCTGCGATGTTTTCGCAGGCTTCGCCCTGCATATTGAGCAGGATCAGCGCGGCCTGCAGCGGCGGCAGGCTGGGGTTGAAAGCAGCGTTCTCGGCGTAGCGTCCGGTGACCAGCGCGCCCGTCGTGGTGCGCAGCGCAATGCCGCTGTGCGAGCCGCTGTAGGGCGCGTGGCTCTGATTGGCCGCCTCTGTTGCCGCCTGCGCCAGCGCGTCGCCCTGCGCCTGATAGCCGTGATCCACCTTATCCATCAGCAGGGTGGTGATGTTGAGATCGCGCGGGCCGAAGGCGTCCGGCAGATAGTCGCCCAGCGTGCTGACGCTGCGGCCGGGCAGGCTGATGCGCAGATCGGTGCCGCTGTTCAGCTCGTTCATAAACTGGCGACAGTGGCCGCACGGCGTGTAGTTGACGGTAACGATCTCCAGACGGCGTTCGCCGCGCAGCCAGGCGTGCGCGATAGCGCTCTGTTCGGCGTGCACCGTTTGCTGCATTGCCACGCCCGCGAACTCCATATTGGCGCCGAAATACCAGTGGCCGCTCACGCCGCGCGCCACGGCACCGACGTTGAAGCGCGACACCGGCGCGACCGCGCAGGCCGCTGCCAGCGGCAGTAGCGCCAGCGCGAGGGCATCGGCGTCCAGCTGAGTTTGCTGCATCAGCGATGCGACCTGCTCCGGCGTCAGCGCCGCCTGAAACTGCGCGTCGTCAAGCACCGGACGCAGCGCGCTTTGCAGAGCATCAGGCAGCGCCTCGAAGGCGGAGGTGAAACGTGGATGCATGATAGCCTCGTTAATATCAGGCGGCCGATTGCCGCCAGAGGGGTTATATGTGATCTGTATCGCTCTGACAATGCAACAGATTTGCATCGTTTCAACTTTGCGAGATCTCTCGCAAAGTTTTAGCCGATCGCGTGCAGCAGCAGCGGAAAAATAAAGGGCGCCAGCAGCGAGGTGATAATGCCGCACAGCACCAGCGCCAGCGAGCTAAACGCGCCTTCCTGGTAGTCCACTTCCGCCGCGCGCGCCGTGCCGAGCGCATGCGACGCGTTGCCGATCGCCAGGCCGCGCGCCGCGCGGGTTTTGATCCCCAGCAGGTTGAGCAGCATATGGCCGAACACCGCGCCGAGCACGCCGGCGATCAGCACGCAGATGGCGCTAATGGCGGGAATGCCGTGCAGCGAGGCGGAGACCGCCATGGCGATCGGCGTGGTGACCGATTTCGGCAAAATGGTGGCGGCGATTTCCGGCGTCGCGCCCATCCACAGCGCGATAGCGGTGCCGGAGACCATCGCGGTCAGGCTGCCAATAAAGCAGACGCCGATCAGCGATTTCCAGCGCGCGCGGATTTGATGCATCTGCTCGTAGAGCGGCAGCGCCAGCGCGACCACCGCCGGCTGCAGCAGCTGGTTGAGGATCTGGCTGCCGGCGAAGTAGCGCGCGTAGGGGATGTGCAGCACCAGCAGCAGCGGAATAATGATTGCCATCGCCACCAGCAGCGGATTGAGGATCGAAATTTTCAGCTTCGCCGCCATGCGACGCGCCAGCATAAAGGCACCGACGCTCAGCGGCAGCGACCACCAGATATCACTCACTCGGCTTCTCCCGCACGCTGCGCGTATGAATTTTATGGGCACTCCAGCCGACAATCGTCAGTACCAGAAAGGTACTCACCACCACCGAGACCACAATGGGGCCGAACTGCGCGCTCAGCACGTCGGTGTAGCTCATGATGCCGACGCTGATCGGCACAAACAGCAGCGCCATGTAGCGGATCAGCAGATGGCAGCCTGGCTTGACCCAGTCGACGGGAAGGATTTGCGTCGCCAGCAGGGCAAACAGCGTCAGCATGCCAAGGATGCTGCCGGGGATCGCAATGGGCAGCACGACGGCAAGGGCGTTGCCGGCATAGAGGCAGAGGTAGATGATGACGAAGGCGCGCACATAGCGCCAGCACAGAGACAGCACGGTGGGCATAGCAGGCTCCTGGTTTCACTGCACAACATCATACGCGACACGGGATAAAAAAGGGCGACATTGCTGTCGCCCTTGATGACCGCAGAGAAGCTTGCGAGCGGGTGGCATGGACCGAAGAGCAAAGCGTCCTGCGCCAGGGATGGCGCAGGCCGAGCTGGCAGGGATGCCGTCTTTTGCGTCTTTGCGATCGGTCCATGCCACCCGCGACGGGCACATTGCCCTGGCCTTTAGGGCGACAAATTTGTTGCCCTAAAGCCAGTCCCCTTACTTAACCGGCATGCCCGGCTGCGCGCCGCTGTCGACGGAGAGCACAAACAGATCTTTCCCGCCCGGACCCGCTGACAGCACCATGCCTTCCGACACGCCGAAACGCATCTTACGCGGCGCGAGGTTGGCAACGATAATCGTCATCTTGCCGATCAGCACCGAGGGATCCGGATAGGCGGCGCGGATACCGGAAAAAATCTGGCGCTTCTCGCCGCCCAGATCGAGCTGCAGACGCAGCAGCTTATCGGAGCCTTCCACCAGCTCGGCGTGCTCGATCAGCGCCACGCGCATATCGACTTTGGCGAAGTCGTCAATGGTAATGGTGTCGCCAATCGGCGCGTCCGCCAGCGGACCGGTTGCCGGCTGGCTGGCCGCGGCGGCATCTTCTTTCGACGCTTCAATCAGCGCGTTGATTTTGGTCATTTCGATACGTCCATAAAGCGCTTTAAACGGCGCGACCTGATGATTAAGCAGCGGCTGCGCAATGGCGTCCCAGCGCAGTTCGCTGTTGAGGAACGCCTCGGCGCGCTCGCTCAGCGTCGGCAGCACCGGCTTCAGCCAGGTCATCAGCACGCGGAACAGGTTGATGCCCATTGAGCAGATCGCCTGCAGATCGGCGTCGCGACCCTCTTCCTTCGCCACCACCCACGGCGCCTGCTCGTCTACATAGCGGTTGGCCAGATCGGCCAGCGCCATGATTTCGCGAATGGCGCGGTTATACTCGCGGCTCGCCCAGGCGTCGCCAATCTTCTCGGAGGCGTCGACAAAGGTCTGATAGAGCGCCGGATCCGCCAGTTCAGCCGACAGCTGGCCGTTAAAGCGCTTGGTCAGGAAGCCAGCGTTGCGCGACGCCAGGTTCACCACCTTATTGACGATGTCGGCGTTCACGCGCTGCACGAAATCTTCCAGGTTAAGGTCGATATCGTCGATGCGCGAAGAGAGCTTGGCGGCGTAGTAGTAGCGCAGGCTGTCGGCGTCCAGATGCTGCAGCCAGGTGCTCGCCTTAATAAAGGTGCCGCGCGATTTAGACATCTTGGCGCCGTTCACCGTCACATAGCCGTGCACGAACAGATTGTTGGGCTTGCGGAAGTCGCTGCCTTCCAGCATCGCCGGCCAGAACAGGCTGTGGAAGTAGACGATATCCTTGCCGATAAAGTGGTACAGCTCGGTGGTGGAATCCTTCTTCCAGAACTCGTCGAAATCGAGATCGCCGCGCTTGTCGCACAGGTTCTTGAACGCGCCCATATAGCCGATTGGCGCGTCGAGCCAGACGTAAAAATATTTGCCCGGCGCATCAGGGATCTCGAAGCCGAAGTAGGGGGCGTCGCGCGAGATATCCCACTGCTGCAGGCCAGACTCGAACCACTCCTGCATTTTGTTCGCCACCTGCTCCTGCAGCGCGCCGGAGCGCGTCCAGGCTTGAAGCATGGCGCTGAACGATGGCAGATCAAAGAAGAAGTGCTCAGAGTCGCGCATCACCGGCGTCGCACCGGAGACCACCGACTTCGGCTCAATCAGCTCGGTCGGGCTGTAGGTCGCGCCGCACACTTCACAGTTGTCGCCGTACTGATCCGGCGATTTGCATTTCGGGCAGGTGCCTTTCACGAAACGGTCCGGCAGGAACATGCCTTTTTCCGGGTCGTAAAGCTGAGAAATCGTGCGGTTTTTAATAAAACCGTTCTCTTTCAGGCGCGTGTAAATCAGCTCCGACAGCACGCGGTTCTCGTCGCTGTGCGTCGAGTGGTAGTTGTCGTAGCTGATATTGAACCCGGCGAAATCGACCTGATGTTCCTGACTCATGTCGGCGATCATCTGCTCCGGCGAAATGCCCAGCTGCTGCGCTTTCAGCATGATCGGCGTGCCGTGCGCGTCGTCGGCGCAGATGAAATAGACCTGATTGCCACGCATTCGCTGGTAACGCACCCAAATGTCTGCCTGGATATGCTCGAGCATGTGGCCGAGATGGATCGATCCGTTTGCGTACGGCAGGGCGCACGTTACCATTATTTTTTTCGCGACTTGAGTCATAGTTTGCGTAGCTTTCTGTTGATTGAAAAAACGGGCTTAGATGGTAACTCATGCCCTGGCGGGCGTAAACACAAGGGCGGTCTGGCGTCGACCGCGGCGACATCTGATATGATTGTTGTGTTACCGCTGAACCCAGCGACAGAGAAAATAACAAGGAGTGGGGATGACAGCACAATCCCGGACATCACATTCACCTGAAGCCTTGCGCGCCGTGGTTATGGGCGTGCTCAGCGGCTTCCGGCATCCGACCCTCGAGCGTAATCTTACCGCGCTGAAAGCGCTGCATCACGTGGCGCTGCTGGACGGCAAACTGCATATCGACCTCACGATGCCGTTCGCCTGGGCGAGCGCCTTTGAAGAGTTGAAGGCGCAGGCCAGCGCCGAACTGCTGCGCCTGACCGGCGCCGAGGCGATCGACTGGCGGCTGCGACACGATATCGCCACGCTGAAGCGCGTCAAGGGCCAGCCTGGCGTGAACGGCGTGAAAAACATCATCGCCGTCAGCTCCGGCAAAGGCGGCGTCGGCAAGTCGAGCACCGCAGTAAATATGGCGCTGGCGCTGGCGGCGGAAGGGGCGCGCGTCGGCATTCTCGACGCGGATATCTACGGCCCGTCGGTGCCGAATATGCTCGGCACCGAGCATGAGCGTCCCACCTCGCCCGACGGCACCCATATGGCGCCGATTATGGCGCACGGCCTCGCCACCAACTCCATCGGCTATCTGGTGACCGACGATAACGCCATGGTGTGGCGCGGCCCGATGGCGAGCAAAGCGCTGATGCAGCTGCTCAACGAGACGCTGTGGCCCGATCTCGACTACCTGGTGCTCGACATGCCGCCCGGCACCGGCGACATTCAGCTGACGCTGGCGCAAAGCGTGCCGGTCACCGGCGCTATCGTGGTCACCACGCCGCAGGATATCGCGCTAATCGACGCGCGCAAGGGCATGGTGATGTTCGAGAAGGTCAACGTGCCGGTGCTGGGCGTGGTGGAGAACATGAGCCTGCATATCTGCAGCCACTGCGGCTTCCATGAGCCGATCTTCGGCACCGGCGGCGCAGAAAAGCTGGTGGCGGATTATCAGACGCAGCTGCTGGCGCAGCTGCCGCTGCATATTAACCTGCGCGAAGATCTGGATGACGGCGAACCCACGGTAATCCGCCGTCCGGAAAGCGAGTTTACCGCGCTCTATCGCCAGCTGGCGGGCCGCGTTGCGGCGCGTCTCTACTGGCAGGGCGAGGTGATCCCCGGCGACATCGCCTTCCGCGCGCTGTAAGCCTGCGCACCGCTGGCGTCCTCTCAGGACGTCAGCGGAAAGTGCATCAGCACATATTTTCCCTGCTCGCTCTCGCCCTGGGCGATAATTTTCCAGCCGTGCTTCAAATAGAACGCCTGCGCCGCCTTGTTCTGCAATAAACACTTCAGCGCGCCGGTGCTGGAAAAACGTGCCTGAACCTTTTCCAGCAGCGCGCTGCCGACGCCGCGTCCCTGCCAGGCGGGATCGACATAGAGGCTGTGCAGAAAGTTGTCGTTTTCCAGCACTCCGGCGAACCCGACGCGATGGCCCTCCAGCTCCGCCACCCAGACGGTTTCTCCCAGAATCACCGCGTCGAAATCCTCCAGCTGCCAGTGACTGCTGTCGAGCCAGCGCCAGTTATGACGACGCGCGGCCAGAAACAGGGTTCTCAGAAATGGACGATCGGCTTCGGTATACGAACGAATCTGCACGGATAAACTCCCTCAACACCTTTTCTACAAAATTAGCAGTTCTTCCATGAAAAGATAAACGGCGTTAAATCAAAGTGCTTTGCGTGTTTAATCAGGAAGCTTTGCGTGTAGAATGCCCAGGCGGCGTCAATAGCGGTGCGGTTTGCCGCGTTTGATAGCTTTCGTTTATCTGATTGATAACGACTGCGTATTAGAAGTTGGCCCGAAAATTTTGTAACGTAGATCACATCTTTTAGCGGAGGACTTCAAATGTCTATCATTAACACCAAAATCAAACCGTTCAAAAACGCTGCATTTAAAAACGGCGAGTTCATCGACGTAACTGAGAAAGACGTTGAAGGTAAATGGAGTGTTTTCTTCTTTTATCCAGCTGACTTCACCTTTGTTTGCCCGACCGAGCTGGGCGACGTGGCTGACCACTACGAAGAATTCCAGAAACTGGGCGTAGATATCTACTCTGTTTCTACCGACACCCACTTTACCCACAAAGCCTGGCACGGTTCTTCTGAAACCATCGCGAAAATCCAGTATGCGATGATCGGCGACCCGACTGGCGCGCTGACCCGCAACTTCGAAATCATGCGCGAAGCAGAAGGTCTGGCTGACCGCGGCACCTTCATCGTTGACCCGGAAGGCATCATCCAGGCAATCGAAATCACCGCTGAAGGTATCGGCCGCGACGCGTCTGACCTGCTGCGTAAAGTGAAAGCGGCACAGTACGTTGCTTCTCACCCAGGCGAAGTGTGCCCGGCTAAATGGAAAGAAGGCGACGCTACTCTGGCTCCGTCTCTGGACCTGGTTGGCAAAATCTAATTTCGACCCGGTTTTTCGATCTTTCTCTATCGGGTGCTGCGGCACCCGATTTCTTCTGACAGGAACTCACTATGCTCGACACCAATTTAAAAACCCAGCTCAAGGCCTACCTTGAGAAATTAACCAGGCCTGTTGAGTTAATCGCCACCCTGGACGATGGCGCCAAATCAGCGGAAATTCGCGATTTGCTGGCAGATATCGCCAGCCTGTCTGAAAAAGTCAGCTTCCGCGAAGAGAACGATCGTCCGGTGCGTAAACCCTCATTCCTGATCACCAACCCTGGCTCACACAGCGGCCCGCGCTTTGCCGGTTCGCCGATGGGTCATGAGTTCACCTCACTGGTGCTGGCGCTGCTGCAGACCGGCGGTCATCCGTCGAAAGAGACGCAGAGCCTGCTGGACCAGGTTGCGGCGCTGGATAGCGACCTGCATTTCGAAACCTATTACTCGCTGTCATGCCACAACTGTCCTGACGTAGTGCAGGCGTTGAACCTGATGGCGATCATCAACCCGCGCGTCTCGCACACGGCGATTGACGGCGGCATGTTCCAGAACGAGATCACCGAGCGCAATGTGATGGGCGTGCCGGCGGTTTACCTGAACGGCAAAGAGTTCGGTCAGGGCCGCATGAGCCTCGCTGAGATCGTCGGCAAGGTCGACACCAATGCAGAGAAACGCGCGGCGGAAGAGCTGAACAAGCGCGACGCCTATGAAGTGCTGATTGTCGGCAGCGGCCCGGCGGGCGCGGCGGCGGCCATCTACTCGGCGCGTAAGGGCATCCGTACCGGCCTGATGGGCGAGCGTTTCGGCGGCCAGGTGCTCGACACCGTGGATATCGAAAACTACATCTCCGTGCAGAAAACCGAAGGCGCGAAGCTGGCTGGCTCGCTGCGCGCCCACGTTGACGACTACGACGTTGACGTGATTGACACCCAGAGCGCCATCAAGCTGATCCCGGCGGCGAAAGCGGGTGGCCTGCACGCCATTGAAACCGCCTCAGGCGCGGTGCTGAAATCACGCAGCATTATCATCGCCACCGGCGCGCGCTGGCGCAACATGGGCGTACCGGGCGAAGAGCAGTATCGCACCAAGGGCGTGACCTACTGCCCGCACTGCGACGGCCCGCTGTTTAAAGGCAAGCGCGTCGCGGTCATTGGCGGCGGCAACTCCGGCGTGGAAGCGGCTATCGACCTGGCGGGTATCGTCGAGCACGTCACCCTGCTGGAGTTCGCGGGCGAAATGCGCGCCGATCAGGTGCTGCAGAACAAACTGCGCAGCCTGAAAAACGTTGACGTGATCCTGAACGCGCAGACCACCGAAGTGAAAGGCGACGGCAGCAAAGTCACCGGCCTGGCCTATATCGATCGCAACAACCAGACGGCGCACGATATCGCGCTGAGCGGTATCTTCGTGCAGATTGGCCTGCTGCCGAACACCACCTGGCTGGAAGGCGCAGTCGAGCGCAATAAAGTGGGCGAGATCCTGATTGACGCCAAATGCGAAACCAGCCTGAAAGGCGTGTTCGCGGCGGGCGACTGCACTACGGTGCCGTACAAGCAGATCATCATCGCCAGCGGCGAAGGCGCCAAAGCCTCGCTGAGCGCCTTTGACTATCTGATCCGCACTAAACCGGCTGAATAAGTTTTTGCGATAGCCACGCAACTGCCCCGGGACCGCTGTCTCGGGGCTTTTTTTTTAGTAGCCCGCCAGCGACATCAGCATCATCCATATCGGCGTCGTCACCGCCGCGAAGAGCGTGGAAAGAAGCATGCTCGCCGCCGCCGGCCCGGTCAGCACGTTGAACTTCTGCGACATCAGGTAGACGTTAACGCCGACCGCCATCGAACCCAGCAGCACCACTACCCGACTCTCCAGCGGCGGCAGACGCACCAGCCAGGCGATAGCCCAGATGGTCATCGGCTGCAAAATCAGCTTCAGCAAACAGATGGTATAGCTTGCGCGTAGCCCGTCGCGCACGCGGTAATGCGCGAGGCTCATGCCGAGCGTCACCAGCGACAGCGGCGCGGCGATAGAGCCAAGCATGCGCAGCGGTTCAGCGGCGATGGCCGGCAGCGGCTGTTTCAAAAAGCTCCACGCGGTGCCGCTAAGGATGCCGATAATCAGCGGATTTTTCGCCACGCTGAGCAGGGTGCGCCCGATGCCCTGCAGCGAAAAGCTGCCCTGTTTCGCCCACTCCACCGAAAGAGTCAGTAGCGTCCAGAGGATCAGGCTATTGAATACCAGCACCAGCGCCACCGACGGCAGCGCCTGCGGACCAAGCAGCACCGTCGCTACTGGAATGCCCAGCATCACGTTATTGGAAAAGATGCCGCCAAGGGCGAAAACCGTGCCCGCGACGCCGTCGAGCTTAAACAGCCGCGCGCCCAGGATGCGGCCAAGGATGAAAATCAGCAGGCAACTGCCGAAAAAGGCCAGCAGCAGCCGCACATCCACCGGCGGGCTTTTATAGAAGTCGCTCATTACGCGGAACAGCATGCAGGGCAGGGCGACGTTGAACACAAAGCGGTTCATACCTTCGCTAATAGAAATCGGCCATTTGCCGATACGCGTCAGGGCGTAACCAAGAAGAATTAAAATAAACAGCGGAGCGGAAAGGTAAATCTGATGGGTAAGCGTATCAAGCAAGCTGGGCATGGCGCGTCTGTTATCTGCATCAGGTTACATCAGCCTAACATGTTGTTGCCAAAAGCGTCACCCAGCAGCGCAGCGTTTATCCCAGCCAGCGTCGCGCCTGCGCGTCGCTGATATCGCTGTAGTAGACGCGATGGAGAGTTTCGTCGCAGGTGCGGCAGCGGGCAGAGATAAAGGTGGAAAAATAGCATCTGCCGTTGGGCGCCACGGCGTTGGCGCGCGAGATATGAATGTCCTGCCAGCGGTGGCGGTGCGGAATAAACGGAAAAAACTTCATGGTGCGTCCCTGATGGCGATAGCAAGTGGATAAGGGTACGTAACGCGATGAAATGCTGTGATTATTTTTAATGGGTCAGGCAGGTGGGGTTTGCGCAGCTGATGAAAAGTAAACCCGCAGCATTAAGTCCTTTTTTCGGCGGTGACGGCTTGATCGAGATCATGCGGAACCGTGCTAACTGGTAATACCTCTTAAGAGGTAGGCGTATTGCTTTCGCCAGGCGCCTCTCTTATGCTGCTGACGTAACATTCGACTCGGGGTGCCCTTCTTTGTGAAGGCTGAGAAATACCCGTAATACCTGATCTGGATAATGCCAGCGTAGGGCCGCCGTCAAAGAAGTAAATGTAACCCGTTTTTAGTAAAAACAACGGGTTACTTATCTCTCGTTGCTCTCGAAATTTTACCGAGGTCAATTGAGGGTGACATTATGAGGTATAAATCTCTTCGTTATACGTTTCAGCGTTCGAATACGTATTACATCCAATTCCGTTTCTCTGACGGTAAATCTTTCAAACGTAGCCTCGACACTGATAGCTATCGTGTTGCCAGCGCGATGATGGCTTCGCTGATTCCTCTGGTTCCTTTTGTCCAAGATCAAACTCTTGCACTGACAGATTTCACAAAACGCATTGATGCAATCAAATCCTCAATAGCAGGTGATTTGAAAAGTGTCCTTTCGTTTGCAGGTGGTAAATCAAAGTCTGAAAAAGCTGTGAAGCCTATAGAGGTAAAGTCTGGAATTTCACTCCTTAAGGCCTGGGAAATGTATAAGGCGGCTAAAGGCACAAAGTGGAGTCGTGGAATTGCACAGGCCAATGAGCGCTTTATGGAGGTTTTGTTTGTTGTGCTGGGCAAGGAGAAGGATGTAATCACAGTCAACAAACAGGACATTAAGCAAGTGATGGAAGTGGTTGAAAATCTGCCCAAGCGCGTAGTGCAGCCATACCGCTCTATGACGCTGGAACAATTGATTGCACTTGAAGACGTTCCAGAGGCTGATCTTGTAGGTGATGAAGCGATGCATAAGCATCTGAAGATCTACAAAAGCCTGTTCAAAACCTTCCTAACTGATGCCAAGGGGATACTTGAAAAGAGTCCTACAGACGGTCTCTCCGCCTCAGCCTGGCTTTGTTGAATAAATCAGATTTCGGGTAAGTCTCCCCCGTAGCGGGTTGTGTTTTCAGGCAATACGCACGCTTTCAGGCATACCTGCTTTCGTCATTTTGTTCAGCGCTCGTACCAGGGCCATAGCCTCTGCAACCTGACCATCGTAGTCACGCAGTGTCAGTGAACCCCCGAACAGCTGTTTTACCCGGTACATCGCCGTTTCCGCTATCGAGCGACGGTTGTAATCTGTTGTCCATTTCCACCGCGCATTACTCCCGGTCATTCGCTGATTAGCCACTGCACGGTTACGGTCTGCATATTCACCGGGCCAGTAACCCGCACCTTTTCGGGGAGGGATAAGCGCGCTGATTTTCTTACGCCGCAGTTCATCGTGACATAGCCGGGTATCGTAAGCGCCATCGGCGGCGGCTGACCTGATTTTCCGGTGGGTTTGCCGGATTAACCCGGGGAAGGCCTCTGAGTCCGTAACGTTGTTCAGCGACAGGTCAGCGCAGATGATTTCATGTGTTTTACTGTCAACGGCGAGATGCAGCTTACGCCAGATACGGCGGCGTTCCTGGCCATGCTTTTTGACTTTCCACTCGCCTTCACCGAAGACCTTCAGCCCGGTGGAATCAATTACCAGGTGTGCGATTTCACCCCGGGTGGGCGTTTTGAAACTGACATTAACCGACTTTGCCCGCCTGCTGACACAGCTGTAATCCGGGCAGCGTAGCGGAACGTTCATCAGAGAAAAAATGGAATCAATAAAGCCCTGCGCAGCGCGCAGGGTCAGCCTGAATACGCGTTTAATGACCAGCACAGTCGTGATGGCAAGGTCAGAATAGCGCTGAGGTCTGCCTCGTGAAGAAGGTGTTGCTGACTCATACCAGGCCTGAATAGCTTCATCATCCAGCCAGAAAGTTATGGAGCCACGGTTGATGAGGGCTTTATTGTAGGTGGGCCAGTTGGTGATTTTGAACTTTTGCTTTGCCACGGAACGGTCTGCGTTGTCGGGAAGATACGTGATCTGATCCTTCAACTCAGCAAAAGTTCGATTTATTCAACAAAGCCCTTTTACACGTAAACGGTGACTTGTTATCTGCCGCGTATTCAGTGACGAAATACCACTCGCCGTTGTAGAAGTCCTTCTGAATAAGTCCCGATTCCAGCCACTGATTGATTACGCGATGCGGGTTGCCGTTGTCCCATTCCTGAAGGAAATCTTCAAAGGTGAAGCAGTGCTTCATCATCTGTTCAGCCCAATACAGGAAGGCCACGCGGGTTGGGGTTGTCGGAAGGTTGTGACTGCGTAAACGGTCGCGGTAAACGTGATATTCGAATCGAGGCATCCACGCCTCAATGAGGTGCAGCGAATTGCTGCTATCTTTGTCACTCATCTGTATGAGTTTTCCTTTTGTTAAGTTGAAAAAAAATCCCACGGCGAAAGGAATGTTCCGGCTTATTACTGGAGACCTGCTTGGATGACAGGGATAGATAATGAGCGCGGCAATCGCGCGGGAGATTTGGGTTCACTCGTGTGTGAAGGTTTGCTATGAAATGGTGCTGTGTGACGCGATCCCGGCTGGGCCAGTGATGCTCAAAGCTCGATAGGGAGAAGTAAACTCTGTGAGATGGAATCTCGCGCTTTGCTTACCCTACACTCTTATAATAACAGATTTAGCACAAAATGTCAATTTTTATTTATTGACTTGTTTCTGTTGTCTGTGGTATGTCGTGACAGTTGTTGGGTGGTATCTAATGGGAAGAAAGTTAGCTTGAATGACGGCTGTTTTGTAAACATAATATCTCGCTATTAGAGCGAGTTATGGGATTCAGGAGCAGGCCATTACTATCAGGGACGAATGCTTTCGATACATCCGGCACGGTGTTAACAATGGCGGTAAGGATGACTGGCGCACGCCGTTTCAATTGTTAAGGGAATTAGACAATGAATTTGATTTCACGGTTGATGCGGCAGCAGATGCTGACAATGCAGTGTGTGATCGGTATTGGGATGCTGAGGCTGATGCACTGATTCAAAGCTGGGAAGGTGAGAGGGTGTTTTGCAATCCTCCTTTCTCAATGACGGCTGATTTCCTTACGAAAGCAGGTGAGGCTGACTTATCCATATTCGTGATTGCAGCCAGACCACAGGCGACATATTTTCTCTCTGGCGTGTTCGCTAACCCTCACTGCCACGAAATCAGGTTTCTACACCGTGGCGTTAAGTTCATCCATCCTGCCCGGCTTGAGAGCGTGAGATCACCATTACCAATTTGTGTTGTTGTGTTCAGAAAAGAACACTGTGCAGGAGATAAGCGCATAACTGTAGCCTGTGCCGATTCAGGGAAGGAGTTATGCACGGTTGCAGGACGTAAGCCCGGTAAGCCTTCAACGCACAATTTCTCTATTAAGGACGGGGTGATTCAGGACTACAGGAAGGGCGTGGACATTAGTGAATTAGTGGAACGGCACAAAGTGAGCAGGGCAACTATTTATAGATGGGTAAAGTAGCTCCTGTGACGTTCTAAGAAGCACGCTCAATACAATTGGTTGTTGGGTTAAGGTTGGAGAATAGAGTGCGTAAGAGGGGATTACAGGAAGTGTGAGATGTTGTGAGTTATCTCAGCAGGATAACCTCTAAGGTTAAGTTCAATCTGAACTTTGTTAACTGTGTAGTGTTTCATCTGTTAGATCAGGGAGATTGGAACTAACGTTAGTTATCACTAGAGTAAAGTGATGCATCTAACCATTCAATGATCTTATCCCTTTTCCCTTACAGGAAGGGATACATTCTGTAGCTATGTTCCATTCCGTAGACTCCTATCTACGATAGTCATCTACTACATGAAACATAGCTACAGAGAATAATTAAACAATACCACTACTCGCTATCGCTCGCAACTTCGGCGTTAAAATACCACAAATGAAATTAAATGTCAACATAAGTCTATTGCTTTTTTT
Source organism: Pantoea sp. Z09 (assembly GCF_022394795.1). Taxonomy (NCBI): domain Bacteria; kingdom Pseudomonadati; phylum Pseudomonadota; class Gammaproteobacteria; order Enterobacterales; family Erwiniaceae; genus Pantoea; species Pantoea sp. Z09. The sequence goes on from NZ_CP092373.1 coordinate 1,269,499, forward strand.
CTGATTGTATGCTCATAAATGGCTAGAAACTTTTTTGTTTTGCCACACAACTCAAAGTTAAGGGCAGACGTTGACATCCGGCGCGGATAATCCGAACTTACAGCAAGTTGGCGGTGCTTTTGCCATCTTCTGAGGGTTCCTGTTTCATCGGATGGCCTAATAACTCCGCTCCTCCACAGGCAATAACGGCATGCCCTGCCGCTAAAATCCTTTCAGCCCTTAGCTTGCCATAATGGTTGCTTGAGGCGTCATCTGAAACTGGCTTGAAATTGTTATCGCGTTCGCGCACGGTCACAAGTTCGCCGCCATTCCAAATCAGCTTGTAATCAAGCTGCCTTGTCAATTCATAAGTCTCGTTGGACAGGAAACGTTTAGTGCTCTTAGGACGCTTGGATAAAGAGGTTGCAGCCTCAAGATTTTCGATCACAACAATCGCGTGGTTTTTGCTTAGTGTTGTTGAAATCTTATGGAAATGGTCTTTACGCATATTCGAAATGCGATTTAACAAGCGGTTTACTTTGTGCCTTTGTTTGACCCAATTAGAGCTAAATCTCTTCTTCTTGCGCAGACGCTTAATGTTTTTCTCAAGAGACTTTTCCATTTTGGGTAAAGATGCCTGAGACAAAAAATCAGTGCTGTCAGAAGTGGTGATGCATTCAATGTTGCTGGTATCAAGACCTATCATTGATGATTGCTGCGATGAAGGCTCATCAACCTCAGCTTCGGTCTGCAAACTCACATACCATTTATCCAGTTTCATTGAAACCGTGACGTTTTTAACCACGCCTGTAATGGAGCGACTTTTTCTGTAACGCACCCAACCTAACTTAGGCAATTGGATTCTTTCATTGCCTTCATCAAGCTTCACACGCTGAGTGGGATAACGGAATGCATCATTTTTGCCCTTCTTTTTTGGAGAAGGAAAGGTTGCTCTACGTGCAAAGAGATTGTTGAATGCTTTATCAAGATCCTTCAATGATTGTTGAAGGATTTGGGAAGGGGCATTGCTCAACCATGACATTTCTTCTTGGCTTTTCCATTCAACTAGCCACGGTGCCATTTTATTATAAGGGATGTAGCGATCACCATTTCGCCAGATGTCGCTTTGCATAGTTAGAGCACGATTGTAGACAAAACGACAAGCACCAGCGAATGACTTCATAGAAGCAATCTGTTCTGGAGTTGGTTTCAATTGAAACTTGTATGCTTGACGCCTGATCATTTCGACAACTATGCAACCTAAAAGTAGACTTAAAATTGGGGGTATTTCATCAGTAAACACACTGTAATGGCAATGCTTTTACGGTTGAAAATAAAGCCCCCCGCAAATGCGGGGGAGCCTTGAGCTATTAGCCCTGAAGCAGAGACAATACCTGCTGCGGAACTTGGTTAGCTTTAGCCAACACTGAGTTACCCGCCTGCTGGATGATCTGTGCTTTAGACATGTTTGAAACTTCAGTAGCGTAGTCAGCATCCTGAATACGGGACTGTGCTTCAGACAGGTTAGTAGTAGTGTTGTTCAGGTTAGTGACCGCTGAATCCAGACGGTTCTGCACCGCACCCAGGCTGGAACGGAAATCATCAACCTGAGAGATTGCCTCATCCAGTGCGGCTAACGGGTCAGTGGTTTGGACCACATCATTATCATCAACCTCATCAGTGCCGAGAGTAATGACTGCTGATGCAGGGGTGCTTCCATCGGCGTCGGTGACCGTAACATCATTGGAAAGGTCTACCTTCATGTATTTGCCGGTATCTGAATCTTTAACGGCATAAGCGTCAGCACCACCTGATTTATACTTCAGCAGGGTCACGCTGTTTCCGTCTGAATCCTTAATATTGCTGCTTGATACAGCAACATCGTTAGAATCTTTTAAGGTGCCTGCTTCAGCATTCGAGTAGCCGCTGGCTACATTGAAATCTTTCAGACCTAATGTATCACTGTTAATTTTGCTCAGGTCGATGCTGATAGTTTGTCCATCATTAGCGCCAACCTGAATTTTCATAGACTGATTAGTCGAGAGAACTTTCACACCGTTAAACTGGGTCTGATCAGAAACACGATCAATTTCAGCCAGGCGTGAAGTGATTTCGTCCTGGATTGATGACAGGTCAGAATCAGAGTTGGTGCCGTTTTGCGCTTGAACAGTCAGTTCACGGATACGCTGTAAGTTGTTGTTAATTTCTGACAGCGATCCTTCAGTGGTCTGCGCCAGTGAAATACCGTCGTTAGCATTACGGGCAGCCTGAGTCAGGCCGTTAATGTTAGATGTAAAGCGGTTGGCAATTGCCTGACCAGCAGCGTCATCTTTCGCGCTGTTGATACGAAGACCAGAAGACAGACGCTCGATAGAGGTAGACAGAGCAGACTGGTTCTTGTTGATGTTGTTCTGAGTGATCAGCGAGAGGCTGTTGGTGTTAATTACTTGAGCCATGGTAAAAGTTCCTATTAATCAAATCATTTGGTTAAGGTTTGGGCTTAAACCCCTTCGGCTTCAGCGCCGTCATACCTACTATCGTCACCCCCAAGAAAAACTTTAACTTCCTTTTTATTTCTTTTTCCAAACTCAAGTTTGGCGGGGGCTTGCATCAGGCAGCCTGTCAACCAGGCATCTTTGTTAATCGGCACGTTGGGTCATTTATTAAATCTTTTGGATAATGCCTAGGTGAGGTCAAAGGTGGGGTAAATTGTGAGGTCAAAGGTGAGGTATTTAAGCTTTATCCGTTCCCGGCGATCAAGAAGGCGAATGTAGATAGGCCAGCTTGCTTTGCAAGCGACACTTCCCGTATGCTGGTGAAAAGTAATGAGAGATTTACTTTAATGACTCGGGGTGCCCCTGTATACAGGGCTGAGAAATACCCGTATTACCTGATCTGGATAATGCCAGCGTAGGGAAGTCAGATGCCTGACCGCATTCGCCTTCTTGTTCGCCGGTTGGGAGTTATGATGATCCATCAACCTCAACGCTTTTCTGACGCGCACTTCGCGCCCGTTCTCGCCCGCTTCGTTCAGCGCCAGCCGCTGGTGCACTGCATGACCAACGACGTGGTGCAGAACATCACCGCCAACGTCCTGCTGGCGCTTCACGCTTCGCCCGCTATGGTGATCGATCCTGACGAGGCCACGCAGTTTGCCGCGATGGCCGACGCGTTGCTGATCAACGTCGGCACCCTGACCCGCGAGCGCCGCGACGCCATGCTGGCGGCGGTGCAGGCCGCCAACGCGGCGCAACAGCCCTGGGTGCTCGATCCGGTGGCGGTCGGGGCGCTGCGCCTGCGCAGCGAATTCTGCCAGCAGCTTCTTGCGCTGCGGCCTGCCGCGGTGCGCGGCAACGCGTCTGAAATTCTTGCGCTGGCGCAGCAGGGCGCGGGCGGGCGCGGCGTAGATTCGCAGCATCAGGCGGAGGCGGCGCTGGAGGCGGCGCACGAGCTGGCGCAAAAGCATCAGACGCTGGTCGTCATCAGCGGCGAGGTCGATTACGTCACCGACGGCCATAAAACGCTGAGTATCGCTGGCGGCAGCGCGCTGATGACGCGCGTGGTCGGCACCGGCTGCGCGCTTTCCGCCGTGGTCGCCGCCTTTTGCAGCCTGCCGGGTGACAGGCGGGATAACGTCGCCAGCGCCTGCCGCGTCATGACGCTGGCGGGCGAACGCGCTGCCGCCCAGACCGCCGCGCCCGGCAGCTTCGCCACGCTGTTTATCGATGCCCTGTGGCAGCTGGCACAGGAGGCGCGCGCATGAAACGTATCAACGCGCTGACGATTGCCGGCACCGATCCCAGCGGCGGCGCCGGCATCCAGGCCGACCTTAAAGCCTTTTCGGCGCTCGGCGCCTACGGCACCAGCGTCATCACCGCGCTGGTGGCGCAGAACACACGTGGCGTACAGTCGGTTTATCGCATCGATCCCGCTTTTGTCGGCGCGCAGCTTGATTCGGTGCTGAGCGACGTGCGCATCGACACGGCGAAAATCGGCATGCTGTCGGAAACCGCCATCGTGCGTATTGTGGCGGAACAGCTAAAGCGCGCCGATATCCCGTTCGTGGTGCTGGACACGGTGATGGTGGCGAAAAGCGGCGATCCCTTGCTATCGCCTGACGCTATCGCCAGCGTGCGCGAGCTGCTGCTGCCGCAGGTGTCGCTGATCACCCCCAATCTGCCGGAGGCGGCGGCGCTGCTCGACTGTGCGCCAGCGCGCAGTGAAGAGGAGATGCTTGCTCAGGGCGAAGCGCTGCTGGCGCTCGGCTGTCAGGCGGTGCTGATGAAAGGCGGTCATCTCGGCGACAGCGAAAGCCCGGACTGGCTCATCGCCCGCGACGGCGCGCAGCGTTTTACCGCGCCGCGCGTCAATACGCGCCATACCCACGGCACCGGCTGCTCGCTCTCCGCCGCACTGGCGGCGCTGCGCCCGCGTTATGACGGCTGGGCCGACACCCTGCGCGAGGCGAAAAGCTGGCTGCAGCAGGCGCTGGTCGAGGCCGATACGCTGGAGGTGGGCAACGGCATCGGGCCGGTGCATCACTTTCATCGCTGGTGGTAAACGTCAGAGAGAGAAAAGGCCAGCAGCGCTGGCCTTTTCAGGGATGTTCAGGACGGATTACAGCGACTCGAACCACTCGCTGTTGCGCTCGGCGATAGGGGTAATAGAGAAAATCATCTCCTGCAAATGACGACGCATCGCCGCTTCGGCGGCATCGGCATCATGCGCCTTCAGCGCTGACAGAATCTCTTCATGCTGCTCAATCAGGCTTTCCGGCGGCGAGACCTCACTCAGCGTCAGAAAGCGCACCCGGTCCATCGCCGCTTTGATATTTTCTACCGTCTCCCACGCCAGCGCGCAGTGGATGCTCTCGGCGATCAGACGGTGAAATTCATCGTCAAGGCTGAGAAACGCCTGGCTGTCGTGGCGTTCCGCCGCCATCTTTTGCAGCTGAAGATTGTGCTCCAGCGCCATCAGCGCCACGGGCTCAATCTCCAGCGCCGCACGGCGCACCACCGACACCTCTACCGCTTCGCGAATAAAGCGGCCATCCGCGACGCGACGCGCGGAGATCTTGCGCACGAAGGTGCCGCGCTGCGGCAGCACCTGCACCAGTCCCGCCTCCGCCAGCTTGATAAAGGCTTCGCGCACCGGCTGACGCGACACGTTAAAGCGGGCCGACACTTCTTTTTCTGACAGCAGCGAACCCGGCTGGATGACGCAGGTCACGATATCCTTGCGCAGATAACGATAAATCTGCTGGTTAACCGGCTCGCTGGTGGTGATGGTATAGGCGATTGACATGCGGCATATCCGTATTACGGCTGGCCGCAGCCAGCCCGTTGGGAAAGTGTCAGTCTAATCAGCGCGCTGCGACTGCGCCAGTGCTTTTGATACTGAACAATTACAGCGAGTTGACCGCCTGCGCCACCGTGGCGCGCGCGCCGTGCTCGCGCAGCTGCAGCCAGAAGCGCGTCAGCGTTGCCACCACCGCCGCATTCTGCGCCAGATCCTCGCCGAATACCGCTTTGATGCCCAGCAGCGCCCTGACGCGCGCTTCGCCCTCGGCGCTGTTGGCCACGCGCTCCGCCAGTTCCGCCTTCAGCGGATCGCGGATCTCGATCGGCGCGCCTTGCTCATCCACGCCGCCGACATAGCGCATCCAGCCCGCCACGCCCAGCAGCAGCAGATCGCAGTTGCTGCCATTTTTCAGGCGCCAGCGCACGCTGTCGAGCAGGCGCTGCGGCAGCTTCTGCGTGCCGTCGGTGGCGATCTGGTAAGTACGATGCTTAATCGCGCGGTTTTCATAGCGGGCGATCAGCGAGTCGGCATAGGCGGTGAGATCCACGCCCTGAGTGCGCAGCGTCGGCGCCTGCTGCTCCAGCATCAGCCTGCGCGCGGCGGTGCGCAGGTTTGCGTCGGCCATGCAGTCGCTGATGTGCTCATAGCCAGAGAGGAAGCCGAGATAGGCCAGAAACGAGTGGCTGCCGTTAAGCATGCGCAGCTTCATCTCTTCGAACGGCAGCACGTCGCTCACCAGCTCCGCGCCCGCCTGCTCCCAGGCTGGCCGACCGCTGACGAAGTTATCCTCGATCACCCACTGGAAAAAGGGTTCCGCTTCCACCGCCACCGGATCGCGACTGCCCAGGCGCTCAGCCAGCTGGGCAAAGGCGCTGTCGGTCATTGCTGGCACGATGCGATCGACCATGGTGGAAGGGAAGGTGACATGCTGCTGGATATAGTCCGCTAGCGCGCTATCCTGACGCTGCGCCAGCTGCACGATCACATTGCGCGTGACGTGGCCGTTTTCCGGCATATTGTCGCAGGACATCACGCTGAACGGCGGCAGGCCCGCGTCGCGGCGGCGGCGGATCGCTGCCAGAATCAGGCCCGGCAGCGAGCGCGGCGCATCGGGATGGGCCAGGTCATGCACAATATCGGGATGGTCCGGGTTGAGATCGCCGCTGGCGGGATGATGGCAGTAGCCTTTTTCCGTCACCGTCATGGAAACGATCGCCACCTCTGGCTGGCTCATGGCGGCGATCACCGCCTCGATGCCGTCGCCTTTGCCGTGCAGCGCCGAGGTGATCACGCCGATCACGCGCGTCTGCAGCGAGTCGTCGGCCATCTCGGTGAGGGTATACAGATGATCCTGCTGACGCAGCGCCTGGATCAGATCGCCGCTGTTGAGGTTAACTTCACAATAGCCCCAGTCGCTGCCCTGTTCCGCCAGTTTGTCGCTGCAGAGCGCCTGGTGCGCGCGATGGAACGCGCCGAAGCCGATATGCACCATGCGGGTTTTCAGTTGGCGGCGATCGTAGCGCGGGCGCTGCACGTCGGCGGGAAGGCGATCAATCTCTAACATAGTCCGTCCTTATGGCAAACGGGGCGTCCTGCGCCCCGTGATTCAGTCATATGCGTCTGTTTATACCGAAACGGGCTTGCTGCTCGCTTTCGGGCTGCGGATAACGAACAGCACCAGGAAGGCGCCGACGGCGGCGACAACGCCGGCCAGCACAAAGGCGCTGTCGAATTTGCCTGTGTGCTGCACGATAAAGCCGGTGACGATCGGGCCGATGATGCCCGACAGGCTGCCCACCAGATGGATAAAGCCGCTGATGCTGCCGACGCGGCTCTTGTGCACCACGTCCTGAATAATCGCCCAGTAGATCGCGCCGGTGATGTAGAGGAAGAAAATCGAGATCGACATCATCATCACCGCAGAGTTGACCTCTTTTACCGTACCCGCCAGCGCCACACAAACGGCGGCGGCGAACAGTGAGACCACCAGCACAATTTTACGCGACAGCAGTAACTTGCCGGTAATATTGAAGATCTTGTCAGAGATCCAGCCGCCCAGCGCCAGGCCGACGAAGCCGACAATCCACGGGATCATGGTGGTGATCGACATCGATTTAATATCGAGGCCGTGCGCCTGCACCAGATAGGCCGGGAACCAGCTCAGGAAGAAAAACAGAATGTAGTTGTAGCAGAAGAAGGCGAAGGCGGTGACCAGGATAATCGGCTGACGCAGATAGTAGCCGAAGCCGTGCGACGCCTGCGCCAGATCCGCCTCTTCGCCCGGCTGCTCGGCTTTCAGCTGATCCACCAGCGCGCGCTCTTCTGCAGAGACGTGACGGCTTTTCGCCGGGTTGTCCGCCGAGACGAACAGCCAGATCGCCATCCACACCAGCCCGATCAGGCAGATGATGACAAAGGCCGGACGCCAGCCGAAGGCGAGGGCGAGATAGCCGATAATCGGACCGGCCACCGCGCCGCCCAGCGGCGAACCGGCGCTCAGCAGGCCCATGGCGGTGGCGGCCTGTTTTTTCGGGAACCAGCCGTTAATCGCTTTATTGGCGGAGGCGCAGATTGGGCCTTCCGCCATGCCGAACAGCACGCGCAGGATCAGCATCGACCAGAAGCCGGTCGCCAGCGCGGTCATGCCGCAGAACAGCGACCACATGCCGACCGCGATGCCGAGCACGATTTTCGGCCCGAAGCGATCCGTGGCGACGCCGCCGACGAAGTTGAACAGCGCGTAGCCGAAGAAGAAGCTGCCGAAGATCATGCCGAACTGTTCGGCGTTGATCGCCAGATCTTTTTCTACCAGCGGTAAGGTCAGGGAGAGGGCAACACGATCGAGGTAATTGATCATGTAAACAAGAAACAACAGCAGTACGATTGTCCAGCGCAGATTTTTAAACATAGTGGCTCCAACGCTTTTTTATAGTGGTGTCGCCGGCAGCGCGCTGCCGGCTGAATCCCCGGTGAGGCAAGGTTACTGCATCGCTAACACGACCTTACAGCAGGTTCGGGGGTCTTTTTCGAACAGCGTCATGGCGCGTTCGATTTCGCCAAGCGAAAAGTAGTGCGTAACCAGTTTTTCCGGCTGGATCAGTCCCGCTTCCATCCATGCAATCACCTGCGGGAAGCGATGGCTGTTAAGACGAGAGGTGAACAGCGACAGCTCTTTGCTGGTCAGGCTTTGTTGCGTGATGCTGCACGGCTCGCCGGAAAAGCCAAGCAGGCCGATGCGCGCGGCGGGCGAGGCGAGCGCCGCCGCCTCCGCCAGAATTGAAGGATGGCAGGCGGCGTCGATAATCAGCGTCGGCTGCAATCCTTCCAGCTGCGCCGCCAGCGGCACCTCGGCGTTGTTAAAGACGCGGTCCGCGCCGTTGGCCAGCGCCAGTTCAAGGCGCTCCGGCAGACGATCTACCACCAGCACCTGCGCCACCTTATAGACGCCTTTTAACACCTGGATCGCCGTCAGGCCCATCGGACCGGCGCCGTAGATCAGCGCCACATCCTGCGGCTGCGGCTGGAGGAAGGCGGTGATGTTAGCGGCGATGGTGAACGGCTCCACCATGCTGGCGAGCTTGTCGGGAATGGTCTCGGGCAGCCGGTAGGCGTTGCCGGCCGGCGCGACCGCGTACTCGCTAAAGCCGCCGTCGCGGTGCACGCCGATAACGCTCAGCTGGGTGCAGACGTTGGGACGGCCCACCGAGCAGGGATAGCAGTGGCCGCAGCTGACCACGGGATCGACCGCCACCCGTTCGCCGATGCGGCCGGCGTCGACGCCATCGCCCACCGCGTCAATCACGCCGAAAAATTCATGGCCGATCACGCGCGGATATTTCGCGAAGGGGTTGTGGCCGTGCCAGATATGCACGTCGGATCCGCAGATGCTGGCGTATTTCACCTTGACGCGCACCTCGCCCGCTGCGGGCGTCGGCAGAGGACGTTCCGCCAGCACCAGTTCGCCGGGTTGTTCAATCACAACACTTTTCATCATGCGCTCCTTACCAGTTCCACAGCGTGCCGTCTTCCAGACGGGCCACCGGCAAATAGGCGGGTTCGTAGGGATATTTCGCCGCCAGCTTCTCGTTGAACTCGATACCCAGGCCCGGCTTGTCGCCCGGATGCATATAGCCATCTTCAAAGGTCCAGCTGGCGTTGAACAGCTCCATCATCTGCTCGGAGAAGCCCATATACTCCTGCACGCCAAAGTTCGGTACCCAGAGGTCGAAGTGCAGCGCCGCTGCCATGCAGACCGGCGAAAGATCGGACGGGCCGTGCGAGCCGGTGCGCACCTGATAGAGCGAGGCGAAATCGGCGATGCGGCGCATGCCGGTAATACCGCCAGCGTGGGTGATAGTGGTGCGAATATAGTCGATCAGCTGCTCTTCAATCAGCTGCTTGCAGTCCCAGATGCTGTTGAACACCTCGCCGACGGCAATCGGCGTCACGGTATGCTGGCGGATCAGGCGGAAGCATTCCTGGTTCTCGGCAGGCGTGGGATCCTCCATCCAGAACAGGCGGTAATCTTCGACGCTCTTGCCGAAGCGCGCAGCTTCGATCGGCGTCAGGCGGTGATGCATATCGTGCAGCAGATGTTCGTCGAAGCCGAATTTGTCGCGGATGGCGGCAAACAGCTTTGGCGTAAAGTCGAGGTACTTCTCGGTGGACCAGAGCTGCTCTTCCGGCCAGTCGCCTTTGGTAGCAGGCTCATAGGCCAGGCCTTTGCCTTTCGCCATGCCGTAGGTGGTTTTCATGCCCGGCACGCCGCACTGGGCGCGGATCGCCTTGAAGCCCATCTCTTTGTGCTTCGCGTAGTCGTCCATCACCTCATCGATGGTGTGGCCGGTGGTGTGACAGTAAACCATCACGCCAGTGCGCGAAGCGCCGCCCAGCAGCTGATAGAGCGGCATATTGGCCGCTTTGCCTTTGATATCCCACAGCGCCATATCGACCGCAGAGATCGCCGACATGGTGACCGGCCCGCGACGCCAGTAGGCGCCTTTATAGAAGTACTGCCAGATATCTTCGATCTGATGCGCGTCGCGGCCGATCAGCTGCGGACAAACGTGATCTTTCAGGTAGGAGGCGACCGGCAGCTCGCGGCCGTTGAGCGTGGCGTCGCCGATGCCGGTGATGCCGTCATCGGTGGTGATCTTCAGCGTAACGAAGTTTCTGCCTGCGCAGGTGACAAAGACTTCAGCGTTAACAATTTTCATCTCTCGTGGCCTTCATTCAGCAATCAATGCTGAAAAAGTACGCGCATTTATACTACCATACAAGCTGAGGTTGCAGAGTTGTGAAGGCAATCACAGAGAGAATTGTCTGGTCTGGCTGGCGTAAAAAATCAATGCCAATTTGCTGTTACAGGCTGCATAAACGTTAAAACGCAAGCCAGACCGCCCGCGTTTTAACGTTTATCTTACAAGCCGAAACGCACCCTCAGGCTAACAACGCGCACTGCGGCGGCAGGCGGCAGCTCAGCGCGCCGGGCATCACCTCGATGTCAAATTCGCGGCCGGAGAGCGGCTCGCCGTCCAGATTAAAGGTCATCTCATTCGGCGAAACGATGCGCAGCGAGGTCAGCTTAGCGGTAACAATATTGGGGTTCTCATCGTTGCTGGTCAGGGAGTGCAGCAGGGTCGGCAGCAGCTCCTGCGCGGTGACGATGCTCAGATCGAGCTGGCCGTCATTGATCAGCGCCGACGGACACAGGCGCTGGCCGCCGCCTGCCTGACGGCCGTTGCCGACGCCGATCGCCAGCGCGTCGCCCTGCCACTGAAAGCCGGGGCCGGAAATCTCGCAGCTGTCGGGCTTTAGCGTGTCCATGCGCATCAGGCCGTGAATAAAATAGGAGACGCCGCCCAGCGCGGACTTCAGCTTCTCCGGCGTTTCGGTGGTGATACGCGTGCCGAAGCCGCCGGTCGCCATATTGATGAAATAGCGATCCTGATTAACCCGCGCCAGATCGATAACATGCGCCTTGCCCTGCACCGCGAGGCGCAGCGCGGGCTCCATCTCGGCGGGAATGCCAACGCTGGTGGCGAAATCGTTGGCGGTACCGAGCGGCAGAATGCCCAGCACCGGCCGCTGATCCGCCGCAATCGCGGCCAGCGCGGTGGCGATCTCGTTAATGGTGCCGTCGCCGCCGCCGGCGACCACGGTCTCGGCGCCCAGCCGGATCGCCTCTTCAAGGTAGCGCTCGCCGTCGCCTTTCTCCCAGGTGACGCGCACGGCGATATCGAACCCTTCGTCGCGCAGCGTGGCGATCGCCGCGCGCAAATCCTCGTTGCCTGCCCCTTTGCCATTCAGAATGAGTAGAGTAAGCGGTTGTTTTACCATTGTCCGTTCCTTGAAAACCCACAAAGATTTCTGCTTATAGCATAGTCAGGCGGGAAAATTTACGGGAGAAAAGCGGAAAAAAGAAAACCCGCACGGGGGAGCCGGGCGGGTGAATGAGGTGGTTCCTGATACAACAGCTATTTATTGTTACTCGTTCGCAGCAGGCGCGACTATAAAGGAGCGCGCCGTAGCGGTCTGTGATCCTGTTCTAACTTCGCCGGTTTAATTTCAGGACGTGAGTAATTTGTTATGGGGATCGCGCGTGCTGCTGCCGTCGGTGAAGTTGCGCAGCAGCAGGGCGAACCCCAGCTCGACGTCCGCAGGCACCGGCATCCAGACGCGATGACCGTCGCCAGGCGCTACCTCAATCGCCGCGCCGCGCGCGTCCTGCAGCGCCTCCAGCGTGCAGTTAAGGTTGCCGTTCGGCGTCATGATCTCCAGGCTGTCGCCGCGCAGAAACTTATTCTTCACCGCCACCTCCGCCCAGTCGCCGCGCCGCTCGCCGGTGAATTCGCCGACAAACTGCTGACGTTCTGAAATCGAATAGCCCTGCGCGTAGTTCTGATAGCTGTCGTGGGTGTGGCGGCGTAAAAAGCCTTCGGTATAGCCGCGATGCGCCAGCCCTTCCAGCGTGACGAGCAGTTCAGGATCGAAGGGTTTTCCGGCGGCGGCGTCGTCAATGGCGCGGCGGTAGACCTGCGCCGTGCGCGCGCAGTAGTAGAAGGATTTGGTGCGGCCTTCGATCTTCAGCGAATGGACGCCCATCTCGCTCAGGCGCTCAACGTGCGCCACCGCGCGCAGATCCTTCGAGTTCATGATGTAGGTGCCGTGCTCATCTTCAAATGCGCTCATCACCTCGCCCGGCTTCATCTTCTCTTCCAGCAGAAAAACCTTGTCGGTGGGCTGGCCCAGTCCCAGCGTCGGCGTTACCTGCTGCACCTCGACGATATTGCCTACCTCGTCCTGCTTGCCTTCCTCGACCTTATATTCCCAGCGGCAGGCGTTGGTGCAGGTGCCCTGATTGGGGTCGCGCTTGTTCATATAGCCGGAAAGCAGGCAGCGGCCGGAGTAGGCCATGCAGAGCGCGCCGTGCACGAAGATTTCAATTTCCATCTCCGGCACCTGCTGGCGGATCTCGGCGATCTCCTCCAGCGACAGCTCGCGCGACAGGATCACGCGCGTCAGCCCCATCTGCTGCCAGAACTTCACCGTCGCCCAGTTGACCGCATTGGCCTGTACGGACAGGTGGATCGGCATCTGCGGAAAGGCGTCGCGCACCAGCATGATCAAGCCGGGATCGGACATGATCAGCGCGTCCGGCTGCATCTCCACCACCGGCGTCAGGTCGCGAATAAAGGTTTTCAGCTTGGCGTTATGCGGCGCGATATTGACCACCACGTAGAACTTCTTGCCCAGCGCGTGCGCTTCATTGATGCCTTTGGCAAGGTTGTCGTGGGTAAATTCGTTGTTGCGTACGCGCAGGCTGTAGCGCGGCTGGCCGGCATAGACCGCGTCCGCGCCGTAGGCGAAGGCGTAGCGCATATTCTTCAGCGTTCCCGCGGGAGAAAGCAGTTCGGGTTTCATGATCGTCTCACTGATGTCAGGTCAGCATGCCGCCTGGCGCGGCACGTGCAGCAGCCGTCAATGAGACGGCCCGGCAAAAGGTGCGGAATTGTAGGCGGCGGCGAGGCTAAGTCAATTGATCTAGATCAACTGGCACAGATCCGCTTCCCAGCGGTAGCCCATGCCGTAGACGGCACGGATAAACGGCTGGTCGGCGTCGAGATTTTCCAGCTTGCGGCGCAGATTTTTAATATGGCTGTCGATGGTGCGGTCGGTGACGACGCGGTAGTCGTCGTACAGATGGTTGAGCAGCTGCTCGCGCGAAAAGACTTTTCCCGGCTCCAGCGCCAGGGTTTTCAGCAGCCGGAACTCGGCGGGCGTCAGCTCCAGCGGCTGGTCGCGCCAGCTCGCCTGGAAGCGGCCTTCGTCAACCTTGAGCAGCGACGCCTTGCCGGGCTCTTCCGGCGCGCGCTTCACGCGGCGCAGAATGGTTTTTACCCGCGCCACCACTTCGCGCGGGCTAAAGGGCTTACAGATATAGTCATCCGCGCCGATCTCCAGCCCAAGCAGGCGATCGATCTCCTCGGTGCGCGCCGTCACCATAATGATCGGCAGGTCGGAGAAGCGGCGAATTTCGCGGCACAGCGTCAGGCCGTCGCTGCCGGGCAGCATCAGATCCAGCAGCATCAGATCGGGCGGCGTCTGCTGGACGAAAGGCAGCACCTCGCTGCCGTGGGCGATATGGTGGGTTCGGTAGTTAGAGGCTTCCAGATAGTCGATCATCAGCTGCGCCAGCTTCGGCTCATCTTCCACTACCAGAATCAGCGGGTCGGTTTTTTCGGGGATCATCGTCAGTCACGGCTGGGGAACATAGCGCAATTGTAGCGCGATTTTCAGTCCACCTAAATCAGAGTGCTCCGCAGCGATATGGCCGCCGTGCGCGTCAACGATGTTTTTGCAGATCGCCAGCCCCAGCCCCGAACCGCCGCTGGCGCGATTGCGCGACCCTTCGGTGCGGAAAAAGCGCTCGAAAATCTGCGCCTGCTGCTGCGCGTCCACGCCCGGCGCGCTGTCGGACACGCTCAGCTGCCAGTAAGGCGCCTCATACCAGAGCCGCACCTCGACCTGACCCGGCGCGTCGGTGTAGCGCAGGCTGTTTTCCAGCAGGTTAGTGAACAGCTGCATCAGACGGCCGGGATCGCCGAAGAAGGGCGCTTCGTCCGGCAGCTGCAGCGCGAGCGTCAGCCCGTGGCTGCGATAGCGTTCGTTAAAGCTGCCGGCGGTGACTTCCAGCAGCTGCACCAGATCGGTGGCCTGTTTGCGGTAGGCGAGGGCGCCTTCGTCGGAGAGCGAGAGCTGATGCAGATCGTCCACCAGCTTGCTCAGCACGCCCACTTCGCTCTGCAGCGAGCCGATCGCCTCCGGCGTCAGCTTGCGCACGCCATCCTGCATCGCCTCCAGCTCGCCGCGCATGATCGCCAGCGGGGTGCGCAGCTCGTGAGAGATGTCGGCCATAAAGGCGCGGCGCATGCTTTCGTTCTTCTCCAGCGAGCTGGCGAGGCGGTTAAAGTCCTGCGCCAGCTGGCCCAGCTCGTCATAGCTGCCGACCTCGACGCGGGTGGCGAAATTCCCCGCCGCCAGATGGTGCGTGCCCGCCACCAGCCGCTTGACCGGCGCCAGCAGGCCGCGCGACATCAGCCAGGTGACCAGCGCCGCCAGCAGCGTCGACAGGCCGACAATCAGCCAGCTGGTGCGCTTCTGCTGGTGATCGAAATTGATATCGGTGCTGCGCGTCAGCCGCTCCGGCGGCGACCCCACCACCCAGCCGACGATTTTGCCGTTGCTGGTGGTGATATTGCGCCGCGAGCCCTCCGGCGGCACCGGCGCACGCGGCCCCACCAGCACCTTATACTGCTGGTCAATAATCCAGAACTGGGTGCGCCAGCCGTGCGGCGGCAGCTGATTATTGCTGTCGGGATTCTGCTCCAGCGAGCGCAGCATGGTGAACACCAGCCGATCGTTATGGCGCAGGAAATCCCAGTTGCCGTGCTGTTCATACTGATCGGCCAGCGCGTCGCCAAGCATGGCGAGCCGCTGCTCGTTGCCGCGCTTGATATAGTCAACGAAACCGTGCTCGAAGCTGAGACGCACGCCCCAGTGCATGGTGATCAGTACCAGCATGCAGGTGGAAAAAATGGCTAAAAAGAGTTTGGCGCTGATGCCCAGGCGCAACGGGGACTTCATGATTTTCTCCGGCGTCGCAGATCGACGTTTTGACTGGTTTCCTTCGGCACGCGCCAGAACACCAGCGCGGGCAGCGCGATAATCAGCGCCATGCAGGCGTAGGCGATAACGAACATACTGTGGGTGTTGTCGCTGCTGCCCAGTGCGTCCTGGCCGAACGCGCCGAGCAGCAGGCCGGCGATAGTGACGCCGATGCTCATCGACAGCTGCATAATCATCGACAGCAGGCTGTTGCCGCTGGAGGCGAGCGCGTCGGGCAGATCTTTCAGCGTCAGGGTGTTCATCGACGAGAAGCGCAGCGCGTTCACCATGCCCTGCATCAGCAGCACCAGCGGCAGCAGCCACAGCCAGCCAAGCAGCGCCACCAGCGGAAAGAGCAGCACCACCACGGCGAGCGCCAGCGTGGTGCCGACCAGCGCATTACGGTAGCCGAACAGGTTGACGATGCGCACCACCACGCGCTTGATGCCCATATTGCCGAGCACCATCGGGATCATCATCAGCCCGGCGTGAAACGGCGTAAAGCCCATGCCGACCTGCAGAAAAATCGGCGTCATAAAGGGCAGCATGCCGCTGCCGATACGGCCCAAAAAGCTGCCGAGCAGGCCGATAGAGTAGAGGCGGTTGTCGAACAGCTTCAGGCTGAACAGCGCGTTGTCGTTGCGGCGCGCGTGTAGCAGGTAGAACAGCAGCGAAAAGACGCCGATCAGGATCATTGCGCCCAGCAGCAGCGACGAGCCGCCGCTGCTGCGCTGACCGTCGAGCGCCAGGGTCAGCGTCGCCATGCCGGCGGCCAGCAGCAAGAAGCCGATAAAATCGAAGCGCCGCGTCTGCATCGAGTAGTTGGGCATCAGCGTGAGGGTGG
The DNA here is from genome assembly GCF_022394795.1 of Pantoea sp. Z09. Classification (NCBI taxonomy): domain Bacteria; kingdom Pseudomonadati; phylum Pseudomonadota; class Gammaproteobacteria; order Enterobacterales; family Erwiniaceae; genus Pantoea; species Pantoea sp. Z09. The sequence continues at coordinate 1,285,790 of NZ_CP092373.1, forward strand.
CGATGGCGCCGACGATGCCGACGGGAATATTGATCAGGAAGATCCAGTGCCAGCTGGCGTACTCCACCAGCACGCCGCCCAGCGCCGGGCCGACCAGCGGGCCAATCTGCCCGGGCAGGGTGACGAAGGTCATCGCCGACATATACTGCTCGCGCGGCACGATTTTCATCACCGTCAGGCGCCCGACCGGCACCATCATCGCGCCGCCGATGCCCTGCACCACGCGCGCCATCACCAGCTGATCCAGCGTCGAAGAGAGGGCGCACAGCAGCGAACCGACGCTGAACAGCACGATGGCGCTAAAAAAGATATTGCGCACGCCGAAGCGGTCCGCCAGCCAGCCGCTGACCGGCAGGGTCACCGCCACCGTCAGCACGTAGGAGACGATCACCGAATGCATATGCAGCGGGCTGACGCCCAGGTCATGCGCCATCGCGGGGATGGCGGTGTTGACGATGGTGGTGTCCAGCGTCTGCATAAAGAAGCCGAAGGCGACAATCCACAGCTGCCAGCGAACCGTGGCGTTTTGGGCGTTCATCAACACTCTCCTGCTTAAAGCCAGTTTTCGCTGAGCAAACCTTCCACCCGATTGAATTCGCGTAGGTTATTTGACACCAGCGTCAGGCCCATGCTGCGCGCATGCGCGGCGATATGCAGATCGTTCGCCCCGACTGGTGTCCCTTTACGCTCAAGATCGGCGCGAATGGCGCCGTAGTGAAAGGCAGCTCTGGCGTCATAGCTCAGCACGTCGAGACGAGACACGAAATCCTCAACGACGCGCAGATTGCGATCGGGGAACTGGCTTTTCTCGGCGCCGTAATAGAGTTCCGCCAGCGTAATGGAGGAGATCACCATGCGCCCCAGTTGCGCGTTGAACTTGCTCAGCATCTCTATGGGCCGCCGCTTTATCACATAGATAACAATGTTGGTGTCCAGCATATAACGATGCATCACAACGCTTCCCGTTCATCAGCTGGCGGCGTGGTTCGCTCTGACAGAAAGTCGTCGCTGACGCACTGTTCGCTCAGGAAAAAACTGTCCCAGGCATGCTCGACCGGCGCGATAATGCGTTCATTGCCCACCGCCCGGACGGTCACGTTTTTCACGTTTTCCGGAAAACGCACATCGGCGGGAATACGTACGTTTTGCGTGCGATTGCTGGTAAAAATAGTGCCTTGCGACATAAAACGTCCTCTTTAAACGCGGGTTAATCATTGCGCATTATGCTCTATAGCAAAAGTATAGAGCAACTACTCGCGCGCCAGTTCACGACGGTTTTGCCTGCTCCGCAGCTTATCCATATAGAGATAAACCACCGGCGTAGTGTAGAGCGTCAGCAGCTGGCTCATAATCAGTCCGCCAGCGATGGTAATGCCGAGCGGCTGACGCAGCTCCGCGCCGTCGCCGCTGGTGATCACCAGCGGCAGCGCGCCGAACAGCGCGGCGAGCGTGGTCATCAGTATCGGGCGAAAGCGCAGCAGGCAGGCCTGGAAAATAGCGTCGCGCGCGCTCAGGTTGCCGCTGCGCTGCGCGTCGAGGGCAAAATCCACCATCATGATGGCGTTCTTCTTCACGATGCCGATCAGCAGCAGAATGCCGATCAGGGCGATCAGGCTGAAAGGCGTATTGAACAGCGTCAGCGCCAGCAGCGCGCCGACCCCGGCCGAGGGCAGCGTCGAGAGAATGGTCAGCGGATGAACATAGCTCTCGTAGAGGATCCCCAGCACGATATAGACGGCGGCGATGGCGGCCAGCATCAGCCACAGCTGGCTGCTCTGCGACTGCTCAAACACCTGCGCGGTGCCGGCGAAGCTGCCGCGCACGCTGGAGGGCACGCCGATGGCGGTCATGGTGCGGTCGATGGCCGCTGAGGCTTCCGACAGCGACACCCCTTCCGGCAGGTTGAAGGAGATGGTCGAGGCGGCGGAAAGTCCCTCATGGTTAACCGACAGCGGCGCGTTGGCGGGCTGCCAGCGGGCGAACCACGCCAGCGGGATCGGCTTGCCGTCGCCGTTAATCACGAACATCTGATCCAGCGCGCTAATATCCTGGGTGTAGCGCGGGTCGACCTCCATCACCACTTTGTACTGATTCAGCGGCTGATAGATGGTGGAGATCTGCCGCTGGCCGAAGGCGTTGTTCAGCAGGGCGTTCGCCTCGGAGACGTCGATGCCGAGGCGCGACATGCTCTCGCGGTCGTAGATCAACGCCATCTCGCTGCCTTTATCCTGCTGATCGGAGTTGACGTCCGCCAGCTGCGGCAGCGCCGAGAAGGCCTGGCGGATTTTCGGCTCCCATTCGCGCAGCGCGGCGAGATCGTCGGAGAGCAGCGAATACTGATAGCTGGCGTTCGACTCGCGGCCGCCGGCGCGCAGATCCTGCACCGCGTTGAGATAGAGATTTGCGCCTGGCTCTTTCGCCAGCTTCGCGCGCAGCCGGGCGATCACCGCCTGCGCGTTCTCGCTGCGTTCCGAAAGCGGCTTCAGCGAAATAAACATCGAGCCGCTGTTGGTGCGCATCCCGCCGGTAAAGCCGACAACGCTTTCGACCGCCGGATCGGCTTTCACGATCACCATAAAATCTTGCAGCTTCTGCCGCATCGCCTGAAAAGAGATGCTCTGATCGGCGGAGATCGAGCCGGAGAGGCGGCCGGTATCCTGTTCCGGCATAAAGGTTTTCGGCACCTGGATAAACAGCCAGACGGTCAGCGCAACGGTGGCGAACAGCAGCAGCAGCACCCAGCGCGCATGGTTCAGCACCCAGCCCAGCGAGCGGCCGTATCCCTGCTGGATCGCCAGCAGCATCCGGCCGGCGCCGCGCCGACGCGGCTGGCTGTGCGGCGCGTGCGGCTTCAGCAAATAGGCGCACATCATCGGCGTCAGGGTAAGGGAAACCACCATCGAGATGGCGATCGCCACCGACAGCGTAATGGCGAACTCTGAGAAGAAGCGTCCAATCAGCCCGCCGGTCATCAGCAGTGGCAAAAATACGGCGATCAGCGACAGGCTCATCGACAGCACGGTAAAGCCCACTTCGCGCACGCCGGTCAGCGCCGCCTGTAACGGTTTCATGCCCGCCTCGACGTGGCGCGCGATATTCTCCAGCACCACGATGGCGTCATCCACCACGAAACCGGTGGCGATGGTCAGCGCCATCAGCGACAGGTTATTCAGGCTAAAGCCGCACAGATACATGGCGGCGAAGGTGCCGATCAGCGACACCGGCACGGCGGCGGCGGGGATCAGCGTAGCGCGGGCGGAGCGCAGGAAAACGAACACCACCATAATCACCAGCGCCACGGCGATGGTCAGCGACTGCTCCACTTCATGCAGCGAGGCGCGAATGGTCGGCGAGCGGTCCTGCGCGATCTGCAGATCGATGGCGGCGGGAATGGTCTGGTGCAGCGTTGGCAGCTCGGCGCGAATGCGATCCACGGTGTCGATCACGTTCGCCTCCGGGGTTTTACGCACCAGCAGCAGCACTGCGGGCTTGCCGTCCGCCATCCCGGCGTTGCGCACGTCCTGCACCGAATCCTGCACGCTGGCAACGTCGGCCAGCTTTACCGCCGCGCCGTTGCTGTAGTGCACCACCAGCGGCGCGTAGTCGCTGGCGGTTTTCAGCTCGTCGTTGGTGCGCAGCTGCCAGCGCTGCTGAGGATCTTCCAGCGCGCCCTGCGGCCGACGCTGGTTGGCGTTGGCGATCGCCTCGCGCACCGCGTCCAGCGAGACGCCCTGATTGAACAGCGCCTGCGGATTCAGCGCGACGCGCACCGCGGGCAGCGAGCTGCCGCCGACCGTGACGTCGCCGACGCCTTCGATCTGCGACAGCTTCTGCGCCAGCTGGGTCGAGGCGTAGTCATAGAGCTGGCCCGGATTATAGATATCCGAGGTCAGCGTCATGATCATAATCGGCGCGTCCGACGGGTTGACCTTGCGGTATGTCGGGCGGCTCGGCATCCCGGTCGGCAGCAGGCTCTGCGCCGCGTTGATCGCCGCCTGCACGTCGCGCGCCGCGCCGTTGATGTCGCGGTCGAAGTCGAGCACCAGGATAATGCGCGTGCTGCCGAGCGAGCTGGTGGAGGTCATCTCGCTGACGCCGGCGATGCGCCCCAGCGAACGCTCCAGCGGCGTCGCCACCGACGACGCCATAATCTCCGGCGATGCGCCCGGCAGTGAGGCGGAAATTACAATCACCGGAAAGTCCACCTGCGGCAGCGGCGCCACCGGCAGCAGGCGAAAGCCGAGCACGCCCGCCAGCGCGATGGCGAGGGTGAGCAGGGTGGTGGCCACCGGGCGGTGAATAAACAGCGCAAAAAATCTCACTGCTCCGCCTCCCGGCCGCTAAAGCGGCGCCGCGCGGCGCGTCCCAGGCGGTCGAACAGCAGATAGATCACCGGCGTGGTGAACAGCGTCAGCACCTGGCTGAGGATCAGCCCGCCCACCATTGCGATGCCGAGCGGATGGCGCAGCTCCGCGCCGACGCCGCTGCTGAGCATCAGCGGCAGCGCGCCCAGCAGCGCCGCCAGCGTAGTCATCAGGATCGGACGAAAGCGCAGCAGGCACGCCTGATAGATGGCGTCGTAGGGCGCCATGCCCTGTTCGCGTTCGGCGGCCAGCGCGAAGTCGATCATCATGATGGCATTCTTCTTCACGATGCCGATCAGCAAAATAATGCCGATGATGGCAACGATATCCAGCTCGCCGCCGCTCAGCATCAGCGCCAGCAGCGCGCCGACGCCGGCGGTGGGCAGCGTCGAGAGAATGGTGATGGGGTGAATAAAGCTCTCATAGAGCACGCCGAGCACGATATACATGGCGACGATGGCCGCGACGATCAGCCAGACGGTGCTGGTGAGCGCTGCCTCAAACGCCAGCGTGCTGCCCTGGAACTGGGTCATCAGCTCCGCGGGCATGCCGAGCTGCGCTTCTGCCGCGCTGACCGCCTTTACCGCGTCGCCCAGCGAATAGCCGTCGGCGACGTTGAAAGAGAAGGTCGCCGACGGGAACTGGTCGAGGTGGTTGACGCTCAGCGCGGTGTGACGCTGCTCAACGCTGGCGATGGCGCTCAGCGGCACGCTGCCGCCGTCGCTGCTGGTGAGGCGAATGCCCTCCAGCCCCGCCAGCCCCGGCGTGGCGCGGTTATCCTGCTCCAGCACCACGCGGTACTGGTTCGCCTGGGTGTAGATAGTGGAGATCAGGCGCTGGCCGAAGGCGTTATAGAGCGCGTTGTCGACGTCCGCCATGCTGATACCGAGGCGGCTGGCGCTGTCGCGATCGACGTTGACGTAGGCTTCCAGCCCCTGATCCTGCCAGTCGCTGCTGATATCGCGCAGCGCGGGCGACTGACGCAGCGCATCCAGCAGCTGCGGCACCCAGCTGCTGAGCGACGCCAGCGAGCCGGACTGCAGCGTGAATTGATAGGGCGTGCGGCTCGCCTGAGTTTCGATGGTGAGATCCTGTACCGGCTGCAGCCAGAGCGTGACGCCGGGAAGCTGGCTGACCTGCTGCTGTAGTCGCTGCTGCACCTGTGGGATGCGGTCGTCGCGCTCGCTCAGCGGCTTGAGGTTGATCTGCAGGCGCGCGCTGTTGAGCGCGGCGTTGGTGCCGTCGACGCCGACAAAAGAGGTCATGCTCTGCACCGCCGGATCTTTCATGATCAGCGAGGCGACGTCGCGCGTGCGCGCCGCCATGCTGGCGTAGGAGGCGCTTTGCGGCGCCTGCAGCGTGCCCTGAATAATGGAGTTATCCTGCTGCGGGAAAAAGCCCTTCGGGATCAGCACCCACAGCAGCACCGTCAGCAGCAGCGTGCCGAGCGCCACCGACAGCGTCAGCCAGGGATGCGCCAGCACCTTGCGCAGCCAGCCGCCGTAACCGGCGATCACCCGCTCGAAAAAGGCTTCACTGGCACGTGAAAAGCGATTCTGCTTGCGCAGCGACTCGGCGCTCAGCATGCGCGCGCACATCATCGGCGTCAGCGTCAGCGACACCACGGCGGAGATGAGGATCGCCACCGCCAGCGTGACGGCGAACTCGCGGAACAGGCGGCCGATGACATCGCCCATAAACAGCAGCGGGATCAGCACCGCGATCAGCGAAAAGGTGAGGGAGATAATGGTAAAGCCGATTTCGCCCGCGCCTTTAAGCGCCGCGTCCAGCGGTTTTTCGCCTTTCTCCAGATAGCGCGTGATGTTCTCGATCACCACGATGGCGTCGTCTACCACGAAGCCGGTGGCGATGGTCAGCGCCATCAGCGTCAGGTTATTGATGGAGAAGCCGAGGAAGTACATTGCGGCAAAGGTGCCGACCAGCGACAGCGGCACGGCGACGGCGGGAATAATCGTCGCCGGCACGTTGCGCAGAAACAGGTAAATAATCATCACCACCAGGCCGATGGCCAGCATCAGCTCGTGCTGGGTATCGGTGACCGAGGCGCGAATATTGGTGGTGCGGTCGGTCAGCAGCTGAACCTTGACCGACTTCGGCAGCGAGGCGGTGAGCGAGGGCAGCAGCGTGCGGATATTGTCGGCGGTGGCGATAATATTGGCACCCGGCTGACGCTGCACGTTAAGCACGATGGCGGCCTCGCGGTTGGCCCAGGCGCCGAGCCAGCTATTTTCCGCGCCCTGTTCAATGGTAGCCACGTCGCCAAGTCGCACCGGCGCGCCGTTGTTATAGCTGACAATCAGCTGGCGGTAATCTTCTGCCGACTTCATCTGATCGTTGGCGGAGAGGGTAATCGAGCGCTCCGGGCCGTCGAGGCTGCCTTTCGCCGAGTTGACGTTGGCGCTGCTGATGGCGGTGCGCACCTGCTCGCTGGTCAGGCCGAGCGCCGCCAGCGCCTGCGCGTTCATTTTTACCCGTACCGCCGGACGCTGGCCGCCGGAGAGCGTCACCAGCCCGACGCCGGAAACCTGGGAGATTTTCTGCGCCACGCGCGTCTCTACCATATCCTGCACCTGGGTCAGCGGCATGCTGCTGGTGGTGACCGCCAGCGTCATGATCGGCGGATCGGCGGGATTCACCTTGCTGGAGACCGGCGGGTTAGGCAGATCGTTGGGCAGCAGGCTGGTGGCGGCGTTGATGGCGGCCTGCACTTCCTGCTCGGCGACGTCGAGCGGCAGCGAGAGCTGGAACTGCAGGGTGATCACCGAGGCGCCGCCGGAGCTTTGCGACGCCATCTGCTTCAGCCCCGACATCTGGCCGAACTGGCGCTCAAGCGGCGCGGTAATAGCGGAGGTGGTGACGTCCGGGCTGGCGCCGGGATAGAGCGTCACCACCTGAATGGTGGGATAGTCCACTTCCGGCAGCGCCGACACCGGCAGAAAACGGTAGCCGAGAATGCCCGCCAGCAGAATGGCGATCATTAACAGCGTGGTGGCGACCGGACGTAAAATAAACTGACGCGACGGCCCGCCGCTGGCGTCAGGAGGCATCACCTGCATTACTCGCGCGCTCCTTTCGCCGGCTGCGCCGCGCGGCTGCTTTTCAGCGCGGTGCTCTGCGGCGCAACCACCTCGACCTGGGCGCCTTCTGTCAGGCGATCCAGCCCGTCGGTCACCACGCGTTCGCCCGCGCTCAGCCCGGCGCTGATCACCACCTGCTGGCTATTCTGCAGCCCGGCGGTGACGCTCTTCTTGCTCACTTTATTGTCGCTGTTCACCACCCAGACGAAATGGCCCTCGTTGCCCATCTGCAGCGCGGCGGTGGGGATGACGATCGCATCCTGCAGGGTGTTGACCTTCAGTCGCGCGTTGACGAACTGGTTGGGGAAAAGTTTGTCATCCTGATTGTCGAAGCGCGCCTTCATTTTGATGGTGCCGGTGGTGACGTCGATCTGGTTGTCGATGCTGAGCAGCGCGCCCTGGGTCAGCAGCGTCTGGTTGCTGCGATCCCAGGCCTCGACCAGCAGCGGCTGGCCGCTTTTTTGCGCCTGCATGATGTCGGGCAGCGCGTTTTCCGCCAGGCTGAACACCACGTCGATGGGATGGGTCTGGGTGATCACCACCAGGCCACTGGTGTCGCCGCTGGTAATGTAGTTGCCCACGTCGACCTGTTTCAGGCCGACGCGGCCGGCGATGGGCGCGGTAATGCGGCTATAGGTCAGGTTAAGCTGGGCGCTGGCGACGCTGCCTTCGTCCGCCTTAATTGTGCCCTGGGTTTCGCTCACCAGCGAGCGCTGCGTATCCAGCTCCTGCTGCGATACCAGCGAGGTTTTCGCCAGCTTCTCAAAGCGCGCCAGATCGCGCCGCGCGTTCGCCAGCGTCGCCTGATCCTTCGCCAGCTGGCCCTGCGCCTGGGTCAGCGCCACCTGATAGGGACGCGGATCGATCTCCGCCAGCAGCTGACCCGCCTGCACCTGCTGCCCTTCCTGAAAGTGCAGCGCCATCAGTTCGCCGTCGACGCGGCTGCGCACCGTTACGGTACTGGCGGCGGTAACGGTCCCCAACCCGCTAAGAAAGTGCGGCACGCTCTGGCTCTCGGCGGTGGCGGCCTGAACCGGCGCCAGCGGTCGCGCCGCGCCGCCGCCTTTGCCACGGTGCGGGCGGGCGTCGGTTTGGGTGTCAGTGTCGGGCTGCGCGGGATGGTGCCACCAGAAATATCCGCCTGCGGCGACGGCAATCACCGCCAGCGCAATCAGGCTCTTTTTCAACAAGGAAGGTCGGTTCATCTTATCGTTTGCTCTCCAGCTGTGTCGAAATTCCCAAAACGCAGGCTAAAAGACGGCAACCTGCAAATAGAGGAGTGTAGACCCGTAAAGCGGGCAGAAGTTGAAGGAATTAAGGATATCTGTCAGGCCGGCGTAAGTATCCCTCTCCGAACAAACTTATCGAGGAATTACGCATAAAGCGGCGATTTGGCTTTTGCTATGCTCACTAACAGGCCATGAGAGGTTTAAGGAGGAAATAATGAGTCAGGTTGAAACCCGTCAGCTCGGCGATACCGGCATCCAGGTGCCGCGGCTGACCTTTGGCGGCAACGTGTTCGGCTGGACGCTGGATCAGGCGCACTCTTTTTCCCTGCTGGATGCGCTGGTGGAGAAAGGGCTGTGGTTTATCGATACCGCCGATGTCTATTCGCGCTGGGCGCCGGGCAACCAGGGCGGCGAATCGGAAACCATTATCGGCAACTGGCTGAAAAAAAGTGGCAAGCGCGATCGCATCGTGCTGGCGACCAAGGTAGGCATGGAACTCTCGCCGGAGAAAACCGGCCTGAAGCCGCAGTATATTCGTCAGGCGGTAGAGGATTCGCTGCGCCGTCTGCAAACCGACTATATCGATCTCTATCAGGCGCACCGCGACGACAGCGACACGCCGCTGGCGGAGACGCTGGCCGCGTTTGATTCGCTGATCAAAGAGGGCAAGGTGCGCGCCATCGGCGCCTCGAACTACAGCGCGCCGCGTCTGCAGGAGGCGCTGAAGGTGAGCGAAGAGCACGGGCTGGCCCATTACGCCACCCTGCAGCCAGAGTACAATCTCTACGATCGCGCAGGCTATGAGTCGGCGCTGGAGGCGGTGGCGACGCAGCACGGGCTGGGGGTGATTAACTACTATTCGCTGGCGAGCGGCTTTCTCAGCGGCAAATACCGCCGCGCGGAGGACGCGAGCAAAAGCGCGCGCGGGCAGGGGGTGGTGGAGAAATACCTTAATCCGCGCGGGCTGGCGATTCTCGCCGCGCTCGACGAGATCGCCAACGCCCACGGCGTGACGCCAACCCAGGTGGCGCTGGCGTGGCAGATCGCCCGGCCGAGCATTACCGCGCCCATCGTCAGCGCCACCTCGCTGGCGCAGCTGGAGGATCTGATCGGCGCCACGCAGCTGCGGCTGACGGCGGATGAGAGAGAGAAACTGGCGCAGGCCAGCAGCTAATTCCCGCCGACGAGGCGCTCTGACGCCTCGTCTGTAATTTGCGTGCCATTCTGTGCGTTTAGCGCAGCCGCGTTTCCGTTCAGCGATCCCCTTCACAATTGCTTGAAGAAACTGTCTCTTTGTTTATTCGTGCGCACATTTTTACAAAAGTTGAACTTTTTGCAGCACTATCCTCTGCGTGGAAACAACCTTCATTCAGATAAGAAGAACGATCATGAACAGAAAAAAAGCAGTGCAACACTTCCCGCTGCGCCGCCTGGCGGCTGGCTCCCTGATGTTTGCCATGCTGAGCGCCTCTGCTGTGGCCGCAGATGCCTTTAGCGCCGACTCGCCCTATATGTTCGGCGACTGGAACGGCTCGCGAACGCAGCTGGAAAATGACGGCGTTAAATTTGACGTCAATTACACCATGGAAAGCGCATCGAACCTCGGCGGCGGCGCCGACACCAACACCTCAATGCGCTACAGCGATCAGTGGGCGTTCGGCGCTAATCTCGATCTCGAGAAGCTGCTCGGCTGGCAGGATGCGCAGTTCCAGGCCACCATCACCAACCGTGACGGACAGAATATTTCCGATCAGGTCGCGGATCGCCGCACCGGCATGCTCTCCTCGGTGCAGGAAGTCTATGGACGCGGACAGACCTGGCGTCTGACGCAGTTCTGGCTGAGTAAAGGGCTGTTTGACGACGTGGTCAACCTGAAAGCGGGCCGCGTCACCGTCGGCGAAGATTTCGACAACTTCGACAGCAAGTTCCAGAACCTGGCGTTCGGTAGCGGCCAGGCGGGCAACTGGCGCGGCGACCGCTGGTTTAACTGGCCGGTGTCGCAGTGGGGCGGCCGCGTGAAGCTCAACATCACGCCAGAGGTGTTCTTCCAGGTCGGCTTCTATAACCAGAACAGCGCCAACTACGATCGCGGCGACGGCTTCCGCCTCGACACCAGCAACTCCGAGGGCAATATGGTGCCGGTAGAGCTGGGCTGGAAACCGACGCTGGGGCCGGACAAGCTGCCGGGTAACTACCGCATCGGCTACTACTACTCTTCGGTCAACGGCGACGTCTACGGTAGCTGGCGCGACGGCGGCTATCAGGACAAGGCGCACGCCTACGGCGGCTACGTGCTGCTGCAGCAGCAGCTGACCGCGCAGGGCGGCGACGCCAGCCGCGGCCTCGGCGTGTCGGTTCAGGCGGTGATGAACGATCACAAAACCTCGAAAACCGATAACTATCAGTCGATCGCCTTTACCTGGGCGGGTCCGTTCGACGCGCGTCCTGAGGATGAGATCGGCGTAGCGGCGGCGCGTATTCACGTTAACAGCGACTACACGCGCGCGCAGCGTCAGCAGAACGCCGCCAACGGCGAAACGGATTTCGACAGCCCGACCTATCTGCCGATTCAGGATGGTTCGGAATATAACTACGAGGTTTACTACAACGTGAAGCTGGCGAAATGGCTGCAGGTGCGTCCGAACCTGCAATATATCGTCGCACCGGGCGCGGTGAGTGAAGTGAAAGATGCCTTTGTCGGCGGCATCAGCGCCAATATCAACTTCTGATAGCGCAGCGGCCTGAAGTTTGCACTCTCAGGCCGCACACACGTATCTGAGCGGATGGCATGGCTCTTCGGGCCATGCCATCCGCGTTAGCGCAATACTCTCCCTGCCTGCTTCCCTTTCTCTTAGCGAAACATCACCTCTGCCCAGCGCGCCAGGCCGGCCGTGACCGAGCCGAAATCATCGCCGCTGGCGATCGGCGTCTCCGGCAGCGCCTGCTGCAGCGCGGCGCGCAGCACCGGCGAACGCGCGCTGCCGCCCGTCAGATAGATCACTTCAGGTTTGGCATCGCAGCTGGCGAGCGCCAGATGCACCTGCTCCAGAATACGCTCCAGCGGCTGGTTGATCGCCTCCTGCAGCAGGGTGTCGCTGATGGCGGCGTGCAGCTGTGGCGCGATAAACTCCAGGCTGGCGTCGAAGGCGGCGCGGTCGGACAGGGCGATTTTGCTCTCCTCCGCCGCGCGCACCAGACGATAGCCGAGCTTCTGCTGCCACACCTTCAGCAGACGCGCCACCTGTTCGCCCTGCTCGGCGTCGCGCACCAGATCGCGCAGCAGCTTGCCGCAGGCGGCGGAGTAAAACTCGCTCTGCGCCGGCACGTCGTTGATCGCCACCGCATTCCACCACGGCAGCGCGGGCAGGGCGGTGCCTTTCTGCGTCTTGCCGCCCAGTCCGAGCAGCGGCATCAGAGTTTTGAACGCCAGCATAATGTCGAGATCGTTGCCGCCGACGCGGCAGCCGCTATGGCCGAGCAGGCTGGCGCGACGATCCGACAGCGTGCGCCACTCTGGCCCCATCAGCAGCATCGAGCAGTCGGTGGTACCGCCGCCGATATCCACCACCAGCACCCGCGTCTCGCGCGTCAGCGTCGCCTCGAAATCGAGACCGGCTGCCACCGGCTCGAACTGAAATTCTACGTCGCGGAAACCGGCGCGCTTCGCCGCGCGCAGCAGAATGTTCTGCGCCTGCGCGTTGGCCTCATCGCCGCCGAGTCCCTGAAAGTTAATAGGACGGCCGATAACCGCCTGATCGATGGCGCCGTCGAGCTGCGCTTCGCCCTGCGCGCGAATATGGCGCATCATGGCGCACACCAGATCTTCAAACAGCGCGATCTGCTGCGGCTTCAGCCCGCTGGCGCCCAGAAAGGATTTCGGGGATTTAACGAACCAGGTCTCTTCCGGGTCGACCATATAGTGCTGCAGCGCGGTGAGGCCGAACTGCACGCTGTTGGCCGTGACCTCGATGTCCTCTTCGCGGTTATAGCGCAGCGCGCGCTGCAGCAGCGCCGTGGTTTCTTCGTCCGGCGTCGCCACCTGATGGTGACGGTAGAGCCATTCGCTTACCGCTTCGCGCGTGGGTGCGGCTATCATCGACGGCAGCAGGCGCTGGCCATTCTCCAGCGTCAGCAGGCGCGGCGTGCCGTTTTCGCACACCGCAATGGAACAGTTCGCCGTACCGTAATCGAAACCAATGAACATCTGATGCCCCTCCCGGAAAAAAGGGGGCGACTTTAGCGCAGCTTACAAGGGCTGGCAAGAGGCTCAGCGCGCCGGTGGAGCGTAGACCGCCAGCCGGCCGCGTCCCGCTTTTTTGGCGTTGTAACAGGCGATATCCGCCTGCGACAGCACCTCCGCGCCGATATTGTTGTCGGCGGAGATCTGCGTCAGCCCGGCGCTGGCGCCGACCTGAAAAACGGCGCCCTGCCAGCTGAAGGCGTAGCCGTTGACCGCCGCAACGATGCGCTGCACCACCTCGCGCCCCTGCGCCAGCGGGCACTCCGGCATCAGCAGGGCGAACTCGTCACCGCCGAGGCGCGCCAGAAAATCGCTGCCGCGCAGCGCGTGCTGCATCAGCTCGGCGAGTTCACGCAGCAGCGCGTCGCCCGCCGCGTGTCCGGCGGTGTCGTTAACCGCTTTGAATTTATCGAGGTCGATAAAAGCCAGCACATGCTGATGCTGGCGCTCGACGGCGTCGCTCAGCAGCCGCTGCAGCTGGCGTTCAAAGCTGGCGCGGTTGGGCAGCCGGGTCAGGGTGTCGTGCAGCGCGCTGTAGCTGAGGCGCTTCATCATCTTGCGCGACTCGCTGACGTCCTGAATTACCATCACCGCGCCGATCTCCTCGCCTTCCAGCGTGCGCAGCGGCGTAATGCTGTAGTGGATCTCCACCATGGTGCCGTCGGCGGCGTGCAGCACCAGCTCGTCATCGAGATCCGGCGTGGTCTTCTCCACTGGCAGACGGCGCAGCAGCAGATTTTCCACCGGCGTCCCGTGGCGGCCGTGGCTGATCTGCAGCAGCGCGCTCAGCGGCTGGCCCGCCGCCTCCTGCTCGCGGCGCCCGCTCATCTTCTCCGCTACCGGATTCATAAAGGTGACGCGCATCTCACTGTCGGTGCTGATCACCGCCTCGCCGATAGAGTCGAGCGTGATCGCCATACGCTCTTTTTCCTGAAACAGCGCGTCGTTCGCCAGCGTAATGCGCTCCATCAGGCGTCGGTTAGTCTGCTCGCTCTGTTTTAGCGCAGAGATATCGATAATCTGCGCGATAAAGTAGAGCGGATGGCGCGCGGCGTCGCGCACCAGCGACACCGTCAGGCGCGCCCAGACGATGTCGCCGCTTTTGCGAAAGTAGCGCTTCTCGATGGTGTAGGCGTCAACGTCGCCGCGCAGCAGCTGGTCTGCATGCTGCAGATCGTTCTCCAGATCGTCAGGATGGGTGATCTGCTGAAAGGTCAGCTTTCTCAGCTCGGCGGCGGGAAAGCCCAGCGTCTGGCAGAGAGAATTATTGACCTGCAGCCAGACGCCCTCCGGCGAGACCAGCGCCATGCCGATGGCGGAATACTCCATCGCGTGGCGAAAACGGGTTTCGCTTTCGCTGATGTGGTGCTTCTCGCGCCGAAACGCATCCATCACCAGCGCCATCACGTGGCTGGGGATCAGCCCCAGCAGGAAGGGCACCCAGTTGGCGATCTGCCCAGGCGCGTTGCTGCGCGTTTCCACCGTCACCAGCCCCAGCGCCAGCATCAGCGACACCGCGCAGGCGTTAAGCAGAAACAGCAGAAACGCATCCCGCTTCGGCAGGCGCACCGCGCACCAGAACAGGATCACCACGATGCAGGTAAAAGGCCAGGGCATAAAGCGCAGCGCCAGCCAGGTGGCGCCGAGGGTCAGCAGCAGGGTAAAGAGAAACTCCGCCAGCCGACGCAGGCTGAGCGCGCCGGTGCGCAGCGGCCAGGGCATCAGCAGCAGCACCGGGCCCAGCGCCAGCATGCCGATCACTTCAGAAATCACCCAGGTAGAGAGAAAGGAAAAGCGCCCGCTGCCGCTGATATTCAGCACCCACAGCGCCAGCAGGCCGCCCAGCAGCGGCGTCAGCAGGCCGACCGACAGCATAAAGCGCAGCCAGTCGAGCAGCGAGTTGAGCGGCGCGTGACGCTTTAGCAGCGCGCGCAGCATCACGCCGCCGACGATCCCCTGCAGCAGGTTGATCAGCGTAAACAGCAGATTGGCCGGATTGGGGCCGAGTATCAGACCATTGGCCAGCGCGGTGCCTGCGGCGCAGGCCAGCAGCAGCAGCGGCACGTGACGGGAAGGCGTGCGAAACACCACGATGGTCATCAGCGACGTCGCGAACCAGAGCGGCGAAATGCGGCCGCTGAAGACGATCAGCTCCAGACAAAATAGCGTCAGCGCAAAGGCGATCGCCCCGAGGATCAGGGCGCTCAGCAGGTGGTTTTGCGGTCTGTCCGGCGAGGACAACAGTTCAACACTCATTCACTAACCCGGCATCGCGCACAGCGTCAATATGACGAAAAATGCGCCAGTCATTCTCTTTTGGGCATGCTAGCACATCGCTGCAGGGATGCGGCCGTTAAATCAAATTTGTGCGATATTCAACGAATTGACTGGCCCTTTTTCGCAAAAAAAGGGCGCAGCACGCTCAGGGGCGGAACAGATCGGCGCGGGTGAACGGTTTTTCCAGCCCGGCGATATCGGCAGAGAAACGTTCAAGAAACTGTTGCGTTGTGGCTTTGCGCCCGTGGCCCAGCAGCAGCAGCGGCACTAAAAAGGCAACGCCGATCTGCGGCCAGCTAAAGCCCTTTAACGCGGTGCGACGCTGGCTAAGCAGAAAGGCGGAGCTGAGGGTAAAGCCGAGCAGCAGCCCGGTGGCGACTTCGCTGGCGGAGTGTGCGTGGATCACCAGACGCGAGAAGCCGACCATCAGCGGGATCAGGTAGCCGACGGCGATAGCGCTCAGGCGCAGCAGCGGCGGCCAGCGGCCGGAGACCAGCCACAGCATCACCGGCCACAGGGTCGCTGACATCGCGCTGTGGCCGCTGAAGCCGGTAAAATTGAACCGGGCGCTGCCGATGCCGAAGCCGAGAAACAGAATTTTTGACAGGCTCACCAGCAGGCCCGCCAGACCAAAGGCGAGCAGCCAGTACCAGACCGTGCGGCGGTTATCGCTCTTCCACGGCAGGATCAACGCGATAATGACCGCGGTCGGGATCAGCAGCATGCTGTCGCCAAAGTAGGTCAGAGTTCTCCAGTGCATAAGCTTCCTTTATGGTGGGCTGGCATCGCGCGCCCGCACGGTTGCGGGGAATAACGCAGGCTTCCGCTGCCTGATGTGCCAGCCGCATCGGTTGTTATCAGTCTGGACCCAGTTTATCGGGTAACGGCTGCGGTTTGAAAAGGGGAAATTCTGAAATGGCGTCAGCGGCTTTTCTCTGGCGTCAAAAGAATGAAATCCCTATACTTAGCGCCTACTAAACCCTCTCCATTCCGTCCTGCGTCAAAACGCCTAATCCGCGTACAGCGCAGGCTCCAGTATCAGGTCTTTAAAAAGTATGACTGACAAGTCTCATCAGTGCGTGATTGTGGGCATTGCCGGTGCCTCCGCATCCGGAAAAAGTTTAATCGCCAGCACGCTCTACCGCGAAATCCGTGACCAGGTCGGTGACGAGCATATCGGGGTCATCCCGGAAGATGCCTATTATAAGGACCAGAGTCACCTCACCATGGATGAGAGGGTGAAAACCAACTACGACCATCCGAGCGCGATGGATCACGACCTGCTGCTGCAGCATTTGCAGGCGCTAAAGGCGGGCCAGGATATCGATCTGCCGGTTTACAGCTACGTCGAGCACACCCGTACGCGCGACAGCATCCATCTGAAGCCGAAAAAGGTGATCATCCTCGAAGGGATCCTGCTGCTCACCGACGCGCGGCTGCGTCAGGAGCTGAATTTCTCGATTTTCGTCGATACCCCGCTGGATATCTGCCTGATGCGCCGCATGAAGCGCGACGTCAACGAGCGCGGCCGCTCTATGGACTCGGTGATGAGCCAGTATCAGAAAACCGTGCGCCCGATGTTCCTGCAGTTTATCGAGCCGTCGAAGCAGTACGCCGATATTATCGTGCCGCGCGGCGGGAAAAACCGCATCGCCATTGATATCCTTAAGGCCAAAATCAATCAGTTTTTCGAATAGGCGCGTCGGGTCAGACGCGCGGCGAACCGCCTGTTACGCGCGTTTCAGGCGGTTCGCTACACTTATATCATGGAGACAGCCGAATGAGATTATGTGACCGCGACATTGAAGCCTGGCTGGACGACGGCCGGTTAGCCATCGATCCGCGCCCGCCGGTGGAGCGCATTAACGGCGCCACTGTGGATGTGCGTCTGGGCAACCAGTTTCGTACTTTCCGCGGCCACACCGCGGCGTTTATCGATTTAAGCGGTCCGAAAGATGAGGTGAGCGCCGCGCTGGATCGCGTGATGAGCGATGAAATCGTGCTGCCGGAAGGTGAGGCCTTTTTCCTCCATCCCGGCGAACTGGCGCTGGCGGTCACTTTTGAATCGGTCACCATACCGGACGATCTGGTGGGCTGGCTCGACGGCCGCTCTTCGCTGGCGCGTCTCGGCCTGATGGTGCACGTTACCGCGCACCGCATCGATCCCGGCTGGCAGGGGCGCATCGTGCTGGAGTTCTATAATTCCGGCAAGCTGCCGCTGGCGCTGCGTCCCGGCATGCTGATCGGCGCGCTGAGCTTTGAGCCGCTCTCCGGTCCGGCGGCGCGGCCCTATAACCGTCGCGAAGACGCCAAATATCGCGGACAGCAGGGCGCTGTCGCCAGTCGTATCGACAAAGATTAAACCGCGAACATGGGGATGTAATGAAGAGAGTGATAACCACGCTGGCCATTTTACTGGTGGTCATCGTTGCCGGCATGACCGCGCTGGTGCTGCTGGTCAATCCAAACGATTTTCGATCCTATATGGTGAAACAGGTCGAACAGCGCAGTGGTTATCGGCTGGAGGTGGGCGGCGATCTGCGCTGGCACGTCTGGCCTAAGCTCAGCATCCTTGCCGGGCGCATGAGCCTCACCGCGCCCGGCGCGTCGCAGCCGCTGGTGACGGCGGAAAACATGCGTCTCGACGTCAATCTCTGGCCGCTGCTGTCGCATCAGCTCAGTGTCAGCCAGGTGATGCTCAGCAACGCCGTGGTGCGCGCCACGCCGGAAAGCGCGGCGCAGCAGCCGCACAATGCGCCGGTCGCGCCCGGTCGCAGCGAGGCGAGCGCGCCGGCCGGCGGCTGGTCGTTCGACATCAGCCAGCTGCGCGTCGCCGACAGTTTGCTGATCTGGCGCCAGCCCGGCGGCGACGAATACAACTTCCGCGATTTTAACCTCAATCTGAATCAGGACGCCCGCCATCAGGCGACGATTGCCCTTAGCACCAGCCTGACGCGCAACCAGCGCAACGCTACGCTGTCGCTCAAGGGGCAGCTTGACGCCGCGCAGTACCCGCACCGCCTGAGCGGCAAAATCGACGAACTTAACTACGCGCTGAGCGGCGCCAATATCCCGCCGCAGGGCGTGAAGGGCACGCTGAGCGCGCAGGGCAGCTGGCGCGCCGAGACGCAGCAGTTTGCGCTGACGCAGATGCAGCTCAGCGCCAACGACAGCGCGCTGTCCGGTTCGGCAAGCGGCACCCTGACGGCGCCGCAGCAGCTTGCGCTGCAGCTGCACGCCACCCAGCTTAATCTCGACAACCTGATGTCCGGCGCGCCGCAGAGCAGCGAACGCGGCGCGCAGCACGCCACGGTAGCGCGCGCGCCGGTGATTGCCGCGCCGCGCGTGCAGAACAACAGCGACTCGCCGCTTAACGACGTGAACCTGGCGCTGGATCTCAAGGCGGACAGCGCGGTGTGGCGCGGTCTGACGCTGCAATCCTTCGCGCTCGACGCCACCAACCAGCAGGGGCTGATGACGCTGCGCGTGCTGAGCGGCAAGCTGGGCGACGGCGATTTCTCCGTGCCGGGCACGGTAGATATCCGCCAGCCGGAAACGCGCGTGGCGCTGCAGCCGGTGCTGCACAACGTCGCCATACAGCCGCTGCTCGCCGCCTTTGCGCTGCCGCAAACGCTGCAGGGCAACGTCTCGCTTAATGGCGATCTCGGCGGCGAGGGGCTGACGCTGGAGGCGGCGAAACAGCAGTGGCGCGGCGAGGCGCAGCTGCGCGCCAGCGACGTGAAGCTGGCGCAGATCAATCTGCAGCAGATGGTGCGCCGCGCGGTCGAGCGCGCCAGCGACAAGGTCAGCAGCGACGAAGGCGCCGATCAGGGCATTCGCCAGCTTGAGGGCGACGTCACGCTGGACAACGGCGTGCTGCGCTTCGACAGGTTACAGGGCGAGGGCGATCGCCTGCGCCTGCAGGCCGCAGGCGCAGTGAATATGGCGCAGCAGCAGCTGGATGTCACCTTCGGCCTGACGCTCAGCGGCTGGAAAGGCGACGAGCGGCTGACGGCGCTGCTGTCGCAGCAGCCAATTCCGCTGCGCATGTACGGCAGCTGGAACAATGTGCAGTACTCGCTGCCGGTCGATCAGGTGCTGCGTCAGCAGCTGCAGAGCGAGGCGAAGTCGCGCCTCAACGAGTGGCTCGATCGCCAGCCGAAAAACAGTGATAAAGAGAACCTGCGCAAGCTGCTGCGTCCGTAGCTACACCTCGTAATCGGGATCCTGCGGCTGTTGCAGGATCTCCACCTTCTGAACCCGATGATTTTCAACCTGCAGGGTGCGCAGCAGATAGCTGCCGACCTGCAGCGTTTCGCCCTCGGCGGGAATATGCTGCAGGCTGTCCATCAGCAGACCCGCCAGCGTATGGTAGCTGCGGCGTTCATCCAGCGGCAGCCTGACGTAGAGCGCTAAATCCTCCAGCGGAATATTGCCGTTGACGATCCAGCGATTTTCGCCCTGCGCCTGCACGTCGTAGCGCGCGTCAATCTCTTCGTTCTCCAGCGGCAGGTTGCCGGCGATGGTTTCCATCAGATCGCTGAGCGTCACCACGCCCTCCACCGAGCCGAACTCATCCACCACAAAGGCGAAATGGGTGCGCGCCTGGCGAAACTGCTCCAGCGCCTGCAGCAGCGTCAGGCGCTCGTGAAACACCAGCGGCTGTCGGATCAGCGCGCGTAAATCCAGCGACTGCTGGTGCAGCGCCTGATGCAGCAGATCGATAGCGTGCACCACGCCGAGCAGCTCGTTGCTCTGATCGGTGATCAGCAGGCGCGTATGCTGATTGCGGTCAAGACGCGCCATGATTTCTGTCGGATCGTCGTCGAGATTAATGTGCTCGATGTCGTGACGCGAGGTCATGATGCTGTTGACGTGGCGCTGGGCAAAGCCAAGCACGCGGGCGATCATCACCCGCTCCTGACGGTTAAACAGCGCGTGGCGATCGCTGTCGGCAATCAGCGAGGCACTCTGCGGATCGAGTTCGGCATGGTCCGCCTCGCCGCGCAGCAGCCGCAACACCGTTTCCGCCGTGCGCTGGCGCAGCGGACGGCCGGCCGACAGCGCACGGCGGCGGTTGCGCTGCGCCAGCTGGTTAAACGCTTCAATCACTATCGAGAAGCCGATCGCCGCATAGAGATAGCCTTTGGGGATAACGAAACCGAGCCCTTCCGCCACCAGGCTAAAGCCGATCATCAGCAGAAAGCTCAGGCAGAGAATAACAATAGTGGGATGGCGGTTAACAAAGCGCGTCAGCGGCTTGCTGGCCAGCAGCATCAGCAGGATGGCAATGGTGACCGCCGTCATCATTACCGGCAGCTGATTGACCATGCCGACGGCGGTGATCACCGCGTCCAGCGAAAATATCGCATCCAGCACCACGATTTGCGCCACCACCGGCCAGAATTTAGCGCCGCGATTTTGTTGATTCTGGCCGTGATCCTGACCTTCGAGCCGGCTGTTTAGCTCGGTGGTGGCCTTGAACAGCAGAAACAGACCGCCCAGCAGCAGCAGCAGATCGCGCGCGCTGAAGGGGTGACCGCGCAGCGTGAAGAGCGGCTGCGTCAGGGTGACCAGCCAGGAAAGGGACGCCAGCAGCAGTAAACGGCACAGCAACGCCAGCAGTAAACCGATGACGCGCGCCCGATCGCGATCCTTGCCGGGCAGTTTCTCTACCAGAATAGCGATAAACACCAGATTATCGATCCCCAACACCAGCTCCAGAACGATTAGCGTCACTAACCCTGCCCAGAGCGAGGGATCCGCAAATACCTCCAACATGCCTTAGCCGCCTGAATATATCGAAGTCAGTAAAATCTGAGGATAGTGGAGTGCAGGGCAGGGCACAACTCGCCGCCGCGCCTGCGATGCAGCCCGATTAAGGTCAATAAAGAGTAGATTGTGTGCTGTTTGTTTCCGCATTCTGTCTGATTTATGTAAAGCGGGGACGAGAGCGGGCTGAATAACTGATGAATCGAGAGAGGAAATAGCGTCACCACGGCGTACTTTATTTGCGCAGCGAGTATGGAATTATTCTGATTTTCACTCAGGGTATTGCACTTTCAATTTTACCGCCTGGCGGGCCTCAATACTAATTACTGGTAGTCTTTTTCCTAAAATAGTCAGGGGAGGGCGGGGCCTACTTGTAAAGAAGCCAGTAATAACTAGTATAGCAACGTGCTGGTAAAAGTCTGCGCTTATGTTGATATTCGCCCACAGATTTGGCACCCAATGTTGTGAATTGTGATCTGATCCCGTTGGACTGCATCAGGCAGCCGGTTTGGGAATAGCAGACCGGAAAACAGGATATCAAAAGCGGTATTGGCAGCGACAGCCAAGGGCGGTAGCGTGCCTGAAACGCCTTTTACGTTGAGAAAACAATCAGTGCGTCGCCGCAGGTTAAGTCAGAGTAATCTGTTGGTATTCTTCACAATTTTCCTGTTCTCTTGATCGGGTAAATGGCGTGAACGCACCCAGGAACTCCCCTCAGTTACGCCTATGTCGACGAGAAACTGATTCGCTCAATTATTACACAGCTTAGGGCGTCACGGGTTTAAGGAAATAAAATAAAGAGTTAAATATGCGCGATACTGAAATTACCTTTAAAAGTCTTTTTACTAAATTGTTGTTGGCCGGGTCAGATTTAATTTGTTTTAACGCCGCGTTATTCATCGCTCTGGCGTTAATTAATATGATGACGGATTCACCGCTGGCAGATATTTCCGAAAAAGATCTGCATTTGAAAATTGCTACGCACATTTTCCTGTCAGTAATTTGCGTCGGCTGGTTCTGGGTAAGGCTGCGTCACTTTACTTACCGCAAACCTTTCTGGTTCGAGCTGAAAGAAGTTTTTCGTACCATTCTTATTTTTTCCATTATCGACCTGTCGATTACCGCGCTGTCGCAGTGGCAAATGTCGCGTTTTGTCTGGGTACTGACCTGGCTGCTGGCGCTGGTGTTGATTCCGCTGTCGCGCGCCGTGGTGAAGCATCTGCTTAATCATTACGGCCTGTGGAAAAAACAGACCATTATTATCGGCAGCAGCAAAAATGCCCAGGAAGCCTGGCAGGCGCTGCAGAGCGAAGAGGTGATGGGTTTCGACGTTATCGCCTTCTACGACGTCGACGGCAGCTGCCCGCAGGCGAGCATCTCCGGCGTGCCGGTGCTGCGCGAAGAGGCGGAACTCTGGAACCTGACCCACAGCGAAACACAATTTATCGTTGCGGTTGAGTTCGAGCAGAGTCAGTATCGCGATATGTGGTTGAAGAATCTGGCGATGCACAACTGCCGCTCCGTCTCCGTGATCCCGACGCTGCGCGGCGTGCCGCTCTACGGCACCGACATGGCCTACATCTTTAGCCATGAAGTGATGATCCTGCGCGTCAACAATAACCTGGCGAAGCGCACCTCGCGCTTCCTGAAACGCGCATTCGACATCGTCGGCGCGCTGTCGATTATCCTGATGCTGCTGCCTGCGCTGCTGGTGCTCGGCTTTATGGTGGGACGCGACGGCGGCCCGCCGATTTACGGACACGAACGCGTCGGCCTGAACGGCCGCAAGTTCAAATGTTTGAAGTTCCGCTCGATGGTGATCAACTCGAAAGAGGTGCTGGAAGAGGTGCTGCGCACCGATCCGGTGGCGCGCGCCGAGTGGGACAAAGATTTCAAACTGAAAAACGATCCACGCATCACCAAAGTCGGCCACTTTATCCGTAAAACCAGTCTGGATGAGCTGCCGCAGCTGTGGAACGTGGTGCGCGGCGACATGAGCCTCGTCGGTCCGCGCCCGGTGATTGAAGATGAACTTTGTCGTTATGCCGGGGATGTCGACTACTACCTGATGGCGAAGCCAGGCATGACGGGATTGTGGCAGGTCAGCGGTCGTAACGACGTTGATTACGAAACGCGCGTCTATTTCGACTCGTGGTACGTAAAAAACTGGTCGCTGTGGAACGATATCGCCATTCTGTTCAAAACGGTCGGTGTCGTACTGAAGCGCGATGGGGCGTATTGATAGCAGGCGAGTGCAGGGAGCCTGATGCACAGGCTCCCGGATGTGCGCGCCGCCGCTGGCAACGTCATTGGCGATAGCTGCCATTATCGTGGCTGAAGGAAGCCGTTAAGGGATAAAAGGGGCAAAAGAGCGCGTTTGCTTATTTCGTCCTGCTAAACGGCAGCAACAAAGAGAGTAAGGGAGTAAAGGATAATGACAGACATTTTCAGTGCTTAGGCTGGCGAGTTTATTTTTTTTCAGCGCTTACACAGCGGCGTTTTCGCCTCTATCAATCAATAACTGATAGCGAAGATCTAAATGATTACAATCAAAACGAAATTGATACCCATGCTGGTATCCGCCACATTTCTCTCAGGGTGTACGGTTGTTCCTGGCCAGCACCTTTCCACTAGCGGAAAAGATGTCGTCGAGCAGCAGGACAGCAACTATGACATCGACAAATATGTCAATGTCTTCCCGTTAACGCCGCGCCTGGTCGAGCAGATGCGTCCCAAGCCGCTGGTGGCGCAAGCTAACCCAGGGCTGCAGAACGAAATTCAAAACTATGAATACCGCATCGGCATCGGCGACGTCATTAACGTTACCGTCTGGGATCACCCGGAGCTGACCACGCCAGCCGGCCAGTACCGCAGCGCCAGCGACACCGGCAACTGGGTGCACTCCGACGGCACCATCTTCTACCCCTATATCGGCAAAGTGCGCGTCGTCGGCCGTACGGTCACCGAAGTGCGCACCGAAATTGCGCGTCGCCTCGCGCAGTATATCGAGAGCCCACAGGTTGACGTCAGCATCGCCTCCTTTAAGTCGCAGAAAACCTACGTGACCGGCGCCGTGACCACCTCTGGCCAGCAGGCGATCACCAACGTGCCGCTGACGGTGCTGGACGCCATCAACGCCGCGGGCGGCCTGGCGGCGGACGCCGACTGGCGCAACGTGGTGCTGACCCACAACGGCACCGAGCAGCGCGTCTCGCTGCAGGCGCTGATGCAGAACGGCGACCTGAGCCAGAACCATCTGCTCTATCCGGGCGATATCCTTTACGTGCCGCGCAACGACGATCTGAAGGTCTTCGTGATGGGCGAAGTGCGTCAGCAGTCAACGCTGAAAATGGACCGCAGCGGCATGACGCTGGCTGAAGCGCTGGGCAACGCGCAGGGCATGGATCAGACGGCGGCGGACGCCACCGGCGTCTTCGTTATTCGTCCGATTCGCGGCACCAACCGCACCAAGATCGCCAACATCTATCAGCTGAACACCAAAGATGCGGCGGCGATGGTGATGGGCACCGAATTCCAACTTGAGCCATACGACATCGTCTATGTCACCTCTACGCCGCTCACGCGCTGGAACCGCGTGATTTCGCAGCTGCTGCCGACCATTGCCGGCATCAACGATGCAAGCGAGGCGGCGCTGCGTTTCCGCAACTGGTCGAACTAGGTTTAGCCATGATTACGTCCGTGTTAGTGGTTTGCGTCGGCAACATCTGCCGCTCTCCTACCGGAGAGCGCTTACTGAAGCGCGCGCTGCCGGAAAAACGCATCGCCTCGGCGGGGCTCAGCGCCCTGAAGGGCTATCCGGCGGATCGCACCGCCAGCGAGGTGGCCGCGCAACATGGCCTCTCGCTGGAGGGGCATCAGGCGCAGCAGTTAACCGCCAGCATGTGCCGCGATTTCGACCTGATTCTGGTGATGGAGAAGCGCCACATCGAACAGGTCAATCGCATCGATCCAGCCGCACGCGGAAAAACCATGCTGCTTGGGCACTGGCTCAACCAACACGAAATCGCGGATCCGTATCGAAAGAGTCGTGAGGCCTTTGAAGAGGTTTACGGGTTACTGGAAAGCGCTACCCAGAAATGGGTCAACGTATTAAGCCGATAGTTGGGATTATCCATGAATATTAAAAATAAGGTCATGACCGCGCCGCGAGAGGAGTCCACCGGATTCGATCTCGGCCACCTTTTGGGACAGCTGATCGATCACCGCTGGATCATTGTCGCCGTTACCGCCTTCTTTATGCTGGTGGGAACGCTCTACACACTGTTTGCTACGCCGATTTACAGCGCCGACGCCATGGTGCAGGTGGAGCAGAAAAACAGCAGCACCGTGCTCTCCGATCTGCAAAGCATCATTCCGGCCACGCCGGAGTCCGATACCGAGATTCAGATCCTTGAATCGCGCATGGTGATCGGCAAGACCGTGAGCGATCTCGGTCTCGACACCGTTATCGAGCAGAAATACTTCCCGATCATCGGCAAAGGTCTGTCGCGCCTGATGGGCAACAAACCGGCGCAGATCGCTATTTCGCGTCTGGAAATCCCGCGCACCATCGACAAGCGTAACGTCGAGCTGGAAGTCAACAGCCCGACCACCTACACCGTCAGCAAAGATGGCGATGAACTGTTTAAGGGCCAGGTCGGCCGTCTGGAGCAGCACGGCGAGATCACCATGCTGGTGAGCGACATTCAGGCGGAAGAGGGCACCAGCTTCACCGTCACCAAGCTGAACGAGCTGCAGGCGATCAACTCGGTGCTGGCGAACCTGACCGTTGCCGACAAAGGCAAAGACACCGGCGTGCTGGGCCTGCAGTATGTGGGCGAAGATCCGGAGCACATCAGCAAGGTGCTGAACCAGATCGTCAACAACTATCTGCTGCAGAACGTCGAGCGCAAATCAGAGCAGGCGGAGAAGAGCCTGGAGTTTCTGCGCAATCAGCTGCCGCAGGTGCGCGCCAAGCTGGATGACGCTGAGAACAAGCTGAACACCTTCCGCCGTCAGAACGAATCGGTGGATATGTCGCTGGAAGCGAAGTCGGCCCTCGACTCTTCTGTCAGCGTGCAGAGCCAGCTGAACGAGCTGACCTTCCGCGAAGCCGAAGTGTCGCAGCTGTTCACCAAAGATCACCCGACCTACCGCGCGCTGCTGGAAAAACGCAAAACGCTGGAAGGCGAGCAGGCGCAGCTGAACAAGAAAATCTCCCAGATGCCGCAGACGCAGCAAGAGATCCTGCGCCTGACGCGTGACGTGCAGGCGGGTCAGGAGATCTACATGCAGCTGCTGAACCGTCAGCAGGAGCTGGGCATCAGCAAAGCCAGCACCGTAGGCGACGTGCGCATTATCGACAACGCGGAAACGGCCAACGCGCCGGTCGCGCCGAAGAAAACGCTGATCATCGCCGCCAGCCTGCTGCTGGGCCTGGTGGTCTCGGTCGGTCTGGTGCTGCTGAAAGCGCTGCTGCATCACGGCATCGAGAACCCGGAACAGCTGGAAGAGCTGGGCATGAACGTCTATGCCAGCGTGCCGCTCTCTGAATGGCAGCGTAAGAAAGACACCGAAGCGCTGGCGCGTCGCGGTCATAAAGTGAAGACCGATCCGCACGAAACGCTGCTGGCGCTGGGCAACCCGACCGACCTCTCTATCGAGGCGATCCGTAGCCTGCGCACCAGCCTGCACTTCGCGATGATGGAAGCGAAAAACAATATCCTGATGATCACCGGCGCCAGCCCAGGCATTGGTAAAACCTTTATCTGCGCCAACCTGGCGACGCTGGTGGCGAAAGCGGGTCAGCGCGTGCTGTTCATCGACGGCGATATGCGTCGTGGCTATACCCACGACCTGATCGGCGCCGAGAACAAGTCAGGCCTCTCTAACGTGCTGTCAGGCAAAACCGAGTTCAGCCCGGCACTTATCCAGCACGGTCCGTACGGCTTCGACTTCCTGCCGCGTGGCCAGGTGCCGCCGAACCCGTCTGAGCTGCTGATGCACCGCCGCATGGGCGAGCTGCTGGAGTGGGCGAGCAAGAACTACGACCTGGTGCTGATCGATACGCCGCCGATTCTGGCCGTCACCGACGCCTCGATTATCGGCAAGCTGGCCGGCACCTCGCTGATGGTGGCGCGTTTCGAAACCAACACCGCGAAAGAGATCGACGTCAGCTTCAAGCGCTTCGCGCAGAACGGCATCGAGATCAAAGGCGTGATCCTCAACGCCGTGGTGCGTAAGGCCGCTAACGCCTACGGATATGGCTACGACTATTACGACTACGAATATGGTAAGCCGACCAAAAGCTAACCTTTGACGATTAACGGGGCGGTGAAACCGCCCCTTTTTATCGCCGCTTAAAGACGACACGCAACGATGTACACAGGTGATTCTGTGTTTCGCGCCAGACGCCACGCATAACACGCATAATCGGGCGGGCGCCCATAACAGAATGGTTCAGCGACAAGGCACGCGCCTCTGCGCAGCGTTGCGCCGGCATCAGGCGCACGGGCTCTTGAGCTGACAACGTGTGGAATTAAGGGATCACACCATGGCTCCATATTGGTATATATCAGGGTTTCTGCTGCTGATTTCGATCGTGGAAATCTTGCTGAAAAAAGACGAACGCACCACCCATATCCTGACCTATTTGCTCTGCATCGCCGCCGCAACGCTGGTGGTGTTCGGCGGTATCCGCGGTCTCGGCACCGGCATGGATGACTATCAGTACCGCAGCTTCTTCGCCGACTTTATTAACCGTATTCAGGTGAACGGCTTCGCCGAAACGGTGGCCTTTTTCCGCTATGAACCGCTGATTTTCGGCCTGGCCTATCTGACCAGCCTGTTTTCGCACAACGCCGATATCTTCCTGTTTATCTTCTGCCTGCTGGCGGTCTCGGTGAACGCGGTCTTCTTTAAAAAGATGTCGCCCTATCCGATCCTCGCGCTGGCGCTCTACTCGGCACATATCTTTATCAACAAAGATATGAACCAGATCCGCTTCGGCCTCAGCTCGGCACTGTTTCTCGGCGTCATCTGGTATATCTACCTGAAGCGCTACTGGATGGCGCTGGCCTTTACGCTGCTCTCCTTTTTCAGCCACAACACCGCGGTGATGGTGGTCACTATCGTGCCGTTCCTGTTTATCCGCGACTCACGCTGGTGGCCGGTGGCGATTATCCTGCTGAGCATTCCCGCCTCGAAAGTCGGCGGTACCAGCTTTATCTCGCTGATCTCGGCGCATCTGGGATCGCTAGGGGAGAGGGCTGAAGGCTACAGCAACGAAACCTCCAACACCGGCGAGGGCAGCATCTTCTCAGTGTCGAACCTGAAGAACATCATGCTGGTGTGTATCTTCGTCTACTTCCTGCTGAGCGACTCGATTAAAAAGTATAATTATCAGCAGTATCGCCTGAACTATCTGCTGGTGCTGACCTTCGCCATCGGCGGCGGCATCCGTATCTTCTTCTATAACTATTCGTCAGGCGCGCGCCTCTCCAACTATTTGTTGCAGGTCGAGCCGATTATTCTGGCCTCGCTGGTCTATCAGGTGAAACCGATACTCAAGCCGGCCATGTTCGCGATGTTCGCTTTCTTTCTTGTCTATTACCTCTATTACAACACGATTTCCCTGAAGCAGGCCGTTGTCGGCTATGAAGTGGCTCAGCAATTCAGGTTATTCCATTAAACGGAGAGGTAACATGACTAAATCGCTTATCGCCGCCGTGATCCTGTCAGCCTCCTGCTTCGCGCAGGCGGCCGACGGTCGAGGCGCATTTATTATCGACGCCTATGGCGACTCCACCACCGCTGGCGTGATGTCGTCAGGCGGGAAAAATATCATTACGCCAGGCAACGAGATGGCTTACCTGCAGAAAATGCTGCAGAGCAAATATGGCAACGCCATCGAGGTGAAAAATCATGGCGTGCCGGGCGCGCAGGCGGCGGAGCTGCTTTATAAGAAGGGAACAGAGGATGCCAGCGGCTGGAGCGAGCGCATGGCGAACTCCAGTGCGCAGATGATCCTGCTGAACTACGCCATCAACGACGCGCGTCACTTCTATTTCAAGGACAAAAACACCCATCTGGAGAGCCCGGAAGAGTATGGCCGCATTATCACCGCGCTGGTGAAAGAGGCGAAGGCGCACCACAAGCTGGTGGTGCTGCAGGAGCCGAATCCCATCTGCGGCAAGGTCGAGCGCTGGAACGTCTGGCCCTACGTCTACCAGCTGAATGAGGTGGCGAAGGCGCAGAACGTGCCGGTGGTGAAGCAGTGGACGGCGATTAAGGCGAAGCGCGACTGGCAGAGCGCCATGTCGGCGGACTGTATTCACCCGTCCGAATCGCTTTATCAGCAGAAAGCGCAGCAGACCTTTGATGTCATCAGTGCCAACTTCGGTAAAGAGCTGTCGCACGCCGGCAGCTAAATCTTATCCGTCTCTGTGGCTTCAGGAGTTGTCATGTACGTATTAATCATGGTGGTGTCGTTCTGTCTGGCGCTGCTCTTTCTGCGCGCCACGTCGTTCCATAAAGGTATTTATAACGGCAGCGGTATTAAAAGCATCTCGGGGCTGCGCGCGCTGCTGGCAAGCATCGTCGCGTTTTCCCATCTGGTGCACTATCTCTATTCGCTCGACGGCAACTGGATCTTCGATAAGGACTATTTCGTCTGGTTCTCCGAAGGCAACTTTTTCGTCAACGCCGGCAAGTTCGGCGTGCTGCTGTTCTTTATGATCTCGGCGTTCCTGTTCTATCGCTGGCTGGACAACGACGGCATGCCGGCGAGCCAGCTCACCTGGAAGCTGCTGAAATCGCGCGTGCGCCGCATCGTGCCAATGTTCTGGTTCTCCGGGCTGGTGATCATTCTGGTCGGCCTGGTGCAGGGCGGCCTGCATATCAACGCCCACAGCCTGACTGATGCGGCGCTCTGGCTGCTGTTCGTCGGCAGCTACCATATAGGCGACTTTCTCACCGCCGACGTCAACGCCGGCGTGGAGTGGACGCTGCGTCTGGAATGGCTGCTCTATCTCTCGATCCCGTTGATTTTCGTGGTGAACCGCGCGACCCAGGGCAAATACAAAACCCTGCTGATCCTCGGCTCAATCGGCGCCATCTTCTGCGTCGCCGTCGCGCTGCGCCTGTGGGGCAAAACCTATACCGACCCGCGTCCGGTGCTCGGCTTCGCGATGGGCTACTTTGCCTATACCTGGCGCGATCGGCTGGCCTGCTTCAAACAGTCGCGTATGGCGGGCGTGCTCTGCATCCTGCTGGCGATTTTCGCGCTTGGCTTTACCAGCAACGCCTTCTGGTACCTGGTGTTCCTCTGCTGCCTGACGGCGATCTTCTTCGTGGTGAGCAGCGGCAACAACCTGCTGGGCATGCTGGAGAACAAAACCCTGATGTCGATCGGCGAGGTGAGCTACAGCCTCTATCTGATCCACGGCGTGGTGCTCTACTTTATCAAGCAGATCCCACTGAGCGCGGTGCCGCACAATATGGTGGTCTACACCCTGATCTCCACGCTGTTTTTTATTCTTTCGTTCTATGTGGCGAAGATGACCTATCTCTATGTTGAAAAGCCTTTTATCGGCAGCAGCAACAAGAAAAAGGTGGCGGCAGAGGTGTCGCCAGCCAGTCAGGACCGCTCAGGTAACCCTTACTGATTGACGGGAGTGCGCCCGACGCCGCCGCGCGGGGCGCACCCCTTTTTTCTCGATTTCAGCCCTGTTTTTAAGAGGTACTGGCATGAAGGACATTCGTTTCTCCATTGTAATACCCGCGTACAACGCCTCGCAGTCGATCGTGGCAACGCTGGATTGCGTGAAGGCGCAGAGCTATCGCAATTTCGAAGTGATTATCGTTGACGACAAATCCGCCGATGCGGCGGCGCTGGCGGAGGTGGTTAACGGCGAACGCTATCAGGATCTGGGCATTAACCTGGTGCTCTCCGAGGTGAAACTGAACGGCGCAGGCGCGCGCAACAAGGGGATTGAGCTGGCGACCGGCGACTATATCAGCTTTCTCGACGCTGACGACGAGTGGCACGCTGACAAGCTGCTGGAGACCAGCCGCAAAATTCAGGAGCTGGAAGCGCAGGGCAAAAGCAAATTCATTATCTACAGCCAGGTCAACATCTATCAGGACGGCAGCTTTCTGAAGGTGATGCCGATGCAGACGCCAGGCAAAAACGAGACCGTGGCGGAGTACCTGTTCGGCTGTTACGGCTTTATGCAGACCAGCACGCTGGTGCTGAAGCGCGAAGATGCCGCGCGCATCCAGTTCGACACGCGCTATATCCGCCACCAGGATTACGACTTCTGCATTCGTGCCGATCGTCTCGGCTATGAATTCGTGATGATCCCGCGTCCGCTGGCGACCTACCATCTGGTGACGAAATTTGGATCCAAGCATAAAGGCGAATCGGTGAAATATTCGCTTTTCTGGCTGGATGCCATGAAGCCGCATCTGACCGCGCGCGACGTCCACACCTACAAGGCTTTTAAACTGCCGCTGCGTTACAAAATGGACGGCAAGTCGCTGATGGCGAGCCTGAGCTTCGCCCGCTACTTCTTTCTCACCAATAAAGACAATCAGTCCTACTTTCTCAACCGCGTCAAAGACAAGCTTCGGGCGCGGCTGGGCGGTGAAAAAGCGGTTTCCTGATCTTCTTCTCTGCTCCCCGGCGCGGGGAGCGCTTTCCCGGAATAACTCTTTTATTCAGGTATGAATATGACGAACCAAGTTGGCACCGTTGGCATTGTGATGCCGATGTATAACGCACGTCAGACGGTTTTGCGCGCCGTGCAATCGGTGATGAATCAGACCTGGCCGGACTGGCACCTTTACCTGATCAACGACAAATCCACCGACGATTCGCTGGCCCTGGTGCGCGAGCACTGCCAGGATCCGCGCATCACCATCCTCGACAACGAAGTGAACCTCGGCGCGGCAGAAACCCGTAACGTCGGGCTGCGCGCGGCGAAAGAGGAGATCATCGCCTTTCTCGACAGCGATGACGAATGGCACGTCGACAAACTGGCGCAGCAGGCCGCCGCTATCGCCGCGGGCGATGACTTTGTGATCACCGAATATCACTACAAAACCAAAAACGCCGATCACGATATCACCTACAGCAAGCCTTACCTTCAGCAGGAAAACTTCGTGAAGAAGCAGTATCGCGTCTGCTTCTCCTCAGTCTGCTTCCGTCGTCCGCCGCAGGGCATTTTCTTCCAGCGTAAAGGGCACGAAGACTTCCTGTTCCTCTATGAACTCTTCACCCGCTACAAACAGGCGCGCGTGATTCAGAGCATTCTCGTCAACTATTACGAATTAGGCGATTCCCTTTCGCGCAACAAGAACAAAGCGGCGAAGTGGCACCTGGAATTATTAAGAATTATCTATAAAAACAATCCTTTAAAAATCTATTACTATTACGGCTGGTATATGGTGAACGGCGTGCTGTTTACCCTTAAGCATCGATAACCGGATTGTCTTTTTACTCTTTTGAGGTGGGTAGCGTTAAATGAAAAAAATCGTCCTGGTGATCAAAGATGCCTATTCGTACGCCGGCACTGAGAACATCTGCAACTTTATGTCCGAGTGTCTGGGCGAAACGCACGACGTCACCATCTATTCGCTGGAAGGCAGCGGTAAAACCTTCTACCCCTTTGAGCAGGTGAAAGAGATCGTCAGCTTCGAGGGACACAGCAACCCGATTAAAAGCATCGTGAAGCGCATTCACGATGAAGCCTTCGACAGCGTGTTCCTGATCAGCATGGGGCGCCTGAGCGTGATGTTCGCCTTCTGGAGCCTGCTCTCCGGCAAGAAGAAACGCTTCAAGGCCTACGCCTGCGAACATATCGCCATCAACTCCTTCAGCAAGCCGATCAAACTCCTCAAGTACCTGCTGCTGCGCTACTACGATCAGGTCATCGTCCTGACCGACAAAGACCATCAGGTCTTCTCCCGCTGGCGCATCCCCAGTAAGCAAATCCCCAACCCGGTGGTCTACAAAGCCTTCGAGCGTAAGACGCGCAGCCGTCAGGCGCTGGCGGTCGGCCGTCTTGATCACCAGAAAGGGTTCGATCTGCTGCTGGATATCTGGCGCGACTTCGTGCAGACCCATCCTGAGTGGACGCTGGCGATCGCCGGCGACGGCGAGCTGCGCCAGCAGCTGGAGGATCAGGCGGCGGCGCTCGGCATTACCGGCAGCGTCAACTTTGTCGGCCGCGTCAGCAATATCAACGACTACTATCGCGACAGCGATATGGCGCTGATGACCTCGCGCTATGAAGGACTGCCGCTGGTGCTGCTGGAGGCCAAATCCTGGTCGCTGCCGGTAGTAGCCTATGACTGCCCGACTGGTCCGCAGGAGATTATCAACCAGGGCGAAGATGGCTTCCTGGTGCCGATGAACGACAAGACGACCTTCCTGGCGCGCATGGATCAGCTCGCCAGCGACGACGCGCTGTTCTACGCCATGAGTCAAAACACCAAAACCACCGCGCTGAAATTCGACGGCAAGCAGATTAAGCAGAGCTGGCTGGCGCTGGTTTAACGGCGGCAGGGAAGGGCCACATTGCAACGAGCCTCAGGGAACACGTTATGGCCCATTGCGCGGCCCCATCGACTACGGGATTAGATGCATGAAAAGAAGAGAAGTCTTGCAGACCGCAGCCTCCTCCATTGTTGCCGCACTCTCCGTCAGTGCGTTCTCCAGCCACGCCGCCAAAAGCAGCGGCGTTGCCCTGAAAGCCATCGAGCCATCGGCGCTGCCGAAAGGCGACGTGCCGATTCTGACGCCGGAAAACCTCTACGCCATGCCGCCGCAGTTCTGGCAGAACTTTGAAGGGGAGCTGTGGATCGGTAAAGCGGGCAGCGACGCCAGCCAGCCGGGAAATCAGATCCCGCTGTTTCTGCGCGACGCAGGCGGCAAACTGTCGCAGATCACCCAGCCTGTTGCGCTCAATAAAGGCAGTTTCGCGCGCTTTATGCATGACAACGCGGCGCTGATCGCCGATCCGGCGCACTCCATGACGGTGAAAGAGCGTGACGGCACCACGCTGTTCTCTATTCCCGACGTCAGCCGACCGGGCCAGGCGGCGTTCAGCCAGCGTCTGGCGCAGCCGGGCGGCTATCAGCTGATTGGCGAAATCGCCTCGGTAGAAGAGCTGCGTAAAACCCGCCCGTTGTTTGAAGGGGCGAAGATCAAGCTGAAAAGCTGGCATGAAGGGCTGGAAGTGGGCGGCGGCGAGTTTATCGGCAGCTTCCAGCAGGCAGCCGATGACGGCGGCGTTAACTTCGCCGGCGAAGGTTTCCACTGGCGTCGCGTGGTGGACGATTTCAACCGCCTGTCGCTGTTTGACTTCGGCGCCATCGCCGACGGTAAAACCGACGCCGCGCCCGCTATCAAGGCGATGTATCAGTGGTCGGAACAGGCGGAGCAGCCCATCTGCGTGCAGTTTCCCGCCGGCACTTTTTTTGTCTCCGCCTGCGACTTCGGCGATAAAGGGCGGCGCTTTTTCCGCATCTCCGGCGCCATGGTCAACTTTGGTTACTTCCCGGCCACCACGCTGGTCTCTGACGGTCAGTCGGACTTTATTTTCGACGTCAACGCGCGCTGGGTGGAGATCTCCAACCTGATCTTCAACGGCAACAGCGACAAACACCCCAACCAGCAGGGCCTGTTCCGCAACACCTGCCAGGGCGGCCAGTTCTTCCGCGGCGCCTGCCTGCGTTTTAACGCTGTTGGCGGCACCGCGCTCAGCCTGCTCGATACCCTGGATTGCAAAATCGACCAGTGGTACGCCTCACGCTGTACTGGCGACGTGATCAAAGCGGGCTGGTCGGGCCGTAAAGCGGGCGCCTGGGATCACAGCACCGCGATTGAACTCTCTAACTTCAACGCCCAGAACTGTCGCGGCGGCATGGTGCTGAACCTGCCGCGCTGCAGCCAGTCGCTGATCCACAACGGCTGGATCGAGCACTGCGACCATCCTGGCGATATCTCCAACGGCCAGTGGATCGTCGACGCGCTGAGCCTGGAAGATTGCAAAAACCCGCTGATTGCCCACAACTCGCGCCTCAATATGCGCCAGACCAACCTGCAGTCCGGCAGCTGGATCGATAACTCTGAACAGGGCGAGCGCTGGCTCAACGTCTGGGAGATGGGATCGACGCGCGTAGAGTCGTACGGTGTCGCCATCGACGGCAGCCTGAAATATAACTACATCACCTCGCGCTGGCGGCTGGAGAATAACAGCGACCAGCAGACGTGGTTCGAGCTGGGTACCCTCTATTCCCCAACCGTCGGCGACGCCTGGGAGATTGAAATCTTCGGTCAGTCGGAGTTTAGCAACGGCAGCACCAGCCAGCCGCTGATGAACCCGATCGCCAATCGCGCCACCGGCGGCCGCGCGGTGATCCAGCTGCAGCGCAAGAAGAGCAAAGCAGAAGCGAGCTGGTCGGCAGAAGGCAGCAGCCCGGTGGTCGAGGTGCGCTACGTCGCCGCTAACGACAGCGAAGTGCGCATCTTCGTCAAGCTGGCGGGCTGGACACCGTCGGCGGTGGTGCTGATGAAAACCACCAGCAAAGATCGCTTCGCCACCGGCCGCTGCGCGCGCGTCGACGCGCGCATGGAGAAAAGCGCGCCGCCGTCCGGCAACGTGGCCGCGCCGCAGCGCTTTAGCCTGCACAACGGCAAAGCGGGCATCGGCGGCAACGAGCAGGGCGATCTGCTGCTGGCATCGCGCGCACTCAGCGCCGAACAGGTGGACACCAGCAAACCGAAAGGCTTTATCTCAATGGTGATCAACGGCGAGCAGTGCGCCGTGCCCTATTTCGCCCTTAAAGGGTAGTTTTAGTTATCGCGCCCAGGGAAGGGCGCGAGCAGTATCCTCGGGAGCACTTTTTTGATGGTCTTTTTTGGCATTTTTTAACGACAGAGTTCACTTTGCCCGTTCAGGATATGGCGGCTTGTTTACCCGGCGCATCGCATCTGCACCCGGTCGGGTAGAAAATTAGAAGAAATTTTTCGGAGTTTTTTTGATGAAAATTTTACTGGTGGGTAACCATACGTGTGGGAATCGCGGGGATGGCGCGATTCTCCGTGGGTTGATCGACTCAATCCACGCTGCCCGCGATGATGTAGAGATTGAGGTGATCAGCCGTTATCCCACAAGCTCTGGGTATCTGCTCCAGCAGGAGATCAAACAGGATTCGCTGTTTCTGCATAACAGCAAATCGGCAAAGGGCCTGGCCGGCACCATCAAGCGCAAGGTGGCCAACCGCCTGATGCCGAACATTATGATGGCGCATCTCGGCAAAGGCGGCCCGTTTAAATCGTTTGCCGTGCCGGCGCATCTTGCCGCTTTCGCCGACAGCCTGAAACAGTACGACGCCATTATTCAGGTTGGCGGCTCGTTCTTTGTCGATCTCTACGGCGTCACGCAGTTCGACCATGCGCTGTGCGCCCTGATGGCGAAGAAGCCCATCTGGCTGATTGGCCACTCGGTGGGTCCGTTTCAGAACCCGCGCGTCAACGCGCTGGCG
The DNA here is from genome assembly GCF_022394795.1 of Pantoea sp. Z09. NCBI lineage: Bacteria > Pseudomonadati > Pseudomonadota > Gammaproteobacteria > Enterobacterales > Erwiniaceae > Pantoea > Pantoea sp. Z09. Next base: position 1,322,322 of record NZ_CP092373.1, read on the forward strand.
AATTTCGTCTTTGACCGCGTCGACCGCCTGGTGCTGCGCGAGTCGGTCAGCCTGGAGTTAATGAAAAAAGATGGCGTAACGACGCGCAAGGTGGCGCCAGGGGTGGACACCGCCTTTCTGGTGCGCGCGCGCAGCGTCGAGCAGCCGAGCCACAATCTGCTGCACTGGCAGGCGATCATCAGCCGCCGCAAAACCATCGCCATTACCGTGCGCGAGCTGGCGCCGTTCGACAAACGGCTCGGCGTCACGCAGAAAGAGTATGAAGCCGCCTTTGGCCGCGTGATCAACGCGATGATTGCCGAAGGCTATCAGGTGGTGGCGTTTTCAACCTGCACCGGCATCGACAGCTACGCCAAAGATGACCGCATGGTGGCGCTGACGCTGCGCGACAGCGTCGATCACCCTGAGCATTATCAGGTCATCATGGATGAGTTTAACGATCTGGAACTGGGTATTTTGCTGAGCCACTGCCATCTCACCATCGGCACGCGACTGCACTCCGCCATTATCTCCATGAACTTCGGCACGCCGGCCGTGGCGATTAACTACGAACATAAATCGCTGGGCGTGATGAATCAGCTCGGGCTGCCGCAGATGGCGACCGATGTGAAGAGCCTGATGGACGGCTCGCTGATCGGCAAAGTAAAAAAGGTGCTGGCGGACTATGACGCCATCAAACAGCAGGTCGACACGGCGGTTGCGCATGAGCGTGAAGTCGGAAACCGGATCACTGAAGAGATCCTCAACGTATTGGGGTAATGCTATGAAACTGACTTTTTTCACCATGCGTTTCCCGGTCGCCTCTGAGACCTTCGTGCTGAACCAGGTGACCCATTTTATCGACGCCGGCTACGACGTTGAAATCATCTCTGTTTTTCCCGGTGATCTGGTGAACCGCCACGCGGCGTTCGACGAGTATCATCTGGCGGCGCGCACCCACTATCTGCTGCCGGAAGAGAAGGTGTCGAATATCGACAAGCTCAACCAGCGGCTGAAGCTGGTGCTGCCGAAGGTGGCGAAACCGGCGCTGATCCGCTCGCTGAACGTGCGCCGCTACGGCGCGCAGTCCAGCAAACTGCTGCTGCCCTCGATCGTGGCGAACACCAGCCAGCCCTATACCGCCGACGTGTTCCTTGTGCACTTCGGCTATGCGGGCGCGCTGGCCAACAAGCTGCGCGAACTGGGCGTGCTGGTGGGCAAACAGGCGACGGTGTTTCACGGCGCCGATATTTCGCGCCGTCATATTCTGGAAGAGCACAAGCAGGACTACGTCAATCTGTTCGAGCAGAGCGAGCTGCTGCTGCCGATCAGCCATCTCTGGGAGCGCAAGCTAATCGAGATGGGCTGTCCGCCGGAGAAGATCCACGTGACGCGCATGGGCATCGAGCCGGAGAAGTTTAACTTCCAGCCGCGTCAGGCGTTTCATTCGCCGCTGCGCATCGTCTCCGTGGCGCGCCTCACCGAGAAGAAGGGACTCGACGTGGCGGTGAAGGCCAGCGAGATCCTCAAGCAGCGCGGCGGCCAGTTTGAGTTCACCATTATCGGCAACGGCGATCAGGATGAGATGATGCGTCAGCATATCGCCAACGCCGGGCTGGAAGAGTGCGTCAGCATGCCGGGCTTTAAGCCACAGGAGGAGATCCGCGCGGCGCTCAGCGAGGCGGATATCTTCCTGCTGCCCTCCAAAACCGCCGCCGACGGCGATATGGAAGGGATCCCGGTGGCGCTGATGGAGGCGATGGCGGTGGGCCTGCCGGTGGTCTCTACCTTCCACAGCGGCATTCCCGAGCTGATTGAGAACAACGTCTCAGGCTGGCTGGTGCCGGAGGATGACGCCGAGGCGCTGGCCGACACGTTGCTGAAGCTGTCGCAGGGCGATGTCGACGTCGCGCCGGTGGTGGCGGCGGCGCGCCATAAGGTGGAAACGGAGTTTAACCAGCATATCGCCTACGGGGAGCTGGCGCAGTTACTGGAGCGGCTGGCGTGAGTGGTTTGAAAAAACAGGCGGTCTGGCTGTTCGGCAGCACCTGTTTTGCCGCGCTGCTGCAGGTATTGCAGCTCAGCGTGCTGGCGCGCAGGCTGGAAGCGCACGAGCTGGGGCTGCTGGCGATCATCAACGCCATTCTGGCGGTCGCCACCGTGCTGCAGGATATGGGGATGAGCAGCTATATCGTGCATCGCCAGCAGATCACCCGGCGCGAGCAGAGCACCATCTACTGGGTTAACGTGTCGCTCAGCCTGATGACCGGCCTGATCCTGCTGGGCGTCGCTTATCCGATCGCCTGGTTCTACCATCTGCCGGAGCTGGTGGGGCTGATTATGCTCACCAGCCTCAATTTCCTTGTGCTGGGCCATCTGTCGCAGTATCAGGCGCACTTTATCAAAACCAAACGCATGGTGCTGCTCGCAAAGATCGAGATGGCGACCAAGCTGTTTGCGTTTGCCTGCACGCTACTGATGCTCTACTTCACCTCGCTGACCGTGGCGGCGGCGATCCTCGGCCTGTTTATCAACGCCTTTACCCGCATTCTCTGCATGATCGCCTTCGGCGAGAAGGCATGGCGGCCCACCTGGGCGTTTGATAAAGCCACCTTTGTCGGCGCGGTGCGCTACGGCGCCTATCAGCTTGGCTCGCAGACCATCAATCAGCTGCGCACCCAGGCGGATGCACTGATTGTCGGCAAGGTGATGGGCGCGGAGATGCTCGGCATCTACTCGCTGGCGAAAGAGCTGATCCTTCAGCCGCTCAAGCTGGTGTCGCCGGTGATTAACCGCCTGGCGCTGCCGCGCTTCGCCGAGAAGCAGCAGGATCCCGAGCAGCTGAAACGGCTGTTCCTCAAGGGCACCTTCGTCATTATGCTGTTCAGCAGCGCAATGTACCTCGCCATCGGCATTCTGTCGCCGGTGATCGTACGCGTGCTTTACGGCGCCTCCCATGAGCAGGTTTACCATCTGATCCCGCTGATGCTGCTGTTCGGCATGCTGCGTCCGATGGGCGGGCTGACCGGCGCCATTTCCCAGGCGAACGGACGTACCAACGTCGAGTTTTACTGGAATATCGTGGCGAGCCTGGTGGTGCTGGCGGTGCTGGCAACCACCTTTATCTGGCCCAACGTGCTCTACGTGGCGCTGACGCTCTCTATCTCGCAGGTGCTGATCTCCGCCTTCGCCCATCCGTTCTTTATCAAACCGGTTATCGGCATCCGCTTTATGCCCTATGCGCGGCAGTGGGTCTCGGTCTCGGCGCTGTTCATCGTGGTGATTGCGCTGGTGAACCATTTCAACCTGTTTGTGATGCCGGAGTGGTTTGCCGGCTGGCTCTGATCCACACCTCTTCTCGGGCGGCCACTGTGCCGCCCGAGTCTTTTTTAGCCTGGCATTAACCCCTGTCGGCAACGGCTGTGGCAGGCGGTTTTTCCGGGCGGGTTAGCGCTTGTCTTTACTCGCTTTATGGCGCGGCTGAACAGTGGGAAAAAGATGAATTTCTAAGGGATGACAGGCATTTAGTGTCGGATTTTCGGATAAAGATTATACTTGCAGTTCTGGCCGATCCTGCATAATCGACCGCACGTATTCACTTCATGAAATGGAAAAAATATGACCAAGCTTAAAGCAGTAATCCCGGTTGCGGGTCTCGGTATGCATATGCTCCCGGCGACGAAAGCAATTCCAAAAGAGATGCTGCCTGTCGTTGATAAGCCGATGATTCAATACATCATTGATGAGTGCGTTGCAGCGGGCATCAAAGAGATCGTGCTGGTCACCCATGCTTCCAAAAATGCGGTGGAAAACCACTTCGACACCACCTACGAGCTGGAAGCACTGCTGGAAGCGCGCGTCAAGCGTCAGCTGCTGAGCGAAGTGCAGTCAATTTGCCCGCCGGGCGTGACCATCATGAACGTGCGCCAGGCGCAGCCGCTGGGCCTCGGCCACTCTATTCTCTGCGCGCGCCCGATGATTGGCGACAACCCGTTTGTGGTGGTGCTGCCGGACGTTCTGCTGGATGATTCCACCGCCGACCACCTGCGCTACAACCTTGCCGCTATGGTGGCGCGTTTTGAAGAGACCGGCCACAGCCAGGTGCTGGCGCAGCATATGCCGACCGCCGATCTCTCTGAATACTCTGTGATCACCACCGAGCAGCCGCTGGACAACCCAGGCGACGTCAGCACGATCACCGACTTCGTCGAGAAACCGGAAGAGCCAGCGCCGCTGAACTCCGATCTGGCTGCCGTGGGCCGCTATGTGCTTTCCGCCGACATCTGGGGCGAGCTGGAGCGCACCGAGCCAGGCGCGTGGGGCCGTATTCAGCTGACTGATGCTATCGCCAGCCTGAGCCAGAAGAAGCCGGTAGACGCCGCGCTGCTGACCGGTCGCAGCTTTGACTGTGGTCGCAAGCTCGGCTACATGCAGGCATTCGTCTCTTACGGCCTGCGTAGCAACGCCATGGGGCAGGAATTCCGCGCCGCCATTGAGAAAATTCTGGCAAAATAACCTTTTCTCACGTTTTGCCGCGCACCGACGCGGCAGCTTAGACAGGAGCACACATGGCTATTTTGGTAACGGGCGGGGCGGGATACATCGGCTCGCATACGGTGCTGGCGTTATTGCAGCGCGGCGACGACGTTGTAGTACTGGATAACCTGTGCAACGCCTCGCGCGAGGCGATTAACCGCGTCGAGAAGCTGGCCGGTAAAAAAGCGACCTTCGTTGAAGGCGATATCCGCGACCGCGCCTGCCTGCGCGATCTGTTCGCCAGCCACGCTATCTCCGCGGTGATCCACTTCGCTGCGCTGAAGGCGGTGGGGGAATCGACCCGCATGCCGCTGGAGTATTACGAGAACAACGTCGCCGGCACCGTGGTGCTGCTGGAAGAGATGCGCGCCGCGGGCGTGTTCGATTTTATCTTCAGCTCCTCCGCCACCGTTTACGGCGCCGACGCTCCGGTTCCCTATGTGGAAACCACGCCGATCGGCGGTACCACCAGTCCTTACGGCACCTCCAAACTGATGATCGAGCTGGTGATGCGCGACTTCGCTTTCGCCGAACCGAAATTCAAAGCTATCGCGCTGCGCTACTTCAACCCGGTGGGCGCGCACGAGTCAGGCGAAATCGGCGAAGACCCGAGCGGCATTCCCAACAACCTGCTGCCCTATATCGCGCAGGTAGCGATTGGTCGTCTGCCGCAGCTCGGCGTGTTCGGCGGCGACTATCCGACGCCAGACGGCACCTGTCAGCGCGACTACATCCACGTCGTCGATTTGGCGGAAGGGCATTTGAAGGCGCTCGATCATTTATCGAAGGTTGAAGGTTATAAGGCCTACAACCTCGGCGCGGGCAAGGGTTATTCGGTGCTGGAGATGATTAAGGCATTTGAAGCCGCCTCCGGCAAAGAAATCCCTTACGAGATCAAACCGCGCCGTGACGGCGACCTGGCGGCCTTCTGGGCTGACGCCAGCCTGGCGGACAAAGAGCTGGACTGGCGCGTGTCGCGCGGGATCGAAGAGATGATGCGCGATACCTGGAACTGGCAGAGCAAGAACCCGAACGGGTTTCGCTAAGTTTGCAGCAAATCGCTAACCCGGCCCAGGCCGGGTTTTTTATTGTCTTAATTTCGCTCAGCTTATTGAACAGGAGGCTTTTGGTTACTGGCTGTTCAATTAAACCCATTGTAAAGCCGCTGTCACTTACAGAATTTTCCTGGCGTCTATACTCTCCACGGTTGTTTACTAACCCGCCGTTGCAAACCTTTGTGTGCCACATCAAAGCAGAAGAGTGAATGCGCTACTATGCTGTTTTGCCGGGTTAACCTGGCTTCCGTAGCTGTGAAGCTCAGTTAAGCAACCATAAAGCTTAGGGCGTAAACAATAAAGCAATAAGCATGTTAATTCGGCCGCACAAATTGTAGTATTTGCGTTGGTCTTTAACTGTTGCAGTTGCGTTAATTACGGCAGTACAAAAAACAGCTTAAGCGATGACTATTTCATCACACAGCAGATTGGTTGCTGCAAGCCAAGGGCGGTAGCGTGGCTATTTTCAATTTTGAATAAAAAATAACCCGCTCAGAAATGCATTAACACGAACAGAAATTGTTAGAGGATGTGGAATGTTACTTCCAGTAATCATGGCCGGAGGAACCGGCAGTCGTTTATGGCCTCTCTCTCGTGAACTCTATCCCAAGCAGTTCATTAGCCTGCATGGAGAACACTCCATGCTGCAGGAAACCGTCAACCGCCTTTCTGGCGTTGAAGCCCGCGCACCGCTGGTCATCTGTAATGAAGAGCACCGTTTTCTTGTCGCTGAACAGCTACGTCAAATCAACAAGCTGTCGCACAATATTATCCTGGAGCCAGTGGGCCGCAACACCGCGCCCGCTATTGCGCTGGCGGCGATCAGCGCCGTAGAGCAGGGCGACGATCCGGTTCTGCTGGTGCTGGCGGCCGATCACGTTATTGATAATCGTGCCGCTTTTCATGATGCAATCAAGACCGCAACCAAATATGCCAAGCAAGGACATCTGGTCACCTTCGGCATCGTGCCAACCGGCCCGGAAACCGGCTACGGCTATATTCACCGCGGCGAGCAGCTACCGGGCGCAGAAGACGCGCCGTTCGGCGTGCAGCGCTTCGTTGAGAAGCCGAACCTCAGCACCGCGCAGGACTATCTGGCCTCTGGCGAATACTACTGGAACAGCGGCATGTTTATGTTCCGCGCCAAGCGCTACCTGCAGGAGCTGGAAAAATTCCGTCCTGACATTCTCGACGCCTGTCGTCGCGCGATGGCGAACGTGAAGGAAGGCAATGACTTTATCAGCATTGATAAAGACGACTTTATCGCCTGTCCGGATGAGTCTGTGGATTACGCAGTAATGGAGCAGACCGATGCCGCCGTAGTGGTGCCGCTGGATGCCGGCTGGAGCGACGTAGGCTCATGGTCAGCGCTGTGGGAAGTGAATGAAAAAGATGACGCAGGCAACTCGCTGAAAGGCGATACCTTTCTGCATAACACCAAAAACTGCTATATCAACAGCGAAGACCAGCTGGTCGCGGCGATAGGCGTAGAAAACCTGGTTATCGTTAACACCAAAGACGCCGTGCTGGTCGCGCGCAAAGATCAGGTGCAGGACGTTAAGCGCGTGGTCGAGTTTCTGAAAAGCGAGTGTCGCAGCGAGTATCGCCGCCATCGTGAAACCTACTGGCCGTGGGGCCGCTGTGATTTAGTCGTGAACACAGGGCGTTTTAACGTCAACCGTATTACGGTTAAGCCTGGTGAAGCCTTTGAGCTGCAGATGCACTACCACCGCACCGAGCACTGGGTCATCCTTTCTGGCACTGCCAAAGTTACTATCCAGGATAAGACGCTGCTGTTAACTGAGAACCAGTCGACGTTTATTCCGATTGGTCATCAGCATACGCTGGAAAACCCGGGCAAGATCCCGCTTGAGCTGCTGGAAATCCAGTCAGGTTCTTACCTGGGTGACGACGACCTGATTTTGATTAAAGAGCAATTTGCCCGTAAATAAGGATACAGAACATAATGGAAGCACTGACCTGTTTTAAAGCCTATGACATCCGCGGCGAGCTGGGCAAAGAGCTGAACGAAGATATCGCATACCGTATTGGTCGCGCCTATGGTGAATTCCTTAAGCCAAAAAGCATTGTGGTGGGCGGCGATGTCCGTTTGACCAGCGAGGCGCTAAAGATGGCGCTGGCGCAAGGCCTCATGGATGCCGGCACCGACGTGCTGGATATTGGTCTGAGCGGCACGGAAGAGATCTATTTCGCGACTTTCCATTTGGGCATTGATGGCGGCATTGAAGTAACTGCCAGCCATAACCCTATGAATTATAACGGCATGAAACTGGTACGTGAAGGCGCACGTCCTATCAGTGGCGATACCGGTCTGCGCGACGTGCAACGTCTGGCGGAAGCGAATGAATTTGCTAAGGTCGAGGCGGACAAACGCGGCAGTTATAAGCAGATCTCCGTACTGGACGCCTACGTAGATCATCTGATGGGCTATATCGATTTAGCGAATTTCACTCAGCCGATGAAACTGGTGATCAACTCGGGTAACGGCGCGGCAGGCCACGTAATCGACGAGATTGAAAAACGCTTTAAGCAGGTCAATGCGCCGGTCAGCTTTATCAAGGTACACCATCAGGCGGATGGCAACTTCCCGAACGGCATCCCCAATCCACTGCTGCCGGAGTGTCGCAAAGATACCTCTGACGCGGTGCGCGAACATAGCGCTGATATGGGTATCGCCTTTGATGGCGATTTCGACCGCTGCTTCCTGTTTGATGAAAACGCTGAGTTTATTGAAGGCTACTATATTGTCGGCCTACTGGCTGAAGCGTTCCTGAAAAAAGAGCCTGGCGCCAAAATTATTCATGACCCGCGGTTAACCTGGAACACGATTGATGTCGTGACTAAAGCAGGCGGGATCCCGGTTATGTCAAAGACCGGTCATGCGTTTATCAAAGAGCGTATGCGTGAAGAGGATGCCGTTTACGGCGGCGAGATGAGCGCGCATCACTATTTCCGCGATTTCGCCTATTGCGACAGCGGTATGATCCCCTGGCTGCTGGTGGCGGAGTTGCTGGCGGTGAAAGGGCAGACGCTGTCTCAGCAAGTAGAAGAGAGAATGAAGGCGTTTCCTTGTAGCGGGGAAATCAATGCTAAAATCAATAATCCCAAAGGTAAAATCGCTGTAATTGAACATCATTTTGACAAGCTAGCGGGTAACAAAAATATTACCGATGGCATTAGTATTGAATTTGATAACTGGCGATTTAACCTTCGCTGTTCAAATACTGAACCACTTATCCGACTTAACGTTGAATCAAAAAATAACACTACATTAATGGCAGAAAAAACAACTGAAATACTGACAATGATAAAAGGAGAGGATCAGTGATTTCACTGTTTAATGCTGTATTACGTTATCGAGGTTTCGTGTGGAGTAGTGTTAAGCGAGATTTTCAATCTCGCTATCAAACGAGTATGCTAGGCGCAACGTGGCTGGTATTACAGCCATTAGCGATGATAGTGGTCTATACCGTCATTTTTTCGCAGATAATGCAGGCGAGGTTACCTCAAGATACAGGGGCTTTCGCTTACAGCATCTATCTTTGTTCAGGTATTCTTACCTGGGGACTGTTTGCTGAAATACTATCTCGTATGCAGGTAGTGTTTATCGAGAATGCAAACCTGTTAAAGAAAGTGACATTCCCACGGATATGTCTGCCAGTTATTATCGTATTATCATGTATATTGAATTTCTTGATAATATTCTGTTTGTTTCTTGTTTTCCTCGCAGTAACCGGTAATTTTCCCGGGGTAGATATAGTTTATGTTATCCCCGTTCTGGTTATACAAATTTTGTTTGCTACTGGGTTGGGTATTACTTTAGGCGTATTAAACGTTTTTTTTAGAGATGTTGGTCAATTTGTCTCTATTCTTTTACAATTTTGGTTTTGGTTTACACCGGTGGTTTATGTACTCACTACATTACCTAAGTGGGCTCAAGGGTATATAGAATATAATCCAATGACATCGCTAGTTAATGGATATCATAATATATTTGTACATAATACGATGCCTGATTTCTTCGCAATGCGCTGGACCCTACTGATAGCATTAGTTTTTTGCGCTTTAGGTCTTTATCTATTTAGAAAGCACGCGGCAGATATGGTGGATGAATTATAATGTACAGTATCAAAGTAGAAAATATATCTAAAGTTTACAAGCAATACCCCAAAAAGACAGATCGTCTGCTGGAATGGCTTTTCCCAGGAAAGATAAAAAGGCATCGCGAGAAAAAAGTATTAAATAATATCTCGTTCGAAATAAAACAGGGTGAGGCGGTTGGTATTATTGGTATTAATGGTGCAGGCAAAAGTACACTTTTAAAAATAATTACTGGTACAACAGCAGCCTCTTCTGGACAAATAAAAACCAATGGACGCATTGCTGCATTATTAGAGTTGGGAATGGGATTTCACCCAGACTTCACCGGCAGACAAAATGCTATCATTGCTGGCCAATTATTAGGCATTGGCGAAGATGAAATGGAAAGCGTTATTGAGGATGTTGAAAATTTTGCGGGAGTGGGTGAATATTTCGATGCACCAGTCAGAACATATTCAAGCGGAATGCAGGCAAGGGTAGCCTTCTCAGTTGCGACAGCAGTTAAAGCGGATATTCTGATTGTCGACGAAGCGCTAAGCGTGGGTGATTTAGCGTTTCAGGCAAAATGTATGCAGCGTATGAATCGCATGTTGCAAGATAATGTAACAATACTGTTTGTTAGCCATGCGCTTTTTCAAGTCCGACAATTCTGTAATCGAGCTGTTTATATAGCTGATGGAGAAGTAAAGGCTTTTGGTCCAGCAGCAGACGTATGCGATTTATATCAAAATTCCCTTGTAGAAAATAAAATATCCCTCTCTGAACAGAAGAGAACGGGCCTGATTGTTAATGCAATAAACGATCCTGAAATAACAGTTAATCCCGACCTTCGTGCAAACTCGCTCCAGGAAAATACGGGTAGCCTTGATCTTGAGTTCCTCGATTTTAAATTCAAAAATGAGCAAGGCGATACTATCTCTACCGCATATGCTAAAGATCGAATAAAAATTGATGCTGTAATAAGATGTAATCGTGATGTAGTCGCTGGAGCATGTGTTGGCATGCTGATTGGGGACAAAAATGGGTTCCCGATTTTAAGCATGAATGCAAACTACTATGATGCACGTTTACCCGAATTAAAAGCGGGAGAGCATATTATATTAAGCTGGGATTTCATTATCCCATTCTATATGGGCGAGTTTCGTATTGATATTGGAATAAAACCGGAACCATATGCGCAAGAATTTTATGATCGCGTTTTTTGTGTGAAGGTTTTTACTGTTAACACACCAGTAGAGTTATTAAAAGAGAATTTTGGTGGTATGTTGCATGTGCCAGCTGAAATTACCATCACTAAAAAGTAATTGGCTAGGATAACCAAAATCAAAAAGGCATTATAATTTTATGAAGAAAAAATCTAAATTTATCTTTTTTTGGCTTCCTTATGATGTTAAATATACATATGAAACTTTTTTGACTGCCTTTTATCTAGCTATAAAAAAATTTCCGGTTGAAGATAGTATTCATATAGGTCATAAAACTATTTTTGCTGATGTACCACAGCATCTTCCCGAAAACTGGCTAAGTGCTTATCAAGTTAGTTTGCCTAAGAAACAAGAATTAGATGCTCTCGAAAAAATTATATGGGAAGAGAATATCTTTCAGCCGCTGGAAGACTCGTTAAGTTCGAAAAATCTGGTCTGGCGTGAATTACTCACAAAAGTATTTACGCCACTTCAGGAAAAATTTGAACTCTGTCTTGAAGAGCAACTCACTAAATATCATGTAGAATCAATTATCCTATGGTCTAACTGTCCCTCTATTGTTAAGGCTGCAGAAAAGTTTAATATACCCGTCATTCATAATGAGATGGGCCCCTTACGCGATCCGGTATACTTACCGACATGCTATTTTGATTTTAGTGGTGTTAATGGCAATACGGAATCAGAGAATAGATACAGAAGTCTTTCGGACGAACAAGATGCCTACCCTTTACTGGGTAGGTCTGCATTACAAAGCTTATTCACAAAGGTAGTCAGGCCTTTACGTAGACATGATGAATATGACGCTGGAGTCCCATTACAGGTAGAAGATGATTCAAACATTATCGCCTTCAGCAATGGTTTTAATAATCATGAATTAATAGCATTTGTCAAAAGTAATTATGAGAACTGGTTGTTAAGAAAACATCCTTATGGACATCTCGATTATAAAGATGCTCTTAAAGAAACAAACTCACTGACACCCCAAGAATTTATAGCACTTTGCAGAAAAATCGTTACCATAAACTCCAGCATGGGGTTTGAAGCCCTATTAATGGGAAAACCCTCTCAAGTTTTAGGTGACTCACCTTTCAAGTTTATTGATATTCACAGTCCAGACTTTGTTAAGCAACTTAGATTTTGTTTATTGAATTATCTTGTTCCGTTTGAATGGATGTTTAATAAAGACTATTACCTCTGGCGCTTAACAAAACCCAGCGAAAAAGAAATTGCAGAAATGCATCTTAAATACTATGTAAAACAAAAGCATAATTGGACTAAAGAAAATTTCGATTTTACACAACTTAATATTGAGCTGGAAAATATATATCAACGCAATCTCAATTTGCAGTTTGTTGAGAGTGAAAACTATTGGCTGGAAAAAAATAAGCAGCTTGAGTTTGAAATTGAACAGCTTAAAGCATCAACTGGTACGCGAATCAAAAAGCTTAGTACTGAGAACGCAAAAATAAAAAATGAGCTGTCTGCTAGTATAAGTCAGAATGAAGCTTATCATCACGAGTTATGGCGTCATCAACATCTGTTAGCAGAAACATTCAACAGTAAGTCATGGAAAATTACTTCGCCATTACGTAAGCTTAATTTAGCTTTTAACAAAATTTATAATAATGAGAATGTAAAGGGCAGAGGCAAAATTTTTCTGATAAAGATAGCTAGAAAAGCTATTGCAGTTCCAGCAATAAGAAAATTGGCGGTTAAAGCTGCACATAAAACAGGCTACTATGAAAAAATGAGATCTCTTTATCTCAAGACACAGCCTTCAGCAGTGCAGCCAATTGTACAAGTGTCCGAGCCTGATACTATCTCAAGAGATACGCTTACCAATCTAAAAAAAATAAAAATGCTCAAAGCTAAAAGAGGGAATTCTTAATGCTTATTGCTATAGATTTACAGGGATTACAGTCAGAAAGTCGTTACAGAGGAATTGGGCGCTATGTTAGAGCGATCACTAAAGCTCTGATTGAACTGGCTAAAGAAAAAAAACACAAAATAATACTTTGTGGGAATGGTATATTTCCTGTTAATGAGTTGATTAACGAATTTGCTCCGTTGGTTGGAAGAGACAATATCCGTTTTTGGACTCCAGTGGGAGAGTGCATTTATGAAAATGTTGCTAATCATAACAATAACTATAATGCACGAATTATTAGAGAAGCTTTTTTTAAGAGCTTAAATGCTGATGTTATTTATGTACCGGCTATGTTTGAAGGTTATCAGGACAATAGCGTTCTGAGCGTTGGAGAATTTGATAAAGAAACACCTGTCGTAGCCACCCTTTATGATTTGATCCCCCTTCATAACCCTGCACAATATTTAGATGGTAACCAAAACTATAAAAAGTTTTATCTTGAAAAGATAGAATATCTAAAAAAATGCAGAAAATTATTAGCGATTTCAGAGTTTTCAAAAAATGAAGGCTGGGAATATTTCTCTGAAAAAACGAATGATATAGTTAATGTGTCTACTGCTTGTGATGATATTTTTCAAATTCGAGATATTTCACAAAAGGATAAGCAAGCGCTATTCGAAAAATATTCGATAAATAAGCCATTCCTGCTTTATTCAGGAGGTGCAGACGAGCGGAAAAATTTACCAGCGCTTATTATGGCTCTTGGGGAATTATCAGAAACTATTCAGGAGAAATTTGAGTTTGTTATAGCTGGAAAACTGTCTGAATGGGATATTAACAATCTCAAAACTGCAATCAAAAAAGCACATTTGAATGTTATGCCTGTTAGATTTACTGGCTATGTGACAGACAGTGAATTAGTAGATTTATATAATTTATGTCACCTGTTTGTCTTTCCAAGCTGGCATGAAGGTTTTGGGCTACCTGCGCTTGAAGCAATGGCATGCGGAGCAGTTGTAGTTGGTGCAGGTAACACCAGTTTGCCAGAAGTTATCGGTTTTCCTGAAGCACTATTTGATCCTCTGAGCATTGATGATATGCGTAAAAAAATAGAGGATGTCTTGGAAAATAAAGAACTTTATGAAGAAATAAAGTTAAAGGGCGCAAGCCGTGCTAGTGCATTTTCCTGGCAGCGTACTGCTTCAATTGCATTAAAAGCGATAGAAGATATTTTTTCTGTTGAGCAAGAAAATAATAAACCTACTAACACGACAACAAAAAAGAAACTCGCCTATTTTACGCCATTGTCTCCTGCAAAATCTGGAATATCATTATATAGCGAAGAGTTGTTGCCAGCTCTTGCCCATCATTATGATATTGATGTAGTGATTGATACTTCCCAATCAGAAGTTAATCATCAACCTGAATATGAAATTATCGATGTTCCAAATTTTTTAATAAATGCTAAGCGTTACGACAGAATTATTTATCAAATAGGAAATTCAGTTTTCCATGAATACATGCATGAAGTTCTGGAAGTTTACCCAGGCGTCGTTTGCTTACATGATTTTTATTTAAGCAACTATTATCGTTATAAAGAGTCGTTGACGGGGGCACAACAGCTGTGGAGTGAACAACTACTGACATCACATGGCTATAAGGCATTGATAGAACGCGGCGATATTAATAATGATTTAGATATAATGTATCGTTACCCATCTAATTTTAATGTATTGAGCAATGCCTTAGCGGTCATTGTACATTCCGATCATGCGCGGAAACTTGCGCGAAAATGGTATCACAGTACAGTTTCTTTAGATTGGGAAAAAGTTAATTTGCTAAGAGCTGCGCCCATCAAAATCGATCGCAGTTATATCCGTGAGCAGCTAGGTATTGATGATCAGACTATTCTTATATGCTCTTTTGGTATTATGGATTTTACAAAACTTAACCATAAAGTCATTGAAGCATTAGGGATGTCATCTGCACAAAGAACTAAAAATATCAAGCTCGTATTCGTAGGAGAACTTGGTGGTTCTTATAAAGACGAAATAGAAGACTTGATTGAACGTTACCGTCTTGGAGATAATATTTCTATTACAGGCTGGGCTTCTGATGAATTATATCGACAATACTTAATTGCTGCAGACGTAGCAGTACAGTTACGTTCACTCTCTCGAGGAGAAACATCCGCAGCGGTACTCGACTGTATGAATTATGGCTTACCTACAATTATAAATGCAAATGGCTCCATGGCTGAGTTGCCTGAAGACAGAGTTATAAAGTTAGACGAAGACTTTGTAATATCAGAATTAATAGACGCCATCAATAAACTCTGTACAGATGAATCCTATCGTTTATCACTGGGAAATTCCGCTGCGACGTATATTGAGCAATATCATAGTCCTGAAAAATGCGCACAATCCTACTATGATTTCATTGAAAATACTTATCGTAAAAATAAAGTGTTAGTAAATGACGTTATTAGTAATCTTGATATAAAAGACGAACAGTTTGGCTCATATGCGCAACTCTTGTCTTTAAATTTTCCTAAAATCAAGTCGGGGAAAAAAATATTTTTTGACGTAAGCCTGCTAAGAAAGACCGATCTTTGGACAGGTATTGAACGTGTTA
This sequence comes from Pantoea sp. Z09, assembly GCF_022394795.1. Lineage (NCBI taxonomy): Bacteria > Pseudomonadati > Pseudomonadota > Gammaproteobacteria > Enterobacterales > Erwiniaceae > Pantoea > Pantoea sp. Z09. The sequence continues at coordinate 1,337,720 of NZ_CP092373.1, forward strand.
CTCGTGCTTTGCTGGTTGAACTGATGAAAATCAGCGATGGGAATATGGATTTAGTACCTGTTTATCTTGAAAAGAAAGATAATAGTTATATTATGAGGGAGGCTAATCAGTTTATGAAAAAGCTTTATCCTCAAATTTCTCCTTATATGGTTGACGATCGCCAGGTTGATTTTTATGCAGGTGATGTGTATTTTTCTTCAGAATTAGCATGTGATTTAATCATCGATGCTTATAATTGCAATTTTTTCGATAACCTGTTGCGTTCCAATGTTCATATAGCATTTATGATACATGATATTTTGCCATTGACTAAACCAGAGTTTTTCCCCCCTGGTAGCAATGAAAGTTTTGGAAAATGGTTAGAAATTATCACATCTCAATCTGATAAAATCATTTGTGTGACTGACGCAGTAGCTCAGGAAGTTTCAAAATGGATGAGCACGAGGAATATTGTTAACAATAAGTTGGTAATGGATTTCTCCCACCACGGGGCTGATATAACAGCTTCTAAACCAAATGGTGGCATAAGCGCTGAAGAAGAGAAAATGCTGGAGCTAATCAATAAAAAAATGACCTTTTTGATGGTGGGAACTATCGAACCACGTAAAGGCCATCTATTAGCGATTTCTGCTTTTGAAAAGCTTTGGCAAGATGGCATAGATATGAATTTGGTTATTGTTGGTAAAGAGGGCTGGAAGGGTTTACCTGATGACCTTAGACGAACTATCCCGACTATTATTCAGAAACTAGAAAAAAATGAATATAAAGATCGCCATCTTTTCTGGCTGAATAACGCCAGCGATGAGCTGCTTACAAAACTTTATGAAATGTCAGATTGTTTACTCTATCCTTCTGAAGATGAAGGTTTTGGACTCCCGCTTATCGAGGCATCTCAGCATAAAAAACCTCTGATTTCCAGGGATGTACCAGTTTTAAGAGAGGTAGCGCAAGAAGGAGCTTATTATTTTAGTACTACAGATGCGAATGTTCTTGCTGAAGAAATATTAAAATGGCGAGAGTTATTTGAAAAAAATGCACACCCTGATTCCACATGTATTCCATGGATCACGTGGGCAGAAAGTGCAAAAAATTTAGTTTCCAAACTTCTTTCATAAAGGTTATACATATCATGAAATCAGCTGTAATTACGGGTATCACTGGACAGGACGGCGCATATTTAGCTGAGTTGTTACTAAATAAAGGTTATGAAGTCTATGGTACCTATCGTCGCACCAGTTCCGTCAATTTTTGGCGTATTGAAGAGTTAGGTATTAAAAATAATCCTAATCTGCATTTAGTTGAGTACGATCTGACCGATCTTTCTTCCAGCATTCGTCTGCTTCAGCAAAGCGGCGCCACAGAAGTTTATAACCTGGCTGCCCAAAGCTTTGTTGGCGTTTCATTTGATCAGCCGCTGACCACCGCGGAAATCACAGGTATTGGCCCTGTAAACCTGCTGGAAGCGATTCGTATCGTTAATCCTAAGATTCGTTTCTACCAGGCATCGACTTCTGAGATGTTTGGTAAGGTGCAGGCAATTCCGCAGAAAGAAGATACCCCGTTCTATCCGCGTAGCCCGTATGGCGTTGCCAAGCTTTACGCTCACTGGATGACAATCAATTACCGCGAAAGTTACGATATCTTTGCATCAAGCGGTATCCTGTTTAACCATGAGTCTCCTCTGCGCGGTCAGGAGTTCGTCACGCGTAAAATTACCGACTCTGTTGCCAAAATTAAGCTGGGTAAACTTGATGTGCTTGAATTAGGCAATATGGATGCGAAGCGTGACTGGGGCTTTGCTAAAGAGTATGTAGAAGGTATGTGGCTGATGCTGCAGGCTGATGAGCCTGATACCTTTGTGCTGGCAACCAATCGTACCGAAACAGTGCGTGATTTCGTCTCAATTGCGTTCAAAGCAGCGGGTATCGAGCTGCGCTTTGAAGGTAAAGAAGAGCAAGAGGTCGCGATTGACGTTGCAACTGGTAAAGTGGTGGTAAAAGTTAATCCAAAATTCTATCGCCCAGCGGAAGTTGAACTGTTAATCGGCAACCCACAGCGCGCGAAAGATATCCTCGGCTGGGAACCTAAAACTACGCTTGAAGAGCTGTGCGCCATGATGGTTGAAGAGGATCTGCGTCGTAACAAACAAGGGTTCTCTTTCTAATATGACTAATGGCAAAAAAGCATTGATCACTGGTATCAAGGGCTTTACTGGCCATTATATGGCAGCGGAATTATCCGCTGCCGGATATGAAATATTTGGCCTTGGCTCTTCGTCCTCTCAACAAGATGGTCACTATTTTCAGGTCGACCTGACTGATGCTGCACAAGTCAAACATGCTGTAGACTGTATAGCGCCGGATGTTGTTGTCCATCTTGCGGCGATAGCCTTTGTCGGTCATGCGAACCCCAATGCCTTTTATGACGTTAATCTGTCGGGTACGCGTAACCTGCTACAAGCGCTAGCGGATGGCGATAGAAAGCCAGAAGCCGTATTGGTTGCAAGTAGTGCAAATGTTTATGGCAACAATACGCCAGGTAAACTTGGCGAAGAGACGCCTGCTAACCCCGCCAACGACTACGCGGTCAGCAAACTAGCAATGGAGTATGTGTCCCGACTGTTTCAGGACAAGTTGCCTTTGATCCTTGCTCGGCCCTTCAATTACACCGGTGTTGGACAAGCGGAAAACTTTTTGATCCCGAAAATCGTTAGCCACTTCAGAGCACGAAAAGAAGTGATTGAGTTAGGCAATATTGATGTGTGGCGCGACTTCTCAGATGTACGCTATCTTGTCAAAAGCTATGCAGCCTTACTCAGCTCTACGGCATTCGGTATGACCGTTAATGTTGCTTCGGGTGAAATGCATTCTCTTCGTGAAGTCATTTCTCTGTGTGAAGAGCTTACCGGCCACTCGATTCGAATCGAAGTCAATCCGCAATTTGTCAGAGCAAATGAAATTAAAGAGCTTTGCGGTGATATCAGTCTGCTTAATCAGTTGACGCAACACCAGCTTCATCCCATTCCGCTGAGGGAAACTCTGAAATGGATGCTAGAAGCGTAAAGCTGAACGTCGTATTTTCCACGGACTGTATTAAATACCCTTTAACGGGCATTGGCCGTTATGCGTTTGAACTTGCACGCGAATTGCAGCAGCGTGAAGATAAGATAGCGCTGACCTGGCTACATGGGACTAAAGTGCGTGATTCACTGGCGGTAGCCAGTGAATCTGCCCAGTCGGTCCAGTCTTTGAAAAGAAAGCTGCAAAATAGTAGAACAGTTAGTGAGATTTATCGGCTTACCTTTCCACTACTGAAAACATGGTCGCTTCGTGCTTATAGCGATCATATTTTCCACAGCCCTAACTACTATTTGCCGCCAGGCGTCAAACACTGCGTGGCGACGTTTCATGATTTGTCGGTTTTTCACTGGCCTCAATTTCACCCAGCAGGTCGTGTGCATTTAATGCAAAAAGAGTTGCGCAAGACAGTTTCTCGCGCCGCCATGCTAATTACAGATTCACACTATACTAAGCGTGAGTTAATCGAGTTTTTCGATTTGCCTGAAGAAAGAATTGCCGTTGCTCCTTTAGCATGCAATGCATTATTTCATCCTCGTATCGAAGCTGAAGCACAAGCTGTATTAGATGTTTATCAACTCAAATGGCGCCATTTTTTCCTCTATACTGGCACCATCGAGCCAAGAAAAAATATTCTTACCTTATTGCAAGCATATGATCGTCTACCCGCCGCCATAAAGAAAAATTACCCTCTGGTAATAAGCGGCTATAAAGGATGGGATAACACAGAGCTTTTTCGGCTTTTTGATAAAGGCGAAAGAGAGGGGTGGTTGAAATATCTGGGATTTGTCGCCGGTAAGGACCTCCCCATTCTCTACAGCGCGGCGACCAGCTTTGTCTTCCCTTCAATCTATGAAGGTTTTGGGTTGCCCGTGCTGGAAGCTATGGCGTCAGGTACGCCAGTTATTTGTTCCAACGCTACTTCTCTTCCTGAAGTAGTCGGCGATGCGGCATTAATGCATGCGCCCCAGGATGTTGAAACGTTGACAGCTTATCTTCAGAGTATGACAGACGATGCTGTAAGAAAGCAGGCAATGATATCATCAGGGCTTGCTCAGGCTCAGCAGTTCTCATGGTCACTCTGTGCAGATAAAACAATAGAAGCCTATGAACAGGTTGCTAAATTTATATGATCAATGTCCTACATTGTTATAAAACCTATTATCCTGACACCTTTGGCGGCATAGAGCAGGTCATCTATCAGCTTGCCGAGGGTGGAATCAGAGAAAATATACGCTCTACTGTTTTGACCCACAGCCCGGCTTATGACGAAGAAGTTTCAATACTTGATCATCATACTATCCATCGGGTAAAAACAATTTGCGAGTTTGCATCGACCCCCTTTTCTTTCAATGCAGTAAAAACATTCAAAGAACTGGCAAAGTCGGCAGATATTATCCATTATCACTTTCCCTATCCTTTTATGGATTTTATGCATTTTGCAGCCGGTATTAAAAAACCTTCAGTGGTGAGTTATCATTCTGATATTGTGAAGCAAAAACTGTTGCTTAAACTCTACTCGCCATTGATGAATCGTTTCCTTAAATCAGTGGACCGAATTGTTGCGGCTTCGCCAAATTACGTTGAAAGCAGCCCCACGTTACAACAATTTAAAGACAAAGTGGATGTCATTCCTTACGGGCTGGATAAGAACTTTTATCAAAATAATGACGTAGCGGTGCTTGAAAGATGGAAATCACGATTCCCTCAGGGATTTTTCCTTTTTATTGGCACCTTCCGCTATTACAAAGGATTACATATTTTAATCGAAGCGGCTCAAAACAGTCGCTACCCCATTGTTGTAGTAGGTGCAGGCCCCATTGAAGCGGAACTGAAAGCACAGGCTCAAAAGCTTTCAGTAGATAATATTCATTTCCTTGGCGCACTTGGAGACAGCGATAAAGCAGCCTTGCTACAGCTAAGCACCTGTCTGGTTTTTCCTTCGCACTTGCGCTCAGAAGCATTTGGCATTTCGCTGCTGGAAGGCGCGCTTTATTCTAAGCCGCTCATCTCAAGCGAGATAGGCACCGGAACAACCTATATCAATATTCATCAACAAACAGGGCTTGTCGTGCCGCCTTCGGATCCCGTTGCCTTACGTAGGGCAATGGATGAAATCTGGTTCAATCCCGAGCAGGCTAAACGCTATGGCGAAGCGGCTCATGATCGATTTGAGTCGCTTTTTACTGCCCAAAAGATGGTCACTAGTTATAATAATATCTATAAATCCCTGTTAAGTTTGTGATTTTTTTTCATATTTTTTCAGTCAGCTATCGCACCAATCATTACCTCTTATCGGCAATCCTGAGTTAACATATCGATCACTTAGTGAAGAGTGTTACTGGTAACATTCTGCGAGACCATAGACAGGAGTATGTAATGTCCAAGCAACAGATCGGCGTTGTAGGTATGGCCGTTATGGGCCGTAACCTGGCTCTCAACATTGAAAGCCGTGGTTATACCGTCTCTATCTTTAACCGTTCACGCGAAAAGACTGATGAAGTCATCGCTGAAAATCAGGGCAAGAAACTCGCGCCTTACTACACCATCGAAGAGTTTGTCGACTCGCTGGAAAAGCCGCGCCGTATCCTTCTGATGGTACAGGCGGGCGAAGCGACTGATAAAACTATCGCTTCCCTGACTCCGCATCTCGACAAAGGCGACATCCTGATCGACGGCGGCAACACCTTCTATAAAGACACCATCCGTCGTAACAAAGAGCTGTCTGAGCAGGGCTTCAATTTCATCGGTACCGGCGTTTCCGGCGGTGAAGAGGGTGCGCTGAAAGGCCCGTCTATTATGCCTGGCGGTCAGAAAGAAGCCTATGAGCTGGTTGCCCCGATTCTGGACAAAATCGCTGCGCGCGCGGAAGACGGCGAAGCCTGCGTGACTTACATTGGTCCGGACGGCGCAGGTCACTATGTGAAAATGGTGCACAACGGCATCGAATATGGCGATATGCAGCTAATTGCCGAAGCATATGCACTGCTTAAAGGCGCGCTGGGTCTAAGCAATGAAGAGCTGGCCAAAACCTTCACCGAGTGGAATAACGGCGAGCTGAGCAGCTACCTGATCGACATCACCAAGGATATCTTCACCAAGAAAGATGAAGAGGGTAACTACCTGGTTGACGTCATTCTGGATGAAGCGGCTAACAAAGGCACTGGTAAATGGACCAGCCAGAGTTCACTGGATCTCGGCGAGCCGCTGTCACTGATCACTGAATCCGTATTCGCTCGTTACCTCTCTTCTCTGAAGACGCAGCGCGTTGCAGCCTCTAAAGTGCTGAGCGGACCACAGGCGCAGGCGTTCACCGGCGACAAAGCAGAATTCGTAGAGAAAGTGCGTCGTGCGCTCTACCTGGGAAAAATCGTTTCCTACGCGCAGGGCTTCTCACAGCTGCGTGCGGCTTCCGAGCAATACAACTGGGATCTGCACTACGGTGAAATCGCTAAAATTTTCCGTGCTGGCTGCATCATCCGCGCCCAGTTCCTGCAGAAAATTACCGATGCCTACGCCGAAAACGCTAACATCGCGAACCTGCTGCTGGCACCGTACTTCAAGAATATCGCTGACGAATATCAGCAGGCGCTGCGCGATGTGGTTGCCTACGCTGTGCAGAACGGTATCCCGACGCCGACCTTCTCTGCCGCTATCGCTTACTACGACAGCTACCGTTCAGAAGTGCTGCCTGCCAACCTGATTCAGGCACAGCGCGACTACTTCGGCGCGCATACTTACAAGCGCATCGATAAAGACGGTGTGTTCCACACAGAGTGGCTTGAATAAATTTGTATTAATTTAAAAAATACAGCCCGGCATACGCCGGGTTTTGTTTGTGTTATTTTTTCAAAAAGGATTTTTTTGGTGGCTAAAAATGATAAATGAAAAATTAAATAAACATATACCATACTACCCCTTTATCGATGGGATTAGAGCCCTGGCGGTACTTTCTGTTATATTCTTTCATCTTGACTCAGCATTAATGCCTGGTGGTTTTGTAGGTGTTGATGTGTTTTTTATTATTTCTGGTTTTATAGTTAGCGCATCAGTATCGGCTTTAAAAGGAGTTTCGATTCTTCAATTCTTTAGCGCTTTTTATAGCCGCCGCATAAAAAGAATATTTCCAGCATTAGTGTTTATGCTTGTAGTGGTTTCTTTTTTTTCCACAATCTTCATACCAGGCTCATGGCTAAGTTATGTAAATCAAACAACTGGTTTATATGCTTACTTCGGTTTTAGCAATATAATATTAGCATCGTCTGGAAGAGACTACTTTGCTCCAACAACTGACTTCAATCCATTTACCCATACTTGGTCTTTGGGGGGGCTTTGTTGAATAAATCGAACTTTTGCTGAGTTGAAGGATCAGATCACGTATCTTCCCGACAACGCAGACCGTTCCGTGGCAAAGCAAAAGTTCAAAATCACCAACTGGCCCACCTACAATAAAGCCCTCATCAACCGTGGCTCCATAACTTTCTGGCTGGATGATGAAGCTATTCAGGCCTGGTATGAGTCAGCAACACCTTCTTCACGAGGCAGACCTCAGCGCTATTCTGACCTTGCCATCACGACTGTGCTGGTCATTAAACGCGTATTCAGGCTGACCCTGCGCGCTGCGCAGGGCTTTATTGATTCCATTTTTTCTCTGATGAACGTTCCGCTACGCTGCCCGGATTACAGCTGTGTCAGCAGGCGGGCAAAGTCGGTTAATGTCAGTTTCAAAACGCCCACCCGGGGTGAAATCGCACACCTGGTAATTGATTCCACCGGGCTGAAGGTCTTCGGTGAAGGCGAGTGGAAAGTCAAAAAGCATGGCCAGGAACGCCGCCGTATCTGGCGTAAGCTGCATCTCGCCGTTGACAGTAAAACACATGAAATCATCTGCGCTGACCTGTCGCTGAACAACGTTACGGACTCAGAGGCCTTCCCCGGGTTAATCCGGCAAACCCACCGGAAAATCAGGTCAGCCGCCGCCGATGGCGCTTACGATACCCGGCTATGTCACGATGAACTGCGGCGTAAGAAAATCAGCGCGCTTATCCCTCCCCGAAAAGGTGCGGGTTACTGGCCCGGTGAATATGCAGACCGTAACCGTGCAGTGGCTAATCAGCGAATGACCGGGAGTAATGCGCGGTGGAAATGGACAACAGATTACAACCGTCGCTCGATAGCGGAAACGGCGATGTACCGGGTAAAACAGCTGTTCGGGGGTTCACTGACACTGCGTGACTACGATGGTCAGGTTGCAGAGGCTATGGCCCTGGTACGAGCGCTGAACAAAATGACGAAAGCAGGTATGCCTGAAAGCGTGCGTATTGCCTGAAAACACAACCCGCTACGGGGGAGACTTACCCGAAATCTGATTTATTCAACAAAGCCCTTTGGGGGTTGAAGAGCAGTTTTATTTAATCTTCCCTTTCCTTTATATATTCTGGCTCTCAAATAAAAATAAATTTGCTTCAGCAGCTATTTATTTAATTCTAGGGGTGGCATCTGTAATTTATTCTTTTAATTTATCCCAGAGCTCTCCTACCCAGGCATACTATTCGACGTTGAGTAGGTTTTGGGAATTGTCGGCAGGCGTGCTTCTTTTTCAACTTATTTCAATTTATCAAAAAAAACTGGAAAAGAAAAAGTGGATAGCAAATTTCCGCGAGTGCATAGGAATTTGCTCTACATTATTACTTTTATCGTCATTCTATCTAACTAAAACAAATAATTTCCCCATGCCAGGAGCATTGCTGGCGACACTAAGTACGCTGGGGGTTTTATTTGGATTTTATAATAGAGCAGAATCAGCAGTTGCCAGCAAAATTTGGGGCAACTCGATGTTATGTTATATTGGTAAGTTATCATTTTCACTATATCTTTGGCATTGGCCAGTCTTTGTGATTTTTAGGTGGACTTGTGGTCTCGAAGCCATTAATCATCAGCTAGCTGCACTTGGTGCAACACTTATCTTTTCATTGGTTTCTTTTTATTTAGTTGAAAGGCCGATTCGTGCTTCACGTTTTATAGCAAGGCAAAATAACTGGAGTGTATTATTTTCTGGGCTATTATTTATCGGGGTCGCATATTACGCTACTGACAATATCAATGCTAACGCTGTTAACATCTCGCAAAGTGTCCTTTTAAAAAATCCTCAAGATTGGTATCCAGAAGGGAGCGGGGTAGTCGAGGGTTACCCTGGCTGCAATGCAGAACCTGAACACAATGATGTAGAAGGTGGTCTTTTACTAGTTTATAAAGTTAAAGGTTGCGTAAACCCAGCAAAAACTAGTTCTCACCGTATTTTCGTTATTGGCGATTCACACGCGCTTGCTTACTCATCTGTTTTCAAAAATTATGCAATAAAAACAGGCAGTGAAGTGTATGCATACAATAATGGTGGTTGTCCTTTCTTAAGCTTTACTCCAAACAGAGATTTAGATGTTCCTGCTTGCCGCCAATATACTGATGCGTCTTTATCGGATATCAATAACAAAATTCGTCCTGGTGATGTGCTTTTTTTAGCCTCGTTGAGGCTGCCAAGATTCGTTGACCAGTGGGCTTATTTTGGAGATGAGGGACATAATGAGATACTTTTTAGCAGCCAGGCAGATGAAGGTCGTAAACGCACTATCCAGTATGCAGAAAAAGTGTTGAAACCTTTAGCTGATAAAGGTGTTCATATTGTTTTCGAGGCTCCAAAGCCTTTGTACAAGATACCTGTTTACCGCTGTGCGGACTGGTATGATAAGGATAATCCAATCTGTAAAGGTGGAGATACTATATCAAGAGACTTGATTGAAAGATATCGAGCCCCTGTGTTAGAAAGTTATGCAGAATTAGGTAAGGTAATGCCTGTATCAGTTTGGGATCCTTTACCTTTATTATGTAATGATAAAGAATGTAATGCATACAAAAATGGTAAGCCGCTTTTCTTTGATGGAGATCATTTAAGCGGGTATGGTAATAAAATCCTTTTTCCATCCTTTTCTCGTTTTATTGGCAAGGTTGAAAACGGTCAGTTGAATGATCTCAATTTAACAAGCAAAAGTTTTACTATTGATTTCCGAAAAGAAGCTTTGCCTGACTTTGTCGATGAAATTTCAGGAATGTCGCATTATGAAGCTTGGGGGAGATGGTCGGACGCTCAACAATCAGATCATGTTTCTATAAAATTTTTGTCTGAATTGCCGCGTCATTTTATATTGACACTCCAGGCGCATGCATTTGGCCCTAATATTGATAAAGATATAAAGGTTGAATATGGTGGTGTCGCTAAAGTTTTAATTTTAAAGCAAGATGATACAGTCCAGTCTCTAGAATTTTATACTGAGCAAAAAGGACAACAAATTGATATATTTTTGCCTAACCCAACAAGCCCCAAAAGCTTAGGCATGGGACAAGATTTGAGGCTATTAGGTATTGGTATTGTAAATATTAATGTCAATGTTATTGATTAAATACTAGTTTAAGTAGGGAAACAAGATGCAATTCGATGATTGTAATATCGCTGTAGTAATTCCTTGTTATAACGAAGGCGTGTCAATTAGCAAGGTTGTATAGGATTTCACTTTTCATTTACCTTCTGCAAATATTTATGTTTTCGACAATAATTCCTCTGATGATACTGTTAAAAATGCTTCTGATGCGGGAGCAGTAGTTTATTCCGTAAAAAATCAGGGTAAGGGCAATGTTGTAAGGCGCATGTTCGCTGATATTACCGCAGACATATATGTTATGGTCGATGGCGACGCTACATATGATGCTTCCTGTGCTCCCCGAATGATAGAAAAATTGATTTCTGAACAACTCGATATGGTTGTTGGAGTCAGAAAACATGAAGATAAAGAAGCATATCGTCCCGGCCATACATTGGGTAATAAAATGCTTACGGGTTGCGTGAAAAGTATATTTGGCGGAAAATTTACTGATATGCTTTCTGGATATCGTGTTTTTTCCAAAAGGTATGTTAAATCTTTTCCTGCAATGGCCAAAGGATTTGAGACAGAAACCGAGCTGACTGTTCATGCTCTTGAACTACGCATGCCCTATGATGAATTCGATACGCCCTACGGTGCAAGGATGGAAGGATCGGCTAGCAAGCTAAATACTTACAGAGACGGTATTCGCATTGCAAAAATGATTATCAAGCTCTATTCAAGCGAAAGACCTTTAATATTTTATGGACTGCTTGCTATTCTATTCAGCATTTCAGGTATATTAATAGCAATCCCCTTGGCTAGTTACTATTTTGAGACGGGTCTAGTTCCGCGCTTACCTACAGCTATTTTATCTACAGGTTTAATAATCTTATCAGCAATTTCTTTCGTAACAGGCTTGATTCTTGAGAGTGTTACGATAGGACGCCGTGAAATGAAGCGGCTTGCCTATTTATCTATTCCAGTAAAACATTTTTAATGGATTTAAAATGAGTGTTATGCAAAAAAAAGATATCCGAGCTGTTGTTTTGCTTACAGCATTATTTATTTCCTTATGCGTTATATTTGATAAGCAGCTTCATACAGCCTTCGGGTTTTTAATAGGAAGTCGCTTTGATGGGTTAATTGAAACTAGCATTTTGCAGCATTGGTATAATGTTTTTGCTGGGCATTCAAAATGGGATCAAGTGGGCTATTTCTATCCCTATAGTGATACATTGGGTTATAATGATGGCTATTTTATTTATGGAGTTATATTCAGTATCTATAGACTCCTGGGTGCTGATGTTTTTCTTTCCTCAGAATTTGTAAACCTAACTTTAAAAATTATAGGTTTTATATCATTTTATTATCTAAGTCATAATAAGTTAAAGCTTGGATTTAAAGCATCAGTTTGTGGTGCAGCTATTTTTACTTTAAGTAATGCACTTACAATGCAAATGCATCATGCCCAATTGCTAAGCATTGCTTTCGCACCACTAATGACAATTTTAATTTATGATTATGTAGATGCACTTTGTGAAAGTAGCCTAAAAAAATCAATATTAAAAGGATCTTTGGCAGCAGTATTGCTTTCTGCCTGGTTAATAACGACTTATTATATGGCATGGTTCTATATACTTTTTTTTATTATGTTTGTTTTCTGTTCTCTACCTCTAGTTTTTATAAATTTTAGAGTTTTAAAAGAGAGGGTTAAAAAGCCAAGCGTACTTGCTATTTTAGTACCATTGGTAGTTCTGTGCGTAAGTATTATTCCTTTTTTAAAAGTTTATTTACCTAAGGCTAAAGAAACTGGAGGCCAGGATCTTTTTTCAGTTACATATTATGCACCACAAATCGGCAACTTGCTTGACCCAGGAAAACATAATCTGCTGTATGGGGATTTATCAGATTATATTTTTTCCAGTTATTTTCCTGATGTTCAAAGGGTTGGTGAACTGAATATTGGTTTTCCATGGCTTATTGCTTTACTTCTCATCATTTCCTTTTTTGCCTTAATTTTTAATAAAAATAAAGATTTAAAATTTTCTCTTTTAAAATGTCTTGTTTCTTCTCTTTTTTTATCATTAATAGTGATGATAAAATATAATGATTTTTTCTTATGGGAGTATATTTGGCGGTATATTCCGGGCGCCAAAGGTATGAGGGTTACTTCAAGATATGCACTTTTTCTTATCTTCCCTTTAAGTATTTTAGCTGCATCTTTTCTTTCTGGGTATATAGTGCGCTTGCCAAAATTCTTAATGTTCCTAATAGGGGGGATCTTATTACTGGAGCAAGTGAATTTGGCATCAAGTGCTAACTTGGATAGAAACAGTCAGTTGAGTTTTTTCAAATCTATCCCAGCGCCACCTAAAAATTGTAAGGCTTTTTATGTTATCGGGCAAAGAGAAAACGAATTCGATATAAATAATAAAAATATAGATCTCAGTTTGTATCCTCATAATGTAGATGCAATGCTTATTTCAGAGATTTTTGCGCTGCGCACTATAAATGGTTTTTCTACTTTTAACCCAAAAGACTGGGACTTTGCAAGAGATCCCTTGCAAAGTTATAGAGCAAGGATAGCTCATTATTTAACAAAGCATGAGATTGAGTCGGGTATGTGCGAGCTTAATCTACAAACTAAACTGTGGGCGACCATTGGAAATGTTTCAGAAGTTGGTATTTCACAAAAGATAAAGGACCGTATAAAATTAAGTTTGGTATCTTCACCATCTTTCGATGAAAATACAAAAAAGTGGTCTGTCACTGTTTCACTTAAAAATGAATCTGATTTAAATATTGGTTATGGAACCTTTAATGTTATAAATATTGGGATTAGGCTTTATGATAGTGAAAATCACCTTAAAAATGTTGATTATTTAAGAGTTGATATGCCTTATCTCCACGCGAATGGCGGCGAGAACCAAGTTAAGTTTACTCTTCCAGAAGACTTTGATAAAAATAGCTCTATAGCAATTCTTCCGGTAGAAGAAGGTATAAATTGGTTCGATCAGGTTGGTATGCACCCCCTGTTCGTGAATTTTAAGTAGGCTATTGCTGGCCTGATTTAACGGGCCAGCTTTTTTTTAAGATAAGGTCTTAAAATGTTAAAGTTCTTTTATTTTGCTTTGGTAGGCACAGCTGGTTTTTTAATTGATACTTTGTTTTTATATTTATTTAAAGAATTGTTAGGATTGTATTTAGCGAGAGCTATTTCCTTTTCAGTTGCCGTCTTTGCTACATGGTTTTTGAATAGACGTCTTACATTTAAAGAAGAAGCTGCAGCCAATAATAAAGGCAAGGAATTTTTGAATTATCTTGCCTTTATGCTAATTGGTGGTGTGGTCAACTATTCAAGCTATAGTATCTCAGTTTTTTACTCTTCGCTGATGGCTACTTATCCTGTTTTTGCAGTTGCTATAGGAAGTATATGCGGCTTGGCCGTTAATTTTACCACTTCAAGTTTGTTTGTATTTAAAAAGAAACAATTGCCTTAATGCTTTGTTGTTGAGTGGGGTAAGCTTCACCCCACCAGCAAATCCCCGCTCCTGACCTCATCTTCTCCCGCCAGCCTGATCACCAGCATGCCCGCCGTGGCAAACTTCGCCCAGTGTCGCGCATAGAGCACGCCGCCATACTCCGCCACCAGCGGCGTTACAAAGTCCGTCACCGGATCCACCACCTCAGCCACTACTTCGCCCGGACGGATATGCGCACCCAGCTTCTTGCGATGCAAAATCAGCCCGGAAACCGGCGAGTGAATATACTCACAGCCCGCCAGCGGCGTCGCAGGATGCTTAAGGGCAGGGGAGACCGCGCCAGCGCCTTCGGTATGACGCTGCTTAATCACGCTCATCTCTTCCGGCATATCCACCGCCTCCAGCGCGCTCGCCGCGGCGCTGCTCTCCGCCATGCCTGCGATATCCTCGGCGTTAGCCGTGACCAGCGCCAGCTCGTCGCCGCCAATCACCGGCGCGGCCACTTCCACCGACACCGACGGATTCTCCGCGGCGATATAGCCGCTTTCGCGCAGTGCGCTGATAATCGCATCCGCATCCTGTTCCGCCTGATCGGGATCGACGTCGCGCAGTCCGCGCAGCTCCAGCGTCACCGGCAGCAGGCCGCGTGGCATCGGGTATTTGTCGCCAAAGCGCTCAGCCAGCGTCAGCCAGGGTTCGCAGCATGCTTCGTCGAACGGCTCGCCGCCGGAAATCTGCGCCAGCAGCTGCACTTCGCTACCCAGCCAGCGCGCCAGCGGCTCGATATCGGGCCAGGCGTGCGGCGTGGTGTAGAGATGAGGCAATGCTTCCCAGTCGCAGTGCAAATCAATCATCAGATCCGCCTGACTCGCCATGCGCATCAGGGTAAAGCGCTGCGCCTCCAGCTCGGTTTTGGCGATCACATCGCGATAGTGACGATCGATAGCGTCGCGGATCAGCCGCTTGTTGTCGCCTTCGTTCGGCGTCAGCGAACTGGCCAGCTCCGCCGCCAGCTTCTCGCCCAGCGCAGGAAAGCGACGGTTAAAGTCCTGGCCCGACTCGCTGTGGAAGCGTCCGAGATGCGTGCCGTGCCAGTGCTGGCTCAGCGCCAGCGGGTTGGCCACCGGCACCAGGGTAAAGCCGGCGCGCAGCCTGCCAGCGGACTCCAGCGCCATCAGTTTCTGCTTCAGAAACCAGGCAACCGCCATGCCGGGGATCTCGTCGCCGTGCAGAGAGGCCTGAATATAAACCTGTTTATATTTCTCTTCGCCGAAGTGGAAGCTGACGATTTCGCGCTGAGTGCCCAGCGAGGCGCTGATAAGAGGATGATGTTGTTGATGCATGGGGCGCTGATTGTCCTGTCATTTAAGAGGGGGCGCGGGTCGCACCCCGGAAATGAAGAAAAGTATAGTGCCGAATCAAAGCGGGCGACCACTCGGGCCGCCTCGGGGTTACTGCTTGATGGAGATGTCAGTCGCGAAATACTGCTTCTGGATCTTGTCGAAGGTGCCGTTCTTTTTGATTTCGGCGAAGGCGTTATCCAGCGCGGTCTTCAGCTCGGCGTCGCCTTTACGCAGGCCGATGGCGGTGCCGGGGCCAATAATCGGATCCTGCACAATTGGGCCAGCCAGCTCAAAATCTTTGCCCTGCGGATGCTTCAGGAAGCCGATTGCCGCCTGCGCCGCATCGGTGAACACCGCATCGAGACGGCCGGACACCAGGTCGCTCTCTACCTGCGCCTGATCGCCATAGGGCACCACGTTCACGCCGAACGGCTGCCATTTGGCGCGCGCGTAGCGCTCCTGCACCGTGCCTTGCTCCACGCCGACAGTTTTGCCTTTCAGCGACTCGGCGGTCGGCAGCAGGCCAGAGCCTTTACGCGCAATCAGCTGGGTATGGGTGTCATAGAGCGGCACGGTGAAGTCGATCTGCTTCAGGCGCTCTTCGGTGATGCCCATATCTGACAGGATCGCGTCGAACTTGCGCGCCTTCAGCGCCGGGATCATGCCGTCGAACTGGCTTTCCACCCAGACGCACTTCGCCTGCATCTGCTGGCAGAGCGCGTTGCCCAGATCGATATCGAAACCGACCAGCTTGCCCTGCGGGGTTTTGGACTCAAACGGCGGATAGGTAGGATCGACCGCGAAGCGGACTTGTTCAATTTTTGCCTGCGCGCCAAAGGCGCAGCCTGCCAGCACGGCGGTCATCAGCGCCGCGCGCAGACGGGAGAAACCAGGAGTAGCCATAATCTCTTCTTTTATCGTGATGTTGAATCAAGCAGAGTACCTGCCTGCCACCACGATGACAATTACTGGATTATTTTCACTACGTTAGCATTGCAGAGGCGGCGATAATCTTCCGTGTGCAAAACCATCGACAAATCCAGCCGTCCGGCGTTGAAGGCGATTTCATCAAAGCGCGCAAACAGCAGCGGATCGACCACCAGCTGGAGATCGGGATGAAACGAGAAGGGCGGTATGGCGCCAAACACGCAGCCGGTCAGCATATCTACTTCCGCCGGGCTGGCGAGCGAGGCGCGGCGACCGCCGACCGCTTGCGCCACGCGCGCTAGATCCGCCTGTTGGTCAGCGGGCAGCACCGCCAGCACATGCTGTTTCACGCCGTTGCCTTTAACGTGACACACCAGCGCCTTCGCGCCCTGGCCGAGTTCAGTGCCGCGGATCGCCGCTACCGCTTCGCATTTGCCGGTCGCTTCATGCGCCATCAGCCGATAGCGCGCCTGATGCTGCTCCAGCAGGGCGATCAGTTTGTCATGGGTGGTCATCGCCGGGTCCTGAAAATGAGAAGTATGTTGCTCAATATTCGCGTTACCAGCCGATATTGAGCAACATATTGCACCGCTACTTATGGCGCGCGCGCAGGTTATTGATAATGGCGCTGAGGTCGAGATCCTGATCCTGCAGTAGCACCAGCAGGTGATAGAGCAAATCAGAGGCCTCGTTGGTCAACTCATGACGATCGTTGACCGTTGCCGCCAGCGCGGTCTCAACGCCTTCTTCGCCCACCTTCTGCGCGATGCGCTTGGTGCCGCTGGCATAGAGCTGCGCGGTGTAGGAGCTGGCGGGATCGGCGCTTTTGCGCGACGCCAGCAGCTGCTCTAGCTGATGCAGAAACACCCAGTCGGGCGCGGCGGGCGAAAAGCAGCTTGAGGTGCCGCGATGGCAGGTCGGTCCGATGGGATCGGCCAGCACCAGCAGCGTGTCGTTGTCGCAGTCCGGCGTAATGCTGACGACGCGCAGAAAGTGGCCGGAGGTCTCGCCTTTGGTCCAGAGACGCTGCTTGGTGCGCGAGAAAAAGGTGACGTTGCCTTCGCTGCAGGTTTTCGCCAGCGCCGCCTGATCCATATAGCCGTGCATCAGCACTTCGCCGGAGACGCTGTGCTGCACGATAGCGGGCATCATGCCCTCGGTTTTGACCCAGTCAAGCTGGGCCAGTTGCTCTTCAGTTAACACGCGCGAATCTCCACTCCGTTCTCTTTCAGAAAGCTTTTCAGCTCGCCGATATTGATAATTTGCTTGTGGAACACCGAGGCGGCCAGCGCGCCGTCGACGTTCGCCTGCTCAAAGGCGTCGAGGAAGTGCTGCATCGTGCCCGCGCCGCCGGAGGCGATCAGCGGCACCTTGCACACCTCGCGCACTTTTTGCAGCTGCACCAGGTCGTAGCCGTTGCGCACGCCGTCCTGGTTCATCATGTTCAGCACGATCTCTCCTGCGCCGCGCTTCTGCACCTCCTGCACCCACTCCAGGGTTTCCCACTGGGTGACGCGGGTGCGCGCTTCGTCGCCGGTGTACTGGTTAACGTGATATTTGCCGCTCGCCTCGTCAAACCAGGTGTCGATGCCCACCACGATGCACTGCACGCCAAAGCGATCCGCCAGGCGAGTGATCAGCTCGGGATCGGCCAGCGCTGGCGAGTTGACGGAGATTTTATCGGCGCCGAACTCCAGAATGCGCGCCGCGTCCTCTTCGCTTTTAATGCCGCCCGCCACGCAGAAGGGAATGTCGATCACCTCCGCCACGCGCGACACCCAGCTTTTGTCGACCACGCGGCCGTCGCTGGAGGCGGTGATATCGTAGAACACCAGCTCGTCCGCGCCTTCCTGCGCATAGCGCTGCGCCAGCGGCACGATGTCGCCGATGATCTCGTGATTGCGGAACTGCACGCCCTTGACGACCTGTCCGTCGCGCACGTCAAGACAGGGGATTATGCGTTTTGCCAGCATGCGATAGCCTCCGAAACCGTGAATTTACCTTCGAGCAGCGCGCGTCCGACGATCACGCCTTGTACGCCGCTGTCGCGCAGCGCCGCGATATCCTCAATGTTGCCAATGCCGCCGGAGGACTGAAACGCAATCTCGGGATAGCGCGCGGTCACTTCCTTATAGAGCGCGACGTTGGAGCCGCTCAGGGTGCCGTCGCGCGAAATGTCGGTGCAGAGCACATGCTTCAGGCCCACCGGCGCAAACTGCGCGATCACCTCTTCCAGCGTGACGCCGGCCGCTTCCTGCCAGCCGCTGATGGCAATCTCTTTGCGGTTCGCCGCATCGATGCGCACATCCAGCGCCAGCACGATCGCCTCGGCGCCGAACTCGCTGAACCATTTTTTCACTTCTTCCGGCGCTTTTACCGCCGTCGAGCCGACCACCACGCGGCTGGCGCCGGCGTCGAGCAGCGCTTTTACGTCGTCGCGCGTGCGGATGCCACCGCCGACCTGCACGATCGCTTCAACGCCGTTAAGCAGCGTTTTCAGCAGCGGGATCTGGCGCTTTGCCGGATCCTTCGCGCCGGTCAGGTCCACCAGGTGCAGCACCGTCGCGCCCTGGCTGGCGTAATCCTGCAGGCGCGGCAGCGGATCGCTGCCGTAGTCGCGCTGCTGGCCGTAGTCGCCCTGATGCAGGCGCACCACTTTGCCGTCAATCAAATCTAACGCGGGGATAATCATCACATCTCCAGGAAGTTTTTCAGCAGCTGCGCGCCCGCTTTGCCGGAGCGCTCAGGGTGGAACTGCACGCCGAAGAAGTTATCTTTCTGCACCGCCGCGGTGAAGGGCTGGCCGTAATCGCACTGGGCGATGGTGCTGGCGTTGACCGGCATGGCGTAGCTGTGCACGAAGTAGAAGTAGCTCTCTTCGTCGATGCCGCGAAACAGATGGTTGCCCGCCTGGGCGGTAATCTGGTTCCAGCCCATATGCGGCAGCGGCAGGCCGCGCGTGTCCATTAGCCCGCATTCGGCGTCGATGATGCCGAGGGTGGGGATACCGCCGTTCTCTTCACTGCTGCTGCCGAGCAGCTGCATGCCGAGGCAGATGCCGAGCACCGGCTGGGTGCAGGCTTTGATCAGGTCGACCAGATCGCGCTCTTCCAGCTGGTTCATCGCCGCGCGCGCGGTGCCGACGCCTGGCAAGAACAGCTTGTCGGCGCGCAGCACCACGTCAGGATCGCGGCTGACGTCGGGCGTGTAGCCGAGGCGCTCAACCGCCCATTTCACCGACGAGAGGTTGGCGCAGCCGGTATCGAGGATCACCACGTTCATTTACAGCACTCCTTTCGAGCTGGGCAGGGTGTTGCCCTCAACGCGGATCGCCTGGCGCAGCGTGCGGCCAAAGGCCTTAAACAGGCTCTCCACGCGGTGATGATCGTTTTTACCTTTGGTTTTCAGGTGCAGGGTGCTCATCATGGCGTAGGAGAGCGAGCTGAAGAAGTGCTCTACCATCTCGGTGCTCATGTCGCCGACGCGCTGATAGTTGAACTCCGCCTTGAACTCGAGGTGCGGACGGCCGGAGATATCGAGCGCGCAGCGCGCCAGGCACTCATCCATCGGCAGCACGAAGCCGAAGCGGCCGATGCCGCGCTTGTCGCCCAGCGCCTTCAGCAGCGCCTCGCCGAGCGCCAGCCCGGTGTCTTCGATGGTGTGGTGATCGTCGATATAGAGATCGCCTTTCACCTCGATGTTCATGCGGAAGCCGCCGTGCACCGCGATCTGGTCCAGCATATGGTCAAAGAAGCCGACGCCGGTGTTGATTTTGCTGTTGCCTTCGCGGTCCAGCCACACCTCGACCTGAATCTGCGTCTCTTTGGTGTTGCGGTTGACCAGCGCATGGCGATCGCGTTTGGTCAGGCGCGCCTGAATCGCGTTCCAGTCCTCGCCTTCGCGGCCGAAGCGGATGCCCTGGATCCCCATATTCTGCGCCAGCTGGATATCGGTCAGCCGGTCGCCGATCACATAGCTGTTCGCCACGTCGATGGCGCCCTGCGCCAGCCACGCCTCGACCATTTTGGTCTTCGGCTTGCGGCAGTCGCAGTTATCTTCCGGCTTGTGCGGGCAGATCAGCACGTCGTCAAAATGGATCCCCTGCGAGGTGAACACCTGCATCATCAGGTTTTGCGGGCCGTCGAAATCCGCCTGCGGGAAGCTGCTGGTGCCCAGCCCATCCTGGTTGGTGATCATCACCAGCCGGTAGCCGGCGTTTTGCAGCGCCAGCAGCGCCGGAATAACGTTGGCTTCAAACGCCAGCTTCTCCAGGCGATCCACCTGAAAATCTTCAGGCGGCTCGGCGATAAGGGTGCCGTCGCGATCGATAAAAAGGGTCTTCTGACTCATGCTCTCTCCACAGATAAAGCCTGTAACGCGGCGATCAGGCGCTCGCACTCTTCACGCGTGCCGATTGAGATGCGCAGGCATCCCGCAAGGCCCGGATTTTTGTTCTGGTCGCGCAGAATAATGCCCTGTTCCCACAGGGATTTAAACACCGCAGGCGAATCAGTAAAGCGCGCCAGAATATAGTTGGTTTCACTTGGGAAGACCTGCTGCACCAGGCTGAGCTGGGGCAGCTGCTCCAGCAGCCAGGCGCGGCTGGCGTTCAGCTCGGCGACGTGCTGCTGCATCAGCGCGATGCCCTGATCGCTCAGCGCCTGACCGGCAACGTCGGCGACCGGCGTCGCCAGCGGATAGGGCGCGATCACCTTCATCAGCAGATCGATGACTGGCTTATTCGCCAGCGTAAAGCCGCAGCGCAGGCCGGCCAGCGCAAACGCCTTTGACAGCGTGCGCAGGATCACCAGATGCGGATAATCTTTTAGCCAGCCGCTCAACGTCGCCTGCGGACAGAATTCAATATAGGCCTCATCCGCCACCACCAGCGCTTTTCCGGCAGTCATTTCAAGCAGCGCGCGGATATCGTCCGGGTCGATCAGGTTGCCGGTCGGGTTGTTGGGGCTGCACATATAGACCACTTTCACGCCGTCGAGCTGTTCGGCGATAGCCGGCAGATTCAGCTGCCAGTTCTCCAGCGCGGGCACGGTGCGGTATTCAATGCCGATGGTTTCGGCGCTGACGCTGTACATGCCGTAGGTTGGCGGGCAGAACAGAATGGCGTCTTTGCCCGGCTCGCAGAAGGCGCGCATCACCAGCTCAATGCCCTCGTCGGCGCCGCGGCTCACCAGCACCTGCTCCGGCTGCAGCCCGGCGTAAGCGGCGTAGCGCTCAATCACGATCTTCGGCTGGCACTCCGGGTAGCGGTTCAGCGTCTGCTGCGACAGCTCGAAAGGCACCGGCAGCGGAAATTCGTTGGCGTTAAGCCAGACGTCGCCGTTGCCGCCGAGGCGGCGCGCAGACAGGTAGGGCGTCAGGGCGCGCACGTTGTCGCGCGCCAGCTCTTCAATATTCCGGCTCATGCCTGCTCCTCTTTCAGCGCGGCGACGCGCAGGGTAACGGCGTTTTTGTGGGCCTCCAGCTGCTCGGCGGCGGCCAGCGTCTCAATGGTGGCGGCGAGGTTGAGGAAGCCCTGCGGCGTCAGCTCCTGCACCGTCATGCGCTTCTGAAAATCGGCGAGGCCGAGGCTGGAGCTGGTGGCGGTGTAGCCGTAGGTCGGCAGCACATGGTTGGTGCCGGAGGCGTAATCGCCCGCCGACTCCGGCGACCAGTCGCCAAGGAACACCGAACCGGCGCTGGTGATCGCCTCGACCAGATCGCGCGGCTGGCGCGTCTGAATAATCAGGTGCTCCGGGCCATACTGGTTGGAGATCGCCACGCACGCCTCCAGGTCGCGCGCCACAATCAGGCGGCTGCTCGCCAGCGCCTGACGGGCGGTGGCGGCGCGCGGCAGCGCCTGCAGCTGCGTCTCTACCGCCTCCGCGACCTGCTGCGCCAGCGTCAGCGACGGCGTCAGCAGGATCACCTGGGAGTCGGGGCCGTGCTCCGCCTGCGACAGCAGATCGGAGGCGACAAAAGCGGGCGTCGCGCCCTCGTCGGCGATCACCAGCACTTCCGACGGACCGGCGGGCATATCGATCGCCGCGCCGTCGAGGCGCTGGCTCACCTGGCGCTTCGCCTCGGTGACATACGCGTTGCCTGGTCCAAAGATCTTGTCGACCTTCGGCACGCTCTCTGTGCCGAAGGCGAGGGCGGCGATCGCCTGCGCGCCGCCGACCTGAAACACCTCTTCGACGCCGCACAGCTGCGCCGCATAGAGTATCTCGTCGGCGATGGGCGGCGGCGAGCAGAGCGCCACGCGGCCGCAGCCGGCGATGCGCGCCGGGGTGGCCAGCATCAGCACGGTGGAGAAGAGCGGGGCGGAGCCGCCAGGAATATAGAGGCCGACCGACCGCACCGGCCGGGTGATCTGCTGGCAGCGCACGCCAGGCTGGGTTTCAACGTCCACGGTCGCCAGCTGCTGCGCGTTGTGGAAGGTTTCGATATTGGCGACGGCGACGGCCATCGCCTGTTTCAGCTCGTCGCTCAGCCGCGCGCCGGCGGCGGCGATCTGCTCGGGCGTCACGCGCAGCGCCTCTACCTGCGCCTTGTCGAAGCGCGCGCTGAACGCACGCAGCGCCGCGTCGCCGTTACTTTTCACCTGATCCAGCACCTCGCGCACCGTGGCGCTAATCGCCTCGGAGGCGGCGATAGCCGGACGCTGCAGCAGCGCCTGCTGCTGCTCCTCGCTGCACTGCTGCCACTCGACGGGGGTCATAAAGGCCATGATTTACTCCATCATCTTTTCAATCGGCAGCACCAGAATCGAGCTGGCGCCCAGCGCTTTCAGTTTTTCCATGGTTTCCCAGAACAGGGTTTCGCTGCTCACCATGTGCATCGCCACGCGGCTCTGATCGCCCGCCAGCGGTAGCACGGTCGGACGCTCGGCGCCCGGCAGCAGCTGGATCACCTCTTCCAGACGCTCGCTCGGCGCGTGCATCATGATGTATTTCGATTCGCGCGCTTTGATAACGCCCTGAATGCGGGTCATCAGCTTGTCGATCAGCTCCTGCTTCTCCGCTGCCATCTCGCCATCGCGCTGGATCAGCACCGCTTTAGAACGGTAGATCACTTCCACTTCGCGCAGGCCATTGGCTTCCAGCGTGGCGCCGGTGGAGACCAGGTCGCAAATCGCGTCCGCCAGGCCGGCGCGCGGCGCCACTTCCACCGAGCCGTTCAGCATGCAGGGTTTGAAGTTAAGGCCTTTTTTGTCGAGGTACTGTTTCAGCAGGTGAGGATAGGAGGTGGCGATGCGGGCGTTATTCAGGCACTGCGGGCCGCTGTACGCTTCATCCACCGGCATCGCCAGTGACAGGCGGCAGCCGCCGAAGTCCAGGCGACGCAGGGTGAAGTAGCGCGGATCTTCGCCCTGGGCGCGACGCGTCAGCAGCTCCTCTTCCAGCACGTTCTCGCCAATAATGCCGAGATCGACCACGCCATCCATCACCAGGCCGGGAATATCGTCATCGCGCACGCGCAGAATATCGATCGGCATGTTTTCTGCGAAGGCGATCAGGCGCTGCTGCTGCAGGTTGATTTTAATGCCGCAGCGCGCCAGCAGCTCGCGTGAGTCATCGCTTAAACGGCCAGATTTCTGCATAGCTATGCGAATTCGTTTGTTATCTAACATCATTCCCGTCCTCTGTTTTCATTCCTGTCTGAAAAAAAGTGGTGCGCCAGCCCATAAAAAAACCCCCGGAAGACGATCTTCCGGGGGTTCTCTTTGCGTTCGCACCACTGGAAGATCTGAATGTCTCCCAGCACACATCGCCTGAAAGACTAGTCAGGGTGATGGTGATGATGATGGTTGAACTGAACGCGTGTCATAGTAAATTCCGTTGCTGAATGGGTATTCATTTGCGTGCTGATTAACCTAGCGAAGATAACGCCGATGCGCAACCCTTTTTTAACCTTTGCGGTTCGGCCGCGCGGCGCACTAAGATGAACGGCAGTGAAGCAAGCGCAGGAGAGAAGATGAAAAAGGTTGCCATTATCGGTCTGGGATGGCTCGGCATGCCGCTGGCGCTGGCGTTAACCGCGCGCGGCTGGCAGGTCACCGGCAGCAAAACCACGCTGGACGGCGTCGAGGCGGCGCGCCGCTGCGGCATCGACGCCGTCCAGCTGCGGCTGACGCCGGAAATTGAGTGCGACGCCGGGGATCTCGAGCTGCTGCTGAATGTCGACGCGCTGGTGGTGACTCTGCCCGCCAGCCGCACGGCGGAGGGCGGCGCAAGCTATATGCAGGCGGTGCAGAACGTGGTGGACAGCGCGCTGGCGCAGCAGGTGCCGCGCATTATTTTCACCAGCTCCACCTCGGTCTACGGCAGCGGCAACGGCGTGATGAAAGAGAACAGCGCGCTGCAGCCGGAAACCGTGGCGGGCAAGACGCTGGCGGAACTTGAGAGCTGGCTGCACGATCTGCCGGGCACCCAGGTGGATATTTTGCGCCTGGCGGGGCTGGTGGGGCCGAGCCGTCATCCCGGCCGCTTCCTGGCGGGAAAAACCGGCCTGAGTCACGGCGCGCACGGCGTCAATCTGGTGCATCTGGATGATGTGGTCAGCGCCATCACGCTGCTGCTGCAAACGCCAAAAGGCGGCCGCATCTACAACCTGTGCGCGCAGCAGCATCCGTCGCGTGACGCCTTCTATCCCGCCGTTTCGCGCCAGCTCGGCCTGACGCCGCCGACGTTTCTACCCGATGAAGCGGGCAAGCGCGGCAAGCTGATAGACGGCTCGCGCATCTGCAGCGAGCTGGGATTCGAATACCGCTACGACGATCCGGCGAAGATGCCGCTGGAGTAAGGGCTACACGCCGAGCCGGTCGCGCAGCGCATACCAGGCGGCACCCATCGCGGTGAGCGGCACCTTGAAGCGCCGTCCGCCGGGGAAGGGCAGATGCGGCAGCTTCGCAAAGGCATCGAAGCGTTCTGCATCGCCGCGCAGCGCTTCGCAGATCAGCTTGCCGGCCAGATGGGTGCAGGTGACGCCGTGGCCGCTGTCGCCCTGCATAAAGTAGACGTTATGCTCCAGCCGGCCGAACTGCGGCAGCCGTGACAGCGTCAGCAGGAAGTTGCCGCTCCAGCGGTAGCTAAAGGCGAGATCGCGCAGCTGCGGGAAGGTGCGCAGCAGTTTAGGGCGGATCAATGCCTCGATGTCGCCGGGATCGCGCGCGCCGTAGACCACGCCGCCGCCGTAGAGCAGCCGGTTGTCCGCCGTGAGCCGGAAGTAGTCCAGCAGATAGTTGCAGTCCTCGACGGCGTGATTGTTCGGCAGCAGCGCCAGCGCCTGATCGCAACTCAGCGGCTCGCTGGTGAGGATCTGCGACCCGCACGCCATGCTGTTGCGCGCCAGGCGCGGCTCCAGCTGCGAGGGCAGGTAGGCGTTGCCGGCGAAAATCACAAAGGTGGCGCTCACCTCGCCGTGGGCGGTTTTCACCCGATTCGGCGCGCCGTAGGTCAGCGCCGTCGCGGCGGAGCGTTCATAGATGCGCCCGCCGTGGCGGCGAATCGCCTCGGCTTCTCCCAGCGCCAGATTAAGCGGATGCAGATGGCCGCCGCGCCGGTCCAGCAGGCCGCCGACGTAGCGATCCGTGGCGATCTCGCGCCGGATGCCGCGCTCGTCCAGCAGCTCCAGTTCCTGATTACCATACTTTTCCCACAGCCGCTGCTGGCGGCGCAGGTGATTCATCTGGCGCGGGTTGAGCGCGGCGAAAATATTGCCGGGCCGATAGTCGCAGGCGATGGCGTAGCGGTCGATGCGGTCGCGAATAATATCGGCGCCCTCGAACATCATGCTGCCGAGCATGCGCGCGCTCTCTTTGCCGTAGCGCTGTTCAATCACGTCCACGTCGCGGCTGTAGGAGTTGACCACCTGACCGCCGTTGCGGCCGCTGGCGCCGAAGCCGACGCGCGCCGCCTCCAGCACCACCACGTCATAGCCCGCTTCGGTGAGGTAGAGCGCGGCGGAGAGGCCGGTAAAACCGGCGCCGATAATGCAGACGTCGCACTGGATGCTCTCCTGCAGCGTCGGCCAGGGCGCATGGTCGTTGGCGGTCGCCGCGTAGTAGCTTTCAACGTGTTTCATCACAACCTCCTGCATACAGATGCGTCAGAAATTGGCGGGCGTATGGGCGCTGACGATGCGGCACGGCTGCGCGGAAAGATTGCTAAAGCTGTGCGGCAGCCCGGTATCGATCACATAACTTTCGCCCGCGTAAAGGTGATAGCTCTGGCCGTTGACCACCAGGGTGATCTCGCCTTCCAGCAGCGTGCCGGTCTCTTCGCCCGGATGACGCAGCTTTTCGCCGGTGCTGGCGCCGGGCTGATAGGTCTCCAGCAGCATGCCGAGCGAGCGCTGCGCCTGCCCGTTGTCCACCAGCTTCAGCGACACGCCCTGGCTGCCGATCTCCACCAGATCCTGCTGTTTGACGATCACCTTCGGCGCGTCGTGGTGTTTCGGCTCGGAGAAAAACTCCGACAGCGACAGCCCGTACACCTTTAACAGCTTCTGCAGCGTGCTCACCGCCGGACTCACCTTGTCCTGTTCGATAGTGCTGATGGCGCTGTGGGTCAAACCTGACAGTTCAGCGGCGCGGCGCTGAGACAATCCCAACTCTTGCCGGATCTGCGATAAGCGTCGTCCGGGCGCCAGAGCGGCATCGTTCATGGTGTTTTTTCCTTGTGATAGTGCTGGGCGGCGTGGATAAACCCCGCGAAAAGCGCGCGCGAGGCGTCGTTATGTTCAGTCTGCCATTCAGGGTGCCACTGCACCGCGAGGGCGAACGGATGGTGGCGCAGGCTGACCGCTTCGATCAGGCCGTCCGGCGCGCGCGCCTCGATGCGCAGCTGTGGCCCCGGCTCGCGGATGCCCTGATGGTGCAGCGAATTAACTGCCAGGGTAGCGTCGCCGCCCAGCAGCGAGGCCAGCAGGCCGTCCGCCTCAGGAAAGACGTCATGCGCCGGCGCGTACTGCTGGTTCAACGGCTGCGTCGCCTCTGGATGATGCGGCAGGCCGCGCTTAAGCTGGTCAAGATCGCGCCACAGCGCGCCGCCGTTCGCCACCACCAGCTCCTGCATGCCGCGACAGATGCCAAACAGCGGCATGTTGCGGCTGGTGGCCCAGGTAATGATGGCGAAGGCGAGCCGGTCGCGACCGGGATCGGCGTGCGCCTCGCTGCCCGCTTCGCCGTAATGCCAGGGTTCGATATTGCTCGGGCTGCCGGTCAGCAATACGCCGTCGAGCGCCGCCAGCGCCTGCTCCAGCAGCTGCGGCGCGGCGCAGAGCTGCTGCGGCAGGGCAAGAGGCACGCCGCCCGCCTGGGCGATGGCCGTCAGATATTTGTTATGCACCGACTGGGTGAGATGGCCATGATGGTCGATCTGGCACATCGTGACGCCGATCAACGGCTTGTTAAAAATAATGCCCATCTCACTCCTCGACTCGCTGTTCAAAAAATTCACCGATCGGGCCCGTAACGGGGAAAACTGTGCAATATTTTTTCAATCTAGCAATGCGCTGTTTGTTTCTCAAACAGATTTGTTACATTTGCACACTTTTTCTGTTGGCGCTATGTTAGAGGAGTGGCTGTTATTTTGAGCATTGCGCAAACCAACTAACGGTAGAAGGCGGGTGGGATATGACGAACCTCGTGGAAGTAGAAGACTTCACGCGTCACAGTGAAGAGAGACGAACCAGCGCGTTCCAGCTTGAAGTGAAAAACTGGCTGGAACGCCATCCTGAAACGCAGTATGTCGATATTTTACTTAATGATTTAAATGGTGTTTTTCGCGGTAAGCGTATCCCGGTCGCCGCGCTGGCGAAGCTGGAAAAAGGGTGTTATTTCCCCGCCTCGGTTTTCGCTATGGATATTCTCGGCAACACCGTCGAAGAGGCCGGACTCGGACAATCTCTCGGCGAACCTGACAACCTCTGTATGCCCGTTCCCGGCTCCTTAGTTCCCTCTGCTTCCGATCCCGCGCGCATCGCGCAACTGCTGCTGACCATGTGCAACCAAGATGGCACTCCCTTTGACGTTGAACCCCGAAATGTCCTGAACCGGCTGTGGCAGCAGCTGCGTAATCGAGGGCTGTTTCCGGTGGTAGCGGTAGAGCTGGAGTTCTATCTGGTGGACAAGGCCCGCGACGCCGAAGGCTTTATTCAGCCGCCGTGCGCGCCGGGCAGCAGCGAGCGCAATATGCAGAGTCAGGTCTACTCGGTGGACAACCTCGATCATTTCGGCGCGGTGCTGCGCGATATCGACGCGCTGGCGCGTCAGCAGAATATTCCCGCCGACGGCGCGCTGGCGGAAGCCTCGCCCGGCCAGTTCGAGATTAACCTGCACCACACCCGCGACGTGCTGAGCGCCTGCGACCACGCCGTGCAGCTGAAAAGGCTGATCCGTCAGGTGGCGGAGAATCACGGCATGACCGCCACCTTTATGGCTAAACCCTATGAGGAGTACGCGGGCAGCGGCATGCACGTGCATATCAGCATGCTGGATGCCGCCGATCATAACGCCTTCGCCGCAGACGACGGCAGCGACTCGCCGCTGCTGAAGCGCGCGCTGGCGGGCATGCTCGACCTGATGCCGGCGTCGATGGCGCTGCTGGCGCCCAACGTCAACGCCTATCGCCGTTTTGTGCCGGAGGCCTATGTGCCGCTGCAGGCCTCCTGGGGGCACAACAACCGCACCGTGGCGCTGCGCATTCCCTGCGGCGACAGCGATAACCACCGCGTCGAGTATCGCGTCGCGGGCGCGGACGCCAACCCCTATCTGGTGATGTCGGCGATTCTGGCGGGCATTCTGCACGGGCTGGATAACGCGCTGCCGCTGCCGCAGCCGGTGCAGGGCAACGGCCACGAGGCGGAGGGCATTCCGCTGCCGGTGCGTCAGAGCGAGGCGCTGCTGGAGTTCGAAAGCAGCTACCCGCTGCAAAAACTGCTGGGCGAGCGTTTCGGCGCGGTGTGGCACAGCTGTAAGCGCCACGAGATGATGCAGTTTGAACGGCTGGTCACCGCCACGGAGATCGACTGGATGCTGAAAAACGCCTGAGAAAAAAGTCGCTATACTGAGCAGCGGGTCTTGTATTTTTGCCGCATTTTGGGGCAGAATACGCGGCCTGCAAAAATATGAATATAACCGATGCTTATCAGAGCCTCGGTTATTTTTTTTGCATGTACTTAACCGATTCGCATGAGGCCGGGCGCGCCCGGATAGATACACGTTAAAAAACGCGTAAGCGTAAGAACTGAGGATACAAAGATGGGGATGTTATTCATTCAGCCGGCCCGCGCTGGCTCTCGTTTCCGTGACGACTACGGCGCCGCGCTTGCGTTTAACGCCACCTCTCTCACTCCCGTGATGCAATTCAGTCAGGTTGCAGCGCAGGGAGGTCTGAACCATGTCGCTTGATACCTCAGCACCGCAGCGTGCGCACCTGAAAAAATCTCTGACCCTGCTTCCGGTCGTCATGATTGGCCTCGCCTACATGCAGCCGATGACCCTGTTTGATACCTTTGGTATCGTGTCGGGCCTGACCAGCGGTCACGTCGCCACCGCCTACGCCTTCGCGCTGATTGCGATTCTGTTTACCGCCATAAGCTACGGTAAGCTGGTACGCCGCTTCCCATCTGCGGGCTCCGCTTATACCTACGCGCAAAAGGCGATCAGTCCGCACGTCGGCTTTATGGTCGGCTGGTCATCACTGCTGGACTACCTGTTCATGCCGATGATCAACATTCTGCTGGCGAAAAACTATTTTGAAGCGCTGGTGCCTGGTATTCCGTCGTGGATTTTCGTGGTGCTGCTGGTGGCGTTTATGACGATGTCCAACCTGCGCGGCATTAAAACCGTGGCGAACTTCAACAGCGTTATCGTGGTGCTGCAGGTTGTGGTGATGATCGGTATCACCGGCATGGTGATTTACGGCGTGGCGCACGGCGAAGGCGCGGGCACGCTCACCAGCTCGCAGCCGTTCTGGTCCGCTGACGCCCATGTGGTGCCGATGATCACCGGCGCGACGATCCTCTGTTTCTCGTTCCTCGGCTTTGACGGCATTAGTTCGCTGTCGGAAGAGACTAAAGACGCAGAACGCACCATTCCGCGCGCGATTTTCCTTACCGCGCTGATCGGCGGTCTGATCTTTATCGTCGCCTCTTACTTCCTGCAGCTCTACTTCCCGGATATCTCGCGCTTTAAGGATCCGGATTCGTCGCAGCCGGAGATTATGCTGTACGTGGCGGGCCATGTGCTGCAGTTCGGCATCCTGATCTTCTCGGTGGTGACCGTGCTGGCGTCAGGTATGGCGGCGCACGCGGGCGTGTCGCGTCTGATGTACGTGATGGGCCGCGACGGCGTCTTCCCGGAGCGTTTCTTCGGCTATATCCATCCGAAGTGGCGCACCCCGTCGCTGAACGTGCTGCTGGTTGGCGCCGTGGCGCTGATGGCGATCCGCTTCGACCTGGTGACCGCGACGGCGCTGGTTAACTTTGGCGCGCTGGTGGCGTTTACCTTCGTTAACCTGTCGGTGATCGCGCAGTTCTGGATCCGCGAGAAGCGTAACCGCACGCTGCGTGACCATATCAACTATCTGGTGCTGCCGGTGCTCGGCGCCCTGACGGTGGGCGCGCTGTGGATTAACCTGGAAGAGAGTTCGATGGTGCTGGGCCTGATTTGGGCCGCCGTGGGGATTGTTTACCTCGCGTTTGTCACCCGCAGCTTCCGTAATCCGGTGCCGCAGTACAGCGAAGAAGTGTAATTTGCTGACAAAGCAAAAAGGGTGAGGCGCAAGCCTCACCCTTTTTTTATCCCTGATGCTTCGCCTGCGCAAAGGCGGCGCTGAGATCGAGACGCTGCCAGAACTGCTGCTCCGGCGTGGTGCCCGACAGCGGATAGCCCGCCGGCAGCGCGGTTTTCGCCATCAGCGCGCGACGCTGCGCTGAGGAGAGCTGCGGCAGCGCCGTTTCCAGCAGCACCTCCGCGCCCGGCGGCACGCTGACAGCGCGCGGCTGCGTGCTCAGCCGCGGCAGGTTGTAGGTCATGGTGAAGCGATAGAAGCGCTGCATCGCCGCATCCTGATAATTATCCTCGCCCTTAACCGTCTGCGCACAGGTCGCCAGCGCGACGCCGCACTCTTTCTCCAGCGCGCTGCGCAGCTGGTCGCGCGCCTCGCTGAACAGCCTGCGGTAAGCGGGATCGTTAAGGTAGTGCGCCACGTTGCGCTCGGCCACCATACGCGACCCCATCACGTCGAGCGGATAGTGCACGCCGAGCACGATGCGCGAGTAGCCATAGCGCGCGCCGCGCGCCACCAGCGCCTGAAACCGTTCCGGGATCATCTCCGCCAGCAGCAGCGAATCAGTGACGCCGGTATTGGTATGGCCGCTGGGGAAGGAGCCGCCGTCGGCGGTGTAGGGCTTGCCATCGTTGATCACCACGTTGTCCGGCACCAGATGAATGCTGTTGCCCGTCGCCAGGAAGGGACGCGGATAGTTAAACGCTTTTTTCGCCGCGCTGGTGCTGATTTCCGTCGCTTTGATCAGCGCGGCCGCCTTACTTAGCTCGCCTTTATCGTAGGCGGCCAGAAACGCCTTGCCGAGACGCGGGCCGAGCGCGTCGGCGGTGAAGTAGAGATAGCTGATGCCCTCCGCGTCGGCCAGCGCCTGCTGGCGCGCGCCCTGAGAGGCGTTGAGGTTAATCTGCGCCACGGTGGCGCGGTTGGCGTTCAGCGTCGCCTCCGGCAGCGCGCTAAAGCTGGAGAGCAGGCCAATGCCCGCCTGCTGGTTGGCTTTCACCTGAAAGTCATAGCCGCTCGCCCTGAGCCAGGCGCTGTCCGCCTGCAGCGGCGACTGCTTGGCCTTTTCCAGCGCGCTGCGCGTCAGCGTCGGCGCGCCGTTCTGCAGCGCCTGACGTTCCGCCTGCAGGATCTGCTGCTCCAGCGCATCGAAAGTCTGGCCGCCTGATTCCGGCGTGGTCATGCGCGCCAGCGCCGCCGCCTCTGGCAGCGTGGTTGCCTGCGCCTGCTGCGCCAGCAGCAGCGAGGCGGCAATAAGCGTAAAACGTAATGTCATGTTTTTATCCTGTTATTCAGAGAATTACCTTGCCGGCTTTGACGGTAACTCCGCAGGATGACAGTTTTATTACGGCGCGAAGTCTTTCACGCGCCGCTACTCCGCCAGCAGCAGCTCCCAGCTGCCCTCGCGCAGCACGCTGCGCGCCGCCGCGCTGAGCTGGCTGTCGGTGATAAGGGTGTCAAAGTCGCTGAGCGGCAGCGCCAGAAAGGTGGCGATTTTGTTGTACTTTGAGCTGTCGCTCAGCAGCACGCGCTTGCTGCTGACGTCGCGCACCGTCTGCTTCACCGTTACCTTATCTTCGTCGGGCGTATAGAGCCCGCGCGGCCCCCAGCAGGAGGCAGAAATAAAGGCGATGTCGATTGCCAGCTGGCGCAGGCTGCGCGCCGCGCTCTCCCCCACGCAGGAGCGGTTGTCGCGGCACACCGTGCCGCCGGTATGGATCACCCGGCAGTTGCTCGCCTCCATCAGCAGATTGGTGACCATAAAGTCGTTGGTCACCACCAGCAGGTCGTCGCGATCCAGCAGCTCGCGCGCCAGCGCCAGCGTGGTGGTGCCCGCATCCAGATAGATGCAGCTGTTACGCGGAATATGCTGGGCGGCACAGCGGCCGATGGCGTTCTTCTCGGCGTTATAGAGCGTGGTCTTGGTCTGATGGGAAGGCTCCGCCGCCAGGCGATCGGCCGAGCGCACGCCGCCGGAAACCGACAGCACCGCGCCTTGCTCTTCCAGCTTCTGCACGTCGCGGCGAATAGTCATATGCGACACGTCAAGCCGCTCGGTCAGTTCGGCAATGCTGACCACGCCGCGTTCGGCGACCAGCGCCAGGATCTGCTGGTGGCGTTCAACAGGGATCATCTTTGCTCTCCATGCTTATCAATTTTTCACAGTGTAAAGCATTTACCTGTGCAGGCGAATGAATAATTTTGCCGGAATAATCGCGAGGTTATCGTCTAAAGTTGCACAATATCATGCAGATAGACTGATTGTGAAGAAATGTTCCATATTAGTCTGCTTAGTGAAAATGTGTGATGAGCAGCACATTTATCCGCCAGCGTTCCTGCCAGAATTAACAACATCCAACAAATAATCACTTAAATTAACAGCGGAGGCTCACAGTGCCACTCTCAAATGTCTGTGTTATCGGGTTAGGGTCAATGGGGATGGGCGCGGCGACCTCCTGTATTCGCGCCGGGCTGAACACCTGGGGCGTGGATCTTAATCCTGCCGCGCTGGAGACGCTGCGTCAGGCCGGCGCGCGTGACGCGCAAACGTCGGCCGACAGCTTTGCCGCCGAGCTGGACGCCGTGCTGCTGCTGGTGGTGAACGCCGCGCAGGTCAACGCCATTCTGTTTGGCGACAAGGGGCTGGCGGCGAAGCTGAAGCCCGGCACCATCGTGATGGTGTCGTCGACTATCTCCGCGCAGGACGCGCAGCAGATTGAACAGCAGCTGGCGCAGCATCAGCTGCTGATGCTCGACGCCCCGGTCTCCGGCGGTGCGGCGAAGGCGGCCACCGGCGAGATGACGGTGATGGCCTCCGGCAGCGACGCGGTGTTCGACCGCCTGCAGCCGGTGCTGGATGCGGTAGCGGCGAAAGTCTACCGCGTCGGCAGCGAGATCGGCCTCGGCTCCACGGTAAAAATCGTTCACCAGCTGCTGGCGGGCGTGCATATTGCCGTCGGCGCGGAAGCGATGGCGCTGGCGGCGCGCGCCGGCATTCCGCTGGAAACCATGTATGACGTGGTGACCAACGCGGCGGGCAACTCCTGGATGTTCGAGAACCGCATGCGTCACGTGGTAGACGGCGACTACAGCCCGAAATCCGCGGTGGATATCTTCGTTAAAGACCTCAACCTGGTGGCGGACACCGCGAAATCGCTGCACTTCCCGCTGCCGCTCGCCTCTACCGCACTCAATATGTTTACCGAAGCGAGCAACGCCGGTTACGGCCGCGAAGATGACAGCGCGGTGATCAAAATTTTCAGCGGCATCCAGCTGCCGCAGGCAAAGGAGTGAGCATGACGCGCTTAGGCATCATCGCCGACGACTTTACCGGCGCCACCGATATCGCCAGCTTTCTGGTGCAAAACGGCCTCTCCACCATTCAGTTCAACGGCGTGCCGTCGCAGCATGACGCGCTGACCGCCCAGGCGATCGTCATCAGCCTGAAGTCGCGCTCCTGCCCGGCGCAACAGGCGGTCGCCCAGTCGCTGGACGCGCTGCGCTGGCTGCAGGAACAGGGCTGCGATCGCTTCTACTTTAAATACTGCTCGACCTTCGACAGCACCGAACAGGGCAATATTGGCCCGGTGACCGACGCGCTGCTGGCGGCGCTGGGAGAAACCCAGACGGTGATCTCGCCGGCGCTGCCGGTGAACGGCCGCACCGTCTATCTGGGCCATCTGTTTGTCGGCGAGCAGCTGCTGAGCGATTCCGGCATGCGCCACCATCCGGTGACGCCGATGACCGACAGCAACCTGCTGCGCCTGATGGAACGTCAGGCAGGCGGCAAAGCGGGGCTGATCGCCGCGCCGCTGCTCGACCAGGGCGCGCAGGCGGTGCGCGACAGGCTGAGCCAGCTTAAAGAGCAGGGCGTCAACTACGTGGTGCTGGATACGCTGCATGAGCAGCACCTGCTGACGCAGGGGGAAGCGCTGCGCGAGATGCGCCTGGTGACCGGCGGCTCGGGCCTGGCTATCGGACTGGCGCGCCAGTGGGCCGCCGCCGGCAGCGACCGCGCCGACGCGGAAAATGCAGGCCGTCCGCAGGGGGCGCGCGCCGTGGTGATCTCCGGCTCCTGCTCGCAGATGACCAACCTTCAGGTCAGCACCTATCGCCAGCAGGCGCCGTCGCATGAGGTCGAGGTGACGCGCTGCCTGGACAATCCTGACGCCTACGCCCGCGAACTCTGCGACTGGGTGGCCGACCACAGCGACCAGCCGCTGGCGCCGCTGCTCTACGCCACTGCCGACGCGCAGCAGCTGCAGGCGATTCAGCGCGACTATGGCGCGCAGCGCAGCAGCGAGGCGGTAGAGCAGCTGTTTGCCGCCGTCACGCGCGAACTCAAGGCGCGCGGCTGGCAGCGCTTTATCGTGGCGGGCGGCGAAACCTCCGGCGTGGTGGCGCAGAGCCTCGGCGTAACGGCGTTTCACATTGGGCCGACCATTTCGCCAGGCGTGCCCTGGGTACGCGATATCCATCAGCCGCTGTCGCTGGCGCTGAAGTCCGGCAATTTCGGCGATGAACACTTTTTCCGCCGCGCACAAACGGAGTTTGCTTATGACTGAACAACAGGCCCGCGAAGAGATGGTTAAACTGGGCGCCTCTTTTTTCGCCCGCGGCTACGCCACCGGCTCCGCCGGCAATCTCTCTCTGCTGCTGGAAGACGGCACGCTGCTGGCGACGCCGACCGGCTCCTGCCTCGGCGAGCTGCAGGCCGATCGCCTGTCGAAAGTGACGCTGGAAGGGGAGTGGCTCTCTGGCGATAAGCCCTCAAAAGAGATCGCCTTCCATCGCGCGCTCTATGTGGGCGACAGCGAGTGCAAAGCGGTGGTGCACCTGCACAGCCACTACCTGACCGCGCTCTCCTGCCTGGAGGGGCTGGACACGCAAAACTGTATTCGCCCGTTTACCCCCTACGTGGTCATGCGCGTCGGCGACGTGCCGGTGGTGCCCTACTACAAGCCCGGCGACACGCGGCTGGCGGACGATCTGTCGCAGCTGGCGGGCCAGTATCGCGCGTTTCTGCTGGCGAACCACGGTCCGGTGGTGATCGGCAAATCCCTGCGCGAAGCCGCCGACAACACCGAAGAGCTGGAAGAGACCGCGCGCCTGATGTTTACCCTGGGCGATCGCGCCATTCGCTATCTCAGCGCAGGCGAAGTTGCAGAATTAAGGAGCCGATAATGCCGAAGTTTGCTGCAAATCTCTCGACCCAGTTCAACGAAGTGCCTTTTACCGAGCGCTTCGCGGCGGCGGCGCAGGCCGGTTTCGAGGCGGTGGAGTTTCTTTTTCCCTATGACTATCCGGCGGCGCAGCTGAAGCAGCTGCTGGATGAGAACAACCTGAAGCTGGTGCTGTTCAACACCGCGCCGGGCAACGTGGCGGCGGGCGAGTGGGGCGTCTCGGCGATCCCCGGACGCGAAGCAGAGGCGCGCGCCGACATCGACCGCGCGCTGGAATATGCGCTGGCGCTTGAGGTGCCGCAGGTGCATATCATGGCCGCCACGGTGCCCGCCGGCGCAGACCGCGAAGCCTACGCCGAGACCTTTGTGCGCAACATGCACTACGCCGCGGAGCGCTTTGCGCCGCACGGCATCAACCTGCTGCTGGAGGCGCTCAATCCGGTGACTAAACCGCGCTATCTCTATGCCAGCCAGTATCAGACGCTGGAGATGGCAGCGCGTATCGATCGCCCCAACGTCTTTACCCAGCTCGATCTGTTCCACGCCCAGCTGGTGGACGGCAATCTCAGCGCTTTGATCCGCGAGAACCTCGGCCGCTATCGTCATATCCAGATCGCCTCCGCGCCGGATCGCCATGAGCCTGACGAGGGGGAAATCAACTATCCGTGGCTGTTTAACCTGCTGGACGAGGTGGGCTACGACGGCTGGATCGGCTGCGAATATATGCCGCGCGGCAACACGCTGGACGGCCTCGGCTGGTTCGCGCCCTGGGCGAAAAAAGCGTGACATAACCTTGCTCACCCCGGCGCAAGGGCGCCGGCATTTTGCTTGATGAGCCTGCACCAGGCAGCGCTGTACCCCTTACGACTAAAAAGATAACGATACCTGAGGTAAACATGTCCACCGCACTGCTGTTAGCCATTGCGACCGCCAGCATCGTCATACTGCTGCTGCTGGTCATCAAAGCCAAAGTTCATCCCTTTGTCGCACTGCTGATTGTCAGCCTGCTGGTCGCTATCGCGACGGGCATTCCGGCTGAAAAAATCATGGAAACCATTATGAGCGGGATGGGCAGCCTGCTCGGCCATATCGCCATTATCATCGTGCTGGGGGCGATGCTCGGCGCGGTTATCGAAGCGTCGGGCGGCGCTGAGTCGCTGGCGCAGCGCTTCAGCAAGAGCCTCGGCATTAAGCGCACCGTGGCGGCGCTGACCATGGCCGCCTTTATCCTCGGCATTCCGGTGTTTTTCGAGGTCGGTTTTATTATCGTTATTCCGCTGATCTACGGCTTTACCAAGGTGGCGCGCGTTTCGCCGCTGAAGTTCGGCCTGCCGATGGCGGGCGTGATGCTGACCGTGCACGTGGCGCTGCCGACCCATCCTGGTCCGGCAGCGGCGGCGGGCATTCTGCACACCGATATGGGCTGGCTGATGATGATCGGTCTGGCGGTGTCGGTGCCGGTCGGCATTATTGGCTACTACATGGCGAAGGCGATGAATCGCCGTCACTACCATCTGTCGGTCGAGGTGCTGGAACAGCTGCAGATGGCGAAGCCGGAAGGCGTAGAGAAGAAGAATGAGCCGGCGCCGCCGGGGGCGCTGACTATCGCCGGGCTGATTGTGGTGCCGATCCTGCTGATTGTGCTTGGCACGATTTCCCACTCGCTGCTGGCGGCCGACAGCCTGCCGGGTAAAGTGATGACGGTAATCGGCACGCCGCCCATTGCGCTGCTGATTGCGCTGGCGCTGGCCGCCTGGCTACTGGGCGTGCGT
Source organism: Pantoea sp. Z09 (assembly GCF_022394795.1). Classification (NCBI taxonomy): domain Bacteria; kingdom Pseudomonadati; phylum Pseudomonadota; class Gammaproteobacteria; order Enterobacterales; family Erwiniaceae; genus Pantoea; species Pantoea sp. Z09. The sequence continues at coordinate 1,375,711 of NZ_CP092373.1, forward strand.
CGCGGCTGGAGCAAGGACAAGCTGGAAGATTTGACCGGCCGCGCCATTCCAGGATCGGCAAGCGTGATCCTGGTGGCGGGCGCAGGCGGCGCCTTCGGCAAAGTGCTGGTGGAGTCGGGCGTCGGCAAAGCGCTGGCGACCACCCTGGAGACGCTGCATCTGCCGCTGGTGCCTGCCGCCTTTATTCTGTCGCTGGCGCTGCGCGCCTCGCAGGGATCCGCGACGGTGGCGATCCTCACCACCAGCGGGCTGCTCACCTCCGCGGTGAGCGGTGCCAGCGATATGGAGCGCGTGCTGGTAACGCTGGCGGCCTGCTTCGGCGGTCTGGGCCTGTCGCACGTCAACGATGCGGGCTTCTGGGTGGTGACGCGCTATCTGGGGCTGTCGGTGGGCGACGGGCTAAAAACCTGGACGGTGCTGACAACCATTATGGGGCTGAGCGGCTTTGCGCTCACCTGGCTGGTGTGGGCGCTGGTATAACCGGATGATTTTACTCCCCTGCCTGTCGGGGGAGTAAATATTCAAAGTGGTTAATCGCTGTGTGGCTTTGTGCCGTTGAGGTTGTCACCAAAATACCAGCGCAACAGCTTATAAATACCGGAGAAAACGGAACAACCTCCAATAATGGTCAGCAACCAGATAGTGTTATTAACCAATGAGGATTCGCCATCGCAGATTTTAAGCGATGAGTGTTTCAGTAAAAATAAGGAGACCTGAAACCCAATAATAACGAAAATCGATTTGATATGTTTTTCAATATTAACTGACAGCATGGCAACCTCCTTATTTCGGCCTTTTCCAGACATCCCGTCTGGATGTTAGCGCCTTCCCATTCCACGAGGAAAGCGCTTAGGCGCCGTTATTCCATTATGAGACCAGTTCCTGCGCGTAGAGATAGAGCGCTTTCAGCTGCGCCATCTTCTCCGCATCCTCTTCATGCAGGCTCGCCAGCGACTCCAGCTCCAGCAAAAAGGCCTGCACGCGCTCGGCGTTCAGGGCTTCGCGGCGGTGCTGCAGCCAGCGCTGCTGCTCGGCGTCATCCAGCGTGCCGGGGAAGTTGCGCGCGCGGTAGCGGAACAGCAGCTTCGCCACGCGCGCGTCCTGGAAAGAGAGATCCATCGCCGGCAGGTTCGCGGGCGCGGTCTGACGCAGGATGTTCATGCCCGCGCGGTCGGCGTCGCTGAAGAAACCGTCATAGAGCTGCGCGTCGACATCGTCCGACGCGGTGAAAGGCTCCGCGTCGGCAAACAGCGCCACCACTTTTTCGCGCACCTCGGCGTGCTGACGCAGCAGCGCCAGATTCGCCAGGCAGGCTTCTCGATCGATGCCCAGGCGTGCCGCGTCTTCGGGGCGCAGCGTGTTGGCGGGCGCCAGCACCGGGCACTTGTTGATATGCACCAGCTTGATCGGCACCGACGCTTCGTCGTCGCCCAGATCGCTTTTGCGCGTATAGAGACGCTCGCGCAGCGCATCCGCATCCATCTCCAGCAGCGGCGTCATATCGCCCGCCAGGTCGGCGACGATCAGCGCGTTGCGGTTATCGGGATGCCACGCCAGCGGCACGACCCAACTGGTGTTGCCGCGCGCCGCGCCGAACATGCCGGAGACGTGCACCAGCGGCTTCATCTGCGGAATGTCGATCAGCGTCATCAGCTTGTTTTTGTTGCGATGGGTAAACAGAAACTCAAACAGCTTCGGCTGCTTCTCTTTCACCAGCTTCGCCATAGCCAGCGTGGCGTGCACGTCGGACATGGCGTCATGGGCGTTCTCATGCGCCACGCCGTTGGCTTTGGTCAGGTGTTCGAGCTTAAAGCTGGGAAAGCCATCCTCATTTTCCGGCCAGACAATGCCGTCGGGACGCAGCGCATAGCAGGCGCGCATCACATCCAGCAGATCCCAGCGCGAATTGCCGTTCTGCCAGCTCCAGCCGTAGGGATCGTAAAAGTTGCGGTAGAAGATGTTGCGTGTCACTTCGTCGTCGAAGCGCACATTGTTGTAGCCCACCACGCAGGTCTGCTCTTCGGTAAACAGCGCATAGATGCGGGCGGCGAACTCCGCCTCCGATACGCCGCGCGCACGCGCCACCTGCGGCGTAATGCCGGTAATCATCACCGCTTCCGGCTGCGGCAAATAGTCATCCGCTGGGCGGCAGTAGACGATCTGCGGCTCGCCGACCGGGTTAAAATCGCTGTCGGTGCGCAGCGCGGCAAACTGCGCCGGACGGTCCAGCGACGGGCTTTTACCGAAGGTTTCGTAGTCGTGAAACAGAAAAGTGCGTTCAGAGGCGGGCACGAGCATATCCTGTACTGAGAAAACAACGCACAGCATAGTCGCTTGCGTCGCCTGTCACAACCACGCCCGCGAAGGTTGCGTGCATCTGCGCAACCTGCTGCCAAAGAGCAGAAGCGCGCGCGGTGTCACGCAGTGAGTAAACCCATGCACATCATCATTAAGCATGGGTACAGCGCGCTGTCAGGAGAAGCACAGGCTGGCGGTTTTGCGGAGCACGCCCGCAGCCGATCACACTTTTTTTCAATTTAATCAAACCTGTTTATGCCTTTTGCCGTAAAACGAGCCGCTGTTTTCCCTGTAACCCTGAGGATGAAGTGTTGAAAAGGCGTCTGTTGATTACTGTATCTGGATCTCTCTTGTTGGCTTCGCTGGCGCACGCCGACGATATGCCGTTTCCCCTGACGCCACCGTCGATTGACGCCGCCTCCTGGGTGCTGATGGACGCCACCACCGGACAGGTGCTGACCGCGGGCAATCCTGACGAGCGCCGCAACCCCGCCAGCCTGACCAAACTGATGACCGGCTATGTGGTCGACCGCGCCATCGACGCGAAAAAAATCACCCGCGACGACGTCGTGACCGTGGGCAAAGACGCTTGGGCAGCCGGCAACCCGGTGTTCAAAGGCTCGTCGCTGATGTTCATCAAGCCAGGCGACAAGATCACGGTGCGCGACCTCAGCCGTGGCGTCATCATCGACTCCGGCAACGACGCCTGCGTGGCGCTGGCTGACTATGTGGCGGGCAGCCAGCAGAATTTCGTCAATATGATGAACCAGTACGTGCAGAAGCTGGGCCTGACCAATACTCACTTTGAAACCGTGCACGGCCTCGACGCGCCGGGTCAGTTCTCCTCGGCGCTCGATATGGCGAAGCTGTCGCGCGCGATTATCAGCGGCGAGCCCGATTTCTACGCCATGTACAGCGAAAAAACCCTTAGCTGGAACGGCATCACGCAGAACAACCGCAACGGGCTGCTGTGGGACAACAGCCTGCACGTTGACGGCCTGAAAACCGGCCATACCGAAACCGCGGGCTTTAATATCATCGCCTCGAACGTGGTCGGCCAGCATCGTTTGATCGCGGTAGTGATGGGTGGCAAAAGCCCGAAAGGGCGTGAAGAGCAGGCGCGCAAGCTGCTGGTCTGGGGCCAGAACACCTTCGACACCGTGCAGCTGTTCCACGCGGGCAAGAAAATCGGCACGGAAAACGTCTGGTACGGCAATCCGCACAGCGTTGCCGTCGGCACCGCGAACGACGTCTACCTGTCGCTGCCGCGCAGCGAGATCCAGAACGTGCAGGCGAAATATGTGATTGACCGCAAAGAGCTGGAAGCGCCGCTGAAAGCGGGCGAAACCATCGGCGAGATTCAGGTGATCGACAAAGAGAAGCAGCTGGCGAGCTACCCGCTAGTGACCCTCTCAGCGGTGGAGAAAGCGGGCGTCCTGACGCGGATCCAGGACTACCTGAAGCAAAAATTCTAGCAGCAGGCAGGCGGCCTCCGTGCCGCCGTTCGCCTTACTTCAGCTCCTCCTTCACATCCTTAACGTCGCTGGCCGAGACCGGCGCGGCGGCGTTGCCCCAGCTGTTGCGCACGTAGGTCAGCACGGCGGCAATCTGCTCGTCATCCAGCACGCCGGCAAAGGCGGGCATGGCGGGCGCGGTCGGTCGCGCGTCAGTATCGACGCCGCGGCTGCCGGCGCTGACCACGCGGATCAGCGAGGTGGCGTTTGGCTGATTGATCAGCGGGTTGGACGCCAGCTGCGGGAAGATATTCTTCTCGCCGCGTCCGCCAGGGCTGTGGCAGGCGGAACACTTCGCTTCGTAAATCTGCGCGCCGAGCTTCATGCGATCGTCGCTGGCCGCCAGCGGCTGCGGCACGCTCTCGTCGTGGGTTTTCCCCTCTTTCAGGAAGGTCGCCACCGCGCGCAGATCCTCGTCGCGCCAGTGCTGCGTGGAATGGCGCACCGCGTCGGCCATCGGTCCGGAGGCGATAGCGTAGCGGTTCACGCCGGTGCGCAGATAGCTAACGATATCCTCTTGCGTCCATTTGCCCAGTCCGGTGTGGTTGTCCGCGCCGAGATTGGGCGCATACCAGCCCTCGACTTCGCTACCGCTGAGGAAGCGATCGCCTTTATCGCCGCCGAGAAAGTTTTTCGAGGTGTGACAGGTGCCGCAGTGGCCAAGACCCTGCACCAGGTAAGCGCCGCGGTTCCACTCCGCTGACTTTTTCGGGTCGGGCGTAAAGGTGCCCTTGTCGAAGTTAAGCCAGTTCCAGGCGATCAGGCTGGTGCGGATATTAAACGGAAAGGGCAGCTGGTTGGTCTCCACTTCATGGTGGATCGGCTGCAGCGTCTGTATCCACGCCCAGAGATCCTGCAGGTCCCGCTCCGACATTTTGGTATAGGCGGTGAAGGGCATCGCGCCATAGAGCCGTTTGCCGTTGTGACCGATGCCTTCGGTCATGGCGCGGCGGAAGTCGTCATAGCTCCAGTCGCCGATGCCGGTTTCGCGATCCGGCGTAATATTGGCGCCGGCCAGCACGCCGAACGGCGTATTAATTTTCACGCCGCCCGCGTAGGGCTGCTTCGCATCGGTGGTGTGGCAGGCGGTGCAGTCGCCGAGCGTGGCGAGATAGCTGCCGCGCGCGTACTGGTCATATTCCGGCTGCGCCTGGGCAGCCGCGCTCGCGGCAAGCAGCAGCGCGGCGGAGAGGAGATTCAGCGTTTTCATGCGGTGATCATCTCCCCTGGACGTTTCAGATACCATGTGCGGATCGCGTGCGCCGCCTTGAACGCCAGCGCGCCCACGGTGCCGGTCGGGTTATAGCCGGGGTTCTGCGGAAAGGCGGAGGCGCCCACCACAAACAGGTTCGGCACGTCCCACACCTGCAAATGTTTATTCACCGAGCTGGTGCTGGGATCGGCGCCCATCACAAAGCCGCCGACAACGTGCGAGGACTGATAGGGCACGCTGCTCCAGTGGCCAGTCATCGGTTTGACGATCATCTCGCGCGGGTTCATCGATTTGGCGATCTCCGCCACCTTGCCGGTGCAGTACTGCGCCATCTTCAGGTCATTCTGCGAGAAGTCGAAGGTAATGCGCAGCAGCGGGCGGCCGTGCGGATCCTTGTAGTTGGGATCGAGCGACAGGTAGTTGGTGCGCGTGGTGTAGCTGCTCGCCTCGCAGCCGATTGACATGGTGCTGAGATAGTTATCCTTCAGCGCGCGCTTCCATTTCGATCCCCACTTCGGCGTGCCGGGCGGCAGCGGGCGATAGCCGATAGGGGCGGAACCGATCGGCGTGACGCGAATACTGCCGCCGCCGAAAAAGCCGAGGCCGCTGTGGTCGAAGTTATCGTTGTTGAACTCATCAATGCCCATGCCAACCGCGCCGGCGCCGATAAAGGGATTAAAGTTCTTGTCGTCGAAAAACAGCGTCACGTTGTTGGCGGTCTGGTAGGCGTAGTTGCGGCCGGTGGTGCCCTTGTTAGTCACCGGATCGTAGGCCTCGCCGATTTGCGACAGCAGCATCAGCCGCACGTTCTCAAAGGTAAAAGCGGCGACGATCACCAGATCGGCCGGCTGTTCCCAGCTATCGCCCGACGAATCCACATAGGTGACGCCGGTCGCTTTTTTACCGCTAGCGTCGGTGAGCACCTCCAGCACTTCGCAGTTGGTGTAGGCGGTAAAGTTCTCTTTGCGCATCAGCGCGGGCAGCACGGTGGTAATGGCGCTCGCTTTGGAGTAGTTGGCGCAGCCGTAGTTGGTGCAGAAGCCGCAAAAAGTGCAGGGCCCCATGGTGACGCCGTAGGGGTTGGTGTAGGCCTCAGAGACCAGCGAAGAGGGCACCGGGAAGGGCTGATAGCCCATCTCTTTCGCCGCCTGGGCAAACAGCGTCGGGCCGTAGGGCTGACGCAGCGGTGGCGTCGGATAGTCGCCGCTGCGCGGCCCTTCGAACGGGTTGCCGCCGGCGCGCTTTTCGCCGTTAAGATTGCCCGCGTAGCCGGAAGTGCCCGCCACGCGCTCGAACTGCATATAGTGCGGCTCCATCTCTTCCCACGTGGTGCCCCAGTCCTGCAACGTCAGCTCGCCGGGCATCGCGTCGGCGCCGTAGCGCTCGGTGAGATAGCTCTTCAGCTGGAACTCGTGCGGCTGAAAGCGGAAGGTAATGCCCGCCCAGTGGTTGCCCGCGCCACCGGTGCCGTTGCCGGGGTGAAAGGATCCCCAGGTGCGCATTGGCAGCGCGGTCTGCGATGGGTTATTGCGCATGGTGCAGGTGTTCTGGCGCGTGCGCAGCATCAGCTCTTCGCGCATCACATAGCGCAGCTCGTCGGTGACGGTGCCGATATTGAAATCGCGCGCGGTGTCGCGCCACGGGCCGCGCTCGATGCCGATCACCTCCAGCCCCTCGTCGGCCAGCTCATTGGCGATAATCGATCCCGCCCAGCCGAGGCCGATCACCACGACATCCGTTTTGGGTAACTTTTTCATGGCTTATCCTTGGCTTTCCACTGGGCGATGCTGATGGGTTCGAGATGCAGATCTTCGTTATGGCGCTCGATGTAGGGGCGATAGTCGTAGCGTGCGCCGGGGAAGCCCAGCATCTTCCACGACGCCATCTCGCGATTGCCGCCGTAAATGGGATCGGCAAAAAAGCCCTCCATGGTGTTGTTGAGCACCTCGATAAACAGCGACTGGGCGTCAAAGCCCTCGAAATGCACCTTGCCCGCTTCCATCGCGGCCAGCAGCGCGTCCTGCTGCTGTGGGGTCAGCTCTTTGAAGCGTTTTTGCGAGGTCTGCTGGACGTAGCGGTCGAGCGCGGCCAGGCCCTGACGGTAGCGCTGCTGCGGCACCAGCGGAGACTGATCGCCCTGTTCGACGGTGCCTTTCTGGAACGGGCCTTCCATATAAATGCGCTCGAAGGTGCCGTAAAAGCCGTGCAGCTGGCGATCGATAAACTGCGCGCAGCCCGCCTCTTTGCCGCCCACACTCAGCTCGTCGGCGGGGATCAGGCGATCGACAATCGCTTCCATGGTTTCCGCTTCCTGCGGCGTGAAAAAGAGCCAGCCGGGCTGACCAAAGGTTTCAGGGGGGTTATCGGAGAAGGGCGTCCAGCCGGGCGAACCTTGCAGAGAGACGGCGTCGGCCGCGCGAGTAACCGTGGCGGCTACGCCTAACGTAGACCAGGTCAGCACCTGCCGTCGCGTCACGCCCGGCAGGGTTTTGGCTCTTTTTTTCATGTTGCTTCCTTTGATCGTGTTATCAAATAAACGAAAAGAGAAGATGTGGTTAGTTTGTTGTTTTGGTTATTTTGATTGCTTGTAAAGCGAGTGTTGATAATTGTAAGAAGGTGTCAAAACTGTATTGAAATGTAGAAGCGGCAGTAAGCCTTAGCAACGTCATGGGATAAAATAACGCACTTTATGATCCTCAGCCGGAAAGCCACCTTGCGTCCTGATAAGCCCATATCGAATATTGAGTTTTGGTTCTATCGCCACTACCGCAGCGTGCATGGCGTGCGCATCGCCATCGCCTTTTTACTCACCTTTCTGCTGGTACGGCTGACCGGCATTCCAGAGGGCACCTGGCCGCTGATTACGCTGGTGGTGGTGATGGGGCCGATCTCCACCTGGGGCAACGTGTTTCCGCGCGCCATCCAGCGCATTTGCGGCACCTTTGCCGGCTCCATCTCCGGGCTGATCGCCCTCAAGCTGGAGCTGATGTCGCTGCCGGTGATGCTGGCGTGGTGCGGCGTGGTGATGATGGTGTGCGGCTACCTGACGCTGGGGAAACATCCCTATATGGCGCTGCTGATCGGCATTACGCTCAGCGTGGTGGTGGGCGCGCCGGCGGGTGACTTCACCGTGGCGCTGTGGCGCGGCGGCGACGTTATTCTCGGCTCGCTGCTGGCGCTGCTGTTCAGCGCAATCTGGGCGCAGCGCGCCTACACCCACTGGCGCATCCAGCTGTCGGATTCGCTGGCGGAAATCGCCAAGATTTATCACGCCGGCTTCTCGCCTAACCTGATTGAGAAGCCGCGCCTGAAGAAGCCGATTGGCAAGCTGCTCACCAGCGTGGTGAAAATGCGCGCGCTGCTGGTGCCGGCCAGTAAAGAGACGCGCATCCCGAAATCGGTGTTTGAAGCGATTCAGACCATCAACCGCAATATGGTGAACACGGTGGAGATGCAGATCGAAGCCTGGTGGGCCTCGCGCGAAACCCATTTGATCCTGCTGAACGCGCCGACGCTGCGCCGCACCCAGCAGATGACCGAAAAGACGCTGCGGGCGCTCTCGGTGCTGGCGCTGCGCGGCGAAACCGACGAGGTGGTGGCCAACAGCCATGAGCTGACGGAGATTACCCGCGAGCTAAAGCAGCTGATCGCCGATGCGGGCAGCGAGCGGCTGGAGGAGGCGCCGATCTATGGCTATGTCTGGCTGAGCCTCGAGCTGGCGAAGCAGCTGGAGCGTATGACCGATCTCATCCGCCTGGCGCTGCGCAAATAATCACCAGGGACAATGACTTAATGCGAAAGGCGCATTCTTTGCGCTAAGATAAGCGCCAGTCCGATTTTAGCGGCGACAATTGTCGCCACGGCTGGCGAACCGCTAAGCTGAAGGTTATGACTCTACTCCCTGCGCAAGCAGGCCCAAAAAAAGGTGCCACCATGGAAAATGCCAAGCAATCATTTCAGGACGTACTGGAGTTTGTGCGTATGTTCCGTCGCAAAAACAAACTGCAGCGTGAAATCACGGATAACGAAAAGAAAATTCGTGATAACCAGAAGCGTGTTCTGCTGCTGGACAACCTGAGCGAGTACATCAAACCCGGCATGAGCATCGAAGCGATTCAGGAAATCATCGCCTCAATGCGTTCCGACTACGAAGATCGTGTGGATGAATACATCATTAAAAACGCCGATCTGTCGAAAGAGCGTCGCGACCTGTCGAAAAAACTGAAATCAATGGGCGAGCCGAAAGCGCAGTAACTGGCCGTACAGAAGACAAATTCATTTTCATAGCGTAAAAAACCGCAGCTTTTTAAGTCTGCGGTTTTTTTATCTGCACTTCGTCCCGAGGAAGGGTACGACTACGGAGAAAATCAGCGTCATTGTCCTGTTAATATTCCCTTTGCGCCACGCAGTAGGCCCTCTGTACTCAGGTCTTCATCAAGATCGGGCCAGTGAATGCCGTAGCCTGCGCCACACAGTTCCCATTTCTGACGCTGTTCAGGCGTGCCGGCAGCCAGACGCGGGTACCATGCAACCGGCACGGAGATAGTGCGCCCATCCATCAGATCGACAGTCAGACGGTCATCATCTATATGAACTTCCATGACGCGGATATCGTTTTCACTTTGTAAAATAAGCATTCCAGGCCTCCTGAAGATGATTCTGGTTCTCTTTCACCAGGCGCTGAAGTTCACGCAGCTCATGCGAAGCAAAACCCACACTGCGCGCCACGCTCAAGTCATGCAACCATATTTTAGCCGTTGCATTCTCCTTATCAACGTGGATGTGCGCGGGTTCGTTAGGTTCATGACTGTAGAAATAGAAGCGGTACGCACCAATTCTGAGAACGGTCGGCATGTTTATCTCCCTGACAAACAGTGTGAACAGAATATACGCTTTTACTCCACCCTCAGCGATGCTGCAACTGACGCGCAATCTGCTGTAGCTGCTGCGCCAGCGCCGCCAGGTCGGGCGCTTCGCCGCCCGGCGCGGCGGTGGTTGCGCGCTGCACCAGCGCCGGCTCCAGCGCCCGCTGCGGCGGTGCCTCATCCTGCAGCCGCGCCAGCAGCGTCTCGACGCACGTCTCGCCCAGCGCCTGCAGATCCTGACGCACCGTGGTGAGCGGCGGCTGATACCAGGCGCTTTCAGCGGTATCGTCATAGCCGACGATCGATATCTGCGCCGGGATCGCCACGCCGTGCTGGTGCAGCGCGCGCATCGCGCCCAGCGCCATCTGATCGTTCGCCACCAGCAGCGCCTGCGGCAGGCGATCCGGCAGCTGCTGCAGCATCGCCTGATAGCCGGACTGTGCGCTCCAGTCGCCCTGCAGCACGCAGCAGGGCGTCAGCTGATGCGCCGCCAGCGCCGCGCGCCAGGCCGCTTCCCGCAGCCGTGCTGAGATCGCCTGCGCCGGGCCGTTCAGCAGGCCGATCTGGCGATGTCCCAGCGCCACGAGGTGCTCAACCGCCGCCCGCGCGCCGCGCGCGTTGGAGTACTGACACTGCGCCACCTTTGCCTCAGGGTCGACATCCATAAAAATCACCGGCTTGTCGCCGCACAGCGTCTGGATCTGCTCCGCCTCTTCGACGGCCAGCGGCAGGTTGATCATCAGCGCATCCACGCGCTGCGCCAGCAGTTCGTTGACGGTGTCGGCGGCGCTGTGCTGGCCGCGCATGGCGATCACCAGATGGTAGCCGGCACGGCTGGCGCGCTGCTGGATCGCCGAGGCAATCTGCGCCGGCGCCATCAGCGCCAGATCGCTGGTGGCGAGGCCGAGGGTGCGCGTCGCTTTGCCCGCCAGTTGCTGCGCCACGCGGTTTGGCACATAGTTGAGCTGCTGCATCGCCGCTTCCACCTTCGCGCGCGTGCGCGGCGACACCTGCGGCGAGTGGTTAAGCACGCGAGAAACGGTCTGATAGGAGACGCCCGCCAGGCGGGCGACGTCGTCGAGGGTAATAGCGCGGGAAGTCATGGAATTCTCCACAGAACAGAGGCGGGCAGTGTAGCAAAATTTCATCGTCGCAGGGCGTTCCGTCGCGCCCGCGCGTCATCCGACACGGAGGAAACATGCAGCTTACCCCGCAGGCTATTCAGGATCTTAATCTTATCGCCGCCTGGCTGGCGCTGGACGAGATGCCCGTTGAGGGCGACATTGATGCGGATATGGCGATCCTCGCCGGCCATGCGGTGCTGCCGAACATCGAGGGTGCGGTGGCGCTGGCAAAACGCTTCGGGCTGCCCTTGCTGCTCAGCGGCGGCATCGGCCACGCCACCGGCGCGCTGGCGCAGGCGATGGCGCTGCATCCGCTCTATCGCGATATCGACACGCGCGGCAACAGCGAGGCGCAGATGCTGGCGGCTATCGCCAGGGTTTTCGGCGGCATCGACGAGGATCAGCTGCTGCTGGAAGGGGAGTCGCGCCACTCTGGCGAGAATGCCGCCTTTAGCCAGCGCCTGCTCGATGCGCAGCACCTGCGGCCGCAGCGCGTGGTGCTGATCCAGGACCCGCTGCTGCAGCGCCGCGCCGACGCCACCTTTCGCTGGCAGTGGCGCCACCGCGACGACGCGCCGCTGTTTATCAACTGGCCGGTGTTTACGCCGGTGGTGATACTTGACGGCGGCATGGCGCGCGTGACCGGCGCGCCGCCGCAGGGGCTCTGGTCGCTGGAGCGCTTCGTGCAGCTGTTGATGGGCGAAGTTGAGCGCCTGCGCAACGATGAAAAAGGCTACGGGCCGCGCGGCGCCGGATTTTTCGGCGAGGTAGAGATGCCCGACGCGGTAGACGCCGCCTGGCATCGTCTGATGCAGCTGCCCGCCGTGCAGGCGCGGCTGGCGGCGCGGCGTTAACGTCCCTTGAGATAGACCTGCAGATTGACATTCACCGCGTTAAGCAGCGGCACGCTGACGCCGTTGCGCCGCGCGCGCTGCACCAGATCGCCGATCACCTGTTCCGCTTCGATATCAAAGCCCTGGGTTAAATCGCGGTACATCGACGAGGTCATCGGCGTGGCGGGGTTGCTCAGCAGCGCGAAAATTTTCGCCGTCACCGCCGGGCGCGGCTGGTAGCCGTCGGCAGTAATCGTCGCCAGCACCTCGCTGAAGAGGGCGTGCAGCAGCGCCTCGCCGCCCTCGGCGGTCAGCGCCTGCTGCGTATCGCCGCGCGTCAGGCAGCAGAAGGCGCCGAGCGTGCTCAGCAGCAGCCACTTCTCCCAGAGTTCGCTGATGATATTGTCGCTAAAAAAGGTCTCGACGCGGGCGGCGCGCAGCGCTTCATCGACACGCTGCAGCCGCGCGTCGTTGCGGCCATCCAGCGCGCCGTAGTAGATCTGGTGCAGCGGCGTCATCTGCACCACCTCGCCCTGTTCGCCCAGCGTGGCGTTGATCTTCACCAGCCCGCCGATCACCTTATCGCCGAAGCGCTCGCGCAGCGTATCGATATGGCGCATGCCGTTGAGGATCGGCAGGATCAGCGTCTGCTCGCCGACGGCGGGCGCAATGTCCTCTATCGCCTGCGCCAGACCAAAGCTTTTCACCGTCAGAATGATCAGGTCGTACGCGCCGCGCAGCGATCCCGCCTGCGCCAGCTGCGGCTGCAGCTTCTCCACTCCCTGCGGCGTGCGCAGCACCAGCCCGTGCTGCTGTAACTGCTGAAAACGACGCTCGCGCACCAGAAAGGTAACGTCGCGTCCCGCCTGCGCCAGACGCGCGCCAAAATATCCGCCGGTGGCCCCGGCGCCTGCGATAAGAATGCGCATGATCGATTTTTCCCTTAACAGTTGAGGCTGATACCTTAAAACCTGGCGGCGGCGGTTGCCAGCGTCGCGTCGCTCAGCGCTGCGTCGCCGCCGTCAGCAGCGCGTCCAGCAGGCCGGGAAAGCGCTGATCCAGGCAGTCGCGCCGCAGCGAAATCAGATTCTCCCGCCCCACGGGCCGCTGCCAGATCACGCCGCTGTCGCGCAGCACGCGCCAGTGATGCGTCATGGTCGATTTGGCGATCTCGCCGCGCAGCGCGTTGCAGCTCTGCTCGCCGCGCTCTGCCAGCGACTGGAGAATGGCGAGGCGAAGCGGATTGCCCAGCGCGAACAGCACGTTTTCCAGTTTGATTTCGTGCGGCTGCGGATGATTTTCCAGCATGGTTTTCCTGCTCTACGATCTATGCATTGCGCAATTATAGCTCAATCTGTTCGTATTTAATCGTACAGTGGGCGTAAGCTGCTCACCGACGGCGCGCAATCCTGTGCGCCGCGCCACAAGTCAACCGACTAAGGACGCATCATGCCCCGAACCCTTCCCGTTGAGCGTTACCGCAATATCGGCATCTCCGCGCATATCGATGCCGGTAAAACCACCACCACTGAGCGCATCCTGTTTTACACCGGGATGAGCCATAAGCTGGGTGAAGTGCACGATGGCGCCGCAACGACCGACTGGATGGCGCAGGAGCAGGAGCGCGGCATCACCATTACCTCGGCGGCGGTCAGCTGCTTCTGGCCCGGCATGGACGGCAGCTTCGCGCCGCACCGCATCAATATTATCGACACGCCCGGCCACGTTGACTTCACCATTGAGGTCGAGCGCTCAATGCGCGTGCTGGACGGCGCGGTGATGGTCTATGACGCCGTCGGCGGCGTTCAGCCGCAGTCGGAGACGGTGTGGCGTCAGGCCAATAAATACCATGTGCCGCGCCTGGCCTTCGTCAACAAAATGGACCGGCAGGGCGCGGACTTCTTTCGCGTGGTGCAGATGATGAAAGATCGTCTAGGCGCCAACCCGGTGCCGATCGTCCTGCCCATCGGCGCGGAAGAGCACTTCAGCGGCGTGGTCGATCTGCTGAAGATGCAGGCGATTTACTGGGACGAGGCGTCGCAGGGCATGACCTTCAGCTACGCGCCGATCCCCGACGCGCTGCTGGACGAGGCGAACGCCTGGCGGGAAAAAATGGTCGCGGCGGCGGCGGAAGCGAGTGATGAACTGATGGAAGCCTGGCTGGAGAGCGGCGATCTGGCGCACGACCAGATTATCGCCGGCCTGCGCCAGCGCACGCTGCGCAACGAGATCCAGCCGATGCTGTGCGGCAGCGCCTTTAAGAACAAGGGCGTGCAGCGCATGCTTGACGCGGTGGTGGAGCTGATGCCGTCACCGGCGGATATTCCCGCCATCAAAGGCGTGGATGAAAACGGCAACGAGGCGGAGCGGCATCCGGGCGATGACGAGCCTTTCTCGGCGCTGGCGTTCAAGCTAATGAGCGATCCCTTTGTCGGCCAGCTCACCTTTGTGCGCGTCTATTCCGGCGTGCTGCGCAAAGGCGACAGCGTCTGGAACGCGGTGAAGGGCAAGAAAGAGCGCATTGGCCGCATCGTGCAGATGCACGCCAACGCGCGCCATGAGATCGAAGAGATCCGCGCCGGAGATATCGCCGCCTGCGTCGGGCTGAAAGAGGTGACGACCGGGGAAACCCTGTGCGATCCCAGCGCCATTATCACCCTGGAGCGCATGGAGTTCCCGGAGCCGGTGATCTCGCTCTCTATCGAGCCGAAAACCAAAGGCGATCAGGAGAAGATGAGCCTCGCGCTGCAGCGGCTGGCGGCAGAAGATCCCTCGTTCCGGCTGCACACCGACGAGGAGTCGGGCCAGGCGATTATCTCCGGCATGGGCGAGCTGCATCTGGAGATCATCGTTGACCGCCTGAAGCGCGAATTCGGCGTCGAGGCAAATATCGGTCGACCGCAGGTGACCTACCGCGAGACGCTGCGCAAAGCGGCGCGCGACGTCGAAGGCAAATTTGTGCGCCAGTCCGGCGGCAAAGGACAGTATGGCCACGTGGTGCTGACGCTGGAGCCGCTGGCGCCGGGCGGCGGCTTTGTGTTCGAAGACGCCACCAAAGGCGGCGTGGTGCCGCGCGAATATATTCCGTCGGTGGAGAAGGGCATCCGCGAGGCGCTCAATACCGGCGTCATTGCCGGCTATCCCATTGTCGATGTGAAGGCGACGCTGACCTTCGGCTCCTATCACGACGTCGACTCCTCGGAGATGGCGTTCCGCATGGCGGCCATTCTCGGCTTCCGCGCGGCGGCGAAGCTGGCCGAGCCGGTGCTGCTGGAGCCGGTGATGAAGGTGGAAGTGGAGTCGCCGGAAGAGTACGCGGGCGGCATTATGGGCGATCTCTCGTCGCGTCGCGGACAGGTGCAGGGCATGGATGAGCACTTCGGCGGCCGCATCATCCGCGCCGAAGTGCCGCTGGCGGAGATGTTCGGCTACTCCACCGCGCTGCGCTCCCTGACGCAGGGGCGCGCCACCTACAGCATGGAGTTCGCCCACTACGCGCAGGCGCCGCGTCAGGTGGCCGACGCGGTGGTGGCGGCGCGTCACTGAGTTTTCCGCCGCGGATGGCAGGGACGCCATCCTTCTCTATTCCCGCCTGACGTCAAACCATTGTCACTATTCTCGTTTTACTTCCTCTTTTCCCCCGTTTAATCATTTCGCGGCTCGACTCTTTTGCGCGCGCCGTGGGCGCGCGCCTTTCCTCTCTGCGGACAAGGACACTATGAACGCACATTCTCTGCACCGCGCGCTGGGCGCGATCTGCCTGCTGGGCCACGTCGCCGCCGTCTCCGCCGCCGAAACGCCGCGATCGGGCGGCAGCTTCACCGTCGGCGTCGAAACCGAACCCAACACCTTCAATCCCCAGCTTAACGGGCAGGCAAAAGCTGACGTGACGCTGCGCAACGTCTGGGAGTCGCTGCTGGCGCGTCAGCCCGACGGCAGCTTTGTTCCCTGGCTGGCGGAGCGCTACGAGGCGAGCCCGGACGGCTCCCGCTACCGTTTTACGCTGCGCCGCGACGTTTTCTTCTCCAACGGCGAGAAGCTGGACGCGAACGCCGTTGCGGAAAACTTTCGCCATACCCAGGATGCCGGATACTGCGCCGGATCCAGCCTGTGCATGATGGGCGCGCGCATCAGCCGCATCGAAACGCCCGATGACGCCACCGTCATCATTACCCTGAAACAGGGCTATACGCCGTTTCTGTCGTTTGCCGCCGCGCTGGAGATCCTCGCGCCCGCCAGCTGGCACTCGGCGCAGCTCAAGTCGGGCGGCAAAGAGATCGCCGGCACCGGCCCCTTTATTCTCGACAGCTATGAAAAAGGGCAGCAGGTCACTTTTATCAGGAACCCGAACTACCGCTGGGCGCCCGCCACGGCGAAACATCAGGGACCGGCGTATCTTGAGCGCGTTACCTACCGCTTTCTGCCGGAATCCTCGGTGCGCACCGGCGCGCTGCTCTCCGGCCAGCTGGACGCCATTGAAGGCATCTCCGGCAACGATGCGGGCGAGTTTAAAGAGAACGGCGACTTCACCTACCAGCACGCGCTGAACACCGGCACGCCGTACTCGCTCTATCTCAACGTCGACTACGGCCCGACCCAGGATCGGCGCGTGCGCCAGGCGATCGTGCAGGGGCTGCACATCGACCCGATCCTGCAGTCGGTCTATCGCGGCGAACGCACCCGCGGCTGGGGTATCACCTCGCCGGTGGAACCGCTGTATGACAAGGCGCTGGAGGGCAAATATGGCAACCAGCCGGAGGCGGCCAACCGGCTGCTGGATGAGGCGGGCTGGACCGCGCGCGACGCTGACGGCTTCCGCAGCAAAAACGGCCAGCGGCTAACCATTGAGGTGATCCAGGCGCAGGCGACGGTGCGCGACCAGCGCGACGTGCTGCTGCAGGCGATTCAGGCGCAGGCGCGCCAGCGGCTCGGCATCGATTTCAGGCTGCGCTACGTCGATTCGGGCACCTACAGCGCGGTGCGCAACAGCGGCCAGTTTGGCGCCATCGCCAACTCCAACACCGAAACCGACGGCATCGATATTGAAAATCACTATCGGCCCATCAGCCAGGGCGGGGCGATTAACTACAGCCGCGTCAACGATGAGCAGATTAACGCGCTGCTGGATAAAGCCGCCAGCACGCTGGATGTCGCGCAGCGGCGTCAGGACTACAGCGAACTGCAAAACCGCGCCCTGATCCAGCTGGCGCTGGCGGTGCCGCTCTATCAGCCGGAGGATCAAATCGCCGCCGCGCGCTACGTACACGGCTACGGTTTTCGCAGCTTTAAGCAGATGCCGGAAAATGCCTACGACGTCTGGCTGAGCGATCGTTAATTTCACTATTTGTTCTGTCGATATGCGCCTGACGCGGTTATTGCTGCGTCAGGCTGTTATGGATTCCCGTATTCGAAAAAACGATTGTCATTATTGTTGTTTTACATTTAGCACGCCGAATTTTAATAATTTCCCGGTGATTAACCCAGGAATAAAAATATGAGTCAGTCTGTTGAGGTGGCAAAACCCGAAGATGCGGAAGAGATTTTCGCCCTGCTGCAGCGCGCCTACGCCTCGCTGCTGGCGCAGGATATCCATTTCACCATTACGCAGGGCAATATAGCGCAGGTGCGTCAGACCATAGAGCGAGAAACGGTGCTGGTGCTGCGTAAATGGAAGCGGGCGGTGGCGACGGTCACGGTGCGCTTCAGCTGGACGCCGGAGCCGAACGCGCCGTCGCAGCTGCCCTTTATTCACTGGTTCGCCGTCGATCCCGATTTTAAAGGCCAGGGGTATGGCCGTGAAATTATCAGCTGGGCGGAAGATCATTTATTAAAGGAGACGCTAAAAGCGCCGGGCGTGTATCTGGCGACGGCGATAAAACATCCGTGGCTCAGCGAATTATATCAGCGCCGCGGCTATCAGCCTTTTTATCATCGCACCAACCCATTAGGCGAAGCGCTGGTTTTTATGAAAAAGGAATTTACCCCTGCTGCCGCCTCGCCATTAGCACGCTCGGCCTGATTCACAAAATAAAACACACCTGCTTCTTATAAGGATAATATGAAAAAGTCGTTTACCCTTGCGCTGGGTTTCACCTCTCTGTTGGCAAGCGCATCACCTTTGCTGGCCGCTGACGCACCGCGCAGCGGCGGCACGCTGACGGTCGGCGTCGAGACCGAACCCACCACCTTTAACCCGCAGCTGAATGGTCAGGATAAAGCGGAAATCACCCTGCGCAATTTCTGGGAGTCGCTGCTGGCGCGCCGTCCCGACGGCAGCTTTGTTCCCTGGCTGGCGGAAAGCTATCACATCAGCCCGGACGGCAAAACCCTGCGCTTCTCCCTGCGCCGCGACGTCACCTTCTCCAACGGCGAAAAGCTAAACGCCAACGCGGTGGCGGAAAACTTTCGCCATACCCAGGACGCGAAGTATTGTGCGGGCACCAGCCTCTGCCTGATGGGCACCCATATCGCCAGCATCGAGACGCCAGACGACGCCACGGTGGTGATCAACCTTAACGCCACCTATGCGCCGTTCCTGTCGTTCGCCGCCGGTTTGCAAATTCTCGCGCCCGCCAGCTGGCAGTCGGCGCAGCTCAAGTCGGGCGGCAAGGAGATTGCCGGCACCGGGCCCTTTATTCTCGACAGCTATGAGAAAGGGCAGCAGGTGACCTTTGTCCGCAACCCGAACTACCGCTGGGCGCCCGCCACGGCGAAACATCAGGGCCCGGCGTATCTCGATCGCGTCACCTACCGTTTTTTGCCGGAGTCCTCGGTGCGCACCGGCGCGCTGCTCTCCGGCCAGGTGGACGCCATTGAGGGCATCTCCGGTAACGACGCAGGCGAGTTTAAAGACAACGACGACTTCACCTACCAGCACGCGCTGAACACCGGCACGCCCTACTCGCTGTTCCTCAACGTCGACTATGGCCCGACCCAGGATGTGCGCGTGCGCCAGGCGCTGCTGCAGGGTCTGGCGATCGATCCGCTGCTGAAATCGGTCTATCGCGGCGAGCGCACCCGCGCGTGGGGCATTACCTCGCCGGTCGATCCGCTCTATAACAAGGCGCTGGAAGGCGAGTATGGCAACCAGCCAGAGGCCGCCAACAAACTGCTGGACGAGGCGGGCTGGAGCGCGCGCGACGGCGACGGCTTCCGCACCAAAAATGGCCAGCGGCTGCGCATTGAGCTGATCCAGGCGCAGGCCACGGTGCGCGACCAGCGTGACGTGCTGCTGCAGGCGATTCAGGCGCAGGCGCGCCAGCGGCTCGGCGTCGATCTTAAGCTGAACTACGTCGACTCTGGCACCTACACCGAGGTGCGTGCCAGCGGCAAGTTCGGCACCATCGCCAACTCCAACACGCCCACCGACGGCGTGGATATCGAAAACCACTACCGACCCATTAAGCAGGGCGGCGCCATCAACTACAGCCGCGTCAATGACGACCAGATCAATGCGCTGCTGGACAAGGCCGCCGGCACGCTGGATATCGCCCAGCGTCGCCAGGCCTACAGCGATCTGCAAAAGCGCGCGCTGACCGACCTGGCGCTGGCGCTGCCGCTCTACGAGCCGGAAGACCAGCTCGCCACTGCGCGCTATGTGCACGGCTACGGCTTCCGCAGCTACAAACAGATGCCGGAGAGCGCTTACGACGTCTGGCTCGATGAACATTAACAGGAGGCGAGGATGAGTCTGGAGAGCATCGCAACCCGCGCGCCGCGTAAGCCCGCGCCATCGCTGTGGCGCCACGCGCTGGCGCGGCGTATTGCCGGCCGGCTGGGCGGCGGCGTGCTGGTGCTGTGGGCCGCCGTGACGCTGGCGTTTCTCGGCGTGCATCTGGCGCCGGGGGATATCGTCAGCCTGCTGATCGGCGAACAGGTGCGCACGCCCGCCATCGAGGCAGCGATCCGCGCCGAATGGGGGCTGAACGAGCCGCTGTGGCTGCAGTATCTGCACTATCTCTGGCGCGTGCTGCACGGCGATTTCGGCCGCTCCTACATCCTGAATACCGAGGTGAGCCATCTGCTGGCGAGGCAGCTGTGGCCCACCATCAAGCTGACGCTGGCGGCGCTGCTGGTGAGCGTGCTGTTCGCCGTCGCGGTGGCCGTTGCCACCGCGCATCGCCGCTGGGGCCGACGCGTGGCCAACGCGCTGGAGCTGCTGCTCGCCTCGACGCCGTCGTTCTGGATGGGCATCGTGCTGCTGTTTCTCTTTAGCTTCACGCTGCGCTGGTTCCCGGTGGCGGGCGACCGCACGCTCTCCGCGCTGGTGCTGCCCGCGCTGGCGCTGGGTCTGGCGCAGGGCGCGGTGATTGCGCAGCTGCTGCGGCGCGAGCTGGAGCGCGCGCTGGAGGCGCCCTTTACCCTGACGCTGCGCGCCTGGGGCGTCGGTGAAACCACCATCCGCCTGCGCCACGCGCTGCGCCATGCCGCGTTGCCTGCGGTAACGCTCACCGGCTGGCTGGTGGGCGGTCTGCTGAGCGGCGCGGTGATCACCGAGCAGGTCTTTGGCCGTCCCGGCCTCGGCAAGCTGACGGTGGACGCGGTGCTGGCGAAGGATCTGCCGGTGGTGCTGGCGGTGGCGATCTTATCGGCGCTGATCTACGTGGTGATGAGCACGCTGGTGGATATTCTGGCGCTGTGGATCGATCCGCGCCTGCGTGGGGAGCCGCAATAATGCAAGCGATTCTGCAACGCGTTTCCTTCTCGCTGCCTGCCGCGGTGTGGGCCGCGATCCTCTTTCTGTTTCTGGTGCTGCTGGCGGTGGTTGCGCCGCAGTGGCTGGCGCCCGGCGATCCGCTGCTGGCCGATCCGCTCAACGCCCAGCTGGCGCCCTCGGCGCAGCACTGGCTCGGCACCGATCAGCTGGGACGCGATCTGCTGACCCGCGTGATTTACGGCAGCCGCTACTCGCTGCTAATCAGCGTGGCGGCCATGACGCTGGCGGTGCTGTTCGGCACGCTGCTCGGGCTGGTCGCGGCGCTGGCGCGCGGCATGATTGACGAGCTGCTGAGCCGCGCGGTCGACGTCATCTCCGCCTTTCCCGACCTGCTGCTGGCGCTGATGCTGATCGCCTTTACCGGGCCCGGCACCACGAATCTGATTATCGCGCTGGGCGTGGCGTCGGTGCCGCGCTTCGCCCGCGTAGTGCGTGCGCAGACTTACCGCGTCATGACCTCTGGCTATGTCGAGCAGGCGCGCACCTTTGGCCTGTCGCGCGCCACGCTGATCCTGCGTCATATTCTGCCGCACGCCCTTGCGCAGGTGCCGGCGCTGGCGACGCTCGGGCTGGGCACCGCCATTATCGGCACCGCCGGGCTGAGCTTTCTCGGCATGGGGCCACAGCCGCCAACCGCAGAGTGGGGGCTGATGCTGGCGGAAGGGCGCAACTATCTGCGCAACGCCTGGTGGATCGCGGTCTGGCCTGGGGTGTTTATCACCCTGACGGTGATTGCGGTCAACACGCTGGGCCGCTACTGGCAGGCGCGTTTTGAAGGAGGCGAAGCATGAAGCCGGTGATCGATATTCTCAATCTCTCTATCCGCTTTGGGCCGCACTATGTGGTGAAAAATCTCGATTTGCAGGTGCAGCCGGGCGAGTCGGTGGCGCTGGTGGGCGAGTCCGGCTCCGGCAAAACCCTGACGGCGCGCAGCCTGCTCGGGCTGCTGCCCGACGGCGCCACCCTGAGCGCCGATCGCTTCGTCATTGACGGCCACGATATGCGCCACGCCGGGCGCGAAGCGTGGCGCGCACTGCGCGGCCGGCGCATCGGCTATGTGTTGCAGGACGCGCTGGTGTCGCTCGATCCGCTGCGGCGCATCGGTCAGCAGCTGGCGGACGCGCTGAGCGCCGCTGGCGCGCGCGGCAGTCTGCAGGCGAAAAGCATTGCGCTGCTGCAGGCGGCGGGGATCCCCGACGCGGAAAACCGCCTGGCGCGCTATCCGCATCAGCTTTCCGGCGGCCAGCGCCAGCGCGCCCTGATCGCCGCCGCGCTGGCGGCCAGCCCGGCGCTGCTGATCGCCGATGAGCCGACCACGGCGCTCGATATGACGGTGCAGCAGCAAATTTTACAGCTGCTGGCGCAGCGCCGCCGCGACGGCCACGCGCTGCTGCTGATCAGCCACGACCTGGCGGTGGTTTCGGAACTGGCGGATCGCGTGCTGGTGATGCGCGACGGCGAGGTGGTGGAGCAGGGTAATAGCGCTCCGCTGCTGGCGCGGCCGCAGCATCCCTGGACGCAGCGCCTGCTGCGCGCGGTGCCGACCCCCGCCACGCGCGGCCTGCGCCTGAGCGCCGCCGAGCCGACGCCGCTGCCGCCGCGCCCGCAGCCCGGCAACGCGCCGCTGCTGGAGGCGATCGGGCTGAATAAGGCCTACGGCGATCGCCAGGTGCTGAACAATATTCATTTCCGCCTGCATCCGGGCGAAACCCTCGGCGTGGTGGGCGAATCCGGCTCCGGCAAAACCTCGCTGGTGAAAGTGGTGATGGGGCTGACCGAGCCGGACAGCGGCACGCTGCTGCTGGAGGGCAGCCGCTGGGATCGCCTTCACGAGAAGGCGCGCCGCGCGCGTCGAGCGCTCCTGCAGCTGATCGCCCAGGATCCCTTTAGCTCTTTCGATCCGCGCTACACGGTGGAAAAGATTATTGGCGAGAGCCTCGACAGCGCGGGCATTTTTGGCGATGCGCGCCGCCAGCGCGTGCGCCAGCTGCTGGACGAAGTGCAGCTCGGCGATCGCTTTCTCCATCGCTATCCGCAGCAGCTTTCCGGCGGCCAGCGCCAGCGCGTCGCCATCGCGCGCGCCTTTGCGCCCAATCCGGCGCTGCTGGTAGCGGACGAACCGGTGAGCGCGCTCGACGTCTCAGTGCAGGCGCAGGTGCTGGATCTGCTGGCCGACATGCAGGCAGAGCACGGCACCGCGCTGCTGTTTATTTCCCACGATCTCGGCGTCATCCAGCACCTCGCCGACCGCGTGCTGGTGATGCAAAACGGCCAGGTGGTGGAGAGCGGCGATCTGCGTCAGGTGTTCGACGCGCCGCAGCATCCCTGGACGCAAAAACTGTTACAGGCCCTGCCGGCGCTTCCCGCCTGGCGGCCTGCCGTCGCATAAAGGAGAACAGCATGAGTCAGACACAACGCCAGCTGCGGCTGGGAGCCATAATTCAGGGCGCCTCCGGCAATATGTCCGCCTGGCGTCATCCCGATGCGGTGGCCGACGCCAGCATCAACGTCGATTACGTGCTGGATCTGGCGCGCAAGGCGGAGCAGGCGAAGATCGACTTTCTGTTTGTCGCCGACGGCCTCTATATTACGCCGCAGTCGATCCCCCATTTTCTCAATCGCTTTGAGCCGGTGACGCTGCTCTCGGCGCTGTCGCTGGTGACGAAAAACATCGGGCTGGTGGCGACGCTTTCCACCTCCTACAGCGAGCCTTTTACCGTGGCGCGCCAGTTCGCCAGCCTCGATCACCTGAGCGGCGGTCGCGTTGGCTGGAACGTGGTGACCTCGCCGCTGGAGGGATCGGCGAAAAACTTTTCCCGCGCCAGCCATCCGGAGCATGACGAGCGCTATCGCGTCGCCAGTGAATATCTTGAGGTGGTGAAAGGGCTGTGGGACTCGTGGGAGGCGGACGCCTTTGTGCGCGACAAGGCGAGCGGCCAGTTCTTCGACGCCGACAAGCTGCACACGCTCAACCATAAAGGCAAATACTTCTCGGTGCAGGGGCCGCTTAACGTTGGCCGTTCGCCGCAGGGCCGTCCGGTGGTGTTTCAGGCGGGCGCGTCGGAGGCGGGCAAAGCCTTCGCCGCCGAAGCCGCCGACGCGATATATACCCGGCAGGAGACGCCAGCGCTGGCGCGCGAATTCCGCGAGGATGTGCGCCGTCGGCTGGTGGCGCGCGGCCGCCACGCCGATGATATTCGCGTCTTTCAGGGCATCAGCGTGATTATCGGCAGCAGCGAGGCTGACGCCGAGCGCCGCTATCAGCAGACCGCCGAGCTGGTGACGCTCGACAAGGCGCTGGAGTATCTGGGCCGCTACTTTGAGCATCACGACTTCAGCCAGTACGATGCCGACGCGCCGTTCCCGGCGATCGGCGACCTCGGCGAAAACAGCTTCCGCAGCACCACCGACGCCATCAAGCGCAACGCGCGCGAGCGCGGCCTGACGCTGCGCCAGGCGGCGCTGGAAGAGGCGACGCCGCGTCCGACCTTCCTCGGCACGGCGCAGCAGGTGGCGGACGGCTTAGCGGAGTGGTTTCTCAGCGGCGCGGCGGACGGTTTCGTGGTGCGCGGCGGCACGCCGACCGCCTTCGACGACTTTGTCGATCAGGTGATCCCGCTGCTGCAGGCGCGCGGCATCTATCGTCAGGCGTATGAAGGCGAGACGCTGCGTGAAAATCTTGGCCTCGTCGAGCCGGAGAACCAGTTCGCCAGGCGTCGCCAGCAGGTGGCCTGAGCTACAGGGCCGTCACGCCGAGCGCGGCGGCCTGCTGCTCCCAGCGAACAATCTCCTGATACGCCTCGCGCGTCGGCACGGTAAAGCCGGTAATAAAACTGGCGCGCGCCGCTTTCTCTTTTGCCAGCCGGGCTAATTCATCACGCAGCGTCGCCAGCGTCTGCGCGTCCGTCTGCGCCGCGGTAATCAGCGGCGGCGCGGGGCAGAGCGGGGTTTCGCCGATAATCGCCAGGCCCGCCAGCTCCTGCGCGGCGTGACGCCGCAGCAGCGCCCAGGTCACACAGTCAATCGCCGCAATATCGGCCTTCCCGGCGCGCAGATCCGCCAGCGACTGGCGATGGCTGCCGCTCAGCGTCGTGGCGCTAAAAAAGCGGCCATCCTGCGCCAGCGGCGCGATCAGGTAGCGCAGCGCGTTGTAGCCAGAGTGGGAATCGAGGCTGTTGGCCACCGCGCGGCGGCCGCGAAAATCCGCCAGCGCGCGATCCTCATCCTCCGCCCGCGCCACCAGCCAGCTGCGGTAGCGTGCACCGTCACAGCCCGGCGCGCTAAGGGTAAAGGCGCCGACCAGCTGCACCTCTGGCAGCTGCGTCATCAGCGGGTAGCCGCAGGTCTGGCTCAGCAGCAGATCGCTGGCGTGCCAGTGTTTAAGCAGATCCTCTGGCCACTCAACATCCGCCTGTAATCGCTGCGCCAGCTTTGCGCTCAGCGCCTGGGTGTTGGGGTGGTGAATGTCGTACATCGGTAACGCAAGGCGCTTCATGCTCTGCATCCTGTTGCCAGCCCGGATGGGCGTTAACGTTCACGGGGCGGGTCGAGAAGCGCCGCCACCATTCGCCGTAGCCCGCCGCGCGAAAGCCGCGGTTGCGCTGGTGATAGTCGTCGCGCCACAGCAGATAGACCCTGCGCAGACCATACCACGGCAGGCCGGGTAGGTCGTGATGCACCGCGTGATAGTTAAGATTAAGAAACAGCAGGCGCCACGCCCAGCCCGCCTCGTTATTCACCGAGCGCGCCAGCGGATCGGCAGCGGCGCGGTGTTCGTAAAAAGAGCGCACCTTGGTCAGCATCAGCGC
Organism: Pantoea sp. Z09; assembly: GCF_022394795.1. Classification (NCBI taxonomy): domain Bacteria; kingdom Pseudomonadati; phylum Pseudomonadota; class Gammaproteobacteria; order Enterobacterales; family Erwiniaceae; genus Pantoea; species Pantoea sp. Z09. The sequence continues at coordinate 1,401,082 of NZ_CP092373.1, forward strand.
GGGATAGCTCACCGCCAGCACAAACCACAGCGGCGAAAAGCCCTGGCGCGCCATCAGGAAAAACAGCCCCGCCAGCAGCAGCAGATGGATCACCCACATGGCGATAGCGCGCCCTTCGCCCCGACAGAACGCCAGCAGCAGCGACCGCAGCGTGGCGGCGATATCCAGCAGCGGCCCCAGCAGCAGCCGACCGGGAAAGGTGTTGCGCAGGTGGATCGCCCGGCGCTGCCACGGACGCAGCCGCGCCCAGCGCGCCGGCGACAGGTAGTAGGTTTCTGGATCCTCGTCGGGATCGGTCAGGCTGTGGTTGCGGTGGTGCGCCAGATGTGAATCGCGGTAAAGCCCGTAGGGATACCACACCGCCAGCGGCAGCGTGCCGAACAGCTGGTTGAGCCGCGGGAAGCGCGTCGGATGGCCGTGGATCAGCTCATGCTGCAGCGACAGATACCAGCAGGTAAAAAGGATCAGCAGCAGGGTAGCGGGCCACAGCCCCAGCGTTCGCCAGTGCGCCAGCGTGGCGAACCAGCCGCCGTAGATGGTGGCCATCAGCAGCCAGGTGGGCAGCTCGCTGCGCCACAGCCAGCTCTTACGCCAGCGATGAATGTGCGCGCGCTGCTGCGCGTCGAGATACGCAGACGATCCTCTTGTCATGGCAACCTGCCGAGTGTGATGAAATTCAGCACAACATGCGTGAAGGCGATGAAAAAGAGAAAGATCTTCTCTCTCTTACTTATGTCGAAAATCTTGATGATACGGTTGAAAACTATTGGCTATCAGTCGAGCGACGGCTGACGTAACCTTTGCCTATCGACTCTTCTCTCTCACGCCGGGGCACAGGCTGCCCGCGCAAGGAACTGAATCATGAAAAATATTGGCTTCTTATCTTTCGGTCACTGGACCCCTTCTTCACAGTCCGCCACCCGCTCTGCGCAGGATGTGCTGCTGCAGTCTATCGACCTGGCGGTCGCGGCTGAAGAGCTGGGCGCGGACGGCGCCTACTTCCGCGTGCACCACTTTGCGCGTCAGCTCAGCTCGCCGTTCCCGCTGCTGGCGGCGGTCGGCGCGCGCACCAGCAAAATTGAGATCGGCACCGGCGTAATCGATATGCGCTATGAGAATCCGCTCTACATGGCGGAAGACGCCGGCGCGGCGGACCTGATCAGCAACGGCCGCCTGCAGCTCGGCATCAGCCGCGGCTCGCCGGAGCAGGTGGTGGAAGGCTATCGCTACTTCGGCTATGCGCCGCAGGAGGGCGAAACCGACGCCGATATGGGCCGTCGCCACACGGAAGCGTTTTTAGAGGTGCTGCGCGGCGAAGGCTTCGCTAAGCCGAATCCACAGCCGATGTTCCCGAACCCGCCGGGCCTGCTGCGCCTTGAGCCGTTCTCAGAGGGGCTGCGCGAGCGCATCTGGTGGGGATCCGGCTCCAACGCCACGGCGGAGTGGGCGGCAAAAATGGGCATGAACCTGCAAAGCTCAACGCTGAAAGATGACGAAACCGGCGAGCCGTTCCACGTGCAGCAGGCGAAGCAGATCCGCGCCTACCGCGAAGCCTGGAAAGCGGCGGGGCACAAGCGCGAGCCGCGCGTCTCGGTGAGCCGCAGCATCTTTGCACTGGTGAACGATATGGACCGCGCCTACTTCGGCCGCAGCGGCCAGGAGCAGGATTCCGTTGGCTTCCTCGACGAGAAAACGCGCGCCATTTTCGGCCGCAGCTATGCGGCAGAGCCGGAGGCGTTGATCAAGCAGCTGGCGCAGGATGAGGCAATCGCTGAGGCGGACACGCTGCTGCTGACGGTGCCGAACCAGCTCGGCGTCGCCTATAACGTGCACGTGATCGAAGCGATTCTGAAATATGTCGCGCCGGAATTAGGCTGGCGCTAAGCGTGAAAACGGCGGCCTAGGCCGCCGTTTTTTTTAGCCTGTCTGCTGCGCCAGCGCTTTTCGACCCTCTGCCGCGCCGGCGCAGAACAGCGCCGCCACCACCAGCGCCAGCACCGGCAGCATCGCCATGCGCAGCCCGGCGTGTTCGCCGATAAAGCCGAGTCCCGGCGGCCCCACCAGAAACGCCAGATAGCCCAGCGTTGCCGCGATGGTGACGCGGATCGCGCTGTTGTGGCCGTCGCCCGCCGCCGACACCGTGAGCGGAAAGCCGAGCGCCGCGCCGACGCCCCAGAACAGCACGGCGGCCGCCGCCAGCCACGGATTATCGGAGAAGATAACCAGCAGCAGGCCGAACGCGGCGGAGAAGGCGCTGACGCGCAGCATCCAGACGCGGCCGATGCGGTCCACCACATAGCCGCCCAAAAAGCGGCCCAGCGTCATGCCGGCGGTGAACCCGGCATAAACCAGCGTGCCCTGGGTGTGATTCAGGTTATGTCCGTCGATCATCAGCAGCGGCAGCCAGTCGTTGGCGGAGCCTTCCGCCAGCGCCATCGCTAAAATCACCACGCCGAGGATCAGCAGCTGGCGATCGCGCAGCTCATGGCGCACCTGCGACAGAAAGCCGCCGCCGTGCGCCTGTTCGCTGCGCTCGCCGTCGCTGGTCGCAGGCAGATGGCGCAGCGCCACGGCGACAATCAGCAGGTTGGCCAGCAGCACCGCGGCAAAATGGACGCTGGTGCTTATCATCGTCGCGGTCATCAACAGGCCGGCCAGCGCGCCCGCCAGCGTCCCGAGGCTGAAAAAGCCGTGAATGGTGGTCATGATGGAGCGGCCCAGCGCCCGTTCGAACGCGGCGCCCTCGACGTTGATCACTACGTCGATCAGCGCCGTGCCGCAGCCAAGCAGCAGCAGGCTGGCAAAAACGCCCCACGCGGTGGCGAACGCCAGTCCGAGCGCCATCAGCACCAGCCCGCTCAGCAGCAGCGCGATGCCGTAGCGCATTACGCGCCGCGTGCCGAGCTGGGCAATGAGCTTGCCAGCCAGCAGCACGCCGAGCATCGACCCGCAGGAGAAGCCGAACAGGATCATGCCCATCAGCTCGGTGGAGGCGTGCAGGGTGTCGCGCATAAACGGCGTGCGGCTGACCCAGGAGGCCCAGGTAAAGCCGGGAATAAACATCAGGCCGAAGATGGCCCACTTGCCACGGGATTGCTGTTGAGGCGTCATCACGACTCCTGTTTGTGGTACGGATGTACAGGAGAATAATCGAAAAATGGCGCGACGCGAGGGGCAGCACCGCCTTTATTCGGTCACCGGGCGACAGGCGGCGGCGCATACGGCCTGGTTGACGATCGGTGTCGGCGGCCACAAAGTCCGCCGAACAGGCGGGTTCTGTCTGGGCAGCGCGACTGACTCCGGTTATGATCCTGGGAAACAGTTATCAGCCAGCGGCAGGGAGGCACTATCAGCAGCATCAGGATGACAACAGAGAGCCGGGGGCGCGGCCATGAAGCTTAACGCCCCGCGTCACGCCTTTCACGCCGCGCCGTTCCGCCATCTCTTTTTTGCCCGCACGCTGACGGTGCTGGGCAACAGCGTTGCGCCGGTGGCGCTCGCCTTCGCGGTGCTGGATATGGGCGGTTCCGCCGCCGATCTCGGCATGGTGGTGGCGGCGCGCTCGCTGTTCAACGTGCTGTTTTTGCTGTTCGGCGGCGTGCTGGCGGATCGCTACTCGCGCAATCGGGTGCTGCTGCTCTCTTCTGTGGTTGCCGCGCTTTCGCAGGGCTGCGTCGCCTGGCTGGTGCTAGAGGGTGCCGCGACGCTGGCTGGCCTGGCGATGCTGAGCGCGGTTAACGGCGCGGCGGCGGGCATCGCGCTGCCCGCCTCGTCGGCGCTGGTGCCGCAAACCGTGCCGTTGCAAAAGCTGCGTCAGGCCAACGCCTTTATTCAGTCGGGCGTTTACGCCGGGACGATTATCGGCGCGTCGCTGGGCGGCATTCTCACCAGTACGATCGGCGCGGGCTGGGGGCTGGCGGTGGACGCGCTCGGCTTTGCGCTGGCGGCGCCGCTCTACTACGCGGTGCGCACCGGCGCGCAGCCTGCGGATTCACACACTACGCTGTGGCAGGATCTGCGCGACGGCTGGAGAGAGTTTACCTCGCGCAGCTGGGTCTGGGCGGTGGTGGCGCAGTTCGCGGTGGTCAACGCCGCCTTTACCGGCATGGTGCTGGTGCTGGGTCCGGTAATTGCCGACAGCGCCTTTGGTCGTGCCCGCTGGGGCATGATGATCGCGGCGCAAAGCGTCGGGCTGATTATCGGCTCCGGCATTGCGCTGCGCTGGCGGCCGCGCCGCGCGATGTTCACCGGCGTGATGCTGGTGGCGCTCTGCGCCTTTCCCATGCTGCTGCTGGCGGGCGGCGCATCGGCGGCCTGGCTGATGGGGGCGTTCTGCATCGCCGGCATGGGGTTCGGCCAGTTCGGCGTGATCTGGGCGCAGGCGCTGCAAACCCATATTCCGCGCGACCGGCTGGCGCGGGTTTACGCTTACGACGCGATGGGATCCTTTATCACGATCCCGCTGGGCGAGCTGGCGGCGGGGCCGCTGGCGATGCGCTTCGGCAACCAGACGGTGCTGCTGAGCTGCGCGGCGGCGGTGCTGGCGGCAACGCTGGCGGCCTGTCTGGTGCCGGGGATCAGAAAGCTGCGGCAGACTGAGTAACGATGCCGGTTACCAAAACGATTAATGTAAAATATCGCTCAGGTTTCCCTGAGCGGATGAGCACGCACTGGCTTATAAGATGACAATTTTATGAGGCTTTATTGAGATATTGCGGTATTGACCTTCGACATAAGGTATATTTCTAACTTATTAAAATTAAATAAAATAAATTCCTGATTTTTCAAAATCACGAATTTTTTTGTAATCCTCCCACAATTGAGCTTTATCAGGACTAACCAAATAAATGGTCCCTGGTTGGCTAAAAACATCTTTAGTTTTAGTGACGTGCTCACCCGAAGAGAGATAAAGTTCGATGCTTTTATAAGAGGGCAGTTTCTTAGAATGTTCTATTAATGCCACATCACTAAAAATACCTTGCCCTGGACTAATAAGGCCAACATTAAAGGAAAAGTTTTTTAATCTGTAGAATGGCTCTCTGGTGAGTGATAAGAATTTTTGCGGATCAACAACAGATAACACAGTCGCTTCTAACTGTCCCAACCCAGTAGTTGAAAAGCAAATATCAGGGCGTAATATTCCATCGCTACGTGCCGCTATTTCTACCAGACATGGCCCATCTTTGGTAAGCATGACTTCTGCATGACTAGGGCCATTTTTAATACCCAAGGCAATACATACTCTTTTTGTATAATCGACCAAAGTCTCAAATTCCTCAGCCGAAGAGTCAATAAGCTCATCAATATCATAAATTACATTGCCAGATTTGAGTTTCCTTTTATAATATCGCACAACTTCCGTGACTAAAAAGTTCCCATCAAGTGAGACGAAATTGACAACATACTCGACTCCTTGCATGAAATCCTGAATTAAAACATACTCATTAATTAAATTTAATTTATTTATTTGATTTTTAGTTTTATTAAAAGCCAGATGCACTTCATCTTCGTTCTGGCATATAAAAACGTTATCTGAGCCGGCGCTTGTAAGGGGTTTTAAGACAACTGGATAGTTTCTATTATGTAACCAGTTTGAGGCTTCGCGCCATTCAGAAATACAAACTTGCGCTACCGCATTCAGGCCAGCGGCACGAATAGCTTCAATCATATCAAATTTATTGCGACGGCAGGATGCGCTTTCAAAATCGTTTCTATAGGAAAGCAATAGTTCTTTGTTGAGCAGGTCTGCTAAGGCTACTCCACTTTCTGATCCTGCTATAATAAATTCTGCATTGAATTTCTTTAGGATTTCCAAAGATTTTTCCAGACAGTCGTGAATAATGGACAGTCTATAAATTCCTTCCTCAAACCCTTTATAATAGTAGCTATCGAGCTGCGCGCTAGAAGAAATATGAATAAGTTCACAATTCCTGTTGTACAAACTTTTAGCAACAAATTTTCCTGAGGAAAATCCGTCAATAATGGCCACTCTTTTCATTTAATTCTCTCCCTGCCTGGTAGTGAGTTTTGTAAAGCAAAGAAAAGTTAATAATAAAGTTATACCGAATACCGCATATATACTTTCTATAGAAATAATTATTCTTTCATCAAAGAGTTGAAAGGCGAGCGTAAAAACAGGGAGCAACAGCAGAAGTAATGAAACATGTATAGGATCAAGGGCGCTTATTGTTTTTTGAACGAGAAAGATAGGTATAACATGCCCAATTATTGAAACGAGAAAAAGAGTAAGTAACAGTTCTTTGCCTGGGATAAGCGGTATATGATTATGAACGCTGTATGCCAGGGCTAAAGCTAACATCAGAATGTTCCTGAAGCCTAATATTTCAGAAGAGCTCCAGCCTTTATTATTTAAGTTTTTTGAAAAGAAAGTATAAAGAACAGTTCCTGTTGCACTACAAATCACACACAAGATGCCTACTGCTCTTTCAGTAAAAGATGTAGTAGTAAAACCACTTCTGCCTATGTATGAATTTATCAGCATAACGATTACGCCTGTTAGGATCGTCCAGGCGATAACCGATTCTGTCTTGCTGGAAGCAGAGGTATTCTTCATAAAGTTCCTGGATATTACAATCGTTAAAGCAGGGCCGCATGCTACGGATGCGATACCTACTATAGCTGGCTCTAAATATTTTAGCGAAATTATTAGGCCTCCCCAGTTAAGTAAAACCGCAGCATTGATGAAAGATAATAATGAAAAATTTTTTTTTGCTTTAGTAAAGTATGCGGATCTCTGCTTGATACATCCTGTCAAAGAAAATATTATTGTCGAAGTAAAAAAACAGTAAATTATGAAGATTACAGGGTTTATTTTTTGTGTTAAATTTGCAACAAATACATCAAAAGCCGCACTAATAACACAAAAGATAACGCCCGAGAGAACAGCTATCGTTACATGATTCACTTTCATTGAATAACCCTTTCTCCAAATATAATGCTTCCCACCCTGACGATTGTGGCGTCATATTTTAAGGCCAGTTTATAATCATTGCTCATTCCCATGCTAAGCTGAACTAAGCCATAGCCATAAGTAACATCGCGCATTTTTTTAAAATAATGGCTAACATCTTTCTCATTAGGGGGGATGCACATAAACCCTTCGATTTGCAGATGACTCAAATCTTTTATTGCTTTATATAATCCATCAACATCTTGTAACAGCACGCCACTTTTTTGGGGTTCGTTCCCTATATTTATTTGTATAAAAACTCTTTGTTTTTTACCGATTGCACATGCGGATTTTGATATTTTTTCAGCTGCCGATAAGCTATCTAATGAATGAATGACATCAAAAAATTCGACGACTTTAGAAATTTTCCTTGATTGTATTCTTCCAATAAAATGTAATTCAATGTCTTTATATACTTCTTTCAAATTTATCCATTTTTCAATTGCCTCTTCAATCCTGCTTTCACCATAAATACGGTGGCCTGCATCAAGAAGCGGTTTTATTTTTTCCTTATCTTGAAATTTTGTTACAGCTAAAAGTTCTGCTTTATTCGAAATGCTTGAAATGCTCTTCTTTACTTGAAGGTAATTGTTAAGAATTTCATCTGCGCTATGATTCATTAATCCACCACCTTGACTTTATTTTCATAAACTTCGATTTTGATTAAGCTAGTTACATCATGCCCTGTTGAAAATTTAACCCTTTCCCGACCTCTGTTCTGTATTTTTTCAACTGCACAAATAATTTTATTTATAGTTCCTCCTGCCTTTTCTACTGCTTCTATTAATGAAGTAATAGCACCACCTGTACTTAATGTGTCGTCAATGATAACTATTTTATCCCCTTGCTCAATTCCGTTTAAATACATTTTTCCTTCAAAATACTCTGACTTGATATGAACAACATTACTGTTATATTCTTCTAAGCTATAGGGGTACCACCTTGCCATAGCCAGAGGCTTGACCGTCAGAAGTGATAGAGTAGTTGCCAGAGGCGCGCCTTTATCTTCCTCGGTAATTATTTTATCAAAATCACCATCTAATTTTTTGAGCATCTGGTAAGCAACTTCAATGAGTACTTCGGGCCGCAAGGCCGGTAGCTGATCTGTAAATTCATTTACAGTTGTTAAACTTTTTCCAGAGTTAACCACCTTTGCATTCCTGTAAATTTCCTTTAAAAGCATAATCGATTCCTTATTATAAATATTCAGGGTAAATGCCATTCCAGCGACTTTGATACTTCCAGGCACTATCGAAAAATAGAGTCACTATGACCTTATTATTTACTTTCTCCATTAATCTTTCTGTTATAAGAAGATTTGAACCACAAGTTGGACCTATGCCTATCCCTTCCTCTTCAATGAATGATCTCATTCTTTCCCATGCAGCATCACCTTTAATGACTTTTATTTCATCAATCAAACTTAAATCTGTATTTTTTGAGAGCAATCCGGCTCCCAGGCCCATTAAGTTATGGGGTTTGTGTTCAAAATACAAACCGTTAACTTTTGAATACACCGGTGCTGATTTATCAACTTCAATACCAATTGCCTTGAGGGATGGAAAAGCTTTTTTCATAACTTTTGTTATCCCGGAAAAAGTGCCGCCTGTTCCAATTGAACAAACGAAGTAATCTGGAGAGACACCTTTTTCTTTTAGTTGATCAACTATTTCATTTCCGCATTGGTACCATGCCTCCATGTTAAGCTCAGATCCCGCCTGATCAAGGTAATAGGTGCTTATATTATTGATGCAAAATTTACTGGCTGCTTCAACACAACCATTTAAAAATTGCTCTTTAGGCGTTTCAATCAATTCGGCTCCGTATTTTTTGATTTGGTCAATTCTTTCCTTCGTCATACCTTCAGGCATAAAGATCTTAACTTTGTAACCTTTTTCTCTTCCTATCCAGGCAAGTGCAGCACCGCCGTTTCCGGTAGAACAATCAACCAGTGTCATTCCTGGCTGTATCACGCTTTTTTTTTCGAGTGAGTTAATGATGTGTAAGAATGTTCTATCTTTGTGACTTCCAGACGGATTTTGAAACTCACATTTAGCAAAAATTATATTGTTGTTGATTTTTAGGTTGTGTATTTGTAATAAATCTGTGTTCCCAATATGACTGAGTTTCATTGTTCCCTCCTTGATTAACCTGTTTGGCATGGATATATCAAGAAACTTTACAGGCAATGCTTTGTTAATTACTCTTCAGGTGTTTTCAAGTCAAGAGGATATTTGATTTCTATTCGGTACTATTTAATTTAAAATAGATGTAAAATAATTAATTAGCTATTGATAGTTATAGTGAAGGTGCGGGGTGCAGATGATTATTTCCAATTATTTAGCAAGTGAAAGATATCTTTTTTTCTTGTTTTCTGTTTCGGGGTACAAAAGAATTAGCTCTTTTTGGGATTTTAAGAAAGGGACATGCGAAGTTGATTCGTTAATAGCAAGCATTAATACTTTTGCTGAGAATGAAAAAATCATGGCTCGTTTTTTTCTTTCAATCTGGTTTGGTGAGAATTATGGCTTTGATTTGATTAGAGATATAGCATTTTTACTTCCTGATGATATCGGAATAATAAATGACTGGAACCTGGAGCCATACATTTTTCGGAGAAATTGAAATATAAATTTTTAATTTTGTATACATTTCTAGAGTCAATATTTCTGAATCATTAAAAGCAGGACGTAGAGGGCCGAAAGCGCTTTATTACATTTTTTTCAGGTGATATCTGTAAAATGACACGCTAAAAAAATTTGCTTATGGTTTCTAACTATATAAGGCAAATAAGCCTTTCTCATTTCGCCATTTCAAGCCAGCAGCATTTTTTAAGTGAATATAATTGCTGTAGCGAGTGGCAGTAACGGTTAAGAGCAGGTTTGCGCTCACCTTGCAGAAAGTTACGTCACACTGGAAAAAGGTGATGCCAGATCCTGGTTTTAAGCCACCTACCATTACAATCAAGCTATAAGTGCGAGAAATCTTACGTCTTCACCTGGCAGGTTCAAAATTCAAAACAAAGCAGACTCAACAGCACTCTGTTACAAATGGCTCATAAGTCAGGCAAAACGTAAACAAAAAGCCCGCTCAGGTTTCCCTGAGCGGGCTTCTCTAAATATGGCTCCTCTGACTGGACTCGAACCAGTGACATACGGATTAACAGTCCGCCGTTCTACCGACTGAACTACAGAGGAATCGCTTGAACGGGGCGCATATTATCGACCTGCATCGGCCATGTCAAAGCCCTTTTTCACAAAATTGTCCAACTGCTGAAATAAACGCCACAGGCGACGCGTCAGGCGGAGCAGGCGCCCGGCGTATAATGAACCTTTTTTTTCTCTGGTCAGCGTAATGAAAAAATTTAGCTGGCGTCACGCGCCGCTTCAGGCCGCTAAAGCGCGCGCTTTGTGCCCCAAGATAAAGATTTCAAAGCCGCTCACACTTCTTATCTCTGCCGTTTGTTTGTGGATTTTTTGAAATGTATATTCCGTAAAAATCTCATTATGAAATAAGAGGGCGGTAGATGAACAGAGTCAGGATCGGCATGATCGGCAGCGGCTATATCGGACGCTGTCACGCTATCGCCTACGCGCAGGCGCCGACGGTCTTTGCCCTTAAGGGCGAAATCGTGCGCGAGATGCTGGCGGAGGTCAATCCTGCGTTGGCGGAAAAACAGGCCGCGGCCTTTGGCTTTGCGCGTTCGACCGGCGACTGGCGCGAGCTGGTGCGCGATCCCGCCATCGACGTGGTGGATATCTGCGCACCCAACTTCTTGCATAAAGAGATGGCGCTGGAGGCGATTCGCCACGGCAAACATGTCTATTCGGAAAAGCCGCTGTCGCTGTCGGTGGCCGACGCGGAAGAGATGGTGCAGGCGGCGCAGGCCGCTGGCGTCAAAACCCTGGTGGGCTTTAACTACATGAAGAACCCCACCAGCCAGCTGGCGAAAGAGATCATCGCGCGCGGCGAAATCGGCGAGGTGGTGCACTTCTACGGCACCCACAACGAAGATTATCTGGCGAAGCCGGAGACGCCGCTTGACTGGCACTGTCAGAAGGCGCTGGCGGGCCTCGGCGCGCTGGGGGATCTGGCGGCGCATATCGTCAATATGGCGCACTATCTGGTGGGCGACATCGAAGAGGTGAGCGGCGACATGATGACGGTGATTAAAACCCGTCCCGACGCAAAAGATGCAAGCCGTCAGCTGCCGGTGGAGAACGAAGACCAGGCCAGCGCGCTGCTGCGCTTTCGCAACGGCGCGCACGGCGTGATTGAGACCTCGCGCATCGCCTGCGGCAGCAAAATGGGGCTGACCTATGTGGTCACCGGCACCAAAGGCACGCTGCGCTACACTCAGGAGCGCATGGCGGAGCTGGAACTCTATCTGCACGACGACCCGGCGGGGCGCCAGGGTTTTAAAACGATCCTCACCGGGCCGGCGCATCCTGACTACGCGAACTTTTGCGTCTCGGCCGGGCACGGCATCGGTTTTAATGACCAGAAAACGGTAGAAATTCGCGACCTGATTAACGGCATCGCGGCGGGCGATCGCCTGTGGCCCGATTTTGCCGAAGGGCTGCAGGTGCAGAAGGTGCTGGAAGCGATTGCGCTGTCGGCCGCTGAGCGGCGCTGGCAGGCGGTATAGCTGGAAAGGGCGCGCGACGCCGCGCGCCCTGGTAATTATCCTGCGGCTTTCTCCCACCAGAGCTTATCCAGCGCATAGTAGCGGTCGCGTTCGCCTTCCGGCTGCTGCAAATCGCGCTTCCAGGGCTTCGCCAGAATAAAGTGCAGGTTCTTCACCTCACTCTCTTTCCACATGCGGCTGTGCTGGAACGGCAGGGTTTTCAGTGCGTTGTAGATATAGGAGAGCGGCAGCCAGCGTCCGTGAAACGCCTCGTTCAGCAGATCCTGTTCCGAGAAGGGATACGCCTTGAGATCCACAATCGCGGCTACGCGGTCCGCCAGCTGCTCAAAGACCTTATTGTCCGGCGTCAGCACCAGAAACCCGCCGTTCAGGTAGTTATCCAGCAGAACAGGCGCCGGCTCGCCGCGATCCTGCCAGGTGTAGTGGCAGTTTTCCGGCTGCCAGCTGGCGGGATAGGAGGCGATCTGATTCGGGTTGCAGCGGCAGGCGTGACAGGCCGCCAGCAGGTTGTCGCCCAGATCGAGGGTAAACAGCTCATCCATGTTCTGCAGCACCAGCATATCGGCGTCAAGAAACACCACGCGCTCGCAGTCGGTGAGCTGCCAGGCGCGCAGCTTGGTCCAGACTTCGCCAAACTGCGCCGAGGCGTAGTGCTGCTCCAGCGCGCTATTGGGATAGATTGGATCGACCGGATGCACCACGCAGCCTTCCGCCTGCAGCGCTTCGCGATCCGCCAGTGGGATCGCCTCAGTGGTCATCACGATCAGCGGCCAGCGCGTGCCGCTCTGCTTCAGTGAACGGTGCAGCGCCTTCACGCCCACCAGATAATCGGGCTGCGTCAGCAGCGTAACCCATGCAAACATGGTTCTCTCCCTGTGAAAGTCAGTCAAAAAGCGCGGTCAGATAATCGTTGCTGAAGCGGCGCTGCGGATCCAGCTCGCGGCTTAGCGCGCGGAAACTGTCCCAGTGCGGATAGACGTCGCGCCAGCTATAGCGGCTGGCGTCGTAATATTTGCCCCAGTGCGGCCGGCCGCCTTCTTCCGCCAGCAGCTTCTCCACTTCAGTAAGAAAGTGCAGGCCATCCTGCGACAGCGAACCGTCGTCGGCGTAGTAGACCACAAAGCCAAAAAAGCAGGTCGGCTCGCCGTAGGCCGGGCTGAGCCAGGCCTCAGAGGCGCCGGTGCAGCGCAGAATAATCGGATAGTGCATATGGGGCCGGTTAGCGGCGTACCAGCGTTTGATTTTGCTGATAACGGCTGGGGTGCGCGAAAGCGGCACGCCGATCTCGACGTTGATCTGCGGCACGGCGATGCCGCGACAGAACAGCTGATAGATATCGCCGGTGATGTCGGTAAAGTCGCGAAAGCGGGTCACGGTGCGGAACTGCTTGCCGCCTTTGCCGTGGATCTGGGTGTCGCGGTGCATCTGCTCCAGCGTCTGGTCAATGGTGCTGTTCAGGCTGTCGTCGCCCCGATCGTCATGCTTCACCACCTCACGGCCGTTCGCCTGCCACTCGGCGCTTTCCTGCGCGCTGGCTTCACGGGCATTCCAGACGTGCATCAGGTTGTCGTCGACAAACCACCAGGCCTTGCTCAGCGCATATTCCTGATTCCAGCGCAGCAGATCCTGCTCAAGGGTGTCCGCCGTCACGGCGTTTTTATGGCAGGTATAGATGCGGAAGGGCTGGGTGCGCAGCGTGACGGCGGTGACGATGCCGAGCGCGCCGAGCGTCACCTGCGCGGCGGGAAAGTCCGGCTCGCCGCGGGTGAATTCGCGCACGGAACCGTCGGCCAGCACCATGCGAATGCGCAGCGCCTCGTCCGCCAGCGAGCTTTGATGCAGCCCCTGGCCGTGGGTGCCGGTCGCCATCGCGCCCGCCAGCTTTTGCACCGCAATCACGCCTGGCGACGCGGCCAGCATGCGATCCATCGCGGTAAGCTGAATATAGAGGTCGTTAAGGGAGGTGCCCGCCGCCACGGTGACGCTCTCTGCGTCCTGCGCCAGCAGGCCCGTCAGGGCGCTGATATCCACCAGCACCTCATCCTCTTCGACCGCCAGCATGCGGCCCGGCGACAAACGGCTGCCCATCACGCGCACGCGGCCCTGGGTGCTGCGCAGCAGCTGCTGCAGCTCCGCTTCGCTGCGCGGTTGATGGAGCTGCTGGCGGCTGCCAACGCGGGCGTTTTGCGCCCAGTTCCACAGCGACGCGTCCTCGGCGCTGAGGGTAGTGTTGCGAAGGGGATAACGTTCGACGTCTCTGCTCACGACTGCGTTCCTGTGTTGAGGTCGGAAAATTTACGTCAGTTAAGCGTAGCCCATCACAGCGTTGTCGCTTCCCTTAAACCGATTTACGGATGTAGCGCAGCGTTGCCGTCACCGCCAGCTGGCGATTGCGGCGGATACTCTCCTCTTCGCTGTTGTCCGGACTAAAAAGCGCGTTGAAGGTGTAGCGGTTGGAGACGTGATGCACGCAGATGCTGCTGATCAGGCGGTGCACGTCGATGGTTTCCACCTCGCGGATAAAGATCCCCAGGCGCTGGCCGCGCGTCAGAATATCCTCCAGCACGTCGAGTGCGCTGCGGTTCAGCGCTTTGATACGCGGCGACTGGCTGATATAGCGGCCGCGCAGCAGGTTTTCGGTGCAGACCAGCCGCATAAAATCGGGATGGGAGACGTGATAGTCGAAGCTCGCCTCTACCAGCTTGCTCATCGCCAGCTCCGGCTCCATCGCCGCCAGGTTCAGGCCAGTCTCATGCTGACGGATCGCCTGATAGACCTGCTCCAGCACCTCGATATAGAGCTTCTCTTTGCTGCCGAAATGGTAGATCACCATGCGTTTGGTGGTCTGCGCGTTTTCGGCGATCTGCTCCAGCCGTGCGCCCTGCATGCCGTACTCGGCGAAGGTGGTCAGCGCGCCGGCGAGAATACGTTTTTTCAGCCCTTCAGGGTCATTTTTTCGTTTGGGTGTGGTGTCGGACATAGCGCTCAGTAACAAGGAAAATCAAACCGGTATGGTATCACAGCGCGCCAGGGTCGTTTGGCGACGCGAGCGGCTGCGCGTTTATATTCATTTCAGGAATAGCATTCCTGTAAAAATCATAATGCGGATATAAGCAACTGCGTATACTGCGGCTATCTGCGGTGGCCGCAGTTAACGTTACTATCACTTTGGGGAAATAGTTATGCGCACATCCGGGGCTGTTGTCAAAAAAGGCTTTCTTTCTCTCACCTCTGCCGCGCTGCTGGTGGCGGGCGTAGCGCTGGCGCCGTTCGCCTCAGCCTGGGCCGCCGACAAAAGCACGGTAAAAGTCGGCATTATGAGCGGCGAAGATGAAGATGTCTGGCGCGAAGTGGTAAAGCAGGCGGCGGCGAAAGGGCTGACGGTCAAAACCGTGGTCTTCAACGACTATAACCAGCCGAACGAGGCGTTGCAGAACGGCGAAGTCGACGCCAACGCCTTCCAGCATCAGCCTTTCCTCAATAACCAGATCAAAGTTAATCACTACGACATCGTGCGCGTCGGCGATACGGCGGTGTGGCCGATCGGCCTCTATTCGAAAAAGGTGAAAGCCGCGGCGGATCTGAAAGCGGGCGCGGTGATCGGCGTGCCGAACGATCCCTCCAACGAAGCGCGCGGCCTGGTGCTGCTGGAGCAGCAGGGCGTGATCAAACTGCGTCCTGGCGCGGGCATTGCCGCCACCACGGCGGATATCACCGACAATCCGCGCCACGTGCAGATTAAAGAGCTGGACTCCGGCATTATCGGCCGCTCGGTGCCCGATCTCGACGCCGCGGTGGTCAACACCGACTGGGCGCTGAAGAGCGGCCTGACCAAAACGGACCGCATCGCTCAGGAGCCGGTCAAAGACAACCCCTACAACAACTTTATCGCGGTGAAAAAAGAGAGCGTTGACGCGCCCTGGGTCAAAACTCTGGTCGCCTCCTATCAAAACGACGCGGTGAAAAAGGTGTTTGATCAGGTCTACAAAGGCACCGGCTTAACCGCCTGGTAAGGACAGCGAGCATGACAGTTATCGAGCAGGCCGGGGCCTCCTTCAGCGCCGCCACGCGCGGCGTCGTGGAGGAGGCGCAGCAGGTGGTCTCGCTGCCGGAGAGCGTGGTGAGTCTGCACAAGGTGTCGCGCCGCTTCGGCGAGACGCAGGCGCTGAACCAGGTGTCGCTGAAAGTGCGCAAGGGCGAGATCCTCGGCATTATCGGCCGCAGCGGCGCGGGGAAATCGACGCTGATCCGCTGCCTCAACGGCCTGGAGCAGCCCGACGAGGGCGTGATCGAAATCGAAGGCCAGCGCATCACCGGCCTGTCGGAGAAGCAGCTGCAGGCGGTGCGCAGCCGCGTCGGCATGGTGTTTCAGCACTTCAACCTGCTGTCGGCGAAAACCGTGGCGCAAAACGTGGCGCTGCCGCTGAAGATCGCCGGTATGGCGAAGGCGGAGCGCGATCGGCGCGTCGCGGAGCTGCTGGCGCTGGTCGGGCTGGCGGATAAGGCGCGCCACTACCCGGCGGCGCTGTCGGGCGGCCAAAAGCAGCGCGTCGGCATCGCCCGCGCGCTGGCGGCCAGCCCGGCGCTGCTGCTGTGCGACGAGGCGACCTCGGCGCTCGATCCCGAAACCACCCGATCTATCCTCGCGCTGCTGAAATCGCTGAATCAGCGGCTCGGCATCACCATCCTGCTGATTACCCATGAGATGGAGGTGATCAAGTCGGTGGCGCATCGCGTGGCGGTGATCGACGCCGGAGAGATTATCGAACAGGGGCCGGTGTGGCAGGTCTTCGCCCATCCGCAGGCGGAGCTGACCCGCACGCTGCTGCGCGGACTGCTGCCGCAGCTGCCGGAGAGCATCGCCGAGCGTCTCAGCCAGCAGAAGCAGGGCGAGGCGATCTACAGCGTGCACTTCGCCGGCGAAGAGGCGCAGGGGGAGCTGCTGACGCGCTTCGCCTGCGCCTTGCCCGGCGCGTTTCGCCTGATTCAGGGCGGCGTCGACCATATTCAGCACTACGCGGTGGTGCGCTTCTTTATTGCTATCCCGGCCAGCAACGGCGCCGATGAGCAACGGGTTCTCGCCTGGCTGCATCAGCAGCAGGCTCAGGTGGAAAAGGTGGGCTATGTCGCCAGTTATGTTTGACCTGCTGCTCAACGCGCTGTGGGAAACCGTGATCATGACGGCGATCGCCGGGCTGTTTTCGCTGCTTGCCGGGCTGCCGCTCGGCCTGATCCTGGTGATGACCAGCCCAGGCGGCATCGCCGAACATCGCGGCGTCAACCGCCTGCTCGGCCTGGTCATCAACGGCTTTCGCTCGCTGCCGTTCATTATTTTGCTGGTGGCGCTGATCCCCTTTACCCGCTTTCTGGTTGGCACCTCGCTCGGCACCTGGGCGGCGATTGTGCCGCTGTCGATCACCGCGACGCCCTATTTTGCGCGCGTGGCGGAGGTGTCGCTGCGCGATGTCGATCGCGGGCTGATCGACGCAGTGCGCGCCATGGGCGCCAGCAGGCTGCGCATCGTCTGGGACGTGCTGATCCCGGAAGCGCTGCCGGGCATTCTGGCCGGCTTCGTGGTGACGCTGGTGGCGCTGATCGGCGCGTCGGCAATGGCGGGCGCGATTGGCGCGGGCGGGCTGGGTGACCTGGCGATCCGCTACGGCTATCAGCGTTTTGATACGGCGGTGATGGTAGCGGTGATCGCGGTGCTGATCGTGCTGGTGTGCGGTATTCAGTGGCTGGGGGATCGGCTGGTGGCGCGCATCGACAGGCGCCGCTAGGCGCTTGTGCCTTTTCCCGCAATCGATAGCACTATTTCTTTTTAAACATCGGCGCGCTGCGAGCATAAAGTACCTGCAAACAGTGACTTATTACCTCAAGGAGTGCGCTATGCATCTTGCTCGTTTCCCCCGTCTTTCGCTGGGCCATTTTCCCACGCCGCTGGAGCCGCTGCACAATCTGACCCGGCTGCTGGGCGGCCCGCAGCTCTGGATCAAGCGCGACGACAGCACCGGTCTCGCCACGGGCGGCAACAAAACGCGCAAGCTGGAGTTTCTGCTGGCGCAGGCGCTGGCGGAGAAGGCGGATATCGTCATTACCCAGGGCGCAACCCAGTCGAACCACGTGCGTCAGACCATTGCCGGCGCGGCGCGCCTCGGTCTGAAGGCGCAGGTTTTTCTTGAGCAGCGCGTCAGCGACTACGGCGAGGCCTATCAGCGTTCCGGCAACGTGCTGCTCGACAAGCTGCTTGGCGGCGAGATTATCGCCCATCTGCCCAACGGCACGGATATGCAGCAGGCGATGGAGCAGCACGCCGCGCAGCTGCGCGAGCAGGGGCATCGTCCTTACGTGATCCCCGGCGGCGGCTCGAACCCGATCGGCGCGCTTGGCTATGTCGCCTGCGCCCAGGAGCTGCTATGGCAGTCTTCGGCGCAGCGTCTGCGCATCGATCACGTGGTGCACGCCACCGGCAGCAGCGGCACTCAGGCGGGGCTGGTGGCCGGTCTGTTCGCCAGCAATAGCGGCATTCCGGTGCTCGGCATCAGCGTGCGCGCGCCGAAGGAGAAACAAGAGCAGAACGTCTGGAACCTGGCGTCGCAGACGCTTGCGCTGCTGGAGGTGACGCAGCCGCTGCCGCGCGAGGCGGTGGTGGCCAACAGCGACTACGTCGGCGACGGCTACGGCATTCCCACCTCAGGTACGCTCGAGGCGCTGACGCTGCTGGCGCAGCACGAAGGCATCTTGCTCGATCCGGTCTACTCCGCCAAAGGCTTCGCCGGCCTGGTCGATCTTATTCGTCAGGGCCGCTTCCGTCAGGATGAAAACGTGGTGTTTATCCACACCGGCGGCGCGGCAGGGCTGTTTGGCTATCAGCAGCCGCTGGAGGCGGGATTCGCCCATGGCTGAGCCTTTTCTGCTCGGCGTGCTGGGCGGCATGGGGCCGCTCGCCGCGGTTGATTTTCAGTATCAGCTGCTGCGGGCGGTGAACAGCGTCAGCGACCAGCAGCAGATCCCGATGGCGGTATGGAACGTGCCGCAAATTCCCGATCGCCAGCAGGCGTTGGCGGGTCGCGGCCCATCGCCGCTGCCGCAGCTGATCGACGGCGTTGAGCGGCTCAACCGCATCGGCGCCAGCCATATCGTTATCGCCTGCAACACCGCCCACCACTGGTTCGAGGCGCTGCAGGCCGCCAGTCGCGCGCCGCTGCTGCATATCGCCGACGCCACGACAGAGGCGGTGGCGGCGCTGTCGCCGGCATCGGTTGGCCTGATCGCCACGCAGGGCACGCTGGACGCCGGCTGGTTCCAGCGCCGCTTTGCGCGGCACAACATCGAGACGCTGCTGCCGACGGCGGCAGAGATGGCGAGCGATTTTGTACCTGGCTGCTATGCGGTGAAGCGCGGCGATGTCGCGGCGGGCGGGGAACAGCTGGCGCGGCTGGCGCAGGCGCTGCTGGATCGCGGCGCCGAGCGGCTGGTGCTGGCCTGCACCGAAGTGCCGCTGGCGCTGCGCGCTATCGGCTGGCAGCCGCCGTGCGCGGCGGTCGATCCGGCGGAGGCGATGGCGGCGGTCTGCGCGCGCCTCTGGCAGCAGCAGCGCTCTACTTAATTACAACATACTTAAATGACGTCACGCGTTCTGCGCGTGCGGCGGCACGCTTTTGCCTGTCGTCAGGACATTAACAAGGAAAAAACGATGAAAAAGCAGTGGGGATTGATACTTGCGGCCAGCCTGATCAGCGGCGTTAGCCACGGCGCCACTCCGGATGAGGTGCGCATCGCCTACAGCGGCGGCTCGCAGGTCATTATGCTGGCGAAGGCGGACGGCTCGCTGGATAAGGCCTTCGGCACCAAAGTGAACTGGGTGCAGTTCGCCTCGGGCGCGGATGCGCTCAACTACTTCGCCAGCAACGCCATCGATATCGCCAACTTCGGCTCCAGCCCGGCCACGGCGGGGCTGGTGCGCAAGCTGCCGATTGAGATCGTCGGCGTCTCTGGCGTGATCGCCAGCTACGAGCGGCTGATCGGCAAGGAGGGCATTAAGGATCTGCGCGATCTCGAGGGCAAGCGCGTCGGCTATCCGCCAAATTCCACCTCGCAGTATGCGCTGGACGCGGCGATCAAGGTGCATCACCTGGATCGCAGCAAAATCACGCTGCTGCCGCTGCGCCCGGCGGAAATGGTGGCGGCGTGGCAGCGCGGCGACATCGACGCGGGCTACGTCTGGGCGCCGTTTGCGCAGCAGCTGGAGGCAGCGGGCGGCCATCAGGTGTTCGCCACCAAAGAGCTGCAGAAAGATGGCTATCTGATCTACAACAACTATGCGGTGCGTAAAGCCTTCGCCGAGCAGTATCCGCAAATCGTCAGCGCCTTCCTGCGCGTGCACCAGCAGAAGGTGGATGAGTTCCGTCAACACCCGGAGCAAGCCGCCGCGACGGTGGCGAAAGAGGTGGGCGCGCCGGTTACTACCGCTGCCAATACCCTTTCCGGGCTGGAGTATCCCTCGATTCAGGAGCAGGCGACGGCGGCCTGGCTGGGCAAGGGCAACGATGCGGACGCCAGCGGCATCGGCCAGGCGCTGAGCAAAACCGCCAGCTTCCTCGCTGAAACCGGCGAAGTGCGCAAGCGCGACATTCCGGCGCACTGGGATGCGGCCATTAACCCGCGCTTCCTGCAGCAAGCGGCGCACGCGGCGCCATGAGGCTACGTAGCAAAGTCGGCGTCAGCGTACTCTCCGTGACGCTGTTTTTTCTGCTGTGGCAGACGGCGGCGACGCGGCAGTGGGTCGATCCGCTGCTGCTGCCGTCGCTGACCGACATCGGTCTGACCGCGCAGGAGCTGGTGAGCGACGGCTATCGTCAGGTGCCGCTGTGGCAGAACATCGCCGTCAGCCTGGCACGTTCGCTCGGCGCCTTCGCCTGCGCCATCGCGCTCGGCGTGCCGCTCGGGCTGTTGATGGGCATGTCGGAGCCGCTGGCGGCGGCGCTGAATCCCTTTGTGCAGTTCCTGCGCCCGCTGCCGAAAATCGCCCTGATCCCGCTGGCGGTGGTGTGGCTCGGCATCGGCGAGGCGTCAAAGTTTTTCCTGATCTTTATTGCCACCTTTTTAAGCGTGGTGGTCGGCGCCCAGGCGGCGGTAGAGCGGCTGGCGCGGGCCAGGATCCGCGTCGCGCAGACGTTGGGCGCCACCCGCCGCCAGATTTTCCTGCGCGTGGTGCTGCCGGACACGCTGCCCGATCTTTTCACCACCGTCCGCCTCTCGATCGGCATTGGCTGGACCTCGCTGATCGCCGCTGAAATGGTGGCAGCCAACTCCGGCCTCGGCTGGATGGTGATCAACGCCAGCGCCTATCTGCGCACCGATATCGTGATGCTGGGGATATTGCTGCTCGGCGGCATCGGCTATCTGCTCGACCTGCTGCTGCTCGGCCTGCAGCGCTGGCTGGTGCCCTGGGCCGGGAGAGACGCATGAGCGAACATATCTCTCTGCAGCAGGTCACGCTGCGCTTTGAGGCGCTGACGGTGCTGGAAAATATTGACCTCAGCCTGACCAAAGGGGAGTTCGTGGTGCTGCTCGGCCCCTCTGGCTGCGGCAAATCCACCATTCTCAACCTGCTGGCGGGCTTTACTCAGCCGCAGCAGGGGCGCGTGCTGTGCGGCGGCGAGCCGGTGCGCCAGCCGCATCCGTCGCGCGGCATGATCTTCCAGCAGCCGAACCTGTTTCCCTGGCTTAACGTGCTGGAGAACGTCACGTTTGGCCCACGCCTGCGCAAGCATAACCGCGCAGAGGTCGACGCGCGCGCGCGCGAATGGCTGGCGCGCGTCGGCCTGGCGGGTTTTGAAGATCACGCGCCCTGGCAGCTTTCCGGCGGCATGAAGCAGCGGGTGGCGCTGGCGCGCGCCTGGCTGCCTGGCCCGGAGGTGCTGCTGCTGGATGAGCCGTTTGGCGCGCTCGACGCGCAGACCCGCATGATGATGCAGGAGCTGCTGCGCGCCGCCTGGCTTGAGACCCAAACCACGCTGCTGTTCGTCACTCACGACGTGGAAGAGGCGCTGTTCCTCGCCGACCGCGTTCTGGTGATGTCGGCGCGTCCAGGCCGCATCGTCGAGGATATCCGGCTGCCGTTTGGCCGCGAGCGGGATATCGAAACCCTGGCCAGCGAGCCGCACTACGGCGATATCAAACATCATGTGTTACAGCGCGTGCGTCAGGAGGCGAAACGCCATCTGGCGCCGCTCAACGAGGGGGAAAGATGACCATGAGTATGCTCCGACAGCAGCTGGAAAACAGCCTGGAAAGGGATGGCGCGCGCTACGTCGCGCTGTCGAAGGCGATCTTCGCACGGCCGGAAACCGGCAACAACGAGTACTTCGCCAGCGAGCAGCTGACGCAGCTGCTGGCGGCGCAGGGCTTTGCGGTGACGCGCAACGTGGCGGGACATGAGACCGCGTTTTATGCCGTGAAAGACAGCGGCAAAGCTGGCGCGACGGTTGCCTTTCTCGCCGAGTACGATGCGCTGATCGGCATCGGCCACGCCTGCGGCCATAATTTGATCGGCGTCACCAGCGTGGCGGCGGCAATCGCGCTGGCCGAGACGCTGCCGCAGACCGGCGGCCGCGTGGTGGTATTAGGCACGCCGGCGGAAGAGGGCGGTCTGGCGGGGCCGGGCGGGCCAAAAGGCAACGTGAAAAAACGCTTTGTCGAGGCGGGGCTGCTCGACGGCGTCGATGCGGCGCTGATGGCACATCCGGCAGGGAAGACGCGGCTTACCGAGGCGACGCTGGCGAATAACCACCTCTATTTTCATTTTTACGGCAGGCCGTCGCACGCCGCCAGCGCGCCGCATGAAGGCCTCAATGCCCTCGACGCGCTGGTGCTGCTCTACAACGGCATCAGCGTGCTGCGCCAGCAGCTGCCGGATGGCGTGCGGGTGCACGGCATTATCACCAACGGCGGCCAGGCGCCGAACGTGATCCCTGAATACGCGGCGGCGCACTACTACATTCGCGCCGACAGTCGCGAGCAGGTAGAGGCGCTGGAGCCGCGTTTGCGCGCCATCGCCGACGGCGTGGCGCTGGCCACCGGCACGCGGGTAGCGATCGATCATCAGGTCGGGCCGCGCGACTTTCTGCTCAATCCTGCCCTTGATGCGCTGCTGCTGGAAGAGCTGACGGCGGCGGGCGAGCAGGTCGACCTGTCGCCTCAGCGCAGCAAGGTCTCCACCGACGCGGGAGATATCAGCCACGCGGTGCCGACGGCGCATCCCTGGCTGAAAATCGGCCCTGACGATCTTATTTTCCATACCGTGCCGTTTCGCGAAGCGGCGAATTCTGAACAGGGCTATCAGGCGCTGATCGTCGGCGCGCGCGTGCTGGCGCGCGTCGGGCTGCGCCTGCTGACCGACGCCGACGCGCTGCAGCGCGTTAAAACAGACTTCACCGCTCAAAGGAGGATCGCATCGTGACGCCATCTCATCGCAGAAAACTGAAAACCCTGGTCGGCGCGGCCAGCGTTATCGCGGCAGGCAACGACAGCGCGCCCGATACCGGCATTAAGCGCGCCATCGCGCTGGCGAAAATCGCCGAGCGCGAGAAGATTACCGGCCTCTTTACCGCCGATCTGCTGCAGGCGGATCCTGCCGGACTGGCGGGCACCACCGGCAGTCAGGATCCGCTGATGGCGCTGGCGGCGCTGAGTCAGGCCACCTCGCATATCGGCCTGATCGCCACTGTCAGCACCAGCTGGCTGCATCCCTACCATCTGGCGCGCCAGATCGGCACGCTCGATCATCTCAGCGGCGGCCGCGCCGGCTGGAATGCGGTCACCTCGTCGGTTGGCGAAGAGAATTTCGGCGAGGGCGCGCTGCCGCCGCCGGAAGCACGCTATGCGCGCGCCAGCGAATTTATTGAGGTGATTAACGCGCTGTTCGACGCCAACCAGCGCGATGCGGTGCAGCGCACCCCCAGCGGCGGCATCAAAATTGATCCTGCGAAGCTAAAGGCGATTCACTATCGCGGCGACTACTTTCAGGTCGCCGGGCCGCTGAACGTGCCGCCGCCGCCGCAGCGTCGGCCGGTTCAGTTCCAGGCCGGGCAGTCAGAGGCGGGCGTTTCGCTCGGCGCGCGCTTTGCCGAGGTGATTTACACCTCGCAGCCGACCTTTGAGGCGGCGCAGACGTTTGTTGCCGACGTGCAGCAGCGCGCGCGGCGTTTCGGTCGTGAACATAACCCGCCGCTGATCATGAACTCTTTCCACGCCATTATCGGCGAGAGCGATGCCGACGTAGCGCGCCGCCTGCGCGAAAAGCATGAGCGCATTAACTATGAGCAGGGCAGACTGCGCGTCGCCGATATGCTGGGCGGCGAACTCGACCTGCGCGATCTGCCGCTCGACCAGCCGCTACCCGCCGCGCTGATCCCGGCGCTGGCACAGGTGCATCGCCGTCAGGGCCGCGCCGCCATCTTCCGCCGCTTTGCGCTGGAGGGGCTGACGCTGCGCGAGCTGATTATTAAAGCAGAGGAGACCGGCCACTGGTTTACCGCAGGTACGCCGGAAACGCTGGCCGACGCGATCGAACAGCGTTATCAGGCGGGTGTGCTGGATGTGATTTCGCTGCACGGCCTGGGGCAGCCGGATCAAGAGGATCTACTGCTGAACGGGCTGCTGCCGGAATTGCGCAGACGCGATTTGCTGGACGGTGATTATGTGGGGGATGATTTCCGATCGAGCCTGGAGCTGGCGCCGCTGCCGCAGGTTTAACAGGGGCTGTCCCGCTCGCCATCCACGCGGCGGGACAAAGCTGAGCTGACCCCACATGCTTCGTCTTGTGGTGCGGCGCAGGCCGTTAAGCGCCGGGTTTTCCGGGGTTCACCTTCGGCACCCGCCACCATTTTCAGCAGCGACTGGTTGGAGTGGGTGTGACGCCACTTGAGCGGGGTATCAATATTATGTTGCGAGAGATCAACCCCGGTGCTGGCGGCGTAGTGAACCAGCGCGCCTTCCAGGTCATAGTAACCCTGCAATTCTGCAGACCGGGCCTGCGCCCCTTTGGCGGTGATTACCGTCACTGCACTGATAAGTTAGCTCAGCACAAAACCGGAAAGCCGCGGCAAGGTGATGTGCCGCTGGCTTTCCGGCTTTCATTCGGCCCCAACATGAGTAGCGTGCGGCAGCGATGTCCAGCCCAGCTCTGGCGCAATCAGCGTGGCAAAATCGCTGATAATCTGGCTGTACTCCGCGTAACGCAATTCATAAGGCAGTTCAATTCTCAGCTCATTCACCAGAGGTAAGACGGGATCATGCAGCAGCCGTTCAAGAATCTGCTCCGCACTGCCCACGATATCCTGAGAGAACAGGGTGCGTCGGGGTCCCTGCGGTGCCAGAGTGCGTTGGTAGCGGCTGGCGGCAAACTGCTGATAATGTCTGCGGGTGGTGGCATCCGCACTGTCGGTGGGAATGATGACGCGTCCCAGGGCGATGCGTGCCTGTCGCTGGCCAGACGCCACAAGATTTTCCCGATACAGCTGAATTTGCGCCAGCTGTGCCTGGTAAAAATCGTCCGTTTCTTCTCCAGAGGTGAGATTGCCCGTGAGGAGATTAAACCCGTTGCTGCCTGCCCAGCGCGCCGAGCGTAGCGATCCTCCGCCGTACCACAATCGGTCGACCAGACCGGCGGAAAAGGGCTGAACGCGCGGGCGTTGGGTATTGCCGGGTGAGTGAATGACCGTGTTGTCATCGCCGAACAAGCGGCCACTCAGGTTATCGCGCAAACTCAGCACGCGCTGGTAAGAAAAATCCTGCTGCTGCCAGGCTTCTCCCCAGACGGAAGCCCCTATTAATTCAAGATGATTGGGTGCGCCTGCACTCAGGCCGACATTCAGCCGTCCTCTGGCGAGAATATCCACTGTCGCCAGGTCTTCGGCCAGACGAAAGGGACTCTCATACCCCATCTGAATCACGGCGCTGCCTAGTTCTATCTGGCGGGTACGCTGCGTGGCGGCGGCGAGAAAGGTGCTGGCGGACGAGACGCCATGCTCCAGATGCCGCTGGCGGACCCATGCACCATTAAAACCCAGCTGTTCACCGAGTTCGAACAGCTGTAACGTCTGTTCAAGACCCTGAAGCGGTGCGTTATCAGAATAATTACCCGGTGTGAGAAACGAAATATGCGAGATAGCCGGTTGCGTCATTATGTTTTACTCATCACAGGGTTTTAAGGCGTCAGGGTGACGACATGCTGGCGAATATCCGGGTGGCTGGCGATCAGCCCCTGTTGCTGATACCAGTCGGCAATATGACCGATATGCGTTATCGCGGCCTCATCTACCGGCGTGACGGGAACGGTGTTGACCTTGCCCAACTGCGCCGCCAGTGCGTTCCCCAGTTGCCCCATTTGTGAAGCCCAGATCTTGCCTGCTTCAAGCGGATGGGCTTTGGCCCAGTGGTTCTCCTGCTGCAACACCTCATAAACCCAGTTAAGCACCTCAGGGTGCGCCTGATAAAACGCCTCGCTGACGAAATAACCTGCTGCATTTTCCGAACCAACCTGCTTACCATTGCTCAGCAGACGGGCGTCATAACTCTCTCTGGCCAGAGAGAGGAAAGGATCCCAGATCGCCCAGGCATCAACATGTCCCCCCACAAACGCCGTGCCGGTATCGGAAGGGCTAAGATAAACTTTGGTCACATCCTGCTCCGGAATGCCGGCACGCTCCAGCGCTCGTGAGAGCAGGTACTCGCCAGTACCGCCTTTGTTTACCGCCACCTTTTTGCCACGCAGATCCTGCAACGAATGGATATCGCTGTTATTCCGTACCACAATCCCTTCACCTTCAGCAGGCATGGCCTGACTGGCAAAGAAACGCAACGGCAAACCCGCAGCGATGGCGGTTACGAACGCTGTGGAGCTGCCGGTGGTCATGTCAATTGAACCGGCGTTTAACGCTTCATAAGCAGGGGCGGCAGCGGCAAAAGGACCGGCCCACACGACCTTCACCTGATGCGCGGCCAGCGCCTTTTCCAGCGTCCCCTTCTCCTTAGCCAGCGCTAAGTCAGTGGGGCCACGCAGAAACCCAATGCGCAGCGTGATCGATTCAGAGGCCTGGGCCAGCCCGGCACACACGATTAGTGCAGCAAAAGCTGTACGGGTTATCCAGCGGGCCATGCGTCTCTCCTGGCGTTCAGGGATAGGGCCGTCGGGATGAAACCCACGGCAAAAAGATCGTCGGCCTGCTGCTGCTGTTCGGCTAGCAGGGCATCACTGGCAGGGGTTATCCCCCAGAGACGCCCACGTAGGGTTTTCAGCCATTCATCAGGCAGGATGGAGGCGTTGAGTTTGTCGGCGAGGATTTGCGCGGCGGCTATCGGGTGTTGTTCAATCCAGGCATCATTTGCGCGCAGCTGTTCTACGACCCAGGCGGCGGCCTCGGGGTAACGTTGCTGCCAGGCGGCGCGCGTCCAGAACAGTGAACGGTTGATGATTTCATCGCCGACGGCAGAGCGTGCGACGACGCCTGCAATCTTTAATGCGCGTGTCAGCCAGGGATCGATCGCCAGCCAGCCGTCAATATCGCCGTTGAGCAACGCATCCAGCGCATCCTGCCCCTGCAAGTCCAGCAGGGTAATATCGGCGCGGCGCAGGTTATGTTTTTGCAGCAGACGCGCCAGAAAATGATCGGTGAAAGAACCGGGCATGCCCGCCAGCCGCTTATCGCGGAGCGAGGAGATGTCGTTGCTTTGCACCGTGAGCAAAGCGCAGTTGTTATCACGCGGCGGCGAGCTGGCGAGATAAGAGATCTCCTGCCCGGCGGCCTGCGCCGCTATCGGCGGGGTAGACCCGGTGCCGACCACATCAACCTGTTCATCAGCCAGCCACTCGCCGCTGCGTGCGCCCTGGGTATAGTCGAACCATTCCAGCTGCCAGCCCCGCTCTCTGGCCGCCGGCTCGATGACACCACGATGGCGCAGAATAAACAGCGAGAGATTATTGGGATGACTCCCCAGACGAAATTTCATGGTGCTTGTTCTCCACTCTCGACCGGGCGATCCCACAGATTTCCCCAGGTAAAGCTATTTTTTGCCGCTTCGTCAGGGGGCGTGAGTGACAGTCGTGGCATCACCAGTTCGCTAAAGCGATAGGCTTCCTCCAGCAGGGGGAAGCCGGACAGGATAAACACGTCAACCCCCGCCTGCTGATAGGCACGCAGGGTGCGTTCTACCGTTTCCGGACTGCCGACGATAGCGGTGCCAGGCCCAGGACGCACCAGACCAATGCCGGCCCACAGTCCGGGGTAGATCTCCAGGTCGCGCGGATCGGCGGGCTTCTGGTCATTGTGCAGTGCACTCATGCGGGACTGACCTACGGAGTCTGAACCCCGGGCCAGGTGCTTTCGGGCGGCAATGGCACTGTTGTCCATCGAGGCATAGAGTGCGTCTACCGCCTGCCATGCAAGTTCATCGGTTTCGCGCACAATCACATAAAGGCGAATGCCGTAGCGTAGCTGGCGATGGTGTTTAGCGGCTCTGGCTTTCACCTGAGCGATCTTTTCTGCGGCCTGCGGGGGCGTCTCTCCCCAGGAGAGATAGGTGTCGATATGTTTTGCCGCGACTTCCTGTGCCGCTTCAGAGGAGCCACCAAACCATAGCGGTGGCCGGGGATATCCCCCGTTGCTCAATGCCAGCCTGGCGTTCTCAATATCCAGATGTTCCCCTTTGAAGCTGACATTTTCTTCATTAAGCAGGGGGCGTAATACCTGCAAAAATTCGTCACTGAGATCATATCGCGCATCGTGATCGAGGTGCATGCCGTAAGCGCCCAGCGTGTTTTTATCACCGCTGACCACGTTTAGCAGCACCCGGCCTTTTGAAAACTGGTTAAACGTCACGGCCATTTTGGCAAGCAGGGTGGGGGAGATCAGACCCGGCTGGATGGCAATCAGGAACTTCATGCGTTCGGTATAGGGAATGAGTGACGCCCCCAGAATCCAGGGGTCATGTGCACCGGTCGCCAGCAGCGCGCCGGTAAAACCGAGATGATCTACCGCACGGGCGACCTGCTGGAAATAGGCGTAGTTGACCTGGCGGCTGCCGGAGGCGGTCCAGGGTTGATGACCGTCTGGCGCGGTCAGATACCAGTAAATTTCCACGGGGGTTCTCAAAATAGCAGAAAAAGGAACCACAGGGATAACAAAGGGTTATTAAGAGGGGAAATACCAATTGTGGCAAAGTTTATTCATATACAGGCTTAAGGTTATGCAATAAACCGGAATGGGAATGTACTTAAAATAAACCCGCCTTTTAAGCGTGTTATTCATTATTTATCAACAGCAATGTCTCTTTCACTTATTATCTTTACGCATTGCAGTGTTAAATAATTCATCAGCTCGCTGATATTAATGGCAAAGGATAATTAATGCGCTTTTGTTGTTAGACAAGATTATCCGGGATTGCTATCAGTTATTCGTTTGCCAATTTCGGGCAGGCATCATCGCAATCAGAGAATAATTATGACTTTATTTAAAAACAAATATGCTTTGCTTAAAAAAGGAATTAAGACTCGTCGCGGATTACTTCCCCCGTTAGTTATTCTCTGTGGCGTCGCCATGATGCCTGTAGCCCAGGCTGCCGATACGCCGGTGCAGGGCGGGACGCTGATTTATGCCACCGACCGCGAACCCACCTGCCTCGACCCGCATGTTGATGGCGATATGCCGCAGGTGTTTGTCGCCCAGCAATTTCTTGATTCGCTGGTCTCGATGGATGATAAAGGCGCGATCCACCCCTGGCTGGCAAAAAGCTGGCAGGTGTCGGCAGATGGTAAAACGTACACCTTTCATTTACGCGACGATGTGAAATTCACCAACGGCGAAAAATTTACCTCGCAGGCGGTGAAAGCGAATCTGGATCATATGGCGAACCCCGCCACGCAATCCTCTACTGCCGGGGGATATATCCGCCAGTATCTATCCACCGATACGCCAGATGAATATACCGCCGTGGTGCACCTCTCCACGCCCTATGCGGCCTTTCTTGAGGTCTTAGCGCAGGGCTTTTTAGGTATCGAAGCGCCGGGCGCATTAGCCCGCTCCCGTGATGAGAACTGCCAGTCACCGGTCGGTTCCGGGCCATTTAAAGTGGTGAAGTGGGAACGTCAGAATCAGGTGGTGCTGGAACGTAACCCGGATTACCACTGGGCGCCGCCCTATGCTCACCATCAGGGACCGGCCTGGCTTGACCACATCATCTGGCGCTTTATTCCGGAGCCCTCGGTGCGGTTCGCCGCACTGCGCAGCGGCAAGGTGGATGTGATCGAGGCCCTGCCGCCTGAATCAGAAACCGCCGCCAGTAAAAATCGTTCTCTCACCGTGTTGGTAAAAGATCGTCCTGGCAACCCGACCTACGGCGGGCTGAATACCCGCCGGGAGCCCTTTAACGACCTGAAAGTGCGTGAAGCCTTTGTACGCGCGGCAGACATTGAAGGCGCGCTGGCCAGCATCTTTTTCAACCATTTCCACCGCGCCAGCGGGCCGCTCAGTCCGGTGACGCCATTCTACAGCCCGGATTTTGCCCATGCCGACGATTATGATCCGAAGCGCGCGGCACAGCTGCTGGATGAGGCTGGCTGGACGCAAGCCGAACCGAGCGCGATCCGCATTCGCAACGGCAAGCCGCTGGCGGTACATATCCCGATTGGTGCGTCAACCAGCGCGCCAGAGCGCACGCTGTGGGAACAGGTGCAGGCCACGGCGCGTCAGGTCGGTTTTGATGTCCAGCTGCAACCGGTCAGCGATGCGGCATCGACCGATTTGCAGGGCAAGTGGGACTACGATGTCAGCCTCGGCTACTGGAACACCAATACGCCTGACGTGCTGCGAATTCTGTTCGGATCGGCGTTTCTCGGTGCGGCAGGGTCGGGTGGCTATCACCAGAATGATACCGGGTTTAACAATCCGCCGTTCGACGCCCTTGTCCAGCAGGCGCTGGAGACGCAGGACAGCGACACTCGCCGCAAACTTTACTATCAGGCACAGAAAATTATCGCAGATAACTACCTGCAACTGCGCACCTACCCGCAAAGTACCCGCTTAGGCATTTACAAAACCGCCCACGATGTCCGTCTCGAACCTTCGCTGACGGTAACCTGGCTGTATGACGCGTGGGTCAGCAAATGAGCATTATCCTCAACGATAGCCTTGCGCGTGCGAGGCTGAATAAACGCGCGCAACGTATCCTGCACCGGCTGCTGGGCGGCATTATCGTGCTGTGGGCTTCCGCTACCGTCACCTTCTTTGCCTTGAAACTCACGCCGGGTGATCCGGTGCGAGCGCTGTTGGGCGGTCCCTCGGCCAATCCTACGCCCGAGACCATTGCTGCCACCATCCGCGAGTTTGGGCTGGATAAGCCAGTGGCGGAACAGTACCTGTTCTGGCTGAAACGGCTGTTAAGCGGTGATTTAGGCCTCTCCTTTTCTCAGCATCAGCCGGTGGCCGAGGTGATTGCGGAACAGGTGGGGCCAACGCTGCAGCTGACGCTGGCGGCGCTGCTGTTTGCCTGGCTGCTGGCGCTGATCTCCATGCTGACGACCGCCAGCCGCCATCGGCTGCTGTCATCTCTCGGTTCCGCCATTGAAACCCTCAGCGCGGCGTTGCCTCAGTTCTGGCTGGGTATTGTGCTGCTGTCGGTGTTTGCGTTTGGCCTGCAATGGTTCCCACCAGAGAGTGATGAAGGGTGGGCAGGACTGGTGCTGCCGTCGCTGGCGCTGGCGATCCCGCTGGCCGGGTTTATGTCGCAGGTAATGCGTGAAGCGTTCGGCATTGCCATAGAACAACCTTTTGTTCTCAGCGCCCGCGCTCGGGGCGTCAGCGACCTGGCGGTGCGTTTGCGTCATGTGCTGCGTCACGCCTTGTTGCCTGCCGTCAGCCTGTCAGCCTGGGCGGTTGGCGCGCTGATGGGTAACGCGGTGCTGATTGAGTTGATTTTCTCGCGTCAGGGCATCGGGCGTCAGCTTTATCAGGCGGTGATGAAACAGGATATGCCACTCACCGTCGGCATCACGCTGGTGATCACTCTGGCGTATATCGTCACCAGCTTGCTGGTGGACATTCTTTACGTGGTGATTGACCCCCGGATTGAGGAGGGCAGACGATGAGTAGCTCACCGGTTACGTTAACGGACTCCCGGCAAGCGGCGCGAACGCGACGCCAGCCGGTGGCCCCCGGCGCGGTATTTGCCGCCCTTTTCCTGCTGTTTTTGCTGCTGGCCGCGCTGTTTCCCGGATTATTCACCCATTACGATCCGCTGGCGATTTCGCCCCGCGATGCTTTTCAGGACCCTGGCGTGCAGCACTGGTTCGGCACCGATCAGTCAGGCCGTGACCTGTTCAGCCGCGTGGTCTATGGCGCGCGGCTCTCATTATTGCTGGGCGTTGGGGCGGTGATGATATCGGCGGTGCTGGCGATTGCGCTGGGGCTGGCCGGAGGGCTAAGCGGCGATACGGGTCAGCGTATCACCGGCTGGCTGCTGGATATCCTGTTCTCCTTTCCAACGCTGATCCTGGCCTTGCTGTTCAGTGCGCATCTGGGCAGCGGTATCGGTCCGTTAATCATCGCCACCGGCATCAGCAATGCGCCGGGTTACGCCAAAATGGTTTACGGCCAGGTGCTCACGGTGCGTCACGCCAGCTATATCGATGCGGCCCGTGCGTTAGGCCACTCCCCTGCGCGCATTATCCTGCGGCAGCTGCTGCCGAATGCCCTACGCCCGTTGCTGGTGACGCTGACCATGGGCGTCGGGCAGGCGATTGTCTGGTCTTCCGCACTCTCCTTTCTCGGGCTGGGTGCGCCGCCGCCTGCTGCGGAGTGGGGCACGCTGCTGTCAATGGGACGTGATTTCGTGGAGCAGGCCTGGTGGCTCACTTTCTTCCCTGGATTATTCATTGTGCTGACCACGCTCTCGACTTCAGTGCTGGGCCGCTATCTGCAACGCAAGCGTGAGGGACGGCTGATATGAGCAACAGGCAACTGATTGTGGAAGGGTTAACCATCGACGTGAACCAGCACGGCGAACGTAAACGGCTGGTCAGCAATATCTCTTTTCGCCTGTCACCCGGCAAGGTGGTGGCGCTGGTGGGCGAGTCCGGTTCAGGGAAAAGCGTCACCGCGCGTGCGCTGGTTGGGCTGTCTGCGCCTGGCTGCGAAGTACAGGCGCGTCAGCTCACCTTTGGCGACCGAGACCTGCTCCAGCTGCGAGAGCGAGCATGGCGTGACCTGCGTGGGCAGGATATTGGTTTTGTGCTGCAGGATGCGCTGGTATCGCTCGATCCGCTGCGTTCCATTGGTGACGAGATCCTGGAATCCCTGAACGCGCACCGCTGGGGGACGCGGCAACAGCGCCAGGCGCGCATGCTGGCCCTGCTGGAGAAGGTGGGGATCCCGCATCCCACGCTGCGGGCGCGACAGCGCGCGGGAGAACTCTCCGGAGGTCTGCGCCAGCGCGCGCTGATTGCCTGCGCCCTGGCCCTCGACCCGCCGATATTGATTGCCGACGAACCAACCACGGCGCTCGATACCACCGTGCAGGCGCAGATTATTGCGCTGCTGCAGGAGATCAGGCAGCAGGGGCGGGGTCTGCTGATCATCAGCCACGATCTTAACCTGGTGTCGCATCTGGCCGATGAAGTGATTGTGATGCACCACGGCGTGGTGGCAGAGCAGGGCAGCGCACAACAGGTGCTCTATCACCCGCAACATGATTACACCCGTCAGCTGCTGGCGGCGGCACCGGGCGCGCGTAAGCCGGATCACCGTCGCCAGCGCCAGCCCGGTGAGGCACCGGTGCTGGTGGCACGCAATCTGCACAAAACCTATACCCGCGCACATCATCAGATCACCGCCGTGGATGCGGTGAGTTTCCAGCTGCATCGGGGAGAAACGCTCGGCATCATCGGCGAGTCGGGGTCGGGTAAAACCACCACCGCACGCATGGTGATGGGGCTGGTGGAGCCGGATAGCGGCGAGGTCGATTTCGCCGGACTGCCGTGGGTCAATCCGCAGGCGCAGCCCCCGGTGAAAGAGGCACAGCGGCGGGCGCGGCGGCGGGCGCTCAGTATCATTTATCAGGATCCGCTCAGTTCGTTTGATCCGCGCTGGTCGGTGCGGCAGATCCTCAGTGATGCGCTGGATGTGACGGGGCTGCCGCGCAGCGCACAGGCTGAACGGATTGCAACGCTTTTGGCACAGGTGCGGCTGCCGCTGAGTCTTGCTGAACGCTGGCCGCAGCAGCTGTCGGGTGGCCAGCGACAGCGGGTGGCGATTGCCCGCGCGCTGGCGACCGAACCCGATGTGATCCTGTGCGACGAACCGGTTTCGGCGCTCGACGCGTCGGTACAGGCACAAATCCTTGATCTGCTCAGTACGCTTCAGGCCGCCCTCGGCGTGGCTTATCTGTTCATCTCCCATGACCTGGCCGTGATCCGTCATTTATGCGATCGCCTGCTGGTGATGCGCGACGGCCGCGTCGTGGAGCAGGGTACGGTGCAGGAGATTTTCAGCCGTCCCCAACATGCGTTTACCCGCCAACTGCTGGCGGCCTCTTCTTTCGGTGCGATGGAGACAGGACTCATCAATGAGCAAACAAATACGTTTTAACGCCTTTGAAATGAACTGCGTGGGACATCAGTCATCTGGACTATGGCGTCATCCGCGCGATCGCTCCTGGCAATATAAAGACATCAGCTACTGGACCGATCTGGCCAGGCTGCT
This sequence comes from Pantoea sp. Z09, assembly GCF_022394795.1. NCBI lineage: Bacteria > Pseudomonadati > Pseudomonadota > Gammaproteobacteria > Enterobacterales > Erwiniaceae > Pantoea > Pantoea sp. Z09. Next base: position 1,435,457 of record NZ_CP092373.1, read on the forward strand.
GGAGCAGGGGCTGTTTGACGGCATTTTTATCGCCGATGTGATCGGTTATTACGATGTGTATGGCGGCAACATCGATACGGCGGTGCGCGAAGCCTCGCAGATTCCGGTCAACGATCCCCTGCAGCTGGCGGCACCGATCGCCATGGCGACCCAGCATTTGGGTATTGGCATCACCATTTCCACCACCTATGAACACCCCTATACCTTTGCCCGACGACTCTCCACGGCCGATCATCTGACCGGCGGCCGGATTGGCTGGAATATTGTGACCTCCTACCTCGATAGCGGGGCGCGCAACGTGGGGCAGCCCGTTCTGCTGGAACATGACGCCCGCTACGCCCGAGCCGAAGAGTATATGGAGGTGCTGTATAAGCTGCTGGAGGGGAGCTGGGAGCCGGACGCAGTGGTGCGCGATCGTGAGCGCGGCCTGTTTGCCGATCCGAAAAAGGTGCACGCCATTGGTCATCACGGCAAATTCTATCAGGTGCCTGGCGTGCATATGAGCGAGCCTTCACCACAACGCACGCCGCTGTTGTTCCAGGCGGGGTCATCCGGCGCCGGGGTGCGCTTTGCCGCGCGTAACGCCGAAAGTGTGTTTGTTAATTCACACTCACTGCCCGAGCTGAAAACCACAGTTTCGCGGCTGCGTCAGCAGGTGGCCGCGCAGGGACGCGATCCGCAGGGGGTGCTGGTTTATGCACTTATCACCATTATCGTCGATGAAACCGATGAGAAAGCGCAGGCCAAATGGCGTGAGTATCAGCAGTACATCTCACCAGAAGGGGCGCTGGCGCTGATCTCGGGCTGGAGCGGGCAGGATTTTTCACGGGCGGATCCGCACCAGCCGATTGAAAAAGATGCCGCAGGCGGGATTGCCTCGCTGGTGAATACCTTTGCGCCGCAGCAGGAAAACTGGTCGGTGCAGGATCTGGCGGAGTTCGGCAGCATCGGCGGATTGGGCAAGGTGTTTATCGGCTCCGCCGTCACGGTGGCGGATGCGCTGCAACATTGGGTCAATGAGACGGATGTTGACGGCTTCAACCTCGCTTACGTTGTCGCCCACGAAACCTTTGCTGACGTGATCGCCTGGCTGGTGCCGGAGCTGCAACGGCGGGGTGCATATCGTCACGCCTATCCGGCAGGCAGCACGTTGCGCGAAAAGTTGTTTGGTCAGGGGCCGCATCTCCCTGCCAGCCATCCCGCCCATCAATATCGCGATCCCGAGCAATACGCCGCCAAAACCACTGATGAAGAGGTGAAGGCATGACACCACAATTTTCTGCGCTGGGAGGCGATCGTGATGCGGCTTACCGGGCGCTGGCACAACGTTTTCGCCCGATCTTTGCCCGTATTCGTGCGGGAGCGTTACAGCGTGAACAACAACGTGAAATGCTGCATGTGCCGCTGCACTGGCTGCGGGAGGTGCGGTTTGGTGCGCTGCGGGTGCCCGTAGCGTTCGGTGGTTATGGCGTAACCCTGCCGCAGCTTTTTGCCTTGCTGACCGAGCTGGCAGCGGCAGACTCTAATATCACCCAGGCGTTGCGCGCCCATTTCGGCTTTGTCGAAAGTATATTAACTGCGGACGATTCGGCCAAACAGCAGCGCTGGTTTACCCGGCTGGCGGAGGGTGACTGGATCGGTAATGCCTGGAGCGAACCTGGCAGTGCGAAGCAAGCTACCTTTTCCACCACCGTCCTGCCACGCGATACGGGTTTTGAACTCAACGGGGAGAAATTTTATACCACCGGCTCGCTGTATGCAGACTGGATCAATATCGGGGCCAGTGATGAAAATCAGGTATGGGTCGGGGTGACGGTCAATCGTCATCATCCGGGTGTGGAAGTGATCGACGACTGGGATGGTTTTGGTCAGCGGCTTACCGCCAGCGGCACCACGCGTTTTCATCAGGTGCCGGTGACGGCGGAAGATATCTCCCGCCACGACGCCAGCGCCACCACGTCCGATACGGCTTTTTATCAGCTGGTGCACCTGGCGACACTGGCCGGGATTGGGCAGGCAGCAGCGGAAGAGGTGGCGCTGGCGGTCCGTCAGCGTCAGCGTAGCTACTCGCACGGCAACGCCGCGCGTGCGGCGCAGGACCCGCAGATTCTGCAAATCGTCGGTAAAGTTCACAGCGCCGTCTGGGCGGCTCAGGCGCTGGTGCAGCAAAGCGCGCAGGAACTGAATTACGCCCGCCAGGTACAGCAACAACCTCAGCTGGCCGATGCGGCCAATCAGCAGGCCGAGCTGGCGGTGGCGCAGGCGCAAACCGTGGTATCGGCCCTGATCCTTGATGCAGTGGAACTGATTTTTGATGCGCTGGGTGCGTCCGCCACCTCGTCTGAGCTGGGGCTGGATCGTTACTGGCGCAATGCGCGCACGCTGGTGTCACATAATCCACGGGTTTATAAGGAGCGGATCGTTGGGGATTTTGTGGTAAATGGTCAGGCGCCGTCTTATCAGTGGCGCATTGGCACGGTGTGAGGTGAGGAGAAACGGTTATTCGTTTTCTTCTTGATGAGACCCTACGCACACCACGCATTTTGCCTGTCCGCGCTAACGACGAGAAAGCAAAAAGCCCGCTCAGGTTTCCCTGAGCGGGCTTTTCTAAATCTGGCTCCTCTGACTGGACTCGAACCAGTGACATACGGATTAACAGTCCGCCGTTCTACCGACTGAACTACAGAGGAATCGTTGGAACGGGGCGAATATTAGCGACGCCGTTCTGGCTTGTCAAAGCACGATTTCACTTTTCCCGACTGAACGCTCGCAAAAGCAGCGGTTTGCCGCTTTTTCAACAAATTCGGCGAGATTTCAAACTGCCAACAGGATCTCACTTTAAACGCATTTCCCTGCAGATGTTAGATGCGTGTCAAAGTTTTGTTATTTGCCGATGTTAAAACAACTGTTTCAGTGCTTTTATGATAAAAATTTCAAAAACAAGATTAATGGAATAAATAAACTGCTTATCATCACGGCCGAAATAATTCGCAAAAAGTGGAACGTGATTAAAAAAATATATCCAGTAGAAACAACAGATTGTAAAAAGGAGGGGTTGGTCACAAAAAAGCGCGAACGCCGAGCCTTACCTCTATAAACAGACCGGAATCCGCCAGCAACGTTGAGTGAATGTAAAAGATATTTTTCATTCGCGGTATCAGCAGCGTCGGCAAGTTAACGACAATAAGGGTTACTCATGAACATCAAAAAAACACTCGCTGTCACGCTGTTAGCCTGCATGTTGCCCGCCGCCGCGATGGCGAAAGATCTCTCCGTTGGCGTCTCGATGGCGCTGTTTGACGACAACTTCCTGACCATCCTGCGCACCGCGATGCAGAAAGAGATGCAGAAAGAGGGCGTGCAGGGACAGCTAGAGGACGCCAAAGGCGATGTCTCGCAGCAACTGCAGCAGGTGCAGAACTTTATTGGCCAGGGCGTCGACGCCATCATCGTCAATCCGGTGGATACCAACGCCGTCAAGCCGATCATGGACCAGGCCACCAAAGCGGGCATCCCGCTGATCTTCGTTAACCGCCGTCCGCAGGCGGAGCTGACCGACAAAATGGCCTATGTGGGATCGGACTCAGAACTGGCGGGCCGCCTGCAGATGGAGGCGCTGGCGAAAGCGCTGAACGGCAAAGGCAACGTCGCTATTCTGATGGGCGACCTTGCCAACGAATCCACGCGCGACCGTACCAAAGGCGTCGAAGCGGTGGTGGCGAAATATCCCGGCATCAAAGTAGTGCAGAAGCAAACCGCAAAATTTATGCGTAACGACGCGGTAGACGTGGTCAGCAACTGGCTGACCGCAGGCGACGATATTCAGGCTATCGCCTCCAACAACGACGAGATGGCTATCGGCGCGCTGCAGGCGCTGGGCAAAAACCCCAACCATATCCTGATCGCCGGCGTGGACGGCACCCCGGACGCGCTGCAGATGCTGAAGAACGGCAAGATGGTCGCCACGGTGTTCCAGGACGCCAAAGGGCAGGGCGAAGGCGCGGTGCAGGCCGCCGTTAAGCTGGCGAAGGGCGAAAAAGTGCAGAAAGTCATCGATATCCCCTATCAGCTGATCACCAAAGAGAATATGCAGCAGTTCGTTAACCGTAATCAGAAATAACCGATCCCGACTCAGCCGTACGGAGGTGATGTATGACCGCTTTTGCGCTTGAAGCCGAAGGCATCAGCAAGTTCTTTCCCGGTGTGAAGGCACTCGATAACGTTTCGCTGCGCGTGCGTCCGGGATCGGTACATGCCCTGATGGGCGAGAATGGCGCGGGCAAATCCACTTTAATGAAGTGCCTGATCGGGATGTACCGTCCCGATCGGGGCACCATCCGCATTAAAGGGGAGCCGGTGCAGTTTCAGGACACCATGGACGCCTTGCGTTCCGGCATTTCCATGATCCACCAGGAGCTTAACCTGGTGCCCTACATGACCGTTGCAGAGAATATCTGGCTGGGGCGCGAGCCGATGAAATTTGGCTTTGTCGATCACGGCAGGCTAAACCAGCAGACGCAGACGCTGCTCAATCAGCTTAACATCCGCCTGAAGGCCGACCGGCTGGTGGGGGATCTGAGCATCGCCGCGCAGCAGATGGTGGAGATCGCCAAGGCGGTCTCGTGGAACGCCGATATCGTGATTATGGATGAGCCGACCTCCGCTCTGACCGAAAGCGAAGTGGCGCACCTCTTCACCATCATTCGCGACCTGCGCGAGCAGGGCAAAGCCATTATCTACATCAGCCATAAGATGGATGAGATCTTCGCCATCACCGATGAAATCAGCATCTTCCGCGACGGCAGCTGGGTGGGCAGTAACCACACCGCGCAGTTTACGCGCCAGTCGCTGATCACCCAGATGGTGGGGCGCGAACTGACGCAGCTCTTTCCCAAGTTCAACAACGCCATCGGCGAAGAGGTGCTGACGGTGCGCAACCTCAGCAGCAAAGATCGCTTTCATGACGTCAGCTTCAGCGTGCGGCGCGGCGAGATCCTCGGCGTTGCCGGTCTGGTCGGCGCGGGGCGCAGCGAGGTGATGGAAAGCCTGTTCGGCATGGAGGGCATCGACAGCGGCGAAGTGCTGATCGACGGCGTGCCGGTCAACATCGATTCGCCTTCCACGGCGATCGAAAAGGGCATGGCCTTTTTAACCGAAGACCGCAAAAAGTCGGGGCTGTTTCTGGTGCTGTCGGTGATGGAGAACATGAGCATCGTCAACATGCCGGAGTACAGCGGCAAAAGCGGCTTCGTCAGCCACGTCAAGATGGCGCAGGACTGTATGGATCAGATCCGTCGGCTGAATATCAAAACCCCGACTATGGATCAGATCATCAACAACCTGAGCGGCGGCAACCAGCAGAAGGTGCTGATCGCCCGCTGGCTGCTGGCGCAGCCGAAAATCCTGATCCTCGATGAACCGACGCGCGGTATCGACGTCGGCGCGAAAGCGGAAATTTACCGTCTGATCTCTGAACTGGCCAACCGTGGCGTGGCTATCATCATGGTGTCGTCGGAACTGCCGGAAATACTCGGCATGAGCGACCGCGTGATGGTGATGCATCAGGGACGTATTACCGGCATCCTCGATAAAGAAGAGGCCGACCAGGAAACCATTTTGTCGCTGGCATCCGAATGAGGCGCGAGACAACCATGAGCAACATGAAAGTGACAGCCACTCCGGCAACTGAACAGTCGTCATTCTTCGGTAATCTGCGGCATAAACTGCCGAAGGATACCGGCATCTTTATCGTGATGGTCGGCATCGCGCTGATCTTCGAACTGGCCGGCTGGTACGTGCGCGACCAGTCGTTTCTGATGAACACCAACCGCCTGATCCTGATTGTGCTGCAGGTGGCGATTATCGGCGTGATCGCGGTCGGCGTGACGCAGGTGATTATTACCACCGGCATCGATCTCTCCTCGGGATCGGTGATTGCGCTGACTGCGGTGGTCGCCGCCAGCCTGGCGCAAACTTCCGACAGCCTGTCGCCGATGTTTCCGTCGCTGGTGAACATGCCTGCGGTGGTGCCGATTGGCGCCGGCATCGGCGTCGGCCTGCTGTGCGGCCTGGTGAACGGCGTGCTGATCACCCGGACCGGCATTCCGCCCTTTATCGCCACGCTGGGCATGATGGTGTCGGCGCGCGGTCTGGCGCAGTATTACACCCAGGGCAATCCGATTAGCTTCCTCTCCGACGGGTTTACCTCTATCGGCCAGGGCGCGATGCCGGTGATTATTTTCCTGGTGGTGGCGCTGGTGTTCCACATCGCCCTGAAACATACCCGCTACGGCAAATATGTTTACGCGATCGGCGGCAATATGACCTCGGCCAAAGTCTCCGGCATCAACGTCAATAAGTACCTGGTGATCGTCTATACCATCGCCGGTGCGCTCTCCGGGCTGGCAGGCGTGGTGCTGGCGGCGCGCGTCAGCAGCGGCCAGTCAAGCATGGGGATGGCCTATGAGCTGGATGCTATCGCCGCGGCCGTCATCGGCGGCAGCAGCCTGATGGGCGGCGTCGGGCGCATTACCGGCACGCTGATTGGCGCGGTGATCCTCGGCCTGATCAAAAGTGGCTTCACCTTTGTTGGCGTCGACGCCTACGTGCAGGACATTATTAAGGGCATCATTATTGTGGCGGCTGTCTCTATCGATATGCATCGCAACCGTAAAAAACGCTGATATTCCCACCGCTGGCCTGCTCGCTCGCCTGAGCTGAGCAGGCTTTTTGTGGGCTAAATAAGTTTTACTGCTGGATAACCGCGCTTTTTCCGCTTCTCCCCGCTGAGCCATCACTTTTATGCACGTCTGGCACGCAGGTGCTGCACCACTGAAGTGCACTGGCCTCTGCAACGTTGGTCATCAGGCCATTCCCGCCGCTTATTACCTCTTTATGAGTAATCAGAAACGCTTATTTTTCGGGTTGTTAGGATTTTTCTGCAGCTGCCGCGTCGGCGCCGCGCGAAAAGTGGCCTGCTAATTGCAATTTGTTTACTACGAGGTCAGCAGGCCACAAGAACAGATGTTATTGGCATTCGGGGAAAGTGACGGAGGCAAGATGAATTTAAGACGACTGAAGTACTTTGTAAAAATCGTCGATATTGGCAGTTTGACGCAGGCGGCTGAAGTGCTGCACATCGCGCAACCTGCGCTCAGTCAACAGGTGGCCACGCTGGAGAACGAACTCGATCAGCAGCTGTTGATCCGCACCAAGCGCGGCGTCACGCCGACCGAAGCCGGTAAAATTCTCTATGCGCATGCGCGGACGATTTTACGCCAGTGCGAACAGGCGCAGACGGCGGTGATCAACGCCGGACAGGCGCTGAGCGGACAGGTTTCCATCGGCATGGCGCCGGGCACGGCGGCGTCGTCGCTGACCATGCCGCTGCTGCAAACGGTACGCGAGCAGCATCCAGACATCCTGGTCTATCTGCATGAGAACAGCGGCGCGTCGCTGAATGAGAAGATCATGAACGGCCAGCTTGATATGGCGGTGCTCTATGACCGCGCGCCGACCGCGGGCATCACCAGCATGCCGCTGATGAAAGAAGAGCTTTATTTAGTGGGCGCGACCGACTGTCCGGGCGCGTCGGTCGATTTAGCCGAGGTGGCGCAGATGAGCCTGTTCCTGCCGCGTGATTACAGCGCGGTGCGCAAGCGGGTCGACGAGGCGTTCTCGCTGCGTCGTCTCAGCGCGCGCATTATCGGCGAGATCGAATCGCTGTCGATGCTGACCGCCGCCGTCGCCAGCGGCATGGGCGTCACGGTGCTGCCGGAATCCGCCGCGCGTTCGCTGGTGGGATCGACGCAGGCCTGGATGGCGCGCATCAACAGCCCGGCGCTCAATCTGCCGCTGTCGCTGAACGTCTCGGCGCGTCTGCCGCTGTCGCCTTCTGCGCAGGCGGTAAAAGATATTTTGCTGTCGCTGCTGACCAAACCGATGGCGGAAGAGCGCGCGCTGCTGTTAGTGAGTTAGTAAGCCAGGATAAGCAAGCGGTCCTGCGGGGCCGCTTTTGTTGCCTGCTGGAGCGCAGGCAATCAGCGCAATGATTAATACGTTGCGCGTTCATTCCATGAATCGGTATAAAGAATATTCCCATCGCAGTGCTTCCATGTAATTTTCTCATAGCGTAGCAGCACCGTTTCAAGGTGCGTGCCTGTGTTGCTGCCGGGATAAAGATCGGGCGTGATAGAGGTTAGCTTTACCCCTTCCAGAATAATATTGAAATACTCCTGCTCCAGTCCGGCCTCATTAATCTGGTACATTTTAATGATGGCAGACTGCAACGTTTTTCCCGTGCTTAATGCCCGAAAGAGCAACGGGGTGACGCGGTCGAACTCCTTTTGAAACATGATTGGCATATGGATGCGCGTGCCGGTTAATCTCCCGGTGTTTCCATCCACAGGGATATTGACGTTATGCGTAAGAGATTTCAGTTCAATCGCGCCTTCGCGCCCCGACACTAGCGACGGACCCGCCATCGGTGAGCCGTTTTCATCGGTTAACCATAAATATGCTGGATTAGACATAAAATTCCTTTTTTTGTTGATTATTTATCATACTTATCAAATTTTGCGGTGAATTTGGGGAGCACAATGATAAGTACAACCACTGAGATAACTGTTAATGGCAGCCAGTACGCTGGAAAAAATCCCAGGTAAAAAAATCCCAGCCCAATCAGGCTGACCAGAATAAGCCCTTCATTAAAAATAAGTGATAAAAAAGTTTTAAACATGATATTCGCTCTTTATCGCATCGTGAATTTCTTCAAAATTACGATAGCGTTCAATCTGAACTTTTTTATGACTTCAGATAAGACAGGTTCAATAAAGTAATAAAGCATTTCTAATTGAGCGTTATAGAGAATGAAATAGTATTGTTCATCCAACGTTTTTAGCCGGCGAGCAGCAAGGGCACATTTCTGATCCGTTCCGAATATTTGGAATAACCAGACAACGTTAGGCACCCTTGCCGCCAGCCTTTCTATAACTGAGCGCGAGAGAACGTCCGACATGGATAAGGCCTCTGACAGAGCGACTGCAAGGCTAAGACGAGTCGCTTTGCCAGCCGGGATGCTGGCAACCATGCTTGCGACTGTTGAATCAGCAGATCGCACCCTGTCTTTATGGTTTCCATTTTTTGCATCCTCTATAATCATTTGAAAATAAAGATAAAGCATATGGGCTATTACATCCCGGTATCGATATAGAGAACGAACGGAGTACAGCATTCTTTTTTCTTCTGAAAATAATTGCCTGCATACATCGTGATACGAGGGAATAAGGCATGATGAATACCAACTCACGCGCTCTACGCCTGCGTAAATATCCGATCCGATCCCCTTCATCGCCTTCCAGGTGGACGTTACGCCCTGCTGGGCGTAAAGAGCCAACTGCCTGTCGCTCTGAAACTTCATTTTCAAATAGTCTGAAGCCTGCATAATGTGTCCCTACACTTTATGATGTTATTAAGGTATGCGTAGAGAACTTATGCATTCTAGTCTTTCTAACCACAGCGAGTTTAATTTGTGAGGTCACCAGCACTACCCACCTTGAGAAGGCATTTTTCCACTGACCCATATTCCCCATACGCATAAGCACAAAGTTTTTATTATTTGTTGATATCAATAAACCTTCTTACCATCGGAGATAACAATTTCGTAAAGGGAGGTAAATATCGTGAATTTCCAGCAACTTAAAATCATCCGTGAGGCGGCGCGCTGCGAGTTCAATCTGACGGAAGTGGCAAACACGCTATTTACCTCGCAGTCGGGCGTCAGTCGCCATATCCGCGATCTGGAAGATGAGCTGGGCGTGGAGATTTTTATTCGTCGCGGCAAGCGGCTGTTGGGCATGACCGAACCGGGTAAAGCGCTGCTGACCATCGCCGAACGCATTCTCGACGAGGCGGGCAAAGTGCGCCGTCTGGCCGACGTCTTCACCAACGAAACCAGCGGCATCCTGACCATTGCCACCACGCACACCCAGGCGCGCTACAGCCTGCCGCGCATCATCAAAGCGTTTCGCCAGCTCTATCCCAACGTGCGTCTGGAGTTAAATCAGGGATCGCCACAGGAGATCGTCGCCATGCTGCTGGCAGGTGAGGCAGATGTCGGCATCGCCAGTGAGCTGCTGGTTAATAACAGCAGCCTGGCGGCGTTCCCGTGGTTTAGCTGGCATCACGCGCTGCTGGTGCCGAGCGATCATGAACTGGTGCACCAGCAGCCGGTTTCGCTCAGCACCCTGAGCCGTTACCCGCTTATCACCTATCGTCAGGGCATTACCGGACGTTCGCGCGTCGACCGCGCCTTCCAGAGCGCCGGGCTGAAGCCCGATATCGTGCTGAGCGCGCAGGACTCCGACGTGGTGAAAACCTATGTGGAACTGGGGTTAGGCGTCGGCATCCTTGCCGATCAGGCGTGTGAAACCCAGCAGAGTGAGGGGCTGGTACGCATCGACGCCCACCATCTGTTTGACGCCAATACCGTCTGGCTGGGCCTGAAGCGCGGACAGCTACAGCGCAACTATGTCTGGCAGTTTATGGAACTGTGCAACGCCAACCTCTCGCTGGAAGAGATCAAACGTCAGGCGCTCTCCTACCAGAGCGAAGAGGAGCCGGTTATCGACTTCCAGATCTAATCGGGCAGCGACTCGACGATGGCCAGCTGCAGCCCATCCCAGCCTTTACTGCCGACGGTTTGCAGCGCGGTCGCCGTCAGGTGCGGGCTGTCGCCGACGTCGCGCAGATAGTGTCGCAGCCCCTGTACGTTTTCGTCCGTTGACTGTGAGTCGACAATGCGCCCACTGCGCACCACGTTATCGCCGATAATCACGCTGCCGACGCGCGCCAGCTTCAACGCCCAGCGCAGGTAGTGTGGATTATTGCGCTTATCGGCGTCGATAAAAATCATATCGAACGGCCCCTGCAACTGCGGCAGGCTCTCCAGCGCCGGGCCGACCAGCAGCTCGATTTTATCCGCCACGCCCGCCTCGGCGAAATTGGCGCGCGCCACCTGCGCATGCTGCGGCGAAAACTCCAGCGTAACGATGCGGCCATTCTCCGGCAGGGCGCGCGCCAGCCAAAGGGTGCTGTAGCCGCCCAGCGTGCCGATCTCCAGAATACGCGAGGCGTTCATCATGCGCGCCAGCAGATAAAGCAGCTTGCCCTGGTTCGCCGCCACGTCAATCGGCGGCAGGCCCGCCTCCGCATTGCGTGCCAGCACCCCCTGCAGCACCGCATCCGGTTTGACCAGCGTTTCGGTGAAGTAATCATCAACCGCTCGCCACATATGATCGCTCATGGTTATCTCCTTGTTTAAAAACTGAGCATAGCAGTCGCGCGGCATAAAATTTTCTTTCCGCCCACAAAACTCGCTGATTAAGGCTATTGCCTGGCGAGAAAAACATCCTGCGCTGAGACGACGCGATAAAGTGAAATAAAACCGATCAAAGAGGGGAGTGAAATGTCGCGTCTTCAACTACAAGATCCCGATCTGCTGCGTCAGCAGGCGCTGTTCGACGGCCGCTGGCAGGCGGCGCACAACGGCGAAACCCTGCCGGTGACCGATCCCGCCAGCGGCGAAACGCTGGCGACCATTCCGGCGCTGGGCCGCGCGGAGACGGAGGCGGCCATCGCCTGCGCCGAGTCGGTGCGCGTCGCGTGGGGCAAAACCCCCAACGCCAGCCGCGCCGCGCTGCTGGAGAAGTGGCATCAGCTGATCCTCGCCCACGCCGACGATCTGGCGACCATCATGACCGCCGAGCAGGGCAAGCCGCTGGCGGAGGCCAAAGGCGAGGTGCTCTACGGCGCCAGCTTTGTGAAGTGGTTCGCCGAAGAGGCGCGCCGCATCTACGGCGATACCATTCCCGCGCCGAGCGAGGATCGCCGCATTCTCGTGCTGAAACAGCCGGTCGGCGTCGCGGCGGCCATCACGCCGTGGAATTTTCCCATCGCCATGATCACGCGGAAAGTGGCGCCGGCGCTGGCGGCGGGCTGTCCGATTATCGTCAAGCCGTCGGAGCTGACGCCGCTTTCGGCGCTGGCGCTGGCGGTGCTGGCGGAGCGCGCGGGCTTCCCCGCCGGCGTGCTGCAGGTGGTGACCGGCCTGCCGACGGAGATCGGCGCGGCGCTGTCCGGCAGTCGCCTGGTGCGGAAAATCTCCTTTACCGGCTCGACGCGCATCGGCCAGATGCTGATGCAGCAGAGCGCCGACAGCGTCAAACGCCTCAGCCTGGAGCTGGGCGGCAATGCGCCTTTTATCGTCTTCGACGACGCCGATGTCGATATCGCGGTGGCGGGCGTAATGGTGAGCAAATTCCGCAACGCCGGACAGACCTGTGTTTGCGCCAACCGCATTCTGGTGCAGCGCGGTATCTATGCGCGCTTCGCGGCGAAGCTGCTCGAGGCGGTCGCCACGCTAAAAGTCGGCGACGGGTTTACGCCCGGCAGCACCATCGGCCCGCTGATCAACGCGCGCGCGGTCGAGAAGGTCAACAGCCATATCGAGGATGCCCTTGCTCAGGGGGCGGCGCTGCTGACCGGCGGAACCAGCTACGGCAATGGCACGTACGTGCAGCCAACGGTGCTCGGCGAGGTCACCGCGCAGATGCGTATCGCTCATGAAGAGACCTTTGGCCCGGTGGCGCCGCTGTTTATCTTCGACACGGAAGAAGAGGCGATCGCCATGGCCAACGACACCCCCTATGGGCTCGGCGCCTATTTCTTCACCGAGAATATTCGTCGCGCATGGCGCGTCGCCGAAGCGCTGGAATTTGGCATGGTCGGCTTTAATACCGGCGCGATCTCATTAGAAGTGGCGCCGTTCGGCGGCGTAAAATTATCCGGGATCGGGCGCGAAGGATCGCGCTATGGTATTGAAGAATATCTGGAACAGAAGGCGCTCCATATTGGCAGTCTGAATTAATCCTCAACCCTTTTTTATAATTTCTTACAGCAGGCGTTTGCGGCGAAAGCAGCAAACGCTTTTTTTATTTTGTGCGCTGCGTCAGATTTTTCTCGTGGTTCGCCATTTTAGTGCAAGTTTCATGCGCGGTGCACCACGGCAATGCATGATTTTTGTGAGCTAAATCATCTGTTTATTCCTTCGGCAATTACGCAAAATTTCCGCTTTCAATACGGCACAAAATTTTTTTGCGCTGTTTTAAACGCATTTTTATTTTTTAGCTGGCTGGCATACTTTCTGCATTACCTTTTTGCATGAGCTTATTAACGCTGAATATAAGCCTTGCGACAGCGCTAATTCCCTTTGGTTTGACGGGTGTGAAAAATAAGGAATTTTCCATGTTAAGTTTCGACCCTGAAAAAGTTTCGCTTCCGGTTGGCCACTATATCGACGGCCAGCACGTTCAGAGCCAGGGCGCGGCGTTTGTGGTGAAGCGCCCCTCAGACGGCAGGATCTACGCCACGCTGCATGAGGCGGACGCCGCCGACGTCGACCGCGCGGTGCAGATCGCCCACCAGGCGCTGAAAAGCAGCGGCTGGTCAGGCTGCGCGCCGCGCGAACGCGGCCGGGTGCTGCGCCGCTGGGCCGATCTGATCGAGCAGGACAGCCTGCTGGCGCAGCTGGAGGCGCTCGGCTCCACCCGTCCGATTAGCGATGTGGCGCAGCATGAAATTCCGTTCACCGCCGAAGCGATCCGCTTCTACGCCGAGTGCGCCGATAAATACAGCGGCGATCTCTTTCCGACGCGCGACAGCAGCCTCGGCATGCTGATCGCCGAGCCCTACGGCGTGATAGGCGCCATTACGCCGTGGAATTTTCCGCTGTCGATGGCGTCATGGAAGTGCGGCCCGGCGCTGGCGGCGGGCAATGCGGTGGTGCTCAAGCCTTCCGAACTGACGCCGTTTTCCACCGTGCGCATGGCGGAGCTGGCGCTGCAGGCCGGGCTGCCTGCTGGCGTGCTCAATATCGTCCAGGGCAGCGGCGCGGTGACCGGCCATGCGCTGGTGACCCATCCGCTGGTGCGCAAGGTCTCCTTCACCGGCTCAACCCTGACCGGCGCGCGCATTATGAGCGACGTGGCGCAGCACGGCATGAAGCCGGTAACGCTGGAGCTGGGCGGCAAAAGTCCGCAGCTAGTGTTTGACGACGCGGGCGACATTGAAGTGCTGGCGCAGCGCATTCTGCGCGGCTTTACCGCCAACGGCGGCCAGGCGTGCGTCGCCGGCACCCGCCTGATTGTGCAGCGCGCCATCGCCGCGCCGCTGCTCGATCGCCTCGCCGCGCTGTGCCGCAGCGTGCAGCCCGGTGTGACCTGGCACGGCGACAGCCGCTACGCGCCGCTGATTGACGAACGCCAGGGCAACAAAGTCGCCTCGGTGATCGCCGCCGCGAAGGCGCAGGGCGCGGAGGTGCTGGTCGGCGGCGAGCGTTTCGCCGACACCGAAGCGGGCTGGTTCTGGCAGCCCACGCTGCTGTGCGGCGTCGCGCAAGATAACCCGGCGGTGCAGCAGGAGATCTTCGGCCCGGTGCTGACGGTGCAGACCTTTGACGATGAAGAAGAGGGGCTGCGGCTGGCGGCACACGACACCTACGGCCTGTGCGCCGGGGTGCACACTCTGAGCCTGCCGCGCGCCATGCGGGCGATGCGCGCCATCGATGCCGGCACGGTATGGATTAACCGCTACGGCCGCTCCGGCGACTTTATCATCCCCACCGGCGGCTTTCTCGGCTCCGGCATCGGCAAAGATCTGGGGCGGCAGGCGTTTCAGGCCTGCCAGCGCCAGAAAAGCGTACTGATCGATTTTTAACTTTCCTGATAGAGACGAGGTCGCGTCATGGCACTGTTTAAACCGAAATACATCACCTTTGACTGTTACGGCACGCTGATTAACTTCGATATGGCGGGCGCGGCGGCGCGCTGCTTCGAGGCGCGCGTGGCGGCGAGCGAGATGCAGGCGTTCACCACCGATTTCGCCCGCTACCGCATGGACGAAGTGCTGGGCGCCTGGAAGCCCTACTACGACGTGGTCAGCAACGCGATACAGCGCACCTGCAAAAAGTGGGGCGTGGCGTGGGACAAGGCGGACAGCGACTATATCTACACCGACTGCGCCACCTGGGGGCCGCATCCCGACGTGCCGGCCGGGCTGGCGAAACTGGCAACCGAGTTCCCGCTGGTGCTGCTCAGCAACTCGATGAAGGATCTGCTGCCGCACCATATTCCGCGCCTGGGCGCGCCGATCCATCTGGCGATCACCGCCGAGGAAGTGGGCGCCTATAAGCCGCAGATGAAAGGCTTCGAATATATGCTGCAGAAGCTCAACTGCCGTCCTGACGAGATCCTGCACGTCTCCTCCAGCTTCCGCTACGACCTGATGACGGCGCACGATCTCGGCATTACGCACAAGGCCTGGGTTAATCGCGGCCATGAACCGGCGAACCCGTACTACGGCTACACCGAAATCAACGATATCGGCGGCCTGCCTGCCGTGGTCGGTCTCTGAGGATAGCGCAATGAAACTCGAATCCTTCTGGCAGGCCACCGCGCCCGCCTTTCACGGCGTGGCGCCGGGTTCGCTGCCGTCGCGCGCCGACGTAGTGGTGATCGGCGGCGGCTTTACCGGCGTCTCGGCGGCGCTGAGCCTGGCGCGCAGCGGCCTCGACGTGGTGCTGCTGGAGGGCGGCGAGGTGATGAGCCAGGCCTCGGCGCGCAACGGTGGACACTGCAACACCGGCGTGGCGCAGAACTTCGCCTCGCTGGTGGCGAGCCAGGGCATCGAGAAAGCGACGCGCTTTTACCGCGCCTACGACGACGCGGTGAGCTACGTCGAACAGCTGGTGCGCAGCGAGCAGATCGACTGCGATTTCCGCCTGTGCGGCAAGCTCAAGCTCGCCAGCAAGGCGTCCCATTTCGCCGGGCTGCGCGAGGCGTGGGAGCTGATGCGCCGCACCGTGGATCCGGATATCGAGCTGCTTGACCAGGTGGCGATCCGCCGCGAAGTCAACAGCGACGCCTTTCACGGCGGGCTGCTGCAAAAGCGCGGCGGCCAGATGCATATGGGCAAGTTCGGCGTCGGGCTGGCGGAAGCGGCGGCGCGCAGCGGGGCGAAAATTTTCCCGCATCACGCCGTAACCGGCTTAACCCGCCTTGATGGCTATCGTCACCGCGTGCAGACGGCAAAAGGAGAGATCCTCGCCGATAAAGTGCTGATGGCGACCGGCTGCTCCAACGTCGGGCCGTTTCGCTGGTTCCAGCGCCGCATCGTGCCGGTGGGCAGCTTTATTGTGGTGACGGAGCCGCTGGGTGAGGCGCCGATCCGCCAGGTGCTGCCGCAGGATCGCACCTACGTCACTTCGCTGAATCTCGGCAACTACTTCCGCACCACCGCCGACCGGCGGCTGGTGTTCGGCGGCCGCGCGCGCTTCGCGGTGAGCAACCCCACCTCCGACTCACGAAGCGGCGAGATCCTGCAGGCAACGATGGCGGGCCTTTTCCCCGCGCTGGCGCAGGCGCGCATCGACTACTGCTGGGGCGGGATGGTGGATATGTCCGCCGACCGGCTGCCGCACGCGGGCGAACATGACGGCGTCTTCTACTCGATGGGCTACAGCGGCCACGGCACGCAGATGTCGGTGTGGATGGGCGCGGTGATGGCGGATCTTATTGCCGAAAAAAGCAACCGTAATCCCTGGCAGCGCGACGCCTGGCCCGCACTGCCAGGCTATCACGGCAAGCCGTGGTTTTTGCCGCTGGCCGGACTCTATTACAAAGCCAAAGATCGTTTCTCTTAATGCTTGCATTCCAGGTGAACTTAAACGCTTATTGAGGGTACGCAGATGAGTAAAAATGATAATAACGCGCTGACGCGCATGCTGACCGAAGGCACGCTGTCGCGCCGCGGCCTGATGAAAATGCTCTCCGCCGGGGCGGTGATGAGCAGCGGCATTATCGGCTTCCCGCAGCTGGGCTTCGCCGCTGAAACGCCGGTAAAAGGCGGCAAAATCCGCGCCGCCATGGCCAACGCCTCCGCCACTGATACCCTCGACCCCGCCAAAGCCAACAACAGCGGCGACTATACGCGCCAGTGCATGTTCTACAACGGCCTGACCGAGCTGGATAAAGATCTCAAAGCCTTGCCCGCGCTCGCCTCTTCGATCGACACCAGCGACGGCGTTACCTGGCAGATCAAGCTGCGCAGCGGCGTCGCCTTTCACGACGGCAAGCCGCTCACCGCAAAAGATGTGATTTATTCGCTGAGCCGCCATAAAGATGCCGCGGTCGCCTCTAACGCCTTTAAAATCGCTGAGCAGTTCCAGACGCTGAGCGCGGTTAACGACAATGAAGTGCAGCTGGTGCTGAGCCAGGCGAACTTCGATCTGCCCTATATCCTCGCCGCGCCGCCGTTTTTAATCGTGCAGGACGGCACCAAAGATTTCACCAAAGGGATCGGCACCGGGCCTTACGTCTGCAAAGAGTTTACGCCGGGCGTGCGCTCGGTCGGCACGAAAAACCCCCACTACTTTAAGTCGGGCCTGCCGCACCTCGACGAAGTCGAGCTGCTGGGCGTCACCGACCAGGCGGCGCGCGTCAACGCCCTGATGTCGGGCGATCTGCACATTGTCTCTACCCTGAGCGCCAACGACTGCAAGCGCATCAAGGCCACCAGCGACTTCGGCGTGCTGGAGAGCAAATCGGGCATGTACACCAACCTCATCGTGCGCACCGATATCAAACCCGGCAGCAACGAAGATTTCGTGCTGGCGCTGAAATATCTGCAGCCGCGCGAGATGCTGGTGAAAACCGTGCTGCAGGGCTACGGCGACGTCAGCAACGACACGCCGGTGCCGCCGTGGCATCCGCTCTACAACGCCGAGCTGAAGCCGCGTCCGCTCGACGTCGAGAAAGCCAAATTCCATATCGAGAAGGCGGGGATGAAGGGCGCGACGGTCGAGATTATTACCACGCCGAACATCGAAGGCGCGGTGGAGGGCGGCCAGCTGATCCAGCAGGTGTCGCGCAACGCCGGCATCAACGTCAAAGTGCGCCGCGTGCCCTATGACGGCTACTGGTCGACGCACTGGACCAAAGATCCGGTGGGCTACGGCTCGATCAACCCGCGTCCAACGCTCGATATGCTCTTCTCGCAGTTCTACCTCTCCGGCGCGCCCAACAACGAGTCGGGCTGGAAAAACCCGCAGTTCGACCAGCTGGTGGTGGCGGCGCGCGGCGAGCGTGAACAGGCGAAGCGCAAGCAGATGTATGGCGATATGCAGAAGCTGATCTACGACCACTGCGGCACCATTATCCCGACCTTTATCAGCACCACCGACGGCTACAGCAAAAAGGTGAAGGGCGTCGAAGCCTGGCCCTCCGGCATGATGATGGGCTATCGCTTCCACGAATTCGCCTGGCTGTCCGCTTAACCCTCTCTCTGATGGAGAACGCCGATGAACCGATACATGCTGTTCCTGATCGCCCGCCGCACCGGCGCCGGCATCCTGACGTTGCTGATCGTCTCGGCGGTGGTGTTTTTTATCACCAGCCTGCTGCCGGGCGACGCGGCGCAGATGATCCTCGGGCAAAACGCCACGCCGGAAACGGTGGCGGCGCTGCGCGCCCAGCTCGGGCTGGATCAGCCGCTGCTGCTGCGCTACTTCAGCTGGCTGGGCGGTATGCTGCAGGGCGACTTCGGCACCTCGTTCGCCAGCCACCTGCCGGTGATGCAGCTGGTGGCGCAGCGCATTCCCGCCACCTTTGAGCTGGCGGCGATCACCACGCTGATCTGCGTGCCGCTGGCGCTGGCGATCGGCATTACCGCCGCAATGACGCGCGGCTCGCTGCTGGATCGCGCGCTGGTGGTCAGCACCATGGCGATGGTGGCGGTGCCGGAGTTTCTGGTGGCGACGGTGGCGGTGCTGATCTTCGCCGTGAAGCTGCACTGGGTGTCGGCGATGTCCTTCGGCTCGCCCAATATGGATCTGGTTAGCTACCTGAAGGCCTACGCGCTGCCGGTGCTGACCCTCTGCTGCGTGCTGGTGGCGCAGATGGCGCGCATGACGCGCGCCGCCATTATCAACCAGCTCGACAGCCCCTATCTGGAGATGGCGCTGCTGAAAGGCGTCTCGCCGCTGCGCGCCGTGCTGCGCCACGCCTTGCCCAACGCGGTCGGCCCCATTGCCAACGCCATCTCGCTTAGCCTCTCCTATCTGTTCGGCGGGGTGATCATTATCGAAACCATCTTTAGCTATCCCGGCCTCGCCAGCCAGCTGGTGGACGCGGTCAGCAACCGCGACCTGCCGGTGGTGCAGTTCTGCGTAATGCTGTTCGCCGGCTGCTATCTGCTGCTGCTGCTGCTGGCGGACGTGCTCACCATCGCCTTCAACCCGAAATGGAGAAGCGCATGAATACCTTACTTCCCGTTCGTTTCTTTCAGTCGCTGTCGATCTCCGGGCGGCTGGGTTTAGTGGTGTCGCTGTTCTGGCTGCTGATGGCAATTTTCGGCAACCAGCTGGCGCCGCACAACGTCGAGGATATCGGCGGCGGGCCGCTGTTCGGCGGCTTTACCGCCGACAACTGGCTCGGCACCGACGCGCTGGGGCGCGATATTCTCAGCCGCATCCTCTACGGCGCGAAGTTCTCGATAGGCCTGGCGCTGGGCGCGGCCATCGGCGCCAGCCTGATCGGCACGCTGCTGGCGCTGCTGGCGGCGGTGACCGGCCGCTGGCTGGAGGAGATTCTGGGGCGCGTCAACGACGCCATGCTGGTGCTGCCGGGCAAGGTGCTGTCGCTGATGATCGTGGCGGTCTTCGGCTCGTCGCTGCCGATGCTGCTGCTTACCGCCATCTTCACCTACTGGCCGGGCGCGTTCCGCATCGCCTTCGCCATGGCGGGCAGCCTGCGCAATATGGACTATGTGCGCGCCTCGCGGCTGCGCGGCGAAAGCCGCTGGTACGTCGCCATTCACGATATTCTGCCCAATATGGTGCACCCGATGCTGGCGGACTTTGGCCTGCGCTTCGTCTATATCGTGCTGCTGCTGAGCGGCCTGAGCTTTCTCGGCCTCGGCGTGCAGCCGCCTTACGCCGACTGGGGCACGCTGGTGCGTGAAAACATTCAGGGACTGTTCGACGGCTCGCCGGCGGTGCTGATGCCTGCGCTGGCGATCGCCAGCCTGACCATCGGCGCCAACCTGTTTATCGACAGTCTGCAGCAGATGCGTCCGCTGACGCTGGCGAAGGAGGGCGTATGAACGTGATGCCGCACACCGCCATGCCGGTGATTACCGTGGATAAGCTGCGCGTCACGGCGCAGAGCGACAAGGGCGACGCCATCGATCTGGTGTCCGATATTCGTTTTACCGTGCAGAAAGGAGAGGTGCTGGCGCTGATTGGCGAATCCGGCTCCGGCAAAACCACCATCGCCATGGCGCTGATGGGCTATGCCCGTCCCGGCTGCCGCATCGCCGAGGGCAATATTCACGTGGCGGGCGTCGACGTCAACGGCCTGAGCCCGCAGCAGCTGCGCGAATTTCGCGGCAACAAAGTCGCCTATATCGCCCAGAGCGCGGCGGCCTCGTTTAACCCCGGCATGAAAATTATCGATCAGGTGATCGAGCCGGTGGTGATCCACGGCACCATGACGCGCAAGGCGGCGAAAGCCAAGGCGGTGGCGCTGTTCCGCGAGCTGGCGCTGCCCAACCCCGACACCATCGGCGATCGCTGGCCGCATCAGGTTTCCGGCGGGCAGCTGCAGCGTCTGATGACCGCGATGGCGCTGATCGGCGATCCCGACGTGGTGATCCTCGACGAGCCGACCACGGCGCTCGACGTCACCACCCAGGTGGAAGTGCTGAAAGCCTTTCGTCGCGTGGTGGCGCAGCGCGGCGTCACCGCCATCTACGTCAGCCACGATCTGGCGGTGGTGGCGCAGATGGCGGACCGCATTCTGGTGCTGCTGCGCGGCCAGATCGCCGAATATGGCACCACTGAACGGCTGATCGGCGCGCCGCAGGCGGAGTATACGCGGCTGCTGATGGACGCGGCGCGGCAGAAAGAGCGCCCCAGCCCGTGGCATCAGGCGCGCGGTGAGCTGCAGCCGCTGCTGGAGGTGCGCGACCTCTCTGCCGGCTACGGCCCGCGCGGCAGCGACGGTCAGCCGAAGATCCGTATTCTGGAGGATATCAACCTGCAGCTGTGGAAAGGGCAGGCTATCGGCATTATCGGCGAGTCGGGATCGGGCAAAACCACGCTGGCGCACGCCATCGCCGGCCTTAACGCGCCCTGCCACGGCCATATGCTGTTCAACGGCCACTATATTGCGAGCGATATGCACAAGCGGCCTGACAACGAGCTGCGCCGCATTCAGTATGTGTTTCAGATGGCGGACACCGCGCTCAATCCGGCGCACAGCGTCGAGCGCATCCTGTCGCGTCCGCTGGCGCTGTTTCACGGCCTGCGCGGGCAGGCGCTGACCCAGCGGCTGCATCAGCTGCTCGATCTGGTGAAGCTGCCGCGCAGCGTGCTGTGGCGACGCCCCTGGGCGCTCTCCGGCGGGCAGAAGCAGCGCGTTAACCTGGCGCGCGCGCTGGCGGCGGAGCCGGATCTGATCCTGTGCGACGAAGTCACCTCGGCGCTCGACACC
Organism: Pantoea sp. Z09; assembly: GCF_022394795.1. NCBI lineage: Bacteria > Pseudomonadati > Pseudomonadota > Gammaproteobacteria > Enterobacterales > Erwiniaceae > Pantoea > Pantoea sp. Z09. Next base: position 1,457,062 of record NZ_CP092373.1, read on the forward strand.
GTGGTCGCCGCGGCGGTGCTGGATCTGATCAGCGAGCTGCGGCGCGAGCTGGGCCTGTCGGTGCTGTTTATCAGCCACGATATGCACGCGGTGCGCGCGGTGTGTGACAACATCGTGGTGATGAAGTCGGGGCGCATCGTCACCCAACTGGCGCGAGACGATTACGACAAGCCGACCAGCGAACTCTATTTCGAGCGGCTGAAGCGCGCCGTGCCGGAGCTGCGGCAGGGGTGGCTGGATGAGCACGAAGAGATTTTAAAGGCGGAATAGGGCTATCTTGCTTGCCATAGTGTCCCCGGGCAGTGCGCGCTGAGCTGCCACTCTCTCTGCGGATCGCGAGACCGGCTGCGCCGCTCACCGATCCCATACACTAGCGCTGCCATAGCGTAGAGGGCAGCGCATTTAAAAAGCCAGGCATGATGTAAGGAGAAAACCATGACCGCACTTTTTCGCGCCATGAACGCGCAGGATCTGGAGCAGTGCTACGCCATGACGCAGCAGCTGAAATGGCCGCACCGTCGTGAAGACTGGCAGCAGGCGATGACCTTCGGCGAAGGCGTAGTGATTGAAGAGCAGGGCAAACTGCTCGGCAGCGCCATTCTCTGGCGCTGGGGCGAACGCGCCGCCACCATCGGGCTGGTGATCGTGGACGGCCAGCAGCAGGGGCGCGGGCTGGGCAAACAGCTGATGCTGACTCTGCTGGAGAAGGTGCCCGACCACAACGTACGGCTGCACGCCACCGAGATGGGCAAAGGACTCTATGAGAAGCTCGGCTTTGTCACCACCGGGCAGATCCTCCAGCACCAGACGCGCGCGCTGGAGGCGGTGCCGCCCGTGGCGATCCCGGCGGGAGTGACGCTGCGCCGCGCCCAGGCGCAGGACGTGCCGCCGCTGACCGCGCTCGACCAGCAGGCGCACGGCATGCTGCGCCCGCAGCTGATGGCGCATATCGTCAGCCAGCATCAGACCGTGCTGCTGGAGGATGCGCAGCATCAGGTTCACGGCTTCGCCAGCCTGCGCCGCTTCGGCCACGGCTGGGCGATTGGCCCGATTATCGCGCAGGATTTTCCGCTGGCGCAGGCGCTGGTCGCCTCGCTGATGCAGGGGCTGCGCGGTGAGTTCGTGCGCATCGACACCGACGCTGCGCTGCCGCTGGCCGGCTGGCTCGCCACGCTCGGGCTGGCGCAGGTGGACAATCCCACCACCATGGTGCGCGGCACGCCCTGGACGCCGCAGGCCGGCGGCATGCAGGCGTTCGGCCTGATGACTCAGGCGATGGCCTGATGCAGATCCTCTATAAATCAGATCCCCAGCGCGGCGCGCTGTGGCAGCAGTGGCTGGCGCAGCACGCGCCCGATATTCAGCTGCATCTCTGGCCGGAAAGCGGCAACCCGCATGAGATCGAGATGCTGATCGTCTGGCAGCCGCCGGAAAGGCTGATGGAAACCTGGCCCAACCTGAAAGCGCTGCTGTCGGTGGGCGCAGGCGCCGATCAGTTCGATCTTGCCGCCTTGCCGCCCGACCTGCCGGTGGTGCGCATGATCGAGCCGGGCCTGACCCAGGGCATGGTGGAGTATGTCACCTTCGCGGTGCTCGGCCTGCATCGCGATATGGTGCGCTACCTGCAGCAGCAGCGCGAGGCGCAGTGGCTGGCGCACAGCGTGCGGCCCGCCGCCACGCGGCGCGTCGGCGTGATGGGGCTCGGCGAGCTGGGCCAGGCCGCGCTGCGGCAGCTGGCAACGCTCGGCTTCGACTGCGCCGGCTGGAGCCGCACGCCGCGCCAGCTCGATGGCGTCGCGTGCTTTCACGGTGACGGGCAGCTCAGCGCGTTTCTGGCGCGCAGCGACATTCTGGTCTGCCTGCTGCCGCTGACGGCGGAGACGCGCGGCCTGCTGAACCGCGATCTTTTCAGCCAGCTACCGCCGGGTGCGGCGCTGGTGCAGGCGGGACGCGGCGCACAGCTGCATCATGCCGATCTGCTGGCGGCGCTCGACAGCGGCCAGCTCGGCGCGGCGGTAATCGACGTCACCGATCCCGAGCCGCTGCCGCCGTCCCATCCCTTCTGGCGTCATCCCGCTATCTGGCTGACGCCGCATATCGCCAGCCAGACGCAAAACGAGAGCGCCGTGGCCGCGCTGCTGGAGAACCTGCGTCGCTATCAGCGCGGCGAACCGATGATCGGTCTGATCGACCGCGCGCGAGGTTATTAATGAACATTGACGCTCTTGTCGCGCTGCGGCGCGATCTGCATGCCCACCCGGAACTGGGCTATCAGGAGACGCGCACCGGCGACATCGTGGCGCGCTTTCTGCACCAGCTGGGGCTAGCGGTCCATCGCAACATCGGCAAAACCGGCGTGGTCGGCGTGCTGACGCGCGGTGACGGCAGGCGGGCGATTGGGCTGCGCGCCGATATGGACGCGCTGCCGATGCAGGATCAGGGCGACGCGCCCTGGAAAAGCCAGACGGCGAACGTCTGCCACGCCTGCGGCCACGACGGGCATACCGCGATGCTGCTCGGCGCGGCGCAGCAGCTGGCGGAGACGGGCGACTTCAACGGCACCATCTACTTTATCTTTCAGCCGGCGGAAGAGGGGCTGGCGGGCGCGAAGGCGATGATCGACGACGGCTTGTTCAGCCGCTTTCCCTGCGAGGCGGTCTATGCGCTGCACAACTGGCCGGAGCTGCCGCTCGGTGAGGTGCAGACCCGTCCCGGCGCCATTATGGCGGCGGCGGACCGCTTCGATATTAGGGTAAAAGGCGGCGGCGGCCACGCCGCGCAGCCGCATCTGACGCGTGACACGCTGCTGGCGACCAGCGAACTGGTGGTGCAGCTCAATACGCTGGTGGCGCGCGCCATCGATCCCTGCGAAGCGGCGCTGCTGAGCGTGACGCGCATACAGGGCGGCTTCTCGCACAACATGATCCCGGCGGAGGCGTCGATCACCGGCACGGTGCGTACCTTCAGCCCGACGGCGCAGGATACGCTCGAAGCGCGGCTGCGCGAGATGGCGCGCCACGTTACCGCCGCGCACGGCCTGCAGGCGGAAGTGAACTATCTGCGCTACTACCCGGCCACGATAAACAGCGAGGCGGAGGCGAAGCTTGCCGTTGAAGCGCTCAGCGAGGCGGGATTTAACGCCCGCGTCGCGCGCCAGCCCGCGCTCACCTCAGAGGACTTCGCCTTTATGCTGCAGGCGAAGCCGGGCGCCTATCTCTGGATTGGCTCGGCGCCGTCGCGGCCGCTGCACCACTCCGCCTACGACTTTAACGACGAGCTGATCCCCTATGGCGTGCGCGCCTTATCGGCGCTTGCCCGCCGCGCATTAGGTTAAGAAATTTCCCTGCTGTAAGGGCACCGATTTTGACAGGAAATGCCGCAGCCTTACCCATAACGGCAGCATGCTAAACCAGTGGGTTGCGATACTTGAGCCAACCGAACGTTACGTGGATGAGGTAAAAAATGCAGAATGTCATCGCCAAACAACAGACCTATTCAGACAACAGTTTGCTGCTGGACGCGCGCGAGCAGAACGTGCCGCGCGGCGTGGTCACCGCGCACCCGCTGGTGATTGAACGCGCGAAGGGCAGCGAAGTGTGGGACGTCGAAGGCAACCGCTATCTCGACTTCGTCGGCGGCATCGGCGTGCTCAACGTCGGCCACAACCATCCGGCGGTGGTCAACGCCGTTACGCGTCAGCTGGGGCTGGTGTCGCACGCCTGTTTTCAGGTGGTGGCCTATCCGGGCTATATCGAACTGGCGCAGCGGCTTAACCAGCTGGTTGGCGGCGAAGAGGCCTACAAAAGCGTCTTCTTCACCAGCGGCGCGGAGGCGGTGGAGAACGCGATTAAAATCGCCCGCGCCCATACCAACCGCTCCGGGGTCATCGCCTTTGACGGCGCCTTCCACGGCCGCACGCTGCTGGGCGTAACGCTGACCGGCATGAGCCAGCCCTATAAACAGAATTTTGGCCCGTTCCCGGCGGATATTTACCGCCTGCCGTTCCCTAATCCGCTGCACGGCGTGACGGAAGTCGACTGCCTGAAGGCGCTGGATCAGCTGTTCGCGGTGCAGATCGCGCCGGAGCGCGTCGCGGCGATCATTATCGAGCCGGTGCAGGGCGACGGCGGCTTCCTGCCTGCCGGCCCGGCGTTTATGCAGGCGCTGCGCCGCATTACCGAGCAGCACGGCATTGTGCTGATCTGCGACGAAGTGCAGACCGGCTTTGGCCGCACCGGCAAAATGTTCGCTTTCCAGCATCTCAACATCAAACCTGACCTGGTGACGGTGGCGAAAAGCCTCGGCGGCGGCCTGCCGATCTCCGGCGTGGTGGGCAAGGCGGCGATCATGGATGCGCCGACGCCGGGCGGGCTGGGCGGCACCTACGGCGGCAACGCGCTGGGCTGCGCGGCGGCGCTGGCGGTGCTCGATCTGCTGGAGCATGACAATCTGCTGGCGCGCGCCAACCAGCTCGGCGAGCAGCTGCATGCGCGGCTGCAGCAGCTGGCGGAGAAGTACGCCTGCATCGGCGACGTGCGCGGCCTCGGCTTTATGCTGGCGGTGGAGATCCTCGATTTCGAAAGCGGCAAGCCAGACGCTGCGCTGACGCAGAAGATCCTCGACAGCGCCTGTCAGGAGGGGCTGCTGCTGATTAAGTGTGGCGTTCAGCGCAACGTGGTGCGCTTCCTCGCGCCGCTTGTCACAACCGATTCACAATTAGAAGAGGCGCTGCACATTTTTGATATTGCGCTGGCGCGCGCCACTGGCCGTCTTGGATAGCGCCTTCTTCCTCATTGATATTGCTGGAATAATTATAATTTTTCCTGATGGTTAACACGCATGTTAACGCTGGCGCTGGCGGCGCAAAGCGTGTTATACCATCAGCACGTCCTGCACAATTGGTTAACAATGAGGGGTGGTATGAACGGCTTAATGAAACTTGACCGCATCGATATCAACATCCTGGTGCAACTGCAAAAAGATGGCCGTATCAGCAACGTTAATCTCGCCGACGCCGTGGGACTTTCGCCCAGTCCGTGCCTGCAGCGCGTCAAGCGCCTTGAGCAGGCGGGGTTTATCACCGGCTATGAAGCCCATATCAATCTCACCAAAATCACCGACTCGGTCACGGTGTTTACCGAAGTGACGCTCTCGGGCCATCGCCGCGAAGATTTTATGAAGTTCGAAAGCGCGCTGCGCGATGTGGATGAGCTGATGGAGTGTCATCTGATCACCGGTGGCTACGACTATCTGCTGCGCTTTATTACCCGCAGCATCGAGCACTATCAGGAAGTGATCGAGAAGATGCTCGATGCGCAGATCGGCATCGACAAATATTTTAGCTATATCGTGATTAAATCGCCGGTGATGAAGAGCAGCGTGCCGCTGCGCTCGCTGATTACGCGGCAGAACGATGTGCTGAGCGCGCTGTAGCGCTGAATCCTTTTATATACTGCTATGCTGCTGTAGCTCAGCTGAGCTACACTCTCTTTCTACTTTAAGAGAGATGAACGATCATGCCCACCAATGCATTCGTACGTGCTCGTATAGACGAGACATTGAAAAATGAAGCCGCCGCCGTGCTGGCTGAAATGGGATTAACCGTTTCTGACCTGGTACGCATCACCCTGACTAAAGTTGCCAAAGAAAAGGCGCTGCCTTTTGATCTGCGCATCCCCAACGACATCACAGCCAGCAGCATCGAAGCGAGCGAGCAAGGCAAAGGCGTAAAAAAAGCGAAGGATGAAAAAGATCTGTTTGACCAGTTAGGTATTTAACCGGTCATTGCGAAGAGAAGGAAATCTCATGGCTAAGCAAAGGGAAATTGCCTACTCAAACCAGTTTTACAAAGACGTCAAAAAGATGCAGAAGCGACGCAAAAAGATGGACAAGCTTAAAACGCTTATGTCGCTGCTTATGAACGATAGATTGCCTCTTCCTGCGGCTTATAAAGATCATCCGCTGCAGGGTAACTACAGGGGTTACAGAGATGCGCATATTGAACCCGACTGGCTACTGATCTACAAACTAACGGATGAGCTAATAAGGTTCGAAAGAACCGGTACGCACGCAGACCTGTTTTAAAAAAATGCATCCACTTTTCAGCCCCGTTATGGGGCTTTTTTATGGCCGCAGCTTGACCCTTTCTACGCAGCATAAAATTTCTTTTCCACCTTTTTTTCACCGCATTTGACCGGTTCGCCGCGCCTCTTCAGCCGCGTCGGCTGGCGCTGCGCCTTTACTATAAATTGATGCCGCGACAAGGAGTTATTTATGACCGCACCGATCATTGCCGACCATATCTGGCAGCGCGACGACTTTACCCTCTCCACCAAACGGACGCGGCTGGATATGGACTGGATCCACTTCCAGCTGGCGGAACGTTCCTACTGGGCGAAAGGGCAGGCGCGCGCCACCACCGAGCGGGCCATCGCCGCGTCGCTGCCGTTCGGGCTCTATCACTTTGATGCGCAGATCGGCTTTGCGCGGCTGATCACCGACTACACCCGCTTCGGCTGGCTGTGCGACGTGATGATTGATGAGGCGTGGCGCGGTCACGGCTTAGGCAGCTGGCTGGCCAGCTGCGTGCGCGAGCATCCGGAGCTGGCCACGGTGCGCCGCTGGATGCTCTCTACAAACGATGCCCATCAGCTCTACCAGCGGCTCGGCTGGCGCGTAGTGCAGGAACCGCACAAGCTGATGGAGTTCCCTCTCTCCTGACTCTGGAGCGACACAGATGCGTTACCGCGTTGGCGTGGATATAGGCGGATCTTTTACCGATTTCGCCGTGCTGGATCGGCAAACTAATCAGATCCATACCCTGAAAGTGCTGTCCCGGCCCGATGCGCCAGGCAGCGAAATCCTTACCGGGCTGGCGCAGTTCGCCGAGCGCGACGGGCTGGATCCAGCAGAGATTGGCTACTTTACCCACGGCACCACGGTCGGCATCAACGCCGTGATCCAGCGGCGCGGCGTGCGGCTGGCGCTGTTCGCCACCGAAGGCTTCTGCGACGTGCTGGAGCTGGCGCGGCTAAAAATCCCCCATATTCATGACCTCTTTTCGCGGCGGCCCGCGCCGCTGATCGGCCGCGACCGCGTTTTCCCCATTCGCGAGCGCACCGACCGCGACGGCAGCGTGCTGCAGCCCGTGGATCGCGGCAGCGTGCTGGCGGCTATCGAGCAGGCGCGCGCCGCGGGCTGTCAGGGCATCGTGGTGGCGCTGCTGCACAGCTATCGCAACCGGCAAAACGAGGCGGCGGTAAAGGCGATTGTTGAAGAGGTGGCGCCGGAGCTGCTGACCTCCTGCTCCGCCGACATCTGGCCGATTATTCGCGAATATGAGCGCACCATCACCGCCACCATCAACGCCTACGTGCAGCCGATGGTGATCAACTACCTGGAAAAATTCGAACAGGCGCTGCTTGACAAAGGCGTTGCTACGCCGCCGCGCATCACCAAATCCAACGGCGGCGTGATGGGCGTCGGCCAGGCGAAGCGCGAATGCGTGCAGATGGTGCTCTCTGGCACCGCTTCGGGGGTGATCGGCGCCAGCTATCTCGCCAGCGCCTGCGGCTTTGACCGCATTCTTAGCCTCGATATCGGCGGCACCAGCGCCGACGTGGCGGTGATCGTGAACGGCGAGGTGGCGCAGGGCAACGGCGAAATCATCGGCGATTTTCCCATCTACATTCCCTCAGTGGCGGTGACCTCGGTCGGGCAGGGCGGCGGATCGCTGGCGTGGATCGACGCCCAGGGCGTGATGCAGATGGGGCCGGACAGCGCGGGTTCGCTGCCGGGTCCGGTCTGTTTCCAGCGCGGCGGCACCCAGCCGACCGCCACCGACGCCTTTGCCGCCTGCGGCATGATCGGCCACGGCGATCTCGGCTATCACGCCGTGCAGGTGGATGTCGCCGCCGCGCGCGCCGCCTGGCAGCCGCTGGCCGAGCGCCTTGGCGTCTCGGTGGAGCAGACCGCCGAAACCGCCATCGAACTGGCGATCTCCAGCATGTACAGCGACACCAGCGGCCTGCTGTCGCGCTTCGGCCTCGACCCGCGTGAGTTCTGGTTCCTCGCCTTCGGCGGCGCAGGGCCGATGATGGGCTGCTTTCTGGCGCGCGAACTCAATATGAAAGGGGTCATCGTGCCGCCGACGCCTGGCGTGCTCTCGGCGCTGGGCGGGCTGGTGGCGGATATCCGCAACGATTTTATCCGCACGCTTTACGGCGATCTCAGCGCGCAGCTGGCGGATCGGCTGGCGACCGAAGCGGAGAGCCTGAGTCAGCGGGCGCAGGCCTGGCTGGCGGCGGAGCACGGCGGCGAGATGCCCTTTACGCTGCAGTTCAGCGCCGATATGCGCTATCGCGGCCAGTCGTTCGAGATTGACGTGCCGCTGCAGGCGGCGTGGCTGGCGAACGCCGACGTGGCGGCGCTGCACGCGGCGTTCGACCAGCAGCATCACCAGCTGTTCGGCCACAGTGACGCCGACGCGCCGGTGCAGCTGATCAACCTGCGGCTAGTGATCGCCTCGCCCACGCCGAAACCGGCGCTGAATCGCCTGCCTGCGGCCAGCGGGCCGGTAAAAGCGGCGAAGCAGGTGCAGGCGTGGATCGACGGCGCCTTTCATCAGGTCGATCTGGTGCTGCGCGCCACGCTGCGCCCCGGTCATCAGCTGCGCGGGCCGGTGATTGTGGCGCAGGATGACTGCACCACCTGCGTACCGCCGCGTATGCAGGTCGAGGTGGACAGCTTCGGCAATCTGTTAATTACTCCGCTGAACGAGGAGAAGTGATCGTGGCTATTGACGGACGTAACCTGCAAATTCTCGCCAACTACTGCGCGGCGGCGGCCGACGCGATGGCCTTTACCCTGATGCGCACCGCGCACTCGACCTTCGTTAAAGAGACGGAAGACTTCTCCTGCCAGATCGTCAGCCGCGACGGGCTGGCGTTTGCCTCGCCGCGCAGCTTCGGCGCGCCCTGGTACAGCGGCATCGACTATGCGCCGGTGCTGGCGCTGATTGACCACTACGATGAAGGCGATATCTGCATCACCAACGACGCCTACGCGGGCAACGTCGCGACCCACTCGCCCGATATTCATATCTGGAAACCGGTTTTTTACGCGGGTGAGATCGTCTGCTTTGTCGTCGGCCATATCCACAATACCGACATCGGCGGCGCGGTGCCCGCCTCGCTGTCGCGCGCGCTGACCGATATCGTGCAGGAGGGGATCCGCATCCCGCCGCTGAAAATCATCCGCAACGGCGAGCTGAACGAGGATGTGGCGCGCATTCTGCGGCTTAACGTGCGCGTGCCGGAGCAGAACTGGGGTGACTTCAAGGCGCAGATCGCCTCGGTCAATATCGGCGAGCGCAAGATCCACGAGATTATCGCCCGCTTCGGCGTCGACGATTTTCTGCAGGGGATTGCAGGCATTCTTGACTACGCCGAACAGCAGGCGCGCGCCATTATCCGCACCATCCCCGACGGCGACTATTTCTACGCCGACTACGCCGATGAAGATGGCGAAGGCGGCTATCCCTGCCGTGTGGCGATTACCCTGCGGGTGCGCGGCGATCGGCTGGAGCTGGACTACACCGGCAGCGATCCGCAGCTTGCCTCGTCGCTGAACATGCCGACCGGCGGCCGCGAGCGCCATCCGCTGGCGCTGGTGGGCGTCACCTACGTGCTGTCGACGCTGGATCGCTCGCTGCTGCTTAACGCCGGCACGCTGCGCCCGACGCGCGCCATTCTGCCGCCGGGCACGGTGATGAACTGCGAGGCGCCCGCCGCCGTCGGCATGCGCTCGCTCACCTGCGCGCTGTCGCAAATCGCCACCGTCGGCGTCTTTTCGCTGGCGCTGCCGGATCGGCTGCCGGCCAACTCGCCGGGCGGCAATTCCATTATGAATATCCGCACGCTGGACGCGCGCAACCGCAGCGTCGTGGCTTCGCTTGGCCCGGTCGGCGGCGGCGCGGGCGGCACGCCGCGCCACGACGGCCCGGACGGCTCCGGCGGACTCTCCGCCTTTTTGAAAAACACCCCGATCGAGATCAACGAAGCGGAGGTGCCCATCCGCTTTCTGCGCTACGGCCTGGCACCCGACAGCGCCGGCGCCGGGCGCTTTCGCGGCGGGCTGGCGACTGAAATGGCCTTTGCCATCTTCACGCCAGAGACCACCGTTACCGCGCGCAACCGCAACCGCTCGGTGTTCGCCTCGGCGGGCGCGGCGGGCGGCTGTGCGGGCGGCCTTTCCCGTTTTCGCACCCTGCGCGATGGCAAAGTGCTGGAGCACGGCAACCGCGACGTGATCCACTGCCAGCCAGGGGATGTCATCGAGGTGCGTGGGCCGGGCGCGGGCGGCTACGGCCTGCCGGCGCAGCGCAACGTTGAGGCGGTGCTTAACGACGTGCGCTGTGGCTTTCTCAGCGCGGCGGCGGCGCGCGAGCAGTATGGCGTGGCCATCGCGGACAATGCGGTAGATGAGGCGGCAACGGCGCAGCTGCGCGCCGCCATGCCGCAGCAGGCCGGAACGCATTTTCATCACGGCGCAGCGCGCACGGCGTTTGAGGCGATCTGGACGCCGGCGCGCTACCGGGCGCTCACCGATTTTCTCGCTGACGCGCCGGTCAGCTGGCGTCATTTTCTGAAAACCCAGGTGTTCCGCGCGGTGGAGCAGGCGGGAGAAGAGGCGGATATGTCGCAAATATTCAGCGCGTTACGGCTGCGCTTTCCCGCATTAGCAGGCGAATAAGCCAGATTGTCGACTACCCTTACTTTCTGACACGGATTTTCAAGGAGGCGACAACGATGAGCATGAAAACAAGCGATTTCTTTGTGCAGCGGCTGAAGGCCTGGGGCGTGACCCGTATTTACGGCTATCCCGGCGACGGCATTAATGGCGTGCTCGGCGCCATCCAGCGCGCCAATGAAAAAGGCGACGGCATTGAGTTTATTCAGGTGCGGCACGAAGAGATGGCGGCGTTTATGGCGGCCGGCCACGCGAAATTCACCGGCGAGCTGGGCGTCTGCCTCTCTACCGGCGGACCCGGCGCCACCCATCTGCTCACCGGCCTCTACGACGCTAAAATGGATCACGCGCCGGTGCTGGCGATTGCCGGCCAGGCGGAAGTGACCGCGCGCGGCGCCAGCTACCAGCAGGAGATGAACCTGGACCGCGTCTTCGCCGACGTGGCCAACTTTGTGCAGGAGGCGGCCGCGCCTGCCCAGGTGCGCCATCTGATCGATCGCGGCGTGCGCATCGCCAAAGCGCAAAACGGCGTGGCGGTGGTGATCGTGCCGAAAGATATTCAGGACGAACCCTGGGAAGCGCCAAAGCATCTGCACGGCTTCACCCACTCCGGCCCTGGCTATCAGCGCCCGAAAGTGGTGCCCTACGAGGCGGACCTGCAGCGCGCCGCCGAGGTGCTGAACGCCGGTAAAAAAGTCGCCATCCTGATCGGCGCAGGGGCGCGCGGCGCGGCGGTGGAGGTGGTGCAGACCGCCAACGTGCTGGCGGCGGGCGTCGCCAAAGCGCTGCTCGGCAAAGATGTGCTGCCGGACGACGCGCCGTTTGTCACCGGCTCTATCGGCCTGCTCGGCACCAAACCCTCGTGGGAGCTGATGCAGAACTGCGACACCCTGCTGATGATCGGCAGCGGCTTCCCCTGGACCGAGTTCCTGCCGGAAGAGGGCAAGGCGCGCGCGGTGCAGATCGATATCGATCCGGCGATGCTCGGCCTGCGCTACCCCTGCGAAGTCAATCTGCACGGCGATGCGGCGGAAACCCTGCGTGCGCTGCTGCCGCTGCTGGAGCATAAAGAGGACCGCAGCTGGCAGGAGGAGATTGCGGTGCAGGTGCGCGACTGGTGGAAAGTGATGGAGGACCGCGCCCACGCGCCGGCGAATCCGGTTAACCCGCAGCGCGTGGTGTGGGAGATGTCGCCGCAGCTGCCGGACAATGCCATCGTCACCTCTGATTCCGGCTCCTGCGCCAACTGGTTCGCGCGCGACTATCGCGTCAAGCAGGGGCAGCGCGCCACGCTTTCCGGCGGGCTTGCCTGCATGGGCGCGGCGGTGCCCTACGCCATCGCCGCCAAGTTTGCTCACCCCGACCGACCGGTGGTGGCGCTGGTGGGCGACGGCGCGATGCAGATGAACAATATGGCGGAGCTGATCACCATTCAGAAATACTGGCAGCAGTGGAGCGATCCGCGCCTGATCGTCTGTGTCTTCAACAACCAGGACCTGAATCAGGTCACCTGGGAGCAGCGCGTGATGGAGGGCAACGCGCGCTTTGAGGCGACGCAGCAGCTGCCGGACGTGCGCTACGCGCAGTTTGCGGAATCCCTCGGCCTGCAGGGGATTTTTGTCGATAACCCGGATGAGCTGGAGGACGCCTGGCGTCGCGCGCTGAGCGCCGATCGTCCGGTGGTGCTGGAGGTGAAAACCGATCCAGAGGTGGCGCCGCTGCCGCCGCATATCACCTTTAAGCAGGCGAAAGCCTTTATGAGTTCCATGGCGAAGGGCGATCGCGGCGCGGCGCAGATTATCAGCGACACCGCCAGCCAGCTGCTGCATAAGAAGAAGTAGGGCGCACAAAGCGCTAAGCGGCCCGGATCCGTGCCGCTAACCTTACTCTTCCTCTTTTTCCCCGCCGCTCGCGTGGGGGTTCCGGCGATTCGCCGCACATCATTTCAGGAGTCACTCATGGCGACAGATAAACAACCGGTATGGCTTATTTCGGGCTGCTCGACAGGCTTTGGACGCGAACTGGCGCAGCAGGCGATCGCCCGCGGCTTTAACGTGGTGGTGACGGCGCGCGACACGGCGAAAGTCGCTGACCTGGTCGAAGGACACGACAACGCGCGGGCGGTGGCGCTGGACGTCACGCGCGCCGACAGCATCGACAGCGCGGTGCGTCAGGCGCTGGAGGCTTTCGGCACTATTGACGTGCTGGTGAACAACGCCGGCTACGGCTATCAGAGTTCGGTGGAAGAGGGCGAGGAGCAGGCGATCCGCGACCAGTTCGACGCCAACGTCTTCGGGTTGTTCGCCCTGACGCGCGCCGTGCTGCCGACAATGCGCCAGCAGCGCAGCGGACACATCATCAATATCACCTCGGTGGCGGGTTTTATCGGCTTCGCCAGCTCCGGCTACTACTCCGCCAGCAAGCACGCGGTCGAGGGCTGGTCCGACTCGCTGGCGCTGGAGACCGCGCCGCTCGGCATTCGCGTCACCTGCGTTGAGCCGGGGCCATTCCGCACCGACTGGGCGGGCCGTTCGCTGCATTAGACGCCGAGCAGGCTGCCGGAGTATGCCGACACCGCGGCGGCGCGCATGAAGGCGACCTCGGAATACAGCGGCACGCAGAAAGGCGATCCTGCGCGCGCGGCCCAGGCGATGATCGCCATTACCGAACATGATAACCCGCCGCGCCATCTGGTGATGGGCGCCTGGGGCTATGATGCGGTAACGGCGAAGCTGAAAGAGCGTCTGGCGCAGATTGAAGCCTGGAAGCAGACCTCGGTCGATACCGACTTCCCGGAATAACTGACTTAGCGCGCTGGCTGCCAGCGCGCCTGCTTTAGCGCATCCAGTCGCCCAGCCGCTCCAGCGGCACCGCCTTGCTGAACAGATAGCCCTGCAGCTGATTGCAGCCGGCGTCGGCCAGCGCGCTCATCTGGCCTGTGGTCTCTACCCCTTCGGCGGTGACCGTCAGCCCCATCGCGTGTCCCAGCTTCACCACCGACTCGATAATCGCCACGGAGTTTTCCGCCACGCCCAGCGACTGGGTAAAGGAGCGGTCGATCTTGATCTTGTCCACGGGAAAGGTACTGAGGTAGTTCAGGCTGGAGTAGCCGGTGCCGAAGTCATCCAGCGCGATGCGAAAGCCCGCCTCGCGCAGCGCGATAATAATGGCGCGCGCCTCATGCTCATCCTCAATCAGCACCCCTTCGGTGATCTCCAGCTCGATACGCTGGGGATCGCCGCCGCATTCGCGCACGATGTCGATCATGCGCACCACGAAGCCGGTGGCGCGAAACTGCACCGGCGAGACGTTGACCGCCACCATCAAATCGGGGAAGCGCTGCTGCGTCAGGCAGGCTTCGCGCAGCACCCACTCGCCCAGCGGGATAATCAGCCCGGTCTCTTCGGCGATAGCGATAAAGTCCCCTGGCGGAATAGCGCCGCGCGTCGGATGATCCCAGCGCAGCAGCGCCTCGACACCCACCATATTTTTGCCGTCGATATCCATCAGCGGCTGATACCAGACCGCCAGCCCCTGATAGCTTTGCAGCGCGGTGCGCAGATCGGCGGCGATGCTCTGCCGCGTGCGGATCGACTCATCCATCACCCGTTCGAACTGGCGATATTTGCCGCGCCCGCCGCTTTTGGCTTCGTAGAGGGCGATATCCGCTTTGCGCACCAGCTCCTGCCGATCCAGCCCATCTTTCGGGGCCAGCACCAGCCCGATGCTGGCGCCGCTCCACACCTCGCCGCCGAACAGGGCGAAGGGCTGGCTGAGGGCGTCGAGGATGCGCTGCGCCAGCGCCTGCACCTGGCCGATGTTGTCCACCTCCGGCATCACCACAATAAATTCGTCGCCGCCAATGCGCCCGACGGTGTCGCTGGCGCGCACCAGGCTGGAGAGGCGATGGGCCACGGCGATGATCAGCTCGTCGCCCGCATGGTGGCCGTAGGTGTCGTTGATGTTTTTAAAGCGGTCGAGGTCGATCAGCAGCAGCGCCACGCGCTGCTCGTGACGCGTTGCCAGCGCCAGCGCCTGGGTCAGCCGCTCCTCCACCAGCGCGCGGTTCGGCAACCCGGTCAGCACGTCGTGAAACGCCAGATGCAGCGCCTGCGCTTCGCTGGCGCCGAGTTTCAGCATCGACTGCGACAAATTCAGCGATGAGGTCCAGAGGCGTCGCACCATATAGAGGCAGAGCAGCATCACCACCAGCACGGCAAGGGCGGTGGATGGGCCGACGGTGCGCAGCATCTCGGCGCCGGGCCGCGTCGGATCCCAGCTGATATAGCCCACCTCATCGCCCTGCTGCGAGGTCAGCAGGTAACGCGCGGGCGCCGAGGCGGCGGCGTCGGAAAAACGCAGCCCCTTGAGCTGGCTGCGCTCCGCCAGCCCGGCGAGGTAGCCATCGTCGAGAAACTTGAGGCTGACCAGCCGGTAGCGCGCCGCGTCGCGGCCCATATCCCCCACGGCCAGCGCCGCGGCGCGCCCATCGACACGCGCGAAGTCCGCCGCCTCCAGACGCGCGCTGGCGCGCAGCAGCGCCTGCACGCCGGGATCGGCCTGCGGCGTCGCCAGCGGCAGGCCGTCGCGCCACGCCTGCATCGGCCGGTTTTGCGGGTCCAGCACCATGATCAGCTGATGGCCGAACATCTCATACAGCCAGTGGCCGACATTCTCATCCAGCCAGCGCTCGTCGTCCGGCGTCGCCGTCAGATGAGCCTGAAGCGGCTCCCAGCGCGACAGGCTGCGCAGCTGGCGCAGGTGCTCCGCCAGGCTCTGGGTGAAGGAGGCCTGAATCATGCGCTGCTGCTGCGCCTGCGCTTTCTGGTTGCTCATTGAGGTGCTGAGAAACAGCCCGGTTCCGGCGCCGACCAGCGTCAGCAGCAGAATAGCCACCAGCGGCAGCAGCACCTCTTGAATAAACGTCCGACGAAAGCCGGCGGAAAGTTTGACGCTGTTTATCATTTTCATTCTTCACGTAACAAGGATGTGTCAGTTATTAAGCTAGCAGAAAACCGCCAGCCTGCACGCTGCCTGGTCTTGCAGGTAGTTATTGAAAAAGCGTTAAAAATGCACAGCCGCTTCGCTGACAGAAAGCGTTAGCGCAGCTAATTAAACCCGCCTTCACCCGTCGGCGAATTCATCCCGGCGTCACTGCACGGTCACCCTGCTGTCATCTGCGCGGCTCATGGTAATGCCCAACGCGCCGCCGGATTTATCGCGGCTTTCACCACTCAGTTAAGGTTGAGGATCGGTTCATGATGGAGATATCCAGACATCCGACCACTGTTTACCAGGCCGTCGCCGCGCAGCTTGAGCAGGCGCTGCGGGAACACTACCGCAGCGGCGACTATCTGCCCTCTGAACAGCAGCTGGCGGAACGCTACGAGGTCAATCGCCACACCCTGCGGCGCGCGGTGGACGAGCTGGTCAATAAAGGGCTGCTGCAGCGCCGTCACGGCGTCGGCATCCTGGTGCTGATGCGGCCCTACGACTATCCACTGCACGCGCAGGCGCGCTTTAGCCAGAACCTGCTGGAGCAGGGCAGCCATCCCACCAGCGAGCGGCTGCTGGCGGTGCTGCGTCCCGCCAGCGCCGACGTCGCCAGCGCGCTCGGCGTGGCGGAAGGGGAGAACGTTATCCATCTGCGCACCCTGCGCCGGGTCAACGGCGTGCCGGTGTGCGTCATCAACCATTTTCTGCCCGACCTCGGCTGGTGGCCCGCTTTGCAGCGCTTCAGCAGCGGCTCGCTGCACGATTTTTTGCTGCAGCACGGCGGCCATCAGCTGATGCGCAGCCAGACCCGCATCAGCACGCGCCGCGCCCAGGCCAAAGAGTGTCGGCTGCTGGAGATTGCGCTGCACGCGCCGCTGCTCTGCGTGCGCACCCTGAATAAAACCCGCGACGGCGCGCTGGCGGAGTATTCCGTCAGCCTGACGCGCGGCGACATGATCGAACTCACTCTGGAGCATGAATGGAAAGCTTAACGCAACGACAGCAGTGGCTGTCGGTGCTGGCGCACAGCAGCGCGTCGGCGCTGGCGCAGCACTGGCAGGCGCTGCACCTCGCGCCGCGCTTCACCCTGATCCGCCCGGCGGAAATCGGCCTGACGCGTCTGATGGCGCGCATGGGCGCCAGCGGCAAGCGCTTTGTCATGGGCGACGCCACCGTCACGCGCGCCGTGGTGCAGCTGGAAGAGGGCACGCTCGGCTACAGCTACGTGCTGGGCCGCGACAAGGCGCATGCCGAGCGCTGCGCCCTGATCGACGCGCTGTTGCAGCAGCCGCAGACCCACGCGCTGCTGACTGAAAAAATCATTACGCCGCTGGCGGCCCTGCGTGAGGAGCAGCGTCAGCTGCGCGCGCGCGAAATCGCCAGCTCGAAGGTCGACTTCTTTACGCTGGTACGCGGAGACAACTAATGACTTTACTGGCTAGTTTTAACCATCCGGTGGCCGACGCGCAGCGCGCCTTCCGACGTATTCTGAAAGCGATGAGCGAGCCGGGCGTAATGGTCTCGCTGCCGCTGGCGCAGGGCTGGGGCGCGCTGTCGCCCGCCGCGACTGCGGTGCTGCTAACGCTGGTGGATCAGGAGAGCCCGCTGTGGATCGAGCCGCAGATCGACAATGCGATCCTGCGCAGCAACCTGCGCTTTCATACCGGCGTGCCGCTGAGCGAGAGCCGCGACGCGCCTTTTGCGCTGAGCCACGCCAGCAGCAGCCCCTGCCCGGCGGACTTCGCCGCAGGCGACAACCTGGCGCCGGAAAAGAGCACCACGCTGATTATTGAAGTGCCATCGCTCAACGGCGGGCTGACGCTGCGCCTCTCCGGGCCGGGCCTGCGCGAACCGCGCGCCATCGCGCCGCAGCTGCCGGAGAGCGTGCTGGACTACCTGCGCAACCGGCCGCATCCCTTCCCGCAGGGCGTCGATCTGATCTTCACCTGCGGCGAAGCGATGATGGCGCTGCCGCGCACCACCGACGTGGAGGTGTGCTGATGTACGTGGCGGTTAAAGGAGGCGAAAAGGCGATAGCCAACGCCCATCAGCTTCAGGCGGACCTGCGGCGCGGCGCGCGCGAGGTGGCGGAACTGGGCTGCGATCAGGTGGCGCAGCAGCTCGGCCTGGCGGTCGATCGCGTCATGACCGAAGGCGGCATCTACGATCCCGAACTGGCGGCGCTGGCGATCAAGCAGGCGAGCGGCGACTTAGTGGAGGCGATCTTCCTGCTGCGCGCCTACCGCACCACGCTGCCGCGCCTGGCGGACAGCGCGCCGCTGGCCACCGGCGAGATGCGCCTCGAGCGCCGTATCTCCGCCGTCTATAAAGATCTGCCGGGCGGCCAGGTGCTGGGTCCAACCTACGATTACAGTCATCGCCTGCTCGACTTCACCCTGCTGGCCAACGGCGAGACGCCCGCCGCGCCGCGCGGCGACGAGGCGCTGGCGACGCACTGCCCGCATATGTTCGCCATGATGAGCGACGAAGGGCTGGCGGCACGGGAAACCGACGACGGCAGCGAGCCGGTGGATATCACCCGCGAGCCGATGGGCTTTCCGGCCACGCGCGCGGCGCGGCTGCAGCAGCTGGTGCGCGGCGACGAGGGCTTTCTGCTGGCGCTCGGCTACTCCACCCAGCGCGGCTACGGCCGCACTCATCCCTTCGCCGGGGAGATCCGCACCGGCTACCTCAGCGTCAGCATCTGCCCGGAAGAGCTGGGCTTTGAGCTGGAGATCGGCGAACTGCTGCTGACCGAATGCGAAATGGTCAACGGCTTCACCACCCAGGGCGACGAGGCGCCGCACTTTACCCGCGGCTACGGCCTGGTGTTTGGCCGCGCCGAGCGCAAGGCGATGGCGATGGCGCTGGTGGATCGCGCGCTGCAAACCCGCGAGCACGGCGAACGTATCACCAGCCCGGCGCAGGATGAAGAGTTCGTGCTGGCGCACGCCGACAACGTCGAGGCCGCCGGCTTCGTCTCCCACCTCAAACTGCCGCACTACGTCGATTTTCAGGCCGAGCTGGCGCTGCTCAGACAGCTGCGCCAGGAGCATCAGGAGGCGAACCATGAGTGAGCTGAGCGGCTATAACCCAGGCTATCTCGACGAGCAAACCAAGCGCGCGATTCGTCGCGCCATCCTCAAGGCGGTGGCGATCCCCGGCTATCAGGTGCCGTTCGCCGGACGCGAGATGCCGATGCCCTACGGCTGGGGCACCGGCGGCATCCAGATCACCGCCAGCGTGATCGGCGACGCCGACGTGCTGAAGGTGATCGACCAGGGCGCAGACGACACCACCAACGCGGTGTCGATCCGCCGCTTTTTCCAGCGCGTCAGCGGCGCGGCGACCACCGAACGCACCTGCGACGCCACCCTGATCCAGACGCGCCACCGCATCCCGGAGACGCCGCTGGAAGAGGATCAGATCCTGATTTTTCAGGTGCCGATCCCGGAGCCGCTGCGCTTTATCGAGCCGCGCGAAACCGAAACCCGCACCATGCACGCGCTGGAGGAGTATGGCGTGATGCAGGTGAAGCTCTATGAAGATATCGCGCGCTATGGCCATATCGCCACCACCTACGCCTATCCGGTGAAGGTCAACGACCGCTACGTAATGGACCCGTCGCCGATCCCCAAATTCGATAACCCGAAAATGCATAGGATGCCCGCGCTGCAGCTGTTCGGCGCCGGACGCGAAAAGCGCATTTATGCGCTGCCGCCCTTTACCAAAGTTGAGAGTCTCGACTTCGAGGATCACCCCTTTAGCGTGCAGCAGTGGGATGAACCCTGCGCCCTGTGCGGTTCGCGCCACAGCTATCTCGACGAGGTGGTGATGGATGATCAGGGCACGCGCCTGTTCGTCTGCTCCGACACCGACTTTTGCCACCAGCAGCAGGAACAGCAACATGCACAGTGAACAGCCGCTGCTTGCGGTCCATAACCTGACGCATCTCTACGCGCCGGGCAAAGGCTTTGAAGCCGTCAGCTTCGATCTCTATCCCGGCGAAGTGCTGGGCATCGTCGGCGAGTCCGGCTCCGGCAAAACCACGCTGCTGCGCAGCCTCTCGGCGCGCCTGACGCCGCAGCAGGGCAACATTCTCTACAGCCAGCGCGACCTGTACGCGCTGTCGGAGAGCGAACGCCGTCGCCTGCTGCGCACCGAATGGGGCGTGGTGCATCAGCATCCGCTTGACGGGCTGCGCCCACAGGTGACGGCGGGCGGCAATATCGGCGAGCGGCTGATGGCGGTGGGCCATCGCCACTACGGCGACATCCGCGCCCAGGCGAGCCGCTGGCTGCAGGAGGTGGAGATTGCCGCCAGCCGGATTGACGACCTGCCCACCACCTTTTCCGGCGGCATGCAGCAGCGCCTGCAGATCGCCCGCAACCTCGTCACCCAGCCGAAGCTGGTGTTTATGGATGAGCCGACCGGCGGGCTGGACGTCTCGGTGCAGGCGCGCCTGCTCGATCTGCTGCGCACCCTGGTGCGCGAGCTGAACCTGGCGGTGATTATCGTCACCCACGATCTCGGCGTGGCGCGCCTGCTGGCGCACCGGCTGCTGGTGATGAAGCAGGGCCGCGTGGTGGAGAGCGGCCTGACCGACCGCGTGCTGGACGATCCCCATCACCCCTACACCCAACTGCTGGTCTCATCGGTGCTGAACTAATGACGGAGTCAGGCATGAACAGACAACTGCGCGTCGAGAATCTGTGCAAAACCTTTGTGCTGCACAATCAAGGCGGCGTCGCGCTGCCGGTATTGCATAACGCCTCTCTGGAGGTCAGCCAGGGCGAAGTGGTGGTGCTGCACGGCCGCTCCGGCAGCGGCAAGTCGACGCTGCTGCGCGCGCTCTACGGCAACTATCAGGCCAACAGCGGCTATATCTGGCTGCGGCATCATGATGAGTGGGTCGATATGGTCGACGCCCCGGCGCGCCAGATGCTGGCGATGCGCCGCGACACTCTGGGCTGGGTCAGCCAGTTTCTGCGCGTGATCCCGCGCGTGCCGACGCTGGAGATTGTGATGCAGCCGCTGCTGGAGCGCGGTGTGGAGCGCGCCTTCTGCGAGAAGCGCGCCAAAGAGCTACTGACGCGGCTCAACGTGCCGCCGCGCCTCTGGTCGCTGGCACCTTCGACCTTCTCCGGCGGCGAGCAGCAGCGCGTCAATATCGCGCGCGGCTTTATCGCCGACTATCCCGTGCTGCTGCTGGATGAGCCGACCGCCTCGCTGGATAAAACCAACAGCGCGGCGGTGGTCGAGCTGATTGAGCAGGCGCGCGCGCGCGGCGCGGCAATTGTCGGCATTTTTCACGATGACGCGGTGCGCGAACGGGTGGCGGATCGCCTGCACGTGATGCAGCCGATGAGCAGCGGAGCGGAAGCATGATTATCAATAATGTTCGACTGATTCTGGAAAACGAGGTGGTGGCTGGATCGCTGGAGATGCGCGACGGCCTGATCGCCAGCTTTAGCGAAACTCCGAGCCGCCAGCCTGGCGCGCTGGATGGCGAGGGCGCGTATCTGCTGCCCGGGCTGGTGGAGCTGCACACCGACAATCTCGACAAGTTCTTCGCCCCGCGTCCGAAAGTGGACTGGCCCGCCCACTCGGCGATGAGCAGCCACGACGCGCTGATGGTCGCCAGCGGCATCACCACGGTGCTGGACGCCATCGGCGTCGGCGACGTGCGCGACGGCGGCCACCGTCTCGACAACCTGACTAAAATGATCGACGCCATCCGCGACAGCAACCGCAAAGGGCTGAACCGCGCCGAACATCGGCTGCATCTGCGCTGCGAGCTGCCGCATCACGCCACCCAGCCGCTGTTCGAGGCGCTGATGCAGACGCCGGAGCTGTCGCTGGTGTCGCTGATGGATCACTCGCCGGGCCAGCGCCAGTACGCCTCGCTGGAGAAGTACCGCGAATATTATCAGGGCAAGTACGCGCTCAACGATCGGCAGATGGACGCCTTCGAGCAGGAGCAGCTGACGCTGGCGGCGCAGTGGTCGCAGCCGAACCGCGAGGCGATCGCCGCCCTCTGCCGCGCGCGCCATATCGCCATTGCCAGCCACGACGACGCCACCGAGGCGCACGTCGAGGAGTCGTACGGCGTCGGCAGCGCCATCGCCGAATTCCCGACCACGCTTGCGGCGGCGCGCGCCTCGCGCGCGCGCGGCATGCAGATCCTGATGGGCGCGCCCAATATCGTGCGCGGCGGCTCCCACTCCGGCAATGTCGCCGCCTGGGCGCTGGCGGCGGAAGGCCTGCTCGATATTCTCTCCTCCGACTACTATCCGGCGTCGCTGCTGGACGCGGCGTTCCGCCTCGCCGCCGACGAGCGCAACGCGCTGACGCTGCCGCAGGCGGTGGCGCTGGTGACGCGCAATCCGGCGAGCGCGCTTGGCCTGGAGGATCGCGGCGCCATCGCCGAGGGACGCCGCGCCGATCTGGTGCTGGCGCACACCGATCACGGCCATCCGCATATTCGCCACGTCTGGACGCAGGGCAGGCAGGTCTACTGATGGCGCGACTGATCTGGCTTATCGGGCCGTCAGGCTCGGGCAAGGACAGCCTGCTCAACGCGCTGCGCGAAGCGCCGCCGCGCAACCTGCTGATCGCCCATCGCTATATTACCCGGCCGGCCGATGCGGGCGGCGAGAACCATATCGCCCTGACCGAAACGGAGTTCGCGCGGCGCGCGGCGCACGGGCTGTTCGCCCTGCGCTGGACGGCGCACGGGCTGCACTACGGTCTTGGGCTGGAGCTGGATCTCTGGCTGACGCGTGGCCATGACGTGCTGGTCAACGGCTCGCGCCAGCATCTGGCGCAGGCGCAGGCGCGCTACGGCGTCCAGCTCCTGCCGCTCTGCCTGACGGTGTCGCCGGAGGTGCTGGCGGCGCGTCTGCGCCAGCGCGGGCGGGAGAGCGAGACGGAGATCGCGCGGCGGCTGGATCGCGCCGCCCAGCTGCCGCCGCCGGGCTGCCGCCTGCTGAACAACAACGGTGCGCTGTCGCACACCCTGCTGCAACTGCGCCAGCTGCTGGAGCCGCTGCCATGAAGCTCACCTTTCTCGGCACCGGCGGCGTCACCGCCGCACCCCTTTCTGGCTGCGACTGCGCCGCCTGTCAGCGGGCGCGCCGCGAGGTAAAGCGGCGCCGCGCGCCCTGCAGCGCGTTGATCGAGGCGGGCGGCGAGCGCATTCTGCTCGACGCCGGGCTGCCGCTGCTGGCGGAGCGCTTCGCCCCCAGCGAGCTGTCGCGCATTCTGCTGACGCATTACCACATGGATCACGTGCAGGGGCTGTTCGCGCTGCGCTGGGGCGTCGGCGCGGCGATCCCGGTCTGGGGGCCGCCGGACGAGAAGGGCTGCGACGATCTCTTTAAGCATCCCGGCCTGCTCGACTTTCGTCCGTCGCTGACCCCTTTCGTGCCACATCCGTTCGGCGCGCTGCAGGTGACGCCGCTGCCGCTGCAGCACTCGAAGCTGACGCACGGCTACCTGTTCGACTGGCACGGCGCGCGGCTCGCCTGGCTGTGCGACACCTGCGGGCTGCCGCCCGACACCGACGATTTCCTGCGCGGCCAGCGCATCGATGAGCTGGTGATCGACTGCAACGATCCGCCGTCGCCGGCTGCGCGCAATCATAACGATCTGACGCGCGCGCTGGCGATTATCGACCGGCTGGCGCCGCGTCGCGCCTGGCTGACGCACCTGTCGCATCAGATGGATAACTGGTTATCTGACAATGCGTTGCCGGCGTCGGTGCTGGCCGCCGCCGACGGCCTGACGCTGTCGCTGGGCGCCGACGACCCTGTCACCGTTTGATCACCTCTCTGTCATCAGAGAGTCATGGCGTCGGGCCGTAATAGGCGTCAACTTACGACCTGTCAACGACTACGGAGTTAATCATGGCACAGGCACTGTTAAGAACCGTGGTGGACAACCGCCCCGCGCCGCTGCAGCCAGGCGGCCAGAAGCTGTTGTCCGTGCAGGGACTGGGCAAAAGCTGGGGCGAAAACCGCGTGCTGGACAATGTCAGTTTTGATCTGCATGCGGGAGAAATGGTCGCCGTGATCGGCCGCTCGGGCGCAGGCAAATCGACGCTGCTGCACATGCTGAACGGCACTATCGACGCTTCGGAAGGGGCGGTTTACAGCCTGCGCGACGGCGAGGCGCAGCGCAATCTGCTGACGCTTAACAGCCGCCAGCTGCGCCAGTGGCGCAGCGAGTGCGGCATGATTTTCCAGGACTTCTGTCTGGTGCCGCGCCTCGACGTGCTGACCAACGTGCTTCTGGGCCGCCTGAGCCAGACCTCGACGCTGAAATCCTTTTTTAAAGTCTTCTCCGACAGCGACCGCGCCCACGCCATCGAGCTGCTGCAGTGGATGAATATGCTGCCACAGGCGCTGCAGCGCGCTGAGAACCTGTCGGGCGGGCAGATGCAGCGCGTCGCCATCTGCCGCGCGCTGATGCAGAACCCGAAGATCCTGCTGGCCGATGAGCCGGTAGCGTCGCTCGATCCCAAAAATACCAAACGCATTATGGATGTGCTGCGCCAGGTGAGCGAGCAGGGCATCAGCGTGATGGTAAACCTGCACTCGGTCGAGCTGGTGAAAAGCTACTGCACCCGCGTCATCGGCATTCAGCGTGGTCGCGTGCTGTTCGACGGCCATCCGGCGCAGCTGACCGACAGCCTGCTGCACCAGCTCTACGGCGATGAAATCAATCAGCTTCACTAACCTCCACGGCAAGAGAAAAACCTCGAATGAAACTGACTTTATTAGCGTTACTGACCGGCGTAATGACCTTTGGCGCGCACGCAGCGGATGCGCCGAAAACGCTCAATCTGGGCATTCTCGGCGGCCAGAACGCCACCCAGCAGATTGGCGATAACCAGTGCGTGAAGGATTTTTTTGATAAAGAACTCAACGTCGACACAAAGCTGCGCAATTCTTCCGACTACGCGGGCGTGATCCAGGGCCTGCTGGGCGGCAAGATCGATATGGTGCTGAGCATGTCGCCCGCCTCGTACGCCTCGGTCTATCTGCAGGATGAGAAAGCGGTGGATGTGGTGGGGATTCTGGTGGACGACAAAGATGGTTCGCAGGGCTATCACTCGGTGGTGATCGTGAAGAACGACAGCCCCTATAAGAAGCTGGAAGATTTAAAAGGCAAGTCGTTCGGCATGGCCGATCCCGATTCCACCTCTGGCTTCCTGATGCCGAACCAGGCGTTTAAAAAGCAGTTCGGCGGCAGCGTCGACGACAAGTACAACGGCTTTTTCTCCAGCGTCACCTTTTCCGGCGGTCACGAGCAGGACATCCTTGGCGTGCTGAACAATCAGTTCGACGGCGCGGTGACCTGGAGTTCGCTGGTGGGCGACTATAACAGCGGCTACAGCTCCGGCGCCTTTGGTCGCCTGATCCGCATGGATCATCCCGATCTGATGAAGCAGATCCGCATTATCTGGCAGTCGCCGCTGATCCCGAACGGCCCGCTGCTGGTGAGCAATAAGCTGCCGGCGGACTTCAAGCAGAAGGTGGTGGAGACCATTCGCAAGCTGGATAAAGAGCAGCACGCCTGCTTCGTCAAGGCGGTCGGCGGCGCGCAGCATATCGGCCCGGCGTCGGTGGCGGACTATCAGACGATTATCGATATGAAGCGCGACCTGGCGAAAGGCCAGCGCGGCTAAGGTCGATACGGGTATCTCTTTTCTGAAGAGATACCCGTGAATAAGCCTCTCTGCGGTTTTTCACTTCTTGCAGGAATCTTCTTTTGACTGATTTCGAACGCTACTACCAACGCATCCGCCGCCAGCAGAAACGCGACACGCTGATCTGGTCGCTGCTGCTGGTCACGCTCTACCTTATCGCGGGCAAAATGTCAGAGTTCAGCCTGACGACGCTCTGGACCTCGATGCCGCACTTCTTCGACTACCTGTGGGAAACCCTGCCGGTGCTGCACCTTTCTACGCTGTTCGACAGCGTAAAGACCGAAGGATCGCTCGCTTACTGGGGCTACCGGCTTCATTTTCAGCTGCCGCTGATCTGGGAGACGCTGCAGCTGGCGCTCGCCTCCACCCTCGTGGCGGTGGCTATCGCCGCGCTGCTGGCGTTTTTCGCCGCTGACAACACCAAAACCCCGGCCAGCCTGCGCGTTGCCATTCGCGCCGCCGTCGCCTTTCTGCGCACCATGCCGGAGCTGGCCTGGGCGGTGATGTTCGTAATGGCGTTCGGCATCGGTGCCATTCCCGGCTTCCTCGCACTGGCGCTGCACACCATCGGCAGCCTGACCAAGCTGTTCTACGAGGCGATCGAAAGCGCCTCCGACAGGCCGGTGCGCGGGCTGGCTGCCTGCGGTGCCAGCAAGCTGCAGCGGATGCGCTTCGCCTTCTGGCCGCAGGTGAAACCGATTTTCCTCTCCTACAGCTTTATGCGTCTGGAGATTAACTTTCGCTCATCGACCATTCTCGGGCTGGTGGGCGCGGGCGGCATCGGCCAGGAGCTGATGACCAATATCAAACTCGATCGTTACGATCAGGTCAGCATCACGCTGCTGCTGATTATTGTGGTGGTGTCGCTGCTGGATACGCTCTCTGGCCAGCTGCGCCGCCGCGTGGTGGAGGGATCATCATGATTGCGCTGGCGCCAGATATCGGCAAGCTCAGGCGGGAACACCCGGCGCTGTTCAGCGCGCAGCGGCGCTATCTGCGCCGACTCGCGCTGACCGCCGCAGCGATCCTGCTTTACTACCTCTTTTTCTTCGAATTTTACGGCATCGAGTGGAGCCGCGCCGCGACAGGCGCGCAGCAGCTGGGGCGCTACTTTGTGCGCATGTTCGTCTGGCACGATTTTATTAACTGGCCGTTCGGCTACTACTTCTCGCAAATCGGCATTACGCTGGCGATCGTCTTCGCCGGCACCCTGACCGCGTCGATTATCGCGCTGCCGCTGTCGTTTTTCGCCGCGCGCAACGTGATGCACAGCCGTGCGATGCGGCCGATGGCCTGGGCGGTGCGTCGCCTGCTCGATCTGCTGCGCGGCATCGATATGGCGATTTGGGGGCTGATCTTCGTGCGCGCCGTCGGCATGGGGCCGCTGGCGGGCGTGCTGGCGATAGTGATGCAGGATGTCGGGCTGCTCGGCAAGCTCTACTCGGAAGGGCATGAGGCGGTGGAGCGCTCGCCGAGCCGCGGGCTGAGCGCGGTGGGCGCCAGCAGCCTGCAAAAGCATCGCTTCGGCATCTTTACCCAGTCGTTTCCCCACTTTCTGGCGCTCAGCCTCTATCAGATCGAGTCCAATACCCGCTCGGCGGCGGTGCTCGGCTTTGTCGGCGCGGGCGGCGTCGGGCTGGTCTACGCCGAGAATATGCGCCTGTGGAACTGGGACGTGGTGATGTTTCTGACCCTGATCCTCGTGGCGGTGGTGATGATCATGGATGCGATCTCCAGCCGGCTGCGCAAGCGCTATATCAGCGGGAAGCCGGTGCCGCTCTGGCAGCCTGCCGCGCGCGACTGAGCCGCTCGCTGCGCTGCCAGGCGCGCGCCAGCGCCTGTGCCAGCTGCGCCTGCTGCCAGGGTTTCGCCAGCCGCTCGCACAGCGGCAGCGCCACCGGCTGCAGGCGCAGATCCTGCCCGCTGATCAGCAGCGTTGCCAGCTGTGGCCAGTGCTGCTGCGCCTGACGGATAACGTCGGCACCGTTCAGCGCGCCGGGCAGCATCAGGTCGCTGATCAGCAGATCGATATCAGGCGTCTGGCGCAGCAGCGCCAGCGCCTCCTCGCCGCTGGCGCACTCCAGCGTCACGTAGCCGAGCTGATGCAGATGCTCGCACAGCGTCTGGCGCACCGCCGGCTCGTCATCCAGCACCAGCACCAGCTTGTCGCGCGGCGTTGGTGGGTCGACCGGCGGCACCGGCGGCGCTACGACGGCGCTTTCGGGCGCGCGCGGCAGCAGCAGGCGCACGGTGGTGCCGCGCGTCGGCGCGGTGTCGATCTCGATCTGGCCGCCCGACTGGCGCACAAAGCCATACACCATCGACAGGCCGAGCCCGCTGCCGCTGCCGGTCTCTTTGGTGGTGAAGAAGGGTTCGAACACCTGGGTGCGCACCTCCTCCGTCATACCGCAGCCCTGATCGACCACCTCAATCACCACGCGCTCGCGCGTCTCCCGCCGTTGATTACAGATGCGCAGCCGAATCTCGCCGCCTCGCTGCTGCATGGCGTCGCGCGCGTTGACCACCAGATTCATCAGCGCGTTCTCCAGCTGGCTGGCGTCGATCCAGGCGAGCCAGCCGGGCTGCTGCGCCTCGATGATCAGACGCTGGCCGGGCAGCAGCGAGTGCTGCAGCAGACCCTGCAGCTCATCCACCAGCTGCGCCACCGAGACGGCGCGCGGATGCAGCGCCTGCTTGCGCGAGAAGGCGAGCAGGCGCTGGGTCAGCAGCGCGGCGCGATCCGCCGCCTGCCGGGCGCGTTCGATGCGGCTCGCCAGCGCGCCCGGCGGCAGCTGGCCCTGGGTCAGCGCCAGGCTGCCGATGATCACCGCCAGCAGATTGTTAAAGTCGTGGGCGAGGCCGCCGGTCAGCTGGCCGACCGCCTTCATCTTCTGGCTGTGCACCAGCGCCTCTTCCAGCGCCTTGCGCGCGGTGCGCTCCAGCACGGTGTTGACGATGCCGCGACGCGGCACCGGGCTGAAGCGCAGCTCCAGCGTGCGGCCGTCCGCCAGCCGCACCTCCTGCGGCTCGCCGGAATCCTGCAGATCCACCCCGGCGCGCAGCAGCAGCTGGCGGTAGTGCAGGCCGCGATGCAGCGTCTGCCCGGGCAGCCCCAGCAGCTGCGGGTACTGCGCATTCCACACCACCAGCGCGCCGTCGTTGTCGAACAGCGCAAAGCCGTCGCGCATCGCCAGGAAGGTGGACTCGAGCTGGCTGCTCTTCTCCTTCAGCAGGCGCGAGGTGTGCGCCAGCGACGCGGTATTGCGCGCAAAGACGTTGAAGGCGCGCGCCAGATCCCCCAGTTCGTCGCGCCGCTGCAGGCCGGGCACCGAGACGCGTTTCTCTCCCTGCGCCAGCCGCGTCATGGCGTCGGCGATGGCGGTGAGGCTGGAGCCGAGGTTGCGGTAGATATAGATGCCGGCGTAGCCGGTGATCGCCAGCGCCAGCAGGGCAAACAGGGCGATAAACAGGATCACGGAGTTGAGTTCGCGGTGGGTCTCCGCGCTGCGCGTTTCGCTCTGCAGCGCCACCTGCTGCACGCAGGCGGTGATGTCGTCGTTGAGCATCGCCACCAGCGCCTTGATGCGATAGGTCGAGTAGGCGATCGCCAGATCGTTCTCCGCCAGCTGCGCCGCCAGCGGCGTCAGCGACTGCTGGGTTGCTATCAGCCGCGCGACTTTGTCATCCAGCCGTGCATCGCCGGAGTCGGCGCGCCAGGCGCTCATCACCTGCTGCAGCTGGTCGATGACCGCGATGGGCGAGGGGGTGCGGATCGCCACGTTGATCAGGCGCTCGGTTTGCTGACGCAGCGACGGCGCCGGCCCGCGCGCGGCGGCGAGCCGATCGATGCGCCCCAGCAGCAGCGCTGACTGCCACAGCCCGCTGAGCAGGGCGTTGCGCTGCAGGTGGCGCTGATGGCCGTTGACCAGCAGCCGGGTAATGGTCTGCTCCAGCATCAGGCTGCGCGCGCGAATGCGCGCCACCCGCTCCGGCTGGCGCGCCGCCAGCGGCGCCGAGGCGAGCAGCGCCAGCGACTGCTGCAAGGCCTGCTGGTTCTGCTGCAGCCGCTGCGACTCGCTCTGATACTCCAGCGCGCCCACCACCTGCGACAGCCGCACCGCCGCCGTGGCGACGCTGGCGGTGTCGCGCGCCAGCGCCAGGCTGGCGCTCATATCGGCCAGGGTTTGCGCCTGCGCCTGCTCCTGAATGCGTCCGGCGTGGCGAAAGCCGAGGATCGCCACCGCGCTCACCATCAGCGTCACGCACACCACCAGCAGATTAAACAGCAGCAGACGGCCGCGCGCGCCCGCCTGCCAGGGATGTTGATGCCGCATTCGCCGCCTCCGCGCCCGCCGTCACTGGGGCGAGTATAGGCCGCGGCCCGACGCCGTTTATGACAAATATGAACGGGCGCTGACATTTTCCATTTATCTGGCGTTGCTTTACTCAGCGCTCATCCCGCTTATCTGGAGCGACCCATGACAGCCACACCGATTCTGCAAATGCGCGCCATTACGCGGCGCTTCGGCCAGTTTTATGCGCTGAAAGGGGTCGATCTCACGGTCTACGCCGGAGAAATTCATGCGCTGATGGGCGAGAACGGCGCGGGCAAGAGCACGCTGATGAAGATCCTCGCCGGCGCCTACAGCGCCACCAGCGGCGAGATCCTGATCGACGGCCAGCCCTACGCGATTAAAGGGCCGAAAGCGGCGCTGGCGGCGGGCATTACGCTGATTTACCAGGAGATTAACCTTGCGCCCAACCTGACGGTGGCCGAAAACATCTTCCTCGGCAGCGAAATGACGCGCGGCGGATTGATTCGCCGACGGCAGATGGCGGAAGAGGCGCAGCAGGTGATCGATCGGCTCGGCGCGCAGTTCAGCGCCACCGATCGGGTCAGCCGGCTCAGTATCGCCGAGCAGCAGCAGGTGGAGATCGCCCGCGCGCTGCACCGCAACAGCCGCATTCTGGTGATGGACGAGCCCACCGCCGCGCTGAGCAACCGCGAAACCGAACAGCTTTTCGCCCTGATCAAGCGCCTGCGCGCCGAAGGCATGGCGATTATCTACATCAGCCACCGCATGGCGGAGGTCTATGAGCTTTCCGATCGCGTCAGCGTGCTGCGCGACGGCCAGTATGTCGGCAGCCTGACCCGCGACAACCTTAACGCCAGCGAGCTGGTGCGCATGATGGTTGGCCGACCGCTGAGCGATCTCTTCAACAAAGATGGCACCATTCCGTTCGGCGACATCCGGCTGGCGGTCAATCACCTCACCGATGGCGGCAAGGTGCGGCCGAGCAGCCTGGCGGTGCGCGCCGGCGAGATCGTCGGGCTGGCTGGGCTGGTCGGCGCCGGGCGCAGCGAGCTGGCGCAGCTGATTTTCGGCGTGCATAAACCCAGCGGCGGCGAGATTTGGATCGACGGAGAGAAGGTGACCATTCATTCGCCGCGCGACGCCATCGCGCGCGGCATCGGCTTTCTTACCGAGAACCGCAAAGAGCAGGGGCTGTTTCTCGATATGGCGGCGCAGGAGAACATCGTGATGGCGACGCTGGAGCGCGACGCCAGCTACGGCCTGCTCAACCGGCGCAAAGGAAAAAAGATCGCCGGCGACGCTATTGCCACGCTCAATATCCGCGTGCCCCATGCGCAGGTGCGCGCAGGCGGGCTCTCCGGCGGCAACCAGCAGAAGCTGCTGATTTCGCGCTGGGTGTCGATTGGGCCGCGCATCCTGATCCTCGATGAGCCGACGCGCGGCGTCGATGTCGGCGCCAAAAGCGAGATCTACCGCATGATGAATCAGATGGCGCAGCAGGGCGTGGCGATCCTGATGATCTCCAGCGAGCTGCCGGAGGTGGTCGGCATGAGCGACCGGGTGTACGTGATGCGCGAAGGCGCCATCGCCGGGGAGCTGGACCAGCATCGCATCAGCCAGGAAAACATTATGACGCTCGCCACCGGGGCGCATGCCGCGTCGCCAGTGGATCTATAAGGAGAAGACCGTGACAACAGAAACCACGCGCGTGAAATCGCCCACCGTAAAGCGGGCGCTGATGGGCGATCTGCTGCAAACCGTCGGCATCCTGCCGATCCTGGTGCTGATTGTGGTGGTATTCGGCGTGGTCGCGCCGAATTTCTTCACCGAAGCCAACCTGCTCAACATCACCCGTCAGGCGTCGATTAATATCGTGCTGGCGGCCGGCATGACCTTTGTGATTTTAACCGGCGGCATCGATCTCTCGGTGGGATCGATGCTCGGCACCACGGCGGTGGTGGCGATGGTGGCGTCCCTTGACCCGATGCTTGCCAGCATGACCATTCCCATGGCGCTGGGTGCCGGGCTGGTGATGGGGCTGTTCAACGGCATTCTGGTCGCCTGGGCCGGGCTGCCGCCCTTTATCGTCACGCTCGGCACCTACACGGCGCTGCGCGGCGCCGCCTACTTGCTGGCGAACGGCACCACGGTGATTAACTCCGATATCAGTTTTGAGTGGATAGGCAACGGCTATCTCGGGCCGGTGCCCTGGCTGATCGTGATCGCCTTCGCGGTGATCGCCCTCTGCTGGTTTATCCTGCGCCGCACCACGCTGGGCGTTCATATCTATGCGGTCGGCGGCAATATGCAGGCGGCGCGGCTCACCGGCATTAAAGTCGGCGCGGTGCTGGTGTTCGTCTACGCCATGAGCGGGCTGCTCTCGGGGCTGGGCGGGCTGATGTCTGCGTCGCGCCTCTACAGCGCCAACGGCAACCTCGGCGTCGGCTATGAGCTGGACGCCATCGCCGCGGTGATCCTCGGCGGCACCAGCTTTGTTGGCGGCATCGGCACCATTACCGGCACGCTGATCGGCGCCCTGATTATCGCCACGCTCAATAACGGCATGACGCTGATGGGCGTCTCCTATTTCTGGCAGCTGGTGATCAAGGGTGCGGTGATCATTATTGCGGTGCTGATCGACAAATATCGCACCCGGCACCATGTGTCCTGAGCGCGCCGCGCCGCTTTTACCCCTCCGCCATTCAGCCGTTGGCGATTCATATAACAGCAGGAGAAGGTCTATGCGTTTTAATCCGATCGTAACCGGGCTGCTGGCGGCGACGCTGTTCAGCGGCTCCTTCGCCCAGGCAAAAGATCTCAAATCTATCGGCGTCACCGTCGGCGATCTCGCCAACCCGTTTTTCGTGCAGATCACTAAAGGCGCGGAGATGAAGGCGCACGAGCTGGCGGGCGATAAAGTCAACGTGACGCTGGTCTCCAGCGGCTACGATCTGGGCCAGCAGGTGGCGCAGATCGACAACTTTATCGCGGCGAAAGTGGACATGATTATTCTTAACGCCGCCGATTCCAGAGGCATCGCGCCGGCGGTGAAACGCGCGCGTGACGCCGGCATCGTGGTGGTGGCGGTAGACGTCGCCGCTGACGGCGCCAACGCCACCATCACCTCGGACAATACCCAGGCGGGCGTGATGGCCTGTAAATATATCGCCGATCGCCTGAAAGAGAAGGGCAACGTCCTGATCATCAATGGGCCGCCGGTGTCGGCGGTGCAGAACCGCGTTGAGGGCTGCATGACCGAACTGAAGCGCCATCCTGAGATTAAACTGCTCTCCTGGAATCAGAACGCCAAAGGCAGCCGCGAAGGGGGGCTGGAGGTGATGACCGGCCTGCTGTCGGCCAATCCGAAGGTGGACGCGGTGTTCGCCATTAACGATCCGACGGCAATCGGCGCCGATCTGGCGGCGAAACAGGCGCAGCGCAGCGAATTCTTTATTGTCGGCGTCGATGGCTCGCCCGATGGCGAAGAGGCGCTGAAGCGCAAGAATTCGCTGTTCGTCGCCACGCCGGCGCAGGATCCGCAGGTGATGGCGGCGAAAGCGGTGGAGATCGGCTACGACATCCTGCAGGGTAAAGCGGCGCCGGATAAGCCGGTGCTGATCCCGGTTTCCCTGATCGATCGCAACAATGTCGGCAGCTATAAAGGCTGGACGGTGAAGTAACCGCGCGGCGCGGTCTGGCTGAACGTCCTGTCAGGCGCTCAGCCGCACCGCTTCCGGCCGCGCCACGTCAGCGGAAAA
Organism: Pantoea sp. Z09; assembly: GCF_022394795.1. NCBI lineage: Bacteria > Pseudomonadati > Pseudomonadota > Gammaproteobacteria > Enterobacterales > Erwiniaceae > Pantoea > Pantoea sp. Z09. Next base: position 1,490,592 of record NZ_CP092373.1, read on the forward strand.
AACATAGCCGAGGCCGCGAATCGTACGGATCAGGCTCGGCTGGTGCGGGTGGGTTTCGATCTTGCGCCGCAGCCGCATGATCAGCACGTCGATGGTGCGGTCAAACACGTCGAGGCTTTCGCCGTGCGTCAGCTCCAGCAGCTGATCGCGCGTCAGCACTTTTCGCGCATGGCGCACCAGCGCGCGCAGCAGCGCGTATTCGCCCTGGGTAAGCGGCACCGGTTCGCGCTGCGGGTTGAGCAGCTGGCAGCGCGCCTCGTCAAGCTGCCAGCCGTTAAAGCGCCAGCTACTTTCCGCCGTTTCCGGCTGCGCAAGACGGCCGCCGCGCCGCAGCGCCGCGCGGGCGCGCGCCACCACCACCCGCGGGTTAAAGGGCTTGGCGATATAGTCGTCCGCGCCCATCTCCAGCCCTATCACCATCTCCGCTTCTGAGCCCATGCCGGTCAGCATGATCACCAGCAGGTCAGGGCGCTGGCGCTGCAGCTGCTGCAGCACCAGCAGCCCGTTGGTGTCGGGCAGCATCATATCCAGCATCACCAGCGCAATGTCGCCGTGCTGCGCCAGCAGGGCCGACGCGTCGCGTCCGTAATGGCAGCAGTAGACGCTAAACTGCTGTTCATTCAGCACATCCTGCAGCAGTTCGCACACCGCTTTATCATCATCGACAATCAGAATGGCGGGCTTCATGCGGCTCGACCTCAAGGTTAAAAAAAGGTTAACAAGAGTGTACACGGGGCGTTTCGCGCCGCGCTGGCAAGCAGTGGAAACGTGAGCGACATCGCGCTTGAGTTTATCGAAGCGTGCGTTGGCGCAGAATTTTACCGGGGTGATAGCCACGCGATGAAAACGATTGCGCAGCGGCGGGGCAATGCACCATAATCGCGCCTTCTTTTGGTTCGGATTTCTCTTAGAAAATGCCAGGTCTGGCAAGGTAAACGATTGCGTTTGCAGCTGGCATAGCGATTGCTATGTCTTCAGGCCTTATGGAGATTCAGGGCGTGACGATCGTAGCCGTCAGCATGCAGCGGCGCGTCGTGCGGTAACACAATAATCAGCATGTAACCCACACTGGCAAGTGAGAACGCGCATTCGTGCCGTCTCCGCTCTTGAGAGATGATGATGTTAGAAAAACTGTTCAAGCTAAAAGCGCACAACACGACGGTTCGCACCGAAGTAATCGCCGGGATCACCACCTTCCTGGCGATGGCCTATATCCTGTTTGTTAACCCCAGCATTCTGGGCGCCACGGGGATGGACAAAGGCGCGGTGTTTGTCGCCACCTGTCTGGCGGCGGCGATCGGCTCGGTGCTGATGGGCCTGATTGCCAACTACCCGATCGCGCTGGCGCCGGGTATGGGGCTGAACGCCTTCTTTACCTATACCGTGGTGCTGCACATGGGCTACACCTGGCAGATCGCGCTGGGCGCGGTGTTCCTGTCGGCGGTCATCTTCTTTGCGCTGTCGATTTTCAAAATCCGCGAATGGATCATCGCCAGCATCCCGCTGCCGCTGCGCGCCGGCATTGCCGCGGGCATCGGACTATTTCTCGCGCTGATCGCGCTGGAAGGCGCGGGCATCGTGGTGGATAACCCGGCGACGCTCGTCGGGCTGGGCGATCTGACCAAACCGGGCCCGCTGCTGGCGCTGCTCGGTTTCGTGGTGATTGTGGTGCTGGAAGCGCGTCGCGTCACCGGCGCGGTGCTGATCGGCATTCTGCTGATTACCTTTATCTCTATGGGCATTGGCCTGTCGCCGTTTGCCGGCGTCTTCTCTGCGCCGCCGTCCATTGCACCGACCTTTATGCAGCTCGATATCGCCGGCGCGTTTAACGTCGGTCTGGTGAGCGTGATTTTCGCCTTCCTGTTTGTCGACGTGTTCGACAATACCGGTACGCTGCTGGGCGTGACCAAGCGCGCCGGCCTGGCAGACGAGCAGGGCAATATCCCGAAAATGGGCCGTGCGCTGGTGGCGGACAGCGCCGCCGCGCTGTTTGGTTCGCTGCTCGGCACCTCCACCACCACCAGCTACGTCGAGTCCGCTGCGGGCGTGAGCGCGGGCGGACGCACCGGCTTAACCGCCGTCGTGGTGGCGATCCTGTTTCTGCTGGCGCTGTTTTTCTCGCCGCTGGCGGGCAGCGTGCCGGTCTACGCCACGGCGCCGGCGCTGCTGTTTGTCGCGGTGCTGATGGCCTCCGGTCTGGCGGAGATTGACTGGAAAGATATCACCACCGCCGCGCCGGTCACCGTTACCGCGCTGACCATGCCGCTGACCTACTCTATCGCCAACGGCATCGCCTTCGGCTTTATCACCTGGACGGTGGTGAAGCTGCTGAGCGGCCGGACAAAAGAGATCAATGCGGCGCTGGTGATCCTCTCTTTACTCTTCGTGATCAAGCTGGGCTGGCTCAGCGCCTGATAACGATCGCCGCGCCGGTGCAGGCTGGCGCGGTCTTATCCACACTCTGCGCGGCAGACGGACAGCGTCTGCCGCGCTTTTTTTTGTCCAGCCTGCGCGGGTTTGCGCGGCGGCTTCCAGAGTGCGCCAGAAAAACTGTTAACGCCTGATGTGTACGGTTAGGCTACACCCGCTGGCGCGATGCCGCTCTGCTGCCTGTAGGCGAATTTTCACCGAATTAGTGGAACGGGGAATGTCACAGGCGGGAAGAAATGATTAAATTCCCATCAGCAGAGGAGGTGCCAGCGGCAGGCTGTATAACCTTGCAAGGAGAAGCAACACCATGGAACGCCCGCTAAGCACGCTGCCGCACTATTTGCCTCCGCTTTTACGCCCGCTTCGACAGCCAGGAGGAGCTAACATGGAACGACTGACCAGACGCGTTGATCGACTTGAACAGCACACCCAACAGATTAAAAATGATCTGGCGGTACTCACCGAACGTTCACAGAATTTTGCCACTAAAACGGATGTGGAAGGCCTGCGTACCGACCAGTTCAGGCTGCGCTGTGAAATGCTTGAAGGTTTTGCTCAGACGTCAGCCCAGTTTGCTCGTAGTGATGAGCGGTTTGCGCGAGTCAGTGACTGGACCGGGCAGGCCGACACTAATTTTGCCGCGATTGACAGGCAGTTTGAGCAGATTCATAAACAGTTCGCGCGCGTTGATGAAAATTTCGCGCGCGTTGACGAAAAGTTCGACCAGGTTTACGAGAAATTTGACCGGGTTTATGAAAAGTTCGACCGCGTTGACGAAAAGTTCGACCGCCTCAACGATCGCATCACCTGGACGCTGATGGTGCCAGCTGTGTTAGCCGTGCTGGGCTGGCTGGCGAGAGAATTTTGGATAAGATAGAGAGGCGAAGCTTGTTGCTTCTCTCCTCATCGGGTTATGACAGAGCGCGAGACAGGTGCCTCGCGCTCAGGCTCATTACCGGAACGGCGGCTCGTTAAAGGTGCGCAGCTTCCGCGAATGCAGCTTATCGCCTTCGGCGCGCAGCAGCTCTACCGCGCAGATGCCGATCTGCAGATGCTCTGAAATCGCCCCTTCATAAAAGCGGTTCGCCTGGCCCGGCAGCTTGATTTCACCATGCAGCGGCTTGTCCGAGACGCAGAGCAGGGTGCCGTAGGGCACGCGGAACCGGTAGCCCTGCGCCGCGATGGTGGCGCTCTCCATATCCACCGCCACCGCGCGGCTCAGGTTGAAACGCAGCGCCGACGCAGAGTAGCGCAGCTCCCAGTTGCGGTCGTCCGTGGTCACCACGGTGCCGGTGCGCAGACGCTGCTTCACCTCTTCGCCCGGCATATTGCTCACCGCTTTGGTGGCGTCATAGAGCGCACGCTGCACCTCGGCGATGCTCGGCACCGGAATATCGGGCGGCAGCACGCTGTCGAGCACGTGGTCGTCGCGTAGATAGGCGTGCGCCAGCACATAGTCGCCGATACGCTGGCTTTCGCGCAGGCCGCCGCAGTGGCCAATCATCAGCCAGGCATGAGGACGCATCACCGCCAGGTGATCGCAGATGGTTTTAGCGTTGGAGGGACCGACGCCGATATTGACCAGCGTAATGCCGCGTCGGCCAGGCGACGTGAGATGCCAGGCGGGCATCTGATGCTTTTTCCACGCCAGATCCAGCATCGCCGCGTCGCTGTCCGCCGTATCGGCGGTGATCACCGCGCCGCCCGCGCAGGCCAGGCTGTCGTAGTCGCTGGCGGGATCGCGCACCTGCTCGGTCGCCCAGCGCACAAACTCATCCACGTAGCGGGTGTAGTTGGTGAACAGCACAAACGGCTGGAAATACTCCACGGAGGTGCCGGTGTAGTGGCGCAGGCGTGCCAGGGAAAAATCGGTGCGCAGCGCGTCGAAGTGCGACAGCGGAAAAACGGCGTCCGGGTTAAACAGGCCGTCGGCGGTTTCATCACCGATCTGCGACAGCTCGGTGGTGGGGAAATGGCGTGCGATGCTGGCGCTCATGGTGCGGTCCAGCGACAGATCCGAGCCGTCAATCACATAAGGGTAGGGGATCTCCTGGCTGGAAGGGCCGACCTGAATTTCCACCTCATACTCTTTTTCCAGCATCGCCAGCTGCTCGCTGAGATAGTGGCGCAGCAGCGCCGGGCGCGTAATGGTGGTGCTGTAGCTGCCGGTATGGGTGAAACGGCCCCAGGCGCGCGTGCGGTTCTGCTGTGGACCTTCGCCGCGCCAGGTGATGCGCAGCTCGGGATAGACGAACAGGCCTTCACGACGTGCGGCCGCATCGGGCAGTTCGCCTCCTTCAATATAGGTTTTGATCGCGGCACGCAGCGCGTTCACCGCCTCGTCGTACCGACGCTCCAGTTCATCCAGCGCCTGCTGGCGGGTAAGGCTGTTCCATTGTGTAGGCATAAGCTCTCCTGGTGATAAGTGACCTTCCCCACAGCTTAGCGGGTTTGCCGCCGCCGTAGAGCAAGAATCTGTGATCGACCGCATTATGCACCAACAGGGTGCTGGCGTGTTGCGCATCCCCGCCTACGTTTATAAGAATCAGAAGGTGACGTCGTGCGCTGTCGCTGGCGTTGCCACCTTCCTCAGGCGAAATCTCACTCTTCATGCCGTTGTGGCGAGATTCTTGCTTGCCATCCATGACGGCGGTCGCGGCCGCCCATGGCTTTCCTTAGCGGTATTAACAACATTCATCACTCCTGCGCCGTGGTCTGGCAAATGCTAACGAACTGGGTTGAGGGTAGACAGCATGTCTCAGAAACTGATCAAGTTGTCATTACAAGTCATCATTGCAGGCGGTTTAAGCGCGGCGCTCAGTGCGCAGGCGGATATAAAAATCGGTGTCGCCGGGCCCTTCTCCGGGCCGAACGCCACCTATGGCGCGCAGTACTGGAAAGGGGCGTCGCAGGCGGCAGAGGATATTAACGCGGCGGGCGGCATCAACGGCGAGAAGATCGTGCTGGTGCAGGGCGACGACGCCTGCGAGCCCAAACAGGCGGTTGCGGTGGCAAACCGACTCGTCGATCAGGATAAGGTGATGGCGGTGGTCGGCCATTTCTGCTCCTCCAGCACCATGCCCGCCTCGGAGGTCTATGACGACGCCGGCGTGCTGTCGATCACGCCAGGCTCCACCAACCCGCAGATCACCGAGCGCGGCATGAAAACCCTGTTCCGCATGTGCGGGCGCGACGACCAGCAGGGCGCCATTGCCGCCAACTTTATGATCGACAAGCTGAAGGCGAAAAAGGTGGCGGTGATCCACGATAAAGACACCTACGGCCAGGGGCTGGCCGACGCCACCAAAGCGGCGCTGGAAAAGCGCGGCGTCAAAGAGGTGATGTATGAGGGCCTGTCGCGCGGCGAGAAAGATTTTAACGCGCTGGTAACTAAGATCGCCCAGGCGAATCCCGACGTGGTCTACTTCGGCGGCTGTCATCCCGAGGCCGGGCCACTGGTACGCCAGATGCGCGAGCAGGGCGTGAAAGCGAACTTTTTCTCGGGCGACTGCATCGTGACGCAGGAGCTGGTCACGGCGGCGGGCGGACCGCAGTACACCAGCGGCATCTATATGACCTTCGGCAATGACCCGCGCCAGATCCCCGATGGCAAAGCGGTGATCGATAAATTCCGCAAGGGCGGCTTCGAGCCGGAAGGCTACACCCTCTACGCTTACGCCTCTATTCAGGCGCTGGCCGCCGCCTACAAAGGCGCCGGTAAAGACAATGAGAAAGCCAGCGAATGGCTGAAATCGCACGATGTGCCGACCGTGATGGGCAAAAAAGCCTGGGACACCAAAGGCGACCTGAAAGTCTCCGACTACGTCATCTATCAGTGGGACGATAAAGGTAAATATCACCAGCTGTAAGCCTGAGCCCGCCCTGCGCACCGCAGGGCGTTTCCTGTCTGGATCGCCTGGCTGCGCGGTCCGCTTTGCGCAGAGAATTCATTATGGACGCCTTTTTACTTCAGCAACTGATCAACGGGCTAACGCTGGGCGCGGTATATGGCCTGATCGCCATCGGCTACACCATGGTCTACGGCATTATCGGCATGATTAATTTCGCCCACGGCGAGGTCTATATGATCTCCGCCTATCTCTGCGCTATCGGGCTGGCGCTGCTCTCTTTTTTCGGCGTGCAGTCGTTTCCGCTGCTGATCTTCGGCACGCTGCTGTTCACCGTGGTGGTGACGGCGGTGTACGGCTGGACCATCGAGCGCATTGCCTACCGGCCACTGCGCCACTCGACACGGCTGGCACCGCTGATCTCCGCCATCGGCATGTCGCTGATTTTGCAGAACTACGTTCAGCTGAGCCAGGGCCCCAATCAGCAGGGCGTGCCGACGCTGCTTACCGGCGTGCTGCGCGTCGAGTTTGACGGCGGCGTGGTGCAGATCACCTGGACCAAGGTGTTTATTCTGGTTGCCGCCTTTTGCGGCATGGCGCTGCTGACCTGGATCATTCAGTACACGCGGCTGGGTCGCATCTGCCGCGCGGTGCAGCAGGATCGGCGAATGGCGGCGATCCTCGGCATTAACACCGATCGCGTGATTTCGCTGGTCTTTGTCATCGGCGCGGCGATGGCCGGACTGGCGGGGGTACTGGTGACGATGAACTACGGCACCTTCGACTTTTACGCCGGCTTTATCATCGGCATCAAGGCGTTTACCGCGGCGGTGCTGGGCGGCATCGGATCGTTGCCTGGCGCGATGCTGGGCGGGCTGCTGCTCGGCGTGGCGGAGGCGCAGTTCGCCGGGCTGGTAAATTCCGACTACAAAGACGTCTTCTCCTTCGCGCTGCTGGTGGTGATCCTGATCTTCCGCCCGCAGGGATTACTTGGCCGGCCGCTGGTGGCGAAAGTGTGAGGGCGCAATGATGATTCGATCGATCAATGTGCGCCAGGCGCTGCGCGAGACCCTGCTGGCCGGGCTGATTGCGCTGGTGGTATTCGGACCGATCGTCGGCGTGGTGCTGAAGGGCTACGCCTTCGCGCTGGCCCCGACGCGCGTGGCGCTGCTGGTGGCGGTGGTAATGGCGGGACGGCTGCTGCTCAGCCTCTTTTTGCAGACCGAGCGCGGACAGGCGCTGCGGCGGCGCGTCGAAGGCGCGGACGACGGCGTCTACGTGCGTGAGCCTGGCCATCGCTCGCGGCTGCGCTGGATCCTGCCGCTGCTGCTGGCGGCGGCGCTGCTGTTTCCCTTTCTCTCCAGCAAATATCTGCTGACCGTGGCGATACTCGGCCTGATCTACGTGCTGCTGGGGCTGGGGCTAAATATCGTGGTGGGGCTGGCGGGGCTGCTCGACCTTGGCTACGTGGCGTTTTACGCCATCGGCGCCTACGGGCTGGCGCTCGGCTATCAGTATCTGGGGCTGGGGTTCTGGAGCATGCTGCCGCTGGCGGCGTTGATGGCGGCGTTCGCCGGGGCGCTGCTCGGCTTTCCGGTGCTGCGCATGCATGGCGACTATCTGGCGATCGTTACGTTGGGTTTCGGCGAGATCATTCGTCTGGTGCTGACCAACTGGCTGAGCTTTACCGGCGGGCCGAATGGCGTCTCCGTGCCGTCGCCAACCTTTCTCGGGCTGGAGTTCGGCCGGCGCGCGCGCGAAGGCGGCGTGCCCTTTCATCAGTTCTTCCACCTCGACTACAACCCCAACATGAAGTTTATCTTTCTCTATGTAGTGCTGGTTCTGGTGGTGGCGCTGGTGCTGTTTATCAAACATCGCCTGACGCGGATGCCCATCGGCCGCGCGTGGGAAGCGCTGCGCGAAGATGAGATCGCCTGTCGCGCCATGGGGCTTAACCATGTGCTGGTGAAACTCTCCGCTTTTATGCTCGGCGCCTCCACGGCCGGGATCGCAGGGGTCTTTTTCGCCAGCTACCAGGGTTTCGTCAACCCGACGTCGTTTACCTTTTTTGAGTCGGCGCTGATCCTCGCCATCGTGGTGCTGGGCGGCATGGGCTCGACGCTCGGCGTGGTGCTGGCCGCCTTTGTCCTGACGGTGGCACCGGAGCTGTTGCGCAGCTTCGCCGAATATCGCGTGCTGCTGTTCGGCATGCTGATGCTGCTGATGATGATCTGGCGACCGCGCGGGCTGGTGCGCACCAGCCGCGTCGGCGTCGCGCTGCGTAAAGGGGCGCGCCATGAGTGACGCGATTTTGCAGGTCGATCATCTGATGATGCGCTTCGGCGGCATCAAAGCGCTGAACGACGTCAGCCTGCGCGTGCAGCGCGGCTCGGTCACCTCGCTTATCGGCCCGAACGGCGCAGGTAAAACCACGGTGTTCAACTGTCTGACCGGCTTCTACCGCGCCAGCGGCGGACGCATTCAGCTCAATGCGCAGGCGCGCAGCACCGACGTTATTCAGATCCTCGGGCAAAAAATTCAGCCGCAGGACTGGCTGCGGCCGGCGCAGCTGGGTTCGCGCCTCTGGTACAAAATGTTCGGCGGCGCGCATCTGGTCAATCGCGCCGGGCTGGCGCGCACCTTTCAGAATATCCGCCTGTTTCGCGAGATGTCGGTGATTGAAAACCTGCTGGTGGCGCAGCATATGCTGGCGAACCGCAACCTGCTGGCGGGGGTTTTCAACACGCGCGGCTATCGCGAGGCGGAGAGCCGGGCGCTGGATCGCGCCTTTTACTGGCTGGAGACGGTGGATCTCGCGCCGACGGCCAACCGGCTGGCCGGCACGCTCTCCTATGGCCAGCAGCGGCGGCTGGAGATTGCGCGCGCTATGTGCACCCAGCCGGAGCTGATCTGCCTGGACGAACCGGCGGCGGGCCTCAATCCGGTCGAGACCGAGGCGCTGAGCGCCATTCTCTATCGTCTGCGCGCCGATCACCGCATCAGCGTGCTGCTGATCGAACACGATATGCCGATGGTGATGACCATTTCTGACCATATCGTGGTGCTCGATCACGGCGACGTTATCGCGCAGGGTACGCCGGGCGAGATACAGCGGGATCCGCGCGTCATCGCCGCCTATCTGGGCGCAGAGGAGGAGGAGCTTCATGGCTGAGCCGATGCTGAAATTTGACGCGGTGGATGTTTATTATGGCCCGGTGCAGGCGCTAAAGCAGGTGTCGCTCAGCGTGCAGCCTGGCGAAACCGTGGCGCTAATCGGCGCCAACGGCGCTGGCAAATCGACGCTGCTGATGTCGATATTTGGCCAGCCGCGCATCGCCCAGGGCGAGATCTATTTTCAGGGAGAGCCCATCAGCCAGCGGTCGACCCATTTTATCGCCGCCAGCGGCATCGCCCAGGCGCCGGAAGGGCGCCGCATTTTTGCCGATATGACGGTGGAAGAGAATCTGCAAATGGGCACCATCGCCATCGGCAGCGCCCATCAGAAAAGCGACCTGGCGCGGATGTATGAACTCTTTCCGCGCCTGCTGGAGCGGCGCAAACAGCGGGCAATGACCCTGTCGGGCGGCGAACAGCAGATGCTGGCCATCGCCCGCGCGCTGATGAGCCGCCCGAGACTGCTGCTGCTCGACGAACCGAGCCTTGGCCTGGCGCCCATTGTGGTAAAGCAGATCTTCGCCATCCTGCGCGAGCTGACGCAGCAGGGCATGACGCTGTTTCTTGTCGAGCAAAATGCGCGCCATGCGCTCGCGCTCGCCGATCGCGGCTATGTGATGGCAAACGGCGAGATCCGACTCAGCGGCAGCGGCCAGGCGCTGCTCAATAATGAAGAGGTGCGCAGCGCCTATCTGGGCGGCACGGCAGCCGCTGCGGTGAAAGGCGAGAAAAGAGTGTAATAATGATTGAAAAATCAGGGAAACGCTTTGCATAAACAGATAAGGCGACTCATCATTACTACTCCTGTCCAATCTGTTCTGATTTGGTTATTCCCTTGCAAAATCCTGGCGTAGCAGTGATGCAGGCGATAAAGCGCACGGCATGGTATCCCAAACGTCGCTTTTATCGCACGCTGTTCTGGCGTGAGATCACGCCACTGGCGGTGCCCATCTTCATCGAGAACCTGTGCGTGATGCTGATGGGCGTGTTAAGCACATTTTTGGTGAGCTGGCTGGGCAAAGAGGCGATGGCGGGCGTGGGGCTGGCGGACAGCTTCAACATCATCATTATCTCTTTCTTTGCCGCTATCGATCTCGGCACCACGGTGGTGGTCGCCTTCAGCCTGGCGAAGCGCAACGGCAAACGGGCGCGCGCCGCCACGCGCCAGTCGCTGGCGCTGATGACGGTGCTGTCGCTGGTGCTGGTGTTCGCCATTGAGCTGTGGGGCCATCTGATCATCGATCTGATCGCTGGTGGTGCAGAGCCGAAGGTCAAAGCGCTGGCGCTGAGCTATCTGCAAACTTCGGCGTGGAGCTACCCGGCGGCGGCGATTGCGCTGATCGGCAGCGGCGCGCTGCGCGGCGCGGGCAACACCAAAATCCCGATGCTGATCAACGGCGGGATGAACATCCTGAATATTGTGATCAGCAGCGTGTTGATCTACGGCGCCTTCTCCTGGGAAGGGCTGGGCTTCGTCGGCGCCGGGCTGGGTCTCACCATCTCGCGCTATATCGGCGCCATCGGCGTGATTTACGTGCTGATGATCGGCTTTAACGCCTCGCTGAAGATCAGCCTGCCGAGCTACTTTCGCCGCTGGGACTCGAAGATCCTGATGGAGGTGCTGGGCATCGGCGTGCCGGCCAGTATCGAATCGGTGCTGTTTAACGGCGGCAAGCTGCTGACCCAGGTGTTTGTCGCGGGCATGGGCACCGACGCCATCGCGGGCAACTTTATCGCCTTCTCTATCGCCTCGCTGATTAACCTGCCGGGCAACGCGCTGGGCTCGGCGTCGACCATCATTACCGGCACCCGTCTGGGACGCAACCAGGTCTATCAGGCAGAGCGGCAGATCAGGCACGTTTTCTGGCTGGCGAGCCTCTGCCTCTGCGTGCTGGCGTTTATGACCGTGCCGCTCTCCGGGGTGCTGGCGCGCTTCTACACGCGCGACCCCGACGTTATTAGCGTGACGCAGCATCTGATCTGGCTTAACGCCGCCTTTATGCCGATCTGGGCCGCCTCCTGGGTGTTGCCCGCCGGGCTAAAAGGGGCGCGCGACGCGCGTTATACCATGTACGTTTCGATGTTCAGCATGTGGGGCGCGCGCGTGGTGGTCGGCTATGTGCTGGGGATTATGCTCGGCATGGGCGTGGTCGGCGTCTGGCTCGGCATGTTCCTCGACTGGGCGGTGCGCGGCGTCTGTTTCTGGTGGCGGCTGAAGAGCGGCAAGTGGCTGGATAACTACCGGAAAATGGTGGCAAGGCAGCAGTAACGTTCGCGCGGCCTGGCGCGGTTATCTGTTTTCCAGCAATCAACCGCAGAAATTGATGGTTCAGTTACGGCGGCCTTACGGTTTTACTGGGGCTCTGACTTAGTGAGGACGCCCCTATGAAAGCATTACTGCAGCTGTGGAAAAACCGTATCGATGTTTGGTTCGCGCGCGGCCCGGGCAGCGAGCATGAAACCAGTCTGGAGCAGGAGCTGCTGCTGCCCATCAGCCAGCTCTACGGCTTCGAATATTTCCCGTCGGTGCATCGCTACCATGAAAAGTAGTGGTCCCTGTTTGACCGCTCTTTTGTAAAGCCCGCTCTCTCTGAGGCGGGTTTTTTTACGTCGGTTATCCAGGCTGTTTTCCACGATGTCACCAGGGGAGAATTCAGCCGCAGCGGCTATGGTTAAGAGGGCAGCATGCCTTTTACCTGGAGAAGCAGATGAGCGACAAAGCGAGTGCCGCGCTGATTAGCGCGCGGCTGTCACTGACCGCGCAGCAGCGCGCAGAGACCCGACGCGCGCTGGCGCAGGGTGAATCCGCAGAGCCGGACCGCGCCCGCGCGCAGCGCTATGCCTTTCAGCAGCAAGTGAATCAGGGCGTGATCGCCGGCGACAGCAACGATCTGCTGCCGGTCGCCTTTTTGCAGCAGGGCCTCTCCTGCGCCCGCGCCGTGGCGCTGCTGCGCGAGGATGGCGTGCCGAAAGGCAGCGGGTTTCTCACTCACGGCGGCCTGTTTATCACCAACCATCACCTGCTGCCGCAGCCGCCTGAGTCGGGCCGCGTCACCCTGCAGTTTGGCTGGCGGCGCAGCGAAGCGGGCGAGCTGGTCGATGGCGTTACCTTTGCCGTCGATGCCGCGCGTTTTTTTCTGACCAGCCCGACCGACGAACTGGACTGCACCCTGATTGCGCTGGGCGAGCGCGTGGCGGGAGAAGGTGAGGCGCCGCTGCCGCTGGCGCTAAACGACCGCAACGACAAGCATGCGCTGGGCATCAGCCTTAACCTGATCCATCATCCCGGCGGCGCGCCGCAGCAGATCACCCTGCGCAACAACGCGCTGCTGGCGCGTCACCAGCAGCTGCTGCACTACGCGGCCGACACCGACGGCGGCTCGTCCGGCGCGCCGGTGTTTAACGACAGCTGGCAGCTGGTGGCGCTGCATCACGGCGGCGTGGAGAGCGACGACGGCTGGGTCAATGAAGGCATCCGCATCAGCGCCGTAATCGACTGGCTAAAAGGGGAACTGCCGCAGCTGCCCGCCGCGCAGCAGGCGAGGCTGATGCAGGCGCTGACGGGCCGCGAGAGCGCGCCGTCGCTGGACGCCTCCGCTGCGTCACAGAACAACTACGCCAACCGCGACGGCTTCCAGCCCGATTTTCTCGGCGGCGTGCCGATCGATTTAGCGGCCATTATCGCGCCGCGCGCCGCCGAGGTGGCGCCGCTGCGTGACGGTCGCCAGGGCGCGGAGGCGCGGCTCGACTATCAGCACTTTTCGCTGCTGATGAACGCAGAGCGACGGCTCGCCTTTTTTACCGCCACTAACATTGACGGCGCGCGCTATATCGCCATCGATCGCGGCAACGGCCAGCCGTCGCTGCTGGAGGAGGGGGATCGCTGGGTCGACGAGAGCCGCATCGACAGTCGCTACGTTACTGGTCAGGCCTTCTACAGCGAATACAGCCGCTGGTTCGATCGCGGACATCTGACGCGCCGCAGCGATCCCACCTGGGGCACCGCAGAAGAGGCGGTACGCGCCAATAAAGACACCTTTCACTTTACCAACTGCTCGCCGCAGCATTTTCGCTTTAATCAGAGCCTGCAGTACTGGCAGGGCGTAGAGCGCTATATTCTTGAGTCGGGCGTGCTGGAGTCGAAGCGTAAGATCAGCGTGCTGACCGGCCCGGTGCTCAACGACCAGTGGCGACAGTACGCTGAATGGCAGGTGCCGCTGATGTTCTGGAAAGTGGTGCTGCGCATCAACACCGCCGGCGACGGCGCTGCTGGTCAGCCAGGCGGACCTGCTGGATGAGCCGCGCCGCGTGCTGCCCCACGCGCAGAGCGCGCCGCGCCCCAACGTCGACGAGTACCGCGTAACGGTGAGCGCGCTGGAGACGCTCACCGGACTGAATTTCGCCGCGTTTCGCGACTGGGAGAGCTGGCAGCCGGATGAAACGCTGCTGGCGCAGCCGCTGCCGACAAAGCTGATTATGCGCTGGGAGGATCTGCTGTAGCCGCTGCGCTTGCTGTGCCTGAAAGCCCGCTCAGCCCCCTCTGTGCGGGCTTTTTTGCAGCAAAATTGTTGTTGCTTCAAGCCGTTACGCTTAGCTCTCGCGCTTGCGGATCGGTGATGGCTGCTACACTTAGGGCTCAAGGCTGATAGCGATTCAGCTCCACAGACGAGAGTGAAAGAGTCACAAAAAGGGGAGAACCTATGACAGACCGTCCACAAAACCCACGCGAGGCGCAGCAGCAGGAATGGCCCGGCAGCTTCCTGAAAATGGATCCTGAGCCCGATCATGGTGAAACCAGCTATCAGGGATCCGGCCGTCTGAAAGGCAAAACCGCTATTATCACCGGCGGCGACTCCGGTATCGGCCGCGCCGTGGCTATCGCCTACGCCCGGGAAGGCGCGGACGTAGTCATCTCCTACCTGGATGAGCATGAAGACGCAAAAGATACCGCGAAACGGGTGGAAGAGGCGGGCCAGCAGGCGCTGCTGATCGCCGGCGACATCACCGAGGCGGCGCATTGCCGCAGCATCGTGGCGCAGACCGCTGAGCGCTTCGGCAAAATCGACATCGTGGTAAATAACGCCGCCTTCCAGATGACGCGCACCGCGCTGGAGGAGATCGACGATGACGAATTCGATCGCACCATGAAGACCAACCTCTACGCCATGTTCTATATCTGCAAGGCGGCGGTGCCGCATATGCCTGCCGGCGGTTCCATTATCAATACCGCGTCGATCAACGCTGACCAGCCCAAGCCGAAACTGCTGGCCTACTCCGCCACCAAGGCGGCGATCGTTAACTTTTCCGGCGGCCTCGCGGCACTGCTGGCGGAGAAAGGCATTCGCGCCAACGCCGTGGCGCCAGGGCCCATCTGGACGCCGCTGATCCCGGCGACCATGCCGCCTGAGCAGGTGGAAAGCTTCGGCAGCGAAGTGCCGCTGGCGCGTATGGGCCAGCCCGCTGAGCTGGCGCCGACCTATGTGATGCTGGCCAGCGACGAATCGAGCTACATTTCCGGCGCCACCGTTGCGGTGACGGGTGGCGTGGCGGTGATTTAAACTGGCGTAAGAGAGAAAAACGAGGCGGCTGAGCGCGGTTTAGCCGCGCTATTGCGCCTGCCGATGGTTAAAGCGCGCTGCTTTACGTCCTGACGTAACCCTGATGCGTAATGACATCTGCGTTACACGAGCGGTATACTTATTATCCACATCGCCACCCGGAGGATAAAATTATGCCAGCGCCAGACAGCTTTTCAGTGAAACGCGAGACGCTCAATTTACGCATCAGGCCTGCGGAACGAGACCTTATCGATCGCGCAGCAAAGGCGAAAGGAAAAAACCGTACCGATTTCGTTCTCGATGCGGCTCGGGCCGCCGCTGAAGACGCCTTAATTGAGCAGCGCGTGATGCTGGTCGATCCCGACGGCTGGCAGGCGTTTATCACCCGCCTGGACCAGCCTCCCGCGCCCAACGCTGAACTGCGTCGCACCATGCAAACCCCCGCGCCCTGGGACGCCAAAAAGTGATATCTGCCCCTGAGCCGCTGCATGCCGACCATGGGCTTTCTCTCTTTTGTTGCGGTGTGGAGTCGATGGACAACTGGCTAAAACAGCGGGCCATGAAAAATCAGCTGACCGGCGCATCCCGAACATTTGTTTGCTGCGATGGCGCTAACGTGCTGGCGTACTATTCTCTGGCATCCAGCGCAGTGGTGACAAGCGTCGCCCCAGGGCGTTTTCGCCGTAATATGCCCGATCCGATCCCTGTGGTGGTATTGGGACGACTGGCCGTGGATAAAAGGATTCAGGGTCAGGGAGTGGCAAGGGCGCTGGTGCGCGATGCAGGGTTGAGAGTCATTCAGGCATCAGACACTATCGGTATTCGCGGCATGCTGGTTCATGCCCTCTCTGATGAGGCGCGGCGTTTTTATCTGCGGATCGGATTTGAACCTTCGCCGATCGATCCTATGGTGTTGATGGTGACGCTGGGAGACGTTATGCAGACGCTGCTCTGACGCTGACGTGTGAAGCAAACAAAAAGCCCGCTCGGGTTTCCCTGAGCGGGCTTCTTAAATATGGCTCCTCTGACTGGACTCGAACCAGTGACATACGGATTAACAGTCCGCCGTTCTACCGACTGAACTACAGAGGAATCGTTTCGATGGAGCGCATATTAAGGGCAGCGCGCCGGGGTGTCAACAGCAAAAAACACATTAGCATTCAACTGGCTAGCTTTGCAGCAAAGCGATCGCGAATTAAGCGCTGTGGGTGAAAAAGCCCTCAACGCGCGGCAGCGGATGCTGGCGATAAAACTGACGCAGGTGGTGATACATCGCCGGAAAGCGCTGATACAGCAGGTCCGGCGCGGTAAAAAAGTATTCAGAGAGCACGGCGAAGCACTCTGCCGGATCGCTGGCGGCGTAGGGATCGATAGTCGCGGCCTGTTCGCCCACCAGCTCCACCTCGTTTTCAATCTCATCCATTGCGGCGCGC
The DNA here is from genome assembly GCF_022394795.1 of Pantoea sp. Z09. Lineage (NCBI taxonomy): Bacteria > Pseudomonadati > Pseudomonadota > Gammaproteobacteria > Enterobacterales > Erwiniaceae > Pantoea > Pantoea sp. Z09. Next base: position 1,507,035 of record NZ_CP092373.1, read on the forward strand.
AGATCTTTTTCCCACTGCGCCACGTCGCGCAGCGCCATCACGGGAATGCCGCTGGTATAGCCCCGACCGCGCGCGTCCAGCTTGTGCGCCACTTCATGGATCACCAGGTTATAGCCAGAGAGATCGAATGCATCCTGAAGATCGAGCCAGTTAAGCACAATCGGACCCTGGGTCCAGCTCTGTCCGGCATGCACCGCAGCGGCGTGATGCACCAGTCCCTGTTCATCTTCCCAGCTGTCGGCCACCTCAAACGGCTCCGGATAGATCAGCACGTCATGAAAACCGTCGAGCCACTCCAGCCCCAGCTTCAGCACCGGCAGGCAAAACAGCAGGGCGATGCGCGCGCTGCGCAAGGCATCCAGCTCCACCTCCTGTAGCGGCACCAGCTTTTTTTGCTGAAGAAAGCGCTGCGCCATGGCAACCAGCGCCTGCTGTTCCTCTTCGTCCAGCCAGCTAAACACCGGCTGCGCCAGCGCCTGCCGCCAGGGCAGATCGGCAAGGAGCATGCGGTTATCGTTTTTCCATGGCCATTTGAACATCGCTAACCTCGCTGACACCTTATCCGCGCTATCCTGATCTGCCAGAAAAAATGCCAGCATCCGTAACGGTCGCTGGCACTCTACTCTGGCTGCAGGGGTGAAAGCTGTCTATTCAACCGTTTAGCCTGCAATTTGTCTGTGATTCAGCCCGCAAAGCGCAGCTAATCGCGCTCGATGCGCTCGAATTCAATCACCCAGACCCAGGGATTCACCTCCCAGCTGGTGGCGCCGTACTGCTTTTGCCAGGCTTTGCGGTAGGCCTCTTTCGGCGACTCCGCGTTCATGTTCATGGTGAAGAAATTATTCAGGAAGTGCGAGTCGGTCTGCACCCCTTCCGCCATGATGTCATCTTCGCTGATATCCTGGATCTTTTCTGCGCGCACAGCGGTGATCTGCAGGTTGATGCGGCTGGCCCAGCGTGGCATGTGAATCGCAGTCTGCCAGCCGAACTGATCGGCTTCCGGGCTGCCCTGGCTATGGTGCCCCAGCTCGTTGTTGTCGGCGCGATACTGGCAGAAGGCCGGCAGGCGGAACGGCTGCGGATCGCGCTCATATTCCGCCAGATCGGCTTCCGGCACGATCGGCCCGCGCCAGGTTTCGCGTACCCATAAAATATCGCCTGGCTTACCGTAAGGGCAGTGCTGGCTGATATCCGCCATCGACATCAGCTTATAGCCATGCAGATGATTAGCGTTAACGTCAAAGGCGTGCACGCCTTCATGGTGATCCTGACCTGGGCCGAAAGCCTGCGTTTTCATGATGCGCCGGGTCTGAGTTTGCTGGCCAACCAACAGGGCGCGAACCCGCTGTTCGGAAAAAAGAATCGGCCGTTCTTTCATTGATTACCTCTGAATAAATATAGAACCCGGTTGACGCGTATCAATCTGCCGCCTTGCGTTTAAGTGCAGATGCGATGATTTCCCATCAGTCTGCTTAACAATTTGTCGCCTTACAATAACGGCAACACGGCGATTTGCCTTTAGGAAAAAACGAAAATGCAAAAAACGCACCAGACCGGGTTTGCTAAGTGGTCCCTTACCTGGTATAGCCCGGATACAGTACGTTATATCCGCCATTTTAGAAACCTTTTCAGAATCTTTCACCTTCACAAAGCAGAAATATGCCATTCAGACGGCTAAACGCCTGGGCGGCATTGTTGACGAAGCAGAAGGCGCTGGCGTGTGTTAGCGCGGATCATTAATAAGTTTCCCTTAAGATAAATTATATGGAGAAATGCTGAAATTTTGTTAATAGCTGGGATATTGCGACAATTAGCGCTATAACTCGATCCCGGTCTCATTTTTTTGATCGCCGGTTTGCCTCACAGCGCAGTGACACCACCCTGTGTCAAAAATTTGTCATCGGCTACTCGTTAAGATGACGTCCCACGGCGACCGGTCACCGCGCCATAGCCAAACTTTAACAGGGAGATAAGCCATGACGCTCTCACTCTGGCAAACGCGCTTCGAAAGCTGGTTTCAGATTAACTGGGTTCATGATGACAAGGCGCACGATATCGCCCATTTGCGCCGCGTCTGGATGAGCGCGCAGCGCATTATGGCGGGCAGCGACGTCAGCCCGCTGGTGATCCTGACCGCCTGCTACTTTCATGATGTGGTCAACCTGGCGAAAAACCATCCCGAGCGCCATCTCGCCTCGACCTATGCGGCGGAAGAGACCACACGCATTTTAACCGAGGATTTCCCCGATTTCCCCGCCGCGCTGATCCCGGCTGTCGCCCATGCCGTTAAGGCGCACAGCTTCAGCGCGGCCATCGCGCCGGAAACGCTGGAGGCGAAAATCGTGCAGGACGCTGACCGGCTTGAGTCGCTGGGCGCTATCGGCCTTGCGCGCGTCTTTTACACCGCCGGCGCGCTGAATCGTCCGCTGTTCGACAATGAGGATCCGCTCGGCAAAATGCGCGAGCTTAATGACGTCAACTGGACGCTGGATCACTTCCAGAAGAAGCTGCTGCGACTGCCGGAGACGATGCAAACCGAGACGGGCAGGGCGCTGGCGCAGCATAACGCCGATTTTCTGGTGCACTATATGGCGAAACTCTGCGCCGAACTGCAGGGCAACCTCACCAGCTTCGACGAGTCGGTGCTGCGCGATTTCACCCCGCTACGGGCGTAATATTAAATTTTTATGACAGTCTGTTAAAAACAGGTTGCTTCCGCTACGTTGTGGAGACATAACGAAGGGAGTAACGGAATGACTGATACGGTAAATTTGACGATTAAGATTGATCCGGCGCTGAAGGAGCAGATTAAACAGCTGGCGCTGGAGAATGAGATCTCAATGAGTCAGGAGATTGTTCAGCGTCTGCAGGAGAGCCTGTTGCCGCCTACCGCCGCGGCGGTCGATAATCAGGATACGGCGGAAAGCGCGTCAAACGCGTTTTCGGCGGATGAGGTTAAACAGCTCCGCGCCCTGTTGAAGAAGCAGGGCAAAAAGAAAAAATAAAGAGAACCCGTCGCAAGACGGGTTTTTTTATTGGCGCCGTTTACGCCTGCCCGATGCGAAACTGCTGCACGCTTTGCGCCAGCCGCGCCGCCTGCTGCTCCAGCGCATCGGCGGCGCGCTGCTGCTGCGCGCTGAGGCTGGCGCTGGCCTGAAGGGTTTCATCCAGCTTATGGATCTCAGCGGCGATATGGCTGACGCGCGCGCTCTGCGCCGTGGCGTTGTGCTGCAGCGCCTGAAGCTGCCCGGCGATAGCGGTGACCGCACCGCTGATGGTCTGGAACAGCGTCTCCAGCATTTTGACTTTATTGAAACCCTGCGCCACATGCTGCTGCGTATGCTGGATCAACCCGTCGATACGCTGTGTCGAACCGCTGCTCTGGCTGGAGAGCATGCCGATCTCTTTTGCCACCACCGAGAAGCTGCGGCCGTACACCCCGGCGTGCGCCGATTCGATCGCCGCGTTCAGCGCCAGCAGGCGGGTCTGCAGCGATAAACTCTCCAGCATCTCCACGATGCCGGCGATATCCCCCGAAGCGGCGACAATCTGGCGCATCTGCGTCTCCATCTCGTCGACGCGCGACGCGCACTGCTGCATCAGCGTGTCGGCGTCGTGCGCCTGCCGCGTCGCCTGCTGCGACACCTGAGCGCCTGTTTCGACCTCTTCCGCCACGCGACGCAGCCGCTGCGACAGATGGGTAAAACTGGCGTTCTGCGCCTGATGCTGCGCGCTGACGCGCGCATTATGCCGCTGCATCTCGCCTGCGCCCGCCGCCACGCTGGCGGCAATGGTGTTGATTTCATGCACAATATGCCGCAGACCCTGGCGCATCTCCGCCAGCGCGCTGAACAGCTGCCGCGTTTCGCGCGCCTGCAGCCGCCCGGCCGCCGGAGGCGACAGCAGATCGCCGGTGGCAATCTGTTGAAGCTGACGGCTGGCGTGACGCAGCGGCGCAATCACGCCGCGCGCCAGCAGCACGCCGCCCACCAGCAGCAGCGCGAACAGCAGCGCGCTCACCAGCAGCGACCCGTTGCGGCTGTGCGTCATGCTCGCCAGCGTGCTGCGGTTAACCACGCTGAGCTGTTGGTTTGCCGCGTCGATCTCGGCAAACCAGGCGTCGTTGAACTGCTGCTGATAGGCCTGCATCGGCACCCTAAAAAAGGCGTCGATCTGGTTAGCCTGCAGCCCTTTCAGCTGCTCTTCCAGCCCCTGCGTCAGCAGACAAAGCCCTGAGCCAGCGCGCTCTCCTGCTGTGCGCCATAGCGCGTGAAAAGGGCTTTAGCCTGAGTGAGCGACGCGTCGGCGCTCTCGGCGAGGCTTTTCCAGCTGTCGACCGAGCCGCTCTGCTGATCCTGCATCAGATAGATGCCGGCGCGGTGACTGTTGTCGCTGGCGGTCAGAAGTTCGATCCGCGCTTTATCAAGCAGGGCCAGCTTTTCCCGCAGCACGGCGGCCTGCGCCAGCGCGCTTTGCGTATGGTTGACCTGCGCGGTGAACAGCGCGACGCCCAGCGCCTGCAGCAGGAAAAAGAGCGTGACGAACAGCGTGAAGTTGCCGCGTAAACTGCTGAGCCAGCCGGGCAAGCCCGGCCTGCGCAGACGCAAGCGGCGAGAGAACAGCGTGAGAGAGGACATAGCGCAACCTGAAAATAAAAGCGAGTATTCATCGGTTGCGTGACAGCGTTGTGACAGCGGGCGCACGGGCAGAAAAACAGCACAATGCGCTTTACTAAGCTAAACTCTGGCTCTGTTACGGCCTGTTTAACTGGCGGATTGCGGGCAGCAGCAGCTGCGCCACGGCGGCGAACACCGGCACCACCACCGAATTGCCAAACTGTTTGTAGGCCTGGGTATCGGAAACCGGAATGCGGAAGCGCTGTTCGCCCGGCGCCTCAAACCCCATCAGGCGCGCGCACTCGCGCGGCGACAGGCGGCGCGGCCGGCGCGCCATGTTGGCGGGATTGCCGAAGTCCGCTTCGCCCAGCGCTTTGTCCCAGCCGCGGTCGATCAGGATCTCCGAGCCATCTTTGTAATAGCGCGCCGACAGCGTGCGCACGCAGACGTCTGCGTTACGCGGATCGTTCAGCCCGAAGCCGAAGCCGTTGCCTTTCGCCTTGTGTTTGCGGGCGTAGTCGTAGAGATAGCGCCACAGCTGCTCGGAAAGAATATATTTCTCCTCCGGCGCTGGCTCCAGCAGGCTTTGCAGGCTCGGCACCGCAGGCGGATAGTGCTGCTGGATCTGACGCAGCGACAGGGTTTTGCTGAAGGGGTAGTCGCGACGGATGCCCACCAGCACGATGCGCTCACGATGCTGCGGCAAAAAATGGCGCGCGTCGATGATTTTGGCGTCCGGCGAATCCGCCTCGGCGTCCGCCACGTCGTAGCCCAGCTCATCCAGCGTCGCCATGATGACGGCAAAGGTGCGCCCTTTATCGTGACTCTTGAGATTTTTGACATTCTCCAGCACGAAGATCGGCGGCTTTTTCGCGGCAATAATACGCGCCACATCGAAAAACAGCGTGCCCTGCGCCTCGCACTCAAAGCCGTGGGCGCGGCCCAGCGCATTCTTTTTGCTGACGCCCGCCAGCGAAAAAGGCTGGCAGGGAAAGCCGGCCAGCAGCACCTGATGATCGGGGATCGCCGCGTCGATATGGCGGTAGATCGCCGCCTCGTCGCGCAGCCCGTCGGGCTGGGTGATCAGGCGGATGTCGGTATTAAAGCGGTGCTCCTGCGGATCGCTGTAGTGATTTGCTTTATAGGTGCGCACCGCCTCTTTGTTCCACTCGCTGGTAAAGACGCATTTGCCACCGATGGCGTCGAACCCGCGTCGGATGCCGCCGATGCCGGCGAAAAGATCGATAAAGCGGAACAGCGGCTGGTCGTAATGGGCGGGACGCGCGGGCAGCAGGCTGCGCAACAGCGCATATTCGCCTTCGCTCAGCGGCGGCAGCACGCTTTTATTTTGCCGCAGACGCGTCAGCTGCTGCGGCGTCCAGTCGCGAAAACCCGCCTGATGCAGTCGCGCCGCGACGTCGCGCGCGGCGTAAATCGCCAGCACCTGGCGCATCAGGTCAGCGGCGTCGCTATCGGCAGAGAGCAGGGGAGAAGCGGGTTCCGGCAGAGCGGTGGCGTCATCGACAAGCATGCGTTTTTCCTTAACAGTGAACGGACTATGCTAACACTCCTGAGGCCGCGAAGAAATTAGTGCCGCTCGGGCAGAGAGCTTAACCGCGCCGCAGGCTGTCGCTTTTATCGAGGCAGGCTAAAGTTGATAGACGTAGGCAAAAAGGAGACGCCATGGCCGATGTACACTCCAGCACGACGCGCAGCAAAAATATGCGCGCAATACGCCAGCAGGACACCGCCATCGAACTTCGGGTGGCGCAGCTGCTGAAAGATCGCGGTTTCGCCTATCGTGTTCAGGATAAAAATTTGCCGGGGCGACCCGATTTCGTGCTGCTGGAGCAGCAGGCGATTATCTTTGTGCACGGCTGTTTCTGGCATCACCATCACTGCTATCTGTTTAAGGTGCCGGCGACGCGCACCGAATTCTGGGTAGGCAAAATCAACAGCAACGTCGAGCGGGATAATCGCTATGTGCGCCAGCTGCAGGAGAGCGGCTGGAAAGTGCTGATTATCTGGGAGTGCGCGCTGCGCAATAAACTGCGGCTCAGCGATGGCGATTTGCAGGAGCGGCTGGAGGAGTGGCTGCTGGCGATGGAGAGCAGTGCGGAGATCGATCACAACGGCATCCAGCACTATCGTCCGCGCTGAGGCCGCCTTGCCTTGCAGGCGTGGCCGGGTTAGATTTCGCCTTCCCCCGCGATCAGGAGTTCTGTATGAGCAGTATTAAACTGACGGTCAAACGCCTTTATCAGCTGCGCGACGAGCGCATGGTCAATGCGCACGCCACCGCACGCGTGTTTATCGGCGATACGCTGATCGCGACGGAGGAGATTACCGGCATGACGGAGAGCCCGGTCAGCAAATACCTGCACGCAGGCGAGCTGACCGGCGCTGTCCGCGTAGAGTGGGACTGCGACGGCGTCGCGGATATTAGCGCCGCAGCGCTGGAGCGCTGTCCCTGTTGTCAACATAACGAACCGGAATAAGGAAGAGATTTTGGCAGGATCCAGCTTACTGACTTTATTAGATGATATTGCAACGCTTCTGGACGATATTTCCGTCATGGGGAAAGTGGCGGCGAAAAAAACCGCTGGCGTGCTGGGCGATGACCTGTCGCTAAACGCGCAGCAGGTTACCGGCGTCAAAGCCAACCGCGAACTGCCGGTGGTATGGGGCGTGGCGAAAGGCTCGTTTCTCAACAAGCTGATCCTGGTGCCGCTGGCGCTGCTGATCTCTGCCTTCGCCCCCTGGCTGATCACGCCGCTGCTGATGATCGGCGGCGCCTACCTCTGCTACGAAGGGGTAGAGAAAGTGCTGCACAGTTTGCAGCACGACAAGCAGGAAAAAAGCCCGGAGGCGCGCCAGCAGCGGCTCGATAAGCTGGCGCAGCAGGACCCGCGCGCGTTTGAGAAAGACAAGGTCAAGGGCGCGGTGCGCACCGACTTTATCCTCTCCGCGGAAATCGTCGCCATCACGCTCGGCATTGTCTCCGACGCGCCGCTGCTGAATCAGGTGCTGATTCTGGCGGGCATCGCCATTCTGGTGACCATCGGCGTTTACGGTATTGTCGCCGCTATCGTCAAGATCGACGATCTCGGCGACTGGCTGACAAAGAAATCGTCCTCTGTCGCTCAGGCCGTCGGCGGTTTCCTGCTCGGCTTTGCGCCCTGGCTGATGAAAATTCTCACCGTCGTCGGCACGCTGGCGATGTTTCTGGTAGGCGGCGGCATTATCGTGCACGGCCTGACGCCGCTGCATCACCTGATTGAAACCCTCACCGGCGATATGAGCGGGCTGGTAGCGAGTTTGCTCAGCAACGGCGCCAATCTGGTGCTCGGTTTTATCGTTGGGTCGATCGTGCTGTTGGTGGTGAATCTGATTGCTAAACTGCGCGGTAAATCGGTATAAAGCGCACTTGCATCATGAAGTGAAGTCAGGAGAGGAGACGCTATGAACGACGATATGTTTGAATTTGATATTGATGCGCAGCTGGAGCAGGCGGAAGCCAAAGCGGCGGAAAAGGTCAACGAAGTGCCTGCTGATTTAGGCGACGACGCAGACTGCGAAGGCTGCAAAATCTGATTTCAGGCCTTATGAACACTAAAAGCGGATAATAATTTTTATCCGCTTTTTTTATTTTCAACATTTCTTACTGCTTTATTCTGAATTTACGATTTTTTTGCGTACCTTAACGGGCAGGATGTCCGGATGGCTGCTATAGATAGAGAGGTTCTGTTAACGGTCACCTGGAGGACGCAACATCATGTTTACCATTAGCGATGAAGTGCAGCATAAAGAGGGCGGGCCTGCTATGGTCGTCACCGGCTTTGCCAGCGGCATGGTGGAATGCCGCTGGTATGACGGCTATGCCGTGCGCCGCGAAGCCTTTCATCAGGATGAGCTGAGCCACGCAGCAGCGGAGTCGCCGCTCGCCAGCTAGCGCGCTTTTAACGGGGATGCGATCTCCATCCCCCGTGACCTCCCGCAGTTTTTCCCTCTCCACGCCTGCTATACTCGCCAGATCCCTGTTATTCGGAGCATGGTTGCTGATGGCTGTTTTGCCGCTCTCTGTGCGGACGTTACGTCCTGTAATGCGCGTTCACCTCTTATTTTTAGCGGTCTTTCTTTTCTCTCTGTTTCTGACCTGGCGCGAACTCTACACCCTGAAAGCGAACGATGAGGCCCGGCAGCGCGCCGCGCTGGTCGATCTGCAAAACGGGCTGGAAAGCCAGTTTCAGGAGAGCATTGACGGCATCATCTTTTATCGCCGCATGTTCAGCTACGCGCTGGCGCATCCGCTGGACGCCGATCACGGCCGCCGCGCGCTGGCGAGATTTCAACATCTGCGCGCGCAGCCCGCCTGGCAGCTGCGGCTTGATATGCCGCGCAGCATGCCGATCAACGGCGTCGGCGACGGCTGGCTGACTCAGGATGCGCTGCTGCAGCGCGATCCGCAGCGGCTGGACGGCGAGCTGCGCGCCGCGCTGGAGTTCAGCTTTATTCTGCAGTTCAGCGACGCGGCGAACGATTTCCACTCCCGCTTCTGGTACACCTCGCGCGCGGGTTTCTACATCAGCTCGCGTCCGCCGCACGATTTAGCCGCGCTCGCCGCCAGCTACGCCACTATGGTGTCGCGGCCCTGGTTCCGCACGGGCGCCGCGCAGGCTGGCCTTCAGCCGCGCTGGTCCGGCGTCTATCAGGGGGCGGAGCAGGAAGGGCCGATGCTAACCGCCAGTATGCCGGTGATCGATGACGGCTACTGGTACGGCACGCTGTCGATGGACTTTACCCAACAGCGCATCGCCGGGCTGCTGAACACCCTGCGCCACAGCGCGCTACAGGGCAGCGTGCTGCTGCTGGATAAAACCCTGCAGCCGGTGGCGTCGCTCGACGTCCCGGACGGCAAGACGCTGAGCCGTGCTGCCCGTCAGCAGCTTTATGCGCAGATGACACACCAGCCATATGGCGCGCTACGTCTGGAGCGGCAGTTTATCAGCTGGATCAAGCTGAGAAACGTTGACGGCTACCTGGTGAATCAGCAAACCCTGACGCAGGGGCTACGGCAGGATTTAGGGCGCGCGATGCTGTTTATGCTCACCATGTGGCTGCTGTTCGTGCTGCTGCTGCTGCTGGCGCATCAGGTGATTGTGCGGCTGGTGCGGCGGCTGAGCCAGCTCTCTGCGCGGCTGGAGTGGCGCGCCAGCTACGACGGCCTGACGCGCCTGCTTAACCGCAGCACCTTTTTTGAGCGCTTTGAGGCGGAGGCGACGCGCTGCGCGCAGCTCAAGGTGCCGCTGGCGGTGATCCAGCTTGATATCGACCACTTTAAGTCGGTCAACGACACCTGGGGGCATCAGGCGGGCGATCGGGCGCTGATGCGCGTCGCCGCGACGATAACGCAGGCGCTGCGTAAAAACGATCTGGCTGGCCGCGTCGGCGGCGAGGAGTTTTGCGTGGTATTGCCGGAGACCAGTCTGGCGGATGCGGTGAAGGTGGCGGAACGTATGCGTCAGCGGCTGGCGGAGAAAACCATTCTGGCCAGCGCCAGCCGCGGTTTCCGCGTCACTATCTCGGCGGGCGTCGCCAGCAGCGAAGCGGAGAATGACTACCAGCCGCAGCGGCTGCAGGCGGAAGCGGACCGTCGCCTCTATCTGGCGAAGCGTCAGGGCCGCAACCGCGTGGTGGCCGAGGATTAGACCTTGCCGTCGTTATCCTCTTCCACCGCCTGGTAGATGCGCTGCAGGATGTCGGGAAAGGCGGACTGCACGCGGCTCCAGCTGGGAATAAACGGCTTGTCGTTCGGGCGTTCGATAAACGCCTGGCCCGCTTCCAGAATCGACTGGGTGAACATTTCGACCGCCGCCTCTTCGATGTGCTGATCGAACTTCAGGCCGTTCATCGCCGCCTCGTGATTGTAGATCTCCATCATATCGAGCGCGTTGCGGTAGTAGGTCGCCTTCAGCACGCGAAAGGAGTCGCTGGTGAGCGGCACGCCCATGGTCGCCAGCTTGCGCAGCAGCGATTGCACAATATCGCTGCTCATACGCTTCAGCCCGCCGGTGCCATCATCTTCCGCCAGCGGCTGATGCTTGTGGTCATAGTTGTGGGCAATCTCCACCTGACAGGTCTGGCGCGTGGTGTAGTTGCGGTAGATCTCCGACAGCACGCCGATTTCCAGCCCCCAGTCGCCGGGGATCTTAATGCCATTAAGCACATGGGTGCGCATGGCGAACTCGCCCGACAGCGGATAGCGGAAGCTGGCGAGGTAGTCGAGATACTCGGAGTGGCCGTAGACCTTTTGCAGCGAACGCAGCAGCGGCCCCACCAGCAGCCGACCGACGCGGCCGTTCAGCTTGCCGTCGGCGACGCGGGCGTAGAACCCTTTGCAGAACTCATACTGAAAGGCAGGGTTGGCCAGCGGATAGAGCAGGCGCGCCAGCATGCCGCGTTCGTAGGTGACGATATCGCAATCGTGCAGCGCCACGCACTGGGTGCGATCCGAGGCCAGGGTAAAGCCGGTGCAGAACCAGACGTTGCGTCCCTTGCCCGGCTGGGAAGGGGAGAGCCCCTCTTTATCCAGCTCGGCGTCGATGGCCTTCAGGCGCGGGCCGTCGTTCCATAAAATGCGGTGGCGCTGCGGCAGACGCGAGAAAAATTCGCGCGCGTAGAGAAACTGATCGCGGTCGGCGCGATCGAGACCGATCACAATCTCGTCGAGATAGGGCACTTTGGCCAGCTCATCAACGATATGGCTCAACGCCGGGCCTTCCAGTTCAGAGAAAAGCGACGGCAGGATCAGCCCCATTTTGCGTTTGCGCGCGAAGCGCACCATCTCTTTTTCCAGCGACTCGACGCTGCGGTCGGTCAGATTATGGAAATTGGTAATCACGCCATTCTGATAAAAATCGCTCATCGCGCTTTCCTTTTGATAAACAGTGGGTGCGGCTTAATCGGGCTGGGTGAGAAAGTAGTCGAGACCCTCTTTCCAGCCCGCCGGGCCGTAGTGCGCCGTAGCGTAGATCCGTTGCGTATCCTGCCGGCTCAGCGAGACGGGCGTTTTGCTGTAGCCTTTGATCACCACCGCGTAGTCAACCGCATCGAGCATCGGTGCGTCGTTAGGGCCGTCGCCGAGGCCGAGGGTCGCCGGCGCGCTGTCATACTGGGTCAGCAGCCAGCGCAGCGCCTCGCCTTTGCCGCTGCCTGCTGGCATTACGTGCCAGAAGCGGCCGCCCTGGGTGAGCTGCAGCTGATGCTGCTGCAGCGCGGCGCGAAAGGCGTCGAGCTTCTCTTCGTCGTCGCGCCAGACAATCACCTCCGACGCCTGACGCTGCCGCGCCAGCGCCGAGTCGCTTTCCGTCAGGCCGGTCATCGCTGCCACTTCCGGATCGCTAAAGTCATGAAAACCCTTGAATCTGAACGTTGCCTGTAACGCCTTGAGCTGCTGGCAGAGGCTGTCATAGTCAGGGCTGTGCGGCGGAATGCGCACCTGACGCTCGGCCGACATCTGCACCAGCGCGCCGTTTTCCGCGATAAAAGGCAGGCCCGCCAGGCCGAGACGCTTTTGCAGCGGCGCGATTTCCGCAGCGGTTTTGCTGGAGCAGAGCACGACCGGCACCTGATGGCGCTGAAGCTCGGCCAGCCAGTCGGCGGCGGCGTCCCAGCGGTAGGTATGATGATCGAGCAGGGAACCATCCAGGTCGGTGACGATTAACAGCGGCTGTTGCAAACTGGGCATAGCGGGCTCCTTGCGACATTAACTGGCGGATTTTCAGTATTATAGTCAGAGCGGTTTTACGCCTGCTTTTCACCTGCCGCGCGGCACTTCCAGGATAATTCTTAAAACACTGGTGCGAAGCGAGGCGGGATGCACAAAGAGTGCAGAGGCAACGCGGCTAATTCAGGGCTGTTCCGCTTGCCGGTCGGTTCGTTTAGCAGAAAAAGTCGCAGGCTTGTGCATCTCCAGGACTTGTCTTAATGGCGTTCAGGCGTACTCTGCAAAGGTGTCAAGAATTTCCTGACGTAACGAATAGGCTGTTTATTTACCCGGCGCTCCCTGCCGGGTATTTTTTTGCCGTGCGCTCAGCGATTCATTTCGTTGCAGCTGCAGTCGCGGATATCCAGTTCATACTCGTCCGCCAGTTCGATACTGCTGCCCCAGGCTCTGCCGCCTGGCCGGTGAGGGCGGTCGCCCTCCGCCTGCGGCAAAGGGGGCTGCGCTGCGCTGCGCGGCAGGGTTTCCAGCAGCGCGTCGACGTCGGGTTTATCGTGAGGCTGCGGGTCGGGGCCGGTGTGATGTGTAGGCGCCATTATCGCTCTCCTTTTGGGTGAAAAGGATCTACAGGCTTGCTGTGACCCGGCATAGCGACGGATCGATTAAGTATAGACGGCGGCTGGCGCGGGGCGAGGGCGGAATAGCGGGCAAAAAAAAGCCCGCGCTGCGCGGGCAAAATCCTTGTTACTTTTAGGTTGACTGCCCCTTTGGGGTTGGCGCAGTGAGGAAAGTGTAAAAGGTTGCCCTGTCAGAAGTCTTGTTGCGAAACGTTAAGAAAGCGAAAAATTTCCCGCTTACCTAAATTTACCTGTTTTTTCCTTGGTAATCAGCGTCATCGTCTATAGTTAGTCACGGAGTTGAATCATAACGCGACAAGGAGAGACCATGGATTTATTACGCATTATTATCGCGATTATTCTGCCGCCGCTGGGCGTTTTTATGCAGGTGGGCTTTGGCGGCGCCTTCTGGCTCAATATCTTGCTGACGTTGTGCGGCTATATCCCCGGCATCATTCATGCGGTATGGGTGATTGCGCGTCGCTGAGTCCTGCCTCTTCGTTTACACTGATGCGCAGGAAAATCATCAGGAGCAACGCGCATGAAGGTCAATGACCGCGTCACCGTAAAGACCGATGGCGGCCCGCGCCGCCTCGGCACCATCCTCGCCGTCGAGCCGTTTAATGAAGGGGTCATGTATCTGGTGGCGCTGGAGGATTATCCGCTGGGCATCTGGTTTTTCAATGAGGGCGACCATCCGGAAGGGGTGTTTGTCGAGCCCTATCAAGAGACCTGATCGCTGTACAAAAATAACAGGAGCCGCTAAGGCTTAATGCTTGTTAGTTAGGGTCATGTTCAGGTAAGGCCGCTATTTTCTTACAATAGCGGCCTTTTCTTGTACGCGTGTGAGCCTGCTGGTGCGGGCCACTACACCTCCTCTGCTGCCGGGCCGTCCTCGCGCCGCTGCGCGGTGCCTTCGGCTGCAACGTCGTGCCAGCCGGACCGTTCGGGTACGGCCATCCAGGCCTACCCGACCTGCCGGTCGCATCCCTGCGACCGGCTCCGGGCACAACGTTTCCGCCTCAGCGCTGCGAATAGCCCTTTACAGCAGAGGAGGCGCAGTGGCCTCAGGCAGAGTGCCCTTTGTAGCCGTAAAAACGCTGCCGTCCTGTTTTAACAGCGCACACGGAAGCTGGCCAGCAGGCTGGGGCCGCTCAGGGACGGGCATTTCGCAGCGCTGAACAGAATGAGGCTGCCAGGAGAGCCCGCAGGGAAGCGGGCGAAAGGTGGGGCTGGAACAGGGAGGTTCCATCCCCACCGGTCCGTCAGGCAGACGAATGACGTGAAGGGACCGCGTCAGCGGCGCGAGGACCGCCCATCCCTGAGCGGCTCCAGACTGCGTTATCACCCTGTACTTAACTGACAAGCATTAGCCGTTAAGACTCTTTTTTATGCAGTCAAGACTCAGAAGGTTTCCCAGTTATCGCTGCCTGCCGCAGCCAGCGCCGGGCGCGGCGTCGCCAGCGGCGATTTCAGCGCAGGCGCGGGCGCGGAAGGCGCTGCAGGGCGCGCCGGCGTGTTGTGCAGGCGGAAAGCGGCCACCGCCTGCGTCAGTTTACCCGCCTGATCTTCCAGCGAGGCCGCCGCCGCGGAGGCTTCTTCCACCAGCGAGGCGTTCTGCTGGGTCACATTGTCCATTTCGGTGACCGCCTGGCTCACCTGCTGGATGCCGCGGCTCTGCTCATCCGACGCGGCGGCGATCTCCGCCATGATATCGGTGACGCGGCGCACCGCCTCGACGATCTCGCCCATAGTTTCGCCCGCTTCTCCTACCTGATGAGAACCCTCTTTGATCAGGTTAACCGACTCCGCAATCAGCGACTCGATCTCTTTCGCCGCCTGGGCGCTGCGCTGCGCCAGACTGCGCACCTCGCTGGCCACCACCGCAAAGCCGCGACCCTGTTCGCCGGCGCGTGCCGCTTCTACCGCGGCGTTAAGCGCCAGAATATTGGTCTGGAAGGCGATGCTGTTGATGACGTTGGTGATCTCAGCGATCTTCTTCGAACTGCCGGAGATATTGGTCATGGTGTTCACCACGCCGTTAACCAGATCGCCGCCGCTGCGCGCTTTGCCGGAGGCGTCCGCCGCCAGCTGGCTGGCGTGATGGGCGTTCTCGGCGTTCTGCTTCACCGTGGCGGTGAGCTGCTCCATGCTGGCGGCGGTCTGCTCCAGCGCGGCGGCCTGCTGCTCGGTGCGGGAAGAGAGATCGGTGTTGCCGGCAGAAATTTCGCCAGAGCCTTGATAGATGGCGACGGCGCCTTCACGCACCGTGCCGACGGTTTTCACCAGCGAATCCTGCATCAGCTGCAGATTATGCAGCAGAGCGCCAATCTCGCTGCGGCCGTGCGGCTCCGGTGGGGCAGTGAGGTCGCCCTGCGCGATGCGTTCAATGCGCGCCACCGACTGATGCAGCGGGCTGATCACCACACGACGCAGGAACACGAAGGTCAGCAGCGTTAGCGCCAGCGCAGCGGCGAAGGCGGCGGCCATGGCGATAAAGCCGATGCGCGACTGATGCTCCGCTCTGGCGTTAATGGCGTCGGCGCGCTGCGTGCGCAGCTTGATCGCCTGCAGCAGCACTTCGTTATAGGCGTTGTCGAGTTTGCGCGTGACGTCGGTCTCCTGCGCGATAATCCCCTCGAAGCTGCCCTGTTTGCCGGCGTTGATCATCGGCTTCAGCCCTTTTTCGACATAGTCGTTAAAGCGCGCTGTCAAGGGTGCGTCGAGGGCGATATCCTCGGGGGTTTTCACCTTACGCGCCATATAAATTTTGAAGCCGTCCTGCGCCTGCTGAATGCGTTTCTCGGTGGCGGCGACGCTGGCTTTGAACTCATCCATCTCACCGATGCGTGCGGCGGCGCCCGCCTGAATAATCGTGAGGCGCGCGGTGCGCAGATGGTTGGAACTGTTGGAGATGCCCATACGCACCTGGATCTCGTCGGTGGCATCTCGCAACGACTGGTTGCTCTGAATCAGGAAGTAGCTGGCAAGAGCGATACAGAGGGCGAACAGCAGCATAATGCCGCCGAAGATCATACTGAAGAGAGGAACCAGGCGCAGGTTGCGCCACAGTCCGGCCTTGAACTGTGTAGAAGAATCCAGTGGTGTGTTCATATCCTTGATCTCATGTCGGGGTTATGAGGCTAACATCGGCAAAGAGAGAAAAAGGGTTAGGGCAGGGAGTGCGATCTCGCTCGCAAAAACGGCGAAAAAAAACCGGCCAGAGGGCCGGTTCTTTCGGGAAGTGATTATCTTACATTGACATAGATGCCAGAGGTCACATTGTCGGTTAAACGCACCACATGGTAGATAACCTGTTTATTGTGGGTTTTAATTTTGCGCTTAATATTACCTTTATGTGACGAAACTGTTTTAGCTTTAATTTGCATCTTGTCTGAAATCTGAATGGTGTCGTGACCAGACATCCACATTTTCAGCATATTCGACTCCGTCTGGCTTAATGTCAGCGGATGAACGTCCAGGCCAGAAGAAATACGCGGAGAGGCGTTGAGTTTTTTCTGCAAATAGGTGCTAAGTAATGAGTCCAGCGTCGTCGTTTTTATCGATTTTGACGTAATAATCAGGTTCTTACGAACGTAGAGGTATTCCTCAAAATGGATATTGGAAATCGCCATAAAGATGAAAAAGAGCGTTTCCGGATGCTGCATAATAATGTTTCGGATGCGGTCGCTGGAATCCGATTCATGAATGAAACATTCTTCGTTAATAAACACTACGCCAGGTTTTAACTGTTCGCAGCGCTGCTGTAATTGATCAATGTCGGAGACAGAAAAGATGTTTTTCTTTTTGACTCCCTTACAGGACATATAGTCCGATAATCCCAGGCGTGTGTAGTTGCATGAATCCATAATAATCGTTGGCATGTTTAGCGACCCTCACCAATTTGTTATCCGTTTAAATCAACGATGAATTACGCGTTGCGGTACGAGAGAGATTTCTAAGACACTTTTTTATTCTGCTCAGCAGTCTGGCGACAGGCCATACGCCTGCCAAAAGTACTCTTCCCTGACCCGTTTCTGCAAAGTTATTTTTGTGCTGCCTTGACGTCACTTATCCCTCCAGTGATAGCGGGAATCGCTGGCGGTTTGCAATAAGCGTGTATAACACCCTGTTTTGAGAGCCTCGTCACTATCGCGCATAACACCCTCAATGCTGATAGGACGATTCTTAAAAACATTTGATTCGCGAAAGTGTGACGTTTTAGCGAGTGTTGACAATGCCGGAAAAAGAGAGTCCTGACAAGAAAAATCGTTAAAGGATTTTTTTTGTTCGAAAACAACCTGTTGCCTTTTTTGTCAACGATTCCGCGCTCTTAGCGATGGCGGGAATCTGTGAAATAAAATACTTGAAGCGCGGTTTAATAAGAATAATTTTCAGAGTCAGTTCTCACTTATCAGAATTTCCTTAGTTGATTTCTGAGAAAACTGGTTTGAAAAATGCACAGAATGTTTTAAGTGGCTTAAGTATTACTTTAGAAAGATAGTGAGATACTTAATGATCAGGGGTGAGACAGTTCCAGTAGAAACTGGGCGAGCAAATCAAAGACTTCACTGAACAGATGCTCACAGAAGGGCGCGACCAGCGGCATCATCAACCCCATGGTCAAAATTCCCACTGTTAAGGTAATTGGAAAGCCAACCGCAAAAATAGAGAGCTGAGGTGTAACACGGTTTAACAAACCCAGTACCAGGTTTATCAGAAGCAGCAAAACGATTAAGGGTAACGCTAACATCATGCCATTAAGGAAAATTAACCCGCCCGCTTTGACCAACGCGTTAAAGGCATTGGCGTTTAACAGCCCTCCGCCAATCGGCAGCGTATGAAAACTGTCCGCCAGCAACGAGATCAACCACAGGTGCCCGTTGAAGGTCAGAAACAGCAGCATCGCCAGCATATCGAGAAAACGCGCCAGCACCGGCATATTTAAACGACTGCCTGGGTCGAAAAAGGTGGCGAACGACAGCCCCATCTGCAAACCGATCACCTCGCCCGACAGGCGCACCGCGGCAAAGGCCAGCTGCATGGTAAAGCCGAGTCCGACGCCAATCAGCATCTGCTGCAGCAGCAGCCAGAAACCAGCAGACGAAAACAGCGTTACTTCAACCGGCGGCAGCACCGGCACCATTAGCCAGGTAATCAGCGCCGCCAGGCCAATCTTCACCCGGTTGCTGATGGTGCGCTCGCTCAGCAGCGGCGCGGTGGCGAACAGCGCCAGCATACGCGCCAGCGGCCAGAAGAACTGACTGACCCAGTGAACCAGCTGACCGCTGTCGAGCGTGACCATTAGCCGATCATATAAGGCAGGTTGGTGAACAGGGTGCGGATATAGTCCAGCACCAGATTCAGCATCCACGGCCCGGCAATGACGCCGGTCGCGGCAACGGCCAGCACCTTCGGAATAAAGGAAAGCGTCTGTTCGTTGACCTGGGTCGCGGCCTGCAGCAGGCTGATAATCAGGCCGCTCACAAGCGCCGCCAGCAGCAGCGGCGCGGCAAGCATTAGCGCCAGGCGCATCGCCTCCTGGCCCATCACCATCACGGATTCTGGCGTCATTTTTCTCTCCGGGGAATCGGAATAATCAGGAATAGAAGCTTTGCGCCAGCGAACCGACCAGCAACTGCCAGCCATCCACCAGAACAAACAGCATAAGCTTGAAGGGCAGCGAGATGGTCGCCGGCGGCACCATCATCATCCCCAGCGCCATCAGCACGCTGGCGACCACCAGATCGATAATTAAAAACGGGATAAAGACGGTAAAGCCAATCTGAAAGGCGGTTTTCAGTTCGCTGGTGACGTAGGCGGGCAGCAGAATGCGCATCGGCACCGCTTCCGGCCCCGCAATCGGCGGCGTGTTGGCCAGGCGGGCAAACAGCGCCAGGTCCGCTTCACGCGTCTGACGCAGCATAAAATCGCGCAGCGGCTGCGCCCCTTTCTCCAGCGCCACGTCCATGCTGATTTTGTCCTGGCTGAACGGCAGATAGGCGTCGTCGTAAATCTTGTCGAAGGTCGGCGCCATAATAAAGAAGGTCAAAAACAGCGCGAGGCCGAGCATCACCTGATTCGGCGGCGCCGACGGCGTGCCCAGCGCGTTGCGCAGCAGGCCGAACACGATAATGATGCGGGTGAAGCTGGTCATCATCAGCAGCACCGCCGGAATAAAGGTCAGCGAGGTGATAAACACCAGCGTCTGCACCGGCAGCGACCAGCTCTGCCCGCCGTTGGGCAGCGCATGGCTCACCAGGCCCGGCAGCTGGGCGTGAGCGGCCGGCGCCAGCAGCAGCAGCGGCAGAAAGGGGAGCAGTCGACGCATCATTTGGGTTTTCCGGGACGTTTAACCAGGTTTTGTAACAGCTGACGGAAATCTTGCGGCGCGGCGGCGGGCGCGCGCTCCTCCGGCGCCACCGGCGGCAGGGTGTGCAGATGGGTGATCTGCGCCGCCGTGACGCCCAGCACCAGGCGCGCCTCGGCGGTATCCACAATCACCACGCGCTCGCGCTGGCCGACCTGTACGCTGGCGCTCACCTTCAGCGCCTGGTTGCTTACCGTTTTTGGCGCAAAGCCGAGACGGCGCGCCAGCCAGGCGCAGGCGAGGATCAGCAGCACAATCACCGCCAGCACGCTGCTGACCTGCGTTACGACAGAGCCGGTAGAGAGAGCTGGCGTGGCGGGCGCTGCGGGCTGCAGCGCGTGGGACTGGGTGTTCATCATGCTTAGCGGCTCAGACGACGCATACGTTCAGACGGCGTGATGATGTCGGTGATGCGCACGCCATATTTATCATTGACCACCACCACTTCGCCCTGGGCGATCAGGTAGCCGTTGATCAGAATATCCAGCGGCTCGCCGGCCAGGCCGTCGAGCGCCACCACCGAGCCCTGCGTCAGACGCAGCAGCTCTTTGATGGTCATTTTGGTGCGGCCCAGCTCGACGGTGAGTTTGACCGGGATATCCATAATCAGGTCGATATCCTGCAGTGAACCGGCGGCCACGCTGCTCTCGAACGTTTTGAACACGTCGTCGCTCGGCGCCGCGCTGGTGGCGGTCTGCTCGTTCATCGCCTCAGCCCACAGATCGTCCGCAGAGATGTCGTCGGACGGTTTATTGCTGTCACTCATTGGGCTGTTCCTCATTCAGCGAATTCAAAATCGGGTTAATCAAATGCTCGACACGCAGGGCATACTGGCCGTTCATGGTGCCGTACTGGCTGGTAAGCACCGGCACGCCGTCGACGTGCGCGATAATGCGCTCCGGCTTCTCGATCGGCAGCACGTCGCCAGGCTTGAGCTGCAAAATGCGCGACAGACGCAGCGAGGTCTCGGCAAAGTGGGCAATCAGCTCCAGCTCTGAATGCTGCACCTGCTTCACCAGGTTTTCGCGCCAGTGGTTATCCTCCGTACGGGAGTTCTCCAGCGGCGGGTTAACCAGCAGCTCGCGCAGCGGCTCGATCATCGAGAACGGAATACAGATGTTGAACTCGCCCACCAGGTTGCCAATCTCGACCTGGAACGGCGTGTTGACCACGATATCGTTCGGCGAGGTGGTGATATTGGTGAACTTGACCTGCATCTCGGAGCGGACATACTCCACGTCCAGCGGGTAGATCGCCTTCCACGCGTCGCTGTAGCCTTCCAGCGCCAGCTTCAGCATGCGGCGGATTACGCGCTGCTCGGTGTGGGTGAACTCGCGGCCTTCTACCTTGGTCGGGAAGCGTCCATCGCCGCCGAACAGGTTATCCACGGCGATAAACACCAGGCTCGGCGAGAAGACCACCAGCGCCGTTCCGCGCAGCGGTTTCAGGTGGATCAGGTTCAGGTTGGTCGGCACCGGCAGGTTGCGGGCGAACTCGTGATACGGCTGAATCTTGATCGCACCGACGCTGATATCCGGGCTGCGGCGCAGCAGGTTAAACAGCGCCATACGAAAATGTCGGGCGAAACGCTCATTAATAATCTCCAGCGCCTGCAGGCGCTCGCGCACCACGCGACGCTGGGTATTCGGGTCGTAAGGACGAATGTCGCCTTCCGGCCCGCTTTGATTCTTTTCATCTACCGCGCTGTCACTGTCGCCGTTGAGCAGCGCGTCAATCTCAGCCTGGGAGAGAATGCTATCGCCCATTGATTTACCTCAAAATGAAGGCGGTAAACAGCACGTCGGTTACCACCTGCGCAGGCTGTCCTTTCACCAGCGGAGGTGACAGCACCTGCTTGATCTGATCAATCAGCGCTTGCTTGCCTGGCTCCGTCGCCAGCGCGGCGGCGCTCTGTCGGGAGAGCAGCAGCAGCAAGCGGCTACGCACGTCCGGCAGATAATCATTCATCCGACGACGGGTATCTTCGTCCGGCAGACGCAGGGTAAAGCCTACGTACAGCACGCGGTCAGGATCGTTGTCGGGATTGACCAGGTTAACCGTAAAGGTATCAAGCGCAAAAAAGACGGGAGCGGGCGGCGGTTCCACTTTCGCGGCTTCCGGTTTGTCGCTCTCGTGTTTATTCATCATTCGCCAGACTGCATAGCCTGCCACGCTACAAGCGGCCAGCGTTACAATCAGCAACACCGGAATTAAGAGTGAACGTTTGCGGCCTTTTGCTTTCGCGTTATCAGACATTTTTGCAGTAACTTCCTGTGAATTATCGGCAAACCTCTCGGTTTGCCTGGACAGATTATCCCGCGTCTTAAGTCAAACAATGGGAAGAAAAGACGCGGGTTTTACGCTTACCTTCAGCGTTTGTCGCTGTCAGGCAAAGGTATCGACGGCGCCGGTGCCGAGGATGCGCGCCTGAAGGGCGGCAGGAACGGCGATCGGCGTTATTTCGCTATCGTCATTCTGGGAGAGAGAGAAGGCGCCGTGCTGTCCGTCGCGGCGTGTCTCCTGCTGCTGCTGTTGCTGCTGCTGGAAGCCCTGGCTCTGCGCGAAGCTGTCACTGCTGACCTGACTCTGTCCCAGGTTAATGCCGTTTTCCGCCAGCGCGGTACGCAGCTGCGGAAGGGCGGCTTCCAGCGCCGCCCTGACGTGGCTGTGGCTGGAGGCCATACTGATCTGCGCCTGGTCGTTATCCAGCTTCAGGCTAATCTGGATCGCCCCCAGGTCTGCCGGATGCAGCCGCAGCTCGGCGTTTTGCTGGCCGTTGCGGCTGAACATCACAATCTGCTGACTGAGCGCCTGCTGCCACTCGTCGCTGCCCAGCTGCGCGTTCAACATCGGCGTCGACGGCGTGCTGGTCGTGGCCGAGGCGCTCTGCATCATCAGCGGCGCCGAGCTGCTGCTGAGCGGGGCGCTGGTGAGCGTGGTGCTGTCCGAATTCAGCGGCGCGCTTTTCTCATCCTGCTTGCTGAAGTTGCTCAGCGCCTGCTGAAAGCTGCTGTCCAGCGTCAGCGGTGCGGCGGTCGTGCTGGCTGCTGCCGTTGCCGTTGCCGTCGCCGCTGGCGTTGCGTGCAGTACAGCCGCTGACGCCGCTTTCGTCTCTGCCTGGCTCGCCTGCGTCTGTGACGGCGACGCATCGCTCTGCGCCAGCGCGCCGCTTAGCGCCTGGCTCAGCGTGGAGAGCGCGCTGCGCCGCGTTTCACCGCCGGTCGCCGCCGGGCTCACCGCCGCGTTTACGCTGCTCTGCGTCACCGCCGTTGCCGGCAGCATGGCGAACAGCGCCTGGATAGTTTGCGCATCACTGCTGTTTACGATTTCTGCGCTTTCTTTCTCTTTATCATCGGCGGATTTGGTGGCGGCTTTAATATTTTCCGGCGTCAGCAGCGCATTCAGGCTGTCGGGTTGCTCAAAGGGAGTCAGCAGCGCGCTGAGCGCATCCGTCGGCGCGGCCTCATCCTGGCTTTCCTCTGCGCTTTCAGCGGATTGCGCCACGTTTCCCTGCTGTTTCGCCAGCGTCAGCAGGCGGTTGCCCAGCTCGGTGAGAAAATCCTGCGGCAGCGATTTGACGCTGTGCAAAAGGTCTGCGGAATCTGAACTGTTCAGGTCACCTTTCGCGCTGGCGGCGGTGACAGTAGTTGGCAGCGTAATCATTCGCCTTTCCTCAATGCGGCCCGTTGGGCATATTCATCCATCCGTTTCTGATCGAGACGGTTTTCCATTCGTAATGCGTTGTCCGCCGCGCGGCTAATCAGCGTCTGATAGGCGTTAAGGCGCTGCTGCTTCTCGCGCCAGCTCGCCAGCGCCTGCTCCAGCCGCTGGTTCCAGTGATTCAGCTGGGCGCGGTGCTGCTCAATCGCTTTTTCCAGCGTCTGAATAAACTGGTGGTAGTTGGTCCAGCGCGTGGTGGCGATGCCGCCCGACATATCGTTGTTCAGCTTGTTGCGGTACTCATCCTGGTAGTCGAGCAGCATGGTGAGCTGCTCGTCGGCCTGGCGCACGCCGCGGCGCATATCGCCGAGGTGGATCACCGCTTTTTCCAGATCCTGCTCCGCTAAATCGCGCAGCGTGTCGATGGCACTGGCGCTTTTCATCGCTTACTCCTCCGCCGTTAGCCGAACAGCGCGTGCAGATGCAGGCAGGCGTCGTCGTAGTGGCTGCGTTCGAAAATGCCCTGTTGCAAAAAGGCTTCCATCTGCGGATAGAGGCGGATCGCCTTATCCAGCATCGGGTCGCTGCCGGCGGCGTAGGCGCCGACGCTCACCAGGTCGCGGTTGCGCTGGAAGCTGGAGAGCAGCTGTTTAAACTGACGCACCTTCGCATAGTGATCCTCATCGATCAGCGCGGTCATGGCGCGGCTGATAGAGGCTTCGATATCGATCGCCGGATAGTGGCCCGCTTCGGCCAGCCGGCGCGACAGCACGATATGGCCGTCGAGAATGGCGCGCGCCGAGTCGGCGATGGGATCCTGCTGATCGTCGCCCTCGGTCAGCACGGTATAGAAGGCGGTGATCGAGCCGCCGCCGTGGGTGCCGTTGCCGGCGCGTTCCACCAGCGCCGGCAGTTTGGCGAACACTGAGGGCGGATAGCCTTTGGTGGCGGGCGGCTCGCCGATGGCCAGCGCAATCTCGCGCTGCGCCATGGCGTAGCGCGTCAGGGAGTCCATGATCAGCAGCACATGCTGGCCGCGATCGCGAAAATCTTCGGCGATGCGCGTGGCGTAGGCGGCGCCCTGCATGCGCAGCAGCGGCGAGACGTCGGCGGGCGCGGCGATCACCACCGAACGCGCGCGCCCCTCGGCGCCGAGTATATTTTCAATAAAGTCTTTCACTTCGCGGCCGCGCTCGCCGATCAGGCCGACCACGATCACGTCCGCCTGGGTATAGCGCGCCATCATGCCGAGCAGCACGCTTTTGCCGACGCCGGAGCCAGCGAACAGGCCCATACGCTGGCCGCGACCCACGGTGAGCAGGGCGTTGATGGCGCGCACGCCGGTATCCAGCACGTCGGTAATCGGCGTGCGCTGCAGCGGGTTAAACGGCGGCGTGATCAGCGGTGCGCGGTAACCGGTGTCGGGCGAGGGCAGGCCGTCCAGCGGCTTGCCGCTGCCGTCGAGCACGCGGCCCAGCAGTTCCGGGCCGAGCAGCAGCTGTTTGCCGCTGTGGCCGCTGTCGCGCGCATAGACACGCGCGCCAGGCAGAATGCCGTCGACCTCTTCCAGCGGCATCAAAAACAGCTTCTGGCCGTTAAAGCCCACCACTTCGCTTTCCACTTCGGTCAGGGTTTTGCCGTCGTTGCGTTCGATCACGCAGGTGGCACCGAGCGGCAGCTGCAGGCCGGTCGCCTCCAGCACCAGACCGGTGGCGCGCGTCAGGCGGCCGTAGCGGCGCACCGGCTGCACCTGCGCGATGCGGGTTTCAAAGGCGTCGAGCGCGCCCAGCCAGCGGGAGAGTCGCGAAGTCATTAAAACTCTCCTGGCGCGGCGAGGCGACACAGCTCCTGCCAGCGCGTCGCCACGCTGGCGTCAAGGTCGCCATCTTCGGCGCTCAGCTTGCAGCCGCCGGGATGCAGCGTGCTGTCGGCCAGCAGCCGCCAGCCGTGCAGATCGAGCGTCGGGCCGAGCGTCTGTTCAATGCGTTGCAGATCGTCAGGATGCACGCGCAGCTGCGGTTTGCCGCTGAACATCGGCTCCTGCTGCAGCAGCTGCTGGATCTGACGCAGCAGCGCAGTGCCGTCCACCGTGGTCGCCTGGCCGATCACCTGACGCGCGGCTTCCAGCGCCAGCTGCATCAGCCGCGAGGCGATAACGCTGTCGAGCGCCTCCAGCGAGTGCTGGAACTCGGTGACCAGCTGCTGCATGCGCGCCTGAAGCGGCGCCTGCTGCTGCTGCGCATCCGCCAGCCCCTGCTGAAAACCGGCGTCATAGCCCGCTTTCTGGCCTTCGGCGAAGCCCTGCTGATGGCCTTCGCTGTAGCCCTGCGCCTGCGACTCTTTGCGCGCCTGCTGCTGCAGGCGCTCGAACTGAAGCTGTTGCTCATCAACCTCTGAGGCGAACATCTCCGGCTCCGGCATCATCTCCGGCTCCGGCTCGTCGCGGCGGCCTAAATCCTCAGGCTGCCAGAGCTGCCACGGGCGGGCGGAAAAGGCATCAGACATAGG
The DNA here is from genome assembly GCF_022394795.1 of Pantoea sp. Z09. Taxonomy (NCBI): domain Bacteria; kingdom Pseudomonadati; phylum Pseudomonadota; class Gammaproteobacteria; order Enterobacterales; family Erwiniaceae; genus Pantoea; species Pantoea sp. Z09. The sequence goes on from NZ_CP092373.1 coordinate 1,532,529, forward strand.
TTTCCTCGCCGCCGCCAATCACCATCTCGCCCGATTCCGCCAGACGACGGACGATAAGCAGGATGGCTTTCTGTTCGTTCTCCACCGCAGACATACGCACCGGCCCGCGGTTGGCGAGGTCGTCGCGCAGGATATCGGCGGCGCGCGCCGACATGTTCTTGAGGAACTTCTCGCGCAGCGGCTGTTCCGCGCCCTTGAGCGCCACCAGCAGCTGCTCGGACTCCACTTCCTGCAGCAGGCGCTGGATGCTGCGGTCGTCCACTTCCACCAGGTTCTCGAACAGGAACATCTCGTCGATGATCTTCTGCGCCAGTTCGCCGTCGAAGTCGCGAACCGCTTCGATAACCGCCTCTTCCTGCTGGGTTTTCATCAGGTTGATGATCTCGGCCGCGGTTCTCACGCCGCCCATCTTCGCGCGCTTGAGGTTGGTGCCGTCCAGCAGGTTGTTGAGCACTTCGGTCAGCTCCGCCAGCGCCGCCGGCTGCACGCCGCCGAAGGTGGCGATACGCAGCATCACGTCGTGACGCAGGCGCTCGTCGAACAGCGCCAGGATATCTGCCGCCTGGCCGCGTTTGAGATGCACCAGGATGGTGGCGATGATCTGCGGATGCTCGTCGCGAATAAGATCGGCTGCCGCCTGCGGCTCCATAAAGTTGAGCGTTTCCATACCGCTGGTGGTCTCGCGGGATTCGAGAATATCCTCCAGCAGGCTGGCGGCGCGCTCTTCGCCCAGCGCTTTGGTGAGCACCGAACGCAGGTACTCGTTCGAGTTGAGGCTGAGCGCCGCGAACTGCTCGGCGTCGGTCTCGAACTCGCGCAGGATTTCGGTGAGCTGCTTGTGCGACACCTGGCGCATATTGGCCATCGCGGCGCTCAGGTGCTGCACTTCACGCTGGTTGAGGTGCTTGAACACCTCGGCGGCGCGCTCTTCGCCGATGGTCATCATCAGGATGGCGCTTTTTTCAGTTCCGGTCAGACTCATAGTTCTTTACTCATCCATTCGCGGATAACCAGCGCGACGACGCGCGGATCGTTCTCGGACATATCGCGGATACGCTGGCTCATCACCTCGGCGCTCATGCGGTTGTTAGACTTACGCTCCACGTCCTGCTCATCTTTGCTGAGCTGCACGCTGTAGGCTTCTTCTTCCTGTTCGGCGGCAACGCGCTGCGCGGCGGCTTCCACGGCGGCCTGTTCCGCTTCGCGTTTGCGCATCAGCTGCGGACGCACCATTTTGCGGTAGAGGATGAAGGCGACCAGGGCGATCAGCAGCCATTTGCCGACGTTCATCATCTGATCGAAGAAGGCCTGCTGCTGCCAGAACGGCAGGTCGCCGCTGCTCGGATCGTTGGCGGTGAACTCGGAGTTGACCACGTTGACGCTGTCGCCGCGCGGCTGCGAGTAGCCCATCGCTTCGCGCGTCAGATCTTCTACCTGCTTCAGCTGCTGTTCGTTAAGGGCGATCGCCTTGCCTTTGTCGTCGGCGCGATAGTTAACCACCACCGCGACCGAGAGACGCTGCACGTCGCCGACGTTCATTTTGGTATGGCGAATGGTGCGGTCCAGCTCGTAGTTCACCGTATCGTCGCGGCGCGAGTTGGTCGGTGCGCTGCTGCTGGCGGTGCTGGTGGTGCTGCCGTTGTTGGCGTTGTTCTGCTGGCCGTTCTGGCCATTTTGTCCATTTTGACCATTGGGCGCGTTAACCGGCGCGGTGTTGGCTGGCGCAGGCTGGTTGGAGAGGGCGCCCGGCACGCCGCCCGGGTAGGGGCTGCCGCTCTGATCGCTGGTGCTGGTCTGGCGCGAGCGGATCGCTGTGCTGTTCGGGTTGCCGTTAGGCTGATACTTCTCGTCGGTCTGCTCGCTTTTATCGAAGTTGATCTGCGCCGTCACCTGCGCATGCACGTTGCCCTGGCCCAGAATCGGGTTCAGGATCGCTTCGATGCGCTGCTGGTAGCGCGCTTCGACTTCGGCGGTGTACTTCAGCTGCGCGTCATTAAGATCGCGGCCTTCGCTGTCGGAGCGGGTCAGCAGACGACCGCTCTGATCGACCACGGTGACGTTGCCCGGCGGCAGACCCGCCACGCTGCTGGAGACCATATGCACGATGGCCTGAATCTGGCCCTCATCGAGCGCGCGGCCCGGCTGCAGGTTCAGGGTCACCGAGGCGGAAGGCGATTTCTGCTCGCGCACGAACAGCGTCGGTTTCGGCATCGCCAGATGCACGCGCGCGGTTTTCACCGGCCCTAAGGTTTCGATGGTGCGCGCCAGTTCTCCTTCCAGCGCACGCTGGTAGTTGACCTGCTCGCTGAACTGGCTGATGCCGAACTTCTCCTGATCGAGCAGTTCAAAGCCGACCGATCCGCCCTTCGGCAGTCCCTGCTGCGCCAGACGCAGGCGCAGCTCGTGCACCTTTTCCGCCGGCACCATCAGCGCGCCGCCGTTGTCGGCGAAGCGGTAGGGGATGTTCATCTGGGTGAGCTGGGTAACAATCGCGCCGCCGTCTTCATCAGAGAGATTGTTGTACAGCACGCGGTAATCCGGCGCTTTCGCCCAGAGCACCAGCGCCATCACGATAGCGATAGCGGCGGCGGCGGCAATGATAAGGGGGATACGCGGGTTAGCGCGCAGGCGAGCGATAAGGTCACTAAAGCCTTTTTTTGCTGAATCCTGTGTAGCGGCTGCACTCGCATTCATGACCGTTTCCTGCCTGACATAATTGACCGGGTTTGTTGTGGTGACAAAACAGACTCCCTGACACTGCGTAAAAGAAATTCCACTTCAATGCATGGCATTATTTTCTTTATCGCAAAATTCGATGGGCGAATAAGCCGGGTTTTTTGCAGTTATTTAGCGCCTTTGTCTCATTGACAACGTGTTAACTTTTTGAGCGTAGAAAATTCCATCTCTTTCTCTCAATGAGGTAACGGCATGTCCATTCAGGCAATCGACGGCGTTTTACAGCAGCTTCAGCTGACTTCGCTGCAGGCCAGTAACAAAAGCAGCGAGGCGACGCAGCCGGTCGACTTCGCCGCCACCATGAAAGCAGCGCTGGATAAGATCAGCGACACGCAGAACACCGCGCGCGCCCAGGCGCAGGATTTTGAGATGGGCAAGCCAGGCATCGCGCTGAACGACGTGATGGTGGATATGCAGAAGTCGTCTATCTCGATGCAGATGGGGATTCAGGTGAGGAACAAGCTGGTGTCGGCGTATACGGATATTATGAATATGCAGGTGTAGGTTGGTTAACTAACTAATAAATAGAAAATTAAAGGTTAGATCGCTTTGGTGTGGGGTTCGGATGGGACAAGCTCGTTCATTTTCGTGTTGATTAGGGAAAGCTGATCCGTATTGTTCTCCGACATCCAGGCGCCATAAACCCGGCACACCATCTGCGCATCTGAGTGACCCATTTGCGCGACGACATAGTTCGGGTTGGCGCCTGCCGACAACGCCCAGCATGCGAACGTGTGCCTGGACTGATATGCTTTGCGGTGACGAAGGCCTGCACGCCTCAGCGCACTGTTCCATATCTGACCCAGCGAGTCTGCTGAATAGTAGTTTCCTGCTCGTCCGTTGACCGAGTCGATGTTGGCGTTAAAAACGAATGTTTTCTGGTCATCGATCCGTTTTCCATACTCCCTGGTATGAAAGGCGAAAGAGGTCGGCGGATACATTCTTGTCAGCTCGCGCTGGTCGCGGAGAACTTCGACCGCTGCATCAATCATGCATATGACCCTGTTGCCCGCTTCTGTCTTCGGTGGGGTGAACAGACCCTGCGGGGTCAGATTGCGTGACACGGTTATTGTCTTCGCTTCAAGGTCTATGTCTTCCCAGGCTAAAGCGCAGATTTCCCCGTGGCGCAAACCTGTCAGAATTGCCAGCGACCACATGTTGGCGTTCTGCCGGGTAGAGCACCCGGCGATGAAGCGCGGAAATTCCTCTCGCGTGATCGGGTCCGGCCGCTTGTTGGATTTCTTAAGAGGTTTGATGCCCGTCATCGGGTTTGCCTCTATATATCCGTTCCCGTGAGCAAAGGCGAAGATTGCTTTCAGATCGGACATGCTGGAGTTAACCGTGGCTGCCGTCCTGCCTTTCTTCTCTATATCCATCTTCCTGCCGGTAAAGTAGCTTACATTCAGCAGTTCGTTGCGGAGGCTAAGCAGATCCTTCTGCATGATGGTCTTTATGTCCCGGCTGTTGCCGATATTGTCGAGCGTGACCCGAACCCGGCGTTCTGTCGTCACATACGAGCTGTTTGCCCAGTCCGGCTTTTTAAGCTTCAGCCATAAATCCGCCACATCCCGTATAGCCACCGGCTTTGATGATTCCACCTCGTTTTTGAACAGCGGCGAGTCGGGGAAATGGCTGCGGTAATTGAATGTCCCTGTCTTTATGCGATACACGATGTTGCTACGTAGCTCGCCGGCCATCTTCCGGTTCTTGGGCGTGTCGGGTACACCGAGCGCCTCCTACCGTCTTTTACCCTCGTACATGAACCAGATCCGAAGATGGTTTTTGTTGGGGGCCACGCCTGTTGGATATGCAGACATTTTCCTGTCGCATGTTAGGGCCTAAATGCGGCAGTAAGATTTGGGGCAGGGCAAAGGGAGATGTTATCCTTACTAACTGCTCTTATATTGGGGCTAATTCGTTCATTGACGTCGCCAGTGCAGCTTACGCAAATATTGCCAAGATCAATGTTATGAACTGTTTCTTGGGGACGGGCGCCACACCAGTAACGAAAACGTCGGATTGATACTGGCCTAACGGTCACATCCTTACAACAGGTCATCAGCCTGGCGGGTTTACTAAAGTATCCGCAACAATCTCCACTTATGCATCTGGAAATGCATCCATAAAACATTATGTCTGTAACGTACAGAAGCGAGTTGCCTTGCTGACAGTGGTTTCAAAGGGAAGTAGTGATGAGGCGGTAGGCGCATCAACAGCCATACTTAAAATGGATGGGGGGCGATATATGTTGTGGGCGGGCCAACGTCTGGTAAGGTGAGGATTAACGCGCTATTCAATGAGGCGGAAGATTCAGGCTGGTAAATCTCGGAAAGAATAACGGGGCTTACGCCCCGTTATTCTGTTTATGGATTAACTGCAGCTAATTTCTTGTTCCAGACATAAACAAGGTAGCCATTATAACGGATTATGTTATCTGGCTCGCCGTAAGAAGAAACGGCAGACTTCTTGATAATGTCATCATGTATTATGACGAAACGGTTGTTCGCACCATACCATGAGCCTTTACTCAACCAGTCCCTGCGGATGATCTGGTTATTGTCATAGTTAACTGGCGCCACCTGGACCTGTCCGTATACAGATACGGCCGACGCAAACCAGAATTCTGCATAGCCGTTTGTCAGCCCATTGTCCTTCAGCACCTGTGAAAGGCCTTTCATTCCATTCAAAGCTTTCGGTAAATGAAGGCTCTCTTTAATGTGATGCACTGACGGGATAACAGCCAGAACTGCAACAAGCCAGAAGACTCGGGAGTTATTCATCAGGGGGGTGTTGAACCTGCTGATAAAAACGGTTCCATATATAAAGAACGGAAGAATATAGCGAATGGAAGATACGCCAACTGAAACATCACTGACGACGAATGCTATCGGCATGATGAGAGTGGCCGAAAGCAGAAATATATCTTTCCCGTCTCTGATTTTGAACGCGCGCAATGCCAAAATAAGGATGAACGCGGCAAGCATGAAAAAGGTCAGGCAGCGCATAACCGTTTCGGAATCGCGCGGGTCTCGCCCATAAAAGTCAGCATCAAACAGGCTCATAATGCCAAGGAACATATCTCCGGCATTTTTGCCTATACCTTCAAGCGTAGCGAATCTTGTCGGCTGCACACCAGGAACAACGAAGCCGTAATGCGAGAAAATCAGCTTAATAAGCACCGAAGCAGCGACCGACAATAGGCTTATCAGCAGGATCATGGCCCATCGCTTGTCGAACTCAGAGCGCAAATATGATAAGGCGATAACAACCAGCGCAGGAGCGAGAGAGATATAAATTGCTATCGTGTCGCTAAAGTATGCCAGCGAAAGAATGGCAAAGACTGCCGCAAGGGCCCCCTTGCTTCCATTGCTTACATACCGAACAGTAAAGCAATAGGCAGCCAGACAAAAAATATACGTTCCTACATGAATGAATGGAGTGAGCACATTCCTTGCCATGAAAAATGCAGGCGCACCAAGCAGGAAAAGCGTGAATATAAAGGCTGTCTTTTTGCTCTCTGAAGAAATGATCATCATCACACACAATACGGTGAGGATAACTGCCGGCATGAAGTACGCTATTTTATAGGTATGCCCACCAATAAGAATAGCCAGCGCATACCAGATAATCTCTGTGAAATAAAAGGATACAGTAGACAGACTCCAGTCTGAAAGCAGGATATTTCCTTTCGTCATATCCATTGCCTCTACAATGCCAGAAGCCATGTCGGAGTTTATGTCTATCCTCTGAGCAATGCGAAAATAGAATGAGCACATTACTGCAAATATTACGACCGACATTGCCCAAAACGATACTGCTTTTTTATTGACCTTCATGCGTCTTGCCTTTCCTTACAATGTAACGAGGCCTGTCTTTAGTCTCGATATAAATCCTGCCGATGTACTCCCCGAGCACACCTATACCGATAAGCTGCACGCCACCAAGAAACAAAATAGAAACGATGATAGATGAGTACCCGCTAACAGGGTTGCCAAATATCAGGGTGTTGATCGCGGTGAATGAACCATACAAAAATGACAGGCCCGCCACTAAAAGGCCAATGTAGGTCCACATGCGAAGCGGGAAAGTAGAGAATGACGTAATGCCCTCAAGAGCCAGATTCCATAGCTTCCAGCCATTGAATTTTGATGTTCCCGCCACTCGCTCTGCGCGTACGTACTCGACGATATCTGTCCTCCCCCCAACCCAACTGAGTACCCCTTTCATGAAAAGGTTTCGCTCTTTCAAAAGCTTTATATTTTCCACAACTTCGCGGGACATAAGCCTGAAATCCCCGACGTTCTCTTCAATCTTGGGCGTGCTTATCTTGTTATGAAGTTTGTAAAACCACTCCGCAGACACTCGCTTCATATGGCCGTCTGAACTACGGTCTATGCGTTTTGCCAGTACAACGTCTGCACCCGCCTCCCATTTCTCAATGAGTTCAGGAATCACCTGTATTGGATCCTGAAGGTCGACGTCTATAGGTATAACGATGTCACCAGTAGCGCACTCAAGCCCAGCAAACAGCGCCGGCTCCTTGCCAAAGTTGCGAGTGAAAGAGATGTGCTTTATAAGTTTATCGCTTTTGGCAAAGAGACAAATGACGGCTTCGGTACTATCCTTGCTTCCATCATTTACGAATACTATTTCGACATCATGCTCAGCAAAGGCGGGGAACCCACGCACTTCCTGATAGAAAAGAGGTATAGCCTCCTCTTCATTGAAGACGGGTACAACGAGAGATATTTTCATTTTCCTTCCCGGAATACGATGAACTTAGAGTAGATGAAGCCACAAACAAGACTGATAACTGAAAAGGTTATCAGTGTTATGACTGGACTCAGCGATAGCTTGTCTCCGTACCAGCCAGTACCTGTTGCCAGCGCGCCCATAAAGAAAACGTATATGAGATAGCGCAATGTGGTTGCCTCAGAGTTGAAAGTCCACTTGGCATTAGCGAAGAACGAAAAGGTTACCGCGACACAGAACGCAGAAAAGTTAGAGATTGACTGCGTCTGCCCATAAACATAGAGGACGGTGAACACAATCCAGTGGATAAGAGTGTTGATGACCCCTACTGAGGCGTATCGAGCAAAGACCTTAAACATGCCACCCCCAGAAAAAGGCGGATCTTGGCATCAGATTAGGATTAAGGCAAGGATTGGTAAAGATGTGTAATTGAACAAAAGCCTCGGATGAGGCTTCAGTGTGAAGAACTACCTGTGAAAACGGCCCGCTCGATCAGTTTCGTTGATAGATGCGATGTAACTTTTTACAAAAAGGATGGCGCACAGCGCCAGGAAAGAAATTCCTACGGTCATTAGCATTAACAGCATCATGATATAATCACCTTTAGTTACTTTTCAGGTCGCAGAGATTATGACTATAAGATGTCAAAAACTTTACGCTATCAGGAGACTCTCAAAGCCAACGGCTAAGCACAGAGTGGTAATTTGATGGTGATGCGCACATGGGCTATGCCCTAAATATTGATTACTAAAACGCCTTTACTTGACGCTGTTGGCCTCAGTAGCACACATGTAGCACAAAAAAATACCGCAAAGCACTTCATATTCACCCGATAGATGAAGTGCGCTTTGCGGTATGCTTCTGAAAACCCTGAATCAACCTACATTTGCCCAACCAAGCAAAACTACTAAGTGAAAAAATGAATATGCAGGTTTAGATTGGCTAACAAACTAATATATAAAATTAAAAGTTGGATCGCTTTGGTGTGGGGCATGAATGGGACAAACTCGTTTACTTTTTTGGTGAGTGGACTCGTTTATGCTTCGTCGTTTTCTTTTATCCAGGAGTTGAATACCTGATACACCCTCTGCGCATTAGCGTGCCCCATCTGACTTGCGATGAAGTCGGGGGTTGGCTCTTGGCTTGCATTTATATTTTGGGGGTTTATAAACCTTATAATAATAGTTCTTGCATATCTTGCTAAATCGTAGGTGTCTGCTTTAAAGACACGGCTGAATAAAGCAAGCCAAACGGTAAATGAGGGTATGTATGTTTTAGCTAAATAATGTTTCTTTAAACAACGATTTAATTCATATGTTGCATGGTAACAAAGCTAATTAAAATTCAACATTGTGATACTATAAAGTTGCACTCTTAGTAGTGTGCCCTTAACGCAACAATAAACAAGAGTGGCTTTGTTGAATAAATCAGATTTCGGGTAAGTCTCCCCCGTAGCGGGTTGTGTTTTCAGGCAATACGCACGCTTTCAGGCATACCTGCTTTCGTCATTTTGTTCAGCGCTCGTACCAGGGCCATAGCCTCTGCAACCTGACCATCGTAGTCACGCAGTGTCAGTGAACCCCCGAACAGCTGTTTTACCCGGTACATCGCCGTTTCCGCTATCGAGCGACGGTTGTAATCTGTTGTCCATTTCCACCGCGCATTACTCCCGGTCATTCGCTGATTAGCCACTGCACGGTTACGGTCTGCATATTCACCGGGCCAGTAACCCGCACCTTTTCGGGGAGGGATAAGCGCGCTGATTTTCTTACGCCGCAGTTCATCGTGACATAGCCGGGTATCGTAAGCGCCATCGGCGGCGGCTGACCTGATTTTCCGGTGGGTTTGCCGGATTAACCCGGGGAAGGCCTCTGAGTCCGTAACGTTGTTCAGCGACAGGTCAGCGCAGATGATTTCATGTGTTTTACTGTCAACGGCGAGATGCAGCTTACGCCAGATACGGCGGCGTTCCTGGCCATGCTTTTTGACTTTCCACTCGCCTTCACCGAAGACCTTCAGCCCGGTGGAATCAATTACCAGGTGTGCGATTTCACCCCGGGTGGGCGTTTTGAAACTGACATTAACCGACTTTGCCCGCCTGCTGACACAGCTGTAATCCGGGCAGCGTAGCGGAACGTTCATCAGAGAAAAAATGGAATCAATAAAGCCCTGCGCAGCGCGCAGGGTCAGCCTGAATACGCGTTTAATGACCAGCACAGTCGTGATGGCAAGGTCAGAATAGCGCTGAGGTCTGCCTCGTGAAGAAGGTGTTGCTGACTCATACCAGGCCTGAATAGCTTCATCATCCAGCCAGAAAGTTATGGAGCCACGGTTGATGAGGGCTTTATTGTAGGTGGGCCAGTTGGTGATTTTGAACTTTTGCTTTGCCACGGAACGGTCTGCGTTGTCGGGAAGATACGTGATCTGATCCTTCAACTCAGCAAAAGTTCGATTTATTCAACAAAGCCCATAAGTGCATGTATTTTATGGAAAAAAATCAGAATTTTGTCATTTTGGCTATGCCGAAGTGTAAGGATTTTAAAAAATCTGCTGGAAATCAGTAAATATTTAAGACTATTCTTGTATAACTCTGATGAACATGGATGCCTCTTGGGGATGGTGCATGAACAGTTCTAAACCAAAAATAACTGGTGTAAATCAAAGCCTGTGTGAAGTTAACGGTAGCTCTGGTGTTTTTTATTTTGAGTTAAATCAACAGGTTAGCTCGGGGTGGGAAAGGGCTTTCTTCAAATATCTGACTACCTATAAACCTATTGTTTTCTCACTTTACAGCCCCTCTATCGTCAGTGGGAAACTCATAAGGGCACATGCAGATTTCGATGGTGCATGGGGGATTGAAAATGTACTTCATATCTTACAGGCAATGGTGAACTATGCGAACATTGAGTGCAATCATACTGCGGTGATTAGTAAGGATCGCAAGCATTTACGTGAAGCTGATGGAATGAAGAAATTTAATAGCAGTCTATCTAAACTTAAGTATCAGTGATTTTACTAAGCCGCCTGTAGGCGGTTTTATTAATGCAGTGAAAAGCTAATGCTTTAGGCTGAGGTCGCTCGTATCGCGTGCAATTGACGATATAAAATAGGTGCTAGTCAAGTAAGGGGCGTAAATGGATACTTGAGCTATAAAGTAGCAGCCTCCATAAGGAAGAACATAAAGCTGTCAGGCTAGTTATTTCTTGCTCAAAAGAACGAAGAAATTTGATTGAAAATGTAAAGAGTAAGCTATTAATAATAAAAGCCTTATTTCCCAACAATGAAATAAAAGTTCAATTTTATAGAGTCAGCTATCAACGCAGTACGCTAGCTTTAGCTGGCATATAATAACAAAACCCCCCATATTCCCCCAATTGACTAAAACCCTCCCGCAGTAAACTTCCGGTAAACCCTGGCCTCACATAACCTGACGCTACCCCTTCACCTCAGGCACCCCAAAGCAGACACTCCAATGAACAAACTATGGTTAATCCTGGCCGCGCTGACGCTCTCTGCATGCGCCACCAAGCAGTACCCTCAGGCACCGGCGGTAACGGACGAAGAGGCTGTCTCACTGAACTGCACCGCGCTCCAGCAGGAGATTGCCAAAACCCACGGTATCCAGCAGGAGATTAAACAGACCAGCAGCTTTGACTATCGCACGGTGATGGGCTTTATGGGCGATCTGGGTATTGGAAATGGTATTGCGCGCCGCACCGCCAGCGAAAAAGCGAAATCGCGTCTCTCCGAACTGGAAGCGCTGCGTGATGTGAAATGCGCGGCCTCGCGAGGTTAAGGCTTACTGGTCAACAGGTATCTGGCGAGTGAAGCTATTCAGTAAGTAAAACAAGCGCCTTGCTATATGAAATGTTATATCATAACATTTTGCACTCTTTCACAAAGGGAGGGTAAGATGTTGGCGAAAAAAAAGACATTGCTGGCACTGGTTATGCTGGCGGTAAGCGGGCAGACAATGGCGCATGGCCATCATGCGCATGGTCCGGCATTGACCGAGGTGGAGCAAAAAGCGGCCGAAGGGGAATTTGATAATAAGGATGTCAAAGATCGCACGCTGGCGGACTGGGAGGGCATCTGGGAATCGGTCTATCCGCTGTTAGCGAAGGGGAAACTCGATCCGGTATTTGAAAAGAAGGCGGCCAAAGCGGGAGACAAGACGGCAGAACAGATCAAAGCCTATTATCGCAAAGGCTATGCGACTGATATTGAACGTCTGGGTATTGAAAATGGCGTGATTGAGTTTCATCGCGGCGACAGCGTAGCAGGCTGTCATTACCGCTATGCGGGCCATAAAATCCTCACCTACGCGTCTGGTAAAAAAGGCGTGCGCTATCTGTTTGAGTGTTCAGACGCCAGCAGCAAGGCACCGAAGTATGTTCAGTTTAGCGACCATATCATCGCGCCGCGCAAATCGAGTCATTTCCATGTTTTCTTTGGCAACACCTCCCAGCAGGCGCTGCTGCAGGAAATGGATAATTGGCCAACCTATTATCCCTGGCAGTTAACGCAGCAGCAGGTTGTTGACGAGATGCTGCACCATTGACAATGGCTCAGGCGGGAATATTAACGGCCCGTCTGATTTACCTCTTTAAAAAAAATATTTCCCCTGAGAGCAACAGGCTAACTTATTCTCTAAAAAGAAAATGGCAAAATTTATGGCAGTTAGTCGCTTAAATATATATTAACATTGATAAACTATATTTTTATTCAATAAGATAGATGCCAGCAACGATCGCGCTAACCGAGATGATATGTAATAGTTCAGTCACTTCCCTTTCCTCATCAATAACGCCTTCCTTTATTCAAGAAGCTATAAAACAATCCGTCAATGAAAAGGCCGAAATTAATGCCTGCAGCGGGCTTGCATCATGCAGCTGAAAGGAGCATCTCTGCGCGCATAAGCCAAGCGGTAGTACGACTATGTTTTTTGTTTCACGTTTCGTTCACGTTTCCTGCATTTAACCGCTGGCCTGAATAGTCACAGCACTAAACTTTAATCACCCAATACGGGTAACTGGAGGTGCGTATGTCAGAACGTCCCGATGTGGAACCCCTTCCCGACGATGGTCAGGTTCCTGGCAGCATAGAAGATATCCCCGGCGAAGATGATGAAGAAAGTGAATTCCCGGAAGAGGATGATGAGGTGTCCGACGAGACGGACTATCCCGAAGATAACGATCCCGCCATCTGAAATAGCAAGCCGTCTACGGGCGGCTTGCAGCAAAAAAATTGCCCGCGCGAGGCGGGCAAATCCATATAGCAGAACTCTCGTTACCATTACGTAAAGGGTATGCGCATAGCGCCTGGTTATATTCTCACCAGCCTCATCAGAAAGGAATGAAAGAGTCACGGGCGCGTCAAAGGAAATTCTTATAGGCAAAAAAAACCCGCTCGCGGCGGGTAAAAATCGTTACATGGATTAATCCACATGCCTGTTAGGACGCTACTTAATAACAAAAGTTCGAGCGCAGCGGGAATTATCCTTTTTTTAGGACGTTACCCCATCGCGATAACGGCGCCACTCCATTAGCGTCCCTAACAGAACCAGCGACTGCTCCGTTGAAGAGAGCGGCGGAAAATCCTCGTTTAACGGCACCAGTTCAAAACTGTCATGGCTGCGCGCCCGATATTTGCGCGCCACCATATCCCGCTCTTCGCATAGCGCCAGCACCAGATCGCCCGGCTGCGGCGCTACCTCTGGATCGATAATCAGCAGATCGCCGCGCAGACATTGCGGCGACAGCGCGCTGTCCCACAGCACTAACGCAAAGCTGGCGCCGGAGTAGTCGCGATCCGACTGCACACGCCGATGGATCTCGACCTGGTTAGCCTCTGACAGCCAGAGAGAAACCTGCTCTCTCTCCAGCACCGGCAGGCCGCTTTGCGTCTGCGTTTGTACAGTAAAGACCGGTCCGTCGCCGTCAACCAGCCACGCAGGCGCGCAGCCCAGTGCCTCTGCCAGCCGCAACAGATTTTCTCCACGCGGCAGCGTCTCCTCTTTTTCCCACTGTGATATCGCCACATGAGAAACCGAAATTTTTTCCGCTACTGCTTTCTGCGTCAAATTCAGTGCCTTACGGCGGAAGCGGATACGTTCACCTGTTGTTTCTTTTTCCATCGTCTTGACATCTCCTGTGAGCCAGACTTAAGTATACTTAAGCTGTTAATTTAAGCAATCTTAAGTTGCGGCGAGGGAGGCGCTTTGCGTTTTACGCCTGACGTCAGCAGCCATTACCCGTCGAGGCACAGAGGTGAGGCATGGAAAGTAGTCTGATTACCAGTGTTGGCGCGTTAGTACTTGGGGGCGGAGCGGCTGCGCTTTTCTGGAAGCCGCTCATTGCAGGCATCGCCTCTATTGTCACCAGTAACCGTGCCGGTGGTGAAATTATAACCAGCTATAAGGAGCAAGTCCTGCTGCTGAAGGAGAGCAATATGCTGCTCCGTCAGGAGAATGATGATTTGCGTATACGTCACGACACGAACCTGCGGCGGATATCTACCCTGGAGACCGATCTGCGTTTGATTAAAAACGCGCTCGGCATTCTGGTGGTGATGACTGATGCCGATCAAAACAGCAAGTTCCGTAATGAAATCGACAGGCTGATTTCCACCTTAGAGGAGCGTAGCGATGGCCGAGATACACAGTGAAATAAGACCACGGCTCCACAAGCGCAAATTAATGCTAGGCGTGCTGATGCTGGGCATGTCGATGCTGTGCGTTGTGATGACCATTCTCTTTTTATATGTCAGCAGCACCGCTAACCGACGCGTGGAGGAAATTCGGCGCGAATCCCGCGAGTCGGCTGCCCGACGCGAATTCAAAGTGGATCAGCTGTCGAAGCAGGTCACCGTGCTGCAGCACAAGCTGGACGCGCTGCCCGACCAGACTGCCGACCAGACGGCGGATAAGGTCAAGCGAGTCGTGATCCAGGATGAATCCACTGTGAAGCCGTAACAGGAGAACCGCATGCGAATTTTTAACCTGATTGGGGAAGGCTTCCACGCCCTCCGATCGTTTATCAACACGAAGGAGTCTGCCATGACTGATAACAGCATCATTAACGCAACCGCACCAAACAGTGACGCCGATCTGCCGCAGTTTGCCGTTCCGGACAGCAACGTGCCGACCGATCCGCAGCTGCAGCGCTTATCCTCGCCTTCGACAGTGGCGCCCGCCACTTCAGAGGAGACGCCGGGAGAAACCCATGTGGCGCCTGGTGCAACGGCGCAGCACACCCCAGCGCCGTCGGCCGATCAGAGCGCCGCAACGGACGCCGCCGCTGCGCAGCCTGCGGATCAAAGCGCCGCATCTGACGCCACTGCCGCTCAGCCTGCGGATCAGAGCGCCGCACCTGACGCTGCCGCCGCGCAGCCTGCAGATCAGAGCGCCGCACCGGACGCTGCCGCCGCGCAGCCTGCAGATCAGAGCGTCGCACCGGACGCCACTGGCGCGCAGCCCGCGGATCAGAGCGCCGCACCTGACGCTGCCGCCGCGCAGCCTGCAGATCAGAGCGTCGCACCGGACGCTGCCGCCGCGCAGCCTGCAGATCAGAGCGTCGCACCGGACGCTGCCGCCGCGCAGCCTGCAGATCAGAGCGTCGCACCGGACGCCGCTGCCGCGCAGCCTGCGGATCAAGGCGTCGCACCTGACGCTGCCGCCGTGCAGCCCGCAGATCAAAGCGCAGCAGCGGACGCCGCCGCTAGCCCACAGCCCCAGGCGCAGGCACCCGTGGCGGATGCCGCTGCCGGGCAGGCGAGCACGCCGGCTGTTACCGACGCCGCGCCACAGTCGACGGCTGCCGCGGAGCCAGCAAGCAGCAACGCTGCGGCGTCTACTCAGGCGAGTGGCGAAGGGGAGCAAAGCGAATTCAGCGCGGGGGTAAAAGATTTCGGCGCCGCGTTTGATTTCGTGCAGCAGGGAATAGAGCATCTGGGCACGGCCGCCAGAAAAGAGTTGTTTGAACTGGCGCGTAAATATCTGTAATGAACCAAAGAGCAAGAGCGTAAAAGGGGACAACGCGTCCCCTGTTTTTTTAGAATATCAGAGAGCTTTTAGCCGGGTCGGCATCCTGCTGGAGCCGAAAGCGAATCGTCATCTGCAAATCCTTTACCGGCTTATGCTTCTCATAGCGCCACTGGCTGACAGCAGCGATCACATAGGGCTCGAACAGGCCGCGCGGCTCTGACTGCAGGATGCGCATTTCGCTGACTTTGCCCTCCGCATCGACGTCAAAAGCGAAGCGGACGTAACCCTCAATATGATGGCTTAAGGCGTAATAGGGATAGGGCGGCCGCACCCTTTTAATCTGTTTAGGGATATTAGCGGCGTCAGGCGGCGAAGAGGCGCAGGCGGAGAGCAACAGCGAAGCGATAAGCAGTAGAGGAATTTTCATTTTAACGTCCTGTTAAAATTGCGATAAGCAGGAATGATAACCTTTCTCATTTTTACCTGCGAGCGTCGGGTCACGTCACTTCCGAATATTCTTAAGGCGGCTTCGTTATATTCCACTACCTTTAATCATTCACGCGAGATATTTATTGGTTAAAAAGGCAAAAGGAGAAATAGCATGAGTGATTCAGTGGAAACGAAAAGCAAAACTGACTACCTGCGCGATGTTACCTCGCAGCTGAAAGAGATGCGCCACTACGCGCAAACCAATACCGAGACGCTCTCCAGCCACTGGCTCGCGTTTGACGCCGGCGAATATAAAGATCCCGAGTTTGCCGGACGCATTGACGCGCTGCTTAACAAACAGGGCACGCTGCTGGACGACCTGGACGCCGCGATCCAGGATATCGAAATCGCCATTAACCACAGCGAGCAGGAGAAGTAATCCTGCCCTCTCCGGTGGCCGTCGCGCTTAGTCGGCCACCAGCCACATTTCCGCTTCTTCAAACATCTCTTCAATGATGCGCGCCAGCGTGGCTTTGTCGTTTTTACTCATATCGGTTTCGATTGCGTTTCGCTCCATCGGCTTAACGCGCACCTCAAGATCCGGAAAGACGCGCTGCACGCGCTTTTCCAGCTCCCGCAAAATCATCTCGCGCGCGCCCGGCAGGCCGGCGACGTTACGCCTATCGTAAATCAATTCCACAAACATACTGGTATTCCATACAGGGAAGAAATTCGCTGGCACATCATACTGTAAATCCAACCAGTGACAAGCCTCTCAGGCGCGTCAAAACGCTTTTTTTCGGCGTAACACGCAAACTGGCAGCAGGTGATGCAGGCAGAGGGGGAATAAAAGAGAGACGGCAGCAGGAAAAAATAGAACCTCTGGAGGTGGAAATCCAGCAACACCTCCAGAGGCGGTGCAAGCGCACCATTCGTTCAAGGACAATCACGACCGAAGTCGTGCAGTAAACTTATACAAGTTTGATCAACTTGTACAATTTATTCCTGAACTATTTGACTGGTTGGAGGTGTTGCTGCCCGTGAGGAGTTAGAGTTCGTTTTTGATGCAGAACTCTTCCCAGCTCATTCCCAGCGATTCCGCATGGGATTTCAGATAATTTTCAATGGTTTCGGCGGCAACCGCTTTGTCCGGCTCGGCGAGCTGGATCGAGAAGATCATGCCGTCGAGGTTCTTCTGACGCAGAAAGGCGGCGTAGATGCGTTCGGCGTGCCACTCGCGCAGCTGGCGCAGCGACATATTGGCGTGGCGCGCGTCGCTCTCGGTCAGTTCATCAAGCGCGGCCTTAAAATCGGCGTGAGCGGTAAAAAACATCTCGCGCGCCTGCGCGTAATAGGCTTCTGGCGTTTTCATCGGGTATCCTGAAAAATTCATTATGGTGCGTCGCGCCAGTGTAACTCAGCGGCCAGGCCTTGTCAGGACGCCGTTCGCGGCGCGTGCGGCGTAAAAAAAGTCGCCGTGCAGGACGAAGCAGGGCGCAGATCGCTTGCGAAAGGCAGGCGAAAAATTATAACTTAGCCGCCATTGAAGCGATCTCAGGGATTAACGATGAAAAAGTGGATGCTGACGGCGGCGCTGGCGCTGGCCGGTTGTGCGCAAATCAACAGCTATCAGGACGCGGTGCAGACGCCGGCGCCCGCCAGCCTGCAGGGCAACTGGCAGACGGTGGGGCCGCAAAGCGGATTACGCAGCGGTGAGGCGATGGGAACGCTGATTGTTAACGCCGACGGCAGCACGCTTGATTGTCGCCAGTGGATGCGCGTGATCGCCAAGCCGGGCAAGCTGACGCTGCTGAGCGGCGATTACGTTAACGTCAATCGTCAGTCGCGCGTAATGCCGCTGGAGCTGGAGGGAAGCGAACTCCATTATGACGGCCTGACGCTGCGTAAGGTGGACCGCCCGACAGTAGAGTGCCAGCAGGCGCTGGCAGAGGTAGCGAAGCAGCCTAAAGCGGCAGTGATCCAGAATATCGAACCGGAAATCCTCAAGTCCGCCATCACCCAGGCGAACGACGCGAAGCAGTAAGCTATTAGCGCCTTATTCCGCCAGCGCGATGGAATAAGGCGCGTTCAATTACTCCGTTAGCACCCAGACGCTGACGCTGCCGCCGTTGCAGCGCGCCACCACCGTGCCATGCTCGTCCGCCGTCAGAATATCGTCGCGATGACCTAAATAGTCGCGCCACCTTTTACCCGCAAAACTTTCCCCCATCGCCACCTGTTTCTCGCCTTCGTCGCCGTTCGACATAATGACGATGCAGCCCGGCTGTTCGGCGGTGCCGCTGCGGCTGAACGCCACGCAGTTGGGATGATCGAAATAGTCGGTCTGTGCGCCCCAGGCGTAGATCTGGCGCGCGCGGATCAGCGCCTCCAGTTCGGCAATCGCCGGCATCTCTACCCGATGGCTGTCGCCGTCGCCGCCCTCATCTTCATAGCTGGCGCCGAACAGATCGGGATAGAACACCGTCGGCACGCCCTGTTCGCGCAGCAGGATCAGCGCATAGGCGAGCGGTTTGAACCAGGCTTCCACCGGCGCCTCCAGCGACTGCAGCGGCTGGGTGTCATGGTTGGCGACAATCGTCACCGCATGCCAGGGATCGGCCTCCACCAGCGAGTTGGCGAAGATCTGACTGAGATCGTAGTCGCTGCCCTGGTTCGACGCCTGATGAAAGTTCAGATGCAGCGGCGCGTCGAACAGCAGCGTTTTGCCGTCGACCTGCTGGATATACTCCAGCAGCTTATCGGTTTCGAACGACCAGTATTCGGCGACGATAAACAGCGGCTCCTCGGCGACGGCCTGGACATGCTCAATCCACTCTTTGTAGAACCAGGCGGGAATATGCTTGACCGCGTCGAGACGAAAACCGGTGCAGGGCAGCTGCTGCATCATCCAGCGCGCCCAGTATTTCAGCTCTTCGCGCACCGCATTGTTGCGGAAGTCGATATTGGCGCCCATCAGATAGTCGAAGTTGCCCAGCTCGCTGTCGACCTGATCGTTCCAGCCGTCGGCGGTGTAGTCATTCACAATCTTGAATACGCCGTTCTCATCGGGGTTTTCAATATGATCGACGCCGCTAAAGCATTTGTAGTCCCAGATGAATCGGGAGTGTTCGCCGGCGCGCGCCGGGAAGCTAAAGCGTGTCCAGGCCTCGCACTCAATAACCTCATCGCTGATTTCATCGCGGTTGTCGGGATTGACGCGGTTGACGCGCACGCGCTCTTTCTCATCCGCGCCCATTTTGTGGTTCACCACCACATCCATCAGCACGCCGAGCTGGTGGGTACGCAGGGCGTCCACCGCGGCCAGCAGCTGCTGTTTGTCGCCATATTTGGTGGCGACGCTGCCTTTCTGATCGAACTCGCCCAGGTCAAAAAGATCGTAGCTGTCATAGCCAACAGAGTAGCCGCCCGATTCGCCTTTGTAGGCAGGCGGCAGCCACGCCATGGTGATGCCGATCTCGCCTAGCCAGGCGGCTTTCTCCGCCACTTCGGGCCAGAGTTTGCCGCCATCCGGGTAATACCAGTGGAAAAATTGCAGTAACGTCGGGTTGTGCATCTGCTGCGCTCCAGCGGGAAGGAAAAGCAAGTATGGAGCACGATAAAAAAAAGACGCACCGGCAGAACAACTATTTTGTTGCGCACGGTGCGTGTCAGGATCAGGAGAGCGGCTGATTCTCCATCGGCACCATTACGCTGCCCTGTTTGCCATAGGCGCTCATCACCGATTTCTGGCGCGTGTTCTGATTCACCAGCGTCGACAGCTCGTTCATGCGCTCCTGCAGCAGGCGCTTCACTTCGCTCTCATTATCCAGAATATGGCGCAGCACCGGTCGCAGCTGCTCCTGCGCCTGCACGGAAGGCGAGGCGGCTTCGGTCGATCGCGCCAGCCGTTGCACCGCGCTGACGTAATCAACTTCCTTTTTGATCAAATCATCCCATTCGCCCTCGGCCGCAAAACGCAGCATCTGCTGGCTGAGATCGAGTAGCTGTTGGTAAATGGTAATCAGATGCGGTGCAAGTATCATTAAACGGCGTCCTGAATCAGTGGTTGAGGCTGGGCAACTTCTTTCCATGCGTCAGCGATATTACGCAGCAGCGCTTCGACCTCGACAATGGCCTCCACGTCATTGCGTAAATTCGCCTGCAGAAGCCGCCGCACCATATAGGCGTACAGGGAAAGCAGGTTGGTGGTGAGATCGTCGTCGCTCTCTTCATTCAGGCCCTGCTTAAGCCCGTTTTCAATAATGTTAATGGCTTTGGAGAGGGAAAGGCCTTTTCCCTCAATATTGCCGTCCTGCAAAAACAGACGGGCGCGCACCAGCGCGCTCAGCGCGCCGTCGAACAACATATTCACCAGCTGTTGCTGACTGGCGCTCATGACGGCGCTTTCAACGCCGATTTTTGCATAGGCCTGGGTGCCGTTTGCGCTGTACATACTGACTCCTTATGACGAGCTGCTGGAGCTTGAGCTGCTTGACGATTCGAACTGCTGCGTCAGGTAGCTGCTGGTCTGGTTAAGCGAACTCATTAAAACGTCGAGCTGGGTAAACTGGGTTTTCAGCCGCGCAATGGTATCGGTAATACGATCGTTCACCTTGTTGTACTGATCGGTCAGCTCGTTCAGCGTTTTACTGACGCCGTCGGTGGCCGACTGCACGATACCGGTGCTGGAGAGCCAGCTGGTCAGGTTGCTGGCGACGGTGGTGGCGACACCGGTGGTTTTACCGTCGCCGATAATCATCTCTTTCACGCCTGCCATATCCGACGTCAGGCTGCTGCTCAGCTTGTCGGAGTCAAGCTCCAGCTCGCCGGTGGTCGGATCAGTGGTGACGCCAATCTGCGCCAGGGTTTTAAAGGTCGACGAGCTGGCGGCGTTGGTCAGCAGGCTCTTCAGCTGACTCTGAATGGTACGCAGCGTACTGTCGCCCAGCAGCGCGCCGTTGCTGGAATCCTGCGCGTCCGCGCCAACGTCGACGGCGGTGTATTTCGTCAGGCTGG
This sequence comes from Pantoea sp. Z09, assembly GCF_022394795.1. NCBI lineage: Bacteria > Pseudomonadati > Pseudomonadota > Gammaproteobacteria > Enterobacterales > Erwiniaceae > Pantoea > Pantoea sp. Z09. Next base: position 1,553,446 of record NZ_CP092373.1, read on the forward strand.
AGAAGGTGTCCTGCAGGGTGTTATAGGCGGTCACCCAGCTGGAGATGGCGCTGTTCGCTTTCGACGTGTCGGTCGCGATAGTCAGCGTCTGGTTGCCGGTGGTGGTGTCGCTCAGATTCAGCGTAATGCCTTCCAGCGCGTCGCTGATGGTGTTGCTGCTGTTTTCGATAGCGATATTGTTAACGGTCAGCTTTGCGTTCTGCGCCGTGACGCTTTCGGTCATCGCGTTGCTGGTGGCGCTGGCGTCGTAGCCGACGATGGACTGCAGCGTATCGTCGCCGGTGACCTTAATGCTGCTGACGGCGTTGTCCGATCCGGTTTCGTTCGAGGTAACGGAGAGGCGATAGCTGCCGTCCGAGACCTTGATAATGCTGGCGGTTACGCTCGCGCTGGCGCCGTTAATGGCGTCGCGCATCCCGGTCAGTGAGGTCTGGTCGCTGGTCAGGGTGATATCTTTGCTCGACCCGTCCGCTAGCGCGATGCTCAAGGTGCGGCTGCTGGCCGAGTTGTCGCCCAGCGCGGTGGTGTTGCTGCTCTGCACCGCGGAGGTCAGCGTCTGCGCCTGCGCCAGCTGCGACACGCTAATGGTGTATTTGCCCGCCACGGTGCTGCCGGAGGTGGTGGCGCTAAAGGCGCTGGAGCTGCTGGTCGCGGTGGTCGCCGTAAAGAGGTCCGCATTATTCAGCGTGGTGTTCGCCGTCTGAAAGGTGGTCAGCGCGCTTTTCAGCGTCGCGTAGGCGCTCAGCTTGGCGGTATAAGAAGTCTGCTGATTAGAGATCGGCGTCAGGGCGGCTTTTTCTGCCGTCTGCATGCTGTCGAGAATGCTGCTTAAGTCCAGGCCTGAACCGATACCCAGGGTAGAGATACTTGCCATGCTTGTTTCCTTATCATGTCGACACGGAGAGTGAATACCGGGGTTATCGGCGGCGAATAGGGAAAGTTTAAAGTTATTGATGGCTGTGCGATAAAGCGAATAGCGTATATAGAGAAGGGTATTTCTACGGCTAGAAAAGGGGTGATTTAGTTCTAAAGAAGTCAGGGGCGAGGGCGATAAAGATAAGCGTGACAGGTTGAAGGAAAAAATTTTCACCTGGTACTAAAAAAATTCTAAAGGTTATTTAAGGGCAGACGATAACAACTTTGACGGCGCTGAAGCCGGCGGGTTGAAGCCCACACCTTAACCGAAAGACTTGATTAACAGGAATATTTATCATGGCCCAAGTCATTAATACCAACAGCCTCTCGCTGATCACTCAGAACAACATCAACAAGAACCAGTCCGCTCTGTCTACCTCTATCGAGCGTCTGTCATCAGGTCTGCGTATCAACAGCGCGAAAGATGACGCTGCTGGTCAGGCGATTGCCAACCGTTTCACCTCTAACATCAACGGCCTCACTCAGGCTGCGCGTAACGCCAACGACGGTATCTCTGCCGCGCAGACCACTGAAGGCGCGCTGTCAGAAATCAACAACAACCTGCAGCGTGTACGTGAACTGACCGTACAGGCGCAGAACGGCACCAACTCCGATTCTGACCTGTCTTCAATCCAAGACGAAATCAAATCACGTCTGGACGAGATCGACCGCGTTTCTGGTCAGACTCAGTTCAACGGCGTGAACGTGCTGGCAAAAGACGGCAAAATGTCTATTCAGGTTGGCGCGAACGATGGCCAGACCATCGACATCGACCTGAAAAAAATCGACTCTTCAACTCTGGGTCTGAGCGGCTTCAGCGTGTCTAAAAACGCACTGAAAACCAGCGATGCCATTACTCAGGTTGGTGCGAGCGGCGCGCTGAAAGATGTGGACCTGTCATCTGTTGCCACTGCGCTGAAAGTTGACGCAAGCTCACTCTCTCTGAAAAACGTTCAGACTTCAGCTGGTGCAGCGACCGGTACCTACGTTGTTTCTTCAGGCAGCGACAACTATGCAGTCTCTGTTGATGATGCCACTGGCGCTGTAACGCTGAACACCACCGACGTTTCTTACACCGACACAGCTAACGGCGTTACCGCTGGTACCATGTCTGCTCAATACGTTAAAGTCGGTGCGGATTCAACTGGCGCGGCGCAGGGTTATGTCACCGTTCAGGGCAAAGACTACAACACCGCTGCTGGCGCGATTGTCAACGGCAGCGCGGGCGGTACAACTGGCGTAGCAAGCAACATCGGCGACATCGCTGACACCGCTAACGCAAACATCCATTCAGGTTCAGCGACCTCTGACCCGCTGGCTCTGCTGGACAAGGCTATCGCGTCAGTCGATACCTTCCGTTCTAGCCTGGGTGCGGTGCAGAACCGTCTGGACTCTGCTATCACCAACCTGAACAACACCACCACCAACCTGTCTGAAGCACAGTCTCGTATTCAGGATGCTGACTACGCGACCGAAGTTTCAAACATGTCTAAAGCACAGATCATCCAGCAGGCCGGTAACTCCGTGTTGGCGAAAGCTAACCAGGTTCCGCAGCAGGTTCTGTCTCTGCTGCAGGGCTAATCGCCCTCTGGTGACCTTGTTAAAAACCTCGCTTCGGCGGGGTTTTTTTATGCCTGAAAAACCGTGATTCAGCGGCCAACGGTTACAGAACCTCGCTATTCTGCCGATAACCTCTTACAGAACATCCCTGAATTTTGTCCGATTTTCTTTTTCTGGAGTGTCCATGCGCTTCAATTATGACTTGTTACCCGGCGAGCATTTAACCTTCGACGAGATCGCGCTGCGTTACGCGCAGCAGCATCCCGAGGAGAAGGCGCTCACCGTACGCGGGTTGCTGAGCCCGTCCACCAGCTATCGCACGCTGCGCATTCGCGCGGTCTTCGCCAGCGAAGAGAGCAACAGCTCGCTGGAAGATCTGCTGTTTATCTCCGACGACAACGAGCGCAAAAACTATCTGCGTCGCTTTGAGCACTACCTGAAATCGCAGCAGCCCTTTGCCTATTTTCGCCGCAGCGAGGCGTCGCGCGACGCGCTCTGGCAGGTGATGGGCGACAGCCGGGTCTACGCCATGATAGATCCCCACTCCGCCACCGCGCAGAACCTGCTCGCCAGCCGCGGCTATCAGCTGGTGCTGATGCGCGAGGATGAAGATGACGCTTACTGGCAGCTCTTTGACCCCCAGTCGCATCCCTGTTTCCCGCTCTCGCGTCGTATCCAGTTTATGGTGGTGCTGAGCACGCCGCTGCATAAGGCGCCGACGGCGGTGATGGCGGGCACGGAGGTGGGGCGCCGCGTGAAGACGCGGGTCTTTCAGCGCGCCAGCCAGGCGGAGTTTTTGGCGGCGGTCAAAGCGCGCTACGGCGGCTGCGTGATGACCGGCACGCGCCTGACCGATCGCCACAGCTGGCCCTGGGTTGAGGCGTGCCATATCGACACGCGGGAGAACGAAGAGGGATCCCTTGTCGACAACAGCGCCGACAACGGCCTCTTTCTGCGCAGCGACCTGCAGCGCCTGTTTATCAATAAACTGATAAGCATCGATGGTGAATCTGGCCAGATCCGCTTTCATCCCGACGCCGAAACCCGGCAAAGCATAAGCCCTTATTATCAGGCGCTTGAGGGGCAGGTATGCGCACTTTGGGACCAGGTGCCGCCCGCCACGCGGCAGCGGCTGCGCGTATCAGCCTAAACGACGCGCAGGGAGCGGAACAATCCGCTCCCTGACATAACAAAAATGAAATAACCTCGCTTTTGCCCGCCTATTCCCCCAATCAATCCCCCTACAGAATTGGATAATCCTGCCGATAACTTCATTAACGCAGGGTAGTCAACGTGAACGATTTCTATACCGCCGAAGGCGTGATGGATAAACATTCGCTCTGGCAGCGCTACGTCCCGCTGGTGCGCCACGAAGCATTGCGTCTGCAGGTACGTCTGCCAGCCAGCGTTGAGCTTGACGATCTGCTGCAGGCCGGTGGCATTGGCTTGCTGAATGCTGTGGAGCGTTACGACGCACTGCAGGGGACAGCATTCACCACCTACGCCGTGCAGCGCATCCGTGGCGCAATGCTGGATGAGCTTCGCAGCCGCGACTGGGCGCCGCGCAGCGTGCGCCGCAACGCGCGCGAGGTCGCGGGCGCGATGCATCAGGTCGAACAGATGATGGGACGTGCCGCCACCGAGCAGGAAGTAGCCGATCGGCTGAATGTTTCGCTAGAAGAGTACCGGCAGATTTTGCTGGATACCAATAACAGCCAGCTCTTTTCCTACGACGAGTATCGGGAAGAACACGGCGACAGTGCGGAGCTGGTCACGGAAGGGCATGAAGAAGCCAACCCGTTGCATCAGCTGCTGGAAGGGAATCTGCGTGAACGCGTTATCGACGCGATCGAAGCCTTACCCGATCGCGAAAAGATGGTGCTGACACTGTACTACCAGGAAGAACTGAACCTGAAAGAGATTGGAGCGGTACTCGACGTGGGTGAATCACGCGTCAGCCAACTGCACAGTCAGGCGATCAAACGCCTGCGTGCCCGACTTACGGGAGCGCGCTGACGGCCTCAGTGCCTGGCGATCTAAAAATAATAAAACCGGGGACTCAGCAATGGGAGCCAAATCCAAAGCCAGACCTTTAAGCCGTTATCTTAAAGACTACAAACACAGCCAGAGTCACTGTTCACACTGCGGCAAAGTTCTTGACCGCATGGCGTTGGTGTTTCGCGGTCAGATCATCAATAAAGAGGCCATCGCGCGCATGGACCAGATGATTGATGAGCAGCTATGGCTGAAATTACAGCCAGAACTGACCGCGCTGTGCCGTTTCTGTAGTGATATTTTTTGCAATACGCATCCTAATTACTTCGACATTATGGCATTCAAGCAGTATCTGTTTGAGCAGACGGAAATGAGCCACAGCACCATCCGCGAATATGTGGTAAGGCTGCGTCGCCTGGACGATATGCTTAAGGCCAAAAATTTCCCGGCCGACCGCCTGAGCGGCAACAGCTGGCACGAGTGCCTGGAAAACGATCTGCCCGATGCGGGGAATAATAACTACCGCATTGCGCTGCGCAAATATGACCAGTTTTTGGGGTGGCAGCGCAGCTAGCGGCCAGAGAACGGACATGCTGATCGTCTCTGCCCAGGCAGAGACGCGTCAGACGGCAATGCCTGCTCTGACAGGGCGGTTATTATCTTCTGACCGTCTCTTTTCCGCGCAATGCCGGATGATCCTGGCAGCAACTTCTGCAACACTGTAAAGATTATTGTGACAGCCCTGGAGGCCGCCTTGTCTTTACACCTTCTTCATCAGTACCCCCGTCTTGAACTGCTCGGCGCGCCGACGCCGCTGGAGCATCTGCCGCGCCTTTCCGACTATGTCGGACGCGATATCTTTATAAAACGTGACGATGTCACGCCGATCGCCCTCGGCGGCAACAAGCTGCGCAAGCTGGAATTTCTGGCGGCAGATGCGCTGCGCGAAGGCGCCGACGTGCTGCTGACCGCGGGCGCCATCCAGTCCAACCATGTGCGCCAGACCGCCGCCGTCGCCGCTAAGCTCGGCCTGAAGTGCGTCGCGCTGCTGGAGAACCCAATCGGCACCCAGGCGGAAAACTACCTCAGCAACGGCAACCGGCTGCTGCTGGATCTGTTCGACTGCGAAATCATGCTGGTCGAGGCGCTGGATAATCCGGCGGCGCAGCTGGCGGCGCAGGCGGAACGCCTCGAAGCGCAGGGCTTTCGTCCCTATATCGTGCCGGTCGGCGGCTCCAACTGGCTGGGCGCCCTCGGCTATATCGAATGCGCGCAGGAGATCGCTCATCAGAGCGAAGGCGTGGTCGATTACGCCGCAGTGGTGGTGGCTTCTGGCAGCGCCGGCACCCATGCCGGGCTGGCGGTGGGGCTGGAGCAGCTGCTGCCGCAAACCGAGGTAATTGGCGTCACCGTGTCGCGCAGGGCGGAGCAGCAGCTGCCGGTGGTCGACAGCCTGCGTCAGCAGCTGATCGGCAAGCTGGAACTCACCAGCACCGCCTCTGTTACGCTGTGGGACGACTACTTCGCGCCGCGCTACGGCGAGCCGAACGAAGAGGGCATGGAGGCGGTGAAACTGCTGGCGCGGCTGGAAGGCATCCTGCTCGATCCGGTCTACACCGGCAAAGCGATGGCGGGGCTGCTGGACGGCATCAGCCAGAATCGCTTCCGCCGCGACGGGCCGCTGCTGTTTGTGCATACCGGCGGTGCGCCGGCGTTATTTGCTTATCATCCTTCGGTCTGAGCAAGCGGAAAAAAAACGTTTATACTTCGCGAGTTATTCCGCAGAACCAGGCGTCGCGCACGCGCTGCCTGACGACACACACATCACATACTAATAAATGGGGTAATTATGATTTTTTCTCGTGTTGGTCGCCATCTGGCGATGAGCGTGATGGCGGTGGCGCTGATTGCCGGCGTTAACCTCAAGACGCACGCAGCAGAAAACCTGCTGGCGCAGGTCAAAGATAAAGGCGAGCTGCGCGTCGGGCTGGAAGGCACCTATCCGCCGTTCAGCTTTCAGGATGAGCGCGGCAAACTCACCGGCTTTGAAGTGGAGTTCGCCGAGCAGCTGGCGCAGCATCTTGGCGTGAAGGCCAAACTGCAGCCGACCAAATGGGACGGCATGCTGGCGTCGCTCGATTCAAAGCGCATCGACGTGGTGATCAATCAGGTGACCATCTCCGACGAGCGCAAGAAAAAATATGACTTCTCTACGCCGTACACCATCTCCGGCGTGCAGGCGCTGACCATGAAAGCCAAAGCGGGCACCATCAGCAAGCCGGAAGACCTGGCGGGTAAAAAAGTGGGCGTTGGCCTTGGCTCTAACTACGAGCAGTGGCTGCGCGACAACGTAAAAGGCGTCGATATCCGCACCTATGACGATGACCCGACGAAATATCAGGATCTGCGCTCTGGCCGTCTCGACGCGATTCTGGTCGACCGCCTGGCCGCGCTGGATCTGGTGAAGAAAACCGGCGACACCATGGCCGTAGCGGGCGCACCGTTCTCGCGTCTGGAGTCAGGCGTTGCGCTGCGTAAAGGCAACGAGGATCTGCTTAACGCCATTAATCAGGCGATCGCCGCCATGCAGAAAGATGGTTCGCTGACCAAACTCTCTGAAAAATGGTTCGGCGCGGATGTGACTAAGTAATGCAGGAAAGCCTCAAACTGGTGCTGGATTCAGCACCTTTTTTATTCAAAGGCGCGCTCTTTACGCTGGAGCTGAGCATCGGCGGCATGTTTTTCGGCCTGCTGCTCGGCTTCGTGCTGGCGCTGATGCGGCTGTCGCACTTCTGGCCGGTCAGCTTGCTGTCGCGCTTCTACGTCTCGGTGTTTCGCGGCACGCCGCTGATCGCCCAGCTGTTTATGATCTACTACGGCCTGCCGCAGTTCGGCATCGAGCTTGATCCCATTCCCTCGGCAATGATCGGCCTGTCGCTCAACACCGCTGCCTACGCCTCGGAGTCGCTGCGCGGCGCCATTGCCGCTATCGAACGCGGGCAGTGGGAAGCGGCGGCGAGCATCGGCATGACGCGCTGGCAGACGCTGCGTCGGGTGATCCTGCCGCAGGCGGCGCGCACCGCACTGCCGCCGCTCGGCAACAGCTTTATCAGCCTGGTGAAGGATACGTCGCTGGCGGCCACGATTCAGGTGCCGGAGCTGTTCCGTCAGGCGCAGCTGATCACCTCGCGCACGCTGGAGGTCTTCACCATGTATCTGGCGGCGTCGCTGATCTACTGGGTGATGGCGACCCTGCTGTCGGCGCTGCAGAACCGGCTGGAAAAACGGGTCAACCGTCAGGATGAGGAGGCGAAATGAGCGCCATCGAAATCAGCAAACTGGTGAAGACCTTTAACGGGCAGACCGTGCTGCACGGCATCGATCTTGAGGTGGCGTCGGGCGAAGTGGTAGCGATTATCGGCCCAAGCGGATCGGGCAAAACCACGCTGCTGCGCTGTATCAACCTGCTGGAGACGCCGGACAGCGGCACCATCAAGGTTGGCGACATCGCCATCGACGCCAGGCTGGCGCAGACGAAGCAGAAAGAGCAGGTGCGCAGGCTGCGCCAGCAGGTCGGCTTTGTGTTCCAGAACTTCAATCTGTTTCCCCATCGTTCGGTGCTGGAAAACATCATTGAAGGGCCAGTGATCGTCAAAGGCGAAGCGAAAGGGGAAGCGGAGGCGCGCGCCCGCGCGCTGCTGGACAAAGTGGGCCTGCAGGGCAAAGAGAGCAGCTTTCCGCGGCGTCTCTCCGGGGGTCAGCAGCAGCGCGTCGCCATCGCCCGCGCGCTGGCGATGCGACCGCAGGTGATCCTGTTCGACGAGCCGACCTCGGCGCTCGATCCCGAGCTGGTGGGCGAGGTGCTCAACACCATTCGCGCGCTGGCGCAGGAGAAGCGCACCATGGTGATCGTCACCCATGAGATGAGCTTTGCCCGCGACGTCGCGGACCGGGCGATTTTTATGGATCAGGGCCGCATTGTTGAGCAGGGCGCGGCAAAAGCGCTGTTCAGCAATCCGCAGCAGGCGCGCACCCGTCAGTTTCTCGACAAATTTCTTAATCAGTAACCCTACGCCTCTTCGGTGGCGTATTTATTTTGCTGCTACCACACCTTTTTTAATTCTCTTAAACCATTTGGTGCAAAGTATTTCATTATTATTGCGCTAAAACACCCATATATGGTTTCTCTTACTCAGGTTTACTCCTATTTAGCGTCGCGGCAAAGCATAGCGATAATTCGCTGCGATTGCCGCTTAGTGGTTAACAGCTAACTGAAAAAGCGTGACCAGCGAGAATTGTAAAGAAAAAGCGAAACGAGTAAAGCATTGTTAATTCAGGTCCAGCGCAAAACTTTTAAGACTTTCGCTAGAGTCAGCGGCAATGGGATAGAGAATAATCCCCAGACAATCCTAAAAGCTATATTCCCATATTCTCTCTTCTCTTTTTAATTTCTGACCTACACAGCAGGAGTCGAATCATGAGCCAAAATAAGTCAGATGAAATAGCCTGGGTGAATACCCTGAAAGGCGCCTGTATATTGCTGGTGGTGCTCTACCATACGGTGCTGCCTGGCTTTGAAGGCACGCTTCGCTATCTCTCAGCGGGCTGGATCCCGGCAGAGATATGGGTGCAGTTCAACACCGTGCTGTCGCCGTTGCGTATGCCCGCCTTCTTTTTCGTTTCCGGTTTGCTGGCCACCAACGGCATTCTCAATCGCCCGTGGAAACAGGTGTTTACCAGCCGTATCACCAATCTGTTTTATCTCTACATTTTATGGGGATTTATTCAGTGGTGGTCGATTGTCGGCATCTCTACGGAAATTACCGGCCAGCGGATATCGCAAAACCTCAACGCCGCCTATGCCGGTTCGTTATTTGAGTTTCTCAAGCTGACCTTTATGGCGATGAGCACCTCCTGGTATCTCTACGGGCTGGGCTTATATTTCCTCTGCACCAAGATCTTTCGCCAGCATAAAGTGGCCCTGCTGGCGGTTGCCGTGCTGCTCAATTATCTGGCGGTAGAGAAAATTATTCCCTTCTGGGGGCCGCAGAGCGTGGCGCAATATTTTCTGTTCTTCCTGCTGGGCGTATTCTGGAGCCCGCTGATGCTGCGCCTGAGTGAATGGCGCCGTGAAAACTGGACGCCCTGGGCGATACTGGCGGCGCTCGCCGGCGTCCATGTTATCTTCGGCCTCGATAAAAGCCTGTTTATGTGCATTATCGCGGTGCTGGTCAGCGTGGCGGCCTGCCGCTGGCTGAATCAGCATTTCAGCATGAGCTACATGAACTGGATAGGGCGCAACACGCTGCAAATCTATGTGATCCACCGCATCTTTATCGAGTTCTTCGGCATGTCGGCGATCCTGTTCGCCCAGCGTCACCACCTGTTCGAGCAGGCCTGGTTCTCCTTTCTCTGGGCCTGTCTCTATCCGCTGGCGATTGTCGGCCTCTGCTCGCTCTGCTCGGTGGCGGTGTGGTCGCTCACCAATCGCGGCCTCGGTCAGTCGCTGTTTATCTTCCCGACGCTGATCGGGCTGAAACGCCGTCGCGCCACCGCCTGAATAAAAAAAAGCCCCGCGCAGGCGGGGCTGAGTCGATCAGGCGGAGGTTAGCTCTTCACCCGGTTAGCGAAGCTTTTGCGCAGCTTCTGCAGTTTCGGCGGGATCACCGCCATGCAGTAGCCGTTGCGCTGGCCGGCGCCGTCCCAGTAATCCTGATGATAGGCCTCGGCGGGATACCACTCTTTCAGCGGCTCGATGGTGGTGACCACCGGGTCCTGATGATCCTGCTGCGCGCGCGCAATGGCGGCGACCGCTTCCGCTTCCTGCTCCGGCGTGGCCGGGAAGATGGCGGAGCGATACTGGGTGCCGATATCGTTGCCCTGGCGGTTAAGCTGCGTCGGATCGTGGGTGGCGAAGCTGATATCCAGCAGGTCGCCATAGCTGACTTTCTCGGGATCGAATCCCACGCGAATCGCTTCTGCATGACCGGTCGCGCCGCTGCACACCTGCTCATAGGTCGGGTTGGGGCGCGCGCCGCCGGTATAGCCGCTTTCAACCGACTCCACGCCGATCACATCTTTAAAAACCGCTTCGGTACACCAGAAACAGCCGCCTGCGATCACTGCGTATTCGATTGCCATAATGCTTAACTCCTGTCGAGGTCGAGAAAGAGAGAGTAGGGACGGCGGCGCGCCTTTTCAAGCCGCAGCGGGCGAGAATCCTCAGCGCGCGGCTAAATCAGCATCTCAGGTTTAAACTGGCCGCTGCGATCCAGCACGCGATCGCCCATGATGGTGAAGCGTCCCTCGCCGGTATAGTGCAGCGTCGGGGGAAACTCCGGCTCGTCGGCGACGTGCGCCTTCACAATCTCGAAGATAAACAGGTTGTAGTTGTCCACCATCGAGTCGTCATAGAGCTGACACTCAAAGCTGGCAAAACACTCGCCGATCAGCGGGGCGTTAACCACGCTGGCGGGTTCGGCGGTGAGATCAAAGGCGTCGAACTTATCCAGCTTGTCGCCGTGGCTGTTGCCGATGGCGACCACCTTGTCGATCAGATCTGCCGAGGGGACGTTAAGCACGCACTGCCCGCTGTCGCGGATCAGCGCATGGCTGTGATTCATGCTGGATATCATGCAGCCGACCAGCGACGGTGAGAACTCCAGCACCGTATGCCAGCCGAGCGTCATGATGTCGCTGTGCGCCTCAAACTGCGAGCTGAGCAGCAGCACCGGGCCAGGCTCGAGATATTTGCGCGCCTTGCTGACCGGAAAGGCGGTTTTGTGCAGACGATGACTCATGGCATCTCCTTGTGTCGGGGCGATGCCTCTAAGTGTAGAAGCTACAGGTCGATTACCAGCGCTTTACTGCGGCTGCGCGAGCAGCAGAGCGCGATTTGTTGATGCGACGCAGATTTTTCCGCCTCCGACTGCACGGTGTCGCGGTGATCCGCTTCGCCAGAGAGCACCGGCGTCAGACAGGCGCCGCACAGGCCCATTTCGCAGGAGAGCGGCACGTCGACGCCGTTGTCCAGCAGCACGCGGGCGATGGTTTTGTCCGCCGGCACCGGCCAGCTGGCGCCAGAGGAGGCGAGCGTGACGATAAAACTCTCGTCGCTGCTCTGCGCGGGTGGCGGCGTGGCGGCGGCAAAGGCCTCGGTGTGGATGCGATCCGCCGGCCAGCCCAGCGTCTGCGCCTGCTGCTGCAGGTGCGTCATAAAGCCGTGCGGGCCGCAGAGATAGAGACGCGCGTCGGGCTCGGGCGCGTGCAGCGCCTCGGGCAGCGCGTGACGCGGGCTGTGACCCTCGTCGCTACAGAGGATCTCGCCATAGCCGTGCCGGAACGGCTGCAGCAGATGGCGCGCAAAGGCCGCGTCCTGACGCTGCTTCACATAATAGTGCAGCGAAAAGGCGACGCCGTCCTTTTCCAGCTGCTGCGCCATCGCCAGCAGCGGCGTCAGGCCGATGCCCGCCGCGATAAGCACCACGCGGCTGGCTGCCACCAGCGGGAACAGGTTGCGCGGGTGGGAAATGGTCAGCCGCTGGCCGAGGCGCAGCTGCTGATTAATATAGCGCGAGCCGCCGCGCGATTCGGCGGCCAGCCCGACGCCAATCAGGTAGCGATCCTGGCGCGCCGGGGATCCGGTCAGCGAATATTGCCGCGTCAGCCCGTTGCCGAGCTGCACGTCGATATGCGCGCCCGCTTCCCAGCGCGGCAGGGGGTCGCCATCCTCGCGCACCAGACTCAGCGCGACGGCGTGGCGTCCCTGACGCGACAGCCCGTCGACGACAACCGTAATCGTGCTCATCTGTTGCTCTCCTAAACCAGGAAAAAGTCGCCGTAGCCCCTTTTTTTCAGGCCGCGACGGTAGGCGATAGAGCTGCGGTCGGCGGGAATATGCGCCTCCAGCGTCAGATCGAGCGGCAGGCGCTCCGGCATCTGCGTCTCGACCATCAGCCTGTCCTCTTCAAAGACGCGGTGGTTGAAGGCGTGCACCTCCTCAACCGGAATATGCAGATCAAAGTTTCGCGCGATGGGCGCGAACATGCGCGTTTTGCGCGCCGAGACCGGCGAGGCGGCATTCATAATCACCAGCCGCGCCGCGTCGGGGAAATGCACCGTCAGGGTGGCGGTAAAGGGCAGATGCATCTCAAAATGGCGCAGCCACTGAAAGCCCTCTGGCGCCTGCTGCGCCGAGTTCGCCGCAAAGTTAGAGACGGAACTCCAGTAATCCACCGCAAAGCCATACTCGGTTTCGACCGGGGAGTAGGGCGGCACCTCCTGATTGTCGGGGTCGGCAAAGGTTTCGCTGTGCACCCAGGCGAAATGCGCCACGTCGAGGAAGCCTTCTACCTGGCGACCGGCAAAGCCGGCGACGTCAAAAGGCGGGCAGGTGATCTGCTGAAACCCGGCGTCCTGCCAGTGCGGCATGGTCGGCAGCGCGGCGGGACGCTCCACATCCGGCGCCAGGCAGACCCAGACCAGACCAAAGCGCTCCTCGACCGGGAAAGCGGTGAGGTTGAGCTTGGCGGGCACCGGCTGGTTAGGGCTCGAGGGAATGCGGTTGCAGCGGCCCTCCTCGCCGAAGCGCAGCCCGTGATAGGGGCAGATAATGCCGTGCTCGTCGTGAAAGCCGAGCGTCAGCGGCACGCCGCGATGCGGGCAGACATCTTTCGCCGCGACGATCTGCCCATTTATGCGGTAGAGCACCAGCTGCTCGTCGAGTAGCACCGCTTTGGTGGGCGCCGGGCTGACATCGCAGACGCGCGCGACCGGATGCCAGCAGCGCGCCAGCCGCAGCCAGTCATCGGGTTCAAAGGTACAGTGGGCCGGAGGCGCAGGTTGATTCATAGCGGTCACCCTTCTGGGGATAAACAGGATAAGAACAGTGTGGACAAAAAGGGGTGCGGCGATCCATCATCGTTTTTTCAGCAACGTGTTGCGATAAACAGTACAGGTGCCGATGCTTCCTTTTTCTCGCTTTTCCCACTACTTCCTCGAGGTGGCGCGCAGCGGCAGTTTGCGCAAGGCAGCGGAGCAGCTGCACGTCTCCGCCTCGGCGATTAACCGGCAGATTTTGCAGGCGGAAGAGGAGCTGGGTATGCGGCTGTTTGAGCGTCTGCCCGACGGTATGCGCCTGACCAGCGCTGGCGAGCTGCTGCTGGACGACCTGCGGCGCTGGCGGCGCGAGTATCAGCGCACGCGCCAGCGGTTCGATGAAATCCAGGGGCTGCGGCGCGGCCGCGTCACGCTCGGTCTGATCCAGGCGCTGAACGAAGGAGCGATCGCCGACGCCCTGTCGCAGATCGCGCAGTTGCATCCCTGGCTGCGTCTCGACCTCAGCGTGCATGACAGCGCGCAGATTGGCGAGCAGGTGCGGCTGGCGGAGCTGGACGCCGGGCTGGTGCTCGACCCGCAGGCGCAGGCGGGGCTGAGCGTCATCGCCTTCGCCGAGCTGCCGGTCGGCGTAGTGTTGCCCGCCGGGCATACGCTCAGCGCGTGCGCCACGCTCTCCACCGGCCAGCTCAGCGCGGAACGGCATATTATTCCTGGCGCGCCGCTGGTGGTGCATGAACGGGTGGAGATGCTCTATCGGCGGCATAATTTGCAGCCGGAAAACGTCATTACCTGCAACGATATCCGCCTGATTAAGTCGCTGATTAAGCAGGGCAGCGGCATCAGCATCCTTAGCCTGCTGGATGTGATGGACGAGGTGGCGCGCGGCGTGCTGTTGTTTGTTCCGCTGCGCGACAGCAGCGTGCGGCCGCTCACCCTGGCGCTGTGCTGCGCGCCGTCGCGCCAGCTGTCGCGCGCCGCCCAGCAGGTGATCCAGCATCTGACCGGGGTAATAGAGTCGCTCGCGGTGACGGGTTAAGCGCCATTATTTGTCTTAAAATCAGCGAATAGCGCGCAGCGGCGACGCTTTTTGTAAATTAACGTAAAGCGCGAAGGGGGCAGGTTTAGCGAAACCCGTAATTACGCTATAAGTCCTCTACCACGCCAACCTGCTTAGGGCTTCCCCCCACACCATGAAGACGCTGCGACCTCTGCTGATCCTTGTGCTCACCTCCGCTTTTCTGCTTGGCGGATGTTCCCGCCACGCCACCGACGCCTCGGCACAGAATGAGCGTTCGATGGGCGATGAGAGCCTTGGCGACCAGCCCGACCTGATCCCGGTTGTGGCGGCGCTGCATGACCAGATGCACACCTGGCACGGCACGCAGTATCAGTGGGGCGGGACGGAACTCTCCGGCGTTGACTGTTCCGGCTTTGTCTGGCGTACCCTGAAAGATCGCTTTAACCTGCCGATGGACCGCGTCACCACCACGGAACTGCTGAAGATGGGCAAACGCATCGCTCCAGGCGATATGCAGCCGGGGGATCTGGTCTTTTTCCGCATCAACGGCGGCATGCACGTGGGCTTCTATGACACCGATCGTCACTTCTTTCACGCTTCGGTCAGCCAGGGCGTGATCCGCTCCGCGCTCGACAACCCTTACTGGCATCGCGTCTTCTATCAGGCGCGACGGCTGCCGAAAGAGTACAACGCGCAGATCACCCTGAATAAGGGCAGCGGCATGACGCTGGCGCGTAAGTAAGCAGCAATCAGCCCGCCTTCTGGCGCAATGCTTGTCAGTGAAGCTCATGTTCAGATAAGGCCGCTATTGTCTCTAAATGGCGGCTTTTTTATATGCGTGTGAGCATGCTGGTGCGGGCCACTGCGCCTCCTCTGCTGCCGGGCCGTCCTCGCGCCGCTTCGCGGTGCCTTCGGCTGCAACGTCGTGCCGGCCGGACCGTTCGGGTACGGCCATCCAGGCCTACCCGAACTGCCTGTCGCATCCCTGCGACCGGCTCCTGGCACAACGTCTCCGCCTCAGCGCTGCGAATAGCCCTCTACAGCAGAGGAGGCGCAGTGGCTTCAGACAGAGTGCCCTTTGCAGCAGCTCGCACGGAAGCTGGCCAGCAGTCTGGTGCCGCTCCAGAGCGGCACCAGACTGCGTTATCACCCCGTGCATAACTGACAAGCCCGCCTTCTGGCGGGCTTTTTTATTAGTGACGGATAGCGCAGCCGCACTGGCCCATTTCGCCCAACAGCGCCTTGCCGTGATGGGAGTGGCGCAGCCGCAGCTCGCCGCGCCGCCATGCGCCATCTTCCTCTGCGCGATTGAGCAGCAACCGGTTCAGCGCCTCCGCTACCCGCAGCGCCTGCGGCTGCGCCCAGCAGGTCAGATGCCAGGTCGAGGTGGCGGCCTCCTCACTGTCGCCCACCGCTGCCACGGCGAGGTGCGCCCCCTGGCCAAAATCACGCACCGCCTGTAGCGCGCCGAAGGCCAGCAGATCGCTGTCGCACAGCAGCGCCTGAATGCGCTCTGCGGCGCGGGCGCGCTTCAGATAGGCCATCACCGTCTGATAGCCGCTTTCGCGGTCGCGACCGGCGATAAGCGGGGCGTGAAGCGTCTTGCCCGCCGCGGCCAGCGCGCTGCTCAGGCCGTCAAGGCGCGCCGCAGCCGCGCCGTTGGCCTGCTGCAGATAGCCGATGCGCTGGTGGCCCTGCGCCAGCAGCAGCTCGCCCAGCGCTGCGCCGGCGGCAAAGTCGTCAAAAGGCAGCTCATCCAGCGCCAGCAGCGGCATGCGCCCGGCGGCGGCGCGAAAAGCGGGGGCGATCGGGCCGGAAAGCTGAATAGCGGCGGTCAGCAGCGGCACTAGCGGGCGCGCGCTGTCTGTCGCCGCGTCCACCAGCAGCACTTTGCCGCCGCGCGCGTTAAGCTGGCGATGGAGTTCCTGCAGCAGCGCCGCCGTATGCGGATGACTGATGTCGTCGCACAGCACGCCGACGAGTTGACAGGGGTTGTTATACATTTTAAGCGTCCTGTTAGGGTGAGGTAGCTTTACCCTAAAGGAAAACCGGCCGTTTTTACACTGCCTGAGCCTCTGCCAGCTGCAGCTCGCGTCTTCCCAGCGTGCGGGTGGCCAGCACCGACCGTTGGGCGAACAGGCTGGCCTGCTCCACCGCGTTATTAAGCGGCACGCCGCGCAGCAGCCCGGCGGTCAGCTCGGCGGTAAAAAGATCGCCGGTGCCTTTCGGCGGATTATCGTAGCGCGGATGCTCGGTGATGAAACTCTCCTGCGCCGTGACGCAAAACACCTGCATGCTCTGTTTTGCGTCGTCGCGCGTGGCGCTGGTGACCACCACCCATTCAGTCTGCGCGCCGAGCAGCGAGCGCGCGGCGTCGAGGATCTCAGCGTCGCTCTCCAGCCGCGCGTTGCACAGGCAGCCCAGCTCAAAGCGGTTCGGGGTCAGCCCGGTCGCCAGCGGCGCAAGCTGTTCGCGGTAGTGGCGCGCCAGTTCGGGATCGACGTAGAAGCCGCTGTCGTCATCGCCCAGCACCGGATCGATAATCACCGGCAGCTGCGGATTTTTCTCACGCATCTGCCGCAGCCAACGCGCCAGCGCGGTCGCTTTACTGGTGGACTTCAGATAGCCGAGCACCGCAGCGCGCGCGGTGACGTCAAGCTGACGCTCCGCCAGCGCGCTAAGGTAGCCCTCGAACCACTCTTGCGGGATCTCGCCGCCGTAGCAGCTGGCGTAGTGGGGCGTATTGCTCAGCAGCACGGTAGGCACGGCGACCACCTGCAAGCCGTGGCGGCGCAGCGCGGGCACGGCGATGCTGTTGCCCACGCTGCCGTAAACCACCTGCGACTGAATGGAAATCACGTCGATCACTTCGCCGTCTGGCGTATCAGATACCTGAAACATCCTGCGCTCCTTGTTGATACTCTGTTGCCCCAGTATACAGGCCCGGCGGCAGGAGAGGACAAACAGGTAAACGAAGCGGTAAAGACAAGATAATCTGTGGCGAACAGGCAAAAAAAGCGCATGGACTGGCAAAAGCGCCAGCACCGTCTACACTTAATCGCGACGATGTTTTCAGTCAGGTTGATATGTCTGTGGTGGTTCCTGAACGTAGTGGTGTTTTATCCGATTTTACATGCTGGTATCCGCAGTTTTTGTTCCACTTTCTGGTTCACGCGCGGCCGTTCCGGTTGCCGAACCCGCTGACATTCACCCCTGTTAAAACATCCTGCAATGGCGCGCCGACGAGCCAGGCCTCTGACCTGACAAGCCGCGAATCGTCCGCGCCCGAATTAACGACAGGAGAAGAGACGTGACCCAAGCGGCAAATGAACATGCCTCGCTTCCTGCGCTGAGCGGCGGTCTTTATGCCTTCTTTTTTGATGTAGACGGCACGCTCGCTGCGATACAGCCCCAGCCCGACGCGGTTTTCATTCCTGAAACCGTGCGTCAGCAGCTGCAACAACTCTCCCTGCTTTGTCATGGCGCGCTGGCGCTGGTTTCCGGCCGGCCGATCGCGCAGCTTGACGCGCTGGCCGCGCCGCTCGTCGCGCCCGCCGCCGGCGTGCATGGCGCCGAGCGTCGCGACGCCCAGGGCGAGATGCACCGCACCAGCCTGCAGCCAGAGGTTGCCGAGGCGCTACAGCTGCAGCTGCAGCAGGCGATGGATCGCTGGCCAGGCACTTTGCTGGAGGCCAAAGGTATGGCCTTCGCCCTGCATTACCGTCAGGCGATGCAGCATGAACAGGATGTGCTCGACCTGGCGGAACAGGTCGTGAAACGCTTTCCGGCGCTGGCGCTGCAGCCGGGAAAATGCGTGGTGGAGATCAAACCGCAGGGAATTGATAAAGGCGAAGCCGTACGCGCCTTTATGCGCGAAGCGCCCTTTACCGGTCGCATTCCGGTATTCGTTGGGGACGATCTGACGGATGAGAAAGGCTTTGTCGCGGTCAACGCCATGCAGGGCATCTCCGTGAAGATTGGACAAGGTTCCAGCCAGGCGCGTTATCGCCTGCCAGACGTTGAGGCAGTCTATGCCTGGCTGGAGCGATTACTATTACAAATAAAACAAGACAACGTCGGTAAGGAGTAAAGGTTATGAGTCGTTTAGTGGTCGTATCTAACCGAATCGCCATTCCTGATGGGAAAAAAGCCAGCGCAGGCGGCCTCGCCGTCGGCATTCTCGACGCGCTGAAAAGCACCGGCGGTTTGTGGTTTGGCTGGAACGGGGAAATCAGCGAATTTTCCGGAGAAGAGGAAGACGAACTGGTGCAGGCAGAGCATGACGGCATCTCCTACGCCGCACTGCCGCTGAGTCAGAACGATTACGATCTGTACTACTGCCAGTTTTCCAATACCGTTGTCTGGCCCGCCTTTCACTACCGCCTCGATCTGGTGCAGTTCCAGCGCGAAGCCTGGGATGGCTACTGCCGCGTCAACGAGATGCTGGCGGAGCGCCTGAAGCCGCTGATCAAGCCGGATGACACACTGTGGATCCACGATTACCACCTGCTGCCTTTTGCGGCCGCGCTGCGCAAGCAGGGCATTAACAACCGAATCGGCTTCTTCCTGCATATCCCGTTCCCGACGCCGGAAATCTTCAACGCGCTGCCGCCGCACAAAGAGCTGCTGGAGATGCTGTGCGAATACGATCTGCTGGGCTTCCAGACCGAGTCGGATCGCGTCGCCTTCCTCGACAGCCTGAGCCAGCTGACGCAACTGCAGAACAAAGGCGAGAAGAAACACCGCGCGTTCGGCAACACCTTTATGACCGAGGTCTATCCTATCGGCATCGAGCCGGACAGCATCAAAGAGATGGCTGAAGGCCCGCTGCCGCCGAAAATGGCGGCGATGAAGCGCGAGCTGGGCGATGCGAAGAACATCATCGCCTGCGAACGCCTCGACTATTCGAAAGGGCTGCCGGAGCGTTTTCTTGCCTATGAAGCGCTGCTGGAGAACTTCCCGGAGCATCGCGGCAAAATTCGCTATTCGCAGATCGCGCCGACCTCGCGCGGCGACGTGCAGGCCTATCAGGATATCCGTCACCAGCTGGAGACGGAGGCGGGCCGCATTAACGGCAAGTACGGCACCCTGGGCTGGACGCCGCTCTACTATCTTAACCAGCACTTCGACCGTCGTCTGCTGATGAAGATCTTCCGTCTGACCGACGTGGGTCTGGTCACGCCACTGCGCGACGGCATGAATCTGGTGGCGAAAGAGTATGTCGCCGCGCAGGACCCGGACGATCCGGGCGTGCTGGTGCTGTCGCGCTTCGCCGGCGCGGCCAACGAACTGACCTCGGCGCTGATCGTTAACCCTTACGATCGCGATGAGGTTGCCGCCGCGCTCAACAAGGCGCTGACCATGCCGCGCACCGAACGCATATCGCGCTACAACGATATGATGGCGGTGCTGCGCAAGCAGGATATCACCCACTGGCGTGAGAGCTTCCTGAAGGATCTGTGGGCGATTCCGCCGCGCAGCGCCGATCACGGCACGGTAAATAAAGTGGCGACCTTCCCGAAACTCGCCTGATAGTGTCGATGGCCCGCGCGAGCGGGCCGTCACCTGCTTTTCTTCCCCCGCATCAACAGCCGCGCTAACCTCTTGCTCAGCCTTTTACGCAGCCGCTAGCGGCTCACTGACCGCACCTCTCCGCATTTCAGAAAAAAAAGCCGCTTTTTTCACGTTTCGCCCTAAAGTTTGCCCGTCCAATGCCGATAGTTGTCAGGTACAAAAGTGTCAAACCCGCTATTCATTCACAATTCTAATGTAACCATCTGTTACATCTGTTGTCCGCAGCCTTACGTCCACTGTAAAGCGTTAACGCTTCGTTGCTAAAACGCGTCGATCTCTCACGGCCTCTCTTTACGCTTCCCTTACTCACTCCAGGAAACCGTTGCACTAAGTGATTAATTTAAAAGCGGATCTCATGCGCCTTATTCAGCATAATATGCTGGTGCTGGCGATGTAAATGGCGGCTTATAGGGTGTTAAGCGCAATGTTAAAGATAATAGATCGAGTTGTCGTCAGGCGGCCTGACACATCATATCTGTAACAGGAATAAGCCCCTATCAAGGACGAAATATAAGTGAAATCCGGTAAAGTTGGCTAAAAAACAGACAAAATAACAGCGATGCTGAAGGGTTCAGGAAAAAATTTGCCTTAAAAGTGTGACGCAGATCACACTTTATCTAAAATTTCACATCTCTGTCGTTGTATGTGGAAATCAGACGGGATAGATTTGCGTTGTTTTAGGAATAGTCTTAAAAAAATGTAAAGAGACGTCACGGAAGAGCGCAATAATTTAAAAAAGAATGGCCCTGGGGTTTTGACTGGCACTGTAAATATGTTCACAAGAACATGTGGCAGACTTCAGAGTACGTTTGGTTTTTGGCTGTAAATTTTTGCCATCTTTAGATTTACCAACCAGCAACCCGAAACGCAGAGGGTTTTTCTGCGATGCTAATACGTCGCGTCTGTCAGGATGGAAAAAATGGGTACAACTGATTTACTAAAACATATTTATGATATCAATCTGTCTTATTTACTGCTTGCGCAGCGATTAATTAACCAGGAAAAAGCTTCTGCAATGTTTCGCCTCGGAATTGATGAAGAGATGGCTGACGCATTGTCGCAATTAACCTTGCCGGAAATGGTCAAGTTAGCGGAAACCAATCAGTTGGTTTGCCAGTTTCGCTTTAATGACCACGCCATTATTAATCGCCTGACGCAGGAATCTCGCGTGGATGATTTACAACAAATCCACACCGGAATTTTATTATCCAGCCGTTTACTGCGTAATGTCTCAAAAGAAGAGACGCCGGCGAAAAAGAGGGCGATGTAAATGTCCGAAAAAAGTATTGTCCAGGAAGCGCGCGATATTCAGCTCGCCATGGAATTAATTACGCTGGGCGCGCGTCTGCAAATGCTGGAGAGCGAAACCCAGCTTAGCCGCGGTCGTCTGATTAAGCTCTACAAAGAGCTGCGCGGCAGTCCGCCGCCAAAAGGCATGCTGCCGTTTTCCACCGACTGGTTTATGACGTGGGAGCAGAATATTCACGCTTCCATGTTCTGCAACGCCTGGCAGTTTATGCTGAAAACCGGCATGGCGACCGGCGTCGATGCGGTTATCAAAGCGTACCGCCTCTATCTCGAACAGTGTCCGCAATCGGACGAGGGCCCGCTGTTGGCGCTGACGCGCGCCTGGACCCTGGTGCGATTCGTTGAAAGTAATATGCTGGAACTCGCCGACTGCAAAAGCTGCAACGGCAGTTTCATCAACCATGCGCATCAGCCGGTCGGCAGCTTCGTCTGCAGCCTGTGCCAGCCGCCGTCACGCGCGGTAAAAAGACGTAAACTTTCTGCAGATTCTGCCGATACCTTTCCACAACTGCTGGATGAACAGGTTAAACACGCCGTTTAAGTTTGTTCGCATCGTGGAAAGTCATCCAGCAGCGGGGTTCTCCCCGCTGCTTTTTTTTTGCCCACGATTTGAATAGCGCCTGCGGCCCTCTGGCTTAACTTCCACCAACACGTTACGGACGTAAGGATGTTTTTGTGCTGATCTTATTGGGTTATATCATTGTTGTTGCATCCGTGTTGGGCGGATATGCAATGGTGGGCGGCCATCTTGGCGCGCTTTACCAGCCATCCGAACTGTTAATTATCGGCGGCGCCGCCATTGGCGCTTTTTTCGTCGGTAACAACGGCAAATCGATTAAAAAAACCTTAAAAGCGCTGCCGAAACTGATGCGCGGCTCAAAATACAACAAAGCCCTCTATATGGATTTGATGGCGCTGCTCTATCGTCTGATGGCCAAATCGCGCCAGCAGGGCATGCTGTCGCTGGAGCGCGATATTGAAGATCCCGCTCAGAGCGAAATTTTCGCTAACTATCCGCGTATTCTCGCCGATAAACAGCTGGTGGATTTTATTACCGATTATTTGCGCCTGATGGTCAGCGGCAATATGAACGCCTTCGAGATTGAAGCGCTGATGGATGAAGAGATCGAAACCTACGAGCACGAATGCGAAGTGCCAGCGCAAAGTTTATCCGCCGTCGGCGACGGCCTGCCGGCGTTCGGCATCGTGGCGGCGGTAATGGGCGTGGTGCACGCGCTCGCCTCCGCCGATCGTCCGGCCGCCGAGCTGGGCGCGCTGGTGGCGCACGCGATGGTGGGAACCTTCCTCGGCATCCTGCTGGCCTACGGCTTTATTTCGCCGCTGGCGTCGGTGCTGCGCCAGAAGTGCTCTGAAACCACCAAGATGATGCAGTGCATCAAGGTCACGCTGCTCTCCAGCCTGAACGGCTACGCGCCGCAGATCGCGGTGGAGTTTGGCCGTAAGACGCTCTATTCCGCCGAGCGCCCGTCATTTAGCGAACTGGAGGAGCACGTACGTAACGCCAAGAACCCGGCGAAACAGACTTCGGACGAAAATGCATGAAGAACAGCAACCGTCCCATCATCGTCGTCAAAAAGCGCAAGCATAAAGGCCACGAAGGGGGCCACGGCTCCTGGAAGATCGCCTATGCCGACTTTATGACGGCGATGATGGCCTTCTTTATGGTGATGTGGCTGATCTCCATCTCCAGCCCGCAGGAGCTGGTGCAGATCGCCGAATATTTTAAAACGCCGCTGAAGGTCGCCCTGACCGGCGGCAAGCGCAGCAGCGACAGCGACAGCC
Source organism: Pantoea sp. Z09 (assembly GCF_022394795.1). NCBI lineage: Bacteria > Pseudomonadati > Pseudomonadota > Gammaproteobacteria > Enterobacterales > Erwiniaceae > Pantoea > Pantoea sp. Z09. Next base: position 1,576,457 of record NZ_CP092373.1, read on the forward strand.
CGATCCCCGGCGGCGGCGACGACGCGACGCGCATTCAGGGCGAAGTGAAAAAAGTCGTCAATATGGATGAGCAGAAGCGCAAGCTGGATGACATCCGCCTGAATCGCCTGCGGGAAAAGCTCGATCAGCTGATCGAGGCGGATCCGCGGCTGAAGGCGCTGCGTCCGCACCTGATCATCAACATGGTGGAAGAGGGGCTGCGCATTCAGATTGTCGACAGCCAGAACCGGCCGATGTTTAAAACCGGCAGCGCGGAGGTAGAGCCCTATATGCGCGACATCCTGCGCGGCATCGCGCCGCTGCTGAACGATATCCCCAACCGCATCAGCCTGGCGGGGCATACCGACGACTTTCAGTACGCCAGCGGCGATCGCGGCTACAGCAACTGGGAGCTTTCAGCCGATCGCGCCAACGCCTCGCGACGGGAACTGGTGATGGGCGGTCTCGACGGCGGCAAAGTGCTGCGCGTCGTCGGCATGGCCGACACCATGAAACTGAAGAACCGCGGCGGCAACGATGCCGTTAACCGCCGCATTAGCCTGCTGGTGTTGAACCACGACACCGAAGCGGCAATTGAAAAAGAGAACGCCGAGAGCGACGCCGTCCAGGTGAGCGATCCGGCGGCCATTGAAAAGATTACCGCGCCGCCTGTGCCACAAAGCAGCAGCCCGGTAAACACAGCAGCCCCCTCACAGCCGAGGTGATCCCGTGAGCATGGACATCAGCGATTTTTACCAGACGTTTTTCGATGAGGCCGATGAGCTGTTAGCCGACATGGAGCAGCATCTGTTGGGTCTCGATCCCCAGGAGCCGGACTCCGAGCAGCTAAACGCCATCTTCCGCGCCGCCCACTCTATCAAGGGCGGCGCCGGAACCTTCGGCTTTACGGTATTGCAGGAAACCACCCATATTCTGGAAAACATTCTGGATGGTGCTCGTCGCGGCGAGATGCAGCTCAGCACCGACATCATCAACCTGTTTTTGGAAACCAAAGATATTATGCAGGAACAGCTCGATGCCTATAAAACCGCGCAAGAGCCGAACGCGGAAAGCTTTAACTATATCTGCGAGGCGCTGCGCCAGCTGGCGTTAGAGGCCAAAGGCCTGCCCGTTCCCGCGCCGGCCGCCGCACCCGTGGCGCAGGCCGCGCCAGCGAGCAGCGGACTGCGCGTGCAGCTGATCAACCTCAAAGAGAGAGAAGTCGATCTGCTGCTGGAAGAACTGGGCAATCTCGGCAGCCTGAGCCAGGTGGTGAAGGGCAGTGACAGCCTGGAAGCGAACATCGACGGCGTCGGCAAAGACGATATCGTGGCGGTGCTCTGCTTCGTCATCGACGAAGCGCAGATCCGCTTCCCGGAAGCCGCCGCCGCCGCAGAAGCCGCGCCGGTCGCCGAGCCGCAGCCGGTGGAAGAGGCCGCGCCGGTGCAGAGCGCCAGCGTCAGCGAACTGCCGGTGGCGAAGCGTGAAGCCAAACGCGCCGCCGCGCCGGCCAAAACCAGCGAGTCGAGCAGCATCCGCGTGGCGGTAGAGAAGGTCGATCAGCTGATCAACCTGGTCGGCGAACTGGTGATCACCCAGTCGATGCTGGCGCAGCGCTCGGGCGAACTCGACCCGGTGGCGCATGGCGACCTGCTGAACAGCATGGGCCAGCTGGAGCGCAACGCGCGCGATTTGCAGGAATCGGTGATGTCGATCCGCATGATGCCGATGGAGTATGTCTTTAGCCGCTTCCCGCGTCTGGTGCGCGATCTGGCAAGCAAGCTGGGCAAAGAAGTCGAGCTGACGCTGCTCGGCAGCTCCACCGAACTCGACAAGAGCCTGATCGAACGCATTATCGATCCGCTGACGCACCTGGTGCGCAACAGCCTCGACCACGGCATCGAGTCGCCGGAAAAACGCCTCGCGGCGGGCAAAGTCGCCACCGGCAACCTGACGCTGTCGGCAGAGCATCAGGGCGGCAACATCTGCATTGAGGTCTCCGACGACGGCGCGGGCCTGAACCGCGAGCGCATCCTCGCCAAGGCGCTCTCGTCTGGCCTGCCGGTCAGCGAAAACATGAGCGACGAAGAGGTCGGCATGCTGATCTTCGCACCGGGCTTCTCCACCGCCGAGCAGGTCACCGACGTGTCGGGCCGCGGCGTCGGCATGGATGTGGTGAAGCGAAACATCCAGGAGATGGGCGGCCATGTTGAGATCGCCTCGAAGCAGGGCAAAGGCACCACCATCCGCATTCTGCTGCCGCTGACGCTGGCGATCCTCGACGGCATGTCGGTGCGCGTGGCGGATGAAGTCTTTATTCTGCCGCTCAACGCGGTGATGGAGTCCCTGCAGCCGCGCAGCGAAGAGCTGAAGCCGCTGGCGGGCGGCGAGTGCGTGCTGGAAGTGCGCGGCGAATACCTGCCGCTGGTCGAGCTGTGGAACGTGTTCGACGTGCAGGGCGCGAAAACCGAGGCGACGCAGGGCATCGTGGTGATCCTGCAGAGCGCGGGCAAGCGCTACGCGCTGCTGGTGGATCAGCTGATTGGCCAGCACCAGGTGGTGGTGAAAAACCTCGAGAGCAACTATCGCAAAGTGCCTGGCATCTCCGCCGCCACCATCCTGGGCGACGGCAGCGTGGCGCTGATCGTCGACGTATCAGCGCTGCAATCGCTGAATCGTGAAAAACGTGTGGCCGGCGCGGCCGCCTGACTGATAACAAAAGGGTAGAAACATGACTGGAATGGCAACCGTGACCAAAATCGCCGGCGAAACCGTCGGCCAGGAGTTCCTGGTATTTACGCTGGGAGATGAAGAGTACGGTATCGATATTCTCAAGGTGCAGGAGATCCGCGGCTACGACCAGGTGACGCGCATCGCCAACACGCCGGAGTTCATCAAGGGCGTCACCAACCTGCGCGGCGTGATCGTGCCGATTATCGACCTGCGCGTGAAGTTTTCCCAGCCCGACGTCGAGTACAACGACAACACCGTGGTGATCGTGCTGAATCTGGAGCATCGCGTGGTCGGCATCGTGGTGGACGGCGTCTCTGACGTGCTGTCGCTGACGCAGGATCAGATCCGCCCGGCGCCGGAATTCGCCGTCACCATGTCGACCGAGTATCTCACCGGCCTCGGCGCGCTCGGCGAGCGTATGCTGATTCTGGTGGACATCGAGAAGCTGCTGAGCAGCGAAGAGATGGCGCTGATGGATACGCTGCGCAGCGCGTAAGCCGCTTTTTTTCACGGGCCGGGATAACACCGGCTCGTGACTATTTCCTTTTAAAATCAAGATAATAGATTTCTTCTTTTTCCTGCCTTGCCCTAAATATCTCCCGCCGCTGGCCGATAATTGTTCTGCTTTATCTTCTACTTTCCCAGGGCTCCTTATGCTAACCAAAATACGTGTAGTCACCAGCCTGCTGCTGGTTTTACTGATGTTTGGCCTGTTCCAGGCCTTCTCAGGAGCAATCTTTTTCTCTGCGCTCAGCGACGATAAAAACAGCTTTAACGTGTCGCAGCTCGCCAGCCGCAATCAGGCGGCGCTCAACGACGCCTACGCCAGCCTGAACCAGAGCCGCGTGGTGCTGACGCGCGTCCAGCTGCGTATCGCCACCAGTAAACTCAGCGGCAAAGACGCGGATATCGATCACCTGATCGATGACAGCAAACATTTCCAGCAGTCGGCCGCGGATAACTTCAAACTCTATAAGTCGATCCCCGACACCACCGGGCAGAACGTCGCGCTGAATAAAGAGCTGGACGTCGCCTACGCTGCCTACGCGGATGCGCTGCGCCAGCTGCAGGAGGCGCTGATCGCCAGCGATATGGCGGGCGTGGCCCAGGCGCCGGTGGCGCCGAGCCAGAGCGCGTTCCTTAAGCTCTATACCGACTGGCGCGCCGATCAGGCGCACCTCGCCGAGCTGGGCGTGGCGAAAAACGCCAGCGCCTATGCGCGCATGCTGTGGATCCTGGGCGCGATTATGGCGCTGGTAGTAGTGACGATCGCGCTCTGCTGGGTCGGCCTGCGTCGCGTGCTGATTAACCCGCTAAACGCGAATATTGCGCATATCCAGCAGATCGCTCAGGGTGACCTGACCCAGCCGATTCAGGTGGAAGGGCGTAACGAAATGAGCCAGCTGGCCGCCAGCCTGCAGGAGATGCAGCAGTCGCTGGTGCGCACCGTCAGCAACGTGCGCGACGGCTCCGACGCCATCTTTACCGGCGCCAGCGAAATATCGGCGGGCAACAACGATCTCTCCGCGCGCACCGAAGAGCAGGCGGCGTCGCTGGAGCAGACCGCCGCCAGCATGGAGCAGCTCACCGCCACCGTGAAGCAGAACGCCGAGAACGCGCGCCAGGCGTCGCAGCTGGCGCTCAGCGCGTCAGAGACCGCGCAGAAAGGCGGCAGCGTGGTGGACGGCGTGGTGAAAACCATGAGCGACATCGCCGGCAGCTCGAAGAAGATCGCCGACATCACCAGCGTCATCGACGGCATCGCCTTCCAGACCAATATCCTGGCGCTGAACGCGGCAGTCGAGGCGGCGCGCGCCGGCGAACAGGGCCGCGGCTTCGCGGTGGTGGCGGGCGAGGTGCGCAGCCTGGCGCAGCGCAGCGCCCAGGCGGCGAAAGAGATCAAGTCGCTGATTGAGGACTCGGTGAACCGCGTCAACGCTGGCTCGCAGCTGGTCGGCACGGCGGGCGACACCATGAGCGACATCGTCAGCGCGGTGACGCGCGTCACCGACATCATGGGCGAAATCGCCTCGGCGTCGGACGAGCAGAGCCGCGGCATCGACCAGGTGGGTCAGGCGGTGACCGAGATGGATCGCGTGACGCAGCAGAACGCCTCGCTGGTGGAGGAGTCGGCGGCGGCGGCGGCCTCGCTGGAGTCGCAGGCGAGCCGTCTCAGCCAGTCGGTGGCGGTGTTCAAGATCCCGCGCGCGGCGGCCGCGGCGGTTGGCACTCGACACGTACAAATTGCGGCGCCCGCGCTCAGCCTGGCTTCCGCCGCGCCGCGCAAGGCGCTGGCCGCGCCCGGCAGCGACGCCAACTGGGAAACCTTCTAAGCGCCACCTGCATGCCGGGCATCCGTCCGGCATGCTATTTCCCCTCTCTAGCCGTGCTTCCCGCTTTTAAAACCTACATAACTCTGAAAACCGTTAAACCCGCTCAGATCTGACGCTGGCGCGCCGATAGAGAGCCTGCACGTTTTTTTAATGATCCCCGGGAAAAATATATGTTGAAACGCATTAAAGTGGTGACCAGCCTGATCGCCGTGCTGGCTATTTTTAGCCTGCTGCAGCTGACGTCGGGCGGGCTGTTCTGGTCGGCACTGCAGAAAGACAAAGAGGCGTTCGCGCTGGCGCAGGTCTCTACGAATAACGTTACGGCGATGACCGACGCCTGGATCGCGCTTAACCAGACGCGCATCACCCTCAACCGCGCCATGCTGCGCCTGCAGAGCAGCACCGCGGCGCAGATTAACGGCGGCCCGCTGGACGAGCTGGTTAAACAGACCGAACAGCAGCTGGCGCTGGCCGATCGCAATTTTAAAATCTACTACGATTTGCCCGCCACGCCGGGGCTGGAGGTGGCGCTGCGCGATCGGCTGGAGGCGCAGTACGCCAGCTATCACGACGGCCTGGCCGGCATGCTGGAGCGCCTGAAGGCGCGCGATCTGGACGGGATGTTCCGCTTTAATATCGAACAGATCCAGAACACGATGCAGGCCGCCTACAGCGACTGGCGTGCCAGACAGACCACGCTCGCCGCGCAGGGCGCGGAGCAGAACCAGCGCGCATTCACCCAGATGATGTGGCTGCTGGCGACGGTGGCGCTGCTGGTGATCGGCGTGGTGGCGGTCTGCTGGTTTGGCCTGCGTCAGGTGCTGATCCAGCCGCTGCACCAGCTGCTGACCCATATCCGCACCATTGCGGCGGGAGATCTGACCCAGCCGATCGCGGTGGAAGGGCGCAATGAAATGAGCCAGCTGGCGAACGGGCTGCAGGAGATGCAGCAGTCGCTGGTGCGCACCGTCAGCAACGTGCGCGACGGCTCCGACGCCATCCTGAGCGGCGCCAGCGAAATTTCGGCGGGCAACAACGATCTCTCCGCGCGCACTGAACAGCAGGCGGCGTCGCTGGAGCAGACCGCCGCCAGCATGGAACAGCTCACCGCCACCGTGAAGCAGAACGCCGAGAACGCCCGTCAGGCGTCGCAGCTGGCGCTCAGCGCCTCGGAAACCGCGCGTAAAGGCGGCGATGTGGTAGACGGCGTGGTGAAAACCATGAGCGATATTGCCGGCAGCTCGAAGAAGATTGCCGATATTACCGGTGTCATCGACGGCATCGCCTTTCAGACCAATATCCTGGCGCTGAACGCGGCGGTGGAAGCAGCGCGCGCCGGCGAACAGGGCCGCGGTTTCGCCGTGGTAGCGGGCGAGGTGCGCAGCCTGGCGCAGCGCAGCGCCCAGGCGGCGAAAGAGATTAAGTCGCTGATTGAGGACTCGGTAAATCGCGTCAACGCCGGCTCGCAGCTGGTCGGCACGGCGGGCGAGACCATGAGCGACATCGTCGGCGCGGTGACGCGCGTCACCGACATCATGGGCGAGATCGCCTCGGCGTCGGATGAGCAGAGCCGCGGCATCGACCAGGTGGGCCAGGCGGTCACCGAGATGGATCGCGTGACGCAGCAGAACGCCGCGCTGGTGGAGGAGTCTGCTTCTGCCGCGGCCTCGCTCGAAGCGCAGGCGAGCCGCCTCAGCGAGTCGGTGTCGGTGTTCGCCATCCCGCGCGCCGCGCAGGCACCGCGCGCGGCAACCCGCGCCGTTGCGGCCGCGCCGCTGGCGCGTCAGCCGCAGGCGGCAACGGTCAGCGGCGATAACTGGGAAACCTTCTAAACCGCTGTTTACGCCCGCAGGGAAGCGGGCTGTTTCGATCCCTTGCTGCCAGGCCGCGCAGGCTTTTTCCTCCTCTGGTCCAACCGCTGCTTCCTTACATAAAGATCCCTTCATTGAGGCCGATAACTAGTGCGATCCGCCAACCAATGAGGTGTTTATGTTTAATCGAGTACGCGTTGTCTCCGGTCTGCTGAGTGTGCTGGTGCTGTTTGTGCTGCTGCAGCTGGTTTCCGGAGGCGCTTTTTTTAATACGGTGAAAGCCGACAAAGAGAATTTTGCCTATAACCAGCGTCTCGCGACGCTGCAGCAGGCGATGGGCACCTCATGGGTCTCCCTGGTTCAGGCGCGCAACACGCTGAACCGCGCCGGGATCCGCTACCTGCTCGACAGCCAGCAGGCAGGCTCAGGCGCCACCGTGCAGGATCTGGTGGCGCTGGCCAATGAAGAGTTGAAAGTGGCCGACCAGGGGTTTGCCGACTTCAACGCCAACCTGTCGGAAAAGGGCAAAACCGCTGAAAACGTGCTGACGCTGCAGGCCAACTACAAAGCCTACCGCGACGCGCTGACCGAGCTGACCGGTTTTCTCGGCACGGGCAATTTCAAAGGCTTCGTCGATCAGCCGACCCAGGGTTTTCAGGACAAATTTGCAAAGGATTACAACGCCTGGCAGAGCCATAACCAGCTGCTGGCCAGGCAGGGCATCGACGCCAACAACAGCGCCTACGACCACGCCATTATGATCGCGGTCGGCATGGTGCTGATCACGCTGCTGATCAGCCTGCTGGTCTGGACGGTAATGCGCGGCTCGCTGATCGGGCCGCTGAAGCAGAGCATCGAGCATATCCGCCATATCGCGCGCGGCGACCTGACGCAGCCGATCGCCTTTAGCGTGCGCAATGAGCTGGGCGATCTGCTGACGGCGCTGCAGCACATGCAGACCGAGCTGGTGCGCACCGTCTCGACGGTACGCGACGGCGCGGACGCCATCTACACCGGCGCCAGCGAAATCGCCATCGGCAATAACGACCTCTCTTCGCGCACCGAGCAGCAGGCGGCGTCGCTGGAGCAGACCGCCGCCAGCATGGAGCAGCTCACCGCCACCGTGAAGCAGAACGCCGAGAACGCGCGTCAGGCGTCGCAGCTGGCGCTCAACGCGTCGGAAACCGCGCAGCAGGGCGGCAAAGTGGTGGACGGCGTGGTGAAAACTATGAGCGACATCGCCGGCAGCTCGAAGAAGATTGCCGACATCACCAGCGTCATCGACGGCATCGCCTTCCAGACCAATATCCTGGCGCTGAACGCGGCCGTCGAGGCGGCGCGCGCCGGCGAACAGGGCCGCGGCTTCGCGGTGGTGGCGGGCGAGGTGCGCAGCCTGGCGCAGCGCAGCGCCCAGGCGGCGAAAGAGATCAAGGCGCTGATTGAGGACTCCGTGGCGCGCGTCGACACCGGCTCGGTGCTGGTGGAGAGCGCCGGCGAAACCATGCAGGACATCGTCAATGCGGTGACGCGCGTTACCGACATCATGGGCGAAATCGCCTCGGCGTCGGACGAGCAGAGCCGCGGCATCGACCAGGTCGGTCTGGCGGTGACGGAGATGGATCGCGTCACCCAGCAGAACGCCGCGCTGGTGGAAGAGTCCGCCTCGGCGGCCGGCTCGCTGGAAGATCAGGCCAGCCGACTGAAACAGGCGGTTTCTGTGTTCAATATTGGTAAAGAATTTGTCGCCCAGGCCGTTAACAGAACTACGGCGTCGAACAGTGTTCGTCTGGAGGCGCCGGTCGCGGCCTCCCGCGCGTCAGCTGTACGCAGCGACGACAACTGGGAAACCTTTTAATCGCCTGGATGGCCGGTTGGCGGCAACGCCGACCGGCATAGCAGCAGAATTTAATCAGTGAAGTACAGTGCCAGGTGACCTGAAATGAAGAAATCGACGTTACTGGATCAAAACGACGCGACAACGCTGCTCTCGCAGATGGTGCAGCGGTTGCCGCTCTCGGATACACACTTTCGTCGTATCAGCCAGCTGATCTATCAGCGCGCCGGCATTGTGCTGGCCGACCACAAGCGCGAGATGGTGTACAACCGGCTGGTGCGCCGCCTGCGCACGCTGAATATTGATGACTTTGGCCGCTATCTGGCGCTGCTGGAGAACGATGCCAACAGCGCGGAGTGGCAGGCGTTTATCAACGCGCTGACCACCAACCTGACCGCTTTTTTCCGCGAGGCGCACCATTTCCCCATTCTGGCGGAACATGCGCGCAAGCGCTCCGGCAGCTTTAACGTCTGGTGTGCCGCCGCCTCGACCGGTGAGGAGCCTTACTCCATCGCCATGACGCTGGCGGAGACGCTGGGCGCCGGACCAGGCAAATTTCAGGTGCACGCCAGCGATATCGACACCCAGGTGCTGGAGAAAGCGGTCGCCGGCGTCTATCGCCAGGAGGAGCTGCGCACCCTCTCGCAGCAGCAGCTGCAGCGCTTTTTCCTGCGCGGCACCGGCCCCCATGATGGTATGGTGCGCGTGCGGCCGGAGCTGGCGAACAGCGTCAGCTTCGCCCGGCTCAACCTGCTGGCCAACGACTGGGCGCTGCCGGGACCTTTCGATGCGATCTTCTGCCGCAACGTAATGATCTATTTCGATAAAGAGACGCAGGAGAAGATCCTGCGTCGGTTTGTGCCGCTGCTGAAGCCAGGCGGCCTGCTGTTTGCCGGTCACTCAGAGAACTTCAGTCAGATCAGCAAAGAGTTCTGGCTGCGCGGACAAACCGTCTATGGACTGACGAAGGAAAGATGATGAGCAAAATCACCGTAATGTGCGTGGACGACTCCGCGCTGATGCGACAGCTGATGACCGAAATCATCAACAGCCATCCCGATATGGAGATGGTGGCGACCGCGCCCGATCCCTTAGTCGCGCGTGATTTGATCAAGCAGTACGACCCGCAGGTGCTGACGCTGGACGTGGAGATGCCGCGCATGGACGGCCTCGACTTTCTCGAGAAGCTGATGCGTCTGCGCCCGATGCCGGTGGTAATGGTGTCGTCGCTGACCGGCAAAGGCTCGGAAATTACGCTGCGCGCGCTGGAGCTGGGCGCGGTCGATTTCGTCACCAAGCCGCAGCTCGGCATTCGCGAAGGGATGCTGGCCTACAGCCAGATGATCGCCGACAAGATCCGCGCGGCGGCGCGCGCCCGACTGCACGCTCGTCCGACAATGCCGGCGCCGGTGACCTTAAAAGCAGGCCCGCTGCTGAGCAGCGAGAAGCTGATCGCCATCGGCTCCTCGACCGGCGGCACCGAGGCGATCCGCCATGTGCTGCAGCCGCTGCCGCCGACCAGTCCGGCGCTGATGATCACTCAACATATGCCGCCGGGCTTCACCAAATCGTTCGCCGAGCGTCTCAACAAGCTTTGTCAGATCACGGTGAAAGAGGCGGAAGACGGCGAGCGCATCCTGCCGGGGCACGCCTATATCGCGCCGGGCGCGATGCATATGGAGCTGGCGCGCAGCGGCGCCAACTATGTGGTGAAACTGAATGAAGGGCCGCCGGTGAATCGCCACAAGCCGTCGGTAGACGTGCTGTTTCGATCGGTGGCGATCAACGCCGGCCGTAACGCCGTGGGGGTGATCCTCACCGGCATGGGCAATGACGGCGCGGCGGGCATGCTGGAAATGCACCGCGCCGGCGCCTGGACCATTGCGCAGAGCGAAGCCTCCTGCGTGGTCTTTGGTATGCCGCGAGAAGCCATCGCCAGCGGCGGTGTGAGCGAAGTCGTGGATTTAGGCAATATCAGCCAGCATATGCTGGCAAAAATTAGCGCCGGACAGGCACTGCGAATTTAACAGGCCCGTCCTGCCGGGCGAGATAACACAGGAGTAATTATGGCTGATAAAAACATGCGCTTTTTGGTGGTGGACGACTTCAACACGATGCGTCGCATCGTGCGTAACCTGCTGAAAGAACTGGGCTTCAACAACGTCGAAGAAGCAGAAGACGGCGTCGACGCCCTGGGCAAGCTGAAAGCGGGCGGATTCGACTTCGTCATCTCTGACTGGAACATGCCGAACATGGACGGCCTGCAGCTGCTGCAGACCATTCGCGGCGACGCCACGCTGGGCAAGCTGCCGGTGCTGATGGTCACGGCAGAAGCGAAGAAAGAGAACATTATCGCGGCGGCGCAGGCCGGCGCCAGCGGCTACGTGGTGAAACCCTTCACCGCCGCCACGCTGGAAGAGAAATTAGGCAAGATCTTCGAAAAACTGGGTATGTAAGGAGATGTGATGAGCGACCTTCCGAAACCAACTGAGGATGCCTCGGCACACGACATCATCGCTCGCATCGGCTCGCTGACGCGCATGCTGCGCGACAGCCTGCGCGAGCTGGGGCTGGACAAAGCCATTGCCGATGCGGCCGAAGCCATTCCCGACGCCCGCGACCGTCTGGATTATGTGGTGCAGATGACGGCACAGGCTGCCGACCGCGCGCTGAACTGCGTAGAAGCGGCGCAACCGCATCAGGATAAAATGGAAGCCGGGGCAACCCAGCTAAAAGGGCGTTGGGACCAGTGGTTTGAAAACCCGATTGAACTGGCCGACGCACGTGAGTTGGTGACGGATACGCGCGCATTCCTCACCGACGTGCCAGAGCATACCGCCTTCACCAACAAGCAGCTGCTTGAAATCATGATGGCGCAGGATTTCCAGGACCTGACCGGTCAGGTGATCAAGCGCATGATGGATGTGATCCAGGAGATTGAGCGCCAGCTGTTGATGGTGCTGCTGGAGAATATGCCAGAAGTGAGCGCCGAGAAGCGTCAGGAGGGCACCAGCCTGCTGAACGGTCCGCAGATCCACGCCGATGCACCGGGCGTGGTGGCGAACCAGGATCAGGTCGATGACCTGCTGGACAGCTTAGGGTTTTAATCCCGCGCCGCCAGCCTTCCGGCTGGCGGCACCTTTTCTTTCTCATCCGCCAATGAACGGCGCTTTTCCCCGTTTTATCTCCGCTTTAACCAAAGCCAAATTTGGCATTCTATGCTCAGAATTCCTGTTCACTGAGGTTTGTCGTGGCTGAAGAGAGCGACGAGGACAAAACAGAATCGCCCACAGCCCACCGACTTGAAAAAGCGCGTGAAGAGGGGCAGATTCCGCGTTCGCGCGAGCTGACGTCGGTGCTGATGCTGCTGGCGGGCCTGATGACCCTCTGGCTGGGCGGCTCGCTGATGGCGCGTCGGCTGGCGGCGATGGTCGCCTCCGGGCTGCGTTTCGATCACAGCATGGTCAACGACAGCAAGCTGATTATCGGCCATATCAGCGGCCTGATTGGCCAGGCGGTCATGGCGCTACTGCCGCTGATGGCCGGGCTGGTGATGGTGGCGATCGCCGCGCCGATGCTGCTGGGTGGCCTGGTGATCAGCGGCAAATCGATCAAGGTCGATTTTAAAAAGCTCAATCCGCTGCCCGGCTTCGCCCGCATGTTCGCCGCGCAGGCCTGGACCGAGCTGTTCAAAGGCATCCTTAAGGCGGTGCTGGTCGGCAGCGTCGGCGGCTGGTACATCTGGTCGCACTGGCCGGAGATGCTGCGGCTGATCAGCCAGTCACCCTCTAACGCCCTGATGCACGGGCTGGAGATGATTGCCGCCTGCTGCGCGCTGGTGGTGCTCGGCCTGATCCCGATGGTGGGCTACGACGTTTTCTGGCAGCTCTACAGCTACTACAAAAAGCTGCGCATGTCGCGCCAGGAGATCCGCGACGAATTCAAACAGCAGGAAGGCGACCCGCATGTGAAAGGGCGCATCCGTCAGGCGATGCGCGCCGCCGCGCGCCGCCGCATGATGGCCGATGTGCCGAAGGCGGACGTCATCGTCACCAACCCGACGCACTACTCCGTGGCGCTGCAGTACAACGAAAAGATGAGCGCGCCGAAAGTGGTGGCGAAAGGCGCGGGCGACGTGGCGCTGAAGATCCGCGAACTCGCCGCCGAACACCGCATTCCGCTGCTGGAGGCGCCGCCGCTGGCGCGCGCGCTCTATCGGCACACCGAAATCGGTCAGCAGATCCCCGGCGCGCTCTACGCGGCGGTGGCGGAAGTGCTGGCCTGGGTCTGGCAGCTGCGGCGCTGGAAGCGCGAAGGCGGCCTGATCCCGAACAAACCAAAGAATCTGCCGGTTCCGGCGGATATGGACCCTGCAGGAGAGAAGCGAAACGATGGCTAACCTGGCCGCAAAACTGCGTTTACCGAACAACCTGAAAGACACGCAATGGCAGGTGCTTGCCGGTCCCGTGTTGATCATGATGATCCTGTCGATGATGGTGCTGCCGCTGCCCGCCTTCATCCTCGATCTGCTGTTCACTTTTAATATCGCGCTCTCGATTATGGTGCTGCTGGTGGCGATGTTCACCCAGCGCACGCTGGAGTTCGCCGCCTTTCCTACCATTCTGCTCTTCTCCACGCTGCTGCGTCTGGCGCTTAACGTCGCCTCGACCCGTATCATCCTGATGGAAGGCCATACCGGCGCCGGCGCGGCCGGGCGCGTGGTCGAGGCGTTCGGCCACTTCCTGGTCGGCGGCAACTTCGCCATCGGCATCGTGGTGTTCGTTATCCTGGTGGTGATCAACTTTATGGTGATCACCAAAGGTGCAGGGCGTATCGCCGAGGTGGGCGCGCGCTTCGTACTTGACGGCATGCCCGGTAAACAGATGGCGATCGACGCCGACCTCAACGCCGGTTTGATCGGCGAACAGGAGGCGAAAAAGCGCCGCACCGAAGTGACCCAGGAGGCGGACTTCTACGGCTCGATGGACGGCGCCAGTAAGTTCGTGCGCGGCGACGCCATCGCCGGGATCATCATTATGGTGATCAACGTGATCGGCGGGCTGCTGGTGGGTGTGGTGCAGCACGGGCTGGATATCGGCCACGCTGCTGAAACCTATACGCTGCTGACCATCGGCGACGGCCTGGTGGCACAGATCCCGGCGCTGGTGATCTCTACCGCGGCGGGCGTGATCGTCACCCGCGTCGGCACCGATCAGGACGTCGGCGAGCAGATGGTGAGCCAGCTGTTCAAAAACCCGCGCGTGATGCTGCTCAGCGCCGGCGTGCTCGGCCTGCTGGGCATGGTGCCTGGCATGCCGAACTTCGTTTTCCTGCTGTTTACCGGCGCGCTGCTCGGCCTTGCCTGGTGGATGCGCGGCCGCGAGATGGAGGCGAAGAAGAACCCGGAAGCGGCCAGCAGTTCGCTTATCAAGCCTCAGGATACGCCCGCTAATACCGAGGCCTCCTGGACCGACGTGCAGCTGGAAGACACCCTCGGCATGGAGGTGGGCTATCGTCTGATCCCGATGGTGGACAACAACCAAAACGGCGAGCTGCTGGGACGCATCCGCAGCATCCGTAAAAAGGTGGCGCAGGATGTCGGCTTTCTGCCGCCGGTGGTGCATATCCGCGACAATATGGAGCTGCCGCCTGCGCGCTATCGCATTCTGATGAAAGGGGTGGAGATTGGCAGCGGCGACGCCTATCCGGGCCGCTGGATGGCGATTAACCCCGGCACGGCGGCGGGCACGCTGCCGGGCGAGGCGACCGTCGATCCGGCGTTCGGGCTGGCGGCCATCTGGATCGACAGCGCGCTGAAAGAGCAGGCGCAGATTCAGGGCTTTACCGTGGTGGAGGCGAGCACCGTAGTAGCGACGCACCTTAATCACCTGATTGGCCAGTACGCCAGCGAGCTGTTCGGCCGTCAGGAGGCGCAGCAGCTGCTGGATCGCGTGAGCCAGGAGATGCCGAAGCTGACCGAGGATCTGGTGCCGGGCGTGATTACCCTGACGACGCTGCACAAGGTGCTGCAAAACCTGCTGACCGAGCGCGTTTCAATCCGCGATATGCGCACCATTATTGAAACCCTGGCGGAGCATGCGCCGGTGCAGAGCGATCCGCAGGAGCTGACCAGCGTGGTACGCGTGGCGCTGGGCCGCGCCATTAGCCAGCAGTGGTTCCCCGGCAACGGCGAAGTGCAGGTGATTGGCCTCGATGCGACGCTGGAGCGTCTGCTGCTGCAGGCGCTGCAGGGCGGCGGCGGGCTGGAGCCTGGCCTGGCCGACCGGCTGCTGGAGCAGGCGCAGGCCGCGCTGCAGCGTCAGGAGATGCTGGGCGCGCCACCGGTGCTGCTGGTCAACCATCCGCTGCGCGCGCTGCTGGCGCGCTTTCTGCGCCGCAATCTGCCGCAGCTGGTGGTGCTCTCCAATATGGAGCTGACCGACAACCGGCATATCCGCATGACCGCCACTATCGGTGGCAAGTAATGGCGCGCTGGCGTCTGGGACTGGCGCTGCTGCTGACGGCGCTGCCGCTTTTCGCCGCCACGGGCGCCTGGCACGCCAGCGTCAGCGGCCCGGCGCTCAGCAACCGGGGCGGCTGGGTGAAGTCGAAACCGCTGCGCGCGCCGCCGGGGATTTCCGGCTCGGTGAGCCTGATTAACTGGCGCTATCAGCTGACCGGCGCCGCGCCGTCGGGATTGCAGGTGAAGCTGTGCGGCGCGCAGCGCTGCGCCTCGCTGGAGGGCGGCAGCGGCGCCACACGTGCGCTGGCGCATCTCGACGCGAGCGAAACGCTCTATATGGTGTTTGGCGTAGCGGGCAGCGGGGCGCTGCCGCCGGGGCTGAGGGTGCTGAGCAGCGAAGTGATGGTAAATTATCAGCATTAAAAAACCCCGCCGAGGCGTAATGCTTGTCAGTGAAGGTCAGGTTCAGAAAAGGCCGCTTTTTAAGAAAAAAGCGGCCTTTTCTTATACGCGTGTACGCGTGTGAGCATATTGGTGCGGGCCACTGCACCTCCTCTGCTGCCGGGCCGTCCTCGCGCCGCTGCGCGGTGCCTTCGGCTGCAACGTCGTGCCGGCCGGACCGTTCGGGTACGGCCATCCAGGCCTACCCGAACTGCCTGTCGCCTCCCTGCGACCGGCTCCTGGCACAACGTTTCCGCCTCAGCGCTGCGAATAGCCCTCTACAGCAGAGGAGGCGCAGTGGCCTCAGGCAGAGTGCCCTTTGTAGCAGTAGAAACGCTGCCGTCCGCTCCCTTATGCCCTTTCCAGCAGCGCTCACGGAAGCTGGCCAGCAGGCTGGTGCCGCTCTGGGGCGGGCATTTCGCAGCGCTGAACAGAGTGAGTCTGCCAGGAGAGCCCGCAGGGATGCGGGCGAAAGGTGGGGCTGGAACAGGGAGGTTCCATCCCCACCGGTCCGTGAGGCAGACGAGTGACGTGAAGGGACCGCGTCAGCGGCGCGAGGACCGCCCGCCCCAGAGCGGCACCAGACTGCGTCATCACCCTGTGATTAACTGACAAGCATTACGCCAGGGCAGGGTTTTTGTTTATTACATACGCTCGACGGTTTTGATACCCAACGTATCCAGCCCCTGCTTCAGGGTCTTCGCCGTCAGCGCCGCCAGCTGCAGGCGGCTCAGGCGCGTCGATTCCTCTTCCGCGCTGAGGATCGGGCAGTGCTCGTAGAAGCCGGAGAAAAGACCCGCCAGGTCATAAAGATAGGCGCACATCACGTGCGGCGTGCCGTCGCGCGCCACCTGCGTGATGGTCTCTTCAAACTGCAGCAGGCGCGTCGCCAGCTGCGCTTCGCGATCTTCGGTAATCGCCAGCGGCGCGTCGATGCTGTCGACGTCAACGCCCGCTTTGCGGAACACCGAGAGCACGCGGGTGTAGGCATACTGCATATAGGGCGCAGTATTGCCCTCAAACGCCAGCATATTGTCCCAGTCGAAGATGTAGTCGGTGGTGCGGCTCTTCGACAGATCGGCGTACTTCACCGCGCCGATGCCGACCACTTCCGCCAGCTGCTGCAGCTCCGCTTCGCTCATCTCCGGGTTCTTCTCGCGCACCAGCTTCAGTGCGCGATCGTGCGCCTCATCCAGCAGATCGGCGAGCTTAATGGTGCCGCCGCTGCGGGTTTTGAACGGGCGGCCATCTTTACCCAGCATCATGCCGAAGGCGTGGTGCTCCAGCGGCACTGATTCCGGCACGTAGCCCGCTTTGCGCACGATGGTCCACGCCTGCTGCAGATGCTGATGCTGACGCGAATCGATGTAATAAAGCACGCGATCGGCCTTCAGCGTCTCGTAGCGATATTTGGCGCAGGCAATATCGGTGGTGGTATAGAGGTAGCCGCCATCTTTCTTCTGAATGATGACGCCCATCGGCTCGCCTTCTTTATTCTGGAACTCGTCGAGGAACACCACGGTGGCGCCCTCGCTGGTGACAGCCAGCCCTTTGACGCGCAGATCGGCGACGATGCCCGGCAGCATATCGTTATAGAGGCTTTCGCCCATCACGTCTTTGCGGGTCAGCGTCACGTTCAGGCGGTCATAAATCAGCTGATTCTGCCCCATGGTGATATCCACCAGCTTCTTCCACATGGTGCGGCAATATTCGTCGCCGCCCTGCAGCTTCACCACGTAGGCGCGCGCGCGCTCGGCGAAGGCTTCGTCTTCGTCGTAGGTGCGTTTCGCTTCGCGGTAGAAGGCTTCCAGATCGGCCAGCGCGATCTCCTCGTGGTGCTCGTTCTGCTGCTTCTCCAGAAAGGCGATCAGCATACCGAACTGCGTGCCCCAGTCGCCGACGTGGTTGGCGCGGATCACGTTATGCCCGAGGAACGACAGGGTGCGCACGGCGGCATCGCCGATAATGGTAGAGCGCACGTGGCCGACATGCATCTCTTTCGCCACGTTAGGCGCCGAGTAGTCGACAACGATGGTTTGCGGCTCAACGGCGGCGACGCCGAGACGCGGCTGCGTCAGCGCCTGTTTTGCCTGTGCGGCCAGCCAGCTGCGGTCGAGGAAAATATTGATAAAGCCCGGGCCAGCGATCTCGACCTTGCTGGCGATGCCCGCTAAATCAAGGTGGGTTATCACGCTTTCAGCCAGCTGTCGCGGCGCCTGTCCCAGTTTTTTCGCCACCGCCATAATGCCGTTGGCCTGATAATCCCCAAACTGAACTTTAGCGGACTGACGAACCTGGGGTTCACAGTCGGCCGGCGCACCGGCTAAAATCATCGCCTGACTGACTTTTTCGGAAAGAAGAGCCTGAATATTCACCGCATTACCTTCATATGCTGAAAGGCTCGACTGCTGCGCAGCGAGCCATTGTCATCATCCTGCCAGAGCGCCCGCAGGCCGCGCAGAATGGAAAAAAAGAAGGGGGAAGTATACGTGAAATGTCACGTTGCGTCAGCAGTCGCCGCGCAGAGAGAGTGCGGGGAAACGGCGTCAGGCCGGTTTCCCGAAAGAGAGGCTAACGACGGCGAAGATGGCGACGAGGGTTTTTGACGCTTTTATCTTCTCGCACCTTCCAGTGGCGGGAAATTGCAAATCCCATCAGTGCGATCAGGACTGCGACAACAATGAGCATGAACATAGAGCCATTCCTTGTAGTTGTGTTAGGTCAAATTTATAAGAAAGGCGGTGCTGCTGCAATTGTTTGGCGGGCAAATAAGAGTTATCTCATTGTATAAATGAATGTCATTAATTTCAGCAATTTAGTGCACTTTCATCCAGAAACTACTGGCCCTGAAGCGGGGATAAATCCGAATTAAAAGGGCTTATTACATGGTTTTGCGGCAAAATCGGGGGCAAATCGGATGATTCTTATCATTTAATCGCGCCTGAACCAGTGCTGGCGGGACTTTGTATTGATAAAAAAACGTAAACAAACAAGGGCGTTTTATGACTTCCAACCTCTCTTTTCCCTCTGAATTAGCGGATTTAGCCATCGATCTGGCGCGTTTTAGCGCAGCGCTGGAAGAATTCGCCGCGCGCCTCGGATTAAGCTTAGCGACGCTCGAAGCGGATCATATCGCCGTGCGCTGTCATCAAAACAGCACCGCGGAGCGCTGGCAGCAGGGGCTGGCGAAAATCGGCAGCCAGTTTTCCGAGGCAATCATCAATGGCCGGCCTATCCGCCTGTTTAAGCTGCACCAGCCCTTAGCGCTGAACGGCTGGCAGATCGACGTGGTCGAGCTACCCTGGCCGGGGGAGAAACGCTATCGCCATGAAGGTTTTGAGCATGTGGAAATCGTGCTGCGCGGCGATCACCAGACGCTGGGCGTGCGCGCCATGGCGCTGCTCAGCGACGACGCGCTGACGCAGCCCGGCATCTCGTTTAAAACCAGTTCGCCAAAAGGGGAAAACGAGCGGCTGCCCAATCCGACCTTAGCGGTGACCGACGGGCAGACCACGATAAAGTTTCATCCGTGGCGACTGGAGGAGATCGTCGCCAGCGAGGCGGGCTAAGCGCGCGCGGTGACCGCTGTCTGGAAACGGCGCAGCGCCTCGTCCAGCGTGGCGTGAGTGCAGCCAAAATTAAAGCGTACAAAGCGATCGTCGCCGAAGTCGCGGCCGGGGGAGAAACCCAGTCCGTGCTTTTCGAAATAGAGCGCCGGGCTGGCGACATCCAGCCCGCTGCAGTCGATCCAGCCTAAGTAGGTCGCTTCCGGCAGCGCCATCGAGACGCCCGGCAGCGCGTTGACGGCCGCATGCAGCCGATCGCGGCTGACGCGCAGATAGTCGAGCTGCGCCGCCAGCCAGGCGTCGCCGTGACGCCATGCCGCTTCGGCGGCCACCAGCGCCAGAATATCGACGTCGGGCACGATGCCGTAGCGCGCCTGCTTAAAGCGCGCGCGCAGCCCGGCATTGGGAATAATCGCCAGCGAGGCGCCCAGCCCGGCGATATTAAAGCTCTTGGAAGGGGAGATCAGCGTAATGCTGCGCTGCGCGGCGTCTTCGCTCAGGCTGGCGAAGGGGATATGACGCGCGCCGGGCGTCAGCAGCAGATCGCAGTGGATCTCATCCGAACAGACGATTAGATCGTGCCGCTGGGCAAACGCCAGCTGCGCCTCCAGCTCGTCGCGGCGATAAACGGTGCCGCCGGGGTTCTGCGGGTTGCAGAGCAGCAGCAGCTTCTCTTTACCGTTGAGCTGCGCATCCGCCTGACTGAGGTCGACCACCCAGCGTCCCGCCTGCAGCGTCAGCGGCAGATAGCGCTGCTCGCGCTCCGCCAGCTTCGCTGCGCCGCGAAACGGCGGATAAATGGGCGACGGCGAGAGAGAGCGTTCGTCGCGCGCCGTCATGGCGCGCACCGTCAGATTAAGGCCGCTCACCACGCCAGGCAGCACCACCAGCCATTCCGGCTCTACTTTCCACTGGTAGCGCTGTTCGAGACGCGCCAGCGCCGCGTCGATGAAGCCGGCTGGCCGCGTGCCATAGCCGAAAACACCATGATCGGCGCGGCTTTTTATCGCGTCGATCACACACTCGGGCGAGCGGAAATCGGTGTCCGCCACCCACAGCGGAAGCAGGTCCGGGTCACTGTATTTGTTCCATTTGAGACTATCGCTGTGACGACGGTCTATCCGTTGGTCAAAATTAAATGCCATGCGCGGTTTTCCACGTAAACTGATGTCTGTTGCCAGACTAACCGATAGCCCTGTGTCGAGCCAGACGTCATGTAAAGGAGGAACCGATGACAACCCTGGAAATTTGCTGCTACGGCGTGGATTGCGCCATGACGGCGCAGCAGGCCGGCGCCGACCGCGTTGAGCTGTGCGCCGCGCCGCGCGAAGGCGGCCTGACGCCTTCCGCTGGGTCACTGGAAGCGGCACGACGTGAAATATCGATTCCGGTTCATCCTATCGTCCGGCCGCGCGGCGGCGACTTCTGTTACACCGCGCGGGAATTTGAGATCATGAAATCTGACGTGGCGCGCATCCGCGATATGGGCTTCCCCGGCCTGGTCATCGGCATGCTGGATGAAGAGGCGCATATCGATCGCGCACGCATGCGGCAGATTATGGCGCTGTGCGACGGCGTGCAGGTCACCTTCCATCGCGCCTTCGACCTCTGCCACAGCCCGAACCGCGCGCTGGACGAATTAACCGCGCTGGGCGTGGCGCGCGTGCTCACCTCCGGGCAGCAGCAGAGCGCGGAAAACGGAATTGCATTATTAAAGGAACTTAATGAACAGAGCGAGGGTCCAATCATTATGGCCGGTGCTGGCGTGCGCCTCAGCAACCTGCAAAAGTTCCTCGACAGCGGACTTTGCGAGGTTCACAGCTCTGCCAGCCGCCTCGTGACCTCGCCGATGCGCTATCGCAAAGCCGGTGTCTCCATGTGTTCTGATGCGGAAATGGATGAGTTCAGCCGTTACTGCGTGGACAGCGACGTGGTGGAAGCCATGAAAAGCGTGATGCAGCTTAATACCGTCAGGGTAGCCTGAATCACCAGAGATTTTGCCGCGCAGCACGCCTTATGACGTGATGTTTGCAAGTACCAAACCCCAGCCATCTTGCTGGGGTTCTTTTTATCTGCCGATTAGCAGCAGGCCGCGCCAGAAGCCGCCAATGCGGTTACACTCAGGTTATTGAGATCACTGGGAGTTACACCATGACACGCTCTCTGACTGCGGCGCTCGCGCTGGCTCTGCTTTTTGCCTCTCCCGCGCTGCGGGCCGCCGGGTGCGCTCCGCACAGCAAGGCCGTCGCCAGTAGCAACAGCTGGATTATGCTGGGCGGCAGCGCCAAAGGCGCGGTGCGTCAGGTGATCGCCGGCGAGTTCGGCAAAGACGTGGACTCGCAAAAGCGGGTGCTGGGGCAGTTTGATCCCTGCGGCATCCTGCTGGTGGCCGACGTCACCTTCGATAAAAAAGAGCACAACGTTATCCTGAGCATGGAGCAGCATATCGCCCGCGTGCAGGGCGGCTGGGTGGCGGAATACGCCTATCTGGTGAAGGTGTTGAAAGAGGGGCAGGAGCAGGTGGTCGACAACCGTCAGGGCAC
Source organism: Pantoea sp. Z09 (assembly GCF_022394795.1). Classification (NCBI taxonomy): domain Bacteria; kingdom Pseudomonadati; phylum Pseudomonadota; class Gammaproteobacteria; order Enterobacterales; family Erwiniaceae; genus Pantoea; species Pantoea sp. Z09. The sequence continues at coordinate 1,598,160 of NZ_CP092373.1, forward strand.
CATTAGCTGGCTGACCGGCCAGCACGGCAATATCGTCACCGCCTCCGATAAATTCACCAGCATGGGCAAGAGTGGTTTTACCGATACCACCTACCGCTACGACGCGCAGCTGCGGCTGGCGAAAAGCGTCTCGCGCGGCACCGACGCGCTGACCAACGGCGAAAGTCGCTGGCAGTGGAATCCGCAAGGGCAGGTGATCAGCGCCATCACGGCGCGCAGCAAAGATCGCTACACCTACGATAAAAATTTCCGCGAATGGCAGCTGCACGGCAGCGCCACCACGCCGGTCAGTTCGCTGCGCTCGGTGGATGAGTGTCAGCTGTGGGACGAGGTCGGTAACTGCACCTTAAGCTATCTGCACGAAACCGAAGTGTTTGATAAAGGCACCATCGAGCGCCATCTCAGCGCCGCCTATAAATATCAGTACTGGGATCGGCCGGCGGAGGCGGAGTAGCGCGCAGAAACAGCGCGCCCGCGTTAAAAGTTTGTTAAAGTAAGCGGCGCCATTTCAGGGAGATAACTATGACCGCCACGCTGCTGTTCTCGTTTTTATTCGCGATTACCATTTTGACGCTGACGCCGGGTTTCGACACCGCGCTGGTGCTGCGCACCGCCGCCGCGCAGGGCTGGCGACGCGGCAGCGCAACGGCGCTGGGCATCAACCTCGGCTGTCTGCTGTGGGGCGTCGCGGTGGGATGTGGCCTGGGCGCGCTGCTGCTGGCGTCGGAGATGGCCTATAACCTGCTGAAGTGGGTCGGCGCCGCTTATTTGCTTTATCTGGGCACCAGGCTGCTGCTCAGTCCGCGCACGCAGCCGCAGGAAGAGGCCACGGGCGAAACCGCGCCGCAAAGCTATCTGAGCTGCTTCAATCGCGGCCTGTTCGGCAATCTGCTCAACCCTAAAATAGGCGTGTTTTACGTTACCTTCCTGCCGCAGTTTATTCCGGCGGGTGCCTCGGTGCCGCTCTGGTGCACGCTGCTGGCGCTGATGCATATTGCGATTGGCCTGCTGTGGAACGCCGTCCTGATCGGCGGCAGCCACTACTTCGCCGCGCACCTGCGCCGTCCGGCGGTGCTCAAGGTGATGGACCGCCTGACGGGCATGGTGTTTATCGGCTTCGCGGCGAAGCTGGCGCTTTCGCGCCGCTAGCCCTTAAGGTTTGGTGGCGACCAGCACCGCGCGCAGCGGCGCCGGGTAGCCTTCCACCGTTTTCGTCGCGTCGTGCGGGTCGAGGAACTCGGCCAGCGATTCGCTGGTCATCCAGCTGGTGCGGCGCTGCTCGTCGGTGGAGGTCACCGCATAGTCGACGATCTTCACGTCAACAAAGCCGCACTTCTCCAGCCAGCTTTTCAGCGCCAGCGCCGACGGAATAAAGTAGACGTTGCGCATCTGCGCGTAGCGCTCGCCCGGCACCAGCACGTCCCGTTCGTCCCCTTCGATCACCAGGGTTTCCAGCACCAGCTCGCCACCGCTCACCAGCTGGTTTTTCAGCTGCAGCAGATGATCGAGCGGCGAGCGGCGATGATAGAGCACGCCCATCGAGAAAACGGTGTCGAACGCCTGCAGCGTCGGCAGCTGCTCAATGCCGAGCGGCAGCAGATGCGCGCGTCGGTCGTCGCCCAGCAGCTTGCGTACCGCTTCAAACTGGCAGAGGAACAGCTGCATCGGATCGATGCCCACCACCAGCTGCGCGCCTGCGCCGACCATGCGCCACATGTGATAGCCGCTGCCGCAGCCGACATCCAGCACGGTGCGGCCCGCCAGTGAGGAGATATGCGGCGCGACGCGCTGCCACTTCCAGTCAGAGCGCCACTCGGTGTCGATCGCGGTGCCGTAGAGCGCATAGGGGCCTTTGCGCCACGGCATCAGGTTGCGCAGCAGCTTCTCAATGCCCTGGCGCTGGCGGTCGCTCAGATCGTCGCGATCGGCGCTGACGCTGTGCAGCAGGTCAAGATGCTGCGGCTGCAGCAGCGGCAGATGATCCACCGACTTTTCCCAGTTGCGAAACAGGCCATGCAGGTTCTCTTTCTGCCAGGCGGCGATCTGCGCCGGCAGCACCTCCAGCCAGCTGGCGAGCGGACCGGTGGCGATTTGCTGATAAAAACGGCCAAACTCAATCATTTCAACGCCACCAGCGAGCCAAAGTTAAAGCACTGGAACCAGAGTTCCGCGTGAGAGAAGCCCGCCTGTTTCAGGCGCGCTTTATGCGTCTCGACGCTGTCGGTCAACATCACGTTCTCCAGCATGCTGCGCTTCTGGCTGATCTCCAGCTCGCTGTAGCCGTTGGCGCGCTTGAAGTCGTGGTGCATATTGAACAGCAGCTCACCCACCTCAGCGTCCTCGAAGCTGAACTTCTCCGACAGCACCAGCGCGCCGCCGGGCTTCAGCCCTTGCCAGATCTTCTCCAGCAGCTGCAGACGCGCAGGGGGATCGAGAAACTGCAGCGTAAAGTTGAGCACCACCAGCGAGGCGTTTTCGATGGCGATATCGCGGATATCGGCCTCAATCACGTTCACCGGCGTGTCGGCGCGAAAGGCGTCGATATGGCGACGGCAGCGCTCGACCATCGCCGGCGAGTTATCCACGGCGATAATGGTGCAGCCTGGCGCCTTGATGTTGCGGCGCACCGAGAGCGTGGCGGCGCCAAGGGAACAGCCCAGGTCGTACACCTGGCTGTCGGGCGTGACAAAGCGCTCGGCCAGCATGCCGATCATCGAGATGATATTGGAGTAGCCGGGCACGGAGCGCTGAATCATATCGGGGAAGACTTCAGCCACGCGCTCGTCAAAGGTCCAGTCGCCCAGCTTATCGATGGGGGCGGAAAATAGCGTATCGCGGTCAGACATAGTAAATCCGGAAAGACGACGGAAAGGGCGCTATTCTGGCAGAAAGTGGGGCGGGCTGCACCCTTTACGCCCGCGGCGGGTCAATGCAGCGTCAGCACCAGCTCCCAGGGAAGATAGATCAGATTAAACACCGCCATGCCGCACAGCGCGAACAGGGTCAGCATCATGCCATATTTGCGCCCGGCGAGCGCGCTGCGGCGCAGCCCCTGCGCATGCAGCACGCGACCGGCGAAAAAGATCAGCGCGGTGAGGTGCACCATCCAGATGTCAGCGCCGTTCATCTCCATCATCACCAGTAGCAGCAGCGCCAGCGGGATGGTTTCCACCGCGTTGCCGTGAATGCGCATCGCCACGCGCAGATCGTGAAATCCGCCGTCGCCAAAGGCGACCCGATAGTGGCGGCGATAGCGCACCACGTCCAGCGCGAACTTCATCACCATCAACACACCCAGTACCACATATAACGCGCTAACCATGCTCTTCCTCGTTGATCAGAACAGCGAATCCTGCTGCGGCCAGGCGGGCCCTTCGCCGATACCAGCGTCGATCGCCTGCAGCTGCGGCCACAGGCGTCGCACCAGCGGAAAGACCTGGCCCATATCCGGCGTATGGATAAAGAACAGCGGATCGCTTTCCGTCTGCCATTGTGCCAGCTTTTCGCGCCAGACCTGAAAAAATCGCTCGCTTTCGTCTACGTCGTCGCTGCCGATAAAGCGCACCATCGGCCGCTCGCCGGTGCGCAGCGCGTGAGGCGGCACGCGCGGCTTTTGCTGACGCGCATGCAGGGCGGCGGGGCTTTGCGAGGTCGAGGCGTGCGCCGGTCGGCTGTCGAGGATCACCCGATTGACGCCGCGCGCCTGCAGGCCCTGATTCAGCGCGCGCTCCGCCTCGCCCTTGGCGAAAAAGGCGGGGTGGCGCACTTCGACGCCATAGCTGAAGCGGCGCGGCAGCCCGTCGAGAAAGCGCCAGAGATCGTCGAGCTGCGCCGGGGAAAAGGCGGCGGGCAGCTGTAGCCAATACTGGCCGATGCGATCCGCCAGCGGATCGAGCAGGCGCAAAAAGTCGTTTAGCAGATCGTCGGTATGGCGCAGCTCGCCCTGATGGCTGATGGTGTGCGGAAACTTAAAGCAGAAGCGGAAGTCGTCATGGGTCATATCGCGCCAGCGCTGTACGGTGTCGGGCGCAGGCAGCGCATAAAGCGTGGTGTTGCCCTCCACGCAGTGGAACAGGCGGGCGTAATCGGCCAGGCTCTCAATGCCCCAGCGTTTCCAGTGCGAATGCTGCCACTGCGGCAGCCCAATGCGAAGCGTCACGGCGTCTCTTCTCCTTCTGGTTTGGCTCTACAGGGTAGCCTGGTTGCGCGACGCAGGAAAAACCGGCGACGAAATACGCGCTTTGGCGCGGCTCTACTTATCCTGCCTGGCTTTTTCCATTATAATGACCGCCTTTTTTGCGGCAGCATCTCAAATGGTTACGCGGCCTGATGCTGCCAGGCAGCAGCGGCGAAGTTAAAAGGATACGTTATGCGTACAGAATATTGCGGACAGCTCAATCTGTCTCATGTAGGTCAGCAAGTCACTCTTTGCGGCTGGGTCAACCGCCGTCGCGATCTGGGAAGCCTGATTTTTATCGACATGCGCGACCGCGAAGGCATCGTGCAGGTCTTTTTCGATCCCGATCGTCAGGAGGCTTTCCAGCTGGCGTCTGAGCTGCGTAACGAATTCTGCATCCAGATCAGCGGCACCGTTCGCGCGCGCGACGACAAGAACAAAAACGCCGAGATGGCCACGGGCGAAGTCGAAGTGTTCGCCGAGGCGCTGACCATCATCAACCGCGCCGAGCCGCTGCCGCTCGACTCTAACCAGGTCAACAGCGAAGAGGCACGCCTCAAGTACCGTTATCTCGACCTGCGTCGCCCGGAGATGGCGCAGCGCCTGAAGACGCGCGCTAAGATCTCCAGCTTCGTGCGTCGTTTTATGGACAACGAAGGCTTCCTCGACATCGAAACGCCGATGCTGACCAAAGCGACGCCGGAAGGCGCGCGCGACTACCTGGTGCCGAGCCGCGTGCATAAAGGCAAGTTCTACGCGCTGCCGCAGTCGCCGCAGCTGTTTAAACAGCTGCTGATGATGTCCGGCTTCGACCGCTACTACCAGATTGTTAAGTGCTTCCGCGACGAAGATCTGCGCGCCGACCGCCAGCCGGAATTTACCCAGATCGATATCGAAACCTCGTTCCTCACCGCGCCGCAGGTGCGTGAGATCAACGAGCGCATGATCCGTCAGCTGTGGCTGGAGGTGAAAGGCGTCGATCTCGGCGCGTTCCCGCAGATGACCTTTGCCGACGCGATGCGTCGCTACGGCTCCGACAAGCCGGATCTGCGCAACCCGATGGAGCTAGTGGACGTCGCCGACCTGCTGAAAAACGTTGAGTTCCAGGTGTTCGCCGGTCCGGCCAACGACGCCAAAGGCCGCGTTGCCGCGCTGCGCGTGCCGGGTGGCGCTCAGCTGAGCCGCAAGCAGATCGACGAGTACGGCAAATTTGTTGAAATCTATGGCGCCAAAGGTCTGGCGTGGATGAAGGTCAACGCGCGCGCCGACGGCTTCAACGGCGTACAGAGCCCGGTGGCCAAGTTCCTCAACGAAGAGATCGTGGAAGCGATCCTGAGCCGCACCGATGCCGCCGACGGCGACCTGATCTTCTTCGGCGCCGATCGCGCCAAAGTGGTAGCGGACGCGCTGGGCGCGCTGCGCCTGAAAGTGGGCCGCGACCTGAAAATCACCGACGAAAGCGCCTGGGCGCCGCTGTGGGTCATCGACTTCCCGATGTTTGAAGAGGATGACGAAGGCGGTCTGGCGGCGATGCACCATCCGTTCACCTCACCAAAAGAGATGTCGGCAGACGAGCTGGCGGCCGATCCGCTGAGCGCGGTCGCCAACGCCTACGATATGGTGATCAACGGCTATGAAGTGGGCGGCGGTTCAGTGCGTATCCACAGCGGTAAAATGCAGCAGGCGGTGTTCACCATTCTGGGTATTGAAGAGCACGAGCAGCGCGAGAAGTTCGGCTTCCTGCTCGACGCGCTGAAATATGGTACGCCGCCGCACGCGGGCCTGGCCTTCGGTCTGGATCGTCTCACCATGCTGCTGACCGGCACCGAGAACATCCGTGACGTGATCGCCTTCCCAAAAACCACCGCCGCGGCCTGTCTGATGACCGAAGCGCCGAGCGAGGCCAACCCGGCAGCGCTGCTGGATCTGGGCATTCAGATCGCGCCGAAGAAAGAAAAGTCAGAGAATAAGTAATGTATAAGCACCCGGTCTCGGTTCTGGTGGTGATTTTCGCGCAGGATACCGGTCGGGTGTTAATGCTGCAGCGGCGCGACGACAGCAGCTTCTGGCAGTCGGTCACCGGCAGCCTGGAAGCGGGCGAAACCCCGCTGCAGGCGGCGCGGCGCGAAGTGCTGGAAGAGCTGGCCATCGACATCGCGGCTGAAAAGCTGGCGCTGGACGACTGCCACAAAGAGATCGAGTTCGAAATCTTTGCGCACTATCGCCATCGCTACGCGCCGGGCGTGACGCACAACCGCGAACACTGGTTTCGGCTGGCGCTGCCGGCCGAACGCCAGCCGACGCTCAGCGAGCACCTCGACGCACGCTGGCTCGAACCCGCCGCTGCCGCCGCCCTGACGAAGTCCTGGAGCAATCGCCAGGCAATTGAAGAATTTATTTAGCTGCCCGCCGTAGTTTTGCTGGCAGCCTGGACTAAAGAAAATGGGTGCGTTCCCACAGAACTGCACCGCAAAACTCAAACAGTCAGGCGTTATCGGTGCCGCGAGGTTGTTCATCGCCAGCGCGCAGCAACCGGAGCGTACTTATGTACGTGAGGATTGCGAGCACTGCCGGGGAACAAGATCGCAAGCAAGATAGCCTGTACGATGCCTAAACTGGAGAAAAGATCTAATGGCTGGTCATAGTAAGTGGGCGAACACCAAGCACCGCAAGGCGGCGCAGGACGCTAAGCGCGGTAAAATCTTCACCAAAATCATTCGCGAACTGGTCACCGCCGCTAAACTCGGCGGCGGCGACGCCGCGTCCAACCCGCGTCTGCGCGCCGCCATGGACAAAGCGCTGTCCAACAATATGACGCGCGACACCATGAACCGCGCTATCGCCCGCGGCGTGGGCGGCGAAGATGACTCCAACATGGAAACCATCATTTACGAAGGCTACGGCCCCGGCGGCTCTGCCGTGATGGTGGAGTGTCTGAGCGACAACCGCAACCGCACCGTTGGTGAAGTGCGTCACGCCTTCACCAAAACCGGCGGCAACCTCGGCACCGACGGCTCGGTCTCCTACCTGTTCAGCAAGAAGGGTGTGATCTCCTTCGCGCCGGGCCAGGATGAAGACAGCGTGATGGAAGCGGCGCTGGAAGCGGGCGCGGAAGATGTGGTGAGCTACGATGACGGCGCGATTGACGTCTTTACCGCGTGGGAAGAGCTGGGCGCGGTGCGTGATGCGCTGGAAGCCACCGGCCTGAAAGCGGACACCGCTGAAGTCTCGATGATCCCGTCGACCAAGGCGGAAATGGATGCCGAAACCGCGCCGAAGCTGCTGCGCCTGATCGACATGCTGGAAGACTGCGACGACGTGCAGGAAGTCTACCATAACGGCGAGATCTCCGACGAGGTCGCGGAAACGCTGTAATGGCGATCATTCTGGGTATCGATCCCGGCTCGCGCGTCACCGGCTACGGCGTAATTCGGCAGACCGGCCGCCAGCTCACCTATCTGGGCAGCGGCTGTATCCGCACCAATACCACGGAACTGCCGGCGCGTCTGAAGCTGATCTATGCGGGCGTCACCGAGATCATCACCCAGTTCTCGCCGGACTACTTCGCCATTGAGCAGGTCTTTATGGCGAAGAACCCCGACTCGGCGCTGAAGCTGGGGCAGGCGCGCGGCGCGGCGATCGTCGCGGCGGTTAATCTGGAGCTGCCGGTGTTTGAGTACGCCGCGCGTCAGGTCAAGCAAACCGTAACCGGCACCGGCGGGGCGGAGAAGAGCCAGGTGCAGCACATGGTTCGCACGCTGCTTAAGCTGCCCGCCAATCCGCAGGCGGACGCCGCCGATGCGCTGGCGATCGCCATTACGCACTGCCACGTCAGTCAGAACGCGGCGCGCGTCAGCGACAGCAAACTGCTGCTGACGCGCGGGCGTTTGCGTTCAGGCTAGGCGGTTGCGCCGCGTTGCGTTTCAGGCTGGATATTCATCCAGCCTTTTTTATGTTATAAATCCCGCCACATTCGTTGATTAAGGAAGCGTTCAGGTGATAGGTCGTTTACGGGGCAATATTCTGGAAAAGCAGCCGCCGCTGGTGCTGATCGAAGCGCACGGCGTGGGTTATGAAGTGCATATGCCGATGACCTGTTTTTATGAGCTGCCTGAACTCAACCATGAAGCGGTGATCTTTACCCACTTTGTGGTGCGTGAAGACGCGCAGCTGCTGTTCGGCTTCAACAACAAGCAAGAGCGCGCGCTGTTTCGCGAGCTGATCAAAACCAACGGCGTCGGCCCCAAGCTGGCGCTGGCGATCCTCTCCGGCATGTCGGCGCAGCAGTTCGTGACGGCGGTGGAGAAAGAGGAGATTGCCGCGCTGATCAAACTGCCCGGCGTCGGCAAGAAAACCGCCGAGCGTCTGGTGGTGGAGATGAAAGATCGCTTTAAAGGGCTGCATGGCGACCTTTTCTCCGGCGAATCCGCCTTTACGCTGGCCGCGCCGCACGCCGAGCCGGAAAGCAACGACGCCGAGGCGGAAGCGGTTGCGGCACTGGTGTCGCTGGGTTATAAACCGCAGGAAGCCAGCCGTATGATCAGCAAAGTCGCCCGACCTGACGCGGACTGTGAGACTCTGATCCGTGAAGCGCTGCGCGCCGCCATTTGAGGTAAGTCATGATTGAAGCCGACCGTCTGGTCTCCTCCGCCAGCTATAACGAAGAAGAGAATCTCGACCGCGCTATTCGCCCTAAGCTGCTGGCGGAATATGTCGGTCAGCCGCAGGTGCGCGAGCAGATGGAAATTTTCATCAAAGCGGCGAAACTGCGCGGCGATGCGCTGGATCACCTGCTGATTTTCGGGCCGCCGGGGCTGGGAAAAACCACGCTGGCTAATATCGTCGCCAATGAAATGGGCGTCAACTTACGCACCACCTCCGGCCCGGTGCTGGAAAAGGCGGGCGATCTGGCGGCGATGCTGACCAACCTCGAGCCGCACGACGTGCTGTTTATCGATGAGATCCACCGCCTCTCGCCGGTGGTAGAAGAGGTGCTCTATCCGGCGATGGAAGATTATCAGCTGGATATTATGATCGGCGAAGGCCCGGCCGCGCGCTCGATCAAGCTCGATCTGCCGCCGTTTACCCTGATCGGCGCCACCACGCGCGCCGGTTCGCTCACCTCGCCGCTGCGCGACCGCTTCGGCATCGTGCAGCGCCTTGAGTTCTACAACGTGCCGGATCTGCAGCATATCGTCAGCCGCAGCGCCGCCTGTCTCGGCCTGCCGCTCAGCGACGAAGGCGCGCGGGAAGTGGCGCAGCGCTCGCGCGGCACGCCGCGTATCGCCAACCGCCTGCTGCGCCGCGTGCGCGACTTCGCAGAGGTGCGTGCCAACGGTGAGATGAGCGGCAACGTTGCCGCCAGCGCGCTCGATATGCTGAACGTCGACAGCGAAGGGTTCGACTATATGGATCGCAAGCTGCTGCTGGCGATTATCGACAAGTTCACCGGCGGGCCGGTGGGGCTGGATAACCTGGCCGCGGCTATCGGCGAAGAGCGGGAAACCATTGAAGATGTGATTGAGCCCTTCCTGATCCAGCAGGGCTTTATTCAGCGCACGCCGCGCGGCCGTATGGCCACGCAGCATGCTTATCGCCACTTCGGCCTGGCGCGCGACGAGTAGTCAGACGGCGGGCTTGCGCGCCATGCTGAGGATAAACAGCAGCGCGGCGCACAGCACCACCGACGGCCCGGCAGGCGTGTCGTAGAAGGCGGAGAAGGTAAGGCCGCCGGAGACGGCGAGAATGCCCACCACCACCGCCAGACCCGCCATCTGCTCCGGCGAACGCGAAAAGCGGCGCGCCGTGGCGGCGGGGATAATCAGCAGCGAGGTGATGATCAGCGCGCCAACAAACTTCATCGCCACGCCGATGGTCAGCGCGGTCACCAGCATCAAAATCAGGCGGGTACGCTGAATATTGACCCCGTCGACCTGCGCCAGCTCCGGGCTAATGGTCATCGACAGCAGCGCGCGCCACTGCCATGCCATCACCGCCAGCACCACGATTACCCCCGCGCCCATCACCCAGAGATCCTCCGGCGTCACTGCCAGCAGATCGCCGAACAGGTAGGCCATCAGGTCGACGCGCACGTTCGACATCAGGCTCACCACCACCAGCCCAAGCGACAGCGCGCTGTGCGCCATAATGCCGAGCAGCGTATCGATCGCCAGATGCGGCCGGCGCTCGAGGAACACCAGCCCCAGCGCCAGACAGACGGTCACCAGGATCACGGCGTAGTAAGGATTGACGTTGAGCAGCAGGCCGAAGGCGACGCCCAGCAGTGAGGCGTGCGCCAGGGTGTCGCCGAAATAGGACATTTTGCGCCACACCACGAAGGAACCCAGCGGACCGGCCGCCAGCGCCAGCATCACGCCGCCCAGCCAGCCCGGTAATAGTAACTCAATCATGATGGACCCTGTCCTCTGCGTAAAACGATACGTCCCTGAAGGTCGTGACGATGATTATGGTTATGGCGGTAGATCGCCAGCTGCTGCGCGCCGCGCGGGCCAAACATGGCGATAAATTCCGGGTGCTGCGACACCGCTTCCGGCGTGCCGGAGCAGCAGATATGGTGGTTGAGGCAGAGCACCTCATCGGTTTTCGCCATCACCAGATGCAGATCGTGAGAGACCATCAGCACCGCGCAGTTAAGCTCGTGGCGCAGCTGGTCAATCAGATCGTAAAGCGCCACCTGGCCGTTAACGTCGACGCCCTGCGTCGGTTCGTCCAGCACCAGCAGCTGCGGCTGATTGAGCAGGGCGCGCGCCAGCAGCACGCGCTGGGTTTCGCCGCCCGAAAGCTTTTGCAGCGGGGCGTTGAGCAGGTGACCCGCCTGCACGCGCTTCAGCGCCGGCAGCACGTCGGCGCGCTTCGCGCCGCGCGTCAGCAGCATAAAGCGCTCGACGCTGACCGGCAGCGTGGGGTCGATATGCAGTTTTTGCGGCACGTAGCCGATGCGCAGCCCGGCGTCGCGCTGCACCTGACCCGAGGTCGGCGCCAGCAGGCCCAGCACCACGCGCACCAGCGTGGATTTCCCGGCGCCGTTAGGGCCGAGCAGCGTAAGGATGCGTCCCGGCGTCAGCGTCAGGCTGATGCCGGAGAGGACAGGACGCCGTGCGAACTGCACGGAGATATTTTCAAGCGTGACGAGTGAGGTCATGTTATTTACAGGTTGCACAGAATTTCGAATGTTATAATATCACATCCCATCCCCAGGTCACGATGGAATGACGCATTATGTTACACATTAAAAAGAGTACAGTTTTTACCCTTTCTGCGCTGGCGCTGGCCACCACGCTCGCGCTTCCGGCGCAGGCAAATGTCGTCGCCTCGGTGAAGCCGTTAGGGTTTATCGCTGCGGCCATCGCCGACGGCGTGACCCCGGTGGACGTGCTGCTGCCGGATGGCGCCTCAGAACATGATTACGCGCTGCGTCCGTCCGACGTAAAACGTATGAAAAACGCGGACTTAGTGGTGTGGGTCGGGCCGGAGATGGAGGCCTTTATGACCAAACCCGCCGCAGAATTGCCCGCCGCTAAAAATCTCGAAATCGCCGCGATGCCGGCGGTGAAGCCGCTGCTGCTGAAAGGCGGCGACGACGACGATCACCACGATGACGCCGGCGCACACGACGACGCTGACGGCCATGACGACGACGCCCATCATCACCATCACGGCGAGTTTAATATGCATCTGTGGTTGTCACCGCAAATATCCAGGCTAGCGGCGGTTGCAATCCACGGCAAATTATTGGAACTTATGCCCGAAAGCAAAGCCAAACTTGACGCGAACCTGCAGCAGTTCGAGAACGAACTGGCGGTGACCGACAAGCACATTAGCGCGCAGCTCGCGCCGGTCAGCAACAAAGGGTATTTCGTTTTTCATGACGCCTACACCTATTTTGAAAAACAGTACGGCCTCTCGCCCACCGGGCATTTTACCGTAAACCCTGAGATTCAGCCGGGCGCACAGCGTCTACATCAAATACGAACACAGTTGGTTGAGCAGAAGGCCGTATGCGTCTTTGCTGAGCCACAATTCAGGCCAGCCGTCATCGATGCGGTTGCCCGCGGCACTAGCGTGCGTAAAGGGACGCTGGATCCGCTGGGGACGAATATCAGCCTTAGTCAGGACAGCTACGTGAAATTCCTTTCACAGCTGTCAGGCCAGTATGCGAGCTGCCTGAATGGAGCATGAGGAATAGGTAAACGTGCAGCAGATAGCCCGCTCTGTCGCCCTCGCATTTAATAATTTGCCGCGCCCCCACCGCGTTATGCTGGGGTCTTTAACCGTTGTCACTCTGGCCGTCGCCGTCTGGCGGCCTTACGTCTACCATCCCACCGATGACGCGATGCCCATCGTCAAGAGCATCGAACTTGATAAAAATCAGCTGCGTACGCTGCTGCCTGAGGCCAGCGAACCGATCGATCAGACCACCTCCGAGCCGGAGGAAGAGCTGCCTGCGGACGACATCGACAGCGATGTGCCGGACGCGTCAGGCACGCACGAATACACCGTCTCTTCCGGCGATACCCTGAGCAGCGCCCTGAATCAGTACGGCATCGAGCTGGGCGATATCACTGCGCTGGTCAACAGCGATAAAGCGCTGCGCAACCTGCAGGTTGGCCAGCAGCTGAGCTGGACCCTGACCGACGACGGCGCCCTGCAGTCGCTCACCTGGGAGATTAACCGTCGCGAAACCCGCACCTATCAGCGCGGCAATAACGGCGCGTTCACCATGCAGTCCGAGATGCAGAAGGGCGAGTGGCAGAACCGCGTGCTGAAAGGCGAGGTGCGCGGCAGTTTCGCCGCCAGCGCGCAGCGCGCCGGCCTGACCGGCAGCGAAGCGAGCGCGGTGATTAAAGCGCTGCAGTGGCAGATGGATTTCCGCAAGCTGCGCGCCGGCGACGAGTTTAGCGTGCTGATGTCGCGCGAGATGCTCGACGGCAAAAGCGCGCAGAGCCAGCTGCTCGGCGTGCGCCTGCGCTCCGGCGGCAAAGATTACTACGCGTTCCGCGCCGAAGATGGCAAATTTTACGATCGCAACGGCTCAGGCCTGGCGCGCGGTTTTATGCGCTTCCCGACCGTGAAGCAGTATCGCGTCTCCTCTAACTTCAACCCGCGTCGTCTTAATCCGGTGACGGGGCGCATTGCGCCGCATAAAGGCGTCGACTTTGCGCTGCCGGTTGGCACGCCGGTGCTGGCGGTGGGCGACGGCGAGGTGGTGGTGGCGAAAAACGGCGGCGCGGCCGGCAACTATGTCGCTATTCGTCACGGCCGTCAGTATATGACGCGCTATATGCACCTGAAGAAGGTGCTGGTGAAGCCGGGCGAGAAGGTGAAGCGCGGCGATCGCATTGCGCTGTCGGGCAATACCGGCCGCTCTACCGGTCCGCATTTGCACTTTGAAATCTGGATCAATAATCAGGCGGTGAATCCGCTGACGGCGAAGCTGCCGCGCATGGAAGGCCTCACCGGCAAAGAGCGCAGCGATTATCTGGCAGAGGTGAAAACCAACCTGCCGCAGCTTAGCTTCAAATAGTCTCTCTGTGAGCCACGCCTGAAAACCGACGCCCCGTGCGTCGGTTTTTTCCTCTTTGCGTCGGGGATTGCAAATTTACCTGTCGCCACTATCATTAGCGCGTCATTGATTGAGGCGAGTGCATGGAAACCCCGAAAAAAAATAGTGCTGAATTCATTCCCGTTTTTGAACGTTCTTTCTTAAAGCCTAAATACTGGGGCAGCTGGCTGGCGATCGGCGCAATGGTCGGTATGGCCTATTTACCCGCCAAAGTGCGCGATCCACTGCTGGGCGCACTGGGCCGTCGCGCGGGCAGGCTGGCCAAAAGCGCTCGCCGCCGCGCGCAGATCAATCTGTTTTACTGTATGCCCGAACGCCCCGAGGCGGAGCGGGAAGCGATCGTTGATGAAATGTTCGCGACGGCGCCGCAGGCGATGGTGATGATGGCCGAGCTGGCGCTGCGCGATCCGCAGCAGATCCGTCAGCGCGTGGTGTGGCACGGTCGCGAGATTATCGACGAGCTGCACGCCTCGCAGCAGAACGTTATCTTTCTGGTGCCGCACGGCTGGGGCGTCGATATCCCGGCGATGCTGCTGGCGTCCGAAGGACAGAAGATGGCAGCGATGTTCCATAACCAGAGCGATCCGCTGATGGACTATATCTGGAACAGCGCCCGCCGCCGTTTTGGCGGCCGCATGCACGCCCGCAACGACGGCATCAAACCCTTTATCAGCTCGGTGCGCCAGGGCTACTGGGGTTACTATCTGCCCGATCAGGATCACGGCGCGGAGCACAGCGAGTTTGTTGATTTCTTCGCCACCTATAAAGCGACGCTGCCTGCGGTGGGCCGTTTGATGAAGGTGTGTCGCGCGCGCGTGGTGCCGCTGTTCCCGGTTTATAACGGCAAAACGCACCAGCTCGATATTTTTGTCCGTCCACCAATGGACGATCTGCTGGAAGCGGACGATCGCACGCTGGCGCGCCGCATGAATGAAGAGGTGGAAATCTTCGTACGTCCCCATCCCGAGCAGTACACCTGGATTTTGAAGCTGCTGAAGACGCGCAAAGAGGGCGATATCGAGCCCTATAAGCGCAAAGAGCTTTATCCGCGTAAATAGCGAGGCGTAACGGCTGATTAGCCTGACAGGCGGGTAGCCTGGGCCGAGCGCGCAGGGAGGCCTTGTGCGACTTTGCGATCGGGCCAGGCTACACGCATCTGCACCTTTACTGTGACAGTGCCGTTACCCGCGCACGCCGCTTGCGTTCGCGCAGGAACAGCGTCACCAGCACAAACCAGAGCACGCCGCTGGCGAAGTTGATCAGGCTAAACCAGGGTGTGCCGCCGCTGAAGTAGCCGCTTTTCGCCAGCTCAATGCCCACCGCCAGCGTCAAAATACTGATCATTCCCAGCATCGCCGCCACGCTGCCTTTACCGGCGTCGCTGGCGTAGAGCGTCAGACGGTAGAGCCCGGCGTTGACCATGCCTGCGCCGAAGGCGTAAAGACTCAGCCCGGCGGTCAGGAACAGGTAACTGTAGTGATCGAGCAGGTTCGCCAGCAGCGCGATGCCCAGCCCCAACAAAATTGGCCAGGCGGCGAACTTCACCGGCTGCTCGATAGGCACGCGGCCCGCCAGTTTGCCGAGCGTAATATTCCCGGCGATCATCGCCAGAAACACCGGCAGCTGCAGCAGCGCATAGTGCATGCGCGACAGCTGCTCCTCATGCATTAAAATCACCGGCGAGAGCGCCACCCAGGTCAGAACAGGAATAAACACCAGCCCGATGGCGAACGAGCCCAGCATCACCATACGATCACGCGCCAGCTGACGATAGGTGCGCACCAGCTGCGGCAGCGCCACCGAGTGGCTGCGGTCGCCGGCGGTTTCCGGCATTACGCGCCATAAAATCAGCAGGGCGACGGCGCTCAGCAACGCGAACAGCCAGAACATACTGCGCCAGCTCGCCACCGTCAGCCAGGCAGCACCCGCCAGCGGACCGGCCAGCGGCGCCAGCAGCGCGACGTTTGCCATCAGCGCCATGACGCGTACCGCCAGCGCCTCGTCGAACGCCTCCTGAACCGCCGCGTAGCTCACCGCGCCGATAAAACAGAGGCTGATGCCCTGAATAAAACGCAGCGCGACAAACTCGCGAATCGAGCCGACCCAGGTGGTGAGCGCGCAGGCCAGAATAAAGAAGATAATGCCGCCCAGCATCACCGGGCGACGGCCAAATTTATCGGAGAGCGGGCCAAGCAGCCATTGCAGCACCACGCCGCCGAGCAGATAGGCGGTGAGCGAGGTCGAAACCCACTCCGGGCCGACGCCGAACTCCTGCGTCACCAGCAGCATGCCGGGCTGGATCATATCGTGCGCGATATAGGTGGCGAACTCAAACAGCACCAGCGCCAGCGGAAACAGCAGCAGACCTGCTGTCAGCTTGCTGACGGGTTGATAGCGGGGCATCCAGACTCCTTTTAAAAAAATAAAACGCGACCGCCAGGCAGTCGCGTTGTTTACCGCATACTACAGCAGAGAGGCGCGAGATTAGTCTACGCGCAGCACCCGGCTGGTGTTGGTGGTGCCGGTGGCGCCCATCACGTCGCCCTGGGTCACAATCACCAGGTCGCCGGCAACGAGGAAGCCTTTGTCGCGCAGCAGATTGATCGCATCGTGGGCGGCAACCACGCCGTCGTTGTCGCTGTTAAAGAAAACCGGCGTCACGCCGCGATAGAGCGCGGTGAGGTTCAGGGTGCGTTCATGACGCGACATAGCGAAAATCGGCAGGCCAGAGGTAATGCGCGAGGTCATCAGCGGCGTACGGCCAGACTCGGTCATGGTGATGATCGCGGTGACGCCCTGCAGGTGGTTCGCCGCATACATCGCCGACATGGCGATCGCCTCTTCCACATTGTCGAAGGTCACTTCCAGACGGTGTTTAGAGACGTTGACGCTCGGGATCTTCTCCGCGCCAAGGCAGACTTTGGCCATCGCGGAAACGGTCTCGGCCGGATACTGGCCGGCGGCGGTTTCCGCCGACAGCATCACGGCGTCGGTGCCGTCCAGCACGGCGTTGGCGACGTCCATCACCTCGGCGCGCGTTGGCATCGGATTGGTGATCATCGACTCCATCATCTGCGTGGCGGTGATAATGGTGCGGTTCAGCTGACGCGCGCGGCGGATAAGCGCCTTCTGAATGCCCACCAGTTCGGGATCGCCGATCTCGACGCCGAGATCGCCGCGCGCCACCATCACCACGTCGGAGGCGAGAATAATATCGTCCATCGCTTCCTGAGTCGCGACCGCTTCGGCGCGCTCTACCTTCGCCACCAGCTGCGCCTCGCAGCCCGCTTCGCGCGCCAGACGACGCGCATAGTTCATATCTTCGCCGCTGCGCGGAAAGGAGACCGCCAGATAGTCGACGCCGATCTTCGCGGCGGTGATGATGTCCGCCTTGTCTTTCTCCGTCAGCGCTTCCGCCGACAGGCCGCCGCCGAGCTTGTTAATACCTTTATTGTTAGAGAGTGGGCCGCCGACAGTGACTTCGGTGAACACTTTCATGCCCTGAACTTCCAGCACCTTCAGCTGCACGCGTCCATCGTCGAGCAGCAGGATATCGCCCGGCACCACATCTTCCGGCAGGCCTTTATAGTCGATGCCGACTTTCTCTTTATCGCCTTCGCCTTTGCTCAGGCTGGCGTCGAGCAGAAAGCGATCGCCCACGTTGAGGAACACTTTGCCCTCTTTAAAGGTGGACACGCGAATTTTCGGGCCCTGCAGATCGCCCAGAATCGCGACGTGGCGACCCAGCTTAGCGGCGATTTCGCGCACTTTGTTGGCGCGCAGCTGATGATCTTCCGGGGTGCCGTGAGAGAAGTTGAGTCGCACAACGTTGGCGCCTGCGGCGATGATTTTTTCCAGATTATTATCGCGGTCAGTGGCCGGGCCGAGGGTTGTAACGATTTTGGTTCTTCTGAGACGTCTTGACATGAAGGACTCCGTTGACAAATTTGCGTATCCCCTAAAGTGGAAAGGGCGTGAACATTATTCTAACTGAAGGACAGCCTGTGATACGACTCACATTGTGAATGTGATGTTAATTTTTTTGCTCTGCTGCGTTTTCCGTCGCGACGGCTTTATCGAGACGGGAATCTTTTAACGCCTCTTTTACCCGCTTTAAGTTTTCGCGAAACGCGCTGCCGCGTTCGAGAATAAAGCCGGTGGCGAGCACGTCGATAACGGTAAGCTGCGCCAGGCGGGAAACCATCGGCAGATAGACATCGGTATCTTCCGGGACATCAAGCGTGAGCGCCAGCGTGGCGACCTCTGCCAGCGGCGAAGCGGGAGACGTGACGGCTATCACGGTGGAACCGTTTACACCGGCCAGGCGAGCCAGTTCTATCATATTTTTCGTGCGGCCAGTATGTGAAATCAAAACAAACACGTCACCAGGCCGACTATTTATACAACTCATGCGCTGGATCACAATATCCTCTGACCAGACCACCGGCAGATTAAAACGCAGAAATTTATTGAAGGCGTCGTGCGCCACCACCGCCGACGCGCCCAGGCCAAAAAAGGCCACTTTATGCGCCTGCGACAACGCCGCCACCGCTGCGCGAATGACACCGAGATCGAGCTGGTCGCGCACCCGCTGCAGACCCGCCAGCGCCGAGTCGAAAATTTTATGGCTATAGCGTTCGGCGTCGTCATGCTCGTCGACGTCGCGGCTGACCCAGCTGGGCGCCTTTGCCAGGCTCTGCGCCAGCTGCAGTTTAAAAGCGGGAAAGCCGTGCGCGCCCAGCCGATGGCAGAAGCGATTAACGGTGGGCTCGCTCACCTCGGCGGCGCGCGCCAGGCGGGCGATACTGGCATGGATTGCCTCCTGCGGCGCCGCGAGGATCTGCTCGGCGACTTTGCGCTCAGATTTGCTGAGCGCCGCCAGCTGCGCGCTGATTTTTTCCAGCATATTCATAAGTGGATGACCATTATCGCTTTGATCGATGCCAGCGATGACTGGCAGAGAGGGGATAAAAGCGTGAATATACCGCGTTCGCCATGACCGCGCGCAAGTGAGGATAAGTCGACGGGGATATTTTTTGTCATAATTTGAGCCGGATTAAGTTTTGCCGGAGATCGTCCGCCGCACTAAATTGGGTAAAAGCGCACGCAGTATCACATCGGCACGCCTTATTCCGTCCAGAGTTAACTCTGCGGACCAGCATAGAGTCGGTTTACCTGACCCCCTGAAATAAGTACATTGTGCTGAAAGAAAATTACAACACGGACCCGGTGGACGAGGATGCAAACGCCAACGGGATCATCCTGCAATGAGGAGAGGAAAATGGCGGTAACACAAACAGCCCAGGCATGCGATCTGGTGATATTCGGTGCCAAAGGCGATCTTGCGCGCCGGAAACTGTTGCCTTCACTGTATCAGCTGGAAAAAGCGGGACAGATCCACGAGGAAACCCGCATTATCGGCGTGGGACGCGCCGAGTGGGATAAAGCAGCCTACACCAAAGTGGTGCGTGAAGCGCTGGAAACCTTTATGAAGGAGAAGATCGACGAAGCGCTGTGGGACAAACTCAGCAACCGCCTCGACTTCTGCAATCTCGACGTCAACGACACCTCTCATTTCCCTAAACTGGGCAAAATGCTCGACCAGGACAAGCGCACCACCATTAACTATTTCGCCATGCCGCCCAGCACCTTTGGCGCCATCTGCAAGGGACTGGGATCGGCGAAGCTGAACGCGAAGCCGGCGCGCGTGGTAATGGAGAAGCCGCTTGGCACCTCGCTGGAAACCTCGAAAGAGATCAACGACGCGGTGGGCGAATTCTTCGACGAGAGCCAGGTGTTCCGTATCGACCACTATCTCGGCAAGGAGACGGTGCTCAACCTGCTGGCGCTGCGCTTTGCCAACTCGATCTTCGTCAATAACTGGGACAACCGCACCATCGACCACGTGCAGATCACCGTGGCGGAAGAGGTGGGCATCGAAGGACGCTGGGGCTACTTTGACCAGGCGGGCCAGATGCGCGATATGATCCAGAACCACCTGCTGCAGATCCTCACCATGATCGCCATGTCGCCGCCGTCCGACCTGAGCGCCGACGCCATTCGCGACGAAAAAGTGAAGGTGCTGCGCTCGCTGCGCCGCATCGATCAGACCAACGTACGCGACAAAACCGTGCGCGGCCAGTACACCGCCGGCTTCGTGCAGGGCAAAAAGGTGCCGGGCTACCTTGAAGAAGAGGGCGCCAATAAATCGAGTTCGACAGAGACCTTTGTCGCCATTCGCGTCGATATCGACAACTGGCGCTGGGCGGGCGTGCCGTTCTACCTGCGCACCGGCAAGCGTCTGCCGACCAAATGCTCTGAGGTAGTGGTTTACTTTAAGAACCCGGAGATGAACCTGTTCAAGGACTCCTACTCCGAACTGCCGCAGAACAAGCTGACCATCCGTCTGCAGCCGGACGAAGGCGTCGATATCGAGATCCTCAACAAGGTGCCGGGTCTGGATCACAAGCACAAGCTGCAGACCACTAAGCTG
Source organism: Pantoea sp. Z09 (assembly GCF_022394795.1). Classification (NCBI taxonomy): domain Bacteria; kingdom Pseudomonadati; phylum Pseudomonadota; class Gammaproteobacteria; order Enterobacterales; family Erwiniaceae; genus Pantoea; species Pantoea sp. Z09. Next base: position 1,618,413 of record NZ_CP092373.1, read on the forward strand.
GATCTGAGCTACTCGGAAACCTTCAACCAGTCGCATCTGGCCGACGCCTATGAGCGTCTGCTGCTGGAGACGATGCGCGGCATCCAGGCGCTGTTTGTGCGCCGCGACGAGGTGGAAGCGGCATGGACCTATGTTGACTCCATTATCGACGCCTGGGCCGCCGACGGCGACTCCTCCAAGCCTTATCAGGCGGGCACCTGGGGGCCGGTGGCGTCCGTGGCGATGATCACCCGAGACGGCCGTTCCTGGAACGAGTTCGAATAATCCTGAAAACAGCCCGCGCTATGCGGGCTTTTGCGTGCAGAAAACTGAACCGCAGTTTCAAAAACAGCGCCGGGCGGATAGACGATGCGGAAGGCGATCCTGTATGGTAGTGGCGCATTGATGGCGCGCTGCGCGGCAGTCGCCGGTATGGATAAGCAAGGGGAACTGATGAAGAACTGGAAGACGAGTGCTGAAAAGATTCTGACCACTGGACCTGTGGTGCCGGTGATCGTGGTGAACAAGCTGGAACATGCGGTGCCGATGGCGAAAGCGCTGGTGGCCGGCGGCGTGCGCGTGCTGGAAGTGACGCTGCGCACGCCGGTGGCGATGGACGCGCTGCGCCTGATGATCAAAGAGGTGCCGGACGCCATCGTCGGCGCGGGCACGGTGATCAACACCCAGCAGCTGCAGGAAGTGACCGAGGCGGGCGCGCAGTTTGTGATCAGCCCCGGCATTACCGAGCCGCTGCTGAAGGCGGCGGTAGAAGGCCCGGTGCCGCTTATTCCCGGCATCAGCACCGTTTCCGAGCTGATGACCGGCATGGATTACGGCCTGCGCGAGTTTAAATTCTTCCCGGCGGAAGCAAACGGCGGCGTCAAGGCGCTGCAGGCGATCGGCGGTCCCTTCCCGCAGGTGCGTTTCTGCCCGACCGGCGGCATCTCGCCCGCCAACTATCGCGACTACCTGGCGCTGAAGAGCGTGCTCTGCATCGGCGGCTCCTGGCTGGTGCCAAACGACGCGCTGGAGTCAGGCGACTGGGATCGTATTACTCGCTTGGCGCGCGAAGCGGTAGCGGGCGCGCAGTAACCGCAAGCGGTGAGCAGGGCGCTCACCGCTCTCTCTTACCCTTCTACTTTTACCGCTGCGGCGCTGGTAATGGCGCGCGCAACGGCGTCATCCACGCTGTCACCGCTCGCCAGCGCCACGCCGAGACGGCGCGAACCGGCGATTTCCGGCTTGCCGAACAGGCGCAGCTGCAGACCGGCGCCCAGCGCCGCTTCCACATTGACGAACTGAACATTCTGGCTGTGCAGCTGCGGCAGGATCACCGCCGACGCAGAGGGACCGTACTGGCGGATCGCGCCAATCGGCAGGCCGAGAAAGGCGCGCACGTGCAGCGCGAACTCAGAGAGATCCTGCGAAATCAGCGTCACCATGCCGGTGTCGTGCGGACGCGGCGAAACTTCGCTGAAGATCACCTCATCGCCGCAGACAAACAGCTCGACGCCGAACAGGCCGTAGCCGCCCAGCGCTTTTACCACCTCGCCGGCGATCGCCTGCGCGCGCTGCAGCGCCCGCTCGCTCATCTGCTGCGGCTGCCAGGATTCGCGGTAGTCACCATCTTCCTGACGATGACCAATCGGCGCGCAGAAGTGAACGCCATCTACCGCGCTGACGGTCAGCAGCGTAATTTCAAAATCGAAGTTGACCACGCCCTCGACGATTACGCGACCTGCGCCGGCGCGGCCGCCCTGCTGCGCATACTCCCAGGCGTGCTCCAGCTGGCTCGCGTCGCGGATAAAGCTCTGGCCTTTGCCTGACGAACTCATCACCGGCTTAACGATGCAGGGAAAGCCGATCTCTGCCGTTGCCGCGTCGAAGCTCGCCTTGCTGTCGGCGAAGCGGTAGCTTGAGGTCGGCAGCGACAGCTCTTCCGCCGCCAGACGGCGAATGCCTTCGCGGTTCATGGTCAGGCGCGCGGCGCGCGCGGTCGGCACCACGCGCTGGCCCTGCTGCTCCAGCTCAACCAGCTTCTCCGTGGCGATCGCTTCGATCTCCGGCACCACGTAATCGGGCTTTTCCTGCGCAATCAGCGCGGCCAGCGCCTCGCCGTCAAGCATGTTCACTACGTGGCTGCGGTGCGCCACGTGCATCGCAGGCGCATCGGCGTAGCGATCGACCGCAATCACTTCCACACCCAGTCGCTGGCACTCCAGCGCCACTTCCTTACCCAGCTCGCCCGAGCCTAACAGCATGACACGCGTCGCCGCCGGACGCAGCGCAGTTCCAAGAGTCGTCATAATTTCACCTGTGAGTCAAAACGCGCGCGCAGTATAAACGAAAACGTTTGCGTTCTCATCCTCCTCTGCTTTGCCTCTCTTTTCTCACCTTGACGTTACCTGACGTCCGCCAGGGCAGAGTAGGGGCCTTATCGCCTAAAGAAGGAGTGAACGATGAACAACCTGTTGCAGCAGCTTCAGTCGCTGCTGGCGAAGAAAGGTCACAGCGGCGGCAACGGCGGTTTGAACGATATGCTGGCACCCGGCGCGCTGGGTGGCCTGGCGGGCCTGCTGATCGCCAGTAAAAAGTCGCGCAAGCTGTTAACCGACTATGGCGGCAAAGCGCTGATTATCGGCGGCGGCGCGGCGGCGGGCGCGCTGCTGTGGAATAAATATAAGCAGCGCGTGCGTGACACCCACCAGAATGACGCGGGCTTTGGCGAGCTGCAAACCCCGGCGGACCAGCGCGCCGAGCGGCTGGTGACGGCGCTGGTGTTCGCCGCCAAAAGCGACGGCCATATCGACGCTAAAGAGCGCGCCGCCATCGAGCGCAGCATTCACGAGTCGGGCTATGGGCAGCAGGCGGAAGCGCTGATCCAGCAGGCGATGAGTCGTCCGCTCGATCCCGCCTGGCTGGCGGCAGACGTGAAAAACGAAGACGAAGCGCTGGAACTCTATTTCCTGAGCTGCGCCGCCATCGACGTCGATCACTTTATGGAGCGCAGCTACCTTACCGCGCTGGGCGACGCGCTGAAGATCCCGCAGGATGTGCGCGACGGCATCGAAAACGATCTGCGCGAGCAAAAAGCGCGCATTCCGGCGGATTAAGCGCGCCACGGGCGCCCGGTGCGGCCGCAATAACAAGGTGTTACGCACAAAAATTTGGCTTCCCAGCGACCTGATGCCACCCTTAAGGGATATCAATAACAGGGAGACACCGCATGCAGGCCCCCATCGCAAAAAAAATCCCCCACGCCATGACGCTCCACGGCGAAACGCGCGTGGACGATTACTACTGGCTGCGCGACGACAAGCGCGATAATGAAGAGGTGCTGGACTATCTACGCGCCGAAAATAACTACGGCAAGCAGATCATGGCGACCCAGCAGCCGCTGCAGAACCGCATATTAAAGGAGATTGTCGATCGCCTGCCGCCGCAGGACCATTCGGTTCCCTATGTGCATAACGGCTATCGCTATCAGAGCCGCTATGAGAGCGGCAACGAATATGCTGCCTATTATCGCCAGCCCGCCGACAGCGCCGTCAACGACGAGTGGACGCTGCTGCTGGACGCCAACCAGCGCGCCTCGCACAGTGAGTTCTATACCATGGGGACGCTGAGCATCAGCCCCGACAATAAGGTGATGGCGCTGGCAGAGGACTTCCTTTCCCGGCGACAGTACGGCATTCGCTTTCGCTGCCTGGAGAAAGGGAGCTGGTATCCAGAGGTGCTGAACAACGCCTCATCGAGCCTCGCCTGGGCCAACGACTCCCGCACGCTCTACTACGTGCGCAAGCATGAGCAGACGCTGCTGCCCTATCAGGTCTGGCGTCATGAACTCGGCACGCCGCAAAGCGACGATCGGCTGGTGTATGAAGAGCAGGACGACACCTATCATCTCAGCGTGCATAAAACTACGTCCGACCACTTTATTCTGATTGCGCTGTTCAGCACCAATTCCAGCGAGATCCAGCTGCTCGACGCCGGCTTCCCGGACGCCACGCCGCAGGTCTTTCTGCCGCGCCGTAAAGATCATGAGTACAGCCTGGATCACTACCAGCATCAGTTTTATATCCGCTCGAACCGGGAAGGGAAGAACTTCGGGCTCTACCGCACGCGCTGGCTGGAGGAGTCGCGCTGGGAAACCCTGATTGCGCCGCGCGACCATGTGGTGATGGAGGACTTCCAGCTGTTCCGCGACTGGCTGGTGGTCGAGGAGCGCCAGCGCGGCCTGACCAGCCTGCGTCAGATCCACTGGCAAACCGGCGAAGACACCGGCATCGCCTTCGACGATCCCACCTACGTGACCTGGCTGGCGTTTAATCCCTCGCCAGAAACCAGCAAGCTGCGCTACGGCTACGGCTCGATGACCACGCCCACCACGCTGTTCGAACTCGATATGGACACCGGCGAACGGCGTATTCTCAAACAGAGCGCGGTCGGCAACTTCGATCCCGACAATTACAAAAGCGAGCACCACTGGATCACGGTGCGCGACGGCACGGAAGTGCCGGTGTCGCTTGTCTATCACCGCAAACACTATCAGCCGGGCAAAAACCCAATGCTGGTATACGGCTATGGCGCCTACGGCAGCAATATGGAAGCGGACTTTAGCGTCAGCCGCTTGAGCCTGCTCGAACGCGGCTTCGTCTACGCGCTGATTAACGTGCGCGGCGGCGGGGAGCTGGGACAGCAGTGGTATGACGGTGGCCGCCTGTTCAATAAGATGAACAGCTTTACCGACTTTATCGACGTGACGCAGGCGCTGGTGAAAAAAGGCTTCGGTCAGCCCGAGCAGCTCTACGCCATGGGCGGCAGCGCAGGCGGCCTGTTAATGGGCGCGGTGATCAATATGGCGCCGCAGCTGTTTCACGGCGTGGTGGCGCAGGTGCCTTTTGTCGACGTGGTGACCACCATGCTGGATGAGTCGATCCCGCTGACCACAGGTGAATATGACGAGTGGGGCGATCCCAACGAGGCGGACTATTACGGATACATCCGTCAGTACAGCCCCTATGACAACGTCGAGGCGAAAGCCTACCCGCATATGCTGGTGACCACCGGGCTGCACGACTCGCAGGTGCAGTACTGGGAGCCGGCGAAGTGGGTGGCGAAGCTGCGCGCGCTCAAGACCGACCACAATCTGTTGATGCTCTGCACCGATATGGACGCCGGTCACGGCGGAAAATCGGGACGCTACAAATCCTATGAGGGGATCGCGCTGGAGCTGACCTTCCTGATCGCGCTGGCGCAGGGCAGCCTGCCGCCGCAGCGTGATTACTGATCGTCGCTGATATATTTGCGCAGCGCCTGCCGCAGCGGCGGGCGCAAATCGCGCACGTTTTCCAGCACCCAGCGCAGATAGCGCGGATCTTTGCGCGCGATAGCGGCGACGCTTTGGCCACGATACTTGCCGAACGGCAGCACGTCGCCCGCCACGCTGGCGGGCTGGCAGCGCTGCGCCATCTGCGTCGCGTCCCAGCCGGAGATCTCCATAATGCGGATTAGCAGCGCGGCGGTAACGTAGCAGTCGTAAAGCGCGCGGTGGGCGTGCAGATCGGCGGGCGGCGTCACCTCCAGCTTCAGGCTGTGGCGCAGCGCCTGATTGCCATATTTAATGCCGGGCCACAGCTGACGCGACAGCACCATGGTGCAGATCCAGTCGCCGTGCATTTCCGGCAGCATGCGGCGGTCAAAGCTGGCGTTATGCGCCACGTAAAAGGCGCTGCCGTGATAACGGCCTATCGCCTCTTCAATCGTCGGCTTGCCTGCCACCATCGCTTCGGTAATGCGGTGCACCGCCATCGCCTGACGGCTGATGGGGCGATCCGGCAGGATCAGGTCGCTCATAGGGTTGACGATCTGCCCGTCGATGACGTCAACAGACGCCACTTCCACGACGCCGCCGTGCAGCCCGCAGGTTTCAGTATCAATGACGCGTAGCATAATTTACTTCATTTTGGGTTCATAGGGCAGGCGCGAGAAGTTCAGCGACGCCTGGCGATAGTGCATCAGACGCTGGCGGAACCAGTCGCGCAGCGCAGCCGGCTGCTCGTACTCAACCATCTCTGCCACCACCGGCATGTTGTAGCGCTCTTTGAACGCCACGCCCGCTGCGGCCAGTTCAACGTTGACTTTATCTTTCTCTTGCTGAGAAAGCAGGGCGAGGTTATGGCTCATGGGGATCTCCTGAAGACAGGGGGCAAAAATAATGCTTATCCCTGTCTGAATCAAGGGCAAAGGATAGCATTGCTGGCCCTCGACACCTCAAAAACCTCGGCGTATCCTTGCGCCACGTTTGCCGCCGATGCGTTGGCTAAGAGGATGATCCCATGCAAAAAAGAGCATTTTTATCAGGCGCCGCCGCGCTGGCCAGCGCCGCGCTGTGGTTGATTAGCCAGCCGGCGCTGGCGCACGCACACCTGACGTCGTCGGAGCCGGCCGACAACGCGGTGGTCGCCGCCTCGCCGCAGGCGCTGATCCTGACGTTTAGCGAAGATGTGGAGCCTGCGTTTAGCGGCATTACGCTGCTGGGCGCGGATAAACACAGCCTCGCCGGCGATAAGGCGCAGCAGGACGCGCAGCAGCGCAACCGCCTGATCCTTTCCCTGAAAACGCCGCTGGCGGCGGGCGACTATCAGGTTAAGTGGCATGTGCTGTCGGTGGATGGTCATAAAACCCAGGGCAGCACCCGCTTCCGCGTAAAATAGTCTGTGTCTCTTCTCTGGATCCTGCTGCGTGCGCTCCATTTTGGCGCTGTGATGCTGCTGGCGGGCAGCGCGTTTTATACTACGCTACTGGCGCTGCCGCGCTATCGCCGTGCGCTGGCGCAGCGCCTTATGCCGCTCATGCGCCTGTGCGCCTCGCTGGCACTGCTCAGCGCGCTGCTGATGCTGGCGACCCAGCTGGCGTTGATGAGCGGTGACTGGCGCAACCTGAGCGACAGCGGGATCTGGCGCGCCGTGCTCAGCACGCGCTTCGGCGTTGTCTGGCAATGGGAAACCGGGGTGGCTGGCGTAACGCTGTTGGCCAGCCTGCTGCGCGGTGAGCGGCGGCAGCAGGCGTGGCTGGCAGGCGCCCTGTTGCAGCTGGGCTGCATGGCGATGATCGGACATGCGGCGATGCGCGAAGGAGTAACCGGCGCGCTGCAGCAGGGCAATCACGCGCTGCATCTTATCGGCGCCGCGTTCTGGAGCGGCGGCCTGTTGCCGCTGTTGATCCTGATGCGCGAAGCGCGGAAAATCGATCGCCGCAGCGACGCGATTCGCGCCATGATGCGCTTTTCGCGCTACGGTCATCTGGCCGTTGCTGTCACGCTGCTGACCGGCATCGTCAACGCGCTGCTTATCGCCGGCTGGCCGCGCCAGTGGCACGCTGGCCTCTACAGCGATCTGCTGTTAATAAAGGTGGCGCTGGTGGCCCTGATGGTCGCTATCGCGCTGGTTAACCGTTATCTGCTGGTGCCGCGTTTCCGCCTCGCGGGGCAGGGCGCGCAGCAAAAATTTATCCGTATGACGCAGCTTGAGCTGCTGCTGGCATGCGCTGTGGTGGGTCTGGTCAGCATTTTCGCCACGCTGTCGCCAGCCTGAGTATGACCCGTTTTGACTGAGTAAAAAGGTAGGCTATGTTGCTGAAGAAAGTGATCCCCGCAATGCTGTTGTTCTCTCTCTGTGGCCAGGCGCTGGCGGCAGAAATTATTACCGTGAGCCGTTTTGAAGTGGGCAAGGCAGCCTGGCCTTTTAGCCGTGAAGAAGTGATGCTGACCTGTGAGAAAGACGGTTCGCTGTTCGCCATTAACCCCAGCACGCTGATGCAGTATCCGCTTAACGATAAAGCCGACGCGCGCGTGAAGTCCGGTCAGGTGAAAGCGCAGCCGATTTCGGTGATCCAGGCGGAAGATAAAAGCCACCCGGGCCAGATGATGAGCCTGCAGCCAATCGTCGAGCGCACGCAGGCGCTGTGCGATAAATAATACCTTCTCCGGCGCGGTTCGCTTGCGCGCCGTTTTCCACTGATTCTGCCGTCAGGATCACAAACTGATCCTGCGGATTTCCGCTGCCTGAGCGATCGCTGGCATTTCCACAGACGTGGGCTAACCTTAAGTTGCAAGGCGACATCGCCTGCATTAATGCCAACTTTTAGCGCACGGCTCTCAACGAGCCATTTCCCTGGACCGAATACAGGAATCGTGTTCGGTCTTTTTTTGTGCTCTGAATTTAGCCGCCTTTCAGGATTCCTCTCTGCCACTATTAACCTTTTGCCTTAACCTTGTGACGTGACATGTATTTATATGGGCATTGGTAAATAAGTATGAATAAGGCCCGCGTGCTTCCCTGACTGTTATTTCTCTAAGTTCCTGTTCGTAAGGTTATTATACCGATTTCCCGCTGGGTTTAATTTTGGCGCTGTCGCTTCGTTAAGGGCGAAAATATTTTTACTGGTCAGGAATTGCCTTGCAGATAACCTCAGCTCGGCTAGTCTTAATCATGCAACACGAAATACGGCTGGCGTAATAGATTTATGCCGGTTGCCATTGACCCAATGACAATATATCCAGGAGGATATGATGGCCGAGCATCGTGGTGGTTCAGGTAATTTCGCAAATAATCCTGAAAAAGCGTCAGAGGCTGGTAAAAAAGGCGGTCAGCACAGCGGCGGTGGTTTCGCCGGCGACCGTGAAAAAGCTTCTGAAGCAGGTAAAAAAGGTGGTCAGAATAGCCATAGCGGCGGACGCAAGTCCTGACCAACAGAACCTGATACATTCTGTGTAGACCACCAGCCCCGGCATCTGATGTCGGGGTTTTTTTATGCTCTGCAATCGCCTTTTTGCGCGAGGCCGCGCTTTCAGGCGGCGCGGCGCAGGGCCAGTTAACGAATTAAGATTTTTCAGCTTGCCGACAATACGCAGCAAGGTAAGATCCCTGTTTTACAGGGAGACGGTTATGAAAAATGTTGTGCTGAGCATGCTGGCTAAAATATCCAAAATCGATGCGGAAACCAAGCAGCTGACGGCGCGCGTAGAGGCGCAGTCGCTGTTAATCAGCGCGCTGGTGCTGGCCGTCAGCAGGCAGGGCGGCGTCACCGAGATGATCGACAGCGCCAATAAGGCTATCAATACCGTAATCGATTCAGCCGATTCCGACGAGATGCTGAAATCTGACGCCGCTATTCTGCTGCAGGAGTTCCAGGAGCTGCTGACCATTTCCCGCGCAGTCGACAGCGCCGATAACCAGCTGAATCAGGCGGGCCTGGCGGAAATCAGTGGCGTTTCCCCGCTGATTAACGCTCAGCCGCCGCTTAAAGAGTAGCATCCTGCCGCCCGACACGCCGCGCGCAGCGCTGATATGCCTGCGCGCCCGTCGACACAAACTCATCCTTTCCTGCTTTGATTTTCCCTGACGGAGGATGGCGCCAGCAAATATCGCCGCCTCTGCCTGGCTGACAGAAAAATAACCTCGCAAAAAAACGCAACAGTGGAAAAGGCGCGGATATATATCCTTATAAAGGGTGCGCATATTATGCCTGAAATAATGAGGGTGGCGTAAAATAGCCAATCATTTTTCTCTGCGCTAACTGATTAATATTTCTCGGTTGCCGGTTAATTTGCCGCTGATAGCGATTCCGAAAAGTTTACGGTCACGCTTTCATTTTCCACGAACCTCTTCCAGGCTTGTCCGGCTTATTCTTGTAAAAAAGCCAGGAGATAAAATATGTTCCACCATTCATCAAAACTTCAATACCCTGTTCGCGTCGATAAAGCGGATCCCGAATTTGCTATGCTGCTGCAACAGGCGATCGGCGGGGTTGAAGGGGAAATTCGTGTGGCAATGCAGTATTTCTTCAAGGCGATGGGCGCGCGCGGCGATGCGCGTATCCGCGATCTGCTGATCTCCACTGCGACGGAGGAGCTGGCGCATATCGAAATGCTGGCGCACGCCGTCGCGCTCAACCTGGAAGGGGCTCCCCTGTCCTACCAGGAAGCCTCGGCGAAAGATCCGGTGGTCAATGCGGTGCTGGGCGGCATGAATCCGCGCCATATCCTCTCTTCCGGTCTGGCGGCGATGCCGGTCAATGCCAACGGCGTGCCCTTTGATATGAGCCATATCTATGCGTCCGGCAACGTGGCGGCTGATATGCTGGCCAACGTAACGGCGGAAGCGACAGGCCGCGTGCTGGCGACCCGTCTCTACAACCTGACGGAAGACACCGGCATGAAGGACTTCCTTTCATTCCTCATCGCCCGCGACACCATGCACCAGCAGCAGTGGCTGGCGGTGATTGAGGAGATGGGCGGGCTCAACGCCTCGCTGCCGATCCCCAACAGCTTCCCGCAAAGCGAAGAGGCGAGCGAGCACTCCTACTACGTGCTCAACACCTCGCTGGATAAACCGCTGCCGAAAGGCCGCTGGTGCGAAGGTCCTTCATTTGACGGCAAAGCCCAGTTTACGGCGAAAGAGAAGCCCGAGCTGCTGGGCGACGAGCCGCTGCTGGGCCATGCGCGTCCCGGTTCCGGCGCGCAAAGCGAGCAGGAGCTGTCCGGCACCGTGCCGCCTGCATTAAAACCGTAATCGCAGCCTGTCCAGGGAAGGGCGCCACCGATCGATTTGTCCAGTAGCGAAACAAATTCAGTGGGCGGTGAGAGAACCGGCTGACAGGGTAGTCCTGCTGGTTTCTCTCTGCGTTAGCTGTCGCTTATCAGGTAAAAATGAACGATAGCGGGCGCGGGGCATTTTTTTGTCGTACCAGCCAAAACAGGAGAGCAAAAAAATATTTTTTCTCACCTGCGCTCTGCGTCTCATTTTGTCGGCTGGCACCGCGGCAAAAATGAAAAACCCCAGCGGGCGCCGGGGTCAACAAGAGCACTTATCTGGACTCAAGCACCTGCTGCAGCCAGACCAGTTCGTCATCGAAGCCGGACTCGCGTAACAGCTGGAAATAGGACTGCTGAATCTCTGTTGATACTGACGCCAACAGCATGCCCAGCATTCCTTTGGTTTTACAGATTTCTAATGCTGCGTTTTCGAGAGAATCAAGGTTAAAACTTACGTTATCAAGCGTTGCAGCGACCATTTTTATTCTCCTGACGGAGGTAATCAGCCATCCCTCCTTTGCTGTGTGTATCTGCTCCACGTTGTGGACGGGCTGAGATCTCACACTAGCGCAGTTTCGTCAGGGAGAAACATCCTGATATCTGAACAGTAATCGCCGCGCAGTGGCGCTTTTACGCCCCTTTATTACGGAAAATCTGAGAAGCAGGCCAACAGCGTTTGGCCGTTAACCCACCAACAGCAAATGCACCAGACGCGCCAGCGATTCCAGCAACAGCAGGCTGCCGACAAAGATAAGCACCAGCACGCTAATAAATTGTTTCCGGCTGTTCATCACGCCTCCCTGAAGATGTGACCGGCTATACTTTAACCCGCATCAGATAAACCAGTTGTTAACAAGCAGGCTAATAATGCACTACCAGTATCTCAACGGTGAAAACTGGCAAAACATATGGATTGTAGGCGATCTGCACGGCTGCCGTAGTCAGCTGGATGCGCTGCTGCTGGAAAAGGGCTTCGATAAACAAAACGATTTGCTGATCTCCGTCGGCGATTTAATCGATCGCGGGCCTGACAGCCTCGGCTGTTTACAGCTGCTGGAGGAGCCGTGGTTCCGCTGCGTGCGCGGCAATCATGAAGAGATGGCGCTGCAAGCGTTACAGTGTCACGATTCGCTGCTCTGGACCCTGAACGGTGGCGAGTGGTTTTATCAGCTGAAAGGCGCGCAGCTGATTGCCGCGCGTCACGCCTTGCGGCAGCTGAAAAGCCTGCCGCTGATCCTGCACCTGCAGCTTGCGGAACGCATCGTGGTGGTGGCGCACGCCGACTATCCGGCAGACCGCTACGCGTGGGAGCAGCCGCTGGACTGGCATCAGGTGGTGTGGAATCGCGAGCGCATCGCCCAGCTGAAAGCGGGCGATGCGGCGAGGATCGCCGGCGCGGATGATTTTTACTTCGGCCACACGCCGCTGCAGCATCCGCTGGAAACGGGCAATTTGCACTATATCGACACTGGCGCGGTGTTCGGCAACTCGCTGACGCTGCTGCGGTTGCAGTAGGCCTCAGCGGAACAGCCGGCCGTCACGCACCAGCTCGCGCGGATAGCTGTTTTTAATGCGGCTGCCGACACGCTTCGCCAGCCCGAGCGGCTGCTGCTGATAGGTCACTATCGCTTCATCGCGCGTCGGCGGCACGTCAGGAAAAATATCCCGCCCGCGATACCACTCCAGCGCCTCGTCGGCGGTCAGCTCAAAGCGGTTTTGCCCATCCGGCTGCGCCAGCGCTATCGCCGCCTCATGCTGCCAGCGATAGCCTTTAGCGAAGGTCTCGGCCAGCTTCAGCCCGATCCGCGAGAAACGCACGCTGTTGAGCAGCGGGGCGATCGCCGCGGGAAACAGCCAAATCTCTTTGTCGCGCTGCCATAGCGTTAGATCGTCGTTCCAGCGCAGACAGACTGCTGCCGCCGCTGCGGCCACTTCCGCCGTCCTCTTTTTATCCAGCGGCGTAAAGGGCAGCTTGCCCAGCTTATAGCCGGGCGTCGGCAGCGGCGCCACCGAGTCGGTTTTACGTAGCCGCGCGACAAAGAAGCCTTCGCTGTCGAACAGCTGCGGGAAGACGTGCAAAAAGCCCTCCGGCGTCAACGCCTGCCCGGCGCCGGCAAACAGACCGCTGAGCGGCGCGATCTCCACCGCCTGCGGATAGCGCGCCAGCAGCCAGGCGACCACCTGCTGATTCTCGATCTGATTCAGGGTGCAGGTGGAGTAGACCAGCGTGCCGCCCGGTTTTAACGCATGGAAAGCGCTCTCGATCAGGTCGCGCTGGGTGGCGGCGATAGCCTCGGTGCTGCTCAGCGACCAGTTTTTTAGCGCATCCGCATCTTTCCGTATCACGCCTTCGCCAGAGCAGGGCGCGTCAAGCAGCACGGCGTCGAACCGTTCCGGCAAGGCGGGGCCGAAGACGCGCGCGTCAAAATGGGTCAGGGCGACATTGCTGACGCCGCAGCGGCTGATATTGGCGTGCAGCACCTTGACGCGACTGGCGGAAAACTCATTGGCGAGGATCGCGCCGCGATTGCCCATGCGCGCCGCCATCTGAGTGGTTTTCGAACCGGGCGCTGCGGCCATATCCATCACCAGCTGCGCCTCGGGCGCGGCGTCGAACAGCGCGCTGACCGGCAGCATGGAACTCGCCTCCTGGATGTAGAACAGCCCACTCAGATGTTCCGCCACGCTACCCAGCGGCAAACTCTCATCGTCGCGTTCAATCCAGAAACCCTCCGCGCACCAGGGCACCGGCGTCAGGCGCCAGCCGTAATCCGCCGTCTGGGCAAGAAAATCCGCCACGGCGATCTTGAGGGTGTTGACGCGGATGCTGCGGCGCAGCGGCTGCTGGCTGATAGCGATAAAGCGTTGCAGTTCGGCGTCGTCGGGCAGCGCCGCGCGCATAAGATCCAGGAAGTCAGAGGGGAAAAGGTCGGCCACAGGCAGATTCCAGTTAAGGCATTGAGGTCAAAAAACAGGGCGGCAGTGTAGCATGAAAGCGTCAGATCGGTTCGAACAGCTGGCGCAATGGTCTGAAGTGACCGGGACGGTTGCTGAGACGCCCCCAAAGAGAGGGGGCGTCTCCGCGTGGGCAGCGAGGCTGCCCGGTCTTATTACTGCTGCGGGTCAGGGATCGCCGTGCCCCAGCTGCGCCAGTTTTTCGGCGCTTCATCCTGCAGCAGGAAGTGCTTGTCCGCGCCCGCCTGTGGCGCCAGCGGCACCGTCGGCGGCGTGGCAAACTGAATGCCGCCGCGAATAAACTGCTGGAAGGTGCCGGTTTTCACCACGCCGCCAATCAGGCCGAAGTCGAGGTTATAGCCCGACGCCAGCCAGAACACCGAGTTGTTGCGCACCAGATGCTGATACTTTTTGCTGATGCGCAGCGCAATCTGCACGCGATCCGCCATATTGCCGAGCGAGGTGCCGGTCACGGTGCCGACCTCGACGCCGCGGAACAGCACCGGCGTGCCGATAGAGAGCGAGCCCGCCTCGGCGGCGTCGACATAGATCGTCAGCCCGTTCAGGTAGCGCGAATCGGTAATGGTGCTCTCCTGCAGCTCGAAGTTGCGCGCCGGCACGCCCTTGCCGGGGTCGACGTTGACGTAGGGCTGCAGCAGGGTTTCCAGATGATTAACGCCCGCCGGGGAGATCTCCGGCGACACCACCGAGAAATGGCTGCCGCTGCGGGCGAAGTCCTGCACATATTCCGGGTAGAGCACCGCTTTCGCCACCACCTGATTGTTGTCCTGGCTCAGCGACAGCGACTCGACCTGGCCGATATTGATGCCGAGATAGCGAATCGGCATCCCCTCTGACAGCTTGCTGGCGTCAAAGGTGTGCAGCGTAATCTGGCTGCCGACCGCGCGCGCCGCCGTCTCGGAAGGATAGAGCGTGCGCTTGTTGCCTTTGGCGTTCGCCGCGCCGCTCATATTGTCGAAGCTGATCGCCCCGCGCAGCGCGCGATTCAGCGGCGACGCCTGCACCGTCAGGCCGCTGCCGTTTAGCTGCACGCGCGCGCCGCCTTCCGCCCAGAACACGCTTTCGTTGGTCAGCAGCTTGCGGTACTCCGGCTTGATATGCACGGCGATATCGAACGCGCTGGCGCGCGGCGTGACGTCGACGATCTCGCCCACCTCATATTTACGGTAGAGCACCACCGAGCCGGCCTGCACGTCCGGCAGGCTGTTCGCCGTCAGCATCAGGGTGGTGGAAGGGCGATCGCCGATAATGCCTTCTTCTGCCTTTTCGGCGTCGGCGTAGAGCGGATAGGCCGCTTTCACCTCGCCTTTATTGCCTGGCTCAAGGCGGATGCCGCCATCCACCCACTCGCGGGCGCTGGCGCCCAGCACCTTCATGCCGTCGAGGCCGAACTTCACGTCGAGCCGGCTGTTGACGATAAATTTGCTGTCGCCGTGCACCAGATTGCGATAGCCCGGCTCGATGGCCGCGACAAACTGGATGCCTTTCTCATTCAGCTCGCGCGAAATCACCTGGCCGATTTTCATGCCGTGCAGCATCACCGGCTGACCGGCGTCGATGCCGTAGCTCTCCGGCGCGCTGAGTTTTACCGTCAGCACATCAGGCTTCTGCAACAGCGACTCGCTGGCGGGCAGCACGGTGAAGTGGTTCTGCGGCTCGCCGTCGCCCGGCACCAGCTCCAGCGTATTGCCGGTCAGCAGGCTGCTCAGATTGGTGTCGGTCAGGCTCACTTTCGGGCTGCGCATCTCGATGCGCGTGTTGCTGCGCATCAGGCTAACCACGGAAGGATCGAGCGTCAGCTCGCCCGTGACCTTGCCGCCGCTCAGCAGGTTAAGCTTTGTCAGGCTGCCGACTTCCAGCCCCTGATAGATCAGCGGCGTGCGGCCCGCTTTCAGGTTATTGCCGTTGGGCAGATCGAGCGTGATCACCACGCCGCGCTGGCTGTGCGCCAGGTCGGGGTAGAGCTGGTAGTTCTGATCTGTTTTCGCCGGCGGCGCGTCGTCTGGCGAGTCAAAGGCGATGGCGCCGTTGACCAGCGCCGCCAGGCTCTCAAGCTGCACCTTCGCGCCGCTCAGGCTGACGTCGGCGCTCAGGCCGGAAACGTTCCAGAAGCGGCTGTTGCTTTTCACCAGGTTGTTGAAGCGGCGCTCGATCAGCACATCAATAGTGACGCCGTCCGTATTGCCGTTGATGCTGTAGTCGTAGACGCGGCCGACCGGGATTTTACGGTAGTAAACCAGCGAGCCGGAGTTGAGCGCGCCCAGGTCCGGCGCGTGCAGGTGGATCAGCAGCTCGCCGGTGTTGACGCGGTACTTCGGCTGGGTATCCTGGGCGATAAAGCTCTCGCGCGGCTTGCCGCTGCCCGGCATCATGCCGATATAGTTGCCGCCCACCAGCGCGTCGAGTCCCGATACTCCCGCCAGCGAGGCCTTCGGCGTCACCAGCCAGAACTGGGTGTTCTCGCGCAGCGCCTCTTTCATATCGCTTTTAATGCTCGCCTTGATCTGAATGGTGCGGTAATCGTCGCTCAGGTTAATGCCCTGCACGGTGCCGACCTCCACGCCCTGATAGCGGATCGGCGTGCGTCCCGGCACGATGCCGTCCGCCGACTGGAAGTTAATGGTGATCACCGTGCCGCGCTCTTCGTAGTTGGTCCAGAGCAGCCAGCCGGCGATCAGCATCGCGACAATCGGCAGAAGCCAGAATGGAGAGACTTTACGTTTGCTGCGCAGCGTAGCGTTAGTCGGTGTAGTCGGCGTTTCCTGTTGCATGTGCATCCCAAAGCAGGCGGCTGTCGAGCCACTCAACGGCCATAATGGTCAGGATCACCGCCGCGCCGAAGTAAAACGCGGCGGGTCCCATGGTAAAAGCCAGCAGCTGATCGCGATTGACCAGCGACATGGTTAATGAAATCACAAAAAGATCGAGCATGGACCAGCGGCCAACCCAGGTCACCACCCGTAGCAGGCGAATACGGGTTTTTAGCCCCTGCTCGCAGCGGAAATGGATGCTCAACAGCAGCGTCAGCATCACCAGCACCTTGGTAAAAGGCACCAGAATACTGGCGATAAACACCACCGCCGCCACCGGAATATTGCCAGAGGCCAGGCCGAGAATGCCGGAGAAAATCGTATCCTCGCGGCGCGAACCGTTAAGGTAGACCACCGAGATCGGCAGCAGGTTGGCGGGGATCAGCAGCACCACCGAGGCGATCAGCGCCGCCCAGGATTTTTGCAGGCTGTGACGCCGGCGAAAGTCGAGCGGGGTATGGCAGCGCGGGCAGCGGCCGCGCGCGTCCGGCTCACCGGTATTATGGCAGTTCAGGCAGACCTGTAGCCTGTCGCGCGCGGTGGCGTACTGCTTCTGCGGATAAAAATGCTCCCACAACTGCTCTACATTCAGATGGATCAGCGTCAGCAGGCTCAGTACCGTCAGCGTCAGGTAGGCGGCCAGCCCGTAGCCGACCTCCAGTGAGGCGTAGTCCTGCACTTTGATCGAGGCCACCGCGATGCCCACCAGATAGATATCGAGCATCACCCACTCTTTGACCTTCTCCAGCATCAGCAGCACCGGCCGCAGGTTCATTCCCAGCCGATGGCCAAGGGTCAGATAGCCGATGCCGACCACCAGCGCCGCCGGCGCGCCGATGGTGCAAAACGCCACCATCGAGGCGGTGAGCACGTTGCCCTGTTCCGCCATCTGGATAACGCCGCCAAGCAGGCTGGCGTTGATGCGCATGCCGAGCAGGCGAATATCCACCAGCGGCAGGGTAAACGCGAACGGCATCAGCATCAGAATGGCCGCGGCCATCACCGTTAGCCGGGTCATCGACCAGTCGCGTCCGCTGATAATTTGCGCATGGCAGCGTGGACAATAGGCAGACTGATGCGATTTCACATCCGGTAAGGAAAAAAGGGTATCGCATTGCGGACAACGCTGATAACGTGCGTGGGGCAATGGCTGGCTGATGGCGTGAATTTTCATAGGGTGGTGCACGTTTCGCCCAGATATGTGTCGCTGTGACCGGATGCGGTGGTGGGGCAAAAAAACGTTTTCACGTTTCTGACACGCCCGTACGGGGCCCACGTTTCGATCCACAAAAATCTAAGGTTATAGCAACTAACGCTATGATTCACCTTGTGGCGGTGGATATTTAGTGCTTATTTTAACGGGCGGTTAAATCAAGCCGCTCTGTTGTTAATGTTAATGGTTAAATAATGAACAAAACTGCCTTTTACGCTGATTTGAATCGCGACATGCGCGCGCTGCTCGCGGGCGAGACGTCGTTTCTCGCCGCTATGGGCAATTTCAGCGCGCTGCTGTATGAACGCCTTGAAGGCGTGAACTGGGCGGGCTTCTACCTGCTGACAGAAGCCGATACCCTGGTGCTGGGCCCTTTTCAGGGCAAAATCGCCTGCGTGCGCATTCCAGTGGGCAAAGGCGTCTGCGGCACGGCGCTGGCGCAGGATCGCGTGCAGCGCGTCGACGACGTGCACGCCTTTCCGGGTCATATCGCCTGCGACGCGGCCAGCAATGCCGAGATCGTGATTCCTCTGAAAGTAAATGGTGCGCTGGTAGGCGTTCTGGATATCGACAGCACGGTGTTCAATCGCTTCGACAGCGAGGATGAAACTGGGTTGGTTGCACTGACTGATGGGCTTTGCGACGTGCTGGCAGACAGCGATATCGAAAAATTTTTGCAGCTGTCGCGCAGCTAATCGACTGGATCGCATGGCATTTGGCGATGTTGTCATTATAATGTCGCCTGTTCATGCCTGCTCTGGTCGGCAAATCCGTTGTAATCAGGAAATTTCATGGAAAATCAACCTAAGTTGAATAGCAGTAAAGAAGTGATCGCCTTTCTGGCGGAACGTTTTCCAAACTGCTTTAGCGCCGAAGGTGAAGCGCGTCCGCTCAAAATCGGTATCTTTCAGGATCTGGTGGAGCGCGTTCAGGGCGAAATGAGTCTGAGCAAGACCCAGCTGCGTTCCGCGCTGCGTCTCTATACCTCCAGCTGGCGTTATCTCTACGGGATTAAAGCCGGCGCGACGCGTGTCGATCTCGACGGCAACGCCTGCGGCGTGCTGGACGAGCAGCACGTGCAGCATGCGCGTCAGCAGCTGGAAGAGGCGAAAGCGCGCGTTCAGGCGCAGCGCGAGCAGCAGAAAGCCGCGAAACGCGAAGCGGGCGAAGAGGGTAAAGAGGGCGCTGAACCGCGTCGTCCGCGCCGTCCTGCCGCGCGCAAACCGGCCGACGGCGAGGCGCCGCGTAAAGCGCGTCCTCAGGCGCCGCGTGCTGCCGCTCAGGATCGTAAACCGGCTCCGCGTCCGGCTGCGCAGGCGAAACCCATCACCGATACCTCAACTTTGCAACCTGGCCAGAATATCAAAGTCAAAGCAGGCAAAAGTGCGATGGACGCGACCGTTCTTGAAGTGTCAAAAGACGGCGTTCGGGTACAGCTCGCTTCCGGCATGGCAATGATTGTGCGCGCAGAACACTTGCAGTTCTGAAACGGAGGCTGACCCCGGCATGAACACCCTGTTAAAAATCGGTATGATTGCGGGCCTGCTACTGGCAGGCCCTTCATTTGGCGCTGAGAATATTACCCGCGCCGATCAGATCCCCCAGCTTCACGAAGATCCGCAGGATCCCACCGTCAGCGAACGGGTGACCTCCCGCTTTACCCGCTCACACTATCGCCAGTTCGATCTCGACCAGGCGTTTTCAGCGAAAATTTTCGACCGCTACCTTAATCTGCTCGACTACAACCACAACGTGTTGCTGGCGTCGGATGTGGCGCAGTTCGCCGATAAAAAAACCACGCTTGGCGATGAGCTGCGCAGCGGCAAGCTGGACGTGTTTTACGATCTCTATAATCTGGCGCAGAAACGCCGTTTCGAGCGCTATCAGTACGCGCTCGACGTGCTGAACCGTCCGATGAACTTCAGCGGCAACGATACGATCGATATCGACCGCGCCAAAGCGCCCTGGCCGAAAGATCAGGCCGAGCTGAACGCGCTTTGGGACGCCAAGGTCAAATATGACCAGCTCAGCCTTAAGCTGGCGGGCAAAGACGAAAAAGAGATCCGCGATGTGCTGACCAAGCGCTACAACTTCTCGATCCGTCGTCTGGCGCAGAGCAACAGCGAAGATGTGTTCCAGATGGCGATGACCGCGTTTGCGCATGAAATCGACCCGCACACCAACTACCTGTCGCCGCGCAACACCGAACAGTTCAACACCGAAATGAGCCTGTCGCTGGAAGGTATCGGCGCGGTGCTGCAGATGGATGACGACTATACGGTGATCAACTCTATGGTCGCGGGTGGTCCGGCGGCGAAGAGCAAGTCAATCAGCGTCGGCGACCGCATCGTCGGCGTCGGTCAGCCGGGCAAGCCGATGGAAGATGTCATCGGCTGGCGTCTGGATGACGTCGTCGCCAAAATCAAAGGGCCGAAAGGCAGCAAAGTCCGTCTTGAAGTGCTGCCGGCGGGCAAGGGTACCAAAACCCGCACCGTCACCCTGACGCGTGAAAAGATCCGCCTGGAAGATCGCGCGGTGAAGATGAGCGTGCATAACGTCGGCAAAGAGAAGGTCGGCGTGCTGGATATTCCCGGCTTCTATGTTGGCCTGACCGATGACGTCAAAGTGCAGCTGCAGAAACTGCAGAAGCAGAACGTCGACAGCATTGTCATCGACCTGCGCACCAACGGCGGCGGCGCGCTGACCGAAGCGGTGTCGCTCTCCGGCCTGTTTATTCCCAGCGGCCCGGTGGTGCAGGTGCGCGACAACAACGGACGCGTGCGCGAAGACAGCGACAACGACGGCGTGGTCTACTACAAAGGCCCGCTGGTGGTGTTAGTGGATCGCTTTAGCGCCTCCGCCTCGGAAATTTTCGCAGCGGCGATGCAGGACTACGGTCGCGCGCTGATCGTCGGCGAGCCGACCTTCGGCAAAGGCACGGTGCAGCAGTACCGCTCGCTGAACCGCATCTACGATCAGATGCTGCGTCCTGAATGGCCTGCGCTCGGTTCCGTGCAGTACACCATTCAGAAGTTCTACCGCATCAACGGCGGCAGCACTCAGCGTAAAGGCGTCACGCCGGATCTGCTGATGCCGACCGGCGTGGAAGCGGCGGAAACCGGCGAGAAGTTCGAAGATAACGCGCTGCCCTGGGACAGCATCAACGCGGCCACCTACAGCAAAACCGGCGACGTCAAGCCGCTGGTGGCGCAGCTGACCAAACAGCACGAGGCGCGTATCGCCGAGGATCGCGAGTTCCAGTACATCATGAAAGATATCGCGCGCTTTAACGCGATGAAGGACAAGCGCAATATCGTGTCGCTCAATCTTGCCCAGCGCGAGAAAGAGAACCACGAAGAAGATGCGCTGCGTCTGGAGCGTATCAATGCGCGCTATCAGGCCGAAGGTAAAAAGCCGCTGAAGAGCCTGGACGATCTGCCGAAGGATTATAAAGAGCCCGATCCTTACCTCGACGAGACGGTCCGCATCGCCAACGATCTGGCGCAGCTGGATAAGTCGACGTCCGCACCCGCCGCGCAGTAAGCGCACCGGGTTGGAAAAGCACCGCGCCGCGGTGCTTTTTTTTGCCCTCAACCCGGCCGCGTGCGCCAGGCGTGACAGAATGTAAAGTTATGTCTTTTTAGACACTTAAAGCTTAAGGTCGCTTGAAATGCGCCGCGATGACCCTAGGATAGGGATCCGCGCAGTCAGCGCATGAACAACTGAGGAAGATTAACTTTTATGATGCGTATTGCTCTTTTCCTGGTGACCAACTTAGCTGTGATGTTGGTCTTTGGGCTGATCCTCAGCCTCACCGGGATCCAGTCAAGCAGTGTTCAGGGCCTGATGATTATGGCAGGCCTGTTTGGCTTTGGCGGTGCGTTTGTTTCACTGCTGATGTCGAAGTGGATGGCGTTGCGTTCGGTCGGCGGTGAAGTGATTGAACAACCCCGTAATGAGACGGAACGCTGGCTGATGCAGACCGTGGGCCAGCAGGCGCAGCAGGCGGGCATCGCCATGCCGCAGGTGGCGATCTACCATGCGCCCGATATCAACGCCTTCGCCACCGGCGCGCGCCGCGACGCCTCGCTGGTCGCCGTCTCTACCGGCCTGTTACAGAACATGAGCCGCGACGAAGCGGAAGCGGTGCTGGCGCACGAGATCGCGCATATCGCCAACGGCGATATGGTCACCATGACCCTGATTCAGGGCATCGTGAACACCTTCGTGATCTTTATCTCGCGCATTATCGCGCAGGTGGCGTCGGGCTTTCTTTCCGGCAACCGCGACGGCGAGGAGAGCAGCAACGGCAATCCGCTGGTCTACTTTGCGGTGGCGACGGTGCTGGAGCTGGTGTTCGGTATTCTGGCCAGCATCATCACCATGTGGTTTTCGCGTCACCGCGAGTTCCACGCCGACGCTGGCTCAGCGAAGCTGGTGGGCCGCGAGAAGATGATCGCCGCGCTGCAGCGTCTGAAAACCAGCTATGAGCCGCAGGAGCCGAGCAGCATGATGGCGTTCTGCATCAACGGCAAAAACAAGTCGCTGAGCGAGCTGTTTATGTCGCATCCGCCGCTGGATAAACGTATTGAAGCGCTGCGCAGCGGTCAGTATCTGAAGTAACCGCGCCGCCAGTAAAAAGGCGACTCCCCGGAGTCGCCTTTTTTATGCGCGGCCTTTACTGCGCCTCGGCGCGTTTCTGCGACAGGCGCGACAGGCTAAAGAGCGCGGCGACGCTGGAGAAGGCGCCGGCCAGGATCAGCGAAGCGTGCGTGCCGCTCTGGTCGAACATATTGAACATCAGCGCCACCAGCGCCGCGCCGCTGCTCTGACCCAGCAGGCGCGCAGTGCCGAGCATGCCGCTGGCACCGCCGCTGCGGCTGCGCGGAGCGGAGGAGATAATGGTGTGGTTGTTAGGCGACTGGAACAGGCCGAACCCGGCGCCGCACAGCGCCATACGCCAGATAATATCCCAGTCCTGCGGCTGCGCCGGCAGCAGCGCCAGCAGAAACAGCCCCGCCGCGAACAGCGCCAGGCCCAGCCCGCCGAGCAGCCCGGCGTGAACATGCTCGATCAGCCGGCCGGCAATCGGCGCCAGCACCATAGTGGCCAGCGGCCAGGGCGTCAGCAGCAGGCCGGTCGCCACTTCATCGCGTCCCAGCACGTTTTGCAGGAAAAAGGGCAGCGACACCATCGCCAGCATCTGCGCGCAGAACGAGCAGATGGAGGTGCAGATTGAGAGGCTAAAGAGCGGAATGCGCAGCAGATCGACCGGCAGCAGCGGCACCGGCAGCCGCTGCTGGCGCTGCACGAAGAACCAGCCGACGATCGCCAGCACCACCCCTTCAGCCAGCACCAGCGCCGGGTGCTCTCCCTGAGAGAAGCTGGTCAGCGCGTAGATCAGCAGGCCAAAAAAGAGCGCGTTCATCAGCGCGCTCGGCACGTCGAACTTCTGGCTTTTCGCTTTCTGGCTGTTGTCGGGCAGAAAACGCAGCGCCAGCCACAGCGCAATTACGCCAAGCGGCACATTAATCAAAAACAGCCACTTCCAGCTGGCGAACGACAGGATGGCCGCCGCCACGGTCGGCCCGGCGGCGCTGGAGACCGCTACCACCAGCGAGTTGATCGCCATGCCGCGCCCCAGATAGCGCTGCGGATAGATGATGCGGATCAGCGCCGTATTGACGCTCATCAACGCCGCGCCGCCAAAGCCCTGCAGCACGCGCGCCAGCGTCAGCATCGAGAGCGACGAAGAGAGGGCGCAGAACAGCGAGGTAAGGATAAACAGGCCAAGACCGACCTGATAAACGCGGCGATAGCCGAGCATATCGCCGAGAAACGAGAGCGACAGCAGCGAAGCGACAATGGCGATTTGATAGGCATTGACGATCCACACCGACTGCGCCGGGCTGGCCTGCAGTTCGCGTGCAATCGTCGGCAGCGCGACGTTAGCGATGGCGCCATCCAGCACCGCCATCATAATGCCCAGCGCAATGGTGAAAATTGCGCCGTAGCGCTGCGGCACGGGCAAACTATCCTGAAAAGGTGTAGGGGACATAGAGAGATAAGTAAAGTGGGTGAATATCATCATGCTAACCAAATGTGTGGCGGCGCGCACCGTTTTTACCGTAAAAAAGGGTGTTTAACGGCGGGCATTGCGCGTGAGGCGATGGTGTAGCGCGCGGCGACGCGCTATATTGATTAACTGTTCCGATTTTATTAAAACGATTTTAAAAAAGGGTGCGCGATGGCCGCCAGTGAAAACGATAAACAACCCGACGCCGTTTCCTCTGTAATGAAGGTGTTCGGCATTCTGCAGGCGCTGGGCGAAGAGCGCGACCACGGCATTACCGAGCTGGCGCAGCGCGTCATGATGTCGAAAAGCACCGTTTACCGCTTTCTGCAAACCATGAAGGCGCTGGGTTATGTGACGCAGGAAGGGGAGAGCGAAAAATATTCCCTGACGCTGAAGCTGTTTGAGCTGGGCGCGAAAGCGCTGCAGAACGTCGATCTGATCCGCAGCGCCGACGTGCAGATGCGTGAACTCTCCCGCCTGACCAAAGAGACGATTCACCTCGGCGCGCTGGAAGAGGACAGCATCGTCTACATCCATAAGATCGACTCGCTCTACAATCTGCGCATGTACTCGCGCATTGGGCGCCGCAATCCGCTGCATACCACGGCAATCGGCAAAGTGCTGCTCGCCTGGCGCGACCGCGCCGAAGTCCAGGAGATCCTGAAAGATGTCGAGTTCAAGCGCAGCACCGCCAACACCATCGTCTCTAGCGAGGCGCTGATCGCGGTGCTGGATCAGGTGAAAGCGCAGGGTTTCGGCGAAGATAACGAAGAGCAGGAAGAGGGATTGCGCTGCATCGCCGTGCCGGTTTTCGACCGCTTCGGCGTGGTGATCGCCGGCCTGAGCATCTCTTTCCCGACGATTCGTTTCTCAGAAGAGGCGAAAAGCGACTATGTGGCGATGCTGCATCGCGCGGCGCGCACGCTCTCCGCTGAGATGGGCTATCACCACTACGCCTTCTGAACAAAAAAAAGCGGGCCGCGGCCCTTTCCCGCAGCGCTCACGGACGCTGGCCAGCAGGCTGGGGTCGCTCAGGAGCGGGCATTTCGCAGCGCTGAACAGAATGAGTCTGCCAGGAGAGCCCGCAGGGAAGCGGGCGAAAGGTGGGGCTGGAACAGGGATGTTCCATCCCCACCGGTCCGTCAGGCAGGCGAATGGCGTGAAGGTACCGCGTCAGCGGCGCGAGGACCGCCCGCCCCTGAGCGGCCCCAGACTGCGTTATCCCCTGTGCTTAACTGACAAGCACACGCGTCTCTTAGTTGTCGATCACCTCGCCGCTCTTCTTCAGCAGCGGACAATCCGTCACGCCAACCACGCCGCTGTCAGTATGCAGGTACTGCGCGGTAATCAGGCCGCGCGCGGTCAGATAGCTGCACTGCAGGCCCAGACCCGCCGCGTTTTTATTGCTGCCGGTCAGCACGCCGTAGCCGGTAAACAGCATGGCAATCCAGATAACGGCGAGCAGAACGATCGCCCGGATAAAGAGTTTCATTTTGTCTCCATGTGATACATAACGCAGCTGTCCACTGTTTGCTGCCGCCCGTAATATTAACAGCTTGCCGCGCTTTGTCTCCTGACGCGATCGGAGATTGCCGAAAGCCGGAGATTCAGGGAATTCTGCAATGCACCGCGCAGCCTCGCCAGCCGCGCCCGCAACGGGTAGAATCGTGCCATCGATTTTTTTACGTTTTTGAGGCAGTTATGAACGAATTAGCCGCAACCTCTGATCCGCTGTTTAACTATGGCGTGCTGGCGATCATCATTATTGTGGCGTTTATCGCCTGGTTTTTTGTTAACCGGGCCAGCGTCCGCGCCAGCGAGCAGATCGCGCTGCTGAACCAGCTGCTGGAGGAGCAGAAAAAGCAGAATGCGTTGCTGCGTCGGCTGGTCGACACGCAGCACGGCGAGCAAACAGAGCAGCAGGAAGAGAAACGCGATTTCATTCGCCTGATCCCGGAACGTTAACCGTTATCCCATCCGCAAGGAGGCAGCATGGCCTGGCAAAATCCCTGGTACGACGGCAGCAAAGCGCATCACACGCCAGAGGGGTTCCGCAATCTGGAGCCCGATCCGCGCCAGCCGGGCGATCTCGACCGCTGGCGCAAAGAGCGCAAAGCAGCGGGGCTGCCTTTTCCGCCGCAGGCGGGCTATGACGATTTTCAGACGCGCTGGTGGCAGCGCGCCGATCTCTCTGGCGTCGACGACCGCGTCTGGTGGCTAGGCCACGCGGCAATGCTGCTGCGCCTCAACCAGCGCTATCTGCTGATCGATCCCGCGCTCTCGACGCGCGCCTCGCCGTTGCCTTTTGCCGGTCCGAAACGCAAAACCCCGCCGCCGCTGCGCATCCACGATCTGCCGCGCCTCGACTACGTGCTGATCTCCCATAATCACTACGACCATCTCGATTCCGCAACCGTCAGGCGCATTATCCGCCGCTTTCCCGACGTCACCTTCGTGGTGCCGCTGGGGCTGCAGGGCTGGTTTACCCGACGCGGTGCGCGGCATGTGCGCCAGCTCGACTGGTGGCAAAGCCTGGAGCAAGAGGAGCTGTCGCTGACCGCCGTGCCGGCGCGTCACTGGAGCATGCGCACGCTCTACGATCGCAACCGCTCGCTGTGGTGCGGCTGGGTGGTGCGCAGCCCGTCGCTGAATTTCTGGTTCTCCGGCGACAGTGGTTTTTCCGAAAATCTGGCGGAGATCCCGCGCCGGCTCGGTCCATTCAATCTGGCGGCGCTGCCCATCGGCGCCTATGCACCGAAATGGTTCATGCAGAGCAGCCATATGGATCCCGACCATGCGGTCTCATTATGGCGCGTAATGGGTCAGCCTTTGACGCTGCCGATCCACTGGGGCGTGTTCGAGCTGGCGGACGAATCGCTCGATGAGCCGCCCGCAGAATTATCGCGCGCCATCCAGCGCAGCGGTGAAGATAATGGCCGCTTTGCGGCATGGAGAATAGGAGAGAGCCGAGCCTTGCGGAATATAACCCAGGAAAATTCCTAAAGCGCGCGGGTTATCCCTGGCTGGCCCGGGGATTTCAATTGATCTTTTATTCAGGATCAAAGAATAAATGGTAATAACTAATAAGCACCACTCTGCTTTTAATTGGGGCAAGGCTAAATTTTATTTTCCTGATTTTGGTGCAAAAGTATTAATTAACGGTGCCAGCGAAAAGAGGGATGGCGGGAAGAAAACCGGATAAAAAATGCGTCGTTTCGCTTTTGCGGTTTCGCTTAGGGAAAGTCAATGCCATAGAATTGCAATAATCTTGCTGTATATTAGCCCGTTACAGTGAACAAGGTTGGACGAAGGCGCGGTAATCCGCTACGTTATTCTCCTCATCAGCAGGTTGATGAGCAGGTTTTTTTCGGCTACGGCATGCTCAGCTTATGTACCAGAATGAACAAAGTGTGTCTCCTCTTTGCAAATTTTGTGCAGCGCGTCCGGCACCGATTAAAAATGCCTTGCCATTAATTTGCGGATATGTGATAACAATTCGTGGGTCAAACGAGGTACAGTTCTGTTTATGTATGGCATCTTCAGTAAAGAAGTTACGAGTAAAAACGTTGACGTTGAATACCGCTTCCTTGCCGAACCTTAATTAGTGCCTCATTCAGTAACGTCTCTGGTTTCTCTGTAGGTCTGCCTTCGGGCAAAATAAACACTCTAAGGAATTTGCAAAATGGCAAAGATTAAAGGTCAGGTTAAGTGGTTCAACGAGTCTAAAGGTTTTGGTTTTATTACCCCAGCTGACGGTAGCAAAGATGTGTTCGTACACTTCTCCGCTATCCAGGGCAACGGTTTCAAAACCCTGGCTGAAGGCCAAAGCGTTGAGTTCGAAATTCAGGACGGCCAGAAAGGCCCGGCTGCAGTCAACGTAACCGCTATCTGATTTCGTGCCAGCTCGGTGCCATGCACCACTGAAAACGAATCCGTAAAGCCCTGGTCATCTGACCGGGGCTTTTTCTTTGCGCTTTCGATAAGAGCGCGAACGGAGTACACTGCGGCGCTCGTGATAATGGAGTCCGTATGTTGCTGATTTGCCCCCTCTGTCAACGCTCTTTGCAGCCCGAAAACCGCAGCTGGCGCTGTGAAAACCGCCATCAGTTTGATCAGGCGAAAGAGGGCTATCTCAATTTGTTGCCCGTTCAGCATAAAGGCTCGCGCGAGCCGGGCGACAGCGCAGAGATGATGCAGGCGCGGCGCGAATTTTTGCAGGCGGGCCACTATCAGCCGCTGCGCGACGGCGTGGTGACGCTGCTGCGCGACAGACTGCGCGAGGCGGGCGCGCTACTCGATATCGGCTGTGGTGAGGGCTATTACACCGCGGCGCTCAGCGCGCTCGGCGCGCAGGTCTACGGGCTCGACATCGCCAAAAACGCTATCCGTCTGGCGGCAAAGCGCTATCCAGAAGTGCAGTTTTGCGTCGCCTCTAGCCAGCGCCTGCCCTTTGCCGACGCCTCGCTGGACGCGGTGGTGCGCATCTACGCGCCCTGTAATGAAGCGGAGCTGACGCGCGTGATCAAGCCCGGCGGCGTGTTGCTTACCGTCACGCCCGGCGCGCATCATCTTCAGCAGTTTAAGGCGTTAATCTACCGCGAGGTACAGCTGCATGCGCCGGAAGAGAAGCGCTACAGCGGATTTAGCGAAGAGACGCAGCAGTCGCTGCGCTACGCTATGCAGCTGAGCGGCGAGGCGGCGGCAACGCTGCTGCAGATGACGCCTTTCGCCTGGCGCGCCAAACCTTCCGTGTGGGGCGAGCTGCAGGCGTCGAAGACCTTTGACTGCGACGCCGATTTCCGTCTGACGGTGTGGCGTCGCGACTAACGCGCGTCCACCAGCTGGTGATAGATGCGTTCCAGATCGTCAAGCTGCTGCACGGCGATCAGCAGGCGGCGCTGCTCCAGCTGCATCACCAGAATGCCATCCTCGGAGAGATTCAGACCCTGAATGCGGTCATACGCTATCCAGACGCCGCCATAGAAAAGTCCTTCGCCCTTCATCAGCAGCGTGGGGCGCCGCAGCCAGAACAGCCAGAAGGCGAGGAAGAGGAGCACCATCAGCAGCGTGGTGGTCAGCTGCGGCCCCTGATGCGTGACGTTATTCCACAGCAAAATCAGCAGCAGCCCGATAAATATCAGGCTGTCGATCTTGTGTCTGCGTCGCAGCGCCACGCTTAAACGCGTCGGCCCTTTGCGGCGCGGCAGGATAAGGTCGTTATAGAGTGCAAAAAGCAGCAGCGCGGCGATGCAGAGCGCGATGAGGCTGTCCGTGAGTGTCATCCAGTGCTCCTGGTGCGATGCGGCGGGGAAGAGGCCGGGCGCGGCGCGCCCGGCAAGGGAACTACAGGCCCAGCAGGCCGATCCAGTAGCCGAAGATACCGATGACGAAGAAGCCGACGATAATCCACAGCGCGTTGACCTTGCGCCGCAGCAGCCACATACAGGCGAAGGTGAGCAACAGCGGCACGATGCCCGGCATCAGCTGATCGAGGATGGTCTGCACCGTGGTGACGGTGGTTTTCCCGGTCTGATCGGTAATGCGCGACACCACCAGCGGGATGTTGACGTGCGTCCACTTGTTCACCAGCGCGCCCATGACAAACAGGCCGAGAATCGACGCCCCCTCTGTCAGTTTCTGCAGGAAGCCGCCGCCCATGTCGCTGACGATATCGATCCCTTTACGATAGCCGTAGGCCACGCCGTAATAGCGGGTCAGCAGGCGCGCCAGGTTAAACAGCACAAAGAACAGCAGTGGTCCGAGCAGGCTGCCGCTCATGGCGATGCCGGCGCCGAGCGCGGCGAAAACCGGACGCACGGTTCCCCAGAAAATCGGGTCGCCGACGCCAGCCAGCGGCCCCATCAGCCCCACTTTAATGCCGTTGATGGCGGCATCGTCGATCGCCGCGCCGTTGGCGCGCTGCTCCTCCATCGCCATGGTGACGCCCAGTACCGGCGCGGCCACGTAGGGATGGGTATTAAAGAACTCCAGGTGGCGCTTTATCGCCTGACGGCGCGCCTCGTTGTTTTCCGGATAGAGGCGGCGGATCACCGGCACCATCGAGAAACAGAAGCCCAGCGCCTGCATACGTTC
Source organism: Pantoea sp. Z09 (assembly GCF_022394795.1). Taxonomy (NCBI): domain Bacteria; kingdom Pseudomonadati; phylum Pseudomonadota; class Gammaproteobacteria; order Enterobacterales; family Erwiniaceae; genus Pantoea; species Pantoea sp. Z09. The sequence continues at coordinate 1,648,157 of NZ_CP092373.1, forward strand.
GAAGTTCCATGAACCCTGAAACAGATTCGACCGCAGAAACACGCCGCGAATATCGCCAGCAGTGAGTTTTTTTGGCGTTGTCGTTGTATCAACCATGTTGTCACCTGTTCCTTAGTCGAGTTCGTTGTCGAGATCGTTATTGGCCGGGCCAGCCGCTGGCGCACCCGCCACACGGTTATATTTCGGCGCCAGCTGGATATAGAGCACCGCCATCACCACGCCGATGACGCCCAGCGCCACCAGGTTGAAGCTGGTGAACGCCGCGGTGACGAAGCCGAGGTAGAAGAACGGCATCAGATAGCCGGCGCGCATCATGTTGATGACCATGGCGTAACCGACCACGACGATCATGCCGCCTGCGATATTCAGGCCGTTGGTCACGACTTCCGGGATCGAGCTGAGCAGGCTGTGCACCGCGCTGGTGCCAACGGAAATCGCCACGATCAGCGCCGGAATGGCGATACGCATCGCCTGCAGCACCAGCGCCGAGACGTGGATCCACGAAATCGCCGTCAGGTTGCCTTTTTCCGCCGCCTTATCGGCCGCGTGCTGGAAAGCGACGGTAATGGTGCGCACGATAATCGTCAGCACCTGGCCTGCCGCTGCCAGCGGGATCGCCAGCGCGATACCTGCACCGACGCTCTGTCCGCCAGCGATAACCAGAATGGTGGAGATGATTGAGGCGAGTGCCGCATCGGGTGCCACGGCGGCGCCAATGTTCATCCAGCCCAGCGCGATCATCTCCAGCGTGCCGCCAATGATAATGCCGGTTTTCATATCGCCGAGCACGGCGCCGATCAGGGTACAGGCCACCAGCGGACGGTGAAACTGAAACTCATCCAGAATCGACCCCATACCCGCAATACAGGCGACGATAAATATCAGGATGATTTGTAGCGAGGTTATTTCCATCATATCCCTTCTCCTCAGGAGGATAGCGTTAACTGGCCCGCAGGCGCAGCTGGCGGCTTTTTACGCGTTGACCTTCGCGATCAGGTCCATCATTTTCAGTTTTGGATCGTTTGACACCTTACGCACTTCCAGCTCAATGTGGCGCTCGTTAAGCTTGCGGAAGGCGGCAATATCCTTTTCATCGACCGAAACGGCGTTGTTGACCTGGGTTTTGCCCTGGCGAAACGCCATGCCGCCAATGTTGACCGACTTAATGTCGACGCCCTGTTCCACCACGCGCAGCACGTCGGTGGGATTGGTAAACAGCAGCATCACGCGGTCGCGGCCATATTTTGGGTTGTTCCAGACGCGCACCATCTTGTCGACGTCCACCACGTGCGCGGTGACGCCGGGCGGCGCCACCTGCGTCAGCAGGGTTTTGCGCACATGATCTTTCGCTACTTCGTCACTGACGACGATAATGCGCGTGACGTTGGTCTCTTTGGTCCAGCGCGTCGCCACCTGGCCATGGATCAGGCGGTCGTCGATACGCGCCAGGCCGATTTTCATATGTTCGCCTGGCGCGAGCGGGGTGGCGGGCTGTGCCGGAGCGGGTGCGGCCGGCGCGGCGGCCGGTGTGGGCGGGGCGGCCAGCGGGGTTTTCTGCGCTTTTACCCCTTCGCGGCCGGTTTCCACCGCGATGGCGACCAGCTCAGCGAAGGTGGGATCGTCGTCGCGCGCCATCAGGGTTTCCACCAGCATCGGAATATTAACCCCGGCGATAACATCGTAATTCTCTTTGTCCAGCACCACGCGACTGGCCGCGTTGAAGGGACTGCCTCCCCAGGTGTCGACCAAAAACAGCGCGCCTTTCGACGTATCGAGCTGCGCCAGCTGCGCCTGATATTTTTCAATAAGCGTTTCTGCATTCTCGCCGGGCACAAAGTCGATCCATCCGACGTTCTCCTGCTCGCCCAACAGCATCTCTGCGGTTTTAAGCAGTTGCTCGGCTGCCCAGCCGTGTGTACCAATTACTATCGCAATGGTCACTTGCTACCTCCGTTCGCTAAAGAGATTCGTCTGGAGTCGACGAACCGTTATGAGTTATCGCTACGGTTATCCCTGGACAAGCGTAGGCAAATCATCTGTATAGATGGGGTATTCTCAAGACGTTTTATGTAGAACAGTCAGTCGCGATTTATTTTAGTGCGCGAAAAAATAATTTATGTGACGGTCGTCAGTAATCCGACGGCTGAATCGCTACATCGCATTATTACTATGGTGTAACCGCTGAATCATTTGTAAATGAAAGAAAATTTTTTGACGTAATTTACTGGGCTGTTACATTAACGATCTGTTTATTACTCAGGAGTAACGGGTTTCAGCCCACCTTTATGGATCGTCACCGACGTCGCTTAACCACTTTGATGCGCGCATCCGCGCCTTCTCTCACGCCTGACGGCGTTCCCGTAGTTCACCCGATTGCCTTTCTGTCACGTCCTCAGACGCTGGCACGATATCGTTCAATCTGTCTCTCATTCAGGAGTCTGTAATGGAATTTCTCTTCGACCCCTCAATCTGGGCTGGTTTATTAACGCTTGTCGTACTGGAAATCGTCCTGGGCATCGACAACCTGGTGTTTATCGCCATTCTGGCTGACAAGCTGCCGCCGAAGCAGCGTGACAAGGCGCGCCTGATTGGCCTGTCGCTGGCGCTGGTAATGCGTCTGGGCCTGCTGTCGCTGATCTCCTGGATGGTGACGCTGACGCGCCCGTTATTTAGCGTAGGCGAGTTTAGCTTTGCCGGGCGTGATTTGATCTTGCTGGTGGGCGGCGTGTTCCTGCTGTTTAAGGCAACGATGGAGTTGCACGAGCGGCTGGAGAACCGTCAGCTTGAGCATCAGGGCAACCGCAGCTACGCCAGTTTCTGGGCGGTGGTGACGCAGATTGTGGTGCTGGACGCGGTCTTTTCCCTTGATGCGGTGATCACGGCGGTCGGCATGGTCAACCATCTGCCGATTATGATGACGGCAGTGGTGATTGCGATGGGTGTGATGCTGCTCGCCTCGAAGCCGCTGACCAACTTCGTCAACGCGCATCCGACGGTGGTGGTGCTCTGCCTCAGCTTCCTGCTGATGATCGGCCTGTCGCTGGTGGCGGAAGGCTTTGGCTTTCATATTCCGAAGGGTTATCTCTACGCGGCGATCGGCTTCTCGATCCTTATCGAGCTGTTTAACCAGATCGCGCGCCGCAACTTTATGCGTCATCAGGCGCATCGTCCGATGCGCGAGCGCACCGCCGAAGCGATCCTGCGCCTGATGGGGGGACGCCAGCGCGCGGCGCAGCCTGCCATCAGCGAAGAGTCGCCGCTGACGCAGGCGATGCCGCAGGAGGCGTTTAAAGATGAAGAGCGCTACATGATCAACGGCGTGCTAACGCTGGCGTCGCGCTCTATCCGCAGCATTATGACGCCGCGCGGCGACATCTCCTGGGTGGACGTGGCGCGTCCGCTGGATGAGATCCGCATTCAGCTGCTGGACACGCCGCACAGCCTGTTCCCGGTCTGTCGCGGCGAGCTGGACGAGATCGTCGGCGTGGTGCGCGCCAAAGAGCTGCTGGTGGCGATCGAGCACGGCATGGACGTCGCCACCTTTGCTGCGCGTTCGCCCGCTATCGTGGTGCCGGAAACCCTGGACCCGATTAATCTGCTCGGCGTGCTGCGCCGTGCCAAAGGCAGCTTTGTTATCGTCACCAACGAGTTCGGCGTGGTGCAGGGGCTGATTACGCCGCTGGACGTGCTGGAAGCGATTGCCGGCGAGTTCCCGGACGAGGATGAAACCCCGGATATCATTGCCGACGGCGACGGCTGGATCGTCAAGGGCGGCACCGACCTGCATTCGCTGCAGCAGCTGTTCGACGTCAACGATCTGGTAGATCCCGAGGAGGATCACGCCTCGCTGGCCGGTCTGCTGATTGGTCAGAAAGGGCAGTTGCCGCTGCCGGGCGAGGTTATCGACCTGCCGCCGCTGCACTTTACCATTCTGCAGGCGACCGACTATCGCGTCGACCTGGTGCGCGTCACGAAAGATAAGCCGCACGAGGATGAGGAAGAGGAGCAGTAAAGAGAAAACGGCGCGAAAGCGCCGTTTTGCTGTCATGCGCTTAGTAACGTCTGTGCGCCGTTTGTTAAAACCTGAACGTCACGAAGTCAGCCGCGCCTGATGCTGCGCCAGCCAGGCGGGGAAGTCCTCAATCGGCATCGGCCGCGCGTAAAAATAGCCCTGCAGCAGATCCACGCCGCGCTCGCGCAGGTAGTCAGCCTGCTCGGCGGTCTCCACGCCTTCCGCCACCAGGCTGATATTCAAACGCTGCGCCAGCGAGATCACCATATCGGTGACGGTGGCGTTAATCGCGTCGGTGCCGATTGCGGCGGTGAAGATCTTGTCAATCTTCAGCACGTCCGGCTGCAAATCCTTCAGATAGGAGAGCGAACTGTGGCCGGTGCCGAAGTCGTCGATGGCCAGCCGCACGCCGATGCTGTGCAGCTGCGAAATCACCTTCTGATCCACTACCGGCAGCGCGTCACGCTCCGTCAGCTCCACCACCAGCTTCGGCAGCGGATTCGCCGGCCACCACAGCTGCTGCAAATCCTCGACGATGGCGCGGTCGCGAAAGTGGCTGGCGGCGACGTTAATGGCGATATGGAACGAAGGACAGCGCGGCAGAGTGGGCAGCTGCGCCACCGCTTTATCGATGACAAAGCGCGTCAGCGGCGCAATCAGGTTCTCTCGCTCGGCCAGCGGAATAAAGACGTCGGGCGGGATCCAGCCCTGGCGCGCGTTATGCCAGCGCAGCAGCAGCTCAATGCCGTCGCAGTCGCCGCTCTGCGCATTGATCAGCGGCTGACAATAGACCATAAATTCATTCGCGGTAATGCCGTAGCTGATCTGCCAGCTCAGGCTCATGCGATTCGCCGTTGCCAGCCAGACGATATAGCCGATCAGCAGGCTCAGCAGCAGCGCCAGCGGCAGCTGCGATGGCAGAGTCGACAGCGCGAGCCGCGCCGGCGACGGGCCATACAGCGTAATGGTAAAGGGATAGCGCAGCGAGGCCTGATCGTAGCTCACTTCGTCTTCCGAGGGCGCCGTCGGCTCAATCAGCGGGTTGCCATACTCCAGGCTCTCGCCGCCAACGTTAAAAATGGCGCGCTCTACCCACGGCAGCTGCGGCTCCAGCAGATAGGTGCTCATCAGCTCAATATTGATCACCTGCAAAATGCCGGAGCGGTTATCAAGCGATTTAGGCGTCCAGAGCAGCAGGATCGGCGACCCCTTCAGCAGATAGTTATCGGTCGCCAGCATCATGCGCTGGTTATTGATCGCCAGCTCGGGATAGGTCTGGCTAAAGGGAATGGCGCGCGGGCCGTAAATGCTGGAGCAGTAGATGGTGTCGTTTTCCACCAGCAGGATGGCGCGCACCGTTTGCAGCGCGGAGATTTTTTCGATCAGCGGAAAGCGCACATCCTGACAGGGCACGCCCACCAGGCCGAGCGTATTGTTGGCCGAAACGTCGAGCGGCGAAAACATGCGGTCAAAGCGCTGAATGGCGCTATCGGCAAAATCGAGCGACTGCTGCTCAATGCGCGATTTCTCTTCAAAAAAGCGGAAAGCCAGCGTCAACATCAAAACCACAACGGCGATCACCAACGCGATAAGCAGTCGCTTACGGCGAAACTGTCCAACATATTGCTGGGCCAAAAGCATCAGTAACCACCTTCCACAGACCAAATAAAAGCAAGGATAACGGGGTTGTTATCGGCATGGCTCTGTTAAGGTTTAGCCATGCTTCAGAAAAAAAGCGCTACTGAAAAAACCGCGCGACCTGAAAAGGTCGCGCGAAACATTACTCTACCGTTAATCGCCGTTATGAGCTAGGCCTGACGGCAGCGGGTCGACGCCGCTCACTCTGATTAGTCGCACTGAACTTTAATCGCCAGGCCGCCGCGCGAGGTTTCGCGGTATTTGGCGTTCATATCTTTGCCGGTCTCATACATGGTTTCGATCACTTTATCGAGCGAGACGCGCGGCTCGCTGGTGCGGCGCAGCGCCATACGCGCGGCGTTGATCGCCTTCACCGAGGCGATGGCGTTGCGTTCGATGCAGGGCACCTGCACCTGGCCGGCGACCGGATCGCAGGTCAGGCCGAGGTTATGCTCCATGCCGATCTCCGCCGCGACGCACACCTGCTCCGGGCTGGCGCCCAGCAGTTCGGCCAGCCCGGCGGCGGCCATGGAACAGGCCACGCCGACTTCGCCCTGACAGCCGACTTCCGCGCCGGAGATAGAAGCGTTCATCTTATAGAGAATACCAATCGCGCCCGAGGCGAGGAAATAGCGGATAAAAATATCGGGGGTGACGCTTTCGATAAAGTGATCGTAATAGGCGAGCACCGCCGGCACGATGCCGCAGGCGCCGTTGGTCGGTGCGGTGACGACGCGGCCGCCGGCGGCGTTCTCTTCGTTCACCGCCAGCGCGAACATATTGATCCAGTCAATAACGTTCATCGGATCGTTGGAGTGTTTCGACGATGAGGTGAGCAGACGACGCAGCGACGCGGCGCGGCGCGGCACGCGCAGCGGACCTGGCAGCACGCCTTCGGTATTAAGGCCGCGATCGATACAGGCCTGCATGGTCTGCCAGACGTCGGTAAAGTAGTCGCGGATCTCGTCGCGCGAGTGAAGCGCCAGCTCGTTCTTCATCACCAGGCCGGAGAGGGACAGGCCGGTTTCGCGGCAGTGCGCCAGCAGCTCTTTGGCGGAGTGGAACGGCCAGGGCACGCTCACTTCATCCAGCGCCGACTGGCCAAAGTGTTCTTCGTCGACGATAAAGCCGCCGCCGACAGAGTAGTAGGTTTTGCTTAAGATCAGCAGGTCGCCCGCAAAGGCGAGCAGGCGCATGCCGTTCTCATGCAGAGAGAGGTTTTCGCTGCGGAATACCATGCCGCCTTCGCGCGGAAAATCAACTTCATGGGCGCCGTTCGCCAGCAGCAGCCGTTCGCGCTGCTCGACATCTTTAATAAAAGCGGGAATGGCGTCGATATCCACCGTGGCCGGCGACGCGCCCGCCAGCCCCATAATAATGGCGATATCGGTATGGTGGCCTTTGCCGGTCAGCGAAAGCGAGCCGTAGACATCCACGGCGATGCGTGTCACCTGCTGAAGTTTTCCCTGTTCAGCCAGCAGATCGACAAACTCTTTGCCCGCTTTCATCGGACCCACCGTGTGGGAACTCGACGGGCCGATGCCCACTTTGAACATGTCAAAAACACTAATCACAGGCGACACTCCTCACAAAAAATTTTTATCTCTGCCGGGGCAGTTTATGGCGCTAATAGTAATCGTCGACCCGGGGAAATGAGCGCCTTTTCGCATGAAATAAACTAATCTTTCGCGCGAGAAATAGTTATCTCTGACCACAGCGAGCGGCAGGCTATTTGGCGGCGGAAAGGCGGGGAAAAGCGGGCGTCAGAACGCGATCTGCTCACTGAGGGAACGGATAATGCCGGCCGTCATGCCCCAGACCAGATACTCCTGGTAAACCGAGAGCCAGACAGGATGACGCAGCCCGGCGCGATGCACCTCCAGCTCGGCGTAGCGGTTAAGGCGCAGCGCCTCTTCCAGCGGCATCTCAAAGGCGCTCTCTACCTCGTCGGGATTAATGTGCAGCGCGATATCCGGTGCAATGATGCCGACCACCGGCGTGACGCGGAAGCCGGTGCTGCTGGTCACCGGCGCGAGCTGGCCGATCACCTTTACCTGACGAGGATCGATGCCGACCTCTTCCTGCGCCTCGCGCAGCGCGGTGGCGATAAGCGAAGCGTCGCTCGCGTCCTGCATGCCGCCAGGGAAGGCGACCTGGCCGGCGTGCTTGCGCAGCTCACGCGAGCGGCGCGTCAGCAGCAGGCCCGGCGTCTCACGCGCGACGATCGGCACCAGCACCGCCGCCTGACGGCCAACGGGCGACCGCTGCGGTTTTTCCGGCTGCAGCAGGATAAAGCGGGTCAGAAAGTCGTCGAGCGTCAGCGGGCTCATGTCACGTCTCCAGCCAGCGCAGGCAGAATGCGGCTGACTTTATGCAGCGTTTCCTGATATTCGGCGTCCAGCTCGCTGTCGGCCACCACGCCGCCGCCCGCCGCGCAGAACAGCTGCTGCCGCTCCGCGATCAGCGTGCGGATGGTAATGCTGGTGTCCATATGGCCGCACAGGCTGAGATAGCCAATGCTGCCGCACCAGGCGTTGCGGCGGTGCGGCTCCAGCTCGTCAATGATCGCCATGGCGCGAATTTTTGGCGCGCCGGTGATGGATCCGCCGGGAAAGCAGGCGCGCAGCAGATCGCTGGCGTGCAGCGCGGCCGGCAGACGCGCCCGCACCGTGCTGACCAGATGGTGTACCGCCGGAAAAGGCTCTACCACGAACAGCTGCGGCACGCTGACCGAGCCCGGCACGGCGACGCGGCCGATATCGTTGCGCAGCAGATCGACAATCATCAGATTCTCGGCGCGATCTTTCTCTGACTGCGCCAGCGCCAGCGCCTCCCGCCGGTCGAGATCGGCATCGGCGGCGCGCGGCCGCGTGCCCTTGATCGGCCGGGTTTCGATCTCATCGCCTTTCAGCGACAGAAAGCGTTCCGGCGACAGGCTGAGAATGGCGCTGTCAGGCAGGCGCAAAAAGGCGCTGAACGGCGCGCGGTTCGCCGCGTTGAGTCGGCAAAACGCCTGCCACTCATCACCCTGATAGTGCGCCTGAAAGCGCTGCGCCAGGTTGACCTGATAGCAGTCGCCCGCCTGAATATAGGCCTGCACCGCGTGAAAGCGCGCGGCGTAGTCGCTGTAGCTCAGGTTGGATCGCCAGGCGCTGGTGAGCGAGAAGGGCGCGGCGTCGCGCGTCGGCCACTGCTGCAGCCAGCGCAGCCGCGCCTGCGCGTCGTTCAGCGACACCAGCGTCAGGCGCTGCAGATGGTGATCGGCGATCAGCGCCCAGTCGTAGAGGCCGACCGCCATATCCGGTGTGGTGAGATCGTCCGCCGCCTGCTGCGGCACGCGTTCAAAGCGGCGACCGAGATCGTAGCCGAACAGGCCGAGCGCGCCGCCCTGAAACGGCAAATCGTCGCGGCTGTCAGGGCGCAGGCCGAGCGCGTCGCACTGCTGCTGCACCAGCCGCAGCGGGTCCTCGGCTGAGCGCAGCGTCACACCGTCCGCCTCAAGAATGGTGACATCGCCCTCGGTGACCAGCGTGGCGCGCGGATCGGCGGTGAGAATATCGAAGCGGTTATCTGCATGGTCGGCATGGCCGGACGTGAGCAGCATCGCCCAGGGCAGGTGCGATATCGGGGCGAAACGCGCGCTGAGCGCATCCCGCGTATAGTGTAGACTGAGCGTTGAGACCATGATCCGGCAAAAATCTGACAGCAGTAAGGGCGCTAGCCTGCCATATTTTTTCCCGGCTGGCACCTCTTTGTTCCGCATGGAATAATGCCGGCCTCGCAACCAGGAGTGAATTATGTTTACAGGTTTACCGGCACTTTCCCACGAACAGCAGCAGCAGGCGGTGGAACGCATTCAGGAGCTGATGGCGGGCGGCCTCTCCAGCGGAGAGGCGATTGCCCAGGTGGCGCAGGAGATCCGCCAGACGCACAAGGGCGAGCAGATCCGGGCGCGCTTTGAAGATGAAGACGAGGATGAGGCCTGAGGCGCGGCGCGGCGGCTACAGCGCCGCGATAATTTTAATCTCCACCTTATATTTCGGGTTCATCAGCCCGGCCTGAACGGTGCAGCGCACCGGCGCGTTGCCGGGCGACACCCAGGCGTCCCACGCGCGGTTCATCGCCGCGAAATCCGCTTTCTCCACCAGAAAAATCGTCGCGTCGAGGATCTTGCTCTTGTCTGAGCCGACGCGCGTCAGCAGCGCGTCGATCACCGCCAGCGCGTTGGCGGTCTGCGCTTCAGCGTCAGCGTCGAGGTTCTCCGGCACGCTGGTGTAGTAGACAGTGTCGTTGTGAATAACGGCTTCCGACATGCGGTGTTCCGGATCGATACGAGTAATCGTCATGGTTTCTCCTTATTTTTCCAGCCGATAGCCTGGCACAACAGGGGGCGTGCTGTCATCAGTTGTGGAGTGGGGCGTGGAATACTGACATAATTACAGTGTTTTTGCCGAAACGGGTGAGGAAGTGTGGCGGACGATTTTGCAGTAGATGGCGCGCTGGCGCAGGCGATTAGCGGCTTTAAGCCGCGTGAGGCGCAGCGTGAAATGGCGCAGGCGGTAGAAGAGGCTGTGAAGAGCAGCGGCGAGCTGGTGGTAGAGGCTGGAACCGGGACGGGTAAAACCTACGCCTATCTTGCCCCGGCGCTGCGCGCCGGAAAAAAAGTGATTGTTTCCACTGGATCGAAAGCGCTGCAGGATCAGCTGTATGGCCGCGATTTGCCGACCATCGCAAAAGCCCTGAACTTTACCGGTAAAACCGCCCTGCTGAAGGGGCGCTCCAACTATCTCTGCCTTGAGCGGCTGGAACAGCAGTCGATGGCGGGCGGCGATCTCAATGCTCAGGCGCTGGGCGATCTGGTGACCCTGCGCGGCTGGTCGTCGCAAACCATTGACGGCGATATCAGCAGCTGCGGCGGCGTCACCGAAGACAGCCCCATCTGGCCGCTGGTCACCAGCACCAACGACAACTGCCTCGGCAGCGACTGTCCGCTTTATAAAGATTGCTTTGTGGTCAAGGCGCGCAAGCGCGCGATGGACGCCGACGTGGTGGTGGTAAACCATCATCTGTTTCTGGCCGATCTGGTGGTGAAAGAGAGCGGCTTTGCCGAGCTGATCCCGGAAGCTGACGTGATGATCTTCGACGAGGCGCATCAGATCCCCGATATCGCCAGCCAGTATTTCGGTCAGCAGCTCTCTAGCCGCCAGCTGCTCGATCTGGCAAAGGATATCGCCATCGCCTACCGCACCGAGGTGCGCGACGTGCAGCAGCTGCAAAAATCGGCGGATCGCCTCGCGCAGTGCGCGCAGGATTTTCGCCTGACGCTGGGCGAGCCGGGCTATCGCGGCAACCTGCGCGAACTCTTCGCCGACAACAATATTCAGCGCATGTTTACGCTGCTCGATGACGCGCTGGAACTCTGCTACGACGTCATCAAGCTGTCGCTGGGACGTTCGGCGCTGCTCGACGCGGCCTTTGAGCGCGCCGCGCTTTATCGCGGGCGCCTCAAGCGGCTGCGTGCCGTGAATGAGCCGGGCTTCAGCTACTGGTATGAATGCACCTCGCGCCATTTTACCCTCGCTCTGACGCCGCTTTCGGTGTCGGAACGCTTTCGCGAGGTGATGGACGCGCGCAAAGCGGCGTGGATTTTCACCTCCGCCACGCTGGCGGTTGACGAAGAGATGAGCCACTTTGCCGATCGGCTCGGCGTCAGCACGGCGAAAACCCTGATCCTCAACAGTCCGTTTGACTACGCGCGTCAGGCGCTGCTCTGCGTGCCGCGCAACCTGCCGGAGCCGAATCGCCCCGGCGGCGCGCGTCAGCTGGCGCGCATGATGAAGCCGCTGATCGACGCCAATAAAGGACGCTGTTTCTTTCTCTGCACCTCACACCTGATGATGCGCGAGCTGGCGGCGGAGTTTCGCGCCAGCATGACGCTGCCGGTGCTGGTGCAGGGCGAAACCAGTAAAGGCCAACTGCTGAAGCAGTTTATCGAGGCGGGCAACGCGCTGCTGGTGGCGACCAGCAGCTTCTGGGAGGGCGTCGACGTGCGCGGCGACGCGCTGTCGCTGGTGATCATCGACAAGCTGCCGTTTACCTCGCCGGAAGATCCGCTGCTTAAGGCGCGCATGGAAGATTGTCGCCTGCGCGGCGGCGACCCCTTCAGCGACGTGCAGCTGCCGGATGCGGTGATCACCCTGAAGCAGGGTGTAGGACGCCTGATCCGCGACACCGACGATCGCGGCGTGCTGGTGATTTGCGATCAGCGGCTGGTGTCGCGTCCCTATGGCGCGCTGTTTTTAAACAGCCTGCCGCCGACGCCGCGCACCCGCGATCTGGCCCGCGCCATCGCCTTCACGCAGCAAGCGAAAAAGTAATTTTCCACTGGCTGTGCTACCATGCGCGCCGTTTAAAATCACCCGAGGTTGTTATGTCTTCCCGAATCCTGGCGCTGGACACTGCGACAGAAGCCTGTTCAGCCGCGCTGCTTAATCAGCAGCAGATCGACGCCCGTTTTGAAATCGCGCCGCGCGACCACACGCAGCGCATTCTGCCGTTTATCGAGGCGCTGCTGCAGGCGCAGCAGCTGGAGCTGACGGCGCTCGACGCGCTGGCGTTCGGCCGCGGTCCCGGCAGCTTTACCGGCGTGCGCATCGGCATCGGCATTGCGCAGGGCCTGGCGCTCGGCGCCATGCTGCCGATGATCGGCATCTCGACGCTGGCGACGCTGGCACAGGGCGCGTTCCGTCAGCAGGGCGCCACGCGCGTGCTGACGGCCATCGACGCGCGCATGGGCGAAGTCTACTGGGCAGAGTATCAGCGCGACGAGCAGGGCATCTGGCAGGGCGAGGCGAGCGAAAGCGTGCTGTCACCGGAGGCGGCGCTGGCGCGCATGCAGGCGCTGGAAGGGGAATGGTTTACCGCCGGCACCGGCTGGCAGGCCTGGCCGCAGCTGCAGCAGGGCCACGCGCTGACGCTCAGAGCGAGCGGCGTCGAGCTGCCCACGGCGGAAGATATGCTGCCGCTGGCGCAGCAGGCCTGGCAGCGCGGCGACACCGTGGCGCCGGAGCATGCCGAGCCGACCTACCTGCGCAATGAAGTGACGTGGAAAAAGTTGCCGGGCCGCTGATCGCGGCGCAACTTATTGCTCTGGCGCCAGTCTAATCAACATCTTTTAGGAGAATGCCTATGTCAGTGTGTCAAAAAGGTCTGTCCGGTATGTTGTTAGCCTGTGCGCTGTTGCTGAGCGGCTGCGTCACGGTGCCGGATGCGATTAAAGGAAGCTCTGCGCTTCCTCAGCAGGATTTAGTGCGCGTGATGAACGATCCGGCGCTGTTTGTCGGTCAGGAGTCGCGTTTCGGCGGCAAAGTGGTCAAGGTAACTAATCTCAACGGCAAAACCCGGCTGGAGATCGCCACCCAGCCGCTGGACGAGAGCGCGCGTCCGCGCTTAGGGGCCGCTTCGGTCGGGCGCATCTACGCTGACATTAACAACTTCGTCGACCCCACCGACGTCAGTAACCAGTATGTCACCGTGCTGGGCACCATTCGCGGCACCGAGAAGGGCACCATCGGCGCGGCGAGCTACAACTTTGTGGTGGTGGACGTGCGCGGCTACCAGCGCTGGCATCTGACCCAGCAGATCAACACGCCGCCGCAGCCCATCGATCCCTATATCTGGTATGGCCCGACGCGTCACCATCCCGGCTACTGGGGACCCAATCCCTACTGGGGCATGAGCAGCGGACCGGCGCAGGTGGAAACTATCCTGACCGAATAAGCCGTTATTAACCAGATTCAGGCCCGGCCGCGGCTGCCGCGACCGGGCTTTTTATTGCCGCGAATAAGCGGGTGGAAAAATTAGTGATGCGCTTCGCAACCTCAGCATGCCGGATCGGGCAGGCTGGTACAATGAGTTAAAATATTGTTAACAGGCTGAATGGGTTGAGGCAGCAATGGAAAAACAACATGAATATCGAGGTGAACCCTTGAATAAGGTCTGGCTGAAACGCTATCCGGCTGATGTGCCTGCCGAGATTAATGCGGATCGTTATACCTCTTTGGTCGATTTGTTTGAACAGGCCGCACAGCGCTATGCTGACCAACCCGCCTTTATCAACATGGGGCAGCCGATTACCTATCGTCAGCTGGAGCAAAAAAGCCGCGCCTTCGCCGCCTGGCTGCAGTCCGGGCTGGGGCTGAAAAAGGGCGATCGCGTCGCGCTGATGATGCCCAATCTGCTGCAGTATCCCGTGGCGCTGTTCGGCGTGCTGCGCGCCGGCATGGTGGTGGTCAACGTCAATCCACTTTATACACCGCGCGAACTCAAGCATCAGCTCAACGACAGCGGCGCCAGCGCCATCGTTATCGTCTCCAACTTTGCCCATACCCTTGAAAAAGTGGTGGCGGAAACGGCGGTAAAGCATGTGATCCTGACGCGGCTCGGCGATCAGCTTAAGCCGGTGAAGGCGACGCTGGTAAATTTCGTGGTGAAGTACATCAAAAAGATGGTGCCGAAGTACCATCTGCCCGGCGCGGTCACGCTGCGTCAGGCGCTGCAACAGGGCGAAACGCTGCGCTATCAGCGCCCTAACGTCACCAATGATGATCTCGCTTTTCTGCAGTACACCGGCGGCACCACCGGCGTCGCCAAAGGCGCCATGCTGACCCACCGCAATATGCAGGCCAACCTCGAACAGACCAAGGCGACCTACGGCAAACTGCTGCGCGACGGCAAAGAGGCGGTGGTCACCGCGCTGCCGCTCTATCATATCTTTGCGCTAACGGTGAACTGCCTGCTGTTTCTTGAGCTGGGCGGGCAAAATCTGCTGATTACCAACCCGCGCGATATTCCCGGCTTTGTGAAGTCGCTGGCGAAGTTTCCCTTCACCGCTATTACCGGCGTCAATACCCTGTTCAACGCGCTGCTCAACGAGCCGCAGTTTCATAAGCTCGACTTTTCCACCCTGCGCCTTTCGGCAGGCGGCGGCATGGCGGTGCAGAAGGCAGTGGCGGAGCGCTGGGAAAAGCTCACCGGCCACTATTTGCTGGAAGGGTATGGCCTGACCGAGTGTTCGCCGCTGGTGTCGGTCAACCCCTATGACATCACCGAGCACACCGGCAGCATCGGCCTGCCGGTGCCCTCGACCGATGTGCGTATCGTCGACGACGAGGGTAACGACGCCGCGCCTGGCGCGCCGGGCGAACTCTGGATCCGCGGGCCGCAGGTGATGGCAGGCTACTGGCAGCGCCAGGAGGCCACCGAGGAGGTGCTGAAAAATGGCTGGCTCCTCAGCGGCGATATTGTTACCGTTGACCCTCAGGGCTTTATCCGTATCGTCGACCGCAAAAAAGATATGATCCTCGTCTCGGGCTTTAACGTCTATCCCAATGAGATTGAAGATGTTTTAATGCAGCACCCCAAGGTGCGCGAGGCGGCGGCGATCGGCGTGCCGAGCGATCTGTCGGGCGAGGCGGTCAAGGTCTGCGTGGTGAAAAAAGAGGCGTCCCTGACCAAAGAGGAGCTGCTCGACCACTGCCGCCGACAGCTGACAGGGTATAAAGTCCCCAAAATTATCGAGTTCCGCGACGAGTTGCCGAAAAGCAACGTAGGGAAAATCCTGCGCCGCGAACTGCGTGACGAGGCCAGGCGCAGCGCAAGCTGAACGCAGGCCAGATTTCTGGTTGAACGCCGGCGACGTCCGGCGTTTTTATTGATGATGAGATGGAGCGCCGCGCGCAGTCTGTCGCGGTGAAAAAGCGATTTGAATTATTCCCTGATCGACCAAAATGACCAACTGGCCGCCGTGTGCCAGCAGGCTCGCCAGCATGCGGCTGTGGCGCTGGATACCGAATTTGTCCGCACCCGCACCTACTATCCGCAGCTGGGGCTGATCCAGCTGTTTGATGGCGAGCAGCTGGTGCTGATCGATCCGCTTACCATCAGCGACTGGTCGCCGTTTATCGCGCTGCTGAGCGACACCCAGGTGAAAAAGTTTCTGCACGCCGGCGGCGAAGATCTCGAGGTTTTTCTGCACCGTTTCGGCGTGCTGCCGCAGCCGATGATCGATACCCAGATTCTGGCGGCCTTTAGCGGCCAGCCGCTGTCGTGGGGCTTCGCCGCGATGGTGGCGCACTTCACCCAGACCACGCTGGATAAGAGCGAATCGCGCACCGACTGGCTGGCGCGTCCGCTGACGCAGCGTCAGTGCGACTATGCGGCGGCCGACGTGCACTATCTGCTGCCGATCGCCCATCAGCTGATGGCGATGACCGAAGAGGCGGGCAATATGGCCGCGGCGCTCAGCGAGTGCGATCAGCTTTGCCAGCGTCGCCTCGACGTGCTGCAGCCGCAGGAGGCCTGGCGCGATATCACCAACGCCTGGCAGCTGCGTCCGCGTCAGCTGGCGGCGCTGCAGCTGCTCGCCGCCTGGCGCCTCAACGTCGCGCGCGAAAAAGATATGGCGGTAAACTTCGTGGTGCGCGAAGAGAACCTGTGGAAAGTGGCGCGCTTTATGCCGGGTTCGCTGGGCGAGCTGGATCATCTGGGCCTTTCCGGCCATGAGATCCGCTTCCACGGCAAAACCCTGGTGGCGCTGTTGGCTGAGGCGCAGGCGCTGCCGGAAGAGGCACTGCCGCCGCCGCTGGGCAACCTGGTGGATCATCCGCACTACAAAAGCGTGTTCAAAGCGATCAAGGCGCTGGTGCAGGAGGTCAGCGAGGAGAGCGGCTTTAGTCAGGAGCTGCTGGCGTCGCGCCGTCAGATTAACCAGGTGCTGAGCCAGCACTGGGGGCTAAAACCGCAAACGCGCGTGCCGGAGTTGCTGGCAGGCTGGCGCGGCGATCTGTTCAAAACCCGCATCGAGGCGATTCTGTCGCAGATCTGACGCAAAAACATTCCCCTGCTCTGAAGCAGGGGAATATCAGGAAACAGACGCGGTCATTTGGTCGCTTCTTCCGTCTCCGGCAGCGTGACGTTAAGCTCCAGAATAGAAATGTCGTCGCCTTTCTGGTCAAGCTGAACGGTGACCATATCGGGATCGATCTTCACATACTTGCAAATCACTTCCAGAATGTCGCGCTTAAGCTGCGGAAGATAGTGGGGCTCACTGTCGCCCCTTCTGCGTTCTGCCACGATAATCTGCAGCCTTTCCTTGGCTATGTTGGCAGTGTTCTTCTTCCGGGATAAAAAGAAATCGAGTAATGCCATGGTTTATCCCCCGAACAGGCGTTTCAGGAAACCCTTCTTCTCTTCTTCAATAAAGCGGAAGGGGCGTTCTTCACCGAGTAAGCGATCTACGGTATCAGCATAGGCTTTGCCGGCGTCGGAATTCGTGTCGAGGATCACTGGCTCGCCCTGGTTAGAGGCGCGCAGCACCGACTGATCTTCCGGAATGACGCCCACCAGCGGAATGCGCAGGATCTCCAGCACGTCTTCCATGCTCAGCATATCGCCACGATTGACGCGGCCAGGGTTATAACGGGTCAACAGCAGATGTTCTTTCACCGGCTCCTGGCTGTTCTCGGCGCGGCGCGACTTAGAGGCGATAATGCCGAGAATGCGGTCGGAGTCGCGCACCGACGAGACTTCCGGGTTGGTGGTGATAATCGCTTCGTCAGCAAAGTAGAGCGCCATCAGCGCGCCGGTTTCGATCCCCGCCGGGGAGTCGCAGACGATAAAGTCGAAATCCATCGCCGCCAGGTCGTTCAGCACTTTTTCCACGCCTTCGCGGGTAAGCGCGTCTTTGTCACGCGTCTGGGAAGCGGGCAGAATATGCAGCATCTCGGTGCGCTTGTCTTTGATCAGCGCCTGATTCAGCGTGGCGTCGCCCTGAATAACGTTAACAAAGTCGTACACCACGCGGCGCTCGCACCCCATGATCAGATCCAGGTTACGCAGACCAATGTCGAAGTCGATGACAACCGTCTTTTTGCCTTTTTGCGCTAAACCGGTGGCGATGGCCGCGCTTGACGTGGTCTTGCCAACGCCCCCTTTACCGGATGTAACTACAATAATGCGTGCCATAAATGTTGATTTCCTTAACAGAAGAAAAGGGGCCTAATTAAGTGTCTGGATAGTCAGCGCGCCCTCTTCGAGGCTGAGGCGCGCGGCTTTACCAAAAAATTCCGCCGGGATTTGATCCATGATCCAGTACTCACCGGCGATAGAGACCAACTCTGCTGCCAGGTTGGTGCAAAAAATCTGGCTGTTGCGGTCGCCGCCGGCGCCTGCCAGCGCGCGTCCTCGCATCATGCCGTAAATATGAATATTGCCGTCGGCGACCAGTTCGGCACCGGCGCTTACGCTGTTGGTAACGATTAAGTCAGCATTGCGCGCGTAAATCTGCTGGCCGGAACGCACCGGCGTAGTGACGATGCGCGTTTTGCTGGCCGGCGGCTCAGCGGGTACCACGGGCTGCGCCTCAGGCGCAGGCGCTTCGCTGCGCGGCTTGCTCTCTTTGCCTTCCGCCAGCACCGGCAGGCCGGCGCGGGCAATCATGCGCTTCAGCGCCTCGTCTTTGCAGCCGCTGACGCCGACGATGCGCAGGCCGGTGGCGGCAATCGCCTGCTGCAGCTGTTTCCAGTTGACGTTGCCGCTCAGCGCCGCCACGTTAAGTACCACCGGCGCATTTTTTAAAAAAGCGGGCGCCTGATCGATTTTGTCCTGAAGTGCCTTGCGGATCACGTCAGGTTCGGGATGGTGCAGATGAACAACAGACAGGGTAAAACTGCTACCTTTGAATTCGATTGGCGTTTGTGACATCTGTCCCACTCAGTCCTGTTTTCTCGCCCGGCGAACAAACGTCGATAAAATCATCATTTCAGCTCGTCCGGTGAATATTCGAAGTTCTGCAAGCATGTTATAGTTACTGTTATTTCCAGGCAAGCCACCATCCAGGATTATTCGAGTAAAAAATATGTTTTGTGTGATCTACAGAAGCCCGAACCGTGAGCAGACTTATCTTTACGTTGAAAAAAAGGACGATTTCTCCCGTGTGCCCGAAGCGCTGCTGCGCGGCTTCGGCAAGCCTCAACTGGCGATGGTGCTGACGCTGGACAAGCGCGATCGGCTGGCCAACGCCGACATCAATAAAGTGAAACAGGCGCTTAGCGAACAGGGCTATTATTTGCAGATGCCGCCGCCGGTCGAAAGTTTGCTGAAAGTTCATCTTGAGACGGGAAAAAAAGATTAATTCAGATTCATCTGTAAATATAATCAGTGCTTCTCGCTTTCTCAGCATAATTATATATAACGATTTGCAGCAAAATAATGGCGCGATTATCGCGCCTTTTACTGGTCAATATTCTTTATTGACAATGCAGTGGCGATAAATTCACCGCTCCGGCAGCATATATTCACGCTTTTTTGACAATTTACGCACACTAATCTTTGCTAAACCATCTTATTATGGCCGTCACGGCGGGCGCAGACCCGCTGAAGCGCAAACCTCAACGTGCCGGCGTCGCTGGCATCACAACCAACCAGAGCAGGGGATTAGCATGTATCAGCATCGTAACTGGCAGGGCGCCTTGTTGGATTTTCCGGTGAACAAGGTCGTCTGCGTCGGCAGCAACTATGCGAAACACATTAAGGAAATGGGCAGCGCCACGCCAACCGAGCCGGTAATTTTTATCAAGCCGGAGACCGCCCTTTGCGATCTGCGCCAGCCGCTCTCTATTCCCTCCGCGTTCGGTGAGGTGCATCACGAAGTAGAACTGGCGGTGCTGATTGGCGCTACCCTGAAGCAGGCCGGTGAAGAGCACGTGGCGAAAGCGATCGCCGGCTATGGCGTCGCGCTCGATTTAACCCTGCGCGATCTGCAGGCGGGCTTTAAAAAAGCGGGCCAGCCGTGGGAAAAATCGAAAGGCTTCGATAATTCCTGTCCGCTCTCTGGCTTTATTCCCGCGGCAGAGTTTCCAGGCGACCCGCAGGATACCGAACTCAAGCTGGTGGTCAACGGCGAGGTGCGTCAGCACGGCAGAACCTCAGAGATGATCCATCAGATCCTGCCGCTTATCGCCCATATGAGTCAGTACTTTACCCTGCGCGCAGGCGACGTGGTGCTGACCGGCACGCCGGAAGGCGTTGGCCCGATGCGCTCCGGCGACACGCTGGAAGTCTCGCTGGCGGGACACGGCATCAGCACGCGCGTGCTGTAAAAACTTGCAACGCCGCGCCTGACCCGATATAAGGTGCGGTTTTGTGACTAACCCGGACGCCGCCATCATGAGTGAACTTCCTTTCTGGCAGACTAAACGCCTCGATCAAATGAACGACGACGAGTGGGAATCCTTGTGCGATGGCTGCGGCCAGTGCTGCCTCAATAAACTGCAGGATGCCGACACCGACGAAATCTACTTCACCAACGTCGCCTGCAACCAGCTCAATATTAAAACCTGCCAGTGCCGCAACTATGAGCGCCGCTTCGAGTATGAAGAGGACTGCATTAAGCTGACGCGTGAAAACCTGACGCAGTTTAACTGGCTGCCGCGCACCTGCGCCTATCGTCTGCTGGGCGAGGGAAAAGGGCTGCCGGCGTGGCATCCGCTGCAGAGCGGCTCAAAGTCGGCGATGCACGCGCAGCGTATTTCGGTGCGCTACATCGCGGTGCGGGAAAGCGAAGTGCGCGACTGGGAGGATCACATTATCGATCGTCCTGACCGCAACGGCTGATACAAAACAGGCTGCCTCTCGGCAGCCTGATTTTTTTAGCGGGAAAAAAGCTCGCGGCGCTTAGGCTTAAACGGCTGGGCGATCAGCGCCAGCAGCGTGACAATCAGGTAAGCGGCGAAAATCACCATCATCCACTGCGGCATGCTTAGGGTCAGGAAGCTCCAGCCGCGCTCCGCGCAGTCGCCGCTGGCGACGAACACCGACGGCAGCCATTTATCCAGCGGCAGCCAGGCGGGAAAACGTGCGGCGAAATCGCAGGTGGTGAACGGGTTGGGATGCAGCTGGATCATCGTATGCTCATAGGAGAGGCGCAGCCCTTCCCAGGCGCTGTAGATCCAGATCAGCAAACCAGCCCAGCGCAGCGGGGTTTTTGGCGCGATAGCGCCAACGATGCCCGCGCCCATCACGCCGAACAGCGCGCAGCGCTCATAAATGCACATCACGCACGGCTTCAGTCCCATCACATGCTGGAACCACAGCGCCACCAGCTCCAGCGCCAGCGCCGTTAACGCCAGCAGCAGCCAGGCGGCACGACCGCGCGAAGATTGATTGAGATATCGCAACATCTTGCTTTCCCTGTAAATGGTAATGCCCCGCAGTGTAAACCAAAAGCGCGGCGGTGCCAGCCCGCCACGGGCGAAAATCCTGGTCATTTTGGGCTTAAGCTGATCCAGGGCAGCTATTTACATCTGCGGGGCGGCGATCCACCCCCACAGCTGCAGGGTTTCGGTCATTGGCACCAGCAGCCAGTGCAGGCAGGCGAAGCCGACCAGCGACATCACCACGGTAAAGGGCAGCGCCATCCACACCATCCGCCCATAGGAGAGCCGAATCAGCGGCGCTAGCGCCGAGGTCAGCAGAAACAGAAACGCCGCCTGGCCGTTGGGCGTCGCCACCGAGGGCAGGTTGGTGCCGGTATTGGTGGCGACGGCCAGCAGCTCATACTGCTGCAGGTCGATCGCGCCCTGGCTAAAGGCCTGCTTTGCCTCGTTGATAAACACCGAACCTACAAACACGTTGTCGGATATTGATGAGAGCAGGCCATTAAACACGTAGTACCAGCTGAGCTGCGCGTGCGGCTCAGCCTGCAGCACAAAGGCGATCAGCGGGCTAAAGAGCTGCTGCTGCACAATTACGGCAACGATGGCGAAAAAGACCGTCAGCAGCGCGGTAAAGGGCAGCGCTTCGGTAAAGGCCTGGCCGATGGTGTGCTCGTCCGTCACGCCGCACAGCGAGGTGGCGAGCACGATAACCGAAAGCCCGATCAGGCCGACTTCCGCCAGGTGCAGCGCCAGCGCGGCGATGAGCCAGACGCCGATAGCCGCCTGGATCCACAGCCGGAGGCGATCCTGACGCGTGCGCTGCGCCGCCGCCTCGCGTTCGCTCTGCAGCAGAATGGCGCGTACTTCATCCGGCAGCGTGGCGCCATAGCCGAAGAGGCGAAAGCGTTCCACCAGCAGGCTGGTGAGAATGCCGCACAGCAGCACCGGCACCGTCACCGGCGCCATGCGCAGGAAGAAGCCAGCAAAGTCCCAGCCCGCCGCATGGGCGATAATCAGATTTTGCGGCTCGCCGACCATGGTCATCACGCCGCCCAGTGCCGTTCCAACGCCCGCCTGCATCATCAGGCTGCGCAAAAAGGCGCGGAACTGTTCCAGCGTGGCGCGCTGTTGATGCGCCTCGGCGGCGTAGTCTGGGTCGGACGAGACGCGATGATAGATTTGGTAGAAGCCGACGGCGACGCTGATCACCACCGCGACCACGGTGAGCGCGTCGAGAAAGGCGGAAAGAAACGCGGCCGCCAGGCAGAAGGTGAGGCTGAGCAACACTTTGGATCGCAGCGTCAGCAGCAGCCGCGTAAAGACGAACAGCAGCAGCTGTTTCATAAAAAAGATGCCGGCCACCATAAAGATCAGCAGCAGCAGCACTTCCAGATTGCCGGCCAGCTCCTGCTTGACCTGCTCGGCGCTGGCCATGCCGATGACGATCGCCTCCAGCGTCAGCAAACCGCCGGGCAGCAGCGGATGGCACTTCAGCGCCATGCCGAGGGTGAAGATAAATTCGGCGATCAGCAGCCAGCCGGCGAGAAACGGGCTGACAAAGAAGAACAGCAGCGGATTGACGATCAGAAATGCCAGCAGCAGCATTTTGTACCAGTTGGGCGACTGGCCGAGAAAGTTGCGATGCAGCGCCTGGCCCCAGGTGATCTCCATGGCGAAATGTCCTGTGCAAAGTAGAGAGAGTGAAAGGGTAATCAGCGCCATCAGGTGACGCAACCGTGCCTTGCAGGATTGCGCGCGGCTGCTGATTTTTGCGCCAGCGCGCGCTTTTAATCCTTGCGCAGTCTATAACAGCTCCAGGGCGTCTGGTATGATGAGTGCCATTTCGACAAAGAAAGCAACGAGAAAACATCGCTATGGTCATTAAGGCGCAGAGCCCTGCGGGATTTGCTGAAGAGTATATTATTGAAAGCATCTGGAACAGCCGCTTTCCTCCGGGGTCGATCCTTCCTGCTGAACGTGAGCTTTCTGAACTGATCGGCGTGACCCGCACCACGCTGCGCGAAGTGCTGCAGCGCCTGGCACGCGACGGCTGGTTAACCATTCAGCACGGCAAACCGACGCGCGTGAATGACTTCTGGGAAACCTCCGGCCTGAATATTCTTGAGACGCTGGCGCGTCTCGATCACGACAGCGTGCCGGTGCTGATTGATAATCTGCTGTCGGTGCGCACCAATATCGCCTCGATTTTTATCAGCCGCGCGCTGCGTCACCATCCCGATAAGGCGCGCGCCGTGCTGGAGAGCGTCTCCGGCATCGAGGATCAGGCTGACGCCTATACCGAACTCGACTATCGCGTGTTTCGCGGGCTGGCCTTCGCCTCCGGCAACCCGATTTACGGGCTGATCCTGAATGGTCTGAAGGGGCTCTACACCCGCGTCGGCCGTTACTATTTCTCTAATCCCGAAGCGCGCGAGCTGGCGCGCAACTTTTATGCGCGGCTGGAAACGCTGTGCGTGAAAGAGCCGTCGCAGGATCAGATTGTCGACACGGTGCGCGACTACGGTCGTCGCAGCGGCGAGATCTGGCACAGCATGCAGAAAAGCATGCCGGAAGATTTAGGCAGCAAGCGCTAAAACTGAAACCGGACGCTGTCCGGTTTTTTTTCAGGCCGCACCGCTGCTCAGGAAGCGGGTAGCATGAACAGAAGAGCAAAGCGTCCCGCGGCAGGGATGCCGCGGGCCGAGCGCGCAGGGACGCCTTGAGCGACTTTGCGATCTGTTCATGCTACCCGCGACCGCGCCTGACTCACAGGCATAAAAAAACCGGACAGCGTCCGGTTTTTTTAGGGCTTTTCCTTACAGCGCATTGCCACGCGTGGGACAGCGGTCCAGCAGCTCGACGCTGCCATCCTCATTCTGCTGCTCGAGGTTCACGTCGAATCCCCATAGCCGATGTACGTGCTTCATCACCTCGCGGCGGCTTTTGTCGAGCGGCGTGCGGCTTTGCGGCACGTAACGCAGCGTCAGGGAACGGTCGCCGCGCAGGTCAACATTGTAAACCTGAATATTTGGCTCGAGATTGCTCAGATTATACTGCGCGGAAAGCTGCTGGCGGATGGCGCGATAGCCCGCTTCATCGTGAATAGCGGCGATCTCCAGATAATTATTGCGATCGTCGTCCAGCACGGTAAACAGGCGGAAGTCACGCATCACCTTCGGCGACAGGAACTGGCTGATAAAACTCTCATCCTTGAACTCGCGCATGGCGAAGTGCAGCGTCTCCAGCCAGTCAGAGCCGGCGATATCCGGGAACCAGTAGCGATCCTCCTCCGTCGGCGACTGACAGATACGCTTAATATCCTGGAACATGGCGAAGCCCAGCGCGTACGGGTTAATACCGTTATACCAGGGGCTGTTATAGGGCGGCTGAAACACCACGTTGGTATGGCTGTGCAGGAACTCGATCATAAAGCGATCCGACACTTTGCCCTCGTCATAAAGATGATTGAGGATAGTGTAGTGCCAGAAGGTCGCCCAGCCTTCGTTCATCACCTGCGTCTGCTTCTGCGGATAGAAATACTGGCTCACCTTGCGCACGATGCGCAGGATCTCACGCTGCCACGGCTCCAGCAGCGGCGCGTTCTTCTCCATAAAATAGAGCAAATTCTCCTGCGGCTCCGACGGATAGCGCGCCGCCTCGACGTGCACCGCCTCTTTCTCGCGGCGCGGCAGGGTACGCCACAGCGTATTCACCTGGCTTTGCAGGTACTCTTCGCGGCTCTTCTGCCGCGCTTTCTCTTCCTGTAAGGAGATCTTCTGCGGACGCTTGTAGCGATCGACGCCGTAATTCATCAGCGCATGGCAGGAGTCGAGCAGACGCTCCACTTCCTCAACACCAAAACGCTCTTCGCAGTCGGAAATATATTTCTTCGCGAACAGCAGATAATCGACGATCGAGCTGGCGTCGGTCCAGCTGCGGAACAGATAGTTATTCTTAAAAAAAGAGTTATGGCCGTAGCAGGCGTGCGCCATCACCAGCGCCTGCATGGTCATGGTGTTCTCTTCCATCAGATAGGCGATGCAGGGATTGGAGTTGATGACAATCTCATACGCCAGCCCTTGCTGCCCGTGCTTATAGCGCTGCTCGGTTTCGATAAACTTCTTGCCAAACGACCAGTGAGCGTAATTGATCGGCATACCGACGCTGGAGTAGGCGTCCATCATCTGCTCGGAGGTGATCACTTCAATCTGGTGGGGATAGGTATCGAGTCGGTAGAGCTTGGCTACGCGGTCAATTTCCGCAAGGTAGACATCAAGCAAATCAAATGTCCAGTCCGGTCCATCGCTGAGTCGTTTGCTGTCCTTAATCGGATCGTCAAAGATTGTCGTCATAGCGCACCTCTGTTTTGCAAACAGGCCTGCCCGTTGCGAGCAGCCGGTTTCGGTAATTTCAAGGCTCATCCCTAAGAAAGAGAACCCCAAAAACAGGCGAACACTTCAATGATAGCCCACTGTTACTTATCTGATTGCGGAACTCAACTGAATTATTCGGCACAAAATCATCCAGAAAAGGCAGCTAAAGCATTTGATGAGCTGATGTAGGGTTAAAACGCCTGGCGCCAGCATAAAACGCTGTTTATAAGAGGATTATATGGCGTCGGCTTATTCTCCTGAAATAAGTGAATAATGCCGGTTGCGCTATGATTAACTGCTAAGAAAGGGTGAAAAGGCGCATAAGTTACTGATTTTGTCTCAGGCATAAGATTTTAGTGTCTGAAAAAGTGAAAAACATGTGAAATAAGTTAATAAGGTAAGGGCGGCAGCCAGCAGGTTGGAATGCGCTGGTATCACGCTCTGGTCTAGTGAATTATGCTATTGAATTTGCCGGTGGGGGCGATATGCACGTAGTGATTCTGGGTAGTGGTGTGGTGGGCGTGGCGAGCGCCTGGTATCTGGCGCGCGCGGGCCATCAGGTAACAGTGCTGGATCGCCAGCCCGATGCCGCGCTGGAGACCAGCGCAGGCAATGCGGGACAGATCTCCCCTGGCTATGCGGCGCCCTGGGCCGCGCCGGGCGTGCCGCTGAAAGCGGTTAAGTGGATGTTTCAACGCCATGCGCCGCTGGCTATTCGCCTCGACGGCAGCAGCTTCCAGCTGGAGTGGATGTGGAACATGCTGCGCAACTGCGACATGCAGCACTACCAACAGAATAAAAGCCGTATGGTGCGCATCGCCGAATACAGCCGCGACTGCCTGAAGGCGCTGCGCGAAGAGACCGGCATCGCCTATGAAGGACGGCAGGGCGGCACGCTGCAGCTGTTCCGCACCCAGCAGCAGTTCGACAGCGCCAGTAAAGATATCGAGGTGCTGCGCGAGGCGGGCGTGCCCTACGAGCTGCTGCAGGCGCATGAGCTGGCGCGCGTCGAGCCGGCGCTGGCAACCACCCAGCACAAGCTGACCGGCGGGCTGCGCCTGCCCAACGATGAAACCGGCGACTGCCAGCTCTTCACCCAGAAGCTGGCGCGAATGGCGCAGGAGGCGGGTGTGGTATTCCGCTTCAATACCCCGGTCGATCAGCTGCTGCGCGAAGGCAACCGCATCTATGGCGTCAAGTGTGGCGACGAGGTGATTAAAGGCGACAGCTATGTGGTTGCTTTCGGCTCCTACTCGACCGCGCTGCTGAAGCATATTCTCGATATCCCGGTCTATCCGCTAAAAGGCTACTCCCTGACCATTCCGGTGAAGAACCCGGAGGCCGCGCCGGTCTCTACCATTCTTGATGAAACCTATAAGGTGGCGGTGACCCGCTTCGACAACCGTATCCGCGTCGGCGGCATGGCGGAAATTGTTGGTTTTAACAACAAACTGTTGCCCGCCCGTCGGGAAACGCTGGAGATGGTGGTGCGGGATCTTTATCCTGAAGGCGGTCATATCGAACAGGCCAGCTTCTGGAGCGGCCTGCGTCCAATGACCCCAGACGGAACGCCGATTGTCGGTCCGACGCCGCTCAGCAATCTCTATCTGAATACCGGACACGGCACGCTGGGCTGGACCATGGCCTGCGGCTCCGGTCAGCTACTAGCGGACCTTATCAGCGGCAAAACCCCGGCGATTGCCGCCGACGATCTGTCGGTGCTGCGCTATCTGCCCGGTTTTGCGCCGTCATCAGCACCATTACGCAACGCGAACGCCACGCGTTAACTTTCAGGGAGAGAGGTATGTCACGTCCCGTTTTTGCCACCATCGATCGGCAGGCGCTGAGTCACAATCTGACGATCGTGCGCCAGGCGGCGCCCGACGCGCGCGTCTGGTCGGTGGTCAAGGCCAATGCCTACGGCCACGGCCTGAGCCGGGTCTGGGAGAGCCTGTCGCAAACCGACGGCTTTGCGTTACTCAATATGGAAGAGGCGATACTGCTGCGCGACAGCGGCTGGCGCAAACCGATCCTGCTGCTGGAGGGCTTTTTTCATCAGGAGGATCTGGCGCTCATCGACCGCTATCGCCTGACCACCAGCGTGCACAGCAACTGGCAGATCAAGGCGCTGGCGGAGGCACAGCTCTCCGCGCCGGTGGATATCTACCTCAAGGTCAACAGCGGCATGAACCGGCTCGGCTTTCGTCCCGAGCAGGCGCATGGCGCTTACCAGAAGCTGCGGACGCTGCCTAACGTCGGCGATATCACTCTGATGGCGCACTTTGCCGATGCGGAAAATCCCGCCGGGCTGGTGGCGCCGCTAGAGCGCATTGAGCAAGCCGCCGAAGGGCTGGCTATTCCGCGCTCGCTCTCTAACTCCGCCTGCACGCTCTGGCATCCGGAAGCGCACTATGACTGGGTGCGACCCGGCATTATTCTCTATGGCGCCTCGCCCAGCGGCGACTGGCAGGATATCGCCAGCACCGGCCTGAAGCCGGTGATGACCCTGAGCAGCGAAATCATCGGCATTCAGCAGCTCAGCCCTGGCGACGGTGTCGGCTACGGCTATCGCTACCGTGCGCAGCAGGCGCAGCGCATCGGCGTGGTGGCGTGCGGCTATGCCGACGGCTATCCGCGCCACGCGCCCAACGGCACGCCGGTGTGCGTGGATGGCGTGATGACGCAGGTGGTCGGCGCGGTCTCGATGGATATGATCACGGTGGATTTAACCCCGTGCCCGCAGGCCGGCATCGGTTCGCAGGTTGAGCTGTGGGGCGAACAGGTGAAAATCGATCGGGTGGCGAAAGCGGCCGGCACGGTAGGCTATGAGCTGATGTGCGCGCTGGCGCCGCGCGTGCCGGTTAAGGTTATTTAAGCGCGGTCAGCGAACCGTGCATTTTTTTGCTGCAGCGCCAGGCGATCAGTGCCAGCGCTGCGCCCGCCAGCATCATCAACGCCAGCGCGCTCTTTTCCGCCACCGGCAGCATAACAATCAGCAGGCTGCCCGCCGCGCCGCCCGCCATCTGAATAAAGCCCTGTAGCGCCGCCGCCACGCCAGCCTGCTGCTGATAAGGTTCCAGCGCATAGCTGGTGGCCGGACCGACGGTAAACGCCAGACCCGCCACCGACACGGCGACCGGCAGCATATAGAGCGCCCAGTGCGTCTGCATCGTCTGCGGCAGCAGATGCATCCCCGCGAACAGCAGCAGCGCGCCCGCCAGCATGGTGACAAAACCCATCGCCAGACAGAACGGCCGTCCCGCTTTGCGGATGGTTTTATTGACGAAGGCGCTCACCAGCATAATCCAGAAACCGTTGGCACCAAAGGCGAACGAGAACTGAATCGGCGTCAGGCCGCCTTCGTTCATCAGCACCTGCGGCGCCAGCGACACATAGGTCAGCACCATACCGAGCGCGCCGGCATTGGCAAAGGCGAAGGCAAGAAAGCGCGGCTGGCGCAGGATAGCGCCATACTGCGCCAGCGGCACGCCCCTGACCCGCAGCGTATCGGCGGGGCGCGTCTCCGGCAGCCAGAGCAGCACGATCAGCGCAATCAGCAGGCCATAGGCGCAGAGAAACCAGAAGGGCGCGCGCCAGCCGAAGGCGCTGGCGAGCAGGCCGCCCAGCAGCGGCGCCAGGGCGGGCACGATGTTGAGCGCGCCGTTGAGAAAGCCGTAGGCGCGCGCCGCGGCGTCGCCGCTCAGGCGATCGCGCACGCCGCTGAACGCCACTACCGCGCTACAGCACACCGCGCAGCCCTGGATCAGCCGCGCCGAGAGAAACATCGGCCAGTTGCTGGCGGTGGCGGCGACGGCGCTGCCAACCACGTAGAGCGCCAGTCCCAGCAGCGCGATCGGCTTGCGGCCGTAGTTGTCCACCAGCGGGCCGGTCACCAGCTGCCCTAAGCCCATCACCAGCAGAAAGATCGGAATGGTGGTCTGGATCAGACTCACCGGCGTATTCAGGCCAAGGGCGATATCCGGCAGGGTAGGAAGATAGAGATCGATGCCCAGCGGCGCCAGCAGCACCAGGCTCAACAGCATCAGGGTAAATTTTTGCATAAAAACCAGAGGGTGAACGTCCTGTTAAAACAAGCGGGAAGGGTAATGAGTTGGGGGCGAAAAGAAAAGAGGAAATTGCGATGCCCGCTGCTAAGCGGGCATCGGCATCGCGCTTAGTAGGCGCCGTCGCGGCGCAGCACTACGCCGGCGGTTTTGAACAGAATGGCGATATCGGTCCAGAGCGCCCAGTTTTTCACATACCAGGAGTCGAAGTAGACGCGCGTATCGTAGTCGATATCGTTGCGTCCGCTGACCTGCCACAGGCCGGTCATGCCCGGTTTTGCCATCAGGTAGTAGTCCACGTCGCCCGCGTAGCGCTCCAGCTCCGCTTCGATCACCGGACGCGGGCCGACCAGGCTCATTTCGCCGCGGATCACGTTCCACAGCTGCGGCAGCTCATCGAGGCTGGTTTTGCGCAGGAAGCCGCCGATTTTGGTGACGCGCGGATCTTTCTTCAGCTTAAAGTCTTTGTCCCATTCGGCGCGCGCCTCTTCGCTGGTGGCCAGCAGCTTTTCCAGCACCTCTTTCGAGTTGGTCACCATCGAGCGGAATTTCAGGCACTTAAACTTCTCGCCGTTCTGGCCGATACGCTCGTGGCCGTAGATGGCGTTGCCGCCGTCGCGTTTCACCATATAGCAGAGCAGGCCGAACACCGGCGCCAGAAACAGCAGCAGCATCGACGCCACCACGATGTCGAAGCAGCGCTTGAGGAAGCGCGAGGAGCGTTTCGCCAGGCTATTGCTGACGCGCAGGATCATCACTTCATGGCTGAAGATAAACGACATATCGGTGCCGTAGAGCGGCACGCCGCGCAGGGTCGGGATCACCGAGACCGAGCGGCAGTTCATCTTAGAGAGAAACTTCAGCCAGGTGTCGCGCACTGCCTGCTGTTCGAACTCGGTGGCGACAATAAACTGCACGTTTTCGCGGTCGATGGTCTGCCAGTTGATATCCTGCTGTTTGATCATCGGCACGCCGTTGACGGACGAGGGAAGGGTTTCGTCGTCGGTGCTGATAAACGCCTGCACGTTGTAGCCGAGGATCTCTTCGCTCTGCAGCGCGGCATAGGCTTCCATGGCGTTTTTGCCCGAGCCGATAATAATGGTCTCTTTTTGCCACTGGCCGGCGCGGTTGATGGCGCGCTTGACGCCGGCACGCATCAGCGGCAGCAGCAGCAGCGCGTACGTCCAGCTAAAGAGCCAGACCATGCGCGAAAAGTCCCACTTGGAAAAGGCGATCAGCGCCAGATCCAGCAGCGAAAAGACAAACAGGGTTTTAATAACTTCCTTCAGCTCGAACCAAAAGGGCTTGCGGTAGGTGTAGTGACGCATGCGCATCCAAAAATAGGCGGTGCACAAAACAGAGAGCGCAAACTGCGCAATAAAACGGTATTCGATTTGATGAGGCGGAATAAACGCATCGAGATCGCCCCAGATCCCCTGAATAGTCGCCGCCGATAAAAACAGGGCCAGATTAAGGGCAATCAGGTCGGAAAAGCTTAACGCCAGTTTTGCGAGGATATTTTTTCGCGTTCCGCTCCATGAGCGGCTCGCATCATTCATCACCAATGTACTTGCCATAACACCTGCTCTCTTTTTTCTTCAGTAAAAGATGGCCTGACCAGAATCAAGTACGCGCTCAGGAGTGGACATCTGAAAAAGCAAAATAACGCGCTTTCAGTTCATTACAGTCGTTAGAGCCATACAGGCTGCAGTGAGGAGATAACACATTTACGTGATGATTATCACGAAAAGCTGCAGCAACGAATAAGAGTATGCAGGAGATATTTGACAGAGTTAATACGGAACAAATCCTAAAAACCTTTTTTTGCCTAAAGTTTTGTTCACGTAAGTTGATGAAATAGTTGCTTAAACTGGCAGGATAACCGGAAATAACCAAATATTTTAGGACGCTTTTTCGGAATTACCGCCAGGAATGGTCGCTGGCGGGGAAAATAGCGGCTCAGGCAGGTTTTTTTAATACCCACTGGTCTTGCTGTTTATCGTAATGCGCAATTTCTAAATCTACCGGCTCGCCATCAATCCAGGCCGGCACGCTGGTTTCATGATCCCAGCCGTCGAGCTGATAACTCAGGCCGGGATTGGTTTGACAAGGGATGCTGACGGTCTGCAAATTATCGCTGTCGAGTTCGGCATCGATAATCTCATAACGGCCAATTTTCACGACGTGTCCCATAACGTTCTCCCGTTTGCTGGGTTAAATAATCAGCATAGCTGTTTCCGCCGGAATATCGAGCCGCAGCGTATCGGATTATTCTCGCTCTTCCGCGACCCGCACCCCGATTTTAACGATGCGGTTGTCCTCTTTTTCCGCCACCGTCCAGGTCAGATGGTTCCACTCGACATGGTCGCCGACCACCGGCGTGCCGCCAAGCATGCTCATCACCAGCTGGCCCAGCGATTGCTGCTGGTTGGTTTCTTCATCCAGCTCCAGCCCGTAAATCTGCGCCACGTCGTGCAGGCGCGCGTCGGCGTCGAGAATAAAGTCGCCGAAGAAACGCTGATCGAGCGCCACCGGGGGTGACTGGCTGAACATTTTGCCCAGCGCAGGCAGATCGCGCTCGCGGCCAATCACGCAGATGACATCGCCCTCTTTCAGGCGGGTGTTGGCGTTAGGGTGCATCAGCGCGTTATCGCGAAACAGCGCGGCGATACGGGTTTCGCGCGGCATCTGCAAATCGCGCAGCGCCGCTCCGACGCACCATTTATCGGCGCTCAGTTGATAGACGAACTGCTCCCAGGGGTTTTCCGGGTGGATATCCAGCCCGACGCGGCTGACAGGCGACGCGGTCGGCGGCACCACCACGCGCGCTTTTTTCGCGGCAAAGCCGAGCGAGGTGCCCTGCAGCATCAGCGACACCAGCACCACAAAGAAGGCGATATTAAAATAGAGCGAGGCGTTTTCCAGCCCGGCCATCATCGGGAAGACCGCGAGGATAATCGGCACCGCACCGCGCAGGCCGACCCAGCTGATAAAGATGCGCTCGCGTCCGGTAAAGCCGCGGAACGGCAGCAGGCCCACCAGAATTGACAGGGGACGCGCCACCAGAATCAGCCACAGCGACAGGAGCATCGCCGGCACCGCGATATGCCAGAGGTCGGACGGTGTCACCAGCAGGCCGAGCACGATAAACATGCCGATCTGGCTCAGCCATGCCATGCCGTCAAAGGTTTGCAGAATGCCGTGTCGGTTGCGAATCGGGCTGTTGCCGAGCAGAAAGCCGCACAGATAGACCGCCAGAATGCCGCTGCCTTCCAGCATGGTGGTCAGGGCGAACACCAGAATGCCGCCGCTGAGCGCCAGCAGCGGATAGAGGCCGGTGGCAAGGTTAATGCGGTTGATCAGCTGCTGCAGCGCCCAGCCGCCGCCCAGTCCCAGCACGATGCCCAGACCGAACTGCTGCACCAGATGCACCAGGAACATCCAGTCCAGCCCGGTTTCGCCTTTCTGAATCATCTCAATCAGCGTAATGGTTAAAAACACCGCCATGGGATCGTTGCTGCCCGACTCAATCTCCAGCGTTGAGCTGACGCGTTCGTTTAGCCCTTTGTCGCCCAGCAGCGAGAAGACCGCGGCGGCGTCGGTGGAGCCGATAATCGCCCCGATGAGAAAACCCTGCATCAGGTCGAGGCGGAATAGCCAGGCGGCCGCGACGCCGGTCAGGCCGGCGGTAATCATTACGCCGACCGTGGCCAGCGACAGCGCCGGGCCGAGCGCCACCTTAAAGGAGCTGGCTTTAGTGCGCATGCCGCCGTCCAGCAGGATCACCGCCAGCGCCAGGTTGGAGATCAGGTAAGCGGCGGGGTAGTTGTCAAAGGCGATGCCGCCAATGCCGTCGACGCCGGTCAGCATGCCTAACGCCAGAAAGATCACCAGGATAGGAATGCCCAGACGGGAGGAAAAAGAACTGAGTAAAATGCTCGCGGCTACCAGCACAGAACCGATAATAAAAAGGCTATAGACAATGTTGTGGTTCAATGTGGTCTCCTGCGGTTACGACGTTCAGGTAGCGGCTGTCGCGGGGAATGGCCAGGCATCAAAAAAAGACGATGCGTAATCAGTAAGTTGTCGGTGCATTAACTCTAATTTTACCGCTTTGTTTTTCGATTAAAGCACTGCCTTAATGTGCAAAAAAAAGGCATTGTTCGTCAAGGGGATTAATGGCGGGTATTTTAGCATGTATTCGCGGGATTGAAGAAAAAGCCGGTCAGCGACCGGCTCAGAGCGTCAGGCTTCTGCCGCCTGTTTGTGAAACAGTTCGCGAAATACCGGGTAAATATCTTCCGGCTCGCGAATGTGCTGGATAGCGAAGTTATCAAACACCGACTGCAGGTGCTCATACTCGCGCCACAGGGTCTGATGCGCGCGTCGGGTGATCTCGATATAGCTGTAGTAGCGCACCACCGGCAAAATGTTTTTCGCCAGGATTTCATGGCACAGCGGCGAATCGTCGGCCCAGTTGTCGCCATCCGACGCCTGCGCCGCATAGATATTCCACTGCGCCGGATCGTAGCGTTCCTTGACCACCTCATCCATTAGCTTCAGCGCGCTGGAGACGATGGTGCCGCCGGTTTCCTGCGAGTAGAAGAACTCCTGCTCATCCACTTCCTTGGCCTGCGTGTGGTGGCGGATATAGACTACGTCGACGTTTTTATAGGTCCGGCTCAGGAACAGATAGAGCAGGATGTAAAAACGTTTTGCCATATCCTTGGTCGCCTGGTCCATCGAGCCAGAGACGTCCATCAGGCAGAACATCACCGCCTGGCTGGAGGGCTCAGGGCGCTTCTCGAAGTTTTTGTAGCGCAGGTCAAAGGTGTCGATAAAGGGCACCCGCTCGATACGCGCGCGCAGCTCGGCGATCTCTTTGCGCAGGCGCTCCTCTTCCAGCAGCTGAGCGGGCTCCGCTTTCTCAATCGCCGTCAGCGCCTCTTCCAGCTCATGCATCATGCGCCGCTTACCCGCCGTCATCGCGGTCCGCCGCGCCAGCGAGTTTTGCAGCGAGCGCACCACGCTGATATTGGCGGGCACGCCGTTAGAGGTGAACCCGGCGCGATGGGTTTTGTACTCGTTCAGCTGGCGATGCTGGTTTTTACGCAGATTCGGCAGCGCCAGATCTTCGAACAGCAGATCGAGATACTCATCTTTGGAAATCTGGAAAACGAACTCATCCTGACCTTCGCCATCCTGACTGGCGTTGCCCTGACCGCTTCCGCCGCCGCCACCGCCGCCCTGCGGACGCTCGATACGATCGTTTTGCACGAAGTGATCGTTGCCGGGATGAACGCGATGACGGCTGCCGCCGCGCCCCTGATGGAAAATCGGCTCGTTAATATCGTCAACTGGAATCGACACGGACTCGCCACTTTCAACGTCGGTCACCGAGCGTTTATTGATGGCCTCGGAGATCGACTGTTTGATTTGCGACTTATAACGGCGCAAAAAGCGCTGTCGGTTGACTGCGCTTTTATTCTTGCCGTTAAGTCGCCGATCGATGAAATAGGCCATAAAATTCCCCCAAACGTTGTAAGCAGGTCGGGCAGCAGCCCGACCTTATGGGTATTAATGCCAGCGCATCAACGTGCTTACGCGGTGTGATTATGACGATTTACGCACGCGCAAATACCATTCGCACAGCAGACGCACCTGCTTGCGGGTATAGCCTTTCTCCATCATGCGCTCGACGAAATCATCATGTTTCTTCTGTTCATCCGTGGAGGTTTTGGTATTGAACGAGATCACCGGCAGCAGCTCCTCGGTGTTTGAGAACATTTTCTTCTCAATCACGGTGCGCAGCTTCTCGTAGCTGGTCCAGTTGGGATTGCGCCCGTTGTTCTGCGCGCGCGCGCGCAGCACGAAGTTGACAATCTCATTGCGGAAATCTTTCGGGTTGCTGATCCCGGCCGGCTTC
Source organism: Pantoea sp. Z09 (assembly GCF_022394795.1). NCBI lineage: Bacteria > Pseudomonadati > Pseudomonadota > Gammaproteobacteria > Enterobacterales > Erwiniaceae > Pantoea > Pantoea sp. Z09. The sequence goes on from NZ_CP092373.1 coordinate 1,683,385, forward strand.
TCGATTTTTTCCAGCTCCGCATTCAGCGACTCACGGTCGAACAGCTGTCCGGTATCGGGATCGCGATACTCCTGATCCTGGATCCAGAAATCGGCGTAGGTCACGTAGCGGTCAAAGATGTTTTGGCCATATTCAGAGTAGGACTCCAGATAAGCGGTCTGGATCTCTTTGCCGATAAACTCGGCGTATTTCGGGATCAGATAGCCTTTCAGGTGTTCCAGATACTTCTCTGCCTGATCCTGCGGGAACTGCTCGCGCTCAATCTGCTGCTCCAGCACATAGAAAAGGTGCACCGGGTTCGCCGCCACTTCGTTGTGGTCGAAGTTAAACACGCGCGACAGGATCTTAAAGGCGAAGCGCGTTGACAGACCGTTCATCCCTTCGTCGACGCCCGAATAGTCGTGATACTCCTGCCAGGATTTGGCCTTGGGATCGGTGTCCTTCAGGCTTTCGCCGTCATAGACCCGCATTTTCGAGTAGATGCTCGAGTTTTCCGGATCTTTCAGGCGCGACAGGATAGAGAAGCGCGCCAGGGTCTCCAGCGTGCCGGGCGCGCAGGGCGCGGTGGCCAGCTCACTGTGGTTGAGCAGCTTCTCGTAGATCTTGATCTCTTCGGAGACCCGCAGGCAGTAAGGCACTTTGACGATGTAAACACGGTCAAGGAACGCCTCGTTGTTTTTGTTGTTGCGGAAGGTCACCCATTCCGATTCGTTGGAGTGGGCGAGGATAATGCCGTTAAACGGCAGGGCGGAGATCCCCTCGGTGCCGTTATAGTTTCCTTCCTGCGTCGCGGTCAGCAACGGGTGCAGCACCTTGATCGGTGCCTTAAACATCTCCACGAACTCCATAATGCCCTGGTTGGCACGGCACAGCGCGCCGGAGTAGCCATAGGCGTCGGGATCGTTCTGCGCGTGGTTCTCCAGCTTGCGGATATCCACCTTACCCACCAGCGCGGAGATATCCTGGTTGTTCTCGTCGCCAGGCTCAGTTTTGGCGATGGCCAGCTGCTCGAGAATCGACGGCCAGACCTTCACCACCTTGAAGCGGGTGATATCACCACCGAAGTCGTGCAGGCGCTTGGCGGCCCACGGCGACATGATGGTGCCGAGATAGCGACGCGGCACGTTGTACTCTTTTTCAAGAATATTGGCGTCTTCCTGCGGGTTGAACAGGCAAAGCGGATGATCGTTAACCGGGCTGCGCTCGCCGTCGGCGCTGAGAACGTAAATCGGCACGCGCTGCATCAGCGATTTCAGCCGCTCCGCCAGCGAGGACTTACCGCCGCCTACCGGGCCCAGTAAATAAAGGATCTGTTTTTTCTCCTCCAGACCCTGCGCCGCATGTTTCAGGTAAGAGACAATCTGTTCTATCGCTTCTTCCATGCCATAGAACTCTTCGAAGGCCGGATAGCGGCCAATCACACGGTTGGAGAATATTCTGGAAAGGCGTGGCTCCTGAGCAGTGTCGACCATTACTGGCTCACCTATAGCCATTAAAAGTCGCTCTGCAGCGTTGGCGTATGCACTGCGATCCTGTTTACAGATGGTCAGAAATTCCTGCAGTGTGAACTCTTCGTCCTTGGCAGCTTCATAACGCTGACGATAGTGATCGAATATATTCATAGCGATGCCCGTCCTTTCGTTTTTAGCACAGGTAAAGGAGCGTAATTAAAGGCTCTTGCAGCTCCCGGAAGATATTCTCATTTGAGTACAGCAACCCTTATGCCAACCTGATCTCTTGTTATCGGGATACACACTTTTTATGGTTACTCTGCTCTGACAATGACTCATGGCTTACTGTTAACTGTAGAAGGCATTTAGGAAATTTCCTCCGCATAATTTTACTATTTGGCGATATATCAATAACAAAGTCAGATTGTTGCAAAGCCAGACTGGCCAAAATTAAGGGGAAAAGAGAGTAGAATCCGGCAGATGTGGCGCTTTCAGCCGCTCTCTCAGCGCGCACCTCAGATAATGGTTAAACCGGCGAGCAAAAATCGTTAAACTTCGTGGTGATTTTTATATTTATGGAAGAAATAAATTGTGAACCAATTCAAACTTAAAGCGCTTAGCGCCCTTATTCCTTGTATTTTTTTTGTTAATACCGCTGCCGCTGAATCGTTGTCGCTTGGCGCATCAGTGATTTACGCGCAGTCTCCCTATCGTGGTGGCCAGGATCGCTATCTGCCGATCCCGGTGATTAATTACGAAGGGGAGAACTTCTGGTTCCGCAGCCTGCAGGGCGGCTACTACCTGTGGAAAGATCCGCAGAACCAGCTCTCCCTGACGCTGCTCGGCTCGCCGCAGCAGTACGATCCCGGCGAGAACGACCTCGGCGATATGAAAGATCTCGATAAGCGCCGGATGACGCTGATGGGCGGTGCCACCTATAGCCATATGGCAGAGTGGGGCATTCTGCGCACCGCGCTGCTGGGCGACGTGCTGAACAACAGCAACGGCATTATCTGGGATCTGACCTACCTCTATCGCTTCAATTTTGGCGATTTCAGCCTGACGCCAGGCGTCGGCGCGATGTGGAACAGCGCAAATCAGAACCGCTACTACTATGGCGTCTCCAGCCACGAGTCCGCGCGCACCGGCATTAATCGCTATCAGCCTGACGACAGCTGGTCGCCCTACGTCGAGCTGAGCGCCAGCTATCAGATCTCCCCGCAGTGGAACGCCAGCCTGGTGGGGCGCTATACCCGCTTTGACAGCGAAATCAAAGACAGCCCGATGATCGACAAGAGCGGACAGACCACGCTCTGGACCGGTATCAGCTACACCTTCTAGCGCCGACCATAACGGGCGAGCGGCGAACGCTGGCACCCTAATGGTGCCCTGATTTGATGCAGGAGAAGAGAGATGGATAAAACGATCGCTTTTGATGACCGCACGCGGTTACCCGCTATTGGTCAGGGCACCTGGTATATGGGGGAAGAGGCCGCGCGACGCGGTGAAGAGGTGGCGGCGCTGCAGGCGGGGCTGGATGCGGGTCTGACGCTGATCGACACCGCGGAAATGTATGCCGAAGGCGGAGCGGAAGAGGTGGTAGGCGAGGCGCTGCGCGGCCGACGCGACAGCGCCTTCATCGTCTCGAAAGTCTATCCCTGGCACGCGGGGGAAGTCGACGCCGTTGAGGCGTGCGAGCGCAGCCTGCGGCGGCTCGACACCGATCGGCTCGACCTCTATCTGCTGCACTGGCGGGGCAATGTGCCGCTGGAGGAGACCATCCGCGCCATGGAGAGGCTGCAGCAGCAGGGGAAGATTCTGCGCTGGGGCGTCTCTAATTTCGACGTCGACGATCTGCAGGAGCTGCTGAGCGAGCCGGGCGGCGCGCGCTGCGCCACCAACCAGGTGCTCTATCATCTCGCTTCGCGCGGGATTGAATTCGACCTGCTGCCAGAGTGTCAGCAGCGTCAGATGCCGGTAATGGCCTATTGTCCGCTGGCACAGGCGGGCAGGCTACGTCAGGCGCTCTTCGCTGACTCGACGCTGGTGGAGATTGCGCAGCAGAAGGGGATTAGCGTGGCGCAGCTGCTGCTGGCCTGGGTGATCCGCAAAGAGGGCGTGATGGCGATTCCGAAAGCCAGCTCGCAGGCGCACGTCAACGAGAATGCGGCGGCGCTGCAGATCCGGCTAAGCGACGATGAGCTGGCGCGCATCAATAAAGCCTTCCCGCCGCCGCAGCGCAAAATGGCGCTGGATGTGGTTTAACCGTCGGCGTTTACTGAGCGGGTAGCCAGCTACCCGCAAAAACACTCTCAACGGCATTAAGCCTTCTGCCGCAGGCGGAAGGTGGTCGCCAGCCGCGCCGGCTTCTCGTCTGCGCTGCGCATTGGCTTACTGATGCGCGCCGTCTCGACGCACACCATGGTTTTATAACCGTCGTTGGCCATGTCCGCCATGCTGCACGACAGCTCGACGCCAGGGTTCCAGGTCACCACGTCGCTGTGATGGTGGTGATAAACCTCAATCACCCGCTGCCCCTGGCTATCCTGAATCAGAGAGCAATCTTCCGGCTGCGTGAAGACGCGGTCGATGCGACCTGGATAGGTCTGTTTGCCGGTCGATTCCCGTTCGCTGTTGTTCTCTACCTTGTCGATAAAGCGCGCGCCCAGCCCGCTTACCTCGACGCCAGCGATATCGGCCACCTGGAAATAGCTGTGCAGCGCGCCGGTGGCGTTGAAATCGCCGTGCGCCTCCAGCTCGATTTCACAGTGCTTGCCGAGACGGAAGCGGGCGAACAGCGTAAAGTCATGCGGCCACAGCTTTTTGGTCTGCGCGTTGCTTTCCAGCACAAAGGTCAGCATCACGTTTTCTTCATTCTCGTCGTGCGCCGACAGCGTCCAGGGCTGATTGCGCGCGAAACCGTGCGCCGGTTCGCCCTCGGGCCCGAACCACGGCCAGCAGATCGGCACGCCGCCGCGAATCGCCTTACCCGGAGAGAAAAGCGACTTTTCGCTCAGCCAGATCGCCGGCTTTTCTCCGCTCGGCTGCCAGGCGATAAGATGCGCACCCTGCAGCGTCACCGCCGCGCGAACCTGGGGGTGACTCACCACAATCACCGGCAGATCGCCCAATTGACGCTGCGAAAGGTAAGGGGAGATCTGTTTCACCACCGGCAGGGAGAAAATTTTATCTTGCATAACCGAATCCTTCCTGTTGCTACGAAAAAAAAGGGCGACCGAAGTCGCCCTTGTTGTCTTCTGACCGGTTTGCTTATTTAGCAACCAGCGCGATCAGGTCGAGAACTTTGTTTGAGTAGCCAGTTTCGTTGTCGTACCAGGAAACCAGTTTCACAAAGTTGTCGTTCAGCGCGATGCCGGCTTTGGCGTCGAATACTGAAGTCAGCACTTCGCCGTTGAAATCGGTAGATACCACGTCGTCTTCAACGTAGCCCAGCACGTCTTTCATTTCGCCTTCGGCAGCGGCTTTGATCGCTGCACAAATTTCTTTGTAAGACGCGGCTTTTTCCAGACGTACGGTCAGGTCAACCACGGATACGTTCGGGGTCGGTACGCGGAATGCCATACCGGTCAGTTTACCGTTCAGCTCCGGCAGGACTTTGCCCACGGCTTTCGCTGCGCCAGTAGAAGACGGGATGATGTTCTGAGATGCGCCGCGGCCGCCGCGCCAGTCTTTGTGAGACGGGCCGTCAACGGTTTTCTGCGTAGCGGTGGTGGCGTGAACAGTGGTCATCAGACCTTCGACGATGCCGAATTTGTCGTTGATGACTTTCGCCAGCGGTGCCAGGCAGTTAGTGGTGCAAGAGGCGTTAGACACGATGTCCTGGCCTGCGTATTTGTCGAAGTTAGCGCCGCGCACGAACATCGGGGTGTCGTCTTTAGACGGACCGGTCAGCACAACTTTTTTCGCGCCAGCGGTGATGTGTTTACGTGCGGTTTCGTCGGTCAGGAAGATACCGGTCGCTTCAGCAACCACGTCCACGCCCACTTCGTCCCACTTCAGGTTAGCCGGGTCTCTCTCAGAGGTAACGCGGATTTTTTTGCCGTTTACGATCAGCGCGCCGTCCTGCACTTCAACGGTGCCGTTGAAGCGGCCGTGCGTTGAGTCGTACTTCAGCATGTAAGCCATGTAGTCGGCGTCTAACAGGTCGTTGATCGCAACGATTTCGATGTCAGAACGCTGCTGAGCAGCACGGAAAACGATACGGCCGATACGACCAAAACCGTTGATACCTACTTTGATAGTCATATATTCCACCAGCTATTTGTTAGTGAATAAAAGGTTGGCTGTAAAATTACAAAAACCTTACCAGGCGTCAAGCGGAATCGTGTCAATAGTTGCGACAGGTCAATCCGTTCAACAGGAATAATTTGTTGCGCAACCGCTTGCGCAACTGAGGTATGGAGATGATGCCAAAACCCGATCGCTGAATATAAAGGGATACCATTAGCAAAAGGTGATCGAGGTCACAAATCTGCGCTGTGAAAGGAAACTCAGACAACTAAGCACGAAAAAAAAAACGCCATTGTTATTCATTTGTTAGAATAGTAGTCGATTTTTTCAGAATGACACTCTCCGGAACCACTCAAATGGCTAAAGAAACCGCATCCGAAGCAAAAATTGCGCAATTGTCTGAAATGCAGCGCTATGTCACGCAGCAGCGCGGCACCGAACCGCCGTTCAGCGGCGCGCTTCTGCACAATAAACAGGAAGGCATCTACCACTGTCTGGTCTGCAATGCGCCGCTGTTTCTCTCTGAGTCGAAATATGACTCGGGCTGCGGCTGGCCGAGCTTTTATCAGCCGGTCGCCGACGACGCGATTCGCTATCTTGAAGATGATTCCCACGGCATGCATCGTATCGAGATCCGCTGCAACAGCTGTGACGCGCATCTGGGACACGTTTTCCCGGACGGCCCACAGCCCACCGGCGAGCGCTACTGCGTCAACTCGGCGTCGCTGAGTTTTACCGATGAGCAGGGCGACGAGACGCAGGGGTAATCATGAAACAGCAGCTTGAAGCAGTGGTCGACGCCATGACGCCAGAGGTGTATCAGCGGCTGGCAACGGCAGTAGAAACCGGCAAATGGCCGGATGGCGTGGCGCTAACGCAGGAGCAGCGCGACAACTGCCTGCAGCTGGTGATGCTCTATCAGGCGCGTCACAACGCGACGCCGCAGCATATGACGATTGGTCAGGGCGGGGAGATGGTGACGAAATCGAAGCGAGAGCTGAAGGAAGAGTTCGGCATCGACGCAGAGATTACCCGCATCAATCTGCATTAAACATAAGGCCGACGCGCCGTCGGCCTGATTGCCTTGCGCTAGATCAGCACGGCGCCTTGCGCCTTCATCTGGGCAAAGGCAATTTCGCTGTCTTCCGGGCTGAGATTGACGCCGCGGCAGCCCTCTTTCACCACCGTGACCTGATAGCCCAGCTCCAGCGCATCCAGCACGCTGTACTTCACGCAGTAATCCGTCGCGATCCCCAGCATCACCAGACGGGTAATGCCGCGCGCCTGCAGCCAGCTGTCTAGCTCGGTTTTACGCCGGTGACCGTTGTCGAAAAAGGCGCTGTAGCTGTCGACGTCGACATCCTGACCTTTATGAAACACGGCGTCGATCAGGTTGCGATCGAGACCGGGATGGAGTTCAGCGCCCGCAGAGCCCTGAATGCCGTGATCCGGCCACCAGATCTGCGCCAGGCCGTTCAGTTCGCCCAGCGTATAAACCGGCTCGCCGGAGACCGAGGCGAAACTGCCGTGGTCGGCGGGGTGCCAGTCCTGTAGCGCCAGCACACAGTCGCCGCGCGCGCGGAACTGGCGCGCGTAGCGATTGGCCACCGGCACGGTCATATCGCCTTCATGCACGGCCATTGGGCCGCCGGGACAAAAATCGTTCTGTATATCAATGATGATGAGGGCCTGCTTCATAACAGGTTGCTCCGTAATTAATCTTCGGTCAGTTCACCGCGCAAATTCTGCTGCATCCTGGCGCGAATCTGGTCGCAGGAAAGATCCTGGCTCAGTAAAAAGTGGAGCTTGGTCAGCGCGGCTTCCACTGTTAAATCAAATCCGCTGATCACGCCCGCATGTTCCAGCGCGTTGCCTGTGGCGTAGCCGCCCATGTTCACCTTACCCGAGATACACTGGGTCAGGTTCACCACCACAATGCCGCGATCGCTCGCCTGCTGCAGCTCGGCAAGAAACTCGGCGTTCTGCGGCGCGTTGCCGACGCCGTAGGAGCGCAGGATCAGCGCCTTCACCGGCTGACGCAGGAAGTTACGCACCACGTCCGCCGAAATGCCCGGATAAATCGTCACCACGCCAATCGGCTGCGGGGTAATGGTGTGCACCTTTAGCGGCCCGTTGCCCTGCGGCGCAGGCGGGGTATTCAGCCGACGAATATGGATGCCCGCCTCCAGCAGCGCGGAGAGGTTAGGCGACGCAAAGGCGTTAAAGCCGTCCGCATGCGCTTTGGTGGTCCGGTTGCCGCGATAGAGCTGGTTATTAAAAAACAGCGAGACTTCGTTAACGGGATAGTTGGCCGCCACGTAAAGCGCATTCAGCAGGTTTTGCTGGCCATCGGAGCGCAGCTCCGCCAGCGGGATCTGTGAGCCGGTGACGATCACGGGTTTCGCCAGATTCTCCAGCATGAACGACAGCGCCGAGGCGGTGAACGCCATGGTATCGGTTCCATGCAGGATAACAAATCCATCGTAACGATCATAATTTTGTCGAATATCTTCGGCGATTGACTGCCAGTCTTCCGGTGTCATATCCGAGGAGTCGATCAGCGGATCGTATTCGTGAATGGTGAAATCAGGCATTTCAGGCCGGTGGAACTCGGGCATATTCGCCAGCTGTTGCTGCAGGTGGCCTGAAACCGGGATATAGCCCTGTGCAGAGCGCTGCATGCCGATGGTGCCGCCCGTGTAGGCGACATAGATATTTTTCTTTTGCATCAGAAACTCAGACTTGCCGTAAAACGCGCAGTATAAGGGGAAAGCGGGGGAAAAGCAGCCCGATCAACGACCGGGCTGCGAGCTTTATCGCACTTCGCCGCAGTTCAGGCAGAAGGCGTAGCGATTTTGCGGATCGTTGAGGTTATTCAGCAGGCCAGGCTGTTGCTTCATGGCGCTCATGACGTCAAGCATCGGCGTCGGCAGCCAGACTTTCAGCGCGTTTGGCAACACAGTCTGCGCCGAGGCGCTCACCTGGTTCAGCAGCATATCGAACATGCCCGGCTGATCCTGATACCAGGTGAGCTGCGGCGTTGCGACCTTCGCCAGTTCGCCCGCTTTTTTCACCGCATCGTCGAAGTCGCCCAGCGCGTCCACCAGACCATTGGCCTTCGCGTCGCTGCCGGTCCAGACGTGACCCTGTGCAATAGCGTCGATCTGCTCCGGCGTCTTATGACGCGAGGCGGCGACCAGGCCGACAAAGTTGCGGTAGCCGTTTTCAATCGTCAGCTGCATCAGCTGCTGAACCTCGGTCGGCAGCGCTTTGGTGGAGGCAACATCCGCCAGCGGCGAGGTGGCGACGCCGTCGGTATGTACGCCGATGCTGTCGAGACTGTTCTCCAGCGTGTTGATGACGCCAAAAATGCCGATAGAGCCAGTCAGGGTACTTGGGCTGGCGATAATGTAGTCCGCCGGGGTCGAGATCCAGTAGCCGCCCGAGGCCGCCATGCCGCCCATCGACACCACCACCGGCTTACCGGCCGCATGCGCCGCCGCCAGCTCTTCGCGGATCGCCTCAGAGGCCGTCACGCTGCCGCCAGGGCTGTTGACGCGCAGGATAATCGCTTTGACTTTCGGGTCGAGGCGGGCGTCGCGGATCTGCGCGGCGGTAGTGTCGCCGCCGACGTTGCCGGGCGTCTCTTCGCCGTCCATAATCGCGCCGCTCGCCATCACCACGGCGATATTGCCGTCCTGCTGGGTGGGCTGTTTGACGTTGTAGTCATAGATGCTGACGCTGTGATAGTCGTTGTTGGCCTTATCCCAGCCGAAGGTTTTCACCAGCTCCTGATCGGCCGCCGCGCGGCTGTCCAGCACATCCACCAGCTTGTTGTTAAGCGCATATTTGGCGGTATCGCCGTTTACCGCTTCAAGACCGGCAATTACCGCCGCCGCGCCGGGGAAGAGCTGATCCGGCGTGATCTGACGGTTGCCCGCCACGGTGGTGAGGTAGTTCTGCCACAGCTGACCAACCCAGCGGCTGTCGGCGTCGCGCGCCGCCTGCGACATATCATCGCGCAGGAAAGGCTCGACCGCGGACTTATAGGTGCCGACGCGGAATACGTGCGAGTTAACCTTCAGCTTGTCCAGCAGGGTTTTATAGTAGAGGCCGTTAGTGGCAAAACCGTGCAGATCTACGGTGCCCTGCGGCGAGAGGTAGATTTTGCTGGCGTAGCTGGCCAGGTAGTACTGCGCCTGACTGTAGCTGTCGCCCAGCGCATAAATCGGCTTGCCGCTGTCGCGGAACTCGCGCAGCGCTTTGCCGACATACTGCAGAGAGGGCTGATCGCCGCCGGCGAAGTCGCGCAGATCCAGCACCATGCCTTTAATGTTTTTGTCGCCTTTCGCCTGACGAATGGCGTCAACCACGTCAAACAGCGAGTTTTCCTGCAGGCGATCGCTGCTGGCGCCCAGCAGTTGTCGGCCCAGTTTGCTCAGCTTATTACTGACCGAAGGCTTATCGACAATGACGCCGGTAAGATCGACGCGCAGCGCGCCTTGCTGCACCGGCGTCGCGCTGCTGCCGGAGCCGCTGACCTGCAGCCAGATGCCGACGCCGACCAGAATCAACAGGATCAGGAACAGATTAAGAATAAACTCCCTGATAAAATTCAGCACTCGCCATGTCCATCGGAACAGACCGGCAATAATTCGCCACAATGTGCGCATCAGACTCTCCATTTTCGCTAGCGGAAAGCGGTCGCCGCGCGGCTCCGCCCTCCATGACGCCCTCATCCTAAAGAGCGGCGTGGAAAATGTCAGCAGGAAATCGCGGCGGACTGTTACAAAAGATCAGGCTGTGCCAGGATTAGCTAACGCGTTATGACATCAGGAGAAAATCATGGATGCACTTGAATTGCTGGTTAATCGTCGCTCAGCGTCGCGCCTGACCGAGCCGGCGCCGGCCGGCGAAAGTCTGCAGAACATTATCCGCGCCGGGATGCGTGCGCCGGATCACGGTACGCTGCAGCCGTGGCGCTTCGTTATCGTCGAGAATGAAGGGCGCGAGCGACTCAGCCGACTGCTGGAAGAGGCGGCGCGCGAGGCGCAGCTGGACGACAAGGCGATTGATAAAGCGGCGCGCTCGCCGTTTCGCGCGCCGATGATTATCACTGTGGTTGCCCATTGTGAAGATCACCCGAAGGTGCCGCGCTGGGAGCAGGTGGTGTCGGCGGGCTGCGCGGTGATGGCGATGCAGATGGCCGCGGCGGCGCAGGGCTTTAACGGCATCTGGCGCAGCGGCCCCTGGACCGATAACGCGCGGGTGCGCAGCGCCTTCGACTGCCGCGAACAGGACGCTATTGTCGGCTTTCTCTATCTCGGCACGCCGCAGCTTAAATCCAGCACCACCGTGATCCATCCCGACACCACGCCTTTTGTTCGTTATTTCTAGCGGATAATTCCCTCTTTTCATGCCAGCGCGGCGGGTTGCGCGGATCCTGTGCGACCGATCCAGAAGTGACCCGCCAGAGCTTACCTCCGTATGCGGAAACGTCTAAGATAGCGCTGCGCCTCTGTGCGTTAGCCGAATGGCCCTTATACCCTGAAGTAAAGGATCTCTCTGACCCATGCGTTTGTTTATTGCGGAAAAACCCAGCCTGGGCCGCGCCATCGCCGATGTGTTGCCCAAACCTCATCGCCGCGGCGACGGCTTTATCGCCTGCGGCGACGATCAGGTCGTCACCTGGTGCGTCGGGCATCTGCTGGAGCAGGCGCAGCCGGACAGCTACGACAGCCGCTACGCGCGCTGGTCGCTGGCCGACCTGCCGATTATCCCGCAAAAATGGCAGCTGCAGCCGCGTCCCTCGGTGGCGAAGCAGCTTAAAGTGATTGAGAAGCTACTGAAACAGGCCAGCGAAGTGGTGCACGCCGGCGACCCGGATCGCGAGGGTCAGCTGCTGGTGGATGAGGTGCTGGACTATCTTCAGCTGCCGGCGGAAAAACGCGGACGCGTGCAGCGCTGCCTGATCAATGACCTCAATCCGCAGGCGGTAGAGCGCGCGGTCGGACGGCTGCGTGAAAACCGCGAATTCATTCCGCTCTGCGTCTCGGCGCTGGCGCGTGCGCGCGCCGACTGGCTCTACGGCATCAATATGACGCGCGCCTGGACGCTGCTGGGCCGCAATGCGGGCTATGACGGCGTGCTGTCGGTAGGACGCGTGCAGACGCCGGTGCTGGGGCTGGTGGTGCGCCGCGACGAAGAGATTGAAAACTTCATTCCCAAAGACTATTTCGAGGTGAAGGCGCATATCGTTACGCCTGACCAGCAGCGTTTTGTCGCCAGCTGGGTGCCCAGCGACGCCTGCGAGCCCTGGCAGGACGAAGAGGGTCGTTTGCTGCATCGCGCGCTGGCGGATCACGTCGTGGCGCGTATCGCCGGTCAGCCCGCCGTCGTTACCCACTATAACGACAAGCGCGAGGGCGAGGGCGCGCCGCTGCCGTTTTCGCTCTCCAGCCTGCAGATTGAGGCGGCGAAGCGCTACGGGCTGAGCGCGCAGACGGTGCTGGACACCTGCCAGAAGCTCTATGAAACCCATAAGCTGATCACCTATCCGCGCTCCGACTGCCGCTATCTGCCGGAGGAGCATTTTGCCGGCCGTCACGCGGTGCTCAAGGCAATTCAGGCGCACGCGGGCGCGATGACGCCGCCGGACGACTTCAGCGCCGACCGCCGCAACCGCTGCTGGGATGACAAAAAGGTCGACGCGCATCACGCCATTATCCCCACCGCGCGCGCCAGCGCGGTGCGCCTGACGGAGAACGAGCAGAACGTCTATGCGCTGATTGCGCGCCAGTATCTGATGCAGTTTTGCCCTGATGCGATTTTCCGCAAGTGCGTCATTGAGCTGGATATCGCCGGTGGCAAATTTGTTGCCAAAGCGCGCTTTCTGGCCGAGGCGGGCTGGCGCGCGCTGCTGGGCAGCAAAGAGCGCGACGAGGAGAATGACGGCACGCCGCTGCCGGTAGTGGCGAAAGACGATCGGCTGCTGTGCGAGCGCGGCGAAGTGCTGGCGAAGCAGACGCAGCCGCCGCGCCCCTTTACCGACGCCACGCTGCTCTCCGCCATGACCGGCATTGCCCGCTTTGTGCAGGATAAAGAATTAAAGAAAGTGCTGCGTGCGACCGATGGTTTAGGCACGGAGGCGACGCGCGCCGGGATTATCGAGCTGCTGTTCCGTCGCGCGTTTCTGGTGAAAAACGGGCGCTATATCAACGCCACGCCTGCGGGACGCGCGTTGATCCACTCGCTGCCGGAGCTGGCGGCGCGTCCCGATATGACGGCGCAGTGGGAATCCACGCTGACGCGGATCAGCGAAAAAGCGTGCCGCTACGAGGAGTTCATGCAGCCGCTGGTCGGCACATTGACCGACCTGATCCAGCAGGCGCGCCAGCAGCCCAGCGCGATAGCCTTCCGCGGCCTGCCCGCTTCAGGGCAGAAAAAGCGTCCAAAACGCACAGCGAAACGAAAAGTGAAGGAGAGCGAATAATGCGTTATTGCGCGGGTTTATGGTTGATGGCAGCGCTGTTTAGCGGCGCTGCTGCGGCGACTGTTTCACACGGATATGGGCAGAACAGCAGCGCGGGCGGCAACACCGATGTGGTGGTGGATCTGCCGCCTGAAGTCTGGACGCAAAATCAGAACAGCGCACCCAGCTGCCAGCAGTGCTGTATTTTTGAAAACCGCAACTACAGCGAGGGCGCAGTGGTGAAGTCGGAAGGGGTACTGCTGCAGTGCGCGCGCGATGAAAAGGTGCTCGGCACCAATCCGCTGATCTGGAAAATCGTTAAATAAGCGGCGTGGCGCGATGCCACGCCGCGCTATCACAGCTGGAAGGTTGACCAGACCGGCGCATGGTCGGACGGTTTGTCCATGCTGCGGATATCGTAGTCGATCCCGGTTTCTACACAGCGGGCGGCCAGCGGCTGGCTGGCCAGCAGCAGGTCGATGCGCAGACCGCGATTGTCGTCGAAGCCTCTTGAGCGGTAGTCGAACCATGAGAAGCGGTCGCTGACCGCCGGGTTCTGCGCGCGGAAGGTATCCACCAGACCCCACTGCATCAGACGATCCATCCACTCGCGCTCTTCCGGCAGGAAAGAGCATTTGCCGGTGCGCAGCCAGCGTTTACGGCTCTCTTCGCCAATACCGATATCAAGATCTGTGCTGCTGATGTTCATATCGCCCATGATCAGCACCGGCTTATCTGCCAGCAGACTCTGCTCCAGGTAGCTCTGCAGATCGCGATAGAACTTCTCTTTCGCCGGGAATTTGGTCGGATGGTCACGGCTTTCGCCCTGCGGGAAGTAGCCGTTGATCACCGTGATGTCGCCGATGAGGCTGGGAATATCCGCCATGATGATGCGGCGCTGCGCCTCTTCGTCGTCGCCGGGGAAGCCGCGGCGAACCGCCACCGGTTCCGCTTTGGTCAGCAGCGCCACGCCGTAGTGGCCTTTTTGCCCGTGATAGAAGACGTGATAGCCGAGCTTTGCCACCTCTTCAAGCGGAAACATATCGTCATGCACCTTGGTTTCCTGCAGGCCGATGACGTCTGGCTGGTGCTGTTCGACCAGGGCTTCAAGCTGATGAGGACGGGCGCGCAACCCATTGATGTTGAATGAGACAAATTTCATGGCGTGGAACCGTGTTCTGCAAATGTTGCGGCGGATGGTAGCGAGTTTTAACGGAAAAGTCATGAGGAGGAGGGAAAGTGCGTTGTCTCGCTACGCTCGACCCGAACCTTCGGTCGACGCTTCTCATCGTTCTCCCCGAAGTGTCGGGTAAGTCAGGTGAGTGTGTTTGATATAAGAGATTCTACAAGGATGGTGGTGGGAGAAGGATTATTCGGCGCGTTGCGCCTCACCCTTCGGGCCGCGCTTGCGCACGTTGTCTCGCTGCGCTCGACCCGAACCTTCGGTCGAAGCTTCTCATCCTTCTCCCCGAAGTGCCGGGAAATGCAGGAGAGTATGTTTAACAAGGGAGACTATACAAGGATGGTGGTGGGAGAAGGATTATTCGGCGCGTTGCACCTCACCCTTCGGGCCGCGCTTGCGCGCGTTGTCTCGCTGCGCTCGACCCGAACCTTCGGTCGAAGCTTCTCATCGTTCTCCCCGAAGTTTCGGGTAAGTCAGGTGAGTGTGTTTGATATAAGAGATTCTACAAGGATGGTGGTGGGAGAAGGATTCGAACCTTCGAAGTCTGTGACGGCAGATTTACAGTCTGCTCCCTTTGGCCGCTCGGGAATCCCACCTGGGAAATGCTGATAATGACCGGTAAGGCGAACATAGGATTCAGATGGTGGTGGGAGAAGGATTCGAACCTTCGAAGTCTGTGACGGCAGATTTACAGTCTGCTCCCTTTGGCCGCTCGGGAATCCCACCACTGGCCTGAATCATTGTGCCTTAAAGCGGGGCGCATCATACCAAATGCGGTCAGCGTGTAAAGCGCCCAACTGAAAAATGTGAACCGTTTGCCCACTTTTTGCCCGCGGCGCTGCATTCGCACACAATTCAGCGCCGCGGCTGCTTAAAGAATAATCGTCCGGTTGCCGTAGACAAACACGCGCTGTCCCAGCACTTTATAGAGCGCGCGGCTGAGCACGTTTTTCTCGACGTCGCGTCCGGCGCGCATCATCTCTTCGGCGGTATAGCTGTGATCGACGTTAATCACATCCTGCATAATGATTGGACCTTCATCCAGATTATCGTTCACGTAGTGCGCCGTGGCGCCGATGATCTTAACGCCGCGCTCGTAAGCCTGGTGATAGGGGCGCGCGCCGATAAATGCCGGCAGGAAGGAGTGGTGAATATTGATGATCTGGTTCGGGTAGCGCTGCACGAACGCCGGGGTCAGTACGCGCATATATTTCGCCAGCACCACATAGTCCGGCTGATAGCGATCGATCTCGTCCGCCATGCGGTTGTCGTGCTCTTCGCGCGACAGGCCTTCATGGCTCACCAGCACGAACGGAATATCGAAACGTTCTACCAGCGAGCGCAGCGTGTCATGGTTGCCGATAACCGCGGCAATCTCCATATCCAGCCCGCCAAAGGCGCTTTTCATCAGCAGATCGCCCAGGCAATGGGCCTCTTTCGTCACCAGAATCACCACGCGGCGACGGCCGGCGCTGTGCAGTTCGCGCGTGGAACCCACCGGCAGGGCGCTGTCTAAATCCGCCAGCAGCGTATTATCGTTGAAGATGCCTTCAAGTTCGGTGCGCATAAAAAAGCGCCCGGTGCGATGATCAACGAACTCATTGTTTTGCACGATATTCAGCTCGTGCTTGTAGCAAATATTGGTGATTTTAGCGATGAGACCTTTCGCGTCAGGGCAAATGGTACGTAAAACTTTTCGTTGCATAGGTTGCGCTTGCATCTCGATCAAAGTCCTGTCAAAGCGATGGGGTAAAACCGTTGGGCCGTATGCTGTTCAGCCGCAACATTTCTTGTATTTTTTATCGGCGCCACATGGACAGCGATCGTTGCGCCCCACCTGAGGCGCGATTCCGTCAACATAGTACCAGCGATGATCCTCGCGAAGAAAGCGAGAACACTCATGGATAGCCCTTATCTGCGAATTTTCGCGGTAACGCGCAAAAAAAGTGACGAAAGCTTCATTCTCATGGCTTCCATGATTACAACAGGTTACATTCAGGCTCAGCCACTCGGTCGCGGCAAAACTTTCAGACAATCGCTGCGCCATCTCAGGAATACGCTGACTGGGATGCCAGCTGGCAATCAGCCACTCGACGTTTTGCCGGGCGTAAGCGGTATAGCGCGAGCGCATTAGCTTCTCCGCGGTTTCGGGTAAGGCGTCGCCCGTCAGGTAGGGAGCGCAACATAGGCTATACTGCTTTCCGCTGCAGCAGGGACAGGTTTCGGTCACATTGACTCCTGTTGGCGATAAAAAATAATGACGCCATATGGTAGCCGACCCGGCGCTGTGAATCTACGCGCAGAGGGCGGCAGCAGAGGGCAAATGAGACAGGTTAAAACAGGACTGGCGTTAGGCTCAGGCGCAGCCAAAGGATGGGCGCACATTGGCGTCATTAACGCACTGACGAAAGCGGGCGTGCAAATCGACGTGGTGGCGGGGTGTTCAGTCGGCGCGCTGGTTGGCGCGGCCTGGGTGAACGACCGGCTGCCGCAGATGGAAAAGTGGGTCAGCGCGTTTCGCTACTGGGATGTGATCCGTCTGATGGATCTCTCCTGGCAGCGCGGCGGTTTGCTGCGCGGCGAGCGGGTATTTAACCATGTCCGTCAGCTGATCCCGCAGGATGCGCTGGAGCACTGCGGCAAGCCTTTTGGCGTGGTGGCAACCAATTTAAGTACCGGCCGGGAGTTGTGGCTCACCGAGGGCGATCTGCATCAGGCTGTGCGCGCGTCCTGTAGTATGCCAGGCTTATTGCCGCCTGTCGGCTACAATGGTTACTGGCTGGTGGATGGGCGGTGGTGAACCCCGTACCCGTTTCGCTTACGCGGGCGCTGGGGGCAGATATCGTCATCGCCGTGGATCTGCAGCATGACGCTCATCTGATGCAGCAGGATCTGCTGTCTGTCACGCCGCAAAGCGGCGATGAGGCGGTGTCGGCCGCCACGTTAAGCTGGGCCACAAAAATACGACAGCGGCTGGTGGGGCTGACTCACCGTCGCGCAACGCAAACGCCGGGTGCGATGGAGATTATGTCGACATCCATCCAGGTGCTGGAAAATCGCCTGAAGCGCAACCGTATGGCAGGCGATCCGCCCGATGTGCTGATACAGCCGTTTTGTCCGCAGATTTCGACGCTGGACTTTCATCGCGCTGAAGAGGCTATCGAGGCAGGCAAGGCTGCCGTTGAGAAAAAAATGGATGAACTATTACCGCTGGTGCGTAACAGATAATCAGGTTGTTCATTCACAGGTGTTACTTCGGCTTATTCTGAAAGGCGCAACTGCGTTTTATGAACCACTATTGATTGATCTGGTACGCAGGGGGAAAGAATGGAGAAACCACTAATCGGCAAAAAGATACTCATTGTCGAAGATGAGGTCGTTTTCCGTTCTATGGTAAACAACTTCTTGCTGGCGCTCGGCGCCAGCACGTTTGAAGCCGGCGACGGCATTGATGGAATCGGTCAGCTGCAGCAGCAGGATGTCGATCTGGTGATCTGCGATCTGGAGATGCCGCGCATGAACGGCATCCAGTTTGTCGAGCATATACGCACGCGCGGCAACAGCGTGCCGATTCTGATTATCTCAGCAACGGAAAATATGGCGGATATCGCGCATGTGCTGCGCCTCGGCGTGCAGGACGTGCTGCTTAAGCCTTTGAAAAATTTCGAGCGTTTTCGCGAAGCGGTTTATGAATGCCTCTATCCCTCGATGTTCACCTCCAAGGTGGAAGAGGATGAGCAGCTCTTTCAGGACTGGGATGCGCTGGTGCGCGATCCCGCCGCCGCGGCAAAACTGCTGAAGCAGCTTCAGCCGCCGGTGCAGCAAACCGTGGCGAACTGTCGCATTAACTATCGCCAGCTCACCATGGCCGAACAGCCGGGGCTGGTGCTGGATATCGCGGCGCTCTCCGATAAAGATCTCGCCTTTTATTGCCTTGACGTCACGCGCGCCGGGGATAACGGCGTGCTGGCCGCGCTGCTGCTGCGCGCGCTGTTCAACGGTCTGCTGCAGGAGCAGCTTTCCGGGCAAAAACAGCGTCTGCCGGAACTCAACGGCCTGCTGCGCCAGGTGAATCTACTGCTGCGTCAGGCCAATCTGAGCGGCCAGTTTCCACTGCTGGTCGGCTATTACCATCGTACGCAGCAAAACCTTATCCTGGTGTCGGCGGGATTAAACGCCACGCTCCACGTTCACGCCCATCAAATTCAACTCAGTAATGGCGTTCCCCTTGGCACTATGGGAAGCACCCATCTTAACCAAATCAGCCAGCGCGCTGACAGCTGGCAGTGCCACGTCTGGGGCGCTGGCGGCAGGATCCGTCTGATGTTAGCGGCTGAAGAATAAGCGGAAAAATTTAATTTCTTCAGGCGCTGAAGACAGGTCCAGAGGTTAGCTTTACACTTGGGTAATAGTCTTAAATTCTGCGGATTGACTCCTTCCAGGATAAATCCGTTCGATGGTAACTGATATACTCATTTCCGAATTTCAACCGACATATCAAGTATTAACTTGAACGGCCTATAAGAGAGGTATCTTGATGTCTGCCTATAAGTCCAAAGTAAAAAAAGCGGTAATCCCAGTAGCAGGTTTGGGCACGCGTATGCTGCCTGCCACTAAAGCGATTCCGAAAGAGATGTTACCCCTGGTTGATAAGCCGTTAATTCAGTATGTCGTTAACGAGTGCATCGCAGCAGGAATTAACGAAATTGTGCTGGTTACGCACTCTTCTAAAAACTCCATTGAAAACCACTTCGATACCAGTTTCGAGCTGGAAGCGATGCTGGAAAAACGCGTGAAGCGTCAGCTGCTGGATGAAATCCAGTCTATCTGTCCGCCGCACGTCACCATCATGCAGGTGCGTCAGGGCATCGCAAAAGGTCTGGGCCATGCCGTTATGTGCGCGCATCCGCTGATTGGCGACGAGCCAGTTGCGGTGATCCTGCCGGACGTGATCATCGACGAATATGAATCCAACCCGACCAAAGACAACCTGGCGGAAATGCTGAGCCGTTTCGACGAGTCAGGCCGCAGCCAGATCATGGTTGAGCCGGTCGCGGACGTGACCGCCTACGGCGTGGTCGACTGCCAGGGCGCAGAGCTGCAGCCGGGCGACAGCGCGCCGATGGTGGGCGTGGTTGAGAAGCCGAAAGCCACTGAAGCGCCGTCCAACCTTGCGGTTGTGGGTCGCTACGTGCTCTCTGCGGACATCTGGCCGCTGCTGGCAAAAACCCCTCCGGGCGCAGGCGGCGAAGTTCAGCTGACCGACTCAATCGCCATGCTGATGGAGAAAGAGACGGTAGAAGCTTACCACCTGAAAGGTGTAAGCCATGACTGCGGTAACAAACTCGGTTATATGCAGGCATTTGTTGAGTACGGTGTTCGCCATCCGGTGCTGGGCAAAGATTTTTCTCAGTGGCTCGATAGCGCAGTTGGCAATAAAAAGTAATTCATAAACACAGGATAACTCAATGAAAGTCACTGTATTTGGTATCGGCTATGTCGGTCTGGTTCAGGCTGCGGTGTTGGCCGAAGTCGGACATGACGTTCTCTGCATTGATGTCGACGCAAAAAAAGTCGAAAACCTGAAAAAAGGCATCATCCCCATTTTCGAACCCGGCCTGACGCCGCTGGTGATGTCGAACTATGAGGCGGGTCGTCTCAAGTTCAGCACCGATGCGGAAGAGGGCGTAAATCACGGCGTTATGCAGTTTATCGCCGTGGGTACGCCGCCGGATGAGGACGGTTCGGCTGACCTTAAATATGTGACCGCCGTTGCTCGTACCATTGCGCAGCACATGCAGGATCACAAGGTGGTGCTCGATAAATCCACGGTTCCGGTGGGAACGGCGGATAAAGTGCGTCGCGTAATGGAAGAGACCCTGCGCGATCGCGGCGTCGAGCTGACCTTTGACGTGGTATCCAACCCGGAATTCCTGAAGGAAGGCGCCGCCGTTAACGACTGCATGCGTCCTGAGCGCATCGTGGTGGGTACCGACAACGACGAAGTCGAAGAGCTGTTGCGTGAGCTGTATGAGCCATTCAACCGCAACCACGATCGTATGATCGTGATGGATATCCGCAGCGCGGAGCTGACCAAGTACGCGGCAAACTGCATGCTGGCGACCAAAATCAGCTTCATGAATGAGATTTCCAACCTCGCCGAGCGCCTGGGTGCGGACGTCGAGAAAGTGCGTCAGGGCATTGGCTCCGATTCACGTATCGGCTACCACTTTATCTATCCGGGCTGCGGCTACGGCGGCTCCTGCTTCCCGAAAGACGTGCAGGCGCTGATCCGTACCGCCGAGTCGATTGGCTATAAACCGCGCCTGCTGCAGGCGGTGGAAGACGTCAACGACAGCCAGAAAACCAAGCTGCCTGCTTTTATCAAGCGCCATTTCGGCGACGATCTGAGCGGGAAAACCTTCGCCCTGTGGGGGCTGTCGTTCAAGCCGAACACCGACGATATGCGTGAAGCCTCCAGCCGTGTCCTGATGGAAACGCTGTGGGAAGCAGGCGCAAGCGTTCAGGCGTTCGACCCGGAAGCGATGGACGAAGCGCAGCGCATCTATGGCCACCGCAGCGATCTGAAGCTGATGGGCACCAAAGAAGCGGCGCTGCAGGGCGCGGATGGCCTGGTGATCTGTACGGAGTGGCAAAACTTCCGTGCGCCGGACTTCGACGTGATTAAAAATTCCCTGAAACAACCCGTGATTTTTGATGGGCGCAACCTGTATGATCCAGAGCGTATCAGCAAGCGCGGTTTCGTTTATTATGCAATCGGCCGCGGAGCGTCTATTCAAATTGCGTAATTAACGAGGGAATTATGAACATTCTGGTAACCGGTGCCGCAGGCTTTATTGGATTTCACGTCACTCAACGCCTGTTGGCCGCCGGTCACCAGATTGTCGGCATCGATAATCTGAATGACTATTATGATGTCAGCCTGAAACAATCCCGTCTGGATTTAATCGCGCAGCACCCTGGCTTCACCTTTATTAAAATGGAGCTGGCGGATCGCGCCGCCATTGCTTCGCTTTTCGACAAATACGCTTTTCAACGCGTCATTCATCTGGGCGCGCAGGCTGGCGTACGCTATTCCATCGACAACCCGCACGCGTATGCAGACGCAAACCTTATCGGTCATTTAAATATTCTCGAAGGGTGTCGACACCATAAAATCGAACATCTGCTCTACGCTTCCTCCAGCTCGGTTTACGGCCTGAACCGCAAGATGCCGTTTTCTACCGACGACAGCGTCGATCATCCGGTATCGCTCTATGCGGCGACCAAAAAAGCCAATGAGCTGATGTCGCATACCTATTCTCATCTTTATCAGCTGCCGACCACCGGGCTGCGTTTTTTTACCGTTTACGGCCCCTGGGGACGTCCGGATATGGCGCTGTTTAAATTTACCCGCGCGATGATCGCCGGTGAAGCCATCGACGTCTATAACCGCGGCGAAATGAAGCGCGACTTTACCTATATTGATGATATCGCCGAGGCGATTGTTCGTTTGCAGGATGTTATTCCGCAAAAAGATGAAAACTGGACGGTTGAAACCGGCTCGCCGGCCACCAGTTCTGCGCCTTATCGCGTATATAACATCGGCAACAGTCAGCCGCTGAGCCTGATAAAATATATCGAGGCCATTGAAAAAGCGCTCGGCGTCACCGCCCGCAAGAATTTGTTGCCGATGCAGCCTGGCGACGTGCTGGAAACCAGCGCGGATACCGCGGCGTTATATCAGGCAATTGGCTTTAAACCGCACACCAGCGTCGAAGAGGGCGTGAAACGCTTCGTTAACTGGTATCGCGAGTTTTATAAGGTCTGATAAAAGAGAGCCTGAGCTCCCTTTCTTAGATGATGTGCGGGCCACATAACGCATGTGGCCCAAATGAGAGAAGCCTACCCGTTATTACAGTAAAAAGTCGTCCAGCTGTTTGCCTTCTTCTTCCATTGCTTTTTTGATGACGGCTGGCGTACGGCCCTGACCGGTCCAGGTGCGGGTATCGCCATTCTCATCGACATACTGATATTTAGCTGGACGCGCTGCGCGTTTTGTTTTACCCGGTGCTTTGGTTTCAGTAATTGCGCTTAACAGCTCATTGGGATCGATTCCATCCGCCAGCAGCATTTCTCTGTATTGCTCAAGCTTACGCGTGCGTTCTTCGCTTTCTGCTTTAGCATGCGTCTCTTCTTCGCGGCGTTCATTAACCACGACCTCGAGTTTTTCCAGCATTTCTTCCAGCGTTTCCAGTGAACACTCTCGAGCCTGTGCGCGTAATGTACGGATATTATTAAGAATTTTTAGTGCTTCGCTCATTGTCCTGATCTCTGAATATATTAATGAAGAGGTGTTCTGCCAGCTAATAATAGTGGCGGCTAAAAATTACTGCAATAGTAAAATAAAGACAACGTGAAAGATTGATAATTAAACTTCGCGTCGTGCTTTAATCAAAACAAACGATAATGTGGTTGATATTCACGCCTCAGCACTTTATGAAGAATCCGAAACGTTAAAATCAGGTCAGCGAGCAATGCCAGCAGGCAGAAGGATGAGCTGTGTGCGGCGCTGAACATTTTTACAATACTTCCTGCCGCTAATGTTTAAACCGTGGCAAACAGACGAAGCGGTTTTTTTTATCCCTCGCTGGCGAAGTTGTAAACAGCCTGTAGACGATAAACGCCGCCATAATTTGGCTTTAACTGTGATAGAATTCCGCGCATTCGGTTTGCAATGCTTTGAGAAATCACGCTAATGGCTCAGCTCTATTTTTATTATTCCGCAATGAATGCAGGGAAATCCACCGCGTTATTACAGTCTTCTTACAATTATCAGGAACGCGGCATGAGAACCCTGGTCTACACCGCGGAGATCGACGATCGTTTCGGCGCGGGTAAAGTCAGCTCGCGCATTGGCCTCTCTTCGCCGGCGGCGCTGTTCAACGCGCAGACGCGACTGGATGAGGAGATCGCGAGCGAGCACGCCCGCGAGCCGGTTCATTGCGTGCTGGTCGACGAGTGTCAGTTTTTGACGCGCGACCAGGTCAAGGCGCTTTCTGACGTGGTGGATAATCTCGATATTCCCGTGCTCTGCTACGGGCTGCGCACCGACTTTCGCGGCGAGCTTTTCGTCGGCAGCCAGTATCTGCTCGCCTGGGCCGACAAGCTGGTGGAGTTGAAAACCGTCTGCCACTGCGGGCGTAAAGCGGGCATGGTGCTGCGACTCGACGCACAGGGTCGCCCCTTCAGCGAAGGGGAACAGGTGGTGATTGGCGGCAATGAGCGCTACATCTCGGTGTGCCGCAAGCACTATAAGCAGGCGATCGAGCAAGGCTCGCTGGCGGCGATATACGGCCAGCAGAAACCCCTCTGACGCCGCCAGCTTAAGCGCATAAAAAAACCCGCCGAGGCGGGTTTTTTCTTAAGCGCGAGGTATCAGGCTTTTTTCGCTTTTTTCACCTCTTTTACCGGCTGCGCCGCAAGCGCCTGGGCGGTATCGGCGAAGGGTTCAACATATTCGCGGCCGTAGAAGGTGTCGAGCATAATCTGTTTCAGCTCGGCGATCAGCGGGTAGCGCGGGTTGGCGCCGGTGCACTGGTCGTCGAAGGCGTCCTCGGCCAGCTTATCGACTTTTGCCAGGAAGTCCGCTTCCTGCACCCCGGCTTCGCGGATGGAGGTGGGGATACCCAGTTGCGTTTTCATCTCATCCAGCCACGCCAGCAGCTTCTCGATTTTCTGCGCGGTGCGGTCGCCAGGCGCCGACAGGCCCAGGTGATCTGCCACTTCCGCGTAGCGACGACGCGCCTGCGGGCGGTCATACTGGCTGAAGGCGGTCTGTTTGGTCGGGTTATCGTTGGCGTTGTAGCGGATAACGTTGCCAATCAGCAGGGCGTTCGCCAGACCGTGCGGGATATGGAACTCAGAGCCCAGCTTGTGCGCCATAGAGTGACACACCCCAAGGAAGGCGTTGGCGAAGGCGATACCGGCAATGGTTGCCGCGTTGTGCACGCGTTCGCGCGCCACCGGATTTTTTGCGCCGTCGCGATAGCTGGCCGGCAGGTTCTCTTTCAGCAGCTTCAGCGCCTGCAGCGCCTGGCCGTCGGAATATTCATTAGCCAGCACGGAGACGTAGGCTTCCAGCGCGTGGGTCACTGCATCCAGACCGCCGAAGGCGCAGAGCGAACGCGGCATATCCATCACCAGGTTAGCGTCGACAATCGCCATATCCGGCGTCAGCGCGTAGTCAGCCAGCGGATATTTCTGTCCGGTGGCGTCGTCGGTCACCACCGCGAACGGCGTCACTTCTGAACCGGTGCCTGAGGTGGTAGTGACAGCAATCATGCGCGCCTTCACGCCCATTTTCGGGAATTTATAGATACGTTTGCGGATATCCATAAAGCGCAGCGCCAGCTCTTCAAAGTGGGTTTCCGGATGCTCATACATCACCCACATGATTTTCGCCGCGTCCATCGGGGAACCGCCGCCGAGCGCGATGATGACGTCAGGTTTAAAGCTGTTCATCTGCTCAGCGCCTTTGCGCACAATGCTCAGGGTCGGATCCGCTTCAACCTCGAAGAAGACTTCTGTTTCGATGCCGTGGGATTTCAGCACGCGGGTGACCTGGTCGGCATAGCCGTTGTTGAACAGGAAGCGGTCGGTCACGATAAAGGCGCGTTTTGCACCATCGCTGGCGACCTCCTCCAGCGCAATCGGCAGCGAGCCGCGGCGGAAGTAGATAGATTTGGGAAGTTTATGCCACAACATGTTTTCTGCTCGCTTGGCCACGGTTTTCTTATTGATAAGGTGTTTGGGTCCCACGTTTTCAGAGATGGAGTTGCCGCCCCATGAACCGCAGCCCAGCGTCAGCGACGGTGCCAGTTTGAAGTTGTACAGGTCACCGATACCGCCCTGCGAGGCAGGGGTGTTGATCAGAATACGCGCGGTTTTCATGCGGTCGCCGAAGTAGTTGACGCGTGCCTTCTGGTTATCCTGATCGGTATAGAGACAGGAGGTATGGCCGATACCGCCCATCGCCACCAGTTTCTCCGCTTTCGCCACGGCGTCTTCGAAATCTTTGGCGCGGTACATGGCCAGCGTCGGGGAGAGTTTTTCATGGGCGAAAGGCTCGGATTCATCCACCAGCTTCACTTCGCCAATCAGGATCTTGGTGCTGGGCGGCACGCTGATGCCTGCCATTTCGGCGATTTTGAACGCGGGCTGACCAACAATGGCAGCGTTAAGCGCGCCGTTTTTCAAAATCACGTTCTGCACCGCCTTCAGCTCATCGCCCTGCAGCAGATAGCCGCCGTGGCTGGCGAAGCGTTCGCGCACCGTGTCGTAGATAGAGTCGACCACGATAACAGACTGCTCCGAGGCGCAAATTACACCGTTGTCGAAGGTTTTGGACATCAGAATCGAGGCGACGGCGCGTTTGATATCCGCGGTCTCGTCGATCACCACCGGCGTGTTGCCTGCGCCGACGCCGATGGCCGGTTTACCTGAGCTGTAGGCGGCTTTCACCATGCCGGGTCCGCCGGTCGCGAGGATCAGGTTGATATCGGGGTGATGCATCAGCTGATTCGAGAGCTCGACAGACGGCGCGTCGATCCAGCCGATGATATCTTTTGGTGCGCCAGCGGCGATGGCGGCCTGCAGCACGATATCCGCCGCTTTATTGGTTGCTTCTTTGGCGCGCGGATGCGGCGAGAAGATAATGCCGTTACGGGTTTTCAGGCTGATTAAGGCTTTGAAAATCGCGGTGGAGGTCGGGTTGGTGGTCGGTACAATACCGCAGATCAGGCCAATCGGCTCGGCGATAGTGATGGTGCCAAAGGTGTCGTCGGTTGCGAGCACGCCGCAGGTTTTTTCATCCTTATAGGCGTTGTAAATATATTCTGAGGCAAAGTGGTTTTTAATAACTTTATCTTCGACGATACCCATGCCAGATTCGGCGACCGCCATTTTGGCGAGAGGGATACGGGCATCGGCAGCGGCGAGGGCGGCAGCGCGGAAGATAGCGTCAACCTGTTCTTGAGTGAAGTTGGCGTATTCACGCTGTGCTTGTTTTACGCGTTCGACCAGTGCGTTAAGTTCAGCGACATTAGTTACGGCCATGGTGCTCTCCTGAAGGAAGTTAAACTCTGTTAGTAAACCTGCCTGGAGCCATGATTATAGTCACGCAGCGCTATTATGTTGGCTTAAGCCAAAAAGCCAGCATTTCTGTTGGTTTACTGAAAGAGTTTCCGCACGCGGGTGAAAACGTTGCCGATCGCTTTCGATGGGAAAAGATTACCTGGAATGAGGTAGAGGAATATTGATGCAGATCAATTTAATCCCAAGCTGACACCATTCAGCAGGGGTTTTTGCTCTTTTTCGCCTGCCAGAGGGGCCTGCCGTTTTTTCGCCTGCTTACGCGGCTCAGCCCGGCATGGCAAACTCTCTTTACCCGCGTTACGCAGCAGAATTTTCTGTTCCACTGACTGGTTAACCGGCCAGTTTTTGCGTAAATTAGGCGCGATTTCATTTCCCTCATCGGAGCGAACCGTGAACCCTGCTTTGCTTGATCTGTCTGGCTATATCAAATTCTTTGTGGGCCTGTTCGCGCTGGTGAATCCAGTCGGCATCATCCCGGTTTTTATCAGCATGACCAGCTATCAGGCGGTGGCTGAACGCAATAAAACCAATATGACCGCCAACCTTGCGGTCGCTATTATTCTCTGGACCTCACTGTTTCTCGGCGACGCCATTCTGCATATCTTCGGCATCTCCATTGACTCATTCCGTATTGCGGGCGGCATTCTGGTGGTGACCATCGCCATGTCGATGATCAGCGGCAAGCTGGGCGAGGATAAGCAAAACAAACAGGAGAAGTCAGAAACCGCCATCAGGGAGAGTATTGGCGTGGTGCCCCTCGCGCTGCCGCTGATGGCCGGCCCCGGCGCCATCAGTTCGACCATTGTCTGGAGCACCCGCTATCACAGCTGGCAAAACCTGCTGGGCTTCAGCGTGGCGATTGCGCTGTTCGCCTTTTGCTGCTGGCTGTTGTTTCGCGCCGCGCCGCTAATGGTGCGCGTGCTGGGTCAGACCGGCATCAACGTCATCACCCGTATTATGGGCCTGCTGCTGATGGCGCTGGGCATCGAATTTGTCGTCACTGGCATTAAGGCGCTGTTTCCCGGCCTGGTT
Organism: Pantoea sp. Z09; assembly: GCF_022394795.1. Lineage (NCBI taxonomy): Bacteria > Pseudomonadati > Pseudomonadota > Gammaproteobacteria > Enterobacterales > Erwiniaceae > Pantoea > Pantoea sp. Z09. Next base: position 1,710,929 of record NZ_CP092373.1, read on the forward strand.
AACTAGCGCTTAATTTCCGCCGCAAATGCTCATCTGCCTTTAATTGGTGCAATTATTCGTTTTATTGCACCTTTTTAAGGCAATTATTCTTAGGTCTTAACAGGCATCAAAAATTATTAAACAAATTACTGCGCTAAACCGCTCCCCGCGTGACCGCTTCCTCCGCTGTGATTATTCTCACACCATAAAATTTCAGCCCAGCGAAAAATATCGCCATAAACTGGCATGAAATCTGCAATTACCTGCTTTTTGTTTTCGCAAAGAAGAAAAAAACAGAAGGGTTGCGCATACCGCCTGTCGAAAGCGAGATAAAGAGCCAGTTCTGACGGATAAAGCCGTAAAATCGAGCATAAACAGGGTGATAAGCGTTATTTTTGCGCAAAAATTAACGCTACCTTACTTCTGGCAGACGTGATAAAAGAGAATCAGGTAACATTTTTGTTATTTTTACTTTGTCGGCGGAGCAGACGTTCTGCTAATTTTCGGCGCATTAGTTTTTCATTTGGTCTCAAAGTGAGAACGCTTCTTGCTTATGAGCTAAAGGGCTTATGAAGAAGGGTTAACTTTTTTGATGAAATGGAAGATGACGCCGCTGTCGCTCAGCGTAATGATCCTGACCGGCGCGGCGACCGCCGCGACCGTACCGCCAGGCACTGAACTCGCCGCCACGCAACATATCGTGATTAATAACGGCACCGAAGTCTCCTCCCTCGATCCACAAAAAATTGAAGGGGTGCCGGAGTCGCGCATTATTTCCAACCTGCTGGAAGGACTGGTCACCACCGACAACCACGGCGCGATCGTGCCGGGCGTGGCGCAGAGCTGGCAAAACGAGGGCGGCAAAGTCTGGACCTTCACTCTGCGCGACAACGCGAAATGGAGCGACGGCACGCCGGTCACCGCGCACGATTTTGTCTACAGCTGGCGACGTCTCGCCGATCCCAAAACCGCTTCGCCCTATGCCAGCTATCTTCAGGCGGCGCATCTCAGCAATGTGGATGCTATCCTGGCCGGCAAAGCCGCGCCTGACCGCCTCGGTATTCAGGCGCTCGACGATCGTCATCTGCAGGTGACGCTGAGCGAGCCGGTGCCATACTTTGTCTCGATGCTGGCCAACGCCGCGCTCTCGCCGGTCAAGGCGGCGACGGTAGAAAAGTGGGGTGACGGCTGGACGCGTCCCGAGCACTTTGTCGGCAACGGCGCCTATCTGCTCAGCGACTGGGTGATTAACGAGAAGATTGTGCTGAAGCGCAATCCCGCCTACTGGGATAACGCCCACACGGTGATTGAGCAGGGCACCTTTTTGCCGATCGAGTCGGACCATAACGATGTCAACCGCTACCGCAGCGGCAACACCGATATGACCAACAGCGTGGTGCCGCCCGAGCTGTTCCACAAGCTGCAAAGCGAACTGGGCGATGAGGTAAAAGTCAGCCCGCTGCTCTGTACTTTTTACTATGAAATCAATAATAAAAAACCGCCGTTCAACGATGCACGTGTACGCACCGCTATCAAGCTGACGCTGGACCGCGACATCATTACGCAGAAAATCATGGGGCAGGGCCAAATCCCCGCCTATAGCCTGACGCCGCCTTCGACGGCGGGCATCTCGCTGACGCCGCCGGCCTGGTTCCGCTGGAGCCAGGCGGAGCGCAACGCGGCGGCGAAAAAGCTGCTGGCCGAGGCGGGCTACGACGCGCAGCATCCGCTGCGTTTTACGCTGCTCTACAACACCTCGGATCAAAACAAGAAGCAGGCGATCGCCGCCGCCTCGATGTGGCAAAAGAATCTTGGTGCGCAGGTCAGCCTGCAAAATCAGGAGTGGAAAACCCTGCTGGAGACGCGGCATCAGGCGCAGTACGACGTGGTGCGTGCCACCTGGTGCGCCGACTACAACGAACCGTCGACGTTCCTGAATATGCTGATCGGTAACGCCTCTATCAACACCGCGTTTTACCACAGCGACCACTACGACCGCCTGCTGGCGCAGACCTTGTCCGCCAGCAGCGAGGCGGCGCGCGCCGCACTCTATCAACAGGCTGAAGCACAACTCGACAACGACTCGGCGATTGTGCCAGTTTATTACCGCGTCAGCGTGCGGCTGGTGAAACCCTGGACAGGCGGTTTTACCGGCAAAGACCCGCTCGATATGACCGATCTGAAGTATTACTTCATTAAAAAGCACTGAGGCTGACCCGACAACATAAGTCAGGCAGCTGGCAGTGCTGACGCCTTTCGGGGCAGACAGCTATCCTCAGCCAAAATGAGGAACCCGCTAACGGGGGACGCCGACGCGGCTTGCCGCGTCGGTGAAGATAAAAAACTGGAGTGTAATAATGAACCACATCACGAAAAAAAGCCTGATTGCTGCAGGCGTTCTGGCAGCAATGGGCGCACTGGCAGGGAATGCACTGGCGGCAACGGTTCCGGCAGGAGTTGAACTGGCGGCGAAACAGGAGCTGGTGCGCGGCAACGGCGATGAAGTCCAGTCGCTGGATCCGCATAAAATCGAGGGCGTGCCGGAAGATAACGTGACGCGCGATCTCTATGAAGGGCTGCTGGTCAGCGACAGCGACGGCCATCCGGTGGCTGGCGTGGCGGAGAAATGGGAAAACAAAGACTTTAAAGTCTGGACCTTCCATCTGCGCAGCAACGCCAAATGGTCGAACGGCGAGCCGGTGACCGCGCAGGACTTCGTCTACAGCTGGCAGCGTCTGGCCGATCCGAAAACTGCCTCGCCGTACGCCAGCTATCTGCAGTATGGTCATATTGAAAACGTCGACGACATTATCGCCGGCAAAAAACCGACCTCGGATCTGGGCGTCAAAGCGCTGGACGACCACACCCTGCAGGTGACCCTGAGCGAGCCGGTTCCCTATTTCTACAAGCTGCTGATCAACTCCGTGATGTCTCCGGTCTATAAGCCGGCGATTGAAAAATTCGGCGATCAGTGGACGCAGGCGCAGAACTGGGTCGGCAACGGCGCGTTCAAGCTGGAAGCGCACGTTATCAACGAACGTATTACCCTGGTGCGCAACCCGCAGTACTGGGACAACGAACACACCGTGCTGAACAAGGTGACCTTCCTGCCGATCAACTCTGAAGTGAGCGACGTTAACCGCTACTTCTCGGAAAACGGCAGTGACATGACCTACAACAACATGCCGATCGAGCTGTTCAAAAAGCTGCAGCGTGAAAACGGCAAAGAGCTGCATGTCGATCCCTACCTCTGCACCTACTACTACGAAATCAACAACCAGAAAGCGCCGTTTACCGATCCGCGCGTGCGCGCCGCGCTCAAGCTGGGCCTGGACCGCGATATCATCGTGAACAAAGTGCTGGCGCAGGGTCAGCTGCCGGCCTACAGCTACACGCCGCCGGCCACTGACGGCATGGATATTCTGCCGCCGGACTGGTTCAAATGGTCGCAGGACAAGCGTAACGAAGAGGCGAAGAAACTGCTGGCGGAAGCGGGCTACACCGCCGACAAGCCGCTGACTTTCAACCTGCTCTACAACACCTCCGATCTGCATAAAAAGCTGGCAATCGCCGCGTCTTCGATCTGGAAGAAAAATATCGGCGTCAACATCAAGCTGGAGAACCAGGAGTGGAAAACCTTCCTGGATACGCGTCATCAGGGCAACTTCGACGTGGCGCGCGCCGCCTGGTGCGCCGACTACAACGAGCCGACCTCGTTCCTGAACACCATGCTCTCCGACAGCAGCAACAACACGTCGCACTATAAGAGCGCCGAGTTCGACAAAGTGATCCACGATGCGATCAAGGCGGCAGACGACAAGGCGCGCGCGGCGGATTATGCCAAAGCAGAGCAGATTATGGATAAGGACAGCACCATCGTGCCGGTTTACTACTACGTGAACGCGCGCCTGGTGAAACCTTATGTCGGCGGCTACACCGGTAAAGATCCGCTGGATAAAACGCTCGATAAGAACTTCTATATTATCAAACACTAATAGCAAACAGGCTATCGGCAAAGGCGACGCACGACGCGTCGCCTTTATGTACTTTGTACGCTTTGTGAAGCAATAAGCCTGGTAGGTACGGCAATGTTAAAATTTATCCTGCGTCGACTGCTCGAAGCGATCCCGACGCTCTTCGTGCTCATCACCATCTCCTTCTTTATGATGCGCCTCGCGCCCGGCAGCCCCTTTACCGGCGAACGCACGCTGGCGCCGGAAGTGATGGCGAACATCGAAGCGAAATACCATCTGAACGATCCCATCGGCAAGCAGTATCTGGATTACCTGATCCAGCTGGCGCACGGCGATTTCGGGCCCTCGTTTAAATATAAAGACTACACGGTGAACTACCTGGTCTCTCACGCCTTTCCGGTCTCCGCTAAACTGGGCCTCGCCGCCTTTGTGCTGGCGGTGATCCTCGGCGTCACGGCGGGCGTCATCGCGGCGCTGAAGCAGAACAGCCTGTGGGATTACGCGGTGATGGGGGTCGCCATGACCGGCGTGGTGATACCCAGCTTTGTGGTGGCGCCGCTGCTGGTGCTGCTCTTTGCCATCACCCTGAAATGGCTGCCCGGCGGCGGCTGGAACGGCGGGCAGCTGCGCTATATGGTGCTGCCGATGGTGGCGCTCTCGCTCGCCTATATCGCCAGCATCGCGCGTATTACTCGCGGCTCGATGATCGAGGTGATGCACTCCAACTTTATCCGCACCGCGCGCGCCAAAGGGCTGCCGCTGCGCCGCATCGTGCTGCGCCATGCGCTTAAGCCTGCGCTGCTGCCGGTGCTCTCTTACCTCGGTCCCGCCTTTGTCGGCATCATTACCGGATCGATGGTGATTGAGTCGATTTACGGCCTGCCGGGCATCGGCCAGCTGTTCGTCAACGGCGCGCTGAACCGCGACTACTCGCTGGTGATGAGCCTGACCATTCTGGTCGGGGTGCTGACCATTATTTTCAACGCGATCGTCGACGTGCTCTACGCCGTCATCGATCCGAAGATCCGTTACTAACGCTGGAGCTGGCGATGATGTTGAGTAAGAAAAACAGCGAAGCGCTTGACGCCTTCAGCGAAAAGCTGGAGGTAGAAGGACGTAGCCTGTGGCAGGATGCGCGACGCCGTTTTATCCATAACCGCGCCGCGTTGATCAGCCTGCTGGTGCTGGTGCTGATTACGCTATTTGTGATTTTCGCCCCGATGTTCGCGCAGTTTAGCTATGACGATACCGACTGGGGCATGATGTCCGCCGCGCCGGACACCACCTCAGGCCACTGGTTCGGCACCGACTCGTCGGGGCGCGATCTGCTGGTGCGCGTCGCCATCGGCGGGCGTATTTCCCTGATGGTCGGCATCGCCTCGGCGCTGATCGCGGTGCTGGTCGGCACGCTGTACGGCTCGCTCGCTGGTTATCTCGGCGGCAAAACCGACTCGGTGATGATGCGTATCCTGGAGATCCTGAACTCCTTCCCGTTTATGTTCTTCGTGATCCTGCTGGTGACCTTTTTCGGCCGTAATATTCTGCTGATCTTCGCCGCCATCGGCATGGTGTCGTGGCTCGACATGGCGCGTATCGTGCGCGGCCAGACGCTGGGCCTGAAGCGCAAAGAGTTTATCGAAGCGGCGCACGTCGGCGGCGTCTCTACCGTTAACATCGTGCTGCGCCATATCGTACCGAACGTGCTGGGCGTGGTGGTGGTGTACGCCTCGCTGCTGGTGCCGAGCATGATCCTGTTCGAATCCTTTTTGAGCTTCCTCGGCCTCGGCACCCAGGAGCCGCTCAGCAGCTGGGGCGCGCTGCTCAGCGACGGCGCCAACTCGATGGAAGTGTCGCCGTGGCTGCTGCTGTTTCCAGCCGGTTTTCTGGTGGTGACGCTGTTCTGTTTCAACTTTATCGGCGATGGCCTGCGTGACGCCCTCGATCCGAAAGATCGCTAAGGAGTTTCCCGATGACTATTCATGAATTTCAGCCAGCAATGGCTGCCCGCGCGGGAAGCGACCTGTTACTGGAAGTAAAAGACCTGCGCGTCACCTTCCAGACCCATGACGGCGACGTCACGGCGGTCAATGACCTGAACTTTTCGCTGCGCGCCGGCGAAACCCTGGGCATCGTCGGCGAGTCGGGTTCCGGCAAGTCGCAGACGGCGTTCGCCCTGATGGGCCTGCTGGCGAAAAACGGCCGCATCGGCGGCACGGCGCTGTTTAACGGCAAAGAGATCCTCAACCTGCCGGAAAAAGCGCTCAACAGGCTGCGCGCCGAGCAGATTGCGATGATCTTCCAGGACCCGATGACCTCGCTTAATCCCTATATGCGCGTCGGCGACCAGCTGATGGAGGTGCTGAAGCTGCACAAGGGGATGAGCGGCGCGCAGGCGTTCGAAGAGTCGGTGCGCATGCTCGACGCGGTGAAAATGCCGGAAGCGCGCAAGCGTATGAAGATGTTCCCGCACGAGTTTTCCGGCGGGATGCGTCAGCGCGTGATGATCGCCATGGCGCTGCTCTGCCGGCCGAAGCTGCTGATCGCCGATGAGCCAACCACGGCGCTCGACGTCACCGTGCAGGCGCAGATCATGACGCTGCTCAACGAGCTGAAGCGCGAGTTCAACACCGCGATTATTATGATCACCCACGATCTCGGCGTGGTGGCGGGCATCTGCGACAAGGTGCTGGTGATGTACGCCGGCCGCACCATGGAGTATGGCCGCGCGCGCGACGTCTTCTATCAGCCGGCGCATCCTTACTCCATCGGCCTGCTGAGCGCGGTGCCGCGCCTGGACGCCGAAGGAGAGAGCCTGACCACCATTCCCGGCAACCCGCCGAACCTGCTGCGCCTGCCGCAGGGCTGTCCGTTCCAGCCGCGCTGTCCGCATGCGATGGAAATCTGCACCCAATTGCCGCCGCTGCTGCCGTTCGGCGAAGGGCGCCTGCGCGCCTGCTTTAAGCCGGTGGAGGAGTTAGTATGAGTACCGTCGCTGAGAAAAAAGTGCTGCTGGAGATCGCCGATCTCAAGGTGCATTTCGACATTAAAGATGGCCGCCAGTGGTTCTGGCAGCCGCCGAAATCGCTGAAGGCGGTGGACGGCGTCAGCCTGCGCCTCTACGAAGGCGAAACCTTAGGCGTGGTCGGCGAGTCCGGCTGCGGCAAATCAACGCTGGCGCGCGCTATCATTGGCCTGGTGAAGGCCACCGACGGGCGCGTCGCCTGGCTGGGGCGCGATCTGCTGGGCCAGAGCGAAGAGGAGTGGCGCAAGGCGCGCAGCGATATCCAGATGATCTTCCAGGATCCGCTGGCCTCGCTCAACCCGCGCATGACCATCGGCGATATTATCGCCGAGCCGCTGCGTACCTATCATCCGAAGATGGCGCGTCAGGAAGTGAAAGATCGCGTCAAAAATATGATGATGAAGGTCGGGCTGCTGCCAAACCTGATCAACCGCTATCCGCACGAGTTCTCCGGCGGCCAGTGCCAGCGTATCGGCATTGCGCGCGCGCTGATCCTTGAGCCGAAGCTGATTATCTGTGACGAGCCGGTTTCGGCGCTCGACGTCTCGATTCAGGCGCAGGTGGTGAATCTGCTGCAGCAGCTGCAGCGCGAGATGGGGCTGTCGCTGATCTTTATCGCCCACGATCTGGCGGTGGTGAAGCATATCTCCGACCGCGTGCTGGTGATGTACCTCGGCCATGCGGTGGAGCTGGGCACCTATGACGCGGTCTATAACAATCCGCAGCACCCTTACACCCGCGCGCTGATGTCGGCGGTGCCGATCCCCGATCCCGATCTGGAGAAGAACAAGCAGATCCAGCTGCTGGAAGGGGAGCTGCCGTCGCCGATCAATCCGCCGTCAGGCTGCGTGTTCCGCACCCGCTGCCCGATTGCCGGGCCGGAGTGCGCCAAAACCCGGCCGCTGCTGGAAGGGAGCTTCCGCCATGCGGTCTCCTGTTTGAAGGTGGATCCGCTGTAAATAAAAACGCCGGGCAGTTACCCGTAATGCTTGTCAGTTAAGCATGTGATGATAACGCAGTCTGGTGCCGCTCAGGGGCTGGCGGTCCTCGCGCCGCTGACGCGGTCCCTTCACGTCATTCGTCTGCCTGACGGACCGGTGGGGATGGAACATCCCTGTTCCAGCCCCACCTTTCGCCCGCATCCCTGCGGGCTCTCCTGGCAGACTCACTCTGTTCAGCGCTGCGAAATGCCCGCCCCAGAGCGGCCCCAGCCTGCTGGCCAGCTTCCGTGCGAGCTGTTGCAAAGGGCACTCTGTCTGAAGCCACTGCGCCTCCTCTGCTGTAGAGGGCTATTCGCAGCGCTGAGGCGGAGACGTTGTGCCAGGAGCCGGTCGCAGGGATGCGACAGGCAGTTCGGGTAGGCCTGGATGGCCGTACCCGAACGGTCCGGCTGGCACGACGTTGCAGCCGAAGGCACCGCGAAGCGGCGCGAGGACGGCCCGGCAGCAGAGGAGGTGCCGTGGCCCGCACCAGCATGCTCACACGTATATAAGAAAAGGCCGCTATTTTATGAAAATAGCGGCCTTTTCTGAAAATGACTTTAACAGACAAGCATTACAGGCAGTTGCCCGGCGCTTCTTTTATGCGTATGGCTTACTCGCGCCAGAGAATATGGCACAGCTTGTGGTCTTTCTCGCGGCACAGCAGCACGCGCGCAAAGACATCGGTAATCGGCTCGCCGTCCGCCTCGCCCAGACCAATCACCACTTCGGAGAAAAAGTCGGGATTGAGATCGAAGTCGACATGCTCTTTCCAGTCTTCCGACGGATCGAACAGCTCGGCGCCACCGCGCTCCTCAAACTGCAGGTTGAAAAGAATGATATCCGCCGGATCGAGGTTATCGCCTGCCAGCTCAAGAAAAATATCGTAAGCCTGCTCCAGCGTTTCATCTTCAGTAAGGCGATTGTTTAAATCCATCATCAGTCCCGTCTGCCCTCAGGCGCGTTGCAATTTCCGCTCGTTTTACAGTAAAGGGCTAAAGAAGTAAAACAGTCGTTCAACGATGCGCTGCCACCAGGCACGTTTTGTCCAGCGTTTCGCGTCCAGCAGGCGCGAGCGCGCGATATAGTCATCCTGCACGCAGGCGAGGTCGCTGCCGAAGCCGGCGTCGTCCACCACCAGCGTGATCTCGAAATTGAGCCACAGGCTGCGCATATCGAGATTGACCGTACCGACCAGGCTCAGCTGCCCGTCCACCAGCACGCTCTTGGTGTGCAGCAAACCATCTTCGAACTGGTAGATCCTCACGCCCGCCTCCAGCAGCTCGCTGAAAAAGGCGCGGCTCGCCCAGCCCACCAGCAGCGAATCGTTGTGGCGCGGCACGATTATGCTGACCTCGACGCCGCGCAGCGCCGCCGTGCAGATGGCGTGCAGCAGATCGTCGCTCGGCACGAAGTAGGGCGTGGTCATGATCAGCTGCTCGCGCGCCGAATAGACAGCGGTCAGCAGCGCCTGATGGATCATATCTTCCGGAAAGCCGGGGCCGGAGGCGATAACCTGCACCGTATGGCCGCTCTCGCGCTCGAACGGCATAATATTGCCGTCGGGCGGCGGCGGCAGAATGCGCTTGCCGGTTTCGATCTCCCAGTCGCAGCTGTAGACGATGCCCATGGTGGTCGCCACCGGACCCTCCATGCGCGCCATCAGATCGATCCACTGACCGACGCCCGCATCCTGTTTAAAGTAGCGCGGATCCACCAGGTTCATGCTGCCGGTGTAGGCGATATAGTTATCAATCAGCACCACTTTGCGGTGCTGACGCAGATCCATGCGGCGCAGAAACACACGCAGCAGGCTCACCTGCAGCGCTTCGACCACGTCGATGCCGGCGTTGCGCATCATGCCGACCCAGGGACTGCGAAAAAAGGTGACGCTGCCGGCCGAGTCGAGCATCAGGCGACAGTGCACGCCGCGCCGCGACGCCGCCATCAGCGACTCGGCGACCTCGTCCGCCAGCCCGCCGGGATGCCAGATATAGAACACCATCTCGATATTGTGGCGCGCCAGCTGAATATCGCGGATCAGCGCCTGCATCACGTCGTCCGAACTGGTAAGCAGCTGCAGCTGGTTGCCTTTTACCCCGGCGATGCCCTGGCGGTTCTCACAAAGCTGAAACAGCGAGCGCGCCACGTCGCTGTGTTCGGTGGCGAAGATATGGCTGCGCTGTCTGAGATCGCTCAGCCACTTTGCCGTGGCGGGCCACATGGTGCGCGCGCGCTCCGCGCGGCGCTTGCCCAGATGCAGCTCGCCAAAGGAGAGGTAGGCGATGATGCCCACCAGCGGAATAATATAGATGATCAGCAGCCAGGCCATCGCGGAGGTCACCGTGCGTCGCTTCATCAGAATACGCAGCGTAACGCCGGCAATCAGCAGCCAGTAACCGAACAGCAGCAACCAGCTGATTAACGTATAAAAGGTGGTCATTAAGTGGACATCCCGTTCGCGCTTGGTCAGAGAAGTTTACGTGCTGTCAGGCGACAGCGAAACCCCAAATCGCCGCCGGGGTTCGATAAGAAATCCGAGTTGGCATTGGCGTGAAGATGTTTATAATGCGGCCGCGTGATGTCGAAGCCGGAGAGAGAGTGATGAAAAAAAGCAGAAATGAAGTGGCTCGCTGGAGAATGTTGCGTCAGGCGCATCGCCGCCGCGCCCGCTGGCTGGAAGGGCAGTCGCGTCGCTACAGCCGCATCCACGCCATTCGCCATCAGCTGGCGCAGCAGCAGCGCCGTTCGATTCTCTTTATCACGCAGAATATCTGAGAAGAGCCGCCGCCAGGGCGGCTTTTTTTTATCTTTTTAACACCAGCACCACATTCACTATCTGCGCCGCCGCCGCCAGTACGATCAGCATCACAATGATCTGCTTTTTACTTTTCCAGCCGTGACGGCGCCAGATCAGCAGCGCGCTCGCAATCAACCCCATCACCAGCGCCAGCAGCGCCAGAATCACAATCTGCATCTTTTTTCTCCTCGGGTGCTTCTCGTCCTGTTACGCCTGTGGCCAGGTCGGCGCGCGATAATACCCTGTCCGCCTGCAACTGCGAAGTCAATCCCTCTGATTAAGGCATTACATTTTTCGCGCCTGGCTGCGGCGAAGCAGGTTAGCGCTTTATAAGCAGAGATCAGGTCAACGAAATAAAAGAACGCAGTAAAAAGGCGTCTCCAGCTGCTTATTTAGACGCAAAAGTTAAACCCTGTCTAAACGCTATTCTGTCGTTATCAATCCGGCAATATGCAAACAGAAATGCTTTTATAAACGCTATTTAAATAGCCATCAGGTTGTCGTTATGTCGTAACCGTGCAGCAGCGATTTTTGTTCCTGATGTGTGGTTATTTTGTGTGTTTAATTCAACCTTAACTCCAGTTTTGGAATGTTTAATATGTTGATATTTATATAAATTTGACCGGCATCGAACATTTCCTTCACTTTTCGGGGATTGCGAAAATAACTTGATAGCCAGCGCCGATTAAATTTCGATTTCAGTCTGTATTTCTCGCCGTTGATCGGTTTCCAGTAAATCTATATTAATACGCCACACGAAACCGGGTCCTGGTCAAAAAGAGACTTTTTATAAGCAAGTCCCGATTTGGTTAAGATCAATTTCATCGTGTGAAAAACAGGGATTTGGCAACAGCCAGCGCAATGATTGCGTTTCTGGTTGAGGGCTTTCTTCGCCTTTAAAACAGGATTAAGGGCTGCCGAAACCCAGGGTGGAGTGGCTGCACACAGCGTTAACCCACCTTTTCTGCGGCCGTTAACGCCGCAAACCGTTCTGCATCAATAACGATGCGCGTACAACCTGATGGAGTCATCATGAAATTCAATAAAGTAGCCGTTTTACTGGGAATGGGTCTGGCAATGGCCGCGGGCAGCGCCATGGCGGGCACCGATACCGCAACCGACAGCACCCACGTCTATTTCGACGGCAGCATCACCAACGCGCCTTGCTCGCTGACGCCTGATTCAAAAGATCAGCACGTGGCGATGGGCAGCATCGCCGCTCACCTGCTGAAAGATGGCGGCACCTCCGATGCACATCCGTTCCACTTCGATCTGACCAACTGCGACACCGCCACGATGAAAACCGTGACAGTGACCTTTGGCGGCGCGGCGGATCCGAACGACAGCTCACTGCTTTCTCTGGGCAGCGGCCAGGCGTCTGGCGCAGGCATCGCGATCCTGGCCGACGGCAAAACCGTCACCCTGGGCAAAGCGACCGCCGCACAGAACCTGAGCGACGGCGACAACACCCTGACCTTCGCCGCGCAGCTGAAAGGCGACGGCGCTTCAGCGGTGACGCCGGGCGACTTCAGCGCGGTATCTGACGTGACCTTTACCTATCAGTAAGAGTCGGCCCCAGGCCTGCCTGGTGGCAGGCCTGCTTTTTCAGCGAGGTGCGATATGTCAGGAGCGTTAATCAACATCACTGCGGCGTTAGGCCTGACTCTGCTCTGCGCGACGGCCGCCGTCGCCGCCGGCAAAAATCACGAGGCCACCCGTGTGTTTATGGAAGGCAACATTCTGGATTCTCCCTGTTCCATTGGGTCTGACAGCGCCAGCCAGAGCATCCGCCTGGGCGGCAGCCATAAGGCCTTCAGCATCCAGCTCAGGGATTGCGACGTCGAGCACCATGACGCGCGTCTGCCGGACTGGCGACAATTTATCGCCACCTTTGACGGCGACGCGGACGACGATGTCACCGTACGCGACGCGCAGCAGGGCATGGCGCTCGCCGTGACTGATGTTAAAGGTCGCGTTGCTCAGGCGGATGTGCCGCTGGCACCGGATGAGCTGACCCACGGCAATCACACGCTGCACTTCAGGTTGCAACCTTCGACCCATCGGCTGAACGAGAAGGTCGCTGCGCGTTCGGTGCTTCATTTCAGGCTCAACTATTTCTGACGCTGGCCTGAACGGATAACGGCAAACAAAAGACGAAAACCATGCGGATTAAACACCTTACCTGTTGCGTGCTGCTGGCGCTGATCGCACCGTCGGTGACTGTCGCAGCGGATAATGACATTCAGTTCAATACCGATGTGCTGGACGTGAACGATCAGAAGAATATCGATTTAAGTCAGTTTTCCCGTGCGGGCTATGTGATGCCAGGTGACTACACCATGACGGTGCATCTCAACAAAAGCAGCCTGCAAGAGGAAAGCATTACTTATCTGCCGTCTGAACAGGATGAACATGACAGCGAGCCGTGCCTCACCAAAAAGCTGGTCGAGCACATTGGCTTTAAGCCTGAGGTGGCGAAAAAGCTCACCTGGTGGCACGACGGTCAGTGTCTTAATTTGCAAAATCCCTTACTGAACGGCATGAGCGTGAAGGGCGATTTGGCGGCGCAGGCGCTGAATATCAGCATTCCACAGGCCTATCTGGAGTACGCCAGCGCCACCTGGGATCCGCCGTCGCGCTGGGATGACGGCATCGCCGGCGTGCTGGCGGACTACAACCTGAGCCTGCAAAGCATTCATGGTATGGGCGAGACCGCCTCAAGCCAGAACATCAGCGGCAACGGCACCGTCGGCGCCAATTTCGGCCCCTAGCGCCTGCGCGCCGACTGGCAGGGCGTGCAGCGCACCGGCAGCGGCAGCAGCGGCGATACCCAGTGGCAGTGGAGTCGCTATTACCTCTACCGCGCGGTGCGCAGCCTCGGCGCGAAGCTGGTGATTGGTGAGGACTATCTCGATTCCGATCTGTTTGATAACCCGCGCTTCAGCGGCGTGCGACTGATCTCCGACGATAATCAGCTGCCGCCGAACCTGCGCGGCTATGTGCCGGAAGTGACCGGCGTGGCGCACAGCAACGCCAAAGTGACGATTTCGCAGCAGGGGCGCGTGATCTATGAAAGCCAGGTAGCGCCAGGACCGTTCCGCATCCAGTCGCTGAGCGAAGCGACGCACGGCACGCTGGATGTAGTGGTGCAGGAGCAAGATGGATCGGTGCAGAAGTTTCAGGTCAATACCGCGTCGGTGCCTTACCTCAGCCGTCCGGGCCAGATCCGCTATAAAGTCGCGGCCGGTCGCCCCGACGATCTGAAGCATCGCGTAAACGGCCCGCTGTTCGCCTCTGGCGAGTTCTCCTGGGGCGTCAACAACGGCTGGTCGCTCTACGGCGGCGCAATGGGCGGCAGCGACTACAATGCGCTCTCGCTGGGGATGGGGCGCGACCTGCTGGCGCTGGGCGCGATTTCGCTGGATGCCTCGCTGTCGCGCGCCGATCTGGCGAATCAAGGGCAAACCACCGGCAACTCGTATCGGTTGAGCTATTCGAAATCGTTCGATGCGATCCACAGCTCGGTGACCTTTGCCGGCTACCGTTTTTCACAGCGCACCTATATGAGCCTTAGCGAGTTTCTCGACGCGCGCGAAAGCGGGCTGGCCAGCGGCGGCAGTAAAGAGATGTACACGGTGTCGTTGAACAAGCAGTTTCCCTCTGTCGGGCTGAGCAGCTATGTCAACCTCAGCCGCCAGACCTACTGGAGCGGCGCCGAACCCAGCCTGCGCTACTCCCTGGCGCTGTCAAAATATTTCGATATCGGCAGCTATAAAAATATCAGCGTGGCGCTGTCGGTGTATCGCAACAGCTATCAGAACGTAAAAGATCAGGGCGGCTATTTAACCCTGTCACTGCCAATAGGTAACAACAATACGCTGAGCTACTCCGCCAGCGCGCTGAACGGCCGCGTCAGCCAGACCGCCAGCTACTTCGATGTGCTGGACGAACATAACAGCTATCAGGTCAGCGCCGGCGGCGGCAGCGGCGGCGCCACCGGCAACGCCTCGTTCGATCATCAGGGCGACCTGGCCGAAACCAGCGGCAGCCTCAGCTGGCAGCAGGGCAGCTATGTTTCTGGCGGCATGACGATGCGCGGCGGATTAACCGCCACGCGTCACGGCGCGGCGCTGCACCGCATCGGCCAGGCGGGCGGCACGCGCCTGATGCTGGACACCGACGGCATCAGCGGCGTGCCGGTGCACGGCTACGGCAGCACCATTAACACTAACCGGCTGGGCGTGGCGGTGATCAGCGATATCACCAGCTATTACCACAATGAAGCGAGCATCGATCTTGACCACCTGAACGACAACGTCGACGCGCTGCGTTCGGTGACGCAGGCAACGCTCACCGAAGGCGCCATCGGCTACCGTCGCTTCGACGTACTGGCGGGGAAAAAAGCGATGGCGGTGGTGAACTTACAGGATGGCAGCAGCGCGCCGTTCGGTGCCACCATCATGAACAAGAAAGGTCAACAGACCGGCCTGGTAGGCGACAACGGCAATACCTGGCTGAGCGGGATGAATCCCGATGAACGCATGGACGTCCACTGGGACGGGAAAGCGCAGTGTACCTTTACGCTGCCGCACAATCTGGACGTGATCTCACTGCTGCTGCCGTGCCGACCGCTGTCGGCGCAGCCTGCTACTGCAGGGCAGAGCAAGAACATCAATACAGAGAAAAGGTAAGACAAATGCAGAAGCTCAATAAACTCACCCTGATCGCCGGTCTGCTGGCCGGTCTTTTCGCCGCACAGCAGGCGGTGGCAGCGATCGCGCTGGACCGCACGCGCGTGATTTTTCCCGGCGGCGAAAAGTCGCTTTCCCTCACCATCCACAACGAAAACACGCAGCTGCCCTTCCTGGCGCAGTCGTGGCTGGAGGACAGCAGCGGCCATAAAATCACCCAGCCGCTGGTGGTGGTGCCGCCGCTGCAGCGCGTAGAGCCGGGCAGCAGCAGCCAGCTCTCCATCAAGGCGCTGCCGCAGGCCGCCTCACTGCCGCAGGATCGCGAGACGCTCTACTATTTCAACCTGCGTGAGATCCCGCCGCGCAGCAAAGAGCCGAATACCCTGCAGCTGGCGCTGCAGACGCGCGTGAAGTTCTTCTATCGCCCGAAGGCGATTCAGCAGACCCGCGCGCAGATGGCAACGCCTTTCCAGGAGCAGCTGACCCTGACCCGTCAGGGCGACAGCTACCGGGTCAATAACCCGACGCCTTACTACATTACGCTGGTCTCCGCCGGTTCCGGGGCGCGTAGCGCGCAAAACGGCGGCTTCAAACCGGTGATGGTGGCACCAAAAGGGCAGGCGTCGTTGGGCGTCAGCGCCGCGCAGCTCGGCGCCTCGCCGGCCGTGGTCTATATCAACGACTACGGCGGCAGCATGGTGCTGACCTTCAGCTGCAGCGGCGGCCAGTGCAAAGTGGTCAAAGATGAGCGGGTAAAAGGCTGACGGTAGCAAAGGCGGTCAGCAACAGCATCGGGCGTTCCAGACGCCCCACTTTCAGGAGTAAAAAATGAACAGTGCTTTTTATCGCCTGAGCGGAGGCGCGCTTCTGGCGGGCGCCATGCTGATGGCCGCCGCGCCCGCCATCGGGGCCAGGCTACCGGCGCTGCGTGACGGCGCGGATAACGGCACGGTGACCGTCACCATCAAAGGCATTTTGCTTGAGGCGCCGCCGTGCGTCATCAATAACAATCAGCCCATCGACGTTAACTTCGGCGATAACCTGAACATCAGCAAAATTGACGGCACGCATTTCATGCAGCAGGTGGAGTACAGCGTCACCTGCAGCGGCAACAGCAGCAACGAGATGACGTTAAGCATTGAGGGCAACGCCACCGATTTTGACGCCGCCGCGCTGCAAACCAATATGGGCGATCTGGGCGTCGAGCTGCAGCACGACGGCAGCAAGGTGAACATCGGCGAGGCGATGAGCTTTACGTATCCCACGCTGCCAGCGTTACAGGCGGTGCCGGTGAAACGCACCGGCGCCACGCTCGCGCCCGGTGAATTTAGCGCAGGCGCAACCCTGATGGTAAATCTGCAATAAGGAATAACAGAGTGAAACGTTCTTATATCAACAGTGGGCTGGCGGTGCTTTTCAGCCTGATCGGTTTTCACGCCACCGCCGATGAAAATATGCTCTTTCATGGCACGTTGGTCGATTTTCCCTCCTGCACCATTAACGATAATCAGCCGATCAACGTCGAGTTCGGCAACGTCGGCATTAACAAAATCGACGGCGTGAATTATGAAAAAGACATTGACTATAAAATCGTCTGTGACGGCACGGATACCCAGCATCAGCTCTATCTCTCAGTTACCGGGCAGGCGGCCAGCTTTAACGCAGGCTACCTGAATACCAGCGTTGACGGGCTGGCGATTGAAATCAAGCAGAACAGCGAAGCCTATAAGCTGGCCGATCAGATGCCAGTTACGCTTGATGCGCCGCCGAAACTCAGCGCGGTGCCGGTCAAAAGCAGCGACGCGGCGCTGGCCACCGGTGAATTTTCCGCCAGCGCGACGCTACAGGCGTTTTATCAGTAAGGAGCAGCGATGCGTCTCACCGCAGGGATGTTAACCGGCGTCGTGTTGTGGCTGGCGGCTGACGCAACGGCCGCGGCGCAGGGCGTGACGCAAGAGAACCTTAGCTTCCACGGCAACCTGACTGAACTGCCCTGTACGATACTCGACGGCGATAGATCTCTGCAGGTGCATATGGGCGCAATTAACGCCCGCGACCTGTACAGCGCCCGCTCCGCCACCACGTCGTTTAGCCTGCATCTGGAAGGGTGCGACACGCGCGTCAGCAGCAGCGTCACGGCCACCTTCACCGGCACGCAGGATCCGCAGCTCGCGGGCTATCTGCTGCCTGAGGTCGGCAGCGCCTCAGGCATTGCGCTCGGGCTGGCGGACGGTGAAGGCAACGCCCTGCCGCTCGATCGGCCGTCAACAGCCCGCGCCCTGACCAGCGGTGAAAATGTGCTGAGCTTTGCCGCCTGGGTGGAAGGTGAGCCAGAGGCTATCCGGCAAAAAAATATCGTTCCGGGCGACTTCACCGCCACTGCCACCCTGACGCTGAGCTACCCGTAGCGCGCTTCAACATCTTCACCGAGTAGGTTAATTATGAAAAAACTTATCTGTGTCATTACCGCCCTGCTGTGCAGTTTTGTCCTGCCGGTCAATGCTAAGATATTCAGCTACATCACGAAAGAGACAGGCACGCCAGGCTCGGGAAACACGATTTATTACGACTACTCTATCTCCTCCTGGAGCACGGAGGATGATGCACAGCCCAACCCCTGCTACGGCAGCCCCTACTGCTGGCTGCACGTTAACCACCGGCATTTCGCCAATGGAAATGGCGGAACCATTGATAACACGTTTAAGAGCATCAATATCGGCGCGGCGCCAACCATTGGTGACGTGCGCAAGATGTGGATTGCCGCCCATCCGCTGCCCAACGTGGGTCAGACCCACCACACCGGCGAGGTGCTGGCCGAAGAGTGCGTGGGCCTTTTCTATGTGACGAGCGTGGCGGGCTACGTTGTCGACACTGATCCCCGCTACCTGTTTCCCGGCTCGGTCTGCGGCCTGGCGCCGCCGCCGGTCGGCAGCTGCAAGCTGGATGGCGATATCACCCTCGACTACGGTTCCGTGACGGCCGCCAGCCTCAACGGTAAGGTGATCAGCAAAACCTCGTCGGTGACCTGCAGCAAGGATATGGCGGTGCAGCTGTGGTTATTTAACCCCAGCGACGAGAGCGATCAGGTGCCGCTGCGCAGTGACAACTCCATTGTCGCCAAACTGACGCTTAACGGCGACAGCGCCACGGCAGGCAAAACCTTCAACGTCACCAGCGGCGTGGCGACGCCGTTTACCGTCAGCAGCGAAGCGCTGGTCTCCGGATCGCCGGAAGCGGGCGCCTTTTCCGGCTCGGCAATTTTGCTGCTCGCCATTCCCTGATGTCGTCTTTGTTAACGCCGAGCACTGCGCATAGCGCCCGGCGGGAAGCGTAAAATGCGTATCAAAAATCTTGCAGGCCCAGCGCTCAGCGGCGTTTTGGGCCTCTATTTTATCGCCATGCATCGCTATCAGGCGAATATGGGCGGCTCTGGTTTAACCCTGCCGCTGAACATCCTGAGCTGGATAGCGATGCTGAGTATCGTGCTGCTGGCGACCGTGAACGAAATAGAGGGCGCGGCACGCCCGGTAACGCGCCAGGGCCGGCTGATGACGGCGGCGGTGGTGCTGATGACGCTGCCGCTGCTCTGGACGCCAGCGCTCTTCTGGCAAAACGCGCTGCCGCGGCTGGCAGGCCTGTGGGGCGCGCTGCTGGTGAGCCTGGCGCTGCAGCGGCTGCAGCTGAGCCAGACGCAGAAGCAGCGCATTCTGGCGATGATCCTGCTGGCGGCGCTGCTGGAGGCGGCGCTGAGCCTGTTTCAGGCGGGCTGGCCGGAACAGGCGCGCCAGCTGATGGAATATAATATGACGCGGCTGGGCGGTCGCCCCTACGGCATTTTCCAGCAGCCCAATCTGCTGGCGAGCTTTCTCGCCAGCGGCTATGCCATCGCGGTCTGGTTCGCATTTGCGCTGCGGCGCGAGGGGCTGATGTGGTGGGCGCTGCTGGGCTGCCAGATGCTGCTGATCCTGACCCTGCTGCTGGCGCAGAGTCGGGTCGGGGCGATCGGTGCCGTCAGCGCGCTATTGCTGCTCAGCCTGATGTCGCCCGACATCACGGCGGGCGACACGCCGCGTTCGCGGGCGGGCTGCCTTGCCGCGCTGCTGCTGGCGACGCTGCTGGTGCTGGTCAACGCCGCGCTGCCCGCGCGGGCGATAGCGATTTCCGCTGCGCTGGTGGGCACCGCGCTGCTCGGCGCGCTGTGGCGCGCGCGGCGAAATCCCGTTGCGCGACGGCGTCAGGCGGCGATCTTTCTGGTCGGCCTGCTGACCACGCTGCTGTTTTGCTGGCCGCACGGCAAGGAGACACCCGCCAGCCCGCCCGCGCCGCCCGTGCAGACGGCGGCAGGCCACGACTTTGTGCATCTTAACTCCACGCTGGAGCGCATCACGCTGCTGCGCGGCACGCTGGCGCTGATCGCGCAACACCCGTGGCGCGGCAGCGGCCTTGGCAGCTTTGAGCAGAGGTGGCCGGACGGACGGGCCCATGCGGGGCTAAGCATCAGTAACTATATTACGCATCCGCATAACGAACTGCTCTACGTCTGGGCGGAAGGGGGCGTGGTGGCGCTGGCGGGCTTTCTGCTGCTGCTCTGTTCCATCCTGCGCACGGCGTTCTCCTCTGACGCCACCGCTTTGGCTGCGCCGACCGCCGCAATGCTGCTGCCGATCCTGCTGCATACCCAGCTCGAGTATCCGCTCTATCAGTCAGCCGCGCATCTGCTGCTGCTGCTGCTGTTTATCAGGATCGGCCAGCCGGAACCGGTCGCGATCGCCGCTCCCGGCAACGCGCGCCTGAGGCTGGCGCTGTGCGGCCCGCCGCTGCTGGCGGCTATTCTGCTGCTGGCGCAGGGGCTAGGCGTGCAGCAGCAGCTGACGCAGGCGGAGCGTCACGGCCTGCGCGCGCTGCCAGCGCTGCCGCTCAACGAAAAGATCACCCAGTATCAGCGTTACGACTTTGATCAGCACAGCGCGCTGCTGATCGACTACAACCGCAGCCGCAACCCGCGCGATCTTCAGCGCTATCTGGCATGGAGCCAGCGTTATCTGCAGGTGTGGCAGGATGCGGGAGTTTATGACGCGGCGATACGCATCGCGCGTTTTGAGGGCAAAAGGCGGGAAGCCGCGGCGTTAGCGATACGCGCGCAGCGGGCCTTTCCCGGCGACAGGCGGTTCCGCCGCGCAGAACAGGGCGGCCGCCGCCGGGAAAAGGATTAAAAGACGCGTTTAAACGGTTTTACCGATACGTTTTTGTAAACGCCGGCAGCGATGTAGGGATCGGCTTCCGCCCAGGCCTGCGCGGCTTCCTGCGAGCTGAACTCGGCGATAATCGCTGAGCCGGTAAAACCCGCAACGCCAGGGTCGTTGCTGTCGACAGCCGGCATCGGCCCAGCGACGATCAGACGGCCTTCATCCTGCAGCAGCTGCAGGCGCGCCAGATGAGCAGGGCGCACCGAGGTGCGTTTTTCCAGAGAATCAGCGTTATCTTCAGCGTAAATGATGTACAGCACTTAGAAGCCCCCATTGGCTTATCCTGTTTCCGCAACACGGTAAGGGATCGTAAATAAGAGTGCAAACGAAAGATAAGGATGAACCAAATGGGCCGCAGGCGGGGTTAAAAAAGGCGGTCTCTGCCCTCATTTTTCAGCAGTTATTGAAACTGATTGCTATTTGCATTTAAAATCTCCCCTCAATTCTTTAACTGCGACTGCTATGACCACGTTGACAATGCCCATTCCAAAACGTACGCCTGTTTCCGTGCTGCTCTCTGTAGCGCTGCACGGGGCCGTTATCGCCGGCATTCTTTATGCCTCGTTTCATCAGGTTATCAACGTCCCGAAAACCTCGCAGCCGATCAGCGTCAGTCTGGTGGCGCCGGAAGTGCAGCCTGAGCCCGCGCCGGTGGTCGAGCAGCCGCAGCCGGAACCCCAGCCTGAGCCAGAGCCGGTGCCGGAACCGCAGCCGGTGCCAGAGCCGCCTAAGGCTGAACCGGTGCCGATCCCGGTGCCGCAGCCAAAGCCGAAGCCTAAACCGAAGCCCAAACCTAAAGTCGAGCACAAGCGCGAGGTCAAACCGCGTCAGGAGGCGAAGCCGCAGGAAAATCCCTTTAAACAGGACGCGCCGACCACCCAGGCAAAACCCACCAGTGCGCCAAAATCAGCTCCGTCTCCAACTCAGTCGGTGTCGCAGGGGCCGAAGGCGCTAAGCGTCTCTAAGCCGGGCTATCCCACGCGCGCGCTGGCGTTGCGCATTGAGGGACGCGTGCGAGTGCAGTTCGACGTAGGCGACGACGGCCGGGTGGAAAATGTCACCATTCTCTCCGCCCAGCCGCGCAATATGTTTGAGCGCGAAGTGAAGCAGGCGATGAAGCAGTGGCGCTATCAGCCTGGCCGTCCGGGTAAAAATCTGACGATGAATATCGTCTTCAACATCAACGGCGGCTCCAGCATCGAATAAAAAAAAGCGGTCAGATGACCGCTTTTTTATTACTCATCCGGCGCGATATTGGCTCGCCCCGGCGGCAGCGGCCGCGACTTGCCTTGATTATCCACCGCGACATAGATAAACACCGCCTCGGTGGCGCAGTAGGTTTGTCCAATCGGTTCAGATGAGACTTTTTTGATCCACACTTCGACGTTGATGGTCATCGAACTGGTCCCGGTGCGTATGCAGCGCGCATGGCAGCTCACCACGTCGCCCACCGCCACCGGCTTAAGAAACGACATACCGTCAACGCGCACCGTCACCACGCGACCTTCGGCAATCTCTTTCGCCAGGATCGCGCCGCCCATGTCCATCTGCGACATCAGCCAGCCGCCGAAAATATCGCCATTGGCGTTAGTGTCCGCCGGCATCGCCAGGGTACGCAACACCATTTCGCCTTGCGGCAACTTATGTTTTTCGTCCATCGCTCCACTTCTTCTGCAGGTGAAGGCGCGCTGCGCCAGCAATGCCCGGTCAGGGCGGAATATTATTTTTCTTCTTGTTGTGGCATCTGTCGCCAGATGTAGACGCCGCTAATCAGGGTAAACAGCAGGGTCAGTGCGGTCAGACCAAACACCTTAAAGTTAACCCAAAAGGCTTCGGGCAACCAAAACGCCACGTAGATATTCGCCAGGCCGCAGGCGAGGAAGAACAGCGCCCAGGCGACATTGAGGCGACGCCAGCTGGTTTCCGGCAGCTGGATCTCTTTGCCCAGCAGGCTTTTGATCAGCGGCTGCGCCATAAAGAACTGACTGTAGAGCAGCGCCAGCGCGAACAGGCTGTAGATCACCGTGACCTTCCATTTGATAAATTCATCGTTATGGAAAACCAGCGTCAGGGTGCCGAACACCGCCACCAGCACGAAGGTGACGATGGTCATCTTCTCCAGCTTGCGATAGAGCACCCAGCTCACCACCAGCGCCAGGCCAGTGGCGACGATCAGCGCGCCGGAGGCGACAAAGATGTCGTAGAGCTTGTAAAAAATAAAGAAGACCACTAAAGGAAGGAAATCGAGTAACTGCTTCATAGGCATTCCAGTTCAGACAGGGTAAAAGCCGCGCCCGCAGGCGCGACGGGCTTAACGGGCCAGCATATAAAGCCGGAAAAGATAGATAATCAGCAGCGCGGAAATCAGGTTGCCGATGGCGGTCACGCCGATTGCCAGCGCGTTGTCCGGCAGCGCGCTCAGCGAGGATGAGGCGAACAGCAGCGCCATCTTCGCCAGCAGCCAGAGCACGATCGCTGGCGCGATCAGGCGCAGGTTTTTCCATGCCAGACGGCAGCTGGCGCGCATCGCGGCAAAAATGCCGCTTTTTTCGCTGGCGAGGATCACCGGCGAAAGCGACAGCAGGATCGCCAGCATCACGCCCGGCACCATCAGCACCATAAAGCCCAGCTGGACCACCAGGGTAATCAGGAAGGTCTGCAGCAGCAGCTTCGGCAGCAGCGGGGCGGAGGCGCCAATGGCGCGCAGCGCGCTGACGCGTTGTCCGTCAGAGACCATCGGGATCAGGCAGAGCATGCCGCCCAGCAGCAGCGTATTGCCGATCAGCGCGGAGAAGGTGCCGGCTGCCGAGGCGCGCAGCAGAATGCGCTGCTGCTCCGGCGACATGTTCTGCACCAGTTCAAACAGCGAGGAGGCGCTGGTGTCCCCCTGCTGAAGCTGGGCCAGCTGCTCGCCGCCCGGGGTAAACGCGTGCACCAGAATAACCGTGATAAACGCCGTCAGTAACGACATCAGCACAATGGTCAGCAGCTGGTGGCGGAAGAAATTTCCTGTGTCACGGTATAACGAGCTCGCCGTGATAGACATGTACACTCCTTGGTGGAACCGGGTTAATTAACCCGGCGATTGTACATGGTCTGGCCCGGCGCTGGCACCCGCCGCGCGATAACTTTCTGTCATGGAAGGTAAAGAAGGATGAAAAAGGGGCGGTAGGGCGTAACGGGCATGGGCACAGACTTCATTGCATTGTGAACATCATGCGCAGGTGCATAACGCTTCTGGCGCGGCTAATTTATACGCCGGCAAGTTATCAATAAGACCCTCTTTGTCATTCATCACGCTGCTCTTAAACTTTACTATGCAGTGGCGCGGTCGTTCCACGTATCGCGATAGATGATATTTCCTTCCACATATTTCCATGTGATCGCTGCATAGCGCAGTTCCAGCGTCTCTAAATGTGTGCTGCTGAGGCCTGTTGGGGAGAGGTAGGGCGAAACCGTGGTGATTTTGACGTTTTCTAAAATGATATTAAAATATTCTGCCTCAATGCCCGATTCCAGAATATGATACATCCTGATGGTGGCTTTTTTCAGGGTGCGACCTTCACACACCGCTCGGTAAAGCAGTGGCGTGGTTTTATCGAACTCTTTAACGATGGTGACAGGCCGGTGAACGCGGGTGCCCGTCAGTTTCCCCCAGGAGGGATCAACCGGTATAGTGACGCCGTGCGAGAAAGATTTTAATTCGACAGATCCAATACGTAGCGGCATTAAACAACCGCCAACAATCGGTGAGCCGTTTTCATCTTCAAGCCATAGATGTGCGGGTGTTGACATGTCACGTCCTTATTAATAGATATTGATTCAAATATTTATTGACTATTCATTACTTCACGTAACGACTAAAGATAATCATTATGACTATAAAGAAAAGACCTATCGGCCATACTGGACTGCCGGGAAAGAAATGCGCCTGCAGCAAAGCAAAAAAAAGGGTTAGCACTGCCGGGCCATATGTCGAGAAAAAGATTCGTCCTTGCCACCGTAGGAAACGCTTAATATAATCCAACATATCCTATTGTATCATCCTGCTGATAATACCCGAAATGTCGTGCTCTGAGGCCCATTGTGCCTCGATGGCACCTGCCTTTTTGAAAACGGGTTCAATGAGAAAATAGAGCATCTCAAGTTCTTGCGCATAGAGTGCAGCGTAATAGGCAGGGAATTGTATTTGCAGACGATGAGCACTTTCCGCAGCCTGTTGTACAACACCATAAATCCCGATAGTCGCCATACCTCGAACGCCCCATCTACCTGCGAGCGCGCTTAACGCCAGACTAAGGTTTAAACCAATTCGCACAGCACTGGCTACAGCCAAATAAAAGCCAGCGCTGGTAAGCGAACTGGCGGCGATATGGACATTTACCGCCATTAGAGATTGCTTGATGTATTCTAGTTGATTCGATGTTTTATATCTGAGTATTTCTTCAAAGTATAGTTTTAGCATCTCATAAACTACATCAATATGATTTGCTATTTTATAGGCAGCATCTCTGAATCGAATGTCCTCTCTCTTTTGCTGTTGGCAAACATCGTTATATTCATCGGTGAAGCAGGATGTGTAGTAAACTAAACGCGTAACACCTTTCCCTACTGTTTCGATCTGCTTTGATACTTTTCCTGCCACGCCTGTCACAGCATGATCAAGTTTTAATGCCAGTATATTGTTAGCTTGCAAGTAATCAATAAGGCCATTTTTGTCATACATCTCCTTGTCCTTTTGGCTGGATCCCTTTTGTAAGATTGACTGTCCGTCGAATATATTGCGAACGGCAGATCAGAAAGAGGCAGGCATTGAATTTTACTAAGGTAAGGCGAGCGGTTCGCTATGTAAACAGGCATGCGTAAGGTTAAGGCGGTAATATATCCTCAATTGAGAAGCATTGTTATTTAAAGGCTCTGCTTTCATAAACAGAGCCTTTACTGCTTCATGTAAAGCATTTAATTGTCGCTGATATAACCGGCACCTTCACTGGGCTGATGCGGTTTTTCTGCCATAAAGCCAGAAGGGTGATAAAGAGGCGGCAGGCCATACCGGGCGCGGGCGCGATCGCAGGCTTCATTATAAACGCCATTTTCGCCCGACATGGCGAACTCGCGGCAGGGCGACGGGCGCTGCGCATAGATGCCGCAGGAGACGCAGCCGCCCGGCTCGCCCTGTAGCGCCACGCAGCGCGGTTCGCGCGCGTTGGTGCCGCGCATCGCTCGCATCATCAGGTTTAACGGCTCGGTCAGGTCAGCCGGCACCACGCCGCCGGCGTCATCGGCTTCCGCCCAGTAAAAAGAGACGCGGAAGTGGGCGCAGCAGGCGCCGCAGGTCATGCATAGGTTGGAATTATCGCTCATTTGATCGCCCGCCACTCCTGAGGCATCGAACCAAAATCAACACGGGGAAAAATCAAAATAATCACGCTGATAAATTTCTTCAAGAGGAATTTCGCGCCTGTCAGCGGTGCCTAAATTGATCTGAATCAATCCTTTGTTTTATAAGCGCTTTAGGGCAGTTGATTTGGATGCTTTTTTTGCCAAATCACGCTAGAACGTTGCCCATAACCAGCAAGCATATTTATCTCTATTTTTTTTGTGCAAAGGAGTGATTATGAAACTGACTAAATGCGCGTTTCTTCTGGCTATGGCTTTACCGCAGCTGGCGCTGGCGCACCAGGCGGGCGATTTCTTTATGCGTGCAGGCAGCGCAACGGTGCGTCCCACTGAAGGCTCCGACAACGTGCTGGGCATGGGCGGCTTCGATGTCAGCAACAATACCCAGCTCGGCCTGACTTTTACCTGGATGGCGACCGATAACGTCGGCGTTGAACTGCTGGCGGCGACGCCGTTCCGCCATAAAGTCGGGCTGGGGGCAACCGGCACGCTGGCGACGGTGCGTCAACTGCCGCCGACGCTGATGGCGCAGTATTACTTCTTCGACAGCCAGAGCAAGGTGCGTCCCTATGTGGGCGTCGGCATTAACTACACCACCTTTTACGATGCCGATTTCAATCAAACCGGGCGTGATGCCGGCCTGAGCGACCTCAGCGTAAAAGATTCGTGGGGCGTGGCGGGCCAGGTGGGGCTCGACTACCAGATTAACCGCGACTGGATGCTGAACGCCTCGCTCTGGTATATGGATATCGATACGGAAGTGAAATTTAAGGCGGGCGGAAAACAGCAGAATATCGATACGCGCATCGATCCCTTTGTCTTCTTTTTCGGCGCGGGCTACCGCTTCTGATAAAAAAAGGCCGCGAATCATTCGCGGCCTTTTTTCTTTTAGCGTTACTTAATTTGCATATTATTCACAACAGACTTCACGCCCTTCACGGTACGCGTTACTTCTACCGCGCGGTTAGCCATCTGCGGCGAGCTGACGAAGCCGCTTAGCTGCACCCGGCCCTTAAAGGTTTCGACGTTGATTTCACGCGATTTGAGTTCATCGTCATTCAGCAGCTGTGCTTTGACTTTGGTGGTGATCACCGTATCGTCGATATAACCCCCGGTGCCTTCCTGCTTCGCGGTAGGCGCACAGGCGCTCAGCGTCAGTGCGACCACAACGGCGGCCAGCGCGCCTGCAAGGACTTTAAACAGTTTCATTGCTTCTCTCCCTGTCTCAAACAAGATGCGCCGTTACCATAACGGCGCAAAATAAGTGTGGGCGGGAAAAGCGAAAGCGGCAACGTCGGGATGTAAAAAAGAGTGAGAAATCATGCCCTGGCGTGCGACAGGGCATGAAAAGCTTAGCGGGTGGCGGCTTTCAGACTGCTGACGAAGGCGGTGAGCTTTGCCAGCATCTCTTCCGGCTGCGCATGGTACTGCTCGATGATCTTCACGATCGCCGAGCCAGAGATCGCGCCCGCCGCGCCCGCGCCTAATGCCTCTTTAACCTGCGCCGGTTCTGAGATGCCGAACCCCTGCAGCGGCGGCGCGGCATTATATTCGCGCAGCTTGTCGATCAGATGCTGCAGCGGCAGGCTGCTGGCGCGATTTTCCGCGCCGGTCACGCCAGCGCGCGACAGCAGATAGGTGTAGCCGCGGCCGTGAGAGGCGATCTCGCGCAGCAGATCGTCGCTGGCGTTGGGCGGACAGATAAAAATAGGCGCGATGCCGTGGCGCAGCGCGGCCTGACGGAACGGCGCCGACTCCTCGACCGGCACGTCCGCCACCAGCACCGAGTCGACGCCCGCCTCGGCGCAGCGCGCGTAGAAGGCGTCGATGCCGTTGCTAAATACCAGGTTGGCGTACATCAGCAGGCCAATGGGCAGATCGGGATATTTTTGACGCACGCTGCTGAGCAGCTCGAAGCACTGCGCGGTGGTGGTGCCGGCGGCAAAAGCGCGCAGGGTGGCGTTCTGGATGGTCGGGCCGTCCGCCAATGGATCGGAGAAGGGAATGCCCAGCTCCAGCGCGTCGGCGCCGCCCGCGACCAGCGCGTCGATCACCTTTAACGACAGTTCCGGCGAGGGATCGCCCAGCGTAACGAAGGGCACGAAAGCGCCTTCTTTCTTCGCCTGTAAACGCGTGAACAGCTGTTGATAACGCTCCATCAGATTTCTCCCTGCGCAGTCAGAATATCGTGAACGGTGAAGATGTCTTTGTCGCCGCGGCCGGAGAGGTTGACCACCAGCAGTTGCTCTTTTTCAGGATTGTCGTGGATCATCTTCAGCGCGTGGGCCAGCGCGTGCGACGACTCCAGCGCCGGAATGATGCCTTCCGCCCGACAGAGCGTTTTAAACGCCGCCAGCGCTTCGTTGTCGGTAATCGACACGTACTCGGCGCGGCCGATGCTGTTGAGATGCGCGTGTTGCGGACCCACGGACGGGAAGTCGAGACCCGCTGAAATAGAGTAAGACTCTTCGATCTGTCCCTCTTCCGTCTGCATCATCGGCGCCTTCATGCCGAAGTAGATGCCGACGCGACCATGCTTGAGCGGCGCGCCGTGCTCGCCAGTTTCAATACCGTGACCCGCCGGTTCGACGCCGATCAAACCGACCTTTTCATCATTGATAAAGTCGGCAAACATGCCGATAGCGTTCGAGCCGCCGCCGACACAGGCGATAACCGCATCCGGCAGGCGTCCTTCTCTTTCCAGAATCTGCGCTTTGGTCTCTTCGCCGATCATGCGCTGAAACTCGCGCACGATAGTCGGGAAAGGGTGCGGACCCGCCGCGGTGCCGAGCATATAGTGTGCGGTCTCATAGCTGCCCGACCAGTCGCGCAATGCCTCGTTACAGGCATCTTTCAGCGTGGCGGAGCCGCTGTGCACCGGGATCACCTCGGCGCCCATCAGCCGCATACGGAAGACGTTGGGCGACTGGCGCTCGACATCTTTCGCGCCCATATAGATGCGGCACTTCATGCCGAGCAGCGCGCACGCCAGCGCTGAGGCGACGCCGTGCTGGCCGGCGCCGGTTTCGGCGATGATTTCGTTTTTGCCCATACGCTTCGCCAGCAGCGCCTGGCCCAGCACCTGGTTGGTTTTATGCGCGCCGCCGTGCAGCAGATCTTCACGCTTCAGGTAGAGGCGCGTTTTGGTGCCTTTTGTCAGGTTGCTGCACAGCGTCAGCGCCGTCGGGCGTCCCGCATAGTTTTTCAGCAGGTCGGTAAATTCCGCCTGAAACGCCGGATCTTTCTGCGCGTCGACAAACGCGGCTTCCAGCTGGCGCAGCGCCGGCATCAGGATCTGCGGCACGTACATACCGCCAAAGTCGCCAAAGTAGGGATTCAGTAGTGTCATGGTTTCATTTCCTTTTGGGCCCGCCACAGCGGACCTGACAAATCAGTAGGCGCGCAGCGTGCGGAACACCGCCGCGATTTTGCTGGCATCTTTGATGCCAGGCGCGCTTTCTACGCCGGAGTTGAAGTCGAGGCCCGCGCAGCCAAGGCGCGCCGCTTCTACGCAGTTATCCGCGCCCAGGCCGCCGGCCAGCAGCACGTCGCTTAAATCCTGATCCTGCAGCAGCGACCAGTCGAAGCGTTGGCCGCTGCCGCCGTTGCCGTTGTCAAACACGTAGCGGTCAACGTGCGGCCAGTCGCGCGTCGGCAGTGCGCTTTTAATGCTCAGCGCTTTCCAGATGGCAACCTCGGCCGGCAGCGCGGCGCGCAGCTCGGCCACAAAGGCGCGATCTTCGTCGCCGTGCAGCTGGATGGCGTGCAGCTTAAGCGCGCTCGCTTGCGTGACAATGTCACTTATTGCGGCGTTGCGGAACACCCCGACGTAGCGCAGCGGCGCGCCTGCCATCACCTGCTGTGCCTGAGCGCTATCGATGCGGCGCGGCGAACCCTCGGCGAAAATCAGGCCGCCGTAAAGAGCGCCCGCCTCATAGACCGCGCGGGCGTCATCGGCGCGCGTCAGGCCGCACACTTTATTGTCGCCCAGCAGCACGCGGCGCACCGCGCCCGCCAGATCCGGCTCTTCCATCAGCGCCGAACCAATCAGAAAGCCGTTGGCGAAGTGGCTCAGCTCGCGCACCTGCGCATAGTTATGAATGCCCGATTCGCTGATCACCGTCACGCCGTGCGACAGACGCGGCGCCAGCTGGCGCGTGCGGTCGAGATCGATCGACATATCGCGCAGATCGCGGTTATTGATGCCGACCACCTTCGCTTCCAGCGCGATGGCGCGCTCCAGCTCCGCTTCGTTGCTCACCTCGGTCAGCACGCCCATCTTCAGGCTGTGCGCCACGGCGGCGAGCTGACGATACTCTTCATCGTTCAGCACCGACAGCATCAGCAGAATGGCATCTGCCTGGTAGTGGCGCGCCAGATAAATTTGATAAGGGTCGATAATAAAGTCTTTGCACAGCACCGGCTGGGTGAGCGCCGCGCTGACGATCGGCAGAAAATCGAAGCTGCCCTGGAAATATTTTTCATCGGTCAGCACCGACACGGCAGAGGCGTAGTGGCGATAGATGCCGGCAATGGCCGCCGGATCGAAATCGTCGCGGATCAGCCCTTTGGAGGGCGACGCCTTTTTGCACTCAAGGATAAACACGGTGCGCGCGCCCTGCAGCGCATGATAGAAGCTGCGGCCGGCGGGCTGCAGCGCATCCTGAAAGGTGGCGAGCGGCTGCTGCGCTTTGCGCGCCTCAACCCACTGCGCTTTGTCCTGAACAATTTTTTCTAGAATCGTGCCTTGCATGGTTACCCTCTTGCTGCCAGAGCGACAACGCGCTCATAGGCTTGTCCGCTGCGGATGGCCTGGAGCGCACGCTGCGCGTTTTCACGCAAATCTTCATGACCGAATACTTTCAACAACATCGCCACGTTGACGGCGACCGCTTCCTCATGGGCCTGCTGGCCATTACCCTGAAGTAAACGTGTCAGAATGTCACGGTTTTCTTCCGGCGTGCCGCCCGCCAGCGCCTCCTTGGGATGGAAGCCGAAGCCGAAGTCCTCCGGCGTGAGCTGATAGCGGGTGATCTCCCCGTCGCGCAGCTCGGCGACATGAGTAGCGCTGTGCAGCGCCACCTCGTCCATGCCGCCGCCGTGCACCACCGCGGCGCGCTGGTAGCCCAGCACCTTCAGCGTCTGGGCGATCGGCAGCACCAGCTCCGGGCTGTAGACGCCAATCACCGCCAGCGGCGGTCGCGCCGGGTTGATCAGCGGGCCAAGCACGTTGAACAGGGTGCGGGTTTTCAGCTGCTGGCGCACCGGCATCGCATGGCGAAAACCGGTGTGGTACTGCGGCGCGAACAGGAAACAGACGTTGAGATCGTCCAGCGCCGCGCGCGCCTGGTCAGCGGGCATCGCGAGATCGATGCCGAACGCCGCCAGCAGATCGGACGAGCCGGACTTGCTGGAGACGCTGCGGTTGCCGTGCTTTGCCACTTTCAGCCCGCAGGTGGCAGCGACGAAGGCGCTGGCGGTCGAGATATTAATGCTGTTGCTGCCGTCGCCGCCGGTGCCGACGATATCGGCAAAGGCGTAGTGGGGACGCGGAAAGGGTTTGGCGTCCTCCAGCAGCGCGCAGGCGGCGCCCGCGATCTCCTGCGGCGACTCGCCGCGCACCTTCATGGCGATTAGCGCGGCGGCGAGCTGGGTCGGTTCCAGCTGGCCGGTAATGATGGCGCTGAATAGCTGGTGGCTCTCGCCCTGCGTCAGCGTCTGCGCCTGATAGAGTTTTTCCAGAATGGCATGCATGATCATTCTCCCTGTGATGGCGCCAGCGCCCAGGCCAGCGTCTGTTCCAGCAGACGAGCGCCCTGAGTGGTCAGGATGGATTCAGGATGGAACTGGAAGCCGCAGACGCGATCGGCGTCGTGGCGCACCGCCATCACCATGCCGTTGAAGCTGGCGTTGACGGTCAGCTCCGCCGGCGTGTTGCTGCCCACCAGCGAGTGGTAGCGCGCCACCGGCAGCGGATTGCTCAGCCCGGCAAACATCGCTTCGCCGTCGTGATCCACGGCGGAGGCTTTGCCGTGCAGGATCTCGCCCGCCTGGCCGACGTGGCCGCCATAGGCCTCGACGATCGCCTGATGGCCGAGGCAGATGCCGATAATCGGCAGCTGTCCGCGCAGGGTTTGCAGCAGCGCCGGCATGCAGCCAGCCTCGCTCGGCGCGCCAGGGCCCGGCGAAAGCATCAGCACTGGGTTTTCCATGCGCTGTAAACGCTCTACCAGCAGGGCGGCCGGCACGTTGTTGCGATAGATCACCACGTTGTGGCCGAAGGCGCGCAGCTGATCAACGAGGTTATAGGTAAAGGAGTCGATGTTATCGAGCAGCAGGATATCGGCCATCAGAAAATCTCCTTGCAGTGATGGGCGGTGGCGATGGCGCGCAGCACGGCGCGCGCTTTGTTGCGGCTTTCGTCCGCTTCGGCCTGCGGGCTGGAGTCGAGTACCACGCCCGCGCCCGCCTGAACCGTGGCGACGCCGTCCTCTACCCAGGCGGAGCGGATCACGATGCAGGTGTCGAGATCGCCATGCGCGGTAAAGTAGCCAACCGCGCCGCCGTAGCTGCCGCGTCGCGTGCCTTCTGCCGCAGCGATCAGCTGCATGGCGCGCACCTTCGGCGCGCCGCTCAGGGTGCCCATATTCATGCAGGCGCGGTAGGCGTGCAGCACGTCGAGATCTTCGCGCAGCGTGCCGACCACGCGTGACACCAGATGCATCACGAAGGAGTAGCGGTCGACTTTGGTCAGGTCGGCGACGTAGCGGCTGCCCGGCACGCAGATGCGCGCCAGATCGTTGCGCGCCAAATCCACCAGCATCAGGTGTTCGGCCAGCTCTTTGTGATCGGTGCGCATCTCCAGCTCGATGCGGCTGTCGAGGTCGCGGTCCAGCGAGCCGTCGGCGTGGCGGCCGCGCGGGCGCGTGCCGGCAATCGGGTAGATCTCAATCTGACGCGAGGTGGCGTCATATTTCAGCGAGCTTTCCGGCGAGGCGCCGAACAGCGCGAAATCCTGATCCTGCATAAAGAACATATAGGGGCTGGGGTTGCTGTTCTTCAGCGTCTCATAGGCGGCCAGCGGCGACGGGCAGGGCAGCGAGAAGCGGCGCGACGGCACCACCTGGAAGATCTCGCCGATGCGGATCGCCTCCTGCATCTGGCGCACGGTGGCGCAGTAGTCTTCATCGCTCTGGCTGACGCTCAGCGCCATCTGCTCGACCTTCTGCACCGGCAGCGCTGGCGCGGGCTGCAGCATCTGGCCGTGCAGCTGTTCGATACGGCTTTGCAGGCGCTGGAATTCGCTGGTGGAGGGGCAGAAGAGGCTCGCCTGTAATTTCGCGCTGCGCGTCTGGTGGTCGAGCACCAGCAGCGTCTCCGCCAGATAGAAGCAGTAGTCGGGGCAGCGCTGCTGATTCTCCAGCGTTGGCAGATCCTCAAAACCGGCCACCAGGTCATAGGCAAACAGGCCGCCCAGCAGCACCGCTTCGCGTTCGTCGGCCGGCGCGTTGACCAGCTGCGGGATCAGACGCAGCGCGTCGAACACCGACAGCGCCTGCAGGCGGGAGTCTTCATCCTGCACGGCGTCAGCGCCGGGAAAAGTCAGTTCGCGACCGTCGGGACGTGCCGCGATGGTGACGCTGGCGGGCAGCGCCGCGTCGAGCAGCGGCAGCAGCGCGCGGCCATTCTCTGACAGCGCCTGCACCGTGACGCTGGCGCCCATGGCGCTGACGCGCAGCGCGCTGTCGACGATCAGCAGGCTTTTCAGATTACGTTTGCTGTCGATATCCGCCGACTCGAGCAGCAGGGTAGCCGGACGTGCGCCGCATAACTGATGAAACACTGCGGCCGGATCTTCGCGGTAGGGCGCGGTGCCGGTAATCAACTTCACTGTAGGTTTCGCATTTGGCATGGTGGTCTCTCTGAAATTCGCCTAAAAAAAAGCCCGCTTTAAGCGGGCTCGGGTCTCTGCACAGCGTTACGCATGAGGTGCTCGACGTCGCCCGTCAGGGGAAACATCGCGCCACCAGCCTGCAGAAAGCATCAAAATCGTCGCCATGAGAGAGAACCCGTTTAGTTGTGAACTTGTGTACTAGTTAACGGGTTCAGCGCGGAAAAGTCAATACGCTTTTTCACCCGCGCCGAAAATCGTTATCATGCTGGCCGCGCCAATATGCAGCAGAGGTATTTTTTGAACGAGATAGCCCGTTTTCCGCTTTACGATCTACACAGCCACACGCGCGCGTCCGACGGGTTGCTGACACCGGAGGCGCTGGTGCAGCGCGCCGTCGCCATGCGCGTCGGCGTGCTGGCGATCACCGATCACGACAGCGTGGCGGGGGTCGCGGCGGCGCAGCGCGCCGTGGCGGAGCAGGCCTTGCCGCTGAAAGTGCTGGCGGGCGTAGAGGCCTCGACGCTATGGGAAAACCATGAGATCCACATCGTCGGGCTGAACATCGACATCGATCATCCGGCCATCACTGCTTTTCTGGCGGAGCAGGCGCGCTGCCGTCAGGCGCGCGCGGAGCTGATCGCCGAACGGCTAGAGAAGGCGCGCATCCCTGGCGCGCTGGAAGGCGCCGCCCGGCTGGCGGATGGCGGCGTGATCACACGCGGCCACTTTGCCCGCTTTCTTATCGAACAGGGCAAGGCCGACACGGTGGCGCAGGTGTTTAAAAGCTATCTGGCGCGCGGCAAAACCGGCTATGTGCCGCCACAATGGTGTACAATTAAACAAGCCATTGATGCCATTCATCATTCTGGCGGCTGCGCGGTGCTGGCGCACCCAGGCCGCTACGGTTTGTCGGCAAAATGGCTGAAGCGCCTGGTGGCGCATTTTCGCGAAGCGGGCGGCGACGCGATGGAAGTGGCGCAGTGTCAGCAGGCGCCGAACGAGCGCACGCAGCTGGCGCAGTACGCCCGCGACGCCAGCCTGGCCGCATCACAAGGTTCCGATTTTCATCAACCCTGTCCGTGGATTGAGCTGGGCCGCAAACTCTGGCTGCCGGCCGGCGTTGAGCCGGTGTGGGAACGTTTCCCGGCGCTGGCGCCCGCAGGCTCAGACACCGACAGGTGATACGAGGTTTTTTATGAGTCAACTGTTTCACATTCACCCGGACAATCCGCAGCCGCGCCTGGTCTCTCAGGCCGTCGACTACCTCAATAAGGGCGGCGTGATCGTCTATCCCACCGACTCCGGCTATGCGCTGGGCTGTCGGCTGGAAGAGAAAAACGCGCTGGAGCGCATCTGCCGTATTCGTCAGCTGGACGGTAACCACAACTTCACGCTGATGTGCCGCGACCTGTCGGAAATCTCCAACTACTCGCAGGTGGACAACAGCGCGTTTCGCCTGCTGAAAAACAACACGCCAGGCAGCTACACCTTTATTCTGAAAGCGACCAAAGTGGTGCCGCGCCGCCTGATGAACGACAAGCGCAAAACCATTGGCCTGCGCGTGCCGTCGAACCCTATCGCGCTGGCGCTGCTGGAGGCGCTCAACGAGCCGATGATGTCGACCTCGCTGATCCTGCCAGGCAACGACTTTACCGAGTCGGATCCGGAAGAGATCCAGCACAGCATCGGCAAGCTGGTCGATTTAATCATCGACGGCGGCACGCTGGGCCAGCAGCCGACCACGGTGGTCGATCTCACCAGCGACGCGCCGACCATCGTGCGCGAAGGGTCAGGCGATACCCGACCTTTCCTGTAACTCTCGGGTCAGGCGCCGCGCTGCGCCGCCTGGCCGATATTCTGTTTTAGCCAGTTTTGAAAATCGGAATAAGGGATATAGAGCGACACATCCTTTAATACGGTTTTGCCACTGCGGTTGCTTTTTATCTGGTCGCTGAAGCCGACAATAACGCCGCCAAGCGTATTGTCGGCGTTATAGACCGCACCGCCCGACATGCCTTTTATGACGCCCGCATTAGACGCCATCGCCATACAGGGTTTTTTATTCCAGCTGTTGCGAATAGCGGTGCGCGCTAAATTGGTGCCCGACGACTCCACCGGCATAGCGGATATAAAACTGTAGCCGTACATTTTTACCGGGTCGCCCACGTTGCCGCTGCGGAATTTAGCCAGAGTCGCTGCGTCGTTTTTGTGATAAATAATTGCCAGGTCGCAATAGGGGTGATACGCCTTAACGCGCTGCACGGCAAATTTCGCCACGTGCGCCGCGGTCAGACTGTATTCAGGCGTAATAGGGATGCTGCTGCCCAGCGTGCCGAGACCGAGAATCGTTGGAATGCCCGTGAAGCTCATGTCCACGTGCTGCATTGCCGAACGGCTGTATTCGGTATGGCCCACAGAGCAACCGCTCAGCGCCAGCGCAGCAAACGCCGGCCACAAGAACAGTTTTCTCATGGTGAGTATCTTTTTGGCTGGCATGTCGGAAAATCCCTGGTGAAGACTTTTGACATGCAATTTCAGGCTCATCACTAAGCCGTATTAACGCTGCAGTTCCGGTAGCGCCGGTTTATATTTTAAAGAAACTGCAAAAATTGAGTTAAGGCATTGTTAATAACTTTCGCGCTAATCCCTAATTAAGATTAATAATACGAAAGTTATATTTTGCGTTTCTGGCTCTGATTTTACCCATAATTCATCTGACGACAATCGATTAAGATTAATCTTAAAAGGAAAGGCGGATAAATAGGGTGGTAATGCAATCTGCGCTTAAAAAAAGAGGCGTTGAGCGTGTTTGCGCGATAAATGACTTATTCAAAGGCAAACATGCAGCATTTGATACTGTAGGATTCTTCCGGGACAGATAAAAAAACAGCGAAAAAAGCGCGATTAAGCTTAACCTTCTTTAAACTGTTGCATTTGCCTTATCAATGGCGGGCGAGCGCGATATATTAGCGGCAGGCACCTGAGCGCTGTTGGAAAAAGCATTTTAGCTTCAACAGGTTGGCGATAAAACAGGCAACAAACCGGACGAGAAGGGCGCGCGGGTTGCCGCCCGGGCGGACGGCAACAAAGGTAAAGGAAAGAAAAACTTAGCGGCGTTGCCAGCTGTGATACTCCCCGCGGCGTTTTGCGGGGGCTGTTTCCGGCAGACGCGCCAGCCCGACCAGCGAAATCACGCCCAGCACGCCGACATAGATCGCCAGTCCATACCAGTGACCGCCCGTCAGCTGCAAAATCTTCACGGCGGCCAGACCCAGAATGCCGCTGCCGATTAGCGAGCCGGTCTGCCAGATAACGGCGATGCCGCTGCAGCGGATATGGGTGGGAAACAGCTCCGGGAACCACGAGGCCTGCGGCGCGTAACACATGCTGTGGCCCAGCGTCAGCGCCACGATCATGGCGATCTGCGTCAGCCAGTAGCTGTTCTGCTGCAGCGCAAGGAAAAAAGGCACGATCGACAGCACAATCAGCAGCGCGCCCATCAGATAGACCGGCTTGCGGCCGATGCGGTCGGAGAGCGCCCCCATCAGCGGAATAGCGAAAATTTCCAGTATCACCGCGACAATCATGCTCTCCATTAGCAGAGTGCTGTCGAGCTGATTCGCCTTGCCCCAGGCCAGAATAATCACCGTCAACAGTGCAAAGGCGCAGGCTTCGATCAGCTTTGCCGCCACGCCGTTGATCACCAGGCCAGGATGCGCCTGGATAACCTCTTTTAACGGCCGCGACTCCGCCGCTTTGGTGGCGCGGATCTCGGCGAAAACCGGTGACTCGTCAATGCGCAGACGGATAAACAGGCCGACGATCACCAGCAGCGCGCTCAGCAGGAAAGGCACGCGCCAGCCCCAGCTCATCATCTGATCGGCGCTCAACAGGGCGTTGAGGATCGCGAACAGCGCCAGCGGCAGCAAAAAGCCGGCCGGTGCGCCCACCTGCACCCAGCTGGCGTAGAATCCCCGCCGCGCCGGCTGCGCATATTCTGCCGTCATCAGCACCGCGCCCGCCTGCTCGCCGCCAACGCCGAATCCCTGCAGCAGGCGGATGGCGATCAGCGAGACCGGCGCCCAGATGCCGATGGTCGCGTAGGTAGGCAGTAAGCCGATGCAAAAGGTGCCAAGGCCGACAATCAGAATGGTGGCGACCAGCGCCTTTTTGCGTCCCACCTTGTCGCCGATATGGCCGAAAATAATGCCGCCAATCGGCCGCGCCAGAAAGCCGACGGCGTAGGTGGCGAAGGCAGCCAGCGTGCTGACCAGCGGATTATCGCTGGGAAAAAAGAGGTGGCCGAAAAACAGCACCGCGGCGGTGCCATAGGCGAAGAAGTCGTAATATTCCGCTGCGGTGCCGATAGCAGAGGCGCTGGCGACCCGGCGGATGACCTGTTTGCTGTCCGCGTCGGCGGTGGCCTGCGCGGAGGAAGAGGTGAAGGCAGTCATAAGCTATCCGTATTGTCAGAGGATGCGCTACCATACAAGTCTGCACGAAAAGTTGTTGCGAAGATGATCACAGTTGTTAATAAAGCGAGCAGTGGTGTAAACATGAGGGAGAGCTGCTATCCTCGCCTGTTATTCCGCTGAGCCAGCCAGCCGCCGAGGCGCTGATAAAGCAGGTTACAAATCAGTAAATTAAAGGTATAATGAGCGGAACATCATAACTTAAGCTATTGATTTTAAAGAATTTTAACCCAAATGACGCCTGGGAAGGCGACAGTGAGGCCGCTATGAGCGAAAAGTTACAGAAAGTCCTGGCACGTGCAGGCCACGGTTCCCGTCGTGAAATCGAAGCAAAAATCGCCGCCGGCCGCGTCAGCGTCGACGGCAAACTCGCCACGCTGGGCGACCGCGTTGAAAATGACAAATCCCTGAAGATCCGTATCGACGGCCATCTGGTTTCTATCGCCGAGTCGGCGACGGAAGTGTGCCGCGTGCTGGCCTATTACAAACCCGAAGGCGAACTCTGCACCCGCAGCGATCCGGAAGGTCGCCCCACGGTGTTCGACCGTCTGCCGCGCCTGCGCGGCTCGCGCTGGATCGCGGTTGGGCGTCTCGACGTCAACACCTGCGGCCTGCTGCTGTTCACCACCGACGGCGAACTGGCGAACCGCCTGATGCACCCGAGCCGCGAAGTTGAG
Source organism: Pantoea sp. Z09 (assembly GCF_022394795.1). Classification (NCBI taxonomy): domain Bacteria; kingdom Pseudomonadati; phylum Pseudomonadota; class Gammaproteobacteria; order Enterobacterales; family Erwiniaceae; genus Pantoea; species Pantoea sp. Z09. The sequence goes on from NZ_CP092373.1 coordinate 1,750,064, forward strand.
CGCGAATATGCGGTACGCGTATTTGGTCAGGTGGATGATGATAAAATTCGCCAGCTGAGCAAAGGCGTGCAGCTGGAAGATGGCCCGGCAGCCTTTAAAACCCTGCGCTTCGCCGGCGGCGAAGGGGTCAACCAGTGGTACAACGTTACCCTGACCGAAGGGCGCAACCGTGAAGTGCGCCGTCTGTGGGAAGCGGTCGGTGTGCAGGTCAGCCGTCTGATGCGCGTGCGCTATGGCGACATCAATCTGCCGAAAGGCCTGCCGCGCGGCGGCTGGATGGAAATGGATCTGGCAGCCGTTAACTACCTGCGCTCGCTGGTAGGCATGGATGACGAAACGGTCACTAAGCTGGCGGTAGAGAAAGATCGTCGCCGCACCAAGGCGAATCAGATCCGTCGCGCCGTGAAGCGCCACACGCAGGTGAGCGGCAATGGCCGACGCAGCGGCGGCGGCGGCAGCAAACGCGGCTAATAAAACACGCAGCTCTCGAGCTTAATGTTTGTCAGTTAAGATCATGTTCAGGTAAGGCCGCTAAATAGCGGCCTTTTCTTATGCGCGTGTGAGCATGCTGGTGCGGGCCACTGCACCTCCTCTGCTGCCGGGCCGTCCTCGCGCCGCTGCGCGGTGCCTTCGGCTGCAACGTCGTGCCGGACGGACCGTTCGGGTACGGCCATCCAGGCCTACCCGAACTGCCTGTCGCCTCCCTGCGACAGGCTCCTGGCACAACGTTTCCGCCTCAGCGCTGCGAATAGCCCTCTACAGCAGAGGAGGTGCGGTGGCCTCAGACAGGGTGCCCTTTGTAGCAGTAGAAACGCTGCTGTTCTTTTCCAGCAGCGCACACAAAAGCTGGCCAGCAGGCTGGTGCCGCTCAGGGGCGGGCATTTCGCAGCGCTGAACAGAATGAGGCTGCCAGGAGAGCCAGCAGGGAAGCGGGCGAAAGGTGGGGCTGGAACAGGGATGTTCCATCCCCACCGGTCCGTGAGGCAGACGAATGGCGTGAAGGTACCGCGTCAGCGGCGCGAGGACCGCCCGTCCCTGAACGGCACCAGACTGCGTGAGCACCCTGTGCCTAACTGACAAGCATTATACGGTCTCGAGCAGTGTTTTTTTTTGCCTACCAGTCGATGCCCTGCTGCGCCTGAATGCCCGCGTCAAAGGCGTGCTTCACCGGGCGCATCTCGGTTACGGTATCCGCAGCCTCCAGCAGCGCCCGATGGCAGCCGCGTCCGGTAAGGATCACGCTCTGATGCGCCGGACGCGCGGCCAGCGCCTGCTCTACCTCCGCCAGCGGCAGATAATCCATGCTCACCATATAGGTGATCTCATCCAGCAGCACCAGATCGAGCGTCTCGTCCGCCAGCATGCGTCTGGCGTGCTGCCACACCGCCAGGCAGGCGGCGCTGTCGGTGGCGCGATTTTGCGTCTCCCAGGTGAAGCCGGTGGCCATCACCTGAAACTCCACGCCGTGTTGCGCCAGCAGGTTGCGCTCGCCGTTGGGCCATTCGCCCTTGATAAACTGGATCACGCCTACCTTTTTGCCATGCCCCACGGCGCGCAGCGCGGTACCGAAGGCGGCGGTGGTTTTCCCTTTGCCGTTGCCGGTAAATACCATCAGGATGCCGCGCGTTTCGGTTGCGGCGGCGATGCGCGCGTCAACCTGCTCTTTCAGCCGCTGCTGACGCTGCTGGTGGCGATCTTCGGCCATTATTCCGCCGCTCCCGGCTTGCGGCCAGGCTGTGCGTCAAAGCTGATGCCGGTCTTGCGGCGGCTGTCGTCGCCCATCACATAAAGGTAGAGCGGCATCAGATCGGCAGGGGTTTTAAGTTTGTTGGCATCTTCCTGCGGGAAGGCCGAGGCGCGCATTTTGGTGCGCGTGCCGCCTGGGTTGATGCAGTTAACCCGCAGCGCCTGGTTTTTATACTCATCAGCCAGCACCTGCATCATGCCTTCGGTGGCGAACTTGGAGACCGCATAGGCGCCCCAGCCGGCGCGGCCGGTGCGGCCAACGCTGGAGGTGGTGAAGACCAGCGAGCCGGCGGGCGATTTCAGCAGCAGCGGCAGCAGCGCCTGCGTCAGGAAAAAGGTGGCGTCGAGGTTGATTTTCATCACCTCCTGCCAGATCTGCGGATCCAGCTCGGCCAGCGGCGTGATTTCGCCGAGGATGCCAGCGTTGTGCAGCACGCCGTCGAGACGCGGAAACTGCTGCGCCAGCTGCTCTGCCAGCTGCTGACAGGCAGCGGGCGTCGCCTGTGCCAGGTCAAACACCAGGCTATGCGCCGGACGCAGCCCCAGCTGGCCGATCGCCTGCTGCGTCTGCTCCAGCCGCGCCAGATTGCGGCCCAGCAGGATCACCTCCGCGCCGTAGCGCGCATAGGTAACGGCGGCTTCGCGACCGATGCCGTCTGAGGCGCCGGTAACGAGAATAATGCGGTTTTGCAGCAGGTCGCTTTTCGGTTGATAGTGCACGACGATATCCTTGAGCGCGTAAACGGGTTTTTGGCTTTATGCCTCAATTCGCCGGAGGGTGCAATCATCCACAGGCGCTTTCTGTGCCGGCCGCTGGCATTTCAGGCGACGCGCGGCGCTAAACCCGGTAAACTCTCTGATTAGTGCTAATTCTCTGTTTAATAAGGCGGCAGAATGGATTTACTCTCCAGTTATGGATTATTTCTGGCCAAAGCGGTCACGGTGGTGATCGCCGTTGCCGCGGTCGTGGCGATCATCGTCAACGCGGCGCTGCGCAAGCGCGGTCAGGCGGCGGGGCAGCTGCGTCTGACGCATCTGGGTGACGACTATCAGCAGATGAAAGAGGATCTGCAGCTGGCGAAAATGAAGCCGCAGGTGCAGAAAGTGTGGCTGAAACAGCACAAAAAAGCGGAAAAGAGCAAGGCGAAGGCGGAGAAGCGCGCCGCGAAGCAGGGCGTGCTGGAGAGCCAGAAGCCGACGCTCTACGTGATCGACTTTAAAGGCAGCATGGACGCCGGCGAAGTCACGGCGCTGCGTGAAGAGGTCTCTGCGGTGCTGGCGGTCGCGGAAAAGGGCGATGAAGTGCTGCTGCGGCTGGAAAGCCCAGGCGGCGTGGTGCACGGCTATGGTCTGGCGGCGTCACAGCTGCAGCGCCTGCGCGATCGCGGCCTGCGCCTGACGGCGGCGGTGGACAAAGTGGCCGCCAGCGGCGGCTATATGATGGCCTGCGTGGCGGATCGCATCGTGGCCGCGCCGTTCGCCATTCTCGGCTCAATCGGCGTGGTGGCGCAGATCCCTAACTTCAACCGCCTGCTGAAGCGCAACGATATTGACGTCGAGCTGCACACCGCTGGCCAGTATAAACGCACCCTGACGCTGTTTGGCGAAAACACCGACGAAGGGCGCGAAAAGTTTCAGGAAGATCTCAACGAAACCCATCTGCTGTTTAAAGATTTCGTCCATCAGATGCGCCCGACGCTGGATATCGACAAGGTGGCGACGGGCGAGCACTGGTATGGCCGCCAGGCGCTGGATCTGAAGCTGATTGACGATATCAGCACCAGCGACGAGCTGATCATCAGCCAGATGGATCTCTTCAACGTGCTGGGCGTGCACTATGCGCGGCGGCGCAAGATGATCGACCGCGTGACCCATAGCGCCGGCTCGGTGGCGGAACGTCTGCTGATGAAATGGTGGCAGCGCGGCGAGAAGCCGCTGCTTTAAGCAACGGCGGGGCTGCACCTCGCGGTCGCACCGTTAAAAAAAACCGGCTGGCGCCGTAATGCTTGTCAGTTAAGCTCATGTTCAGGTAAGGCCGCTGTTTTCTCAAAACGGCGGCCTTTTCATTTATGCATGAGCATGCTGGTGCGGGCCACTGCATCTCCTCTGCTGCCGGGCTGTCCTCGCGCCGCTGCGCGGTGCCTTCGGCTGCAACGTCGCGCCGGACGGACCGTTCGGGTACGGCCATCCAGGCCTACCCGAACTGCCTGTCGCATCCCTGCGACCGGCTCCGGGCACAACGTTTCCGCCTCAGCGCTGCGAATAGCCCTTTACAGCAGAGGAGGTGCTGTGGCTTCAGACAGGGTGCCCTTTGTAGCCGTAAAAACGCTACCGTCCTGCCCCTTATGCCCTTTCCAGCCGCGCACACGGAAGCTGGCCAGCAGGCTGGTGCCGCTCAGGGGCGGGCATTTCGCAGCGCTGAACAGAGTGAGTCTGCCAGGAGAGCCCGCAGGGAAGCGGGCGAAAGGTGGGGCTGGAACAGGGATGTTCCATCCCCACCGGTCCGTCAGGCAGACGAATGGCGTGAAGGTACCGCGTCAGCGGCGCGAGGACCGCCCGCCCCTGAGCGGCTCCAGACTGCGTTATCACCGCATGCTTAACTGACAAGCATTAGGCTGGCGCCGGGTTTTTTATGCCAGGTGATAGCGCGACGAAAGCGTCAGCGCCAGATGCTTAAACACGTTAAACACCGCCGTGGTCTTCGCCGTCGGCAGCCCCTCGTCATCGAGAAAATAGGGACCGCGAAACACCAGCACCTCGCCCTGCTGGATCACGTCGTCCGCTTCCAGTCCGGCAAAATAATCATCGTGCTCGCGAATAAGCGCATTGGCTTTTTCCAGTAGCGCCTGGCGTGAAATGGCCTCAGTATTCTTCTGCATTGAATATCCCTTTTTTGACATGCAACGAATCCTTTCTATATTACTTGCCAAAACCGCTGCGCGGCAAATCAGCAAAATGCGGCGAAAGCTGGCGGAAAATTAAACAGAGTGCTAATTAAGTTGCGTAACGAATTTTATCAGGTAGAGTGTGGGCGATTCAGATTTCAGGGAGATCACACCGGGAAGTGTGATGGCTTCAGATGAAAAAGTCGCTCTTATTCATACCCTTGCATAAGCATATGCAAGCTGGCCTGAGATTGACCCCGCAGCCTTGAAAAGCAGAAAAGGCGCAGCAATATTGAACCCATTGGGTTTCTGGGCATCAAATCCTCTCCCGTTTATCAGGACGTTTTCATTAGGTAAAGGTACATATGGGTAAAGCACTCGTCATCGTTGAGTCCCCGGCAAAGGCCAAAACAATCAATAAATACCTCGGTAGTGACTACGTGGTGAAATCCAGCGTCGGTCATATCCGTGATTTGCCGACCAGTGGTTCAACCGCGAAAAAGAGTGCTGACGGGGCTGGCGATAAAAAAGCCAAAAAGGTTAAAAAAGATGAAAAGGCCGCGCTGGTCAGCCGTATGGGTGTCGATCCTTACCACGGCTGGGAGGCGGACTACCAGATCCTGCCCGGAAAAGAGAAAGTCGTTTCTGAGCTGAAAGCGCTGGCGGCGAATGCCGACCACGTTTACCTCGCAACCGACCTTGACCGCGAAGGGGAAGCCATCGCCTGGCACCTGCGGGAAGTGATCGGCGGCGACGAGAAGCGCTTCAGCCGCGTGGTGTTCAACGAAATCACCAAAAATGCGATTCGTCAGGCGTTTGAAACGCCGGGCGAGCTGAATATCGACCGCGTCAACGCGCAGCAGGCGCGTCGCTTTATGGACCGCGTCGTCGGCTATATGGTGTCGCCGCTGCTGTGGAAGAAAATCGCGCGCGGTCTCTCTGCCGGCCGCGTGCAGTCCGTCGCGGTGCGCCTGGTGGTGGAGCGCGAGCGGGAGATTAAAGCGTTCGTGCCGGAAGAGTACTGGGAGCTGAACGCCGATCTGCACACGGCGAAAGGCGATCTGCTGGCGATGGCCGTCACTCACCAGAACGACACGCCGTTCCGTCCGGTCAACGGCGAACAGACGCAGGCCGCCGTTGCGCTGCTGGAAAACGCACGCTACGAAGTGGTGGATCGCGAAGATAAACCGACCAGCAGCAAGCCTGGCGCGCCGTTTATTACTTCCACGCTGCAGCAGGCGGCGAGCACGCGCCTCGGCTTCGGCGTGAAGAAAACCATGATGATGGCGCAGCGCCTGTATGAAGCGGGCCACATCACCTATATGCGTACCGATTCAACTAACTTGAGTCAGGACGCGCTGGCGATGGCGCGCGGCTACATCGACAAAAACTTCGGCAAAAAATATCTGCCTGAGAACGCCAACACCTACGCCAGCAAAGAGAATTCGCAGGAAGCGCACGAAGCGATCCGTCCATCCGACGTCAACGTGGTGGCGGAAAAGCTGAAAGATATGGAAACGGACGCGCAGAAGCTCTATCAGCTGATCTGGCGCCAGTTCGTTGCCTGTCAGATGGTGCCGGCGCAGTATGACTCCACCACGCTCACCGTAGCCGCGGCCGGCTTCAAGCTGAAGGCCAAAGGGCGCACGCTGCGCTTCGACGGCTGGACGCGCGTAATGCCTGCGCTGCGTAAAAATGACGAAGATCGCACGCTGCCGCCGGTCGACACCGGCGAGACGCTGGATCTGCAGCAGCTGACGCCTAGCCAGCACTTCACCAAGCCGCCGGCGCGCTTTAGCGAGGCTTCGCTGGTGCGCGAGCTGGAGAAACGCGGCATCGGCCGTCCGTCCACCTACGCCGCGATTATCTCGACTATTCAGGATCGCGGCTACGTACGGGTGGAAAACCGTCGCTTCTACGCCGAGAAGATGGGTGAAATCGTCACCGATCGTCTGGAAGAGAACTTCCGCGATCTGATGAACTACGACTTTACCGCCACCATGGAAGACAGCCTCGACCAGGTCGCCAACAATCAGGCGGAGTGGAAAGGCGTGCTGGATAACTTCTTCAGCGACTTTACCCAGCAGCTGGAGAAAGCAGAGAAAGATCCAGAAGAGGGCGGCATGCAGCCGAACCCGATGGTGCTGACCTCTATCGACTGTCCGACCTGCGGACGCAAGATGGGGATCCGCACCGCCAGCACCGGCGTCTTCCTCGGCTGTTCCGGCTACGCGCTGCCGCCGAAAGAGCGCTGCAAGCAGACCATCAACCTGATCCCGGAAAACGAAGTGCTGAACGTGCTGGAAGGCGACGATGCCGAAACCAACGCGTTGCGCGCCCGTCGCCGCTGCCAGAAGTGCGGCACGGCGATGGACAGCTACCTGATCGATCCACAGCGTAAGCTGCACGTCTGCGGCAACAACCCAGAGTGCGACGGCTATGAAATCGAGCAGGGTGAGTTCCGTATCAAAGGCTACGACGGCCCGGTAGTGGAGTGCGAAAAGTGCGGCTCGGAAATGCACCTGAAAATGGGGCGTTTCGGCAAGTATATGGCCTGCACCAACGACGACTGTAAAAACACACGCAAAATCCTGCGTAACGGCGAAGTGGCGCCGCCGAAAGAAGATCCGGTGCCGCTGCCTGAGCTGCCGTGCGAGAAGTCAGACGCTTACTTCGTGCTGCGCGACGGCGCGGCGGGCGTCTTCCTCGCGGCCAACACCTTCCCGAAATCGCGTGAAACGCGCGCGCCGTTAGTGGAAGAGCTGCAGCGCTTTAAAGATCGTCTGCCGGAAAAACTGCGCTACCTGGCGGAAGCGCCGGCGACCGATGCAGACGGCAACAAGACGATGGTGCGCTTTAGCCGTAAAACCAAACAGCAGTATGTCGCCTCGGAAAAAGAGGGTAAAGCGACGGGCTGGTCGGCGTTTTATATCGACGGTAAGTGGCAGGAAGCGAAAAAGTAAGTTCCCCACCTCCTTAAAGGCCAGCGCTGCTGGCCTTTTTCTTAGCCTTATATCAAAACGTTCTACATTCCTCCTTACGATGATATAGTGGTTATAGCATTTCCGACTTATTCCGATGCTTTGCCCTCTTTTCACCGATCTGGCGAACAACCCGCAATCGGGGATGCGCTCTGTAGCTTACTGGGATGGAACAGATATGAAATTGCAGCAGTTGCGCTATATCGTCGAAGTGGTTAATCACAACCTCAATGTCTCTTCAACCGCGGAAGGGCTTTATACCTCTCAGCCTGGCATCAGCAAACAGGTGCGCATGCTGGAAGATGAACTGGGCGTACAAATCTTTGCGCGCAGCGGCAAGCATTTAACCCAGGTAACGCCAGCGGGCGAGGAGATCATTCGCATCGCCCGCGAAGTGTTGTCGAAAGTCGATGCGATCAAATCGGTGGCGGGCGAACATACCTGGCCGGATAAAGGCTCGCTCTATGTGGCGACCACCCACACCCAGGCACGCTACGCGCTGCCGGGCGTCATCAAGGGCTTTATCGAGCGCTATCCGCGCGTCTCGCTGCATATGCATCAGGGCTCGCCAACGCAAATCGCCGAAGCGGTTTCCAAAGGCAACGCCGACTTCGCTATCGCCACCGAAGCGCTGCACCTCTATGACGATCTGATTATGTTGCCGTGCTACCACTGGAATCGGGCTATTGTCGTCACGCCCGATCATCCGCTGGCGGGCAAGGGGCAGGTGTCGATTGAGGAGCTGGCGGAATACCCGCTGGTCACCTACACCTTTGGCTTTACTGGACGTTCGGAGCTGGACACCGCGTTCAACCGCGCAGGGCTGACGCCGCGCATCGTCTTTACCGCGACCGATGCAGACGTAATCAAAACTTATGTTCGCCTCGGGTTAGGCGTCGGAGTGATTGCCAGTATGGCGGTCGATCCGCAGGCCGATCCTGACCTGGTACGCATCGAAGCGGCGGAGATTTTCACCAACAGCACCACCAAAATCGGCTTCAGGCGCAGCACCTTCCTGCGCAGCTATATGTATGATTTTATTCAGCGCTTTGCGCCGCATCTGACCCGTGACGTGGTAGACGCCGCGGTCGCGCTGCGCTCAAACGATGATATCGAAGCGATGTTTAAGGATATCAAGCTGCCGTTTAAGTAAGTCGACGCATCGTTTAGCGTTATTTAAGGCTGCCCTGGGCAGCCTTTTTTGTCGCTAGCGGTTAGCGCCAGCTTAATGTCGATAAAGGCGATTATTTTTTTGTAAATGAAACATCGATCACATGTTTTTCTGTTTAGGTTACTTAAATGAGAAACAGTACACAAAATTTACCTTGCCGCTTTGCGTGCTGCCAGGATTATTCCCATACTCCAGTTAAGACCTGATGTAGAAGGCCTTTTTATCAGGTCTCTTTAAGTTAACTCAAATTAAAGGTGGTACTAATCGCAATTTAAGCCAAATCTGCAATGTAATAATTCAATTAAGGAAATGTATCGTGGTTCATTATTCCTTAAGTTATTTGGCGGTTTTGATAAATAGCGTTAATCGTTGTGCTCAATAAAAATAACTGGATTTTCGGCCTTAATGCGTTTAGGATTCGTCCTAAATCTTAATCGGTGTTATCAATCGTTTTATTGAGAGTGATTATCAGAAACTATGGCTACGAGACTGACTGTACAACCCGATTTTCGGGCAAAAAGCACCAAGGTTGAGCGCTCTGGTAATATCCGTCGCAAAGCCTGGTTAACCGTAATAGCTGCTTCTGCGCTGTTCTGGGTAGTTGTAGCCTTGATGATCTGGCGTATGTGGGGTTAAACCATGTGGGCAAACACACTCAGCCGTAAACAATTGTTATCCGCGCCGCAGCTCCAGGCGCCAGCCTGTAAAGGTAAAGAGAGCGTCGTGACGGAACACAAAGTGACAATCCCGGATAGCTGGGAGTTGAGTGAAAATCAGCGTCACTTCATCGAGTCTTTCATGGACACGAAAGCTAAATAAGCGGTCAGCATTAACTGGCGACGCCAGTGCAATTCTTCTTTCCGGTTATCCGGCGGGCAAGTTAAAAGCCCACTCTTCACACTCAGCATATAAAAAGGGTGTCATCGCAACGCGATTGACAGCAGGACTTTTTTACGCCCGTTTTCGGGAGGAGTGACGTATGAATATGATGATGAATATGAACATGATTAAGATGTCCTGGCTGAGCGCCTATGCTTTCTCGCTGGCATTCTGGGCGGCCGCTGTCTGGATTGCGCTATAAGCAAAACCGATAATCCTCTCTTTTCTGACGAAAACGCCCCGCATCGCCTGTGGGGCGTTTTTGTTTCTCGCTCCGATCGGTGTAGCGATTCGTGTTGTAATCAAAACGTTAAAGAAAATGTAGTCTATCTTTAACATAAACCTTGTTCTCTCTGAGGTTACCGCGATCACGAAAAAAAAGGAGGAGCTATGTCGGACACCCTACGCGAGCTGAGTCAGGACAGGCTGCAGGTCGACGAGCAGCAGTACCATATTTTCAGTCTTCCCCGCGCCGCCCAACGCCTCGGCAACATCGATCGTCTTCCCAAATCGCTCAAAGTGCTGCTGGAGAATCTCCTGCGCTGGCAGGATGGCGACTCTGTCACGGAAGAAGATATCCAGGCGCTGGTGGGCTGGCAGCAGAACGCCCACGCCGACCGGGAGATCGCCTATCGCCCCGCGCGCGTGCTGATGCAGGATTTTACCGGCGTGCCGGCGGTGGTCGATCTGGCGGCGATGCGCGAGGCGGTGAAGCGCCTGGGCGGCGACGTGGCGAAGGTCAATCCGCTGTCGCCGGTCGATCTGGTTATCGACCACTCGGTGACGGTGGATCGCTTTGGCGACGACAGCGCGTTTGAAGAGAACGTCGAGCTGGAGATGCAGCGCAACCATGAACGCTACGTCTTTTTGCGCTGGGGCCAGAAGGCGTTTAATAAATTCCGCGTGGTGCCGCCTGGCACCGGCATCTGTCACCAGGTTAACCTGGAATATCTGGGTAAATCGGTGTGGCATGAGCAGATAGACGGCAAGCAGTTTGCCTGGCCCGATACCCTGGTGGGCACCGACTCCCATACCACGATGATAAACGCCCTCGGCGTGCTCGGCTGGGGCGTTGGCGGCATCGAAGCCGAAGCGGCAATGCTGGGCCAGCCGGTCTCGATGCTGATCCCCGACGTGGTCGGCTTTAAGCTGACCGGCAAGCTGCGTCCAGGCATCACCGCCACCGATCTGGTACTTACCGTCACCCAGATGCTGCGCAAGCATGGCGTGGTGGGCAAGTTTGTCGAGTTTTACGGCGACGGGCTGGCCGATCTGCCGCTGGCGGACCGCGCCACTATCGCCAATATGGCGCCGGAATATGGCGCGACCTGCGGCTTCTTCCCGGTTGACGACGTCACCCTCGGCTATCTGACGCTAACGGGCCGCGACGCCGAGCAGGTGGCGCTGGTGGAAGCCTATGCGAAAACGCAGGGGCTGTGGCGCAATCCCGGCGACGAGCCGATCTTCACCAGCTCGCTGGCGCTCGATATGCAGAGCGTGGAATCGAGCATCGCCGGGCCAAAACGCCCGCAGGATCGCGTTTCCCTCGGAGATGTGCCGGCCGCGTTCAACGCCAGCAACGAGCTGGACGTCACCCATACGCAGCAGGCGCACAAAACCGTAAGCTATACCGACAGCGCCACCGGCCTCAGCCATGAGCTGGAGGATGGTGCAGTGGTGATCAGCGCCATTACCTCCTGCACCAACACCTCGAACCCCAGCGTTCTGATGGCGGCGGGGCTGCTGGCGAAGAAAGCGGTCGAGCGCGGCCTGAAGCGCCAGCCGTGGGTCAAAGCGTCGCTGGCGCCGGGCTCCAAAGTGGTCTCTGACTATCTGGCAGTGGCGCAGCTGACGCCTTATCTCGACAAGCTCGGCTTTAACCTTGTGGGCTATGGCTGCACCACCTGTATCGGCAACTCCGGGCCGCTGCCCGATGAGATTGAAAGCGCGATTAAAGCGGGCGATATCACGGTCGGTGCGGTGCTCTCCGGCAACCGTAACTTCGAAGGGCGTATTCACCCGCTGGTAAAAACCAACTGGCTGGCCTCGCCGCCGCTGGTGGTCGCCTACGCGCTGGCGGGCAATATGAAGGTCAATCTGCAGACCGAACCGCTGGGTAAAGATCGGCAGGGCAACGACGTTTTCCTGAAGGATATCTGGCCGTCGCCGGAAGAGATTGCCACCGCGGTGCAGCAGGTGACCAGCGACATGTTCCATAAAGAGTATGCCGAAGTCTTCTACGGCACCAAAGAGTGGCAGGCAATCAAAGTGAGTGAAGCGGCCACCTATGCGTGGGACGAGGGCTCGACCTACATTCGCCTCTCGCCGTTCTTCGACGATATGGAACGTGAGCCGAAAGCGGTGGAGGACATCAAAGGCGCGCGCGTGCTGGCGATGCTGGGCGACTCGGTGACCACCGACCATATTTCGCCGGCGGGCAGCATCAAGGCGGACAGTCCGGCAGGACGCTATCTGCAGTCGCACGGCGTCGATCGCGCCGACTTCAACTCCTACGGTTCACGCCGTGGTAACCATGAGGTGATGATGCGCGGCACCTTCGCCAATATCCGCATCCGCAACGAAATGGTGCCGGGTGTGGAGGGCGGCTATACCCGCCATATCCCGAGCGGCGAGCAGCTGGCGATCTACGACGCGGCGATGAAATATCAGCAGGAGGGCACGCCGCTGGCGGTGATTGCCGGTAAAGAGTATGGCTCCGGCTCCAGCCGCGACTGGGCAGCGAAAGGGCCGCGCCTGCAGGGCGTGCGCGTGGTGATCGCCGAATCCTTCGAGCGTATCCACCGCTCTAACCTGATTGGCATGGGCATTCTGCCGCTGGAGTTTGCGCCGGGCGTGACGCGTAAAACCCTCCAGCTTACCGGCGAAGAGCTGTTCGACATCGACAATCTGTCGCAGCTGCAGCCTGGCTGCACGGTGAAGGTGAGGATGACGCGCCCGAACGGCGTGGAGGAGACGCTGGAGACGCGCTGCCGTATCGATACCGGCAATGAGCTGACCTATTACCGCAACGACGGTATTCTGCACTATGTGATCCGCAATATGCTGAACTAAGCGCAACGCCGGGGAAACCCGGCGTTTTTTTTGACAGGACGCAGGACGCTTTGCTCCTCGAACCCTGCCGCGCGCGTCTCAGCATTGAAGCTGACTGAGCGGTTATTCCGGTTTCGGCAGCAGATGCCCCATCTTTTCCGCTTTGGTATCCAGATAGTGCGCGTTCTTCGGGTTGCGCCCGACGATCAGCGGCACGCGCTCGACGATATTGATCCCCGCTTCGCTGAGGATCTCAACCTTACGCGGATTATTGGTCAGCAAACGCACCTCGTTTACTCCCAGCAGCTTGAACATATCGGCGCACAGCGTGAAGTCGCGCTCGTCCGCCGCAAAGCCGAGTTGATGGTTGGCTTCCACCGTGTCATAGCCTTTATCCTGCAGCGCATAGGCGCGGATCTTGTTCAGCAGGCCGATATTGCGGCCTTCCTGACGATGATAAAGCAGCGCGCCGCGACCCTCTTCGGCAATGGCGTTGAGCGCCGCTTCCAGTTGAAACCCACAATCGCAGCGTAAACTGAACAGCGCGTCACCGGTTAAACATTCCGAATGAACGCGCGCCAGCACGGGCGTGTTATCGCTGATGTCGCCATAGACCAGCGCGACGTGATCGTGTCCGGTTGCCAGTTCTTCAAAACCGACCATGAGGAAATCGCCCCAGGGCGTGGGCAGTTTGGCTTCTGCCACCCGTTTAAGCTGCATGTGACTCTCCAGAACCTTCAGAGGATGCGCTATTCTAAAATAGCGCACAGGCCAGTATGGCCTGAAAAAATTGACAATATTGTGCCACAACGTGAAGTTGGGCTGGTAATTTGTCAGAGCGATTGTAGTGATAAAGCACAATTATCCAATGCGCAACAGGTTATGTTATTATTTTTTAAGCTAAAGTTTTCAGCTAGCGGCGAAAAGACGCCGGAAAGAGGGAGAAAGGATGCTGGATATTCTGCGTCGCACCACGGCAGGCATGCTGCTGCTGATGATCATTCCGGTCGCGGTCTGGTTGACCGGCTGGCACTGGCAGCCGGGGGAGAGCAATGCGCTGCTGCGCGTTCTGTTCTGGATGACGGAAACCGTGACGCGGCCCTGGGGCACCCTGACCAGCCTGCTGCTCAGCCTGTGGGTGCTATGGTGCCTGCGCTTTCGCCTCCGGCCCGCGCTGCTGCTGCTGTTAATTATGAACGCCACCATTCTGACCGGGCAGTACACCAAGTCTTACATTAAAGATCAGGTGCAGGAGCCACGCCCCTATGTGGTCTGGCTGGAGCACAGCCACGGACTCGACGACCGCGAATTCTATAGCATGACGCGCAAAGCGCGCGGCGAGCGCGTCGACCAGCTGCTCGCCAGCGACCAGCAGCTGCCGGGCTGGCTGAAGCAACACTGGGCGTTCGAAACCGGCTTCGCTTTTCCCTCCGGCCATACGCTGTTTGCCGCCAGCTGGGCGCTGCTGGCGCTGAGCCTGCTCTGGCCGCGTCGCCGCTATGTCACTATTGCGCTGGTGGGCGCGTGGGCGGGCGCGGTGATGGCCAGCCGACTGCTGCTGGGCATGCACTGGCCGGGCGATCTGGCGGTGGCGGTGGCGCTCTCCTGGCTGCTGGTCTCGCTGGCGACGTGGCTGGCGCAGCGTTTTTGCGGCCCGTTGACCCTGCCGCCGGAAGAGCGAAAGGAAGTGGCGCAGAGGGAAAGCGGATTGTAATTCCGTGCTTTATCCCCATATTATTGATTGCGCTTGCGTAAAAGCCATTCGCCTGGCGCTGCAGGGAGCAGCATTGTTGCCGCTTTTTTGGCATACTTCTACCGGATAACCTCACAACAGGATGCACTGTGAAATATTTGCTGATTTTTTTAGTGGTATTGGTCATTTTTATTATTTCCGTCACCTTAGGCGCGCATAACGACCAGGTCATCACCTTCAACTATCTGCTGGCGCAGGGCGAATTCCGTATCTCTACGCTGCTGGGCGCGCTGTTCGGCGCAGGCTTTGTGCTGGGCTGGGCCATCTGCGGCCTTTTCTGGCTGCGCGTCCGCGTCTCGCTGGGCCATGCGCAGCGCAAGATCAAACGTATGCAGAGCCAGCTGGACAAAAGCAATCCGCCAGTGACCACCTCGACGACCGTCGCGGGTCGGGAATAATACTCCATGCTCGAATTGCTGTTTCTGTTATTGCCCGTCGCTGCGGCTTACGGCTGGTATATGGGGCGACGCAGCGCGCAACAGGACAAGCAACAGGAAGCGAGTCGCCTGTCGCGGGATTACGTTGCCGGCGTTAACTTTCTGCTCTCCAATCAGCAGGACAAAGCGGTCGACCTCTTTCTCGATATGCTGAAAGAGGACAGCGGCGCGGTCGAGGCGCACCTGACGCTGGGCAACCTGTTCCGCTCGCGCGGCGAAGTCGACCGCGCCATCCGCATCCATCAGTCGCTGATGGAGAGCGCCTCGCTAAACTACGATCAGCGTCTGCTGGCGATCCAGCAGCTGGGCCGCGACTATATGGCGGCGGGCTTTTACGATCGCGCCGAAGATATGTTCAAGCAGCTGACGGATGAAACCGATTTTCGCATCAGCGCGCTGCAGCAGCTGCTGCTGATCCATCAGGCGACCAGCGACTGGCAGCAGGCGATTGAGGTAGCCGAACGGCTGGTGAAGCTGGGCAAGGATAAGCAGAAGGGCGAAATCGCCCACTTCTACTGCGAGCTGGCGCTTCAGGCGATGAGCAGCGACGATCTCGATCGCGCCATGAGCCTGCTGAAAAAGGGCGAAGCCGCCGATCGTCAGAGCGCACGCGTCTCGATCATGATGGGACGGATCCTGATTGAGAAGGGCGACTACAGCAAAGCGATCGATCGTCTGCAGCGCGTGCTGGATCAGGATAAAGAGCTGGTGAGCGAAACGCTGCCGATGCTGGAGACCTGCTATCAGCGCCTGAACCAGCCCGACGCCTGGGCGGCATTTCTTCAGCGCTGCGTGGAGGAGAATACCGGCGCGTCGGCGGAGCTCTACATGTCCGACATCCTCGAACGTCAGGAGGGACCGGAAGCGGCGCAGCTCTATATCAACCGTCAGCTACAGCGTCATCCCACCATGCGCGTTTTCCATCGCCTGATGGATTTCCACCTGCACGAAGCGGAAGACGGGCGCGCCAAAGAGAGCCTGATGGTGCTGCGCGACATGGTCGGCGAGCAGATCCGCACCAAGCCGCGCTATCGCTGCCAGAAGTGCGGCTTTACCGCCCATGCGCTCTACTGGCACTGCCCATCGTGCCGCACCTGGTCCTCGGTGAAACCGATTCGCGGGCTCGACGGTCAGTAACTGGCCGTTGCGCCGCGCACGCTTTCTTAGTTACAACATACTATAATATCCGTTCCTCAACGTTCTAAACAGCGTGCAACTTATCGCCTGGCAGGCAATCGGCGCGCCGCAAACGTTGTCCCTGGCATAACGCGCGGGTAGAATGCATGCCGTTTGTCTTCTCTGCCACGCGCCGTCAACTACGAGGAAATGCCATGCCCTTATCGCCAACCGTGACCGCTTCGCCCATTCTTGTGGCGCTCGATTATCACGATCTCAATAGCGCATTGCGTTTTGTCGACCAGATTGACCCACAGAGCTGCCGCCTGAAAGTCGGCAAAGAGATGTTTACCCTGTTTGGTCCCTCGCTGGTGAAAGATCTGCAGCAGCGCGGCTTCGAGGTGTTTCTCGACCTTAAATTCCACGACATTCCCAACACCGCCGCGCACGCCGTTGCGGCGGCGGCCGACCTGGGGGTCTGGATGGTCAACGTGCACGCCAGCGGCGGGGCGCGCATGATGAACGCCGCGCGCGAAGCGCTGCTGCCGTTCGGCAACGAGGCGCCGCTGTTGATCGCCGTTACGGTGTTAACCAGCATGGACGCAGAGGATCTTCTCGGCCTCGGCATCACCCTGTCGCCCGCCGAGCAGGCGGAGCGGCTGGCGAAGCTGACCCGCGACTGCGGTCTGGACGGCGTCGTCTGTTCCGCCCATGAAGCCGCGCGCTTTAAACGCGCATTTGGCGCCGATTTCGCGCTGGTGACGCCGGGCATCCGTCCGGCCGGCAGCGACGCTGGCGATCAGCGTCGTATTATGACACCGCAGCAGGCGCAGCAGGCGGGCGTCGACTATATGGTGATCGGACGCCCCATTACGCAATCCAGCGATCCGGCCGCCACGCTGTCGGCCATTCTGACCAGCCTGAAGGAGCCGTCATGAGCCGCGACAATCCTCTGGTTTACTCTACCGACGCGGGCCGCATCGAGCAGCCGCAGGAGAAGGTCGTCCGTCCAAAAGGCGACGGCATCGTGCGCATCCAGCGGCAGACCAGCGGCCGTAAGGGTAAAGGGGTGTGTCTGATTACCGGACTCGATCTCGATGACGAGGCGCTGAACAAGCTGGGCGCAGAGCTGAAAAAGAAGTGCGGCTGCGGCGGCTCGGTGAAAGAGGGCGTCATCGAGATTCAGGGCGATAAGCGCGATCTGCTGAAGCAGCTGCTGGAGGCGAAAGGGCTGAAGGTAAAACTGGCGGGTGGTTAACGAAAAATCGGGCTACGAAAGTAGCCCGATGAGGGTGTAGATGCGCTGCGTAGCCTTTATTTTAAATATGCTTGTCGGTCGTTAATTTACCTGATGACCGATGACACCGCCCACTGCCGCGCCGCCGAGGGTTCCCAGCGCGCTGCCGTGCGTTAACACTGAACCACCAATTGCGCCCGCTCCGGCGCCGATAGCGGTGTTACGATCGCGTTTTGACCAGTTCGAACAGCCGCTCAGCGCGACGACAAGAGTGGTGGCCAGAACAGCTGCGGTAATACGTTTCATGGTTGTTGTCATAAACTTCTCCTTGGTTGTGCTCACAGAGGCAACACACTAAGTATAGGTGGTTTTTTCCTCTGCTCTGTTATCTACCCGTGTTACGCCATCGCTTCTTCCCTGAAGATGCCGATCTGCCTTTCACTATGGACAATGTTGTCTCGGGAAGATAAATGCAACCGGCAAACAGATCCGCCCATTGCACGAGTGAATTCTAAGCCTTATGCAAATTTTCCGAAGATGGAAGATTCCTAATTCGCGCCGCATTTTTCATTTAACAGCCGTTTTCCGCCTCTTTTACAGCCAGTCTCTCCATAACCTTTTTAGCCAGCGCCTGCACAATTCAGGGATAAATCTGAGCAGGAGAATGCAATGCTGGAACAACTCAAACAACAGGTCCTGGAAGCGAACCTGGACTTGCCGCGCTATAACCTCGTGACCTTCACCTGGGGCAACGTCAGCGCCATCGATCGCGAGCGTGGCGTGCTGGTGATCAAACCTTCCGGCGTCAGCTACGCCAGCATGAAGCGCGACGACATGGTGGTGGTGGATCTCGCCAGCGGCGAAATCGTCGAGGGCGACAAACGGCCTTCATCCGATACCGCCACCCACCGTGCGCTCTATCTGGCATGGCCAGAGATCGGCGGCATCGTCCATACCCATTCGCGCCACGCCACCATCTGGGCGCAGGCCGGCCGCGCCATCCCCGCGTGGGGCACCACCCATGCCGACGACTTCTACGGTGAAATTCCCTGCACCCGCGCCATGCATGACGATGAAATCCAGCGCGACTACGAGTGGAATACCGGCGGCGTCATTATTGAAACCTTCGCCCAGCGCGATCTGTCGCCCAGCGCCATTCCGGCGGTGCTGGTGAACTCGCACGGGCCTTTCGCCTGGGGACGCGACGCCCAGGCCGCGGTGCACAGCGCGGTGGTGCTGGAAGAGGTCGCCTATATGGGGCTGTTCAGCCAGCAGCTGCGCGCCGATCTGCCGCCCATCAATCAGACGCTGCTCGACCTGCACTATCTGCGCAAGCACGGCAAAAACGCCTGGTACGGTCAGAAAGCCTGATTTATTGCACCTCATGGATGAGGTGCGCATTTCCGCTGCCATGCGGCTGGTATGGCGACGCCGCTCAAAATAACGAAACATAACGCTCACAAAAAATAAAACAGCGTTTCATTTTTACGGCGCGATCACTGTTTTCACTCTCCGTCACCCGTACTTTGCTGTCACGCCTTCGGGCATACAACAACGCACCTCCCTCTGGACAGCAAAGGTGACCTCTGATGCATATCAAACGTGCTATCGATAAAATTCCCGGCGGCATGATGCTTATTCCGCTCTTTCTCGGCGCGCTTTGTCATACCCTGACGCCCGGCGCCGGCAAATACCTCGGTTCTTTCTCCAACGGCCTGATGACCGGCACGGTGCCGATCCTCGCGGTCTGGTTTTTCTGCATGGGCGCCTCGATCAAGCTCAGCGCCACCGGCGCCGTGCTGCGTAAATCGGGCACGCTGGTCATTACCAAAATTGCGGTCGCCTGGGTCGTGGCGGCTATCGCCTCCCGCGTGATGCCGGAAAACGGCGTCGAGGTGGGGATGTTCGCCGGGCTTTCGACGCTGGCGCTGGTGGCGGCGATGGATATGACCAACGGCGGCCTCTACGCCTCAATCATGCAGCAGTACGGCAGCAAAGAGGAGGCGGGCGCCTTTGTGCTGATGTCGCTGGAGTCGGGCCCGCTGATGACCATGGTGATCCTCGGCACCGCCGGTATCGCCTCTTTTGAACCCCACGTCTTTGTCGGCGCGGTGCTGCCGTTTGTGGTCGGTTTTGCGCTGGGCAATCTGGATCCGGAACTGCGCGAATTCTTCGGCAAAGCGGTGCATACCCTGATCCCGTTCTTCGCCTTCGCGCTGGGCAACACCATCGACCTGACGGTCATCGCCCAGACCGGGATGCTGGGCGTGCTGCTGGGCGTCGCGGTAATCGTTATCACCGGCATTCCGCTGATTATCGCCGACAGGCTGATTGGCGGCGGCGACGGCACCGCCGGCATCGCCGCCTCCAGCACCGCGGGTGCGGCGGTGGCGACGCCGGTGCTGATCGCCGAAATGCTGCCGCAGTTTAAGCCGGTCGCGCCAGCTGCCACCGCGCTGGTGGCGACCTCGGTTATCGTTACCTCGGTTCTGGTGCCAGTCATTACTGCGATCTATTCAAAACGCGTTAAGCGTTCTCGCGTTGCGCCAGCCCAGCACGCGGCGATCAAGTAAGCCCGCTTAAGCATCCCCGACCTCTAAGTCGGGGATATCTCTGGATTTTACTTTATAAATCAATCTCTCATTTGGTCTGGCCTCTCTCTGCATTACGCTGATGTGGCGTTTAACGCATCAAAATAAACAGAGGATGAGACAATGACAGTAATTAACCAACCAACTTGCCGACTGTTCACCGAAGTGGGACAGACCACCCAGCTCGCCGCGTACTACGAAGAGGGTCGCCGCACCATGTGGATGATGCTGCGCGCGCAGCCGCGCCCCAGCTTCAACCATGAATTAATTGAGGAGATCATGAACCTGAGCTATGCGGCGCAGCGTTCCGGGCTGCCGATCGATTTCTGGGTCACCGGCTCGCTGGTGCCGCAGATGTTCAACGCCGGAGGCGACCTGCGCTTCTTCGTGGAGTGCATTCGCAACAACCGCCGCGAGGCGCTGCGCGCCTATGCGCGGGCCTGCGTCGACTGCATTCATTCGGCGGCGCGCGGCTTCGACACCGGCGCGGTGACCATTGCGATGATTGAGGGCAGCGCGCTGGGCGGCGGATTTGAGGCGGCGCTGGCGCACCACTTTATTCTGGCGCAAAACAACGCGCGGCTTGGCTTCCCGGAAATCGCCTTTAACCTGTTCCCCGGCATGGGCGGCTACTCTTTAGTGGCGCGCCGCGCCGGAATGAAGCTGGCAGAAGAGCTGATCTGTGAAGGGGAGTCGCACAGCGCGGAGTGGTATGAGACGCGCGGTCTGGTGGACAAAGTGTTCCAGCCAGGAGAGAGCTATCGCTGCACGCGCACCTTTATTGATACGCTGCGGCCGAAGCTCAACGGCGTGCGCGCCATGCTGAAGGCGCGCCAGCGCGTGCTGCAGCTGTCGCGCGCCGAGCTGATGGATATCACCGAGGACTGGGTCGACTATGCCTTTACGCTGGAACCGAAAGACATCGCCTATATGGAACGTCTGGTGCAGTTACAGAACCGCCACAGCGCGTCCCTGCGTAAAGCGGGCTAATAACAACGAGTTTTAAACGCGGGCAGGATGCTTAGCCAGCCAATGCCCGAGCTGCTCTGCGGGCATTGGTTTTGCGTAAAAATAACCCTGACGCCCATCCACACCGTTAAGGAGAACGAACTCTTCTTCCGCTTTGGTCTCGATGCCTTCGGCGATCACCTGCAGCGTCAGCGCCTTGGCCACGGCGACGATAGCGCGCACCAGCGACTGAGAGACCGGCTGCTCGTTAATATTGCGGATAAAACTTTGATCGAGCTTGATAGCGTTGATCGGCACGCGTGCCAGCTGCGACAGCGAAGAGTAGCCCGTGCCGAAATCGTCGAGATGCACCTGCGCGCCCAGCTCCTGAAACTGCTTCATCAGGGTCAGCGCCTGCGCTTCGTTTTCTATCAGGCAGCTCTCCGTTAGCTCGATATCGATAGGGCATTCGGCCAGCCCGCTGTCCATTAGCGCCAGTTTAAGATCGCTGTAGATGCTCTGGTCGATAAGCTGCCGCGCCGAGACGTTGACCGCCACGCGCAGGTTGATGCCCTGTTCGCGCCACGCCAGAATCTGACGCAGCACCGTCAGCATGACCCAGCGGCCGAGCGGCACAATCAGGCCCGACTCTTCGGCATAGGGGATAAAATCGGCGGGCGACACCATGCCGCGCTCCGGGGAGTTCCAGCGCACCAGCGCTTCCGCGCTGCGCACCACGCCGTCGCTGTCGAGCTTCGGCTGATAAAACACCGTCAGATGATCCTGATCGAGCGCCTTGCGCAGGTTGGTGTCGAGCCAGAGATATTCAAATACGCGCTGGTTCATTTCAGCGGCAAACACGCAGAACTTGCCGCGCCCGTTCTCTTTGGCGTGGTACATCGCGGTATCGGCGTTGCGGATCAGGCTCTCGCGATCCTCGCCGTGCAGCGGCGCCAGCGCGATACCGATAGAGCAGCCGCTGTAAACTTCGATCAGGCCGATGCGGAACGGCTGACGCAGACGTTCCAGAATACGCGACGCCATCGCCTCCAGCGCCGCCTGGCTGGTGTGCTCCGCCAGCACCACGAACTCATCGCCGCCGAGGCGCGCCAGCGTCTGGTCTTTGCCCAGGCAGCTGAGGATCGCCAGCGACACCGCCTGCAGCAGCTGATCGCCGAACATATGGCCATAGGCGTCGTTGACCTTCTTGAAATTATCGAGATCGAGGTAGACCACGCCGGTCTCATCCTCTTTCGCCAGCTCCAGCGCCAGGCTAATTTGCTGGTGGATCGCGTTGCGATTGGGCAATCCGGTCACCGTATCGGTGTTCGCCATCACCCGCAGGCGCTCCTGCGCCCGTCGCTCCTCAGTTATGTCCGTTCCTGAACAGATGAGGAAAATTTCATTTTTCCCGCTACCGCTGTGCACGAACTTATTACGAAACAGAAAGAGTCGCTGGCCCTTACGGGTTTTCACCCAGCGTTCTACCTCGTAGGAGTTGCCGTCGCGGAAGAAGCCGGCGATGTTGCGCCGCGACGCGGCGGCCTCCTGTTTGGTCATAAACAGCTGAAACACGTTGCGGCCGATCACTTCGTGCTCCTGCAGCCCGGTGTACTCTTCGCTCAGTCGGTTAAAGCGCTGAATATTGCCGCGCTGATCGACGATGACAATCACCGAGTTCGCTTCAGAAACCACCTGTTCGGCAAAAGACAGCCCGAGCGTCAGGTCGCGCGCGACGGCGGAGGTGTCGCCCCAGGCAGAAGCGGTGCCGGCCCAGCTGGACTGGTTCACCTTGCGGCCGACAAAGTGCATCGGCACCGGCGTGCCGTGCAGCGGCAGCGTCAGATTGACGCTGGAGGTGATCACCGGCATGGCGCGCAGCAGGCTGGCCTGTGCGGGCGTGAGCGCCACGGCGATATTGGTATGCGCATTTTCATCTTCTGCAAAATGCAAAGCATCGCTGTCGGTGGTCAGGCGCCAATGAGGGCTGGTTGTACCAAACAAGGTATACAGCAACGTTTGCCCTTGTTCATCGGTCATGGAAAGGTCCTCCGGGGGAGTGCTCTGCAGGCGTTATCTCATTATTTTATCAACAGTATTCGGCATCCCGCTTCAGCACAAGATGCCAGCCAAATATATTTTCCAGTCTGATAAAGAATGGCACAAAAAGGCCCCGGGTCGCGGGGCCGACTTCACTGCTTAACAAGGACATTTTCCCAGCTTACCGGCCTGACTGGGGAACCGGGCATCAAGACAGTATCGGTGGAATTCTCGCTCGCTCATCGGCGTCAGATCCGGGTGATGATGCTGCATATGCTGAAGATAATTTTGATAATCATGCACCCCGACCATCAGGCGAAAGCTCTGCTGCAGCCCACGCCACAGCCGTCGCCAGCTGAACCGCGCCGGAGCGGCGAGCGGCTGGCAGCGGGTAATATTGTTGAGGCGCGCCGGACGCGCGACGCGGCGGATAGCGTCAGACATGGCGCACCTCCTTGCGCAGCGACGGTTCAGCTTCGTGCGTGGTCGGCACGCTGCTCTGCAGCGCGCGGCGGATCACGAAGAAGGCGGCGATCAGCATGGTTACCGCCACCAGCATAAAGAAGCCGCACAGCACGGCGTTGATCTGGTTGCTGAAGACGATGGTCTGCATATCCGCCACGCTCTTCGCCGGGGCGATAATCACCCCTTCGTCGATCCCTTTGCGGAATTTATTCGCCTGCGCCAGAAAGCCGATAGAAGGCTTCTGATGAAAAATCTTCTGCCAGCCCGCCGTCATCGAGGTGATAAACAGCCAGGCGGTCGGCAGAAGGGTGACCCAGGCGTAGCGCTGCTTTTTCATCTTAAACAGCACCACGGTGCCGAGGATCAGCGCCATCGAGGCGAGCATCTGGTTGCCGATGCCGAACAGCGGCCAAAGGGTATTGATGCCGCCCAGCGGATCGACCACGCCCTGATAGACAAAGAAGCCCCAGCCAGCCACCGCCACCGCCGTGCCCGCCATATTGCCCACCCAGGAGCGGTTGTTCGCCAGCGACGGCACCACGGTGCCGACCAGCTCCTGCACCATAAAGCGACAGGCGCGCGTGCCGGCGTCCACGGCGGTCAGGATAAACAGCGCTTCGAACAGGATGGCGAAGTGATACCAGAAGGCCATCATCGCCCGGCTGTTGAAGACGTCGGTGATGATATGCGCCATGCCCACCGCAAAGGTCGGCGCGCCGCCCGCGCGCGACAGCACCGAGGCTTCACCCACGTCGCGCGCGATGCCGCTCAGCATCTCCGGCGTCACCACAAAGCCCCAGCCGTTGATCACCTGCGAGGCGTTCTCTACCGTGGTGCCGATCAGCGCGGCGGGCGAGTTCATGGCGAAGTAGACGCCAGGGTCGATCACCGAGGCGCAGATCAGCGCCATAATGGCAACGAAAGACTCCATCAGCATCGCGCCATAGCCGATAAAGCGGATATGGCTCTCGCGCTCAACCAGCTTCGGCGTGGTGCCGCTGGAGACCAGCGCATGGAAGCCAGAAATCGCGCCGCAGGCGATGGTGATAAACAGGAACGGGAACAGCTCGCCGGAGAAGACCGGGCCGCTGCCGTCGATAAAACGCGTTACGGCCGGCATTTTCATTTCCGGCATGGCGAAGACGATGCCGATCGCCAGCCCGACGATCACGCCGATTTTCAGGAAGGTCGAAAGGTAGTCGCGCGGCGCCAGCAGCAGCCAGACCGGCAGCACCGAGGCGACGAAGCCGTAGATCACCAGCACCCAGGTGAGCGAGGTGCCTTTCAGGGTGAAGAAGGGGCCCCAGTAGGGATCCTGCGCCACGTTGCCGCCATAGATAATTGCCGCCATCATCAGCACAAAGCCGATCAGCGACACCTCCGCGATTTTACCCGGTCGGATAAAGCGCATATAGACGCCCATCAGCAGCGCGATGGGAATGGTCGCAGCGATGGTAAAGAGTCCCCACGGCGAGTTGGCCAGCGCCTTGACCACCACCAGCGCCAGCGCGGAGAGGATAATGATCATCACCCCGAGCGCGCCGAGCATGGTGATGACGCCGGCGAACGCGCCCAGCTCCTGACGCGCCATCTCCCCCAGCGAGCGGCCGTCGCGGCGGGTCGAGATAAACAGCACGAGGAAATCCTGCACCGCGCCCGCCAGCATCACGCCAATGAGGATCCAGAGGGTGCCGGGCAGAAAGCCCATCTGCGCCGCGAGGATCGGGCCGACCAGCGGGCCCGCGCCCGCGATAGCGGCAAAATGGTGACCGAACAGCACCCATTTATTGGTCGGCACATAGTCGAGGCCATCGTTCAAACGCTCGGCCGGCGTGCGGCGTCGGTCGTCCAGCTCAAAGATATTGCGCGCGATAAACAGGCTGTAAAAGCGATAGGCGATGCTGTAGCAGGCGACGGCGGCCACCACCAGCCAGACCGCGTTAACGTGCTCGCCGCGGTTTAACGCCAGCATGGCGAAAGCGCCCGCGCCGACTAACGCCACCGCTAACCAGATGGCGCTGGTTTTGACGTTCTTCATGACCTCACTCCTTGTATGAACCGAAAGGGACGTTCAACGACAACGAGTCAAAGGTAATGTAATGGAATGTAAGTGAAAGTTAATGTGTCGAGAAGTGTGAAGCGGGGAACAAATTTAACATTTGTGCAAAAAGGAGAAAGCAAGGCGGGATAAGGGCAATTATCCCGCCTTGTTCAGGCTCAGACGGCCGGGCGCGCCACCACGCTACGCGTTTCCATGCGCACTTCGGCGATGGTTACGTCAATCACGTCGGTCACGCGGTAGACCACTTCGCCTTTGATCTGCACCGTGCCGCTTTCCTGGCTGCACACCAGTTCGTCGCGCACCGCATGGATAAAGGGCGCCGGAATAAAGGCGACCGCGCCATTCTCCAGCAGGCGCACGCGCATGCCGCCGCGCGACACGTCGATGATCTCCGCGCTGAACCTGCGGTCGGTGCCGGCGTGCGGCGTCAGCCAGCGCGCATAGAGCCAGTCGCCGACGTCGCGTTCTGCCATGCGGTTAAGGCGGCGACGCTCGCTCATGGTGGTCGTCAGCGCCTCGTCCGGACGGGCGCCTTGCTCGCCGCGGATAATCGCTTTCAGCAGGCGATGGTTAATCATGTCGCCCGATTTACGGATCGGCGAGGTCCAGGTGGCGTACGCCTCCAGACCCAGACCGAAATGGGGGCCTGGCTCGGTGCTGATCTCGGCGAAAGACTGGAAGCGGCGGATGCGGCTGTCGAGGTACTGGGTCGGCTGCGCATCCAGTTCACGACGCAGCTGGCGGAAGCCTTCCAGCGTAGTGATAGCGGCGGCGTCCACCGTCACGCCGTGGCTTGCCAGTACGGCGGCGGCCTGCTCGGCGTTGGTGGCGTCGAAGCCGGTGTGCACGTTGTAAACGCCGAAGCCCAACTTCTCGCGCAGCACCTTACCGGCGCAGACGTTAGCGAGGATCATCGCCTCTTCAACCATGCGGTTGGCGATGCGGCGCGGCTCGGCGACGATATCCAGCACTTCGCCTTTCTCGCCCAGCACAAAGCGGTAGTCGGGACGATCTTTAAACACCAGCGCGTGGTTGTGGCGCCATTCGCTGCGCGCCAGGCAGATGCGGTGCAGCAGACGGATCTGCTGAGCGATCGCCTCGCTCTGCGGCTGCCACTCGCCCTTGTTTTCCAGCCAGTCAGACACCTCGTCGTAAACCAGTTTGGCTTTTGACTCGATCCAGGCGGCGAAGAAATGCACGTCGTCGCCCAGCGTGCCGTCCTGCGCAACGGTGACGCGGCAGGCCAGCGCCGGGCGGCGCACGTTGGGACGCAGCGAGCAGACGTCGTCGGAGAGTTCGCGCGGCAGCATCGGGATATTAAAGCCCGGCAGGTAGTTGGTGAAGGCGCGCTGCGCCGCCAGCTTGTCCAGCTCGCTGCCTTCCGGCACGTAAGCGGTAGGATCGGCGATGGCGATGGTCAGGCGCAGCGTGCCGTCGGCGTTCTCTTCGACGTAGAGCGCGTCATCCATATCTTCGGTGCTGGCGCTGTCGATGGTGACGAACTCGAGCGCGGTGAGATCCTCGCGCGTCAGCTGTTCGTCCTGCATTTCGCCAAAGCCGACCTGCGGCGCTTCGCGCTCCAGGTTATGGCGCGACAGCGTGACCCACCACGGCGCCAGATGGTCGTCGGCTTTAACGATAAATTCGGTCAGTTCGGCGTAGAAGCCGCGGTCGCCTTTCAGCGGATGGCGGCGCATCTCGGCCACGGCCCAGTCGCCCGCCTGAAAATCATGGCTCAGGCCGCGCACCGGACGGCAGGGGATCGCATCTTTCAGCAGCGGATGATCCGGCACGATAGAGAGACGATCGTCTTTCTTCTGAACGCGGCCGACAAAGCGGCTGAGGAAAGGTTCGATCAGCGTTTCCGGCTCGGCGCTTTCGCGATCTTTATCGCTGTGGATGATGGCGGAGACGCGGTCGCCGTGCATCACCTTCTTCATCTGCGGCGGCGGGATGAAATAGCTTTTCTGCGCGTCGACTTCAAGAAAGCCGAAACCTTTTTCGGTGCCTTTAACAACACCTTCTGCGCGAGGCGTCTGCGCGTGGAGCTTCTCTTTAAGCTGCGCGAGCAGCGGATTATCCTGGAACATAGTAGTTTAGTTTCGTGGCCTAAGAGCGGCTGCTAGTTTTACGCGAATCAGGGGCGCGCGGCAAGGCAAAAAGGGGGAAAAAAGCCGGATTAACCGGCTTTTAGAGGCGTAACGCGAGGCGTCAGGCGATACGTTGCGTCGGGGCGGAAACCGCCAGTTCCAGCTTCACCGGAACCGATTTCGAGGTTGGCGTGCCGCTGCCGTCGCCGAAGCTGTTAAGCGGCACCAGCGGGTTGGTTTCCGGATAATAGGCCGCGAGGTTGCCGCGCGGAATATTATAGGGCACCAGTTTGAACCCGCTGACGCGACGCGTAATGCCGTCGTTCCACAGGGTTTCGATATCCACCAGCTGACCTTCGCTAAAGCCCTGCGCCTGCATATCTTCCGGGTTAATAAACACCACTTCGCGCTGGCCGTAGACGCCGCGATAACGGTCATCGAGGCCGTAAATTGTGGTGTTGTACTGGTCATGGGAGCGCAGGGTCTGCAGCGTAAACGGCACCTCGGCGATATCCTGCGGGAAGAGCGACGCCGGCAGCGACGCGCTGCTGAACTCCGCCTTCTGCGTCGGGGTGTTGAAACGCAGCTCTGCCGCGGCGTTGCCCAGATAGAAGCCGCCTGGCTGATCGCACTTCAGGTTGAAGTCGGCGAAGCCCGGGATAGTCGCGGCGATATGGTTGCGGATCAGGTTGTAATCGGCCGCCAGATCCTGCCACTGCACCTTCTCGTCGCCCAGCACCGCATGCGCGATGCCCGCCACGATAGCGGTCTCAGAGCGCTGCGTCTCCGCCAGCGGAATACCGATGCCCTCAGAGGCGTGCACCATGCTGAAGGAGTCTTCTACCGTGATGAACTGGTTGCCGCCAGCCTGGATGTCGCGCTCGGTGCGGCCCAGGGTCGGCAGGATCAGGCTTTCCGCGCCCGGCACCAGATGGCTGCGGTTGAGCTTGGTGCTGATATGCACCGTCAGGCCGCAGCGCTGCAGCGCCTCTTCGGTGCGCGGCGAGTCAGGCGCTGCCGCCGCCAGGTTGCCGCCCAGCGCGATCAGCACTTTGATCTCGTCGCGCAGCATGGCGTTCAGCGCTTCAACGGTGTTGTGGCCGTGCTCGCGCGGCGGCTCGAAGCCGAAGTGACTGCCCAGCGCGTCGAGGAACGCCTTGCTCGGCTTCTCGTCGATGCCCATGGTGCGGTTGCCCTGCACGTTGCTGTGGCCGCGCACCGGGCAGAGGCCAGCGCCTTTCTTGCCGAGCTGGCCGAACAGCAGCTGCAGGTTAACGATCTCGCGCACCGTGTCGACCGAGTGCTTGTGCTGGGTGATACCCATCGCCCAGGTAATGATGACGCGATCGGCGCTCTGGTAAATCGCCGCCGCTTCGCGGATCTGCGCTTCGCTCAGGCCGGACTGCTGCACGATCTGCATCCAGTCAGTGTTGTCCACCGCGTCGAAGTAGGCCTCGATGCCGTGGGTGGTGGCGTTGATAAAGGCTTCGTCGAACAGGCCTTTCTCGCCCGCCGCCAGACGTGCGCGATGGGTTTCCAGCAGCGCTTTCACCATGCCGCGCACCGCCGCCATATCGCCGCCGAGGTTCGGCTGGTAATAGGTGGAGCTGATGGTGCCCGCCATAGAGGTAACCACTTCCAGCGGCTTCTGCGGATCGGCGAAACGCTCGAGGCCGCGCTCGCGCAGGGTGTTAAAGGTAACGATCTTCGCGCCGTGGTCGGCAGCGTGGCGCAGGCTGTGCAGCATGCGCGGATGGTTGGTGCCTGGGTTCTGACCAAAGACGAAAATCGCGTCGGCATGGTCGAAGTCGTCGAGGCGAATGGTGCCTTTGCCGACGCCGATGCTGCGTTTCAGGCCGGCACCGCTCGCTTCGTGACACATATTGGAGCAGTCCGGGAAGTTGTTGGTGCCCACCAGGCGGCCAAACAGCTGATAGAGCCAGGAGGCTTCGTTGCTGGCGCGGCCGGAGGTGTAAAGCTCCATCTGATCCGGATTGTCCATCGCCTTGATATGCTGCGCGATCAGCGCAAAGGCGTCGTCCCAGCCGATCGGCTCATAGTGGTCGGTTTCAGCGTTATAGCGCAGCGGATGGGTCAGACGACCCTGGTACTCAAGAAAGTAGTCGCTCTGCGCGTAGAGTTTGGTGACGCTGTGCTGGGCGAAGAAGTCGGTATCGACCACGCGACGCGTCGCTTCCCAGGTCACCGCCTTGGCGCCGTTTTCGCAGAAGCTAA
Organism: Pantoea sp. Z09; assembly: GCF_022394795.1. NCBI lineage: Bacteria > Pseudomonadati > Pseudomonadota > Gammaproteobacteria > Enterobacterales > Erwiniaceae > Pantoea > Pantoea sp. Z09. The sequence continues at coordinate 1,779,751 of NZ_CP092373.1, forward strand.
AGGTGCTTTTATTGTCGTCGCCCCAGGCGCAGCCCGGGCAGTCGAAGCCGCGCGCTTTGTTCATGCGCATCAGGTTGCGCATATTTTTCAGTGCGGCTTTGCTGTCGAGAACGAAACGGGTGGTCGCTTCCAGTGAACCCCAACCGCCCGCGGCGGCGCGGTAAGGCTTAATTTTACGTTTGAATTTCATGGTGAGTGCAGGCTTATGTTTTTTGTAGGAAGTTTGTTATCAGGATATATCCTGACGGTGAGGGAAGTGTGCGACTGCAATCATAAGTTGTCTAATTGATTGACTTAATGGTGCGATAGCCCGCGTTTATCGCGTGGGTAATGGAAATGTGATGCTGTTCAAAGTTTACCCGCTGTTAACCTGCTCATAACGGGAGTTACCGGCGCATCGGGTCAATACTTGCTCATCTTCCTTGGAAAGGGCGCACCTTATGAAACAGCTCAGCAGTCAGATCCATGCCTTTGGCAAGGCGCTAATGATGCCGATATCGGTGATTGCGGCGGCGGGGATCTTTCTCGGCCTGGCGGCGGCGATGCAGAACCCGGCGATCACCGGCGACGCCTTTGCTCAGATGCAGGTGCCGCAGCTGATTATCGGTTTCATCCGCAAAGTGGCGGGCGCGCTGTTCGCCAACCTGCCGCTCTTTTTCGCCGTGGCCAGCGCCATCGGCCTGGCGAAAGCGGAAAAGCCGACGGCGGCCTTCGCCGCGGTGATTGGCTACATCGCCATGAACGTCGGCATCAACGCCACGCTGGCGGCGAAAGGGCTGACGGCGGCGACCACCACGCCGGACGCGCTGCAGCGGGCGGGCATGGATCAGACCGCGGCGATGATGACCTCGGCGGAATATATCCAGATGCTGGGCATCTTCACCTACAACATGAGCGTGCTGGGCGGCGTCATCGCCGGGCTGCTGACGGTGCTGCTGCATAACCGCTTCTATACCCAGCAGCTGCCCACCGCCATCAGCTTTTTCGGCGGCCGTCGCTTTGTGCCGATTGTCACCGTGGTGTTTCTGCCGCTGGTGGGCGTGCTGCTGGCGCTGATCTGGCCGACCCTCGGCGCGGGCATCGCCTGGGTTGGCCAGCTGATCGGCCAGAGCGGGCAGTACGGTGCTTTTCTGCTCGGCACTGCGGAGCGCATTCTGATCCCCACCGGGCTGCACCATATTCTCAATGAAACGGTGCGTTTCACCCCGATTGGCGGCATCGCTACGGTCGACGGACAGACGCTGGTGGGCGCGCTCAATATCTTCAACGCCTCGCTGACCCATCCCGGTTCGGTGCCGGATGAGACGCTGCGCAGCGCCACCCGCTTTCTGGCGCAGGGCAAAATCCCGGTGATGATGTTCGGCCTGCCGGCCGCCGCGCTGGCGATCTACCACACCGCGCGACCGGAGCATAAACAGCGGGTGAAGGCACTGATGATGGCGGGCGCGCTCACCTCTTTTACCACCGGCATCACCGAGCCGCTGGAGTTCTGCTTTATCTTTGTCTCGCCGGTGCTCTATTTGCTGCATGCGGTGCTGACCGGCCTCTCATTTATGCTGATGTCGATGCTGCACCTGATGATCGGCAACGTGCAGGGCGGCGTGATCGACCTGGTGGTCTTCGGCATCCTCGGCGGCAGCAAAACCCACTGGTGGTGGACGCTGGCGCTGGGCGCCATCTACGCGCCGCTCTACTACTACGCGTTCCGCTTTGTGATTACGCGCATGAACGTAGAGACGCCGGGACGCGAATCGGAAGAGGAAAAACCGCAGCTGGTGGCGGCGGATCAGCGCACCCAGGTGATCATCAGCGGGCTGGGCGGGCAGGGGAATATTGAGGATGTTGACTGCTGCTTTACCCGTCTGCGCGTGCGGGTGAAGGATATGAAAGAGGTGGTGGATCAGACGCTGCTGACAACGGGCGCCAACGGGGTCAACCGCGTCAGCGAACATGATATTCAGGTGATCTACGGCCCGCAGGTAGAGAAGATCGCCAACGAGGTGAAAAGCGCGCTCGGCGTGGCGTAAGGCGATTTAGGTCTACACTTAACAGACTGGAAGCAGACAAGGAGACGGAAATGTTTAAGCATAAGACCAATGAAGAACGCAAGCAGGAAGGGGACGTCAGCAAGAGCGCGCCCGAAAGCACGCCGCACGTCCACAACGCCTATGAAGAGGACGATCATCCGGCGACCGATGCGCCTGCTGAACACGGTGAGATTCCGCGTACCCGCGACGATCACAATGATGACAAAAAAGATCCCTACGAGGATCGCGAAAAGAAATAGCATCACGGCGTATTCCCACCTTACGGAGTCGGTAAGTGAAGGTGGGGATCACGCCATTATGACTGAAGGGAGAACTGCCAGGAACCGATCGCTTTACGTTCAAGCACCATGGTCTTTTCCTGGCCGTCGATAACCACAAAATATTGCTCTTTAACCTTCAGGCGCTTGGGAAAATGTTCGTTTCCTTCATAGCGCACCGTGACTTTATTACCAAATATCTCCACGTCTGCGCTGATATCGAACTGCGGAAGATAAATTTTGTTTTTCACTTCTTTCTCCTTGTTGATAATAAATTCATCACCTTAGTTAGGTTCAATACGCTGCAAAGAGTGTAACAGCAAACCAGTGCTTTGCGTTTTATCTTAATTGTCCCGCTGTGTCTGCGCCATTCAGCTATCATTGTTAGCAGGTTGTAAGTAAGAAGCGTGATATCGAAGCCTATGCTCGGCACGGTTAAAGGTTTAAGCCAGAAAGTAGAATTCACTGCGCAGGATGGTCAAACACGTCCATCCGCTGCAAACGATACAGGATGCTAAAAAATTATCTCAGTTATGATGTTACTTCGCTGCCCGCACTGTCAGGGCTCGCAATATCGCCGCTCCGTTTTTGACATTAACGTCAAAAACCCGCTTGGCGCAAAATGCATATTTTGTAAGTCGGCCATGATGCAAATAAATCCGCAGCCGCTTGCTGCCTGATTTTCTTTTGTTCATCCGAATTACCTTACTTATACAAGGCCGCCATTGGGTGGCCTTTTCTCGTTTTTAACTGAGCAGTTCATGGAATGCTCAATGTGTCTGGCGGAAGGTCCAGATGACATCTAGCTGGCGAACGCTGATTAACGGCCTGCTGCTGGTGTTGCTGTTGGCAGTCTGCCGGATAGCTGACTTCTACCACGATAAATACGCTGTCGCCGACAGCCTGGCAACCGAACGCCAACAGACTATTGATGGCATGCAGGTGTGCCAGCGAGGCGTGGCCGCTCTCGCTGCGAAATACTTAAAGGAGTTAGCCGATGCTCAGGCGACTATTGATTAACTGCAACGCGATGTTGCTTCAGGCAAGCGCCGGTTGAAGCTCAATGCGATTTGTCCGAAGCAACCCTCCGCCGGAACCGCCAGCATGGATGATGCAGCCCGCCCCGGACTTACTGATTCTGCTGAACGGGATTATTTCATTCTCAGAGAACAGTGCCTGAAATAAATTTTCATGCCTGAAGGAATTCCACAAGTTACTTTCAATAAAATGGCACCTTTCCAATGTGAAGCGGCTATCTAAAAGGTGTGACTCATTGGGATAGCAATTTTTTTTAATTTATCACGCATACAAATTCCTCAAGGTCTTTTGTGACAGTCACTAACAAACAGGAATGACTAGGTCGCGACTACCTCTCTGTTTTAAAGTATGACGTGTAAATTAAGTTACAGCTTATCTAAGTGGCTAGTAGATTCGTTCCCAGTAACTAGTTGAAATTACCGTTTTATACAGTATTGCAGGCAGGAAAAGGGATTCATATAACCGAATTTAACTGCTTGTTTGTACACTATTTTTTTTGCTTAATTTTACTTCAAAGAGGAATTGTATGGGTTCAGGAAATGGTTTTGACAATGCTCACAATAATCAGTTTGGTGGCGGTGGCCGAGGTCCTACTGGCGGGGTAAACATGGGATCTGGCTCGTCAGGCAATACTGGAGGTAATGGTTACTATACATATGATGCGGGCAAGCCAACCTCAGCTGTAATTGTTGATGGTCAAGTACGTATTGATATTACCGGCGGTATGAGGTGGGTTAGTGATAATTCTATTCACTGGTCTGATGGAAAAACAGGTAGTGATAGTCGTGATAATTTACGCACTAACGTTACTGCACCAGTTGCTTCAGGATATCGCTCCGCAGTAGATGGCTATATCTATACTGTAACGGTAGATGGGAATGACAATATTACAGGTATCAGCTTATATTCACGTCCCATTCTGTCTAACCGCAAGGACTGGAGAAATGGCGAAACTGCACGTCAAACACAAGCCCGTGCTCTGGTTCAAGTTCAATTAGATGCTAAAAGAGCTGCTGCCGCCGCTGCTGCGAAAAAGGCTGCAGAGGAAGCTGCTGCTGCTGAAGCTAAGCGTAAAGCAGAGGAAGAGGCTAAGCGTAAACAGGCTGAATGGGATGCTGCTCATCCAGTTGAAGCAGCTCAGCGCGACGCTGATAATGCTCAAAATTCAGTTAATGCTGCAAATACGGCTTTGGCTAACGCTAAAAACTCGCTCGCTGCAGCAAATGGTGTAGTCTCCCAGAGACAGAATGAATTTAATTCCGCGCAATCCCGTTATCAAACCGCACATCAGAAAGTAGGCGAACTCTCTAAGTTTGCAAATGAACCGACGTTTCCAGGTTATCGCCAATTTTTAGCAGCAATGGCAATTGCTGATAGTAATAAAAAAGCGATGGAGAGTGCTCAAGCCGTCTTAAATGATGCTGTTGATCAACAAAATGCCACACAGGCAAATGTCAATAATGCTCAGGCTTCAGTTAATGCGGCCAATGCAGCTAAGGCAGCAGCGGATACAAAATTATCAAAGGCTAAGGCTGATGCAGAAGCAAAACGGCAAGCTGAAGCTGCACGTCAAGCAGCTGAAGCCGCTCGTATAAAAGCTGAACAAGCCGCTGCGGCAAAAGCACTGGCAGACGCTGCTGCAAAAGCTAAAGAAAAAGCCGAAGCAGCGACTCAGGCTGCAGCTCTGGAGGCTGCTCGTTCTAAACTCGAAGAGCAGAACGTTTTCGGTTTCGCTGGGTTTCCGGCAGCTGCTGTTTCTGCATCTCCGATCGTATTTGCTGAAACAGGGCTGGGTGGTTTTACGCTAAGTGAAGCTGTCACTACTGCAGCATGGTCATCAATTCGTACAGTAGTCGCTGAACTTCTTGGGACGGTCATTTCTGGGAGCGGTATCGGCGCATTAATTGCATCAGTGGCTTACGTACCGAATGCAGGTGAGGCAAGTGATAAGGTACCTGGTCGTGAGGACATTAATATGTTCCTTTCCGCGATGCCTGCAGACGCAATTAAATTGCCCTCAGATGCAGAGTTAAAAGTTGCAGGTGATGTTAACGGTACAGTAAATATGGCTGTGAGAGGCCGTCTCTACTATACAGAAAACACGCTTAAAACTTTTCTGGTTCGTACTGTCAATCCGAGTGCCGTACGGGTACTAAAAGCATCTGTTGACAAGGTTACGGGTCTCTATTCAGTTTCTATTCCGGCAGAAAGCGGGCTTCCTTCTCGAACTATACTCGTATCACCGGAGAATGCTCCCGGCTATAAAGGGCTACCACCACTCGTTACGCCTGTACACAGTAACGCCGTGCCGGGAAATACAGGCAATCAGAATCCTGTAAATACATCGCCTGTGGTAGAAGGTTTCCCTATGGCTGACGACATGGATTTCAGGGATGCTATATTGATTTTTCCTGAAGAGACAGGTTTAAAGCCAACTTATATCATGTTGCAGAGTGCGCGTGATCTTCCTGGAAAAGTTGAAGGTAAAGGAACCGATGTTGCTGGGCAATGGCTTGCTACCTCAGGTAAAGAGTCAGGCGTTCCAGTACCTACACGCATAGTTGATAAATTGTCTGGTAAAGAGTATCGCAGCTTCGATGCTTTCCGTGATGCATTTTGGAGAGAGATTGCTGTAGATTCTCAACTTGCTGGGCAGTTCAATAAAACCAATGTGGATCGCATGAAGAATGGTCTGGCTCCTCGAGCCCCCATGAAAGAGAGTGTTGGCGGTCGGCGCTCTTTCGAGCTTCATCATGTTAAACTTATCTCTCAGGGCGGTGAGGTATATGATGTTGATAACATTCGTGTAGTAACACCTAAGCGTCACATTGAAATTCACTCAAATAAGTAAGGGAGAAAAAATGGAACTTAAAAAAATTTTTCAGGATTATTCAGAAGCCGAGTTCACCCAGCTTGTGAGTGAAATTTTTAGCGCTAAAGGTGGTGAAGCATACCAGGATCAGCTGCTGGAAAATTTTATTGCTGTAAGTGAACATCCTGATGGCTCCGATTTAATTTATTATAATGACGATCCAAATTTGACCCCTGAAAAAGTTGTTGAGGAAGTTAAAACCTGGCGCAAGGCTAACAATAAGCCAGGTTTCAAAGCGTAATTTAGAGCCTCCTTAGGGAGGCTTTTTAATTGGGTAGATGTCCCAGATACCGGGTGCATTAGATGGCGCATGGATGTAGCTCGCGCCTGATAACGTGTTCAAGATGGAGTATGTGCCGCTGAGCAGTTAACACCCTATAATCTGCAGTAAGGCGCATGTCGCTGCATAGCAAGCTGCACGGCTATTATATTTGGCTTGTGGCCGAGCGGTGAGGAAAAACATTGATATTAAATCAGAGCGCAACGAAAGGGTAGAGGTAAACGCAGATTACGTACTTCGCCGCTTGGTTGAGATAGACGAAATGGATGTGCACGACATCCAGAAGAATGACGGCGGGTTGAAGATGGTCCAGGAGTGGCCGAAGGTATGGCGCACAACACTAAATGGTCTGGATATTCTCACTACCGTCACCAACTTCGATGAAACGACAATGGAGAACATCCTTAAGAAATTAAGTAGCCGGATAAGGTGAAAAACCTTGAGCTGCTTGGTAAGCACATCAGCGTGATGGCATTTAGCTCCCGCAAGCCAGCAAAACCATCGATAGGGAAGTTCTGGTAGGAATCATCGTACTGGGTAAAGTTACTGCCACTATTGTCGATGATTATGATGAGTTCCGGCCGTCGATCTGAGCGCAGTAACCTCCGCTCTCATTTTGGTCTCCACGTTGACAAGATGGTGGCGCTGTTTGAAGATTCACCCTAAATGACAGGCATTTTTTATTTAGTGCATCCGTTTGTACACAATTTTAATCTGGCACACAGAGAAAAATAATTAAGTTATTGATAGGTAAGAAAAATAGACATTAAACAGCTGATATACCTCTGCAACCTCGAACGCGAGCGCCATTTCGGCCGCGCGGCGGAAGCCAGCTTCGTCAGCCAGCCGACGCTTTCGATGCGCCTGAAAAACCTCGAGCGCGAACTCGGCCTGTCGCTGATCAACCGCAGCAATAACTTTGTCGGCTTCACGCCGGAAGGGGATCGCGTGCTGGCGTGGGCGCGCGAAATCGTCTCGGTTTATCAGGGGCTGAAGCTGGAGGTGGAATCGCTCAAGCACGGCGTCAACGGCACGCTGCGCATTGGCGTCATGCCGCAGTGCAGCGTGGCGCTACCAGAGCTGCTGAAAAGGGTGCAGGGGCGCTATCCGCAGCTTAACTACCGCATCGCCGCGCTCAGCGCCGATCAGCTGCTGGAGGCGCTCAACAGCCATACGGTCGACGTCGGCATCGGCTTTTTTGAGCTGGCAACGCTGCGCGAGCTGCATTTCCAGACGGCGTTTCTGCCGGAGCGCGGCGTCGAGGCGATATTCGATCCCGCCGCTTTTCCCGCGCTGGTGGGCAGCGAACCGCTGGCGCTCGCGCAGCTCGCTGAACTGCCGCTCTGTCTCTCAGAGCCAACGCGCTATTTTCGTCGCTATCTCGATATGGCCTTTCGCGAGTCGGGCTTAACGCCGCAGGTGATGGTGGAGAGCGCGTCGATTCTCGAACTGGTGCAAAGCGCGCAGGTCGGGCTGGGGGTGCTGGTGTCGCCGGTCGGCCATCTGCTGCCCTCTATGCTGAGCGGCATGGCGCAGCGGCCGATCGCCATTACGCATATGGCGCGCCAGGCGGCGCTGGTAATCGCCGAACCGGGCCGCGCCTCGCCGCTGTCGCAACACTTCTTCGACGAGGCGCGCAGCCACCTTGAGGGCTACGCCGCTTCGCCCATGGCGTAAAACAGCCGGCTGTTCCAGTTGCCGATCGCCACCGCCTGGATCAGGGCGAACAGCGCCTCCGGCTGCCAGCCTTCATTGACCAGCGGCTGCAGGTGCGCCGCGCTAAAGCGTTCCGGCGATCGCGTCAGCTGCGCCGCCATCGCCACCACACGTCCCTGCGTCGTCGCCTGAGCGGCGGCGTCATCAACCGATTCCAGCAGCGCGTCGCGCACCTCTTGCGGGAAAAACTGAAACGCCCAGCGGCTGCCAAGCGCGCGCGCGCAGGTCGCCTCCGCCAGCGAGGTTAATGCCGTCGGATTGATGCGCTGGCGCAGGGTTTGCCAGCCGTAGAGCGCGGCGGCGTCGTGCGCCAGCAGCCACACCGCGTCGGCGAGATCGGCGTGCGGCTGACAGAAGGTGACGGCGGCAAGCTGATCGGCGCTGGCGTAGCGCAGCTCCAGCGGCTTCACGCCCGGCTGCCATTTCTGCGGCTGCGAAAACCCGTCGCGCGCGGCGTCGGGCGGTGGCGTAATGCCCGGCAGCCAGCGCACCGGCAGCGCCAGCAGCGCCTGCAAACCGGCCACGATACGCGCCTGATAGCTGACAAAACCGATGATCTGATTCAGGGTGACGATATCCGGCTCGGTCAGGCCGACCGCGTCCAGCGCCTTAAGCGCCGCGGCGTTGATCAGCGACGGCTGCATCGCCAGCTGGCGTGCATACTGGGTCAGCTGCGTCAGGCGGTTATTGCTCTCGCGCGACGAATCAGGTCCCGGCAGCGGATTAAGACGCGCCGAATAGTGATTGCACAGCCGCTGCACGCCTGCGACCTGCGCCACGGTCAGCGCGGTGCTGAGACGGTCGTAAAGCGTCAGCGTATGGGTAAGCGTCGCCGTGACGCGATCGGGAAACAGCAGCTGGCTGAGATCGCGCGAGGCGAGCAGCATCGGCTGGCTGGCCTGCAGCAGCGGCTGCAGTGCGCTCGCCTCCTGCTGTAAACCGAGCAGAAAACGGTCGTTAATAAGGGCAGCTTCGGGAACCAGCGGTTCGGCCTGAACGGCATGCGGGCTGGTCTGGCTCTCGTAAAACCAGTGGTTATGGCCGGGATAGCGGCGTAGTTCCATGGTTAGTCCTTTTGCAAATAGCTGGCACGTCGCGCATGGCGTGAATCCGAAACCGTGACGCGCGCCCGGGGGCTGGCCTATCGTCGCCTGAGCGGTGTGAAGTGCAAAAGATTGATCGGTGATAATTAATAGCGGGATGCTATAAGGCGGGAAAATTGCGCAGATAAAGAGAGGGCGAGCCAGGCTCGCCCTTAAAACTTACTTCAGTTCCAGCTCGTTCATCGCGGCGATGCTGAAGCCGCCGTCAACGTGAACCACCTCACCGGTGATGCCGCCGGCCAGGTCAGAGCAGAGGAACGCGGCAGAGTTGCCGACGTCTTCGATGGTGACGGTGCGGCGAATCGGGGTAACCGCTTCGCAGTGCGCCAGCATCTTACGGAAATCTTTGATGCCTGACGCCGCCAGGGTACGGATCGGACCGGCGGAAACGGCGTTAACGCGCACGCCTTCCGGACCCATCGCGTTCGCCATATAGCGCACGTTGGCTTCCAGCGACGCTTTCGCCAGACCCATCACGTTGTAGTTCGGGATAGCGCGCTCTGCGCCCAGGTAGGAGAGCGTCAGCAGGGCAGAGCCCGGGTTCAGCATCTCGCGGCACTCTTTCGCCATCGCAACGAAGCTGTAGGCGCTGATGTCGTGAGCAATCTTAAAGCCTTCGCGGGTAACGGCGTTCACATAGTCGCCATCCAGCTGGTCGCCAGGAGCGAAGCCGATGGAGTGAACGAAACCGTCAAATTTTGGCCAGGTTTTTGCCAGTTCAGTAAACAGCGATTTGATGCTCTCGTCTTCGGCCACATCGCACGGCAGCACAATGTCTGAACCCAGATCTTTAGCAAACTCTTCCACACGACCTTTCAGTTTGTCGTTCTGGTAGGTGAAAGCCAGTTCTGCGCCCTGCTTGTGCATCGCCTGCGCAATTCCGTAGGCAATAGAGAGTTTACTGGCAACGCCAGTAATCAGAATGCGCTTACCGGAAAGAAAACCCATAGCTGTAATCCTTATGGTCATTGTTGTTGGCGGTCGCACCGGTTAAAAAATAAGCGACCGACGTTAATCGACGAGCGATTCTAGCACGTCTCGGGCAAATGGGGTAAACCAACCTGATTTAGCGCGCCCGGCGCCAGGCTTCCGCCGTCAGCGCTTCGCCAAAGTGGCTCGAAATCAATCGTTTAGTCAGATCGTGCAGTGGAGAAGCCAGCACGTCGGCGGTGCCGCCGCGCTCCACCACTTCCCCCTGATGCATCACCAGCACCTGATCGCTGATATGCTTCATCATGCCGAGATGCTGCGTCACATAAATATAGGTGATGCCGTGTTTCTCCTGTAGCTCCAGCATCAGGTTGACCAGCTGTGAACGCATGGTCATATCGAGCGAGGCGAGGGCCTCGTCGGCGACAATCACCTTCGGCTGCAGGATCAGCGCGCGCGCCAGGCCAAGGCGCTGCTTCTGGCCGGGCGCCAGCATATGGGGATAGTAGCCGGCGTGGTCGCGCAGCAGGCCCACCTGACGCAGCGTGGCGATAATGCGTTTTTCGCGCGCCTCGGGCGCCAGGTCGCTGTTCAGCCGCAGCGGCAGATCGAGGATCTGGCTGACGCGCTGGCGCGGATTGAGCGAGGTAGAGGGATCCTGAAATATCATGCGGATGCGCTGGCTGCGGTAGCCGTAGTCGCCAAACTGCAGCGGGTGATCGTTAATCAGGATCTCGCCCGCGCTCGGGGCCACCATGCCGCTCAGCATCTTCGCCAGCGTCGACTTGCCGGAGCCGTTCTCGCCGATAATCGCCAGCGTCTGCTTCTCGCGCAGGGTAAAGCTCACCGATTTTACCGCCTCGACGTGCTGGCGGCGAAACAGGCCGGTGCGATAGCGAAAGGTCTTGCTGAGGTTGCGCACTTCAAGCAGCGTCTCCATTACTGCTCCTCCATATTTAGCGGGAAGTGGCAGGCGAACAGATGCGTTTTACTGCCGCTGAGACGCGGCGTTTCGACGCATTTGCGCTGCGCATAGGGACAGCGCGGGCCGAGGCGGCAGCCAATCGGCAGGCTTTCCAGCGAGGGAATGGCGCCGGAGAGCGTGTTGAGCCGGCTCTTGTGCGGCAGCGAGCGGCCAAAATCGGGCATCGCGCGGATCAGCGCCTGGGTGTAGGGATGGTGCGGCGTGGTCATCAGATCGCTGCTGCCGGCGGTCTCCACGGTTTGGCCGCAGTACATGACGTTAATGCGATCCGCCCACTGGCTCATGGTGCGCAGATCGTGGCTTATCAGCAGAATGGTGGTGTTGTTGTTCTGATTAAGGCGGCTCAGCAGGCGGAATATTTGCGCCTGCGTCGTCGGCTCCATGGCGTTGGTCGGCTCGTCGGCGATCAGCAGACGCGGCTGGGTGGCCAGCGCGATAGCGATCATCACCTTCTGGCACTCCCCTTCGGTCAGCTCGTAGGGAAAGCTGCGCATAATATCTTTGTGATCTTTGATGCCGACGCGGTGCAGCAGCTCGATGGCGCGGGTTTTGCGCCAGAACCAGAAGCGGCGCAGCCAGGGCCCTTTAAAGGTCCAGCGTGGGATCGCCTGCATCAGCTGGCGGCCAATGCGCTCAGAGGGATCGAGACAGGACTGCGGCTCCTGAAAAATCATTGAGAAGTTGCGCCCGACGATACGGCGCCGCTCGCGCGGCGACAGGCGCAGCAGATCGACATCGTCAAACACCATACGGTCGGCGGTGACGCGCCAGTTATCCTTGGTGACGCCGCAAATCGCCTTCGCCACCAGACTTTTACCGGAGCCCGACTCGCCGACCAGCCCGCGCACTTCGCCTTCCGTCAGCGTCAGATTGATGCGATCCACCGCTTTAACCGGACCCTCTGCGGTCATAAATTCAATGGTCAGATTACGGATATCGAGTAACGGCATTATTCCACTCCCGCTTCTACAGCGCGGCGAATACCGTCGCCCAGCAGGTTAACAATTAAAACGCTGATCATCAGCGCCACGCCGGGCAGCATCACGGTCCAGGGCGCCACATAGACCAGCTCGAGCGAATCGCCGAGCATCGCGCCCCATTCGGGCGAGGGCAGCTGCGCGCCGAGATCGAGAAAGCCGAGCGCGGCGATATCGAGGATCGCCATCGACAGCGAGCGCGTCACTTCGCTGATCAGCGTCGGCAGCACGTTCGGCAGCAGCGCGTGGCGTAAAATATCGAGGTTGCTGGCGCCGTCGAGACGCGCCGCCACCACATACTCTTTTTCAAGCTCGTCATGCACCGCGCTGTAAATGTCGCGCACCAGCCGCGGCAACAGCGCCAGCCACACCGCCAGCAGCGCATGCTCCAGCCGCGGGCCGAGAAATGCCACCACGATAATCGCCAGCAGCAGCGACGGGATCGACAGCAACGTATCCAGCACGTGATTCATCACTGCCGAACGCAAACCGCGGGTGATCCCCGCCAGCACGCCCAGCACCAGGCCGCACAGCGTGGCGAACAGCGTCACCAGAATCGCCGAGCCCACCGTCGGCGCGACGCCGCTCAACAGGCGGCTCAGCACATCCCGGCCGAGATCGTCGGTGCCGAGGAAGAAAGAGACGTCGCCGTAGCGCGACCAGGAGGGCGGCAGCAGCTGATAGCCGAGAAACTGCTGATCGATGCCGTAGGGCGCCAGCAATCCGCCGAACAGACAAAGAAACAGCAGGGCGGCGAAGCCGTACAGGCCGATCATCGCGGTGGGGTTGCGATAAAAATGGTGCCAGCTGCGGCGAAAGGCGCCAGGCAGCCGCTTTTCGGCGTAGACGTTATCGTAGGGCATAGGCACTCGCCTGGTTTAACGCTTCATTAAAAAAAGAAAACATATAAATGCACTGCCTTGGGTTGCGCGGTGACAACGTCGAGGTCATTCCCGATCGCCACAGGGGATTATCCGTCGATATCCCGCTTACAGGCAAGGAAACAGCAGCAGCTATTTCATCGATGGATAACAGTTGGTTAGGATCCGCGCGTTCAGAACGGCGGTACGACGTGGCTAAGCTACACTCGAACCAGACCCTAATTAGCAGGAGCAACGATGAAGGATGAAAAAACCGAGCCCGTTCATAAACAGGTACTGCAAAGCGGCACCGCGTGGAACGGTCAGGCCTATGACGCCTACCCAGTCGGCAAGCCGCAGATTACGGTGATGCGTATGTCGCTGCCGGCGCATAGCGAGCTGCCCTGGCATACCCATCCCATGCCCAACACCGCCTATCTGCTCTCCGGCGAGCTGACCATTGAGGACAAAGCGAGCGGCGCGACGCACAGCGTAAAGGCCGGTGAGGCGATCAATGAAACCCTCGACAGCGCCCATCGCGGCTATACCCGCGACCAGCCGGCGGAGTTAGTGATCTTCTATGCAGGCGTAGAAGGGCAGCCGCTTTCCGTGCCGCTGCCGGGCGAGGCGTCGGAGTTTTAGCCTACAGCAGGCAGATGCCCTGCATGCCGGCGATGCAGTTGCGTCCCGATTTTTTCGCCGTGTAGAGCGCCTCGTCGGCGGCCAGCTTCAGGGCATCCGGCGTGCCGCCAGGAACGGAGGCGCCGATCCCGGCGCTGAGCGTCACGATTTTTTCCGGTAGCTCGCTGGCCTCGTGAGGCAAGGCCGCGCGGCGAATCGCCTCCAGCGCCCGGAACGCCACCTTCTCCGCATCCCGCGCCTCGGTGCCCGGCAAGATAATGGCGAACTCCTCGCCGCCGTAGCGCGTAACGCGGTCGGTGCTGCGCAGCGGAAGGTGCTTAAGCACCGCCGCCACCGCCTGCAGACAGCGGTCACCGGCGATATGTCCGTACGCGTCGTTGTAGCGCTTAAAGTAATCTACATCGAACATAATCAGGGAAACCGGCGTCATCGCGCCGTTCAGGCTTTTCTCCAGATAGAAATCGAACTGGCGCCGGTTGCCCAGCCCGGTTAGCCCGTCGAGCATCGCCAGATCGCTCAGGGTGCCGTTAAGCCGCTTTAGCTCATCCTGGCTGCGAATGAGCGCCTGCTGGCTCAGCCGGTTGGCGCGCAGCTGACGCAGGATCTGGAAGCCGAACAGCAGCACCAGCAGCCAGGTGAAAACGTTCACGCTGATGGCGGTGATATTGCTCATCCACCAGGCGTGCCGGATGGCCCGGGTTTCGTAGCCCACGGCTACCACCAGCGGATAGCGTTCCAGCCGGGCATAGCCGAACAGCCGCTCCTTGCCATCCAGACGACTCTTCCAGGTGGCGCTGCCGATGCGCGACTGGCTTAGCAGGGTGGTAAACAGCGGACTGGAAGAGAGGCTGCGGTTAATGACGCGGTCGGGAAAGGGGCGCGCATAGAGCAGCAGGCCGTCGGTGTTCATCAGCGCCAGCAGGTCGCCCGGCATCTGCTCATACCAGCCGTAGAACTGGCGGAAAAAACTGACTTTCACCGTGCCGAGCGCCACCCCCATAAAATTGCCCTCATCGTCGTTCAGGCGCAGCGAAACCGGGATAACCAGCTCGCCGGAACTGCGGCTGTTTACCACGTTGCCGATACGCACGCCAGGGTTTGCGTGGTCGCGGTGCCAGATAAAATATTCCCGATCGGCGTTATTCATCTGAGGATCGACATATCCGCGCGAGGTTGCCAGCCAGTTGCCCGCTTTGTCATAGACAAACAGGCCCGCCAGCTGCGGCAGAGGCACAGAGAGGCCCGCCAGAATGCCGTGGCTGCCGCTGTAGCTCGCCGGGCGGCTGAACAGCGCCTCCCGCTGACGCGCGATCTCGTCCAGCGCGATGCTGACCTGAAGAAAGGTGTCCTGCGCCTGGCGGGAAAGCGACAGCGACTGGTTGCGCGCCTGGATCGAGATATCCTGCAGCCGATCCTGCCAGGATTTCCATAACGCCCAGCTACAGGCGGTGACAATAAACAGGCTGATAAAAAGCAGGAACAGCAGCACGGATCGCTCCGTTGTCCTGTTACGCAAGGATGGCAATGTCGCTCACCGCTAAAACAAGGGGTTATCTGTAAAAGGTAGCAGTAAAACGCGGACCTGCTGACAGAGACGCTGTTGCTCTGGAGGTGGGGAGGGCTATCAACCCATCAAAAACCTCGCGTGGCAGTTAAGCATGGGGTGATAACGCAGTCTGGTGCCGCTCAGGGGCGGGCGGTCCTCGCGCCGCTGACGCGGTACCTTCACGCCATTCGCCTGCCTGACGGACCGGTGGGGATGGAACATCCCTGTTCCAGCCCCACCTTTCGCCCGCTTCCCTGCGTGCTCTCCTGGCTGACTCATTCTGTTCCGCGCTGCGAAATACCCGCCCCTGAGCGGCACCAGCCTGCTGGCCAGCTTCCTTTCGAGCTGCTGCAAAGGGCACCCTGTCTGAGGCCACTGCGCCTCCTCTGCTGTAGAGGGCTATTCGCAGCGCTGAGGCGGAGACGTTGTGCCAGGAGCCGGTCGCAGGGAGGCGACAGGCAGTTCGGGGAGGCCAGGATGGCCGTACCCGAACGGTCCGTCCGGCAAGACGTTGCAGCCGAAGGCACCGCGCAGCGGCGCGAGGACGGCCCGGCAGCAGAGGAGGTGCAGTGGCCCGCACCAGCATGCTCATACGCGTATACGAAAAGGCCGCCATTTTGAGAAAAAGGCGGCCTTACCTGAACATGACCTTAACTGACAAGCATTACACGGCGGCGAGGTTTTTTTTCATAAGGGGCAGGGATCTCAGGCGACCTTGAAGATCGCCGTGGCGCGGCTTAGCTGCGCCGCCTGCTCTTCCAGAGACGCGGCGGCGGCGGCGGCCTGCTCCACCAGCGCGGCATTCTGCTGCGTCACCTCGTCCATCTGAGTAATGGCGATGCCGACATGCTCGATGCCGTTAACCTGCTCGCCGGAGGCGGTGTAGATTTCCGACATGATGCTCGACACGTCGCTGATAGCGCTGACGATGCCGTTCATGGTGTTGCCCGCCTGCGCCGCTAGCTCGCTGCCTTCGGCAATGCGGTGGTTAGAGGCCTCGATTAACGATTTAATCTCTTTCGCGGCGGTGGCGCTGCGCTGCGCCAGCGCACGCACTTCGCTGGCAACCACGGCGAAGCCGCGGCCTTGCTCGCCGGCGCGCGCCGCTTCGACGGCGGCGTTCAGCGCCAGAATATTGGTCTGGAACGCGATGCTTTCAATGGTGCCGATAATATCCACCACGCTCTTCGAACTGCTGAAAATATCGGCCATGGTGGTCACCACGCGATCCACTGCGTCGCCGCCCTGCTGGGCAACGTGCGAGGCGTCAGACGCCAGCGTGCTGGCGTGTTGCGCATTTGCGGCGTTTTGTCTGACGGTGGCGGTTAACTGCTCCATGCTGGCCGAGGTTTCCTCCAGCGAGGCGGCCTGCTGCTCGGTGCGCGCGGAGAGGTCGGTGTTGCCCAGCGCGACCTCTTTAGAGGCGTTGTCGATGGAGAAGGCCGCGCGCTGGATATCAGAAACCACCTGCTTCAGCTGATCCTGCATGGTTTTGAAGGTGGCGATCAACACGCCGGTTTCATCGGTGGAGTGCGCCACAAGTGCGGTAGAGAGATCGCCAGCGGCGATCGCCTGCGCCGCGTTCACCGCCTCCGCCAGCGGACGCGTAATCGAACGGGCAAGCAGATAGCCCGCCGCAGAGGCGATGGCTAATCCCAGCAGCGCGCCGATAAACAGCGTCAGCCGGGTCTGCGTCTCAACGGCGCTTACCGACTGCTGACGCTGAGTCAGCAGGCTGGTTTCGCCGCTGACGATCGCCGCAATGGTCTGGCGCATCTGATCCATCTGCGGTTTGCCGCTGTTGGCGTCAAACGCGGCGTTAAAGTCGCTCTGCGACAGGGTACCGGCGTTGAGCGCCTGGCGGTGATTCAGCAGCGCCGTGGCAAAGCTTTCCTGCCACGCCTGCTGCTGGCGTAATAGTGTATTCAGGCGCGCCTGCTGCGCCGGATTATCTGCGGTCAGCGATTTCGCCTCCTGCAACTCTTTCAGGAAATCCGCCTGGCCTGTTTTCCACGGATCCAGCATCTCCTCTTTACCATTGATCGCATAGCCGCGCAGGCCGGTTTCCATATTCACCAGGTTTTGCGTCAGGGCGCGGCTCTTATCGATGACGCGCCAGCTGTGGATGTTCCAGTCATTTGAACTCACGATGCTGGTAAAGTTGCTGTAAAAAGCAGCGCAGAGAATTAATAACAGGGCCACGATCAGGCCGAAAGAAAAGAAAAATTTTCTCTTAATGGGTAAATTTTTAAACATCTGTTTCCCGTTTCATCTGTGTGAGCAAAATAAATAAAGAATCCATAAAAAGCAGTAGGTTATCGGCAGGTGAATCAGAGGCTTCAATTAAATATATGAAAGCGTTAACGTGGCGGATCAGGCTATTTCCAGCCGCCTGGCCTGGGCTTTCAACAACATGGCAAAGCGCATGAAAAGATTGAAGGGCGAAATTAATAAGCGCCGCAGGAAGGATGCAAAAAATGGCGCGGCCCTGCGCCAGCTTGTCGCCGTCAGCCCGCTAGCGTGGCGTCAGCTCAAAATGGGGATGTTTTCCCGCCAGTAACAGCAGCAGTTCATACTCGCCCTGGCTGAACAGCGCGGGATTTTTCGCCGCCTCTTTAAGTTGCCAGACCCGCAGGCTCAGGTTAAACCGCTCGGCGGCGCGCTCTTGCGTCATCCCGGCGGCAACGCGAAGCAGTCGCACGTCGGTCTGGACGATAACGCCTGGCTTAAAGGGTGTCGTGCTCATATTGATGTTCTCTGAAAAAAGTGTGGGCGCTGCTATAAAACGCTCTTTTTGGTTAATATCGCGTTTTAGCAATATCATTTTCTATTGATGTCATTAGCGAAGCGGTATGGAAAATATTTCATTGCGCTTCCCGGCTTTTTTATCTCCCTGTCGCTGCGGTTATTCAGATTTTATTCATCAGAACCCTCTCATAATGTCGCTACAGACCCCTTTAGAGATAAATCCGGTTTATATCCTGGGTCATTGGTTCACGATAAGTCGCTTCAAAATAAGGCCGTTATTCATGGCACCCGTTAACGTGCCGACGATCAGGAAACCGATATGAAAGACCCAATTGTTCGCCGCGTGCCCGCTGACCTCTCCCGTATTGAAATCAGTGAGCAGTGGCAGATCACCTTCTGGATGCTGACGCTGCATACCACCCAGGATCGGCTGGTCCGGGCCGTGCGCGAAGCGGGCCCGGAGACGGAGAGCGTGCGCAGCTGGCTGGACGCCAATCCACCAGCGCGCCCCCCGCGCGATTAATGGTGCAAAGCGACCCATTCACCCGCGTTGCTGCGCGGCTGGGCGTCAGCCGCGGCGGGCTGACCAGGCTGCGGCAGCGTCGCGTCGGGAAAGGTAAAATGGCTGATGACCGACGCGAGGATTTCCGTCCGGCCGTTAAGACTGCCGGCCGACGCCGCCACTTCCTGCACCAGCGACGCGTTCTGCTGCGTGACGCGATCCAGCTCGGCAATCGCCAGCGTGACCTGAGAAATGCCTTTGCTCTGTTCTTCCGAAGCGAGCGCGAACTGGGCGATCAGATCGTTCACCGTGGCGACGCGCGCGGTCACGCTGCCCATCGTATCGCCGGCGCGGCCGGCGGCGACGGCGCCTTCCTGCACGCGCGTCACGGCGCCATTAATTAAGCCTTCAATCTCTTTCGCGGCGGCGGCGCTGCGCTGGGCTAGGGTGCGCACCTCGGTGGCGACGACCGCAAAGCCGCGACCCTGCTCGCCGGCGCGCGCGGCCTCGACGGCGGCGTTAAGCGCCAGAATATTGGTCTGAAACGCAATGCTGTTAATGGTGGCGGTAAACTGGCGGATTTTTTCCGCCTCGCCGGCGATGTCGCCCATCAGGCGTGACACCGAGGTCACCAGGGTAGCGCCTTGCTGAGTGGTTTGCGCGGTCGCCTCCGCCAGCTGGCGCGCCTCACGCGCGCCTGCTGCGTTAGTTTTTACCGTGGCGCTCAGCTGCTCCATGCTGGCGGCGGTCTGTTCCAGCGCGGCCGCCTGCTGGGTGGTGCGATCGGAGAGATCGGCGTTGCCCGCCGCGATGCCTGCCGCTTCCTGGCGCAGCACGACGCTATTGTCGCGCACCGCCTGCACGGTGTTGAGCAGGCTCTGCTGCATCAGTCTGACCAGTGGTACCAGCTGACCGACGCAGTTGCGCCCAAAATCCTGCGGCTCGCGCGTCAGATCGCCCGCGGCGATGCCTTTGAAATGGGCGCGCATCACACCAAGGGGTCTGACCAAATGCACCACCAGAAAACGGTCGCAGAAGGCGAGCAGCCCCAGCGTGATCAGCGCGGCGACGAAAAAGGCGATTTCCAGCCGATGGCGATCTGTTACCGTCGCGGCTTCGTCGCTGTTCAGCTGCTGCTGCAGCGCCAGCAGCCGCTCGTTTGACGCCGCTGAAAACAGGGCGCTACCGTCAGTCAGGGCGGTGCGCAGCGGCGCCCAGTCGGCGCTGTCAGGCGCTTCCCCGGCGAGGGCCGCTTTTTCCTCTGCCGAGCCGGAGCGGATGACGTTGCCGGCGCGCGTCAGGAAAACAAGCTGGGCGGTAGCGGCATCTCTTCCCTGCGCCTGAAGGTGCATATCGCGCAGCACGGCTGAGCCATAGGCCCCGGCCAGCGCCACGACCAGCAGCGCCGCCAGTAAAATAACCTGGACGACCCTGCGAATAGTGAAGTTCTTGAGAAAGTGCATATCAGGTTCCCTGGTGTTATTGCTGTCTGGTCAAAGTGTATTGTGTCATTTTTAGTAGCTTGCTATTCGATTGCACGCTATCTTTTTGTTAATGACAGTCTGGCAGGCAATTTAAAAAAAGGAAATGAAAAACTGATTAATTTTTTTCTCGGCCAGTTATCGCCTTGTTTATTAAACTAAAATAAGCCACGGCGGCTAATGCTTTTAATCCGGGAAAACGTTTGGCCGATTTATTCCCTGGCTAAAACCATCATTATTTTAAATAAGTATCGGGCGGTATTATTTTTAAAGCGCGGCGGCAGAAATTTGCTTTAGTGACAAATTAGCTGCCGCGCGCGATTACCGGCGCGCCTTGTTGCGTGGCCAGCTGTTCAACAATAGCCCCAGCATAATCAATATCACGCCCGCCAGGCTGCTCCAGCGAAAGGGTTCGTTGAAAACCGGCAGCGAAACCGCCGCCAGCCACACCAGCACATAGCTCAGGCTAAGCAGTGGATAGAGTCGGTTAAGGGGCTGATGGTGCAGCGCCAGCAGCCAGCACAGCATCGATAAGCCATAGGCGGCCAGTCCGGCGCCCAGCAGCAGCAAGGCGGCGGGGTGTGCAATCCACCACAGGCTCAGCCAGTGAGAAACGGGCGGCACGCCGACCATCGCCACGCGCAGCGCCAGCTGAGCCAGCGACACCAGCAGGATGCTGCTCAGCGCCAGCAGCATCCCTTTCACAGATGGCTCCCCATCAGCGCAACGCCGACGACAATCGCCAGCGTGCCCAGCCACTGCCGCCGCGTAAAGCGCTCTCGCCAGATCGTGCGCGCGGCGATCGCCACCAGCACAAAGTTCAGGCTAAGCATCGGATAGGCGACGCCGACCGGCACCACGCGCAGCACCGCCAGCCACAGCAGCATCGCCACGCCCAGCAGCAGCAGGCTAAGCGCAATCCAGCGCTTGCCCTGGCGCAGGCCGACCGACGCCGCCTGTTTCTGGCTGAGCTGGGCGGCGCAGCTCAGCAGGCTCACCAGTAAGATCAGCAGGAGACTCATGGCGTGGCGTCATAGCCGTAGTAGACCAGGCGGCCCTGGCGATATTGCCTGTCCGGCGTCGGCAGATCGGCATCCGGCGCCGTCTGGCCGCTGTCGAGCAGCATCACCAGCGCGACGCTGTGGTGACGGCGATGCACCGCCAGCCAGCTGGGGAACGCCTTGCCGTCGACATAGCGCGACCGGGCGTCGGGGTAGCTCAGGCCATACTGCAGCTCGCCTTTGGCGTCAAAAAAGGTGATATCGCTGCGCCGCGTCTCCCAGGCCACCGCCGAGGCGATGCCGGGATTATCCGCCAGCAGCAGATCACTGGCGGCCAGCTGGCGGTGTATGACGTGGACAAAGCTCTGCGGCAGCTTGGCGTCGCGCACCTTTTGCGGGAGGGCGAAGCCGATCAGCAGTGCCAGCGCCAGCGGACAGAGCGCCGCCAGCTTCCAGCAGTTGCGGCCGGGGCGCAGGCTCAGCCAGCCCATTGCGGCCCAGCCGAGAAACGCCAGCGCGCCGCAGACCACGCGCAGCTTTTCATGGCTGCCATAGAGCGGACGATGCGCCAGCCCCCAGGGCGCCAGCACGCCAGCCACCAGCGCGGCGGCCAGCAGGCCAGACAGCAGGTTAATCCAGCCGTTGAGGGTAAAGACCTTCGCCAGCCGCGCGCTGGCGCCGTGGGCGTAGCGCGCCATCAGCAGCGCCAGCGGCGCGAAACAGGGCAGGATATAGGTCGGCAGTTTGCCTTTGGCGACGCTGAAAAACAGCAGCGGCAGCAGTACCCAGCTCAACAGATAGATCGCGCCGGGCTGCTGGGTGCGTGCGCGCCACGCGCTCAGCAGCGCGCCAGGCAGCAGCGCCAGCCACGGCAGGCTGCCCGCCAGCAACACCGGCAGGTAATACCAGAAGGGCGCTTTATGCTGGGCATCGGCTTCGGCAAAACGCTGAATGTGCTCAACCCAGAAAAAGTAGTGCCAGAAATCCCCTTCCTGACGATTAATCGCCAGCGCCCAGGGCGCGCTAATCAGCGCGGCGACAACGATGGTCAGAGGCCCCCAGCGCAACAGCTCGCCCATGCGGCGCTGCCAGATCGCCCAGGGGACGATGGCAAGCACCGGCACCGCCAGCGCCAGAAAGCCTTTGGTCATAAAGCCCATTGCGCAGGCGGCGCCGAGCAGCAGGTAGCCGCCCAGTCGCTGCTGCGTGGTGGTCGCCTGCGCCGCCAGCCAGTAGCTGCACATCGCCAGCACCAGCCAGAGCAGCAGCAGCGGATCGAGCACGGCATAGGTGCCGACGCCATACACCAGCAGCGAAGTGAGAAAAATCATGCTGGCGGTGAGGGCAATTTTATCGCTGTTGAACAGCCGCCGACCCAGCCAGTAGAGCAGCAGCGCGCTCAGCGCGGTGCAGAGAATCGACCCGGCGCGCACGCCAAAATTAGTCTGGCCAAAAATGAGCTGGCCGAGATTATTGATCCAGTAGCCGGCGATGGGCTTTTCAAAATAGCGCAGGTCGAAAAAGTGCGGCACCACCCAGTTGCCGCTGGCGATCATCTCGCGGCTAATTTCGGCGTAGCGCGTCTCATCCGGCTGCCACAGCGCACGGAACTCAATGGGGATCAGGTAATAGAGCGCGAAAAGCGCCAGCAGCAAAAGGGTTTTAGTGCCTGTACGCATCCGTGTTTCCTGTGAAAATAAATAGCGTTACGCCGGGTGCTGGCAGCCCAGCCAGCCTTCGCGTCCGGCGAGCTGGCCGCGCACTACACGCCCCTGCGGCAGGGTGCTGAGATCCGCGGGCAGCAGCTCGCTGAGCGGGCAGAAGCGGATGCCCAGCGCCTCTGCACGCCTCAGCAGCTCGGCAAAGGCGGTCAGGCCAACAATGCCCTCGACCTCGGCATGGATGGTGTAGACCGGTGAACCGGCGGCGGCCAGCATCTGCTGCAGAATAAAATCATTAAAACGGGCGGCGCTGACCTGCTGGCCGACCACTTCATCCCAGGTCGGCAGCGTCACCGGGATCTGCACCGTGCCGGGGCGGCCGTCGCTGAGCAGCGGCATAAACGGCCCGCTGCCGCGGCAGTCGCTGTTGTAGCGGAAGCCGAACGGCTGTTTGGCGGCGATGACCCGCTCGTCGGCGCGCCAGCCCGCCACGGCGGAGCAGGTGACGTTGTCACCTGTAATCGCCTCTAGCGCCGCTTTGCCGCGCGCGATCTGTTCGGTGAGCTTCTCCGGCGGCCAGACGCCCGCCCAGGTTTGCCAGGCGAAGTGATCCCAGGCGTGCAGGCCGACCTCATGGTGATCCGCCGTGGCGCGGATAATCTCTCCCAGCCCGCGCCCGATATCCCGGCCCGGCCAGGCGGTGCCCGCCAGCAGAATATCCCAGCCGTAAAGCGATGCCGCGCGCGAGCGCAGCATTTTCCACAGGAAGCGCGGCTTCATCAGACGCCACAGATGGCGTCCCATGTTGTCCGGTCCAACGCTGAAAAAGAAACTGGCCTGCAGCTGATGCAGGCTAAACTGCGCCAGCAGCGCCGGCACGCCCAGTTGCGTGCCGCGCCAGGTATCGACATCGACGCGCAAACCGACTTTCTTCATGGCTTGTACTGTAGCTCAACGGTGCGCAGGAAGAAGTCCAGCGTGTTATCGATGGTAGTGTCCATCTCCACCGTCGGCGTCCACGCCAGCAGGCGGCGCGCGTTTTTAATTGAGGGCTTACGATGCTCGACGTCCTGGTATCCTTTGCCGTAGTAGCTGCTGCTTTCCACCTCGCGGAAACCGGCGAAGGGCGGGAAGCGGTCGCGCAGCGGATGGCGCTCGAAGCTCGCCAGCAGACGTTCGGCCAGCTCTTTAATGCTCGCCTCGTTGTCCGGATTGCCGATATTGACGATTTGCCCGTCGCAGTTGTTGTTTTTGTTCTCAATAATGCGGAACAGCGCCTCGATGCCGTCGCGAATATCGGTGAAGCAGCGTTTCTGCGCGCCGCCGTCGATCAGCCTGATGGGCGACCCTTCGACCAGGTTAAGGATCAGCTGCGTAATGGCGCGCGAACTGCCGATGCGGGCGGCGTTGAGATTGTCGAGGCGCGGCCCCATCCAGTTAAACGGACGGAACAGGGTAAAGCGCAGCCCCTCTTTTTCGCCGTAGGCCCAGATGACGCGGTCCAGCAGCTGCTTCGACACCGAGTAGATCCAGCGCTGCTTGTTAATCGGGCCGACCACCAGGTTCGAGTGATCCTCATCGAAGTGGGCGTCGGTGCACATGCCGTACACTTCCGAGGTCGACGGGAAAATAATGCGCTTTTTGTACTTCACGCAGTCGCGGATAATTTTCAGGTTCTCTTCGAAGTCGAGTTCGAACACGCGCAGCGGGTTGCGGGTGTACTCGATGGGCGTGGCGATCGCCACCAGCGGCAGCACCACGTCGCACTTCTTGATGTGATATTCGATCCACTCAGAGTGAATGCTGATATCCCCTTCGACAAAATGAAAGCGCGGCTGCTCGAGGAAACGGCTGATGGCGTCAGAACCGATATCGAGTCCGTAAACCTCGAAGTTATCATCCTGCAGCAGGCGCTCGGTGAGATGGTTGCCGATAAAGCCGTTGACGCCGAGGATCAGCACGCGCGTGCGGCGTTTGATCGCGGCGATCGGCTGCGAATAGAGCAGCGCGCCTGGCACCATGCCGAGGCTCTGTGCCAGCTGGCTGCCGTTCATATAGACGCCGTTGTCGCTCTGGCCGGTGACGACCTCCAGCGCGCCTTCGCCGCAGGCGATGAGGAACGGCGCTACCGACAGCACGGTGCCGGGCTTCGCCTGCGGGGCATCGCTGTGCACGCGGCCTTTCCAGACCACGAATTTCACCGTGCCGGCGAAGGCGAAGGCGCCAGGCCAGGGATCGGTGACGGCGCGCACCAGGTTGTTGATCGCCTGCGCCGGGCGCGTCCAGTCGATGCGACCATCCTCCGGCGTGCGGCGGCCGACCTTCGTCGCCTCCGCCTCATTTTGCGGCGCGGCGGCGATCTCGCCGCGCTTGATCGCCGGCAGGGCGCTTTCCAGCAGCTGCGCGGCGCAGGCAACCAGCTTACGGTGCAGCGTCAGCGCATTGTCCTGCTCATCAATCGCCACGCGCTGCTGCGCCACGATGTCGCCGGCATCGGCGCGTTTCACCATGCGGTGCAGCGTGACGCCGGTTTCGGTTTCGCCGTTGACCAGCACCCAGTTAAGCGGCGCGCGTCCGCGGTATTTAGGCAGCAGGGAACCGTGCAGGTTAAAGGCGCCGACGCGCGCGCAGTCAAGAATGGTGCTGCTGAGCAGCGCGCGGTAGTAGAAGGAGAAAATAACATCAGGCTGCATCGCCCTGATGCGGTCGACCCACAGCGGGTGGCTGGCATCTTCCGGCGCGTACACCGGAATGCCGTGCTCGGCCGCGAGGCGCGCCACGGAGGGAAAAGCGTGGCTTTCCGGCGAGGTGTCGGCGTGGGTAAAAATTGCGCTGATCTCATAGCCTGCGTTCAACAGGGCGGTAATGCCGGCACAACCCATTTCGGCGTAGGCGAAGACGATGGTTTTCATTGCTCAGTTTCCTGTACAGAAGAAGCATGCTGCTGCGGAGAGATAACACGCTGGATGAAGTAACGCGGACGAGCGCGAACATCGTTGTAGATACGGCCGATATACTCGCCAAGCAGGCCCATGCCGACGAACTGCGCGCCGACGAAAATAAACAGCACGGCAAACAGCATAAACACGCCGTCGCCGGCCCAGCTGGTGCCGAGGAACAGGCGCAGCACGATCAGCGTCAGCGAGAAGGCGAAGCCGGCCAGCGCGATCAGGCTGCCGACGATGCTGAGCAGACGCAGCGGCGTGGTGGTAAGGCAGGTCACCAGGTCGTACATCAGATTAATCAGCTTCATAAAGCTGTATTTGGAGTCGCCAAATTCACGTTCGGCGTGGGTGACCGGCAGCTCAATGGTGCGGCGCGCGAAGGTGTTGGCGAGGATCGGAATAAAGGTACTGCGCTCGTGGCAGTTGAGCATCGCCTCGACGATATGGCGGCGATAGGCGCGCAGCATACAGCCGTAATCGCCCATCGCCTTGCCGGTGACGCGCTGGATCAAATGGTTAATGGCGCGCGAGGCGCGGCGGCGAAACCAGCTGTCCTGGCGGTTTTGCCGCACGGTGCCGACCACGTCATAGCCCTGCTGCGCCGCCTGCACCAGACGCGGGATCTCTTCCGGCGGGTTTTGCAGGTCCGCATCCAGCGTAATGGTCAGGTCACCGGAGACATGGCTAAAGCCCGCCATAATCGCCGAGTGCTGGCCGTAGTTGCGGTTCAGCAAAACGCCGACCACATGGCTGCCGGGCCGCGCGGCGGCGTCGGCGATCAGCTCAGCGGATCGATCGGCGCTGCCGTCATCCACCAGCAGGATCTCATACTCCAGCCCGAGACCGCTGCAGGCGCTCTCGGTGCGGCGCATCAGCTCGGGCAGGCTCTCTTCTTCATTAAAGACCGGGATCACCACGGAGACTTTACGAATCGGTTGTTCTGGCTGCATCTCAGACTCCCGCGATCTGACGTAACGCGCCGATTACGCGCTCGACATCCTCATCGCGCATATCCGGGAACAGCGGCAGCGAGCAGATGCGCTCGCTGTTCCATTCGGTGTTGGGCAGAGAGAGATGCGGATAGCGTTCGCGGTAATATTTGTGGGTGTGGGCGGCGCGGAAGTGCAGGCCGGTGCCGATATCCACCGCTTTAAGCGCCTCCATCAGCGCATCGCGGCTGATGCCGCAGGCCGCCTCGTCGACGCGAATGATAAACAGATGCCAGGCGTGCTGATGCGGCCAGTCAGGCTGCGCCAGCGGCAGAAAGGGGGTGTCGGCCAATGCGTGCAGATAGCGCTGGGCGATGGCGGCGCGGCGCGCGTTAAAGTCCGACAGCCTGTTAAGCTGCACCAGCGCGATGGCGGCGCTGATATCGGGCAGGTTGTATTTAAAGCCCGGCACGATCACTTCCGCCTGCGGCTTGCGGCCGTGGGTATGACGATCGTAGGCATCGACGCCGAGTCCGTGAAACTTCAGGCTGCGCATGCGATCCGCCAGCGCCGCATCGTCGGTGACGATCAGGCCGCCTTCGGCGCAGGTCATATTTTTGATGGCGTGAAAGGAGAAGATCGCCGTACCGGCGTGGCCGATATGCCTCTCCTTGTAGTAGCAGCCGGCGGCGTGCGCGGCGTCTTCGATGACCGGGATGGCGTGGCGCTGGCCGACGGCGCGGATGGCGTCGATATCAGCAGGCGCGCCGGCATAGTGGACGGGAATGATGGCGCGGGTGCGCGGTGTGATCGCCGCTTCCACCTGTTCCGCCGTCACCATCAGCGTGTCGCGATCGATATCCACCATCACCGGCGTCGCGCCCAGCAGGATAATGATATTCAGGGTCGACACCCAGGTCAGCGACGGAGTGATCACCTCATCCCCCGGCTGAATGTCGAGCGCCAGCAGCGTGACGTGCATGCCTGCGGTGGCCGAGCTGACCGCTATAGCGTGCTGATTGCCGGTCAGCTGGCAGAAAGCCTGCTCAAGCGCCGCATTCTGCGGGCCGGTGGTGATCCAGCCTGAGGCGAACACCGCCTGAACCGCCGCCAGCTCGTCCTGACCAAGCGACGGGCGTGAAAAGGGAAGAAATGACATTGTTAATTTCCATCCAACTGATTGAGCAAAATAAAATTATCAGGGGCGATAATTTCGTTTTTATATCCCAGCAAGAAACGGCAATAATAAAATTTATTTTCTTTTTGTTGATGCAGCGTTTACTTTTTCACGTTGCGACAGACGGTTAACGGCGTGAATAACAAAAACAATAGTCGCCAAACCTTAAGGAACCCTTAAAACCTAAAATAACCTCATTCAGTGTGACAGCGCGACGTGTTACGCCCTGGGTAGCCTGTGTAAATTAATAAAACCTTAATAAATAATTCCAGGTTTTAAAATGATCGCGATCTTTTCTGAAAGGGTTGATTAATATTTCCTTCAGCAACATGAAGAGTGACGGGAGCAAAGAGGCGCTGGCATTGGCAGTGAGAACGGCCATGTTTAAAACAGCTTATCTGCGACAGCAACGCGTTTTTCCTGTTAAAACAGGCGGAAAACTATTTATTTTAATCTTAAGGTTAAATTAATGCAGACGACTAAAGGAAGGACATAGCGCATATCCTCTCCTGACTGTTTTTTTATTTCGTTCTAACGGCCAAAAACAGGGAGTAATCTTGCGTAATGTTGATAGCCTGTGCCTTTCTCAGCGATAGGTTTTTCTGATGTGTCAATTTATGTCAGGGTGTTGAATATTGTATATCAAATGCAACTTATTAATGTTTAACGCCATGAGCAGCTTTTATTACCTGACGCTTGAATGCGATCCCTCTGGATGCTTTGTACTGCATAGCAAATCCTGTCGTCATTTGCCTGACATTACCCTGCGGATCTTTATCGGCACATTTTATCATCCCAGAGATGCACTGCTAAATGCGAAATACCGCAAAGTGAACTCCCGACCTTGCCCATGGTGTCTGGGAGAGGTAATGAAATCCACGCCATAAGCGCGTCACTTTTTTCATTGCGCTGGCCTGGAAAAAATACGCCTTTTATTAACCTGTAACCAAATATGTTGTTTAATGCGTTTTTCGTCAGGCTAAGGAACAGTGATGTTTGCTCGCTTTACCACACTCAGACGCATACCCGGTGGCGTATGGATTATCGGCTTCGTCAGTCTGCTAATGGATGTGTCATCAGAGATGATACACAGCCTGCTTCCTCTTTTTATGGCTACCGCGCTCGGCACGCCGGTGGTGATAATTGGCCTGATTGAGGGCATCGCCGAGGCCACCGCGCTCTGCATTAAGATCTTTTCCGGCGTCATCAGCGACGCTATCGGCAAACGCAAAGGGCTGGCGGTGGTGGGCTATGGACTTGGCGCGCTCAGTAAACCGCTTTTTGCACTGGCATCGACCGCCGGTATGATTTTCGGCGCCCGCATGATCGATCGGGTAGGAAAGGGGATCCGCGGCGCCCCGCGCGATGCGCTGGTCGCCGACGTCACGCCACCGGAAATCCGTGGTGCCGCCTATGGCCTGCGTCAGGCGCTTGATACCACCGGCGCCTTCCTGGGCCCGCTGCTCGCCGTCGGGCTGATGCTGCTGTGGGACAACGATTTTCGCGCCATATACTGGGTCGCGGTGATCCCTGCCTTTCTGGCCGTTGGCCTGCTGATAGTCGGCTTAAAAGAGCCGCGCGTGCCGGTTACCGCGCCGCGCACCAGCCCGATTAAAAAAGAGAATCTGCAACGGCTTGGCGCGGCGTGCTGGTGGGTAATTGGCCTCGGTGGCGTTTTTACCCTGGCCCGCTTCAGCGAGGCGTTTCTTGTGCTGCGCGCCCAGGAGGTCGGCCTGCCGCTTGCGCTTATTCCGCTGGTGATGGTCGCCATGAACCTGGTCTACTCGTTAACCGCTTATCCCTTCGGACGCTGGTCAGACAGCGTTAGCCATCGTCGGCTGCTGCAGGCTGGCCTTGGCGTGCTGATTGCCGCTGACGTGGTGCTGGCGCTCAGTCAGAGCTGGGCTGGCATCCTTGCCGGCATCGCGCTGTGGGGCGTCCATATGGGCATGACGCAGGGGCTGCTCAATGCCATGATCGCCCGCACGGCGCCGGCTGACCTGCGCGGAACGGCGTTCGGCTTTTTCAGTCTGCTGAGCGGCGTGGGGCTGCTGCTGGCCAGCGCTGGCGCCGGTCTACTCTGGGAACTGTGGGGGTCTGCATCCACCTTTTTTGCCGGCGCGGTTATCTGCCTCTTTACCCTGGTTTTAACCCGCTTCGCTCCTGAGCGCGCGTAAGGGATCGGGTTATTTCAAACCGAGCTTGCGCGCCAGGCGGTGCAGGTTGCCGGGATCAACCTCGAGGCGACGCGCCGTTTCCGCCCAGACCTTGCCGCTGGTTTGATAAATTTGCTGGATATAGTCGCGCTGAAACTGGCGCGTCGCCTCGTGCAGGCTTCTCTCCGGCAGCTCGCTGGCCGTAAAGGTTGCTGGCGCGGTCGGCACCACCAGCCTGCCGCCGTCGAGGCTGAAGTGCTGCGGCAGCAAAACCACGTCCCGGCTGCGACGCTCCGCCTGCGCCATCAGGGTGGCGCGATAGATCGCATGCTCCAGCTCGCGCACGTTGCCTGGCCAGCTGGCGGCGCTGAGCTGCGCACCGGCCGCCGGGCTGAGCGCCACGCTCTGCAGGCCGAACTTGCTGCGACATTTTTCACAAAAGAAACCGGCAAGCAGCACGATATCCTCGCCGCGCTCGCGCAGCGGCGGCACAAAGAGCGGGAAAACGCTGAGCCGATGATAGAGATCCGCCCTGAATTTTCCTTCGGTAACCGCCCGGCGGATATCCAGATTGGTGGCGGCAATGATGCGCACGTCGACGGTCAGCGCCCGATCTTCACCGACGCGCTGCAGATCGCCATACTGCAGCACCCGCAGCAGTTTCGCCTGCAGAGAGAGCGGCAGTTCGCCGATCTCATCCAGAAACAGCGTGCCCTTATCCGCCAGCTCGAATTTGCCCTTGCGGTCATGGATCGCGCCGGTAAAGGCACCTTTCACGTGGCCAAACAGCTCGCTTTCGGCCACCGTCTCCGGCAGTGCCGCGCAGTTAAGGTAGATCAGCGGCGTGGCGGCACGCGTCGACTGCCGGTGCAGCGCCTGGGCGATCAGCTCTTTGCCGGTGCCGGTTTCGCCGAGGATCAGCACGCTTAAATCGGACGGGGCAATGACGCCGATCTCTTTCTTCAGATGGCGTATCGGCGCCGACTCGCCGATGATCTCCGCCTCTTCATTATCCTCAGGCCGGTGCGGCGGCGGCACGAAAGAAGAGGCGGGCTCTTCAAGCCGATCCAGCAGCAGCGCGTTGCTCAGCGCACCGCCCGTCAGGCTGGCCAGGATGCGCAGCTCTTCATCGCTGTAGGGGTCAAACTGCGCGGCGTTCATGCCGTCGAGCGTCAGCGCGCCGATCAGCGACTGACCGGAAAACAGCGGCATTCCCACGCAGGCGTGAACGTGCAGCTCCTGCTGGTCGGGGATCAGTCCGTCATAGGGGTCGGGCAGATCGCTGTCGGCGGGAAA
Organism: Pantoea sp. Z09; assembly: GCF_022394795.1. Classification (NCBI taxonomy): domain Bacteria; kingdom Pseudomonadati; phylum Pseudomonadota; class Gammaproteobacteria; order Enterobacterales; family Erwiniaceae; genus Pantoea; species Pantoea sp. Z09. The sequence continues at coordinate 1,810,901 of NZ_CP092373.1, forward strand.
GCGCACTACGTCACCGGCGCGCGCAATCGCTTCAAGGCGCGGATGCGCCTCCAGGCTGAAGCGGCGTCCCATCACGTCGGGCGCCAGCCCGGCGGTGGCGAGCGGGCGAAACTGCCTGTTTTCATACCTCAGCAGCGCGGTGGCGTCGCAGCGCAGCGCGTGGTGAATGGAGGTAATCAGGCGGGTAAAACGATCCCGGCCCTGCAGGCCGTTTTGAATCTCTACCGCCAGCGCGGCGAGGGATTGCACAGAGAGCGTCATGGTGTCATTTCCACACGAAGGGTAAAAATCACAATGCAACAGCGTGTCATATAAACACTGAACCCGCTGGGATTCAAACAAATCAGGCTCATCCTTTCTGGCACGCATTATGCTCATTAAAGAGACATCTTAGCCTTGTAAGGGGATCACCATGTCAGAGCTGTTGAAAGAGAAGACGTTAAGCGACCGCGAGATTGCAACGGCGGCAAAGGCGCTGCGCTGGGCCGCGTTTGGCGGCACGCGTCGCGGCATTGGGTTTAGCGGCAAGCAGACCGCGCCCGATCGCCTGCGTTTTGAAACCGACTACGAAGGCCGCAAAGCCTGGGTCGATCTCGATATTCCTTATACTCCGGTCTCGCTGATGCTGGCCGGCGCGCTGCTGTTACAGCAGCTCAATGCGTATCTCGGGTGATGCTATGGCGCATATTGATGAAGTTACCGAGGCGGTAGACAAGGCGATCGAACACAACGTTATCCGCGATATGAATATCCTGCTTTGCCAGCTCAGCGAGGATGAGGCGCTGTCGCGCGACGCGCGCTACCAGCAGCAACAGCGCCTGCGCGTGGCGGTGTTTCGCCACAGCACGGAGAAAGCTGAACTGGCCGAGCAGCGCCGCCAGTGGCTGACGCAGGGCGGCATTATCGTTTAACCGGAGGTTTATCATGGCTCATACTATTCCTGCCCATTTTGTTCACACCCGTTCTACGCCGTTCTGGGATCGCAACAGCGTGCCCAGGGCGTTGCTGACCCACCACAATACCAAAAAGGGCGTGTTTGGCCGCCTGTGCGTGATGCGCGGCGCTGTAAAATATTATGGCTTCGCCGCTGAACACGAGAGGTCGCCTGAGAGGGAAATCGTCATCAACGCCGGTCAGTTCGGCATTAGCCCGCCACAGTACTGGCATCATATCGAACTGCTGACCCCTGATACCTGCTTCAACATAGACTTTTTTGCCGATCCCGCCGCGCAGCTTGAGGGGCAGGGGATTGGCCAGGTGGTGCATCTGCCGCCGGCCCGCTAGCCGCTTCTCCTTTCAACCCGCCTTGGCGGGTTTTTTATTGCCTGTCTTATTGTCTTTAAAACAATAAATCGTCGCTTTGACCTTTTCCCTGCAATGTCATTATGACTGTTGAAAATATAAATCTGTTGCTTATCAGTAATTTAAGAGCTGGCACGGCAGCTGCATTAGCGAAGCAACAAATCACACCCGCTACGAGGCAGCTAATGAACATTCACGTTAAAAACAACATCTTTTGGGTAGGCAAACGCGACTGGGAGGTTGAGCACTTCCACGGCAAAGAGTACAAAATGCAGCGCGGCACCAGCTACAACAGCTATCTGATTAAAGAAGAGAAAAAGGTGCTGATCGACACCGTCGATCTCAAGTTCAGAACCGATTTTGTGAAAAATCTCGCGGAAGAGATCGACCTGAACACCCTCGACGCCATTGTGATTAACCACGCGGAGGAAGATCACAGCGGGGCGCTGGCGGAGCTGCTGGCGCTGATCCCCGATACGCCCATCTACTGTACGGCCAACGGCGTCGATTCGATTAACGGCCACCACCATCATCCCGAGTGGAATTTTAAGGTGGTGAAAACCGGCGACTCGCTGGATATCGGCAACGGCAAAAAACTGATCTTCGTTGAAACGCCGATGCTGCACTGGCCCGACAGCATGATGACCTATCTGACGGAGGATGCGGTGCTGTTCAGTAACGACGCCTTCGGTCAGCACTACTGCGACGAACACCTGTTTAACGATGAGGTCGATCAGCAGGAGCTTTTTGATCAGTGCCAGCGCTACTTCTCCAATATTCTGACCCCTTTTGCCCGGCTGGTGACGCCGAAGATCAACGAAATTCTCGGCTTTAATCTGCCGGTCAGCATGATTGCCACCTCGCACGGCGTGGTGTGGCGCGATAACCCGACGCAAATAGTCGAGCTGTATCTGAAATGGGCGGCGGACTATCAGGAAGATCGCATCACGATTTTTTACGACGCCATGTCCAGCAACACCCGCATGATGGCCGACGCCATCGCCGAAGGGATCCGCGAAACCGACCCGCGCGTCGCCGTGAAGGTTTACAACGCCTCGGTGCATGACAAAAACGAGATCATCACCTCCTGCTTCCGCTCCAAAGGGATCCTGGTGGGCTCCTCCACCATGAATAACGTGATGATGCCAAAAATCGCCGGGATGCTCGAAGAGATCACCGGACTGAAGTTCCGCAACAAACGCGCCTCTGCCTTCGGCTCCTATGGCTGGACCGGCGGCGCGGTCGATCGCGTCGCGACGCGCCTGCAGGATGCCGGTTTCGATATGACCATCGCCCTGAAAGTGAAATGGCGTCCCGATTTAAGCGCGCTGGAGGCGTGCCGCGAGCATGGCCGCAGCGTTGCGCGCGAGTGGGCGCTTTCGCCTCTGCCCGCTGCCGCGCCCGCCGTTAACCCTGAAACAGCGTCTGCCAGCGGCGCGGAAAAGGGCGAGGGCGCGCAGAAAATGATCTGCAGCGTCTGCCAGTGGGTCTATGACCCGGCGGAAGGCGAGCCGGGCCAGGATGTCGCGCCAGGCACCTGCTGGGAAGCGGTGCCCGACGATTTTCTCTGCCCCGGCTGCGCGCTGGGCAAAGAGGTGTTCGATCCTTATGAGGGGTAACGCGATGTCAGCAGAAATCGTTATTATCGGTTCCGGCTTCGCCGCGCGTCAGCTGGTAAAAAGCATCCGGCAGCGGGATAACGCGGCGCCGATTCGGGTAATCGCGGCGGACAGCGGCGATGAGTACAGCAAGCCGGAGCTGAGCCACGTTTTTAGCCGGCACCAGCGCGCGGAGGATCTCACGCGTCAGCCGGCGGCGGCCTGGGCGGAGTCCCAGAACATCACGCTGCTGCCCGATACGCGGGTGCGCGCCATCGACGCGGCAAATCACCTGGTCCGCAGCGACGCGGGCGACTTCCCTTACCACAAGCTGGTTCTGGCCACCGGCGCGCTGCCGATGGTGCCGCCGATTAGCGGACGCGAGCTGATGGTGACCCTGAACAGCCAGCAGGATTACCGCCGCTGCGAAGCCGCCGTGCAGCAGGCGAAGCGCGTGCTGCTGGTGGGCGGCGGACTGATCGGCGCCGAGCTGGCAATGGATCTCCAGCGCGCCGGCAAAGCGGTGACGGTGGTGGATCGCAGTACGCATCTGCTCTCCACGCTGCTGCCGCCGGAGATCGCGGCCCGCCTGCAGCACGCTTTGCTGAAGCAGGGCGCACGTTTGCTGTTTAACAACGCTCTTTGCCGCCTCGAACGTCATCAGGATGCGCTGGTGGCCTCTTTTCATCAGGGAGAGCAGCTGCGCGTCGATGCGGTGATCTGCGCCATCGGTCTGCGCCCGGATGTTGCACTGGCGCGCGAGGCGGGTTTAGCGGTGCGCCAGGGCATTGTGGTCGACGATGCGCTGACCACATCCGACGGCGATATTTACGCGCTGGGCGACTGCGCGGAAATTCAGGGAACAGTGAGGCCTTTCCTGCAGCCGACGACGCTGGCGGCAGTGACGCTGGCAAAAAACCTCACGGGCGATGCGGCAACGCTGCGGCTGCCTACGCCGTTAATCAGGGTGAAAACGCCAGATATGCCGCTGCATCTGGCGGGCGAGACGGCGGATCCCGCCCTGAACTGGGAGGTGTGCTTTTCCTCCTCAGGCATGATTGCCCGTGGCGTGAACAGAGAGGGCGATCTGCGCGCCTTTGTGGTAAGCGAAGATCATATGCCGCTGGCCTTCTCGATGCTGAAAAGCATCAGGCAGGCCGGCTAATGGCGGCGAGGCCCGTTACCGCAAAAATGCCAACAGGGCCTCGGTTAACGCCTCTGGCGCCTCTTCGGCCATATGATGGCCGCTGTTTATCCCATGACCGCGGACATCAGGCGCCCAGCGCCGCCAGATGGCGAGAATGTCACCATAAATCTGTTCAAGATCGTCCTGCTTCGACCATAAACAGAGCGTGGGGCAGCGGATCACGCGTCCGGCCTGCTGGTCCAGCGCCTCATGCTGTTTATCGATCGCTAATCCGGCGCAATAGTCTTCTATCATGCCGTGCACGATGGCGGGATCCCGTGTTGCACGTCTGAACGCCTGATACTCTTCATCTCCCATCGCCGCGGGGCGAGGACCATACCACGCATCCGGATCGGCCAGAATGGCGCGCTCCGGCTTTTCCAGCTGGGCAAAGAAAAACCAGTGATACCACTGGCGCGCAAACCTCTCGTCGCAGCGTTGCAGCGCTTCAAGGATGGGCACCGAGTCGAGCACCGCCAGCCGCGAAATCACCTCCGGGTAATCGAGTGCGGCCCGATAGGCGGTGTAGCTGCCTCGGTCGTGTCCGACCAGCGCAAAGCGCGCAAAGCCGAGGTGGCGCATCAGCTCTACGCAGTCTTTCGCTTTTGCTCTTTTTGACGAGCCGGCGTGCTCCGGCCTGTCGGCAGGTTGAGAGGAGTCACCAAAACCGCGTAAATCGGGGCAGACCACCGTAAATGACCTGGCCAGCATGGGCGCGACTTTTGACCAGGTGACGTGGGTGCGAGGATGGCCATGCAGCAGCATCACCGGCGGACCGCTGCCGCCGTAGCGCACGTTGATTACCGCGTCGGAAACGGCTATTTGTGTATGGGTAAATCCTTCAAACATGGCTGTTTTCCCGGCTGGCGTTTAAGGCGAATTATAGCCAGGCTGGCGGGGCGCGCCTTTGTCAGCTGCGTTATGCGTATACAACAGAGAGGATGCGATGGAGTTGCAGCACATGCGTATTGCCCGGCCCGTAAGCGACCTCAGCAGGAGCGGTGAGATGTATTGCGCCGGTCTCGGCCTGAAGAAAATTGGGGAGTTTAGCGATCACGCGGGGTTCAGCGGCTATATGCTGGGCCGCGACGACCTTAGCTGGCATCTGGAGTTTACCCAGTGCCACCACCATCCGGTTGCGCCTGCGCCCACAGCGGAAGATCTGCTGGTGCTCTACATTCCCCAGCTGGCAAGCTGGCAAGCCGCCTGCCTTAGCATGGAGCAGGCGGGCTTTGTCAGAGTGACGTCATTTAACCCCTACTGGGATAACAAAGGCGCCACGTTCCGGGATATTGACGGCTACAGAGTGGTTATTCAGCATATGCGCTGGGGCGAGCGGTAAGCGGAAACCGCTCGCCCTGGGCCTTAAATTTCGCTCTGCTTAATGCTGGCGACAGGCGAAAGCACATTGTCAGGCAGGGCGCGCAGCGTCTCTCCCTGTGCGACACGCGTCGGCCAGTCATGATTGGCCAGCGCCGCCTTGCCGATGGCGACAAAATCGGCGCAGGCGGCCAGCTGCGCCTCAGCCAGCTCGCCATTATCGAGGCCGCCATTCACCACCAGCACGGTGTCGGGCGCCGCCTCGCGTGCGATGTCGGCAAAGGTCTGTTCGCCGTCGCTAAAGGCTGGCTGCCACGCCTGATATTCCGTTACGTGGATATAGTCGACGCCCGCCGCCTGCAGCAGCGCAAACACCGTCGCGGCGCCTGCTTTACCCTCTTTCCACTTGTGATGGAAGTCGTTGACCTTGCCCTGGGAAATGCGCACGCCGAGGATAACGTCGGTGCCGATCCTTGCCCGCACCGCTTTAATTACCTCCAGCGTCAGGCTCAGGCGCGCCGCGATATCGCCGCCCCAGCGGTCGGTGCGCTGGTTGGTATAGTCAGTCAGGAACTGATCGAGCAGATAGCCGTTAGCGGCGTGGATCTCCACGCCGTCAAAGCCCGCCTGTTTTACCGCGCGCTCAGCGCTGGCGGCAAAGGCGTCGATCGCCGCCGCAATCTGGTCGCTGTTCATCGCCTGCGGCAGCGCATAGGCGCCCTGGCCGTGATAAAACCCAAGCTGCTGGCCGACCGGCTGCACGGCCGACGGCGCCACGGTGGTGTCGCGATAAATATTGGCCTGAGAAAGTGCGCCGCCGTGAATCAGCTGGGCAATAAAGCGCGCGCCGTCCTGTTGCACCGCCTTCACCACGTTACGCCAGCCCGCAACCTGTTCCTCGGTGACGATGCCAGGCTGAAAGGCGTAGGTCTGCGACCAGGCCTGGTCGACATAGAGGCCTTCAGAGATCACCGCGCCAAAGCCGCCGCGCGCAAAGCTGGCGTAGTAGTGCTGCACGATCTCGCCCGGCACGCCGGTTTCTGACGCAGAGATGCGGGTCATCGGCGCCACCATGGCGCGATTATTGAATAACACACCGTTAATCGTTCCGGCAGTAAAGAGTTGCTTAGCCATTTCAACAGAGTCCTCTGCATGATTATTTCAGCTGCCATTGTAGTGCCGTAAAAACGCCCGCAGAATCGCCAGTATCGACAAGCTGTATAACGGATAGCGTTATAATGGACCTGAAGAACGTTGAGATTTTCTGCAGCATCGCCGACACCGGCAATCTGACCGAGACGGCGCGAAGGCGTAACGCAACGGCAATGACCATCTCCCGCCGTCTGGCGCAGCTGGAGAGCGACCTGGGCGTGCGGCTGTTTCAACGCACCACGCGCGCGGTGGCGCTAACCAGCGAAGGAGAGGCATTTCTGCCCTATGCGCGCATGATGCTGGAGGCGGAAGAGTCGGCCAAAAGCCTGTTTAACGGCGAGACGCAGGGCGCCAGCGGCATACTGCGCGTCACGTCAGCCTCAGAGTTTGGCAAGCGTTATCTGCTGCCGCTGCTGCCGGCGCTGATGGAGGCGAACCCGGCGCTGCGGGTGGAGTTGAACCTGAGCGATAGCCTGGTGGATATCGTCGGCCAGGGCTATGACATGGCGCTGCGCCTCGCGCCGCTCAAGGATTCGACGCTTATCGCCCACAGGCTGGCCAATAACCCGCGCATACTCTGCGCCGCGCCCGGCTACCTGGCGCGCTTCGGCCAGCCCGCCTCGCTTAACGATCTCGCGCAGCACCGCTGCCTGAAGATTTCTGGCGTCGCCCACTGGATGTTTGAGCAACAGGGGCAAGTGGTGAACTGCCCGGTCAGCGGGCGCTTTAGCTGCAGCAGCGTCGAGGGCGTGCGCGATATGTGCGTGGCCGGCATCGGCATCGCCCAGCTGACGCTGCTGGATATTCGCGACGAGCTGCGCAGCGGCGAGCTGGTGGAGATTTCGCTCACAGACGCCGCACGACACGCGCTGGCGGTCTGGGCGCTGCTGCCGACGCGCCGCTATATGCCGTATCGGGTGACCCTGCTGTTGCAGGCGCTGAAAGAGGCGTTGCGCGACGGGTCAGGTTTAATGCAACGCGTTTCCGGCTAAACCGGAAAGGCTGGCTGAAGCTGAAGCCGGCGCTGCGTTATTTATCATTCGGCAGCGCGCTTCTGAAGCGGGCAATATTCCTCTTAATGATTCGTGTAAATCGTACTTTCGATCGTTTTATTTTTTTTCAATAAATTTGCCGTTCATTCTGCCGCTTTGCGATAGGTCGACGTAAAGCTCTCTTTCATCAAAAAATTACGAAAGATAATCGTTTATTATTTGAAACAGGATGTTTCTGATTGTTTCGGGGGTATTATGATTTCCAGACGTTACTAATAGTTACCATTAATTTATATAAAGTATTCGATGATGGCCAAAACATGGATGTTACTGGCGCTCAGCGCCAGCTTTTTCAGCACGTTTCTTATTGCGGCGCCGTTAAGCCCGGCCGACCGCGACGCGATTCAACTGCAGCAGCAGCAGCGACTGGATCAGGATCAGCAGCAGCGCGATGCCCTGTGGCACGCGGCGTCACCTCCGCGCGCGCCCGCTGCGACCGCTTTGCCCTCCGGCCGCTGTTTTCCAGTTCACACTATCGTTATTCGCAACGCGTCGCTGCTGTCTGACGCCCAGCGCAAGACGTTAACCGCGCCCTTTATTCATCGCTGCCTTAACCTGACGGACATTAATGCGCTGGTGCATGCTATTTCCGACTGGTATATGCAGCGCGGCTATATTACCAGCCGGGCGTTTTTAACCGAGCAGGATCTCTCCACGGGCGAACTGATTATTCCGGTACTGGAAGGGAAGCTGGATGAGATCCTCCTTGAAGGCCAGCATCCGCGCGTGCTGGCAATGACCTTTCCCGGTCTGGAAGGCAGCATCCTCAACCTGCGCGATATCGAGCAGGGCATGGAGCAGATTAACCGGGTGCGCCGCACGCCGGTGCAGATTGAGATCCAGCCCTCGCCAAAAGCGGGTTACTCCGTAGTCAATCTCACGGCAAAACCGGAATTTCCCCTTAGCGCTTCAGCCGGGTTTGATAACAGCGGGCAGAAAAGTACCGGTGTTGGCCAGCTCAGCGCATCGCTCACCGGCAATAACCTGCTGGGGCTGGCGGACCGCTGGTTTATTAGCGGTGGACGCAGCGGCGCCTTCAGCGACTGGCGCGACGCGCAGAACCTGCAGGCGGGCGTTAGCGTGCCGTACGGCTACGGCCTGCTCGACTACAGCTACAGCTGGAGCAGCTATCACAGCAGCTTCGTCAACAACGGCTTCACATGGCTAAGCAACGGCGACAACGTTGCGCACCGCCTCAACGGCTCCTGGGTGCTGTTCCGCAACGGCGATATTAAGAGCGGCGTGCAGCTCGGCCTGAACCACTACAGCAGCCATAACTACCTCAACAGCACGCTGCTCTCCAGCAGCAGCCGCAAAATCACCAGCCTGCAGCTCGGGCTGAACCACACGCAAAAACTGTTCGGCGGCGTGGCGACGCTCAACCCAACCTTGAGCCGCGGCATGTCCTGGTTTGATGCGGAAAGCGACGCGGGCAAAAGCCGCGAACTGCCGAAGGCGCAGTTCCGCAAGTGGAGCATTAGCGGCAGCTTTCAGCGACCGCTGACAGACGGCTTCTGGTGGCTCAGCAGCCTCTACGGCCAGTGGTCGCCCGATCGGCTTTACGGCAGCGAGCGGCTGACGCTCGGCGGCGAAAGTTCGGTGCGCGGTTTTAAGGAGCAGTATCTCTCGGGCGATATCGGGGGCTATCTGCGCAACGAGCTGAGCTACCGCCTGTTTACGCTGCCTGTGGTCGGCGAGGTCAGCGCGCTGGCGGCTGTAGACGGCGGCTGGCTGAAAAGCGACGCGCAGGATCGCGACGCCACCGGCACGCTGTGGGGCAGCGCGATCGGGCTCGGCACGCAAGGCCGTCACGTCTACACCCAGTACACCCTCGGCATTCCCCTTAGCTATCCCGGCTCTCTGCAGCCGGATCGCGTCAGCATTTACGCCCGCGTTGGGCTGGTTTTCTAAGAGACAAAGATTATGGACGATCGTCAACCTGTTACCTTTAAACGTCGGGCGCTGAGCTATTTCATCTGCTCACAGGTAGCGCTGCAGCCGATACTGCCCGCCGTGGCGGCGCAGATTACGCCGGTGACGCCGGGCACCCAGATGGATGCCGCCGCCAACGGCGTGCCGGTGGTCAATATCGCCACGCCGAACGGCGCCGGGGTGTCGCATAACCAGTACCAGCAGTACAACGTGGGTCAGGAAGGGCTGATCCTCAACAACGCCACCGGCCAGCTCAATCAGACGCAGCTGGGCGGCCTGATCCAGAACAACCCCAACCTGAAAGCCGGGCATGAGGCGCAGGCGATCATCAACGAAGTGACGGGCGCCAGCCGCTCCCAGCTGCAGGGCTACACCGAGGTGGCGGGCAAAGCCGCCAACGTGATGGTCGCCAACCCATATGGCATTACCTGCAGCGGCTGCGGCTTTATCAATACGCCGAACGTCACGCTCACCACCGGCAAACCGCAGCTGGATGCGAACGGCAACCTCGCCGCGCTGCAGGTGAGCAAAGGCTCGGTGATCGTCGAGGGCAAGGGGCTGGACGGCAGCGCCGCCGATGCGGTGTCGATTGTCGCGCGCGCCACGGAAATCAATGCCGGGATCCATGCGAAGGATCTCGCGCTGACGGTGGGCGCGAACCGCGTCGGCGCAGACGGTTCGGTTACGCCGATCGCCGGCGAGGGCGCCGCACCGTCGGTGGCGGTGGATACCGGCGCGCTGGGCGGTATGTACGCCAACCGCATTCGCCTCGTCTCCAGCGAACAGGGCGTAGGGGTTAACCTCGGCAACCTGGTGGCAAATCAGGGCGATATTCAGCTCGACAGCAGCGGCCAGCTCAGGCTGAACAACAGCCTGAGCAGCGGCGCGCTGACGGCGAAAGGCGCGTCGGTGGCGTTAGGCGGCGATAATAAAGCCACCGGGCAGATCGTCGTCAGCGCGCAGCAGGATGCGGCCATCGGGCCAGGCACGCTGGTGAGCGATGCCGGGATTGCCGTGTCGGCCAACGGCACGCTGACAACAAAAAGCGCCACCCTGACGGCAGGACGGGATATGCGTTTAAGCGGCGGCGCGCTGTCGGCAGACCAGGCCAGCCAGGGAAACGCCGGCGAGACGATTGTGCTGCAGGCGAAGGATCAGCTCAGCAACAGCGGGCACTTTACGACGGGTAAATCGCTTTCCGTGACGGCTCAGCGGCTCGATAACAGCGGTTCGCTTGCCGCAGCCGCAACGACAATGAACGTGGGCACGTTAAATAACAGCGCAACAGTGGCAGGCACCCGCAGCCTGCTCATCACCAGCGATCGTCTGCTCAACCAGGGGGTGCTCTCCGCGCCTGTGCTGACGATCGACAGCGTGCAAACCGATAACAGCGGCCTGCTGCAGGGCACGGATGCGCTCAGCCTCAGCGGCAGTCAGCTTAACAACCTGGCGGGCGGCTCGCTCAGCTCAAATAACGGCTTCTCGCTCCTTTTCCAGACTCTCGATAACGGCGGCCTGATCAGCAGCGGCGGGACGCTGACGCTGAGCGGACGCAGCCTGATCAACAGCGGTGAAATCAACGCCGCGAACCTGACGGCCCTCAATGAGACCATCAGCAACAGCCAGAGCGGGTCACTGCTCGCGGAGTACCGACTGCAGCTAAACAACAACGAGCTGGACAACGGCGGAACGATCGCCGCCGAGCAGGTGGCCATTAACAGCGGCGTAGTGAGCAACAGCGGCACGCTGCAGGCGAAGCAGGCGCTGGAGACGCAGGGCCAGCAGCTCGACAACCGTGGAACGGTGCTGAGCGACGGGCAGCTAACCCTCAATGCCGACCGGCTCGATAACGCAGGTTCGCTGCAGGGGCAGCAGCTAGCCATCACCACCCGCAGCGGCGTCAACAGCGGCAAGGTGCTGAGCATGGGCGACGCATCCTTAACCGCCGATCGCCTCAACAACAGCGGCAGCATTCTCAGCCAGCAGGCGCTGCGGCTGAGCAGCGGAGAAACCGACAACAACGGGCTGATTCAGGGCACCCAGGCGCTCAGCCTGACGGGGCTGCGCCTGACTAACCTGGCGCAGGGCACGGTCAGCTCAGAGAACAGTTTTGGGCTGAACCTGCCAGAACTTAACAACCTCGGCCTGATTACCAGTGGCGACACTCTGACGTTTGCCGGTGAGAGCCTGATCAATAGCGGCGAAATCAACGCGTTACAGATCACCGCAAACAACAGTCGCCTGACCAATCAGCAGGGCGCGCGGCTGCTGGCAGATAACGCCATGCGTTTTAACAACGGCAGGCTGACCAACGCTGGTGAGATCGCCGCCAGCCAGCTGAGCATTGCCGGCGGCGCAGTGGACAACAGCGGCATCTTACAGGGCAAACAGGCGCTGCTTGCGTCAGGCCAGCAGCTGACCAACAGCGGCACCCTGCTGAGCGGCGGCGAACTAAGACTGGACGCGGAGACGCTTGAAAACAGCGGCCTGATGCAGGGCCAGCAGCTGAACCTGACGGCCGCCGACTGGCAAAACAGCGGCAACGCGCTCAGCGTCGACGACGCGCAGCTAAACAGCGGCAGCCTGAACAACAGCGGCAAGATTCTGGGGCAGCAGCATATAGCGTTGCAGGCTGATAAAACCGACAACAGTGGCTGGCTGCTGGCGCAGGCGCTGACGCTGCAGAGCGATCTGGTGAACAGCGGACTTATCCAGGGCACGGACGCGCTGGGGATAACGGGCGGAGAACTCAACAACCAGCGCGGCGGAGAGCTGCTTAGCGGCGGTACGCTGACGCTGCAGGGCGATAGTCTGACTAACCAGGGCAGCCTGCAGGCGGATCGGCTCGATCTACGGTTAACCCGCTGGCAGAACGCAGGCGGCGCGCGGGCGGCTTCACAGCTTACCGCTGAGGTCAGCAGCATGCTGAATAACAGCGGTTCGCTGCTGAGCGAAAACCGCGTTGACCTGACAGGCGGCGAGATCCGCAACGGCGGGACGCTGGCGGCGGAGTGGCTTGGCGTCACGGCCGCGACCCTCACCAACGCGGGCCTGCTGCAGGGCAACAGCGCGCTCACCCTCAGCAGCGCCGCGATCGCCAACCAGGCTGATGGCCAACTTATCAGCGGCTCATCGCTGTCGCTCTCGCCGTTGACCCTGAGCAACAGCGGACTGCTGCAGATCGCTGGCGATTTCGATCTGAACGGCGGCGACTTCAGCAACAGCGGCACGGTGACGGCGGTGAATATCGCTACTACGCTGACCGGCTCGCTGAACAACCGTGACAACGGGCTGCTGCTGGCGCGGCAGCAGGCGACGCTGCACGCCGCCACGCTGGAGAACAGCGGGTCACTGGCCGCGCAGCAGCTTGCCACGTCCGGCGATACGCTGACGAATCGCGGCCTTATGCAGGGCGAGGCGACACTCTCGGCTGATTTTGCTCAGCTAAACAACCTGAGCGCGGGCACGCTGCTGAGCGGCGGCGATCTCAGGCTGCAGGCGATCAGCGGCAACAATGCCGGCGTAGTGCAGGGCAGTCACCTCAACTATCGGTTTGCGTCGCTGGCTAACAGCGGCACGGTGAACGGCATTGCCACGCTGACCGGATCGACGTCGATGCTGCTGGATAACAGCGGCACGATGGTGACGCAGGGCAGCGCCAGCCTTACAGCGGGCCGTCTCGATAACCGTGGAAAACTCATGGCGGAGAGCCTGCTGCTGCGCGGCGATACGCTTAATAACAGCGGGCTGTGGCAGGGCAGCGCCCTGCTCGACGTGCAGGCAACACGCGCGGCGACGCAGGACGTATCCGGCAAAGCGCTGAGCGGCGGCGACCTGCTGCTGGATGCGCGCAGTCTCACCACTGACGGCACGCTGCAGGGGCATCGCGCGCAGGTGAACGCAGAGAGCTGGCAGCATCAGGGCACGCTGCTCAGCAGCGGCGACCTGACGGCGTCCGTCAGCGGCGCGCTGCGCAACGTCGGGGAGATCCTGTCGCAGGGCGCTTCGCTGATCGCCGCGCAGGGTATCGAGAACAGCGGCTCGCTGCTGGCTGAGAAAGCGATGACGCTTCGGGGCGATAATCTCAATAACAGCGGCGCCGTACAGGGCGAGACCCTGACCCTTACGCCCGCCAGCGTCACCAATCAGGGCAGCCTGATCGGCCTGCAATCCTTGACGTTTGGCCCGAACGCCACCCTGCGCGGTTTGCCGTCTCCTTCCGCGCGCGTGCTGGTGAATAACACCGGCGGGCAGCTGCTGACGCAGGGGACGCTGAACATCAGCAGCGAGAACGTGACCAATAACGGCACCTGGCAGGGGCAGCACATTCTGCTGACTGCCGTGCGTCTCGCCAACGGCGGCGCGATCCAGAGCGCCGACGGCATGCAGCTCAACCTCAGCGACACGCTCTCTTCGTCGACAGGGAGTAAAATCACCGCCAATGGCGACGCCGCCCTCAGCGCGCTGGGCCTCAGTAATCAGGGGCAGTGGATAGCGAAAAACCTGACGCTGAACGGCACCACGTTAGACAACGGCGGCGACATCTCCGGCGTGAACGGACTTACGGCCATCCTCGGCGACACGCTGACGCAGCAGCAGAGCGGCGCGCTGCTGAGCGGCGGCAGGCTGGATCTGCAGGCCGCCGCCATCGATAACGCCGGACGCGTGCAGGGCGCGGAGCTGGCGCTGACCACCGGCACCCTCACTAACAGCGGGCGTCTGCAGGGCGACAACAGCCTGCTGCTCACCGCCAGCGGCCGCGTCACCAATGAGGGCCTCGGTACGCTGCTCAGCCAGGGCGGCCTGACGCTCACCACGCCGGAGCTATACAACTATGGTCTGATTCAGGGTGCAACCAGCCGCATCACCGCCAGCGGGTCGGCAACCAATGCAGGCAGAGTGCTGTCGGCGGGCGAGCTGACGCTGAACGCGCCGCAGTTCACCAACAGCGGCTGGCTGCAGGCGGCGCAGCTGACGCTCAACGCGGCAAACGTCAGCAACAGCGGCACGCTGCTGGCCGATGGTCAAAGCACGCTGACCGGCACGCAGCTGCAAAATCAGGGCACCGCGCAGGGCGGCAACCTGACGCTAAACTACGCGCAGCTCACCAATGGCGGAACGCTGCTGGGCGTGGATCAGCTGAACGTAAAAGCCGCGCAGGTAACGCAGCAGGCGACCGGCAGGCTGTTCAGCGGCGGCAACCTGCTGCTGGAGAGCAGCGGCTTCGACCAGCTGGGGCAGGTAATCGCGCTCGGCGACGCCACGCTTAAGCTGATCAACAGTTTTACCGCTCGCCACACGCTGGCGGCGGGCAAGCGTCTCAGCATCAGCAGCGACGGCGCGATTGAAAACCAGGGAACGCTACAGGGCGAAGCGCTGACGCTCAGCGCGGGCGGCGATCTCACCAACAACGGGCAGATCACGACGGGCACCGGCGACAGCAGCCTGAGCGGCAGCCGCATCAGCATGAACGGCGCGGGCACGCTGCAGGGCGGCGGCAACGTCAGCCTGAACAGCCGCAGCGACATCACTGTTGATGGCTTTACCGGCACGCTCGGCAATCTCACCCTCAGCTCTCCCGGCAGCATTATCAACGCCGCGCTGCTCTACGCCGGGCAAAACCTGGCGCTCTACGCCAACAGCATCCGCAACCAGCGCGGCGATATGCTGGCGGGCAACAGCCTGTGGATGCAGGGCGATGCGGCGGGCAACGCCAGCGGCGAGGTGATCAACACTTCAGGCACCATCGAGTCGCAGAACGGCGATATCAGCATCAAGACCGGGCATCTGCTAAATACGCGTGACGGGCTACAGGTCACCCAAACCAGCACTAATGAGCCGACGCGGGACGGCGTGGGCGATGCCACGTTGAAAATCCACATTAACGACCTGCCAGAAGGTTCTTACGGTTCCTACTCCATTACAACCGTCACCGAAAGCGGCGGCGGCTGCGCCGGGATTGACGGTGCCTGCTCTGTCCACACTAAAACGAGATATTACTATGCGCCGCTAGCGGAAGTGGCCACGCAGAAATTTGCCTTAAACAGCTCAAGCGTGGAGGTCATCAGCAATGGCGGCTCAGGGCGTATTAGCTCTGGGCGGGATCTCAGGATTCAGGCAGAGAGCCTGGATAACCAGGCCAGCACGATACTGGCGCAGCGCGACATCGCCCTGTCAGGCAACCAGCTCAATAACCAGTCATGGCAGGCGGGCACGCAGAACGATTATCTGATCTATCAATGGCAAGGCGAGTCACCCACCGTTGGCTTACCCGCCGGTTCACGCCTGCCCAATGCAGAAAGCAATTACATTGTGTACACCCTTACCGGCCATGAAACCAGCTTCACGCCTGGCGAACTCTATCGCTCGGTAATTCAGGCTGGCGGCAACGTCAGCGCCAGCTTTAGCGGCGATATCAGCAACACCGCCACCACCGCGAATGCCGGGTGGAGCGGCAATACCCTGTCCGCGCCTGCGATGGCTGGATTAGCCGCGCTGAATCAGGCAGAGGCGACTCAGCGTCAGGCGTTAGCCAACAGCAGTCAGGTCGCGGTGAGTTCACCTGCCTGGCAAGATCAGCTCGAGAACGCGCTACAGCAGGTCAATGCAGGCGTGGCGCTGGATAGCACAAAACCGGATGACGCGGCGTTAACGCCGCTGGCAGGTAAACAGCAGGGCCAGGCGGCCCTGGGCGGTGCGAGCAGCCTGGAAACAGGCAGCCTGACGCCGGTTTCATGGCAAAACGCCGCGCCCGCTAAGGTGGATACCAGCGCTTATCCTCTGCCAGCCAGCAGCAACGGCTACTTCGTGGCGGGCGACAGCGACAGCCCCTATTTAATCACCGTCAATCCCAAACTCGACGGGCTGGGTCAGCTGGACAGCAGCCTGTTTGGCGAACTGAGCGCGCTGCTGGACAAGCAGCCCGGCAGCGTCACGGCGGAAACCCGCCAGCAATATACCGACGTCAATACTTTCCTCGGATCCGCCTATCTGCTTAACCGCCTGAACCTCAACCCAGAGCGCGATTATCGCTTCCTGGGGGATGCCGCGTTTGATACGCGCTACGTCAGCAATGCAGTGCTGAAACAGACAGGCAGCCGCTATCTGCACGGCATTGGCTCCGATCTGGATCAAATGCGCTATCTGATGGATAACGCAGCGGCAGCCCAGCAGTCGCTGGGCCTGCAGTTTGGTCTGTCCCTTAGCGCCGCGCAGGTTGCCGCGCTGGATAGCAGCATTATCTGGTGGGAAGCCGCGACGATAAACGGCCAGACGGTCATGGTGCCAAAAGTGTACCTCTCCGCCAACGATGCCGAGATGCATAACGGCAGCGTCATTGCAGGCAAAAACGTCACCTTATCTGGCGGCAACATCGTTAACGAGGGCGGCACGCTGACGGCAAAAAATAGCCTGACAGCTGACAGCCAGAACCGCATTGATAACCTCAGCGCCGGCTTGATGAGCGCTGGCGGCGACCTGCAACTCAGCGCGCTGGGCGATATCAATAATGTGAGTTCAGCGATTAAGGGCAAAAAGGTCGAGCTTGAAAGCCTTGATGGCAGTATCAACAGCCTGACCACCACACAAGAGTGGAGCCTGGATGCGGGCACCAAATCCTTTAGCGAAACGCTTAACGCGCAGACGGCGTCGATCGACTCAATCGACGCCCTGAGTCTGAGCGCCGGCAATAACATCAACCTCACGGCGGCAAATCTCACCTCTGGCGGCAATATGCTGCTGAATGCCTGGAATGATATCGCCATTACCGGCAATCAGCAGGTTGAGGGGCAGTCGCAGGGCGGCGAAAAAGTGCGCTGGTACACAACCGAAAAAACCAGCAGTCAAACGGTGAGTTACGCTGGCAGCCAGCTATCGGCCGGCGGCGATTTAGCGCTGGAAGCGGGGCACGACCTGAGCGTTACCGCCAGTTCGCTGGCGGGCAAAGGCAACACGGCGCTGGCTGCTGGTAATGATTTGCTGCTGAACAGCGCGGCAACCAGCCAGAACAGCAGCAAGGGAAATAAAGAGACCCACTCCTCGGACGTTGATCGTACCACTATAACCAGCGGCGGCGACCTTTCGCTCTCTGCCGGGCAAGATCTCACCAGCCAGGCGGCAGCGATTGTCGCCGAGGGCGACGTTGGGCTGCAGGCCGGGCGCGATATCAGCCTGAACGCGGAAGCGAGCCGAGCCGGCAACAGCGAGCGCGGCAGCAAAAAAACCGTCATCAATGAGGCGGTGCGTCAGCAGGGCACGGAAATTGTCAGCGGCGGAGATATCAGCGTGAAGGCCGGTCATGATATCACCAGCCAGGCCAGCGACGTGACGGCGCAGCAGGATATTGCCTTACAGGCGGGTCATAACGTCGATCTGGGGACCGCTGCAGAAAGCGATTATTACTACAAAGAAGAGACCAAAACCAAAAAAAGCCTGTTCAGCAAAAAGACCACGCACACCATTCAGGAAGAGAGCGCCACCCGTGAAAAAGGCACGCTGCTGAGCGGTAATAGCGTCTCTGTTTCCGCTGGAAATGATCTAACGGTGACAGGATCGCAGCTGGTCGGTGACGGCAAGGTGGCCCTGAGCGCTGGCAATAACGTTGAGATTGGCGCCGCAACGAACAGCGATTCCAGCTGGCGTTTCTCAGAAACCCACAAAAGTGGCCTGATGGGTACGGGCGGCCTCGGCCTGAGTATTGGCAGCAGTAAAACCCTTCATGAGATCAAAGACAAAGGCACCACCCAGAGCCAGAGCTTCAGTACGGTGGGCAGCACCGCCGGCGATGTTTCCATTACGGCCGGTAAGCAGCTGCAGGTCAACGGGGCCGATCTTATTGCCGCTGGCAATATGGCCCTTCAGGGCGACAGCGTGGCCATCACGCCGGGGCATGACCTGCGTACGCATGATGAACGAATGGAGCAACGCACCAGCGGCCTGACGCTGGCGCTGTCAGGCGCCGTCGGTGAGGCGGTTAACAGCGCTGTCGCTACCGCGCAGTCGGCAAAACAGGAGAGTGACGGACGACTGGCCGCTTTGCAGGCGACAAATCGGTACTTTCCGGGGTGCAGGCGAGCCAGGCGAGCCAGCTTGCGCAGGTCAAGGGCGATCCTAATAACGGCGCGGGCATTAGCCTTTCGCTGTCGACCCAGCAATCGAAATCACAGCAGCATCAGGTCTCTGATTCGGTCAGCGGCTCGACCATCAACGCCGGTAAAAACCTCAGTATCGATGCGACGGGTAAAGGAAACGGAATCAACAGCGGAGACCTGCTGATTGCAGGCAGTCAGCTGAAAGCCGGCGGGGATACCTCTTTACATGCAGCCAGTGACATCACCCTGGCGGGCGCTGCCAGCACGCAACAGACAACCGGCAAGAACAGCAGCAGCGGTGGCGGTTTGGGCGTCAGCCTGGGCGCAGGTGCCGGAAGCGCAGGTCTGAGTATCTTTGCCAGCGTCAATGGCGCTAAAGGGCATGAAAAGGGCGACGCTACCCTCTGGAGTGAAACCACGCTGGACAGCGGAGGCGACCTGTCCATCACCAGCGGCCGCGATACCATCCTCAGCGGCGCGCAGGTGAACGGCAACCGCGTTACGGCGGACATCGGGCGTGACCTGACGATAACCAGTCTGCAGGACAGCGATAATTACGATGCGAAGCAGAGCAGCTTTGGCGCAGGCGGCAGTTTCAGCTTCGGCTCCATGACGGGATCGGGCTACGTCAATGCCAGCCAGGACAAGATGCACAGCAGTTACAGCAGCGTGCTGGAGCAGAGCGGTATCTATGCCGGAGAAGGCGGCTTTGACATTACCGTTGGGAGCCACACCCAGCTGAACGGCGCGGTTATCGCCAGCCAGGCGGATGCCGGCAAGAACCGTCTTGAGACCGGGACCCTGGGCTTTACAGATATGGATAATCAGGCGGATTACAAAACTGAGCATCAGGGAGCAGGGATTAGCTCTGGCGTAAGTATGGGTGGGCAGTTTGCTGGTAATATGGCAAACACCCTGCTTGCCGGCGCCGGCAGCAAGGGGCATGCCGAAGGCACGACCCAGTCTGCCGTGGCTGAGGGAACGATTGTGGTTCGCGATCAGGCCAGCCAGCAGCAGAACCTGGCTGACCTGAGCCGCGATCCGGAGCATGCCAACGACAGCATCAGTCCGATCTTTAACAAAGAGAAAGAGCAGAAGCGCCTGCAGACCGCGCAGATGATTGCGGAAATCGGCGTGCAGGTTGCGGATATTGCGGCAACGCAGGGGGCACTGAGCGGCCTGGATACGGGCACAGGCAGCGAAGTGCAGCGGAGTATCCAGGCGGTGACGGCGGCGTTGCAGGGCCTGGCGGGCGGAGACGTGGTCGGTGCGCTGGCGGGAGCCTCGGCGCCAGAGCTTGCGCATTTGCTGAAGGGAACGGAAAGTGATCCGGTAGCGAATACGCTGGCGCACGCGCTTTTAGGCGGAGTAATGGCGTCGTTGCAGGGCAATAATGCGGCAACGGGCGCGCTGGGCGCGGCGTCTGGAGAGCTGGCGGCGAAAGCGATAATAGCGGCGCTGTATCCGGGCAAGACGGCGGGAGAGCTGAGCGAGTCAGAGAAACAGACGGTAAGCATGCTGGCGACGGTTTCGGCGGGTATAGCGGGCGGACTTGCGGGCGGAAACACGGCCGGTACGGTGACGGGTGCGCAGGCGGGTAAAAACGCGGTTGAGAATAACTCGCTGGCTGATATCGCGCAGGCCCAGTCTGAAGGCAAAACGGTTGAGAAGAAGGCCGGTGAGTACGTTGAGGCGGAAAACGAGCGTTATAAGAAGGCCAACTGCGGCGGCATGAGCGCCGAAGCCTGCTCGGTGATGATGTACACGGAACGGCGCGAAGCACTGAAAGAAATGGTATCGCTGGGCGCTGACTTCGTGCCTGTCGTCGGTGATATTAAGAGCTTTGCGGAGGCGCAGAGTGCGCTGGATTATCTGGTGGCTGCAATCGGTATCATCCCCGGCGCAGGTGATGCGGCAGGGAAGGTGATTAAGGCAGCGGAAGCGGCGCTGAAGAAAGGGGATGTTGCTGAAGCGTCGAAGCTGATTAATAAGGCCAGCGATGAGATTTCTGCAAAAACACCGACTGGTTCAAAAGGTAATCCTCTAAACATAATTGATGGGCAGAATAAACCAAAAGTCATAGGAAATCGTGATTACTCTGGACACTCCCTGGATCGTATGCAAAGACAAGGTATAACACCTTCTACAGTGGAAAATGCAATACGACCTGAGAATGCCGTAGTAGGCAAGAGGCCGGGAACAACAGCGTATTATGACAGTAAAAATAATATAACTGTTATTACGGACACTAAAACTGGCACAATCGTAACTGTTGATTTTGGGAGGATAAAGCAATGACTTTATTATCAGAAATGAGTATCAATGAGTACGATAAGCGTCAAATTTCTCTGATGAAGGATATGTTAACTCTTTATGAATCAGGGAAAATTTCCCTTAAGAAATTAATTGATAGTTTAGAGGGTTTATTATTTTGTCTACAGTCTGTTGATGTTAAGTGGAAAGATGAATTTCACGAGCACTGGTTTGTATTAGAGCAAATATATGCGGTTGCATCCTTCAGAAAAGAATCTATTTCTCAAAATGATCCTGATCTACTGAATGCACTAAAAAATATAAACGAATTATTAAGTAAATGATCTTTATCCCGGCCCTCGAGCCGGGATTTTTTTCACCTGCCCGTCAGCAGCCTTCTTCAGCCGCCAGCCGTATAAGCAGCTGTCCGGGTTCGGTGATGACCTCCACCTTCTGTCCGATAGTAAAGCCGAGTACTTCCAGCCAGCGGCCTTTGATGGTGAGCTGTGGCAGCGGGTTCGGCTGGCCCCTTTTAGGCCGGTATCCTACTCTGTAATAATGCGCCGCTGTTGTGGGTGTGTGCGGCTCTGGCTTATGATGCGTGTCAGCCATGATCAACTCCTCGTTAGTTGCTTATGGTCAGCGGCTGGCGTGAGGTGCGAACTCACGTCTGCCGCGCTCAGTTAACGCCTGCTGTTAAATCCTATTACCTGTTCTACCATCGACTTCTTAACAAAACTGTCCAGTACAGCGATCAACGCCTGCTGGTCGGAGCCAGGCAACAGATCCGCCTTCTGCCACAGGGCATGTAGCGTATGATTACGGATCTTCACCTCTTCCGAAATAATTTTGCGGCCAACCAGCTCATCCAGCGACACCTGTAATACATCGGCAATCCTGTTCACCGTATCTGTGAACCGGCACAGCGCCCCGATGAAAACCCGTAATTACAGGGAGAGAAGTACTGTTAAAATGCACGGACGGATAACGCAGGGGAAGCGTAATGCAAGGGCTGAGAAAAGCGCTGACATGGCTGTTGTGCTTGGTGATGTTCGCCAGTGCGGTAGCGTGCACGGACGAAAAAGGTGCGTTGGGGAAAAACTGTCCGGGCATCAAAACGGAACAGGGAAAATGGGTTGTAAGCGACGGAAAGCACAGGGAAAAAGCGGTTCCGGCTTAAGACTCTGCACCGGATAACGTTGTTGTTGAGAATAACTATTTGAGCCAGAAACAGCAGGCTCAGAAAGAAAAAGAAATTGCGGAATGTCAAACTGTGGCCTGTAAAGCCGGAGCACAGGCAAAATGGACAGCGATTGACCTTGGGCAGGATGGCAGCTTTGCGGCGGGTATGATAGCTGGGGTTCCGTCGGGGCTGTATGATGCCGTTGACGGGATTGTCAAAACGGCCAGCAGTCCAGTTGAAACTTACGAAGCACTGAAAACGCTGTTTAACAGCGGCGATGTATTGGGTAACGTTTCGGATGCGGTGAAGCAGTCTTATATTGACCGTATTAACCGGATGGAGGTGGAATACCAGAAAGCCGGGGCCAGCGGCTCGTTTAACGCGGGCGTTGAAGGCGGCAAGCTGGTTACCGATATCGCCGGGCTGATAGCTGGCGGTGCCGGTACTGCTAAAATCACTGCAGGTGTGACAGAGAAAATTGTTGCTAAAGTGGTTGGTAAGGCTGAGTCTGCCACTGCGAATGTTGCAATAAACTTTCCTAATAAAATTCTTGGTGAATACTCGGCTATAAAGCCTGGCCCCTTGGACAATGATCTGGCTAAAACATTTAGTGGTGCTAAATATCAAGAGGTTGTGTTGAAGAAAGATACTATCCTGTATCGTGCTGGAGTATCAGACAAACCTTTTGGTCAGTTTTTTAGCTCTGAGCCGCCCCAGGGTGTTCTCCACACAAGAATTGATAAAGCGGTATTGCCAAAGTGGCCAGAAGGAGGAACTTCGCCAATAGACTCCTCAATAGCAATTGAAACACCGGTTGGTACAAAAATTTATATAGGAGAGGTTGGTTCTCAAAATGGGTTATATGTTGGGGGAACTCAACAGATTGTAGTGCCTAAGGCTTGGGCTATTAGGGGGGCTGAAATTATGGAGGTTAAAGCGCTAAAATGACTAATGAAAAATCAAAGGCCATCAAAACGAAAATGGAGCGTATGGCCGTCCTACTAGAATTAGGCGGCTATGCTGATTGGTCTGCCAGTATTTTTAGGCTAGCCAAACAATATGAAATAGAACCTGATGTTACCAAGTATTCCTTGCTGGGATTATATGGTGGCATGGGGTCTTTGAATGATCTTGTTCTTTATAGTAAAGGGAAGATTCTAATAGACGAAAATGAAGAATTAGATCAACTAAGAAGTGAGGTATTTAATCTTCTTTCTTAATATATGAATCCCAGCCCTTGTGGCTGGGATTTTGTTGAGAATAACTATCTAAGCAGTAAGCAGATAGATGCATAGTCTGCAGAAATGAAGGCCTGCCAGGCTCGTGGTGGTGACTGTAGCGGCATCATTAAAAAGTATGAAGAGCTGAGTACCGCACAGCAGCACCAGCTTATTAACGACTGTGCAACCAGCCCGGCCACCTGCCAGCAGAAATACGGCAACGTGCTGGCCGATAGCATGGCGGTGAAACAGGCAATAGATCGGGCAATGGGCGAAGATATCCCGATCAAGATGGTCTACGATTTGACGGCAACCTGGGCGCACCAGATGGACGCAGACGGGATCGTTGCCAGCAATCAAGTGTCAGAGCGGATCATGGCGAAATATAGCCTCGATCAAGTTCAGGCGGATATTATTGCGGGCGTGGCGCTAAGTGCGCTGGGCGGGGTGAGTAAGGCTGGTAAGCTTCCGTCAATTAATTCAAATGCCAAAATTGCAAGAGGGCAGACTGTTGGTCATTTTGAAAAAAACCTTGCTGGCCTCCCTCCGGGAGAACGTGTGGCAGTTATAAAACAAACCGCTCCACAGGTTGCAGCAGCAAATGGCACGATCAAGGACAACCAGTTGACTAAAAAGAATGGTGGTGGTGACGTGTATCGCGGGCAGGACGGAAATCTTTATGCTCTTGATACACAGCATGGACGATTTGAAGTTGTCAGCCCGAAAGGTAAGCATTTAGGTGAAGTTGATTTCTCTATGCAAAAAATCCCTAACAGCATAGATAAGTCAGGCGGTCATGATTTGAAGGTGAAATAATGAAACTTATCGATTATAAAAGTAAGTCTATAAAGCGAGGTACAGTTTTTAGATTGCCTGCTGTTTGGCCATATGAAAACTGGGTTGACTTTATGGTCATAGATTTATTTGAAACTCATGGCTTGGTTGTATCTTCCGGTCATAAAGCGGGCCTGATTTTGATATCTTTACCAATCGAAAGTGCATCAACCGAAGGTAGAGCATTAAGTACAGAATGGGTTATTACCAACTGGGAAAAATGGATCTATCCGGAATGCAATGTTGAAGATGTTCATATCCTTGACGAATATGTAGCAACGCCCATTGAATAAACAACTATCCCGGCTACTGCTCCGGGATTTTACTTTCAATACAAGCCAATTACCTTCACCGGTACAGATAATCAGCCGTCCTGGCTCTACCGTCACCTTAATCTGTTTGCCGGTGGTAAGGCCCGCCTCGGTCAGCCGGCTGCCCTTAAGGTTAATACTGGGACAGCGGCTGTAATACGTGGTTATATCGTTGCGATCGGCGTGGCGGATGCTGGTATAGCCCACCTTCAGCAGCCCTAACGCTTTGGAAATACATCCTTCTGGCTTAATATCTTGTTTAGCCACGATTAACAGATGATTGCGGAAATCGGCGTGCAGGTTGCGGATATTGCGCGGACGCAGGGTGAAATAGCGGGGCTGCAGGCCCAGGCAAACCCGGAAGCGCTGGCGGCAGCCAGAGAAGCGCTGCGGGCTAAAGGCACGCTGAATCCTACCGCTGATGAAATAGCGAAGCAGGCATTTGACACGGCAATGAAGCCGTTCGGCACCGGGAGTTCGTTGCAGCAGGGACTTCAGGCGGCGACGGCGGCGATACAGGGTATTGCGGGCGGTAGCGTGGCGCAGGCTGCAGCAGGTGGGGCAGCGCCCTATATCGCAGGCATTATCGGCAGCAGCGGTTTAGATGACGCCGGTAAGGTGATGGCGCACGCGGCGGTAAACGCGGCACTGGCAGCGGCGCAGGGCAGCAACGCGCTGGTTGGCGCGGCAGGCGCGGCCACGGCAGAAATGGCCGGCATGATAGCGCTGGAGGTCTACGGGAAAAGCGCGACAGAGCTGTCGGAAACCGAAAAGCAGACGGTGAGCGCGCTGGCGACGCTGGCGGCAGGCCTGGCGGGCGGCCTGACCGGAGGCCGTTCGGCGGATGCGGTTGCGGGCGCGCAGGCAGGGAAGACGACGGTTGAGAATAATGCGCTGGGTGTGCAGGAAAACCAGTCCCGCGTTCAGGAAATGTCGCAGTGTCAGGGCAACAAAGTCTGTGAAGGAGCAGTAACCGAGAAGTACAAGCAGATCTCAGCGGCACAACAAAAGAGGGTTGTGGAGTGTACAGGCGCTCAGGACTGTGTTGATAAAGCGAATGAAGTTGGCAGGTTGCAGGCTGATTATGCTAACCGTACCAGTGAGTTGTTGGAAAAAGCCCGTGCTGATGGCGGTCTGAGTCCGGCAGAACAGAACGAGCTTTCAATCCTTCAGGTGACGACGATCCAGCTTGAGGCAGACAGAAACGCTGCAATTCATAACGCGTTGATGTCCGGAGATTCAGCGGAGGCGAAGCAGCTTGCGATCAACTCGCTGGCTCAGGTGGCAGGAACCAGTGCTGCGGGAATAGCTGCGGGGGTTGGGAAAGGCGGAAACAAAGGAAGTGCTGTTCCCGTACCGCAGCCGGTCAAAGCTAGTAATGGCCTAGTTTATCAATCGAATAGGAAACATACGCCCGGACAGCAAGGATATAGCCTAAAAGCAGGGACTGAGCCTAAAGATTCGATCACTTTGTTTGGCAATTCAATTGAAGCAGGGAAAAAACGTTATGCAATTGATACCGATGGCAATGTCCATCAATTTACAAATACCAATGATGGATCGTGGCACTGGTCTGGTAGTACAGGAGATAAAACAGTTCCGCTGAAAAAAAGTGAAGTTCCAAATACTGTAAGAAAAGAATTTGGCTTACCCGGGAAATGGAGATAAAAATGATTTTTGGTGACCCATATCGTTTTGCTATTTGGACAGATTATATCCCTCAATGGAGTGAATCTTACGAGAATGGATTGTTCTATTTGCTCATCAATGGAAATTTATATCCAGATGACATCAGGACATCAACCTTATCTACTGATCTTTATGAAATTACTGGTAAAGATTGTGCTTTGGTCTCACATCCTGAGAATAGAGAGATCTTTACCTTGCCGAAAAAAGAGGCTTTTGAGGCTTTACTTAATTTGGCGTACCCGGAACCTTCAGAAGATGATGAATATCCAGAGCAAGTATTTGATTATTGTATCACATCTTCAAATGTTAGTAGTTTTGGTGGGTGTTTCTTTGCTGTTGCAAATGAAGGTTCATTGAGAATTATTGGCGGTCAAACAGAGCATCTTATAAAGGATGAAAGTGGAGAAAAAAATGTCTGGGGATGTATTAATAATCCCAATATTGAAGATATAACCATCTCAAAAGATGAGATAAACGAAATTATCATGCAAGTAAAAGAATTTGCAGATTCCCTTTTAAGTTGAAAATAATGCGCTTGTTGTGCAGGAAAACCAGGAACGGGCCCAAGAAATGGCTCAGTGCCTTGGAGATAACTGTATCCATATTTTTGAAAAATATAAGGAAATAAATGCTGAGCAACATGAAAGCGTAGTGAACTGCTCTGGTGCTCAGGACTGTGTCGATAAAGTGAATGAAGCGGGCATGTTGCAGGCTGATTATGCCAGCCGTACCATTGAGCAGCTAGAAAAAGCGCGTGCTGAAGGCGGTCTGCGTCCGGCAGAACAGGATGAACTCTCAATCCTTCAGGTGACGACGATCAAGCCAGTCAGCAGTAGAGCCTGGCTGACCTGAGCCGCAATCCGGAGCATGCCAACGACAGCATCACTCCGATCTTTAACAAAGAGAAAGAGCAGAAGCGCCTGCAAACCGCGCAGATGATTGCGGAAATCGGCGTGCAGGTTGCGGATATAGCGCGGACGCAGGGTGAGATAGCGGGGCTGAAGGCCCAGGCAAACCCGGAAGCGCTGGCGGCAGCCAGAGAAGCGCTGCGGGCTAAAGGCACACTGAATCCGACCGCCGATGAAATAGCGAAGCAGGCTTTTGACACGGCAATGAAGCCGTTCGGCACCGGGAGTTCGTTGCAGCAGGGACTTCAGGCGGCGACGGCGGCGATACAGGGTATTGCGGGCGGTAGCGTGGCGCAGGCTGTTGCAGGTGGGGCAGCGCCCTATATCGCAGGCCTTATCGGCAGCAGCGGTTTAGATGACGCCGGCAAGGTGATGGCGCACGCGGCGGTAAACGCGGCACTGGCAGCGGCGCAGGGCAGCAACGCGCTGGTGGGCGCGGCAGGCGCGGCCACGGCAGAAATGGCCGGCATGATAGCGCTGGAGGTCTACGGGAAAAGCGCGACAGAGCTGTCGGAAACCGAGAAGCAGACGGTGAGCGCACTGGCGACGCTGGCGGCGGGTCTGGCGGGCGGGCTGACCGGAGGCCGTTCGGCGGATGCGGTTGCAGGCGCGCAGGCAGGGAAGACGACGGTTGAGAATAATGCGCTGAGCGTCCAGCAAAACCAGGAACGGGCCAAAGAAATGACCCAGTGCCAGGGAGATGCCTGTAGCGCTGTTATTGAAAAATATAAGAAAATAAATGCTGAGCAGCATGAAAGCGTAGTGAACTGCTCTGGCACTCAGGCCTGTGTTGATAAAGCGAATGAAGTTGGCAGGTTGCAGGCTGATTATGCCAACCGTACTAATGAGTTGCTGGAAAAAGCACGTACTCATGGCGGTCTGAGCCCGGAAGAACAGAATGAACTTTCGATCCTTCAAGTGACGACGATCCAGCTTGAAGCAGATCGAACGGCAGCCATTCACAACGCGCTGGCGTCTGGTGACTCGGAAGAAGCGAAACAGCTTGCGATAAACTCGCTGGCTCAGGCGGTAGGGACAAGTGCTGCTGGAATTGCGGCAGGGGTTGGGAAAGGTGGTAAGGGAAGTCCCTTACCTACGGCACAACCAACTGTTACTGCTAATGGTTTAATATATAAATCGAATCCAAAGCATACACTAGGTCAGCCAAGTAATAGACCTAATGCCGGTATTGAACCTCAAGATTCACTAAAGCTTTTCGAGCAATCAATTCCGAGTACAAAGCAGTACCCAAATAAAGAGGTTCGATTTGCTGTTGATAGCCAAGGGAATATACATCGTTTTGTTGGTACGAATGGGGAGTATCACTGGAATGGAAGCACCGCAGATAAGAATGCTTTGACCAGTGATCAGATACCAACAGCAATCCAGAAACAATTAGGAGTCAGGGTAAAATGATTTTTGGCGATCCATATTGTTTTGCTCTCCAGTTTGAAGTTGTTGAATGCTGGAATGATCCAGATGACATCTGGAGAAATGGGATTTTCACTTTATATGTTGAAGGTAAAAAACTGTTTGATGCCGTTGATGTTTTTGAGTTACGAACTACGTTTAGCTTCTATTCAAAGGCACCAATTAACGAGCTTTTTATCAATGACTTAGATTTTAGCGCTGATGAACTTTACAAAAACGCTAAGGATTATTTTCTTGGTAATGGTGAGAAATTGATTGATGGTTTATTTGATATGACATGTATTCCGATGGAGGATAATCGTTGTTATCTTTACTTTATTAAGACAAGTGCTGGAGATAGGCTTGTATGGAGTACTGATACTAGCGATAGTATAAATGAAACAGTCCTCCCGTCAGGAACAATCCTAAATGTAATTAATAAATTAAAAGTCTGCCATTTATAAAATGGCATTATCATCCCGGCCTTTATTGGCCGGGATCGTTCCGTCGGCCCCTACGCAAAATACCTTCTGCTGCGCTTAAACTTCGGCTCAGCGCTGGTGCTGTTCATCGCGCCGGGAAACTCCTTCAGCCACTTCGAGACCTTCCGGCGGTTAATGGGTAACATGCTTAACCCTTCGACGCAGCCCCACAGTTCGCGGGTATCTTGGGTAGTGATAACGATGCAGTCCGGCATCACCCGTATCTTCAGCGGCATCCCGTCAATAAATCCCGCCTGTTCAAGCCACTCACCCCGTAAAAATATTGCACGATGAACGGCCCGGCTGTGGAACTCACAGCGCGTGGTCGGCTGTGATGCTTTGGGTACACGACTTTCTGGCGTACAGGCACCGGGTGCGGCCGCCATCCCTGGCGGCGTCAGCGGCGGAACCGTCGGTAAGACCTCACCTCAGTAACCTCATCGTCTTCAGCCAACAGCAATAAGGTGGTCGGCCTGCGGCCTCCGCTGAAGGAAGTTAATGCCCGCCCGGCGTCGCCTGTCTACGTCTGGTCGTGCCCCGCAAACGGCGCGGGTCACTCCTTACCGCCACAGCCAGCTTCCGCTATCCGCCCCGGTTCGGCGGGTTCATACAAACTCATCGTCTACTGAGGCTGCGGTGCTCCGGTGGCCAGGCAGGTGAAGCAGTCCGACCACGGCACGGTCATGCAAAGCCTCACATCCTTCAGCCATCAGTGCCACAGAGCGCCGTACCGTCGCTTACGGGCCTCGCCAGCCCGCGCCCGGCAGACGCGGAGCTGGGCCACAGGCAAGGTGCGTCCAGGCTTCGCGCCGCGGCGTGACAGCGGCAAAAGTGCTGTTAAAATGCGCGAACGGTAAACGCAGGGAAAGCGTGATGAAAAGGTTAAGGAAGGCGGCGCGGTGGCTGCTGTACCTGGTGATGTTGACCAGTGCGGTAGCGTGCGCGGGAGAAAAAGTAGCGTCGGGGCAAAAAGTTGTGATGCCCGGCACGCAGCAGGTGAAATACGATGTAATCTGCTGAAAGGACAAGGAAAAAGTACGTTAGGTGCCAAGCTGCGCACCGGATAACGTTGTTGTTGAGAATAATGCGCTGGGTGTGCAAAAAAACCAGGATCAGGCCAAAGAAATGGCTCAGTGCCTTGGAGATGCCTGTAGCGATGTTGTTGAAAAATATAAGAAAATAAATGCTGAGCAACATGAAAGCGTGGTGAACTGCTCTGGTGCTCAGGACTGTGTCGATAAAGCAAATGAAGCGGGCATGTTACAGGCTGATTATGCCAGCCGTACCATTGAGCTGCTGGAAAAAAAGCGCGTGCTGAAGGCGGTCTGAGTCCGGCAGAACAGGATGAACTCTCAATCCTTCAGGTGACGACGATCAAGCCAGCCAGCAGCAGAGCCTGGCTGACCTGAGCCGCGATCCGGAGCATGCCAACGACAGCATCAGTCCGATCTTTAACAAAGAGAAAGAGCAGAAGCGCCTGCAAACCGCGCAGATGATTGCGGAAATCGGCGTGCAGGTTGCGGATATAGCGCGGACGCAGGGTGAGATAGCGGGGCTGAAGGCCCAGGCAAACCCGGAAGCGCTGGCGGCGGCCAGAGAAGCGCTGCGGGCTAAAGGCACGCTGAATCCGACCGCTGATGAAATAGCGAAGCAGGCATTTGACACGGCAATGAAGCCGTTCGTCACCGGCAGTTCGTTGCAGCAGGGACTTCAGGCGGCGACGGCGGCAACACAGGGCCTGGCTAGCAGATAACACCCATAACCTCATCAACAACATCCCGGCACACAGTCAATAACCCATGCAGTCGGGACGGTTGCATCTTACGCCTCCGGTAACTACCGCAGCGCATACCACTCTTTATGCTTCAGCGGATTCATCGCTGCGCCGACGATATCGGAAATCACATTCACCAGGATCACCAGCCCGCCAATCACCATTACGCCGGCGGAAATCGCCGCGTAATCCTGCTGGCGAATCGCATTGATCAACCAGCGGCCCAGGCCGGGCCAGTTGAACACTACCTCAGTAATCATCGCCAGCGTCAGCATGGTAGAAAACTGCAGCCCTAAACGCGGGATCACCGGCGGCAGCGCATTGTGCAGCACGTGGCGACGGATCACGGTAAAGCGCGACAGCCCGCGCGTCGCGGCTGCTTTCACGTAGTTTTTATCCATCACTTCGCTGGTGCTGGCGCGCAGCAGGCGGATCACTTCGGTAGCGGGGGCGACCGCCAGCACAATCACCGGCAGGATCATATGCGTCAGCACGCTGACCAGCATCTCGTGACGCCACGGCGACGGGCTGAGCCAGGCGTCCACCAGCGCGAGGCCGGTAATATTCTGTACCGGATAGAGCAGGTCAAAGCGGCCGGATACCGGCAGCCAGCCGAGCGTCAGCGAGAAAAACAGCGTGAACAGCAGCGCCAGCCAGAACACCGGCATGGAGAAGCCGAGCAGCGCCAGTGCGCTAATTAGTTTGTCCTGCCATTTATTACGCATCACGCCCGCGCAGATGCCGAGCGGAATGCCGGTCAGCAGCGCCAGCACAAAAGAGAGCACGCAAAGTTCCAGCGTGGCCGGAAAGACTTCGCGCAGCTGCAGCCCAATCTCCTGGCCGTTGGTGCTGGAGACGCCAAAATCAAACTGCAGCATGCCGCTGAACCAGAACCACCAGGCATCGAACAGCGAGGCGCCTTCCAGCGGCGCGTTGGGCGTGAAATAGCTCAGGCTAAAGCCCACCAGCGACAGCAGGAACAGGGTAATGACCAGCAATAACAGACGACGCAACATATAGATGATCACTTACGGCTCCTCGCGCTCATCACGGTAGACCCCGGCAAAAGAGGCGTTGCCGAAGGGACTCAATACCAGGCCTTTAATATCGTGGCGATAGGCCTGCAGCCGCAGCGAAGAGGCGAGCGGCAGCACCGGCAAATCGCGCGCCAGCATCTGCTGCGCCAGATGATAGTTCTCAATACGGCCCGCCAGCTGCTGCGACAGCAGCGCTTTCTGCAGCGCCTCATCAAAGCCGGGCGAACACCAGTGCGCATAGTTGGTCTGCGAGCGGATCGCTGCGCAGCTCAACAGCGGCCGGAAAAAACTGTCGGGATCGTTGCTGTCGGTGGCCCAGCCGGTGAGGGTCAGATCGTGGTTCATCGCCATCAGCTGCGCCTCCTGAAAACGACCCTCGACCGGCGCGATGCTGACCTGCACGCCCACCTGCGCCAGATCCGCCTGCAACAGCTCCGCCGTTTTCAGCGGGCTGGGGTTCCACGCCTGCGAGGCGGACGGCACCACCAGACGCAGATGGAGATCGGTCACGCCCAGCGACTCCAGCATCGCGCGCGCTTTTTTCGGGTCATATTCGGTGACGCGCGCTTCGCTATCGTATGCCCAGGAGGCGCGCGGCAGCACCGAGGCGGCGGTTTCCGCCGTGCCGTAATAGATGGACTCCATCAGGCGTTCGTTATTGATCGCCAGCGCCAGCGCGTGGCGCACTTCGGGACGATCGAGCGGCGGTTTGCGGGTGTTGAACGCCAGATAGGCGATATTCATCCCTGGACGCAGCGTCATGCGCAGGCGGGGATCGTCGCGCAGAATAGAGATCTGGCTGGCGGCGGGATAGGCCAGCACGTCGCATTCGCCCGTCAGTAGTTTGGACAAGCGACCCGTGCCGCCTGCGCCCATATCGATAACCGCCTGCTGCAGGCGCGGCACGCCTTTCCAGTAGGCAGGATTGCGCGCCAGCCGAATGTACTGTCCGGCACGATATTCGCTTAGCTGATAGGGACCGGTGCCGACCGGCTGGCGATCCATCTCTTCCTGACGGCCGCTGCGGGTCAGCTGATCGGCATACTCTGCCGAGAGCACAGGCGCGTAATGGGTCGCCAGATGCCAGAGGAATGAGGCGTCCGGGCTGTTGAGCCGGATCTCTACGGTATTGCTGTCGAGCTTTTTAACGCTCTGCACCGAATCGGAAAACTGCAGACTGTCGAAGTAGGGGTAGCTGCCGCCGTTAACGTTGTGCCACGGATGATGGCGATCAAACATACGGGCAAAGCTAAACACCACGTCATCCGCGTTCATGGTGCGCGTGGGGGTAAACCACGCCGTGTGTTGAAACGCGACCTTGCTGCGCAGATGAAAACGGTAGGTCGCGCCGTTATCGCGCACTTCCCAGCTGGAGGCGAGATCGGGCACCAGGCGATAGGTATAGGGATCGACATCCAGCAGGCGGTCATACAGCTGTGCGGCGAGGGTATCGACCGCAAGGCCACTACTCGCCATCTGCGGGTTAAAGGTATTTAGCGTGCCGTTGACGCAGTAGACAAAGCCGCTGTGGCGGATATCGCGGCTCTCTTCTGACCAGGCAGAAGCGCTGATTACGCTGAGGAGCAGCATCAGCGACAGGATTAGTTTTGGCATAGAACTCAACGGTGTTCGGGCAATAGGCTGAGTGTATCGCAAAGGCGGCAATGTCCCAAAATATGTGGGCGCGGCTGAGGTGAATTTGGGCAGAGAGCAGGCTAAAGACACACTCTGTTTATGGTAATGAGAAAAATTCTCAATTAGGGCTTTACAAGTGAGAACAAGAATGATTATTATTTCATTGCGCTTCGACGGTGGCTCTACCGAAGAAGAGCACGACATTGCTCACATTGCTTCCAGTATTGTTGCCCGCGTATGCGGGCTTTTTTTTGCCCATCCTTTTTCCCGTCATCTTTTGCGCTGCAGCTGCGTTGGCTGCGCTTGGCTACCCCGGTCAGGTCAAAAATTAACCCTCGTCGCGCGCCTGTATCCCATGCTTCTTCATCATCGCCCGCAGCTGGTGGTAGGTCACGCCCAGCAGATCGGCGGCGCGGCGCTGATTAAATTTCGCCTGAGCCAGGCTGGCTTCCACCAGCGCGCGCTCCTGCTGGTTCTGCCAGAGTCGCAGGTCGAGCGGCAACGCGGGCAGGGCGTCAGCCGTTTCTTCCGGCGCTGTCACCGGCTGCGCGCGCGGCGCAAAGGGATTAATGATAATGCGGTCGAGCGGCGCTTCGCTGCTGTGATGGCGATAAACCGAACGCTCAACCACGTTCTTCAGCTCGCGCACGTTGCCTGGCCACTGATACGCCAGCAGCGTCTGCTGCGCCTCGGGCGTAAAGCCCGGAAACAGCGGCAGCCCCAGCTCGCGACACATCTGAATGGCGAAGTGTTCCGCCATCACCAGAATATCGCTGCGGCGCTCGCG
The DNA here is from genome assembly GCF_022394795.1 of Pantoea sp. Z09. Lineage (NCBI taxonomy): Bacteria > Pseudomonadati > Pseudomonadota > Gammaproteobacteria > Enterobacterales > Erwiniaceae > Pantoea > Pantoea sp. Z09. The sequence goes on from NZ_CP092373.1 coordinate 1,845,055, forward strand.
CAGCGGCGGAAGCTGCACCACATCGAAGGCGAGACGATCGAGCAGGTCGGCGCGAAATTTTCCCGCTGCCGCCAGCGCGGGCAGATCCTCATTGGTGGCGCACACCAGCCGCACGTTAACCTGCAAGGCGTGATTGCCGCCGACGCGCTCCAGCTGGCCATACTCAATCACGCGCAGCAATTTCTCCTGCACCAGCATCGGCGCGGTCGCCAGCTCGTCGAGAAACAGCGTGCCGCCATCGGCGCGCTCGAAGCGGCCAAGATGGCGCTTCTGCGCGCCGGTAAAGGCACCCGCCTCATGGCCGAACAGCTCGGAGTCGAGCAGGTTCTCATTGAGGGCGGCGCAGTTAAGCGAGATAAACGGGCCCTGCCAGCGGTCGGAAAGATAATGCAGGCGGCTGGCGATCAGCTCTTTGCCGGTGCCGCGCTCGCCTACCACCAGCACAGGCTTCTCAAGCGGCGCCAGCATCGACACCTGCTCAAGCACTTCTAAAAAGTTGTTGGATTCACCCAACAAATTATCGTTGCTGCCAGCCATGATGAAATTCACTATCTCTTAATCAATTTCACTACCTTACGCGAGGCGCGCTGCGCTGTAAAAAATAAATATTCTTTATAATCAATAAAATAAAAACTGGCACGACTTTTGAATATACCAATCAGCGCATGGCGCACCAACATAATCAAAGAGGAACATCATTATGGGTATTTTTTCTCGTTTCGCCGACATCGTTAACGCCAACATCAATTCGCTGCTGGAGCGTGCGGAAGATCCGCAGAAACTGGTACGCCTGATGATTCAGGAGATGGAAGACACGCTGATTGAAGTGCGCTCGACCTCGGCGCGCGCGCTGGCAGAGAAAAAACAGCTGAATCGCCGTATTGAACAGGCGGAAATCCAGCAGGCCGAATGGCAGGAAAAAGCGGAGCTGGCGCTGCGTAAAGAGAAAGACGATCTGGCGCGTGCGGCGCTGATTGAAAAGCAAAAGCTCACCGAGCTGATCGCCTCGCTGCAGCAGGAAGTGGTTCACGTAGAAGAGACGCTGGAGCGCATGAAAGGCGAAATCGGCGAGCTGGAGAAAAAGCTAGGTGAAACGCGCGCTCGCCAGCAGGCGCTGACGCTGCGTCATCAGGCGGCCTCTACCTCGCGCGACGCACGTCGTCAGCTCGACAGCGGCAAGCTGGATGAGGCGATGGCGCGGTTCGAATCTTTCGAGCGTCGCATCGACCATATGGAAGCGGAAGCGGAAAGTCAGCGTTTCGGCAAGTCAAAATCGCTGGACGCGCAGTTCGCCGATCTGCAGGCCGATGACGAAATCAGCCAGCAGCTGGAAGCGCTGAAAGCCAAAATGAACCGTAGCGAATAATGATTATTTGCACTGCGAAACTGATTAAGGAGAGTCAATGAGCGCACTTTTTCTCGCTATACCGCTGACCATTTTCGTGCTGTTCGTGGCGCCGATCTGGTTATGGCTGCACTACAGCAATCGCCGCAGCGGCAACGACCTGTCGGCAGGCGATCTTCAGCGCCTGCAGCAGCTGACGCAGGAGGCGGAACGTATGCGCGATCGCATCCATGCGCTGGAGTCGATTCTGGATGCCGAGCATCCCAACTGGAGGCAGCCATGATCAAACGCAAGCTGTGGCGTAAGCCGGAAGAAGGGAAGCTGATGGGCGTCTGCGCCGGCGTGGCGGAGTATCTCGATATCCCGGTGCGTCTGCTGCGCGTGATTGTGGTGCTGTCGCTGTTTTTCGGCCTGTTCGCCATCACCGTCAGCGCCTACTTTATTCTGGGCTATCTGCTCGACCCGAAATCGGCGGATGCCGCAGAGGGACCCGGCACGCCGAGCGCCGGCGAACTGCTGGACCGGCTGGAAAGCGCGCTGCGACGCGATGAGTACAGCGTGCGCGACATAGAGCGCTACGTGACGTCTGAAACCTTCAGCGTGCGCAGCCGCTTTCGCCAGCTCTGATGTTTCCTGACGGAACCGAACCGGTTCCGTTATCCTGCTCAACCGGAGGTTTACTTTGTCATATTCACGCACGTCCTCTTTTCGCCGCCGCGCGACCCCCGCGTTGAAGTCGGTCGGGAAATTCATCATTATCAATGCCGTGAGTTACGGGCCTGCCGGACTGACCGGCTGGGCGGTAAAATCGGTTGCGCGTCGTCCTCTGCGCATTCTGCTTTCCCTGGCGCTGGAGCCGTTGCTGCAGCGCGTGATGAAGCGGGCGACGGCGCGCTTCATCAGGGAAAAAGATGATAAACAAGTCTGAACTACTCTCATTGCTCAACCGCGGCGCGGATCGTCATCTGCGCCTGGCGGTCACCGGCCTGAGCCGCAGCGGTAAAACCGCTTTTATTACCTCTTTAGTTAACCAGCTGCTTAACGTGCACAGCGGCGCTCGCCTGCCGCTCTTTTCTGTGGTGCGCGACGAGCGGCTGCTGGGCGTCAAGCGCATTCCACAGCGCGACATGGGCACGGCGCGCTTCACCTACGATGAAGGGCTGGCGCAGCTCTATGGCACACCGCCCGCCTGGCCGACCCCGACGCGCGGCGTCAGTGAAATGCGGCTGGCGCTGCGCTATCGCTCGCAGGATTCGCTGCTGCGTCACTTCAAAGAGAGCGCGACGCTCTATCTGGAAATCGTCGACTATCCCGGTGAGTGGCTGCTCGACCTGCCGATGCTGGCGCAGGAGTATCTTGACTGGTCACGGCAGATGGTGGGGCTGCTGCAGGGCGATCGCGCGCAGTGGGCGCAGCCCTGGCGCGAACTGTGCGCCTCGCTGGATCCCTTTGCGCCCGCCGATGAGAACCGGCTGGCCGCGATCGCCGCCGCCTGGACCGACTATCTGCACCAGTGCAAAGCCGAAGGGCTGCACTTTATCCAGCCGGGCCGCTTTGTGCTGCCGGGTGAAATGGCGGGCGCGCCCGCGCTGCAGTTCTTTCCCTGGCCGCTGGCGGACGAAGCGGAGCGCGGCAAGCTGGCGCAGGCTGATAAAGGCAGCAACTTTGCCATGCTGCAGCAGCGCTTTCGCTACTACTGCCAGCATGTGGTGAAGGACTTTTACCGCAACCACTTCCTGCGCTTCGACCGTCAGATCGTGCTGGTGGACTGCCTGCAGCCGCTTAACAGCGGCCCGCAGGCGTTTAACGACATGCGGCTGGCGCTGACCCAGCTGATGCAGAGTTTCCACTACGGACAGCGCACCCTGTTCCGCCGGCTGTTTGCGCCGGTCATCGACAAACTGCTGTTCGCCGCCACCAAAGCGGACCACATCACCGCCGATCAGCACGCCAATATGGTGTCGCTGCTGCAGCAGCTGGTGCAGGATGCCTGGCAAAACGCGGCGTTCGAAGGCATCAGCATGGAGTGTATCGGGCTGGCGTCGGTACAGGCCACCCAGAGCGGGCTGGTGGATCATCGCGGCGAGAAGATCCCGGCCCTGCGCGGTGAACGGCTGACGGACGGCGAAGCCCTGACGTTTTATCCTGGCGAAGTGCCGCCGCGCCTGCCGGGGCACGCCTTCTGGCAGCAGCAGGGATTTCAGTTTGAACAGTTCCGGCCGCAGCCGCTCGATATCGATCGTCCGCTGCCCCATATCCGCATGGACGCCGCGCTGGAATTTTTATTAGGAGACAAGCTGCGATGAGCGAAGAAAAACTCAAACCGCGTATCGATTTTGCCCGACCGCTGGAGGCCGCGCGCGAGCCGGCGCTGCGTCCGGCGCAGGCGTTTGACGAGGAGGCGCGGCAGGCGTTTCTCGCCGTGGACGAGCAGGCTGACGAGGTGCTGGAAGAGGGTGCTGGAGAGCGCGCGGTCGAGCAGGCGCTGCGGCCGAAGCGCAGCCTGTGGCGCAGGCTGGTGGGCGCCGGCGTGGCATTGTTCGCCGCCAGCGTGGTGGCGCAGAGCGCGCAGTGGCTGCATGACGCCTGGCTGACGCGCGACTGGTTTGCGCTCGGCAGCGGCGCGGCGGGCGGCCTGATCGTTATTGCCGGCGTCGGCGCGCTTACTAGCGAGTGGCGTCGCCTCTATAAGCTGCGCGCGCGTGCCGAAACGCGCGACGTCGGTCGCGAGCTACTGCACAGCCATAGCGTCGGCAAAGGCCGCCCCTTCTGCGAAAAGCTGGCGCAGCAGGCGGGCATCGATCAGGCGCATCCGGCGCTGCAGCGCTGGCACGCCGCGCTGCATGAAACCCAGAACGATCGTGAAACCGTCACGCTCTATGCGCAGCTGGTGCAGCCGGTGCAGGATCGCCAGGCACGGCGCGAAATCGGCCGCCATGCGGCGGAGTCGACCCTGATGATCGCCGTCAGCCCGCTGGCGCTGGTGGATATGGCCTTTATCGCCTGGCGCAATCTGCGGCTGGTCAACCGCATCGCCGCCATCTACGGCATCGAGCTGGGCTACTTCAGCCGGCTGCGGCTGTTTCGTCTGGTGCTGCTGAACATGGCGTTCGCCGGCGCGTCGGAGCTGGTGCGTGAGGTGGGAATGGACTGGATGTCGCAGGATATCGCCGCACGGCTCTCCGCCCGCGCCGCGCAGGGCATCGGCGCAGGCCTGCTGACCGCGCGGCTCGGCATCAAGGCGATGGAGCTGTGCCGTCCGCTGCCCTGGCTGGCGGACGACAAGCCGCGCCTCGGCGATTTCCGCCGCGACCTGATCGCCCAGCTAAAAGAGACGCTGCCCAAAAGCGGCGTGAAGCGCGAAAGTTAACTTTTTTCCTCCCCTGTGCGCCGCCGTTCGTGCGGCGCGCACCTGATCCTGAACAGCAGTGTCAACTTTTGCTTCCACGCCTCTTCTGACCCGCCGCAAGTTAGCGTATTATCTCCCGATTCTTCACCTGACTAAGGCCATCGCAATGCGTCTTGAAGTCTTCTGCCAGGACCGTATCGGCCTGGCGCGCGAGCTGCTCGATCTGTTAGTCGCCCGTAATATCGACCTGCGCGGCATCGAAATCGCGGCGCTCGGCCGTATTTACCTCAATTTTTCCGCACTGGAATTCGACCAGTTCAGCAGCCTGATGGCGGAGATCCGCCGCACCCCTGGCGTCACCGACGTGCGCACCGTCGCCTATATGCCTTCGGAACGCGAGCATCGCGCCCTGAGCGCGCTGCTGGTGGCGATGCCGGAGCCGGTGTTTTCCATCGATCTGAAAAGCAAAGTGGAGCTGGCGAACCCGGCGGCGCAGACCCTGTTCGACCTCGACGAGCAGAAAATTCGCAACCACAGCGCGGGCAACCTGATTAGCGGGTTTAACTTTCAGCGCTGGCTGGAGAGCGACCGCGTCGAGGCGCAGGCGCAGCATGTGGTCATCGACGGCCGCGACTTCCTGATGGAGGCGCATCCTGTCTATCTGACCGCCGACGAAGGCGCGGGCGACCAGCCGGTCGGCGCGATGGTGATGCTGAAATCCACCGCCCGCATGGGGCGTCAGCTGCAAAACCTGGTGGTGACTGACGAGTCGGAGTTCGACCACATTATCGCGGTAACGCCGAAGATGCGGCAGGTGATCGACCAGGCGCGCAAGCTGGCGATGCACGACGCGCCGCTGCTGATCGTCGGCGACACCGGCACCGGCAAAGATATGCTGGCGCGCGCCTGCCACCTGCGCAGCGCGCGCGGCAAAAAGCCGTTCCTGGCGCTTAACTGCGCCTCACTGCCGGACGATGTCGCAGAGAGCGAACTTTTCGGCCACGCCGCTGGTGCCTATCCCAACGCGCTGGAGGGGAAAAAGGGCTTTTTCGAGCAGGCCAGCGGCGGCTCGGTGCTGCTGGATGAGATCGGCGAGATGTCGCCGCGCATGCAGACCAAGCTGCTGCGCTTCCTCAATGACGGCACCTTCCGCCGCGTCGGCGAAGAGCATGAGGTGCATGTCGACGTGCGCGTAATCTGCGCCACGCAGAAGAACCTGATCGAACTGGTGCAGCGCGGCGAGTTCCGCGAGGATCTTTTCTACCGCCTGAACGTGTTGACGCTGCATCTGCCGCCGCTGCGCGAGCGCCCGCAGGATATTTTGCCGCTGACCGAGATGTTTGTGGCGCGCTTCGCCGACGAGCAGGGGATCCCGCGTCCGCGCCTGTCGCCGCAGCTTAACGGATTTTTGACGCGCTACAGCTGGCCGGGCAACGTGCGCCAGTTAAAAAACGCGCTCTATCGCGCGCTGACTCAGCTGGAGGGGTACGAACTGCGGCCGCAGGATATCGTGCTACCTGAGCAGGCGCTGGACGCTTCACTGGCGGAAGAGGCGATGGAGGGAACGCTGGATGAGATCACCAGCCGCTTCGAGCGCTCGGTGCTGACGCGCCTCTATCTCTCCTATCCCAGCACGCGCAAGCTGGCGAAACGGCTCGGCGTGTCGCATACGGCGATCGCCAATAAACTGCGCGAATATGGCCTGGGCCAGAAGCGCGGCGAACGGGAAGAGAAAAACGGCGGCTGACAGCCGCCGGGGTTAACGTTACTTCAGCACAGCCAGCGCTGCGTCGTAATCGGGTTCGGTGGTGATCTCGTTGACCAGCTGGCTGTACAGCACGTTGTCATGCTCATCCAGCACCACCACCGCGCGCGCCGTCAGGCCCGCCAGCGCGCCTGCGGCAATTTCAACGCCATACGCATTTTTGAACTCAGCGCCGCGCAGCGTCGAGAGGGTAACGACGTTATTCAGGTTGTCGGCGCCGCAAAAGCGCGACTGCGCAAACGGCAGATCGGCGGAGATGCACAGCACCACCGTATTAGTTAATTCGCTCGCCAGCTGGTTGAAGCGGCGTACGGACGCGGCGCAGACGCCGGTGTCGACGCTGGGAAAAATATTCAGAACCTTGCGTTTTCCTGCATACTCAGAGAGCGACACGTCGGTAAGATTTTTTGCCACCAGCGTGAAAGGCTGAGCCTGTTCGCCCGCCTGCGGAAAGTGACCAGCAACCTCTACCGGGTTGCCCTGAAAGTGAACAGTGTGAGACATAGCGATTCCTTAAAAGTCAGATAAAACGTGACTGCCTACAGATGAAAAGCGTCTGAAAAAAGGGTTATGACATAGTTATAAACAACTTACGAGCGAAAAACACCGTTTATCCGAGTTGACGCGCAGTTATCTGATTTACAGGGAGAGAGTATGAGAGCGGTAAAAAGTTATCCTGAATCCTGGCCTCTGCATACGCCTTTCGTCATCGCCCGCGGCAGCCGTACCGAAGCGAAGGTGGTGGTGGTGGAAATTGAAGAGGATGGCATCAAGGGCACCGGCGAGGCAACGCCCTATGCGCGCTACGGCGAAACGGAAGCCTCGGTGCTGGCGCAGATCGCCGAGATGCTGCCAGCGCTGCAGCAGGGCATGACGCGCGACGCGCTGCAGCGGGCGATGCCCGCCGGGGCGGCGCGCAACGCCCTCGACAGCGCGCTGTGGGATCTGCAAAGCCGCCAGCAGCGGCAGGATCTCTGGGCGCTGAGCGGCGCTGTCGCGCCGCACGACGTGGTAACAGCGCAGACCGTTAGCCTCGATACGCCCGAGGCGATGGCGAGCAGCGCCAGGGCGCTATGGCAACACGGCGCGACGCTGCTGAAAATCAAGCTGGACGATAGCTTTATCACCGAGCGGCTGGTGGCGATCCGCGCTGCGGTGCCCCAGGCGACGTTAATCGTCGACGCCAACGAATCCTGGCAGGCGGAAGGGCTGGCGGCGCGCTGTCAGCTGCTGGCGGACCTGGAGGTGGCAATGCTGGAGCAGCCGCTGCCCGCCGGTCAGGACGCCGCGCTGGCGAACTTTATCCATCCGCTGCCGATCTGCGCCGACGAAAGCTGTCACACCCGCGACAGCCTGCCCGCGCTGCAGGGACGCTACGAGATGATCAATATCAAGCTGGATAAGGCGGGCGGACTGACCGAGGCGCTGGCGCTGGCGTCCGCGGCGAAAGCGCTCGGTTTTGAGGTGATGCTCGGCTGTATGATCTGCACCTCGCGCGCGATCCATGCGGCGCTGCCGCTGGCGGCGCAGGCGCGCTTTGCCGATCTGGACGGCCCGACCTGGCTGGCGGTCGACGTCGAGCCCGCCATTCAGGTCAGCGCAGGCAAGGTGCTTATCGCTGCCAGCGCAGCAGGTTGATCATCGCCTCCAGATAGCGCTCCGTCGCTTCATCCACTGAAATAACCGGCATTTCGGCGGTGACGCAGGGCAGGCCGAGGTCGTTGCACCAGCTGCCGAACGAGCCGGGCGTGTCGTAGCCGACGCTGCTGACCAGCGGCAGCGCAGTCTGCTGCGCCAGCCAGTGGCCCAGCTCGCTGCTGCGCGGGTCGTCAATGCAGGCCAGCGGCTCGTGCCAGGAGACTACCCAGCGCGGCTTTAGCTCGTGGATCAGCTGGCACAACGCCTGGGTTTCCGGCTCTGAGCCAGGACGCTCTCCCGTTGACAGCAGCACGTCGCGCGCCTCCGCCACGCTGTTCCAGCGATAAACCGTCTCGCCGCTCTGCCAGTTGGCCGCCGGAAAGTTGCGGTTCAGATCGACGCCGTTGGCGTTGGCGCGCAGGCCAAGCTGGCAGCCGTCTGGGTTAACCGCCAGCACCACGTGATGACGACGCAGCCGATCCGGCAGCGTGCGCATCGCGGCGGAGAGCGTGGCGACGGCGGCGTTTTCATCGCCGTGGGTGCCCGCCAGAATCAAGCCGCTCTCGGCGTCCGCCGCCGGCGCGGGGAACCAGAGCAGCGGCGCGCCCAGCACACTGTCGCCGTAGCGCTGAAACGGGATCTCAAGCTTTCCGCGTCGCGGCCGTGGGTGTAACGACGTCATAGGCTCTCTCTTTTGTTACCTGCTTTCAGACAAAGTAGCGGAAAAGCCGCGCGCGGAAAATCGCTATTTATCCTTCAGGCATTTGCGCTACAGTGCCGGAGTCATGCTGCGCCGGTACCGCGTTGCGCAGCGCTTCATTTGGGAAAGGGAGTGATGATGAAAAGCACATTTCGCCAGACGCTGATAGCGCTTGGCCTCGCCGCGATGGCGACCCCGACGCTGGCGGCGCAGCTGCCAGCCGGCGCACAGCTGGCCAGCCAGCAGGAGATCGTCCGCCATATTAAAGATGAGCCCGCCTCGCTCGACCCGATGAAAGCGGTCGGCCTGCCGGAGATTCAGGTGATCCGCGATCTGTTCGAAGGGCTGACCAACCAGGATGCGCAGGGCAACATCGTGACGGGCGTCGCGGAAAGCTGGAGCAGCAGCGACAATAAAACCTGGATTTTTACGCTGCGCAGCAGCGTGAAATGGTCCAGCGGCGAGCCGGTCACGGCGCAGGATTTCGTCTACAGCTGGCAGCGTCTGGTCGAGCCGAAAAACAGCTCGCCTGCGGCCTGGTTCGCCGGGCTGGCGGGCATCAGCAACGCGCGGGCGATCACCAAAGGCGAAATGGCGGCGGATCGGCTGGGCGTCAGCGCCATCGACGCGCAGCATCTGAAAGTGACGCTTGACCGGCCGGTGCCTTGGTTTCCCGCGCTGGCGGCTAACGTCGCGCTGTTCCCGGTGCCGCAGCAGGCGATCGCGCGCGAGGGCGACGGCTGGACCGCGCCGGGCAAGCTGGTGGGCAACGGCGCCTATCAGCTGGTGGATCGGGTGGTGAATGAGAAGATCGTGCTGGCGCGCAATCCGCACTACTGGGATGACGCCCATTCGGTGCTGACCAAAGTGACCTTTATTCCCATCAACGAAGAGTCGAGCGCTACCAAACGCTATCGCGCCGGCGATATCGACATCACGGAATCCTTCCCGAAAAACCTCTACGCGCAGCTGAAAAAAACGCTGCCGGGTGAGGTCTATACGCCCGACCAGTTAGGCACCTACTACTACGCGTTCAATACGCAAAAAGGGGCGACGGCGGATGCGCGCGTGCGTAAGGCGCTCTCCTGGAGCATCGATCGCCGCATTATCGCGGAGAAGGTGCTGGGTACCGGCGAAAAGCCCGCCTGGCGCTTTACTCCGGACGTTACGGCAGGCTTTAAACCGGCGCAGTCTTACCTTGAGCAGCACAGCCAGCAGGAGCTTAACGCCCAGGCGAAGGCGCTGCTGACCGCCGCCGGCTACGGCCCAGGCCGACCGCTGCACCTGACGCTGCTCTACAACACCTCTGAAAGCCATCAGAAAATCGCGATCGCCGTGGCGTCGATGTGGAAGAAAAATCTTGGGGTGGCGGTGACGCTGCAAAATCAGGAGTGGAAGACCTATATCGACAGCCGCAACAGCGGCAATTTCGACGTGATCCGCGCCTCCTGGGTCGGCGACTACAATGAGCCTTCTACCTTCCTCAGCCTGCTGACCAGCGGCAACAGCAGCAATATCGCGCGCTTCAGCAACGCCGATTACGATGCGGTCATCAACCGGGCAAGCAGCGAAACCCAGGCGGCGGCGCGCAACAGCGATTACAACAAGGCGGAGCAGATCCTCGCCGATCAGGCGCCCATCGCGCCAATTTATCAGTACACCAACGGCCGTCTGATTAAGCCGTGGGTGAAAGGCTATCCCATCACCAACCCTGAAGATGTCGCCTACAGCCGCGAGCTGTGGATCGAAAAACATTAAGCCCCGCGTGGCCCGCCTTGCGGGCCGTCTGCTGACACCTTTGCTCACAGCCTGATGATTGCAACTCATCCGCGCCGCGCTAGACTGTATCGTATTGATTTTAGTAGTGAGGCGAGTAAGTGAACGTCATTGAAGGCAAAGCGTTGCAGGTATCCGACGCCATTATCGCCTGCCAGCTGGACGGCAAGGGCGGGCTGATCCCGATTGAAGATAAAGATGTTATCCACTGCGAGCGCGCCTGCTGGCTGCATCTGAACTATACCCATCGCGAGAGCGCCGACTGGCTGCAGTCGACGCCGCTGATCCCGGACGCGGTGCGCGACGCGCTGGCGGGTGACAGCATGCGGCCACGCGTCAGCCGGCTGGGTGACGGCTTTATGATCGTGCTGCGCAGCGTCAACCACAACGTGGATTCGCGGCCTGAGCAGCTGGTGGCGATGCGGGTGTTTATTAACGACAAGCTGATCGTCTCTACCCGTCGGCGCAAGGTCTACGCGGTGGATTCTGTGCTGACCGATCTGCAAAACGGCAACGGGCCGGAGGATGGTGGCAGCTGGCTGGTGGATATCTGCGATGCGCTGACCGATCACGCCAGCGAGTTTATCGAAGATCTGCACGACAAAATTATCGAGCTGGAAGATGCGCTGCTGGATCAGCGCGTGCCGGCGCGCGGCGAGCTGGCGCTGCTGCGCAAGCAGCTGATCGTAATGCGGCGCTACATGGCCCCGCAGCGCGACGTCTACTCGCGGCTCGCCAGCGAAAAACTGCCGTGGATGGATGACAGCGACCGACGCCGCATGCAGGAGGTGTCGGACCGGTTAGGGCGCGGCCTCGACGACCTTGACGCCGGCGTGGCGCGCACCTCCGTGCTGGCCGATGAGGTGGCGTCGCTGATGGCGGAGGCGATGAACCGCCGCACCTATACCATGTCGCTGCTGGCAATGATTTTCCTGCCAACCACCTTTTTGACCGGCCTGTTCGGCGTCAACCTCGGCGGCATACCCGGCGCCAACTGGCATCTCGGCTTTAGCGTTTTCTGCCTGCTGCTGCTGGTGCTGGTTGTCAGCGTCGCCTGGTGGCTTAAACAGCGCAAGTGGCTGTGACGACCATGTAATCAAATGGTTACATGCGTTAACGGTGGCGGAAAAAGTCTTTATCAGCGGCGAAAAGGGGAAAAAAGCTGATCGAGGTCAATAACCCATCCGGGCAATAGCGGCAAACTCTGTTCCCGCAGGTGAATGCAACGTCAAGCGATGGGCGTTGCGCTCCATATTGTCTTACTTCCTTTTTAGAATTACTGCATAGCACATAGTTAATTCGATACGCCGGCCTTATCCGCCGGCTTTTTTTTTGCCTGTGGTGCCGGGTTATACCTATGCTGTAAAGAGCGTAACCACAGAGGAGAAGGGTATGACATCCATTATCGCCAGCGATCCGATTCCTACCGATCCCGTCCCGATTCCCGATCCGATACCGCAGCCGCCGCCGAATCCGCTACCGGACCCGCAGCCTGAGCCTGGCTATCCGCCGATCCTCGACCCGCCGCCGCATCGATAAAAAAAGGGCGCGCTGTCTAAACAGCGCGCCCTTTTTTATGGGGCTCAGCTTACGGCAGCTGCAGGATGTCGAGGCGTGCCGGCGCGGCGTCCTCATCCTCTTCCTGCCAGCCGGCCGGCTTCACCGGCAGGGTTTCGCGGTCAAAGGCGAGATCGCCGCCGTCTACCACCGCATCGCCGTGCTGGATACCTTTAAAATCGAACAGGTTGATATCCGCCAGATGCGACGGCACGACGTTCTGCATTGCGCTGAACATTGTCTCAATGCGTCCTGGATAGCGTTTGTCCCAGTCGCGCAGCATATCGGCGATCACCTGACGCTGCAGATTCGGCTGCGAACCGCACAGGTTGCACGGGATGATCGGGAACTTGCGCGCTTCGGAAAAGCGCACGATATCTTTTTCCCGGCAGTAGGCCAGCGGACGAATGACAATATGCTTGCCGTCGTCGCTCATCAGCTTCGGCGGCATCCCTTTCATTTTCCCGCCGTAGAACATGTTGAGGAACAGCGTCTGCAGGATATCGTCGCGGTGGTGGCCCAGCGCGATCTTGGTGCAGCCCAGCTCGCTGGCGGTACGATAGAGAATGCCGCGGCGCAGGCGCGAACAGAGCGAGCAGGTGGTTTTGCCTTCCGGGATCTTCTCTTTAACGATGGAGTAGGTGTCTTCCTCCACGATTTTGTATTCGACGCCCAGCGACTCCAGATACGCCGGCAGAATATGGCCAGGAAAGCCCGGCTGTTTCTGGTCGAGGTTGACCGCCACCAGCGAGAAGTTGACCGGCGCGCTCTGCTGCAGATTGCGCAGGATCTCCAGCAGCGTATAGCTGTCTTTGCCGCCCGACAGGCAGACCATAATGCGGTCGCCTTCTTCGATCATGTTGTAATCAGCGATAGCTTCGCCAACGTTGCGACGCAGGCGCTTCTGGAGTTTGTTAAGGTTGTACTGTTCTTTCTTGTCAACCGTTTGATTTTCTTGCATTAAATAAGTTCTCAGCAACCAAAAGGGGCAGATAACGCGCAGTGCTTCGGAGCGCCAGCCTGATATGTAGCATAGTCAGCGGGCAAAAGTATGCCGCGTATGGTACGGATTACGGCGGCGAATGCCAGCACGTTTTATAGCGATGTCCCTTAACGCGGCATGCTGAAGGCGGTCAGGAAGATTTTTACCTTTTTTAAGGGCCACGGAGCTGGGCTGGCGGTGCGCTTTTTGTTCGGGCACTACGTTCTGGTTGTGTCTTCTTATGCAGGCCTTTATTAAAATAGTGATAAATGCAAACAGCTGTGCGATTTTGAAGAAAAATTCAAAGAGGAAAAATTACCTTTAAAATTAAAATAAATATAAAGATTTAATTATTTAACTTGAATTTATCAGGTGGGTGATAGGGGGTAATTTAAATTTTGACCCTCATCATTTTTGCATTGATTAGGTTTTATTTCTTTAGGGAGAAGCGCTTTAATGCGTTGTGTTGAACGCATTCCACATTATTGTGTCCGTGTGGGGGGGGCGTTTAGCATGAGAAAACTTTAATTTATTTATCAATAAAATATCTGGAGTAACATATGAATAAAGTTATTAATGGTGATTTCACTAACGGCCTGGATAGCTGGAATGTCAACGAGGGGACTGTTAAGGTTTTGAGTGAGGGTAATATTAATTATGCGAGACTTTATGCCAATGCCTATCTGATTTATCAACGAATTAATATTGATAAAAACAAAAAATATACATTTTCATGTCAGGCAAGGATAAGTCACTCTTTACTTCAGGTCTATGTGGGTAGCAGAAGGTTAAGCAAGCCCAACGACACGGTGCGGGTCACCAGTATAGGGGTTTTTGAAGAGTATTCAGTTGAGATTGATAATGCAAGCGATGAGTATCTTGATGTCATAACGGTTGTGATGCCAAATACTTTTGAACCTGAAGAGGCATATGCCGATTTGACGAATGTATCTTTGACAGAAATTCAGATTTAACTCTTTAATAATTACCCGGCAACATCAGGTAAAATTCTGAGGCGGGGAGTTAGAGGCTTTTCTGAATTATTACGGGTTGTTTTTTGCTAAGTTCACCTTGTAATGGCTTCTTGCCTGAAGACACACTTTCTCTTTCGCATTCAGTTAATAAAAACGGCAGCCCCACCGGGCTGCCTTTATATCACACCGTTCCCCAACTCAGGTCCGTACCCGCAGCATCGCTTCAATCTTATCGGCGATTTTAGTGACCACATAGGCGATCACCATATAAAACACCACCGCAATCAGGAAGGCTTCCAGATAATAGAAGTTGAGCGCCGCGGTAAGCTGGGCCTGGGCAAAAATATCGACCACCTCAATGGCGAACGCCAGTGACAGTGCTTTCATAATTACCATAAACGCGTTCGCCAGATCCGGGATTGCCGCCACGATAATCTGTGGGAACATCACCCGACGAAACAGCTGGCCGCCGCTGTAGCCGAGCGACAGCGCGGCGTCCGACTGACCGCTGTCGAACGAGTTGAGCGCGCCTTTCCACACTTCGGCCTGAAAAGCGGCCACACAGGCGCTGAGCGCCACGATGATAATCACCCAGTTCGGCAACGAGTGCGCATTGACTGCCACGCCCGCCAGCGTGGCGACGAAATGCACCGCGGGCGGCAGGCCGTAGTAGGCGAGGAAGATCACCACCACCATCGGCACGCCCTTGAAGGCGATCTTGTAGGCGATCACCAGCTGGCGCAGCACCACGTAGCGGCGATGCTCGATAAAGGCGAACAGGCCGCCAAGCAGCGTCGAGCAGATAAATACCGTCACTGCCATCAGCAGCGTCACCGGCACCGCGTCGAGAATGCTCCAGAAATCCGGCAGCAACACTTCACTGTCAAACATGCTCTTTCTCCCTCGCTCAGACGCTGACGTTCAGCTTCACGCGTGGCGCTTTCGCGCTGTACTTTGCGTGGCGCCGCTCAAAGAAACGCACAATCAGCCATGCCACCAGGCACAGCAGCGAATAGATCACCGCTAGCACCAGATAGGTGCCGAACTGATACTGGTTATAGTCGCGCTCCATGATCAGATGCGCGGTCGCCATGACATCCGCCGCGCCGATATACATCACCAGCGCCACGTTATGGATCAGGTAGATAATGGCGTTGCCATAGCCGGGCAGGGCGAAATGCAGCGCCTGCGGGCCGACGATGCGCAGCATCTTATGGCGGAAGCTGTAGCCCATGCTGTCAGCGGCATCGTGCTGGCCGCGTTCGACGGCGAGAAACGCCGGACGCATCACCTCAGACAAATAGCCGCCGTGATAAAGGCTGAGACCAATCATTGCCGCCACGTTGGCGGTGAAAAAATCGCTCATGCCGAGGTTATCGCTGATAAGCGGCAGGCCGTAGAAGGCGACGAACAGCTGCAGCACCACCGGCACGCTGCGCGCGTAGGAAACGTAGAGATCGGCCAGCTGGCTGAGCACGGGAATGCGCCGCACGCGGAACAGGGTGGCGATCAGCGCCAGCACAAAGCCCACCAGCATGGCGACCAGCATTATGCCGAGCGTCAGCGGCAGCGCTGACAGCAGCTCGGGGATCATTGCGGAAAGATTCACGGTGAAACACTCCAGCTAATAGGGACAGCCTGCGCCGTGCATCACACGGCGCCGCATCCGTTACTTCATGTACTTCGTGACGTCTTCGCCGAACCACTTCTGCGCCAGCTTATCCAGCGTGCCGTCAGCCTTTAGCTGCTGCAGCGCGTTGTTGACGTCGCTGCTCAGCGCCTGATTTTCAGCGGAACGGTGGATCAGCACATAGGTGTTGTTGATCGCCACCGGCTCGCTGGCTTTGATCGCCAGCTTCTGGTTGTCGATAACGGTCTGCTCGCCGAGGTTAGAAGGCAGGATCAGCGCGTCATATTTGCCGTTTTGCACCTCTTTCAGGCGGTCGGGATAGGGCACGCCAGCGCTGGAAGCTTTAACAGAGACTTGGTCGTTCGGGTTCTCCTGCTGCCACTGGGTAACAAATTTATAGACGCCGCCGCCGGCGGTGACAGGCACGATATTTTTGCCCACCAGATCTTTCATGCCGTTGATATTGCTGTCGCTGCGGCTGTAGATCTTCATCAGGCTGGCGCCAATCGGCGCGTCCGGGATCAGGAACTGCTTGCTGCGCGCAGGCGCTTTGTAATAACCGCCGGTGGCCATATCGTATTTACCGGTGGCGAGGCCGGTTTCCTGCGCGATATCCGCCGCGCCTTCCATCACAAATTTGTACTGCGGCAGCTTAGCGTTGATCGCCTTCAGCACGTCCGGCTCGTAGCCCTGCGGCTCGTGGCCGATGGCGCCCCACGACAGCGGTTTGGACTCCGCTGCGGTGGCGATTTTAATGGTGCGCACCGCGTCGGCGAAGCTGCTGCCGCTGACCAGCGCGAGGGCGATGATGCCTGGCGCGGCCAGACGACGTAAGGTGGTTTTAAGTGCAGGCATGTCTTGGTTTCCTTTAATTATTAGAAGACGCGTTCTGTATTGAGGAACTGGGCAAGGCGTGGCAGGGTGGGACGGTCGAAAATCTCAGACGGGCTGCCCTGCGCGGCCACCACGCCCTGATCCATAAAGACGATTCGATTTGAGACGCTTTTAGCGAACTGCATCTCATGCGTCACCAGCAGCGACGTAATGCCGGAAGAGGTGACATCTTTGATCACCTTCAGCACCTCGCCGACCAGCTCGGGATCGAGCGAGGAGGTGGGTTCGTCGAACAGCATCACGTCCGGGCGCACCGCCAGCGCGCGCGCAATGCCGGTGCGCTGCAGCTGACCGCCAGAGAGCTGCGACGGATAGTGATCGCGTCTGGCGCCCAGCCCTACGCGGTCCAGCTCCTCCAGGGCGATATTGCGCGCCTGCTGTTTGCTTTTGCGCTGGATCACTATCAGCGGATCCATCACGTTCTCCAGCACCGTCATGTTTTTGAACACGTTGAACTGCTGGAACACCATGGCGGTGCGCAGACGAATCGCCTGAATCGCCGCTTTATCCGGCGTCTGGTAATCCATGCGGATCTGATCGAGCTGAATAGTGCCCGAGGCGGGTTTCGCCAGATAGTTGATGCAGCGTAGCAGCGTGGTTTTTCCGGTGCCGCTGGGGCCGATAATCGACACCACGTCGCCGCGTTTCACCGACAGATCGACCCCTTTCAGGATCGGATTGTTGCCGTAGGCGAGCGTAATATTGTTGAGTTCTAACATGGCGTCACTCTACTTGTTCTGGTCAGCATGGCCGAGCACATGCATCAGACGGTTGGCCCAGCCAAAAATGGCGATCGCGTGGATCAGATCGACGATCTCCGCCTCGTTCATCCCCACCGCGCGCAGCGCCGCGACGTCGTCCGGCGTCGCCTCTGACGGCGTTACCGACAGGCGGCGCGCAAAACGGTAGATTGCCGCGTCGCGCGCCCCCAGCGCATCGGCGCGGTCAAAATAGATGGCGCTCACCGCCGCGTCGTTCTCCGCCAGCTGAACGTGGCGGCGCGCATGCACCACCGCGCAGTATTTGCAGCCGTTGACGATCGATGCGCCCAGCGCGCCCAGCTCGCGATCGGCGCGATTCAGACCACCTTCGACATACATAATGGCGTTGAACAGCGCGGTGCGCGCCACGTAGCTTTCGGGATCGTGCACCAGCGTGCGCACGTACTCCGAGATTTTTTTATTCGAAGGCGTCACCTTCATGGCGTCCAGCTGCGCCGGCGTCGCGGCGTCCACCTCGACCGGCGCGATATAGGGATGCCAGTGTAACGGCTTGAGACTGACCGACGGGATCATGCGGACCTCAGTAAGCGTAAGCCAGCCGCCACGCGCGTCTGGAAGTTAACAAAAGCGATCAGCTCCGACAGCGCAACGATTTGCGGCGGCGTGAGCCCGGCCTGTTCCAGCAGGCGAATATGCTGTTCAGTGGCCTGCATCGGCTGCTGGGTCACTAAATCGGTGTGGCGCGCAAGGGTCGCCAGCGGTTCGTCCGCAGGCTGCGCGCCTTCCGCCAGCGCCAGCAGCGTGGCCGCAGGCTGATAGCGCGCCAGCTGCGTCTGATAGTCGTGCTGCAGCGCGGCGTCCTGGTTCAGCTTCGCCATCCGCAGCGCCAGCGCCAGACGCAGCTCCGCGGCCAGGCCCTGGTCATCCGCGGGCGTCAGCACCGACGCGCGGCACTGTTCCGCGCCGTCCACAAATTCCGGACGCAAGCGGCGCGTCCCGTAGAGCGCCTCCTGCGGCGTCAGCCCTGCGGCTCGATCAATCGCATCGCTCATTGCGCGTTCTCCTGTTTCAGTAATGGGGTGGCGTCCACCCACTCATCGCCCTGCAGCTCAGGGATAGCGTAGGCCTGCAGGCTGGCGTAGTGCTGCTCGACGTCTTCGCTAAACAGCGAGGCGGTGATGCCGCGCACCAGGCGATCGGCGCCGGCGCTAACCGCCGGAATATCGCCGGAAACCTTGCCGTGCGTCAGCATTGCGGCATCGTTGAAGCAGTGAATATGCGCCAGCATCGGACAGGCGCCAGGCGTGCGTTCGCGGAATTCAAACGCCGGGCCGAGATCGGGCGCTTCCAGCATGCTCTGGCGCGCCGGACCCATCGCGGGCTGATAGCGGCCATCGGCCCAGCTACGAATGTGCGGCGCAAGAGCGGCGAATTCCGGGCGGCCGTGAAAGTTATTGCTGAAGCCGGTGGCGGCAATCAGATAGTCGTAGCGCAGCGTGCCTTGTGTGGTGTCGATCAGCAGGCCATCCTCCTGCTGCCGCACGGCCTTGATGCCGCAGTCCAGCAGAAAGCGCGCGTTGGCGTGACGGGATACGCGCAGCGTAGAGGCGCGCGGCGGGGGCGTTTGCGTCGCCGCCGCGTAGTCGACAAATTTCCATTTCCAGGCGTCCGGCAGCTGGTGCATGCCCTGTACCACGCCCGGACTGCCGATGCCGGTCATTTTGTTGATGCGCGGCATCGCCTTACGGCGGATCAGCAGATCCACCGCCGCCGCGCCGTACTCCAGCGCGGTGGCGGCGTTATCCATTGACGACGCGCCTGCGCCGATGACCGCCACGCGCTTGCCGCGCAGCGCGTCGAAATCGATCGTATCGGCAGAGTGCGCCCAGAAGCGGCGATCGACACTGTGGAGAAAATCGGGCACGGCGAAGCCGCCCAGGCCGGATCGTCCGGTCGCCAACACCAGCCGCCGGGTATAGACACGGCCGGTTTCCGCGCCGCTCAGGTCGAGGGCGATCAGCGCGTCTGCCTGCGCGATACGGGTGACGCGCACGCCGTTTTCAACCGGCAGGTTTAGCGCCTTGCGATACCAGATCAGATAATCCATCCACTGATCTTTGGGAATTTTGTCCAGCGCCTGCCACGCGGCGTTGCCCCGCTGCGCGGTAAACCAGGCACGGAAGGTGAGCGGCGCCAGGCCGAGCGCCGGACCCTGCAGGCTTTTGGGCGAGCGCAGCGTCTCCATGCGCGCAAAGGTGACCCACGGCCCCTCCAGACCAGCAGGCGCGGCATCATAGGCGACCACGTTGCTGATGCCGGTCAGCCGCAGCTTAGCCAGCGCCGCCAGACCGCACATGCCTGCGCCAATCACCACCACGTCGCGCACCGGCTCGCCGTGGAAGGTGCGCGCCGGCACCCAGGGTTTGGCGGGCAGTTCAAGGTATTCCAGATCCTGCTGCAGCTGGGCTTCCAGCGCGGCAAGGCCGTCAGCAGTCTGTGTCATTGCTCTTTCCTTTTGTCAGCGGCGTAGGGGCGAAACCTGATACATGGCAGCAGTTAGCGCCGTTCTACTATCTGAAAAATGCATACTAAACCGCTAGTAATCGATATTTTGCATAGTAAGCGTCAAGATTTCGCATATTCCTCTGCGACTGAAAAAGAGTCAATTACCGCGCTCGGCTTTGTACCAATGGATTTCTTATATGTTATGCAGGAATTGATATATCAATTGATATAAAACGTTTTTTTGGTCAGGGAAGATGTAGCGGAAGCGCGGCCAAAAAGACTGCGCGGATTACGCCTGATTAATGGCGCGCATCACCTGCGGATGATCGCTGGCAGGGAGACGCATAAAGCCGGGAAGCAGATCGGCGGCGGCGTTTGCCAGCGCCTCGACCAGCGCCAGTGCGGCGGCGGAGAGCTGGCGGCCCTGCGGCGTAATGACGCCGAAATAGTAGGGGATCTCCTCTTCCAGCGGGCGAATCGCCACCCCTTCCAGCGGCATGCCCCAGGCGGTCACCGGCTCCAGTATCGCCACGCCCAGCCCGGCGCGCACGCAGCCGAGAATATTGGCCGACGAGTTGGTTTCAATGGTTTCCAGCAGCGGCGCTTTGACCTTTTTCAAGGCTTTGTCATAGCGCCCGCGCAGCCGCTGCGGACTCCAGGGCGCAATCAGCCGGCGTCCCGCCAGCTGGCTGAGCGACAGCTGCGTCTGCGCTGCCAGTTCGTCATTCTGCGGCAGCGCCACGACGCAGCGCGACTGGCCGATCCAGTGCAGCGCGACGGCGTGATGCTCCAGCGGCAGGCTGCACAACCCCAGATCGGCTTCGGCGGTGATCACCGCGTGCGCGGTCTGCTCGGCGGATTCGCTGATAATCTGCACTTTGTTCTGCAAATTGAGCGCGGCGAGCGCCTGTGGCAGCAGGCCGGCGGCCAGCGCGGGCGTGGCGGCGATACTGAGCGGCCGGTGCTGCTGGTGGGCGATCTCCTGCGCGCGCAGCCGAATCTGCTGCAGTGACAGCAGCGCCTTTTGCACGTACTGATGCAGCTGCAGCGCCTGTTCAGAAGGATGAATACGCGGGCCGTTGCGGATAAACAGCGGATAACCGAGCGACTGCTCCAGCTCCTGAATCTGGCGTGACACCACCGGCTGCGAGCGATTAAGCGCTTTGGCCGCCGCCGTCACGCTGCCCGCGGCGATTACCGCTGAAAACGCTTCCAGCTGGCGTAAATCCAGGTCGTTTAAAAGGGTCATCGCAAGGCGTTTTCCTGAGTCTTTAAGCGGTCCCAACCAGATGGCTGGAAAATGCCATCATAGTGAGAGTCGCGCTAATGCGCCACTGTGCGCTGTGAAACCTGAGCAAAATCAAAAATATCGCCCTTTACGCCATTTTTATTCCCGCCTCGCGCATTAATACACCTTTTTTACACGCCTGATGATTGAATCCTCGTCAGCATCTGCTCAAGAGGAAACCTCCAATGAAAAGCATCGATGTAGCGCATTTGCGTTTTTTCAGCAGCAGAACGGAACAGGCGGCGCAGCAGCGCCGATGGCCACCTCTGTGAGCGGCTGCATGCAGTTTTTACTGCGTCATCCCTTTTATCTGCGCGACTTACCGCAGCCGGAAACCTTTAAGGATCCCCGTATGTCAGGCTTAATTCTGGTGTCACACAATTACTCGCGGCGCTCCACGCTTGCGGCGCTGTATGAAAGTATCCTGTCGCGCCGCGGCGGGCTATGGATCAGCTGGAACGGGCAATGCGAAACGCTGGCACCCGACACGCCGCGCGCGCTCTCATTCCGCCACGGAAGCCGGTTCGACACCCTGACGTTTCCGCTGACGCAGCAGGAGTCAGAAGAGGGGTATCACGGTTACGTGCATCAGGGACTCTGGCCGGTTTTCCATCAGCGCCCGGATCTGGCGCGCTTTGGCGCCAACGGCCGCCGCCACTACAGGAAGATCAACGAGGCCTATGCCCGGGCCATCACAGAGTATGCGATGCCGGACGATGTGCTGTGGATCCAGGATTACCATCTCATCCCCTGTATCAGCCTGGTGCGCGAAGCGGGGCTGCTTAACCGCATCGGTTTTTTCTTTCACCAGCCGTTTCCGTCCGGCCAGGGGTTTGAGGCGATCCCCGACTGGCAGTGGCTGGCGGAGTCGCTGCTCTGCTGCGATCTGATCGGTTTTCAGACCCTGCAGGATAGGAACAATTTCCTGCTGTGGATAGAGAGCGAATATCGCCTCGAGCGCCTCAGCGCCACCACGCTGCGCATTCATGGCCGCGTCATCACCACCGGCGTCTTTCTAGTGGGGATCGACCTTGAGGACGTGGCGTATCTGAAAGAGAGCAACAGCTGCCGCCAGACGGAACAGCAGTGCCGCGAAACGCTGCCGGAGCAGACGCTGCTCAGCGGCGGCCATCTGGACAGCAGTGCCGGGCTGCCGTATCGCCTCAGCGCGCTGGAAGTGCTGCTGCGCGCGCATCCCGAGCATGAAGGGGAGATTCGCCTGCTGCAGCTTGCCGCGCCGGACGCCGGCTATCTTCCCCGCGCGCAAGAGGTGGCCCAGCATCTGGAGAGCCTGTGCGGCGAACTCAACGGCGTGCACGGCAGGTTTGGCTGGTATCCGGTCAGCTGTCTGACGCACGCCTACAGCCGCGAGGAGCAGGCGGGCATCTACCGCGCCGCGCGCGTCGCGCTGGTGACGCCGCTGATGGCAGGTATGAGCCTGATGGCGAAAATGTATGTGGCGCTGCAGGATCGCACCAATCCTGGCGTGCTGATCCTGTCGCAGTTCGCGGGCGCTTCGGAGCATATGGACGGCGCGATTATCGTCAATCCCTACGATCCCGATGCGATTGCCGACGCCATTCATACTGCGCTGCGGCTGCCGCTGCAAGAGCGTCAAAACCGCCACGCCAAGCTGATGAAAGGTATTCGCCGCCTCGACTGTCACTGGTGGGCCGACAGCATGCTCGCCAGCCTCACGGAGGATGCCGAAGAAGATAGCCTGGCGCCGCAGGAGAGCGGCGCGCGGGCCACGGGACGCTACGGACGCATCCGCTACTAGCGACGCGTCCGTGCGGCGCGAGGAATCAGGCGCTTCCTTCCACCAGCACGAAAGTGCCGGTAGCCGCCGCCTCGCGCAGTTTACGCGCGGCCTGATAGGCCGGACTTTCATAGAAACGCTTCGCCTCAGCGAAAGAGGCGAAGGCAAAAATCACATGCCGCTGATGCGCTTCGCCTTCCAGATTTTCATATTGCCCGGACCAGGCGACGATCTCTGGGTCGAATTCCTGCATCGCCTCTGCGGCTGCGCGAGCGTATTCAGCGTAAGCCGCTGCGTCCGACACGGTAACGTGAGCGATTAAATAACCTTTTGTCGTCATGATGATCTCCTTCAGTGGTTCACAGGTGGGGTGCAAAACCACTTTATTGAGTATTAAACTGCGCATAAACAGGCAAAATTTAACCGTACTGTTACCGGGAAGCGGAACAATGAAAAATCTAGATGCGCTGATGGTTTTTGCCCGCGTGGCGGAAATGAGGAGCTTTACCCGCGCGGCGGAAAGCCTCGGGACGCAAAAGGGGCGCGTATCGGCCGTGGTGCGCGAGCTAGAGGCGGAGGTGGGCGCTACGCTGCTGCATCGCACCACGCGCAGCGTGCAGCTTACCGAAGATGGGCGCGCATTTTATTCCCGCGCGCGGGATCTGCTGGCGGAGGCGGAAGCACTACAGTCGATGTTCGCCGATAAGGGCGTGCCGCTGCGCGGACGGCTGCGCGTCGACATGCCTGGTGTGCTGGCGCAGTCGGTGGTGATCCCCGCCTTGCCGCAGCTCATGGCGGCGCATCCGGCGCTGGAGATTGAGCTGTCCAGCACCGATCGCCGCGTCGATCTGGTGCAGGAAGGGTTTGACTGCGTCATCCGTCTTGGCCCGGTGGTGGATGAGACGCTGATCGCCCGGCCGATGGGCAAGCTGCGCATGATCAATGCGGCCAGCCCTGACTACCTCGCCCGTTTTGGCACGCCGCACACGCTTGAGGACCTGGTCAGTCAGGGACATCAGATGGTGCACTACATGCAACGTTTTGGCGCCCAACCCATCGGATGGGAGTATCCGGCCGGGGAAGGGTATAAGACCCTGATGTTGCCGGGCATGATGAAGGTGAATAGCGTGCAAACCTATCATGAGGCCGGGCTGGCGGGGATGGGCTTAATTCAGGCGGGCTACTCTGCGCTGGCGCCGCATCTTGCCGCCGGCGCGCTGGTGGAGGTGCTGCCGGATCTGCGTCCCGCCGCGCTGACCGCCAGTTTCGTGGTGGCGCACCGGCGTAGCCTGTCGCCGCGCGTCAGAGCCTTTATGCACTGGACGGAAGCGCTGCTGAAGCCCTATTTTGACTGATGGCGCTTTAACGTGCGCAAATTGTTCTGGCTTGCTTCAGGCTCGGCGCTGCGTTTAACCTCGCCCACCAGCAGGAGAGAGGAGAGGGCGCCGATCAGCGCCACCGCGGCGATATAGATCATCGTCGGGCCAAAGCCGTAGAAGGCCAGCGCCATCAGCACCAGCATCAGTCACTGAAATATCCATCGCCATATTTCCTGGATTTTGGGCATAGCGAAGCCGCTCACCATGCCCTGTGAGTGACAGAGGGTGTGTTTTTTTATTTGTGTTTAATGAATGAAGGTGCGGTGCTACGTTGCGGAAATCACCACTCCGCGACGGATCCGTCCGCATGGCGCCACAGCGGATTACGCCAGTCAGGCGCCTGTTTACTGCGCTCGATAACCTGCTCTTCGTCGATCTCCACGCCGAGACCCGGTTTCATCAGGGGTTTAAAGAAGCCGCCTTCCATGCTGAAGTCCGCTTTATTTTTGACGAAGTCGAGCAGCTCAGCGCCCTGATTGTAATGAATGCCCATGCTCTGCTCCTGGAACACCGCGTTGCGCGAGACGAAATCGATGTGGAGACAGGCGGCGAGGGCGATCGGGCCGAGCGGGCAGTGCGGCGCAAGGGCGACGTCGTACGCTTCCGCCATGGCGGCGATTTTCACGCATTCGGTGATGCCGCCAGCGTGCGACAGATCGGGCTGCAGAATCGCCAGTCCGCCCGCCTCCAGCACGCGCTTGAACTCAAAACGCGAGAACATGCGCTCGCCCGCCGCGATAGGAACAGAGGTCTGCGCCGCCAGGCGAGGATAGTATTCAGCCTGCTCCGCCAGCACCGGCTCCTCGATAAACAGCGGTCGATAGGGCTCAAGCTCCTTGATCAAAATTTTCGCCATCGGCGCGCTGACGCGACCGTGAAAGTCGAGGCCGAACTCGATGTCATAGCCGAACGCATCGCGGATTTGCGCCACGGTATTGACCGCCGCGTCGATTTTACGCGAGTCGTCAATCACGCCCAGCTCTTCGCAGCCGTTGAGCTTGAAGGTGTCGAAGCCGATCTCCCGCAAGCTGGCGATGCCGTTGATAACCTCCGCCGGGCGATCGCCGCCGACCCAGCTGTAGGCTTTGATTTTGTCGCGCACCAGCCCGCCCATCAGCTGCCAGACCGGCGCGCCCAGCACCTTGCCTTTGATATCCCACAAGGCCTGATCGATGCCGGCGATGGCGCTCATCAGGATCGGGCCGCCGCGGTAAAAACCGGCGCGATACATCACCTGCCACAGGTCGTTGATGCGCGCCGGATCCTGACCAGTCAGGTAGTCCCCGAGTTCGTGCACGGCGGCTTCAACGGTGCGCGCGCGTCCCTCAATCACGGGCTCTCCCCAGCCAACCACTCCTTCGTCGGTCTCGATTTTGAGAAACATCCAGCGCGGGGGTAAACGGTACGTGGTGAGTCGGGTTATTTTCATTTCACTGCCTCTCGATATGCCTGAACAAATGCCGCCGCCTGCTGCGCGGTGCGCGCCACGGGCTGGCCAGCGCGATAGAGATCGCTGCCGAGCCCGGCGCCGGCGCAGCCTGCCTCAATCCATTGCGCCAGATTCTCCGGCGTGACGCCGCCCACCGCCAGCACCGGCACATCGCCGGGCAGCACCGCTTTCAGCGCCTTGATATAGCCGGGACCGAACGCGGAGGAGGGGAAAATCTTCAGCGCCTGCGCGCCCGCCTCCAGCGCGTTAAAGGCTTCGCTGGCCGTGGCGCAGCCAGGACAGACGAACATGCCGAGGCTGACGGCGTGGCGGATCAGCGCGGGCTGGATATTCGGCGTAACGATAAGCTTGCTGCCCATCTCCGCCAGCCTGTCGACCTGCTCGATTTTCAGCACCGTTCCGGCGCCAGTTAGCGCCCTGTCACCAAAGGTTTGCAGGATCAGCGGGATGCTCTCTTCCCACTGCGGCGAGTTCAACGGGATCTCCACCGCGTCGAAGCCCGCGTCGATAACGGCGCCGACGTGCGCCAGCACCTCATCGGGCGTGACCCCGCGCAGGATGGCGACAAGGGGGAGTTCAGTTGGCCATGGCATTCACGATGCTCCTTATTCCAGCCTGAAAAGCGGTGTCGCCAGCTAACACCGTGGCCTGATAGCCGACGGCGGCCAGCGCCTGTTGATAGCGGTTCGCCAGCGCTTCTCCGCCGACGAGGGTGATGGGCTGCGGGCTAAAGCGTTCGCGCATCGTGGCGACCTCGGCGCCGATCAGCAAACCGGATAAAAATTCGCTGACCGCTTCAGGCGCCAGGCTGCCCAAAATGTGCGCGGCGCGAACGGTGAAAAGCTCTGGCAGCAGCGCCGGCGTCGCCAGACCGCGCGCAAGCCCTGCGCTAAAGGCGGCCGGCGACAACTGCTGTTCAGGTAAACCGGCGCCAATCAGCGAGTGGTGCAGCAGCACGGCGTGAAGTTCGCCGGTCATGACGGTGTGAAAATCGACAATGTGCGCGCTGTCGGCCTGCACCCATTTGCAGTGGGTGCCCGGCATCACATAGAGAGACGCGGGCGCCAGCGCCAGCGCGCCGATCAGCTGCGTCTCTTCGCCGCGCATCACGTTGTGGTTCTCTTCCCGGCGCACGCACAGGCCTGGCACGATCAGAACGTTGTCGTCGACCGGCGTCAGCTGCTCGCCTATCGTGTCCAGGCGAACAGGCAGCGTCAGATAGGGCACGTTTTTCCAGCCCACGTTGCTGCCCACCATCCCGGCCATCACCACCGGCGTCGCGCTGTCGCGCCAGCCGTGCGTGATCTCCGCGAGCACCGACTGCGGCGATTTTCCGTTTAGCCGGGTGACACCCGCCTCTGACTGCCTGCTCGCCTGACAGCGATCCTGCTCGATCAGCCAGGCGCGCAGGTTGGTTGAGCCCCAGTCAACGGCGATGTAGCGAGATGTCATGTAATCTCCTTTAACCTGTGTGTCGCGCTGGCAATCATGGTGTACGCCGCCTGCTCTGCCGCGTCGCCGTTTTGCAGCCGTATGGCGTCGAACAACGCTTTATGTTCGCTGAGCGTTTTCGGCATATTGGCCGCGTCGCCCTTCCAGCTGCGCTCGAAGACGGCGCGCTGCAGCGAGCTGATCGCCACGCTAAGCTGCTCCAGCACCGGGTTGTGCACCGATCGCAATACCGCCTCGTGATAGCGAATATCCGCTTCGTTAAAGGCTTCCCGGTTTTGGTTGTGGGCGATCATGTCATTCAGCGCCGCCTCAATCTGCGCCAGGTCCTGCGAGGTGGCGCGTTCCGCCGCCCAGCGGGCGATAACCGGCTCCACCAGGTTGCGCACTTCGCTCATCGCCGCAATCAGGCGCGGGTCGTCATCCTGCTCCAGCACCCACTGCAGCACATCCGAATCCAGATAATTCCACTGACCGCGCAGCGTCACGAAGGCGCCGTGATAACGCTTGATTTCAATTAGCCGCTTCGCGGTGAGCGATCGGAACACTTCACGAATAATATTGCGTGAGGTGTCGAACTCGTCGCACAGCTCGGTTTCCGCCGGCAACGCCGCGCCGGGAAGATATTTCCCGCTGACAATTTGTTTACCCAGCGTGATAACGATGCGATCGGTTTTGTTGAGGGTCATAGAGGCTCCTTGTGCATGATGGCTCGCCTCTACTTTACCCTGTGCGCCTGGTTTTACCTCGTTTTTGAAGTACAACGTCAGAGGTAAACTGATGCAGTGCAGTGCCATTGTAGTACGATAAATAATAGTTGTACTACAATGTGGATCACAAAATCGCCTTTCAGGCGGCGGCATTCGCCGTACGTAGCGCAGAGAGATGTTTAAGAAAGAAATTCCTGCCGGAGGGCGTCAGCCAGGCCCTTCGCTTCCCGCCGCCAGCAGCGGCACCACCACATCGCTAATGGGCGTTGCGATACCATAGTCGCGGCCATAACGCTGTATGACGCCATTGCGGATCTCCCACTCTAGGGGCCGGTTAGCCTGGCGATCGGCGAGGATAGAGGTGCCCAGATCCGCCGGCGCCTGATGAAAAGCCTCAACAATCTCCTGCGCCACCTTATCTTCAAGCAGCGCGCCCGCTGCGCGCGCGACGCTCAGGCACTCGCGCAGGTAGGCCAGCGCCAGCGTGGTGATATCGTCGCGTGAGAAGATGCCGGCGCGGCGATTCGCCAGCACCATTAGCCCCGCGACCGCGTTTTGCAGCAGTTTGCGCCAGGCGATAGAGGTAAAATCGGCTGATAACGCCACCGCGCAGCGCGTGCCGCTCAGCGCCTCAACCACGCGCGCCGCCTGCGGCAGATCGGGCAGCGTCAGGCGCGGGCTGGCCCGTAGCCAGACAGAGGCGTCTGGCTCACGCTGGGCCGGAAACCACACCACCGAAGGCAGCACCGTGGCACCATTAACGTAGGGCGTCAGCTGGGCTTGCTGCTCAACGCCGTTTTGTAACGCGCACATCAGCGTATTTTCATCGCACAGCCTGGCGAGCCAGCCGGCGCTATCCGCCACCTGCGTCGTTTTCACCGCAACAAACAGCAGATCGACCGGATGCGCGATCGCCGTCGGGTCGGTTAACACCGGGCCCGGCACCACAATTTCACCTTCATCGTGACGCAGAATCAGCTGCGCATGCGCGCTGCGTCCGCACAGGCGCGGCGTGCGGCCCGCTTCATGCAGCGCGGCCGCGATGGTAGTACCGATAGCGCCTGGGCCAAGCAGCGCAATGCTGGGATAGTCTGACATGATGCGATCTCCTGGGTGGATTATTCAGGGAACAAAGCTCCTGACACGATAAGTGGATTGCCGGGTAAAAGACAGGCTATGCGCGAGTGCAGAAAATCGGGAGCGGATACGATGGCCTCGTCATGAAAGTGAAATAACCAGAAACATCCAAAAAACGCCGGGTTGCACCTGAATAACCCGCCACAGAAAAGGGATTAGACCCTGTTTTTCGCCATTAACTGGCTGATGAGGAGGGTTTTGTGCCGATAAATTGAGCGTGATCTGACCAGTTGGCGGCATCGCAGCCTTGTTATTTGTAACGTCCTCAAATAAGTTCATTTACAAATAAACAACCTTTTTAACATTAAGGTTGCACCCGGTTCCGAGTGGGTGAAACCCGCGTAATTAATCAGCTGAGGAGGTCAAAGGTTATGACGCAACAGGAAAGCAGCATGGCGGTGTTACGTAAAAACAGGAAGGTGTTGATCGCGAGTCTGACGGGAAGCGCGATTGAATGGTTCGACTATTTTCTCTATGGCACCGCCGCTGCACTGGTATTCAATAAACTCTTTTTCCCAATGGTCGATCCGGTTATCGGGCTGATCCTCGCCTATCTCTCTTTCTCGCTGACATTTTTCATTCGTCCCATCGGCGGCGTGATCTTCGCCCATATCGGCGACCGCATCGGGCGCAAGAAAACCCTGGTGCTGACGCTGTCGCTAATGGGCGGCGCGACGGTGCTGATCGGCCTGTTGCCCACTTATCAGATGATTGGCATGTGGGCGCCTGTTTTGCTGATTTTAATGCGCGTGATCCAGGGGATCGGCATTGGCGGAGAGTGGGGCGGCGCGCTGCTGCTGGCCTATGAATATGCGCCCGAAAAGCGCAAAGGCTTTTTCGGCAGCATCCCGCAGGCGGGCGTCACTATCGGCATGCTGATGGCGACCTTTATCGTCTCGCTGATGACGCTGCTCAGCGATGAGGCGTTTCTCGCGTGGGGCTGGCGTATTCCTTTTCTGCTGAGTTCGGTGCTGGTGCTGCTGGGGCTGTGGATCCGTAAAGATATTGACGAAACGCCGGAGTTTAAACAGGTTAAGCAGGCGGGGCAGCTGGCGAAAACGCCGCTGCGCGACACGTTAACACACCACTGGCGCGAGGTGCTGATCGCCGCCGGGCTGAAGGTGGTGGAAACCGCGCCGTTCTATATTTTCTCTACCTTTGTTGTGAGCTATGCCACCACGACGCTGCGCTATCAAAAGTCGCAGGCGCTGGAGGCGGTGACGCTGGCGGCGCTGGTCGCTACCCTGATGATCCCGCTGATGGGATTACTCTCCGACAAGATCGGTCGTCAGCGCATGTACGCGGTCAGCGTCTTTGCGCTTGGCCTGTTTATCGTGCCCTGGTTTTTACTGCTCAACACCGGCACGACATGGGGCATTATGCTGGCAACGGTGATCGCCTTCGGCATTCTCTGGGCGCCGATTACCGCCGTGCTCGGCACGCTCTGCTCGGAGATTTTTAGCGCTAATGTGCGCTATACCGGCATCACGCTGGGCTATCAGCTGGGCGCGGCGCTGGCGGGGGGCACGGCGCCGCTGATCGCCACCGGGCTGCTGGCGAAATATGACGGTGACTGGACGCCGGTCGCCGCCTATCTGCTGGTCACCGTCGCGATTTCGCTGCTGGCGATCTTCTGCGCCAGCCGGATAAAGCGTGCGGCGGTGGTAGAGGGCCAGGCGCAAAACCTGTAGCGCAATCGCCTCGGTGAAGGGTGCGGCGTTCGGCTGACGGCAGCCGCGAAAAGGCATGGCGGTTATCGCTGCGGCAGATAACCGCCAGTCGACGGGTTCGCCAGCGTGGGTAAAATCCGCTACACTCCGCGCTCTCTTTCTACCCGGCAGCCCGATGTCTACGCTTATTGATACTTTTATTGCTCCGTCGTGCTCTGAACAGATAGAGACGCTCTATCAGGACGACCATCTGCTGGTGATCAATAAACCCGCCGGGCTGCTTAGCCTGTCGGGGAAAAATCCGCTTAATCTCGATTCGGTGCATTATCGGCTGGCGCGCCTTTTCCCCGGCTGCACGCTGGTGCATCGCCTCGATTTCGGCACCTCCGGGCTGATGGTGATTGCCCGCAATAAGGCGATTAACGCCGCGCTGTGCCAGCAGTTTAGTCAGCGCAGCGTCACCAAAGGCTACAGCGCGCTGCTCTGCGGGCATCTGGAGGCGGATGAAGGGATGATCGAGGCGGCCATTGCCAAAGATCCCATGCTGTTTCCGCGCATGACGATCTGCGCGCAGCATGGCAAACCGGCACGTTCTCGCTATCGTGTGGTTGAGCGTTTTTATCAGGCGCAGGAAGCGGGGCCAATGCTGCCGTTAACGCGGGTCGCGCTGACCCCGGAGACCGGACGCACCCATCAGCTGCGCATTCATTGTCAGCTGCTGGGGCATCCGATTTTAGGCTGCGATCTGTATGGCGGTCGTCTGCTGCCCGGCACGGAACAGGCGCCGCGGCTGATGCTGCACGCCAGCGAGCTGCAGTTTGTGCATCCCGTCAGTGCAGAGCGCGTCGCCATCCGTCACGCCAGCCCGTTTTAAAGCGGCGGTAATCCGCCTTACCACATCAGATCGTCGGGCACTTTGAAGTCGGCGTAGGGATCGTCTTCGTCCTGCGCTTCTTCGCTCAGGGCGCTGTTCAACACAATGGAGTCTGCGTCGCGCTGGGCAATTTTATCCGCCACGCTGGCGGGAATGATCGCGTACTGACTCTCGCCGCCGTTTTCCGCCGCGAGGCGTGCAATAGCGAGGCGACCGCTGATCAGCTGCGCCTGCGTGGTCTTATCCACCATAATTTTTTTAATCAGGTTATTGTCGGTAAAGTTAAAACCGATATTGCCTCTGGCGATGTCGATCCGGTTCATCTCAATCAGCTGCTTGACCTGAGCCTTATACTCTTTCGATAACACCGCCAGCTTCTGCTGCTCATTGAGCTGCTTGTCGCGTTCGAGCTGCGCTTTTTTATTTTCTTCCACCGCCTGCCGCGCTTCTCGCGCCTGTACGCGCGATTTTTTCGCCGTTCGCTGCACCTTATCCAGTTTCTTGCTGGTGACCAGGCCCGCTTTTAGCATCTGCTCTTGTAAGGTAAGTTTTGTCATCTCTCTGTCTAAGCCCGTTGAAAAATTTGCAGCAGTATACCGCTAATTCACGCTGCTGTAGCGGGTTGCTTCCGGCTGAGCAGAGCTGACTGAGAGAGGGCGCCAGGCCAGGCGCAGGTTAAATACGCATTAATCGCTGTTTTTTCGCGCGATTGCCGTCTGCCCAACAGCGTTACGTTATCCCTCTTACCTCAGGAGGGATAATGGACAGACATACTATTGCCGTTTCACTGGTTATGGGCATCAGTCTGCTCTGGTTCGACGCGTCAGACGCCAAAACGCCGCAGCAGACAGATGACCAAATCCGCCAGCGCATTATCGATGACTCAGTCGCCTCATATCCAGGCGTTTGCGCCTGCCCGTTTAACTCAGCGCGCAATGGCAGCAGCTGTGGGCGGCGCAGCGCGTGGAGCAAGCAGGGGGGCTATGCGCCGGTGTGCTACAAAAAAGAGATCTCTAAACAGCAGGTTGAGGCGTGGCGTAACGATCATGAAGCCTGATCAAACCCGCGAAAGCGGGTTTTTATTATCTCTGCTCGGCGGTTTGCAGGCATAATTCTTTTGCCACAATACGTCTGTCTGGCCCGCTAATGAGGTAAACATGAAGTTTCCCGGCATCCCGGAAAATGAAGAGGAGCGACTGAAGTCGCTGTATATGATTGACCTGCTCGATGTCAGGGATGAAGAGCGCTTCGAAAGACTGACGCGCATCGGCCAGAAACTGTTTCAGGTGCCGATCGCGGTGATTAATCTGCTGGATCGCGACCGCCAGTGGGCGCTGGCCTGCCAGGGGCTCAGCGGGCGCGAAATGTCGCGCGATATCTCCTTCTGCGCCCACGCCATCCTGCAGCAAGGGCCGCTGATCGTCAGCGACGCGCGTCAGGATGAACGCTTTCACGATAACCCACTGGTAACGGGCGAACCCTATATTCGTTTTTACGTCGGCTATCCGGTTCATCTGCCGGATGGCGCGGTGGTGGGAACCTTATGCCTGGTGAACAGCGAACCGCGCGACTTTACGCCGGAAGATATCGCCACCCTGAAAGATCTGGCCTTTATCGTGGAAGATGAGTTTCAGGTCATCAACATGGCGATGACCGACAGCCTGACCGCTATTCCTAACCGACGCGGCTTTTACCGCAGCGGAGAAAAACGTTTCAAAGAGTATCAGCAGCAGAATAAACCCTTCAGCATCCTCTATTTTGACCTGGATAAGTTCAAGCCGATCAACGATATGTGGGGGCACGCTGAAGGGGACGAGGTGCTGAAGGTGTTCGCTGCGCAGCTGCGTCAGCTGACGGGCGCGAAAGATATTACTGGACGGCTGGGCGGCGACGAGTTTGCCGTGCTGCTTGCCAGCGGCAACGATGCGGCGGCGTTTCAAACCAGGCTGCGCGACAGCCTGAACGGCTGGAACCAGCGCTCCGGCAAGCCCTATAACATCAACTACTCCTATGGCGTGATCAACAGCGATGACGGCGACTTCTCCTCACTGCTGGAGATGATCAAAGAGAGCGATAGCGTGATGTATTCGGAAAAGCGCAGAAAAAAAACCTAGCCGCACCTTAGCCTGGCTGGTCTGCCGGGCTATCAGGCACCTCGCGCCAGGTGCAGTCGATTTCATCGCCGTGCGACGCGCACTCCGGCGGCGGGTTGCTGTTTTTCGCCTGGGGATGGTGCGGCACGGCGCAGCCAGAGAGCAGCAGGCAGAACACGAGCGCGAAAGGTTTCAGCATGAAAAGGTCTCCCGTTAAAACAGTCGCGCCTATTGTCATCTTCCCAACCTCAACCGCGCGCTAACCGCCCCGGCTCCCTTCCTCAACCTTGACTCAACCCGCCCATTTTTGCCCGCCGCTCTCGCCCCTAACGCGATCTAAATCAATAACGATAATTGTTCGCAATTGCATAGTGGCGCCACAGAAATAGCGGAGATGAGATGATGCTGATAACACCTGGGAGCAAATGGCGCATTGAAGGGTTCCGGGACGACGTATCGCGAACCTTTAGCCGAAAACTTTTCTCGCTGGGCCTGGTGCCGGGCGCGCTGATCGAAATCGTCAGGCTGGCCCCGCTGGGCGATCCGGTAGAGGTGCGCGTGCGTCACACCAGCTATGCGCTGCGCAAAGCTGACCTGGCGCTGCTGCAACTGGCGGCCGTGACGGAGGAGGCGAGCGTATGAAAAGCCTCAACGCCGTCCTCACCGGCAACCCAAACGCCGGCAAAACCACCTTGTTTAATGTGCTGACGGGCCTGCGTCAGCGCACCGGCAACTGGCCGGGCGTCACCGTTGAGCGCAAGCAGGGCGCGTTCGCCACGCCGCGCTCATCGGTAACCTTGATCGATCTGCCGGGCATTTACTCGCTGGAGAGGGTGCACGCGGAAGATGGACTCTCCGCCGACGAGCGCGTCACCTGCAGCTATGTAATGAGCGGCCAGGCGGACCTGTTGATCAACGTAGTTGACGCCTCCAGCCTGGAGAAAGGCCTGTGGCTGACGCTGCAACTGCGCGAGCTTAATCTGCCGATGATCGTGGTGCTCAATATGGCTGACGTCGCCAGCGCGTGCGGCGTGAAAGTCGAGGCGGAGACGCTGGCGGCGCAGCTGGGCTGTCCCGTGGTGCTGATGTCAGCATCGACCGCGGAAGGGGTGCCGCAGCTGCTGGCGGCCATCGATCGGGTGGCAGCCGACGCGCCGGCGGCGCTGCGGCTAAACCGGGCAGAGGTCAGCCAGCAGGATCGCCTGGCGCGTATAGAGACGATTTGTCAGGCCGCCTGCCAGCGAGAGCCGAACCAGGCGCATCGACTGACGCGCCGGCTGGACGCGCTTTTTCTCAACCGCTGGCTCGGCTTTCCCCTGTTTTTAGCGGTGATGTATCTGATGTTTTACCTCTCTATTAATATCGGCGGCGCGCTGCAGCCGCTGTTTGAGCATGGCTCCACCGCGCTGTTTATCGACGGCACGGCGCGCCTCTGCGCCTCGCTCCATTTTCCCGATTGGCTCACGTCGTTTCTGGCGCAGGGGATCGGCGGTGGGATCACCACCGTGCTGCCGCTGGTGCCGCAGCTGGCGCTGATGTTCTTCTTTTTGACGGTGCTGGAGGAGTCGGGCTATATGGCGCGCGCCGCCTTTGTGGTCGATCGCCTGATGCGCTGGCTCGGGCTGCCGGGCAAATCCTTTGTGCCGCTGATCGTCGGCTTCGGCTGTAACGTGCCGGCGGTGATGGGCGCGCGCACGCTGGAGACGGAGCGCGAAAGGATACTGACGATGCTGATGGCGCCTTTTATGTCCTGCGGCGCGCGGCTGGCGATATTCGCGCTGTTCGCCACGGCGTTTTTTGGCAGCGCTGGCGCGGCACTCACTTTTTCGCTCTATCTGCTGGGTATCGCGGTGGCGGTAGTCACTGGTCTGGTGCTGAAGCAGACCTTGCTGAGCGGCGCCTCGTCGCAGGCGATTATGGAGCTGCCGCTGTGGCATGTGCCGGTGATGCGCAGCCTGCTGCTGCAAACCTGGTTCCGCCTGCACGCTTTCGTTGTTCGCGCCGGGGCGGTGATTGTCGTGGCCTGCGTGGCGATCAGCCTGCTCTCTGGCCTGACGGCGCAGGGCGATGTCGCCCGGCGTGTCGACGATTCAGTGCTGGCATCGGCCAGCCGCTACGTGACGCCGCTGTTCGCGCCGATGGGGATCCGCGCCGACAACTGGCAGGCGACGGTTGGCCTGGTGACCGGCGCGATGGCAAAAGAGAGCGTGGTTGGCACGCTTAACGCGCTCTATCTGGCGGAGCCGCAGAACCCAGGCGACGAGGCAGCGACGCAAAGCCTGTCGACGGTGATGCTCTCTGCGCTGGAGGAGACCTGGCAAAACCTCAAGGACGCCTTCACGCCGCAGGCGCTGTTTAATCCGGTTGAAGCCAGCAAAGGCGACGGTGAGATGAGTCAGGATGCGTTAGGGGTCATGCAGAGCATGTTCGGCAGCCCGCTGGCGGCTTACAGCTATCTGGTTTTCGTGCTGCTTTACGTGCCGTGCGTGTCAGTTCTGGGCGCGCTGGCGAAAGAGGCGGGACGGAACTGGATGTGGTTCGCCCTGATCTGGGGAACAGCCGTGGCCTACGCCACCGCCACCCTGGTGTATCAGCTCGGCACCTTTATGCAGCATCCCGGCTTTAGCCTGAGCTGTCTGCTGGCTATCGCGCTGGCGGCGGCCGCTGCCGTCGCGCTGCTGCGGCGCATGCGCAGCCGCCTGCAGCCCGGCGTGCGGGCAGCAAGCGCAGCAGGCTGCGCCGGATGCAAAGGATGCGGTCATTAACAAACACATAAAAAAACGCTCCTGTCGTGGAGCGTTACCGCAGTAGCCGGTTAAGTGAATCAACAGCCGTACTTGTTGTTGTGAGGCACCGCCTCAGCCATCACCATAGCGCGGCGTTGCTTAACCGCGCCTCAACGGCGACTGCCAGCAAGGGGGCGTTATTTGCGTTAGATCAAAGCGTTACTGAACAGGGCGTTGTGGATTTGCTCAAGGTGACAACGTCACATGTTTCATCGCTTTCTGCCTTTGCGCCTGAATAAGGCGGCTGCTGAACAGCCTCGGGGCATGAAACAGGATAATTCTGCTTGCAAAGCAGCAGAGAAAATTTTGTAAAAAGCTGTGTCGCCTATCGACCGGCTGCGACGCCTGTCTTATGCTTGACCGGCCTCTAACCCTGACACCTTCGGAGTCCGACTGATGAAAGCAGCCTCCTTTTTGCTGGCCGGCGCGGCGCTGCTGCTGAGCGCATGCAGCAGCCACGGCGATAATGAACCGCCGCAACAAGCCACCGCCGCCCATATCCAGCCGCACGTGGTGATGTCCTCCCTGGCGGAAAGCAACTGCGCTGGCGCAGGCGGCACGCTGGCCTTTTCTCACCAGCTGGACGGCACGCGCGTCGGCATGTGCCAGCTGGCAAACGGACGCCGCTGCGACGAGCAGGCGTTAATCGGCGGCCGCTGCGCCCGTTAATTTAGACCGACAGCTGATTCGGGCAGGCTTCGCCGTGCTCGAGCTGGTTGAGATTCGACAGCGTCGTTTCGGAGATCGCCGTTAGCGCCTCAGCGGTGAGAAACGCCTGATGGCCGGTAAAGAGCACGTTGTGGCAGGCTGACAGGCGACGAAACACGTCGTCCTGAATCACGTCGTTAGACTTATCTTCAAAGAAGAGATCGCGCTCATTCTCGTAGACATCCATGCCGAGCGAGCCGATCTTCTGCTGTTTTAACGCATCAATCGCCGCCTGAGAATCAATCAGCCCGCCGCGGCTGGTGTTAATGATCATCACGCCATCTTTCATCTGGCTAAAGGCCGAGGCGTTGAGCAGGTGATGATTCTCCGGCGTCAGCGGGCAGTGCAGGGTAATCACGTCTGACTCGGCGAACAGCGTCTTGAGATCGACATATTCCGCGCCCAGCTCCAGCGCCTGCGCGCTCGGCCAGGGATCGAACGCCAGCAGGCGCATGCCGAAGCCCTTAAGAATGCGCATCGTCGCCACGCCGATCTTGCCGGTGCCGACCACGCCCGCGGTTTTACCGTGCATATTGAAGCCGGTGAGGCCGTCGAGGGAAAAGTTGGCGTCGCGCGTGCGCTGATAAGCGCGATGGATGCGGCGGTTCAGCGTCATCATTAGCCCGACCGCATGCTCTGCCACCGCTTCCGGCGAATAGGCGGGCACGCGCACCACCTTCAGGCCCAGCTCGGCCGCCGCCGCAAGGTCGACGTTATTAAATCCGGCGCAGCGCAGCGCGATATACTTCACCCCCAGCGCCGCCAGCTCTTCCAGTACCGGTCGGCTGCCGTCATCGTTAACGAAAATGCAGACGGCGTCGCAGTCGACGGCGTTCTTTGCCGTCGCTTCCGTCAGTAAAAAGTCGAAGTAGACCAGTTCGAAACCGTAGCCTTCGTTGACGTGATCGAGATACTTCTGGTCATAGTGTTTCGTGCTATAAACCGCGATTTTCATCGTTACGCTCCTGCATTCGGGTATCCACACAGCATAACGTTTTATTGCCAATTTTGCTGCCGCTGGCTGCGCGCCTTCAACTCTGGCCGATTACGTGCCATCATCACTGTCAGGATCCTGTAAGGAAAAGGAAAATTGCTGCCATGCCGCGGAGCCTCCGCCGACTACTCGCCGCACTGCTGGCGCTGACGCTGCTGGTGTTGGGGCTGATGCTCTCCCTGACGCAATGGCTGCCGCGCCTGGCTGGCATCTGGCTGCCGGCGCAGACGCGCATCGTGCTGGACGGCTCGCCGCGCTGGCGCGACGGGGCGCTGTGGTTCCCTGCGGTGCGCTATCTGGCGGGCGAGTGCGTGCTGGCGAGCGTTGAGCAGGCTTCGCTCGGCTGGCATCACCGGCGCTGGCGGCTAAACGCCCATCAGGTGACGCTCGACAGCGACTGCCTGCAGCAGCTGCCGGCGGGCGAGCAGGCTGGCGCGCCGAAAAGCCTGGCGGCGTGGCAGCAGCTGTTGCCCGGCGCCGATATTCAGCTCGATACCCTCGCGATTGCGCCCTGGCAGCAGTACGCCGGCCGCTTCGATCTCAGCCTGACTCCCGAGCAGCAGACGCTGCGCTATCGCGGCGACAACCTCTCTGTCGACGCCCGCCTGCAGGGACAACACCTGGAGGTCGAGCAGTTGACGCTGCGCCACAACGCGCTGCCGCAGCCGGTTACCCTCCACGGCGCGTTCGATCTGCCAGAATTCGCCAATGGCCTGCCGGTGAGCGGCACGCTGGAGGGTGACCTGCAATACGCCGGCGAGCCGCTGCGTCTGACGCTCGACTGGCAACAGCAGCAGGGAAAACTCGAACTTTACACCCGCGGCGACGGCCAGCCGCTGCTGTCGCTGCCGTGGCAGGCGGATCCGCAGCAGATCCGCATTGTTCAGGGACGCTACCGCTGGCCGACCGGCGACCAGACGCTCTCCGGCTTTCTTGACCTCAAACTCGATAACTGGCAGCAGGGCCTGGAGGAGACGCAGATTACCGGGCGGCTCAACGTGCTGACGCAGGGGCGCGGCGGCAAGGGCAACGCGGTGTTAAGTATTGGACCGGGCAAGCTGAGCATGACCGATAGCGCGCTGCCGCTGCGGCTGACCGGTGAGAGCAAGCTGGCGGCGATGCAGCTTTATGCCGCGCTGCCCGGCAATCTCAGCGGGCCGCTGCTCGATCCGCAGCTGAAATTTCAGCCTGGCGCGCTGCTGCGCCTGCGCGGCCGTCTGCTCTCGACGCTGGAGGTGGACGAGGCGCGCTGGCCGCTGGCGGGCGTGCGCCTCGCCTCGCAGGGCGTTGATGGTCGGCTGCAGGCGATCCTGAAGGCGCACGACCCCAGCTTTGGTCAGTTCCAGCTGCATCTCGACGGCCGCGCCGCCAACTTCTGGCCGGATAAAGGCGAGTGGACGTGGCGCTACTGGGGCGCGGGCGAGATGCTGCCGCTCAACGCCGCTTGGACGCTGAAAGGCACGGGCGGCTGGCGCGACACCCTTATCCATCTCGACAGCCTTGATGCCGGTTTTAATCAGATGCAGTACGGCATGGCGCAGGTGTTGCGGCCGCGCCTGACGCTGAGCGCGCCGGTAAACTGGCAGCGCGATCTGCAGGCGCCCGCCTTTAACGGCG
The DNA here is from genome assembly GCF_022394795.1 of Pantoea sp. Z09. Classification (NCBI taxonomy): domain Bacteria; kingdom Pseudomonadati; phylum Pseudomonadota; class Gammaproteobacteria; order Enterobacterales; family Erwiniaceae; genus Pantoea; species Pantoea sp. Z09. Next base: position 1,884,806 of record NZ_CP092373.1, read on the forward strand.
GCTTCCGCATCGATGCGGGCGAGACGCTGTTCGATTTCGGCGGCCGGCTGCCCGCCTCCTCGCTGCGCTTTGAGGCGAAAGGCCAGGATCCCAGCCACTTTATCTGGCGCGGTCAGCTGCAGGCGCAGGCGATTGGGCCGCTGCGCGTGCACGGACGCTGGGATGGCGCGCGTCTGCGCGGCGAAGCCTGGTGGCCGACCCAGTCTCTGACGGTGTTTCAGCCGCTGCTGAAGCCGGATCTGAAGATGAAAATCCGCGCGGGCGAGCTGCGCGCGCAGGTGGCGTTTTCCGCCGCCGCGCAGGAGGGCTTTAGCGCCGGTGGCCACTGGACAGTGAAACAGGGTAGCCTCTGGACGCCGGATAACCAGATCAACGGCGTCGACTTTTCGCTGCCGTTCCGTCTGAAAGATCAGCAGTGGCAGTTCGGCGTGCGCGGCCCGGTTTCGCTGCGCATCGGCGAGGTCACCAATCAGTTCGCGATGCAGAATATCCGCGCCGATTTGCAGGGCTACTATCCGTGGCGCGAGGATCACCCTTTAACCCTGCAGGATGTCAGCCTCGATCTGCTGGGCGGCCAGGTCACGCTGCCCGCGCTGCGCCTGCCGCAGCACGACGCTGCGATCCTGAGCCTGCGTGATATTAGCCTGAGCAAGCTGGTTACCGCGCTGAAGCCGAAGCAGTTCGCCATGTCCGGCAACATCAACGGCGAGCTGCCGCTATGGGTCAACAATCCGCACTGGCTGGTGCACAACGGCTGGATCGCCAACAGTGGTGGGCTGACCTTTCGGATGGACAAAGATATGGCTGACGCCATCACCGCGGGCAACGTCGCGGCGGGCGCGGCGATGGACTGGCTGCGCTATATGGCGATCTCGCGCTCGTGGGCGACGCTCGATCTCGACAATCTCGGCAACCTGACGATGCAGGCGCAGGTGCAGGGCGTCAGCCGCTTCAGCAACCGCGAACAAACCGTAAACCTGAACTACCGCCATCAGCAGAATCTGTTTCAACTCTGGCGCAGCCTGCGCTTTGGCGATAATTTGCAATCCTGGGTGGAACAGAACGCCACTCTGCCGACCAAAAGGGATCAACAACCATGAGCCTGAGGGCGTTACTGGTGCTGGCAGCCGGGCTGCCGCTGATGGGCTGCGTGCCGCGCATCGAGGTGGCGGCGCCGAAAGAGCCGATTACCATCAATATGAACGTGAAGATCGAACATGAAATCCATATTAAAGTGGACAAAGACGTGGAGGCGCTGCTGAAAAATCAGAGCGATCTCTTTTGAGGCGCGCCATCACGCAGCGGCTGCTCGCCACGATGCTGCTGCTGGGCGCGGCCCAGCCGGCGCTGGCGCTCACGCTTGATGAGGCGCGTCATCAGGGCCGCGTGGGCGAAACCTTTAGCGGCTATATCGCCGCGCGCCAGCAGGACAGCGAGACGCTGGCGCTGGTCAGGCGCATTAACGACGGGCGCAGCGCGGAGTATCAGCGCATCGCGCAGCAGAACAGCCTCACCACCGAACAGGTGGCGCGCATTGCCGGTGGGAAACTGGTGGAACGCGCGGGCGCGGGCGAGTATGTGCGCGGCCTGAACGGCCTGTGGATGCAGAAATAAAAAAAGCCAGGCGTCATGCCTGGCAATCGAAACACAGAGTTAATAATAATGATGATGATTAGGCGGCAACAATCTGTTTGATGGCGCTTTTCGCTTCGTCAGTCGCTTTAGTGGCAACTTCCGGGCCGTAGGCGATGCCTTCGGCAAAGACAAAGTTGACGTCGGTGATGCCGATAAAGCCGAGGAACAGCTTCACGTACGGCGTCAGCAGGTCGCTTGGGGTATCTTTATGAATGCCACCGCGGCTGGAGAGGATCACCGCGCGCTTGCCTTTCACCAGGCCTTCCGGGCCCGCTTCGGTGTAGCGGAAGGTGACGCCGGCGCGTGCCACCAGGTCAAAATAGTTTTTCAGCTGCGTCGGTATATTGAAGTTGTACATCGGCGCGGCGATCACCACCACGTCGTGCGCCTGCAGCTCGTCGATCAGCGCGTTAGAGAGATCCAGCGCCTCCTGCTGACGCGGAGAGAGCGGGGCATCAGACGGACGCAGCGCGCCGACCAGTTCGCCATCCAGCACCGGAATCGGGTCTGCCGCCAGGTCACGCACGGTCACCTGATCGCCTTTCGCTTTGGCTTCTTCAACGTAAAAATCGGCCAGCTGGCTTGACTGTGAGTAACCCGCCAGAATGCTGGATTTCAGAACTAATACTTTGCTCATTGCTGTTTCCTGTTTGTTACGCGGAAGGCTTCCCGCTCAATGATTTACACTCTACGGACATTAGCGACGCGGTAAAAGCGCAATATTTCGAGAGCTATGTTCGAATTTCTTGAATAAGCATGGCATGGATGGCGCAGCCGGTTGTGCTGAAATGTGTTACTCTTTGCCCAATACTATTTTTTAGAATCAGCCGGTTAGCCCGGCTACCGGACGCTGCGAGCTGCAGCGGCTCCGTCTGAGAAGGTGCTTCAATATTATGTCATCACCGGTTTCCGCCTCTTTTGCGTCGCTCTGGTCGCGACTCGATAACCTGATGCTGCGCGACCGTCAGCGTCTCCAGCGCCGTTTGCGCGGCGCCAGCAAGGCCAACAATCCCGAGGCGCAGCGCGCCATCGCCGACGAGCTGAGCCAGGAGATCGCCGCGGCGGAGCAGCGCGTCGCCGCGCGCGCCGCCGCGACGCCGAAAATCACCTTTCCCGACAATCTGCCCGTCAGTCAGAAGCAGCAGGCGATTGCCGAGGCGATCCGCGACCACCAGGTGGTGATCGTCGCGGGCGAAACCGGCTCGGGTAAAACCACCCAGCTGCCGAAAATCTGTCTGGCGCTGGGACGCGGCGTGAAAGGGCTGATCGGTCATACCCAGCCGCGTCGTCTGGCGGCGCGCACCGTCGCCAACCGTATCGCCGACGAGCTGGAGACCTCCCTCGGCGGCTGCATCGGCTATAAAGTGCGCTTTAACGATCAGGTCAGCGATACCACCCAGGTCAAGCTGATGACCGACGGCATTCTGCTGGCGGAGATCCAGCAGGATCGCCTGCTATTACAGTACGACACCATCATTATCGATGAGGCGCACGAGCGCAGCCTGAATATCGATTTTCTGCTCGGCTACCTGCGCGAGCTGCTGCCGCGCCGCCCCGATCTTAAAATCATCATTACCTCGGCGACCATCGATCCGCAGCGCTTTTCGCGCCACTTCCATAATGCGCCGGTGATTGAAGTGTCGGGCCGCACCTATCCGGTCGAAGTGCGTTACCGGCCGGTGGTGGAAGATGCCGACGACAGCGAGCGCGACCAGCTGCAGGCGATCTTCGACGCGGTCGACGAGCTGGGCAACGAGAGCCGCGGCGATATTCTGATCTTTATGAGCGGCGAGCGCGAAATCCGCGACACCGCCGACGCCCTGATGAAGCGCGATCTGCCGCACACCGAAATTCTGCCGCTCTACGCGCGCCTGTCGAACGCCGAACAGAATCGGGTGTTCCAGGCGCACAGCGGACGACGCATCGTGCTGGCGACCAACGTGGCGGAAACCTCGCTCACCGTGCCGGGCATTAAATACGTTATCGATCCCGGCACCGCGCGCATCAGCCGCTATAGCTACCGCACCAAGGTGCAGCGTCTGCCGATCGAGCCGGTTTCGCAGGCGTCGGCGAATCAGCGCAAAGGGCGCTGCGGTCGCGTCTCGGAAGGCATCTGTATTCGTCTTTACTCGGAAGATGACTTCCTCAGCCGCCCCGAGTTCACCGATCCTGAGATCCTGCGCACCAACCTTGCGTCGGTCATCCTGCAGATGACGGCGCTGGGGCTGGGTGATATCGCCGCCTTCCCCTTTGTCGAGGCGCCCGACCGACGCAATATTCAGGACGGCGTGCGCCTGTTGGAAGAGCTGGGCGCGCTGACGCTTAACGAGGAGAACGGCCACTATAAACTGACCGCCTCTGGCCGTCAGCTGGCGCAGCTGCCGGTCGATCCGCGCCTGGCGCGCATGGTGCTCGAGGCGCAGAAGTTCGGCTGCGTGCGCGAGGTGATGATTATCGCCTCGGCGCTGTCGATTCAGGATCCGCGCGAGCGTCCGGTGGAGAAACAGCAGGCCGCCGATGAAAAACATCGCCGGTTCGCCGACAAAGAGTCTGACTTTCTCGCCTTCGTCAACCTGTGGAACTATCTCGGCGAACAGCAGAAGGCGCTCTCCGGCAACCAGTTCCGCCGCCAGTGCAAAGCGGAGTTTCTCAACTATCTGCGCGTGCGCGAATGGCAGGATATCTATACCCAGCTGCGCCAGGTGGTGCGTGAGCTGGGGATCCCGGTCAACAGCGAGCCGGCCGGTTTCCGCGAGGTGCACTGCGCGCTGCTCACCGGTTTGCTGTCGCATATCGGCATGAAAGACGCTGAAAAACAGGAGTTCACCGGCGCGCGCAACGCCCGCTTTGCCATTTTCCCCGGCTCCGGGCTGTTTAAAAAGCCGCCTAAATGGACCATGGTGGCCGAGCTGGTGGAAACCAGTCGGCTATGGGGCCGCATCGCGGCGCGCATCGATCCCGAGTGGATCGAGCCGCTGGCGCAGCACCTGATCAAGCGCAGCTACAGTGAGCCGCACTGGGAAAAAGGCCAGGGCGCGGTGATGGCGCAGGAGAAAGTGACGCTCTATGGCCTGCCGATCGTCGCCGCGCGCAAGGTTAACTATGGCAGCATCGATCCGACGCTGAGCCGCGAGCTGTTTATCCGCCACGCGCTGGTGGAAGGCGACTGGCAGACGCGCCACGCCTTTTTCCGTAACAACCAGAAGCTGCGCAGCGAAGTCGAAGATCTGGAGCATAAATCGCGCCGTCGCGACATTCTGGTGGACGATGAAACGCTGTTTGGTTTTTACGATCGCCGCATCGGTCAGGAGGTGGTGTCGGCCAGGCACTTCGATAGCTGGTGGAAACAGGCGAGCCGCGAGAATCCCGATCTGCTCAGCTTTGACAAGCAGATGCTGATCAAAGAGGGCGCGGAGAAGGTCAGCCAGCTCGACTACCCCAACTTCTGGCATCAGGGCAATCTTAAGCTGAAGCTGAGCTACCAGTTCGAGCCGGGCGCCGACGCCGACGGCGTCACGGTGCATATTCCGCTGCCGCTGCTCAATCAGGTCGAGGATCAGGGCTTCGAGTGGCAGATCCCCGGCGTGCGGCGCGAGCTGATTATCGCGCTGATCAAGTCGCTGCCGAAGCCGCTGCGCCGCAACCTGGTGCCGGCGCCCAACTACGCCGACGCCTTTTTAGGCCGCGTTACCGCGATGGAGCTGCCGCTGCTCGACGCGCTGGCGAAAGAGTTCCGCCGCATGACCGGCGTGACGCTGGAGCGGGAAAACTGGCAGTGGGAACAGGTGCCCGATCATCTGAAAATGACTTTCCGCGTGGTGGATGAGCACAACCGCAAGCTGAAAGAGGGCAAAGATCTCAGCGCGCTTAAGGCGGAGCTGAAGGGCAAGGTGCAGGAGACGCTCTCCAGAGTGGCGGATGATGGCCTGGAGCAGAGCGGCCTGCATCTCTGGAGCTTCGGCGACCTGCCGCGCAGCTATGAGCAGAAGCGCGGCGGCTACCAGGTGAAAGCCTGGCCGGCGCTGGTGGACGAGAAAGAGAGCGTGGCGATCCGCCTGTTCGACAGCGAGCAGGAGCAGCAGAAGATGATGTGGCGCGGCCAGCGTCGCCTGCTGCTGCTGAACATTCCGTCGCCGATTAAATATCTGCACGAAAAGCTGCCGAACAAAGCCAAACTGGGACTCTATTTCAACCCGTACGGCAAAGTGCTGGAGCTGATCGACGACTGCATCGCCTGCGGCGTCGACAAGCTGATGGCGGAAGCGGGCGGCCCGGCCTGGCAGCAGGAGAACTTCGACAAGCTGCATGAGAAAGTGCGCGCCGAGCTGAACGATACTGTGGTGGAGATCGCGAAGCAGGTCGAGCAGATCCTCACCGCCGTGTTCAACATCAATAAACGGCTAAAAGGGCGCGTCGATATGACCATGGCGCTGGCGCTGGCGGATATCAAGGCACAGATGAGCGGGCTGGTCTATCGCGGCTTCGTCACCGGCAACGGCTGGAAGCGACTCGGCGACACGCTGCGCTATCTGCACGGTATCGAGCGTCGTCTGGAAAAACTGCCGGCCGATCCGCACAGCGATCGCGCACGCATGCTGAAGGTGCAGGCGGTCGAACAGGCCTGGCAGGCGTGGCGCAATAAGCTGCCGCCGCAGCGCCAGGATGATGAAGAGGTGCGCGAGGTGCGCTGGATGATTGAGGAGCTGCGCATCAGCTACTTCGCACAGCAGCTTGGCACGCCTTATCCCGTTTCCGACAAGCGTATTCTGCAGGCGATGGAGCAGATCGCGGCGTAGTGGTTCGCAGACGCGTGCGGAAATGAAAAAGGCGCCGCTGGATAGCCAGCGGCGCCTTTTTTGCATCCTGGTCGCGCGGGTTACTGCGCCAGCGCTTCCAGCTTATCGCGGAACGAGGTCACGGCGATGGCGCGGTTATCGGCAAGATAGCGATCTTTCGCTGCCGGCGCGGAACTCTGCACCGCAATCAGCTGCCAGCCGCTCTCATTTTTCAGCAGCAGCGGCGAACCGCTGTCGCCCGGTAGCGTATCGCACTGATGCGACAGCACGGCGCGCTGCGCCCAGCCGGTGATTAAACAGTCGCTGTGAGAGTAAAGCGTATCCAGATGATCCTCGGGATAGCCCGCCTGAGTTACTTTGCGCCCCGTCTCTTTCAGCGCGGCGGTGAGATCGCTGCGCGATCCGTCGAACAAAGGGATAGGGGTAATCGCCGAAGGCGGGTTGCGCAGGATCACCAGGCCGTAATCATAGGGCGCGGCGTCGGTCGGCACGATCCAGCCTTCGCCGTCTGCTTTCAACCGGCGCGCCAGCGCAGGCTCGACGCGCGCGTCGATATCGTGGATTTCATAGCGCCAGCCGCTGTCGCTGGCCATAAAGCGCAGCGCCACCGGCTTATCAAATTTGCCGGGCGGGGTCAGCAGACAGTGTCCCGCCGTCAGCGCCAGATGGGCGGAAATCAGCGTGGCGGTGCAGAGGTTGCCGCTCTCGGTTTCCAGCTGCCCGATGGCGTCCCAGGGCGCGGCCGTGACGTCGCTAATGGCTTTGCGATGATCTTTGCCAAAGAAAAGCGTTTTGATTTCATCAGGATTCGGCGCATCGTCATCATCATCGGCATGGGCCAGAGTGGTGAAACAGAATAATCCAGTCAACAGCAACATAGCCAGGCGCATAGGTCTCTCAACGGCGAGATTTAAGAAGAGGTTATTGTCATCACGCGTGCGCAATAACTATAGCCGGTGAGCGGTAAAAAAGGGAGATTTATTGGGATAATCAGCACGCTACAACGACTAAATAAAGAAGAAGGCCGCGACGACGCCGCACAGGATCATCACCAGCAAAATAATTTCAAAACGATAGCGACGCACCATTTCCGCAACTCCACTAACGAAACACCCGGCAGAACCGGGTGTTTTTATTATTCAACGCTTCTTAAGGCGCAGGTGCGCAGCCTTAATTATTTAGCAGCGGCTTTCTTGGCAACTTTGTGGTGCTTTTTAGCAGCCTGAGCTTTCTGCGGAGCAGCGGCTTTCTTAGCTACTTTGTGGTGCTTTTTAGCAGCCTGAGCTTTCTGCGGAGCAGCGGCTTTCTTGGCTACTTTGTGGTGTTTTTTCGCAGCCTGCGCTTTCTGTGCAGTTTCTGGCTTAGCTGCTTTTTTGTGATGCTTTTTAGCGGCCTGCGCTTTCTGCGCTGCGTCTTTCTTCACAGCTTTTTTATGCTTTTTAGCAGCCTGCGCTTTCTGAGCGGCTTTGTGTTTTTTGTGAGCAACTTTGTGCGTGGTTTTAGCCGGCGCAGCGGTAGTGGTGGTCGCAGTAGGGGCAGCAGCCGGCGCAGCGGTGGTGTCAGCAGCGAAAGCAGCAGAAGAGAGACCCATAGCAGCGGCGATGACCAGTGCAAACAATTTTTTCATTGCAAATTCCTCGAACATTTTTTTCATGTGTAGCCCACTGCGGGGCCGGTGAAAAGACTATAAAAAAAAAGGGGCGGGGTTTCCGTGGGTGTTTGGTATCGGCGTGTAACGGATTGTACAAAGAGGGAAAAGTGCGGCCGCGAAGGCCGCACAGATTAGCGATTCAGGTAACGTTGTTCAAGATGCTGACGGAAAAAGCGCGGGTTCAGCGCTTCGCCGGTGGCGTTGATCAGCAGCTGCTCGGTGGGGAAGCGGCTGCCGTGCTGCCAGATGTTCTGCTGCAGCCAGTCGAACACCGGCTGAAGCTCGCCATGCTGCAGGCGGTCGCCTAAATCGGGCAGGGCTTTCTTTACCGCCTGGAACAGCTGCGCCGCGTACATAGCGCCCAGCGTGTAGGTGGGGAAGTAGCCGAAGGCGCCGTCGGTCCAGTGAATATCCTGCATACAGCCGTCGCGGTAGTTGCCGCGCGTATCCAGCCCTAACGTCTGCTGCATTTTCTCGTCCCACAGTGCCGGAATATCCTCGACCTCGATCTCGCCTTCAATCAGTGCGCGCTCAATCTCAAAGCGTAAAATCACGTGCGCCGGATAGCTCAGCTCGTCGGCGTCGACGCGAATAAAGCCTGGCTTCACCCGCTGCGTCAGGCGCACAAAGTTTTCCGGCTGCAGCGCTGGCTGCGCGCCGAGCTTGTCGCACACCTGCGGCAGAATACGCTGCAGGAACTCGCGGCTGCGGCCGAGCTGCATCTCCATAAACAGGCTTTGTGATTCGTGGATAGCGGTGGAGCGCGCCAGGCCAACCGGCTGGCTGCGCCACTGCTGCGGCAGACCCTGCTCATAACGCGCGTGACCGGTTTCATGGATCACGCCCATCAGCGCGCTGAGAAACTCATCCTGGTTGTAGCGCGTGGTGATACGCACATCCTCCGGCACGCCGCCGCAGAAAGGATGCGCGCTGACGTCGAGCCGACCGTGGCGGAAGTCGAAGCCCAGCGTCGTCATCACGCTTAAACCCAGCTCGCGCTGCGCGGCAAGGGCGAAGGGGCCCTGCGGCTGCTCTACCTTTTCCTGCGCCTGCTTCTCCACCACGCGCTGCAGCAGATCGGGCAGCCAGCTTTTCAGCTCGCCGAAGGTGGCGTCCAGCTTCGCGCTGGTCATGCCCGGCTCGTAGAGATCGAGCAGAGCGTCATAGCGCGAGGTATTGTTCGCCTCGGCGCGCAGCTGTGCCTCTTCGCGGCTCAGGCGCACCACCTCTTTCAGGTTGGCGGCAAAACCCTGCCAGTCGTTGGCCGGGCGCTGTTCGCGCCAGGCGTGCTCGCAGCGCGAACCGGCCAGCGATTTCGCTTCCACCAGCGAGGCGGGCAGCAAGGACGCCTGCTGCCATGCACGCTGCATCTCGCGCAGGTTGGCGCGCTCGACGTCGTTGAGGTCCGCCTGTTCAGCCGCCTTAATCAGCTCGCCGACGCGCGCATCGGTCAGGATCTCATGGCGCAGCACGCCCATCTCCGCCAGCGCTTCGCCGCGTGCCTGGCTGCCGCCGGCGGGCATCATGGTCTGCATGTCCCAGCCCGCCACCGCCATCAGGTGGCCGAAGCGGGAGAGGCGCTGAAAAGTAGCGCTAAGTTGTTGATAAGCAGTCGTCACCTGAAGCTCCTTGTGAAAAGTTATCGTGCGGAAACATCGCGCAAGGGTAGATCAACCGGCCAGCAAAAGCGAACGCTGGCGCCGCCCAGCGGGCTGTTTTCGATGCTGACGCGGCCGCCTAACGCCTGCGCGATAGAGTGAACGATCGCCAGCCCAAGCCCGCAGCCGCCGGTAGCGCGGTCGCGGCTCGGATCGAGGCGGACAAACGGCTCAAAAACGCGTTCGCGCTCCTCAGCGGGAATGCCGGGGCCGTCATCTTCCACCTGTAGGCAGCCGAGCGCGCCGTCGAACCACAGGCTGACGCGCAGCCGCTGGCTGGCGTAGCGCAGCGCGTTGTTGACCAGGTTGTCCAGCACCCGCTCCATCAGGCGAGTGTCGGAGACGCCGAGGTTTTCGCGCTGCGGCAGGTCGAGATCGATCTGGGTATGCGGATTAAGGGCCCGCACGTCGTTGATATGCTCGCGCAGCCAGTGCGCCAGGTCGAGCGAGGTGAGGTTGAGATCGACGCGCGGGCGATCGAGGCGCGCATAGGTGAGCAGCTCTTCAATCAGGCTCTCCAGCTGGCCGATGTCGCGGTTAATCGCGGCGGACTCCCCGGCGGTAAGGTTGTCGCTCATCTCCAGCCGGTAGCGCAGACGCACCAGCGGCGTGCGCAGCTCGTGGGCGATGCCGTCGATCAGCTGCTTTTTGCTCGCCACCAGCGTGTTGATGTTCTCCGCCATCTGGTTAAAGGCGATGCCCAGGCGGAACAGGCTGGAGGTATTGTCGAAATGGGTGCGCACATCCAGTTCGCCGCGGCCGAAGCGCTGCGCCGCAATCTCCAGGCGCTGCATCTCTTTCCAGTGCGGCCGCATCCAGATAAACACCGGCAGCGCCAGCGACATGCCGATAAACACCAGTAGCGCAATATCCAGCAGCCGCATCTGGTGCAAGTAGAACAGATAGGGGATCGGACCGACCGAGAGCACGTAATGGCTGCGCGGAATATGCTGTAAAAAGGTGTACTGATCGTCCAGCGCCACGATCTCCCCGGCGCGCAGCCGGCGCATATCGGGCTCGTCGAGCTGATACTTGCTCATCGGCTCGATATGCAGATCGAACGACAGCCCGAGATCGAGGCTTTTAATCGTCTTGTTCCAGTCGCGCGGCGGAATTTCGCGCAGTTCGCTGCGGATCAGGTAGAGCGAACTCGCCATCAGATCGTTCATCGACTGCCGGCCGGCGCGTTCGGCGGTAAATTTGTAGACCAGCCCCACCAGCAGCGCCATCACCAGAAAGCAGACAAACAGCAGCAGGTAGAACTGGATAAACAGTTTTCTCATGCCTGGGTGTCCCACGCCTGCGGAGCGAACAGGTAGCCTTTATTGCGAATAGTTTTGATGCGGAAAGGCTCGGTGGCGCTGTCGTGCAGCTTTTTACGCAGCCGGGAGATCGCCACGTCGATGCTGCGATCCAGACCGTCGTAGCTGACGCCGCGCAGGGTTTTCAGCAGAGCGTCGCGATTGAGGATCTGGCCGGCGTGGCTGGCCAGCTCCCACAGCAGATCGAAATCAGCGGTGGAGAGCACGATCTGCTCGCTGAACAGCGTCACTTCGCGGTTCAGCGCGTCGATGGTCAGCGAGCCGAAGCGCAGCAGCTTCTGCTGTTTTTGCGCGGCGGCGGGCGCGGGCGCTTCGTCGCTCTGTCCCAGCTGCGCCTGACGTAGATGCAGCCGCAGGCGCGCCAGCAGCACTGCGGGCGGCGTGGTTTTCAGGATATAGTCCTGCGCGCCCATCTCCAGCGCCAGAATATGGTTCATGTCGCTGTCGAGCGAGGTAAGCAGCACGATCGGCCCCTGCCACTGGCTGCGCAGATCGCGGCACAGCGTCATGCCGTCTTTGCCCGGCAGCATAATATCCAGCATCACAAGGTCCGGCTGCTCTGCCGCAATCACCGCTTCAGCGCGATCGCCGCGCGTCTCGACAATCACCTCAATATCATGGCGGCCCAGGTAGGCCGCAATCAGCGAACCGACTTCCGGCTCGTCTTCAACAAAAACGATTTTGTTCATAATCCACTGCGACAAATTAGCCTGGCGAGCAGCATAACTTTTCCCGGTCCTGGGCACTATGCCACCGCACGAAATATCCTTACTTCACTGGTATCTACACGGCAAAATGTGCCATCATTGACACAGCGTTTAAGCAAGGTTCTGAACCGTAATGAAAAACAGGGGGAGTGCGAGGGTGTCTGATAAAGAGCTGGCTTCAGCCATATACAGTGACCGCATCTGCTTCAACTACAGCGATTTTCTCTCCGCCTCCTGCAAAAAACGCTGGAGTTTCGTTGACGCCATTTACGGCGTGATGCCGATCTTCGGCATGGTGACGCGCAAATCCTCGGCTCGCAGTGTACAGGCGAGCGACGAGCACCTGAAAGAATTAGCATTACAAATCATTTCAACCCAGGTCAGCGATGAGATCAATATCGCGCGCTTAATCACCCTGGCCGAACAGCAGCACATCAGCCATTTTGACATCCAACTGCCTTATCCGCTCTCCGCGCAGCAGCTGGACGCCATCCATCAGGAATACCGCAAGCCTCTCAGCCTCACACAGCAGGATGACCTGCTGTGCGTGGTGATCCCCGGTCAGCCGCACTAAACCGTTAGCTGCCACACCGCGGGCAGCGACGCCGCCATCAGCAAGCCGATAGCGATGCGCTCCAGCTGCGTGAGCGAGACGTCGCCGCGTCCGCCGCGGCGCGCGAAGAGAAACAGCAGCAGCCCAGGCGCATAGAGCACCACCGACAGCAGCAGATGCAGCGGCCCGGAGGCGTAGAGCAGCCAGAGCCCATACAGGCTGGCGCCCAGGCCGATGGCCAACGCCAGCGGCTGCTGTTTGCCGCGCGTCAGCTTCACCAGATAGAGCCCCACCAGTAAATAGGGCACCAGGATCATCTCTGAGGCGATGGTCAGCAGCGTGTTGTAGTCGGCGTGGGTCAGGGCGATCAGGATCAAACAGATCTGCACGCTGCCGTTGGTCAGCCACAGCGAGGCGGCCGGCGCGCTGCGCGCGTTCTGACGCGCGATGCTGCGCGGAAACGCCCCCTGCTGCGCGGCGATAAAAGGCACTTCCGCCGCCATAATGGTCCAGCTCAGGTAGGCGCCGCACACCGACACGATCAGGCCGCCGGCGATCACCGCATCGCCCCAGTGCCCCATCAGACGCGTCAGCAGGCCCGCCATCGACGGGTTACGCATCTGCGCCAGCTCGGCGCGCGGCACGATGCCGAGCGACAGCAGGGTGACCAGCAGATAAACCAGCAGCGCCGCCAGCACCGCCAGCAGAGTGGCGCGGCCGACATCCTTTTTCTCCCGCGCCCGCGCGGAGACCACCACCGCGCCCTCAACGCCGATAAACACCCACAGCGTGATCAGCATGGTCTGCTTCACCTGCTCCCACAGCGGCTTACCGAGTGCGAGGCCGGAAAAGTCGAAGTGGAACTGGTCATAGTTGAAGGCCGCAACCGCCAGCACCACAAACAGCAGCAGCGGCACCAGCTTGCCCAGCGTCGCCAGCAGATTGATGCTGGCAGCGGTCTGCACGCCGCGCAGCACCAGAAAATGCACCATCCACAGCAGCACCGAGGCGCCGAGCATCGCCTGCCAGGTATTGCCGTCGCCGAATACCACGCGTTCGGGCGTGTCGGTAAAGAAGCTCAGCGCCGAAAAGACGATCACCAGGTAGGAGACGTTGGCGATCACCGCACACAGCCAGTAGCCCCAGGCGGAGCAGAAGCCGAGCAGCTCACCGAAGCCGGCGCGCGCATAGGTAAAAATGCCGCCGTCCAGCTCTGGCTTGAGCCGGGTCAGCAGCAGCATCGCCAGCGCCAGAAACAGAATGCCGACGCCGGTGATCAGCCAGCCGATCAGCAGCGCGGCCGGCCCGGCCACCGCCGCCATATTCTGCGGCAAACTGAACACGCCCGCGCCGAGCATTGAGCTGAGCACCAGCGCGGTAAGCGCGCTGAGACCTAATTTTTTCTCCAAAATACCCTTCCCGCTAGCATAAGTGGCTGGATTATGTTCTGAGCGTCGAATTTAACCGCGCTGTTTTGCTTTTACATGACGGATTCCGCTAAAAGCAGGGCGCAGATTCTACGGAGTGCGAAAAGGGATGGCAATGCGTGGTTATGCAAAATTGTGAAGGGATAATGCAAACAGCAGGGCGGCGGGCGCCGCCCTGAAGAAAATTACTTGAAGAGGTCGGCGGTGACGGTCAGGTTGCCGCCGCTCTGGTTCTGCCACTGACGGGTAACGTGGTAGTACTTCGCCCCTTTGTCGGCGGCGCGTTTCGCCACTTCTTCGGAGATTTCGGTCGGGGTACCGAAGTGGCCGGTAAAGGTCACGCTGTCGAACGGCTGCATCTGCGCGGCGGTAATGGCGTTCACTTCCTGAATCGACTTGCCGTTCGCCAGTTTCACCGTATAGCGCTGGCCGGTGGAACTCTGGGTTTCAAAGAAGCGACCCACGCCGTTGCTCGGGGTTTCTGACGAGGCGACGCCTGGAATTTCCACGCGTTTCGCCGCTTCGCCGCCGGCCGCCAGCGCCGCTTTGCCCGCTTCGGAGTCCGCCGGGATCAGGTTCGGGCTCTGCACCTTGCGCTCTTTCGCATCGGCCTTATAGACATAGGCGGTCACGTACTGGTTGCCGCCGTTGTTGGCGTCTACCTGGCGCACGATAAAGAACGAGGCCGCGCCTTTCTCTTTTGCCGCTTTGCTGATGGCGTCGTTGACGTCCGGCTGGCTGGCGAAGAAACCGCTGACGCTCACGGTGTCGAACGGCTCCAGACGGAAGGCTTCCGCTTTCGGCAGCTCTTTCACACCGTTCATCACGCGGTAGGTGGTCTCGTCATTGGCTTTCGGCGCGTCCGCTTTATAGAGGTCGGCCGTCACGCGCCAGTTGCCGCTGTTGCCGTTGCTGTCGTTAATGCCCTGAATAAAGTAGGCGGCCGCGCCCATCTCATCCGCACGTTTCGAGACGGCATCGGCCGCATCGCCGATAGCGTTAAAGCGGCCGGTGACGTTAATACGTTCGAATGGTTTCAGCTCGGCCGCTTTTTCCGGCGTCAGTTCCTGCGCGGCAAACGCGTTGGCCGTCAGCAGGGATAACAAGGTTGACGCCAGAATGGTGTTCTTCAGCTTCATAAAAATGATCCTTCGCCTTACGCAAAAATGAGTACGAAAACGTGCTGGACTCTTGATGTATAACAGATTAGCCGCTGATTATTGCATGTTATAAACAGGCTGTCGCAGCCAATTTATGCGACAAAACGCGTGAAATTGATAGCGAAATTCACTCAGTCGTCATGCAACTGTGTTAAGGCGCTTTTTTAACCCGAATATCTGAAAATGTGGTAACCCATAGTTCTTAAACAGTTAATACATTGTTAAATAAAGGTTTTTATTAACGCGATATTCGACATGACACGATTCTGCCCAGCAGAAAATAGGTGAAAGAGCCCCATTGCCAGTCGCATAGCGCGGCTTTTCTCTTTAGACGCTGAATAATCGCATGAATGTCATAAGTACAGGCTCTGGCTGTAGATCGCTATTCATATTTTCAGTAGGTTATAAATACTTTGATACAAGTGCATTTCGTTCATAAGCGCCTGAAACCCTGTTTCGGGCGCTGTGTCGTTATGCAGTCAATAGGCCATCATCACTCGATGAAAGGGAAGAATATGTTAATTGGAATACCCAAAGAGCGATTGTCCAACGAGGCGCGCGTGGCGGCGACGCCGAAAACCGTTGAGCAGCTTATCAAACTGGGTTTCAGCGTTGCCGTTGAGCATGACGCCGGCAAACGCGCCAGTTTCGATGACGACAGTTTCGTCGCCGCGGGCGCCACGCTGTGCGACAGCCAGCAGGTGTGGCAGTCCGATATCGTGCTGAAGGTGAACGCGCCCGACGACGAGGAGATCGCGCTGACGCGCGCCGGCAGCACGCTGGTGAGCTTTGTCTGGCCGGCGCAGAACGCGGCGCTGCTGGAGAAGCTGGCGGCGCGCAAGGTCACCGTGATGGCGATGGACGCCGTGCCGCGTATTTCGCGCGCGCAGTCACTGGACGCGCTCAGCTCGATGGCCAATATCGCTGGCTATCGCGCCATTGTTGAAGCTGCGCATGAGTTTGGTCGCTTCTTTACCGGCCAGATCACTGCGGCGGGCAAAGTGCCGCCGGCGAAGGTAATGGTGATCGGCGCTGGCGTGGCCGGTCTGGCGGCAATCGGCGCGGCGGGCAGCCTCGGCGCTATCGTGCGCGCCTTCGACACCCGTCCGGAAGTGAAAGAGCAGGTGCAGAGCATGGGCGCCGAGTTTCTGGAGCTGGACTTTGAAGAGGAAGCGGGCAGCGGCGACGGCTATGCGAAGGTGATGTCGGACGCCTTTATTAAGGCGGAAATGGCGCTGTTCGCCGCGCAGGCGAAAGAGGTCGATATTATCGTCACCACGGCGCTGATCCCAGGCAAGCCGGCGCCGACGCTGATCACCGCCGAGATGGTGGCCAGCATGAAACCGGGCAGCGTGATTGTCGATCTGGCAGCGCAAACCGGCGGCAACTGCGAACTGACCGTGGCCGACCGCGTCACCGTCACCGACAACGGCGTGAAGATCATCGGCTATACCGATCTGCCTAGCCGCCTGCCGACGCAGTCTTCGCAGCTTTACGGCACCAACCTGGTGAACCTGATGAAGCTGCTGTGTAAAGAGAAAAATGGCGAAATCGCCATCGACTTTGAGGATGTGGTGGTGCGCGGCGTTACGGTGATCCGCGACGGCGAAGTCACCTGGCCCGCGCCGCCGATTCAGGTCTCCGCCGCGCCGAAAGCCGCCCCTGCGACCGCGCAGCCGGTGGTTAAGGAAGCGGCGAAACCGGCGCCGACCTGGCGCAAATACCTGCTGCTGGCGCTGGCGATCGTGCTGTTCGCCTGTCTGGCCAACGTCGCGCCGGCCGAGTTCCTGTCGCACTTCACCGTGTTCGCGCTCGCCTGCGTGGTGGGCTACTACGTGGTGTGGAATGTCAGCCACGCGCTGCACACGCCGCTGATGTCGGTCACTAACGCCATCTCCGGCATTATCGTGGTTGGCGCAGTGCTGCAGATGGGTCACGGCGGCTGGGTCACCTTTATTTCCTTTATTGCGGTGCTGATCGCCAGCATCAATATTTTCGGTGGTTTCACCGTCACCCAGCGCATGCTGAAAATGTTTCGTAAGGGGTAACTGATGTCTGGCGGATTAGTGACTGCGGCATACATTGTTGCCGCGATTCTGTTTATTTTTAGCCTGGCGGGGCTCTCGAAGCATGAGACCTCGAAGCAGGGCAATCTGTTCGGTATCAGCGGGATGGCGCTGGCGCTGCTGGCGACCATTTTTGGTCCCGACAGCGGCAACGTCGCCTGGATTTTGCTGGCGATGGTCATCGGCGGCGCCATCGGCGTGCGTCTGGCGCAGAAGGTCGAAATGACCGAAATGCCGGAGCTGGTGGCGATCCTGCACAGCTTCGTCGGCCTGGCGGCGGTGCTGGTGGGCTTTAACAGCTTTATCGATCATGCGCCGGGCCTGCCGGCGGTGCTGGAAAATATTCACCTGACCGAAGTGTTCCTCGGCATCTTTATCGGTGCGGTGACCTTTACCGGCTCGCTGGTGGCGTTCGGCAAGCTGCGCGGCAAGATTTCGTCGCGTCCGCTGATGCTGCCGCATCGTCACAAGCTGAACCTGCTGGCGCTGGTGGTCTCTTTTCTGCTGCTGCTGTGGTTTGTGCGCACCGAAAGCACTGGCGCGCAGGTGTTTGCGCTGCTGCTGATGACCCTGATTGCGCTGGCGTTCGGCTGGCATCTGGTGGCCTCTATCGGCGGCGCGGATATGCCGGTGGTGGTGTCGATGCTTAACTCCTACTCAGGCTGGGCGGCGGCGGCGGCGGGCTTTATGCTGAGCAACGACCTGCTGATCGTGACCGGTGCGCTGGTCGGCTCCTCGGGCGCCATCCTCTCTTACATTATGTGTAAGGCGATGAACCGTTCCTTTATCAGCGTGATCGCTGGCGGCTTCGGCACTGACAGCAGCGTCGGCGGCGAGAGCGAAGAGGCGGGCGAGCACCGCGAAATCAACGTAGAAGAGACGGCCGAGCTTTTGAAGCACTCTTCCTCGGTGATTATTACCCCAGGCTACGGCATGGCGGTGGCGCAGGCGCAGTATCCAGTGGCGGAGATCACCGAGAAACTGCGCGCGCGCGGCATCAAGGTGCGCTTCGGTATCCATCCAGTCGCCGGACGTCTGCCAGGGCATATGAACGTGCTGCTGGCGGAGGCGAAGGTGCCCTACGACGTGGTGCTGGAGATGGACGAGATCAACGACGATTTCGCCGATACCGACACCGTGCTGGTTATCGGTGCCAACGACACCGTTAACCCGGCGGCGCAGGACGATCCGCGCAGCCCGATTGCCGGCATGCCGGTGCTGGAAGTGTGGAAAGCGCAGAACGTCATTGTGTTTAAACGCTC
This sequence comes from Pantoea sp. Z09, assembly GCF_022394795.1. NCBI lineage: Bacteria > Pseudomonadati > Pseudomonadota > Gammaproteobacteria > Enterobacterales > Erwiniaceae > Pantoea > Pantoea sp. Z09. The sequence continues at coordinate 1,903,043 of NZ_CP092373.1, forward strand.
GATGAACACCGGCTATGCTGGCGTGCAGAACCCGCTGTTCTTTAAAGAGAACACTCAGATGCTGTTTGGCGACGCCAAAGCGAGCGTGGAAGGGATTCTCAAAGCGCTGTAATGAAAAGGGCGGCCAGCTGGCCGCCCTTAGTGCTCATGAACTCAATACGAGGGTGACATGGCTCCAAGAGCAAAGCGTCCCGCGCAAGGGACTGCGCGGGCCGAGCTGTCAGGGATGACGCTTTTTGCGTCTTTGCGATCGGGCCTTGTCACCCTCGTCAGCACATGTCATCGATATCGGGGTGGCCAACTGGCCGCCCTTACGCTTATTCGTCATCATCCTCTTCGTCGTCGTCATCCAGCGTAACGGGCGACTTAAAGTCATCAGGCTTAATCGCCAGCAGATCGCAGCGCAGATGATCGATCACCTGTTCCGCCGTATTGCCAAGAAACGCCGCCGACAGGCCGGTGCGGCCAATGGTGCCTAATACCACGATACCGGCGCTCAGCTGGCCGGCGATATCGGGGATCACCTCTTCAGGCAACCCTTTAGCGACGTGGGTGAACTCTTCACGGATAGAGAATTTCTGCCGCAGCGCCTTCATCGCCACCAGATGCTGGCCGCGGATGGCGTCGTTATAGACGCTGGGATCGAAGTCGGGCAGCTCAATAGCGATATTGATGGGCGTGATCGGATAGGCGCCGACCAGATGCACTTCGGTATGATTCACCATTTCCGCCAGCAGGGTGGTTTCACGGATCAGCTTTTGGTTCAGCTCGTCATGATGCGGCTCCTCGCTGGCGAGGTTAACCGCCACGATGGCTTTACCGCCTTCCGGCCACGGCTGATCTTTCACCATCCACACCGCGCAGGGGCACTTGCGCAGCAGATGCCAGTCGGTGGGCGTGAAAATCACCGCCTCAAGGCGATCGTGCTGATGCGCCATCTTCAGCACCAGATCGTGTCCGTGCGTCATCACTTCCTGGATAATCGCCTCATAGGGGCGATTGTGCCACACCACTTTAATTTCAATCTCAACGCCCGCTTCGAGGTAGGCGCGCGCCTGCTCGCGGATCCACTCGGTGCGCTGGCTGATCACTCCCTGACGCATCGACGAACGTTCATCAGGCGACAGCAGCGTGGTCATCTCATAGGAGAAGTCGTAGATCGGCAGATAGGCCTTAATTTTGCCGCCGATACGCTGATTAAGATAAACCGCGCGCCGCAGCGCAGGTTGATCGTCTTGCTGCGCATCAATGGCGACCAGAATATTTTGGTAGCGGGACATAGCGGAAAACTCCTTAAACCAGGGCGAACTGGTTTAAAGATAGCCTAACTTAACGGCGGGAAGAAGCGGAAAAGTTGCAGTGGGATCAATAAACTAACAAATAGTGAGCCACAATTAGCGTTGCAGGCGCGTGACGCTGATGCCTGCAACGCTAATCATTAGGCAGCCAATTAATTAAGCAGCCTGAACGCTCTGTCCCGCCAGTTCGGCAAGCAGGTCGTGGTTTTCAATAGTGATATATTTGCCTTTCACCGCCAGCATGCCCGATTTCTGAAAGCGGCCCAGCAGACGGCTGATGGTTTCGACGGTCAGCCCCAGATAGTTGCCGATATCGCCACGCGTCATGGTGAGACGGAATTCACGCTGGGAGAAGCCGCGCTGGCCAAAACGACGGGAAAGATTCCAGATAAACGCGGCCAGCCGCTCTTCGGCGTTTTTCTTCGACAGCAGCAGGATCATATCCTGATCGCCTTTGATTTCGCCGCTCATCAAACGCATCATCTGCTGACGCAGCGCCGGCATTTTGCCTGACAGATCGTCCAGCGTTTCGAAGGGAATTTCGCACACCATCGCCGTTTCCAGCGCCTGAGCGAAGCTGGGATGGTTGCCGCTCATAATGGCGTCGAAGCCCACCAGATCGCCCGCCAGGTGGAAGCCGGTGATCTGCTCGTCGCCCTGTTCGGTGATGGTGTAGCTTTTGATGGTGCCGGAACGAATAGCGTAAAGCGACTTCAGATCGTCGCCCGCTTTAAACAGCGTCTGGCCTTTTTGAATCGGTTTTTTGCGCTCGATAATATTGTCGAGCTGATCCAGCTCATGCTCGTTCAGGGTGAACGGTATACACAGCTGACTAATGCTGCAGTCCTGACAGTGGATGGCACAGCCACCTGACTGAATACGGCGAATGGTGCGTTTTTCAGTGATCATAATGTACGCTCGACGATTATTGACTGGGGTCAATTTTAACATTTTTCGCGCTGAAGGGAACTCGTCCGAGCAGTTTTAGGCCTATAAAGTGTAGGGATGTCAGGCGTGGCGCGGAACCGCGCTGTAGCAAGCCCTGCGCGTCACAGTTTTGCAAACTGGCACGAAAACTTTCCATTTTTTTGATGTGGATGCGGTTTTTTTCACCAGCTTATCGAGACGATCCAACAGTGGCGCACGGTTTTTTCTCTTTGCTACTATTGCTTCTACAGAGGCGAAGATGATCTCTGTTCCTTATTTATCTGGCGTGAGAAAAGTCCATGAACCTAGACGATGATGACCTGTTTCGGGATGCCATGGGTGACGTCACACCATTAAAAGATTCGGCCAGCACCTTATGGCTGAAATCGCCCTCAACCAAAGCGCCGCGTCGCGCCGACGCAGACGCCGTCGAAGAGAACTTTCTGACGCGTGGCTATCTCGACATTATTCCCCTGACCACGCCGCTGGAGTATAAAGCTGACGGCATTCAGCAGGGAGTGCTGGATAAGCTGCGCAAAGGAGAATATAAGCTCGACGCCAGCCTTAATCTGCTGCGTCAGCCGGTAGAGACCTGCCGTCAGGCGCTGTTCAGCTTTATGCAGCAGGCGCGCAAGGACGGGCTGCGCAACCTGCTTATCATTCACGGCAAAGGGCGTGATGATGAATCCCATGCCAATATCGTGCGTAGCTATCTGGCGCGCTGGCTGCGTCAGTTCGACGATGTGCAGACCTTTTGTGCCTCGCAGCCGCAGCACGGCGGCGCCGGCGCGCTCTATGTCGGCCTGCGTAAAACGGACAAGGCGCGGCTGGACAACCGTGAGCGGCATGCAAAGCGCAGCCGTTAAGCGGGCGATTTACGTATGGTCGCCATCAGAATTTCAGCGCTCAGGCTGAGCGGATAGCCGGTGCGGGTAATAATGCCCACCGGCTCGCCAGGGCCTGAAGAGCTAATGGGCAGCGCGCACAGGGCGTTATGGCTCAAATCCTCTTTAATCGCGCCGGAAGGCACAAACCAGACATAGTCATAGCGCAGCGCCAGCTGACGCGCCAGCGAGGTCGATGAGGTTTCAACGCAGGTGCTGGGCAGGGTGCAACCCTGTTCATCCAGCATCTGCTGGGCGAGGCGGCGCGGCGCGGTGCCTTCAGGGGAAATCACCACCGGCCACTGCATCGCTCGCGAAAGGGTGACGTTGTCACTTAACAGCGGATGCTCCGGCCGCACTACCAGCTTTAGCGACTCGAGAAACAGCAGCTCGTAGGTTAAGCCCGTCATCATTTCGCTGTCCGCCATGCGGCCGATGCCGATTTCAAACTCGCCCGCGCGCAGTCCCGCCAGCAGCACGTTGTTATGCAGCGTGGCGACCTGAACAGTGGTGTGCGGCTGCTGCTGATGAAAGCGATCGAGGATGTGCGGCAGCATCCCCATCGCCGCCGTGGTCAGCGCGCCGAGACGGATAATCGCCGGCCGCGTTGACGCCGGTAAGTTAAAGCTCTGACCGGCGTGATTCAGCGCATCCAGCACCTTCACCGCGTGAATGAGAAACTGCTCGCCCATGGTGGTCAACTGCGCGCCCAGCCGACCGCGCTCGAACAGCCGCACGCCGGTGAGTTCCTCTAGCTCGTTAAGGGTCTTTGACAGCGCAGGCTGGCTCAGGCTAAGGGTTTCCGCGGCGCGGCCCAGCGTGCCCTGTTGCGCGACCGCGACAAAGGTATGAAGATGGCGCAGGCGAATGCGCTGATTGAAAAGGATATTTTTGTCCATATCACAAACTTAATGAGTTTTGGGCAGGGTCATCAACTAGTAAAGCTGGGTTTTGTTAACTTTGCTGCAAAATATAATTAACAAACAGGTGCGGGCAAGGGGTGTTATTGATTATCCAGCAAAAAGCGTTTTGCCTGACTTGTTTGCTGTCAGCAAGGGGATGAACCCGCCACGTCATATCAAAAGGTTAGCTGATAGATGTTGAATAATTCTCAATATCATATAAAAATTCCCCCTCTTATTGTTAACGATCGGCTATCATAGCTGCCGTTTTTTTTACCAAAACTGATGTCTCATGCGGTGAGCGCAGTGAGGAGTTCGCAGTGACCAGCGTCGAGGCGGTAGACGTTCGCCAGTTAATCAACCAGTCAGAGCTGAGCCGTTGGCAAAAGCGGCTGATTGCACTCTGCTTTATCGTGGTCGCCCTTGACGGCATGGATATCGCGCTGATGGGCTTTATCGCGCCGACCCTCAAGGCGAGCTGGGGCGTCACCAATCATCAGCTCGGTCTCGTGATCAGCGCCGCGCTGGTTGGGCTGGCGCTCGGTGCCATGCTGGCGGGGCCGCTGGCGGATCGCTACGGGCGCCGCATGATGATTATCCTCAGCGTCTTCTTTTTCGGCCTCTGGACCCTTGCCACCGCGCTGGCGCACAACATCGAACAGATGATGCTGTTTCGCTTTCTGACCGGGCTAGGGCTGGGCGCGGCAATGCCCAACGTCGGCACGCTGGTGGCCGAGTATGCGCCGGAGCGCCGCCGCGCCTTTATTATCACCGTGGTGTTCTGCGGCTTCACCTTCGGCGCCGCCAGCGGCGGTTTCGCCGCCTCCTGGCTGCTGCCGCGCTACGGCTGGCACGCGGTGATGCTGCTGGGCGGCATCCTGCCGCTGGTGATTTTGCCGCTGCTGGTGCGCGGACTGCCAGAGTCGGTGCGCTTTCTCATCAGCCGCCGCGCGCCCGCGTCGCGCATCCACGCCATTCTTGAGCGCATGCTGCCCGGTGCCACCCAGCCTGACAGCGCCTTTCACGCTCAGGAATCGCTGCCGCCGACCCAGGGCGCAATCGGTACCGTGGTGTCGCGTCGCTACCTGTTTGGCAGCCTGATGCTGTGGGGCGGCTATTTTATGGGGCTATTTCTGGTCTATCTGATTGGCAGCTGGCTGCCATCGCTGATCAACACGCTGGGCATGTCGGTGACCGAAGCGGCCATTATTACCGCCATGTACCAGGCGGGCGGCACGCTGGGATCGCTGTTCGCCGGCTGGCTGATGGATCGCTTTAACGCCAATCTGGCGCTGGCGGGGATCTACTTCTGCGGCGGGCTGGCGATCGTGGCGCTCGGCTTTTCGCCGGCGGAGGTAGGGATAATGAGCAGCATCGCCTTCTGCAGCGGCTTCTGCTTCAACGGCGCCAATACCGGGATGAACGCGCTGTCGGCCAGCTACTATCCTACCCACGCGCGCGCGACCGGCTCCAGCTGGATGCACGGCGTCGGCCGGGTTGGCGCGATACTCAGCGCCTTTGTCGGCGCGGAGATGCTGTCGCTCGGCTGGTCATTTAGCCTGATCTTCGTGCTGCTGGCGATCCCGGCGCTGCTTACCACCCTGATGCTGGCGCTGAAAAACCGCTTCGGCTTTAAGCCGATCACAAATCCATAACTTTTTCGCCTGCCGACATCGGGTTGCTTCTACAGTAGCAGCAACCCGAACGATGTCAGGAGGCAACATGGAGCACTTCCTCAGCGCGGACGCTATTCGTACGCGCTTCTCTCAGGCAATGTCCGCTATGTATCAGCAGGAAGTGCCGCAGTACGGCACGCTGATGGAGCTAGTGCAGCAGGTCAACGCGCGCTGCCTCGCGGACAACCCGGCGCTGCACGCCCGACTGGAGGCGGCTGACGAACTCAGCCGTCTCAACCTGGAGCGGCACGGCGCGATACGCGTTGGCACCGCGCAGGAGCTGGCGACGCTGCGGCAGATGTTCGCGGTGATGGGCATGGCGCCGGTCGGCTATTACGACCTCTCGCAGGCGGGCGTGCCGGTGCACTCCACCGCCTTTCGCCCGGTAAGCGACGAGGCGCTGCGCCGTAATCCCTTTCGCATTTTCACCTCGCTGCTGCGGCTGGAGCTGATCGACGATATTCCTCTGCGTGAAAAAGCGGCGAGGATTCTGGCGCAGCGCGACATTTTTACCCCGCGCTGTCGGGCGCTAATGGCGCAGCATCAGCAGCAGGGCGGACTCAGCGAGGCCGATGCCGACGCCTTTGTTCACGAGGCGCTGGAGACCTTTCGCTGGCATGCCCTGAGCTCCGTCGACAGCGCCGACTATCAGGCGCTCAGTCAGCAGCATCGCCTGATCGCCGACGTGGTCTGCTTTCCCGGCTGCCATATCAATCACCTGACGCCGCGCACGCTCGATATCGACCGCGTGCAGGCGCTGATGCCTGACTACGGCATCGATCCCAAAGCGGTTATTGAGGGGCCGCCGCGGCGCGAGGTGCCGATCCTGCTGCGCCAGACCAGCTTCAAGGCGCTGGAGGAGCCGGTGATTTTTCAGCAGGGCGAAACTGGCACCCACACCGCGCGCTTCGGCGAAATTGAGCAGCGCGGCGCGGCGCTGACGCCGAAAGGGCGCGCGCTCTACGATCGTCTGCTGGCGGAAGCGGGCACCGGCACCGACAACCAGCAGCATCAGCGGCGGCTGAGCGAGGTGTTCCGTGCCTTTCCCGACGACGAGCGCAGCCTGCGCGAGCAGCAGCTCGCCTGGTTCAGCTATCGCCTGAGCGAACAGGGCGCGGCGCAGCCGCCGCAGCCGGGCGAATCGGCTGCGGCGCTGATTGAACAGGGACGGCTAATCGCCGATCCGATTATTTATGAAGATTTTTTGCCGGTCAGCGCCGCGGGCATTTTCCAGTCGAACCTGGGCGACAGGGCGCAGGCGCGCTCGGCAGGCAACGCCAGCCGGGCCGACTTTGAAGCGGCGCTGGGCGCGCCGGTGCAGGATGAAATGGCGCTGTATGAGGCGCGTCAGCGGCAGTCGCTGGCGCGCTGCGGTGTCAGCGAGGCATAGCGGCGACGATTCAGCATATTCTGCAAATGCACCAGACACATGGACAATATCTTAACCGCCTGTAGATAATGCCTTAACGCTTTATCAGGGAACAGGTAATGAAAAACAGACGACCTCTGCGCCTCAGGACTGCGGAAGGTGAGCTAAGAGGAAGTATGGATGAGGATCTCTTTGTGTTTAAGGGGATCCCCTATGCCGCTGCGCCGGTGGGGGCGCTACGCTGGCGCGCGCCGCAGCCGGTCGCGCCGTGGCGGGAGGTGCGCGACGCCACGGCGTTTGGCGCCGCCAGCTGGCAGAACCGCGAACTCTGCGTCGTGGCTGGCGGCGGCGATCCTGGCGTGCTCAGCGAAGATTGTCTTTATCTCAACGTCTGGACACCCGACGTCGAGCCGTCGCGGCCGCTGCCGGTAATGGTGTGGCTGCACGGCGGCGGCTTCGCCATGGGCTCCGGCGGTCTGCCGCCCTATAGCGGCAAGCCGCTGGCGGCACGCGGCGCGGTGGTGGTGACGATAAACTATCGGCTCGGCCACCTCGGATTTTTTGCGCACCCCGCGCTGGACGCGGAGTATCGCGCCGGCGGCGTGGTGAATAACTTCGCCTTGCTCGATCAGATTGCCGCACTGCAGTGGGTGCAGCGCAATATTCCCACCTTTGGTGGCGATCGTGACAACGTCACGCTATTCGGCGAATCCTCCGGCGCGCGCAGCGTGCTGTCGCTCTGCTGCTCGCCGCTGGCGGAGGGTTTGTTTCACAAAGGTATTGTGCAAAGCGCCTACAGCCTGCCGGACAAGCCGCGCAAAGCGGCGTTGCAGCAGGGCGAGCAGGTCGCCGCCCACTTTGGACTGCGCAACGCCACCGCGCAGCAGCTGCGCGAGCTGCCTGCCGAGGCGTTCTGGCGGCTGGATCGCTCTCTGTCGCCAGGGCCGGTGCCGATTGCCGGCGACGCCGTGTTGCCGCAGCCGATGCTGACCACCTTTATGGCGGCGCGCCAGCATCGCATTCCGCTGATGGCGGGCAGCAATAGCGACGAGGCCAGCGTGCTCACATACTTTGATGTCGATACGGCCGAGATGATGCGCCAGCTGCGCGTAGGCAAGCCTCTCAGCTATCGGCTGCTGAAGTGGCTCTACGACATTCATGACGATCGTCTGCTGGGTCGGGCGGCGGCGCGCGATATGGCGTTCAGCGTGATGCCGTGGATCCTGATGCGCGCCCAGCACAACATCGGCATGCCCGGCTGGCGCTACTGGTTTGACTATGTTTCCGAGCAGTCGCGCGATCTCTATCCGCACGGCGCCTGGCACGGCAACGAGGTGCCCTACGCCTTCAACACCCTGGCGACGATGCAGCCCGGCGACGGCGATCGTCCCTACAGCGCAGGCGATCACGTCTTTTCGCAGCGCATGGCGGACTACTGGTTTACCTTTGCGCGCGACGCGGGAGAGTTCAGCCATCGGCTGGAGGGCGCGGTAAGCTGGCCCGCCTGGCATCCTGGAGAGGATATGACGCTGGCGTTCGGCGACGGCGGCAAAGCGGCATTGCAGCTGAAGCGCAACTTTATGCGCGCGCGCCTGCGGCTGTTTCGTCTGATGATGAAAAGCATGGTTAAGCTTTGACAGCTAATTATCAAGGCGGCTGAAGGGATTTCACACGCGCGCCAGCGCGTGAAATCCCGTTAAATGAACACCCTGGCCTAAAACAGCCCGTGCGGATTCAGCAATTTTTTTGCTAACTAAAGCGCTGCACCTTCCTGAAATCCTGCCGATAACGCCTGTATGCCCGACTTTTTCGGGCCCCTCTCGGTTTTCACCGTCAAGGATTTGGCTATGGGTATGTTAAAAAACTTTACGATTCGCGCCGTTATGCTGTGGATCCTCGGCCTGTTTTGCCTGCTGTGGTGCGCAGTGGGCTGGTTCAGCGTGCATTCGCTCGGCGCCCTCAGCGCGGGCAATGACGTCGATCGTCATCTGGTCGCGCAGATGACCATTCTGAGCAAAGGCAACGATCAATATTTTCGCGTCATTACGCGGCTGTCGCGCGTGATGGAGAGCAAAGCCAGCGGCGCCCAGCCTGCGGAGCAGGAGTGGAAGCCGGTGCAGCAGGCGCTGGATAATATGACGCAGCAGCTGGCGCAGTTTAAGCAGATGGCGCCAGGCCCGATGGATCCGCAGATCGTCGACCAGACCATCGCCAGCTGGCAAAAGCTGCTGGATGAGGGCGTCGCGCCGCAGGTACAGAAAGCGCGTCAGGAGACGCTGGAGGCCTATCGCCAGCAGGCCAACGGCGTGACGCCGGCGCTGAGCCGCGCCTTTGGCGCCAGCGCCGAAACCTTCAATCAGGCGGCGGCCGTCAAGCTGGATCAAACCCGGGTTAACGTCGATCGTCTGACCGCGCTGACCAAAATCACGCTGGTAGCGGCGGTGGTGATCGGTCTGCTGATCCTGCTGTTCACCGATCGCTATCTGGTGACGATGCTGGTGAAACCGCTGGATCGCATCCGCGCGCATTTCGCGGTGATCGCCACCGGCGATCTCAGCCAGCCGGTCGAACCTTTCGGGCGCAACTGCGTCGGCAAGCTGGTGCCGCTGCTGAGCGCCATGCAGGAGAGCCTGCGCGAGGCGGTCAGCGCCATTCGCGGCGGCACCGAGAATATTTCGCGCGGGGCGGCGGAAATTTCAGCGGGCAATAACGATCTCTCGTCGCGCACCGAAGAGCAGGCGGCGGCGCTGGAGCAGACCGCCGCCAGTATGGAGCAGCTCACCGCCACGGTGAAGCTGAACGCCGACAACGCGCGTCAGGCGAGCCAGCTGGCGGAGACCGCGTCCTCAACCGCGCAGCAGGGCGGTCAGCTGGTGAGCGACGTCGTCACCACCATGCAGGGCATCTCCGGCAGTTCGAAAAAGATCGCCGAGATCACCAGCGTCATCAACGGCATCGCCTTCCAGACCAATATTCTGGCGCTGAACGCGGCCGTCGAGGCGGCGCGCGCCGGCGAACAGGGGCGTGGATTCGCCGTGGTCGCCAGCGAGGTGCGCAACCTGGCGCAGCGCAGCGCGGCCGCCGCGAAAGAGATTGCCGCGCTGATTGAAGATTCGGTGCAGCGCGTAGATAAAGGCGCGGTGCTGGTCAGCAACACCGGCACCACCATGCACCACATTTTGAAGTCGGTGCAGGACGTCGACGCCATTATGAAGCAGATCGCCTCGGCGTCAGAGGAGCAGAGCAAAGGCATCTCGCAGGTGGGTGTCGCCGTAACAGAAATGGACAGCGTCACCCAGCAAAACGCCTCGCTGGTGGAAGAGGTCTCCGCCGCCGCCGCTGCGCTGGCGCGTCAGACCGAATCGCTGGAGGCGTCGGTGGCTCGCTTCCGTTTGTCGTCGCAGGAGACGCCGCACAGCGCGCCGCGCGCCGCCGCCACGCCAGCCGCAGGCGGCACGCCTCGCCGCACGGCCGACAGCAGCGGCGACTGGGTCACCTTTTAGTCACGCGACAGCCACGCCGCCAGTTCCAGCAGGAAGGGCGGCGCATCCTGCGGCGAACGCTGCAGCAGACTGTAGCTCGCCCCGGTTTTCACCCGGCTGGCGAACGGCGCGATCAGGCGGCCGTTCGCCAGATCGCTCTCTACCAGATTAATATCCGCCACCGTCACGCCAAACCCCTGTATCGCCGCGCTAATCGCCAAATCCATGGTGCTGAAATGCTGATTGCGCGCCATCGTCAGCGTGCTGTTTTGTGCCCCGAGCCACAGCAGCCAGTCGCGGTTGTCGGCGGTGGGATGCAGAAAAGTCATGCCGGCCAGCGCCGCTGGCGCGGCGGGCGGCGTCATCCCGGCGGCCATCACCGGCGTAATCGCCTCGTCGAACAGGTGCACCGCGCCGGTGGGCGGCGTGCCGTAGATGATGGCGGCATCAAACCCTTCCAGCTGCGCGTTATGCTCCAGCGTGGTGGTGAGCGCGACATGCAGCTCCGGCTGGCGCTGTTCCAGCGCCACCAGCCGCGGCACCAGCCAGCGCATCGCGCAGGTCGGCGCCTTCAGCCGTATCGCGCCGTTGTGGCGCCACGCCTTATCCGTCGCGCTGATCATCTGCTCAAACCCGAGCCGCAGCTCTGGCAGCAGCGCGGCGCCCTGCGGCGTCAGACGCAGCCCGCGCGCGTGCCGTTCAAACAGCGCAAACCCCAGATAGTGTTCAAAGGCGGCGATTTTGCGGCTAACCGCGCCCTGGGTAATACAGAGTTCGCCCGCCGCGCGCGTCAGGTTGAGATGACGCGCGGTCACCAGAAAGGCGTGTATGGCGTTGAGCGGCAAAGTACGCGACATCGTGACTCCAGCTATGCATTTTCGTCATGGCTATTATGACAACATTTCGCTTGTCGGCTCAAGAGGAGGGTCGTTGAATAGAATCCAGCAAAATTTACATTTTTATGCACGCATGCAGGAGCCAGTCGCCATGAAAAGCAGCGTTAACGTCGCGTCAAAATTGCCTGACGTCGGCACCACGATATTTAGCGTCATCGGACAGCTCTCCGCGCGCCACAACGCCATCAACCTGTCGCAGGGCGCGCCAAACTTCCCGTGCGATCCGGCGCTGGTGGAGTCGGTGAGCCGCGCCATGCGCGAGGGGCATAACCAGTACGCGCCGATGACCGGCTTGCCCGCGCTCAGAGAGGCGCTGGCGGCCAAGGTCGCAGCGCTCTACGGGCAGCATTACGATCCCGCCAGCGAGGTGCTGATCAGCGGCAGCGCCAGCCAGGGCATCTATATGGCGATCACCGCGCTGGTGAACCGCGGCGATGAGGTGATCTTCTTCGAACCCGCCTTCGACAGCTATGCGCCGGTGGTGCGTCTGCAGGGCGGCACGCCGATCGGCCTGAAGCTGGCGTTCCCGGACTACGCCATTGACTGGACGGCGCTGCGCGCTGCGCTGACGCCGCGCACCCGCATGATCATCATCAACACGCCGCACAACCCGAGCGCGCAGGTACTGACGCCCGATGACCTGGCGCAGCTGGCGGCGCTGACGCGCAACACCGACATTGTGGTGCTCTCCGACGAAGTCTATGAGCATATTGTATTCGACGGTCGCGCCCACTGCGGCATGGCGACGCATCCCGAGCTGGCGCAGCGCAGCATCATCGTCTCGTCGTTCGGCAAAACCTTTCACGTCACCGGCTGGCGCGTCGGCTACTGCCTGGCGCCCGCCGAGCTGATGGCGGAGCTGGTGAAGGTGCATCAGTTTATGATGTATGCCGCCGATACGCCGATGCAGGTCGGGTTCGCGCACTATCTGCAGCAGGCGGAAAACTATCTCTCGCTGTCGGCGTTCTATCAGCAGAAGCGCGATCGTCTGGTAACGCTGCTGCAGGATTCGCCGTTTGAACTGCTGCCGTGCGCCGGTTCGTTTTTTGTTTTAGCCCGCTACGGACATTTCAGTGACGAACCTGACAGCGAGATGGTAAAACGTCTTATCGTTGAACACGGCGTGGCCACCATTCCGCTTTCGGCGTTTTATATGGACGGCACCGATAACAACGTGATTCGTCTCTCTTTTGCAAAAGACGACGCCACCCTGCAGCGCGGCGCAGAAGCGCTCTGTCGGGTTAAGGGTTAATCTCAGGGGAAAACAACATGAAAAAACTGAATGCGCTCTTTCTTGCTCTGGGCATGATGAGTTCGGTACAGGCGCTGGCGGCGGAGACGCTGCGCTACGGTCTGGAGTCGCAGTATGCGCCGTTTGAGAGTCGCAACGCGCAGGGCGAGCTGGAAGGATTCGATATCGAGCTGGGCAAGGCTATTTGCGCCACCGGCAATTTTAGCTGCCAATGGGTGGAGAGCAGCTTCGACGCGCTGATCCCGGCGCTGCAGGCGAAGAAGTTCGACGCCATTAACTCGGCGATGAACATCACCGAGGCGCGGGCGAAAAGCATCGACTTCACCAAACCGATCTACCGTATTCCCAGCATGCTGATCGTCAAAGAGGGCGAGAAGCTGCAGCCGACCGCCGAGGCGCTGAAAGGCAAGAACATTGGCGTGCTGCAGGGATCAATTCAGGAGACCTACGCCAAGAAGCACTGGGAAACCCAGGGCGTGACCGTCACCTCCTATCAGGATCAGAACCAGGTCTATAACGATATGGTCGCCGGCCGTCTCGACGGCACGCTGGTGATGTCCGCCGCCGGTCAGTCGGGCTTCCTCGATAAACCGCAGGGTAAAGGCTTCGTCTTCGCCGGCAAAGCGGTTGAGGATGACGCCATCCTCGGCTCTGGCATCGGTTTCGGTCTGCGCAAGGGCGACGCGAAGCTGAAGCAGGAGCTGGATGCGGCGATCACCAAGATTCAGGATGACGGCACGGTGAAAAAGCTGGCGGAGAAATATTTCCCCGGCATTGACGTCAGCGCGACGAAGTAAAAGAAAGGCGGCTCAGTTAAGCACGGGGTGATCACGCAGTCTGGAGCCGCTCAGGGGCGGCCCCAGCCTGCTGGCCAGCTTCCGTGTGCGCGGCTGGAAAGGGCCGCGGCCCGTCAGCATTCGCAGGCAAACCTGATTAAACGCGGCATGACGACTCTCTCTTTTGGCTGAATGCCTGCTGATTGTGTGAAGCGTCAGACAGCTGGTACAGTGGCGGCTCCGATAATAACCGGTCGTTTTCCGCCAATGTTGAATCAAGCAGGATTAGTGGCCGTTCTGGCCTATGAAGGGCTGTGCACCTTTGAGTTTGGTATTGCCGTCGAGATTTTTGGTCTGCCTCGCCCTGAGTTTGATTTTCCCTGGTATCAGCACCGGATCGTTTCTGTCGACGCGTCGCCGATGCAGGTAGCGGAAGGGATCCAGATTGTCTCCTCCTTTGGGCTGGACTCCCTCAGCGAGGCGCAAACCATTATTATCCCCGGCTGGCGTAATCGCGACGAAAGGCCGCCGCAGGCGTTGCTGCACGCGCTGTGCGCAGCCCACCAGCGCGGCACACGGCTGGTGTCAATCTGTTCCGGCGTGTTTGTTCTCGCGGCGGCGGGCTTGCTCAATGGGCTGCGCGCCACCACCCACTGGCGCTACACCGATGAGCTGGCGAGCCGCTATCCCGCTATCGAGGTGGACCCGAATGTGCTCTATGTCGATAGCGGTCAAATCATCACTTCAGCGGGCAGCGCGGCGGGCATTGATGCCTGTTTGCATCTGGTGAGTCGTGATTACGGCACGCAGATTGCCAATATCGTCGCCCGACGGTTAGTTATCGCTCCCCAGCGCGGCGGCGGGCAAACGCAGTTTATCCCTGCGCCGGTGGCGCAAAAGCCGCGGGATGAGATTGCGCCGGTGCTGGAGTGGGCGCTGCAAAATTTACACCGCAATGTCTCTGTCAGGCAGATGGCGCAGCAGGCGTTGATGTCAGAGCGCACCTTCCTGCGTCGATTCAGCAACGCGTCAGGCACCACACCCAAAGCCTGGCTGCTGCAGGCGCGAATGAACCTGGCGCGCGAGCTGCTGGAAAATAACCAGCTGCTGAACGAGCAAATCATGACGCGCTGTGGGTTTGGATCGATGGAGAGTTTTCGCGCCGCCTTTCGTAAATCCGCGGGGATTTCACTCTCCACCTATCGCAAAACCTTTGGCGGAATCAACCGCGCTGAGCTGAGTTAGCTCTGCGCCGCCAGCAAACAGAGCCGCTCCGCCACCTGATAGGACTTCACAAACGAAGAGATGGGCAGAAACTCAAAGCGTGAGTGGAAATTATGCGCGCCGGTAAAGAAGTTTGGCGTCAGCAGCCCCTTCGCCGACAGCGCCGCGCCGTCAGTGCCGCCGCGCATCGGGATCACCTTCGGTTCAATATCGAGATCCGCCAGCGCGGTGAAGATCAGATCGATCGCGCGGCGATCCTCGCCCACGGCATTGCTGATATTGCTGTAGATGTCGCTGATGCTGATAGCGACGTCGCCGGAGGGGTAGCGCTGGGCGATGGTCGTCACGGCCTGCTGCAACTGGGCTTTGCGCGCCGCGAACTGCGCCAGATCGAAATCGCGGATCGAGGCCTTCAGCGTCGCCTGGCTGGCGCCCGCCTGCAGCTCGTTAAACCAGATATAGCCTTCGCGGCCCTCGGTATGCTCCGGCGTCGCCTGACGATCGAACAGGCTGATAAAGTCGTGCGCCATCAGCAGCGGGTTGACCAACACCCCTTTGGCCGACATCGGGTGCGCCGGCACGCCGGTAAAGGTGATTTCCGCCGACGCGCCGTTGAAGTTCTCATACACCACTTCGCCCAGTTCGCAGCAGTCGATGGTCCAGGCGAAATCGACGTTGAAGCGCGTTTCCAGATCCAGCGCCTTCGCGCCGCGCAGGCCAATCTCTTCGTCGGGCACAAAGGCCACAACGATATCGCCGTGCTCCCCCTGTAGATTCTCCATCAGCGTCATTACCACCGTCACCGCCGCTTTGTTATCCGCGCCGAGCACGCTGGTGCCGTCGCTAAAGATAATCTCCTCGCCGAGATAGGGCGCGATCTCGGGATGTTGGTCGCGACGCAGCCAGATATCTTCGCGCGCGTTGAGCAGCAGGTCTTCGCCCTGCCAGGTGAGGATCTGCGGATGGATGTCAGGCGACAGGCCGACGTCTACGGTGTCGATATGGGTGATAAAACCGATGCGCGGTGCATCCTGCCGGTTGCCGCGCTTTACGGCGGTCACCGTGGCGCTGCTGTCGATGACCACCTCATCCAGCCCGAGAGCGGTCAGCTCCTGCGCCAGCAGCTGCGCCATGGCGTGCTGGCTCGGCGTGCTCGGCAAGGTAGCGGATTTAGCGTCGCTCTGGCTGCTGACCGCCAGATAGCGGAAAAAACGTTGAGTTAACTGATTTGCAAGGGCTGTCATCACTGATCCTTATTTGTCTGCCAACAGCAGCATTCGCTATGTTACGAAAACGTGGTATCCATAAAGCGCCTGGATCATTTAGGGAATCTGACCAACGGAAGTCAATAAAAAGTGAGGAAATGATGAAAGTGAAGATAGCGATGCTGGCGTTGCTAACCGCAACCCTGGCGCATAATGCCGGCGCGAAGACGCTGGTTTACTGTGCGGAAGGGTCGCCGGAGAACTTCAATCCGCAGCTTTATACCTCGGGAACCAGCGTGGACGCCAGCGCGGTGCCGGTGTTCAACCGGCTGGTGGATTTTAAATATGGCACCACGGAGCTGGTGCCGAGCCTGGCCGAAAGCTGGGAGATCAGCCCGGACGGCAAGGTCTACACCTTCCATCTGCGTAAAAACGTCGCTTTTCAGGAGAATAAAGCCTTCAAACCCAGCCGCAATTTTAATGCCGACGATGTCATTTTCTCTTTTATGCGGCAGATGGATGTGAAAAATCCCTATCACAACGTCTCGGGCGGCACCTACGCCAACTTCGACAGCCTGGAGCTGGCGACGCTGATTAAAAGCATCGATCGCGTTGACGACTACACCGTACGCTTTACCCTGAGCCACGCGGAGTCGCCGTTCCTGGCCGATCTCGCCTGGTACTTCGCCTCGATTCACTCCGCCGAATACGCCGACAAAATGCTGAAAGCGGGCACGCCGGAAAAAGTCGATATGGATCCGATCGGCACAGGCCCGTTCCAGCTGGTGCAGTATCAGAAAGACTCGCGCATTCTCTACAAGGCGTTTCCGCACTACTGGGCGGGCAAGGCGAAGCTGGATCGCATCGTGTTCAGCATCACGCCGGACGCCTCGGTTCGGCTGGCCAAGCTGGAGAAGGGCGAGTGTCAGGTGATGCCGTTCCCCAATCCCGCTGACCTGGAGAAGATGCGCAGCAACCCGGCGATTAACCTGATGCAAAAAGCGGGGCTGAATACCGGCTTCCTGGCCTTCAACACCACCAAAGCGCCGCTGGATAAGGTCGAGGTGCGCCAGGCGCTGGCGATGGCGATCAACAAGCCCGCGATTATCGACGCCATTTTTAAAGGCACCGGCAGCGCGGCAAAGAATATCCTGCCGCCGGGCGTCTGGAGCGCAAACAAAGACCTGAAAGATTACGACTACGATCCCGAGAAAGCCAAAGCGCTGCTGCAGCAGGCGGGCATCAAGCCCGGCACCGAAATTGCGCTCTGGGCGATGCCGGTGTCGCGCCCCTATAACCCCAACGCGCGCCGCATGGCGGAGATGATCCAGGCGGACTGGGCGAAGATCGGCATCAAGGCGACCATCGTCACCTATGAATGGGGTGAATATCTCAAGCGAGTGCGCAGCGGCGAACATCAGGCGGCGCTGATGGGATGGACCACCGCCACCGGCGATCCGGATAACTTCTTCGGGCCGCTCTACAGCTGCAAATCGACCCAGGGTGGATCAAACTCGTCGAAGTGGTGCTATCAGCCGTTTGAAAAGCTGATCACCGAGGCGCGCGCTGAGCCGGATCAGGGCAAACGCACCGCGCTCTATCTGCAGGCGCAGCAGATCATGCACGATCAGATGCCAGCGGTGATGATCGCGCACTCGACCATCTTCGAGCCGGTGCGCAAAGAGGTAGACGGCTACCAGATCGATCCGTTCGGCAAGCACATCTTCTATCCGGTCGATATCAAAGAGTAGCTAAGCCAGCCCGGTGGCGATGGCGTTCAGGCGCTGCTGAAGAAAGGCGAGAAAGGGCGACAGCGCCGCGTTGCGCTGTCGCCCCGACACGCGCTGCAGCTGCAGCGTGCGCTGGCTGAGCTGATCGACGCCCATCTCGCGCAGCACCAGATCCCGGCTCTGGGTTTCGTTAAGCAGGGTGAATGCGCTGCTGATGGTTATCGCCTCGGGCGTATTAAGCAGAAACTGGTAGAGCGTGGCGAAATAGTCGCAGGTCAGCACCGGCTCAATCACGCAGCCGCGCATCTGACAGGCGAGGTCAAACAGCTGGCGCACCGTGGTGTTCTGCTCCGGCAGCGCCATGGGGTAGTGGGAGAGCGCCTCCAGCGTCACCGGACGTTGCGCCAGCGGATGATCCCGATGCATCGCCAGCAGCACCGGCGCGGGCCAGGAGCCCATTACCTCCACACCGCGCTCCGGGTGCAGGCTAAACTGCAGCGCCACGTCACACTCGCCGGCGCGCACCCGCTCCGCCACCATCTGCGCGCTCTCTACCTTCAGCGCGAAGTAGACGCCGGGATTGAGCGTGCGAAATTCCGCCAGCAGGCCGGGCAGCAGGCTGAACGCCATCCCATCGGTGCAGGCGATGCGGATCAGCGTGCGGCGGATCGCCTTCAGCCCTTTGATCTCCGCCAGCGCGTAGTCCATATCCAGCATGCTTTGCCGCACCTGACGGGCAAAGATTTCTCCCGCCTCGTTCAGCACCATGCCGCGCGCGTGGCGCTCGAACAGCGGCGCGCCTACCTGCGCCTCCAGCCGCTGGATCTGCCGGCTGATGGCGGAGACCGCCACAAACAGCTGTTCACTGGCGGCGCTTAGCGAGCCGCTGTTGGCCACGGCAAGAAAATAACGGATTTCACTGCTCTGCATCGTTTCGCCTCTGCACCGCCTCGGGGCGTGCTTCTTTTTTGGGCATTGTAGCCTTGCTTTAAAAGCAAAGGTAGCTCGATAAATTGATAATTGTGGCAATGCCGGCCTTCTGGCAAAGATAGGTGACAGCACAATAAAAAAGACAGGGCAAACATGACGGAACAACAGGCAGTTGACCAGGCGATGCGCTACTTCGACAGCGGGGAATTTCAGCAGCTTCTGGCGCGTCGCATCGCGTGCGTAACCGAAAGCCAGCGAGGCGATCGCGACAGCGAGCTGAGGCACTATTTACACGGCGAAATTGGCCCGCAGCTGGCGGCGCTCGGCTTTAGGCTGCACTTTATCGATAATCCCGTGGCGGCGCAGCGCCCGTTTCTGGTGGCGACGCGTATCGAAGCGGAAAACCTGCCGACGCTGCTGGTTTACGGCCACGGCGACGTGGTGTTCGGCGATGATGAAAACTGGCGCGACGGGCTGGATCCGTGGCTGCTGACCGAAGAGGGCGATCGCTGGTATGGCCGCGGCAGCGCCGACAACAAAGGGCAGCACTGCGTTAATCTGGCGGCGCTGGAGCAGGTCTACCACGCGCGCGGCGGCCGCCTTGGCTTTAACTGCAAAATTTTGTTCGAGATGGGCGAAGAGATCAGCTCGCCGGGCCTGGCCGAACTCTGCCAGCAGCAGCAGGCGCTGCTGCGCGCCGATCTCTTTATCGCCTCTGATGGCCCGCGCGTCAGCGCGCCGCGACCGACGCTGTTTCTGGGATCGCGCGGCGCGGTTAACTTCCGCCTCACCATTAACGCGCGCGATAACGCCTATCATTCCGGCAACTGGGGCGGGCTGCTGAGCAATCCCGGCACCCGGCTGGCAAGCGCTATTGCCTCGCTGGTCAACGCGCAGGGCGTGCTGCAGGTCGAGGCACTGAAGCCCGACTCGCTGAGCGCGGCAGTGCGCGCCATTCTCAGCGATATTGAGGTGGGCGGCATGCCGGGCGATCCGGCGCTTGACGCTAACTGGGGCGAACCAGGCCTGACGGCGGCGGAACGCCTCTATGGCTGGAACACGCTGGAGGTGCTGGCGTTCGAAACCGGCAGCCCGGCGCGTCCAATGAACGCTATCCCCGGCACGGCGACCGCCGTATGCCAGCTGCGCTTCGTGGTCGGCACCGACTGGGAAAACCTGGTGGCGCACGTGCAGGCACATCTGCACGCGCGCGGATTCGATGACGTACAGGTCGACTTCCTGCGCGGCTCCCCGGCCACGCGCCTCGATCCGCAAAGCCCGCTGGTCGCCTGGGCGCTGGAGAGCCTGGCCGTCAGCAGCAACAAAAAACCGGCGCTGCTGCCCAACCTCGGCGGCTCGCTGCCCAACGAGGTCTTTTCCGACATCCTGGGCCTGCCGACGCTGTGGGTGCCGCACTCCTATCCCGCCTGTGGCCAGCACGGCGTCAACGAGCATATGCTGAAGTCCGTGGCGCGCGAAGGGTTGCAGATCATGACCCGGCTGCTCTGGCAGCTGGGCGAAGAGGGCGAGGCGCTGCTGGCGCGGCAGCAGGCGTATCAGGAGGCGCGCGTATGAGCAGTCTGACGCAAACGGCGCCGCAGGTTCACACCAGACCGAGCCTGCATAAAACCCTGTTCGCCACCTGTATCGGCAACGCGCTGGAGTGGTTCGATATTGCGGTCTACGGCTTTTTCGCCAGCTATATCGCGCACGCCTTCTTTCCCACCAGTGACGCCTCGGTTTCGCTGCTGCTGACCTTCGGCAGCTTTGGCGTATCATTCCTGATCCGTCCGCTCGGTGCGGTGGTGCTTGGCAACTACGCCGATCGCCACGGCCGTAAAAAGGCGCTGCTGCTCTCTATCAACCTGATGATGCTGGGCGGCGCGATGATCACCTTTATGCCAGAGTACGGCACCATTGGGCTGGCCGCGCCGCTGCTGATTATGCTGGCGCGCCTGATCCAGGGCTTTTCGGCGGGCGGCGAGTTCGGCAGCTCCACGGCGTTTCTGGTGGAGCATTTTCCCGAGCGTAAGGCTTTTATTGCCAGCTGGCAGTTTGCCACGCAGGGCGCGAGCACGCTGATGGCTTCCGCCTTTGGGCTGGGGCTGACGCAGATCCTCAGCGAGGCGGAGATTCAGTCGTGGGGCTGGCGCATCCCGTTTGCCTTCGGCCTGCTGATTGGCCCGCTGGGGATCTACATTCGCCGCCACGTGCATGAGCCGGCCAGCTTCACGCAGCAGGAGAAAAGCGCGGCGCCGTTGAAACAGCTGTTTGGCCGCCAGAAAGAGCTGATGCTGCTGGCAGTCGGCCTGATGGTGATTTCGACGGCGGTGAACTACATGCTCAACTACGTGCCGACCTACGCCACGAAAACGCTGCATCTGCCGGGAAGCGTCGCTTTTAGCGCCACGCTGCTGGCGGGAGTGATCCTCACCGTGGTGACGCCGCTGATGGGGCTGTGCGCCGAGCGCGTAGGGCGGGTGCCGCTGATGTGGGGATCGCTGCTGCTGCTGCTGGTGACCATCTATCCCGCGTTCAGCTATATGACGAATCACACCTCGCCGCTGACGTTGATGCTGCTGGTGGGCTGGATGGCGCTGCTGAAGTCTATCTACTTCTCTACCGTGCCGTCGGTGATGGCGGATCTCTTTCCGCTCGGCACGCGCGCCAGCGGCATGGCGATCAGCTACAACGTCGCGGTGACCATCTTTGGCGGCTTCGCGCCGCTGATCTGCACGCTGTTGATCAACGCCACCGGCACCAGCCTTGCGCCAGGTTACTATCTGATGGCGGTGTCGCTGCTGAGCGCCGCGGCGCTGCTGCGCAGCCGGTCGCGCATCGCGTAAAAAACAGCGATGCGAAGCTAGCAGGTGCTCTGCATTTCGTGCAGGAATGAGGCCTGCTAAGCCCTTCAGGCTGCCTACGCGGCAGCCTGAAGGGATTGCGGCAGCTTTCAGGTGAGCCGGTGAAGTTGGCTCAGGATATAAGTATGGAATTCTGCGTGTGTCAGAAAGGTTTTACCAGATCGCGCCTTGAGTTCTGCGCCCATGGCGCGGAGGGCGCTACGATTAGCCTGGGTTTGCAGCTTATTCACCTTGCGCAGATGATAATCAAGCTCATAGTCTTCAGAAAAATTTATATATTCATGATCGCTTAAAGCCATTTTGTCGTCCTTTTCAAAAGAGGTATCGGCTGATACCCACTGTGAATATGAGGTTTTATCGTAATGGCGGCAATCTTGCTTGTTTGTTCAGCTTCACAAAAACAGCAATTTCTCTGGACGAAAAAGCCACACGTTGGGCGTAATGCTTGTTAGTTACAGGCGTGTTCAGGTAAGGCCGCTATTTTCTCTAAATGGCGGCCTTTTCTTATCCGCGTGTGAGCATGCTGGTGCGGGCCACAGAGCTTCATCCTCTGCAGGGCCGTCCTCGCGCCGCTGCGCGGTGCCTTCGGCTGCAACGTCGTGCCGGACGGACCGTTCGGGTACGGCCATCCAGGCCTACCCGAACTGCCTGTCGCCTCCCTGCGACAGGTTCCGGGCACAACGTTTCCGCCTCAGCGCTGCGAATAGCCCTCTTCAGCAGAGAAGGCGCAGTGGCCTCAGACCGGGTGTCCTTTACCGTCTGTTTCTAACAGCGCACACGGAAGCTGGCAGGCAGGCTGGGGCCGTTCAGGGGCGGGCATTTCGCAGCGCTGAACAGAATGCGTCTGCCAGGAGAGCCCGCAGGGATGCGGGCGAAAGGTGGGGCTGGAACAGGGATGTTCCATCCCCACCGGTCCGTGAGGCAGACGAATGACGTGAAGGGACCGCGTCAGCGGCGCGAGGACCGCCAGCCCCTGAACGGCCCCAGACTGCATTATCACCCCATGCTTAACTGGCAAACATGACGGCGTTTTACAACCTGGACAGATTGAGCCTTACAGCGAAAACTGCAGATAGGCGACGTGCGTCTGCAGATACTCCTCCAGGCCATGACGCCCGTCGGCGCCGCCGATACCCGATTTGCGCCAGCCGGCGTGGAAGCCCTGCATCGCTTCAAAGTTCTCGCGGTTAACGTAGGTTTCGCCAAACTTCAGCCTGCGCAGCGCCGCCATGGTGGTGTTTAAATCCCGCGTATAGAGTGAAGAGGTCAGGCCATATTCGCAGTCGTTGGCCAGCTCAATCGCCTCGTCCAGTGTCTTGAAGGTCATCACCGGCAGCACCGGCCCAAAGATCTCCTCGCGCATAATCTCCATATCCTGACGCACGTCGGCGATAATAGTCGGCTCAAAAAAGAAGCCTTTATCGCCGGCGCGTTTGCCGCCCAGCACCACCTTGCCGCCCGCCGCCACGGCGTCCGCCACTTTTTTCTCCACGCGCGCCAGCGCGGCGGCGGTGATCAGCGGTCCCATATCAATGTCGCGCTGCTCCGCCGGATCGCCAAATTTTACCTGCTTAAACGCCTCGGTCAGCGCCGTCATAAAGCGGTCGTAGATGCCTTCCTGCACATAAACGCGCTCTGCGCAGTTGCACACCTGCCCGCTGTTGATCACGCGCGAGCTGACAATCGCCTTCACCGCCAAATCGACGTCGGCATCGTTCATCACGATGGCGGGCGCTTTGCCGCCCAGCTCCAGCGACACCTTAGTGACGTTCTTCGCCGCGGCCGCCATCGTGGCGACGCCTGCGCCGACGCTGCCGGTCAGGCTCACCAGACCCACTTTCGCATTAGCGGCCAGCTCCTGGCCAATCTCCGGGCCGTAGCCGTAGACAATGTTAATCACGCCCTGCGGCAGGCCAATCTGATGCAGGATCTCAGCAAAGATGCCGGCGTTAAGCGGCGTCAGTTCGCTGGGCTTGATGACGATGGTATTGCCGGTAATCAGCGCGGGCGCGGCTTTACGCGCGATTAGAAAGAAGGGGAAGTTCCACGGCAGGATGCCGGTGGTGACGCCGATCGCCTTTTTAAACACGAAGATATTCTCGTTGGGGCGATCGCTGTTGACGATCTCGCCTTCATAGCGGCGCGCCCATTCGGCCATATAGTCGAGGTAGTCGGCTGTAAACAGCACCTCGGTCTGCGCCAGGCCTTGCGTTTTGCCGCCTTCAGCGACGATGGTGGCGGTCAGCTCGGGTTCGCGCTGGCGGATGGCGTTCGCCAGCTTGCGCAGCCAGCCGCCGCGCGCGACGGCGGGCAACGCCTCCCAGGCGGGCTGTGCGGCTTCGGCGGCGTCAATCGCGCGGCTGGCCTCCTGCGCGCAGCCTTCGGGGATACGCGCCAGCAGCGTTTCGGTGGCGGGATTGATTACCTCGATCCACGCGTCGCGGCTGTGCGCGACAAATTCACCGTTAATATAATGTTTTAGTTCTGTTGTCATCTGCTGCATCTCCGATGTCGGGTACGTTAATAAAATGTTTTATAAATGCAGCGTGAAACAAAACCCCTGACGACACCTTAGCCTGATTGCCATTTACAGCGCGGCGCTGGCAAACAAACGCAGAACAGGGCGCTGACGACGACAAAAGCTTGCATTGGGTATGCGTGACCCCCATATCTTCTCTACGTTGCGCAAAACGGAATTTGGGCCAACACTTTCAGTAATGAGGAGGATGTTATGGCGAGCGGATGGGCGTCAGATGGCGCCGTGCAGGAACAGATTGAAAGTACCGTTAATGATGAAATCGCCCGCGTGCGCGGCAGCATGAACAAGGGCGAAAGCGCGGAGTATTGCGACGAATGCGGCGAGCCAATCCCGCAGGCGCGCCGCGAGGCGGTGCCCGGCGTGCGTTTCTGCCTGGCCTGCCAGCAGGCGCACGACAAAGAACTCAAAGGCAGCGCCCTCTATAATCGACGCGGCAGCAAAGACAGCCAGCTGCGTTAGCTCAGGAACCTGGCATGGCGAGTCCGCTGCCGATGAACCATGCCAGAAAACCGACGCCCGCCACGATAATGGCGATCGGAAACAGAATACCCACTCTCATAGAAACCTCGTTATCTTCCCGTCAGGCGACCTGCATCACCGCGCGGTGCGTTTTTAGCATGCTGAAAAGCTGAAACTGGCTGGCGTCGCTGACGTCGCGCAGGACCTCGCCCTTTTTATAGGTGATGCGGTGAATATGGCCCAGCTGGCGCCACACCACCATCGCCGAGGCGATCAGCGCGCAGCTCTCTTCCGCCTGCTGACACTCCAGCGTCGCATAGCGCGCCTCTTCCAGTTCGTTGATAAAGATCTTTACCGCGCTGGCGGGCAGGATGGCGCGCAGGTCATCCAGCATGACGCGGCTTACCGCACGCGATAAAAACAGCGTTAACCATTTTCCCGTCATCTTATTTCCTGCCGTGGATGCGTTTTACCGTTTTATACGGGCTTCATCGCCATTAGGGAAGCATCTTTGTTTTTTTGCCAGGCGCGCTGAAAAAACGGCAGCCAGCGGGAAAATGTGCTGCGCGGCACAGCATTTTATTAAAAACACCTGAATAATGAGTAGGTTAAAGGATTTCTCCGCTGCAGATCCAACAAAATCGAAACTGTGATCCCGGTAGGGAGTAACCGGCTGATATTGCCATTTCGGCTTTGTGATCGGCAGCCATTCAAAGGCTGGAGGCGTCAGGCGCACCGTAGACTGCCTGCTGACCAGGAACCGGGTTTCCTGTAGGCCTCAACCTTATGCAAGGAATAACAATGAACAGTGCCATTATTGCAGGTATCTTCTGGCATCTCGTCGGTGCTGCCAGTGCCGCGTGTTTCTACGCGCCGTTTAAACAGGTGAAAAAGTGGTCATGGGAAACGATGTGGTCGGTCGGTGGCTTTATGTCCTGGTTGATCCTGCCGTGGGCGGTCAGCGCGGTGCTGCTGCCAAACTTCTGGTCCTACTACAGCAGCTTTAGCTTCTCTCAGCTGCTGCCGGTCTTTCTGTTCGGCGCGATGTGGGGCATCGGCAACATCAACTACGGTCTGACGATGCGCTATCTTGGCATGTCGATGGGCATCGGCATCGCTATCGGCATCACGCTGGTGGTCGGCACCCTGATGACGCCGCTGATCCAGGGACGGTTCGGCGAACTGTTCGCCTCAACCGGCGGCCGGTTAACCCTGCTCGGCGTCGCCGTGGCGCTGGTGGGCGTCGCGATCGTCTCGCGCGCCGGCCTGCTGAAAGAGCGCGCGCTGGGGATCAACGCGGAAGAGTTCAATCTCAAGAAGGGACTGGTGCTGGCGGTGCTGTGCGGTATCTTTTCGGCGGGCATGTCGTTCGCCATGGACGCGGCGAAACCGATGCATGAAGCGGCGGCAGCACTGGGCATCGATCCGCTCTACGTCGCGCTGCCAAGCTATGTGGTGATTATGGGCGGCGGGGCGCTGGTCAACCTGGCGTTCTGTTTTATCCGCCTGGCGATGAAGCCGGAGCTGTCGCTGCGTCGCGATCTCTCCGTGGCGAAGCCGCTGCTGATTGCCAATATCGCCTTCGCGGTGCTGGGCGGCACCATGTGGTATCTGCAGTTCTTCTTTTACGCCTGGGGCCACGCCAAAATCCCGCCGCAGTATGACTACGTCAGCTGGATGCTGCACATGAGCCTTTACGTGCTGTGCGGCGGCCTGGTCGGGCTGCTGATGAAAGAGTGGAAATCGGCTGGACGCCGTCCGGTCAGCGTGCTTTCGCTCGGCTGCGTGGTGATTATTATTGCCGCTAACATTGTGGGCCTTGGGCTGGCGGCGTAAGTACCGATACCAGAGATAATCAGCGTTGAATGTAAGATAAAGCGCCCGCGACACGCCTGTCACGGGCGCTTTGCTTTTCGGGCGATCTCACCTGCGTAGAGTCGTGGTCACCTTTCTGCCAGCCGCCGCAGGTTTAAGACGGCGCTCTGTCCTGCGCCGCGCTTCCCGACCGCTGCGGCACAAACCGTTGCCGCCAGGCGCTGGGCGTCAGGCCGGTTTCGCGCGTAAACACCACTGAGAAATAGTTGCTGTCGTCAAATCCGCAGCGCGCCGCCACTTCGCCTATCAAACAATCCTGCGTGCGCAGCAGATGCTTTGCCTGACAGAGCTGCAGCTGACGCAAATAGTGACCGACCGTCATCCCGGTCTGCTGGCGGAACAGCTGCTTCAGGGCGCGCTCGTTCAGCGCGTTTTGCTGGCAAAAGGTCGCCAGATCGAAGGGGCGCGCCACCGCGCCCTGCAGCGCCGACATCAGCAGGTCAAGCTGTTCGCCTTCGGGCAGCGCCCAGGGCCGGTCCGCCGCATAGCCGTGGCGGCGCAGGATCAGCGCCAGCTGCAAAAACAGCGCTTCTGACAGCTGAATAGAGAGAGGATCGCTCTTATGGCTTTCGCGCTCCAGCTGGCTGATGACGCCGCGCGCCAGCGCCATGCCGCGCGTGGTCAGACGCCAGCAGCCCGGCGCATCTTCGCCCTGCGGCGGCAGCAGCTGCGCCCAGTCGAGCCCCAGGCCGAAACGATCGCGGCAGTAAAGGATGTTGTCGAGCACCAGGTCATTAACGCTGTCGTAGCTGTGGCAATCCTGATCGCGAATATAGAAGACGTCGCCGCAGGTAATCAGCCAGGGGCGATCGTTAAGAATATGCAGGCCATTACCGCGCCAGACGATAACGATTTCGCTGAACTCATGCCGGTGCGCGGGAAAAGAGGGCTGCGGCATACGTTCAGCCACGGTGACCGGCAGGTTGGGGGCGGGAAAATAGTCCTCCCGACTCAGGATCAGCGACATCGATAGCTCCTTTTACATCATCTGCTGGCGCTCCGCTCGCGGGGCGCAGCCAAATTCACGCCGAAACAGGGTAGAAAAGTGGTTGCTGTCGCCGAAGCCGCACTGAAAGGCGATATCGGTAATGCGCAAATCGCTGTGGCGCAGCAGATGGCGCGCCTGCAGCAGCCGCAGCCGGTTGAGATAACGCTGCGGCGTGCTGCCGGTTTGCTGCTTCATCTGGCGATGCAGCGTGCGCAGCGACAGCGAGAAACGGTCGGCCAGCGCCTCCCACACGATCTCTTCGCTGTAGTGATCGTTGAGCCAGTCCAGCAGGCGATGCAGCCTGGCCTCTTGATCCTGCGCCTGTTCATTGCGGCACGCCTCGCGCAGCAGCACCAGCAGCTGCAAAAAGAGCTGCTCCTGCCGCGCCTGTTTCTCCAGCGACCAGCGGTCATCCTGCCGCATCTTCGCCACCACATCCAGCGCCTGCGTCATGACTTTGTTATTTATGCGCCAGTGCGAGGCGTACTGGCCCTCGCTTTCATTCGGCAGCAGCGCCTGCAGCCCAGAGAGAAAGCGAAAGGCGCTCGGGCTGCGGTAGAGCACGTTGGTGAGGCAGAGATTGTCGGTCTGCTCATAAAGGTGACGATCGTGATCGCGCACGAAGCAGACGCAGCCGGCGCACAGGGTTTGCGGCTGGCCGTTAAACACATGAATGCCCGACCCCTGTTCCACCAGCACGATTTCGTGGAAATCATGGTGATGCTCCGGGAAGGCGGCCTGAGGCACGCGCGGTTCGATAGCGATGGCGTAATCGCCCTCAGGAAAGAAGTCGGCGCTGTGTAAAATCGTCATGATGGCCTCGTCTGTTTAACAAAAACGTAACCGAGTCTACCTGGCCGCGCGGCGGCTTACCTTGAATTTTGCACCGCCAGCCGCAGGAATTTTGCTTTTTATTCAAGATATTCCCACCAGTTAAAAGATTTGCGGCGAAGCTCACATACGCTGCCCTTGCGCCTCTGTGATCTCCCTCACGAACATCTTTGCAAACCTGCCAGCGAGCGAGAGGCGCTGGCAGTACGGGGAAGGTGGCGCGCCTGTAACGTTTTTACTCTGTCAGCATCACATCAGAGGAAGAACGGGCCATGAGTAAGCGAAATATCGTTGCGGTTGATTTGGGCGCATCCAGCGGACGCGTGATGCTCGCCCAGTGGGACGCCGCATCTCAGCACATCGACCTGCGCGAGGTGCGTCGTTTCGCCAGCCTTCGCGAACGTCGGGCGGGCTATGACTGCTGGGATCTCGATCATCTTGAGCGCGAAATTCGCGCCGGGCTGGCGCAGCTGGATGCCGAAAACATCGTGCCGGACAGCATCGGCATCGACACCTGGGGGGTCGATATGGTGCTGCTGGACAAGGCAGGCAACCGGGTCGGCGAAGCGGTGAGCTATCGCGATAAACGCACCCACGGCGTGATGGAGCAGGCGCTGCGCGAGCTGGGCAAAGAGACCATCTACGCCCGCACCGGCATTCAGTTTCTGCCCTTTAACACGCTCTATCAGTTCCGCGCCCTGAGCCAGCAGCAGCCGGAGTGGAAAGCGCAGGTCGCTCATGCGCTGATGATCCCCGACTATCTGCACTATCGTCTGACCGGCAAGCTGAACTGGGAATATACCAACGCCACCACCACGCAGCTGCTGAATATTGAAAGCGGCGAGTGGGACGCGGAACTGCTCGCCTGGGCGGGTGCGTCGCCGTCGTGGTTCGGCAAGCCGACCTCGCCGGGCAATCTGATCGGCCACTGGCGAAACGCTGGCGGCGCCGAAATTCCGGTTATCGCGGTTACCACGCACGACACCGCCAGCGCCGTGCTCGCCACGCCGCTGACGCAGGAGAATGCAGCCTATCTCAGCTCCGGCACCTGGTCGCTAATGGGCTTCGAAAGTTTGCTGCCTTACGCCTCCGCCGAGGCGCTGCGCGCCAACATCACCAACGAGGGCGGCGCGGAAGGCTATCGCGTGCTGAAAAACATCATGGGGCTGTGGCTGCTGCAGCGCATCTGCACCGAGCTACGCATCGACGACCTCTGCGCGCTGATCGCGGAAACGGAGAAAGAGCCGGCCTGCCGCGCGCTGATCAACCCCAACGACGCGCGCTTTATCAATCCCGACAGCATGGTGAACGAAATTCAGAACGCCTGCGCCGAACAGCATATGCCGGTGCCGCAGTCGGCCGCCGCGCTGGCGCGCTGTATCTTTGACAGTCTGGCGCTGCTCTATCGCGAGGTGATTCAGGATCTTGCGACGCTGCGCGGCAGCGCCTTTCGCCAGCTGCATGTGGTGGGCGGCGGCAGCCAGAATCAATTCCTCAACCAGCTCTGCGCCGACGCCTGTCAGATCCCGGTGCTGGCCGGGCCGGTTGAAGCCTCCACGCTGGGCAACGTCGGCTGTCAGCTGATTGCGCTGGGTGAACTCACCGACGTAGCGGATTTCCGCCGCTGCGTCGCAACCAATTTCCCTCTTAAGACATTTGAACCGCTGAACAACAGCGCCTTTCGTGCCAGTGAGGCACGCTTCGCGGCGTTGAGTCAGCCTGCTAAGGAACTCGCATATGACAAAGCTGATTGAGCAAGCCTTTGAACTGGCTAAACAACGTTACGCCGATATCGGCGTGGATGTCGACCAGGCGATGGCGCGACTGGATAGCGTGCCCATCTCCATGCACTGCTGGCAGGGCGACGACGTGCGCGGTTTTGAAAACCCGCAGGGCGCGCTGACCGGCGGCATCCAGGCGACCGGCAACTACCCGGGCAAAGCGCGCAGCGCAGCGGAGCTGCGCGCCGATCTGGAAAAGGCGATGTCGCTGATCCCCGGACCCAAGCGCCTGAACCTGCACGCCATCTATCTGGAAAGCGAGTCGCCGGTGGATCGCGACGCCATTGAGCCGAAGCACTTCGCCAGCTGGGTGGAGTGGGCGAAGCAGCAGAAGCTGGGTCTGGATTTCAACCCGAGCTGCTTTTCCCATCCGCTGAGCGCCGACGGATTTACCCTGTCGCACGCCGACCCGGCGATCCGTCAGTTCTGGATTGACCACTGCAAAGCGAGCCGCCGCGTCTCGGCCTGGTTTGGCGAACAGCTCGGCACGCCTTCCGTGATGAACATCTGGGTGCCGGACGGCATGAAAGATCTCACCGTCGATCGTCTCGCGCCGCGTCAGCGTCTGCTTAGCGCGCTGGATGAGGTGATCGCCGAGAAGCTCAATCCGCAGCACCATATCGACGCGGTAGAGAGCAAGCTGTTCGGCATCGGCGCGGAAAGTTATACCGTCGGATCCAACGAATTCTTTATGGGTTACGCCACCAGCCGCCAGACCGCGCTGACCCTTGACGCTGGCCATTTCCATCCGACCGAAGTGATCTCTGACAAGATCTCCACCGCCATGCTCTATGTGCCGCGTCTGCTGCTGCACGTCAGCCGCCCGGTGCGCTGGGACAGCGACCATGTGGTGCTGCTCGACGATGAAACCCAGGCGATCGCCAGCGAAATCGTGCGCCACCAGCTGTTTGACAAGGTGCACATCGGGCTCGACTTCTTCGACGCCTCTATCAACCGCATCGCAGCCTGGGTGATCGGCACGCGCAACACCAAAAAAGCGCTGCTGCGCGCGCTGCTGGAACCCACCGAGCGCCTGCGTCAAACCGAAGCGGCGGGGGATTACACCGCGCGTCTGGCCCTGCTGGAAGAGCAAAAATCGCTGCCGTGGCAGGCGGTATGGGAAGCCTGGTGTCTGCGCCACGACGTGCCCGCCGACGCCAGCTGGTTAAGCGATGTGCGTCATTACGAACAACAAATTCTGAATCAACGTTAAGGGTTCACTATGCAAAGCATTCTTTCTTCCTGGTTTGTACAGGGAATGGTCAAAGCCACCAGCGACATGTGGCTGAAGGGCTGGGACGAACGTAACGGCGGCAATGTGTCGCTGCGTCTGCTGGAGGAGGAGGTTGAGCCTTTTGCCAGCGATTTTTACGCCGCGCCGCGCTGCGTCGAACTGACTCAGCCCGCGCCGCAGCTGGCGAACTGCTGGTTCCTTGTCACCGGATCCGGCAAGTTTTTCCGCAACGTGCAGCTCGATCCCGCCGACAGCCTGGCGCTGCTGAAGGTCGATGAGCAAGGGCTGTCATACAAAATTTACTGGGGACTGAGTAACGGCGGGCTGCCCACCTCCGAGCTGGCGTCGCATTTCCAGTCGCACAGCGTGCGCAAACAGGTGTCGAACGGCGTCGACCGCGTGATCATGCACTGCCATGCCACCAACTTTATGTCGCTAAGCTACGTGGTGGAGCTGGATTCGGCGCGCTTTACGCGCCTGCTGTGGGAAGGCAGCACCGAGTGTCTGGTGGTGTTCCCCGACGGCGTCGGCATTCTGCCGTGGATGGTGCCGGGCACCGACGAGATCGGCCAGGCGACCGCCGATAAGATGGCGTCCCACAGCCTGGTGATGTGGCCGTTCCACGGCATTTTCGGCGCCGGCCCGACGCTGGACGAAACCTTCGGCCTGATCGACACCGCCGAGAAATCGTCGGAAGTGATCGTTAAGGTGCTGTCGATGGGCGGCATTCGCCAGAGCATCACCACCGAGCAGCTGGTGGCGCTGGGCAAGCGCTTTAACGTCACGCCATGGCAGGCGGCACTGGACGTGGGGCCAGCCAATGCTTCGTAAAGCCTTTATCATGCAGGTGAATGCGGAGTGCCACGCGGAATATGAGCGTCGCCATTCGCCCATCTGGCCGGAACTGGCGGAAACGTTGAAGGCGCATGGCGCGCATAACTACGCCATCTGGCTCGATGCCGAACGCCATTTACTCTTTGCCAGCGTGGAGATCGAGTCGGAAGAGCGCTGGAATGCTGTAGCGCAAACAGAGGTGTGCCAGCGCTGGTGGGCGTCGATGAAAGATCTGATGCCCAGTAATCAGGACAACAGCCCCATTAGCCAGCCGTTAAAGCCAGTCTTCTTCCTCGAATAAGCGGCCATCACAACCAGGGCGGGAAATTTCCCGCCCTGGTTTTACTTCATAGCGCAAAAATATTTATTTCTGCTTCACACAGTGACCCGTCAGTACCGGCCACATCGCCATCAGCGTATCAATTATATTGTCGAGATCCGCCTGCGCCGCACCTTCACGCGCGCGCACCGACATGCCCTGCAGCAGACACGCCAGATAGCGTGCCAGAGAGATGATATCCACCTGTGGCGGGATATCCCCGCGCTGTTGACGCGCGGAGAGAAAGTCGAGCAGCGTCTGCTGCTGCGCCTCATGCTGCTGATGCAGCATCTGGGCGATCTCACCCGATGAGGAAGAGAGCGCGGTCGAGGTGCAGATAAAAAAGCAGCCAGACGGCGTATCGCAGTCGGTAAAGCAGGCCGCAGTGGCGCGGAACCAGCCCTCAATCGCGTCGGCAACCGTTTTGCTTTCGTCATGCAGAGCCGCGTTGCGGTAAGCGCTGAAACGCTCGATATAACGCTCCATCGCCGCGCGGAACAGACCTTCTTTATTCACGAACTCAGCATAGAGTGTGGGCGCTTTGGCACCAGTGGCCGCAACCAGATCGGAAAGGGAGGTGCCTTCATAACCGTGGGTCCAGAACAGCGTCAGCGCTTTATCCAGCGCCGCGTCTCGATCGAACGTTTTTGGCCGACCACGACATTTTTTAACTGCTTCATCATGTTGCTGGCTCATATATCCTCGCGTCTGAAAAACACCCCATTAAATTACCGATCATTAATAAAATATGCAAGCCGTCTGGCGCCCCGGCGGCGACGGGTTGCCACTTTGTGCTCTGACAGCCGCTTTTCACCCTAATGGTTAAGTGTAAAAGGGCGGCAAAGCCCATAATCACGCCACTTCCGCATTAAAATAACGATCGCTAAATAAACATTGACGTTCAGGCACACAATGCACTACCATTAATTTAACGATCGTTAATTAATTCAACGACACCTGTACAAACACCAAATATGAGAGCCGATATCATGAAAACCACCAAACTGACCCTGGCCGCTCTGGCCCTTACCACCCTTTCTTTTGGCGCAATGGCCGCCGATCAGGTTGCCAGCGATCCGCTGCACCAGACCGCAGTCGGTACCATCTCTGCACAGGGTGGTTCAAACCTGGATTCACTCGAAGCGCAGCTCAACGCGAAAGCGGATGCCGCAGGCGCTAAATCGTTCCGCATCACGTCGACCTCAGGCCAGAACAACCTGCACGGCACGGCGGTGATTTACCAGTAAGTCAGCGGCGTCGGAGAAGAGGAGAAGAGAGGATGAAAAGCGTCACATTCGCCATACTGGCAGCGCTGCTCGGCACGGCTTCATTGGCCAGCGCGGCGGCGCAGCATATTGAGGTCGCGCCCTATGCGCAGACCAGCGCCGCAGCGGTAAACGTCAGCGGCAGCAGCAGCTTTATTTCTCTGGAGCAGCAGTTGGCGGGAAAGCAGGACAACAGTCGCGTCCAGCCTTTCCGCATCACTTCGACCTCTGGCGCGAGCGGGCTGTCTGGCACAGCCGCCAGCCTTAACTAACGAAAAGGGCTTCAGCAACGCACTGCTGAAGCCCTTTTTTTATCCGTTGCTGCGCAGCTGCGGATATTTGCGGAAAATCGCAATACACCAGAACAGCGCGACCAGCCCCAGCAGCCCGCCGATATTGCCGACGTCCGCCATGCTCAGATGCTTGCTGACCTGGTTGCCGAGCAGCGCACCCGCGCCAATGCCGATATTATAAATTCCTGACATCAGCGACATCGCCACGTCGGTGGCATCCGGCGCCAGCGACAGCACGCGCACCTGCATCGCCAGCCCGATCATCATCATCGCCATTCCCCACAGCACGCAGAGTGTGGCAATCGCGGCCGGACGCACCGCGGCGAAAATCAGCAGCCCCATACAGAGCGTGATGATGGCGATAGCGGCAATCAGCAGCGCAGACGGGAATTTATTGCCCAGCGAGCTAAACAGTACGCTGCCCAGAATCCCGGCGGAGCCGAACAGCAACAGCAGCAGGGTGGTGAAGTTCTCATCCGCATTCGCCACGAACTGCATAAAGGGCTCGATATAGCTGTAGGCGGTGTAGTGCGCGGTCACCACGAGGGTCACCAGCAGATACATGCTGACCAGCGCGGGCCGGCGAAACAGCATCGGCACGCTGCTGAGCGAGCCGGTGTGCTCGCTCGGCAAACGCGGCAGAATACGCGCCAGCAGCACCATCAGCACCAGCGCGGAGAGGCCGATCATGCCGAAGGTGGTGCGCCAGCCCAGATATTGCCCCACCACGCGGCCGATCGGCACGCCCAGCACCATCGCCAGCGCGGTGCCGGTCGCTAGCATACTTAACGCCTGGGTTTTTTTACCGGCCGGCGCGACGCGTATCGCCAGCGACGCGGTGATCGACCAGAAGACCGCATGCGCCAGCGCAATGCCGATGCGCGACATCACCAGCGAGGCAAAACTCCAGGCAAAGGTAGAAAGCAGGTGACTGGCGATAAAGATCAGAAACAGCACCGCCAGCAGAATGCGCCGCTCGATATTGCGCGTCAGCAGCATCAGCGGCAGCGAAAGCAGCGCCACCACCCATGCGTAGATGGTGAGCATGATGCCGACATCCGCGCTGGTCATGTCGAAGCTGGCTCCGATGTCCGACAGCAGGCCGACGGGCACGAACTCGGTGGTGTTGAAGACAAAGGCGGCGATGGCCAGCAGCACCACGCGTAGCCACGCCGTTTTACGTGAAACAGTAGTTGATTGCATGTAGATAAAATCAGTCCAGGCAACAGCAAACGGATGCGACCAGCACACCCACGAAAGTGACTTGCGTCACAAATTATTAGCTATTGTGAGGGAATTGCACGGTAAGGGGAACGCTGAAACGCGGTTTTATTCCTGAAAATTTTTTATCGCCCGACCCGCGGGCGATAAAAGGCGGTTATCAATCGGGCGCTTTGCCCGGCATCATGCG
Organism: Pantoea sp. Z09; assembly: GCF_022394795.1. Classification (NCBI taxonomy): domain Bacteria; kingdom Pseudomonadati; phylum Pseudomonadota; class Gammaproteobacteria; order Enterobacterales; family Erwiniaceae; genus Pantoea; species Pantoea sp. Z09. The sequence continues at coordinate 1,938,287 of NZ_CP092373.1, forward strand.
TCTGAGGGTGTTGTCCTTTAGAAAGTAGTGATGAAACAGCGCGCCCACGGCATGCAGGCCGATCAGCCAGTAGCCCAGCGGCGCCAGGGTTTCATGCCAGCCAATCAGGGTATCAGAGAGATCGAAGTTCGGCTCGCTCGTCACCGGCATGGGAATGCCGAACAGCCACCAGTCACGCCCGCGCAGATAGCGCGAGGTCAGGCCGAGAACGGGCAGCGTAATAAACAGGGCGTAAATCAGCGTGTGCACCAGATGCGCCAGACCCGTCTGCCAGCGCGCGATGGGCGGCACGATAGCTGGTGAGCGATGACGCTGGCGTAAAAACAGGCGCGCCAGCATCAGTATCAGCACGCTAAAGCCGGCGCTAAAGTGCGTCACGATCATGGCGTAGCCTTGCCAGGAGCCGCGCTGGGCAAAGCCGCGCAGCTCAATAGTGGCGTAAGCCAGCGCCACCAACAGAAAGGTCAGCCAGTGTAGGGTAATTTGGGAAGCGGCATATTTTTCACGCATAGTCTGCTCATGCACAGGAGAGGAAACCTCTACCTTACCGCAAAACAGGGCAAAATCTTAACAAACTGGCGCAACGGCGGCGGCCCCATTTTCCCCGTGCCGTCAGGCCAGCATAATCAGAGTGTGGCGATATGCTTTAGTGCCACGCTATTCTGCTGAGTCAGGTTTTTTTTTACCGGTAACGGACAGCAGGCCTCGCAACCGAGTGAGCCAGGATAATATTTGCGCGCCTGCTGGATCGCCGCGTTGGCGGTGTAAAAGGTGCCAAGAAACAGTCTGGCATCAAGCGGAGGAAGATACTGGCAGCCTGCGGCATGCACCACGTGGTTATTGTTGTAGCCTGAGTGTTTAGAAACGTAATAGTAATGGCCCATGGGGACATCCTCATTGCTGAAAATAAAAGTACATTTATTGTTGGAGTGAAGGGGATTATAGCGGGGAATGAAGGCTTTGTTTTAGCTGGCACTAATTAGTAAGCAGGCTCAGGATTAGCAGGCTAAAAAGGGCGTCGCGGCGCCCTTCAGAGAGAGTGAGGAACTACAATTTTTTCTGCTGTAAACGCCATCCCACCAGCAGGGCGAGAAGCAGAAGCGCCGAGATAAACGCGGTAATGCCCGTCCAGCCAAAGCGGTGCCAGAAAAGACCGCCCAGCGTGCCGGCCACGCTGGAGCCGACATAATAGCTGAAGAGATAGAGCGACGACGCCTGGCCTTTGGCGCGACGCGCGCGCGGGCCTATCCAGCCGCTGGCGACCGAATGGGCGGCGAAAAAACCGGCGGTAAACAGCATCATGCCGAGGAAGATCCACCACACCGCGCTGAGAGCGGTGATCAGCAGCCCTGTCAGCATCAGGGCGGTGGCGCCCAGCAGCACCGGGCCGCGTCCCAGACGCGTCGTCAGCGCGCCGGCTTTCGGCGAACTCCAGGATCCCGTCAGATAGACCACCGACAGCAGGCCAACAATCGCCTGGCTAAGGTGGTAGGGCGCGCCGAGCAGGCGATAGCCGATATAGTTAAACAGCGTGACAAAGGCGCCCATCAGCAGAAAACCTTCGGCAAACAGCAGCGGCAGTCCGGCATCGCGCCAGTGCAGGCGAAAGTTAATCATCAGGCTGCGCGGCCTGAGCGACGCCGGGCGGAAATGACGCGAAGGCGGCAGGATACGCCAGAACATCAGCGCCGAGGCGAGGGCGCAGCAGCCGATGGCGGCGATGGCGACGCGCCACGAAAAGAAATCGGTCAGCACGCCGCTCAGCAAACGGCCGCTCATGCCGCCGATTGAGTTGCCGCTGATATAGAGCCCCATCGAAAAGGCGATAACGCTGGGATGGATCTCCTCGCTCAGATAGGTCATGCCCACGGCCGCGACGCCGCTGAGCGACAGTCCCGTCAGGGCGCGCATCAGCAAAATCCCCTGCCAGCTGTTCATGGTGGCGGAGATTAACGTGCAGAGCGCCGCCAGCATCAGCGCCGTCACCATAACATTTTTGCGGCCGATAGCGTCGGAGAGCGGCCCCGTCACCAGCAGGCCCAGCGCCATCAGCCCGGTGGCCACCGAAAGCGAAATGCTGCTCTCGGCCGGTGAGACGCCGAACTGCGCCGACAGCACTGGCAGAATCGGCTGCACGCAGTAGAGCAGCGCAAAGGTGGCCAGACCGGCAGAGAACAACGCCAGCGTCACGCGCATAAACTGCGGCGTGCCGCGCTTAATCCAGACGGCAGAGGGCGCCGTCGCCACTGTGGGAGAGTCGGGCAACGCGTTATCGTCGAGCGTAACGGCGTGAGAAGAGCGACGCACGGTAATTCCTCACCTGAAAACAATAGGCTTACTCTAGGAAAGGGGTAATAGGTCGTCTAATATATTAATCCTCTCAACTGATACGTTTAAAATATGAATATTGAACTGCGCCATCTGCGTTACTTTCTGGCGGTGGCGGAAGAGCTGCACTTTGGCCGCGCCGCGCAACGGCTTAACATCTCTCAGCCGCCGCTGAGTCAGCAGATTATGCAGCTGGAGCAGGAGATCGGCGCAAGGCTGCTGACGCGCACCAACCGCAGCGTGCAGCTTACGCCGGCGGGCCATCAGTTTCTGCTCGATGCGCGCGCTATTCTGCTGCAGGTCGAACAGGCCGCCAGCCGCGCGGCGCGGCTTCAGCGCGGCGAAGAGGGCGAGCTGCGCATCGGCTTCACCTCGTCCGCTCCTTTTACCGGGCTGGTGTCAGACGCGCTCTATCAGTTTCGTCAGCGCTGGCCGCAGGTGCATATCCAGATGCAGGAGATCAACACCCGCCAGCAGCTGGCGCCGCTGCACGACGGCCAGCTCGACCTCGGCGTAATGCGCAACACCGTGCTGCCGGCCGATCTGCGCCATCAGCTGCTGCTGCGCGAACCGCTGCGCGCCGTGGTGCACTGGGCCCATCCGCTGGCCGATGCGGAAACCATTTCGGTCAGCGCGCTGGCCAGCGAGCCGTTTATCTTCTTCGATCCTCAGGGCGGCACCGCGCTGCACGGCGAAATCCTTGGCCTGCTGCGCCGCTACCATATTCAACCCTACATTATGCAGGAAGTGGGCGAGGCGATGACCATTCTCGGCCTGGTGGCGACCGGCCTCGGGGTGTCGATTTTGCCCGCCTCTTTCGCGCGCGCGCGTCTTGCCGATGTGGTCTGGCTGCCGCTGCGTGAAGAGGATGCGCTGTCGGAGGTGTGGCTGGTCTGGTCCGGCGAGCGGGAACCCTCGATGCAGATGCGTAATATGATGCAGCTGCTGCAGCCCGCTGCGGCGAAATAAGCGCCTGACCCGGAGTAAAGTCCGGTTTTTATGTGCTGTAAATCACATTTCAAATCAAATATTTGACGCCAGCGCAGATTCTGCCTCACCATAGTCGCTGTTTATTTAGAAGCGCGAAAATATCCGGGAGCAGGGCGTGAATCTGGAGAGTCAGCCTGGCCATATTGACCAGATCAAACAGACTAATGCAGGCGTGGTTTATCGCCTGATTGACCTTCACGGCCCGGTGTCGCGTATCGAACTTTCCCGACTGGCGCAGCTGGCGCCCGCCAGCATCACCAAGATCGTGCGTGAAATGCTGGATGCCCATCTGGTGCAGGAAACGGAGTTTCAGGAGCCGGGATCGCGCGGCCGCCCGGCCATCGGGCTGATCCTCGACACCCTGGCCTGGCACTATCTTGCGGTGCGCCTGCATCACGGCGCGCTAACCCTGACGCTGCGCGATCTCAGCAGCCGCGCGCTGGTGGAGGAGTCGTTGCCGCTGCCTGACGAAACGCAGCAGCCTTTGCTTACCTCGCTGATCGAAGAGGTAGACGCCTTTTTTATGCGCCATCAGCGCAAACTGGAGCGGCTGACGGCGATCGCCGTCACCTTGCCCGGCCTGATTAACGCCGCCTCCGGCGTGGTGCATCGCCTGCCGGGCTATAACGTGCAGGAGATGCCGCTGGGTGATACTCTGGCGCAGCGCACCGGCGTGCCGGTTTTCGTGCAGCACGATATCTCCGCCTGGACGCTGGCAGAGTCGCTGTTCGGCGCGTCGCGCGGCGTGCAGAACGTGATCCAGATTGTTATCGACGATACCGTCGGCGCGGGCGTGATCAGCGGCGGCCAGCTGCTGCACAAAAGCGGCCGCGCGCTGGTGGAGATCGGCCACACCCAGATCGACCCCTACGGCCAGCAGTGCTACTGCGGCAACCACGGCTGTCTGGAAACGGTCGCCAGCACCGGCAGCTTGCTGGCGCTGGCGGCGCAGCGTCTGCCTGCGCAGCCGGAAAGCGTGCTGCACCAGCAGCCGCTGTCGCTGGAGACGCTCTGTCAGGCGGCGCAGCAGGGCGATCGGCTGGCGCGCGACGCTATCGCCGGCGTTGGGCATCACGTTGGCCGGATGCTGGCGATGATGGTCAACATCTTTAATCCGCAGCATATTCTCATCGGTTCGCCGCTTAACGACGCCGCTGACGTGCTTTTTCCCGCGGTGCTCAGCACCATTCGCCAGCAGGCGCTGCCCGCCTACAGCGAGGCGATCCAGCTGACGCCCACCGAATTTCGCGAGCCTGGCACCCTGGGCGCGGCGGCGCTGATCAAAGACGCCCTCTACAGCGGCTATCTGTTAGTGAAATTGTTGCAAGGTTAAGTGCGACTGAACTTTGCGCTAACGCAAGCCCCGCGCCTCCTGCGTTCTTTACAATGCGTTTTGCTTTTTTGTAAAACAAAACCGTAACGTTAAGGAGGAGTGGGGTGAAAAACCTGTTTATTACCGGCACTGACACCGCTGTAGGGAAGACCGTGGTTTCGCGCGCGCTTCTGCAGTATTTCGCTCGCGCTGGCCTGAGCGCTGTCGGTTTCAAGCCGGTCGCCAGAAATGCGGTGCAGAGCGCGGAAGGCCTGCGCAGTAAAGATGCACTGGTGTTACAAAGCAGCTCGACGCTCGCCTTGCCCTACGACGCCATCAATCCGTTAATTTATGAAGAGGACGAGGTCAGCACGCGTCCGCGCGAGCCGGTGGACTACGCCCTGCTAAGCCGCGGCCTGCAGCAGCTGGAGCAGCAGGCGGAGTGCGTTATCGTGGAGGGCACGGGCGGCTGGCGCAGCCTGATGCATGACGCAAAACCGCTCTCCGGCTGGGTGGCGCAGCATCAGATCCCGGTGGTGCTGGTGGTAGGTATCAAGCAGGGCTGTCTGAGCCATGCGCTGCTGACCGCCGAAGCCATTAAGCGCGACGGCCTGCCGCTGGCGGGCTGGGTGGCGAATCGCATCAACCCCGGGCTGGCGCACTACGCGGAGCTGATTGCCGTGCTGAGCGACAGCCTCGACGCGCCGCTGCTTGGCGAGCTGCCCTATTTACCGCGCGCCGAGCAGCGCGAGCTGTCCGGCTACCTCGATCTGTCGCCGCTCGGCGTGGCCGCCGTGCCCGGTTCAGGTGCAAAGATCGCCTGATGGTGAAACATTTCCCCTCAAAGCGGCTGTGGCTGAACCGATAGTTTCAGGGTTCGGCGCAGCGCTTTATCCATTTTATCCTGCGCTAAAACAATGGATTACCCTTTTCTGACTCGGCTGCGCGCGCGCATGGCGTGATTAATGCATCAACAACCTTAATCACAGGTCTGCCGGAGCACGATTATGTCGCATTCAGAAGAGAAAGCATTACTCTACGGGCTGGAGGAGCGCATTCGCCCGGCGCCCGCTTTTTTCGCCGCGCTGCAGCACGTGCTGGCCAGCGTCGTCGGCATTATTACGCCGCCGCTGATTATCGGCTCCGTGCTGGGGCTGCAGGCGTATATCCCCTATCTGATCAGCATGTCGCTGCTGGTTTCCGGCCTGGGCACCTTTCTGCAGGCGCGGCGTGTGGCGGGCATCGGCGCGGGCATGATCTGCCTGCAGGGCACCAGCTTCGCCTTTCTCGGCGTGATCCTTTCCGGCGGCATGATGGTCAAAGGCCGCGGCGGCTCGCCGGAGGATATCCTGGCGATGATTTTCGGCTGCACGCTGGTCGCCGCGCTGATCCCGCTGCTGATCAGCCGCTGCGTCGCTCAGCTGCGTCGCGTGCTGACGCCGGTGGTCACCGGCACCGTTATCACGCTGATTGGCATCAGCCTGATCAAAGTCAGCATCACCGACTGGGCGGGCGGACATAACGCCGCCGACTTCGGCGCGCCCGGCAATCTGGCGCTCGGCGCACTGACCCTGCTGGTGATTATCGCGCTGAACCGCATGCGCAACCGCTGGGCGCGGCTGGTGGCGGTGATTGCCGGTATCGCCGTCGGCTGCGTCGCCGCGGCGCTGAGCGGCATGCTGACGCTAAAACCGCTGCCGGAGAGCGGCTGGCTGGCGCTGCCGGGCTTTTTCCGCTTTGGCTTCGCCTTTGACTGGACGATCTTTTTACCCATTGCGCTGGTCTCGGTGATTTCCGTTATCGAAGCGGTAGGCGACCTGACCGCAAACTGCATGCTCTCGCAGCAGCCGATTAGCGGGCCGCAGTTTCAGCGTCGTCTGCAGGGCGGCATCTGCGCCGACGGGGTCAGCTGCGTGCTGGCGGCGATGTTTTCCGCCTTTCCCAATACCACCTTTGCGCAGAATAACGGCGTAATACAGATGACCGGCGTGGCGAGCCGCTACGTGGGCATGGTGATGGGCGCGATGCTGGCGCTGCTCGGGCTGTTTCCCGCCGTGGGCGCGGTGATGCAGCAGATCCCGGCGCCGGTGCTGGGCGGCGCAACGCTGGTGATGTTCGGCAGCGTGGTGGCGGCGGGCATCCGCGTGATGACGCAGACCCCGCTGGGACGCCGGGAAATGCTGATCGTCGCGGTGTCGTTTGGGCTGGGGCTGGGCGTCGAAGCGGTGCCGGAGGTGCTGAAGCAGTTCCCGCCGCTGGTGAGCCAGCTGTTCGGCCATGCGGTGACCACCGGCGGCGTGCTGGCGATCCTGCTCAATCTGGTGCTGCCGAGCGAACCGCGCGCCGTGGCGCTGCCGCAGGGCGAGACCGCGGGTGGCCAGTAAGGGTTAGAAAGTCGGCACGGGCGCTGCTGGCCCGTGCCGCGCGGGATACCTAAGGATTCAGGCGACGGCGCGTGCGGCCGGAGCTGAGATAGTCGGCGATGTAGTCCTGCGAAATCTCGCCGCTGTAGCGACCCTCTTCGTCGACGATCGGCATCCAGACGGTGTTGTGCTCATAGAGCTTAGAGAGCACCACGCGCAGGTTCTCTTCCGCCTTGCCGGTCACGCGGAAGGTGTGCAGCAAGGCGTCGCAGTTGCCGCTGGCGTGGCGCGCCTCGCGACGCTTCACAAAACCGAGCGGCTTACCGTCATTATCTACCACGGTCACCGAGCGCATGTCGTTTTCGTCCATCAGGGCGAACGCCTCCGCCAGCGGCGTGGTGCGCTTCACGGTAATGGTCGGCTGCTGATCGGTGACGTCGCCCGCCTGCACCAGCAGCAGACGCTTCAGGGTGCGGTCCTGGCCGACAAAAGAGCCGACGAAGTCGTTTTTCGGGCTGGCCAGCAGCTCGTCCGGGCTGGCGCACTGCACGATTTTCCCCTGGCCGAACACCGCGATGCGGTCGCCGAGCTTTAACGCCTCGTCGATGTCGTGGCTCACCAGCATCACCGTTTTCCTGAGCTGGCGCTGCATATCGAGAAACTCGTTCTGAATCACTTCGCGGTTAATGGGGTCGACGGCGCCGAACGGCTCATCCATCAGCAGCACCGGCGGATCCGCCGCCAGCGCGCGGATCACCCCGATACGCTGCTGCTGGCCGCCCGACATTTCGCGCGGATAGCGGTGCAGGAATTTAGTGGGATCGAGCGCGACCATGCTCATCAATTCGGTGGCGCGCTCGCGGCAGCGTTTTTTGTCCCAGCCCAGCATACGCGGCACCACGGTAATGTTCTCTTCAATGGTCATATTGGGAAACAAACCAATCTGCTGGATAACGTAGCCGATGTTGCGGCGCAGCGTCACGGTGTCCTGGGTGCTGGTATCTTCGCCGTTAATCAAAATCTTGCCGCTGGTGCTGGGGATCAGGCGGTTAATCATCTTCAGCGTGGTGGTTTTGCCGCAGCCCGACGGGCCAAGCAGCACGCACATTTCGCCCTGCGGCACATGCAGGCTGACGTTATCAACGGCGGTGACGGTGGTGCCGTTTTTCTGGGTAAAGGTTTTCGTCAGGTTTTCCAGTTTTATCATTATCGAATCCCCTTAGGAGTCAGCGCCGACTGCAGACGATGCAGCAGCCAGTCGAGAAAAATAGCCAGCAGGCAGATCATCAGCGCCCCGGCGATCAGCATGCGAATATCGCTACCGCTGATGCCGTCCAGCAGCAGCAGACCGAGGCCGCCCGCGCCAATCACGGCGGCGATGGCCATCACGCCGACGTTCATCACCACGGCGGTGCGGATGCCGCCAAAAATTACCGGCAGCGCCATGGGGATTTCCACCCAGCGCAGACGCTGCCAGAAGGTCATGCCGATGCCACGTCCCGCTTCGCGCAGGCCGTCCGGCAGATTTTCCAGCGCGGTGTGGGTGTTGCGCACAATCGGCAGCAGCGAATAGAGAAACACCGCGGTAATGGCGGGCAGCGCGCCGATACCCTGACCGATCAGCGAAAACAGCGGGATCATCAGGCCGAACAGGGCGATGGTCGGGATGGTCAGCACCACGGTGGCGATGCCGAGCACCGGCGCGGCCAGCCATCTGACGCGCACGATAAGAATGCCGAGCGGCACGCCGGCGACGATGGCGCAGCCGACCGCCACCAGCACCAGCCAGGTGTGCTGCCAGGTGAGCGCCAGCAGGCTGCTCCAGTTATTGATAATGTAGTGAAGGGTATCCATAGGGCCGCCTTACAGCATGTTGTGGGCTGTGAGAAAGTCGCGCGCAACCTGTTCCGGCGACTGATGATCGATATCGACGCGCTTGTTAAGTTCGCTAATCGCGTCGCTGGTGATCAGCGGTGAGAGCTGATTCAGCGCCTCGGCCAGCCCTGGATGGCTGTCGAGTACATCCTTGCGCACCACTGGCGTGACGTTGTAGCTGGGGAAGAAGTGCTTGTCATCCTCCAGCACCTTCAGGTCGAAGCCTTTTACCCGACCGTCAGTGGTGTAGATCAGGCCAGCGTCGACAAAGCCGTCGCGCACCGCGTTATAGACCAGCCCCGGATCCATTTGCCGGATCTGCGGCCGATCCAGCGCCAGCTGATAGGTTGCCTGCAGCGGCTTCATGCCGTCTGAGCGGCCGGAAAACTCCAGGTCCAGCCCGAGCCGCCAGTTATGGTCAGGATCGTGCTGGCGCACCTGTTCGATTTTGGCGACCAGCTGCGACATGGTGCTGATGCCTTCCCGCTCGGCGCGCTCACGCTGCATGGCGAAGGCGTAGGTGTTGTTCATCGGCGCCGGGTCGAGCCAGATCAGCCCCAGCTTGCCGTCGAGCGTTTTCACCGTCTGATACGCCTCGTCAGAGGACATCGGCTTGTTGATGTGGTTAAAGATGATCAGCGAGGTGCCGGTATACTCCCAGGTCATATCCACCTGCTTATTCAGCATGGCGTTGCGGCTGATAGTGGTGGCGATATTGCGTTTCGGGGTGACCTGGAAGCCTTTTTTCTGCAGCCACAGCACGCTCATGGCGGAAAGAATATGCTGCTCGGTAAAGCTTTTCGTTGCCATAACGATGGGCGTAGCCGCCTGGGCGGCCTGGCTCAGCGCCAGCGTGGCGGCGAGGGTAAGAGCGGTGCGTGTGATCCAGCGCGTCAGCATTATCATGGCTTCTCCTTGTGATTAAGCCGCGTGCGGGCTGAGAACGCGGCCCAGCGCCGCCAGTAGCATATCCAGCAGCAGGGCGAACAGCGCCGTGGCGGCCGCGCCGAGGATCAGCGTAGGAAAATCGTTGAGGTAGATGCCGGGGAAGATCAGTTCGCCGTAGCTGCTGGCGCCGATCAAAAACGCCAGCGGTGCGGTGCCGACATTAATGGCGGTGGCGATGCGAATACCCGCCAGCATGACCGGATAGGCGTTAGGCAGTTCCACCTGGCGCAGGCGCTGGAATTTGGTCATGCCGATGCCGTTAGCGGCTTCAATAAGTGAGGGCGGTACGGCGCTCAGGCCGGAAAAGGTGTTGCGCACGATGGGCAGCAGCGAGGCGAGAAACAGGGCGAACAGCGCCGGTTTGTCGCCGATGCCGATCACCACCATCGCCAGCGCCAGCACCGCCAGCGGCGGCAGCGTGTTGCCGACGTTGAAAATCTGCATCACATACTCGGCCCAGCGGCGCGCGAAGGGGCGACTCAGCAAGATACCGCTGGGAATGCCCACCAGCAGCGCAAACAGCATCGACCAGAAGACTAAAAAGAGATGCTGTTGCCCCAGATAGATCAGGTCGACCCGGCGCGCGCGCAGCGTATCCAGACCCAGCCCCCAGACCAGCAGTGCCAGCACCACTACAATGGCCAGCAGCGCGAGTCCGGCGCGCCTGACCAGCGAACCATTTTGCATAGAGGAGTTCTCCCTGTTGTGTGTTGTCAGGGCGGCTTTCGCGTCGCCCGATTTTTCAGGTATGGATAAAAAGCTATACAGCCTATAGCAGCCTGCTGGCCGCGCTGCCACTTTTTATCGGCGAAATCAGACAGATAGAAATGGACGTCAGAGCGGGAAAAGCCGCATGGCCTCTGGTTTCCACCGCTAATTAACGCCTTTAGTCAATTTTTGGCGCTATCCTGTGACGCCGTCACAACAACAGCGCACGTCAGGCACACCGACGCGGCAAATTTAGGCTAGCCTTGCTGGATAACAAAAGGGAGATGTATGACTGAGAGCGCACACCTGCAGGTCAGCCATCGCGGCTGGATCCTCTTCGCCTGTATGCTGGCGATGTTTATGGCTGCCATAGAGGTGACCATCGTCGCCACGGCGATGCCCACCATCATTGCGGAGTTAGGCGGCTTTTCGCAGTTCGGCTGGGTTTTCTCCGTCTATCTGCTCACCCAGGCGGTCAGCGTGCCGATTTACGGGCGGCTGGCGGATATGTGGGGCCGACGCAAAATGTTTTTTATCGGCACCTCGCTGTTTCTGATTGGCTCGGTGCTGTGCGGCTTCGCCCACAGCATGCTGTGGCTGATCCTGTTTCGCGCCTTTCAGGGGCTCGGCGCCGGCGCGATTATGCCGCTCAGTTCGACCATCGTCGCCGACATCTACTCGCCGCGCGAGCGCGCCAGCGTGCAGGGCTGGCTCTCCAGCGTCTGGGGCGTGGCGGCGATTGTCGGCCCGCTCACCGGCGCCTGGCTGGTGCAGCACTTCAGCTGGTCGCTGATTTTCTGGGTCAACGTGCCGATAGGGCTGATCAGCATGGCGATGCTGGCGCGCTTTCTGCCTGCACACTGCGTCGAAGAGAAGCCGCAGCCGCTTAACCTCACCGGCAGCGTCTGGCTGATGCTCTGCGTCAGCGCGCTGCTGATGGCGCTGCTGCAGGCGGAGTGGCTCGGCTCCTGGCTGATCCTGTTTCTGCTGCTGGCGCTGTTTGCCGGCTGGCAGCTGAAAAAGCATGAGCTGCGCGCCGACGCGCCGCTGTTTCCGCTGGAGATCTGGCGCAGCCGCCTGATTATCGCCGGCAATGCCGGCAACCTGATTATCGGCGCGGCGATGATGGGCATCAGCGCCTTTCTGCCGACCTGGATCCAGGGGATTAGCGGCGGCACGCCGCTTCAGGCGGGCAGCGCGCTGGCGATGATGTCCATCGGCTGGCCGCTCGCCAGCACGCTCAGTGGCCGCCTGATGCTGCGCACCTCATACCGCTTTACCGCCCAGCTCGGCGCGCTGCTGCTGGTGGCGGGCAGCGCCTTGCTGCTGCTGCTGCGCGCCGAGAGCCCCATCTGGCAGGCAGGGGCCACCGCGTTTGTCATCGGCACGGGGATGGGGATGACCAGCACCACCTTTCTGGTGTCGGTGCAGAACCATGCGCACTACGATATTCGCGGCATCTGCACCGCCTCGATCATGTTCAGCCGTATGATAGGCTCGGCTATCGGCACCGCGCTGATGGGCGCGGTGCTGAACCTGAACCTGGCGCAGCGGCTGCCGCAGGCGCAGGATCCGGTGCAGCAGATCATGTCTGCGCCGTCGCGCGACGCGCTCAGCAGCGACGCGCTGCGCCATATGACGATGGCGATCGCCGCCTCGCTGCACTGGGTGTTTGTGGTGGCACTGGCCATCGCGCTGCTGGCGCTGGGCGTGGCGTGGATGATGCCGCGACAGCGGCCGGAAGCGGAATAGAAAAGGGCGACGACGTCGCCCTCAGAGGTTACTGTGCGGGCGCGTCCTGCGAGCTGCCCGCGCTGTCGGGCACGCTGCCTTCGTCGCCGCGTCCCGTGCGCTTATAGACGATTTTCTGCGAGTCGTTTTCGCAGTGGCCTACCACCTGGCCGCCCGCCTGATCGGCCTGATCGTTAGGCACGATATCCAGCGTAAACCCCGATTCCGGCACGCCGTTCTGGATAATCTTCTGGCTGATATCCGCCTTGACGGATTCACAGGAGGCGTGCGCCAGCACGGGCAGCGCCAGTAAAGTTGCGATTAACATTCCGGTCTGTTTCTTCATCACTTTCTCCTTTTGCGTAGTAAACCTTACTGACTATAGCAGCCCGCAGAAAATATCAGGGCGTGACCGGTCGGCCGGTGCGGCGATCGAGACAGCGCAGGGTGTTGGACTCCCAGTAGGCGTTGACGTTGTAGCTCTTTTCGCAGGCGTCGCGCGTATCAAAGGCGCGATCCGCTTTGTCGAACTCTTTCTCTACGCGGTTGTTCACCTTATGGCGCAGCTGCTGGGTCTCATTCCACTGCTCTTTGCTCTGGCGCGCCGCCTCATTACTGGCGGCGCTGTTGCCGTCCTCAATAATCAGGCGGCTGGTATTGGCGCTGGCCTGGACGGCGGTCAACAGCGTGCTGCCGGCCAGCAGCGCGGCGAGCAGGGTCGGAAATAATTTTTTCATCATCTCTTCCTTCAGTTGATGCCTGGCGCGGGGATGGTTCCGGCTTGCGGCAGACGGCGATTAGTATATCATCGCGCTTTCTTTGCTCACCAGTCGTGGGCAAGTTGTTTATCTTTGCGAGAGGATTGCATGCTGCTTAAAACCGCGCTGCTCTTTTTTCTTACCGCCATCGCGGAGATTGTCGGCTGTTTTTTGCCCTGGCTGTGGCTGAAAAAGGCGGGTTCTGCCTGGCTGCTGCTGCCGGCCGCGCTGAGCCTGATGGCCTTTGTCTGGCTGCTGACGCTGCATCCGGCGGCGAGCGGACGCGTCTATGCGGCCTACGGTGGCGTCTATGTGGTGACCGCGCTGCTGTGGCTGCGCGTGGTGGATGGCGTGAAGCTGAGCGCGTGGGACTGGAGCGGGGCGCTGGTGGCCTTTTGCGGCATGCTGATTATCGTGGCGGGCTGGGGCCGCGCCTGAGAAAGCCAGCCCGACGGGCTGGCCTGCTGCATCAGGGCTTGTGCACTTTCAGACCGGCCTGCGTCTGGCTTACCGGCATCATCTCCAGCGTATTGATATTGACGTGCTTCGGCAGCGTCGCCACCCAGTAGACCGCCTCGGTTACATCTTCCGCCGTCAGCGCGGTCGCGCCTTCATAGACTTTATCTGCTTTATCGTCGTCGCCTTTGAAGCGCACGTTGGAGAACTCGGTGCCGCCCACCAGGCCTGGCTCGATGTCGGTGACGCGCAGCGCGGTGCCGTGCAGGTCGGTGCGCAGGTTCAGGCTGAACTGACGCACAAAGGCTTTCGTCGCGCCGTAAACGTTGCCGCCCGCATAGGGCCAGCTTCCGGCAACGGAGCCGATATTGATAATGTGGCCGACGTTGCGCTCCACCATATCCGGCAGCAGGGCGCGCGTCATATAGACCAGACCCTTATTGTTGGTGTCGATCATGTTTTCCCAGTCTTCGACGCTGGCGCGGTGCGCCGGCTCGATACCGAGCGCCAGTCCGGCGTTATTCACCAGCACGTCGATATTGCGCCACTCGGCCGGCAGCGAAGCGATCGTCTCTTCAATAGCCGCGCGGTTGCGCACGTCGAGCTGAACGGTATAGAGGTTGTCGCCCAGCTCCTCTTTCAGCGCCTGCAACCGCTCGGCGCGGCGGCCGCTGGCGATCACTTTGTGACCTGTTTCAATGAATCGGCGGGTGATACTTTGACCAAAACCAGCGGTGGCGCCGGTAACAAAAATAATCATCTCACTGTTCCTTAACTGATTTTCAGGTTAGACCTTGCTCACCATACCACTTCATTCGCGCCGCTGCGCGGCAAAAGCGCGCTCAGGCTGTAAAGGGATTTTGCAGGCGGCCGGTTGCGCGATGGTGGCGCACGCTGCACCAGCAAGGAGCAGCGGCCTGGGCAGCAGCGTTCGGCGCGCTGCAGGCGGAAAGCGGAGCAACCGGTTGCGCATACGATACCGTTTTTTCCCTCTACGACGTAATGCTGTTTTTACATAACATATTGAATAGTGGCGCTGTTGTGGCATGGCAGTTGCAAAATCTGCCTGTTCACTCTGATCGTTATCCGCCTCCGCGCGCGGCGTTAAGGAAATACCATGTCACAGACCCAAACGGCGATTCGCGCCAGCTTTTTTGATTTTAGCGATATCGCGCACCAGCCTGAGGCCATCATGGCGCAGGCGCGCTATATCGAGGATGGCGTGCTGCTGCTGGAGGCAGGACGCATTGTCGCGCTGCACCCCTGGGCCTCGCTGACGTCGCCTCCGGCCGAGGTGATCGATCTGCGCGGCAGGCTTATCGTGCCAGGCTTTGTCGACACGCATATCCACTATCCGCAGACGGAGATGATCGGCGCCTACGGCGAGCAGCTGCTGCAGTGGCTGGATCAGTATACTTTTCCGGTTGAAAGCCAGTATCACTGCGCGGATCACGCCGCCGCCATGTCCGCCTTCTTTCTGCAGCAGCTGCTGGCGAACGGCACCACCAGCGCGCTGGTGTTCGGCACCGTGCATCCGCAGTCGGTGGAGGCGCTGTTCAGCGCGGCCGAGGCGCTGGAGATGCGGCTGATCGCCGGCAAAGTCATGATGGATCGCCACGCGCCGGACGCGCTGCTGGAAACGCCGGAGCAGAGCTACGCCGACACCCAGGCGCTGATTGAACGCTGGCACGGACGCGGCCGGCTCAGCTACGCGCTGACGCCGCGCTTTGCGCCGACCTCCTCTCCGGCGCTGCTGGAAAAGGTGCAGCAGCTGCGGCAGCGCTATCCCGACGTCTGGCTGCATACCCACCTGAGCGAAAACCCGGAAGAGGTGGCCTGGGTAAAAGCGCTGTTCCCACAGCATGACGGCTATCTCGACGTTTACCATCGCCACCAGCTGACCGGACGCCGCAGCCTGTTCGCCCATTGCCTTCACCTGGAGGAGAAAGAGTGGCAGTGCCTGCACGATACTGACTCCGCCATCGCCTTTTGCCCGACGTCGAATCTGTTTCTTGGCAGCGGCCTTTTTAACCTCAAGCGCAGCTGGCAGCAGGGCGTGAGGATTGGCATCGGTACTGACGTCGGTGCGGGCACCACTTTCAATATGCTGCAGACGATGGGAGAGGCCTACAAAGTCGGGCAACTGCAGCAGTATCGGCTCAGCGCGGCGGAGGCGTTTTATCACGCCACGCTGGGCGGCGCGCACGCGCTGGATCTGCATCACCACATCGGCAATTTCGCGCCGGGCAAAGAGGCGGACTTTGTGGTGCTCGATCCGGCCGTCTCGCCGCTGCAGCGGCTGCGCATCGACAACAGTAAAGATATCTGGGAGCGGCTGTTTGTGCTGATGACGCTGGGCGACGATCGCAATATCGCCCAGACCTGGGTCAACGGACGCGCGGTCTGGCAGCGCTGAGTTGTGACGGAGGCGGCAACCTGCCAGGATACTCTTTTGCATGGGCAATCAGGAGCGAGGCATGAACAGCAGAAGCAACCCGTTTTTCCAGGCCAGTACCTTGCCTTATCAGGCGCCGCCGTTTGACCAGATCGCGGAAGAGGATTTTCTGCCGGCGCTTCTGGCGGGCATAGAGGAGAAGCGTCAGGAGGTGCAGGCGATTGCGCAGAACCCGGAGGCGCCCACCTTTGCCAATACCTTTGAGGCGCTGGAGCGCAGCGGAGAGCTGCTGGAGCGCGTCAATCTGGTGTTCGGCGCCATTACCTCCGCCAATACCAGCGACTATCTGCAGCAGATCGACGAAGAGATCGCGCCGCAGCTGACCGCGCTCAACGACGAGATCGTGCTGAACGGCGCGCTCTTCGCGCGGCTGGATGCGGTTTATCAGCAGCGTCAGACGCTGGCGCTCGACCCCGAATCGCTGCGGCTGGTAGAGGTGACCTGGCAGCACTATCAGCTCTCCGGCGCCAGCCTGGCGGAGGAAGCCAAACAGCAACTCAAAACCCTGAACCAGCAGGCGGCGCGGCTCAGCACCCGCTTCACCAATAAGCTGCTCGCCGCCACCAAAGCGGGCGGGCTGGTGGTCGAGGAGGCAGAGGCACTGGCCGGGCTAAGCCCGGCGGATCTCGCCGTGGCCCAGGCGGCGGCGCAGGCACGCGGGCTGGAGAACGCCTGGCTGCTGGTGCTGCAGAACACCACCCAGCAACCGGCGCTGCAGGCACTGCGTACGCGCGCCACGCGTGAGGCGCTGTTCACCGCCTCGATCACGCGCAGCGAGAAGGGCGACGACAACGATACCCGCGCGCTGGTGCTGGAACTGGCGCAGCTGCGGGCGCAGCAGGCGCGGCTGCTGGGCTTCGCCAGCTTCGCCGAATGGCAGCTACAGGATCAGATGGCGAAAACCCCGCAGGCGGCCTTCGCCTTTATGCGCAATATTGTGCCGGCCGCGCGGGCGCGCGCCGAACGCGAGGCGGCCGCCATTCAGCAGACCATCGATCGGCAGCAGGGCGACTTTACGCTGGCGGCATGGGACTGGAACTTCTACGCCGAGCAGGTGCGCAAAGCGCAGTACGATCTCGACGAAGGTGAGATCCGGCCCTATTTCGAGCTGAACAACGTGCTGGAGAAAGGGGTGTTCTGGGCGGCGAGCCAGCTCTACGGCATCCGCGTCAGCGAGCGTCACGATCTGCCGGTTTACCATCCCGACGTGCGCGTGTATGAGATCTTCGACGTTGACGACGCGCCGCTGGCGCTGTTCTACACCGACTATTTCAAGCGCGACAACAAAGGCGGCGGCGCGTGGATGAGCAACTTTGTTCACCAGTCCCGACTGCTGGCGACGCGTCCGGTGATCTACAACGTCTGCAACTATACCCGACCGCCGGAAGGCGAACCGGCGCTGCTGAGCTGGGACGAAGTGATCACCCTGTTCCATGAGTTTGGCCATACGCTGCACGGGTTGTTCGCCACCCAGCGCTATCCGAGCCTTTCCGGCACCGCCACGCCGCGCGACTTCGTCGAGTTTCCGTCGCAGTTCAACGAGCACTGGGCGAGCGAGCCGCTGGTGTTCCTCAACTACGCGCGCCACTATCAGAGCGGCGAGGCGATGCCAGAGGCGCTGCATCAGAAGATCGTGCGCGCCAGCCGGTTTAATAAAGGCTATGACATGAGCGAGCTACTGGCCGCCGCGCTGCTGGATCTGCACTGGCACAGCATCAGCGCAGACGAGACGCCGCAGTCGGTAGCGGGTTTTGAGCAGCAGGCGCTGCAGAGCTATAATCTGGCGCTGGCCGCCGTTCCGCCGCGCTATCGCTCCAGCTATTTCCAGCATATCTGGGGCGGCGGCTATGCGGCAGGCTACTACGCCTATATCTGGACGCAGATGCTGGCGGACGACGGCTATCAGTGGTTTGTGGAGAACGGCGGCCTGTCACGCGAGAACGGCGACCGCTTCCGGCAGATGATCCTGTCGCGCGGCAACAGCAGCGACCTGAAGCAGCTCTATGAGAACTGGCGCGGCGGCGAACCGCAGCTGGAGCCGATGCTGAAAAACCGCGGCCTGGCCGATTAAACCTCAGCGGGCGTCACGCCCGCTTTTTTTATCCCAGCGGGCCACCCTCGATGGTTTCGCACATACCCGCCAGCACGCGCTCCCCGGTTTCCTGCCGCAGTTCCTGATACCAGGCGGCGGTGGCGGCGGGATCTTTGCCGTGCGTCACGTCGCAGCGCTTGCGCGCTTTCAGCACCAGATCGCGGGTGCGTTCGACGCGCCGCGCTTCATAGCGCAGCAGCGCATCTTCAATACCCAGCGAATGGGCGGCGAGCGAGGAGGCCAGCACCAGCGCGTCTTCCATCGCCGCGCAGCCGCCCTGACCAATATCGGGCGTGGTGCTGTGCGCCGCATCCCCCAGCAGCGCAACGCGGCCGCTGACGAAACGGCTAAAGGGATCGATATCGTGGATCTCGACGCGGTTGGTGGTGGCGGGATCGATAGCGTCAATCAGCCGCTGCACCGGCTGCGCCCAGCCCTGAAAGTAGCGGCGCAGGTCAGCTTTCACGCTGCTGCGATCTTCCGCCAGCCCTTTCGGCAAAGGGACGTCAAAAAAGAAGTAAAAGCGATTGCCGCTTACCGGCATCAGGGAGACGCGTTTGCCTTCGCCGACAAAGGTGGTCCACTGATCGGCGGGCGCCAGCGAGGCATCCATCTCCACCAGACCGTTCCAGTTGACATAGCCGGCGTAGCGGCGCTCGACCTTTTCCCCCAGCACGCTGTGACGGATCACCGAGTGCGCGCCGTCTGCGGCGATCAGCAGATCGCCCTGCGCGCGGGTGCCGTCTTCAAAGAGAGCGGTGACGCCGCTCTCGTGCTGCTCAACCTCCGTCACGCGCTTGCCGAAGCTGACGCGTTCACGGCCATAGGCGTCAATGAGCATCGCCTGCAGCTCAGCGCGCGCCACCGGAGAGGGATATTCTCCCACCTGGCGCACCAGCGGCGCCATGCTGAAGCGCGTCAGGGTGGCGCCGCTGGCAAAATCCTGATAGGCCATAAAGGCCATATTGCCGCTCAGCGCGCGCAGCTGCGCCTTCAGCCCCAGCGCATTCAGGCATTTGACGCCGTTCGGCCAGACCGAGATCGCCGCGCCCACCGGCTTCATCTCTTTTACCGCTTCATAGACTTCAGTGGCGATACCCGCCTTTTCCAGCGCGAGTGCCGCGCTCATGCCGCCAATGCCGCCGCCAATTACAATCGCTTTCATACAGGTCTCCTTGTAGACAGGCACAGCGCTGCAACTTTTGTACCAACCCCGCAGCGCCCGTCTGACGCGCCTCTCAGGGAAAAAGCGCGACGAGGACGCGCCAGAAGCAGGCAATTCAGCCGGGAGAATGCATTGTTTTGGTGCTTTACACGTGGCCTGAACCTTTCGTTTCAATCCGGCGGCGGAAGTGTGACCGCCTGACGCTTTTACGCCCGCGGCGAGGACGTTTGCCCGTTCTCCAGCCATACTTAGCCGGTGTCGAACCCAGGGAGAGTAAAAATGAAAACGCGTTACATCATAGCGATGCTCACCGCATTGCTGCTGGGGCAGAGCGCTCTCGCTCAGCCCGTTGCATCCCAGGCGCTGTTTAGCGGACGGGCGCCCATCGCTCAGCTGACGCCGGTCGCGGCGAAGTGCGATCTCGCCAGCTGTCAGCAGAACTGCTATGTAGAGCGTTCTCACTGCAATACGCGCGGCAACGGCTCCTGTAGCAGCCAGACGCAAATTTGCGTGCAGAACTGCGCCAGCCAGTGCAGATAAGGCAGAGAACGGCAAACCCTGACGTTTGCCGTTTAATGATGGAGATCAAATTGACCCGCCGCCGTTTCCCTTTGTTTTTCCGCATCACGTAGAATAGTCATTTTTCCTTCACCAAAAGCCGCTTTACTGCCAGGCACGGTGACGTGTTTCTTAAGGGTGTTATGAGTAGCTACCTCTATCTGTTTATCGCCATTGTGGCGGAAGTAATCGCCACCAGCAGCCTCAAGGCGTCTGAATCCTTTACCCGACTCTGGCCAGCGGTGATCACCGTGGTCGGGTACGTTATCGCCTTCTACTTTCTGACGCTGGTGCTGCGCACCATGCCGACCGGCATCGCCTACGCTATCTGGTCAGGCGTGGGGATCGTGCTGATCTCCATCGTGGGCTGGGTGGTGTTCAAGCAGAAGCTCGATCTGCCTGCTATCCTCGGACTCGGCTTGATCATTACCGGCGTGCTGGTGGTGAATCTTTTCTCTAAAACGGTAGGGCACTAACCCCTTTATCTTTATCAACGGGAGATGCTGGTGAAAAAGGCGCTTAAAGAAGCAGATATTGATGAGGTACAAACGCTCTACCGCAATCCCTGGTTCAGCGTGCAGAAGGCAAGTATCGATCTGGGGGAAGCGCAGCGCCGCGACTTCTATGCCGTGCATCATGACCGTCCCGCTGTCGGTATCGTCGCCATGCAGGAAGAGAAGATACTGCTGATCAAACAGTATCGCTATCTGATCGATCGCGTGGTCTGGGCGATCCCGTCGGGCGGCGTGGATCCCGACGAAACGCCGCTTTGCGCCGCACGCCGCGAGCTGGTGGAGGAGAGCGGCTATCGGGCGAAGCACCTGCGCGAGCTGATCCGCTACCATCCCTCCTACGGCAGCAGCGATCAGCTGTTTATCACCTTTCTGGCCACCGATCTCGAATTCGTCGGCATGGAGGAGGATCAGGATGAGGTCATGGACACCGGCTGGTTTTCGCTGGACGCGATACGTCAGATGATCGCCAGCGGCGATATGCCCGACGGGCTCTCGCTGGTGCCGCTGCTGCTGCTGCTGGCGGATCCCACGCGCTAAGCGCGCCGCGCGTCGTGATACTCCTTGATTAACGTCCTGACCAGCTGCGCCGCGGGCATTTCTCGCGCCAGCATTGCGCCCTGGCCCGCCCACTGCGCGCCAAAACCCGCTTCGCCCTGCGCGGCGGCCGCGGCGGCCAGCGCTTTGCCCAGCGAATAAGCGAGAGGATAGGCAGGGATCGCCTCCTGCGGGATAGTGCGTGCGAAATGGCAAAAGGCGTTGCTGAGCGCGCGCGCCGGACGTCCGGAAATCGCGGCGGTCAGCTCCGTGTGGGCGGCCGCATCGCTTTTCAGCGCCGCGCGATAAGCGCTGTTCGCGGCGGACTCCGGGCAGAGCAGAAACGCCGTACCCAGCTGCACGCCCGCCGCGCCCAGCGTCATCATAGCGGCGATGCCGCTGCCGTCCATCATGCCGCCTGCGGCAATCACCGGACAGTCGCACTGCCTGATGATCGCCTGCACCAGCGTCAGAGTACTCATCTGCGCATCCGGCTGTTCAGGGTCGAACATGCCGCGATGACCGCCCGCCTCAATGCCCTGCGCCACCACGAAATCGATACCTGCGGCGGCGACCTGACGCGCCTCCTCAACCGAGGTCGCGCTCGCCAGCGTCACGATACTCTGACCTTTCAGCCGGTCGATAACCGCTTTATCTGGCAGGCCGAAATGAAAGCTGACCGCGGCGGGCGCCGCGTCAAGGATCAGCGGCAGCAGCGGAGAGTCGCTGTTAAAGGTGGGGTAGATTTCCGTCAGCGACAGCGGTGGCGCTGCGCCGTAGCGTCTGAACAGCGGCGCAAAGCGCGCCAGCCAGGCGCGCTCGCGTTCGTCATCGCGGGACGGCGGCGCATGGCAGAAAAGATTGATATTCACCGGCGCGGCGGTCAGCTCGCGCAGGCGGCTAAGCAGGGCGCGGGCCTGCGTGGGATCTGACGCGCCGAGGCTAATCGAGCCCAGCGCGCCTGCGTTGCTGACCGCCGCGGCCAGTTCAGGGGTCGAGACGCCCGCCATCGGCGCCTGAATCAAAGGAAATGCAACAGATAACGCGCGGCAGAGTGGATTGTCCATTTTCTCTCCTGCTGGTGGACAGAACGAGAGCCAGCATCGCCGCGCCGCGCCTGAAACACAACCCCAGCGCTCAACTCTGCGGCGCAGGCAGCAAAAATCCATGCTGCCGCAGCAGCGTCTGCGCCGTCTGCGAGTGCAGAAAGCGCGCCAGCGGCTGCGCGGCAGGCTGGCACACCGCGTAGCCGTAGCGAGCCAGCACGTTGTCGGCGGCGGGAATGACAAATACCTTCAGGGCAGGGATCGCCGCCAGACGCGGCGCATAGCTGGCGTAGCCGATAAACAGATCGGCGTGACCGTTGCTCAGCAGCCAGTGCGCCGCCAGCGCGCCGTCGGGCAGGGCGAGGCTGTCGGCGCCACCGACCAGCCTCTGCGCGCGCTGACGGAGATCGGCGCCCAGTCCGGGATAGCGTCTCTCCAGCGCGGCAAACAGCTGCCAGGTGTAATCGCCCGAGGGATCGCTGCGCGGCGTTGAGGTCGCCAGCCGCAGCGACGGGCGCTGCAGCAGCGTCAGCCAGCTGTCGTTTTTGCCTGTTATCTCCGCTCTGGCGGTCAGGCAGAGACTGTTTGCGGCGAAGGCGCCGCTTTCGCTCGCCAGCCCCTGCTGCACCAGCGCGTCGGCATGCGCCTGACTGGCGGAGGCGAAGAGGGCGCACGGCTCGCCCTGTTCAATACGCTGGCGCAGCAGCCCGGCAGGGCCGAAACGCGTTTCCGCGCCTGCGCCGCCTTGCGCACTAAACGCCGCCATCAGCGCCGGCCAGACGGGCCGCAGGCTACCGGCTGCCAGAACGCGCAGCATCGTCGACATAGTGAGTGCGGTAGAAGCGTTGATACCAGCGTTCAGCCTGCTGCTGAGTATCGATATCGCGGAATTTTTCCGGGTAGAGCTTTTTCGCCATCCACAGCTCGCCCAGACCTGTCGCCTCAGGCATCGGATAGCCCCAGGCTTTGGCGTAGGCCGGCATCAGCCAGACGCGATGGTTTTTTACCGCGTCGATGGGTTGCCACCGCGCATCCTGTTTGATTTCGTTCACCACCTCGGGATAGCGGTCCTGCACGAATATCACCTGCGGGTTCCAGGCGATAACCTGCTCCATGCTGACCTGCTTAAAGCCCTGCACGCTGGCGGCCGCCACGTTGAGCGCGCCAGCGTGGGCCATCATCAGACCGGTATATTTGCCGGATCCATAGGTGGTCAGCGCCGGATTGGCCATATAGGCGCGCACGCGCTGCTGCTGGGGCAGGGAGCGGAGGCGATCGCTGACCAGCTTGCGTCCAGCGAAGGCGGCGTCAATCAGGGCCTTCGCCTGCTGCGGGCGGTTCACCACCTCGCCAATCAGCGTGATGCCTTCTTTCAGCCCGAGGTTGTAGGCCTTTTCCTCGTCCTGCATGCCCGGATTGATTTTATCCTGCTCGCCCGCGTCGTCATGACGCAGGGAAATGGCAATCACCGGAATGCCCAGCGCGGAGATGCTGTCGATCATCTCCTGCGGCGCATAGTTAGTGACAAACACCACCTGAGGATGAAGCGCCACCAGACGTTCGGTGTCGACGTGGGTGAGGTCGCCGAGCATCGCTTTCTGCGTCAGCTCCGGCGCCAGCTGCGCATAGCCGTCGCCAAGCTGCTGTTTCCAGTTGGCGAGGATGCCAACGATTTTATCGGTGGCGTTGAGCTGCACCAGCAGATTCAGGGTTTGATGCTGCAGCACCACCACGCGGTCGACCCGGTCGGGAAGGGTAACGTGGCGGCCGAGCTGGTCGATCACCACACGGCTTGCCTGGCTGCTGAACGCGCTAAGCGTCAGCAGAGCAGCGAGAAAAGAATGACGCAGGAAGCGGGACATAACGGACTCCATAATTCGATATGTCGCGGATTATATAGCGAAGAGAGCAAGCAATGACAGCGTTATGCCTATTAGTTACATCATACCTTTAGCGTTTGTTGTAAAAAATCACATCAGCTCCGCGCTAAAAGCCAAGGTTCTACAGATAAAGAGGCGACTGGCCTAGGGATCCGGAAGCAGAGAACTTCCGGATAGTTTCAGCGACTCAGACGCCACGCTCCAGCCACGCGGTAATCTGCGTCACCATCGCCTGCGTGGAGATGCCGTAGCGGTCGTGCAGCGTCGGCAGCGCGCCTGCGGCGAGAAAGGCGTCGGGCAGGGCAATCTGACGGAAGCGGGGCGCCACGCCGTGGCGCAGCAGCGTCGCTGCAATGGCTTCGCCCAGTCCGCCAGTAATCGAGTGGTTTTCCGCCGTGATCACCAGCCGTTGCGCGCTCAGCGCTTCACCGGCTTCGCGCAGTATCGTCGCCTCGTCCAGCGGCTTGATCACCGGCGAGTGCACCACGCCGACCTCAATGCCGCGTCTTTCCAGCTGTTCCGCCGCCTCCAGCGCGCGCATCGTCATTATGCCGCTGCTGATAATCACCGCATGCTTGCCCGCGCGCAGACGCTGCGCTTTGCCGTGCTGGTAGCGGTAGTCATACTTATCCAGCACAAGCGGCACCTTGCCGCGCAGCAGACGCATATAGACCGGTCCCTGATGCTCGGCGATAGCCGGCACCACCTGGCTGATTTCCCGCGAATCGCAGGGATCGATAATCATCAGGTTGGGCATGCCGCGAAAAATCGCCACATCGTCCGTCGCCTGATGGCTCGGCCCGTAGCCGGTGGTCAGGCCGGGCAGGGCGCAGGCGATTTTCACGTTGAGGTTCTCTTCGGCAATCGCCATGCAGATAAAGTCGTAGGCGCGGCGTGAGGCGAACACCGCATAGGTGGTGACGAAGGGGGTAAATCCCTCGCGCGCCATGCCGGCGGCGGCGCTCATCAGCAGCTGCTCCGCCATGCCCATCTGATAGAAACGTTCGGGGAAGGCGTCGGCGAAAAGGTGCAGGTCAGTGTATTTGCTCAGATCGGCGGTCAGGCCGACGATATCCTGACGCTGGCGCGCCAGCTCGACCAGCGCGTGGCCAAAGGGCGCGGATTCCGTCGGCTGTCCCTCGGCGGCAATCGAGGCGATCATTGCCGAAGTGGTCAACCGTTTTTTTAGCGTTGAACTGTTCATCTTATGCTCCCTGTTCCAGTGCAGTAAGGGCTTTGCTCCATTCATCCGCGTCGACGCGAATAAAGTGGGTCTTTTCCCGGGTTTCAAGGAAAGGCACGCCTTTGCCCATGCGGGTGTCGCAAATAATCACGCGCGGCTGCGGCTGCGGCCAGTCGCGTGCGGCGTCAAAGGCGGCAACCAGTGCCGCAATATCGTTGCCGTCCACACGCTGCGCATACCAGCCGAAGGCCTGCCAGCGCTCAACTATTGGCTCGAACGCCAGGATCTCGCTGCTGTGGCCGTCCGCCTGCTGATTATTGACGTCGATAATGGCGATCAGGTTATCCAGCTGCCAGTGCGACGCCGACATCGCGGCTTCCCAGGTAGAGCCTTCGTTCAGCTCGCCGTCAGACAGCAGGTTGTAGACCCGCGAGGCTGAACCCTTGCGTTTCAGCCCGAGGCAGGCGCCGACCGCAATGCCGAGGCCGTGGCCGAGCGAGCCGCCGGTAATCTCCATGCCGGGCGTGTAGGCCGCCATGCCTGACATCGGCAAACGGCTCTCGTCGCTGCCGTAGGTTTCGCGCTCCGCTTCGGGGATGACGCCCGCCTCCAGCAGCGCCGCGTAAAGGGCGATAGCGTAGTGGCCGATAGAGAGATAGAACCGATCGCGGCCTTCCCATTCAGGATCCTCTGCGCGATAGTTCAGCGCATGGAAATAGCTGACCGCGAGCAAATCGGCGGCGCCCAGCGCCTGCCCGATATAGCCCTGGCCCTGCACCTGGCCCATCAGCAGCGCATGGCGGCGAATATGGGTGGCGCGCTGGCGCAGCGTCGGCGGTGAAGTAAGGGTATGCATAGAACCTCCTGATTAACGATTGACGTCCGCCGCCCGGATGCGCAGCACGCAGAGCGCGCCGAGCAGCAGAACCGCAGCGATAAAGTACATGCCCGACGCGGGCGAGCCGGTCAGCGTGGTAATAGAGCCGATAAGCCAGGGCGAAAAGAAACCGGCGAGATTGGCGATACAGTTGACCGCCGCGATACCGGCGGCGGCGGAGACACCGCCCAGCAGATTGGTCGGCAGCATCCAGAACAGCGATGAGGCGGAGAGAATGCCCGCCGCCGCGAGGCAAAGAAAGAACAGCGACAGCGCCACGCTGTGGCCCAGCGAGGTCGCCAGCGTCAGGCCCGCCATGCCGAGCAGCATCGGCACAATCAGGTGCCAGCGTCGCTCGCGGTGACGATCGCCGCTGCGGCCCGCCATCAGCATAAAGACGATGGCGCAGAGGTAGGGCAGACTGGTGAGCAGGCCGATATGCAGCGGCTCGCGAATGCCGGCGTTTCGCACCAGCGTCGGCAGCCAGAAGGTCAGGGCGTACTGGCCCATCACTACGCAGAAGTAGATCGCCGCCAGCGTCCAGAGGCGCTTATCCGCCACAAACTCTTTGATGGTGCCGTGATGGGACTTCTGCTGGTTATCCTCTTCCAGATCGGCGCGCACCATGCGCTTTTCGCCTTCATCGAGCCAGCTCGCCTGTTCGACGCGATCCTTCAGCACCACCAGCACCACCAGCCCCATCACCAGGGTCGGGATCGCCTCCAGCATAAACATCCACTGCCAGCCCGCCCAGCCGTGCCAGCCAGCGAAGGTCTCCATAATCCAGCCCGACAGCGGGCCGCCGATCATGCCGGAGAGCGGAATCGCGACGAACCAGAGCACCGTCATGCGCGCCCGGCGATGCGCGGGAAACCAGTAGGTGAGATAGAGCAGCAAGCCCGGCGCCAGCCCGGCTTCAGCGACGCCAAGCAGAAAGCGCAGCAGATAGAACTGCCAGGCGCTCTCGACAAAGGCAAAGGCGCCGGAGATCAGCCCCCAGGTGATCATAATGCGAGCGATCCAGCGGCGCGCGCCGACGCGGTGCAGGATCAGGTTGCTCGGCACCTCGAAAAAGAAGTATCCGAGGAAAAAGATCCCGGCGCCGAGGCCGTAGACGGTTTCGCTTAGCGAAAGATCGTCCATCATCTGCAGCTTGGCGAAGCCAACGTTAACGCGATCCAGATAGGCGCAGAGGTAGCACAGCATTAAAAACGGCATCAGACGCCAGGCGATTTTGCGATAGGCGCCGTCGCGCGCAGCGACAGCCGCACTGATATTCAGCGTGGTCATGATAGTCACCCTTGCAGTGAACCAGCAGCCAGGCTGCTGGAGAAAAGGAGCCGATCAGTGGATCAGCATGCCGCCGTTCACGTCTAAGGTGATGCCGGTGAGGTAGCTGGAGAGATCGCTGGCAAGAAACAGCGCGGCGTGGGCCACGTCGTCAGCCGCGCCGAGGCGTCCAAGGGGAATCGAATCGATAATGGCGTGGCGCCGTTCATCGTGCAGCAGCCCGCCGGTGATATCGGTCTGGATCAGGCCAGGGGTCAGCGCGTTAACGCGGATCCGATCCGGGCCGAACTCGCGCGCCATCGCTTTGGTCAGACCGAGAACGCCCGCCTTGGCGGCGCTATAGTGCGGGCCGCCGAAGATGCCGCCGCCGCGCTGCGCCGACACCGAGGAGAGGCAGACGATGCTGCCGCCGCCCTGACGCTGCATGACAGGGATCACCGCCTGCGACATCAGCAGCGTGCCGCGCAGGTTGACATCGAGGATGCGGTTATAATCTTCGGCGGCGATCTCCAGAGTTTTAACCGGCTGCGTGATGCCCGCGTTATTCACCAGCACGTCGATACGGCCATACTCATTCATGACCTGCGCGACGGCGCGCTGAATCGCCTCGGCGTCGGTGACGTTGGCCGCGAGGCCCAGATGGCCAGATCCCAGCGCCAGCGCGCTGCGCTGTGCCGCTGCCTCATCGAGATCGAGCACCACCACGCGAGCGCCGTGATGGGCGAAGCAGGCAGCCGTGGCGCGTCCGATACCGCGCTCAGAGGCGGCGCCCGTAATAATCGCAACTTTATCTTTCAGCAACATATGTGGCTCCAGATTCTTTTTTTATAGGGTTCGGTATCGCTACCGGCAGGGTTCCCTCTCAGCATCAGAAAAGCCGGCCAGAGTGGCAATGCAAAAAAAATCATTTGATGCTGAATGAAACTGTTGGTTTGATGGAGTTAACATTTTTCGCAGGTTAAAACGGATATAAATCACAAAACCGAGCAATGGAGAGAGTATGGAAAAGCCGGTCAGTCCACTGCCTTCTTTAAAAGCGCTGCGCGTATTTGAAGAGGTGGCGCAAACAGGAAATGTGGCGCGGGCCGCAGAAAAATTAAATATTACGCCGTCAGCGGCGAGCCACCAGCTGGCGAAACTGGAAAAAGCGCTGGGCTGCATTTTGTTTCACCGTTCAGCGAAAGGGGTGCTGCTTACTCTGGCGGGCGAGCGCTATTTAGAAGAGATCCGCCCGCTGATCCTCGGCCTGACGCAGGCGACGTCGCGTATTCGCGATGAAAAAGATCGCAGCGCGCTGCGTATTCACTGCGCGCCCAGCTTTGGACTGCTGTGGCTGCTGCCGCGCATTCATAAATTTCGCGACGCTCATCCGGAAATACAGGTAACGCTCTCCTGCTCCTATGAGAATTTATCCTTTAGCCGCGATAACATCGATATTGCCGTGCGCCATGGATTTCCCGAGTGGAAAGCGTTTGAAATAAAAACCATCCGTCATGAAAAAATGTCGGTGCTGGCGTCGCCAGCTTATCTGGAGAAATATCCGCTGCGTGAACCGGCCGAGCTAAATAACCACGCGCTGATCCTCTCTGAGTCGCCGTTAATTCAGTGGCCGCAGTGGTTCGCCATGCAGCAATTGTCGCAGCCGACCCAAGAGTGGCTGTTTCGCTTTGACCGTTCTTATATGAGCCTGGAAGCGGCGATGCTTGGCCACGGGCTAATTTTCGAAAGCGAACTGCTGGCCGCCGATTACCTGCGCAGCGGCAAACTGGTGAAGGTGTTTGACGCTGAACTGAGTTTGCCGGTCAGCGCCCATCACCTGGTCTATCCGCGTGGCTATGCGCAGTTTCCACGCGTTAGCTACTTTCTGCAGTGGATCCAGGCACAGCTGGACGCGCAGCCGCATTAGCCACGATATCGAACCGCTTCGACAAAGGCGGCAAAGGCGGAAGAGGTGTTGCGTCGGTTGGGATAATAGAGGTGGAACCCTTCGAACAGCGGACTCCAGTCGGCCAACACCTCAATCAGGCGGCCTGCCTCGATATGGGGCCGCGCCATATGCTCCGGCACACAGGCCAGGCCGATGCCGTCCAGCGCGCCGTTCATCACGTGAATAATGCTGTTGGATAACAGCGGACCGTTCACCCGAATAGTGAGTTTGCGGCCCGCTTTTTCAAATTCCCACGCATAGACGCTGCCGCCTGGGGAGTGACGGATATTAATACAGCGGTGCGCCGTGAGATCCTGAGGGATCAAGGGAATGGAATGCGCCTGGAAATAGGCTGGCGTGCCGACCACCGCCAGCCGCCAGTCTGGCCCCAGCCGCACCGCAATCATATCGCGGCTGATCGATTCACCCAGCCGAATGCCGGCATCAAAACGCTCGGTGATGATATTGGTAAAGCCGTAGTCGATGCAGATTTCCACGCTGATATCGGGGTATTGCGCGAAAAAAGCGGGCAGCGCAGGGCGCAGCAGGCTCTCGGCGGCGTCGTCGGAACAGGTGATGCGGATATTGCCGGCCGGGGTGTCGCGTAATTCGCCGATACGCGCGATTTCGCTGTTGATCTGTTCGAATAACGGCGCGACCGACTGCAACAGGCGTTCGCCCGCCTCTGTCGGGGCGACGTTACGCGTGGTGCGCGCCAGCAGGCGCACGCCGATGCGCTCTTCCAGATTGCGAATGGTATGGCTGAGCGCCGACGGACTCACGCCCAGACCCGCCGCCGCGCGGGTGAAGCTTTGCGCTCTGGCCACCGCAATAAACGCCTGAATGTCATTCATCTTTTTCCGCCTGATTGCTGATTTTAATTCACAATTACATCCCATGTATCCAGGTTAATTCAATACCGCAGTTCAGGTAGCCTCTTACAGCCATGAAACTTATGGATTAACCTATGACGACTCTTTCAACACACACCGCATCGCGCCACCACGCCGCTTGGGGCGCTATCTTCTCGATGGCCCTGGGCGTCGTGGTGCTGATCGCCTCGGAATTTATGCCCGTCAGCCTGCTGACGCCGGTGGCGCAGGATCTGGGCATCAGCCAGGGACAGGCGGGCCAGGCGATCTCCGTCAGCGGGTTTTTCGCCGTGCTGACCAGCCTGCTGAATACGCCGCTTACCGGCCGCTTCGACCGCAAAAAGGTGCTGATCGCCTTTACGCTTTTGCTGACAATTTCCGGTCTGACTGTCACATTCGCGCCAGACGGACTAATTTTTATTGTCGGACGCGCGCTGCTTGGCGTGGCGATTGGCGGATTCTGGTCGATGTCCACCGCGACCATTATGCGTCTTGCGCCGCCGCATGCGGTGGCGAAAGGGCTGGCGCTGATCAACGGCGGCAACGCGCTGGCGGCCACCATCGCCGCGCCGCTGGGAAGCTTTCTCGGCCAGTATATCGGCTGGCGTGGGGCGTTTTTTATCGTCGTGCCGCTGGCCGTCGCCGCGTTTATCTGGCAGTGGCGCGCGCTTCCGTCGCTGCCGGCGCAGGGCGATAACCAGCGCGCCAGTCCGCTGCGTCTGCTGGGCTTGTCGCACGTCGCGGCGGGAATGGCGGCGATCCTGGCGCTGTTTATGGGGCAGTTCGCTATTTTCACCTATCTGCGGCCCTTTATGGAGTCGGTAACCGGCGCCAGCGTCAGCGAGCTTTCGTTTATTCTGCTGCTGTTGGGCGCCGCCGGGCTGGCTGGAACCTGGTCAATCGGCCTGCTGCTGCAAACCCATCTGTTTCGCTGGCTGATCCTGATCCCGTTGGCGATGGCGGCGATCGGGGCGCTGCTGATCTGGCAGGGGCACTCGTTGCTTATCACCGGCGCGCTGTTAGCCGCGTGGGGACTGGTGTCGACGCCCGCGCCGGTGGCCTGGGGACTCTGGCTAAGCCGCGCGCTGCCGGAGAGCGCGGAGGCGGGCGGCGGCCTGATGGTCGCGGTGATCCAGCTGGCGATCACCCTGGGTGCCGCGCTGGGTGGCGAGCTGTTCGACGCCGTGGGTTGGTGGAGTCCGTTTGCCTTTGGCCTGGCGCTGCTGATCCTGTCGGCGCTGTTTGCCGTACTGGCAAGCCGACGCTATCTTCACAGCGATGCCGCATCAGCAGAGGCATCGCCGACTTAATTATCGCCAGGGCACGCCCTGGCTTAACCGTTGCCGGAGGCATCAGGTCATGCACAACCTTGATATGCAGGTATTGAACGCGGGATTGCAGTGGGTTGACACGCATGAGGTCTGGCTCTGTACGGTGCTGTCGACCTATGGATCGTCGCCACGTCCGCCAGGGGCGATGATGATCATCAGGCAACAAGGTTACTACTGCGGCTCGCTTTCAGGTGGCTGCGTAGAAGAGAGTTTTATCGAACGCATCAATCAGGACGCGTTTCCGGCCGCCAGCCAGGTGGTGCGCTACGGCGAAGGCGGCTTTGAGCCGGACAGGGCGCTGCCGTGCGGCGGCGTGCTGGAGATCCTGGTGGAGAAGCTGTCGCCCGGCGCAACCAGTCGCGCCTATTTGCAAAAAATGATTGATGCGCTGACCGCCGCCACGGCGGTGAAAAAGAAGCTTATTTTGCCGCATGCCTGTCACGCGCTGGAGCCCGCCGCCTATACCAACAGCACGATCACCTACCGCGATGGCGCCGCCATTACCCTGACGCTCTCGACCGCGCCGCGGCTGGTGATCGGTGGGCTCTCCAGCGTGGCGGTTTTTTGCGCCAACTTTGCCGTCGCGCTCGGTTTCGAAACCATCGTTTGCGAGCATCGGGAAGAGGCGCTGGAGAACATGGCCGCCTTGCTGGACGCCAACGTCAGGCTGATAAAGCAGTTTCCCGCCGTTTATCTGGAGCGGGAAGGGTGTCATGCCGGCACGGCGATCCTGTCGCTGACGCACGATCCGCGCATTGATGACCTCACCATGATGGAGGCGGTGAACCTGCCTGCGTTCTATATCGGCGCCATGGGGTCGAGAAAGAACAGCCACAGAAGAAAAGAGCGGCTGGGCCAGTATGGCGACCTCGAGCCTGATCAGGTGAGCCGCATTCACGCGCCGGTCGGGCTGGATATCGGCAGTAAAACCCCGTCCGAGATCGCGCTGTCGGTAATGGCGGACATTGTGCGCTACAAAAACGGCTGCGTAGCGGCGGTCGCGCCGCCCCTTGCAGAGGCGTGGGAGCAGGGAAGTCTGATATGAAGATCGCCGTTCTGGTGATGGCGGCCGGTTTTAGCCGCCGTTTTAAAGCAGGCGGCGGCGAGCATAAGCTGCTGGCGTTACTGAACGGCAAACCGGTGTTGCAGCACACGCTGGCGCACGTTGCCGCGACGGGACTCGACTTTTTCGTGGTGACGCGCCCTGAAGATGCGCCGATACAGGCGCTTATCCCCGCAGGCCGCGCGGTAATCTGCCGCAGCGAGGGCATCGGCGACTCTATCGCCGCCGGCGTAGGCGCCAGCGCGGCGTATGACGGCTGGCTGATTACGCTGGGCGATATGCCGTTTTTAACCAGCGAAAGTCTGCTGGCCGTCGCCAGTGCGCTGGATTATGCGCCGCTGGCGCGTGCGGAAGTCGCGGGCAAGCCGGGGCATCCGGTAGGATTTCAGCGCGCTTTCTATCCCGCGCTTATCAGCCTGAGCGGCGACACCGGCGCCCGCGCGGTGCTTAACAGCGCGCCCTGTCAAAGGGTGAAACTGGCGGACAAGGGCTGCGTGCTGGATATCGATACACCGCTTGATCTTCAGCGTGGCACGGGCGCTGAATAACCGTTCAGCCGGCGCGGTTTCCGGCTGAGCGTCAAGGGATTTAAAGTCTGTTCGCCATCGTATTCAACGCTAACGGCTGTCGAATCAGCCTGATGCTCAGGCCCGCGCCCAGGGCAAGGCAACAGGCAATCGCCATCGTCGCGATAACAAAGGCGTGGGTGATATCCTTTTCGGCGTCGCTGGTTCCCAACGTATTGTAGAAAAGGGTGCCGATGACCGCGACGCCAAGCGCCGTGCTGATCTGCAAAGTCGACGTCGTCACGCCGGCAATCATGCCTGAAAATTCTGGCGCAACGCGGCCGGTAATCATGCGCACCAGTGTTGGCATCGCCAGACCCTGACCAAACCCAATGATAAACAGCAGCGCGCCTGCTGGCGCCATCGGCGGCATAACCTCTACGGTGGTTGCACTAATTAACCCGACCAGCCCGATTAATCCTGCGGCTTCGCATGCCATCCCGATGCTGCACAGATAGTTACCGGCAAAGCGTCGCAGATAAGGCGTGGTTAACGGGCCAGTCAGAAAGCCGGCGCCAAAGGGCAGGAAAACCAGGCCTGCGTTGAGCGCGTCAAAATGTAATGCTTTTTGCAGATAGACCGTAAACAAGAGAAAGAATGCCGCGAGTGAATAGAATAGCAGTGCGATAACCAGTCCCAGACCAATTCCTGGCGCGCCCAGCACGCCAGGATCGAGCAGCGGCGCGCCGCCTTGCTGGCTCAGCCGTGTTTCATAGCGCCACGTCATAAAGGCCAGCAAAGGAACGGTGAGAAAGAGTAGCCATATCCACCAGGTCCAGCCGGTTTCCCGGCATTCAATCAGAGGTATAATCAGCGCACTCAGGGTGGCCGTCACCAGCAGCATCCCGCCCGGATCGAGTTTTCGGGCATTTTTCGCGCGGGTTTCTTTTAATAACCGCACGCCAAACAAAATGACAAACAGCGCGACCGGCAGGTTAATAAGGAAAATGGCGCGCCAGCCCAGATGACAGAGGTCCAGGGCGATCAGGGTGCCGCCCAGCGCCTGGCCGACAACCGCGGCCAGACCAAACACTGCGCCATATAAACTGAGCGCTAACGGCTTCTCTTTTTCAGGGAAAAGGGCCTGCACCGACGCCAGCGCCTGCGGCGCCATAATGGCGGCAGTCGCGCCTTGCAGAATGCGTCCTGCAATGAGCATCCCGGGAGTAATTGCCAGGCCGCATAACAGAGAGGCGCAGGCGAAACCCATTAACCCCAGAAAAAACATTTTTCCCCGGCCATAGAGATCGCCCAGCCGACCGCCAGTCATCAACATCACCGCATAAACGGCAGCATAGGATGAGATAACCAGTTGTTCGGCTGAGGAGGACGCGCCCAGTTCACCCTGGATTGAGGGCAAAGCCACGTTCACAATAAAAAAATCGAGCGGCGGAAGAAATGCGCCAACCAGTAAGAGAGAGAACATCAGCCAGCGGCGCGGTTCGGGTTGCGTAACAGTTAATAAAGTCATAGCAGACTCCACGTGGAAGTAGTGAGAGTCATGATGGTTCTTACAGGATTGTCTGAGAACTGCCATTTTTGTTAGTTCAGCGTTCATTTTTGAACAGAGGGTTTTACGTGTGAGTATCAGGATTGATGCCGATGGCCAGACTCAGGTTTTTTTGCGTGGTGAGCTGGATAATGCCAGGGTGTCTGGATGCCGGTTTAACAGGATAATGTGAGTGCATATAATGTATATTATGTTAAATGAGATATCTGGCATAGCTAGCCGGTGTTATATTGACTGCTGTTCTCTTCCCTTCTGCAACTAAACGTTTAAATAAAAAAGCGCCGCTATCGCCCGGCGCTTGCTTCACTTTACGGCCGGCCGTAATAACCATCCCAGTATGTCGCGGTGGCGCTCTCCAGCATAATCTGACTCTGCTGCTCCGGCCGGTCGGCACTGTACTCGTGTGACGCGATAAAGCTTCGCTGAGCGTCAGGCGTAAATGGCCCATTTTCGCAGTCGCTAAACCTTTTCACACGCTGTTCCGCCTGCTGCTGCGTCAGGCCATTCGCACGGTCTGCCTTGCCCAATTCATAGAACTGTTTCAGAAAGGTTTTCATCCAGCGAATATTATCCGCCCTGAGCTGACGCGTATTGGGATCAAAGTGAATGCTGTCGAGTCTGGCAGCAGTATGGCTGGCATTGCGCTCTACGCTGGTCTGCTGGCCGACACAGGCTGTCAGCAGCAGCGCGGCCGCAAGCATAACGGGAACCTTTAACTTATTCATTTTCATATCCTTATGTCATTCCGAGCGCTAACTATATCCCTGCGTGTAGCGCCCGGCAAACAGGCGCAGAATTTAATCGCTTCAGAATTGAAACGCCTGTTAAAACAGGTAAGCTCCGCTACGGCTGATTAACACTCACGATACTCACCCAGTTGGCATCGCGGCCAACCGGCGCTTCCGCCACGCGCTGCAGCGCTCCGCTCTCCTGCGCAATCGCGTAACTGCCAATCACCCCGCTTTTTTCACCGCTGGCAATCAGCCAGCGCCCGTCAGGCGTAATCGCGATGCCGCGCGGCTGCTTTTCTACCGGCCAGCTGTTAATCAGCTGCAGTTTTCCATCCTGCTGACTGACGCGGTAGCCCGTAACCGTGCTGCTGGTCCGCTCCGTCACATAGAGAAAGCGCCCATCAGGCGTCATGTTGATATCGGCCGCCCAGATGCGCGGCGTGCTGTCGCTGTAGCTGGCGGTGCGCTCAACGCCGTGCTGCAGATGATATTTCTGCGCGACCGCGCTGGGATAGTCAGCGATCTGTGTCAGCGTGCCATCCGGCTGCCGCGCGAACTGCACGATGGCGCCGCTCATTTCACCAACGTTATAAAGAAAGCGGTTATCCGGCGACAGCGCCGAGTGACGCGGCCCGTTTTTCGCCGCCGTCGCGACGAAACCATCGCCGACCGGCGTAAGTTGACCATCCTGATGCAGCGCCAGCTGCAGAATGCGATCGGTGCCCAGCACGCCGACGTAAGCGGAGCGATTTGTCGCATCGACAATCACCGAGTGCGCGGCGTGCCCCGCCTGTATCTCCTCGACAAACGGCGTCGTTACTTTTCCGTGAGCGCCTAAACGATAAACATGCACCACGCCGCTGTCATAGGACGCCGCCAGCAAAAAGCGCCCTTGCCTGTCCAGGCTGATATAGGGATAGCTTGCGGCGGCTGCGCTCTCCGATGCCGGCGTTAACGCCCCGGTTTTGCCGTTGATGGACCAGCTCACCAGCCGCATCGGCTGGCTGCGCACGGCGGCGTAGAGCATTTTTTTATCGGGGCTGATGGCCATCGGCATCACCTTGCCGCCCGCCGGCGTGTCGCCCAGCCGCTTCAGCGCGCCGGTCTGGTCGTTTAAGGCGTAGCGCGCGATAGTGCCATCCTCCGCCGCCGAAACGTAGACAAAGGTCTGGGCCAGCAGCGACCCGCTGAAAACCATGCCGAGCAGGAGAATCGACTGGCGCAGCGCCAGAGAGTTATTCATGTGTTACCTCAGTAAGTTAAGTGTTGTCGCTTCAGGTATACGCGGCCGCACGCGACGGAGTTATGTGTGGCTGCCTGAGGCCTGTTGTGGATTTGCCCAAAATGCCTGCGCATTCATATTGTTACAAAGTTGTTATTTTTATCATTTGTGCAGAAATGCGGGCTGGCTCACTGCGCAGGACGCCGCTAACGCGCTGACCTGCATCAGATTATCAGCAATGACCAATGCGGTTAAATCTGGTCCTGCCCTAACCTGCTACTCTTAGCCTCCACATCTGGAGGATCCATGAATTCACTAATTGATATTTTTACCAGCCATAAAAGCGAACGCAGCTTTACCGAGCAGCCCGTTGACGATGCGATTCTGGATCGCATTATCAGCACCGCGTATCGCGCCCCGACCTCTGTCAACTCGCAGCAGGTTTCCGTCGTCGTTACGCGCGACGCGGCAAAGCGCAAGGAAATCTCCCAGATTGCCGGTGGTCAGCCGTGGATCGCCAAAGCGCCGGTGTTTCTTACCTTCGTGCTGGATATGCATAAATCCCGCGTGGCGATGGAAGCGATCGGCCGCGAGCAAATCGCGCAGCAGAGCATTGAGAGCATCGTATCCGGTTCGACCGATGTGGGTATCGCGCTGGGCTCGGTGATGGCCGCCGCGCGCGCGGAAGGCCTGGGCATCGTGCCGATCGGCGGCATCCGCCGCGATCCTGAGGCGCTGATTAGCCTGCTGGAACTACCGGAATATACCTTCCCGGTCGCGGGCGTGGTTATCGGCTATGTCGATGAGCCGTCGCACCAGAAACCGCGCCTGCCGCTGGAGACCTTCCGTCACGAAGAGGCCTATCGCACAGCAGGCCTGGAGGAGAAGATCGCCGCCTACAATCAGGAGATGGTGCAGCACTGGCAGAACATCGGCCGTTCCGACGGCGAAAGCTGGAGCGAAAGCGTAAGCGGCTATTATCAAAATATCTACTTCCCGCACGTGCTGGGCGCGCTGAAAAAACAGGGCTTCGGCAACGATAAATAACCTCCGCCTGAGCGACGGCCCGCAGATATTTGCCCGCTCGCTATCGCGTTGAGAGTGCGGAGGCGAATAGCCGCCATGCACGGCAAAAAAAAGCGCCCAACCGGGCGCTTTATCTTTTCCTTTCTGCGCGAGGCGCATGCTTGCGTTATTTCAGGCGGAACGCCACCACGCTGTCGCCGCTTTTGGTGCCGAGCGAGCCGTGGCCGCCCGCAGCGATCACCACATACTGCTTGCCATCTTTACCCATAAAGGTCGACGGCGTGGCCTGCGCGCCCGCGCTCAGCTCGGTCTGCCACAGCAGCGCGCCGGTGGTGCTGTCATAGGCGCGGAAGAAGTTATCCGCCGTCGCGCCGTGGAACACCACATCGCCCGCCGTCACCAGCGGACCGCCGTGCGCCACCATGCCCATTGGGAAACCGAGTGGGAAACGGCCAGGCAGGAAGCTGGTGTTGAGGTTTTTCGTGGTGCCGACGCGGCGCAGCCATTCGGTTTTGCCGGTTTTCAGATCGACGCCGACCATACGGCCCCACGGCGGCGCGATGCAGGGTATGCCCAGCTCAGACGCGAACTGCTGAATATGGATAGCGTAGTCGCCGTGGAAGTTTTCATTCCAGTAGGGCGAGCCATCTTTGGTGAACATACGCTCGGTTGCGGTGGCCGGCGTACGTTTGATCAGGTTGTACTTGTAGGCCAGACGCACCGGCGCGGCGATCAGCAGCTGACGCTCGGGATCAACCGCAACGGAACCCCAGTTAAAGACGCCGATATTGCCCGGGAAAATCAGCGAGCCCTTCTCCGTCGCCGGCGTCCACGGATTGCCGTCGTAGCGCAGCTCGCGGAAGCCGATACGGCAGCTCATCTGATCGAACGGTGAAATGCCCCACATCGATTTTTCCGTCAGCGGCTGTGGGATAAAGTTCAGGCTGGACACCGGCTGGGTCGCGGCAAACTTTTCGCCCTCGACGCCGCCTTCGGTCGACACCTTAACCTGGTTAACCGGATAGATCGGCTGACCGGTCAGACGGTTAAGCACAAACAGGTTGCCGGTTTTCGTCGGCAGGATCACCGCCGGCTGCGGGTTGCCCTGATAGTCGATATCCACCAGCGACGGCTGAGACGGATTATCGCGGTCCCACAGATCGTGGTTGGCGCTCTGATAACGCCATTTAAAGGCGCCGGTTTTCAGATCCAGCGCCACCAGCGCATCGCGGAATTTCTCCGTGTTGCTGTTGGGATCGCGCTCGATACCGACTTCATCCGGCGAGGCGTTGCCGAACGGCACGTAGACCAGGCCGTTTTTCAGGTCGGCGCTCAGCGTCGCCCAGGCCACCGGCGTATCCTGCGGATAGGTTGCATCCGCCGCAATCGGCTGGGTGTTGTCAGGCGTGGCGGGATCGAAGTTCCACACCAGACGGCCCGTCACGGCGTCATAGGCGCGGATCACGCCTGACGGGTTGCCGCGGTTGAAGCCGTTATCCATCACCGAACCGCCGACAATCACCAGATTGCCCGCCACCAGCGGCGCAGAGGTTTGCATCAGCGCGTGCGGACGGACTTCGCCCATGTTGGCATGGAGATCGACCACGCCGTTCTGGCCGAAATCGGCGCAGGGTTTGCCGCTGTCGGCATCCAGCGCCACTAGCTGCGCATCGGTTGTGGCGTTAAAGATACGCTTACGGCACAGCGCGGGCTGCGAGGCGCTGTTGGCCGCCGCTGCGCTGCTGGCGTCATAGAAGCTGACGCCACGACAGGTCTGATGCTGCTGCATATAGGAGCGATCCTGCGGCGGCGCGTACTTCCACTTCACCGCGCCGGTTTCCGGATCGAGCGCGTGCACCTCGTTATGCGGCGTACAGAAGTAGAGCATGCCGTTCGCCTTCAGCGGCGTCGCCTCGAAGGTGTACTCGGTGGCGTCGTCGCTCTTACGCAGATCGCCGGTGTGGTAGGTCCAGGCCACCTCAAGATCTTTCACGTTCTCTTTGGTGATCTGGTTCAGCGAGGAGAAGCGCAGCGCGTTAGTGGAGCCGCCATAGGCCGTCCAGTCGTTGCCGGCGCCGGTTGAGGCGGACTGCGTGCGCGCATTGGTGATGGTGCCCTGCTGCGGCAGCGGATCGTAAAAGCAGAGGCCGATCACTAGGGCGATCATAATGACCACCGTGGAGCCGAGGAAAGGATGGAACTTACGCTGGGTAAGCGGGCGCACCACCCAGGGCAGCGCCAGCCACACGCCAATCAGACCAAACAGGTCGCCGCGCGGGATCCACTGCCATTTATCGAAGCCCGCTTCCCAGATTATCCAGAAGAGCGTAATCCACATCAGCAGCGCGTAAAGCGTTAAGGCGCTGCGTTTATTCAGAAACAGCAGTACCGCGGTGAGCAGTAACCCTGCGGCCATCAGCGCATAAAACGCGCTGCCCCCCCAGCAGCAGAAGCTTTCCGCCCATATACAGCATCGCCACGGCGACAATCGCCATCACGATACTGGTTAGCTTGTTAACCATGATCCTTCTTTTCCTCATTCAAGGGACGAAATAAAATAAATACACATAACTTCAACGTTATTTTAACTTAGGTAAATTTTTCGTAAAAACACATTATCTATCCAGGCTTTAGCCAGGCTAACGAATAGCGCTGGTGTCAGCGCGGATAATCCTCTGCGCAGCGCGACATCGAGTAAGATTTCGGCGCGCAATGGTCTGCCGCAGCTAATAGATCACTCTGATTTACCGCACCTTTTGTTCAAGCCGCCGACAATGACGCCACATTTATGTCACTTTCACCGGCGCCGCTGCACCTTAATGATGCGCAGGCGAACCATTAGCCTGCTTATTTCTGCCATGCGTTGGGCCAGTGCCCGGTTAAACGCGCCCTTATTCTCTTCTGGCACCACTCTTGCTTCTCGGTTACTGACCATCATCTTGCAGGAGAAGCCGTATGCAGCCGAGTCGCTATCGTTACGTTATTTTTTCACTGTTATTCCTTGTCGCGCTGATCAACTACATCGATCGCGGCGCGCTGTCGTTTGCCGCTAACGCCATCTCGCAGGAGTACCACTTCAGCAAAGTGCAGCTGGGCGCGGTGCTGGGCTATTTTGGCTTTGGCTATCTCTTTGGTTCGCTGTGCGGCGGCTTTCTGGCGGATCGTCTCGGCACCCGAAAGGTGTGGCTGATGGCGGGCGTGCTCTGGTCTTTACTGGAGATCGCCACCGCCTGGGCGGGCGATTTAGGCGTCGCGCTGTTTGGCGGCTCGGCGATTATGGGCTTCGCTGCCCTGCGCATTCTGTTCGGCGTCTCTGAAGGCCCGGCCTACGCGCTGATGAACAAGGCGATCGCCCACTGGGCGCCGGACCGCGAGCGCGGCTTTGCGCTGAGCATTGGTCTGCTGTCGACGCAGGTCGGCTCGCTGCTGACCGCGCCGATTGCGGTCGGGCTGCTGCTGCTGACCCATGACTGGCGCATGATGTTTATCCTGCTGGGCTGTTTCTCGCTACTGGCGATGCTGCTGTTTGCGCGCCGCTTCAGCGACCTCCCGGAACAACAGCCCGCCGCCAACGCGGCAGAGCGCGCGCTGATCCGCAACGGGCAGCGGCAGGAGGCGCACGACGAGGCGCCGCTGCCCTGGTGGCGCTTCTTCACCAGCAGAACGCTGGTGTGCAACGCGCTGGGCTACTTCTCCTTCCTCTATATCACCTTTACGCTGGTGACCTGGCTGCCGAAATACCTGCAGGACAACTTTCATTACGACCTGCATTCACTCTGGTATGTGGCGATGATCCCCTGGAGCGGCGCCTGTCTTACCGTGCTGCTCGGCGGCCGCATCGCCGATCGTCTGCTGGCGCGCTTCAGCGACCTGCGCGTGGCGCGCAACGGCTTTGCCGCCGTGACGCTGCTCGGCACCGCCTGCTGTTTTATGGCCATCCCCTACGCCGGATCGGCCGCGGCGATTATTGCGCTGATGACGTTAGGCAACGCGCTCAACGCGATGGTCAATAACGTTTACTGGTCGGTGGTGATCGACGTAACGCCGAAAGCCTCTGTCGGCGCCTTTAGCGGCATGACGCTGGCGATCGCCAATCTCGCCTCAATTATCTCGCCAATGCTGTGCGGCTGGCTGGCGGAGTATTACGGCTACAACGCGATGTTTACCGTCACCGCCGTGATTGCGCTGGGCAGTATGCTGGCGATGACCCTGCTGCAGCCCGAGAAACGTCTGCAGCCGCAGCGCGCATCCGGCGTGGCGCAGAGCGCGCTGTAGCCGCAGCGCGCGCCTACAGCTCATTGCGCGCCACCACGGTTTGCAGCGCTTCTCGCGCTTTCACGCGCTGAGCAATCGCCCACAGCTTCGGGGTATTTACCTGAAACCAGGCTTCACGCGGTTGCCAGCGCACCAGCACCGGCAGATAAGCATCAAGCAGCGTGATGTTATCACCGAGCAGATACTCGCCCTCGCCGATCTGCGATTCGAGCCAGCGATACCCCTGTTCGCGATGGGCGCTGGCGCGCTGGCGCAGCTCCTGCGCACCGGCGGTCGTCCAGCGCTGCGGATAGTCGCCGAGGGTAAAGGTGGGATAGATATTCGCCACCAGCCAGACCAGCCAGTGATAAAAGCGCTCGCGCTGCGGATCGCCAGCCGACGGGATCAGCGCAGGATGGCGATCCGCCAGCAGTAGCGCAATGGCGGCGCTCTCCGTCAACACTCGACCATCCGCGTGCTGCAGGGTCGGCACCTGGCCCAGCGGATTAAGCGCCAGCAGCCGATCGCGAGCCTCGCCTGGCTGGTCGAAGCCGGAGACATCTACCCAGCGATAGGGTTCATCGCAGAGGCAAAGCATCAGTTCGCTAATCGCCGATCCCCATCCCGGCGCGCCGTAGAGCGTGAACATAGCCTTCTCCTGTTCGGGTTGTGACCGAATAAGTGTAGTCAGCCGTGGCGTTCGCAGAAGCGCTCGATGTCGCCGGACTGAAAATCTGCCAGGTTCGCCATCAGCTTCTCCAGCGGCCATTGCCACCAGGCGATGCGCTGCAGGCGCGCGGCGATGGCGGGGGTAAAGCGCATGCGGATCGGCTTCGCCGGCACGCCGCCCACGATGCTGTAGGGCAACACATCTTTTGTCACCACCGCGCCCGCCGCCAGCACCGCGCCGTCGCCGATGGTCACGCCAGGCAGCACAATCACACCGTGGCCTATCCAGACGTCGTTGCCGATCGTCACCCGCGCGGCGCGGCGATCGGCAAAAAAGCCGCTGTCACGCGTCGCGTCGGCGTCGTAGTACTCCGGGCAGTAGGTAAAGCGATGCTGCGAGGCGCGATCCACTGGATGATTCGGCGCGCCAAGCCGCACCTGGTTGGCGATAGCGGTAAAGCGGCCGATCTGCGCGTCCGCCACGTGGCAATGTTCACCTATATAGGAGAAGTCCCCCAGCGTGCTGTACTCAAGATAGCTGTGCGCCAGGATCTCGCACTGCTGCCCGACGTGGGTGTCGCGCATGCGCACGCTGTCGTGGATAACCGTCTGCTGCAGTGGAGCGGAAGAGAGAGCGTGCAAAGACATAGAGGCCTCGTCTGGTCGGATATCTGGATAAGTCGCGCATTACGCGCGCCGGAATCAGCGCTGACGGTAACGGGCAGAGATGACAGGCAGAAGACAGCAAGGGGGCGAGACCACGAAAAAAGGCGGAGTGGTTAGCTCCGCCTTTATTCAAGTTCCGGCTAGTGATCCTGGCCGGTCAGTTGCAAAAGGGCAACGATGATCTGCAAGATGACCCGGATGAGATCCAGGAGCAATCTAATCAGTTCCATCACTTTCCTTCTCCTTTACCAGGAGCGCGCTGTTCGGCTACCGAGGCTTTGACTCTACCCGCCGGGCGCCTAAGCACATCTTGTGGAGAGCGCTGAGCGGCACTCGTTGCTAAAGCCACAGGCCAGCACCACCTGATGCCTGCCGGGATTTTCAAAACCGTGCCCCTGGGAGCGGCCAGTCAGC
Source organism: Pantoea sp. Z09 (assembly GCF_022394795.1). NCBI lineage: Bacteria > Pseudomonadati > Pseudomonadota > Gammaproteobacteria > Enterobacterales > Erwiniaceae > Pantoea > Pantoea sp. Z09. The sequence goes on from NZ_CP092373.1 coordinate 1,981,602, forward strand.
AAGTCGGCTCAGCTTCGCGCTCAACACCTGTATAACCATACAGTATTTTGCCGAAACTTGAAATATTTCTCCGCGCTATTTAGAATCGCAGATGTGGAGAGTGCTGAGCACCTCGTTCGCGGCGCGGTCACCAGCCGTTAAGCGAACAAAAAAAGAAAGGATTTGGCCATGACGCCAAATCCTTTTTTTATGCCTGCGATCCGCTACTGTGCGCTGACGCGCCACACCGTGTTGCCGGCGTCATCCGCAATCAGCAGCGCGCCCTGGCGATCCGCCGCCAGCCCGACCGGCAAGCCGCGCACCTGCTTCTGGTCGTCGGTGAGGAATCCCGTGACCACCGGCTGCGGCAATCCGACCGGCTTGCCGTTCTCAAATTTCACCCACACCACCTGATAGCCGTTAAGCGGCGTGCGGTTCCAGCTGCCGTGCTCGCTGATAAAGGCGCCGCCGCGATACTGCGGCATATTCTCCGCCTGGTAGAAAAGCAGCCCCAGCGGCGCGACGTGCGAGCTAAGGGCGTAGTCCGGCTTAATCGCCTTCTCGACCAGATCGGGACGCTGCGGCTGGGCGCGCGTATCCACATGCTGACCGTAATAGCTATAGGGCCAGCCGTAGAAGCCGTTCTCCTGCACCGAGGTCATATAGTCCGGCACCAGATCGGAGCCAATCTCGTCGCGCTCGTTGACGATGGCCCACAGCCGGTTGCTCTGCGGCTCAAACTGCAGGCCGGTCGGGTTACGCAGACCGGTGGCGTAAAGACGCGTCGCGCCGGTGGCGGCGTCCACTTCCAGCACCGCGGCGCGATGGTATTCGGCGCCGATGCCGTTTTCCGTGATATTGCTGTTAGAGCCGATTCCGACATAGAGCTTGCTGCCATCGGGACTGGCCACCAGCGATTTGGTCCAGTGGTGGTTAATCGGGCCGCCTGGCAGATCGGTCACCCACTGCGGCGGCGTGCGGATCTCGGTTTCCCCTTCCTGATAGGGAAATTTCACCAGGCTGTCGGCGTTGGCAACGTAGAGCGTGTTGCCGATCAGCTGCATGCCGAAGGGGGAAAAGAGGTTTTCGATAAAGGTGTGCTGCTCCCATTTGCCGTTGACGTTGCGCAGCAGCGTAATGCGGTTGCCGCCCTCGCCCCCTTTGCCAGAAGCTTTCTGCACAATGCCCATAATCAGCTGCTTGGGCCGCGTGGTGGGCTTGGCCGGGCCGTTGGACTCCGCCACCAGCACGTCGCCGTTCGGCAGCGTCAGCACCTGACGCGGATGCTTGAGATTCTCAGCGATCTTCTCAATCTTCAGCCCCTGCGCCACCTTCGGCATCTCGCCCTGCTTCCACGGCACCCCTTCCGGCACCTGCATCGGCGGCATAAAGAAGTTTTTCGCTTCCGGCAGTTCTGGATTGGGGCCGGTCTGCTTCTGCGGGTCGAGCTGCGCGCCGCTGTCGCAGCCGGCCAGCAGCGCGGTCAGCGCCAGGGCAATAAGCGTTGGCTTTTTCATGGTGCTTCTCCTTATGCCGTGCGCTGACGCAGCGCGAGTTGAACATTGGCGATCAGCATCAGCACCACCACGATGGTCGACAGGATCACGCCGGACGGCACCACGGCGTAAGCGTCGCGGCTGTGAACAAAGGCATTCAGGATCGCCAGCACGATCGCCAGCAGCGTGAGCCAGAAATGCACCTTCTCTGCGCGATCAGGGCCGCGAAACAGCGCGATCAGGGCGATAAGACGCGGAATAATGGCGATAACCAGCCCGATGGCGATCAGCCAGCTGGCGGCGTGCGTCCACTCCACGACAAAACTGTTCAGGTAAATAATGTCGAAGATCCATGCCGCCACGAAAAAACCGAGCGGCACAGGTTCGAACAGCGTGTAAAGCGCCACGGCGAAAGCCGATCGTCCCGAGGTTCTGGTCATTATCATCTCCATATTATTAGGCGTCTCAGCGCATAAATGCGCCGCGCCTGTAAAATATTAGTAAATATGAAGAAAATGTGCGGAAAGTTTCCGCACAGGATGCGGCGTCCCTGCCGCAGTCTGACCGTCAGCCCTTGTCCGCCGGCAGGGTGACCCAGTAGCCCGGCTGATAAGGCAGCGGTAAAAACTTCTCATGAAATTCACGGAAGGTGGCGTCGGGATCGAGATCGGCGAAGAGATCGGGATGCAGCCATTTCGCCAGCGCCTGAATGGCGACGAACTGGTAAGGGCTGTCGTAGAACTGATGCCAGATGGCGTGCGCGTGGCCGTTGTGCGCCACCGGCAGGGTTTTAAAGGCGTCGCGCATCATTAGCCGCTTCAGGCGCGCTTCGGCTTCCTTCACGTCGGCGCCCGGCCCGACGCCGACCCATTTGCCCACGGTGTTATAGTTTTTCCAGTTGGCGCCGGTCACCACCACCACATCAGGCTGGCTGGCGATAATCTGCTCCGGGTTGAGGGTGCCGAAGGTGCCTGGGATCAGATCCTTCGCGATATTGCTGCCGCCGGCGATCTCCACCATCTGACCGAAGTTTTCATTGCCGAACGACATGCAGCACTCGTCGGTGTAGCCGCCGGCGCGGTCGATCATCACCTTCGGGCGCGGGCCGTGAAAATCGTTTAGCCGCGCGGTAACGCGCGCGATCTGCTGGCGGCGGAAATCGATAATCGCCTCTGCACGCGCGGGCTTATTCAGCAGCTCGCCCATAATGCGGATGCTTTTTTCCGCGTTAACCATTGGCGCTTCGCGGAAGTCGATAAACACCACCGGAATGCCAACCGCCTGCAGCTTCTCAATCAGCTTGCCTTCGTCGGTCGCTGCTTTCGACTCCAGATTCATCAGCACCAGATCGGGCTTCAGGGTCAGCGCCTGCTCGACGTTGAAGGTGCCGTCTTTGGCGCCGCCAAAGGTCGGCAGCGTCTTGATCTGCGGATAGCGTTTTTCATAGGCCTGATAGCCGTCCCAGTCCGCTTTGTGAAAATCGTCGCGCCAACCCACCACGCGCTGAAACGGCGCCTCGGTGTCGAACGCCGCCAGCAGATAGATCTGCCGCCCCTCGCCCAGAATAATGCGTTTCGACTCGGCGGCGACCTCAACCTGACGGCCCGCCACGTCGGTAATGGTTTTGGCCGCAGCCGTCCCCGCTATGCACAGCAACCCCAGCGCTAACATCCATTTTTTCATTGAATTAACCCATACAAATGATAATGAGAATTATTAATGTAAAGTGGCGTTACTATCACGCAAAATGGGTTAAAGGAGAAGAGGCAGCGAAAAATGTTTTTACCGGTGGTCGAGCAGCCCTAGCTCGCGCCGGTCATGGCTGCAAAACAGCGTCACCTTCGCGTCGGCCTGCAGCGAGAGCGCGCGTAGCCGCTGCTGATTGGTGCGCCAGGCCTCGCGATCGCTGCACATCATCCACTGGTAGAAGCGCAGGCCAGGCGTGCAGTGGCGTTCCGCCTGCCGCATCTCCTCACGATAAAACCAGGCGTCGCCGCCGTGCAGCAGCCAGCCGTCGCCCTGCCGCACCGCCACGCCCGCGTGGCCGAGCGTATGGCCCGGCAGCGGCACCAGCAGCACCTCATCGTTGAGATCGTCGAGCGCCCGCACCGCGTCAAAGCCGAACCAGCGCTCCCCGCCGGCGGCGTAGCCGCGCCAGCCGCTGTGGTTGCCCCACTGCTGGGGACGAAAACGCTGCCGCTGCAGCCAGCTCTGGCGCTGCGGCGCGGTCTCCAGCTCTCGCTGCAGCAGATGCACGCGCGCCTGCGGAAAGTCGCTGATGCCGCCCGCGTGATCGAAGTCGAGATGCGTCAGGATGATATGGCGCACATCCTCGGGCTTAAAGCCGAGATCGACGATCTGCTGCCAGGCGCTGAGCCTGCGGTCGAACTGAATATTGTTGAACAGCCGGAAAAAACCCGACAGCCGGCCGCGATGCGCCATATCCTGCAGGCCAATGCCGGTATCCACCAGCACCAGCCCGTGGGCGTCGGTTTCCAGCAGCAGGCAGTGGCAGCTAAGGTGCGCCAGCGGTGAGCGGCTGAATCCGTCGTAGAGCGCGCCGCCGAAGGGACACATACAGCCGCAGTTAAGATGATGAACGCGCATTGTCTTCTCCTTGCCTTTCGCCGTCGCGGCGAAAGAGCCGGTTAATGATGAACGGGTGATGTAACCAATAATGGTCAGCCCTGCCGCATCTGCAAGCGTGAGCGGCACAATCAATGGGGAAGTTTTTCACTGCGGCCTCGCTCACAAATCCACCGGTCTTCGTGAATCTGTTCACATCAGGCTGTGCGGCTGCCCAAATATGCGGCTGCATTTACCCCGCTTTGGCTAATGCGTAAACAATCTGTGAAGGCTAGATTACGAAATGAAACGCCGTTTTACTTTTATTTCACAATAGCAGCAGCAGCCGCATAAGGAGCCTGTGCCGTGAAGATCAGCGCCATTGAGGTCACCCAGTTTACCTATCCCAGCCGGCGTCATGCCGACAGCGCCGGACACTCTCATCCCGGCGACGAAACCGAGGCGCAGATGGCGCTGCTGACCCTGACCACCGAGGAGGGTCACAGCGGTTACGCCTTTGCGCCGCCGGAGGTGATCCGCCCGCATGTGGTCAACGCCTTTTTCCGCAAGGTGCTGATCGGGCAGAACGCCATGGATCGCGAGCGGCTGTGGCAGGATCTGGCGCACTGGCAGCGCGGCAGCGCGCATCAGCTCACCGAGCGCGCCCTGTCCGCCGTGGAGCAGGCGCTGTGGGATCTGATTGGCCGTCGGCTGCAGCAGCCGGTGCACAAGCTGCTCGGCGGCTATCGCGAACGGGTGCCCGCCTACGGCAGCACCATGTGCGGCGACGAGCTGCCCGGCGGATTGTCGACGCCGGACGACTATGCGCGCTTCGCGGAGAAACTGGTAGCGCGCGGCTATAAAGCGATCAAGCTACACACCTGGATGCCGCCGGTGGCATTTGCGCCCAGCCCGCAGATGGATATCAGGGCGTGCGCCGCGGTGCGCGAAGCGGTGGGCCCCGATATCGCCCTGATGCTCGACGGCTACCACTGGTATAGCCGCAGCGAGGCGCTCACCATCGGCAAGGCGCTGGAGAAGCTTAACTTCAGCTGGTTCGAAGAGCCGATGGAGGAAGAGAGCATGGCCTCCTACGCCTGGCTGGCGGAGAACCTCAGCATCGACGTGCTGGGGCCGGAGAGTCTCGGCGGCAAACATCACAGCCGCGCCGACTGGGTGCGCGCCGGGGCCTGCGACATTCTGCGCGCCGGAGCCAACGGCGTCGGCGGCATCGGCGCCACCATGAAGGTCGCCAGCCTGGCGGAGGCGTTCGGCATGGACTGCGAGGTGCATGGCAACGGCGCGGCCAGCCTGGCGGTGGTTGGGGCGATCCGCAACTGCCGCTGGTACGAGCGCGGCCTGCTGCATCCGTTCCTCGACTATGAGCAACCGCCCGCGTACCTGAACAGCCTGATCGATCCGATGGACGACGCGGGCTATGTGCAGCTGCCGACGCGACCCGGCCTCGGCGAAGACATTAATTTCAGCTGGATTGAAACCCATACGCTGAACCGCTGGTAACGCTGAGAGAGAAGTACAGCAAACAACTATAAACCTCTGACCTGCTGGACTTACTTTATGACTATCCGCACCCGCTGCGGCGCGTGGCTCGCCACGCTGCTGCTGCTGGCGGGCAGCGCGTCGCTCCAGGCAAATACGCCTGACGACCAGCTGATCGTCGGCATGAATATGAACAATCTGCTCACGCTCGATCCCGCCGCCATGACCGGCAACGAGGTGGTCGGCATGGTGGTCAATCTCTACGACGGGCTGGTGGAGCTGGATCCGCAGCAGCTGACCCACGTGCGGCCTGCGCTGGCGGAGAGCTGGGACATCAGCCCCGACAACAGCACGCTCACCTTCCGGCTGCGCGACGGCGTGCGCTTTCACTCCGGCAACGCGCTGACCAGCGCCGACGCGCGCTGGTCGATGCGCCGCGTGCTGCATCTCAACCTGGCGCAGGCGTCGGTGTGGAAATCCTACGGCTTCAGTAAAGCTAACGTCGACCAGGCGATCGTCGCCCCCGACGCACGCACCCTGGTGATCCGCCTGCCGAAGCCCAACGATCCCCATCTGGTGCTCTATTCCCTCGCCGCGCTCGGCAGCATGGTGGTGCTCGACAGCAAGACCGTGCAGGCGCACGCCGTCAACAACGACTGGGGCAACCGCTGGCTCACCACCCATGAGGCGGGCTCCGGCCCGTTCCGGCTTGACGGCTGGCAGGCGAAAGATGTGCTGACCATGAGCCGCGCGCCGGACTACTGGCGCGGCGCGGCGAAAATGCAGCGCGTGGTGTTTCGTCATCTGCAGGAGTCGCAGACCCTGCGCCTGATGATGGAGAAAGGCGATCTCGATATCGCCAGCAATATGGCAATCCCGGACGTGCGCGCCCTGCGCGACGATCCCGACCTGAGCATCGACAGCGTGCAGCGCGGCACGATCTACTACCTGGCGATGAGCATGAAGGACGCCCATTTCGCCAACCCGAAGGTGCGCGAAGCGCTACGCTATCTGGTGGACTATCAGGGCATCAACAAAACCCTGATGGCGGGCTACGGCGTGCTGCATCAGCGCCCTATCCAGTCCGGCATGCCGGCGACGCTGCCCGATCCCGGCTATCGGCTCGACATTGCGCGCGCCCGCGCGCTGCTGGCGGAGGCGGGCTATCCCGATGGCTTCGACACCACGCTGCGCGTGCTGGCGGATCAGCCGTTTCTTAACGTCGCCATCGCCATTCAGTCGACGCTGATGCAGGCGGGGATCCGCGCGCGCATGATCACCGGCACCGGCAACCAGATTTACGGCGCGATGCGCGATCGGCAGTTCGGCCTGCTGGTGGGGCGCGGCGGCAGCGGCGTCGAGCCACATCCCCACTCCAGCCTGCGCTCGCTGGTCTACAACCCCGACAACGCCGACAGCGCGCGGCTGACCAATTTCCAGGGCTGGCGCACCAGCTTCTACGACGCGCAGCTCAACCGCATGATCGACCAGGCGCTGACGGAGCGCGACGCCGCGAAGCAGCAGCAGGCCTATTTCGCCATCCAGCAGCGCTATGACCAGCTGATCCCGGCACTGATGCCGATTTCGCAGATGGTCGACTCCGTGGTGGTCAACAACCGCGTCCAGGCCTATCAGCCGCATCCGTCCGCCACCACGTTCCTGCGCGACGTATGGAAAACGCCAGAAAGCCTGGCAGGAGGCACGCCATGATCGCCGCTCTTCCCCAGCTGCGCCGCGTCAGCAGGCGCGCCACCCAGGTCTTCATCACCCTGTTCGGCCTGCTGCTGCTCACCTTTTTTATCGGCCGCGTGATGCCGCTCGATCCGGTGCTGGCGATCGTCGGCCCGGACGCCGATCACGCCACTTATCAGCAGGTTTATCATCAGCTCGGCTTCGACAAGCCGCTGTGGGCACAGTTTGGCATCTACCTGAACAGCCTGCTGCACGGCGATCTCGGCCATGCGCTGCTCACCGGCCAGCCCGTCAGTCAGGATATTCTGCGCGTCTTTCCCGCCACGCTGGAGCTGGCGACGCTGGCGATCGTGATCGGCGCCGGGCTCGGCGTGCCGCTCGGCGTTATCGCCGCGGCGCGGCGCAACGGCGCGATCGACTATGCGGTGCGCGTGGTCAGTCTGGCGGGCTACTCGACACCGATCTTCTGGGTCGGCATGGTCGGCCTGCTGCTCTTCTATGCGCATCTCGGCTGGGTCGGCGGCGCGGGCCGCATCGATTTCAGCCTCGACGGCGTGGTGCCGCGCCGCACCGGCCTGATGCTGGTGGACGCCCTGCTGGCGGGCAACGGCACGGTGTTCTGGAACGCCCTTAATCATCTGGTGCTGCCCGCCTCGCTGCTCGGCTTTCACTCTCTCGCCTACATCAGCCGCATGACGCGCAGCTTTATGCTGGCGCAGCTGTCGCAGGAGTTCATCCTGACGGCGCGCGTCAAAGGGCTGACGGAGTGGCAGGTAATCTGGCAGCACGCCTTCCGCAACATCCTGGTGCAGCTGCTGACGGTGGTGGCGCTCGCCTACGGTTCGCTGCTGGAGGGCGCGGTGCTGATCGAGACGGTCTTCTCCTGGCCCGGCTTCGGCTCCTATCTCACCGGCAGCCTGATGCTGGGGGATATGAACGCGGTGATGGGCTGCGTGCTGGTGGTCGGCCTGATTTTCGTGCTGCTCAATCTGCTCTCCGACCTGCTCTATCAGGTGTTTGATCCGAGGACCAAAGTATGACGCTATCGATCGATACGCCGACAACCGGCCGCGCGCGCGAACGGCTGGCGCGCTGTCAGCGCTGCGCCGCGCGCGCCGGCCATTTTCTGCTGCGCATGGCCCGCAATCCGCTGACCGCTATCGGCGGCACCATCGTGCTGCTGCTTTGCCTGACGGCGCTGTTCGCCCCGTGGATCGCCCCTTATCATCCACTGGTGCAGGATCTCGACAATGCCCTCAGTCCGCCCGGCGCGCAGCACTGGTTCGGCACCGACGAGTTTGGGCGCGATATCTTCAGCCGACTGGTGTGGGGCGCGCGCATTACGCTCTATATCGTGCTGCTGGTGTCGGTCACCGTTGGCCCAATCGGGCTGCTGCTGGGCGTCACCGCCGGCTATTTCGGCGGCAAGGTGGACGCGGCGCTGATGCGCGTCACCGATATCTTTATCTCGTTTCCCAGCCTGGTGCTGGCGCTGGCGTTCGTTGCCGCGCTTGGCCCTGGGCTGGAACATGTGGTGATCGCCATTACCCTCACCGCCTGGCCGCCCATCGCGCGTCTGGCGCGCGCCGAAACCCTCTCCCTGCGTCAGGCGGACTTTATCTCCGCCGTGCGGCTGCAGGGCGCGTCGCCGCTGCGCGTGCTGTGGCGCCATATCGTGCCGCACTGCCTGCCCTCGGTGATTATCCGCATCACCATGAATATGGCGGGCATTATCCTCACCGCCGCCGGGCTCGGCTTTCTCGGCCTCGGCTCGCAGCCGCCCGCGCCGGAATGGGGCGCGATGATCGCCAGCGGCCGTACCTACATGCTGGAGTGCTGGTGGGTAGTGACCGTGCCGGGCCTGGCGATCCTGATCAACAGCCTGGCGTTCAACTTCTTAGGAGATGGCCTACGTGACCTGCTCGATCCCCGCAGTGAGTAACGGCGCGCCGTTGCTGGACGTGCACGATCTGCGCGTCGATTTTGTTAACGGACGTCACAGCACCCCGGCGGTGCGCGGCGTCTCCTTTCAGCTTGGCCGGGAGAAGCTGGCGATCGTCGGCGAATCCGGCTCCGGCAAATCCACCGTGGGCCGCGCCCTGCTGCAGCTGCATCCGGCGAAGGCGCGCGTCGAGGCGGCGCGCATGCGGTTCGGCGACCTCGATCTGCTGCGCGCCAGCCCGGCGCAGATGCGCGCGGTGCGCGGCCGGCGCATCTCGATGATTATGCAGGACCCGAAATACTCCCTTAATCCGGTGCTGCCGGTCGGCGAGCAGATCGCCGAGGCCTGGCGCAGCCACCATCGCGGTGAAAAAGCTGCGGCGAAAAGGCGCGCGCTGGAGATGCTGGAGGTGGTGCGCATTCGCGAGCCGGCGCGCGTCTATCGGCTCTATCCCCATGAGATCTCCGGCGGCCAGGGGCAGCGCGTGATGATCGCCATGATGCTGATCACCGAGCCGGAGCTGGTGATCGCCGACGAGCCCACCTCCGCCCTCGACGTTTCGGTGCGTCTGCAGATTCTGGCGCTGCTGGATGAGCTGGTCAAAGCGCGCGGGCTGGGGTTGATTTTCATCAGCCACGACATCAGCCTGGTGCGCAGCTTCTGCGACCGGGTGCTGGTGATGTACGCCGGCCGCGTGGTGGAATCGCTGGCGGCGGCCGATCTGGACCGGGCGCAGCATCCCTATACCCAGGGCCTGCTGGCGGCGCTGCCGGATATCGATCGTCGTCGCAGCCGTCTGCCGGTGCTGCAGCGCCAGGCGAGCTGGCTATATGAATAAGGAGCGCAACATGATCACTGTCGAGGGGCTGAATCTCAGCTTTGGCGAAGCGGCGGCCAAAACCCAGGTGCTGTCTGCTGTCTCGCTGCGCGTCAGCGAAGGGGAAATTTTTGGCCTGGTGGGCGAATCGGGCTCCGGCAAGACCACGGTGCTGAAGTGTCTGGCGGGGCTGTTTACCCACTGGCAGGGCGAGCTGGCGATCGCCGGCGAGCCGCTGGGGCGCCGCCTCGATCGCGCGCGCTGCCGACGGGTGCAGATGGTGTTTCAGGATCCCTACGGCTCGCTGCATCCGCGCCACACCATCGGCGATATTCTGGAGGAGCCACTGCTGATCCACGGTATCGGCCAGCGCCAGGCGCGCGTGGTCGCCATGCTGGAGAAGGTCGGACTCAATCGCGCCTGGCAGACGCGCTATCCCCACCAGCTCTCCGGCGGTCAGCGCCAGCGCGTCGCCATTGCGCGCGCGCTGATCCTCGAGCCGCGCGTGCTGCTGCTGGATGAGCCGACCTCGGCGCTCGACGTCTCGGTGCAGGCGGAGATCCTTAACCTGCTGAGCGATTTGCAGCAGCAGGCAAATCTCACCTACCTGATGGTGACCCATGATTTAGGCGTGGTGGCGCATCTCTGTCATCGCGTGGCGGTGATGCAGCAGGGGCGCGTGCTGGAGACGCTGGACGTGCCGACGCTGGTGGCCAACCGCGCGGCGATGCCCTATACGCGCATGCTGGTTAAGGCGAGCCGTCACTACAATCCGGCGCTGGCAAGAGAGGTATAAAGAGAAGCGCGCGGCAGACGCCGCGCGCAGAGAGAGCGTTACTGGGTAATCTGACGCACGAAGTCGGCGATGTCCGGCACCTGGCCGTGCTCGAACAAACAGTGCTGCAGGCGCGGGCCGCTTAGCGCGGTGCGCACCAGCTCCGGGTCCAGCGCGCGCAGCGTGTCGAGATAGTTCTCTTTCAGCATCGCCGCTTTAACCTGATTGAGGATGCCGGCGTTGCGCACCTGCGGCTCTTTACGCTCCGGCGGATAGCCCAGCCCTTTTTCGCCGGTGAAGGCTTTCTCAAAAATAAAGCGCAGGTTCAGCTCCGCGCCCCAGCCGAAGCCTTTGGCGAACGGCAGCGACAGCGCGTTGCCGTTGTTGATCTGGGCGAAAAGATAGGCGTCCGCCGGATCGATGCAGTAGCCGCAGACCACGCCAGGATGCAGGTTCAGAGACATCAGCGCGCCCTGTCCGGTGCCGCAGCCGGCGATAACGAAATCGACCGCCTTGCTGTTGAGCAGCACGCTGGCCATGATGCCGAGATGAATATAGGTCAGATGGTGATCCTGTTCGTCGCTCATGCCGACGTTAAAGACCTGATGGCCTAACGGCTGCGCCACGTTTTCCAGCTCCTTGCGCACCACCGCGTTTTTGGCGGCCTGGCTGTTTTCCATCATTAATGCGATTTTCATGATCTGCCCTTAAGTATTTATGAAACATCGTTTCATTTTAATCAAAAGCGGCTAAAGTGCATGGGTTAATCGCGCGCCGTGGTGTGAGTCACTTCACAAAAACAACAGCGCATCGCTTTTTATCGCGGAGGAGCAGAGATGTTTGTTTACCGAACCCAGACTCAGCAGGAAGAAGCCGGTAACGGCGTTACGCGACGCGTGCTGGCACACGGCGGCGCAATGATGGCGGTGGAAGTCACCTTTGAAGAAGGCGCGGTCGGGCCGCTGCATCATCATCCTCATGAGCAACTGACCTATGTGTTAAGCGGACGTTTCGCCTTTACCATCGATGGCGTGACGCAGGAAGTCGGCGCGGGCGACACCCTGTATAAGGGGCCAAACGTGGTGCACGGCTGCCTCTGCCTGGAGGCGGGCACGCTGCTGGATACCTTTACCCCGCAGCGTGACGATTTTCTCTCCTGAGTCGCCGCGCCTCAGGCGTGCAGGAAGCGCCCCGGATAATCTGAGGTCACCGGATGCTGCGTGTCATAGCGGCCAAACAGCCGGTAGCGGTTCAGGGCGATGCGGTTGTAAAAAAAGTTGCTGATGAAATGGGGAATAAACAGGCCCGGCAGCGACAGCAGGCCCCAGGGAAAAGGCAGCAGCCGCATAACGCGCAGAATCGCCTCGGCGCGGATCCAGTGACGGTCGCCGTCGATCAGCACAATGGTGCGAATATTTTCATCAGGCAGTCCGGCAAAGCGCAGCAGCGCCTTGCCCTCTTCGCTCTGCACCGCCGCAAAGCGGACGCGGCGCGACAGCTTCAGGCGCAGCAAGAGGTTAACCCAGCCATTGCAGATTTTGCACACGCCGTCATAGAGCACGACTTTTTCGCCCGGTTTGAGAAAGGGTGGCAGTGACATAATCCTCTCCTTTTAGATGACGGTTAATGATTAAGTACGGTCATTAACTGCTCATACGTCAAGCGATTACAAGGGATAAAAAAACCGGCGCGGCGGCCGGTTGAGGGTTATCCCTGCTGATACAGTGAGTTATCGGGTGCAAATAAAGTGGTGCGCGGCGGCAGTAATTGCTGCCGCAGCCAGCGTTCCGCCCCTTCTGTGTCCGGCTGACAGGCGTCGACCCGCAGCAGCGGACCGGCACCCATCGGCTGCGCCTGCTCCGCCAGCCGCCGCAGCTCCGGCAGATATTCCGCGCCGGGATGGCCAGGCATGCGGCTCGACAGCCGCGCCTGATAGCGTGCGACCGCCTCGTCAGGAGAGATCGCCATCCACAGCTCCAGCGCCCGACTGACGCCTGCGCTTGCCAGCCCCTGCTCCAGCGCGCTTTTCGGCTGGAAACCGAACCAGGCGTCGATCAGGTAGACGCAGCCAGCCGGCGCCTGGGCGACAATCTGCCAGATCGCCTGATAGGCTGCGCAGCCCAGCTGACGATTACGCTGTCGATCGACCGGCGCGAAGCTCGCCATAAACGGCTCTTTAATGCTGTCGAGCGTCAGCACCGGCAGAGCGAGCCGCGCGGCGAGCGTGCGCGTCAGGCTGCTCTTGCCTGAAGCGGGAATGCCGTTCACCAGCACCACCTGTCTGGAATGTGTCGCGCGTGTCATAGGATGTCGATCACCTCCGCTACGCTGTTCGCCTGGCGCAGCCGCGTCAGCGTCGTCTCATTATCCAGCAGCGACACAATGGCGCGGATGCCCTCTTCGATGTGCGCGTTGCTGTCGCGCGCGCCGAACATAATCACGATGTCCGCTTTGTCGCTGCCCTCAAACGAGATCGGCTCCGCCAGCAGCAGCAGGCTAAAGCAGTCTTTCACCACGCCGCTTTCCGGCCGCGCATGGGGAATAGCGATCCCCTCCTCAAACACGTAGTAGGCGCCGTGCGTCAGCGTATTGGCGATCACCGCCTCGGGATAGGAGGCTTTCACATAGCCGCCGCGGATCAGCGGCTGCGCCGCCAGCGCGATCACCTGCCGCCAGTCGTCGGCTCTGACGCCGATTTGGATGGCGCCCGCCTCCTGTAAACCCTGTTTAATACTCATCAGGTCTCCTCAGATCGACTTGCGGGTCAGCGTGCGCAACGCATCCATTTTGACGAACAGGCCATCTATCTCATCGCGGTGACGTCGACTTTTCGCGAACAGGCTCAGCGCCCGGTTATAGACCACCATTAATTGCTTCTGCGCCTCGCCGTCGCGCGCGTTCATCTCCAGCCGCTGCTCCAGCGCGCCTATTTCAGCGCTCAGCTGCGCCGCCTGACGATCGATGTCCGCTTCATCCGCGCCCTTATCGGGGGCTGACTTTTTCATAAATCCAAACATAGCCTCTCCTGCCCCGACTCGCGCCGGGTCATTACTGGTTTAATCGGAAATCAGGCGAATTAACGGAACAGCTGGATCTTCTCGACCAGCACGTTGGTCACCGCGTCGTTGGCCGGCACCAGAAAATTACGCACGCTGTCGTTGACCTTGCCCTGTTCAAAGGTCTGTTTACAGCGCGCCACCCACTGCACGTTCATTTCGGTGCCGACATTGACCTTCTCGATGCCGCTACGCACCGCCAGCCGCATATCCTCGTCGCTGACGCCGGTGCCGCCGTGCAGCACCAGTGGCGTGGCGGTGGCGTGAGTGATTTCCGCCAGCCGCTGATGCTGGATATGCGCCTTGCCGGTGTAGAGGCCGTGAACCGTGCCGATGGAGATCGCCAGCATATCGACGCCGGTTTCATGCACGAAGCGCCGGGCGTCCTCTACGGTGGTGAAGGCAATCGCCTCCATCGCCACCACCTTGCCATCTTCCGAGCCGCCGATTGCCCCCAGCTCCGCCTCGACCGAGACGTTGCGCGGGCGCGCCATATCGATCACGCGGCGCGTATTGGCGATATTCTCCTCAATCGGCAGATGCGAGCCGTCATACATTACCGAGCTGAATCCCGCGTCGATCGCGGTCTGAATCGCCTCTAAATCTGAACAGTGATCGAGATGCAGGCAGGTCGGCACATTTTTACTCGCCGAGAGCGAACAAATCGCATCCACCAGCAGCCGATGGCCTAAGTATTTCGCGGTGCCGGTGGAAATCTGGATCATTAAAGGGCTGTTGGTCTTTTCCGCCGCCTTAAAAAAAGCGGGCAGCATTTCCAGACAGTGCAAATTAAAGGAGCCAAGCGCTTTGAATTCGCGTTGTTTAGCCACCTGCAGCAGATCGGTAAAGTTATACAGACTCATGGAGTTTTTCCTCACGGGGCTTAGTGGATTTTCCGTTAACAAACCAGGCGATCAGGGTAATAAAGAGCACGAACAGCGCGACGAACAGCCAGTTGCCCTGGAAGGCGTGGCCCAGCACCAGGCCGGTGCTGATGACGTCGGCGTCGCTGAAGGTCACGCCGGTAAAACCGTAGCTTTCCAGCATCGGCACCAGAATGGCGGGCAGCAGCGTAATGAACAGGCCGTGCACCACGCCGCCGATCATCGCGCCGCGCCGGCCGCCCAGCGCGTTGCCAAACACCCCGGCCGCGCCGCCGGCGAAAAAGTTAGTCAGCAAACCCGGCAGGATCATCGCCAGACCGAACAGGGGAAAGACGATCATGCCGATGATGGAGCCGAGCGTGGTGGCGAGAAAGCCGACGATGACGGCGTTCGGCGCATAGGGAAACAGCACCGGGCAGTCGAGTGCCGGTCTGGCGTTGGGCACCAGCCGCATCGCGATGCCGCGAAACGCCGGCACCAGCTCATTGAGCAGCAGCCGCACGCCGCTGTAGAGCACGAAGACCCCAGCGACAAACTGCATCGCCTGCATAAAGGCGTACATCAGGTAATTCATGCCGTTGCTGTACTGGGCAATAAAGGCGGGACCGGCGGCCAGCGCCGGGATGAGGTACATCGGCACCATAACGATGCCCATCGCGAGGTAGGTGTCCTGCAGGAATTTAAAGTTGTCCGGCAGCTTGAGGTCTTCCGTCGAGCGGGAGCTTTTGCCGATCACCTTCGCCACCGCCGCCTGCACCAGATAGCCGATGGTGCAGAAATGGCCGAGAGCGATATCGTCGGAGTCGGTAATGCGGCGCACAATCGGCTGTGCCAGCGCGGGCATCACCACGGCCATTACGCCGCCGAAGATGCCGCCGGTCAGGATCAGCGGCAGTCCGGTCAGCCCCGCCTTATAGCCGATTACGGTGCCGATGGTGGCCATCCACAGCAGCGCCTGGCCGGTAAGGAAGATATATTTAAAGGGCGTGACGCGCGCGATAATAATATTGACGATAAAGATCACCAGCAGGGTCAGCGCCACTTCCGATCCCAGCTCGCGGTTGGCCAGCCCGGCGATTGCCGCCACGTCCGTAATATAACCCTGCATGCCAAAGCCGTGGGTAAATATGGTGTTCAGGAAGGTGAGCGCGCCGACGATAATATTAATGCCCGCCATCATAATCAAAAAGCCCAGCAGGGTTTTAAAGGTGCCTTCCACCACTTTCCCCGCCGATTTACGCTGCAGCAGCAGGCCGATCAGCGCAATAAAGGCGATCAGAATCGAAGCCTGGCCCAGTAAATCTTTCACCAGAAAATTAATGACGCTATTCATGATTAACAACCTTCGCGCTGCGATCTTTTAAAAACGCCAGGATCTTCTCTTCAATCTCGCCTTTATCGGTAAGACGATTCAGCACAATGACGCGCTTCATCTCTTCCGGCGTGGCGTCGGCATTTAATACGTCGGCAAAGGCTTTTTGCGTCAGAATAATGTCGGACTTAAAAGCGTTGGCTTCCGAGATGGTGGTGTGATCGATGTCGGCGTCAATTTCCAGCTTTTTTAATACCGCCTTTGCGCTCATTTCGATAGCAAAACTGGACCCCAGTCCGCAGCCGCAGACACATAAAATTTTAAGCATGGCTCTCTCCTCAGACGATATTCAGTTGTTTCGCGAGTTTGTAATAGTGCCCTTCGGTATCGACAAGACGTTTTTTCATGCTGATTAAATCAATCGGAATCGGTTTATTGCTGCCGTTAATAATGACCGCTTTATTCCGCATGCCCGACTGAATACAACGCACCACTTCCGCCGCCATAATGGCGCCCTGATAGATCTCTTCGCAGGTGGGATCGCCGTTACGCAGGCCGTATCCAATAATGGTTTTACGAATACGCACGCCGGTCAGCGGCTCCAGCTGCCTGATAAGCGTGTCGATAGCGCCCTGGAAGCCCGGCGAATATTCGCGCGTATAGCCCTCGGAGCAGAGGATCACCACGCTGTTCTGCACCTCCAGCCGCGCCCGGATGCGGTCGGCCAGCTGCGTCACCGGGATCTGGCTCTCCGGGATCAGCGCGAAGTCGGCGTTGCTTTTGATCGCCGACTGCAGCGTCAGCTCGCCGCAAAAGCCGCCCAGCAGCTCTGCCATAAAGACGCGTCCCGGCAGCGCGCGCCCGGTGTTACGCAGCTTCGCCACCTCTTTCAGCACCTGTTCGCAGGCGGTGGAGAAGCCGATGGTGTAGTCGCTGCCGAACACGTCATTGTCGATGGTCATGCCGACGCCGAAACAGTTAACGCCAAATTCGCTCAGAATATGCAGAAATTGCAGCGAGCCATCGCCGCCCGCCAGTATTAATATCTCTACGCGCAGCGCCTTAAGCTGTCGGGCAATGCGCTCATAGTCGCTGTGCGCTAATTTTTTTTCAGTTCTGCCGGACTGCATCAGCGGAATCGATGCCACGGAATAGTCTATTAACTCGCGCCAGCCTATCTCCTGATGCCGATTTTCCAGCAGGCCGGGAATGCCGCCGTTAAATAACACCATCTCCGCCTGCGCCAGTCGCGCCACCTGAAAGATAAAATTATTAATCCCGGCGACATCGCCGCCGCTTATCACTATGCCAATGCGCATTCTGCCCCCTCACTGAGGTCATCCGGTCTGAGGCTATTGTTCCGACGCAGGGGCTTTAAATTTGCAACGAATATCACAAATCAGGGAGAGATTACGCATGGCGCAAGATTGACACGGCCTTTGAAAGACCAATATTTGAGAGGATCATCACAATATAAAATCATGCTAAAAAGGCTTTTTTTGATGAATATTCATCTGGTTGGATAAAAATAAGCTTGCTTATTTTCGTCTGAGGTGGGGAGGTGACTTCGCCTTAACAACGATCGTGCGGATTTGTGATTCTCGCCTCATTTTTAACGGGCGCAGGCTTATTTAACGCGCCGTTTTTATTTCAGGTGTGATGATTTACTGTGCAACAGGTTGTCAGCGTTAACCGGTTTTAGCGCCAGCAGTTAAAAGAGATATATCGAGGATAAGGATGGGGAAAACCTCTCTCTCCAGCGTCAGAGAGAGAGGCAAAAAACTTATTTTGCGTAGGCTTCGGTGGAAATAGTCAGCGTTACGTCGTCGCCGACGGCAGGAACATATTTATCCAGTTTGAAGTCAGAACGCTTGATGGTGCCGGTGGCATCAAAGCCAATCGCCTGCTTCTTCACCATCGGGTGCTCGCCCTGCTTGTTCAGCGTGGCGTGCAGGGTAACCGGTTTGGTGATGCCTTTCAGCGTCAGGTTGCCCTCTACGTCAAATTTGTTGTCGCCCTTCGCGACCACTTTGGTGCTGTGGAAGGTGGCGGTCGGGTATTTCGCGGTATCGAAATACTCAGCGCCTTTAAACTCTTTGGTCAGCGCCGGGACATGGCTGTCGATCTGGCTGACAGGCAGCGTGACGTCAACGCGCGAGGCGGTGGAATTTTCGCTGTCGAATACCAGTGTGCCTTTGCTGTCAGGAATATCCGCGGTGGGATGGGAAAAGCCAAAGTGGGTCCAGGTGACGATGACCGAGGTATGCTCTGGGTTAAGGTCGTAGTGCTGAGCAGCCGCCTGTGACAGCGGGGCGTAGAGTGCAGAAGCGGCCAGCAGCGGCAGCGCAAGACGTTTAAAATTTTTCACTTTAGGTTCCTTTTAAAACAGCCGAATCCTTTTGAGTGTCTCTGAAACCCCGGCGCAGATATAGTGAAGAGTTTTGGTCTTAATTTTCAAATAAATTCAGCAATATCCTGGCGTGACTATTGCGTTTCGACGCAACGCGTTTCCAGTGCCACCGCGCCGGGCCATTCGAGAACCAGCTGCGCCTGCGCCTGACGCAGCGCCTGCGGCGTGAGCGCATCCACTGACGCCTGGTCCAGATCGCGCAGGCCGCGCGCCTGGCGCAGCGCACTCTGTAACTTATCCACCCTGGACGACACGGCCGTTAGCTGGGCGCAGAGGCGCGATTGCAGGGTCGCCAGCCTCTCTGCCTCCTCCGTGATGACGAACTGCTGCAAAAAGGTTTCGCACTGCGCCCGCAGCGCATCGGTCGCCACATCCGGCGACTGCAGGGCAAACAGAATGCCGTCGCGGTCGGCGCAGCGCTGATAGCGGCAGCTGACCACATAACCAATCTGCTGCTCGACGCGCATGCGCTGAAAAAAGCGCGGCTCCATCAGCAGCGCCAGCGCGCGCAGCGCGGCCAGCGAGACCTCAGGCGGCGCAGGCAAAAACAGCAGCAGCGCACCCTCGCGGCTGTGATGGGCGACAGTCAGACGCCGGCCGGCTGCAGGCGCCGGGCATGGATCCTCAGCCTCGCCAGCCAGCGGCGCCAGCCACTGCGCGATAAGCGCCTGCTGCCCGGGCGAACCGCCATAGAGCGCCGCGCGCCAGCTGCCGGTGGCAGAGCGTGCGGCAACCGCCTGCGGCAGCCGGCGCAGCAGCTCGCGGATCGCCACATCGTCCGGCGGCGGCTCCGCAGGCGGGCTGCCGTCCAGACGCAGCGCGTCCGGCAGCGACGCCAGCCAGCCTTCGCTGCCTGCCGGCAGCTGCGCCTCAAGCTGCCAGACGCCCTGCGCCTCGCGCCAGCTGCCCGCGCCACCCTGATGACGCAGCAGCGCGAACAGCGGCCGCAGGCGGCGGTCGATTGCGGCGGCGTCCGCAGGGCTCACCGCAGTGAAAAAAGGCGGGCGCAGCAGCAGCGTCGCGGGCGCGTCCCCTGCCAGCGAGATCAGCGGCGCGCGCTCGGCGGGCGGCGTCGGCTCAGCGTGCCGGTGCGCCAGCGGATGGAAACGCAGCGGCGGTAGCGCCCCGTGAAAGTGGCCCGGCGTCCAGGGTTGCAGCTGCAGGCTGAAGCCCTGCGTCTCTGTCGCCTCGCCCTGCACGCTGGCAGCGCTCCACAGCCGCGCCTGCGGCGCCTGGGCTAACTGCCGCAGCAGCGCGCTAAAATGCGTCGTCTGCGCGGGCGGCGCGAAGCCGAACGCCCGTTCGCGCAGCTGATCGAGCGGCGTGAGCGCGGCGAAGCGCTGCTGCGCCAGTTGCAAATAGTGCGCGCGCTGTGCAGATGAGGTGTGCGCCAGCGCGCGCAGCGCATGGGCAAGCCAGGCGCAGACCGCGTCGGGCTGCTCGGTGTCGAACTGCAACGCCAGCCAGCTGCCCGTCGCGTCAAGGCTGAGCCAGCTGAACGTCAGCTGCTGCGCCCACGCCTGCTGGCGCAGGCTATGCATCGCGCCGTCTGGCGCCTCATCCTGCAAAAACTCGCGCAATAAGGTGACGTTGTCACGAACGTCAGGCGTGAAATCGTGCAGGTAAAAGGAGATCCCTAGCGCGCCAGGGCTGTGGGTCGTCAGCGCGATATCCGCCTGCGCGAGAAAACGAATCTCCTCTGCCCGCGGTGTCGCTCTGCCCGACGGCAGCCGCCCGGCAAAATCGTGCGCCAGCTGTTCCAGCGCCGCCAGCGACTGCGGCCCCTGCAGCAGGAGCTGCGTCTCGCCGGCGACAAAGAAACGCTGATGAAACTGATGCAGCGCCTCTTTAAGCGCTGGCATATCGTCGCCAAACGCCTCGCGGCTGCCGATGTGGAAACGCTGAAAAGCGGACGGCGCGCTGACGCGCGTATAAAGCGCGGCTTCGCGACGCGATGGCGTGTGCTGCTGGATCAGCCGGTATTCAGCGTCGATCACCGCTGCTTCCTGGGCGATCGCCTCGAACGGGAACTGCGGCGCGGCCAGCATATCCGCCAGCCGCGCCGCGCCCTCAGCCAGCAGCGCAGGCTCCACTTCGAAAAACCAGGCGCTGCTGCGCGGCAGCGTGGTGGCGTTGAGCCGCCCGCCGGCGGCCTGCACCCAGGGCATCAGCCGTTCGTCGCCCTGAAAGCGGGCGCTGTCGCTGAACAGCAGGTGCTCCAGCAGGTGCGCCAGCCCAGGCCAGCGGTCAGGCTCGTCATGGCTACCCACCGCCACCTGCGCCAGCGCGGCGGCCTGCTGTGCGTCGGGCTGATGGATCAGCGTAACGCGCAGGCCGTTATGCAGCCGCAGCTGACGCGTCTCGACCATGTTAAAAGGTCCGGGTTTTGTAGATCAGCTGGGAGTTGGTGCGGTTGCGGAACTGCAGCTGGCCGATTTTCACGTCGCTGCACGCCGCCTCGCGTCTCGCCTCAAGGATCACCTCGTGATGCGGCGACTTGCTGCACACCGGATCGGTGTTATCGGCGTTGCCGGTCAGCATAAAGGCCTGACAGCGACAGCCGCCAAAGTCCTTCTCTTTCTCGTCGCACGAGCGGCAGGGTTCCGGCATCCAGTCGAAGCCGCGATAGCGGTTAAAGCCGAAGGAGCGATACCAGATATCCTCCAGCGGCTGCTCCAGCACCGACGGGAATTGCACCGGCAGCTGGCGCGCGCTGTGGCACGGTAGCGCGGTGCCCTCCGGCGTCACGCTGAGGAAGATCGCGCCCCAGCCGCCCATGCAGGGCTTGGGACGCTCTTCATAGTAGTCCGGCGTCACAAACAGCAGATTGGTCAGGTTGCCGCTGGTGCTCATGCGCTCGCGGTAGCGGCTGACCACCGCCTCCGCCTGCGCAATCTGCTCGCGCGTCGGCAGCAGGCCCTGGCGGTTGAGCTGCGCCCAGCCGTAGAACTGGCAGGTGGCCAGCTCGACATCGTCCGCTTCCAGCTCGATGCAGAGGTCGATAATCTTGTCGATCTGATCGATATTGTGACGGTGTAACACGAAGTTCAGCACCATCGGATAGCCGTGCTTCTTCACCGCGCGCGCCATCTCCAGCTTCTGCTGGAAGGCTTTTTTCGAGCCAGCCAGCGCAGCGTTCAGCGTCTCGTCGCTCGCCTGGAAGCTGATCTGGATATGGTCCAGGCCCGCGTCGGCGAAGGCGTCGAGCTTCTTCTCGGTCAGGCCGATGCCAGAGGTGATCAGGTTGGTGTAGAAGCCGAGATCGCGCGCGGCGCGGATCAGCTCCGGCAGATCTTTGCGCGTCAGGGGTTCGCCGCCCGAGAAGCCGAGCTGAACGCTGCCCATGGCGCGCGCCTGACGGAATACCTCAATCCACTGCTCCGTGGTCAGCTCTTTCTCCTGCTGCGCGAAGTCGAGCGGGTTTGAGCAGTAGGGGCACTGCAGCGGGCAGCGATAGGTCAGCTCCGCCAGCAGCCAGAGCGGCGGATTGACGGCGGGTTTATTCTGGGTCACGAAACATTATCCACTTTTGTTCATACGCCGCGCGCAGAAACTCTTTAACGTCTTCGCCGACGCCGCCCGCTTCCGGGAAGCGCGCGTCGAGGATGGCGATAATGGCTGCCACGCTCGCCTTGCCGTCTACCTGTTCGAGGATGGCGGCGGCGGTTTCATTCAGCTTCGCCATGCCTTCCGGATAGAGCACCACGTGGCTCTCCTGCGCGGCTTCCCACTGCATGCGATAGCCGCGGCGAAAGGCGGGAATAGCGTGTTCATTCATCATGTTATACCAGTCGTGTGGTGTGCCAGGCCGCCTTGTTGGTGACCGTATGGTAAGGCGGGCGCTGCAGCGCGTAGGCCATGGTCATGGCGTCGAGCATCGTCCAGAGAATATCGAGCTTAAACTGCAGGATCTCCAGCATGCGGTTCTGCTTCTCGACCGTGTTGCAGAATTCCAGCGCCAGCGCCAGGCCGTGCTCGACGTCGCGGTTCGCCTGGCTCAGGCGGCTACGGAAGTAAAAGTAGCCCTCTTCCTTGATCCAGGGATAGTGCTGCGGCCAGCTGTCGAGGCGCGACTGGTGGATCTGCGGCGCGAAGAGTTCGGTCAGCGAGCTGCAGGCCGCCTCCTGCCAGTTGGCGCGGCGCGCGAAGTTGACATAGGCGTCGACGGCAAAGCGCACGCCCGGCAGCACATGCTGCTCTGACAGCAGCGCCTCGCGCGTCAGCCCCACCGCTTCGCCCAGCTGCAGCCAGGCCTCGATGCCGCCGTCGTGACCGTTGCTGCCGTCGTGATCGAGAATGCGCTGCACCCACTTGCGGCGCGTAGCAGGATCCGGGCAGTTCGCCATGATCGCCGCGTCTTTCAGCGGAATGCTGGTCTGGTAGTAGAAACGGTTCGCGACCCAGCCCTGGATCTGCTCGCGCGTCGCCTCGCCGCTGTGCATCGCGATATGGTAAGGATGATGAATATGGTAGTACGCGCCTTTATCGCGCAGCGCCTGTTCAAACGCCTGTGGCGTCAGCGTCTCGGTGATCTGCATCACTCACTCCTGGAGATGAATCGCCATGCCGTCCCAGCTCACTTCAATGCCCTGCTGCGTCAGAAACTGACGCTGCGGCGACTGCTCGTTGAGGATCGGATTGGTGTTGTTGATGTGAATAAGGATTTTGCGCTTCGCCGGCAGCGACGCCAGCAGCGCCATCAGCCCTTGCTCTTCGGAAAGCGCCAGATGGCCCATCGCCTTGCCGGTGTTGGTGCCGACGCCGGTCGCCTGCAGCTCGTCATCTTTCCAGACGGTGCCGTCGATCAGCAGGCAGTCCGCCTTCTGCAGCCAGGGCATGATCACCGCGTCCGGCTCGCCGAGGCCCGGCGCATAGAGCAGCGTCTGTTTGCTGGCGAGGTTTTCGATAAACAGCGCCACGTTGTGTCCCGGCAGCGGCCGGTCGCGGTATGGCGAGTAAGGCGGCGCGTTGCTGAGGATCGGGATAGCGGTAAAGCGCAGGTTCGGGCAGACATCGACGCTGAACGGCGTCAGCGGCGCGATGGGACGATGCTGCAGCCCGCCGTTCCAGTGTTTCAGCATGGTGAAAATCGGAAAGCCGCTGGTGAGATCGTCGTGCACTTCCGGCGTGCACCACACCTGATGCGGGCAGCCTTCGCGCAGGCTTAGCAGGCCAGTGGTGTGGTCGATCTGGCTGTCGGTGAGAATAATGGCGCCGATGGCGGTGCCGCGCAGCACGCCCTTTTTTATCAGTTCTGGGGTATGGGCGATCTGCTGGCTGATATCCGGCGAGGCGTTGCATAACACCCAGTTTTCGCCGTCGTCGCTGAGAATAATAGAGGACTGCGTGCGAGCGCTGGCCTGGATAGTGCCGTCACGCACGCCCTGACAGTTGGCGCAGTTACAGTTCCACTGAGGAAAACCGCCGCCAGCGGCGGATCCAAGGACTTTGATGAACATAGGGGAAACCCGGCGTTGAAACAAAATGCCCGCACAGCAGGCGGGCATGAATATTAACGGTTGGAGATGTACAGCGTTACTTCCAGACCGAGACGTAAATCAACAAATTCAGGTTTTTTCCACATAATAGTCTTCCTCTAAGGTGAATGAACAAAGCGATACCCGTCAGGTATCATTACGTAAACAATCCAGTGATTATGCACGCAATTTTGAGCCGGCTGATGGTGCGCTAACCGCGCAGCGAGATCAACCCGCAAATGTTAAGGAAATGAATCAGCCCTGCCAGATTTTCTGCAGCACCCGTTGCCAGTTGCGCCAGGCCAGTTTTTCCAGCCGATCCTGATCATAGCCCGCCTCACGTAATGCGGCGAATAGCCGCGGCAAACCCGCCACGTCTTTTAACGCCTCTGGCGTGGAGATGCCGTCAAAATCAGAGCCAAATCCCACATGATCGTCGCCCATTACCATTATGAGCCGTTCACAATGCTTAACAATTTCGCTTAGCGGCGTGTCGCTGTCGCGTTTGCCGTCGGCGCGCAGGAACGCATTGCCGAAGTTAATGCCCACCATGCCGCCGCTGTCGCGAATAGCGATAAGTTGCGCGTCGGTGAGATTACGCGGCTGGGCGCAGAGCGCATGGGCGTTGGAGTGGGTGGCGACCAGCGGCGACGCGGCGCACGCGGCGGTGTCCCAGAACGCTTTTTCGTTCATATGCGACACGTCGATCAGCATATTCAGCGCGCTGGCCTGCTCAATCAGCGCGAAGCCGGCGTCGGTCAGGCCAGGGCCGCTGTCCGGCGAACCGGGGAAGCCACCGGTAACACCGACGCCGAAGCGGTTAGGCAAATTCCAGAAAGGCCCGATGCTGCGCACGCCGGCATCGTAAAACGCCTGCAGCTGTTCGCCGTGCTCATCCAGCGCGTCGGCGCCCTCAATGTGTGCCACCAGCGCCAGCACGCCCTCATCGCGACAGGCGGCGATTTCGGCGGCGCTGCAGCACAGGCGCGCCCGGCCCTGCGACTGCGCGGCAATCTGCTTCAGGATAGCCAGCTGCTGCCACATAATCTCCAGCGGCTGATAAGGCATGTCGGCATAATGCGGCATTGTCTGGGCGATATAAGCCTGCGGCGGCACAAAAATCGCGAACAGGCCGCCGGCAAAACCGCCCTGCTGCATGCGCGGAAAATCGAGGTGGCCGCGTTCAATGCCGTTAAAGAAGGCGTCGATCGGCGCGTCACGATGGTGCAGCCAGAGATTCAGCAGCAGATCGTTATGGCCATCAAAGGTTAACATCGGGGAAATAAGCGCTTAAATAACTCAACATCGCGCTATGTTACGCGCAGGCGTGACAAACGCCAAACAACAGGGCACGAATGGTCACTCTGACGGGGTCGGCGTGGAAAACTGGTCAAAGATTTTGTAGGTGGCGACGTCAAACAGCGAAACGGCCTCGACCTCTTCCATCGGGATCAGATGACGGAAGTGCTGCAGGTTAAGTGGCTCGGAGTCCAGGGTGATGTTCTGCGCCAGATAGAGTTCATAGTAGCGATGCTGCTCGCAAAAGCGCAGCGTCTCTTTGTCACGATAGCCGCTGATATAGGGGATCAGCGCCAGATGCTGGGTTTGGGTATGTTCGATGCGCGGCGCGGCAACGTAGCCGATATAGACTTTGCGCGACTTCAGCGTGACGAATACCAGTTTCTCTTCATCAATCGCCTGCAGCAGCAGCGACTCCATGCCATCTTCTCTGGCGACTTTTCGGTATTCCGCCATGCTGCTCTGGCTGTCCCTCATCGCCCGGCGCGCCGCGACGCCCGCTCGCCACGCGCGCAGGCAGGCGAGCGCCAGCCCCAGCTCAAAAAAGAGCGGATAGTTCATCAGCGTGGTATCGGTCAGCCAGGAGGTGTAATCCCGCACGGCATAGTCCGGGAAAAAGAGATGGGGAATGGAGAACAGCAGGCTAAGCGCAAACAGCACCACGTAGATCAGCACCACGCCGAAAAAGCCCTGCAGCGCGAATTTGGCGCCGTGCATCGCCACGTAAAAATAGGCGAGCCAGCCGGTGGAGCGCGCCTGACGGGTCCGCGAGGGATAGTGGTTTTCCGTATACCAGTAGCCGCACACCAGCACGACCATAATCACCAGCGGTCCCATCGCGCGTCCTTAACGTTTTTGCGCCAGCTCTTCCATGCGGGCGCGCATCGCTCTGCCGACGTCGGGGTTATTCATGTTCAGCCGGGCAGTGCCGTTGACGTCAAGGATCAGGGTGTCGCGATCGGAATGGCGCAGATCTTCATTGGTTAAGCCGCGCATAAACTGATCGGGTTCGGCGAACCACTTGCCCATCAGGGTTTTTAGCCTGTTCATCTTTACTCCTCACGGTATGCGGTTACGCTCTGGTGAGTATACGCCAGGCGCAGCGAACGTGCTCTGTTCGCTTTCTACGCCTTTTTGCGCCGGCGCGCAACCGCATCCTGCGTTAACCGCCCTGCGCCACCGAGAGTCCGCGATAAAAGGTCGGCTGCACATCGAGCGTTTTCTGGATCAGGCCGTACTTTTGATAGAAGTCGGCGGTCTCCTGCTGCTGCCGCACCGTGTTGTCGTCAATGCTCTGCCAGTGCGACTGGCGGCGCGAAAACGCTTTTTCCGCCGCCTCGGGCGGGAAACCGATGATCTTCGCCAGCGTCTGGGCGTAATCGCTGACGTGGCTGTTGGCCCAGCGATCCGCCGCCGCCAGCCGGTTGACGTAATCCTGCAGCGCGGCGCGTTTTTCGCGGTCATTAAGCGCGGCGTCGGTGGCGGCCAGGAAGCTGTTGCCGGTGGAGAGCCCCACGCCGTTCACCAGCACGCGGCCGGTCTGCGTCACTTCCGCCAGCGCGGTATAGGGATCCCAGGTCGCCCAGGCGTCTACCGAGCCGTTGGTCAGGGCGATGCGGGCGTCGGCAGGCTGCAGAAAGCGCCAGGTAACATCTTTATCGCTCAGGCCCGCCTGCTCCAGGGTTTTCAGCGCCTGAAAATGGCCGATAGAGCCGCGGCCGGTGGCGATGCTTTTTCCCTTGAGGTCGGCGGCGGTTTTAATCGGCGAGTCGGGACGCACCAGCACCGCCAGTCCGGCGGGCACCGATTTGCTGACCGCCACCGCTTTGACCTGCGAACCCGCGGCCAGCGAAAAGAGCAGCGGCGCGTCGCCGATGATGCCGGCGTCCACCGCGCCGGCGTTGAGCGCCTCTGCCAGCGGCGCGGCGGCGGGAAACTCCGCCCACTCAATGCGGTAATCCAGCCCGTCGAGCTGATGCGCCGCCGTCATCTCGGCGCGCATATTGCCCTTTTGATCGGCGATGCGCAGCGTAACGGCCTGCGCGGACGTCGCGCTCGCCAGCGCCAGCGCCATGCCAACAACGTGATATTTCATTCAGCCTCCTCTTCGCGCAAAAAAGCCAGAGTAAACCAGACGTTGAAAAGCGCCGATGCCGATTCCGCATGAGGTTAACCGGACGGCGCATAACGCTGTCGCGTTTGCGCGATCGGTTGTCATTTTTGCGCGCGCCGAGCGGCTGCGCGCCACGGCAGACTGAGCTGACCCAACCAGGAGGTAGTATGTTGACGCAACCCGCAGAGAAGTACCGTGCTTTTCCCGTTCTCGCCCTGCCCGATCGCCAGTGGCCCGATCGCCAGCTGACCAGCGCGCCACGCTGGCTCTCAACCGATTTACGCGACGGCAACCAGGCGCTGGCGGAGCCGATGGACGCCGAACGCAAACTGGCGTTCTGGCAGCTGCTGCTGGCCTGCGGCTTTAAGGAGATCGAGGTCGCCTTTCCCGCCGCGTCGCAGACCGATTTTCAGTTTGTACGCGAGCTGATCGAACAGCGCCGCATTCCCGACGACGTCACCATTCAGGTGCTGACCCAGGCGCGCGACGCGCTGATCGCCCGCACCTTCGAGGCGCTGCAGGGCGCGCCGCGCGCCATCCTGCACCTCTACAACGCGACCGCACCGCTGTTTCGCGAACGGGTGTTCGGCCAGAGCCAGGCGGAGATCGTCGCGCTGGCCTGCGCGGGCGCGCGCCAGATCCGCGCGGGCTGCGAAGCGCGGCCCGAAACGCACTGGACCTTTGAATATTCGCCGGAAACCTTCTGCTTTACCGAGCCGGCGTTCGCGCTGGCGATCTGCGAGGCGGTCGCCGATGTCTGGCAGCCGTGCGCCGAACGCCCGATGATTATCAACCTGCCCGCCACCGTCGAGGTCAACACCCCCAACGTCTACGCCGATCAAATCGAATATTTTTGCCGCCACTTTAGCCGTCGCGATGCCGTCTGCATTAGCGTGCATCCGCATAACGATCGCGGCACCGGCACCGCCTGCGCCGAGCTGGCGCTGCTGGCGGGCGCCGATCGGGTCGAGGGCTGTTTATTCGGCAACGGCGAGCGCACCGGCAACGTCGATATCGTCACGCTGGCGCTCAATCTCTACAGTCAGGGCGTCGCGCCGCGTCTCGACTTCAGCGATATCGCAAAGGTGGTTGAGGTGGTGACCCGCTGCAACCAGCTGCCGGTGCATCCGCGCCATCCCTATGCGGGCGAGCTGGTGTTCACCGCCTTTTCCGGCTCGCATCAGGATGCGATCCGCAAAGGCTTCGCCATCCGCGAGCAGCGCCAGGAAAGCATCTGGCAGATGCCCTATCTGCCGATCGACCCCGCCGATATCGGCTGCAGCTACGAAGCGGTGATCCGCGTTAATAGCCAGTCGGGCAAGAGCGGCGCCGCCTGGCTGCTTGAGCAAAATCACGGGCTGAGGCTGCCGCGCGCGCTGATGCAGGATTTCAGCCAGCGGGTGCAGCAGGAAACGGATCGTCACGGTAAAGAGATGACGCAGCGCGCCGTCTGGCGCTGTTTCTGTCTGCATTACGGCGTCGAGCAGCCGATGCTGAAGCTGCTGGAAGCGGAGAGTCGCAGCGACGGCGACATTACCCGGCTGGAGGCGAGCCTGAGGGTGGACGGCGCCGTGCAGCGTCTGCAGGGCCGCGGCAATGGGCTGCTCTCTGCGGCAACCGATGCGCTGCGGCGCGCGCTGGGGCTTACGCTGACCATTGCGGATTACCACGAGCATACGCTGGGCAAGCGCAGCGACAGCCGTTCGGCCGCCTACGTCTGCTGCCTGAACAACCAGGGCGAGCGCGCCTGGGGCGTCGCCATCGACAGCGATATCGCTCGCGCCTCGCTGCAGGCGTTGCTTAACGCGGCGGCGGCCGCGCTGCCTGCGGAAAATACGCGGCGGGCGTGACGCCCAACAAACGGCGAAACATCGCGCTAAAGGCGCTGGGGCTCTCGTAGCCGAGATCGAGCGCCACGCGCAGTACCGACTCGCCCTGCGCCAGACGCGTCAGGGCGATAGCGAGACGTGCGCGCCGTACCCAGTCGCTGAACTGAAGCCCCGTCTCGCGCAGAAAATGGCGCGCCAGGGTGCGGCCGGAGAGATTCAGCTGCCGCGCCGCGCCCTCCAGCGTCCAGCACTCCCCCGGCGCCTGCTGAATGTCGCGGCACAGGCGCTGCAGGCGAGCGCTCTGCGGCTGCGGCAGATGAAACGGCAGCACGTCCAGGCCGCGCAGCTCATCGAGGATCAGCTCATAGATACGCTCGCTGCGGCTGCCGGGCGCATAGGTTTCCGGCAGCGGCAGCGCGCTGACGATCAGCTCGCGCAGCAGCGGCGATATCTGTACTACCTGACAGCTGGCGGGAAGATCCGCGCGCGCCAGCGGATCGACGAACAGCGTGCGCGCCGCGACG
Organism: Pantoea sp. Z09; assembly: GCF_022394795.1. NCBI lineage: Bacteria > Pseudomonadati > Pseudomonadota > Gammaproteobacteria > Enterobacterales > Erwiniaceae > Pantoea > Pantoea sp. Z09. The sequence continues at coordinate 2,011,272 of NZ_CP092373.1, forward strand.
CTGCCGGTGATCTGCAGCGCGTGGCGGGTGAAGGCGGGCAGCCAGACGCCGCGCCCGGGCGGCACCACCCAGCTGCCCTGCTCGATGTCGACGCGCACCACGCCGCTGAGCGTGTGGATCAGCTGCGCGCAGCTGTGGTGATGCCAGGGTTCGCTGTCACCGTGCGCATAGTCGTGCGCATAGGGCACCAGCGGCCGCGCGGTAAAATCGAACGCCAGCCGCGCCGTCACGCCTTACGCCTGCAGAAAGCGATAGATCGACGCCAGATCCTGTTCACCGTAGCCGGCGTCCACCGCCTGCTGCCAGAGTTCGGCGATATTCTCCAGCGCCGGCAGCTTCGCCTCGCCCTTCGCTTCCAGCGCCAGCTTCGCGTCTTTCAGCGCCCACACCAGATGCATCTGCGGCGTGTAATCGTCGCTGGCGATCATGGCGAGCTTCACTTTGGCGTAGGGCGCCGCCAGCGGGCCACCTTCAAGCACCTGCCAGAGATCGTCGGTGCTGAAGCCGAACGACTCCGCCAGTCGCGTGCTCTCGGCGAGGCTCTGCATCAGGCCGATCAGCCAGCTGTTGACCACTAGCTTCATGCGCGACGATTTGCCCGCCTCGCCCAGCCACTGGGTGCCTTTGCCGATGGCGGCGAACACCGCTTCCGCCGCCTGGGCGCGCGTCTGGTCGCCGCTGGCCATCACCAGGATTTGCGCGTTTTCAGCCGGCGCTTTGGTGCCGGAAACCGGCGCATCGATAAACAGCACGTCCGGACGCTCTCCGGCGAACCAGGCGATCAGCGCGTCGGTTTTCTCCACGCCGATGGTGCCCATCTGCGCAAGGGTCGCGCCCTGCTTCAGCGCATCCCTGACCTGATGCAGCGTCTGCTCCGTGGTCTCACCGTCGGCGAGCATGGCAATCACCACGTCGGCGTCGCGCACCGCCTCTTGCGGGCTGTCGCTCAGCGTCAGGCCGGCCGCGACCAGATCCTCGCCGCGCGCGCGGGTGCGGTTCCAGCCATAGACCTTAAAGCCTTTTTTCAGCAGGTTGGCGGCGAAGGCGTGTCCCATCGCGCCTAAACCCAGTACGGCGACTGCGGTTTGTTGACTCATACTCATTCTTCCTGTTGTCCATTCACTAAACAGCTAACACTGAAGGGAAAGTCGGCAAAAAGCCAGCCTGGGAAAACATTTTTTGACGCTGAATTTCGCATAAAACGTCCTTATTATTTACGCTTTTCAAATAATCGTAAAAAACCTTAACATACGCGCACATTGTTCCAGCTGGTTCATTTTCGTCTCTTTTATAACGGTCTTTCATCCATGAAAAATGTCTCCCTGCGTCAGGCCAGCGTGCTGCTGCCCGCTCTGCTGCCGCTGCCGCTGCTGGCGGCGGACAACACCGGCAGCAACACCATGGTGGTCAGCGCCGCGCCGGCGCCAGCCGGCCTGTCCGAACTCGATACGCCCGCCGCCGTCAGCGTGGTGAACGGCGAGGATATGCGCCAGGCCGCGCCGCGCGTCAACCTGTCGGAAAATCTCGGCAGCGTGCCGGGCCTGCAAATTCAGAACCGCCAGAACTACGCGCAGGATCTGCAGCTTTCAGTGCGCGGCTTTGGCGCGCGTTCGACCTACGGCGTGCGCGGGCTGCGCCTCTACGTCGACGGCATTCCTGGCACCATGCCCGACGGCCAGGGGCAAACCTCCAATATCGATATCGGCTCCATTGACCATATTGACGTGCTGCGCGGCCCTTTTTCCGCGCTCTACGGCAACGCCTCCGGCGGCGTCATTAACGTCGATACCCAGACCGGCCAGCAGCCGACCACGCTGGAAGTCGGCAGCTGGTACGGCAGCTACGGCAGCTGGCGCAACAGCGTTAAGGCCAGCGGTGCCACCGGCGACGGCACGCACGCGGGCGACGTCAACTACACGGTTTCCGCCTCGCGCTTCACTACGCACGGCTACCGTGACCACAGCGAGGCGCAGAAGAATCTCGGCAACGCGAAGCTCGGCGTGCGCATCGACGATGTCAGCACCCTGACGCTGCTGTTCAACAGCGTGCATATCGAGGCGCAGGATCCCGGCGGTCTGACGCCCGATCAGTGGCGCGACAATCCGCGCCAGGTGGTAAGCAACGTCACGCTCTACAACACGCGCAAAACCGTGGATCAGACCCAGGGCGGGCTGCGCTATCAGCGCCAGATGAGCGAGAACGACGATCTCAGCGTGATGATGTACGCCGGGATCCGTGAAACCACCCAGTATCAGTCGATCCCTAAAGCGACCCAGAGCAACCCGACCCATCCGGGCGGGGTGATCGACCTGACGCGCCACTATCAGGGCATCGACACCCGCTGGACCCATCGCGACACCCTGTTCAGCATGCCGGTCACGCTGACCGGCGGGCTCGACTATGAAACCATGACCGAGCGCCGCAAAGGCTTCGAGAACTTCAGCGGCAGCGATTACGGCGTCAAGGGCGATATCCGCCGCAACGAACGTAACCTGATGTGGAACCTCGATCCCTATCTGCAAACCGCCTGGCAGCTGAGCGACACGTGGTCGCTGGACGCCGGGCTGCGCTTCAGCACGGTTAATTTCGACTCCAACGACTACTACGTCACCGCCCGCAACGGCGACGACAGCGGCGATGCGCGCTACCACAAATGGCTGCCCGCCGCGTCCCTTAAGTATGCGATCGACAGCAGCTGGAACGCCTATCTCTCAGCCGGTCGCGGCTTTGAGACGCCGACCATCAACGAGCTTTCCTATCGCGCCGACGGCGAAACCGGCCTGAACACCGGCTTAAAACCGGCAACCAGCGACACGGTGGAGCTGGGCACGAAAAAACGCATCGGCAACGGCCTGATCACCGCCGCGCTGTTCCAGACCGACACCAAAAACGAAATCGTCACCGACACCAGCCTCGGCGGCCGCACCACCTATAAAAACGCCGGGGAAACCCGTCGGCGCGGGCTGGAGCTGGGGGTAGATCAGCAGTTCGCCGCCGACTGGCGGGTCAAGGCGGCCTGGACGCTGCTTGACGCGCGCTACCGCAGCAACGCCTGCGGTGACGAGAGCTGCAACGGCAACCGCATCCCCGGCATCGCGCGCAATATGCTCTACACCGGCGTCGAGTACGCGCCGGAACAGGGCTTTTACGCCGGTGCAGAGCTGCGCTATATGAGCAATATCGCCGCCAACGACGCTAACGACGTTAAGGCGCCCGCCTATACCGTGGCGGCGCTTAACAGCGGCTATAAGTGGCTGGTGCAGAACTGGACGCTGGATCTCTTTGGCCGCGTCGATAACCTGTTCGACCGCAACTATGTCGGTTCCGTTATCGTTAACGAGGGGAATGGGCGCTATTTCGAACCGGCGCCGGGACGGAATTACAGCGTCGGGCTGACGCTGAGCTACGCCTTTCAGTAAACCTTATCGCCCCGGCCAGACGCCGGGGCGTTTTTCAGGACGCGCGCCGCGCCATCCAGTTGGCGATCCAGCGCGATAAAATCGGACCGGTGAACATCACCACGATAAAGCGCCCGGTCTGCATCGCCATCACAAAGGGCATATTGACGTTGCTTGACGCCGCAATAATCGCCACCGAATCCGCGCCGCCAGGGCTGGTCGCCAGATAGGCGGTGAGCGGATCGATGCCGGCAAATTTCACCAGCAGAAAGGCGAACAGGCCGCAGATGGCGATCAGCGTCAGCACCGACAGCAGCACGCGCGGAAAGGCGTGCGCCGCGTAGCGCAGGATCTCCGCGCTAAAGCGCAGGCCGATGCCCCAGCCGACAAAGGCGTAGGCGAGCGCCAGCAGCCATTTCGGCAGGGTGATCTCGACCCAGCCCACATCCTGCACCACCGAGGCGACGATCAGCGTCATCAGCATCGGACCGGCGGGAATGCGCAGCAGCCGCGCCGCCAGCACGCCGGCGGCGATGGTGAGCAGCGTAAACAGGAACGAGAGCGGCGCGAACGGCGCGAAGAGATTAAGCGCGGGCGATGTTGCCGGCGCCCCGCCGTCGCCGCCTGCCCAGAAGCGCGTCACCAGCGTGGCCACCAGCGCCACCATCATGACGCGCAGATATTGCATAAAGGCGACAAGACGCACGTCGGCGCCGAAGCTCTCTGCCATCAGCGTCATGGCGGTGGCCGCGCCGGGCGAGGATCCCCAGATGGCCGTCGAGCCGGGCAGCACGCGAAAGCGCGCCAGCAGCCCACCCAGCACCAGGCTGGCGACGATCACCGAGCCGACGCACAGCACAAACAGCGGCCAGTCATCGGCGATCTCATGAAAGATAGTGGCGGGGATCGCCGCGGCGATCATCGCGCCCACCGTCGCCTGGGCACAGTTGAACAGCGGCCGCGATATTTTCAGCGCGCGGCCGGATGCGGCAAAGCCGATGGCCGCGAACATCGGGCCGAGCAGCAGCGCGGCCGGAATATGCAGCCACTCCAGCGCCACGACCAGTGCCGCCGAGCCGGCAATCAGCCCGGCCCAGCGCGTCAGACCCGCCTGCGCCATCGTCATCTTAGCGCGCGCTAAGCAGTGCCAGCACGTCGGCGGTAGAGCCGGTTTCGCCGAGGCGCGGGAAAATTAGCTCGACGCTGTTGTTATGGGTGTCGAGATTAAGATCGGTCATGGCGTCTGTGGCTAAGGTGACGTTGTAACCTAGTTCATACGCCTGACGCGCGGTGGACTCCACGCCGATGCTGGTGGCGATGCCGCACACCACCACCTGAGTCACGCCGCGCTGCTGCAGCTCAGCGTGCAGATCGGTCTGATGAAACGCGCCCCAGGTTTTCTTGGTCACGGTGATATCGCCCGGCTGCGGCGCCATTTCCGGCACCAGCGTCGCCCAGTCCGCCGGCAGGTCGCCGCTGTGACGCGCCTGCTCGTTGCGGCCCGGCGCGCCGCCGGCGACGTTCACCAGCGCCACCGGCAGCTGATGCGCGCGAAATCCGTCGGCAAGCTGCGCGCAAAGGTCGATCACCGGCTGCGGCTCGTGCACCAGCGGCAGGCGCACGATGCCGTGCTGCAGGTCGATAATAATCAGGGCAGTTTGGGTATCAAGGGTGGTCAGAGCCATGGAAAATCCTCTCAGGATGCGTTGTCGGCGAGTCGTTGCAGTAAGGGAACAGCGGCGCGCAGCAGCTGCTGTTCGTCGGGGCTAAGCTGCGTGTCGATGGCGCGCACCAGCCAGTCGTCGCGCAGGGCGCGGTTGGCGGCGATCAGCGCGCAGGCGGCCGGCGTCGGCAGGTAGCGGGTTTTGCGTCCGTCGTGGGGATCCGCTTCGCCCTGCACCATGCCCACCGCCAGCAGGCTGGCAACGGTGGCGCCCATCGACTGGGTGCGCACCCCTTCTGCCGCGGCCAGTTCGGTAATGGTCATCGCGCCGTCGCGCACCAGATAGCCCAGCACCGAGACCTGCGACCAGGTGAGATCGCCCGGCGGCGCGGATTCGCGCAGTCGACGACTCAGCTTGCCGATCAGCCTGCGCAGCGTTGCGGCCGATTCAGTCAGTTCGCTCATCGCTCTTCTCCTTACGTTCATCGCAGTATAGAGATGCGAAGGTAAACTGTGTAGTTTACCTTCGTATCAATTTGTAAGGTCAGGGGCGCTGCAGGTAGTGGATCAGGCTGTGAAAGCGCAGCGGCGTGGCGAGCGGATTGCGGTAGCTGTGCGCCACGTCGGCGGCAAACTGCCACGCCTCGCCCGCCTGCAGCCGCCGCCAGACGCCGCCGGTGCCGAGCAGCAGCTCGCCCTCGATCACCACCACCTGCTCGACGCAGCCTTTTTCGTGTGGCGAGGAGTCGCTCTGCGCGCCGGCCGCCAGCTCCACCGCCAGCAGATCGAAGCGCAGCTGCGCGTCCCAGGGCAGCAGCGGACGCACCGTCATCTGCGCGTTAGGCTGGCTGAAGCGCGCGCTTTCCCCTGGCGGCAGCCCGTTGCCCTGAATAAAAAAGGAAAACGGCACGTTAAAACCGGTGGCGATTTTCCACAGCGTCGCCACCGTCGGGCTGGACTCGCCGCGCTCGATCTGGCCGAGCATCGCTTTGCTGACGCCGGTGCGCTCCGCGGCCAGCGTCAGGCTCCAGCCGTTCGCCTGGCGCAGCTGTTTCAGCGCCTCGCTGAGATGCTGATGCAGATTTTCCATAGGCTTCTCCTGAAATCGTGGCGGCAGTGTAGCACTTGAGCGCTATAGCGCACACTGCTACGATGTGCGCTATAACGCACGACGGAGGTTTTATGCAGAGCATCACGGCGCGATCCGCCTTCTCTTTTCCCCTGCTGGTCTCGGGGTTTGTCGCCGTGCTGGTCGGCTACAGCAGCTCTGCGGCCATTATTTTTCAGGCGGCGCAGGCGGCCGGCGCCTCCTCGGTGCAGATCGGCGGCTGGCTGTCGATGCTGGGCATCGCCATGGGCCTCTGCTCGCTGGGCCTGTCACTCTGGACGCGCATGCCGATCCTGTGCGCCTGGTCGACGCCCGGCGCGGCGCTGCTGGCCACCAGCCTGCAGGGGCTGACCCTCAATGAAGCGGTGGGCGTGTTTATCTTCGCCAACGCGCTGATCGTGCTGAGCGGTGTCACCGGGCTGTTCGCGCGTCTGATGCGCGTTATCCCGCCCGCGCTCGCTTCGGCGATGCTCGCCGGGATCCTGCTGCGCTTCGGTCTGGAGGCGTTTACCGGACTGCAGCACGATTTTGCGCTGTGCGGCGCCATGTGTCTCGCCTGGCTGCTGGCGCGGCGCTGGCTGGCGCGCTACGCCATTCTCGCCGCGCTGGCCGCCGGCGTCGCGGTGGCGCTGGCCCGGCAGACAATCCATTTTCCGGTACAGGCGGCCAGCTTCGCCCTGCCGCAGGGCATCATGCCGCATTTTAGCCTCACCGCGCTGCTGGGCGTCGGCCTGCCTTTTTTCTTCGTCACCATGGCGTCGCAAAACGCGCCGGGCATCGCCACGCTGCAGGCGCACGGCTATCAGCCGCCGGTTTCGGCGCTGATCGGCTGGACCGGGCTGGCCGCCCTGCTGCTGTCGCCGTTTGGCGGCTTTTCCGTCTGCATCGCCGCAATCACCGCCGCCATCTGTATGGGCGACGAGGTCGACGCCGATCCGCGTCGGCGCTGGATGGCCGCCGCGCTGGCCGGCGGCTTTTATCTGCTGGCCGGGCTCTCCGGCGCGCTGATCGCCGCGCTGTTTGTGGCGCTGCCCTCGCCGCTGATCGCCACCCTCGCCGGTCTGGCGCTGCTGTCGACCTTGAGCGGCAGCCTGACGCGCGCGCTGGCGGATCCCAGTACGCGCGACACCGCCGTCATCACCTTTTTGATCACCGCCTCTGGCCTCTCGCTGCTTGGCGTCGGCGCCGCGTTCTGGGGGCTGGTCGCCGGGCTGGCGGCGCACGCGGTGCTGAAGCCGCGCGCCGCATAACCGCTTACGCGCGCTGCACATTTTTCTCGCAGCGCGCGAAAAACGCCCTTAATCACCGTTTTTTCCGCCGTTTGATTTGCTGTTGCTCGACGTAAAATCACCCCAATCGCCGATAACACACGATTTTCTGCCTCAGAATTCGACCGATAAGGGCCCAACAGGTGGCAAAAACTTTTCTGCGCAGCGGCAATCTCGACGCGGTGCTGGCGCTGGGTGAAAACGGCCAGCCGGTCTACGCATCCGCCCTGCAAATACGTGAAACCCTGCGGCTGCGTCGTCAGACCGCGCTGGCAAACTGCCTCGCCATTCCTCAGCCCAACGCGCGCGGCGACCGCCTCGACTGGTACGCGCCGTTCAGCGGCAAGGTGAAATCCTGGCTGGGCGCCAGCGATTATGAGCGCCGTCAGGCGCTGGATCAGCTCACAGCGACCCAGCAGGAGATGCAGGCACTCAGCGCGCGCGCGCGCGAAGCCGACAATCCGGCGATGCGCCTGTTCGGCGCGCTGCTGGCCAAAGCGCTGCAGTTTCCCGATCAGCAGTATGTCTATCTGGTGGACGGCAAGCCGGTGATCACCTTCTGGGGCTTTGTTGACGCGCAGGCGCGCACGCGCGACGACGCGCTCGCCTGCCTGCGCGAAACGCTGGAAGAGGCGCTGCCGCCGCTGCTGCCGGAGCCGGTCATCGCCGCGCCGCCGCCTGCGATGCCGGAAATCATCCCTGAGCCAGAGCCGCTGCCTGAACCAGAACCCCTGCCTGACGCCACGCCGGTGATGACGCCCGCTGTCGCGCCGCGCCGCGCCATGCGCGTCTGGATGCTCGCGCCGCTGGCGCTGGCAGTGGCCGCCGCCGCCGCGTTCTGGCTGCATCAGCCGACGCCGGTCGCCGCACCGCAGCCGAGCACGCCGGTGGTGGCTACCGCTGTTGCGCCGCCTGCCGCGCTGATTGCCGCGCAGAAGCTGGCGACCACCCTGCCGCAGGCGCCGGCCAGCGTCGCCGCGCCCGCCGAGCCGGCTGCGCCTTCCGCTACGCTCGCCAGCGTGGTGACGCCCGCCGTGCCCACCGCCGACGCCGCGCTGAAAATGAGCGTGGAGGACGTCCGCAACGGCGCGATTAGCGTGGTCGACGGCCGCTGGCGCGTGGTGATGCAAAACTCCCTGCCGGGCGGCGCCTCTCCGGTGCTGCGCTATGAACTCAGCGCGGGCAAAGGCAGCGCCACGGTCACCCAGGGCAATAACCTGCGCTGCAGCGCCGACGAGGTTTCCGCCGCGATGCTCGGCAGCGGCCAGCTCTCGATCCGCAGCCGCTATACCGCCAAATGCAGCGACGGCTCGCGCTACCGCATGCCGCAGCTGATGTGTAAACCGGGAGACGGCGCCGCCGTGTGCGAAGCGCTGTTCAGCGACAACAAATCCTTCCCGATGACGATTACGCGCGAGAGTAAGTAACCATGTTGGCTCCCCTGATCGATGACAAACAAAAAATCACGCTGATCGAAGAGAGCGGCGTGCAGTTTCTCGACTTCGGCCTGCGCATCGCCGCCGGCCAGGCGCGCCGCCAGTTTGTGCGTCAGACGGCGAACGGTCCGCTGCTGCGCCTCAACGTTGACGGCAACAGCGGCAAGTTTCTGCTCTATCCCGAGGACGGCGGCGCGCCGGAAGTGGTGCGTCCCGAATCGGACGTGGCGCTGGTCGACTCGCTGGCGCTGCTGGCGGACTGCTGGCTGCCGCTGCCGATGCTGCGCTGCGCCAGCGGCCGACGCTTTATCGGCGGCCCGGAAAACTGGGCGCGTCTGCGTCTGACCGCGCTGGCGCAGCCCGATGCGGCGGGCAACACTCATCGCGCCACCCTGGCGTTCGATACCCGCCTCGTGGCGGAGGGCGAAGAGCCGCTCGGCCTGACGCCCGCCGACGCGCAAAACGGCGTCACCTTTTCCCTCGCCTGGCACAACTATGAGCTGGGTGAGTTTCTCGATCACCCCTGGGTAGACGGCTGGCTGCGCGAATCCTTCAGCGATCGCGTCGGCGACCGCCGCGAGCAGGCGATTGCCCAGGCGCTGCGCGAGTTCGAATATCAGGCGCACTACCTTAATCTGCTCGAACTGCTCGGCGAGCAGCTCAACCTCAGCGATATCCATATTCAGGCCGCCAGCCAGCAGACGCCCGCCGTCAACGTCGACATTATTCTCGACGTCGGCAACTCGCACACCTGCGGCATTCTGGTGGAGGATCATCCCGAAGAGAGCAACGGCCTGAAGCAGACCTATGAACTGCAGCTGCGCGACCTGTCGCAGCCGCATCAGGTCTATAACGAACTGTTCGACAGCCGGCTGGAGTTCGCCGAAACGCACTTCGGCAAGGCGAACTTTTCCCTGCAGAGCGGCCGCGAAAACGCCTTTATGTGGCCGTCGCTGACGCGCGTCGGCCGCGAAGCGAGCCGTCTGGCGCTGCAGCGCGCCGGCCTTGAGGGCAGCACCGGCATCTCCAGCCCGCGCCGCTACCTGTGGGACGAGGCGCGCTATCAGCCAGGCTGGCGCTTTAACCAGCCGCAGGGCGCCAACGAGCCGCAGGCCAACGCCGCGCCCTTCACCTTCTTGCTCAATGACGAAGGCGAGCCGCTGCACGCCCTCGCCGCCGACGATCGCCTGCCGGTTTTTTCCGCCCACTACAGCCGCAGCTCGCTGATGACCTTTATGCTGTGCGAGCTGCTGGCGCAGGCGCTGATGCAGATGAACAGCGCCGCGCAGCGCCAGCGCATGCCGCAGAGCCACGCGCCGCGTCAGCTGCGCCACGTCATCCTGACGCTGCCGTCGGCGATGCCGAAGCCGGAGCGCGAGATTTTCCGTCGCCGCATGCAGCAGGCGATCGCCCTGGTGTGGAAAGCGGAAGGCTGGCACGCCGGCGACGAGCCGTTCGACGCCGCCGCGCCGCCGGTCTGCCGCAAGCCGGTGCCCGACGTGCAGATGGAGTGGGATGAAGCCACCTGCGGCCAGATGGTCTGGCTGTTCAACGAAACCCAGGTCAACTTCGCCGGTCGCGCGCAGGATTTCTTCAGCAGCACCGCGCGTCCGGATCGGCCGCGCGAAGCGGACGAGGTGGCGGGCAAAAGCCTGCGCATCGCCTCGATCGATATCGGCGGCGGCACCACCGATCTGGCGATTACCCACTACCGTCTCGACGACGGCCAGGGCAATAACGTCAAGATCACCCCGCGGCTGCTGTTCCGCGAAGGCTTCAAGGTCGCGGGTGACGATATTCTGCTGGACGTGATCCAGCTCTGGATCCTGCCCGCGCTGCAGCAGAGCCTGCAAAAAGCGGGCCTCGCGCTGGCCGAGCCGCTGCTGAACAAGCTGTTCGGCCACGACGGCCGCCTCGACGGCCAGGCCACGCTGCGCCAGCAGGCGACGCTGCAGCTCTTTATTCCGCTGGCGCAGGCGGTGCTGGAGCGCTATGAGAACTGGGATCCGCTGGAGAGCCACGCGGAGATCAACGCCCTGTTCGGCGAGCTGGTCGAACAGCGTCCCGCCGACGCGGTGCTCGCCTTTATCAACGGCGAAATCCAGCGCGCGCTGGGCGCCGAGAGCGCGTTCGATCTGCTGCAGGTGCCGCTGATCGTCAGCCTGGCGCAGCTGCACGCCGAGTTTATGCAGCACCGCATGGCGATCATTCCGGCGCTGCGCTCGATGTGCGAAGTGGTATCGCTCTATCAGTGCGACGTGCTGCTGCTCACCGGTCGGCCGTCGCGCTTCCCCGGCATTCAGGCGCTGGTGCGTCATCTGCAGCCGCTGCCGGGCAGCCGCATTCTCTCGCTGGAGGGCTACCACACCAGCGACTGGTATCCCTTTAATAAACATGGGCGTATCGACAACCCGAAATCCACTGCGGCGGTGGGCGCCATGCTCTGCCTGCTGGCGCTGGATCTGCGTCTGAACAGCTTCTGGTTCCGCGCGGGCGATTTCGAACCCTACTCGACCATCCGCTACCTCGGCGTGCTCGACGAAAACCAGGCGCTGACCGACGATAATCTCTGCTACAGCGATATCGATCTCGACGATGGCAGCTTCGCGCTCGATCGTAAAAGCAGCTTTCGCATTCGCGGCAACGTCTGCCTCGGCTTTCGCCAGCTCGACAACGATCGCTGGCCCGCCTCGCCGCTCTACAGCCTGACGCTGAACGACGCCCAGCTGGCGCGTAAGGTTGCCGGCGAGAGCGTGCTGCGCGTGAAGCTGGCGGTCGCGCCCGGCCCGGTGCTGCCGGGACCGGAGCGGCTGGTGCTGAGCGACGCGCGCCTCGACGACGGCACGCGCGTGCCGCTTGAGCAACTGAGCCTGAAACTCAATACCCTCTCGCCGACGGGCAACGCCCATGCCCAGTACTGGATCGACAGCGGAAGCCTGTGTAAACGATGAGAACTGTAAAACCGCGCCAGCCGCAGACGCTGGCAAAACGTCTTAGCCTGCTGCAGGAGGCGCTCAACGCCAGCCTCGGCTGGATTGCCGAACACCGTGACGCCGCGCCGCGCCTGGCGCTGGAGGCGGAGACCGTCACGCGTCAGCTGCGCCGCGCCCGCGCGCAGAGCGACGCCCTGGCGCAGCAGGTGGCACGCCCGGTGACGCTGGCGCTGTTCGGCCAGTCGCAGGCGGGCAAAGCCTGGCTGCTGAGCGAAATGGTCGCCGACGCGCAGGGCCAGATGCTGGCGCGCCTCGGCGAGAAAACCCTCAACGTGTTTCAGCAGATCAATCCCGGCAACCTCGACTTTGCCGCCGCGACGCGCTACTGCCATCAGCGTGAACCCCTCTCCGGCGAGTGGCCGGTTGAGCTGGCGCTGATGAGCGAGGCGGAAATTTTACGCCTGGTGCTGAGCTGCCGCGCCGAGGCGCCGCAGCCGGAAAGCGCGCAGCTTGACCAGCAGCTGCAGCGTTTGCAGCGCCAGCGGCTCAACGCGCCCGTCGGCGGGCTCGACGGCGACGCGCTGGTGACGCTCTGGGCCTGGAGCCGCCGTCACCGCCTGCACGAGGCGCGACTCGACCGTCACTTCTGGCCGCAGGCGGTCGAACTGGCGCCCGCCCTCAGCGTCGACGACCGGGTGCAGCTCTTCGCGCTGCTCTGGCCGACGCAGCCGGCGCTGAGCGAGATGCTGCGCCATCTGCTGCACCTGCGTCATCAGCTGCGCAGCGCCAGCCGCGTGCTCGCGCCGCTCAGCTTGCTGGTGGATCACGCCCTGCTGCCGAGCGAACAGCTGATCGCCCACGCCAGCGAGCAGGATCGGCAGATGAAGGTGGAAGTCTGCCCGCTCAACGGCAACCGCATCGGCAAGCCGCAGCAGGTGCCGCTCGGCTGGCTGGCGCTGCTGACGCTGGAGCTGGTGATGCCGCTGAGTTCGACGCCGCGCACCGCCCTGTATGACGACGCCGATATGCTGGATCTGCCCGCGCCCGGCGTGCCCGCCGACGCGGCAGCGCGTGACGAGCGCCAGCGCCTGGCGCAGCAGGATCCGCTGTTCGCCCTGGCGCTGGAGCAGAAACGCGCCCTGCTGCCTGGCCTCTACGCCGGCCGTCAGGGCATCGATCTGATGCTGATCTGCACCGCCGCCAGCCAGCGTCAGGATGTCGATCTCGCCAGCCGCGCCCTGCGCGAATGGCAGCTGCATCAGCCGCTGCGTGAGAGCGGCGAAAAGCCGCGCCTGATTTGGGCCATCACCCCTTACGACGCGCGCCATCAGCAGATCAACGTCGATGAAGCGGTGCAGCGTCAGATTGGCCAGCCCGGCCAGCGCTGGGGCTCGATGCTGGCGCTCGATCGCGCCGGCGTCGACCGCATGGCGGAGTGGCTTCAGGATGAGATGCAGCCCGATGCGCGCCGCGAGCGGCTGGTGGCGGAGCTACGCGACCTGCAGCACAGCGTGCTGGAGCGTCGGCTGCTGCCCTGGACCGACGCCGAGGCCAGCCCCGAGCAGGCCGCGCGCAAGCAAACCATCGCCGATACGCTGTTGAAGTGTTTGCAGCACCGCACCGGCCTGCACGGCGAGCTGCTGGAGCGGCTGCAGCCGCCGCGCGACACCCTGCGTCAGCTCTGGCTGAGCCAGCATGACGCGCCCAGCGCCGCGGCAATCCGCACCGACGCGCCCGCGCAGCACTTTGGCGTTGGTTTTGAATTCGATCTTTTCAGCGACGCGCCGCTGGCCGATCCGGCGGCGGGACAGCAGCCGGTGAGCGCCGCCGGCCAGAGCTTCGCGCGTCAGGTGATGGCGCTGTGGCTCGATCATCTGCGCGAGCTGCCGGAGAACCGCAGCCTGTTGACGCTGCTGAATGTGGATCGCGTGACGCTGGAGTGGCTGGTGGAGGAGCTGATCGTCGCCAGCTTCCGCCTTGATATCCTCTCCAGGCTGGAGCAGGCGCTGCACGAGCCGGAAAATCAGGCGGTGACGCACGAGTCGCGCGCCGATCGTCAGGTTTCGCGGGCGATGACGGTGCTGGGAGATTTTGTCGCCTGGCTCGGCTTTTTGCAGCGCGACGAGGCGGCGCGTCCGCCGAGCCGCGTCAATCGCGGCCAGCCGATTTTCGCGCGCCCGCCGGCGCCGAGCGTCAATTTTTCCGCCGGGCAGCGCCTGACGCGGCTCTCCGCCGCGCCCGCTAACCATACCGCCTACTATATCTATGACTGGCTGGTGGGGCTGAACGCGGTGATCCTTGAAAACAACGGCTACGCCGGCGGTCGCGATCTCACGCCCGCCGCGCGCCACGCGCTGGCGGCCATCCTCGCCTCGCTGCGCAGTTAATCGCGCTTCAGGCGCAGGTCGCCCTCCAGCGCCTGCGCCGCCTCTTCCAGCAGCGCCAGCACGGCGCCGAACGTTTCGCTGTTCTCCAGCCCCGCCGCATGGCGCAGGTGAATGCGCGCCGGCAGCGCCATGCCGCCGGTGATCCAGTCCCACAGCGCGTCCAGATTATTGCCGAAGGTGAACGGACAGTGGCTCTGCTGCGCCAGCGCCCGATAGAGCGCGTCGCGATCCTGAAGATGACGGAAATCGAGCGTGATGGTCAGCATGGTTACGGCACCTGCTTAAAGCTGCGGTAGTGATCGGTGGTGATATAGACCAGGCCGTCGGAGGAGTAAACCAGCCGATCCGCCTCACGGTGGCCGCAGCGGTAGTTGACGTCCGCCTCATACCACAGGCGCCCGCTGCGCTGCGGCAGGCGCTTTTCGCGGTTGCCGAAGCGGTCGCCGCCGATCGCTTTGCCCGGCAGCGCGTCGCACAGATTGCCTCTGGCGGGATCCCAGCCGAGACGGCGTGCGTCGTTCTTGCTGATGTAGTAGTCAGGCAGCTGCTGATGTTGCAGCAGGTAACGCGCCACGGTGCGCGCATCGGTCAGCGAACTGATATCGCGGGCGTCGGACGAAGGCAGAGCGTTCAGATGGGGTTTAAGACCGGCCCAGGCGGCCGCAAGCACGATAATCAGTGCGATCCAGAGTTTTTTCGACATGATGGCATCCCAGACAACAGGACGCAGATGATACCAGCTTTACTTGTCAGATACAGCGCGGGCCAGCATAGCTGGCCCTGCGGGGATCACTGCATCACTTGCATCTGGGCACCGTGACGACGCCATGCGCCAGGCGCGACGCCATACTGGCGTTTAAAACTGCGGTTGAAGGATTGCTGCGAGTCGAAGCCCAGCGAAATCGCCACGTTGAGGATCGGTTCGTTGGTGGTGGTCAGGCGATCCGCTGATTTTTTCAGTTTCTTCATGCGGATGTATTCGCCCAGCGGATAACCGGTATGCTCTTTGAACATACGCTGCAGGTGCCACTTGGAGTAGCCTGCGCGCTCCGATACGGTGTCCAGATCCAGACGTGCTTCGATGTTGTTGTCGATCCAGTCGATAAGATCGTGAATAAATGCGTCGCTCATCATCCCATTTTCTCCCGTCGCCGTTGCGAACAGTATCAGTATCAGTTGCAATTACACTTTAAGGGTGACTGACTTTGCCATTTAATGCAAGTTGGATTGATACATTAAATGCCGCACTCGCCGTAAGGTCATTCTCTTCCCCCGCTCCGTCGGCGTTTCGTCTCAGTCAAAACCGCACATAAAGTGTATCAGATATTCTTGCAGTTGCCTGATGCACGAGCCTACACTCCTCGCGATTAATTGCAATCTTAAAAGTTGCAAATATTGGCTCGCGCGTGTGGGCTCTTTTTTAACGCTATGCGGAATAACAATAATGAACAGACAAACGAAGTGGGTTCGTCAGGGTTCAACCCTTCTGGGCGCGGCGCTGCTGGCCAGCATACTCAGCGGATGTGACAAAGGCGTGGCGAAAAACGCCCCGCCGCCGCCGCCTCAGGTCAGCGTCGCCGATGTGGTGCAGAAACCGGTCAGCCAGTGGGACAGTTTTAACGGGCGCATCGAGGCGGTGCAGAGCGTGCAGCTGCGCCCGCGCGTCTCCGGCTATATCGACGCGGTGAACTACCGCGAAGGCGACGAGGTGAAAAAAGGCCAGGTGCTGTTCACCATCGACGATCGCACCTACCGTGCCGCGCTGGAGCAGGCGAAGGCTGAACTGGCGCGCGCGCGCAGTCAGGCCGCGCTGGCGCGCAGCGAATCGGCGCGCACCGAGAAGCTGATCGGCAGCCAGGCGATTTCGCGCGAGCAGTGGGAGCAGCGCCGCTCCGCCGCCAGTCAGGCGCAGGCCGACGTGCTCTCCGCCGAGGCGGCGGTCGATATGGCGCAGCTTAATCTCGACTTTACCCGCGTCACCGCGCCGATCGACGGACGCGCCAGTCGCGCCATGATCACCACCGGCAACCTGGTGACCGCCGGCGACAGCGCCAGCGTGCTCACCTCGCTGGTGTCGCAGGACCGCATGTATGTCTACTTCGACGTCGATGAAACTACCTTTCTGCACTACCAGGCGATGGCGCGCCAGGGCCAGCAGCGCGGCTCGCTGCCGGTCGAGATCGGCCTGGCCGGCGAAAACGGCTATCCGCACCGTGGCGTGGTCGACTTCACCGACAACCAGCTGACCGCCAGCACCGGCACCATCCGCATGCGCGCCCAGCTCGACAACCAGCAGCGTCAGTTTACGCCGGGCCTCTTCTCGCGCGTGCGTCTGCCGGGCAGCGCGGAGTTTCAGGCGCTGCTGATCGACGATAAGGCGGTGCTTACCGACCAGGATCGCAAATATGTCTATGTGGTGGATAAAGACGGCAAAGCGCAGCGCCGCGATATTCAGCCCGGCGAGATGGCCGAGGGCCTGCGCATTGTGAAAAACGGGCTGCAGCCGGGCGATCGGGTGATCGTTGACGGCCTGCAGAAAGTGTTTATGCCCGGCATGCCGGTCACGGCCCAGCAGGTCGCGATGCGCGCGGCTCACGCCAACTAACTGAGGCTACTGCCGCTATGGACTTTTCCCGCTTTTTTATCGACCGGCCGATCTTCGCCGCCGTTTTGTCGATTTTGATTTTTGTGACCGGCCTGATCGCCATTCCGCTGCTGCCGATCAGCGAGTATCCCGACGTGGTGCCGCCCAGCGTGCAGGTGCGCGCCGAATATCCCGGCGCTAACCCAAAGGTGATTGCCGACTCGGTGGCGACGCCGCTGGAAGAGGCGATCAACGGCGTTGAGAACATGATGTATATGAAGTCGGTGGCCGGCTCCGACGGCGTGCTGGTGACCACCGTCACCTTCCGCCCAGGCACCGATCCCGATCAGGCACAGGTTCAGGTGCAGAACCGCGTCGCCCAGGCGGAGGCGCGTCTGCCAGAAGATGTGCGCCGCCTCGGCATCACCACCCAGAAGATGTCGCCGACGCTGACGCTGGTGGTGCATATGTTCTCGCCGCACGGCAAGTACGACTCGCTCTACCTGCGCAACTACGCCACGCTGAAGGTGAAAGATGAGCTGGCGCGCCTGCCGGGCGTCGGCCAGATCCAGATCTTCGGCGCGGGCGAGTATGCGATGCGCGTCTGGCTCGATCCCAACAAGGTGGCCGCACGCGGCCTGACCGCCGCCGACGTGGTGACGGCGATGCAGGAGCAGAACGTGCAGGTGTCGGCCGGCCAGCTCGGCGCCGAACCGCTGAAGAAGCAGTCTGACTTTCTGTTGTCCATCAACACCGCTGGCCGCCTCGAAAACGAGCAGCAGTTCGGCAATATCATCCTGAAAACCTCCGACGACGGCTCGCTGGTGCGGCTGCGCGACGTGGCGCGTATTGAGATGGGTTCTGGCAGCTACGCGCTGCGCTCGCAGCTCAACAACAAAGACGCGGTCGGCATCGGTATTTTCCAGGCACCTGGCGCCAACGCCATCGATCTCTCTAACGCGGTGCGCGCCAAAATGAACGAGCTGGCGACGCGCTTCCCGGACGACGTGCAGTGGGCCGCGCCCTACGACCCTACCGTGTTCGTGCGCGACTCGATCAGCGCGGTAGTGCATACGCTGCTGGAAGCGGTCGCCCTGGTGGTACTGGTGGTGATCCTGTTCCTGCAGACCTGGCGCGCCTCGATTATTCCGCTGCTGGCGGTGCCGGTGTCAGTGGTCGGGACCTTTAGCGTGCTCTACCTGCTCGGCTTCTCGCTCAACACCCTGAGCCTGTTCGGGCTGGTACTGGCGATCGGCATCGTGGTGGATGACGCCATCGTGGTGGTGGAAAACGTCGAGCGTAATATCGCGCTGGGCCTGTCGCCGCAGGCGGCGGCGCATCAGGCGATGCGCGAAGTTTCCGGGCCGATTGTCGCCATCGCGCTGGTGCTGTGCGCCGTATTTGTGCCGATGGCGTTTCTCTCCGGCGTCACCGGCCAGTTCTACAAGCAGTTCGCGGTGACTATCGCCATCTCCACGGTGATCTCCGCCATCAATTCGCTGACGCTCTCTCCAGCGCTGGCGGCGAAGCTGCTGAAAGATCACCATGCGCCGAAAGATATTCCGACGCGCATTATCGATCGCCTGCTTGGCTGGCTGTTCCGTCCGTTCAACCGCTTCTTTAACCGCAGCGCGCACGGCTATGAAGGGCTGGTCGGCAAAACGCTGCGCCGACGCGGCGCGGTGTTCGGCGTCTATGTGCTGCTGCTGGCGGGCGCGGGCTTTATGTTCCACGCGGTGCCGGGCGGTTTTATCCCGACCCAGGATAAGCTCTATCTGATCGGCGGCGTGAAGATGCCGGAAGGCTCGTCGCTGGAGCGCACCGACGAGATGATCCGTAAGATGAGCGAAATCGGCATGAACACCGAAGGCGTCGCCTACTCTGTCGCCTTCCCCGGCCTGAACGCGCTGCAGTTCACCAACACGCCGAATACCGGCACGGTGTTCTTCGGCCTGAAGCCGTTCAGCGAGCGCACCCACAGCGCGGCGGAGATCAACGCGGAAATCAACGCGAAGATCGCCCAGCTGCAGCAGGGCTTCGGCTTCTCGATTATGCCGCCGCCAATCCTCGGCCTCGGCCAGGGGTCGGGCTATTCGCTCTACGTGCAGGACCGCGCAGGGCTGGGCTACGGCGCGCTACAGACGGCGATCAACACCCTCTCCGGCGCGGTGATGCAGACCCCAGGCATGCACTATCCCATCTCCTCTTATCAGGCGAACGTGCCGCAGCTCGACGTGCAGGTCGACCGCGATAAAGCCAAGGCGCAGGGTGTGTCGCTGACCGATCTCTTCAGCACGCTGCAGACCTATCTCGGCTCGTCGTATGTTAACGACTTCAACCGTTTCGGCCGCACCTGGCGCGTGATGGCGCAGGCGGACGGCGAGTTCCGCGACAGCGTGGAGGATATCGCCAACCTGCGCACCCGCAACGATCGCGGTGAGATGGTGCCCATCGGCAGTATGGTGCATATCACCACCACCTACGGCCCCGATCCGGTGATCCGCTACAACGGCTACCCGGCGGCGGACCTGATTGGCGACGCCGATCCGCGCGTGCTCTCTTCCGCCCAGGCGATGACCCAGCTGGAAGCGATGTCCGGTCAGCTGCTGCCGAACGGCATGAATATCGAGTGGACCGATCTGAGCTATCAGCAGGCGACTCAGGGCAATACCGCCTTTATCGTCTTCCCGGTGGCGGTGCTGCTGGCGTTCCTGGTGCTGGCCGCGCTCTATGAGAGCTGGACGCTGCCGCTGGCGGTGATCCTGATCGTGCCGGTAACCATGCTGTCGGCGCTGGTCGGCGTCTGGCTGACGGGCGGCGATAACAACGTCTTCGTGCAGGTCGGTCTGGTGGTGCTGATGGGGCTGGCGTGTAAGAACGCTATTCTTATCGTGGAGTTCGCGCGCGAGCTGGAGATGCAGGGCAAAGGCATCGTGGAGGCGGCGCTGGAAGCCTGTCGCCTGCGTCTGCGGCCGATTGTGATGACCTCTATCGCCTTTATCGCCGGCACCGTACCGTTGATTCTCGGCGAAGGCGCGGGCGCGGAAGTACGCGGCGTGACCGGCATTACCGTGTTCGCCGGGATGCTGGGCGTGACGCTGTTCGGCCTGTTCCTGACGCCGGTGTTTTACGTCACGCTGCGTAAGCTGGTGACGCGCAAGGCGCCGAAAGAGGCGCTGCAGACAGCGTAAATAGTTGAGGGCGGTCGATGACCGCCCTTTCTTTTATTCAGATGATGGAAACAGAATGTGAAAACTGCGTAACGCTACGCAATTCAGCCAGACAAGTAATTGACAGCGAAAACCTCCCAGGTTAATTTCCGGAACAGCAAGATCATGAAGAATTAACTATTAAGGCGAAAGCAATAAGTCTATTCATGGGGGCTATATGAACAAAGTAAGAGACGAATTTGACGGGTTTTAAGCAGCCGCAAAGTAACTAAGGCGGGGAAGCAACCCGCCTTTCTTTTTCATGGATGAAAAATATGACTTCAAACCTGCCTGTCTGGCCATTCATCAGTAACGCCATCGTCCTGCTTGGCGTTATCGTCGCTACATGCGCCATCTTCTATAACGTGCGCACAGCCAAAAAAACAGAGACAGCAAAATTTTTATTTGAAAGCCGCCAGGATAAAGATTACACGGAATCTTTACACGTTCTTAAAAAAGTAAATCGTTCAGGTAAGTCTTTTCGTTCATATATTTTTCCGCGAGAAGGTAAAATAATAACGGAAAAAGGGTAATGCTGCCAACTTACTGATTTAGTGTATGATGGTGATTTTAAGGTGCTTGCGTGGCTTCCATTTCCATCAGATGTCCTTCCTGCTCCGCTACTGAAGGCGTGGTGCGTAACGGCAAAAGCACTGCCGGACATCAGCGCTATCTCTGCTCTCATTGCCGTAAAACATGGCAACTACAGTTCACTTACACCGCCTCTCAGCCCGGTACGCACCAGACAATCATTGATATGGCCATGAATGGCGTCGGATGTCGCGCCAGTGCACGCATTATGGGCATTGGCCTCAACACGGTTTTACGTCACTTAAAAAACTCAGGCCGCAGTCGGTAACCTCGCGCATACAACCGGGCAGTGATGTGATTGTCTGCGCTGAAATGGACGAACAGTGGGGCTACGTCGGTGCTAAGTCACGTCAGCGCTGGCTGTTTTACGCGTATGACAGGATACGGAGGACGGTTGTGGCGCACGTCTTCGGTGAACGCACTCTGGCCACACTGGAGCGTCTTCTGAGCCTGCTGTCGGCCTTTGAGGTCGTGGTATGGATGACGGATGGCTGGCCGCTGTACGAATCACGCCTGAAGGGAAAGCTGCACGTTATCAGCAAGCGTTACACTCAGCGCATTGAGCGACATAACCTGAATCTGAGACAACATCTGGCAAGGCTGGGACGGAAGTCACTGTCGTTCTCAAAATCGGTGGAGCTGCATGACAAGGTCATCGGGCATTATCTGAACATAAAACACTATCAGTAAGTTGGAGTCATTACCGGAAAAAGAGATGCTTGAGCGACGCAAGTTACAATACATTTTAAACTTTTATGAGAGAGTTGCCGTCAGTATTCGTGAAGGGATATATGATGAGCAGATGATTAAGAGAACCTCTTTTACTACTGTTATTCAAGCATGGGATATTGCGGAGCCCCTGATTAAGGCGATTAGAGAGCATATTCACTCAGAGACAACGTATCAGGAATTTGAGTGGCTGGTCATGCGCTGGAAGCAGCATCCATTACGGAAAAAATAACGCGGCAGGAAATGGCTTAACCCTAATAAAAGCCGCATCAGCGGCTTTTTATGTTCACACGCATGTACCTGCTTTACGGGAGGTATGATCAGGCTTTGGGGCGCGTCAGAAAAACCAGCGTGCCGATAATGATATCCCCTACGACCCAGAGAATCCCTAGCATCATTGCGCCCATTCCAGCCCCCAGCGCAGCGCCGGCCCGTTCTGCATCTGAAGCAGCGTGGTTGATGACGTCTCCGCTTGCGCCCATCCCGCTGAAAATGGAATAAATCATCAGAAGGTTGAAGAGGATAAATACGATCTTCACAATTTTTCCAAACAGCGTTCGCTTTGGTTTTTTTACCTGATGCCCGCATGAAGGACATTTAAATGCTGAATCGCTGATTGCCGCTTTACATTCCGGACAATTGATTAATGCCACTTCTCTCTCCTTAGATAAAAATAAACAGCAGATAAAATACTATTATCCTGAAAAATCAATCGAATAAAAAAACCGCCATTTGGGCGGTTTTTTTTGCTTCAGTCTGTTATTGATTAATCCTGGCTATTGAACTCCGGCGTTGCCGGGCATAAAAAAAGCCGCGGTTAGCGGCTTTTTTTGCACAGGTCTTCGATAGCATCCGGTTCCAGCACCGGGGCGCACTCGGTTTCGTTGCCTTTTTTCAGCTCTTCGAGGGCGTCGGCGACGGTGCGTTTTGCCAGCACGTCCAGCGAGGCCTGCTCGGCTTCGTCGGCAATCGATTTGAAGTACCAGCAGAGGTTGGCGCTGACCAGGCAGCGCGGCGCGACGTCAGGACGCGACGCCCAGAGCTTTTTGTCTTCAATCACTGAGGTGTAGATATCGCGCAGCGTGATTTCGCTGGCCGGACGCCCCAGATGGATCGAACCGGTACGCCCCAGCGTCGAGACGATAATGCCGTCGCGCGTCAGCGGAACCATCAGCTTGCGGATGAAACTGGGGTTCGCTTCAAGACCGTATGCCAGAATGGCGCTGGTCGAGCGTTTACCCATTTGCTCCGCCATCGCTACGCTAAGAACCATTTGCAAAGCTGTCGGGAAGCGGTAATCAAGCATTTCATTTTCCTGAGTTGCGGTGCATCTTATTGTTTTATTGCCGCGTAAGTGAACATTCAGTGAGCAATAAATATAACAAACACTGTTGCTTTTTAGAAGCAAGGCTGCTGCGCCAGGGCACGTATTCATTAAAACATCGCCATCGACAGCACAAGCTGTTCAGCCCAGTGGCGCTGCGGCTTCCGCCCCACTGCTACGGCACTGACGCCGGTCTCGCCGGCAGCCGCTGTTTCAGCACTATTACCAGCGCCACGTTAAGCAATGCCAGCGCGCAAAGCAACCCCATGGTTGCGGAGGCGCCAAAGGTTTCAAAGACATAGCCGCCCGCCAGCGGCGTCAGCGCCTGTCCGATCAGCGCCGGACGCGCCATGCGGCCCACCACGACGGCATAGGCTTCTGGTTTGACCATCGCCAGCGGTAAAGTTCCCCTGACAATCGCACGCAGGCCGTTTCCTGCGCCGTAATGCACCATACTGAGCAGCGCCAGCTGCGGAAACAGTGCCAGCAGCAGCAGGCCCAGCGCCACCAGCCCCACCGAGAAAAAAGCGGTCCAGATGGGATGGCCGCGCTTAAATAAAATATCGACGATGCGCGAGCCGACCTGGCAAGGGCCAAGGATGGCGCTGATCCCCAGCGCAGAGGCCAGGGTAAAGATGGCGCACAGCAGCCAGAACAGCGACGGCGCGATATCCTGCTGCGCCGCGCTCGCGGCCTGCGCTGTCGGCTTAAGCGCCAGCGACCGGTTCGGCAGCGCGTAGAAATAGGCAGGTAATACCAGCAGCAGCAGCATGGCGGCAATGGCGAAACAGGCGCCGCGCCACGTTAGCAGATGGATCAGCAAGGCGGTGCCGGGCCAGACCAGCGTGGTGCAAAAGCCGGAAATCAGGGTGATGCTGGTAATGGCGCCGCGCGCCTGCCCGCCGTAGCGCGTGCCCAGCGTGGCGAACAGCGCATCGTACAGCCCCATCGCCATGCCGACGCCGATAATCGCCCAGGCGCCCAAAAAGAGCAGCAGCGAGTGGCTTAGTCCCATGATAACCAGCCCGACCGCCATCACCGCCCCGCTCAGCGCCAGCAGCATCCGGCCGCCGGTGCGCGCGATAATGCGTCCGCTAAGCGGCGCCAGCAGACCGGAAACCAGAATGCCGGTCGAGAGCGCGCCGTAAACCCACTGCTGCGACCAGCCAGTTTCCGCGACGATGGGGGTCGCCATGACGGCCATCAGATAAAATGAACCGCCCCATGAGAGTATCTGCACCAGGCCCAGCACCACGACCGCCAGCACGCCCGGTTTATTCTGTTGATCCACATCTGTCACCGCTTTTTACAGGTAACGACTTTTATAACATGTTATGCCATAAGCAAAAAACCGAAACGGCACCCGCTGCCCCACTTTTACTGGTTAGCCTGCTGGCCGCACGGTTTGAATTAAGCATGCCTTATGTATGTTGTAACTACTAGAACATATTGCGCACAGCGCCACACTCTGCCAGAGTAAGGTATGTTGTAACTAGGGAGAGCAACCAATGCGTTATGACCTGATATCCGACCTGCATGAGTGCGCAAACAGCCTGGAACAGTCGCTCGGCGAGCTGCGCGAGATGATCATGGCGCAGCCGCTGCTGATTGCGCGCGTCTTTTCCCTGCCCCCGGTGGAAAAAGGCCACGAGCACGACGCGGTGACGGAAATCGCCGTGGAACAGCATCTGGGCGCCACCGCGCGCGACATGGCGCTGGCGCACTTCTGTCGCCTCTTTATGCAGCATCAGTCCGAGAAGCTCAGCACCAAAGCGGCCGTCCGTCTGCCCGGCGCGATCTGCATCGAAGCTGATGATGAGCATGCCGCCGCCCTCACCGCGCAGATCGCCCAGGTCAATCAGTACAAAGCGCGGCTGGAGCAGATCATTACCGTGGAATCAGGGCTGCCGAGCGAGGCGCGCTTTGAGTTCGTGCACCAGCATCTGCGCGGCCTGATCACGCTCAACGCCTACCGCACCATCACCCTGCTGCAGGCGCCGGACAGCCTGCGCTTCGGCTGGGCCAACAAGCACGTCATCAAAAACGTCAAGCGTGAAGAGATCGTCGCGCAGCTGGAGCGCAGCCTGAGCGCCAATCGCGCGCAGGCGCCCTGGACGCGCGAACAGTGGGCAGAGAAGGTGCAGGATGAGCTGGAGAGCGTGCGCGCCCTGCCCGCTACCGCGCGGCTGAAGATCAAGCGGCCGGTGAAGGTGCAGCCTATCGCGCGCGTCTGGCGTGCCGAGGAGAAAAAGCAGACCCAGCTCGCCTGCCCGTCGCCGATCGTGGTGCTGTGTCGCGACCGCACGCAGGTGCCGGTGCTGGGAGAGCTGCTGAACTACAACGCGGATAACGTGCAGCATCGCTATAAGCCGGCGGCGGAACCGCTAAACCTGCTGATCCCGCGGCTGCATCTGTGGGTCGACTGCCCGATATAACGCAAAAAGGCCAGCAAAGCTGGCCTTTTGGTGTTGGCTGGATTACGCCTTCATGCTGCCGACCATCTCTTCCGGACGCACCCAGGCGTCAAACTCCTCTTCGGTGAGATAGCCGAGCTTCAGCGCCGAGCCTTTCAGCGTCAGCCCCTCTTTGTGCGCTTTTTTCGCAATTTCAGCTGCTTTGTCATAGCCGATATGGGTATTCAACGCGGTGACCAGCATCAGCGATTCATTCAGCAGCTGCGAAATGCGATCGCGGTTCGGCTCAATGCCGACGGCGCAGTGGTGGTTAAAGCTGTCCATGCCGTCAGCCAGCAGACGCACCGACTGCAGGAAGTTGTGGATCACCATCGGCCGGAAAACGTTCAGCTCGAAGTTGCCCGAGGCGCCGCCGATGTTGATCGCCACGTCGTTGCCCATCACCTGACAGCAGAGCATGGTCAGCGCTTCGCACTGGGTCGGATTCACCTTGCCCGGCATGATAGAGCTGCCCGGCTCGTTCTCTGGAATAGAGAGTTCGCCGATGCCGCAGCGCGGGCCTGACGCCAGCCAGCGCACGTCGTTGGCGATCTTCATCAGCGACGCCGCCAGCCCTTTCAGCGCGCCGTGCGCGTGCACCAGCGCATCGGTGGTCGCCAGCGCCTCGAACTTGTTCGGCGCGGTGACGAACGGCTGTCCGGTCAGCTCGGCCAGCGCTTTCGCCACGCGCACCGCATATTCGGGATGGGTATTCAGCCCGGTGCCGACGGCGGTGCCGCCCAGCGCCAGTTCGGCGACGTGAGGAATGCTCTGCTCGATATGCTTAAGATTATGTTCCAGCATCGCCACCCAGCCGGAGATCTCCTGGCCCAGGGTCAGCGGCGTCGCATCCTGCAGATGGGTACGGCCAATCTTGACGATATCTTTAAAGGCGCTGGACTTCTCGCTCAGGGTGTTTTTCAGCACTTCAATCTGCGGGATCAGCTTCTCGCGCAGCGCGATCACCGCCGCGACGTGCATCGCCGTCGGGAAGACGTCGTTGGAACTCTGGCTTTTATTCACATCGTCATTGGGATGCACCAGGCGCGACATGCCGCGTTCGCCGCCGAGCAGTTCGCTGGCGCGGTTGGCCAGCACCTCATTCATGTTCATATTGGTCTGGGTGCCGGAGCCGGTTTGCCAGATCGCCAGCGGGAACTCACCGCTGTGCTGGTCCGCCAGCACCTCATCGGCGGCTTTAACAATGGCGTCCGCGCGTTCGACCGGCAGCAGGCCGAGATCGCGGTTAACGGTGGCGGCGGCGCGCTTGGTCTGCGCTAACGCATAGACCAGCTCGGTAGGCATTTTTTCTGTCGAGATACGGAAGTGTTCCAGCGAGCGCTGCGTTTGCGCGCCCCATAACTTGTCTTCGGGTACATCAATGGGCCCCATTGAATCTTTTTCAATGCGCGTGGCTGCCATGTCTACGTCTCCTTTAGCACAGGTTGTGGTGATTGGTCGCCCAGCGCGAAAAGGCTGGACGCGCAGAATGCTTACATACAAGAATTTAACATTATGCGAGTCTGTCGCGCTGTTTGCACTTGATATGTATTATCAGCACCATTTTCTGCTTTAATAGTCGCAATAACTTCCCGTGATTAAGGGTTAATCATGCAAAAAATGGTCAATTCGCTGCAAAATTACGCATGGGGCAGCAAAACCGCCTTAACGGAACTCTATGGCGTTGCCAATCCACACCATGCGCCGATGGCGGAGCTGTGGATGGGCGCGCATCCCAAAAGCCCGTCGCAGATTGAGGTCAAGGGCGAGCGCCGCTCGCTGCGCGATATCATCGACGCCGATCCCGAAGCGATGCTGGGCTATGCGGTGGCAAAGCGCTTTGGCGAGCTGCCTTTCCTGTTTAAGGTGCTGTGCGCCGATCGGCCACTGTCGATTCAGGTCCATCCCAGCAAAAGCGCCGCCGAAGAGGGTTTTGCGCGCGAAAATGCAGCGGGCATTCCGCTTAACGCGCCGGAGCGCAACTACAAAGACGCCAACCATAAACCTGAACTGGTCTATGCCCTGACGCCCTTTCAGGCGATGAACGGCTTTCGCGAGCTGAGCGACATCGCCTCGCTGCTGCAGCCGGTCGCGGGCGCGCATCCGCAGATCGCCCATTTCCTGCAGCAGCCCGACGAAAAGAATCTGGCGACGCTGTTTGCTACGCTGCTGTCGCTGCAGGGCGAAGCGAAGTCGCTGGCGCTGGGCGTGCTGAAAGCCGCGCTTAACGCGCGCGAAGGTCAGCCGTGGGAAACCATCCGGGCGATCGCGGTGGAGTATCCGGACGACAGCGGGCTGTTCTCGCCGCTGCTGCTGAACGTCATCACCCTGCAGCCGGGCGAGGCGATGTTTCTCTATGCCGAAACCCCGCACGCCTACCTTAACGGCGTCGCGCTGGAGGTGATGGCCAACTCGGACAACGTGCTGCGTGCGGGCCTGACGCCAAAATATATCGACATTCCCGAGCTGCTGGCCAACCTGAAGTTTCAGTCAAAACCGGCGTCGCAGCTGCTTACCCAGCCGCAACAGCAGGATCGCGCCCAGAACTTTCCCATCCCGGTGGAGGATTTCGCGTTCGCCATTCACGCGCTGGACAGCGAACCCCAGCTGCTCTCTCAGGAGAGCGCGGCGATCCTGTTCTGCATCGAAGGCGAGGCGACGCTGACGCAGGGCGAGCAGCAGCTGACGCTGGTGCCTGGGGGATCCTGCTTTGTTCCCGCCAGCGACGGCGCGCTGAAAGCCACCGGACGCGGTCGTCTGGCGCGCGTTTTTAACGCGTTGCGCTGAAGCGGCTGACGAATCTGGACCTAACTGCTATTATTTCAATCTATTAGATAAAAAACGCCTGCGGGCGTTTTTCTCTCCTCGCCGGGCGTCGGACAGCGGCGTAAGCGGACACAAGGATAAGGACGACTCAGCAATGAAAAAGACCAACGTTGCCGTAGGTGTGATTATCGCCCTGGGCGTAATCTGGACCGGCGCGGCATGGTTTACCGGTAAGCAGCTGGAAAGCCATATGGATGAACTGGTGCAGAACGCCAATACGCAGCTCAACGCCTGGGCGCCCAACAGCCGCCTTAAAGTGAGCTATCAGGATTATCAGCGCGGCGTGTTCAGCAGCAAAGCGAAGCTGGTGCTGCAGGCCAGCTCGCAGACCGAAGACAACGCGCTGCTGAAGCCGGGCCAGAGCATCGTCTTTAACGAAACCATCGATCATGGTCCTTTCCCGTTCGCGCAGCTGCGCCGCTTTACCCTGATCCCGAGCATGGCGTCGGTGCATAGCGAGCTGGAAAACACCGATGCGCTGAAAACCCTGTTCGCCCTGACCGACAACAAATCGCCGATCGACGCGGACACCCGCATCGGCTATAGCGGCGCCACCGACACCGCCCTGCGCTTTTTACCGCTGGATTACCAGAATGCGCAGAGCGGCCAGCGCGTCGCCACCAACGGCGGCACCCTGAACGTCAGCGCCGACAGCAAGGGCGATAAAGTCTCTCTCGACAGCGATATCGGCAGCATCGCCATAACCAGCAAAAACGAGATGGGTATGCCGGTGCTCTTTACCGCCAATGGCGTGAAGCTGAGCGGCAATACGCATCTGACGCCGGAAGGCGTGCGCATTGGCGATCAGAAAGTCGAGCTGGAAAAACTTAACGCCAGCGTCAACGGCAAAGAGGCGTTAACGCTGCAGAAGCTCAACGGCACCTCGTCGTTCGATAACAAGGCGGGCAAGATCAGCGGCGATATCGACTACCACGTCGATAACGTCCATCTGCAGAATAACGATTTTGGCGAAGCGAAGCTGAGCATGAAGCTGGCGCAGTTCGACGCCCAGGCGGTGAAGGCGTTCTCCGATAACTACAACGCCCAGATGCAGGATTTAATGAACCAGCAGGGTCTGGCCAACGATCCGATCCGCTATCAGGCCGGGGTCAACACCATCCTGATGAACAACCTGCCGACGCTGCTGAAAGGCGCGCCGTCAGTGAGCATCGCGCCGCTGAGCTGGAAGAACGGCAAAGGCGAGAGCACCTTCAACCTGACGGTTAACTTTAACGATCCGGCCACCGTCACCGGTCAGCCGCAAAACCTGGCCGGCATGGTGGATCGCGTGCTGAAGAATCTGTCGGGCAAGCTGGTGATCAATATGCCGATGGCGACCGAAGTGATGCGCAGCGTTGGCCTCGCCGAAGGCTATACCGGCGACGACGCGCAGAAGCTGGCGGATCAGCAGGTGAAAGGCCTGGCGGCGATGGGCCAGATGTTCCGTCTGACCCAGCAGCAGGACAACAATATTGTCACCAGCCTGCAGTACACCAACGGCCAGGTGAATATGAACGGCGATACGATGACGCTGGAGCAGTTTATGTCGCGCTATATGCTCGGCCTGCCTACCAGCGAGGGCATGCCGCAGTAAGCGGTATGGCGATAAAAAGCGACCCCAGGGTCGCTTTTTTTATGGGCCGTCGCCCGCGATCAGCGTCGGCGTAATAATCATATGCTGGCTGGCCGTTTCCGGCGCGCTAAGCCGCAGCAGCATGCGCGCCGCCGCGGCGCGCCCCATCTCACGCGCCGGGCTGCAGATAAAGGTCAGCGGCGGATCGCTCAGATTCGCCTGCAGCTCATCGCTAAATCCCACCAGCGCCGTCTGCTGCGCGTAGTAGCTGTCAACCGCGCCCTTGCCCAGCGTGCGGCCGCTGCGCAGCAGCGCGAAGTAGCTGCCCAGCGCGGTGGCGGCGTTGCTGGCGATAATCGCCGTCAGCCGGGGAAAACGCTGCAGCAGTCGCGTGGTCGCCTCGGCCGCCGCCTGCTGGCTCTCGTCGCACTCAATAATCCACTCCGGCTTAAACGGCAAACCGTACTGCAGCAGCGTGGCGCAGTAGCCGCCGATGCGCTCGGCGCGCGTCAGTGAGGCGCCGCTGCCGCCCAGCCAGGCGATATGCTGATGGCCCTGGCGGATAAGGTATTCCGTTGCCATCCGGGCGCCCAGCGCATTGTCCGGCCGCAGACTGTCGCTGCCCTCCAGATAGCTGGCGCGCGAGGCGCAGATCAGCGGCAGCCCGAGCTCGGCGGCGCGCGACGCCAGTGCGGCGCCATTGCCGGCGTCGCCGCCCAGCACCACGCCGTCGACGCCCTGCGCCACCAGCGACTCGAAGCAGCGCGTCAGATGCTGTCCCTGCGCGCCGCTCTGGGTCAGCACCAGCATCTTATCCTGTGCCTCCAGCGCCTCGCTGAGCCCGGCGGTCATCTCGGCGTAAAACCGCTGGCTGAGATCCCGCACAATTAAGCCGATGACGCCGCTGCTGCCACCGCGCAGCGCGGCCGCCGTGCGGTTGCGCACATAGCCTGACTGCTCGATAGCCTGGTTCACGCGCGCCGCCGTGGCGGGCGAGATGCGCCCCTTGCCGGAGAGCACCAGCGACACGGTGGTGACGGAAACGCCCGCCGCTTCGGCGACGTCGTTAATGGTGATTTTTTGCTGCGTCATAACGGGCGCCTGCGGAACAAAAGAGAATGCCCCTATCATATAAGTAAAACGTTTCACCTGCTGAATAAACTTAACTTCACCAGACGACACTGGCTTGTGACGAACCGCGCAATATCGAGTGATAAAACGTTTTATCATCTTTTCACCTGCTAAACCGCCTACTTCCTTTTCAGGAGAAAATATGTCTGCTCCGCTTCCTCGCCTGTCGCTCTGGGAGTTTTTTCAGAGCCTGGGCAAGACCTTTATGCTGCCCGTCGCTCTGCTCTCTTTTTGCGGCATTATGCTCGGCATCGGCAGCTCGCTCAGCAGCCGCGACGTGCTGACGCTGATCCCGCTGCTGGATCAGCCGCTGTTGCAGCATCTGTTTACCTGGATGGCGGCCACCGGCGCCTTCGCCTTTCGCTTTCTGCCGGTGATGTTCGCTATCGCCATTCCCCTCGGCATGGCGCGCGAGAATAAAGGCGTCGCCGCCTTTGCCGGTTTCGTCGGCTATACGGTGATGAACCTCAGCAGCAACTTCTGGTTAACCATGAAGGGGATTTTGCCCACCGGCGACGCCGCGCTGCTGAAGGCGAACAATGTGCAGTCGGTGCTGGGCATTCAGGCGATCGACACCGGTATTCTTGGCGCCGTGATTGTCGGCGTGGTGGTGTTCTGGCTGCATGAGCGCTTTCACACTATTCGGCTGCCGGACGCGCTGGCGTTTTTCGGCGGCACGCGCTTTGTCCCTATTATTACTCTGCTGGTCACCGGACTACTCGGCCTTGCGGTGCCGCTGATCTGGCCTTTTTTCGCGCGCGGCATTGCGGGCCTCGGCTGGATGATCAACGGCGCGGGCGACCTCGGCCCGATGCTGTTCGGCACCGGCGAACGTTTGCTGCTGCCCTTTGGACTGCAGCATATTCTGGTGGCGATTATTCGCTTCACCGATGCGGGCGGCACGATGGAAGTGTGCGGCAAAAGCGTCAGCGGCGCGCTGACCATATTCCAGGCGCAGCTCGCCTGCCCGGAGGTTCAGGGCTTCTCAGAGAGCGCCACCCGCTTTCTCTCCCAGGGAAAAATGCCCGCGTTTCTCGGCGGTCTGCCTGGCGCGGCGCTGGCAATCTATCACTGCGCCAGGCCGGAGAATCGCCACAAGATCAAAGGCCTGCTGATTTCCGGCGTGGTGGCCTGCGTGGTGGGCGGCACCACCGAACCGATTGAATTCCTGTTCCTGTTCGTGGCGCCCGTGCTCTATCTGCTGCATGCGCTGCTCACCGGGCTGGGCTTTACGCTGATGGCAGTGCTGGGCGTCACCATCGGCAACACCGACGGCAACATTATCGATTTTGTGGTGTTTGGCATGCTGCACGGTTTGGCGACCAAATGGTACTGGGTGCCCGTCGCCGCCGCGATCTGGTTTGCCGGTTACTATGCGCTGTTTCGCTTCGCCATTGTCCGCTTCAATATCGCCACGCCAGGGCGCGAGCAAGAGAGCGGCGTGGAGCGGCAGGTGAGCCGCGCCGGCGCGGGCAAATCGGGCTATAGCGCGCCCGCTATCCTCGACGCGCTGGGCGGCGTGGAGAATATCAGTTCGCTGGATAACTGCCTGACCCGCCTGCGTCTGCGCATCGTTGATATGAGCAAGGTCAATGACGCCGCGCTGAAGGCCAACGGCGCCATCGGCGTGGTGCACCTTAGCCCGGTGACGCTGCAGGTGGTGATTGGACCGCAGGTGCAGTCCGTTAAAGAAGAGCTGGCGTCGCTGATGAATGTGACGGTGTAACTGATATGACGAAACTTTTTGATTTTGACCAGGTTATCGACCGCCGCGGCAGCTACTGCACTCAGTGGGATTTTGTCGCCGATCGCTTTGGTGCGCCCGATCTGCTGCCCTTTACCATTTCAGATATGGATTTCGCCGTGGCGCCCGCCATTCGCGCGGCGCTGCAGCAGCGCATCGACCACGGCGTGTTCGGCTACAGCCGCTGGCAGCATAGCGACTTTCTCTCGGCAATCTGCCACTGGATGCAGACACGTTTTAACGCCACGCTGGATGAGAGCACGCTGGTATACGCGCCGTCCGTGATCGCTATGGTGGCGCAGATGTTGTATTGCTGGACCGAACCCGGGGACGAAGTGGTGATCCATACGCCCGCCTATGATGCGTTTTATACCTTGTTGACAGCCAGTCAACGGCACATTTTACCGCAGCCGCTGCAGCGCGATATTCGCGGCTGGCGCTGCGATATGCAGGCGCTGGAACACCAGCTTGCCCGGCCTGGCTGCAAAGTGATGCTGCTCTGCAGCCCGCATAATCCCACGGGCAAAGTCTGGACGCACGACGAACTGACGCAGATGGCGGCGCTGTGCGAGCGTTACCAGGTGCGAGTGATCAGCGATGAGATCCATATGGATATGGTGATGGATGAGGCTGTGCATCTGCCCTGGAGCGAGGTGGCGCGCAGCGACTGGGCGCTGTTCTCCTCCGCGTCCAAGAGCTTTAATATTCCCGCGCTGACTGGTGCATGGGGGATTATCCCACATGCAGGAGATCGCCACGCCTTTTTAAGGCAGTTGAAGGCGAACGGCCTCTCATCGCCTGCAGTGCTCGCCGTGGCAGCGCATATCGCCGCCTACCGCAACGGCGCGCCCTGGCTCGACGCCCTGCGCGCCTACCTGCAGGCGAATATGCATTTTATCGCCCAGCGGCTTAACGCCGCCTTTCCGGCGCTCGACTGGCAGCCGCCGCAGGCGACCTACCTGGCGTGGCTCGATCTTAACCCGCTCGGCGTCGACGAGACGGCGCTGCAGCAGCAGCTTATCCGCCAGCAGAAAGTGGCGATGATGCCGGGCTCAACCTATGGCGACGCAAGCCGGGGATTTTTGCGCCTGAACGCCGGCTGTCCGCGCAGCAAGCTGGAGGATGGCGTGCATCGCCTGATCGCAGCGCTGCACGCGCTCGGGGTGTGAAAACGGGCGGCTGAGCAGCCGCCCTGTCGCTTACTATGCCAGCAGATGCGCCGCAGGTTGCGCAAAGGACTCGCTATGTTGCGCAAGATGTTTCTATAATGGTCTGCACTTTTATCCCTGTCAGAGAGTGCAGCATGTTCGATCCCAGCCTTCCCGTTACCGATATTCATCGCCATCTTGACGGCAACATTCGCGCGCAAACCATTCTGGATTTAGGCCGCCAGTTTAACCTCGCCCTGCCCGCCGCTACGCTGGAATCGCTGCGCCCGCACGTTCAGGTGGTGGAAAACCAGCCCGACCTGGTGAGCTTCCTGAATAAGCTCGACTGGGGCGTCAAAGTGCTGGGGGATCTCGACGCCTGTCGCCGCATCGCGCTGGAAAACGTAGAAGATGCGGCACGCGCCGGCATTCACTACGCCGAGCTGCGCTTTTCGCCGGGCTATATGGCGATGAACCACAATCTGCCGGTGGCGGGCGTGGTTGAGGCGGTCATCGACGGGATCAAAGCGGGCTGCCAGAAATATAACGTCGACGTGCGTCTGATCGGCATCATGAGCCGCACCTTCGGCGACGAAGCCTGCCTGCGCGAGCTGGAAGGCCTGCTGGCGCACCGCGATCATATTACCGCCGTCGATCTGGCGGGCGACGAGTTAGGCTTCCCCGGCAGCGAGTTCCTCAGCCACTTTACCCAGGCGCGCGACGCCGGGTTCCGCGTGACGGTGCATGCGGGCGAAGCGGCCGGTCCGGAGAGCATCTGGCAGGCGATCCGCGAGCTGGGCGCCGAGCGTATCGGCCACGGCGTGAAGGCGATTGAAGACCGCGCGCTGATGGATTTTCTGGCCGAGCACCGCATCGGCATCGAATCCTGTCTGACCTCCAATATCCAGACCAGCACCGTCTCTTCGCTGGCGCACCATCCGCTGAAACAGTTCCTTGAGCACGGCATCCTCGCCACCATCAATACCGACGATCCGGCGGTTCAGGGCATTGAGCTGGCGCACGAGTATCAGCACGCCGCGCCTGCCGCCGGGCTGAGCGCCGCGCAGATGCGCCAGGCGCAGGAAAACGGTTTAGCCATCGCCTTCCTGAGCGACGCTGAAAAAATCGCCATCCGCAATAAAGTGCAGGCGTAAAAAAGGCCGCGAAAGCGGCCTGAGGTTGTCAGTAATGTGCTGACGCGGGTGACATGGCCCGATCGCAAAGACGCAAAAATGCCATCCATGGCGGCTCGGCCCGCGCAGTCCCTTGCGCGGGACGCTTTGCTCTTCGGTCCATGTCACCCACGTTTTGAGTTTCCAGCCGTCTGAGATCGAGCGACGACATGACATAAAGGACTCAATGTGCAGCTAAATTTAATTTACTTCAGCGACAGCGTCTGGCGCTTCTCCGCCGACTGCAGCCCCAGCTCAATCAGCTCCATCACCTGAATCGCCTCTTGTGCCGTGACCGGATTGCTGCCGCGTCCGCTAATGGCGTCGCGCACCGCCGCATAGTAGGCGGGATAGTTGCCTGGCTGCGTCATCAGCGTCTCTTCTTTCACGCCGTCGCCTTCCGCCAGCGTCAGCACGCCGTCGCGCATGTCATAGCCCCACTCTTCGCCCGGCGGAAAATCGCCCGCTTTCAGCCGATCCTCCTGCGGATCCAGACCGTACTTCACGTAGCTGCCGCGCGTGCCGTGCACCACGTAGCGCGGCGACTCGGCGGCCACCAGCATGCTGGCGTGCAGCACCACGCGGCGCTGTGGATAGGTCAGCGTGGCGTGGAAGTAGTCGGTGGTCTGCGCGCCCGGACGCATCTCCGCCATATCGACGTTGATGGCCACCGGCGCGCCGAAAAGCTGCAGCGCCTGATCGAGCAGATGCGGCCCCAGATCGTACCAGATGCCGCTGCCTGCGCCCTTCATCTCGCGCCAGCGCTGACGCACTTCAGGACGGAAACGGTCGAAATGGGATTCGAAATAGCGCACCTCGCCCAGCGTGCCATCGTTCAGCAGCTGCTTGAGGGTCAGGAAGTCGCTGTCCCAGCGGCGGTTATGGAACACGGAAAGCAGCAGACCTTTGGCTTTCGCCAGCGCCTCCAGCTCGCGTGCCTGTGACAACGTCACGGTAAACGGTTTGTCCACCACCACATGCTTACCGGCATTCAGCGCCGCCTTGGCCAGCGGGAAATGGGTATCGTTCGGCGTCGGGATGACGATCAGCTGCAGAGAGGGATCCTCCAGCAGCGCCTGCGGGTCGGCCACCACCTTTACCTGCGGCCAGTCGGCGTGCACTTTCGCTTCGTCGCTACTGGAGATAGCGGCCAGCTCGACATCGGGCGTGCCCGCAATCAGCGGCGCGTGAAACGTCTTACTGGCGAAGCCATACCCTATCAATCCAACACGAAGTTTGTCGCTCATTATCACTCCTCTTATTCGCATACCCGACTGATTTAAGACCATTGCGTCGGTTAGAACAAGCGGGAATCCCCCGAAAAATCAGGAGATAGCACTCTGCGCCATTGGCCAGGGCGTTTCGGCGATCAGGCTGTCCTGCGCATCCTGGTTGCGGCGGCGGAAATCGCTGGGGCTGACGCCGACGCGCTTGCGGAACACGCGCGAAAAGTAGAGCTGGTCGTCGTAGCCGACTTCGCGTCCGACGCTGGCAATCGGCTCCTGGGTGGTTTGCAGCAGCAGCTTGGCGCGGATCACGCGCTGGTCTTCGCGCCAGCGCAGCAGATTCACCCCCATCTGTTCGCGAAACAGGTGCGCCAGCCGCGACGGTGACAAACAGACGTGGCGCGCCACCTCTTCGATTTTCACCTCGCTGGCGAGATGGTTGGTGACGTACTGACAGGCTTCGATAATGCGCGGATCGCGCACCTGCTGATGGCTGCGCGGATCTTCCTCTACCGCGCGCAGCAGCAGACGCTCCAGCAGGTTCATCGCCAGCTCCTCGGCAAAGCGGCGACCCGAGTTGTGGGTCTGCTCGATGCTGGCGAACAGCCGGTCGAACTCGGCACGCAGCGTCTCGTTAAGATGCAGCCGGCCTACGCCCTCGCGCGCGTCCTGCCACTGCAGCCAGTCGTTCCAGTAGGCGCGCGGCCGAAAATAAACCCAGCGGTGATGCCATT
Source organism: Pantoea sp. Z09 (assembly GCF_022394795.1). Classification (NCBI taxonomy): domain Bacteria; kingdom Pseudomonadati; phylum Pseudomonadota; class Gammaproteobacteria; order Enterobacterales; family Erwiniaceae; genus Pantoea; species Pantoea sp. Z09. The sequence continues at coordinate 2,047,909 of NZ_CP092373.1, forward strand.
CGGGGCTGTCCGACGCGCGTCCATAGTAGTGCGGGGTTTTCGGCTGAAACAGCAGCATATCGCCCGGCAGGCAGTCGAAGCCGTTTTCGCCGTCGAACACGCGCCCTTTGCCTTTAATGGTGAGGTTAAGAATAAAGCCTTTCATGCCGTGGGGACGGTCGATAAAAAAGTCGAGCGGCCCATCGGCCGTCACAGGGGTCAGCCCGGCGACCAGCCAGGCGTTAAAGGGATAACCAGGCAACAGAGGATTTTGCTGCGCCGCTGTGGATTCACGGTGGTACATAACGTCCTCACTTAGTCGGGATTGAGCAGAGCGCGGCGCCTGAGCGCCGCCTCTTTTGCCGTCAGGCTTTATGCTTCTGTTTGTAGCGGTCGAAAATCACCGCCGCTAACAGTATCAGACCACGCACAACGTACTGTGAGAATGGCGAGATATTCAGTAAATTCATCGCATTTTCAACGGTGCCGAGGATCAGCACCCCTGCGACCACGTAGGAAATCTTGCCGATGCCGCCCTTCAGCGAGACGCCGCCCAGCACGCAGGCGGAGATCACCACCAGCTCATAGCCCAGTGAAGTCATCGGCTGACCGCTGGTCATGCGCGAGGCGAGAATAATGCCCGCCGCCGCCGACACCAGCCCGGAGAGAATAAAGATAATGATGCGGGTGCGCACCACCGGCACGCCCGCCAGCCGCGCCGCCTCTTCATTGCCGCCGATCGCCAGCGTGTTGCGGCCAAAGGTGGTTTTATTCAGCAGGAAGCCAAAGATCAGCATGGTGGCAATAGTGAGCCAGATAGGCGCGGGCACGCCGAGCCAGTTGGCGAAGCCGAGGGTAAAGAAGCGCTCATCTTCAATGCCGACCGCCTTGCCGTCGGAAAAGATATAGGCCAGGCCGCGCACGATCTGCATCGTCGCCAGCGTGGTGATCAGGGCGTTGATTTTCAGCCGCGCGATAACAAAGCCGTTGACGAAGCCGGTGGCGACGCCGATCAGCAGGCCGGCGAAGACGCCGATCCACAGGCTTTCGGTCATATTGATCACCACCGCGGCGACCACGCCGGCGCAGGCAATCACCGAGGCGACCGACAGGTCGAAATCGCCGGAGGCGAGGCAGAACAGCATGCCGCACGCCACCATGCCCGACATCGACATCGCCAGGCCCAGCCCTTTCATATTGATAAAGGAGCCGAAGTTAGGCACGAACAGGGCGCAGGCGACAAACAGCAGCGCGAACACCACCAGCATGCCGAAATTGTCCCAGATGCGCCCAAAGCGCAGCCCGCTGCGCTGCTGCACCGGCGGCGTACCTGAAGTTGTGGATGAAGACATAATATTTTCCTCTGTCAGGCCACAGCGGCCGCTTGGGTGGTTTTAGGCATCGCCAGGCTCAGCGTCTGCTGCTCCGTGGCGTCGTCATGCAGCAGTTCGCCGGCGATGGCGCCTTCGCGCATCACCACGATGCGGTCGGCCAGGCCCATCACCTCCGGCAGATCGCTGGAGGCGAACAGCACCGCGATGCCTTTGCTCGCCAGCTGATAGATCAGGTTGTAGATTTCATGCTTCGCGCCGACGTCGATACCGCGCGTCGGTTCATCCAGCAGGATCACCTTCATCTCTTCCGACAGCCAGCGGCCGAGAATCGCCTTCTGCTGATTGCCGCCGGAGAGATTCATGATCAGCTGCTCGGCGTGCGGCGTTTTGATATTGAGCGAGCGAATATGGCTGTCGGCGTTGCGCGTTTCCCACTGATTTTTGATCAGGCAGCCGGCGGTGAGGTTGTGACGCCGCGCGCTGATGTTGATATTGTCGCGCACCGAGTGCACCGGGATGATCCCTTCGGCTTTACGATCTTCCGGGCAGAGCATCACGCCGGCGCGGATGGCGTCGATCGGCTCGCGCAGCTTCAGCACCTCACCATCCAGCAGAATGCGGCCGCCGCGCAGTCGCGTGGCGCCAAATACCCCTTTCATCAGTTCGCTGCGCCCGGCGCCCACCAGCCCGAACAGGCCGACAATTTCCCCGGCGCGCACCTCAAGCGAAATCGGCTCGCGCACGCCCTTCGCCTCGACCTTCTCCAGCACCAGACGCACCGGCCCGTGCGGACGCGGCGTATAGCCGTAGATGTCGCCGAGGTTGCGTCCCACCATCGCCTGCACCAGATCGTCGTGATGGGTATTGGCCATATCGGTAAAGGTGCGCACGTAGCGGCCATCCTTGAATACGGTAATGGCGTCGCTCAGGGCGAAGATCTCCTCCATGCGGTGCGAGACGTAGAGCACCACGCGTCCCTCCGCGCGCAGCTGGCGGATGACGCGGAACAGGTTCTCGATTTCACGCGCCGACAGCGAGCTGGTCGGCTCATCGAAGGCGATAATGCGCGCGTTGCGCGCCAGCGCCTTGGCGATCTCCACCATCTGCCACTGGCCAAGAGAGAGATATTTCAGCGGCATATCGGGATCGATATCCATGCCGAGATTTTTCAGCTGCAGCCCCGCTTCGTAGCGCAGCAGCTTGCGGTTCACCAGCCCACGCCGGTGCGGGATCTGGCCGAGGTAGATGTTCTCCGCCACGCTCATCTCCGGCACCAGATGCAGCTCCTGGTAGATGATGGCGACGCCGGCGTCCAGCGCCTCGCCGGTATGCTGAAAGCTTACCGGCTCGCCTTTGATGCGGATTTCGCCGCCGCTCGGCTGATAGCTGCCGCTGAGAATTTTCAGCAGCGTCGATTTGCCCGCGCCGTTCTCGCCCATCAGGGCGTGCACTTCACCGCCGCGGCAGTCAAATGAGATATCCTGCAGCGCCTTGACGCCGGGAAAGGTTTTGCTGATGCCATGAAACGACATAAAGGTTGGCTCGCTATTCATGGTAACTCCTCTGGTTTACCGTAAAGGTGCCGCCGCGCAGGCGGCGGCACGGTACGCGGGTTTACATCAACCCTTTCTTCGCCAGTTCGGTTTTGAAGTTATCGCGGGTAATCAGCACCACGTCGGTGACTTCGGTAAATTTCGGCGGCTCAGCCCCTTTGCTCACCCATTCGTAGAGCATCTGGCTGCTCTTGTAGCCGTGCACGTCCGGGCTCGGCAGCAGCGATCCGTAGAAGCCGGTCGCCTTGTCCTTTGAGAGTTCGCTGATGGCGTCGACGCCGTTGATGCCGATGCCGATCACGTCCGCCGCCTTAAAGCCCTGGCCTTCGGTGGCGCGCACGCCGCCCAGCACGGTGTTGTCATTCATGCCGACGATCAGCCAGTGTTTCACTTCCGGATGCTGCACCAGCAGCGAGTTGCCGGCGTCAAACGCGCCGGGGATATCGTTAGATTTGGTCGGCACCTGATAAATCTGCGCCGCCGGGAAGCCGGCCGCTTTCAGCGCATCCATCGATCCGCCGGTGCGGCGGCGGGCGGTATCCAGCTCGTTGGCGGTAATCGCCATCACGCCGGTCTCTTTAGCGTTCCAGCCGCGCTTCTGCATCTCTTTATAGAGTTCCTGCCCCTGACGCTCGCCGATTTTGGTGGCGGCCATCATCACCAGCGGCACGCTCTCCATCGGTTTGCCTTTGGCGTTAACGAACTGGTCGTCAACGGCGATCACCTTCAGGTCGTAGCCGCGCGCCTTGGCAACGATAGCGGAGCCGAGTTTAGGATCGGGGGTGCAGATCACGAAGCCCTTCGCGCCGCTCGCGGCCAGGCTGTCGATGGCGTTAAGGGTTTTCTCGCCGTCGGGAATGGCGATTTTGATCACTTCAAAGCCTAAATCCTTGCCGGCCTTGTCCGCGAATTTCCACTCGGTCTGGAACCAGGGTTCTTCGGGCTGCTTGACGAGAAATCCCAGCTTCATGGTGTCGGCGATAGCGGAATGTGACATAACCGCTGCCAGGCCGATGGCCGCGAACGCTTTAGTGAATTTATGCATGATGCTCTCCGGAGCCAGGGTGTTTTTCCCTGCTGTTAACGAATCGGTGTAAACGCTACCAGTTAATTTTCTTTTTTGGGTACAGATGAAAATCAGCGCGTTAGAACGGCGAATGAGTAAAGCCTGTGCAAACGCTGGGCTAGTTGTAGCGGGAAAGCAGATGAAAAATGTAGAGCGGTATCACACCCTGAAATCACGGCAAAATGTTCCATATATTCAGCAATTTTAACCGACCGGCAACTTTTGCCGGCGATCACAAAATCGCTGCTGATGGCAGAAAAGTGCATATTCTCAGCCATCGGTGATTAACGTTTCCGCCGCCGTCGCCACAGGATGGAAGGACGATTATTGATAACAGGAGATTTCTGATGCGTGCTGGAGCCATCACTCTGGGCCTCGACTTTGGCAGTGATTCGGTGCGTGCGCTGGCGGTGGACTGCAGCAGCGGTAGCGAGCTGCAAACCGCCGTGGTGAACTACTCGCGCTGGCAGCAGGGTTTGTACAGCGATCCCCACGCCAACCGTTTTCGTCATCATCCGCTCGACTATATTGAGGCGATGGAAAAGGCACTGCTGGGCGTGCTTGACGCGCTGACGCCGGATCAACGTGACAACGTCACGGGAATCGGCGTCGATACCACCGGCTCTACGCCCGCGCCCATCGACCGCGACGGCAACGTGCTGGCGCTGCGTCCCGACTTTGCCGACAACCCCAACGCCATGTTCGTGCTGTGGAAAGATCACACCGCGATTGAAGAGGCTGAGGCGATTAATCAGCTCTGCCGCAGCGGCCGCTTTACCGACTACAGCCGCTATATCGGCGGCATCTACTCGTCTGAGTGGTTCTGGGCCAAAATTCTGCACGTTTCCCGCGCCGACGCCGCGGTGCGCGACGCCGCCGTCTCCTGGGTGGAGCTGTGCGACTGGGTGCCGGCGCTGCTGAGCGGCACCACCGCGCCCGCCAGCCTGCGCCGTAGCCGCTGCGCCGCGGGCCATAAGGCGCTCTGGCACCCTGAATGGCAGGGTCTGCCCGATGTCGATTTCCTCAACGCGCTCGACCCGCTGCTGACCCAGCAGCTCGACTCGCCGCTGTTCCACGACACCTGGACCGCCGATATCCCGGTCGGCACCCTGAGCGCGGAATGGGCGCAGCGGCTCGGCCTGACGCAGAGCGTCACTATCGCCGGCGGCGCGTTCGACTGCCATATGGGCGCGGTGGGTGCCGGCGCGCAGCCCTATACGCTGGTCAAAGTGATCGGCACCTCGACCTGCGACATCCTGATTGCCGACGCGCAGCGCGTGGGCGATCGCGCCATCAGCGGTATCTGCGGCCAGGTCGACGGCAGCGTGATGCCGGGCGCGATTGGCTGCGAAGCGGGCCAGTCGGCGTTCGGCGATATCTACGCCTGGTTTAGCCGCCTGCTCGGCTGGCCGCTGCAGCAGGCGGCGGCGCAGCATCCGGAGCTTCAGCCGCAGCTGGCGGAGATGCAGCGTAACCTGCTGCGTCAGCTGACCGAGGCCTGGGCCGCCGATCCGCAGCTCGATCATCTGCCGGTGGTGCTCGACTGGTTTAACGGCCGCCGCACCCCAAACGCCAACCAGCGCCTGAAGGGGGTGATCACCGACCTTAATCTCGGCACCGACGCCCCGGCGCTGTTCGGCGGCCTGATTGCCGCCACCGCCTTTGGCGCGCGCGCCATTATGGAGTGCTTCGAACAGCAGCAAATCCCGGTGGAGAACATCCTGACGCTGGGCGGCATCGCGCGCAAATCCCCTGCCATCATGCAGGCGTGCTGCGACGTGATGAACCGCCCGCTCGATATCGTCGCCTCTGACGAGTGCTGCGCGCTGGGCGCGGCGATCTTCGCCGCCGTCGCCGCCGGCGTCTACGCCTCGGTGCCCGAGGCGCAAAAAGCCATGGCCAGTCCGGTCGCCGTCACGCTACAGCCTGATGCCGCGCGCGTCGCGCGCTATCAGCAGCTTTACGAACGTTATCAACTCTGGTGCGCGGCGGCCGAGCCGCAGTATGCGTCGCGCCCCGCCAACACTCATTAAGGAGCAGGTTTATGGATCAGTACAACGCGCACAGCGTATGGTTTGTGATTGGCACCCAGCATCTTTACGGCGCGGAAACCCTGCGTCAGGTGGAAGATCACGCCCGCCAGGTGGTGGAAGGCCTGAACGCCTCTTCCGCCTTGCCGTTAAAGCTTATCGTCAAGCCGCTGGTGAAGTCGCCGGATGAAGCGCTGGCGCTCTGCCGCGACGCCAGTCATGACGATAGCTGCGTCGGCATCATCACCTGGCTGCACACCTTCTCGCCCGCCAAAATGTGGATCGGCGGGCTGAACGTGCTGAACAAGCCGCTGCTGCAGTTCCATACCCAGTTTAACGCGGAGATCCCGTGGGACAGCATGGATATGGACTTTATGAACCTGAATCAGACCGCGCACGGCGGCCGCGAGTTCGGCTTTATCGGCGCGCGCATGGGGCTGCAGCACAGCGTGGTGACCGGCCACTGGCAGGATCCGGCCAGCCAGCAGCGCATCGGCAACTGGATGCGCGCCGCGTTCGCGAAGCAGGCCAGTCAGCAGCTGAAAGTGGCGCGCTTTGGCGACAATATGCGCGAAGTAGCAGTGACCGAAGGGGATAAAGTCGCGGCGCAGATCCAGTTTGGCTATTCGGTCAACGGCTGGGGCGTCGGCGATCTGGTCGAGGTGATCAATCAGGTCGGCGACGGCGAGGTCAACGCGCTGATCGATGAGTATGAAAGCCTCTATCGCTTTAGCGAGGTGGCGGCGAGCGGCGGCGAGAAGCGCCAGAACGTGCTGGATGCGGCGCGTATCGAGATCGGCATTAAGCGCTTCCTCGACAGCGAGGGCTGCAAAGCCTTTACCACCAACTTCCAGACGCTGCACGGCATGACGCAGCTTCCCGGACTGGCGGTGCAGCGCCTGATGGGCCAGGGCTACGGTTTCGCCGGCGAAGGCGACTGGAAAACCGCCGCGCTGCTGCGCATTTTTAAAGTGCTGGCGGGCGACCGTCCGGGCGGCACCTCCTTTATGGAGGATTACACCTATCACTTCTCCCCAGGCAACGACCTGGTGTTAGGGTCGCATATGCTGGAGGTCTGCCCCTCCATCGCCAAAGAGGAGAAGCCGCTGATCGACGTGCAGTTCCTTGGCATCGGCGGCAAAGCCGATCCGGCGCGCCTGATTTTCTCCACCCCGGCCGGACGCGCGGTGAACGCCAGCGTGATCGATATGGGCGACCGTTTCCGCCTGCTGGTGAACGTGGTAGATGCGATTGAGCAGCCGAAGCCGCTGCCGAAGCTGCCGGTGGCGCGCGCGCTGTGGCGCGCCCAGCCGTCGCTGGCCACCGCCTCGGAGGCCTGGATTCTGGCGGGCGGCGCGCACCATACGGTGTTTAGCCAGGCGCTGACGCTGGAGGATATGTATCTGTACGGCGAGATGAACGACATTGAAGTGCTGGTGATTGACGAGCACACGCGGCTGCCGGCGTTTAAAGATGCGCTGCGCTGGAATGAGGTGTATTACCGCTCGAAACGCTAAGTTCTAGTCTGAGAGAAATCAGCGCCGGTTTATCAAAGACGACGCTGTCAGGATAAAACCGAGCTGCCCAGTCGGGAAGATGGGCAGTTCCGTGAAGTCGGCGTAAATCCATCCCTGGAGCCTCGGCCTCGCCTTACTCGCCCCATCCCTGGGGCTCGCCCGCAAGCGGGCCAACGCTACGCGTTATTCAAAAACGCTCCCGGCGTTTTTGTCCATGGCTCGGACGCTTCACTCCACTGCCCATCCTCCCTCCTTCATGAACCTCTGTGCGGTTTGCCTAACAGCCATAAAAATGCCCATACGTGGAAGGGGGTTCTGCCCGAAGAGCAAAGCGTCCGAGCCAGGATGGCGAGGCCGATCCGCATGGATGCGGGAATCCTTTGCGATCGGGCAGAACCCCCTTTCACGTTGCACATTCTCACCGCTACGCCACCACGCCGCACATTCTCGCAGCCACTCCCCAAACAAAAAGCCGCCCCGCAGGCGGCTTCACTCTCATCCGACCGGTCAGGTCGCTATCCGCTTCACCGGCGCATTCTTCTGCCGATCCCACATCACCGTCAGCAGGCGCTGCAGCGCGATAAAGGCAAACAGCAAAATGCCGATGGCGATCTTGGTCCACCAGGAACTCAGCGTGCCGTCAAAATTAATCCAGGTCTGGATCAGCCCCTGAATCAGCACCCCGAACAGCGTGCCCAGCACGGTGCCGACGCCGCCGGACAACAGCGTGCCGCCGATCACCACCGAGGCGATTGCGTCCAGCTCGACGCCCAGCCCCGCCAGCGCGTAGCCTGCCGAGGTGTAAATCGAGAAAACGATCCCGGCCAGCGTCGCCAGCGTGGTGGAAAGCATATAAATGCGGATAGTAGTGGCGCGGGTAGAGATCCCCATCAGCTGCGCCGAGGTCACGCTGCCGCCAATGGCGTAAACCTGATTACCGAAGCGCGTACGGTGCGCCAGCAGAATCCCGCCCGCCACCACCAGCAGCATCACCAGCGCCAGCAAACTCAGGCGACCGCCGCCCGGCACCTTCCATGCCAGACTGGAAAGCGTGGCGTACAGCGGATGATCGATGGGAATCGAATTCTCCGACACCAGATAGCTACAGCCGCGCAGAAAAAACATCCCCGCCAGCGTAATAATAAACGCCGGGATCTTCAGCGCGTCGATCAGCCAGCCCATCATGGCGCCGAACAGCGCGCCCGCCGCCAGAATAATAGCGAACGCCAGCAGCGGATGAATATGCAAATCGCCGATAGCGCGCGCCAGAAACACGCCGGTAAAGGCGATCACCGCGCCGACCGACAGATCGATGCCGCCAGACAAAATCACAAACGTCATGCCGACGGCGATAATGCCGAGAAAGGCGTTATCGGTGAGAATATTGCAAATCACCCGCGTCGAGGCGAAGCCGGGAAACTGACTCAGACAAAAAAGATAGCCCGCGACAAACACCAGCAGCGTAATCATCAGGGGAAGATGACGTTTAATCATTGGGGACGTCTCCGTTTCAACATCGCCAGAAAGCGCGGCGACTGCAGCAGCAGCACGCACATCACCACCACCGCCTTCACCACCTGATTCAGCTCCGGCGGAAAGCCCGACAGCAAAATGCCGGTATTCATCGCCTGAATAATCAGCGCGCCCACCAGCGACAGCGCCAGATTAAACCGGCCGCCCATCAGCGAAGCGCCGCCGATCACCACGGCGAGGATGGCGTCCAGCTCGAGCCAAAGCCCGGCGTTATTAGCGTCCGCGCCGCGAATATCGGCGGTAACAATCAGCCCGGCCACCGCCGCGCACAGCCCGCTCATCACATAGGTGGACATTACCACCAGCCAGCCGTTGACGCCCGCATTGCGCGCCGCGCGCAGATTAATGCCGACCGCCTCGATAAACAGTCCGAGCGCGGTTTTGCGCGTCAGCAGCCAGACCAGCAGCGCCGCCGCCAGGGTAATCCACACCGGCACCGGCAGCAGCCACAGCGAGCCGCTGCCCAGCCAGGCCAGCGTCGCGCTGTCAAAGGTCACGATCTGCCCCTGGGTAATCAGCTGCGCCACGCCGCGCCCCGCCACCATCAGGATCAGCGTGGCGACAAATGGCTGAATGCGCAGCAGCGCCACCAGCACGCCGTTCCACAGGCCGCACAGCAGCCCCGCGCCCAGCGCGGCAAAAATCACCACCGCCAGACTGTGCCCCGACACGGTTAAGGTCGCGGCGGTGGCACCCGCGATGGCCATCACCGCGCCGACGGACAAATCGATGCCGCCGGTGGCGATCACCAGCGTCATGCCGATCGCCAGCAGCGCCACCGGCGCGGCGCGGTTGAGAATATCGATCGGGCTGCCAAACAGGCGGCCATCCTGCAGATGCACGGCGAAAAAATTATTCGCCACCAGGCTGTCTACCAGCAGCACCAGCGCCAGCGCGGCAATCTGCGGCAGGCCCGGCGGCAGGCGAAATTTACGGCGTTCAGGTTTCGTCATATGGGATTCAAGCATGTTGTGCCCCTCCGTCGGCGATGGCGTTCACGATCGACGCCACCGACAGCTGCTCCAGCGGGATCTCCGCCACCTGCTTCAGGTCGCGCATAATCACCACGCGATCGGCGTAGCCCACCAGCTCCTCCAGCTCAGACGAGATCACCAGCAGCGCCAGACCATCGGCGCACAGGGACTCAATCAGGCGAATAATCTCGGCGTGCGCGCCGACGTCAATGCCGCGCGTCGGCTCGTCGAGGATCAGAAACTGCGGTTTAGTCACCAGCCAGCGCGACAGCAGCACCTTCTGCTGATTGCCGCCGGAGAGCAGCTCCACCGACTGCTCGGCGTGCGGCGTGCGAATGCCGAGGCTTTTGATAAAGCGCTCGGCGATCGCCTGCTGCTCGCGCCGCTTGATCGGCCGCAGCCAGCCGCGCTGCGCCTGCAGCGCGAGGATAATATTCTCGCGCACCGAGGCGGCGCCGATAATGCCGTCGGTCTTGCGATCTTCGGGACAAAAGCCGATGCCGAGGCGCGACGCCTTGGCCGGCGAACGGATGGTCTGGGGTTTGCCCTTGATGGTCGCCGTGCCGCGATCGGGACGACGAATGCCGAACAGCACCTCGGCGGTCTCGGTGCGGCCAGAGCCGAGCAGCCCGGCCAGCCCGACCACTTCCCCTGGTCGCACTTCCATGTCGAACGGCTCGATGGTGCCCTTCTTGCCGTAGTCGCGAAACGACGCCACCGGCTGGTTGCTGCGCAGCGTGCTGCCCTGACGCTGCAGCGCAGTCTCCAGCAGCTCGCGCCCCAGCATCAGCTTGATCAGCTCAAGCTGCGGCAGGGTCGCGGTGTCGCGCGTGGCGATAAACTGGCCGTTGCGCAGCACCGTAATCCGGTCGGTAATGCGGTAGACCTGATCGAGAAAGTGCGTCACGAAGATCAGGCTCATGCCTTTGGCTTTCAGCTGCGCCATCAGGGTAAACAGCATCTCCACTTCGCTGGCGTCCAGGCTGGCGGTCGGCTCGTCGAGGATCAACACCTGCGCTGACAGGTCGACGGCGCGACAGATGGCGATAATCTGCTGCATCGCCACCGAAAAGTGCCCCAGCGGACGGGTCACGTCGAGAACAAAACCGTAATTGCGCATCAGCGCGTCGGCGTCGCGCACCATGCGGCGGCGATCCACCATGCCGAAGCGGCGCGGCTCGCGGCCGATAAACAGGTTGTCGGCCACCGACATGTTCGGCAGCATATTCACTTCCTGATAAACCGTGCCGATACCCATCTTCTGCGCATCGGCGGTGCTGCGCGGCGCAATGGTCTGCCCGTTCAGCGTCAGCGTGCCGGCGTCGCGGCTGTAAACCCCGGTCAACACCTTAATCAGGGTCGACTTGCCCGCGCCATTCTCGCCCAGCAGCGCCATGATCTCGCCTTTGCGCACGCTAAACGACACGTTATCCAGCGCCTTCACGCCGGGAAAGCCCTTACTGACGCCGCTGATGGTGAGCAGCGCATCGTCATTGTGCCTAATCATCTTGTCAGCTCCGCCTCAACAGATAAAAAGCCGCTCCGCAGAGCGGCGCGCGGCTCAGTAACCCATGCCTTTTTTGGTGTCCAGCTGCGCCTGGGCGTCGGCTGGCAGATAGAGGCGGGATTCAGTTTTGGTGATTTTCGGCGGCAGCGTGCCGTCTTTCTTGAATTTCTCCAGCGCGTCGAAAGCCGGACCGGCCATATTTGGCGTCAGCTCGACGTTGGCGTTGGCTTCGCCCGCCAGCATCGCCTTATAGATATCGGGCACGCCGTCGATCGAGCCGGTGAGAATATCTTTGCCCGGCTTCAGGCCCGCCTCTTTAATCGCCTGGATGGCGCCAATAGCCATATCGTCGTTGTGCGCGTAGACCATGCAGATGTTCTTGCCGTTGTTCTCCGCTTTGATAAAGCTCTCCATCACCTCTTTGCCCTTGCTGCGGGTAAAGTCGCCCGACTGCGAGCGCACCAGTTTGATATTGGAGTGGCCGGCGATCGCCTCGGCAAAGCCTTTCTTACGGTCGATGGCCACGCTGGCGCCGACGGTGCCCTGCAGCTCGACGACGTTGCACGGCTTGTCGCCAACGGTTTTCACCAGCCAGTCGCCGATCAGCTTGCCTTCCAGTACGTTGTCGGCGGTGACCACCGTCATATAGAGCGATTTGTCTTTTACCACGATGGCGCGATCCAGCAGGAAGACCGGGATTTTGGCATCTTTAGCTTCTTCCAGCACCGGCTCCCAGCCGGTCTGCACCACCGGCGCGATGAAGATGGCGTCCACACCCTGAGCGATAAACGAGCGCACCGCCTTGATCTGGTTCTCCTGCTTCTGCTGACCGTCTGCGATTTTCAGCGTGATGCCGCGCTTCGCCGCTTCACTTTTCGCCACGTTGGTTTCCGCTGAACGCCAGCCGGATTCGGAGCCGACCTGAGAGAAGCCGACCGTCAGGTCAGCCGCCGAGACCTGCGCGGATAATGCGGCGCTGACCAGGCCGGTCAAAAGTAAACGTTTCCACATAGTTTGCATTCCTCTGAAGGGCTTTTGCGAGTAAGGGTAAAGAGCCCGTTTAGCCTGGCGTAAAACAGGCTAAATAAGGGCGACGCGCCTCACAAAACAGTGCAAATTAAAGGGGTTACGTGCAGGTAACACGAAGTTTCGCCTGACGGCGCATGGACAAATTAACTGTGTTTTCTGAAAATGCCGGTTAAATAAATGTAATAAACAGAATCGTTTATGAAAATGAGTTCTGAAAGCGATTACAACAATACGTAAACTTTGGTCATTACTCTTCTCCCCAGACGAAATAACAAATTTGTGATTATCCGCACAGTCGCGCGGGGCTTTGTTGAATAAATCGAACTTTTGCTGAGTTGAAGGATCAGATCACGTATCTTCCCGACAACGCAGACCGTTCCGTGGCAAAGCAAAAGTTCAAAATCACCAACTGGCCCACCTACAATAAAGCCCTCATCAACCGTGGCTCCATAACTTTCTGGCTGGATGATGAAGCTATTCAGGCCTGGTATGAGTCAGCAACACCTTCTTCACGAGGCAGACCTCAGCGCTATTCTGACCTTGCCATCACGACTGTGCTGGTCATTAAACGCGTATTCAGGCTGACCCTGCGCGCTGCGCAGGGCTTTATTGATTCCATTTTTTCTCTGATGAACGTTCCGCTACGCTGCCCGGATTACAGCTGTGTCAGCAGGCGGGCAAAGTCGGTTAATGTCAGTTTCAAAACGCCCACCCGGGGTGAAATCGCACACCTGGTAATTGATTCCACCGGGCTGAAGGTCTTCGGTGAAGGCGAGTGGAAAGTCAAAAAGCATGGCCAGGAACGCCGCCGTATCTGGCGTAAGCTGCATCTCGCCGTTGACAGTAAAACACATGAAATCATCTGCGCTGACCTGTCGCTGAACAACGTTACGGACTCAGAGGCCTTCCCCGGGTTAATCCGGCAAACCCACCGGAAAATCAGGTCAGCCGCCGCCGATGGCGCTTACGATACCCGGCTATGTCACGATGAACTGCGGCGTAAGAAAATCAGCGCGCTTATCCCTCCCCGAAAAGGTGCGGGTTACTGGCCCGGTGAATATGCAGACCGTAACCGTGCAGTGGCTAATCAGCGAATGACCGGGAGTAATGCGCGGTGGAAATGGACAACAGATTACAACCGTCGCTCGATAGCGGAAACGGCGATGTACCGGGTAAAACAGCTGTTCGGGGGTTCACTGACACTGCGTGACTACGATGGTCAGGTTGCAGAGGCTATGGCCCTGGTACGAGCGCTGAACAAAATGACGAAAGCAGGTATGCCTGAAAGCGTGCGTATTGCCTGAAAACACAACCCGCTACGGGGGAGACTTACCCGAAATCTGATTTATTCAACAAAGCCGTCGCGCGGCTAAATGGTCGTAAGCAGAGCGGCTTATGCAGAAAAAAATAAATCCGCACTCAACTCAGTAAGGGAATTCTTTATGTGTTTTGCGCCAGCCAGGCGGCTAAGCGTAATAAATAGCAGTTTATAGCCCTAAGCGAGGCGACTTTTGGCCGCTATTAGCGTCATTAATATTGCCGCTGCGTTAACAGAGAAAGAGCGGCGAGTCGGGTCTGCCGCCGCGGCTGGCGGCGTTATTCCGCATTGAGCAGGCGGCCGCGCCTGATAAAAAGTGGCGTTTTTGACTTATTGATTAGCGCGCATAAATCATTTATGCCTTTTTTAGCATAAGGCGCTGGACAGCAGACGGCGGCTCCCTATACTGGGCGCTTCTCTGTTCTCTCTATTATGGCAATCATGACCGCGCAAGATTACCTGCTCAAATTCCGCAAAGTGAATAATCTGGAAAGTCTGGAAAAACTCTACGATCATCTCAACTACTCGCTTACCGATGATAAAGAGATTATCAATATGTACCGCGCGGCGGATCATCGACGCGCCGAGCTGGCATCGGGCGGACGCCTTTACGATTTGGGCCGCGTGCCGAAAACGGTATGGCACTACGTCGTTTGAGCCGCCAGGTTTGGGTCTGGACTGCGCGCAGGCAGGCCCGCCCGGAACGTGATATTCTCCCCGCTTTTCTCGCCGCAACAGGATCGTCTCAATGAATGAATCGGTAACCGCGCCGCGTCTTGGGGGCTGGCTGCTTCTCCCGCTCGCCTGGCTGATTATGATGATGCTCACCAGCGCCATGGTGCTGGCGATGTACCTCAGCCCGCTGTTTAATCCGGTATGGCGCGTCACGCTGTTTTCGCACGACGGCATGCTGGTCACTAACTGGGCGGTTTCGCTGCTCACCGCGCTGGCGGTCTGGCTCTACAGCCTGTGGGTCTGCTGGATTTTTTGTAAGCGTTCGCGTCGCCTGCCGCGTCACTACATTATCTGGCTGCTGGTGACCCTGCTGCTGGCGCTGAAAACCTTCGCCTTTACGCCGGTCTCCGACGGCAAGGCCGCGCAGACGCTGCTGCTGGCGCTGCTCGCCGCGGCGGTTTTCGTGCCCTATTTCAAACGTTCTCAGCGGGTCAAAAGCACCTTTATTCAGCCGTAACGCCGCGAGTTTAGTCAGGAATTTAATTCTGAGTGCGATAGCGTCCGCTGCGCCTCGCACAGTGGTTGAGATAGCGTCACAGATCACAGATAATAGGCCGCTTTCCGAATCAATGGCGAAAAAATGACCGATTATCTCTTGCTGTTTGTAGGCACTGTGCTGGTGAATAACTTCGTGCTGGTGAAGTTTCTCGGCCTTTGTCCCTTTATGGGCGTCTCCAAAAAACTGGAAACGGCGATTGGCATGGGTCTCGCTACCACTTTCGTGATCACCCTGGCGTCAATCTGCGCCTGGCTGGTGAACCACCTGATTCTGGTGCCGCTCGACCTCGTCTACCTGCGCACCATGGCCTATATCCTGGTGATCGCGGTGGTGGTGCAGTTCACCGAGATGGTGGTGCGTAAAACCAGCCCGTCGCTCTACCGCCTGCTGGGCATCTTTCTGCCGCTGATCACCACCAACTGCGCGGTGCTCGGCGTGCCGCTGTTGAGCGTCAACCTTAACCACACCTTTTTACAGGCGGCTCTTTACGGGTTCAGCGCCTCGCTCGGCTTTTCGCTGGTGATGGTGCTGTTTGCCGGCATGCGCGAGCGTCTGGTGCTGGCTAACGTGCCCGCGCCCTTTAAAGGCTCCTCTATCGCGCTGGTGACCGCCGGCCTGATGGCGCTGGCGTTTATGGGCTTTACCGGTCTGGTGAAATTCTGATGAGCGCGATCTGGATTGCCATTATCGTTCTGAGCGCGCTGAGCCTGGTGTTCGGCGCCCTGCTGGGCTACGCCTCGCGCCGCTTTGAAGTGGAAGAAGATCCCATCGTTGAGCAGATCGACGAGCTGCTGCCGCAGAGCCAGTGCGGCCAGTGCGGCTATCCCGGCTGCCGTCCCTATGCGGACGCGGTGGGCAACAACGGCGAGGCGATCAACAAATGCGCGCCGGGCGGCGAGCAGACCATGCTTAAGCTGGCGGCGCTGCTCAACGTCGATCCTCAGCCGATTGACGGCGACGAGACGGCAAAAGAGCCGGTGCGCACCGTGGCCTGGATCGATGAAGCCAACTGCATCGGCTGTACCAAATGCATTCAGGCCTGTCCGGTCGACGCCATCGTCGGCGCGACGCGCGCCATGCACACCGTACTCAGCGATGTCTGCACCGGCTGCGATCTCTGCGTCGCGCCCTGTCCTACCGACTGCATCGAGATGCGTCCCGTGGCGACCACGACCGCTAACTGGAAGTGGGATCTTGAAACCATTCCTGTACGGGTGATCCCGGTAGAAAGTCATGCTTAATCTGTTGAATATCTTTCGTAAAGAGAAACTGTGGGATTTCGAAGGCGGCATTCATCCGCCGGAAATGAAAACCCAGTCGAACGGCACGCCGCTGAGCCAGCTGCCGCTGCCGGACCGTTTTATTATTCCCCTCAAGCAGCATATCGGCCACGAAGGCGAGATCTGCGTGGCGCCGGGCGATCGCGTGCTGCGCGGCCAGCCGCTGACGTTCGGCAACGGCCGCATGCTGCCGGTTCATGCGCCCACCTCCGGCACCGTCGACGCCATTGCGCAGCATATGACCGCGCACCCTTCCGGGCTGTCGGAACTCTGCATTTTTATGTCGCCGGACGGCGAGGATCGCTGGACGACCCTTGAGCCGCTGGCGGACTATCGCCAGCGCGCACGCGCCGATATCGTGCAGCGCATTCACGACGCGGGCGTCGCCGGCCTCGGCGGCGCGGGCTTCCCGACCGGCACCAAGCTGCGCGGCGGGCTGCGCGGCGTAAAAACGCTGATTATCAACGCCGCCGAATGCGAGCCCTATATCACCGCCGACGACCGTCTGATGCAGGACTGTGCCGCCGAAGTGCTGGAAGGCAGCCGCATTCTCGCCTGGGTGTTGCAGGCTGAGCGCGTGTTGATCGGCATTGAAGACAACAAGCCGGAGGCGATTGCCGCGCTGAAACAGGCGCTGGGCGGCGAGCGCGATCTGCAGATCCGCGTCATTCCGACCAAGTATCCCTCCGGCGGCGCGAAGCAGCTGACCAAAATTCTCACCGGGCTGGAAGTGCCGCACGGCGGCCGCTCCACCGATATCGGCGTACTGATGCAGAACGTTGGCACCGCCTGGGCGGTGAAGCGCGCGGTGATCGACGGCGAGCCGCTGACCGAACGCGTGGTGACGCTGACCGGCGAGGCGATAGCGCAGCCGCGCAACGTCTGGAGCCGCATCGGCACGCCCATTAGCCATCTGCTGCATCAGGTCGGCTTTACTCCCGCGCCGCGCCAGATGGTGATTATGGGCGGTCCGCTGATGGGCTTTACCCTGCCGTCGCTGGATGTGCCGGTGGTGAAGATCACCAACTGTATTCTGGCGCCCTCCGCCAGCGAGATGGGCAACAACGACGAGGAGCAGTCCTGTATTCGCTGCTCAGCCTGCGCTGACGCCTGTCCAGCTAAGCTGCTGCCGCAGCAGCTCTACTGGTACAGCCAGGGCGGCGATCACGATAAAGCGCGCGCCCACCATATCGACGACTGCATTGAGTGCGGCGCCTGTGCCTATGTCTGCCCGAGCAATATCCCGCTGGTGCAGTATTACCGCCAGGAGAAGGCGGAGCTGCGCGCCATTGACCTTGAGGCGAAGCGCACCGCAGAGGCGAAGGCGCGCTTCGAGGCGCGCCAGGCGCGTCTGGAACGCGAGAAGCTGGCGCGCGAAGCGAAACATGAGCAGGCGAAGCAGCGCGTGGCGCGCAGCGACGAAGGCGAGCTGGCGGCCGCGCGCGAACGCGTGATGGCGAAGCGTCAGGCCGCGGGCGAAGTCGATCCGGCGGTGGAAGAGGCGCAGCGTCAGGCGCGCCATGCGCAGGCGCATCTGCGTCAGGCTGAAGCGCAGGCGGAAACCCAGCCGGTGACCCGTCAGACGGCCGATCCGCGTAAAGCGGCGGTCGAGGCCGCTATCGCCCGTGCGAAGGCGAAGAAGGTCGCGCAGCCAGAGGCTGCTGAACCAGCAGAGGACCCGCGCAAGGCGGCGGTAGAAGCCGCTATTGCCCGCGCCAAAGCGAAAAAAGCCGCGCAGGCCGAGGCGCCGCAGCCGGACGCCGCAGCCGAAGCAGAGGACCCGCGCAAGGCGGCGGTGGAAGCGGCTATTGCCCGCGCCAAAGCGAAGAAAGCCGCGCAGGCCGAGGCGCCGCAGCTGGACGCTGCAGCCGAGCCGGTGGATCCGCGCAAGGCAGCGGTAGAAGCGGCTATTGCCCGCGCCAAAGCGAAGAAAGCCGAAGCGGCGCAGGCCGCCGCTGGCACCCTGACCGAAGAGGTATTGCCGGTTGAGGATGTACCGCCGGTGGATCCGCGTAAGGCGGCGGTGGAAGCCGCTATCGCGCGTGCGAAGGCGAAAAAAGCCGCCGCCGCGCAGCAGTCAGAAAAGGACGTCGTCACCCCCGACGTTGAAAACAGTGATGCGCATCCGTCGCAAGACGCGCGCAAGGCAGCCGTCGCTGCCGCTATCGCCCGGGCCAAAGCGCGTAAAGCGCAGACGCCGTCGACGTTTGAGGAATAAATGGCTTTTCGTATCGCAAGTTCTCCCTATACCCACAACCGCCGCAGCACCGGCAATATCATGCTGCTGGTGGCGCTGGCGGCCGTGCCCGGCTTTGCCGCGCAATGCTATTTCTTTGGCTACGGCAGCCTGTTTCAGCTGCTGCTGGCGGTCCTGACCGCCTGGCTGGCGGAAGCGGCCATTCTGCGCCTGCGCAAGGCGCCGATCGTCCCCAGCCTCGCGGATAACTCCGCGCTGCTCACCGCCGTGCTGATCGGCATCAGCCTGCCGCCGCTCGCGCCCTGGTGGCTGGTGGTGATCGGCACCCTGTTCGCTATCGTCATTGCCAAGCAGCTCTACGGCGGACTGGGCCAGAACCCCTTCAACCCGGCAATGGTCGGCTATGTGGTGCTGCTGATCTCCTTCCCGGTGCAGATGACCAGCTGGCTGCCGCCCGACGCGCTGCAGGCGGTGAAACCCGGCCTGCTCGACTCGCTGAGCATGATTTTCACCGGCCATACGCTGGCGGGCGATACCATGCAGCAGTTGCAGCTCGGCGTCGACGGCGTCAGCCAGGCGACGCCGCTGGATACCTTCAAAACCGGCCTGCGCGCCGGCCACAGCGCGGAGCAGCTGCTGGCGCAGCCGATCTACACTGGCGTACTGGCCGGTCTCGGCTGGCAGTGGATTAACGTCGGCTATCTGGCGGGCGGCCTGTTCCTGCTGTGGAAGAACGGTATTCGCTGGCATATTCCCGCCGCGATGCTGCTGTCGCTGGCCTTCTGCGCCACGCTGGGCTGGCTGATTTCGCCCGAGACCCTGAACACGCCGCTGATCCACCTCTTTTCCGGCGCCACCATGCTCGGCGCGTTTTTTATCGCCACCGATCCGGTGACCGCCTCCACCACCAACCGCGGGCGTCTGATTTACGGCGCGCTGATCGGTCTGCTGGTGTGGCTGATCCGCAGTTTCGGCGGCTATCCGGACGGCGTCGCCTTTGCCGTGCTGCTGGCGAATATCTGCGTGCCGCTGATCGATTACTACACGCAGCCGCGCGTTTACGGCCATCGCAAGGAGTGATCGATGCTTGAGACTATCCGTAAAAACGCTGTCACCCTGGCGCTGTTCGCCGTCTTCACCACCGGTTTGACGGCGGTGGTGAACTACGTGACCAAACCGACCATCGCGCATCAGACGGCGCTCAACCAGAAAAACCTGCTGGATCAGGTGGTGCCGGTGGATCTGTACGATAATCAGATCCAGCGCGAATGTTACCTTGTCACCGACGCCGCGCTGGGCAACGCCGCGCCGCATCATCTCTATCTGGCGCGCAAAGGCGATGCCCCGGTCGCCGCCGCGCTTGAGACCACCGCGCCGGATGGCTATTCTGGTGCCATCCAGATGCTGGTCGGCGCTGATTTTCATGGCAAGGTGCTGGGTGTGCGCGTCATCGAACATCACGAAACGCCCGGACTCGGTGACAAAATCGAGCTGCGCATCTCTGACTGGATCAATAGCTTCAACGGCAAAGTGGTGCACGGCGCCGACGATAAAGCCTTTGCGGTGAAGAAAGACGGCGGCGAATTCGACCAGTTTACCGGCGCCACCATTACCCCGCGCGCCGTGGTCAACGCCACCAAACGAACCGCGCTTCTGATTGAATCTTTGAGCGGCAGGCTCTCGTCGCTGCCTGAATGTGGAGACGCAAATGAGTGAAGCTAAGAATTTACTGGTTGGCGGCCTGTGGAAAAACAACTCGGCGCTGGTGCAGCTGCTGGGGCTCTGTCCGCTGCTGGCGGTCACCTCGACGGCCACCAACGCGCTGGGCCTGGGGCTGGCGACCACACTGGTGCTGACCATCACCAACAGCGCCATTTCCGCCTCGCGCCGCTGGGTGCCGTCGGAAATTCGCATTCCGATCTACGTGATGATCATCGCCTCGGTGGTGAGCTGCGTGCAGATGCTGATCAACGCTTACGCCTACGGTCTCTATCAGTCGCTCGGCATCTTTATTCCGCTAATCGTCACCAACTGCATCGTGGTGGGCCGCGCCGAAGCGGTCGCCTCGAAGAGCAGCATTCCCCTTGCCGCGCTGGATGGCTTTGCTATCGGCATGGGCGCCACCTGCGCCATGGTGACGCTTGGCTCGATCCGCGAGCTGATTGGCAGCGGCACGCTGTTTAACGGTGCGGATCAGCTGCTCGGTCCGTGGGCGAAGGCGCTGCGCATCGAGGTGGTGCATTTCGACTCGCCGATGCTGCTGGCGATGCTGCCGCCGGGCGCCTTTATCGGACTCGGCATGCTGCTGGCGGCGAAGTACCTTATCGATCAGAAGATGAAACAGCGCGCCGCGCGCCGCGACGCTGAAGCTGCAGCGGCCGAACCGCACGCGCCTGCCGGGAAAGCGGTGTGAATCAGAGCAAACGCGTAGAAATTCTTAGCCGGCTGCGGGCCAGTAACCCGCATCCCACCACCGAGCTTAACTTCTCCTCGCCGTTTGAACTGCTGATCGCCGTGTTGCTGTCGGCGCAGGCTACCGACGTTAGCGTCAATAAAGCCACGGCGAAGCTCTATCCGGTGGCGAATACCCCCGCCGCGATGCTGGCGCTGGGCGTCGATGGGGTCAAGGAACATATCAAAACCATCGGCCTGTTCAACAGCAAAGCGGAAAACGTGATCAAGACCTGTCGCATCCTGCTGGAGCAGCACGGCGGCGAGGTGCCGGAAGATCGCGCCGCGCTGGAGGCGCTGCCTGGCGTCGGCCGCAAAACCGCTAACGTGGTGCTGAATACCGCTTTCGGCTGGCCGACCATCGCGGTCGACACCCATATTTTCCGCGTCAGCAACCGCACCCGCTTTGCGCCGGGGAAAAACGTCGAGGAAGTTGAGGCGAAGCTGCTGAAGGTGGTGCCAAAAGAGTTTAAGGTCGACTGCCATCACTGGCTGATCCTGCATGGCCGCTACACCTGCGTGGCGCGCAAGCCGCGCTGCGGCGCCTGCCTGATCGAAGATCTGTGCGAGTTTCCCGACAAGACCGAGATTTAACGGGCGTCGCGACGCCCGTTACGCGTCAGCCGCGCGCCAGCGCCGCCTGCAGCCAGGCGATAACCAGCGGCGACGCTTTATCCTGCAGCGCCGCCCGCTCCGACTGAAATAGCGTGGCGACAAAGAAAGGGTGATCGATCAGCTCAATGCCGCGCACGTCTCCCGCGGCGTCCCATGAGGTAATGCGCAGATTCTCCCCCTCCAGCGCCTCGCTAAAGGCGGGATTGACGCCAAAATTACAGTGGTAGCCCTCATCACTCGACTGCGCGCCATAGGCCTCGGCGATGCGCGATCCCGGCGCGAACCTCACCTCGCCCCGCTGCTCTACCAGCGAACAGCTCAGGGGCGCAATTACCATACGGCCGCCTTCGTCGGTTTCGGCGTGATTCGCATCCTGCCAGCCCAGCGCGTTGCGCGCATATTCAATTACTGCATACTGAAAGCCGCCGCAGGATCCAAGAAACGGATGGCGCTGCTCGCGCGCCCAGCGAATAATTTCAAACACGGCGTCATCGTTTTTATAGGGGCTGCCCGGCACCACCCAGAGGGCGTCGCTGCTGCGCGCGGCGTCGACCACGCCTGCCTCGTCGGTTGCCAGCCAGTTGAAAGAGACAGATGCGCCGAGGTGCTGGGCGGCGCGCTCGATAGCAGGAGGAATAGCCTGATGCGCAACGGCGCTGGCGCGATAATCGCCCACCAGCGCCAGGTTTAAAGAAGCTGCCATGATTACGTCCTGTAAGGGGAAATTTCGAGGTTACCGGATCGTTAATTTGTTGTCGAGACGGTAAAAATCGCAATCTTTATCTGACAACGTTGCCGCGTTCAGGCGCCGAAAACGCCGCAGCCTGGCCAGCGAAGCGATCTGTTTTTTTCCCCTTCCGTTTTGCCTTATCGCCGCTTTTTTCCCGCCTTTTACGCCTGCGCAAACGCTTTCTTCTTTTACTTCATGAATTAATTGCAAATTTTGTGCGAGAGATCAAGTTTTACCGCACCACACCCCTTTCCGGAAGACAATCTGTTTGATCCTTATGCAAACTGGCTAATAAACGCCATAAATGCCGAACAAAAAGCTGATTAATTATCAATCATTGACACCATAATCTGTCGATTACTGCAAAAGCAGCTTATCTGGTTTATATCGCCCCTTGATCGTGAAAAACAAACGTTTGTTCTGATATAATCTTCCTCACTGATATTTAAATCCGATTCCCAGTCGCGGTTAAGTTTTTAAACCTTACCTCGCCAGGGGTTTTCAGCATTCAAAAAATTCTTGCCCTGATGCGCTTAATCAGCCACATTAGGCGCCGCTTTTCCCTACTAATAACAATGTCGCGCATGGAATCCTGACATGACGCGGACTTATTTCCTGTCGTAAAACAGGGTACGAGAAAAACTGAGGTACACGTGTCAACTGCAAACAAACACACTGATGAGGCGGTCAGCCTCAATGCGTTCAAACAGCCGAAGGCGTTCTACCTGATCTTCTCAATTGAGTTGTGGGAACGTTTCGGCTTTTACGGCCTGCAGGCCATCATGGCTGTTTACCTGGTTAAGCAGCTCGGCATGTCGGAAGCGGCGTCTATTACCCTTTTTGCTTCATTCAGCGCGCTGGTCTACGGCCTGGTGGCGATTGGTGGCTGGCTGGGCGATAAGGTGCTGGGCACCAAACGCGTCATCGTTTTGGGCGTGATCGTGCTGGCGCTCGGTTATGCGCTGGTCGCCTTCTCCGGGCATGACGTCGGCATGGTCTATGTCGGCATGGCGACCATCGCGGTCGGCAGCGGCCTGTTTAAAGCCAACCCCTCTTCGCTGCTGTCTACCTGCTACGAAAAAGACGATCCGCGCCTCGACGGCGCCTTCACCATGTTCTACATGTCCATCAACGTCGGTTCGCTCTTCTCGATGATGCTGACCCCGTGGCTGGCGGCGAAATATGGCTGGAGCGTTGCTTTTTCACTGTCGGTCGTCGGCCTGGTGATCACCCTGCTCAATTTCCTGTTCTGTAAAGGCCTGGTGAAAAACTACGGCTCAAAGCCGGACTTCGCCCCGCTCAACGTCAGCAAGCTGCTGATGACGCTGGTTGGCGTGGTGGTGCTGGTCGCTATCGCCACCTGGCTGCTGCATAACCAGACCATCGCGCGCATTACGCTGGGCGTGGTGGCGCTGGGCATTATCCTGATCTTCGCCAAAGAGGCCTTCTCGCTGCACGGCGCGGCGCGTCGCAAAATGATCGTGGCCTTTCTGCTGATGGTAGAGGCGATCGTCTTCTTCGTGCTCTATATGCAGATGCCGACCTCGCTTAACTTCTTCGCCATTCGCAACGTTGAGCACACCATTCTGGGCATCACCTTCGAGCCGGAGCAGTTCCAGGCGCTTAACCCGTTCTGGATCATGTTGGCCAGCCCGCTGCTGGCGGCGGTCTACAACAAGCTGGGCGATAAGCTGCCGATGCCGTTTAAGTTTGCTATCGGCATGGTGCTCTGCTCCGCCGCCTTCCTGGTGCTGCCGCTCGGCGCGAAGTTCGCTTCTGATGCGGGTATCGTCTCGGTGAACTGGCTGATCCTGAGCTATGCGCTGCAGAGCATCGGCGAGCTGATGATCTCCGGCCTGGGCCTGGCGATGGTGGCGCAGCTGGTGCCGCAGCGTCTGATGGGCTTTATCATGGGCTCCTGGTTCCTGACCACCGCTGGCGCGGCGATGATCGCCGGTAAAGTGGCTGGCCTGATGGCGGTGCCGGAAAACGTCACCGATCCGCTGGCGTCGCTGAACGTCTACAGCAGCGTCTTCCAGCAGATTGGCATCGTCACCGGCGTGATCGCCGTGCTGATGCTGCTGACCGCGCCGCTGCTGAACCGCATGGCGCAGTCGCCGCAGGCGGAGCTGAAAAAAGCGCAGGCCTGATGCTTCACGCCTCCTGCTGCCGGGCCATGCGCCCGGCTTTTTTTTCTCTTTTTCCGGGCCAGCGGCGGCGCTTGATCGCGGTCACTGGCAAATCGGCGGCAACGCATTAAGCTGCAATGATCCTGTCGAAACCCGGAGGTCCGTGATGAAACTGTTCTGTAAGGCGGGAGCCTGCTCGCTTTCGCCGCATATCGTGCTGCGCGAGTGCGGGCTCGACTTCACCCAGGTAAGCGTCGATCTGGTGAAGAAAGTCACCGAATGCAGCGAAGATTACTGGCAAATCAATCCCAAAGGCCAGGTGCCGGCGCTGGAGCTGGATGACGGCACCCTGCTGACCGAAGGGGTAGCGATCGTACAGTATCTGGCGGACCTGAAGCCCGATCGCCAGCTGCTGGCGCCGGTTGGCAGCCTGACGCGCTACCATACGCTGGAGTGGCTCAGCTTTATCAGCAGCGAGCTGCATAAAACCTTTACGCCGCTGTTTAAACCCGACACGCCCGACAGCTATAAGCCGCTGCTGCGCGCCCGGCTGGAGCAGCAGTTTCGCTTCGTCGACAAGGCGCTGCAGGATAAGCAGTGGCTGATGGGGCTGCGCTTTAGCGTGGCGGACGCTTATCTTTATGTGATGGTGCGCTGGGCGCACGCGCTGAAGCTGGAGCTGGCGGATCTGACAGCGCTGGAGGCCTGGTTTCAGCGGACGTCGCAGCGGCCTGCGGTGCAGGCGGCGCTCAAGGCGGAAGGTCTGGCTCAGGAAACAGGGCCGACGCGCGGTCGGCCCTGACAGAGATTACAGTCGTTCAGCGGCAAAGTGCTGGGTCGGCTGCGCGATGGCGTCCTGAGCGGCCACCAGCTGCAGCTCATACTCGCCCATGGCGTGCATGGTCAGCATCACCTCATAGACCGCGGCGGTAACGTGCTCCAGCGCGCTGCGCAGATCCTTGCCGTGCAGCAGGTTGACCAGCAGCAGGCCGCTGGTGAGATCGCCGACGCCGACCGGCTGACGCACGCCGAAATCGACCAGCGGCCTGCTGATGTGCCAGGCTTCTTGCGCCGTGACCAGCAGCATCTCGAAGCGATCGCTGCGGCGTCCGGCGCGCGCCAGGTGTTTCACCAGCACCACGCGCGGCCCCTGCGCAATCAGCGCACGCGCCGCGGCAATCGCCTCTTCCACGCTGGCAACGCTGCGCTCGCTGAGCATCTCCAGCTCCAGCAGGTTGGGCGCGATAATATCGCTGGCGGGCATGGCGTATTTGCAGTGGTACTCCGCCACGCCAGGCGCCACGATGCAGCCTTTTTCAGGATGTCCCATCACCGGATCGCAAAAGAACCAGGCGTCGGGATTGGCGGCCTTCACCATGCGCACGATCTCGAGGATCTGCTCGCCCTGCTCGGCGGAGCCGAGATAGCCGCTCAGCACCGCGTCGCAGGTTTTCAGCCGGTCAATATCGCTGATGCCCTTAACGATATCGGTCAGATGCGTGGCGGGCATCACGGTGCCGGTCCAGTGGCCATACTGCGTGTGGTTGGAGAACTGTACGGTGTTCAGCGGCCAGACGTTGGCCCCCATGCGCCGCATCGGAAATTCGGCGGCGGCGTTGCCGGCGTGTCCGAAGACGACGTGCGACTGAATTGCGAGAATATTTTTCATTATGCTGTTGCTGTCTTGCCCTTGCCTGCCATAAAAAAAGGGCCGGAAACCGGCCCTGAAGCGCTTACTGCCAGACGATCAGGCAGTAGTGTTTTTTGCCGCGACGCAGCAGCGTGTAGCGACCAAACAGCTTGTCGCTGTCGCTGAAGCGATACTCCGCGTCCGACTGCTTCTCGCCGTTCAGGGTGACGGCGTTGGAGCCAATCATGGTGCGCGCCTGGCCGCGTGACGGCACCAGTTCGGCCTTGACCAGCGCCTGCTGCAGATCGTCTTCCGCGCCGAGCTGCACGGTCGGCATACCGTCCTGCGCCAGCTGTTCGAAGTCCGCTTCGGTCATCTCGCTCAGCGCGCCGGAGAAGAGGCTGTCGGTGATACGTTTCGCCGCCGCCAGGCCCGCCTCGCCATGCACCAGGCGCGTGACGTTCTCGGCCAGCACGTACTGCGCGCGCGGCGCCTTGCCGCTGTTTTTGTCCTCTTCTTCCAGCGCGTTGATCTCGTCAAGGCTAAGGAAGGTGAAGAACTTCAGGAAGCGGTAGACGTCGGCGTCCGCGGTGTTGATCCAGAACTGGTAGAACTTATAGGGGCTGGTTTTCTTCGCATCGAGCCACACCGCACCGCCTTCGGTTTTACCAAACTTGGTACCGTCTGATTTGGTGATCAGCGGCACCGTCAGGCCGAAGACCTGGTTCTGATAGAGACGACGCGTCAGATCGATGCCGGAGGTGATATTGCCCCACTGATCGGATCCACCAATCTGCAGCGCTACGCCGTGACGCTTGTTCAGCTCGGCGAAGTCGTAGCCCTGCAGCAGGTTGTAGGAGAACTCGGTAAAGGAGATCCCCTGGTCGTCGCGGTTCAGGCGCTGTTTCACCGCTTCTTTGTTGATCATCTGATTCACAGAGAAGTGCTTGCCGATATCGCGCAGGAAGGTCAGCACGTTCATGCCGCCGAACCAGTCGTAGTTGTTGGCGGCGATAGCACTGTTGTCGCCGCAGTCGAAATCGAGGAACGGCGCCACCTGACGGCGGATCTTCTCAACCCATTCGCCGACGGTTTCGCTGGTATTGAGTTTACGTTCTGCTGCTTTAAAGCTGGGATCGCCAATCAGACCGGTGGCACCACCCACCAGCGCGACCGGCTTGTGTCCGGCATCCTGAAAACGTTTCAGGCAGAGCAGCGGCACCAGATGGCCCAAATGCAAGCTGTCAGCGGTCGGATCGAAGCCGCAATAGAGGGCGATCGGCCCTTGCGCCAGTCGCTCTGCTAACGCTTCCTCGTCCGTTACCTGGGCGATTAAGCCCCGTTCCTGCAATTGTTGTATCAGGTTACTGCTGGTCATCACTGACTCCAAATTGATCAGACTGCACCTATGCTGGTACACAGCTTTCCGCTGAGTGCGGAAGAAAAAAATGAGGGCTATAGCATAAAGCGCTGGCGACTTCCTTGCCAGCGCTGAGAGCGGAGAAAAACGCTGTTTTACGGGGCTAAGCGGTCGATTTTCCAGCCGTTGTCGCTGCGCTGGTAGAGGAAACGGTCATGCAGGCGATGCTCGCCGCCCTGCCAGAACTCCATGGTATGAAATTTAACCCGGTATCCGCCCCAGAAGCTCGGCAGCGGCACCTCGCCCTGCTGAAATTTTTGCTTCAGCTCGAGGAATTTTCCCTCCAGCACGCCGCGCGCCGAGATGCGGCTCGACTGACGCGACACCCAGGCGCCGATCTGACTGTCGCGTGGACGGCTGTGGAAATATTTCAGCACCTCCAGCGGCGAGAGTTTTTCCACTTCACCCAGCACCATCACCTGACGCTCGAGGAAGTGCCAGGGAAAATGCAGCGAAATGCGCGGATTGTTCGCCAGCTGCTGCGCCTTGCGGCTGCCGAGGTTGGTGTAGAACACCAGGCCGCTGTCGTCATAGTGCTTCAGCAGCACGATGCGCTGGTAAGGCTGGCCCTGCTCATCCACCGTCGCCACGGTCATGGCGGTGGGATCGGGCAGCTGCGCGTCGCACGCCTGGCGTAGCCAGGTTTCGAACAGCGCCAGCGGCTGCTCAGGCAGATCCTTACGGCGCAGCCCGCCGCGCGTATACTCGCGGCGCAGGCTGGCGATATCTTGCAGTGTGAAATTCGTGCTCATACGGGTTACTCAAAATGAGCAGTCTGGCTGGCAGGCTGCAGTTCACAGTCATTCACGACGACTTTGTCGTCACGCTCGATAAAGGCGGTGTCGCCTTTGCTCCAGAATACATATTTTCCGTCGCTGTAGCGCGCGCCTGAGGCGGAGATCGCCCGCTTCAGCGTCAGCGGCTGGCCATCCATAATAAAGCTCACCTGCTCGCTGGCATTGTCGAGCGTAACCGTCAGCGGCAGCGTGCCGCAGCGATAGTGCAGCGTCTGCGGCGCCTCGGGCTGCTTGTTCATCAGTCCGCATCCCGCCAGCAGCAGCGCGGCGGCCAAGGTTAACCCCTGTTTCATCGTTATTTTCCTTACTGTCAGTAGAACGGATTCGCCGGGTAGATGGCGCCGAGCACGCTCTTTGCGCGCGCGCCGGTGACGGCGGGCAGATTGCCCGGCAGGCCAGAAAGCGTGCGGCAGGCCAGCCAGGCGAACGCCAGCGCCTCCATGTCGTCGCCGCGGATGCCCGCGCTGTCGGTGGCGGCGACTTCGGTGCCGGGCAGCAGCGCGGCCAGACGCGCCATCAGCAGCGGATTACGCCCGCCGCCGCCGCATACCAGCAGCCGATCGCAGCCGTCATTCAGCTGCACCTGCTGCGCGATAGTCACGGCGCTCAGCTCGGTCAGCGTCGCCTGCACATCCTGCGGCGCCAGGCCGGGGAAGGTTTGCAGCTGGCGCTCGACCCAGCCCAGATTGAAATGCTCGCGCCCGGTGCTTTTCGGCGGCGGCAGCGCGAACCAGGGGTCGCCCAGCATCTGCTCCAGCAGCGCGGGCGCCACCTTGCCGCTGCGCGCCCAAGCGCCGTCCTGATCGAAAGGCTTGCCCTGATGGCGCCAGATCCAGGCGTCGATCAGCATATTGCCGGGTCCGGTATCGAAGCCGCGCACCGGCTGGCCAGGCAGCAGCAGCGAGAGATTGGCGATGCCGCCGATGTTGAGCACCATGCGGCGCTCGACCGCGTCCATCAGCAGCGCCTGGTGAAAGGCGGGCACCAGCGGCGCGCCCTGTCCGCCCAGCGCCATATCGCGGCGGCGAAAATCGCCCACCACGGTAATGCCGGTCGCCGCCACCAGCTGGTTGTTGTCGCCGATTTGCAGCGTATTAGGCGCGTCGCTCTGCGGCTCATGCCAGACGGTCTGTCCATGACAGCCGATGGCGACGATATCGCTCGGCTCCAGCGCCTCGCGCCGCATCAGCGTATTGACCGCCTCGGCGAAAAGCTGGCCGAGCCGGGTATCGAGCTGGCCGAGCTGCGAGAGCGTCAGCGTCTGCCCCTGGCAGATCGCCAGGATCTGCTGACGCAGTTCGCCCGGCATCGGATGGCAGTAGCTGGCCTGCTGCGCCACCATATTGTCATCGATGGCGGCCAGCACCACGTCGATGCCATCGAGGCTGGTGCCCGACATCACGCCGATATAACGTCCTGATTTCATTCCTGCTCCTTACTCCCTGGCGGAAGTGCGATTCAACTGCGATCAGTCTGGCAAATTCCCGCGTCCGATTCGACGTTTACCTGAGGTTTTCTCACAACTTTGTGCGACAAACGGCGTTGCGCCCGCTTTTTTTGCGCTGCGGTTGAATTATTGTTAAGCGCCGATAGTCTATGCTTGGCTCTACCCTGTTTTACTCAGACTAAGATTAATTTGCTTTGTGTCTTATACTGTTTGCAGGATTTCGCGATACACATGGCGCATTGCTTAAGAAAGGAGTTACAGATGATCAAGCGTTTCGTTGCGGTCGCACTGGCTGGCATTACGCTGGCTGGCTGCTCAAATACCAGCACGCTCTCCGGCGATACCTACAGTGCCAGTGAGGC
This sequence comes from Pantoea sp. Z09, assembly GCF_022394795.1. Lineage (NCBI taxonomy): Bacteria > Pseudomonadati > Pseudomonadota > Gammaproteobacteria > Enterobacterales > Erwiniaceae > Pantoea > Pantoea sp. Z09. The sequence continues at coordinate 2,078,041 of NZ_CP092373.1, forward strand.
CAAACAGGTTCAGAGCGTCTCTTATGGCACGCTGGTGTCGGTCCGTCCGGTGAAAATTCAGGGCGGCGATGATAACAACGTGATCGGCGCTATCGGCGGCGCGGTGCTGGGCGGTTTCCTCGGCAACACCATCGGCGGCGGCACCGGACGCAGCCTGGCCACCGCAGGCGGCGCGATTGCCGGCGGCCTGGCGGGCCAGGGCGTGCAGGGCGCGATCAATAAAGCTGACGGCGTGGAGCTGGAAATCCGTAAGGATGACGGCAATACCATCATGGTGGTGCAGAAGCAGGCGGCCAGCCGCTACTCGGTCGGTCAGCGCGTGGCGTTGGCGTCCAACGGCAGCCAGATTACCGTATCTCCGCGCTAACTCTGTGAGCAAAAAAAAACCGACGCCGCTGCGTCGGTTTTTTTATTTCTCGCGCTGCTGTAGCTCGAGGATGTTTTTCTCCAGACGGGCGATAAGCGTCACCATCTGGTTGATCTCCTCACGGCTGATGCCAGCGAGAATATCGTCGCGCGTCGCGTCGATGACGCTCTCGACCTGTTCGATGATCGGCTCTGCCTGACGCGTCAGCTTAATGCGCTTCGCGCGGCGATCGTTGGCGCAGGTAGAGCGGGTGATCAGCCCTTTTTCTTCCAGCTGATCCAGCGTGCGCACCAGCGACGGCTGCTCGATGCCGATGGCCTTCGCCAGCTGAATCTGCGACTGTTCCGGCGGCAGCTGATGGATATTGTGCAGCGTGACCCAGTGCGTCTGCGTCAGCTCAAGCGGCTTCAGGCGCTGATCGATCAACGCGCGCCAGATGCGCACCAGCCGAGACAAGTCCGTTCCAAGGGGCGTATCCATTTCATCTCCTTATAATTAGCTTGCTAGCTATCAAGCCAGATTTTACACTATTCTGCGAGTTTAAAGGACAAATTACAAACCCCAGGCGAAGCCGCACCGGTTCATCACCGCTTTTTGAGACCGATGCCAGGGTGATTTCAGAAGGATGATACGTGGCCATCTCCCCCTTTCTTGCAGCCGACCCCCTGACGGACCTGGTGTTCGGCGCCTCGCTGTTTTTTCCGCCGCTGTTTAAAGCGGTCCTGCTGGGTTTCTTTTTCTGGCTGATCGTGCACCCGCTGCTGCGCGGCTGGATCTACTCGGGCGACGTCTGGCATCCCACGCTGCTCGATCTCTCGCTGTTCGTGCTCTGCGTCGCCGCCGCGCTTTTTCTGATGGGACAGGGATATTCGTCATGAGATTTAACCCGATAAAGTACTTTTCGACGCTGATCGTCTTCGCGGCCGCCCTGCTGGCGGGCGGCTGGATGTGGAACTACTACATGCAGTCGCCCTGGACGCGCGACGGCAAGGTGCGGGCAGAGCTGGTGCAGATTACCCCGCAGATCTCGGCGCGCATCGTCAGCCTGACGGTAAAGGATAATCAGTTTGTGCATCGGGGTCAGACCCTGCTGACGCTGGATCGCGTGCCCTGGCAGATCGCGCTGGACAACGCCGAGGCGCAGCTGGCGAAAGCGCAGGCCGATCTGGCGAAGGCCCAGCATGAAGCGCGACGTCGCGCCAGCCTGCCGCGCAACGTTATCTCCGCCGAAGATCTTGATGCCGCGCAGCTTAACGCCGCCTCGATGGCGGCCAGCGCCAAAGCGGCGCAGGCGGCGCTGGACCAGGCGCGCTGGAACCTGCAGCAAACCACCGTAATCGCACCCGCCGACGGCTGGGTCAGCAACCTGACGCTGCGCGTCGGCGATTACGCCACCGCCGGCACGCCGCTCTTCGCGCTGGTCGACAGCCACTCTTACTATGTGATGGGCTACTTCGAAGAGACCAAGCTGCGCCATATTCGTCCCGGCGCGCCGGCGAACATCGTGCTCTACAGCAATGGCGCGCGGCTGCAGGGCGAGGTTGAGAGCATCGGCCGCGCCATCTACGACCAGAGCGTCGACAGCGACAGCGGACTGGTGCCGGATATCAAACCGAACGTGCCCTGGGTGCGGCTGGCGCAGCGCGTGCCTGTGCGCATTCGCCTGGCGCACATCCCGGATAACGTGCCGCTGGTGGCGGGCACCACCTGCACCATTTCTGTCGAGCCGCAGGCGCAATGAACCTGCAGTGGCTGGCGTGGGATCGGCTGCCGTGGGTCAAGGCAAATGCCAGCCAGTGGCGCTACGCCCTGCGCAACGCCATTGCCATGTGTCTGGCGCTCAGCATCGCCTATGCGCTCGATCTGGATGAGCCCTACTGGGCGATGACCTCGGCGGCGGTGATCAGCTTTCCCACCGTCGGCGGCGCCATCAGCAAAAGCCTCGGGCGCATTGTCGGCAGCCTGATGGGCGCAGGTGCCGCCCTGCTGATCGCCGGCCACACCCTCAACGAACCCTGGCTGTTTACCTTTTTTATCGCCGGCTGGCTGGCGCTCTGCACCGGCATCGCCAACCACTATCAAAATAACGTCGCCTACGCCTTTTCGCTGGCGGGCTACACCGCGGCGATTATCGTCTTCAGCAGCGTCGATCTGACCGATGCCACCGATCTCTGGACCCTGACCCAGGCGCGGGTGTGCGAGGTGATCTCAGGCATTCTCTGCGCCGGTTTTATGATGATGGTGCTGCCGAGCACCTCGGACGGCGACGCGCTGATGACGTCGCTGCAAAAAATGCACGCGCGGCTGCTGGAACATGCCGCGCTGCTGCTACAGCCCGGCGCCGGCGACAACGTGCGCGCCGCGCATGAAGCGGTGATCAGCCAGATCCTCACCATGAACCTGCTGCGCATTCAGGCGTTCTGGAGCCACTACCGCTTTCGCCGCCAAAATAACGTGCTCAACTATGTGCTGCACCAGCAGCTGCGGCTGACCAGCGTGCTCTCCAGCCTGCGCCGCATGCTGCTTAACTGGCCCGACGCGCCGCCAGCGCTCTACCAGGCTATCGACGCGCTGATGCAGGAGCTGGCCCGCGCGCAGTGCGACAAATACCGGCTGGCGCAGATCCTGCGCAGCGTGACCCCCGCCGCTGACGGCGACTATCGCCAGCGCGCCTTTTGCCAGCGTCTGCGCTATTTCTGCTGGATGTACCTTAACGTCAGCCGCTGGATCCGCCTGCTGACCCGCGCCGACGCCGATACCCGCTTTCAGCCGCCGCGCGTGCCCTCGCTGGCGCGTGAGAGCGACAGCGCCGAGGCGGGATGGAGCGCCCTGCGCACCTTTTGCGCCGTCGTGGCGGGCTGCGCCTTCTGGATCGCCACCCAGTGGTCGGCCGGCGCGGCGGCGCTGACCCTGACCGCCATCGCCTGCGTGCTCTACTCGTCCGCGCCCTCGCCCAGCGGCAGCGTCTCGCTGCTGCTGAAAACTTTGCTCTGGCTGTCGTTGTTTAGCTTTGTGATGAAGTTCGGCCTGATGGTGCAGATCTCCCAGCTGTGGCAGTTTCTGCTGGTTCTGTTTCCGCTGCTGCTGACCCTGCAGCTGTTTAAGCTGCAGCAGAAACAGCGCGCCGCGCTCTGGGGGCAGTTTATCGTCTTTATGGGCTCGTTTATTGCGGTGACCAATCCGCCGAGCTGGGATTACGCGGACTTTCTCAATGACAATATCGCCAAGGTATGCGGCGTGCTGCTCGCCTGGCTGGCGTTTCAGATACTGCGTCCCAGCTCCGACGCGCGCCGCAGCCGTCGTCATATCCGCGCGCTGCGCCTCGCCTTTCTCGATCAGCTGCGCCGCCGTCCGCGCCTGAACGAAACCCGCTTCGAGTCGCAGATTTATCATCGCATCAGCCAGCTGAGCAGTAGCCGTGACGAACAGGCGCGCGTCTGGCTGCTGCGCTGGGGCGTGGTGCTGTTGAACTGTTCGCATATTGTCTGGCAGCTGCGCGACTGGCAGCCCGCGTCGCCCGCGCTGGCGCAGATGCGCGAGGCGAGCCTGCAGGATTTGCAGCGGATTATGAGCGCGCGCGGCGTGCGGCATAAGTCGCTCGACCAGACGCTGACCAGGCTGGATGAGATGACCCGTCAGCTAGCGGCGGCTGGCGAGTCTGAGGCGATTAGCCTGGCGGGCATCCTGTGGCGTCTGCGCTGCTCATTGGCGCAGCTCAAACAGGCAGTGCCGGAATAGCTATTTACAGTATTGCAGCTGCTGGCGTTCGAAATCTGCCTGTAGCTGCGCCAGGGTCTTTCGCTGTTCGAAGCGCGTTTTATCATTGGGCGACATCGGCTCGATCACCAGCTCCCGCTCCTCCGGCGAGTAGATAAAACGCCGCCGGATTTCGCTGCCGGTGAAGCTCTTGCCGACAATGCTGCCGCACACCATGGTCATGCTGGTGCGATAGATGGCCGCCTGTTCGAAGTTGGTTTCGGTGGCGCTGCGCAGCACGAACTGACACCCCTTCTCTTCGAGACGCTTCCGCGCGCCGTGGCTGAGCCACTCACGCCCCTTTGCAATATCTTCACACTCGCCGCGCGCCGGACTGACGTCGATGGTGCGCTGCAGCTGACGTCCGGTTTCGGTCATGAGCTGGGTCTCATTGGGTTGATCGCAGCCCGCCAGCAGCAGGCAGAACAGCAGCGCGCCCGTTTTTCTCATTCCATTTCTCCTTTGACCGCACCAGATGAAAGTGTCCAGAATCAGTATCATAGGCGGTAAATCATCAGGAGAATATAGCCAGAGAGTAAACTAAATGATAATAAAACGGCTCCCGCAGGAGCCGTTAGCGCGTCAACATTCAGATTACGCCGCAGGCGTAACGCCCGCCGCCGCCGCCAAGCGGCTGCGGATGATCGGCGTGGTTGTCGCCGCCGATATGCACCATCAGCGCCTTGCCCTTAATCGCGTCGAGCGAGGTGAGACGCGGCGCCAGCACCGGGTAGTCGGCGCGGCCTTTTTCGTCGACATAGAGCGCCGGCAGGTCGCCGAGGTGGCCCTCTGCGTAGGGCCCAAGGTGTTTGCCGGTTTTTTGCGGGTCGAGATGACCGCCCGCCGCGCCCGCCGCCACCGTTTTCCCTTCCGAGACGCCAGGCTCGCAGCTGCCGTTGGCGTGAACATGGAAGCCGTGCACGCCTGGGGTTAGCCCCTTAAGCGCCGGCGTAAACTGCAGGCCGTATGTCGTCTGTTCGATTTCGACCGTGCCGATCGCCTCGCCGATGCCTTCGGCGCTGACCTTATGCAGCGTCACCTGCTGCGCCAGCGCGCCGTCGGCCATGGCGCTGCTCATCAGGAGTAATCCTGCTAATAACGACTTTTTCATTATTGCCTCTTATCTTTCCCAAAGGTGAGATAAGCCTGGCCGCTATTTCCGCTCTCTGCCGCGCTTTGACACAGTTTTACGCTTCAGGGGACATCGTAGCCGAGTGCCGCTTTGCGAATGCGGAACCACTGCTGACGATCAAGCTGAATGCGCAGCGCCGCGGCCGCTTCGCTGACACGGTCAACATTACCGGAGCCGATAATCGGCAGCGGCTGGCTCGGCAGTGCCAGCACCCAGGCGTAGACCACCTGCGCCAGGCTGGCGGCGCCGGTTTCGAGGCGCACCTTTTCCAGCTCCTCGCGCAGCGGCTGATAGTGCGGGTCGTGGAACAGCTCCCCGCCGCCGAGGCAGGACCACGCCATCGGACGCAGGCGCAGCTGCTGGCACTGGTCGAGAGTGCCATCCAGAATTACATTCTGCTGAATCGGCGAAATTTCTACCTGATTGGTCGCCAGGGTAAAGGGCAGGCGCGACTGCAGCAGCGCAAACTGCGCAGGGGTAAAATTTGACACGCCGAAGTGCAGCACCTTGCCGCTCTGATGCAGTTCCAGAAACGCCTCGGCCACCGCGTCGGCGTTCATCAGCGGATCGGGACGGTGGATCAACAGCAGATCCAGCCGGTCGGTGGCGAAATGGCGCAGCGAATTTTCTGCGCTCTGCAGAATGTGTGCTTTATCGGTGTTGTAGTGGCCGATCTGGTGCTCGGGCTTCGCGCGGGTAGCGATGCCGCATTTGGTGACGATTTGCAGGCGGTCGCGCAAATCGGGCGCCAGCTTCAGCGCCTCGCCAAAAGCGGCTTCGCAGCGGTAGTCGCCATAGATATCGGCGTGATCCACCGTGGTGATGCCGAGAGAAAGGTGGTGTTCAATAAAGCTGACGCGCTGCTGCGGCGTCATTTCCCACGCCATCAGGCGCCAGTAGCCCATAATCAACGGTGAAAAAGCGGGACCCTGCGGTGAAATCGGTTGCGGTTGTAGCATGATGATATCCCTGTGTTTGTCCGGAAAAGCGCTGACAGGCAGTATAGCGAAAAGCGGTCAAAACAGGGACGGCTGCTGCGGTTCTGGATCGTCGTTCGGCTTTTGCTGGCGCTGCAGGCGCAGGCGCCGCAGATGGCACAGGCGCAGCACGTCGCGTTTTTGCGCGTCGCTGAAGTTCATCCAGTTAAAGCGTTCGTCACGGCTGCGCAGGCAGCCGATGCAGTAGCCGCGCGCATCCGTCTGGCAGATGCCGCGACAGGGACTGGGTACCGGGAAAAACTCTAGTTGCTCCGCCACAACGTCCTCGTTTCAATCGATAACTCCCTTAAAGATAGCCTATTGGCTGCGCCTTTCTGCTGACGAGAAGCGGCTCTTGTCACTAAATGTAACTATTTAGTTTGGCTTATCTTAAAACTCACGGCATAGTGTTGAGCTTTCGTTAAGGTTCTCCTCATTTATTCCCCTTATGCTCTTGAAGCGACCTTTGATTTTTAACTGGATACTCATGCTGTTAAATAAGTTACGCTGTCACGAAAGCACCTTTAATATCGTTGTTGCTCTCTTCTTTGCGCTGGCGCTAAACGGTCTCTTCTTGTTTCGAGCCTGGGAGCGGATCCCCTACACCTCGCTGCATGATTACGCCTTTGCCGCCAGCCTTCCGGTGGTGCTGACCGCGGCGTTCACCCTGATTTTTAACCTCGTTGCCTGGCCTTATCTGCGTAAGCCGCTGCTGGCGGTACTGATCCTCGCCAGTGCGGCAGCGAACTATTTTATGTTCAGCTTCGGCACCGTTATCGACACCAATATGGTGCAAAACGTGTTTGAAACCGATGTGCAGGAGTCCGTGGCGCTACTGAGCCGCAACGCCCTGCTGTGGGTCGGACTGATGGGCGTAGTGCCGACCCTCCTGATGGTTTCCGTACGCTTTAAACGGCGCGACAGCTGGTGGATGAACCTGGCGTGGCGCGCGCTGTCGATGGCGGCCGCGCTCGGCGCGATCGTGCTGATGGCGCTGCTGTTTTACAAAGATTACGCGTCGCTGATCCGCAACAATAAAGGGCTGGTGAAAATGGTGACGCCCGCCAATATCATCAGCGGCACCGGCCACTACGTGAATAACCGCTGGATGAAAGGGAGTCAGGCCTGGGTGCATATCGGCCAGGACGCGCACAAAGGCCCGGTTATCCAGGCAGAGCAGAAAAAAACGCTGGTGGTGCTGGTGGTTGGCGAAACCGCGCGCGCGGAGAATTTTTCGCTGGGCGGCTACGGGCGCGAAACCAACCCGCAGCTGAAAAAACAAAACGTTATCTACTATCCGCAGGCGACCTCCTGCGGCACGGAGACGGCAATCTCGGTGCCCTGCATGTTCTCCAACATGCCGCGCGCCCATTACGACGCCAACCTGGCGCACCATCAGGATGGCGTGCTGGATATTCTGGCGCACGCGGGCATTAGCGTACTGTGGCGCGAAAACGACGGTGGCTGCAAAGGCGCCTGCGATCGCGTGCCGCATACCGATATGACCCTGTGGAAGCTTGATAACTGGTGCAAGGATGGCTCCTGCCTGGACGACGTTCTGTTGCACCGGCTGGATAACTACACTGAGAGCCTGCATAACGACGGCATCATCGTGCTGCACCAGATGGGCAGTCACGGCCCCGCCTACTACCGCCGCTATCCGCCGCAGTTTCGCCAGTTTACGCCGACCTGCGACAGCAATCAGATCCAGGACTGCGATCATCAGGCGCTGATGAACACCTATGACAATACGCTGCTCTACAGCGACGATATGCTGAGCCGCACCATCGATTCGCTAAAAGCGCTCAGCGACCGCTTTAACGTGGCGCTGGTCTATCTCTCCGATCACGGCGAATCCCTCGGCGATCACGGCATGTATCTGCACGGCACGCCCTACCTGTTTGCGCCGTCACAGCAGACCCATATCCCGCTGCTGATGTGGATGTCGGACGGCTATGCCCGCGCTTACCAGATTGATGAAGCCTGTTTGCGCCGTCAGGCGCCCACGGCGGAGGTGTCGCAGGACAACCTGTTCCATACGCTGCTGGGGATGTTTGATGTGCAGACCGGCGAATATCAGCCGCAGCTCGACATGATCAGAACGTGCCGAAAAGCGGGTTAAGCGTTGCATCTGACCGATCGGTCTACTACCTTAACCGCCATGAACAAGACGCTACCCCGTATCGACACCCGTGAACATCTGCTCGCCACCGGCGAGCAGCTCTGCCTGCAGCGGGGCTTTACCGGCATGGGGCTGAGCGAGCTACTGGCGCGGGCAGAAGTGCCGAAAGGCTCTTTTTATTACTACTTCCGTTCGAAAGAGGCGTTCGGCGTGGCGCTGCTGGAGCGCTACTTTCACGCGCTTTATCAGCAGCTCGAGGCGCAGCTGCGCCAGGGCGAGGCGCCGCCGCGCCAGCGGCTGTTGCACCACTTTCGTCAGGCGGAACAGCTGTTCAGCGAACAGGGACAGCTCGTCGGCTGCCTGGCGGTGAAGCTCTCTGCCGAGGTGTGCGATCTCTCCGAGCCGATGCGCGACGCGCTGCAGCATGGCGCCAGCCGCATCATTGCGCTTTACGCGCAGACGCTCGAGGCGGATGGGCCGTTGCCTTACGCGCCGCGCGAGATGGCGCAGCTAATCTATATTTTATGGCTGGGCGCGAGCCTGCAGAGCAAGCTTTCTCGTGAAGCGCAGCCGCTGCGTCTGGCGCTAAGAACGCTCGAACAGTGGCTGAGCACGCCCTGATTTAAAAAACCTTGATTGATAGTTGACCGGTCTACTACAGGAGATGTTATGGCAAGTTCCCGGCTGTTTAGCCCGCTTAAAGTGGGCGCGATCACCGTACCCAACCGCGTATTTATGGCGCCGCTGACGCGCCTGCGCAGCATCGAACCCGGCGACGTACCCACTCCGCTGATGGGCGAATATTATCGCCAGCGCGCCAGCGCCGGTCTGATCATCACCGAGGCGACGCAGGTCTCCTTCCAGGCGAAAGGCTACGCCGGCGCGCCGGGCCTTCACACCCAGCAGCAGATCGCCGCGTGGAAAACGATCAACGCCGGCATTCATGAGGCGGGCGGCCACAGCGCCGTTCAGCTGTGGCATACCGGCCGTATTTCCCATTACAGCGTCCAGCCGGAAGGCAATGCGCCTGTCGCGCCCTCTGCTTTGGCCGCCGGCACGCGCACCTCGCTGCGCGCGGAAGATGGCAGCGTCTATCGCGAAGAGACCTCTACGCCGCGCGCCCTGACCGTCGCCGAAATCAGGCAGATTGTGGCGGACTTCGGCCAGGCCGCCGCCAACGCGCGCGAGGCGGATTTCGATCTGCTGGAGCTGCATTCGGCACACGGCTACCTGATGCACCAGTTCCTGGCACCTGATTCCAACCGCCGCACCGATGAGTATGGCGGCAGCATCGAGAAGCGCGGCCGTTTCGCGCTGGAAGTGGTGGACGCCGCTATTGCCAACTGGTCCGCCGACCGTATCGGCATTCGCGTCTCGCCTATCGGCAGTTTCCAGAATCTGGATAACGGCCCTGATGAGGAAGAGGCGGCGCTGTGGTATATCGGCGAGCTGGCGAAGCGCAATATCGCCTATCTGCACCTCTCCGAACCGGACTGGGCGGGCGGTAAGCCTTACACCGACGCCTTCCGCGAAAAAGTGCGCGCGCTGTTCCCTGGCGTGATTATCGGCGCCGGTGCCTACAGCGTCGAGAAAGCGGACAACCTGATCGCGCGCGGCCTGATCGACGCCGTGGCCTTTGGCCGCGACTTTATCGCCAACCCCGATCTGGTGGCGCGCCTGCAGCAGGACGCCCCGCTCAACCCGCAGCGCCCGGAAAGTTTCTACGGCGGCGGCGCGGAAGGCTACACCGACTACCCCACGCTTTAAGCGCGACGCTGGCGCGACAACGGTTACGCCAGCGCCCGTTTTTTGCTATTTTCACCGCTATACTTAGCGTTTGCGCCATCGGAAGATGGCGATTCAATAAAAGAGGATGTTATGCGTTTACTTCACACCATGTTACGCGTTGGCGATCTGCAACGTTCTATCGATTTCTACACCCGCGTGCTCGGCATGCGCGTGCTGCGTCAGAGCGAAAACACTGAATACAAATACACGCTGGCATTCGTGGGTTACACCGAAGAGAGCGAAGGCGCGGTGATCGAACTGACCTATAACTGGGGCGTCGAGAGCTACGATCTCGGCAACGCTTACGGTCATATCGCGCTGGGCGTGGATGACGTGGCGGCGACCTGCGACCGCATTCGCAACGCGGGCGGCAACGTAACGCGTGAAGCGGGTCCGGTAAAAGGCGGCTCGACCATTATTGCCTTCGTCGAAGATCCAGACGGATACAAGATCGAACTGATCGAAAATAAACACGCCGGTCACGGCCTGGGCAACTAAGTTTGCCGCTTCAGCCTGCTCTCTGCGGCGGGCTGAAGCCTTCCCTGCTGCTGCACCCTCTCTTTTTTTTTGCCATAATGCGCGCTGCCCAATTCCTGCTATGAGATGCTGATGTCTGAAACGAACTCCCTGAACGCGCTAAATCAACGTTTCCGAGGCTTTTATCCTGTGGTGATCGATGTCGAGACCGCGGGCTTTAACGCGCAGACCGATGCGCTGCTGGAGATCGCCGCCACCACGCTGAAAATGGATGAAGACGGCTGGCTGCATCGCGACCAGACGCTGCATTTTCACGTTGAACCCTTTGAAGGGTCGCTGCTTCATCCGGAAGCGCTGGCGTTTACCGGCATCGATCCCAGCAATCCCCTGCGCGGCGCGGTCAGCGAATATGAGGCGCTGCACGCCATCTTTAAGATGGTGCGCAAAGGCATCAAGGATCACCACTGCAATCGCGCCATTATGGTGGCGCATAACGCGACGTTCGATCTGAACTTTATGATGGCCGCCGCCGGGCGCGCCGCGCTCAAGCGCAACCCTTTTCACCCGTTCGCCACCTTCGACACCGCGGCGCTGAGCGGGCTGGTGCTGGGGCAGACGGTGCTGGCGAAAGCCTGCAAGGCGGCGGGCATGGATTTTGACAGCACGCAGGCGCACTCCGCGCTCTACGACACCGAGCAGACGGCGACGCTGTTTTGCGAGCTGGTGAACCGCTGGAAACGCCTGGGCGGCTGGCCACTGCCGATGGCAGAAGGCGACGACGAGCAGCAGGCCGCATCGGCCTGAGCATAAAAAAAGCCGACTGGCGTCGGCTCTTTTATTTATTCCGCTTCTTTGTGCTTTTCCGCGGTCTCTTTGATCAGCGACTGCAGTTCGCCACGCTGAAACATCTCCACGATAATGTCGCAGCCGCCCACCAGCTCGCCGTCAACCCACAGCTGCGGGAAGGTCGGCCAGTTGGCGTATTTCGGCAGCTCGGCGCGAATATCAGGGTTCTGCAGAATATCCACGTAGGCAAAGCGCTCGCCGCAGGCGGAAAGCGCCTGCACCGCCTGCGAGGAGAAACCGCAGCTTGGCAGCTTCGGCGAACCTTTCATGTACAGCAGGACCGGGTTTTCTGCGATCTGGCGCTGAATTTTTTCTACAGTACTCATAATTGCCTTCCTTAATTCCCTACTTCGTGTTTGTTTATTGTAGCGACTTCGCCCCATCACTGAAAACGACAATTTCTCGCTTGTCAGGTGAAACCGCCATGTTTGTTAAGTTCTCAGCTAAAGATCTGCTTTTTCCTGACGATAATCAAAACCTAAGCTATTCATAACTGGTAATAATTTTGCTGCTATAACCTGCTGAAATTGCTCATTTAAGAGCCAGTTGCAACCCTGTAACAGTTTAATAGAAAAATGGCTTAACTTTTGAAAAAAACCTGGCTTAGAATGGCCCCGGCGCTGATCACCGATCAGATTTTTCTAACCTCGTTACGGCCTGTTGTCGTAACCGCTAACCCTGAAACCGGACGATGCGATTACTGATTACGCTTTTTATCTTAGCTTTCGCGCAGCTGTTTCTGAACATTGCGTCGGCTTCGCCGCAAACGCCGGTTAACGCCAGTCTGCATAAAGCGGAAAAAAAGAGCGCGCGTGAAGATGAGCGGCGCAAACGCCGTCCGGTGAAAACCAGCGCCAAAAAATCTCGCCCCTCGACTGCGCAAAAACTCAAACTGAAAAAACAGCAGAAACTCGACACGGCCGCCCTCTCTCATCCCGTCAGCGACAAGAAAAAATCCGCTAAAAACACCCGTAAGCGCTATGGTCATCAGCGCCCGTTAAGCACGGCTAAAACCGCGGGCGCCGGGCTGCTGGAAGCGGACGATCCTACCACCATTAAAATGAGCAAGTCCCATCGCCTGCGCTATCAAAAAGCGCGCGAAACCGCGATGACCAAGCTGATGGGTCAGCTGGGCAAGCCTTATCAGTGGGGCGGCACCTCGCCGCATACCGGTTTCGACTGCAGCGGCCTGGTCTGGTACGCCTATAAGGACTTAGTGAAATTCCGTATCCCGCGCACCGCCAATGAGATGTACCACCTGCGCGACGCCGCAGAGGTGAAGCGCGAGTCGCTGGAGAAAGGCGATCTGGTCTTCTTCCGCATCAACGGCCGCGGCACGGCGGATCACGTTGGGGTTTACCTCGGCAACGGCAAGTTTATTCAGTCGCCGCGCACCGGGAAAGATATTCAGATTAGCGCGCTGTCGGAAGATTACTGGCAGCGCCACTATATCGGCGCGCGCCGTATGATGACGCCGAAAACCATTCGCTAAGAAAAAAGAAAACCGGGGATGTCCCCGGTTTTTTTATTGCTGCTGTTAGTGCATCACGGCGGTAAAGCTAAAGGCCACGATCATCAGCAGCGCCGCGCCGGTGGTCATCAGCGCCAGTTTTAAATCTGTGCTCATAGCTACTCCTTATCCACACATTTGTCAGGGTCTTGCGGATTTTCCCACAGTCGCCGGTAAAAATCTCGTTTTATCCCGCAAGCCTTGCTAGAATCCCCGCCTTTGTTGCGCAACTGACGCAACGCCCGTGCCGTTCGCACGCAACAGCCCCTGTTTTGTCCTGCCCAGTGCGTGTTTCACCGACAAAAAACTGTAGCGAATTAACAGAAAACCATCCTGGCGGACGCAAACGATTAACATTATGCTTATCAGCGGCTTACTGATAAGTTCTGGAGTCTCTTTTTAATGGCAACAATCAAAGATGTCGCGAAGCGTGCCGGTGTCTCCACAACCACCGTTTCTCACGTTATCAATAAAACGCGCTTTGTCGCGGAAGAGACGCGCAACGCCGTCTGGCAGGCGATTCAGGAACTGCACTACTCGCCCAGCGCCGTTGCGCGTAGCCTGAAGGTCAATCACACGAAAACGCTGGGGCTGCTTGCCACCTCCAGCGAGGCACCCTATTTCGCCGAAATCATCGAGGCGGTTGAGCATCACTGCTTTGAGCGCGGCTATACCCTGATCCTCGGCAATGCTCACAACGATCTGCAGAAACAGCGCGCCTACCTGTCGATGATGGCGCAAAAGCGCGTCGATGGCCTGCTGGTGATGTGCTCTGAGTATCCTGACGACCTGCTGAAGATGCTGGAAGAGAACCGCAATATTCCCATGGTGGTCATGGACTGGGGCGAATCGCGCGCCGACTTTACCGATACCGTGCTGGATAACGCTTTCCAGGGCGGCTATCTGGCGGGACGCTATCTGATCGAACGCGGTCACCGCGATATCGGCGCCATTCCCGGCCAGCTGGAGCGCAACACCGGCGGCGGACGCCACGCGGGCTTTTTAAAAGCGCTGGAGGAAGCGGGCATCGCGGTGCGCGCGGAGTGGATCGTGCAGGGTGATTTCGAGCCGGAGTCGGGCTACCAGGCGATGCAGCAGATCCTGCAGCAGAAGCAGCGCCCGACGGCGATTTTCTGCGGCGGCGATATCATGGCGATGGGCGCTATCTGCGCCGCCGACGAGATGGGACTGCGCGTGCCGCAGGATATTTCGGTGATCGGCTATGACAACGTGCGCAACGCGCGCTACTTCACGCCAGCGCTGACCACCGTGCATCAGCCGAAAGCGCAGCTGGGCGAGAAAGCGCTGGAGATGCTGCTGGACCGCATCACCAGCAAACGCGAAGAGTCGCAGACCATTGAGGTGCATCCGACCCTGATCGAGCGCCGCTCGGTCGGCGACGGCCCGTTCCGCGACTACCGCCGTTAATCCTCGCTCAGCCACTCCTGATTCAGGGTTTGCGCATCGCCCAGATAGCTAAGCAGCCAGCCTAGCGCGGGCGATGCGCCCGCTTCCGACCAGCTGACGCAGCAGGGACTCTCGGGAAAAGGCGCCGGCAGCGTCAGCTCCGCCAGATCGCCTTTATCCAGCAACGGGCGCGCCAGATGGCCCGGCATCATCGCCACGCATAATCCCTCCAGCACACACGCCAGCCCCGCCTGCCAGTCCGGCACCACCAGCCGTCGCTGATTGTCGAGCGTCCAGGTCATGCGGCGCGGCAGCGCGCGCGCGGTATCCTCCAGCACCAGCGACGGCCAGGCGCGCAGCGCGTCGTCATCGAGCCGCGGCAGCCGGGTGAGCGGATGCTGGCGCGCCACCACGCAGCGCCAGTTGAGCGCGCCCATATCGCGAAAGGAGAAGCGGCCGCCGACCGGGATCGCCTGCGTCGCGCCGATGGCGACGTCGACGCGTCCGTCAGCCAGCGCATCCCAGACGCCGTTAAAAACTTCGTAGCTGATGTGCAATTCCATGTCGGGGAAGTGACGGTAGAAGTCGGTCACCAGCTGACGGCTGCGTGGTAGCTTGACGATGCGATCCACCGCGATGCTCAGCTGCCCGCGCCAGCCGTTCGCCAGCTGCTGGCACTGACGCCGGGTGGCAAGCATTTTTTTGATAACCTCGCGCCCCTCGCGCACAAAATGTTCGCCCGCGGCGGTCAACGCCACGTTGCGATGCTGACGTTCGAACAGCGGCACCGCCAGCCAGGTTTCCAGCTGACGCACCGTATAGCTGACGGCAGAGGGCACGCGGTGCAGCTCTTCGGCGGCCGCACTAAAGCTGCCGGTGCGCGCCACCGCGTCAACCACCTCCAGGGCATATTCAGACCACATGCTTTTTCCCTTCAAATTTTTTCACAGCACTCGGCAAATATTAGCGTTTCACAGTGGCGGGCGCACCCTTTTACACTTTGCCGCGTTTAACCTGCCTGACTAATGATGAGAATGAGTAAAACCATGCCGTTATCAAAAGGATTTATGCCCTATCTCGCCCTGCTCAGCATGCTGGGCTTTCTGGCGACCGATATGTATCTGCCCGCTTTTGGCGCGATGCAGCTCAGCTTTAATACCTCTCCCGGCGTGATTAGCGCCAGCATGAGCCTGTTCCTGGCGGGCTTCGCCGTCGGCCAGCTGTTCTGGGGACCACTTTCCGATCGCATCGGCCGCAAGCCGGTGCTGCTGATGGGACTGGCGCTGTTTGCGCTCGGCTGCGCCGGCATGCTGTGGGTGGACAATGTCGCGCTGATGCTGGCGCTGCGCTTTCTGCAGGCGATCGGCGTCTGCGCCGCAGCCGTCAGCTGGCAGGCGCTGGTGGTGGATCGCTATCCGCGCGCGCGCGCCAATAAGGTGTTCGCCACCATTATGCCGCTGGTGGCCCTTTCGCCTGCGCTGGCGCCGCTGCTCGGCGCCTGGCTGATAAGCCATTTTCACTGGCGTTCGATTTTTCTGGTGCTGACGCTCACCGGCGTCGCGCTGATGCTGGTGACGCTGCGCCTGCCCGCTCGCCCGCCCGCGCCGAAAACCGCCGTCGATCAGCCGGGATTTTTCGCCCTGCTGCGCTCGGGCGTCTATGGCGGCAACGTGCTGATCTACGCCGCCTGCTCCGCCAGCTTTTTCGCCTGGCTCACCGGCTCGCCGTTCATTCTCGCCGATGCGGGCCTGACGCCAGCCGATATTGGCCTGAGCTATATCCCGCAAACCATCGCCTTTTTACTGGGCGGGTTCGGCTGCCGCGCGCTGCTTAATCGCTTCGCCGGCGCACAGCTGCTGCCCTGGCTGCTGGCTCTTTACAGCCTGAGCGTAGCAACCCTGTTCGCCGTGGCGTTGACCGGCAGCCATAGCCTGGTCGCCCTGCTGGCGCCTTTTTGCGGCATGGCGCTGGCGAACGGCGCAATTTACCCCATCGTGGTGTCGAACGCGCTGCTGCCCTTTCCGCACGCTACCGGTAAAGCCGCCGCGCTGCAGAACACGCTGCAGCTCGGCCTCTGCTTTCTTGCCAGCCTCGCGGTCTCTGCAGGTTTACAACAACCGCTGCTGATGACTACGCTGATTATGGTAACGACGATTCTCCTGGCGGCAGCGGGCTATGCCTGGCAGCGACGCGCCAGCGCACAAACGGATATTGTCCACGCGCCCGCACCCTGCCAGGATAATCACTAAGGCAACTTTTATAGTTAGCCGCCTAACAATAAGTCGTTGAATATTGACCTGGTTGAGCTTATACTCGACCAGGTCAATAAATCTGCAACAAATCAATAACATAATAGTTTTATTCTTAGGCGATCCTTTTCGCCCGGATGGTGTCTGCACGATTACCTCCCTGTTGTGTCAGACAAAGATTTTCAGATTCAATCCTCTGTAAAACGTCGGATATCAGGCGCACGGAGCGATCCGTGACTTTTCTCACAACGCCTGGGAAATTGGCTATTCTTTTCTCAGGTTCAAGCGGACAGGTGATGGAGAAGCTATGAGTTCATCGTGTATAGAAGAAGTGAGCCTTGAAGAGAACCACTGGTATCGCATCGTCCATGAAATGCTGGAAAAAGCGGATATCGCCATAAACGGCAGTCGTCCCTGGGATATTCAGGTTAAGCATCCTGACTTTTTCAAGCGCGTTATTCAGGATGGCTCACTCGGTCTGGGTGAGTCCTATATGGATGGCTGGTGGGAGTGCGAGCGGCTCGATATGTTTTTTCACCGCGTGCTGAAGCACAAGCTGGATCAGCAGCTGCCGCACCACTTCAAAGATACGCTGCGCATCGCCGCGGCGCGTCTGACCAACCTGCAGTCGAAAAAGCGCGCCTGGATCGTGGGCAAAGAGCATTACGATCTCGGCAACGACCTGTTCTCGCTGATGCTTGATCCCTATATGCAGTACTCCTGTGGCTACTGGAAAGAGGCTGACACCCTGGAGCAGGCGCAGGAAGCGAAGCTCGATATGATCTGCCGCAAGCTGCAGCTTGAGCCAGGCATGACCCTGCTGGATATCGGCTGCGGCTGGGGCGGGCTGGCGGCCTACGCCGCGCGTCACTACGGCGCGATCGTGCACGGCGTCACCATCTCGGCCGAGCAGCAGAAGCTGGCGCAGCAGCGCTGCGAAGGGCTCGACGTCACCATCCTGCTGCAGGACTATCGCGATCTCGATCGGCAGTTTGACCGTATCGTGTCGGTCGGCATGTTCGAGCATGTTGGCCCAAAAAACTACGCCACCTACTTCGACGTGGTGGACCGCAATCTGAAGCCGGACGGCCTCTTTTTGCTGCACACCATCGGCGCCATCCGCACCGATATGAATGTCGATCCCTGGATCGATAAATATATTTTTCCCAACGGCTGCCTGCCGTCGGTGCGCCATATCGCCGACGCCAGCGAACCCCACTTTATTCTCGAAGACTGGCACAATTTCGGCGCCGACTACGACACCACGCTGATGGCCTGGTATGAACGGTTTCTGCAGGCCTGGCCGCAGCTGTCGGAGAAGTATGGCGAGCGTTTCAAACGGATGTTCAGCTACTACCTCAACGCCTGCGCGGGTGCGTTTCGCGCGCGCGATATTCAGCTGTGGCAGGTGCTCTTTAGCCGTGGAGCAGAAGGCGGTTTGCGCGTGGCGCGCTAAACCGCACAAGAAGAGGAGGCGCCCTGAGCGCCTTTTTTATGCCTGCTGCGTATCGCTGTCGAGCAGAGCGGCGGCGGCGGCTTCGCGCTGCGCCAGCACGCGCTCTACGGTGTCGACGATCGCCTGGGTGTGCGGATCGATCTCGATATTGACGCGATGGCCGAGCTTTTTCGCCCCGAGCGTGGTGCGCTCCAGGGTTTCCGGAATCAGGTAGACGCAAAATTTGCTTTTCGTGACGTCGCCCACGGTGAGACTAATGCCGTCGATGCCGACAAAACCTTTATGCAGAATATATTTCATCTGTGCCGGATCCTGGATTTTAAACCAGATCTCGCGGTTATTTTCCGACTGGATAATTTTGCAGATTTCCGCAGTGGTCATAATATGGCCAGACATCAGATGACCGCCAATCTCATCGCTGAATTTTGCCGCACGCTCAATATTTACCACGTCGCCCTGCTGCAGATCGCCTAAATTGGTGACGCGCAGCGTTTCTTTGATCAGGTCGAAACTGACGCGATTGCCGTCAATGGCTGTCACGGTTAAGCAGCAGCCGTTGTGGGCCACCGACGCGCCCAGCGCCAGCCCCGGCAGCAGCTCTTCCGGCAGCTCGGCGACATGGGTGCGAAATAGCTCTTTCTCTTCAATGGACACAATCTTTGCGGTGCCCTGCACAATTCCGGTAAACATAGTTTTGGCCTCCTCGAATTTTGCCCTAGCTTATCACAGCTTAGCGCGCGGATATTATTTCCGCGTCGCGTGCGCATGACGGCGGCAATATAACGCACGGCGTGACAAAGCTTGGTGAATCGGGTTAATCCCGCTACACTGAGCGCGCATTTCTTAAGGTTTACTCCCCTTTCTTTTTTTAACAGGTGTTAACGTGCAGAAGTATTTAACAGAAGCGCGTCAATTGCTTGCCCTTGCGATCCCGGTCATCCTTGCTCAGGTGGCGCAGACCGCAATGGGATTTGTGGATACCATTATGGCCGGCGCGGTAAGCGCCACGGATATGGCCGCCGTCGCAGTCGGCACCTCTATCTGGCTTCCGGCCATCTTGTTTGGCCACGGTCTTCTGCTTGCATTGACGCCAACCGTTGCGCAACTCAACGGCTCCGGCCGCCGCGAACGCATTGCCGAACAGGTTCGGCAGGCTTACTGGCTGGCGTTTTTCGTCGCTATCCTGATTATGGTGCTGCTGTGGAATGCCGGTTACGTTATCCGCGCGATGCACGATATCGATGAGCAGCTTGCTCTCAAGGCAGAGGGCTATCTGCACGCGCTGCTGTGGGGCGCGCCCGGCTACCTCTTCTTTCAGGTGATGCGCAACCAGTGCGAAGGGCTGTCGAAAACCAAGCCTGGCATGGTGATGGGGTTTATCGGCCTGCTGGTCAATATCCCGCTGAACTGGATCTTTATCTACGGCCATTTCGGCATGCCGGCGCTGGGCGGCGTCGGCTGCGGCGTGGCAACCGGCTCGGTTTACTGGGTGATGTTCCTCGTCATGCGCCTCTGGGTGCGCCGCATGGGCAGCATGCGCGACATCCGCATGCAGACTCGCTGGTCGCCGCCGTCGCGCGCCGTTCTGCAGCGGCTGGTCTCCCTTGGCCTGCCGGTGGCGCTGGCGCTTTTCTTTGAAGTGACCCTGTTCGCCGTGGTGGCGCTGATGGTGTCGCCGCTCGGCATCGTCGACGTGGCGGGGCATCAGATCGCGCTCAACTTTAGCTCGCTGATGTTCGTGCTGCCGCTCTCGCTGGGCGTCGCCACCACCATTCGCGTCGGCTACCGCCTCGGTCAGGGCTCGGCCGAGCAGGCGCGCGTGGCGGCCTGGACCGCGCAGGCCGTCGGCGTCTGCATGGTGGCGGTGACCGCCTTGTTTACCGTCACCTTCCGCCATCAGATCGCCCTGCTCTACAACGATAATCCCGAGGTGGTGGCGCTGGCGGCGCAGCTGATGCTGCTGGCGGCAATTTACCAGTTCTCCGATTCGATTCAGGTTATCGGCAGCGGCATCCTGCGCGGCTATAAAGATACGCGCTCCATCTTCTTTATTACCTTTATCGCCTACTGGCTGCTGGGGCTGCCCAGCGGCTATACGCTGGCGATGACCGACTGGGTGGTGCCGCGTCTCGGTCCGGCCGGTTTCTGGTGCGGCTTTATTATCGGCCTGACCTCGGCGGCGATCATGATGCTGTGGCGCATTCGTCGCCTGCAGCTGCTGCCTGCGCAGGTGATCCTGGCGCGCGCGGCGCGCTAAGTAGCTGAACGGGCCGGAAAAGGCCCGTGACGCCTAAAAAAACGACGCATAGCACAGTTGCTGGTCAGTCAGCGTGAAAAAAGCGTTTTTCCGCTTGCCAGCGTGGCGGCCTGTCGTTAATATTCGTCCCCGCTGTCGCCCTGACAGCGTGTTGCGCTCTTAGCTCAGTTGGTTAGAGCACCACCTTGACATGGTGGGGGTCGATGGTTCGAGTCCATTAGAGCGCACCAAGTGCGTCCGTAGCTCAGTTGGTTAGAGCACCACCTTGACATGGTGGGGGTCGGTGGTTCGAGTCCACTCGGACGCACCATTTCTCAAATGCGTTCTTAGCTCAGTTGGTTAGAGCACCACCTTGACATGGTGGGGGTCGATGGTTCGAGTCCATTAGAACGCACCACTCTTGCTGTTTATCTCCCTTGCGCAACTTCACCTTTTCTTGATCTCCGTCGTTTCCTTCTCTGCTTTTTAATTGGTTTTCGGATACTTAGCGTCTATACTATGCCGCGTTGTTCCACTTGAAAGGTTTCAGCGCGGCGTGCCTATGGCGATAACTCATACTCTTTGCGCAACACGCGTTTGTCGGTTTCCAGACGTAACCGCACAACTTCCCTGCACGCTCCGCCTGCGTCACCTATTCTTACTCTGTACCGTCCGTTTCGATATCAACCAGAATTTTCATTTCGATGCGTCGTCGTCGAATCCCAACCTTTATCATCCATCACAACTTACAGATAACCTGTCATGAAAAAGACCAAGATCGTTTGTACTATCGGTCCGAAAACCGAATCGGAAGAGATGCTGACCCAGCTGCTTGAAGCCGGCATGAACGTTATGCGCCTCAATTTCTCCCACGGTGACTACGCCGAACATGGCCAGCGCATCGCCAATATGCGTGCGGTGATGCAAAAAACCGGTCGCCAGGCTGGCATTCTGCTTGACACCAAAGGTCCGGAAATCCGTACCATGAAGCTGGAAGGCGGTCAGGACGTGTCGCTGAAAGCGGGTCAGACCTTTACCTTTACCACCGATCAGAGCGTGATCGGCAACAGCGAACGCGTTGCCGTCACCTATTCCGGCTTCACCGAAGATCTGAAAATCGGCAACACCGTGCTGGTGGATGACGGCCTGATCGGCATGGAAGTGACCGAAGTCACCGAGAATGCCGTAGTGTGCACCGTGCTGAACAACGGCGACCTGGGCGAGAACAAAGGCGTTAACCTGCCGGGCGTCTCCATTCAGCTGCCTGCGCTGGCGGAAAAAGACAAGCGCGACCTGATCTTCGGCTGCGAGCAGGGTGTCGACTTCGTGGCGGCGTCGTTTATTCGCAAGCGTTCCGACGTGTTGGAAATCCGTGAGCACCTGAAAGCGCACGGCGGCGAGCATATTCAGATCATCTCCAAGATTGAAAACCAGGAAGGCCTGAACAACTTCGACGAGATCCTTGACGCCTCTGACGGCATCATGGTGGCGCGCGGCGATCTCGGCGTGGAAATCCCGGTTGAAGAGGTGATTTTCGCGCAGAAGATGATGATCAAAAAGTGCAACAAGGCGCGTAAAGTGGTGATCACCGCCACCCAGATGCTCGACTCGATGATCAAAAACCCGCGCCCTACCCGCGCGGAAGCGGGCGACGTGGCCAACGCCATCCTTGACGGCACCGATGCGGTGATGTTGTCCGGCGAGAGCGCCAAAGGCAAATACCCGCTGGAGTCGGTGACCATTATGGCCACCATCTGCGAGCGCACTGACCGCGTGATGAAGTCGCGTATCGACACGCTGGAAGATTCCCGCAAGCTGCGTATCACCGAGGCGGTGTGTCGTGGCGCGGTGGAAACCGCGGAAAAACTGGAAGCGCCGCTGATCGTGGTGGCGACCGAAGGCGGCAAATCTGCCAAGTCGGTGCGTAAATACTTCCCGGACGCCACCATTCTGGCGCTGACCACCAACGCGACCACCGCGCGTCAGCTGATCCTGAGCAAAGGGGTGGAAACGCGTCTGGTGACTGAGATCGCCTCTACCGACGATTTCTACCGCATCGGCAAAGAGATGGCGCTGGAAAGCGGCTACGCGCAGAAAGGCGACGTGGTGGTCATGGTCTCTGGCGCATTAGTACCAAGCGGTACCACAAATACCGCCTCAGTACACGTGATTTAATTACCCTGAAATTTAATTTAAGAGCGCCTTTCGGGGCGCTTTTTTTATTCTGCCACTAATACAAAACCCAAAAATTTCCAATCGATAATAACTATTCAATATCCTCCTAAATTAAGGTTAATCCGATTAAATCTCTCTGTTTTCGCTAAATATTTTTATCATATGCGGCGAAGCGCTGCTTCTTTGAGCGAACGATCAAGTTTAAGCATCTTCTCATCAAAAATTTATTCTCAACTTAAAAAGCTTTGTGTAATACTTGTAACGCTACATGGAGATTAACTCAATCTAGAGGGTATAAATAATGAATCGTACTAAACTGGTACTGGGCGCGGTAATCCTGGGTTCAACTCTGCTGGCTGGTTGCTCAAGCAACGCTAAAATCGACCAGCTGTCTTCAGACGTTCAGACTCTGAACGCGAAAGTTGACCAGCTGAGCAACGACGTGAACGCAATCCGTTCTGACGTGCAGGCTGCTAAAGATGACGCAGCTCGTGCTAACCAGCGTCTGGACAACCAGGCTCACTCTTACCGTAAGTAAGAGTTCTGGTTTGAAAAATGGCGCCCATGTGGCGCCATTTTTTTTGCCCTGATTTTCTCGCCCTCAGGGCGTCGCTGCCGCCGTTTGATCCACCGGCGCGGCCTGCGCACTCTTCTGCGCCTCATCGCGCGTCTGCGCATCCGCCGCCTCGCCAGCCGACACCAGCACCGGCATACCGGAACGACGCTCCAGCGCCGCTTTAATCAGCGCGCTGTCGCTGTGCGGACTCTTGATAAACTTCTTCAGCGCCGGGCTGAGCGCGAGCGGCATGGTCTGGGGATCGTCTTTGTCGCTGTGCGACAGCGGCTGATGCACCTCGACGTAGCGTTTTCCGTCCGGCTCGACGGCATATTTCACCGGCTGGTTGATCACCTGCACGCGCGTCCCTTTCGGTACACTGTTGAACAGCGCCTCGATATCCTGCGGGCGCAGACGAATGCAGCCGGAGCTGACGCGCATGCCGATGCCGAAGTCCGCGTTGGTGCCGTGGATCAGGTAGTTGCCGCTGCCGCGCGCCAGACGCAGCGCAAACAGCCCCATCGGGTTCTCCGGGCCTGCAGGCACCACCGCTGGCAGCGTCACGCCCTCTTTGGCGTAGCGCTTGCGTATGTTGACGGTAGGCGTCCAGGTGGGGTTAGGGATTTTCTGGCTGATGCTGGTGACCATCACCGGCGTCGCGGCGCCGAGCTGGCCGATGCCGATAGGATAGACGATGACCTTGTCCTCGCCTTTCGGATAGTAATAGAGGCGCAGTTCGGCCAGGTTGACCACAATCCCCTCGCGCGGCGTATCCGGCAGCAGCATCTGCTGCGGCACCACGAGCTGCGTGCCCGCTTTGGGAAGCCAGGGATCGGTGCCCGGATTCGCCTCCAGCATGCTCAGCAGCCCGATCTGATACTTCGCCGCAATCGCTTCAAGGGGACGTTTGTCGTCGGGAACGGTGGTTAACTGGTTTTCGCCGATAAGACGGCTGTCAGCGGGAGGAAGCGGATAGTCCGTGGAAAAAGCCGGTGCGTTGAGTCCAACGCTTAGCAGCAGCGCACCGGCGAAACGTAAGGCTGATTTCATGCAATCTTCTCTTTCAGATAAAAAAACAGACGCCTGTTGGCGTCTGCTAGTTTAACTCAGAGGAGATTTTGAGCGTTATGGCGAATTGCCCGAATCATCGCCTCAAGGCCCTGCGACCGTGAAGGCGTCAGATGCTGCGTCAGCGCCAGCTCTTCGAACCAGTGACGCACGTCCAGCGCGACGATATCCGCTGGCGTCAGGTTTTGATAGAGGCTAAACACTACCGCAATCAATCCCTTAACGATAGCGGCGTCGCTGTCGCCTTCAAAGGCGATGGTGCCGTCGCTCTGCGGATGCATCTTGATCCAGACCTGGCTCTGGCAGCCAGAGATGACATTTTCCGGCTGATGCAGGCTTTCGGATGATTCTGGAAGTTTCGCCCCCAGCTCGATGATGTAGAGGTACTTCTCTTCCCAGTTGGCGCAACGGTTAAAGTTGCGCACCAGTTTCTCTTTTTCTGGCAACGTAGCCATCACTTACTCCTGAACTCTGCTCAACCGCCCAGCAGACGATGAATACGGGTCAAACCGGCCGCCAGACGATCGGCCTCTTCTTCGCTGTTGTAGAAGGCGAACGAGGCGCGGCACATGGCGGGAACCGCAAAGCGACGCATCAGCGGCATAGCGCAGTGATGGCCGGTGCGGATGGCGATACCGTACTGATCGAGGAAGCTGCCAACGTCATAGGCGTGATGCTTGCCCAGATTAAAGGCGATGACGCCTGCGCGATCCTGCGGACCGTAAATCACCAGATCGGGCACCGAGGCGAGCTTGTCGAGCGCATAGCGCATCAGCGCCTGTTCGCGCTGCTGGATAGCGTCCAGACCAATCGACTCCACATAGTTCAGCGCCGCGCCAAAGCCGATGATGCCGCCGGTGTTGGGCGTGCCCGCTTCAAAACGCCACGGCGCCTTGTTCCAGGTGGTGCCGGTCGGCAGCAGGACCTGATCGATCATCGAGCCGCCCCCTTCCCACGGCGGCATCTCGTCGAGCAGCGCTTTGCGCCCGTAGAGAATGCCGACGCCGTTAGGGCCGTAAATTTTGTGGCTGGAGAAGACGTAGAAGTCGCAGTCGATATCCTGCACGTCGACCTTGCCGTGCATCACCGCCTGCGCGCCGTCCACCAGCGTCACCAGACCCGCGGCTTTCGCCTGCGCCACCAGCGCCTTGACCGGGTTAACGGTGCCGAGCACGTTGGAGACGTGCGTCACCGCCAGCAGTCGCGTGCGGCTATCGATCAGCTCCGCCAGCGCCTCGAGCGCCAGCTCGCCGTTGTCGTTCAGCGGCAGCACGCGGATTTCCGCGCCGGTGCGCTGCGCCACCATCTGCCACGGCACGATATTGGCGTGGTGCTCCATCTCGGTAATGATCAGATTGTCGCCGGCTTTGAGCTGGCTTGCGCCCCAGCTGTTCGCCACCAGGTTGATCCCCTCGGTGGTGCCTTTGACAAACACGATCTCTTCCGGCGAAGAGGCGTTAAGGAAACGCGCCGCCTGCAGGCGGACGTTTTCCATATCGGTGGTGGCCTGCGCGCTCAGGCTGTGAATGCCGCGATGCACGGCCGCATAGCCGTGCTGATAGAAATGGCTTTCGGCGTTAATCACCGCCAGCGGACGCTGGGCGCTGGCCGCGCTGTCAAGGTAGGCCAGCGGATGACCGTTGACCTCACGCTTCAGGATCGGGAAGTCGGCCCTGATACGTTCGAGATCGAAGTTCATCATGAGGCATCTCCAGGGAAACGCGCCGCGATGCGTTGCAGAACCGCCTGACGCAGCGTCTCATCATCCAGCGCTTCGGTCAGCTCAGCGGCGAAAGCGTGAATAATCATCTGCTGCGCCGCCTCTTCTGCAATACCGCGCGAGCGCAGGTAGAACATCTGTTCGTCATCGATGCGGCCGATGGTCGCGCCGTGGCTGCACTTCACGTCGTCGGCGTAGATTTCCAGCTGCGGCTTGGTGTCTACTTCCGCCAGACGGCCCAGCAACAGGTTGTTGTTGGTCATCTGTCCGTCAGTTTTCAGCGCGTGCTGCGCCACTTTAATGTGGCCGTTGAACACCGCGCGGCCTTTGTCGCGCGAAATGGTTTTGTGCAGCTGACGACTCAGGCAGTAGCCTTTGTTGTGCTCCAGATAGCTGCGCGTGTCCGCCACTTCCGCATTCATCGGCAGCACCAGGCTGTTAAGCGACAGCTGGGTGTTTTCACCGTTGAGCTGCACGCTGGTGTTGTGGCGCGAGAGACCGGCGCCCAGCAGGAAGCTGGTGCTGCTGACCTGCGCATCACGGCCAATAACGATATCGTTATGGGCGAAGTGGTAGCTGCTGCTCTCTTCAAACGCCAGCTTGATATGCGTCAGCTGGGCGTTGTCGCCCACCGCGAAGGTGAAGCGCGCGCCGGTAAAGTGCTGCGTGCCGTTCAGCGTCACGTAGTGCTCGATGACCTGCGCCTGCGCGCTCTCTTCCAGCTCGAAGTGGTGGCGATGATGCACGGTGTTGAGCGCATCAGCCTGACCGCTGGTGATATGCAGCAGATAGAGCGGACGCGCCGCCGCTTTGCCGCGCGCCAGGCGAATCGAGGTTACCTCTTCCGCCAGGCTTTCGGTCAGGTGCAGAAACACCTCTGGCTGCACCGGTGCCGGCAGCGGACGACGCTCGGCGGCGCGGCTGTGCTGCACGGCGAACAGCTCGGTGTCGCCCGCGCTCAGCGACGGCTGAAACTGGCCGTCGACGAACACCAGACGAATGGCGTCGAGCGGCAGCGCCAGCGCGTCAACCTGCGCCTGACTCAGGCTGTTCGCCTGCGGCAGCACGAACTGGTGGGCCAGCAGGCCGTCCAGCGCGGTGTATTTCCAGTTTTCATGCTTACGCGTCGGCAGGCCGACGCGCATCAGCTGCTGCCAGTGCTGCTGAGCCTGCAGCGAGCGTGACTCGCCGCGCGATTCAAACAGATGATGCCACTGCTGCAGGGCGTTATCACTCTTCGTCGGTAAGCCAGCCATAGCCTTGCTCCTCCAGCTGTTTCACCAGAGTAAAGTCGCCAGATTTGACGATCTTGCCTTTGTACAGCACGTGCACGAAGTCTGGCTTGATGTAGTCCAGAATACGCTGGTAGTGGGTCACGATAATAAAGGCGCGCTTCTCGTCGCGCAGGCTGTTAACGCCTTTCGCGACGATTTTCAGCGCATCGATATCGAGACCGGAGTCGGTTTCATCGAGGATGCACAGCTCAGGCTCCAGCGCCGCCATCTGCAGAATGTCGTTGCGTTTCTTTTCGCCGCCGGAGAAGCCGACGTTAACGGAACGGGTCAGTAGATCTTCCGGCATCTTCAGCAGATGGATCTTGTCTTCGATAAAGTCCTGGAAGTCAAAGCGATCCAGCTCTTCGTTGCCGCGATATTTACGCACCGCGTTGACCGCGGTCTGCAAGAAGAACTGGTTGCTGACGCCTGGGATCTCCACCGGATACTGAAACGCCATAAAGATGCCTTCGCCCGCGCGATCTTCTGGGTCAAGCTCCAGCAGATCTTTGCCTTTGAAGCTCACGGAACCGCCGGTGATTTCGTAATCTTCACGGCCAGCCAGCGTGGCAGAGAGCGTGCTTTTGCCTGAGCCGTTCGGGCCCATAATAGCGTGCACTTCGCCCGGTTTCACTTCGAGGTTAAGACCGCGCAGAATCTCTTTGTCTTCAACGCTAACCTGTAAATCTTTAATGCTTAACATACTTATTCCTTCACATTGCTTCCGGCAACGCGTGTGACGGCATCAGCCCACACTGTGCTCAAGGCTGATGGCTAACAGTTTTTGCGCTTCCACGGCGAACTCCAGTGGCAGCTCAGAGAAAACGTCTTTACAGAAGCCGTTAACGATCATGGAGATCGCATCTTCTTCGCTGATACCGCGCTGCAGGCAGTAAAACAGCTGATCTTCGCCGATGCGTGAGGTGGTCGCCTCATGCTCGAGCTGAGCGGTGTTGTTGCGGGTTTCCACATACGGGAAGGTATGCGCGCCGCAATCAGGGCCGATCAGCATCGAGTCGCACTGGGTAAAGTTACGCGCGTTGGTCGCGGTCGGCATGATTTTCACCAGGCCGCGATAGGTATTCTGGCTCTTACCGGCGGAGATACCCTTAGAGATGATGGTCGATTTGGTGTTTTTACCAATATGGATCATCTTGGTGCCGGTATCTGCCTGCTGGCGTCCGCTGGTCAGCGCCACCGAATAGAATTCGCCGATGGAGTTGTCGCCGCGCAGAATGCAGCTCGGGTATTTCCAGGTAATGGCGGAGCCGGTCTCGGACTGCGTCCAGGACATTTTGCTGTTCTCGCCTTCGCACAGCGCACGCTTGGTCACGAAGTTCAGGATACCGCCTTCGCCTTCGCCGCCAGGGAACCAGTTCTGCACGGTGGAGTATTTCACTTCCGCGTTTTTGTGGATGATCACTTCCACTACCGCCGCGTGCAGCTGATAGGTGTCACGCACCGGTGCCGAACAGCCTTCAATGTAGCTGACGTAGCTGTCTTCATCCGCAATCAGGATGGTGCGCTCGAACTGACCGGTTTTCGCCGCGTTGATGCGGAAATAGGTCGACAGCTCCATCGGGCAGCGCACCCCTTTCGGGATATAAACGAAGGTGCCGTCAGAGGCGACCGCCGAGTTCAGCGCGGCGAAGAAGTTGTCGTTGGCCGGCACCACGGTGCCGAGATACTTCTGCACCAGCTCAGGGTGTTCCTGAATCGCTTCGCCAAAGGAGCAGAAGATAATGCCCTGCTCCGCCAGCTTGCCGCGATAGGTGGTGGCGACGGAAACGGAGTCGAAAATTGCGTCGACCGCCACTTCGCGCCCTTCGCGCACCGGCACGCCGAGCTGATCGAACGCTTTCTCAACTTCCTGCGTCAGGTAGTTGTTGGTCTCTTCGATGCCTGACGACTGCAGCGCGCCCGGCTCTGAGGCGCAGCTGTCGTCGCAGTTGCCGCAGGAGGGCGCCGAGTAATAGCTGTAATCCTGGTAATCAAGCTTGTCGTAATGCGCTTTCAGCCAGTGCGGCTCTTCCATTTCGAGCCAGGCGCGAAAGGCTTTAAGACGAAACTCCAGCATCCACTCTGGCTCGTTACGTTTAGCCGAGATCGCGCGCACCACATCCTCATTGATGCCGTGCGCCATTTCGTCGGTTTGCAACTGGGTAAAGAAGCCCTCTTTGTAGTTGAGCTTGCCTTCCCACATTTGTACATCGTCAGATGTTTCGCTGTGTCGTGACATATTTCACTTACTCGACGCCAAAGCTTTCACCGCACCCGCAGGCGTGTTGAGCTTTAGGGTTATTGAATTTAAAAATCTGATTCAGGCCTTCGCGGACGTAATCCACTTCGGTGCCGTCGATAAACGGCATTGCCTGAAGCGGCACATAGAGCGATGCGCCGTTATGGGTAAACTGCAGATCGTCGTCGGCGGGCGTTTTCACCAGATCCATGACGTAACCGAAACCGGCGCAGCCGGATTGCTTCACGCCCAGGTGCAAGCCTTTAACTTCAGGATCTTGCGCCACCAGGTTAAGAATTTGCTTCGCGGCGGAATCAGTGAGCGTGACCCCTTTCCAGACGAAATCGTCGGGAGAGAAAGTTGCTGCATTTACAGATGCCATGTTGATACCTCGTAAGTCCGGACCTTTTCAGGCTATCCCCCTATGGTAAGGATCTGGGCGATCACTTCAACCTCTTGTTTTGCAGGGATAATCATCTTGTGCTGTTTTTAATCGCTGCTTTATTAAGCATAGCTGCTTCGCAGCCCTTTGCGGCGAGACAGCGCGCGCGCAAATCGATAGCCTAACCTGTTAAAATTACGTAAAAAAATTTTCAGCCAGTTATTAATAAATTCTTATTGATAGGTTACGCCTTTATGAAACCTTTGGGGATTGTTGTTGCCGATTTTATTAACAGGCTAAGTAAATCATCAAATTTTTCGCCCAGCGCAATTGCAATCCTCACCCAGTTGAATATGATAATTATTATCATTAACCATTTGAGGTGGCGCCATGACGCTTTCCGTCTCCGCCTGGTTACAGCACAAAATCGACGACTACAAATTCTCGGTGCGCGATCTCACCGTTGATTTCTATATGGCGCAGGCAAAGCTCAACCGCGCCGACTGCACCATTCATCAGCTGCGTCAGTTTAACGACACCTGTCTGGATATGGCGGAAATCTGCCAGATCAACGGAGACGATCAAAGCTACCTGCACGCCATGGGCAAACTGCATCATCGTCTGGTGCAAGAGATGGGCAACAGCGAACGCGATCGGCTGTTCCGCATTCAGGCCTATCAGCTGGCGCGCCTCTCGCTCACCCGCCTGTGCCATCAGCTGGCGCTGGTCGGTGAGTGGGACAAAGCCACCGCGCTGCAGAGCGACTTCGTGCGTCACGCGGGCTGGATATTCTAATCCAGCCGCGTCGTGACGTCGCGCACAATTTCGTTACATTAATGCCAGCAGCGCCTGCAGCGGATGACGCATACCGTTGCCCTCCAGCCTTTTCACCTGGCTGCGGCAGGAGAAGCCCGTCGCCAGGCAGCGCTGACGCGGCAGCTTCTGCAGCTGTGGATGCCATGACAGCCCATAAATGCCCAGCGAATTGTCGAGATTCTTGCTTTCATGGCCGTAGGTGCCCGCCATCCCGCAGCAGCCGACGTTAATGTTTTCCAGCTTCGCGCCGAAGCGGGCGAAGATCTCCTGCCACTGATTCGGCGTGTTCGGCAGCGCCGTCACCTCGGTGCAGTGCGCGAACAGATACCAGCTCTCCCCGCTCACCGGCTGCGCGGCGCGCGCGCTCAGCACGTCGCGCAGCCACTCATGCACCAGCTGCACATGAAAATCGCCGCGCGCCTCGCCGAGCGTCTGCTTATATTCATCGCGATAGCAGAGCACCGTCGCCGGATCGACGCCGACCATCGGCATGCCGAGTTTCGCCACGCGATTGAGAAAGTCCGCGGTTTTGCCGGCGGTGCGCGCAAAGCGCTGCAGAAAGCCTTTCACGTGCTGCGCCTTGCCGTTGGGCATAAAGGGCAGCAGCACCGGCCGCAGGCCGAGCTTTTCGATCAGGCGGATAAAATCGGCAATCAGCTGCGCCTCGTAGAAGCTGGTGAAAGGATCCTGCACCACCAGCACCGTGTCGGCGCGCGCCTCGACGCTTAGCGCCTCCAGCTGCTCCAGCGTCATGTTCATCGCTGGATGGCCGCTCAGCGTCCTTTTCAGCGACGGCGACGACAGCAGCGGCAGATCGACCATGCCGATATGGTTCTTGCTCAGCTCGCGCATCCACGGCTGCTTCAGGAAGAAGTTAAAGGTCTTTGGCGCCTTCGCCATCAGCGGCGCGTAGCTCTCCACTGCCGCCACCAGATGGTCGCTTACCGGGCGCAGATAGCGCGTGTGGTAGAGCTGTAAAAAGCGCGCGCGAAAGTCCGGCACGTCGATTTTGATCGGGCACTGCGTTGAGCAGGCCTTACAGGCGAGACAGCCGGACATCGCCTCATGCACCTCATGAGAGAAGTCATACTCCCCTTTGCTGGCGTGCCAGCTGTTGCGCACCCGGCCAATCAGCGCCCGCAGCGACAGGCTGTTTTCCGGCAGCTGCTTCTCCAGCTGCTGCGGATCGACACCCTGCTCCGCCAGCAGGCGCAGCCATTCGCGCGTCAGGGTGGCGCGCCCTTTCGGCGAATGAATGCGGTTGCGGGTGATCTTCATCGACGGGCACATCGGGCTGCGCGCATCGAAGTTAAAGCAGAGGCCGTTGCCGTTGCACTCCATCGCCCCGCGCCAGTCGCTGCGCACCGTCAGCGGGATCTGGCGGTCATAGCTGCCGCGCTTCACCGCGTCTACCTGCATCATTGGCTCGTTGCTGCCGAGCGGCGTGCAGATCTTGCCGGGGTTCATGCGGTTGTCGGGATCGAACGCCGCCTTGATGCGGCGCAGCTCATTGAACAGGGTTTCGCCGAAAAAGGCCGGGCTGTACTGCGCGCGGAAGCCTTTGCCGTGCTCGCCCCACAGCAGTCCGCCGTAGCGGGCGGTCAGCGCCACCACCTCATCCGACAGGGTTTTCATCAGCATCTCCTGCTGCGGATCGCACATATCCAGCGCCGGGCGCACGTGCAGCACCCCCGCGTCGACGTGGCCGAACATGCCATAGCTCAGGCCGTGGCTGTCGAGCAGCGCGCGAAACTCGACGATATAGTCGGCGAGGTGCTCCGGCGGCACGGCGGTGTCCTCGACGAAGGGGATCGGCTTGGCGCGGCCTTTGGCGTTGCCCAGCAGGCCCACCGCTTTTTTGCGCATGTTATAGATGCGCTCGATGCCGTCGAGGTCGTCGCAGAGCTGGTAGCCGATCACGCCGCCCTGACGCTGCGCCATCAGCGTTTCGAGCCGCGCGCAGAGCGAGGAGACCTGCTGTTCGATCAGCGCGCCGTCGTCGCCGGCAAACTCAACGATGTTCAGGCCAAGCATCTCTTTATCCGGCACGTCGGCGATCAGCTCGCGCACCGAATGCCAGACGATATCTTCCCGCGCCAGGTTGAGCACCTTAGAGTCGACCGTTTCAACCGACAGCGCCTGCGCCTCCACCATAAAGGGCGCGTTGCGCAGCGCGGAGTCGAACGAGTCATATTTGATGTTCACCAGGCGACGCACTTTCGGGATCGGGGTGATATCGAGCCGCGCCTCGGTGATAAAGGCCAGCGTACCTTCCGCGCCGCACAGAATGCGCGTCAGATCGAAGGTCTGCATATCGTCGCTAAAGACGTGGCGCAGGTCGTAGCCGGTCAGGAAGCGGTTGAGCTTCGGGAATTTCTCCAGGATCAGCGCGCGCTGCTCGCGGCAGCGCGTTAACACCTGCTGATAAATACGCCCCTCCGGCGTCGCGCTCTGCGCCAGCGTCTCTGCCAGCGCGGCGGCCATCGGCCGGGTATCGAGAATATCGCCGCCCAGCAGCACCGCGCGCAGCCCCAGCACATGATCGGAGGTTTTACCGTAAACCAGCGATCCCTGGCCAGAGGCGTCGGTATTGATCATGCCGCCCAGCGTGGCGCGGTTGCTGGTAGAGAGTTCCGGCGAGAAGAAAAAGCCGTAGGGCTTCAGCCAGGCGTTGAGCTGATCTTTGACCACGCCCGCTTCGACGCGCACCCAGCCCTGCTCCGGATTAATCTCCAGAATGCGGTTCATGTAGCGCGACATATCCACCACGATGCCCTGATTCAGCGACTGGCCGTTGGTGCCGGTGCCGCCGCCGCGCGGCGTGAAGACCAGTTCATTAAAGCGCGCCTCACCCGCTACGCGCGCGATCAGCGCCACGTCGGCGGTGGAGCGCGGAAAGAGCACCGCGTCCGGCAGCAGCTGATAGATGCTGTTGTCAGTGGACATCAGCAGGCGGTCGGCATAGCTGGTGGCGGTATCGCCGGTGAAACCCTGCGCCTTCAGCGCCTCGAGGAATGTCAGCACCCGTTGAACGAGGCCGGGCGCCTGAGAAATCTGTGGGATCATTATTGAGAGACCAGGATGTTGTAAACGTTTGCGTTGCTTGTTTTGTCTGAACGTTCCGTTTTAACACATTTTTTTCGCGCTCGCTGTTTTTTCAGGAAAGGGAAAAAGCGCCCCTTTCGCCTCTGTTTAAAGCGGACAAAATAGCTCATCATTAAACCGGGCCTGATTGCCCCTTAATGAAGGATTATTAGAGGTCGTTCTCTGTTATGAAAAACCTGCACCGCTCCACGGATATGCCGCAGATGCTCTTTACGCTGATGTTTATCCTGCTGATGATCGTCGCCTGTATCTGGATTGTTCAACCTTTTATTCTGGGCTTCGCCTGGGCGAGCATGGTGGTAATTGCGACCTGGCCGCTGATGCTGCGCGTGCAGCGGCTGCTGTGGAACCGTCGCTCGCTGGCGGTGGTGGTAATGACCCTGCTGCTGCTGCTGCTGTTTATTATTCCTATTGCGCTGCTGGTCAACAGCCTGATCGACAACAGCGCCCCCGTTATCGCCTGGGCGACCCAGGGCCATATGGAGATGCCCTCGCTGCTGTGGCTGAATGATATTCCGGCCATCGGCGACAAGCTCTTCTCCAGCTACCATAAGCTGATCGCGGGCGGCGGCTCCGCCATTATGGCGAAGCTGCAGCCCTACGTCGGCCGCACCACCGGGTTTTTCGTCGCTCAGGCGGGCCACTTTGGCCGGCTGATGATCCACCTCGGCGTCATGCTGCTGTTTAGCGCCCTGCTGTTCTGGCGCGGTGAACAGGCGGCGCAGGGCATCCGCCACTTCGCCTTTCGCATGGCGGGCCGCCGCGGCGACGCGACCGTGCTGCTGGCCGGTCAGGCGATCCGCGCCGTGGCGCTCGGCGTGGTGGTGACCGCACTGGTGCAGGGCGTGCTGGGCGGCATTGGGCTGGCGCTCTCTGGCATCCCCTACGCCACGCTGCTCACCGTGCTGATGATCCTCTGCTGCCTGGTGCAGATTGGGCCGCTGATCGTGCTGGTGCCCGCCATTATCTGGCTTTACTGGAGCGGCGACACCACCTGGGGCACGGTGCTGTTGATCTGGAGCTGCGTGGTCGGCACGCTGGACAACGTGCTGCGTCCGATGCTAATCCGCATGGGCGCGGATCTGCCGATGATCCTTATCCTCTCCGGCGTCATCGGTGGACTGGTAGCGTTCGGCCTGATCGGCCTGTTTATCGGGCCGGTGGTGCTGGCGGTCTCCTACCGTCTGGTCTCCGTCTGGATGCATGAAGCCCCGCCGCCGCCTGAGGGCGATCTCGCCAGTGTGGTGGAGATTTTGTCCGATCACGATGAAGAGCACCTTCCTTCCTGAATCCGCATCGGGGCGGTTAACCGCCCCGATGCATTTGCGTCACGGTAATATTTTTTTCCATTAGCGCTTTTTAAGAAAAAACGCAGTTTTCGGCCATGAGGCCGCATATCAGCGGCGAATAGTTTATTTTTCGCACTGTTTTACCCGACTTTTCGCGCAAAAGAGGTGACAAAAGTTTACTGGCTTTAAACTAATAAGAGGATTCTTAAAGACTCAGGGCGGCGCGGTGAATAACATGATGCCTATGTTTGAAATCAACCTACTGATTTTTAAACAACCTTTTTCCCCTGAGTAAAGTAAAGAATTGCTGTGTGTAGTCTTTGCCCATCCCCTGTGATGGGCTTTTTTTTTGGCCGAATTAATGTAAAAAGGCCAGCAGCGCTGGCCTTTTATTAGTGGCATGACTCAATGCGGCTGGTGCGCTAGCTGATTTCCGCCAGCGACAGCCAGGTTTCCACCACGGTATCGGGGTTCAGCGACAGGCTGTCGATGCCCTGCTCCATCAGCCAGGCAGCGAAATCCTGATGGTCGGACGGCCCCTGGCCGCAGATGCCGACATATTTGCCCTGTTTCTTCGCCGCCTGAATTGCCATCGACAGCAGCGCCTTCACCGCCTCGTTGCGTTCGTCGAACAGCGCCGACACCACGCCGGAGTCGCGATCCAGCCCCAGCGCCAGCTGCGTCATATCGTTCGAGCCAATAGAGAAGCCGTCGAAGTGCTCCAGGAACTGCTCGGCCAGCAGGGCGTTCGAAGGAATTTCGCACATCATGATGATCTTCAGCCCGTTCTCGCCGCGCTTCAGCCCCTGACGCGCCAGCTCCTCGACCACGGCTTGCGCCTGATCCACGGTGCGCACAAAGGGAACCATGATTTCAACGTTGGTCAGCCCCATCTCGTTACGCACACGCTTCACCGCGGCGCACTCCAGCGCGAAACAGTCGCGGAAGCTGTCTGCCACATAGCGGCCCGCACCGCGGAAGCCGAGCATCGGGTTCTCTTCTTCCGGCTCGTAGCGCTCGCCACCGACTAAATTGGCGTACTCGTTCGATTTGAAGTCCGACAGGCGCACAATCACCCGCTTCGGCGCAAAGGCGGCGCCCAGCGTGGCGATCCCTTCAGTCAGGCGCGCGATATAGAACTCAACCGGATCGTCGAAGCCTTTCATCATGGCGCAGATCTGCTGCTGCAGCTCTGGCGTCTGCTGATCAAACTCCAGCAGCGCTTTCGGGTGCACGCCGATCATGCGGTTGATAATGAACTCCAGACGCGCCAGGCCAACGCCCTCGTTCGGCAGGCAGGCGAAGTCGAACGCGCGGTCCGGGTTGCCGACGTTCATCATAATCTTCAGCGGCAGCGCCGGCATTTCATCTACCTGCGAGCTGGTCACTTCAAAGTCGAGCAGATCGTTATAGACATAGCCGGTATCGCCTTCGGCGCAGGAGACGGTGACTTTATTGCCGTCTTTCAGGCGGTCGGTGGCGTCGCCGCAGCCGACCACCGCTGGAATGCCCAGCTCGCGCGCGATAATCGCCGCGTGACAGGTGCGTCCGCCGCGGTTGGTGACGATCGCCGACGCTTTCTTCATGATCGGCTCCCAGTCCGGGTCTGTCATGTCGGTCACCAGCACGTCGCCTTTCTCGATGCGGTTCATCTCGCTGATGTCGTGGATCACCTTCACTTCGCCGGCGCCGATGCGGTGGCCGATGGCGCGGCCTTCCACCACCACGCTGCCTTTGCCCTGCAGGTTGTAGCGCTCCATCACCTGGCCGTTAGAGCGTACGGTTTCCGGACGCGCCTGAACGATAAACAGCTTGCCGGTGTGGCCATCTTTGGCCCATTCGATATCCATCGGGCGCTGGTAGTGCTGCTCGATCAGCACCGCCTGGCGCGCCAGCGCCTCTACTTCTTCATCGCTCAGGGAGAAGCGGTCGCGCTCGACGTCCGGCACGTCTTCAATACGCACCTGTTCGCCGTGCGACTGGGAGTCGGCGTAAACCATGCGCACCTTTTTCGAGCCCATATTGCGGCGCACGATAGCGGGACGATCGGCGGCCAGCGTTGGCTTGTGCACGTAAAACTCGTCCGGGTTGACCGCGCCCTGCACCACCATTTCGCCGAGGCCGAAGGCGGAGGTGATAAACACCACCTGATCGAAGCCCGATTCGGTATCGATAGTAAACATCACGCCTGACGAGGCGAGATCGGAACGCACCATACGCTGAATGCCCGCCGACAGCGCCACGCCGCGATGGTCGTAGCCCTGGTGCACGCGATAGGAGATGGCGCGATCGTTAAACAGGGAGGCGTAAACGTGCTTCACGGCGATCATCACCGCGTCAAAGCCCTGCACGTTCAGGAACGTCTCCTGCTGACCGGCGAAAGAGGCGTCCGGCATATCTTCCGCCGTGGCGGAGGAGCGCACGGCGAACGACGCCTCCGCATCATCAGAGGAGAGCTGCG
Source organism: Pantoea sp. Z09 (assembly GCF_022394795.1). NCBI lineage: Bacteria > Pseudomonadati > Pseudomonadota > Gammaproteobacteria > Enterobacterales > Erwiniaceae > Pantoea > Pantoea sp. Z09. The sequence continues at coordinate 2,115,449 of NZ_CP092373.1, forward strand.
CGTAAGCCTCGCGAATAGCCGTTTCCAGCTCGGGCTGGAACGGAGTATCCACCACCCACTGACGGATCTGCTTACCGGCTTTCGCCAGCTGATCCACATCGTCAATGTCGGTTTTGTCCAGTAAATCGTAAATGCGCTGGTTCAGGCCGCTCTGATCGAGGAACTGATTAAAGGCGTAAGATGTGGTCGCATATCCGTTGGGCACAGAGACGCCCAGCGACGACAAATTCGTAATCATTTCACCGAGAGAGGCATTTTTTCCTCCCACGCGATCGACATCATGCATGCCAAGCTGGTTATACCAGAGCACTAACGGCTGTTCGCCTGTAATGGACATCGAGATTATCCTTTTAAGAATGAATGGGCACATGGAACATTTTGCTATTCGCAAAATCAGCCTGGCACAACGCGCAATTAAAGACTAAGTGTTGAATCGTTAAAGCGCAGAAGAACAGACAAATTAGGAATTATTCCGATAAATTTTGCCTGTTGCGCAAAGCGGCTATTTTACGCTAACTGCATGATGTTATTGGTTTAGTCTATATTTCATCAGCTTAACGCACTTTTTTGTTGCGCAACGCCGCGCGGGCTTATTTCCTGTTCCCGACAAACCCGGCAGGAAAAAAGACGAAATAAAACACCATTTCACTATTTAACGCCGCCCTTATACGCGAGGTTAATCACGAAAAAACAAAAAATTCATAAAAGTCACCTATGGATTTTTTATTTTGTTTAAGCCGATCGACTAAAACTGCTAACGTAATCGATCTCCTCTTCCGCAACAGGATAACGCCATGAGCAGCGAAAGAAGCGTTTTTTATATTTCAGACGGCACCGCCATTACGGCTGAAGTGCTGGGCCACGCCGTGCTGTCGCAGTTTCCGGTGGGATTTAACAGCCTGACGCTGCCCTTTGTCGAGAACGTGCAGCGCGCTCAGGCGGTGAAAGCGCAAATTAACGCGCTCTATCAGAAAAGCGGCGTGCGACCGCTGGTGTTTTTCTCCATCGTAACGCCGGAAGTGCGCGACATCATTATGCAGAGCGAAGGGTTTTGTCAGGATATCGTCCAGGCGCTGGTGGCGCCGCTGCAGGAGGAGCTGGGCATGGCGCCGGCACCGGTCGCGCACCGCACCCACGGGCTGGACGCCAGTAATCTGGGCAAGTATGACGCGCGCATCGCCGCCATCGACTACACCCTGGCGCACGACGACGGCATCTCGCTGCGCGGGCTGGAGGATGCGCAGGTGATCCTGCTGGGGGTATCGCGCTGCGGCAAAACCCCCACCAGCCTCTACCTGGCGATGCAGTTCGGCATTCGCGCCGCCAACTACCCCTTTATTGCCGACGATATGGACAACCTGAAGCTGCCCGCCGCGCTGCGTCCGTTTCAGAACAAGCTGTTCGGGCTGACCATCGATCCGGAACGGCTCGCCGCCATTCGCCAGGAGCGGGCGGAAAATACTCGCTACGCCTCGATGCGCCAGTGTCGGCTTGAGGTCGGTGAGGTTGAAGCGCTGTTTCGCACCCATCAGATCCGCTATCTCAACAGCACCAACTATTCGGTGGAGGAGATCGCCACCAAGATACTCGACATTATGGGCCTGACGCGCCGCATGTACTGAGCCGCCGACGGCAGCGCGTTGTAAACCGCCGCTGCCGTCCGCTAAAAATCCATTTCAGTTTATAGGGTTGCATTCGCAGGCTAATAATTTATTGTGATCACCATCACTTCCCGGTATGTCACCGCTGCGAAGAAAAGCTTTCGAGATCCTCATGAACAAAACTGATGAACTGCGTACGGCACGCATCGGCAGCCTGATCACGCCTGCCGCGTTAGCCGCTGAACATCCCCTTTCCGCCGACGTGGCGGAGAACGTTACCCGGGCGCGTCAGCGCATCGCCCGTATTTTGACCGGCGAAGACGCGCGTCTGCTGGTCATTGTCGGCCCCTGCTCGCTGCACGATCCGCGCGCGGCGCTGGACTACGCGCAGCGGCTCAACACGCTGCGCGAACGCTACGCCGACCGCCTGGAAATCGTGATGCGCACCTATTTTGAGAAGCCGCGCACCGTCGTGGGCTGGAAAGGCCTGATCTCCGATCCCGATCTGGACGGCAGCTTTAACGTCAACCGCGGCATCGGCCTGGCGCGCCAGATCCTGCTCGACATCAACCGCCTTGGGCTGCCCACCGCGACGGAATTCCTCGATATGGTCACCGGCCAGTTTATCGCCGACCTGATCAGCTGGGGCGCCATTGGCGCGCGCACCACCGAGAGTCAGATCCACCGCGAGATGGCCTCTGCGCTCTCCTGTCCGGTGGGCTTTAAAAACGGCACCGACGGCAACGTGCGCATTGCGGTGGATGCGATCCGCGCCGCGCGCGCCAGCCATATGTTTCTCTCGCCGGACAAAACCGGTCAGATGACCATCTATCAGACCAGCGGCAACCCGCACGGTCACGTTATTCTGCGCGGCGGCAAGGCGCCAAACTACCACGCCGACGACGTGGCCGCCGCCGGCGCCAGCCTGCGCGAGTTCAGCCTGCCGGAACAGCTGGTGATCGACTTCAGCCACGGCAACTGCCTGAAGCAGCATCGTCGTCAGAAAGAGGTGGCGGCAGAGGTGGCGCAGCAGATCCGCGCCGGCTCACGCGCGGTGGCGGGGGTGATGATCGAAAGCTTTATCGAAGAGGGCAATCAGAAGGTGGCCGCGGGCGAGCCGCTGGTTTACGGCCAGTCGATTACCGATCCCTGCCTCGGCTGGCAGGACAGCGAAGCGGTGCTGGCGCTGCTGGCCGAGGCGGTAAATAGCCGTTTCTGAGCCGCTAGCTGGAGCAGCTCACCTCCAGCGTTTTTCCCCAGTCCGGCGGCCGCTGACGATACTCAGCGGCCGTTTCGTCGCTAAACGGCTGCTGCAGCGCCTGATGTAGCCTCGCCAGCGCCCCGCTTTCCCCTTGCTCCGCGCCGTCGATCGCCTGCTGCGCCAGATAGTTACGCAGCACCAGCGCCGGATTGACCGCCTTCATTGCCTGCTGCCGCGCCGCGTCGCTGACGCCCTCCTGCTGCAATCGCGCACGATAGCGCTGATACCAGCCGTCAAACGCGTTGCGATCGATAAATTCGTCGCGCAGCGGCGAACGCGCCTCTGCCTGCTCCGTCTCGCTCAGCAGGCGGAACGTCAGGGTATAGTCGCTGCGCTCCTGCGCCATCAGCGCCAGCAGATCCACCAGCAGCGCGTTATCGCCGCTGTCGGCCTGGGTGAAGCCCAGCTTCGCCCGCATGCGCTCGCCCCACTCCTGCATCAAAGCCGGCTCATAGTGGCTCAGCGCCTGTTTGAGCTGATCGACGCTCAGCAGGCCGGAGAGCGCATGCGCCAGCCGGTTCAAATTCCACAAACCGATCATCGGCTGATTTTCGAAGCTATAGCGTCCCTGATAGTCGCTGTGGTTGCAGATAAAGCCGGGCTGATAGTCGTCGAGGAAGCCGTAAGGGCCGTAGTCGATAGTGAGTCCCAGCAGCGACATGTTATCGGTATTCATCACGCCGTGCGCGAAGCCAACGCTCTGCCACTGGGCAATCAGACGCGCGGTGCGCTCCACCACGTCGGTAAACCATAAAAGATATTTATCCGCCTCGTCGACCAGCTGCGGCCAGTGATGGCGCAGCGCATAGTCCGCCAGCTGCGTGACCTTTTCCTGCTGCTGGTTATAGAAAAAATGCTCGAAATGGCCGAAGCGCAGATGGCTTTCAGCGATGCGCATCAGGGTGGCACCGCGCTCCGGGGTTTCGCGATAGACCGGCTCGTCGCCGATGGCGATGGCGAGGGCACGCGTCGTGGGAATGCCAAGGTGATGCAGCGCCTCCGAGGCGAGAAATTCCCGCACCGTCGAGCGCACCACCGCGCGTCCGTCGCCCATGCGCGAGTAAGGGGTCAGCCCTGCGCCTTTGAGGTGCCAGTCCACCTTGCTGCTGGCAGAGAGACGCTGTTCGCCGAGCAAAATGCCGCGGCCGTCGCCCAGCTGGCCAGCCCAGACGCCGAACTGATGTCCGCTGTAAACCTGCGCCAGCGGCTGCATGCCGGGCAGCAGCGCGGCGCCGTGCCAGACGCCGTGACCGTCGCCGGCAAACAGTGCTGCATCAAGGTTAAGGGCCTGCGCCAGCGGCGCGTTGTGGTAGAACAGGCGTCCGCCCTGAAGCGCGGTCGGCGACTGAGGGGTATAGCAACCCGGCAGCTCGCGCTGCCAGCTATTATCAAACAGCATAGACTCTCCCGAGCGGCGGCCAGTGGCGTTCAGGGCCGTCGTCGTTGTGAAAACAGGACAGGGATCGTCCCGCGCAGACGCGCTACGGCGGGATAGCGCCAAGTATAGTGGCGGGCAGGCGATTACAACAGGCGGGCTTAGTCAGGCGCGCAGCATTCGCGCGCGATCAGGCGGTTGAGCGCCTCGGCTTTGACCGGCGGAAAAAGCGCGCCCTGCATCACGGCGTCCGGCAGCGTGGCGATTTTATCCAGCAGATTGCGGTCGTCAATGCCGCAAATAATCATCAGCTGCGTATGGCTGCGAAAGTTATCGATGATGCTTTGAATAAAGGGCTGGAAAGAGGCGCGTTTCGCCAGCGCCTGAATAAAGGTTTTATCCAGTTTAATGCAGTCAAACAGATTATCGTAGACCGCGCGGGTCGAGGATTTGCCCGCGCCGAAATGCGATAATGATAAACGGAACTGTTGTTTTAGCGCGGATATTAGCGGGTCATTTACGCCGTTTAAAAGCTGCGGAAACGTTTCGCTGAGATCGAGTAATAAAAACGGCAGCTGCTTAATTTTGCGTATCAGTAATTCGCTTGCCAGCAGCGTTTGCGCCAGATGTTCGTCAATGCGCATAAAAGCCAGAACCTGGTTTTCATCAAAAAAGGCGTAATGCTGTTCCAGTAAGGCAATCTGGCGCTGCAGCAGGCGCAGCCTCTGCGTTTCATTGAGCTGCGGCAACAGCAAGTCCTGCGGCAGGGTCACCGGCGCCGTGTCGTGCACAAACTGGCTGACCAGCTCTACGGCCACCAGCTGCCCGCTTATTGTGCAGGCGGGATAAAACCAAATTTCCGACTGATAGTCGGCCGATATATGAACTTTCATTTTTACAGCCAGATAAAGTGGCGACTGGCGCATCGTATATCATCGAAATCGGGCAGGCAATAGCACCAAACGCGGGAAGAGATGGACATCTTTGCCGTTAAATTGCGCTTTGGCCGCTGCCTTAGATCCCTAAGCCAAATAACGATGGCGTGAAATAGCGTTTACCCTGATATTAACGACTCGCCCTATTGATATAATTATTTTTCAGCAGCGTAAAGTGCCATTTTAAATAAGAGTTATCCTGCGGCGCATTTTTTGCGCCTTTATTTTCCCGCCGGCGTCAGGGCCGCGCGCGCATTTGGCTTAAATACGGCGCGCCTGCCAGAACGCTTTGCGCCAGTACTGATTGTCCAGCGAGGAGCGTATGACGCCCTGGCTGGTCGAGGCGTGAATAAAGGCGTTGTCGCTGTCGTAGATGCCGACGTGCAGGCCGTTTTCCCCCGCGCCGGTTTTGAAAAATACCAGATCGCCCGGCTGCAGATCCGCCTTGCTGATGCGCGTGCCGATGTCGCTTTGCGCCCGTGTGCTGCGCGGCAGCTGCAGGTCGAATTTGTCGCGCATAGTGAGATAGACGAAACCGGAGCAGTCGACGCCGCCGCGGCTCATGCCGCCGTAGCGATAGGGCGTGCCGCGCCACTGACCCAGCTGCTCGTTGAGCTGCGCCACCACCATAATGCTGTCCGACAGCCGCCCGTTCACCGGCGGCGCGCGATGGCTGCTGCATCCTGCCAGTATTAGCACCAGTAATAACACGCCCATCCGCATCCGCGCACACTCTCCGTTAGTCGCAACGGCCACACTCTAGCGTCAGGCGCGCGGCCTGGCAAGCGGTGCCCGTCAGGGCTGCGCAGTCAGCAGCGGTCGGCCATCCAGCTCCAGCTGGCGGAAAGGAATGGCGTAGAGGTCGCTGAGGCGCGCTGGCGTCATGATCGCCTCTGCCGCGCCCTGCGCGACGACTCTGCCCTGCGCCATCAGCCAGACGCTGTCGGCGTGGCGCAGCGTGTGGTTGAGATCGTGGCTGCTGGCAATTACGGCAATCCCGGCGCGACAGCGTTCGACGATCAGAGCGTGAACCGCCTGCTGCTGCGCGATATCCAGCCCCGTCATCGGTTCGTCCAGCAGCAGCACGCGGGCGTCGGGATTACGCGACGGATCGATCTGGGCCAGCACCGCCGCCAGCCTGACGCGCTGCCATTCGCCGCCCGACAGCTGGGTCAGCGGGCGTGCCAGTTTGTCCTGCAGCTGCAGTTGCTCGAGCAGCGCGGCCACCGACGCGTCCGGCGGCGCGTCGCCCAGATGCAGACGCAGGTAGTGATAGACCGGCATAAAGCCCGGCGCGACCTGCTGCGGCAGCCAGGCGCGCGCCCGCGCCAGCGCCGGAGCACGCCAGGCGCTCAGCGGACGCGCGCACAGACGGATCTCCCCTTCGCCCGGCAGCAGGCCCGCCATCAGGGCCAGCAGGCTGCTTTTGCCGGCGCCGTTCGGCCCGACCAGATGCAGCAGCGTGCCGGTGGCCACCTCGGCGGAGAATGACGCCAGCCGTCCCGGAACGGCGGCGTCCTTAAGGCTCAGCATCTTTTACTGCGCCAGCGCCTGCTCAATGCTCTGCTGGATCAGGGCGTCGTCCGGCGTCATATCCGGCGCAAAGCGTTGCACCACGTTGCCCTGACGATCGATAAGGAACTTCTCGAAGTTCCACAGAATATCGCCTGGCGCTTTCGGCGCGCGGCCTTTGCTTGCCATGCGCTCATAGAAGCCGCTGCCTTCCGGACGCAGCGCCTCTGGCTGCGCCGCGATCAGCTGGGCATAGAGCGGATGGCGCGCTTCACCGTTGACGTCCCCTTTGGCCAGCAGCGGAAACGAGACGCCGTAGGTAGTGCTGCAAAAGGTTTTGATTTCGCTATTGCTGCCGGGCTCCTGCTCGAGGAACTGGTTGCAGGGAAAGCCGAGCACGCTGAAACCCTGCGCCTGATAGCGCTGCTGCAGCGCCTCCAGCTGCTCATACTGCGGCGTCAGGCCGCACTTTGAGGCGACGTTCACCACCAGCAGCACCTTGCCCTGCCACGCTTCCAGCGTGGTTTTTTCGCCGTCGATGGTGGTCAGTTCGGTTTGATAAAGGCTCATAGCACTCTCCTGTCGTGGATGCAGATACGCCAGCCGCAGCTAGCGCGTTGATTTAACTAACAGCGCAATAAACAGCGGCGCGCCCAGCGTGGCGGTCACCACGCCAATGGGCAGTTCCGCCGCGGTCAGCGCCAGGCGCGCAAGGATGTCGGCCGCCAGCAGCACGCCGGCACCCGCCAGCGCCGAGGCGGGCAGCAGATAGCGGTGGTCGCTGATGCCGCTCAGCCGCAGCAGGTGCGGGATCACCAGGCCAACAAAGCCGATGGCGCCCGCCATGGCGACGCTGACGCCCACCAGCCAGCCCATCGCCAGCACCAGAATATTGCGCCAGAAAAAAAGCGGCAGGCCGAGCTGCCGCGCCGAGGTTTCGCCCAGCGCCAGCAGGTTCAGCACGCGTGCGGTGGCGATCAGCCCGCCGGTCACGGGCAGCAGCGCCAGCATCATCCAGCCGTAGCGCCAGTCGATGCCGCTAAAGCCGCCCATCATCCAGTACATCAGCTGGCGCAGATCGAGGCTGGTGCTGAAGTAGACCGCCCAGGTCATGATAGCGCTGCAGATAATGCCCAGCGCCACGCCGGTCAGCAGCAGGCGCGTGATCGAGAGCTGACGGTGCGCAAAATAGAGCAGGATCAGGGTCATCAGCAGCGCGCCGGCCATCGCCGCCAGGCTCAGACTCCAGAGCGAGCCGCTGCCGAAGAGCACGCCCAGCACCAGCCCGACGCCCGCGCCGTTAGAAACGCCGAGCAGGCCGGGTTCCGCCAGCGGATTGGTAAACAAGGCCTGCATGACCACACCGCACACCGCCAGCGCCGCGCCGACCAGCACCACCGCCAGCGTGCGCGGCAGGCGCAGCTGCCAGACGAAGAGCTGGCCGCTGTCGCTGAGCCACCGCGACGGCGCAATCCAGCTGTCGCCCGCGCACAGGCTGAGAATAATCAGGGCCAGCAAGAGAAGGCTCAACGCCGCTATCGCGCGTTGGCTGCGACGATCCGCCTGATGAGCAAGCTGCTCCAGCAAGGACATAATTGAGGATTCGCTGAGAAAACAGAGATTTGATTGTAGAGAGATTGGCGAAAAAAGAAAGGCTGGCGTAGGCGGCGCCGAGGGGCGCCGCACGGGAGATCAACCGTGGTCAGGACGCGGCGGCACCGGCTCGCGATCGTTATGCGCCTGGGCGTCGTGACGCGGCGCACTGTCGCGCTTCGCTGCGGGTTTGTCGTGGCCCGGGCGCTGCGCCTGCCAGCCGTTACCGTTCCAGTAGCCGTGCGGCCCTTTCAGCCCGACGTTGCGGCCATGGTGCGCTTTCCACCAGGTCGGCGCGCGCCAGTCAAAGCCGTCCCAGTAGTAGCCGCGATGATCGCGGTCGCCGATATGGACGCTGACGCCCGGTGCGTTGTTGTGATGCGGCGCATTGGCGCTCGCCAGCAGCGGCATCCCCAACAGGACGCTTAAAAGCAGTGCAGTTTTTTTCATTTGAGTCACCTCTTGTTATCTGTCGGCGCAGTTATAACAAAAGCGTTGCGCGCGTCACTATCGGCGCGTGCCGATTTTCAGCTCTTTTTCCAGATGCTTACGAAATGCTGACACTGTGGAGGGAACGGGGAGAACGGCGAAAAATGCGCCCGCGCGCATCAATGAAAAAGGCCGCATAAGCGGCCTTTTTAGAACACTGAAATCGGTCAGTCGTTATCTTTCGGAGAAGCGTTTTCGACGCGGCTTTTCAGCTTCTGACCCGGGCGGAACGTCACCACGCGGCGCGCGGTAATTGGAATATCTTCCCCCGTTTTTGGATTTCTGCCTGGACGCTGATTTTTATCGCGCAGGTCGAAATTACCAAACCCAGACAGTTTTACCTGCTCGCCATTCTCCAGAGCGCGGCGAACCTCTTCAAAAAACAGCTCCACCAGCTCTTTCGCGTCGCGTTTGCTCAGCCCAAGCTTCTCAAACAGGTACTCTGACATTTCAGCTTTTGTAAGCGCCATAGGTTCAATCCCTCAAGGTTGCCTGGAATCGCTCTTTTAATGCCGCAACGCATTTGCCAACGGTCGCGGCAATCTCCTCTTCTTCGAGTGTCCGGCTGGTATCCTGCAAAATCAGGCTGATGGCGAGGCTCTTGAAACCCTCTTCAACACCCTTACCGCGGTACACGTCAAACAAGTTTACGCCAACTACCTGATTTACGCCAACTTTCTTACACTCGGCGATGATATCTGCTGCGGGGACGTTTTCCGCCACCACAACGGCGATATCACGACGGTTCGCCGGGAAGCGTGAAATCTCGCGCGCATCAGGCAGGACGCGGTCTGCGACCTTATTCCAAAGCAGTTCAAAGACTAAGGTGCGACCGTTGAGATCCAGCTTACGTTCCAGCTCAGGATGAACCACCCCGATAAATCCGATTCGCTCGTCCTGCAAATAAATTGCCGCGCTCTGCCCCGGATGCAGCGCCGGATTGGCTTCGGCACGGAAACGGATATCGTCCAGTTTGCCGGTTAAATCGAGCAGCGATTCTAAATCGCCTTTTAAATCATAGAAGTCAACCGCCTGACGCGCCAGATCCCAGTGCTCTTCACTGCGGTTGCCGCTCAGCACGCCCGCCAGCATAAGATCCTGACGGATGCCCAAATCCGCCTGGGTATCAGGCACAAAGCGCAGACCACTCTCAAACAGGCGCACGCGGCTCTGCTGGCGGTTCTGGTTGTAGACCACGGCACTCAGCAGGCCGGTCCACAGCGACAGGCGCATCGCCGACATCTCGCTGGAGATTGGGCTCGGCAGGATCAGCGCCTCTTCGCCCGGATGCAGCAGCTGCTGAATCTTCGGGTCGACGAAGCTGTAGGTGATCGCTTCCTGATAGCCTTTATCCACCAGCAGGGTTTTGGCGCGCTTCAGCGAGAGATCCGCTTCGCGGTGTTGGGTCATCACCAGGCCTGCCTGCACCGGCACGTCCGGGATGTTGTTATAGCCGTAGACGCGCGCGACCTCTTCAATCAGATCCTCTTCAATCGCCATGTCGAAGCGCCAGCTCGGCGCCACCGCTTTCCACTCGCCCTCGCCCAGCGTCACCTCGCAGCCGAGGCGCGTCAGAATGTCGGTCACCTGCTCGTCGGCCACCACATGGCCAATCAGGCGATCCAGCTTCTCGCGGCGCAGCGTGATGGTGGTGCGCGCCGGCAGCGTGGCCGCGTGCGTCTGATCGATAACCGGACCGGCCTGGCCGCCGCAGATATCCAGCAGCAGCTGCGTGGCGCGCTCGATAGCTTTGTGCTGCAGCGCCGGATCGACGCCGCGCTCGTAGCGGTGCGAGGCGTCGGTGTGCAGGCCGTGACGGCGTGCGCGACCGGTGATCGCCAGCGGGTCAAAATAAGCGCACTCGAACAGGATGTTCTGCGTCTCTTCATTGACGCCAGAGTGCTCGCCGCCAAAGATGCCGCCCATCGCCAGCGCCTTATGATGATCGGCGATCACCAGCGTGTCGCTGCTGAGCGTCGCTTCGCTGCCGTCGAGCAGCGTCAGGGCTTCGCCCTCTTTCGCCATGCGCACCACGATGCCGCCGTCGATGCGGTCGAGGTCGAAGGCGTGCATCGGCTGGCCCAGCTCAAGCAGTACGTAGTTGGTGATATCCACCACCGGATCGATAGAGCGGATGCCGCAGCGGCGCAGCTTTTCGCGCATCCAGAGCGGCGTTGCGGCTTTAACGTTGATGCCTTTCACCACCCGGCCCAGGTAGCGCGGGCAGGCGTCAGTGGCGTCGACGCGGATGGGGAAGGTGTCGCCGATCGCGGCGGGCACTGGCTCGATGGCCGGCGCGGTAAGCGGCAGGCCGTTCAGCACCGCCACGTCGCGCGCCACGCCGATAATGCCGAGGCAGTCGGCGCGGTTCGGTGTGACGCTGATCTCGATGGTGTTGTCATCGAGCTTCAGGTAGTCGCGGATATCCGCGCCAATCGGCGCATCGGCCGGCAGCTCGATAATGCCGCTGTGATCGTCGGAAATGCCCAGCTCGGAGAAGGAGCAGAGCATCCCTTCCGACGGCTCGCCGCGCAGCTTCGCCGCTTTGATTTTAAAATCGCCCGGCAGCACGGCGCCGACGGTGGCGACGGCGACCTTGAGACCCTGACGGCAGTTTGGCGCGCCGCAGACGATATCGAGCAGGCGATCGCCGCCGACGTTGATTTTGGTGACGCGCAGTTTATCCGCGTTCGGGTGCTGGCCGCACTCCACCACTTCACCGACCACTACGCCATGAAACGCGCCGGCAACCGGCTCCACGCCGTCCACTTCCAGACCGGCCATGGTGATCTGTTCAGAGAGCGCAGCGCTGTCCAGAGCCGGGTTTACCCATTCGCGTAACCAGAGTTCACTGAATTTCATTGGATAACCTGCCCTTATTTAAATTGTTTGAGGAAACGTAAATCATTTTCGAAGAAGGCGCGCAGATCGCTCACGCCGTAGCGCAACATGGTGAGACGCTCCATGCCCATACCGAAGGCGAAGCCGGAGTAAATTTCCGGATCGATGCCGACGTTGCGCAATACGTTCGGATGCACCATGCCGCAGCCCAGCACTTCCAGCCACTTGCCGTTTTTACCCATCACGTCCACTTCCGCTGAGGGTTCGGTAAACGGGAAGTAGGATGGACGGAAGCGAACCTGCAAATCTTCTTCAAAGAAGTTGCGCAGGAAGTCGTGCAGCGTGCCTTTCAGATTGGTGAAGCTGATGTTCTTGTCGACGATCAGCCCTTCCATCTGGTGGAACATCGGGGTATGGGTCTGATCGTAATCGTTACGGTAGACGCGGCCCGGCGCGATGATGCGGATCGGCGGCTGCTGATTTTTCATGGTGCGGATCTGCACGCCAGAGGTCTGAGTGCGCAGCAGACGCGTGGCGTCGAACCAGAAGGTGTCGTGATCGGCGCGCGCCGGATGATGGCCCGGAATATTGAGCGCGTCGAAGTTATGGTAGTCATCTTCGATTTCCGGACCGGTCACCACCGCGAAACCCAGCTCGCCGAAGAAGTTTTCGATGCGATCGATGGTGCGCGTCACCGGATGCAGCCCGCCGTTTTCCGTGCGGCGCCCCGGCAGGGAGACGTCGATGGTTTCGGCGGCGAGGCGCGCGTTGAGCGCGGCGGACTCCAGCGTCTCTTTGCGCGCGTTAAGACGCTCCTGCACCTGCTGCTTCGCCTCGTTGATCACCGCGCCAGCGGCCGGACGCTCTTCCGGCGGCAGCTCGCGCAGCGTGGTCATCAGCTGCGTCAGGTGGCCTTTTTTGCCGGTATATTCGACGCGCACCGCGTCAAGGGTGGCGATATCCGTCGCCTCGTCGATAGCGGCCGTGGCGCGGGCCACCAGTTCTGCGAGTTGGGACATGGTTTCCTCTTCTTCCAGCCGGGCTGGTCAGTTCTCGTTGGGACGTATCCGTCCAATATGCTTCGCCAGAAACACGAAAGCCTCCACGAGGGAGGCTTTCGGCGCGATTTTTCGTTTCTTTTCTATGCGCAAAAGCCCCTGAGTGTCAGGCGCTAAAGTAAAAAAAGAAACGGAAAATAGCAGCATGCATGCTTGCGTTACCTTGCTGTGATTCTGAGGGCACTATTGAAAAGCCCTGCGGTGAAAATGTCAATCTTTTGCTTGAGTTACAGGCAATAAAAAAGGGAGCAAGCTCCCTTTTTCATCTGACTTACGCCAGAGCTGATTTTGCTTTTTCGACCAGTGCGGTGAACGCCACTTTGTCGAATACAGCGATGTCAGCCAGGATCTTACGGTCAATTTCAATGGACGCTTTTTTCAGGCCATTGATGAAACGGCTGTAAGAGATGCCGTTCTGACGCGCTGCGGCGTTGATACGCGCAATCCACAGTTGACGGAACTGACGCTTACGCTGACGACGGTCACGGTAAGCGTACTGACCAGCTTTGATAACAGCCTGGAAGGCAACGCGGTATACACGTGAACGTGCACCGTAGTAGCCTTTAGCTTGTTTTAAGATTTTTTTGTGACGTGCGCGAGCAATTACACCACGTTTTACGCGAGCCATGTGAGCTCTCCTGTATCAATATTCTGTGATGCCCTGACTCCTCTGCTTATCGCAAAGGCCTGGGGCAGATTTATAAAAAAGTTAACTTATGCGTACGGCAGGCAGGCAACAACCAGACCCAGATCGCCTTTAGACACCAGGCCTTTCGGACGCAGGTGACGTTTACGCTTAGTTGATTTTTTAGTCAGAATATGACGCAGGTTTGCGTGCTTACGCTTGAAGCCGCCAGAAGCGGTCTTCTTGAAGCGCTTAGCCGCGCCACGTACAGTTTTAATCTTTGGCATTTTAAAAATATCCACTTCGCATTGTTAATAAAACGAATCAGACAGGCGAACAAAGAACCGCACAGCGCGAACGCTGCGCGGTCACTGTTACTTGAAAGCCTACTGTTTCTTCTTGGGAGCGAGCACCATAATCATCTGGCGGCCTTCGATCTTCGATGGGAAGGATTCGACCACTGCCAGTTCAACCAGATCTTCTTTCACGCGGTTAAGCACTTCAATACCGATCTGTTGGTGCGCCATCTCACGACCGCGGAAACGCAGCGTGATCTTGGCTTTATCGCCTTCTTCCAGAAAACGAATCAGGCTGCGGAGTTTTACCTGATAGTCGCCTTCATCGGTACCAGGACGGAATTTAATTTCCTTAACCTGGATAACTTTTTGCTTCTTCTTCTGTTCCTTAGAAGATTTGCTTTTTTCATAAAGGAACTTGCCGTAGTCCATAATACGGCACACCGGCGGTTCGGCGTTTGGGCTGATTTCTACTAAATCAACACCTGCTTCCTCAGCTTTTTCAATAGCTTCGCGAAGGCTGACAATACCAATCTGTTCGCCATCCACGCCAGTCAAGCGTACTTCAGTGGCACGGATTTCACCGTTGATTCGATTCGGACGCGTCGGTTGTACTCGTTTTCCGCCTTTAATAACCTTATTCCTCTAATTGGTGAAGATTGCGGCTGCGAATCTCTTGTTGCAGCTTCTCAACAAACACATCGATGTCCATCGTCCCGAGGTCTTTACCACGGCGGGTGCGAACGGCCACTTTGCCAGCTTCCACCTCTTTGTCACCGCAGACCAGCATATAAGGGACGCGACGTAATGTGTGCTCGCGGATTTTAAAGCCTATCTTCTCGTTTCTCAAGTCTGCTTTCACACGAATGCCAGCATTCTGCAATTTGCGTGTCAACATGTCGACATATTCTGCCTGCGCATCGGTAATATTCATCACTACCGCCTGCATCGGCGCCAGCCACGTCGGGAAGAAACCGGCAAACTCTTCGGTCAGGATGCCGATAAAGCGCTCCATTGAACCGAGAATGGCGCGGTGAATCATCACCGGCGTCTGCCGATCGTTGTTTTCGCCCACATAGGTGGCGTCCAGACGTTTTGGCAGGGAAAAGTCTAGCTGAACTGTGCCGCACTGCCAGGCGCGATCGAGACAGTCATACAGGGTGAATTCAATTTTCGGACCGTAGAATGCACCTTCTCCGGGCTGAAATTCAAACGGAATTTCGTTTTCATTCAACGCGGCGGCTAAATCTTCTTCCGCGCGGTCCCACATTTCATCGGTGCCGATGCGCTTCTCAGGACGCGTGGAGAGCTTCACCACGATCTTTTCAAAGCCGAAGGTGCTGTACATGTCATACACCATGCGAATACAGCTGTTCACTTCGTCGCGCACCTGATCTTCAGTACAGAAGACGTGGGCGTCATCCTGGGTGAAGCCGCGGACGCGCATCAGGCCATGCAGCGCGCCTGACGGCTCGTTGCGGTGACAGCTGCCGAACTCCGCCATGCGCAGCGGCAGATCGCGGTAGGACTTCAGCCCCTGATTGAAGATCTGCACGTGGCCCGGACAGTTCATCGGTTTGATGCAGTATTCACGGTTCTCAGAAGAGGTAGTGAACATCGCCTCTTTGTAGTTTTCCCAGTGCCCGGTTTTTTCCCACAGCACGCGGTCCATCATAAACGGACCTTTCACTTCCTGGTACTGGTACTCTTTCAGCTTGCTGCGCACGAACACTTCCAGTTCGCGGAAGATGGTCCAGCCGTCATTATGCCAGAAAACCATGCCCGGCGCCTCTTCCTGCATATGGTAGAGGTCGAGCTGCTTGCCGATTTTACGGTGATCGCGCTTCGCCGCCTCTTCCAGACGCTGCAGATAGGCGTTGAGCTGCTTCTTATCCGCCCAGGCGGTGCCGTAAATACGCTGCAGCATTTTATTGTTGCTGTCGCCGCGCCAGTAGGCGCCCGCGATTTTCTGCAGCTTAAAGTGGTGACAGAAACGCATGTTCGGCACGTGCGGACCGCGGCACATGTCGACATATTCTTCGTGATGATAGAGGCCAGGATGGTCGTCGTGGCTGATGTTCTCATCCAGAATGGTGATTTTATAGCTCTCGCCGCGCTCGGCGAACACATCGCGCGCCTGCTGCCAGCTGACGACTTTCTTCACCACGTCGTAGTTGGTTTCGGCCAGCTGGTGCATGCGTTTTTCCAGCGCGTCGATATCTTCCTGCGTCAGGGTATGATCGAGATCGACATCATAGTAGAAGCCGTTGTCGATAACCGGACCGATCGCCATTTTGGTGTTGGGCCACAGCTGTTTGATAGCGTGTCCCAGCAGATGCGCGCAGGAGTGGCGAATGATCTCCAGACCCGCTTCATCTTTTGCGGTAATGATGGCGACGGAGGCATCTTCGGTGATGGGATCGACCGCATCCACCAGCTGCCCGTTAACGCGTCCGGCAATACAGGCTTTCGCCAGGCCAGGACCGATATCCAGCGCGATATCCATCACGCTCACCGCGCGATCGTAGCTGCGCTGGCTGCCATCAGGAAGAGTAATTACAGGCATTTCATATCCTTAATTGCAGTGGTAAGCCACACGAAAGCTTACATACAACATTGAGTAAGAGTCGTTGCCCGGCGTGATGTCAGACCCACGTTGTCGGAATGACGCCAGGATTGTAGTGCGCCGCTGATGATAACAGCTTTGAACGGCCAGCAAAACCCGTGCACGGCTTGCTAAGTCGAGGAAGCGACGAAAAAAAACCGCAGCCAGGGCTGCGGTCAGTAAGTGGTTTACGCGGCGAGGTTACATCGCGTAGGTCAGCATAATGCTGGTTTTGGTGTCGGTGCGATCGGGCGCAGATTCCGGCGGATTGTTGTTCCAGGTGACGTTATACGCCAGCTTCAGCGCGAAGTGATCGTTGATGCCGACCTGCAGACCGGTTTCCGAGTTCACGGTGGTGTCTTCGCCGAAGCTGCTCAGCACCGAGACGCCCTGAATAAATTTGGTGTTGTCGGTGAGCTGCCACTGATAGCTCAGCGCGCCGTAGCCCAGCGCTTTGGTTTCGCTGCCGCCGTCGTGGAAATCGTCATAGCGCACGCCCGGACCAAATTCCGCACGCAGCGAATGGATCGGGCCGTTCAGGATCTGACGACCGTAACCGGCGGTCAGCACGTCGCGTGAGTCGTAGCCGTTGAAACGGTCGCTCAGCCAGCTCGCCTGGCCAAACAGGTAGTCGAAGCTGTTGAGGTTGTAGCGCGAACGGCCGCCGATGCTGTAGGTTTCCGACGAGCGCTCATCGTTGGACGAGGTGTTCGACGCGTTGCCCCACAGGCTGTACGCCATCGAGCTCTGGTACCACGTCATATTGGTTTGCGCGGTCAGCGAGGAGCTGGTGGTGTTACCCGTTTGCGCCAGGTAACCCGCGGACGCGCTGCCGTCGAACGGCTTTTTCGCCGTTGAGGGATCGTCCATCGCGGTGAAAACGGTGTTGTCCGCCAATGCCTGGTGGCAAAACGCGCCGGCGGAGAGCAAAAGAACGGCAGAGAGCTTGTTAAGCACTTTCATTTATTGTGACCCGTACGACAGTTTAAAAAACAGTGAGTGTGAAGAGTTTTGCGGGCCAATCAATGCAATTTACGGTAAGTATTGTAAATAAGTATTAACTCGCCAGAAAGACGCCGCATACGCGCAATCCCGCTTGATTATTGGGACTTTTCTCATTAACGGCGCGCATTATAGTGATCGGGCAAGAAAAAAACAGCTCAGTTGCGACAAGATTTTTCACCTGACTGTTTCCCTGCCTTTACCCAGCTTTACTTTTGTGCTTGTAACAAACCGCACGCTTTATCCCGTTCATTATTCGCGCATTTTTTCACCATGGTCTACGCTGAGCACAGTCATGCCGCACAGAGGTAGAAGATGAACGACGAACTTAAGCGTTACATTGTCACCTTTCGCTATCAGGAATCGGGACTCGGCGACATTCAGGCGCTTAACAGCGCGATGGTCGCCGCCGGATTCACCACCACGCTCAACGACGATGAAGGCAAACCGCACGAGCTGGGCACCAACAGCTTTGGGCTCATCAGCGCGCTCTCGCCGGACGATCTGCAGCAGCAGGCCGTTGCCGCCGGGGAAAGCGTGCTGCATCAAAAGCCCGACGTCAGCGTTACGACGCTGGACGCGTTCTTACGCGACGCCCATTTGTAAACACGCGCGCTATCCGTTCCGGTAAGCTGTGCGCAAGCGCGGGTTTTCGCCTGTTTTCACGCGATATAATCGCCGCGGTGCAGGAGAGAACCCTGACCGACTTTGCAGCCTGACAGGTTAAAAAGAGGATCGCCCAATGTGGAACGCTATTAGTCGTCTGTTAAGCGAACAGTTTGGCCATGCCGAGATTACCGAACGCCATGAGCTTCCTGGCGGCGACGTCCATCCCGCCTGGCGTATTCGCTATGGCGAGCACGACGTCTTTATGAAGTGCAATCATCGAGAGATGCTGACCCTGTTCACCTGGGAGGCGGATCAGCTGGCGCTGCTGGCGCGCACGCAGAGCGTTCGCGTGCCGGCGGTCTACGGCGTTGGCCACCACCGCGACCAAAGCTTTCTGCTGCTGGAGTATATTGCCCCTGAGCCGCTGGAGGGAGAGAACGCCTTTGCGCTGGGACAGCAGCTGGCGCGTCTGCACCAGTGGAGCGAGCAGGCGCAGTTTGGCCTCGACTTCGATAATAACATCACCACTACGCCGCAGCCCAACAGCTGGCTGCGACGCTGGTCGGTGTTTTTCGCGGAACAGCGTATCGGCTGGCAGCTGCAGCTGGCCGAAGAGAAAGGCGTCACCTACGGCAATACCGAAGCGATCGTCAACTGCGTGCAGCGCGCCCTCGCCTCGCATCATCCACAGCCTTCGCTGCTGCATGGCGATCTCTGGCCCGCCAACTGCGCCGGCAGCGCAGGCGGCCCCTGGATTTTCGACCCTGCCTGCTACTGGGGCGATCGCGAGTGCGATCTGGCAATGCTGAGCTGGTTTCCCGCCATGCCGCGAGAGATTTATGAGGGCTATCAAAGCGTCTGGCCGCTGCCGGACGGCTTCTCACAGCGCCAGCCGGTCTATCAGCTCTACTATCTGCTTAATCGCGCCAACGTCTTCGGCGGCAGCTGGGTAAGCGAGGCGCAGTTCGCCATCGCGCGCCTGCTCGACGAAGACGCGCTGGCGCAGCGTCAGGCCAGACCGGCCTGACGGCTTACAGAAACCCGAGCAGCGACAGCACGAAATAGCCCGCGACGGCGATTACGACCGGCAGGATATAGAGCGGAAAAATCTGTAGAAAAATCGTATGGTGCGGCACGCGGATTTTCTCCTCCAGCTGCTGTCGCGTGCGGGCCTCGCTGCCTCTCGCCTGCTCCAGGATCAGCTGATCCTCAATTCCCTCTTTGATGTGCTTCGCCTGACGACCCATGCGCGACCCCGACGCCTCCAGCGCCAGACCGACGAAAATCAGGATATAGATAATCCAGAAGCCGACATTCATCTGGCCGTGAAACTCCGGCACCGGCGAATTACGCCAGAAAAAGCCGAGGAACGGCGTGTTAAAGCGGATCATATCGACGATCACATGCACGAAGTCGAGCATCACGGCATCGATGCCCGGCTGTTTTTCGCTGTGCCTGAACATAAAGCTCAGCACTGAAATCATGGTCGACAGCAGCGCGAGCAAAAAAATTGCCCAGCCAGCCACTCGCTTAAGGATGGCGATGCGGCCAGCCTGTTGATATGTCATGGTATCTCCTGTACCTGAATTCCCGTTTGCAGTCAGTCTACCTGCCTGTCACTTTTATTTCCTGAAAAAAGCGTCACCTGCGCCGCTTTCGCCGCGCGCCTCAGCCCATGATAAGGTAGCGCAAATTCTACAAGGAGCCAGCCGATGCCCTATACCCGCCCTGTTTACGCCGCCCTGTTTGATATGGATGGCCTGATTATCGACTCCGAACCGCTGTGGGATCGGGCCGAACTCGATATTTTCGCCTCGCTGGGCATCGACCTGTCGCGCCGCGCCGAACTGCCAGACACGCTGGGCCTGCGCATCGATCAGGTGGTGCGCATGTGGTATGAAACCCTGCCCTGGTCCGGCCCGGATCAGCAGGAGGTGACCGCGCGCATTATCGCCCGCGCGCTGGCGCTAATAGAGGAGAAGCGGCCGCTGCTGCCGGGTGTGAAACAGGCGCTGCAGCTGTGCCGCGAGCGTGGACTAAAAACGGGGCTGGTTTCCGCCTCGCCGCTGATGATGCTGGAGCGGGTGCTGGCGCTGTTCGATTTGCGCGGCGATTTCGACGTGCTGGTCTCCGCCGAGGCGCTGCCCTACAGCAAGCCGCATCCGCAGGTCTATCTCGACGCCGCGGCGCGGCTCAACGTCGATCCGCTGCACTGCGTGACGCTAGAGGACTCGGTTAACGGCATGATCGCCACCAAAGCGGCGCGCATGCGCTCTGTGGTAGTACCGCCTGCGGCGCTGCGCGATGATGCGCGCTGGTCGCTGGCAGACGTCAGGCTGGACGATCTGACCCAGCTGACCGCCGCGCATCTGCTGGGCAATGCGCACAGCTGATGCAGGCTGTTCATCGCAGAAACCCGCCAGCGGCGGGTTTTTTGTTGCGGCATGATCGCCCTCTCAAAAAATAAAACATCGTTTCATTTTTATTGAATTGCGCGCCCACTCCTCTTAAGATGCCCTTCAGACGCCCTGCGGGGCACGCGTACCTGACTTCGCCAGAGAGGATTAAGATGGACGTACGTCAAAGCATTCATAGTGAGCACGCCAGGCAGCTCGACACCGCCGGGCTGCGCCGCGAATTTCTGATTGAGAAAATCTTTGAAGCCGACCGCTATACCCTGACCTACAGCCATATCGACCGCATTATTATCGGCGGCGTGATGCCGGTTGCCGGCAGCGTCGCCTTCGGCAATGAGATGGGCAAACAGCTCGGCGTAAGCTACTTCCTGGAGCGGCGGGAGCTGGGCATGATCAATATCGGCGGCCCAGGCAGCGTCGAGGTGGACGGCAAAGTCTGGGAGATCGGCAGCGAAGAGGCGCTCTATGTGGGCAAAGGCGCCGAAACCCTGAGCTTCCGCAGCCACGACGCCAGCCGTCCGGCCAGGTTCTATTTCAACAGCGCCCCGGCGCACAGCCGCTTTCCCGATAAAAAAATCGGCAAAGAGGAGGCGGTGCGCACCACGCTCGGCGATGCGGCGACCTCAAACCGACGCACCATCAACAAATACCTGGTGCCGGACGTGCTGCCCACCTGTCAGCTTACGATGGGCCTGACCCGCCTCGAGAATGGCAACCTGTGGAACACCATGCCTTGTCACACCCACGAGCGCCGCATGGAGGTCTATTTCTACTTCGATATGAACCCGGAAAGCGCAGTGTTTCATATGATGGGCCAGCCACAGGAGACACGTCATCTGCTGGTGCATAACGAGCAGGCGGTCATCTCCCCCAGCTGGTCGATTCACGCTGGCGTCGGCACCGAACGTTACGCCTTTATCTGGGGCATGGTCGGCGAGAATCAGGTATTCGACGACATGGATCATGTCAACATCCGCGATCTGCGCTAATAAAGGAGGCGCTCTCATGATACTTAACGCATTTAATCTGGAAGGAAAAATCGCGCTGGTCACCGGCTGCAACACCGGTCTCGGCCAGGGTATGGCGCTGGGGCTGGCACAGGCCGGCTGCGATATCGTTGGGGTCAACCGCGACGATCCCACGGAAACGCAGCAGCGCGTCGAGGCGCTGG
The DNA here is from genome assembly GCF_022394795.1 of Pantoea sp. Z09. NCBI lineage: Bacteria > Pseudomonadati > Pseudomonadota > Gammaproteobacteria > Enterobacterales > Erwiniaceae > Pantoea > Pantoea sp. Z09. Next base: position 2,136,839 of record NZ_CP092373.1, read on the forward strand.
GCCGCCGCTTCTGGTCGCTTCAGGCGGATCTGATCCGCACCGAACAGGTGCCGGGCGTGGTGGAACAGGCGGTGGCCGCCGCCGGCAGAATCGATATTCTGGTCAATAACGCCGGGATCATCCGTCGCGAAGACGCGCTTAATTTCAGCGAGCAGGACTGGGATGATGTGATGAACATCAATAGTAAAAGCGTTTTCTTCCTGTCGCAGCAGGTGGCGCGCCAGTTTATCGCTCAGGGCAGCGGCGGCAAGATCATCAATATCGCCTCTATGCTGTCGTTCCAGGGCGGCATCCGCGTGCCCTCGTACACCGCGTCGAAAAGCGCGGTAATGGGGCTGACGCGCCTGATGGCAAACGAGTGGGCGAAGCACGGCATCAACGTTAATGCCATCGCGCCGGGCTATATGGCCACCAACAATACCGAGCAGCTGCGCAGCGACGAAGGCCGCAGCGCGGAGATTCTGGGGCGTATTCCCGCCGCACGCTGGGGCGTGCCGGAGGATATGATGGGGCCGGTGGTGTTCCTGGCGTCTGCCGCCTCAGACTATGTTAACGGCTATACGCTGGCCGTCGACGGCGGATGGCTGGCGCGCTAAGCCTTTCTTGCCTGACGACACGGCGGCGCCCTGCCGCTGTGTCGTGAAAAAATTCACGCCTCGTTACAGCGTCACAACTTCTCATTTACTGGATAAATCCCTATACTGGATGCATCGACAGTTTGCAGCCAGGTTTTATCATGACGGGCGAAGGCCACGTAATTTTCGCTATTGCCACCGCTATTTTTGCCAAGCGCGCGGAGCTGACGCCCGTGCTGGCGCAGGCTGACTGGTGGCACCTTATCTCCGCCTCGCTGCTCACCTGCCTGCTGCCTGATATCGATCACCCTAAGTCGCTGCTCGGCCAGCGGCTGAAGTGGCTCTCCTATCCTATCGCGCGCGCCTTTGGCCATCGCGGCTTTACCCATAGCCTGCTGGCGGTAGCGGCCAGCCTGTGGCTGTTTCAGATCAACGTGCCGGACGACTGGCTGCTGCCTGCGGATGTCCTGCAGGGCATGACGCTTGGTTATCTCAGCCATATTGTGGCGGATATGCTGACGCCCGCCGGCGTGCCGCTGCTGTGGCCGTGCCGCTGGCGTTTTCGCCTGCCCATTCTCAGAAGCCAGAAAGGCAACCAGCTGGAGCGCACGCTTTGCCTGGCGCTGGTGGGCTACGCGCTCTGGTTCCCGCCGGGCGCGCCCTCTTTTGGTGCGCAAGGGTGGCCGTCGCAGCTCTTCGATACGTTGCAAAATGGCGTTTCCCGACTGATATCTACGCAAAAAGCGCATTAAAGCAGCAGAAAACGCTGTCTGGTTATAAGCCATTCCATTTGGATATAAGTGAGCGCGCAGGCGAGCTGGTAACATACCGGCACTTAATTCGTGCGTCACATTATCTGGCGTGCCGGCGCGGCGTGCGCAGCCGGACGTTCTCTCTGGAGCCAATATGGATCTACCTCTGATACTTAATCTCGTGGCCTTCGTTGCGCTGCTGCTGCTGCTGTCGCGCCTTGGCCGTCAAGGCTGGAGCCTGTCGAAAAAGGTGCTGGTCGGCCTGGTGATCGGCGTGCTGTTCGGACTGGCGCTGCAGGCGATTTATGGTCAGCAGAGCGAGGTGCTGAAAACCTCTATTAGCTGGTTCAATATTGTCGGCAACGGCTACGTGCAGCTGCTGCAGATGATTGTCATGCCGCTGGTGTTCGCCTCGATCCTCAGCGCGGTGGCGCGTCTGCATAACGCCTCGTCGCTGGGCAAAATCAGCCTGCTGACCATCGGCGTGCTGCTGGTGACCACGGCTATCTCGGCGCTGGTCGGCGTTTTCGTTACCGGCCTGTTCCATCTCAGCGCCGAGGGTCTGGTACAGGGCGCGCAGGAGAGCGCGCGTCTGGCCGCTATCCAGAGCAACTATGCGGGCAAAGTGGCGGATCTGACCGTTCCTCAGCTGCTGCTCTCGTTTGTGCCGAAAAACCCGTTCGCCGATCTGACCGGCGCCAGCCCGACCTCGATCATCAGCGTGGTGATCTTCGCCGCCTTCCTCGGCGTCGCGGCGCTGCAGCTGCTGAAAGATGACGCCGCCAAAGGCGAGCGCGTGCTGGTGGCGATCGACACCCTGCAGTCCTGGGTGATGAAGCTGGTACGCCTGATCATGAAGCTGACCCCCTACGGCGTGCTGGCGCTGATGACCAAAGTGGTCGCCGGCTCCAATCTGCAGGACATCATCAAGCTCGGCGGCTTCGTCGTCGCCTCCTATCTGGGGCTGGCGATTATGTTCGGCGTGCACGCGCTGCTGCTGTCGGTCAACGGCATCAATCCGCTGCGCTTCTTCCGCAAGGTGTGGCCGGTGATCACCTTTGCCTTTACCAGCCGCTCCAGCGCCGCGAGCATTCCGCTGAATGTGGAAACCCAGACGCGTCGCCTGGGCGTGCCGGAGTCTATCGCCAGCTTCTCCGCCTCTTTTGGCGCCACTATTGGTCAGAACGGCTGCGCCGGCCTCTACCCGACGATGCTGGCGGTGATGGTCGCGCCAACGGTCGGCATCAACCCGTTCGATCCGATCTGGATCGCCACGCTGGTCGGCATCGTTACCCTGAGTTCGGCGGGCGTCGCAGGCGTCGGCGGCGGCGCGACCTTTGCCGCGCTGATCGTGCTGCCGGCCATGGGCCTGCCGGTGACGCTGGTCGCCCTGCTGATCTCTATCGAACCACTGATCGATATGGGCCGCACTGCGCTTAACGTCAACGGCGCGATGACCGCCGGCTCGCTCACCAGCCGCTGGCTCGGCCTGACCGACAAAGCGGTGCTGGAGAGCGACGAACAGGCCGAGCTGGCGCATCGCTAAGCGCTCGCTTCGCCAACTGAAAGCGGGCCGCTGCGCCTGATGCTTGTCAGTTAAGGTCATGTTCAGGTAAGGCCGCTATTTTTTTAAATGGCGGCCTTTTTTATACGCATGTGAGCATGCCGGTGCGGGCCACTGCACCTCCTCTGCTGCCGGGCCGTCCTCGCGCCGCTTCGCGGTGCCTTCGGCTGCAACGTCGTGCCGGACGGACCGTTCGGGTACGGCCATCCAGGCCTACCCGAACTGCCTGTCGCATCCCTGCGACAGGCTCCTGGCACAACGTCTCCGCCTCAGCGCTGCGAATAGCCCTCTACAGCAGAGGAGGCGCAGTGGCCTCAGGCAGAGTGCCCTTTGTAGCTGTAAAAACGCTGCCGTCCTGTTTTAACAGCGCACACGGAAGCTGGCCAGCAGGCTGGGGCCGTTCAGGGGCGGGCATTTCGCAGCGCTGAACAGAGTGAGTCTGCCAGGAGAGCCCGCAGGGAAGCGGGCGAAAGGTGGGGCTGGAACAGGGATGTTCCATCCCCACCGGTCCGTCAGGCAGGCGAATGGCGTGAAGGTACCGCGTCAGCGGCGCGAGGACCGCACGCCCCTGAGCGGCCCCCGACTACGTGATCACCGCGTGCTTAACTGACAAGTATTAGGCCGGTTTTTTAAGGCTGCGCTCCTTAATCCGCTGCCTTTATGGCGGCCCCGTTAAGAAAGCGTTAAGCGTGGTAAAGAGAGGAAAAAGTCGCGCCTCTGCGCTTGTTTTTTCGACGGAAAAAGCGAATGCTGCTGGCAGTTATCGCAGGAGAAAACCCATGAAAAAAGTTATCGCCTCACTGCTGGCGTTAACGCTGTTGTCGCCAGCCATTGTCTCTGCTCATCCCGGCGGTTGGGGTCCCGGCCCAGGCCCGCACTGGGGCGGTCCCGGTCGCGGCTGGGGTGGTCCCGGCCCGCTGCGCTTCCTGCCTGAAGCGGCCACCGCGGTGCTGATCGGCGGTCTGACCTACTATATGCTCAACGGCGCCTACTACCAGCGTCAGGGCGAAAACTACGTGGTGGTGCAGCCGCCAGCGGAGCCGGGCAGCGCAATGCGCGTGCTGGACTTTAACGGCCGTCGCTTCTACGTGCAGGAAGGCCACTACTACCAGCGCGACATTAACGGCGAATATATCGAAGTGCCGCGTCCCGCCGGCCTGTAAAAACCGCCCAACGAAAAACGGCCCGTCAATGACGGGCCGTTTGCTATTCTGTGGGGTCGCGGCTTACTGCGCAGCCTGCGGATCGGTGTCGTAATCTTTACAGCTCTGGAAGCCGTAGTTCATCACGCGACCGGTGTCGCTGTAGCTGACGAAGTAGGTCTGCGGTTTGCCGTCACGCTCGCCCAGCACATAGGTCTGGCAGGTGCCGCGCGCGTGGACCATGGTGATTTCCGTGGAAGCCGGTCCCGCAATCTGGCGCACCTGATCGCGCGTCATGCCTTTTTTCACATCCTTAACTACCGGCTTGCTGACGTAGCTCTCAGCACGATCGTAAGCCGTACAACCAGACAGTGCGGCCAGCGCCAGCGCCGCAGCGATACATCCCATTGCTTTTTTCATCTTGTTGTTCCTCATTGTATAGTCCATGTGAGCATAAGCCTGGAACATAAAAGCAGATTAATCAACTTTATGGCGCGTTTTTAAGTTGAGTCTGAAACGTCAGGTTAGCGTAAAAAAGCTGTTCTTATGGCGATCGACCCGTATAATTTGGCGCGAGAATAAGCACTCTCAAAACTAGTTTCGGAGGCGAGATGAACAAACAGCGTGAAGCGCGCGATGTGCGACATCGTACCCGCCAGGATGAAATCATCGCGGCGGCGCGCCGCTGTTTTCGTCAGTCGGGCTTTCACGCCGCCAGCATGGCGCAGCTCGCCAGCGCCGCCAGCCTGAGCGTCGGGCAGATCTACCGCTACTTTCCCAGTAAAGACGCGCTGATTGAAGAGATGGTCACGCGCATCGTCGACAGCCGCGTGGCGGCGATGAGCGAACAGACCGACGCCAGCCATCTCGCCGATATGATTGCCCGTCGCGACACCCTGAACGAAGAGGATGAGATGCTGATGCTGGAGGTGGCCGCCGAAGCGAGCCGCAATCCGCGCGTCGCCGAGATCCTGCAAACCGCCGAAACGCGGCTGTTTCACAACGCCTGTGAAAAAATGCGCGTCGACTATCCGCACCTCAGCGACGCGCAGCGCGCCGCCTGCGTTGAAGTGCTGGCAGTGCTGGTGGAAGGCACCGCGTTTCGCCGCCTGACGACGCAGAAAGCGTCAGCGGACCTGCTTCATACCCTCTACAAACAGATGATCCACGACTTAGTTAAGCCCTCAGAGGACAAATGACACCTGCACTAAATAACCGACTGGTCTATGCCATCACGCTAGGTCTGCTGGCGGCGCTCGGCCCGCTCTGCATCGATCTCTACCTTCCCGCGCTGCCTGAACTGGCGCGCGATCTCCATACCTCGACCGCCACCGCGCAGCTGAGCCTGACCGCTGGCCTGCTCGGGCTGGGCGCGGGGCAGCTGCTGTTCGGGCCGATGAGCGATAAGTTCGGCCGTCTGCGCCCGCTGACGCTCTCGCTGATCCTGCTGTTTATCGCCTCCATCGGCTGCGCGCTGGCGCAGGATATCCACCAGCTGCTGCTGGCGCGCCTGTTTGAAGGCCTGGCGGGCGCAGGCGGCGCGGTGCTGTCGCGCGCGGTGGCGCGTGATATGTACAGCGGGCATGAGCTGACGCGCTTTTTCGCCCTGCTGATGCTGGTCAACGGACTGGCGCCGATTGGCGCGCCGGTGCTGGGCGGCGTGCTGATGACGGTGCTTAACTGGCGCGGCATCTTCGCGGTGCTGGGCGCGACGGCGCTGCTGCTGATCCTGCCGGCGCGCTGGAAGCTGCATGAAACCCTGCCGCCTGAACGCCGCAGCCAGGGCTCGGTCTTTTCCGCCTGGGCGGCGCTGGGCCAGGTGATCGTCCATCGTCCCTTTATGGGCTTCTGTTTGACGCAGGCGTTTATGATGTCGGGCATGTTCGCCTATATCGGCGCCTCGCCGTTCGTGCTGCAGCAGATTTATGGCCTGTCGCCGCAGGCGTTTAGCTTCTGCTTCGCCGCAAACGGTGTCGGTCTGGTGATCGCTTCGCAGACCAGCGCGCGCCTCTGCCCGCTCTGGGGGGAGTATCGCGTGCTGAAAGGCGGCCTGACGCTGGCGTTCGTCGCCTCCAGCCTGCTGCTGCTGGCGGGTATCACCGGCGCGCCGCTGCCGCTGGTGCTGGTCGCGCTCTTCTTCACTATCGCCAGCAACGGGGTGATCGCCACCACCGCCTCCTCGCTGGCGATGCAGAGCCAGGGCCATCGCGCCGGCAGCGCCTCGGCGGTGATCGGCGTCTGCATGTTCTCGCTCGGCGCCATCGCCGTGCCCGTGACCGGGCTGGGCGGCACCTCGCTGCTCAGCATGACCGGCACCATCTTCGGCTGCTTTATGCTGGCGATCCTGATGTTTATTTTCCTGGCGCAGAAACCGGTGCCGCGCGGATAAACTGCCTGATATGGCAACGGTTAACCGGAAACAACCGGCGCTTTGGCTTGTTGTTTTCGGCGATGCACGTTAGCTTTAATAAAAGGTTCGCACGGGCCGACAGGCCTCTGACTCGAGGAGAGATTCATGTCACTGCAGCAGGAAATCATTACCGCACTCGGCGTTAGCCCTGAAATCGACGCGCAGCAGGAAATTCGCCGCAGCGTCGATTTCCTCAAAAGCTATCTGAAGCGCAATCCGTTTTTGAAAACGCTGGTGCTGGGCATTAGCGGCGGCCAGGACTCGACGCTGGCGGGCAAGCTGTCACAGCTCGCCATCAGCGAACTGCGCGAAGAGAGCGGCGACAGCGCCTATGCCTTTATCGCCGTGCGTCTGCCCTATGGCGTGCAAGCGGATGAGCAGGACTGTCAGGACGCGCTGGCGTTTATCCAGCCGGATCGCTCGCTGGTGGTCAATATCAAAGAGTCGGTGCTGGCCAGCGAACGCGCGCTGCGCGAGGCGGGCATTGAACTCTCTGACTTTGTGCGCGGCAATGAAAAAGCGCGCGAGCGTATGAAGGCGCAGTACAGCATTGCCGGCATGAGCAAAGGCCTGGTGGTGGGCACCGACCATGCGGCGGAAGCGGTAACCGGCTTCTTCACCAAATATGGCGACGGCGGCACCGACATCAACCCACTGTTCCGCCTGAATAAGCGCCAGGGCAAGCTGCTGCTGAAAACCCTCGGCTGCCCGGAGCATCTCTACCTGAAACGTCCGACGGCGGATCTGGAAGACGATCGTCCTGGCCTGGAGGATGAAGTCGCGCTCGGCGTCACCTATGAGATGATTGACGACTATCTGGAAGGCAAAAGCGTCGCGCCGGAAACGGCGAAAATCATCGAAAACTGGTATCAGAAAACCGAGCACAAACGTCGCCCGCCAATCACGGTATTCGACGACTTCTGGAAATAAGCGCCCTTTTCCCCTGCTCACCGGCAGGGGAAATGTTTTCCCGCCTGAATGTTCACCGATTAACCCGCTGGCGAAAGCCTGAGCAGACTGATATGCTGTATGAATACACAGTTACAGGAGTCTGTCTTGGTTCGACGTGCCGCCACGCACCGCCTCGAGTTCGACGCGGCTGCCATCTACGAATATCCCGAACACCTGCGCGAATGGCTGGAAGGATTGCCCAATCAGCCGGGCGTCTACACCTTTCACGGCGACAGCGAGACGCTGCCGCTCTATATCGGGAAAAGCATTAATCTGCGATCGCGAGTGATGTCCCATTTTCGCACGCCGGAAGAGGCGCGCATGCTGCGCCAGTCACGGCGCGTCAGCTGGATCCCCACCGCCGGCGATCTCGGCGCGCTGCTGCTGGAAGCGCAGATGATCAAAACGCAGCAGCCGCTGTTCAACAAGCGCCTGCGCAAAAATCGCCAGCTCTGCTCGATTCAGATCGCCGAGGGCAAGCCCGAGGTGGTTTACGCGCGCGACGTCGACTTTTCCCACTCGCCCAACCTGTTCGGCCTCTACCGCAGCCGCCATAAGGCGCTGGAGACGCTGAAATATCTCGCCGACGAGCATCAGCTCTGTCACGGGCTGCTCGGGCTGGAGAAGCTGAGCGCCAACCGCGCCTGTTTCCGTGCCGCCCTGCGCCGCTGCGCCGGCGCCTGCTGCGGCCGCGAGACGCTGGACGATCATCAGGCGCGCCTGCTGGAGGCGCTGGAGAGCGTGCGGGTGATCTGCTGGCCGTGGCAGGGTCCGGTGGCGCTGATCGAGGAAGGCAAGCTGATGACGCAGATCCACGTTATCGATCACTGGTTCTATCTGGGGTCGGTTAACAGTATGGAAGAGGCGCGCCGGCTGAAGCGCGCGCCGAGCGGCTTCGATCACGACGGCTATAAAATTTTGTGTCGGCCGCTGCTCTCCGGCCACTATCCTATCGAACCCCTATAAAAAAACCGCCGACGCTGCCCAGACTTTCTGCTTGTCTGGACAACGTCGGCGGTCTTACTGCCTTAATTCAGCGGATTATTCAGCCGGCGGCGGTGCCATTTTGCCGTCACGCGGGCCTTTCTCGGTCAGACGCTTTTCAAAATTGGCGTTGTACTGCTTTTTCTGCTCCGGCGTCAGCACGTTATAGAGCTTGTTCTGGGTTTCCATCATCGCCACCGCGCGCTCTTTCGCGTCTGCGGTCATTTTCTCTGCCTGCGCTTCCGCTTTGGCGCGGTCGAAGCTGTCAGAGGCGATAATCGCGTGGCCGGCGCGGCGCTCTTCCAGCGACGGACGTTTAAACTCTTTATGGCTCTCTTTCATGATGTCGCGGATCTGGGTCTTCTGCGCGTCGGTCAGGTTGAGGCCTTTGAACATCATCATGCCGTGGTGCATCGGTGGCTTATGCATCGGCTTTTCGCTGCCGCCCGGCGGCGGCGTCAGGTTGTCGGCCGCTGCGTGCACCGCGCTTGCCGCACCGAATGCCAGAGTAGAAGCCAGAATCAGGGAAGTCAGTTTACGCATAATAGTGTCCTTATCATTCAGTTAATGACGACAGCAGCCTGTCGCGTCTTCGAGAACAAGATTACGCTGCTGAATGTCAATCACTCAGAGAGTGAGTAAAGCCGTGAAAGCATAAAAGACAACATTCGGCCAATCATGGAGAGAATGAGAAGAATTGCGTGAGGAATTGCAAAAGAGTATGAATTTAAAGCGAATATGGCAGGAATAGTGGAGGAGTGTAAGGGTTACGGCAGCAAAGCGGAAGGAAAATCCCGCACCTGCCGCCGTTTTTTTCGTCAGCGCGGCAGCGCCTCGGCTGACGCGCCCTCCTCCACCAGCATTAGCCCGGCGCGCAGCCCCAGCGCCACGCCAGGATTGGGAAACAGCACACACTCGCGCGCCTGCTGCACCACGTATTGCGTCTCGCCATCCTCCGCCAGCAGCGTGCCCTGCGGAAAGGCGGTGAAGTTGCGCGTCTCCGCGTCCATATGCAGTTTGAACCGCTCGCTGAGTCGGGTGATCTGCTGCACCACCCGGTAGCGGCGCGGCGTCTGCTGCGGCGCCGGCAGCGGCGCGTCGCTCAGCAACGCGGTCAGCGCCTGCTGCGCGGCGGCGAACTGGGTCAGGTCGTTGGCGCCGAACGGCAGCGCTTTGCCCAGCTCCAGCGTGCAGCTGGCGGCGTTAAAAGTGGCGCAGCTGAAGTGGGTAAAGGTGCCGCCGGGCGCGGTGTGGTACACCAGCGCCTCCAGCCCCGCCGCCGCGAGCCAGTGAAGAAAGGCGTCCGGCCAGGGCTGGGGATTAAGCGGCAGCACGCCAAAGCGCGTATGCCAGGAGCCGCGAATGGCGGTATGCAGATCGAGATGCCAGCGCGGCTGATCCTCTTTGCATCCCTGCAGCCAGAAGGCTTCTATCGCCTGCTCCAGGCGCAGCGCGCGCCGCGCCTCGTCACAGTCGTCAATCTGCTGCCAGCGTCCGCCGAACAGGCGATTGACGTCATGGCGCAGGTAGCGCTTGTTGGCGCGCAGCGCGGCAGGGTTGCCGAGGATCGCCAGCACGCGATGGCGCAGCGCCATTTCGCCGCGCAGCAGCGCGCCGATAAGGCTGTTCATGATCTCTACCGGCGCGGTCTCATTGCCGTGAATACCCGCCGACAGCACCAGCGCCTGCTGCGGGTCGCTGAGGGGATCGAGCTGAAGAATACCATGATCGTGCCACTGCCAGCGCAACCAGGGCGTCTTGCCGCATCGCTGACGCGGCGCCTCCCCTGACAGCGTTTGCTGAAGAAAATCGTGCATAGCTACTCCTGTCTGCGATGTAAAGCGCCGTTCCCGCTACTGCTGGAACGCATATACGCTGCCTAAGTCCAGCAGCCGCGTCAGCTCGTCCAGCGCGTCGCGCCCCTCGATCAGCAGCTGCGGATCCGCCAGATCCGCCTGCGTCAGGCGGTCGCGGTAGTGGCGATCCACCCAGCCGTTGAGCGTGGCGAACAGGCGATCGTCCATCATTACCGCCGGGTTCAGCGCCTGCTGCTCCTGCGGCGTCAGCACCACGCGCAGCCGCAGGCAGGCGGGGCCACCGCCGTTGTGCATGCTTTCGCGCAGATCGAAGCTGAGCAGCTCGCGCAGCGGTCCGCCCTGCTCCAGCTGTTCGTTCAGGTAATTCCAGACGCCCGCATGCTGGCGCGATTCCTCTGGCAGCACCAGCAGCATCGCGCCATCTTCACGCGTCAGCAGCTGGCTGTTAAACAGATAGGTGCTGACCGCGTCCGCCACCGAAACGCGGCTGGCGGGCACTTCGATAGCGGTAAAGCCCGGCACGCGCTGCTGCAGCGTCGCCAGCAGCGCCGGCTGATCGACAAACGCCTGCTGATGGCAGAACAGCACCTCACGGTTGCTCACCGCGATAACGTCATTGTGAAACACGCCCTGATCGATCACCTGCGGATTTTGCTGGGCAAAGAGCGTGTGGCGCTCGTCCAGCTGATGCAGTCGGGCAACCGCCTGGCTCGCCTGCAGCGTCTGCCGCGCGGGATAGCGTCCCGGCGCGCTGCCGCCGTTATCGTCGCGCCCGTAAACGAACAGCTGCAGGCTGCGTTCGCCATACGCCGTGCCGAGGCGGTTATGGTTGGCGGCCCCTTCGTCGCCGAACAGCGCCGACTGCGGCAGCGCGTCGTGCACGGCGAAGCGCTGCGGATCGCGAAAGATAGCGCGCAGCAGCCGGGCGGTCTGCGGCGCCTCCATGGCGCGATGGAATTTGTTATTCAGGTTCGCCACGGTGAAGTGCAGCCGTCCGTCGGCGCTGTCGGCCGAAGGCGACACCGTCGCCGCGTTGGCGACCCACATCGCCGAGGCGGAACTCACCGCCGACAGCAGTCCTGGCGAGCGTTTCGCCGCCTGCGCCAGCACCTGCGCATCGCTGCCGCTAAAGCCGAGCTGGCGCAGCAGCGGCAGATTGGGCCGCTCATGCGGCGGGATCACCCCCTGCAAAAATCCGCGATCCGCCAGCGCTTTCATCTTCAGCAGCCCCTGCTTCGCCGCCAGCCGCGGATTCGACGGCTGATGCTGGTGGCGCGTCGAGGCTTCATTGCCGAACGATAATCCAGCGTAGTGGTGCGTCAGGCCCACCAGCCCGTCGAAGTTCGCTTCAACTGTTTTCATGCCTGCTCCTCGCGCGCCGAGAAATCGAGCCCCGGCGAGAGCGCGGCGGGCAGCGTCAGGTCGGGCGTCTCCAGCGACGCCATCGGCCAGGCGCAGTAATCCGCTGCATACCAGGCGCTGGCGCGATGGTTGCCGGAGGCGCCGATGCCGCCGAACGGCGCGCTGCTCGCCGCGCCGGTCAGCGGTTTATTCCAGTTGACAATACCGGCGCGCGCCTCCAGCAGCAGCTGGTCGAACTGACCGCGTGAGGGTGAGATCAGGCCGCATGAGAGGCCGTAGCGCGTATCGTTGGCGAGGCGGATCGCCTCATCAAAGCGATCGTAGCGGATGACGTTCAGCAGCGGGCCGAACACCTCTTCGTCTGGCAGACCGCTTAGCTGGGTGACGTCGATAATGCCCGGCGTCAGCAGCGCCGCGCCGCGTCGCGGCCAGCGCATCTCCAGCAGCGGCCTGCCGCCGAGCGCGACGCGATGCTGCCACGCCTGATAAATTTTTTCCGCCGCCTCGACAGAGATCACGCTGCCCATAAAGGGCTGCGGGTCGGCGTTCCACGCGTCAGGCTGCAGCCGCGCGCTCACCTCCACCAGCCGCTGCAGAAAGGCGTCGCCCGCCGCGCCGCGCTTCACCAGCAGGCGGCGCGCGCAGGTGCAGCGCTGGCCGGCGGTAATAAAGGCCGACTGGATGGCGATATGCACCGCCGCGTCGATATCAGCGGGATCCTCAACGATCAGCGCGTTGTTGCCGCCCATCTCCAGCGCCAGCATCTTCTCTGGCTGTCCAGCGAACTGGCGATGCAGCTGATAGCCGGTGCCCGCGCTGCCGGTAAAGAGCACGCCGTCGATCTGCGCCTCTGCCGCCAGCGCCTGGCCGGTGGCGCGCGCCCCCTGCAGCAGGGCCAGCACGCCGCGCGGCAGCCCCGCCTCCAGCCAGAGCCGCACGGTTTTTTCCGCCGTCAGCGGCGTCAGTTCGCTCGGCTTGAACAGCACGCAGTTGCCCGCCAGCAGCGCCGGCACGATATGGCCGTTAGGCAGATGGCCGGGAAAGTTATAGGGGCCGAACACCGCCAGCACGCCGTGCGGCCGATGGCGCAGCGAGCTTTCGCCTTCGTGCTGTTCGCCGGTGCGCGTGTGGAAAGCCTTTACCGAGATAGCGACCTTATTGATCATCGCCTGCACTTCGGTCAGCGCCTCCCAGCGCGGCTTGCCGGTTTCGGCGGCGATGGTTTCCGCCAGCTCAGTTTTACTGCTCTCCAGCCGCGCGGCGAACCGCTCCGCCAGCGCCTGGCGCTCGGCGAAGGGGCGCCGCGCCCAGGCGGGAAACGCCTCGCGGGCGGCGGCGGCGGCCTGCGCAATCTGCTCTGCCGTGGCGGCGTTGCCCTGCCACAGGGTGTCGCCGGAAACCGGATCGATTTTATGCAGGGGGTCGCCCTGGCCCGGCAGCCATTCGCCGTTAATCATCTGCGTCATGCTCTTTTCTCCTCGCCACCCAGCGTCACCACGCGCAGGCTGTCGCCTGACTGCACGCGCAGTGCCCTGAGCTGATGCTCATTCAGCACTACGTCGTGCTGCTCAATACGCGCCGGCAGCAGCGCGACGCGGAAATGGTGGTAGTCCAGATTCGCCACCAGACAGAGCGGCGCATGAGGGTCCGGCTCGCCGAGCGCCGCGCTGCGCACGTGGCTTTTGCGAATGGCGCGAATGTCGTCGATTTCGCACTCCAGCGTCGGGCCGCCGTCGAAGATGTCGATATAGTTGCGATAGCGGAAGCCTTCTGCCTCCAGCACCGCGCGCGCGGGCGCGGTTTTCTCATGCACCTGACCAATCACCGCCTTCGCCTCGGGCGAGAGATAATCAATATAGAGCGGATGCTTCGGCATCAGTTCGGCGATAAACGCCTTCTGGCCGGTGCCGCTGAGAAAGTCCGCCTTACGGAACTCCATCGAGAAAAAGCGGCTGCCGACGCTCTCCCAGAACGGCGAATGCCCTTCGTCGTCGCTGACGCCGCGCATCTCCGCCACCACGCGATCCATAAACAGATGGCGAAAATTGGCCATAAACAAAAAGCGCGACTTCGACAGCAGATAGCCGTTTTTACCGTCGCGGTAGTCGGGATCGAGAAACAGGGTGCAGAGTTCGCTGCTGCCGGTGTGGTCGTTGCTCAGCGACAGCGTCGGCAGCGCCGCGTAGACGTTCAGCTCTTTCGAGGCGTGCACCTGGGTGCCGACGCGAAAATTGTACCAGGGCTCCTGCAGCCCGACCGCCACCTCAATGGCGCAGATGCCTACGGCGCGGTTATCTTCGCTGTCCGCCAGCACAAAGACGTAGCCCTGTTCGGCGCGCGGCAGCGCATCCTGCCAGGTTTGCAGCGATCGCTCGATGCGCGCCTGTAGAGTTGGACTGTCCACCGGCAGCGAGGTCAGGCCGCCGCCGGTTTTCGCCGCCAGCGCCAGCAGCTGCGCCAGATCGTCATGTTCAACCGGGCGTATTACCATCATGATGTCGATCCTCGCGCCAGGTGTTCGCAGGCGACGGCGAAGCGCGCCATGCCGGTTTTCACCTCTTCTTCACTGATATTTAACGCGGGCGCGAAGCGCACCACGTTCGCGCCGGCGATCAGCACCATTACGCCCTGCTCGGCGGCGGCCAGGTTAAACTGCTTCGCCTTGCCGGCGTAGTCATCATTCAGCACCGCGCCGATCAGCAGACCAAGGCCGCGCACCTCTTTAAACAGATGCAGCCGCTGGTTGATCTCCTCCAGCGCCTCGACGATCCAGCGATGGCGCTCCATTACGCCCACCAGCGTGACGGGCTGGTTGATCAGCTCCAGCACCTTGCCCGCCACCGCGCCCGCCAGCGGATTGCCGCCGTAGGTGGTGCCGTGGGTGCCGACGTTCATCACCTGCGCCAGATCCTCGCGCGTCAGCATTGCGCCGATGGGAAAACCGCCGCCTAACGCTTTGGCGGTGGTCAGCACGTCCGGGGTGACGCCGTAGTGCATATAGGCGTAAAGCGACCCGGTGCGGCCCACCCCGCTCTGCACTTCGTCAAAAATCAGCAGCGCCTGGTGTCGATCGCAGAGTTCGCGCAGGCCGCGCAAAAAGGCGGGATCGGCGGGCAGCACGCCGCCTTCCCCCTGAATCGGTTCGACAATCACCGCGCAGGTATTGTCGTCAATCAGCTGCGCCGCCGCCTCCAGGTCGTTAAACGGGGCATGACGAATATCGGGCGGCAGCGGGGCGAAATCTTTTGAGTAGGCGGGCTGGCCGCCGGCGGACACGGTAAACAGGGTGCGGCCGTGAAAGGCGTTATTAAAGGCGACAATGGTGCTTTTCTGCGCGCCGAAACGATCGTGCGCGGTTTTGCGCGCCAGCTTGAGCGCCGCCTCGTTGGCTTCGGCGCCGGAGTTGCAGAAGAAGACGCGGTCAGCGAAGGTGGCGTCGATCAGCTGCTTCGCCAGGCGCAAAATCGGCTCGTTGGTGTAGCCGTTGCCGGTATGCCACAGGCGCGCCGCCTGTTCGGTCAGCGCCTGCTGCAGCGCCGGATGCGCATGGCCCAGCGCGTTAACGGCGATGCCGCCGGCAAAGTCGATATACTCCTTGCCGTTCTGATCCCAGAGCGTCGATCCCGCAGCGCGTACCGGGACAAAGTTCGCTGGCGCATAGACCGGCACCATCCATTGATCGAAATCGTGACGCGAAACCTGCAGTGACATAACTGTTTCTCCTGCCTTCCCGCCCGGCGCGCCGGTGAGTAAAGCGAATGTTTTAAATTTGTGAAATCGGGGTAAACGCAGCCCTACTCTAGATTGCAGCTAACGTGCCAGCCAAGCGAAGAAATGCATAAAAGCCTCGACGCAACGGAATATCAACATGTTACGCAACGACGCTATTCACTTAAAATGAATAGATAGTGAATAATTTTGCTGGCGCCGCGCTTGCGCCGCACAATCCGCAGCGGATTTATGCACTCGCCGGAGTAAATGTTGCTTTTGTGATCGCTCCTGACTTTTATGGCCGCTTAAGGGCAATTTACGCACTCTGACGGTGCATGCTGCCCTGTAAACGCGCAGCGCAGGCAAAAAAATAAGGCGGCCGTGCGTCAGAAATAATGCGCACAACCTTTTTCATCACGCGCAAATAAAGCAGGCGAGAAAAGAAAAGGCTATTTTTTGAGCAGAAATAGATAATAAATGATGAGCGCCAACACAATTATTGCTGACGTTATTATCAGGCCAGAAATAAACCACTCCCAGTCGGAAACAACTGTAAGCAAGCTAATTATTAGAGCATCAGGTTTATATTTTTCTTTGCACTTTTTTGGTTAAGCTTGATTTTCATCCGGGATTAGCTAGCGAATAACCTGCCGTTATGCGCAATAAGATAAAAGCCAGACCCACCCATAAAATTAAATAATTATCATAAAGTTAAAATAAAATAAGCTGTCTGAACATTTCTGTCTGACCCGCTGGCGCAATCCCACCTGATGCACAACCATTGCACCACAAAGAGGAAAACCCGCATAGAAATATTTAGTTACACTTATTGCACTAGGTCAATTTATCCTTTTGTGTCATTTTTCTTTCACCCCAGATAGCGGGGAATAATAACTTACAAAGACAGGGTAAATATAAATGATGAAGCGCGCTTTACTGGCGACGGTGGTGTCGTCCATGCTCGGAATATCTGCCGGTCAGGCAGCAGAAATTTATAATAAAGATGGCAACAAGCTCGATTTAGTCGGGAAAATTAACGTCTCGCACCTGTTTTCAGACGACAGTAACAATGACGGCGATACCTCCTCTTATGCCCGTCTGG
This sequence comes from Pantoea sp. Z09, assembly GCF_022394795.1. Lineage (NCBI taxonomy): Bacteria > Pseudomonadati > Pseudomonadota > Gammaproteobacteria > Enterobacterales > Erwiniaceae > Pantoea > Pantoea sp. Z09. The sequence continues at coordinate 2,153,209 of NZ_CP092373.1, forward strand.
GCTTTAAGGGCGAGACGAAAATCACCGACCAGCTCACCGGCTACGGCTTCTGGCAGTATCAGTACAGCCTGCGCAACTCTGAAGGCAGCGACGCCCAGACCGGCAACCGCACTCGCCTGGGCTACGCCGGCCTGAAGTTCGGCAAGGCGGGCTCGCTGGACTACGGCCGCAACTACGGTCTGGTCTACGATTCACTGGCCTACACCGATATGCTGCCCTTCTTCGGCGGCGACTCGGGCTACACCGACGGCTTCCTCGCGGGCCGCTCTACCGGCGTGCTGACCTGGCGCAATAAAGATTTCTTTGGGCTGCTGAAGGGCCTGAACCTGGCGGCGCAGTATGAAGGCAAAAACGATCGCGCCGCTAACACCGATGGCGTACGCCGCTCTAACGGCGACGGCTATGCGCTCTCTGCCAGCTACGATACTGATTTCGGCCTGAGCATCAGCGGCGCTTACGCCAGCCTGGATCGCACCGAGGCGCAGAACGCGGCGGCGCGCGGTGACGGCGACAAAGCGCAGAACTGGGCGACGGCGGTGAAATATGACGCCAACCAGATCTACCTGGCGGCGATGTATGGCGAAACCCTGAACGCCACGCCGATCAGCGGCGGCTTCGCCAACAAAGCGCAAAACTTTGAAGCGGTGGCGCAGTACCAGTTCCTGAACGGGTTCCGTCCGTCGCTGGCCTATGTCTCATCGAAGGGCAAAGAGATTGAAAATATCGGCGACGCCGACATTTTCAAATATGTCTCTGCTGGCGTCACCTACTACTTCAACAAGAACATGTCCACCTACGTGGAGTACAAGATCAACCTGCTTGACGATAATAACCCGCTCGGCCTGAAAACCGACGATATCACCGCCGTCGGTCTGATCTACCAGTTCTGAGTCGCTTTACCCTCACAGGCGCCCGGTTTGTGTCAGTCGGGCGCGCAAAGGCCGCGCAAGCGGCCTTTTTTTATCGCTTTACGTCAGCCGGTAGCGCACGTCGGGCCGCAGCGGCGTCGGCAGCGTCTCCTCTTCTCCCGCCATTTCGCGCAGGCTGATCTCAATATTGGCGCAGATGGCATCCATCGGCAGATGGTTGTTCTGATAGCCGAACGGCATCTCCAGCTCCTCCGCCAGCGTATCGAGCGACAAAAAGGTATAGGAGATAAACATCGACACCAGCGGCGTCATGTAGTGCAGATCGGGCGCCAGCGCGAACGGCAGCAGCGTGCAAAACAGGTAGACGGTGCGGTGCAGCAGCAGCCCGTAGGCGAACGGCACCGGCATGCTCGCCAGCCGCTCGCAGCCGCCGAGCACCGCCGCCAGCTGATTCAGGCTCTCGTCAATGTTGCTCCACACCAGATCGCTGATGTTGCCCTGACGGCGCTGATCCGCCAGCCAGTGCGACAGCTGCAGATGCAGCATATTGGTCGGCGAGCGGCGCGACAGCACCCATTCAGCCTCTTCGCCCAGCAGCCGCTGCAGATCGGCGCGCGCATCGCTGCGCCGCAGCTGATGCTTCAGGCTGTAGCAGAACGCCAGCAGCAGCGCCTGGATGCGCGGCGCATCGTTGGGAAACAGCGCCAGCACCTGACGCTGCAGCGTGCGGCAGGCGATCAGCAGCGCGCCGAAAAAGTGACGCGCCTCGCTGAAGCGTGCAAAGCAGACGCTGTTGCGGAAGCCGAGAAAAACCGCGATAGAGACGCCGAGCAGGCTAAACGGCGCCAGCGTCAGCCGGATGCCGAGCGTCTCGTACCAGTTGAGCAGCCAGAGCGCCAGCAGCGACATCAGCAAATTGAGAAACAGACGAAACGAAATATCAGGCAGCACTGAGCCGTGCCAGGCGAACAAACGAACGAACCAGTGGCGATGGGGACGAACGATCATGATAGGCAGATGAAAAGGGATTTTGCGGCGATTCTGCGACTTTCCCGCGCGCCTGACCAGCGATTAATTGTGACAATTGTCACAATTAATCGCTGACCAGGCAGACAGGTTACGCGCTGATACTGCCGCAGCGGGCAAGCATCGCCGCCACGGCGCGCGCGGCGTCAGGCTCATCCGGCGCGTAATAGAACTGAGCGCTGGTTTCGCGGCGGCTGGCTGTCGTCACCTCAACCCAGGCCACCGCCTCGTCATGCCCATCCAGCAGGTTGAATCGGTCGACGCCGCCCGGCAGAGGATCGTCGGCTTCCAGGCGCAGTCGCTGGTGGCGCGCCTCTCTGGCCAGACACGCCTCAACGCCGGCCCGATGGCCAGAAAAGTAGCCGACGGTGGTTTCAGGATGGGCCGACACATGCCCCAGATCGACGCAGCCGCTGAGCAGGCAGGCAGCAAAGGCGAGAGAAAGTGCTTTCATGGTATCCCCCTTTAAGGCGTTAAGCGTAAAAAGGTGACTCTAGCGCACGCTGCGTCACGCTCGCCTCAACAACGCTTCAGGGCGCCATAATATCGAAGCGATCCCCTTCCTGCCCGTTATCGACCCGCATCGGCGGCTGCACCGTCAGGGTGATCCAGTTGGAGGTGACGCGCTGCTGCTTATCATCCTCCAGCGTCACTGACAGACGGTACTCGTTGCTGGCGCCTGGGGAGTCGTCCCACGCGGGCACAATCAGGCTCCAGCCCTGCGGCTGGCTGTTATCCGCCGGCGGCGTCAGGCTCAGCGCCTGGGTGTCGCCCTGCCAGCTCACCGCCTTGATCGGGTTGCTGTGGCGGATCTGCAGCTTCAGCGGCAGGCTTTCGCCCGGCGTCAGCTGCCACGGCGGCGTGGCGAGAAACACCGACAGGGTTTTACGCTGGCGGAAATCGAGCACCGGCGTGTCTGAGCGGGTAACGCGGTCGTAGCGGCTGCCGCGTAGCGAGCGCGCCTCGGCAACATTGCTCGCCTCCAGCTGCTTGCTCAGCGCCACGCCGAAGCGGTAGTTGAGCTTCAGGCCGAGCTGATCCTGGGTTTCCCCCGCGCTGCTGGTTTTATGGCTGGCCGACAGCGTTACCAGCGGCACCGGCGTATAGGAGAGGCCGAGCGACAGCGCTGAGGGATTGTGATAGCGGTTACCGCTGTGAAACAGATCGACGTTGTCGCCGAGATACTGCTCCCAGCTCAGCGACACGCCGAGCTGGCGGTAGAACGGCAGATAGCTCTGGGTGGTGATGTCATAGCCGCGCGCCATGCGCTGCTGCTGCGTCTCGCCGCTGTTCTTCCAGCCGCCCAGCGGATGATAGTAGTTGGCGGAGAGGCGCAGATTTTCGTTCCAGGCCTCGGTGCCGAGCGAGGCGCGCTGCTGGCCGATATCGACGCTGCGGTCAAGAAAGGCGTTGTAGCCAAGCAGCCAGTTCGGCGTCACCCAACGCTGGCCCAGCCCGACGTTGCCCACCAGCCCGTCGCTGGTGTCGCGCAGCCCGACCTGGCTAAAAGTAAGATGGCTGCGCTGGTCCGACAGCGCGGTAAAAAGATCGCCGCCGGTGCCGGTAAAGCTGCCCTGCATATCCACCATCAGATCGAGCTGGGCGTTGCCGTAGGGCGAGAGCAGCGACTTCCCTTCGCTCTCGACGCGGTTCGCTACCTCGTCGCGGAAGTGGTTAAAGGCCCAGACGCCCGCCTGCTGGCCGAACGTGGTGTCGCTGTCGCCGTTTTGACTCGCTTCGCCGATGCTTTTGGCGATGGTGGCGAGGCGCTTATTCCACTCATCGTCGCTGCTGGCGTTGCCCAGCGCGGGCAGCGCCGCCAGCTGCTGCTGAAAGCGCGCCGGATCGTCGAAGGGCGCCTGCGCGACAGAGGGCGTTTCGGTAAAGGCCTGGGCGGCAGGCACGCTAATAAGCGCCGCCGCAGCGACCCGTAGCCATCTACCCAGTAAGAGAGGAGAACGATAAAAAAGCATCAGGGGCACAATCTGTTTTTCAGCGTATTAACGAGACCTTGCTCACAAAACCAATAGCGTAACTTTAACACATCGTCATTATTATGCAGGCCGAAGCGGCAATATAGTGGGAAAAGCGGGCGAAAAAGGCGGGGGAACGCTGGATAAACAGGCTGTTTACCCAGCGGATACGTCAGGAGAAGATCAGGCCGCCGTCGACGTTGATGGTCTGGCCGGTAATATAGCGCGCGTCCTCCGAGGCGAGGAACGCCACCAGTCCGGCAACATCCTCGGGCTGACCGGCGCGCTTCAGCGGAATATTTTCGACCCACTCCGCCATCAGCTCGCCCTTGCCATAGGTTTTCTTCTCGCTGCTGAGGATCTCACCCCAGACGCGATCGTTATAATCCCACATCTCGCTTTCGATAATACCGGGACAGAAGGCGTTGACGGTGATATGCCAGGGCGCCAGCTCGAGCGCCAGGCTCTGGGTGATACCGATTACCCCCATCTTGCTCGCCGCGTAGTGCGGCGTATAGATAAAGCCCTGACGGCCCTGGCCCGACGAGGTGTTGATTAAACTGCCGCGATTCTGCTGCACCATATATTTCGCCGCTTCACGACAGCAGAGCCAGACGCCGGTGGTGTTGACCGCCAGCACTTTCTCAAAGTCCGCTTTCGGCATCGCGTCGAAGCGATCGATGGTGATCACCCCTGCGTTCTGAATTGAGACGTCGATGCGGCCAAAGCGGTCAAACGCCTGCTGGTAAAGCTGGCGCACCGCCTCTTCATCGGTGACGTCCGCCTGCAGCGCCAGGATCTCGCTGCCGTAGCGCGCCGCCAGCGTCTCGGCGGTGGCAAACACCCGCTCGGCGTTGGAGACCATCACCAGGTTTGCGCCGTCGCGCGCGAAGCGCTCGGCGATGCCGGCGCCGATGCCGCGACAGGCGCCGGTAATCACTACGGTTTGTCCTTGAAAATTACGCGTCATGTTGCCCTCCGCTTATCCATGACTCACTTTAGACAGGGGTGTCGACTGCTGCTTTTTTTCATGGCGACGCAGCAGCACCACTTTGCTTTGCAACCGTTGCTGGAACTGGTCGATCACCACGGCGGTGACGATCACCAGCCCTTTGATCACCATCTGCCAGAAATCGCTGACGCCCATCATCACCATGCCGTCGGCAAGGAAGACGATAACGAAGGCGCCGATAATCGAGCCGGAGACGCGGCCGCGTCCGCCCGCCAGCGCCGTGCCGCCCAGCACCGTGGCGCCGATGGCGTCCATCTCGAACATATTGCCGGTCATTGGATGGGCGGTTTGCAGCTGCGACGCCACCACCAGCCCTACCAGCCCGGCGCAGAGGCCGGAGAAGGCGTAGACGAAAATCTTCACCTTGACGATCGGCACGCCCGCCAGCCGCGCGGCCGACTCGTTGCCGCCGGTGGCGTAGATATAGCGTCCCAGCGGGGTTTTGCGCGTCAGGTAGAGGCCGAGCAGCAGAAAGCCCACCATCAGCCAGATCGGCAAGTAGACGCCGAGCAGCGTGCCGGAGCCGAGAAAGGCGAAGCCGGTGTTGCCGAGCGCCGGCAGGCCCACCAGGTTGGCGTAGGTGCTGCCGTCGTTGAACAGCAGCGCCGCGCCGCGCGCCACGTACATCATGCCGAGGGTGCAGATAAAGGGCGCGACGCCGAGCCGGGTGATCACCGCGCCGTTCACCAGCCCGATAATCATGCCAAACACGGCTACCGCCAGGATCACCTCCGGCACGTTAAGGAACAGGGTGTTGCCGCCCCACAGCGGCACGCCGCTGGTGAGCAGCGCGCCCGCCACCATGCCGCAGATGCCCGCCACCGCGCCGACCGAGAGGTCGATGCCGCCGGTGAGGATCACCAGCGTCATGCCGATGGCCAGCAGCCCGGTAATGGCGACGTGCTGGGTCATAATCAGCAGGTTCGACGGGGTAAGGAAGTTCGGCACCATCACGCTGAAAAAGCCGATAACAATCAGCAGCGCGATAAAGGTGCGCGCTTTCAGCAGGTACATATAGAGCAGGTATTTTTGGTTCATCATTTCTCCAGCAGGCGATCGCCCGTCATGCCTGTGAAACCGGCGGCTTAGTCATGCGGCGTCGAGGCCGTAATCAGTTTCTCGCGCGTGGCGTCGGCGCGGGATAAATCGGCGGTAATGCGTCCGTCGGCCATCACCAGCACGCGGTCCGCCAGCGCCATTACCTCATCCAGCTCGGACGAAGAGAACATCACCGCCAGTCCCTGCTGCGCCAGCGTGCCGATCAGGTGATAAACGTCGGTTTTTGCGCCGACGTCGATGCCGCGCGTCGGCTCATCCAGCAGCACCACCTGCGGCCCGGTCATCAGCGCCTTGCCCAGCACCACCTTCTGCTGGTTACCGCCGCTCAGCGAGGTGATCGGCAGCTCGGGATCGCTGACCTTGATCGCCAGGTGCCCGATCATTTCGTCCACGCGCCGCTTCTCCTGCGCCGGACGCAGCAGCCGCAGCGCGCGGCGAAAGCCGCGCAGGCTGAGGTCGGTCAGGGTCATATTGGCGGTGATCGACATCAGCTGCACCACCCCTTCGCCCTGGCGATCCTCCGGCACCAGCGCGATGCCGCGCTTCAGACGCTGCTGAAAGCTGCTGCGCTCCAGCGCGCTGCCCGCCAGCCGCACCTTGCCCGACTGACAGTGCATTAAACCGATCAGCCCCTTGAACAGCTCGGTGCGCCCGGCGCCCAGCAGGCCGTAAATGCCGATCACTTCCCCTTTGCGCAGCGAGAAGCTGACGTCGTTGAGGCGGTAGCCGCCGTTCTGGTGCAGCGCAGTCAGGCCGCTCACCTCCAGCACCGTCTCCCCCTGCGGCGCCGCCTGATAGTCGAAGTGCTTTTTCTTGTCGCCAACCATCTGCTCGATAATCCAGGGCACGCTGGCGTCGCGCACCTCGCGCTCGCTGATAAAGCGGCCGTCGCGGAAGATGGTGATGTGGTCGCCGATCTCCATCAGCTCCTCCAGCCGATGGGAGATATAGATAATGGTGACGCCGCGCCGCTTCAGCTGGTCGATCACATTGAACAGCACCCGCACCTCTGACTGGCTGAGCGCGCTGGTCGGCTCGTCCATAATCAGCACGCGCGTATCTTTCGAGAGCGCGCGCGCGATCTCCACCAGCTGCTGATGGCCGATGCCCAGTTCGCCGAGCGGCGCGTAGGGGTCGACATCCAGCTCCAGCCGCTCCAGCAGCGACTTCGCCAGCGCATACTGATACTTCTCGTTGATGGTGCCGCGCTGGAAGAACTCGTTGGCGATAAAGATGTTGTCCATTACGTTCATATTGGGGAACAGGTTCAGCTCCTGAAAGATGATGCTGATGCCCTGTTTTTCCGCCTGATGGGTCGAGGCGAGCGTCACCGGCTGCCCGTCGAGCAGGATCTCGCCGCTGGAGAGTGTTTCCACGCCAGCCAGCATCTTCATCATGGTGGATTTGCCCGCGCCGTTTTCGCCGATCAGCACATTGACCTTGTTGCGGTAGACGCGGTAGTTGACCTGATCGAGCGCGGTGACGCCGGGATAGATGCGCGACAAGTTGCGCGTCTCGATGATCACCTCGCTGGCCGCGTCCGCTTGTGGATTATGCATAGCCGCTCCTTACTGCCGCGCGATTGCGACGGGCGTCACGTTCGGGATCTGCTGCGGCACGTCCCAGCTGCTGAACACGCCCGTCAGCTGAACCCTGTCGCCGACCTCCGGTTTAAACGCCGCCATCATATCGGCGGCCTGCTGATTGATGGCGCGGCCGTAGTCGCCGAACAGCACCTGATCGTTGAAGTCCTGATAGCTGGCGCCCTTGTAGGCGTCGCGCAGCGCGGTGCCGGGGATAATCGGGCCGGTCTGCACCGTTACGCTGTCGCCGGCGGCGGTTTTCACCGTCATGCGGCCGTTGCGCGAGGTGGTGTTGAGCGCCGTCACCTCACCGCTGACGCTGACGCTAAAGATGCAGGGGTTTTCCGCCTGGCTGCGGTAGCCCAGCGTGCGGCAGGCGGCGTCGAAATCTTTCTCCGCCTGCAGCGCCTGCAGCAGCGCTGCCGCCGGTTTCGCATCGTGCTGCACCTGCGGCACCAGCTGCTCGCGCCAGGTCTGGGCGATATTCGCCATCTTCGGGTTGGGCGGATTTTTCAGATCCGCCAGCTCCTGCTGCGACACAATGCGGCAACCGCCGAGCACCATCATCGGCAGCAGAAGCCAGAGTCGTCTGTCCATTCGATTCTCCTGACGCCCGTCGAGCACGGGCGCCGCTGCGAGTGATTACGACTTAAAGTTGAAGTCCTGCACGCCGCTGGCGTTGTCCGGCGTGATCAGGATGCCGCGGAACATCACGCGCTGCTTCGCCGGTTTAGTGCCTTTCTGAATGAAGTTGTCCAGATCGGTGACGCCCTGGGCGGCGATGGCCTGCGCCTGCAGCATCACCGTGGCTTTCAGCGTGCCGGCTTTCACCGCGTCGCGCTCGTCGTTGCTGCCGTCGATGCCCACCACGGTAACGTCGTCGCGCCCCGCCGCCTTCAGCGCGGCGATAGCGCCCAGCGCCACCGGCCCGTTGCCGCAGATCACCCCTTTCACATCGGGGTGCGCCTGCAGGATGCTGTCCATAATGCGCTTGCCGTCGATCAGGGTGCCTTTCGCGTCCTGACGCGCCACGCTCTGCATATCGGGATACTGATCCAGTACCTGATGGAAGGATTTCGAACGCGTGACGCAGTTGTTGTCCGCCAGGTTGCAGGTCAGCTCGGCGTATTTGCCCTTCTCGCCCATCTTCTCAACGAACACGGTGGCGACGTCGGAGCCGGCCTGGAAGTTGTTATGGGTGATCTGCTCCAGTGCCACGTCATCCACCGGGATCTCGCGGTTGATCAGCACCACCGGGATGCCGGCCGCTTTGGCTTTTTTGATCGCCGCCACGCTGGCGGTAGAGTCGGCGTTGTCGAGAATAATGCCCTGCACCTTTTTGCCGATGGCGGCGTCAATCAGCTCGCTCTGCTTCTTGACGTCTTCGCCGTGCGACAGCACCGAGGTTTTGTAGCCCAGCGCCTGCGCCTTGAGGTTGGCGCCTTTGGCTTCCGAGGCGTAATAGGGATTATCCAGCGAGTTAACGAGGATCATGATGGTGCCTTTCTCCGCCGCGAAGCCGGCGCTGGAGAAGAGGCTGGCGGCGATCGCGGTGCACAACAGGGAGCGGATGGTCATGGTGAGGTTCTCTCTTCTATGTGTAGGGTTGTGACGCTGTACGGGTGTGGTGCTGCATTACCAGATGGTAAAACCGCCATCGATCATCAGATCGGCGCCGGTAATCATGTCGCTGCCGTTGCTGGCGAAAAACAGCACGGCGGCGGCGATTTCGTCGGTGTAGGCGAAGCGTCCTAACGGGATCAGTTTTTTCATCTGTTCGCCTTTCTCGCCGCGCCAGGCTTTTTCGCCCATCGGCGTCAGCACCACGGTGGGCGACAGGGTGTTGACGTTGATGCGGTGCGGGGCGAACTCTTTCGCCATCACTTTGGTCATGCCGAGCAGGCCCGCCTTCGCCGAGGTGTAGGCGACATGGTTGTCGATGGCGATAGAGGCGGCCTGCGAAGCGATGTTGATAATCTTGCCGCCGTTGCCCGCTGCCACCATGCGTTTGCCCGCCGCCTGGGCGCAGAGAAACGGCCCGGTGAGGTTGACGGCGATCTGCTTCTGCCATTCGGCGAAGTCGGTCTCCAGCACCGGCTGCAGCATCACGTAGCCGGCGCAGTTGACCAGAATGTCGATCTGCCCGTAGTGCTGCGCCACCGCGTCGAACGCCCTTTCCACCGAGGCGGGTTCGGTGACGTCGCACTCGACGAACTGCACCTTATCGGCGTCGAAGCCGTCGCGCAGGCTGGCGACTTTCTCCGCCTCAAAAGGGGGATAGAGCAGCGCCAGACGCGCCCCTTTCGCCAGCAGCATCTCGTTGCTCGCCATGGCGATGCCGCCCAATCCGCCGGTGACCACCGCCACTTTGCCGCCGAGATCCAGGCTGCTGTCGACGCCGTAGCGCAGGTTTACGTCATATTCACTGCTCATCTGTGCTTCTCCTGTGTGGTGCCGGGCGGCCGCGCCCGATAACCGTGATTTTTTACTGGCCGCAAAGGAATCATTCATTTTCGAACAAAAATATATGCTATCGAATCGATACGGTATGTGGGTGAGATCAAATTTCATACACCTCGCAAAAATAAATTTTATCCCCTTGTTTTGCCGTGCAATCAGCGGTAATGCTAACAAGCCGCATGGATAAAGGCGCTACGCGAACCCAGCACATTCAACAACATGCGCACATATCATTTTCGTTCGAAAATAAAAGCACCACCGAGCCGTCTCGCAATCGCCAAAAGTGCGGGGTAAACTCAGCGACAGGCGCCTGTTCGCCAGAAACGACCGTGGTTGAAAAGAGGGAGCATTTCGATTGAAAAGCAAAACTGAGCAGCTTGCCGATATGCAGCAGCGCCGCGAAAAGATCCTGGAGATGATCCGCGAAGACGGCACGGTGACGGTGAAGGCGCTGACGGAGGCGTTCGGCCTGACAGAGGCCACCATCCGTACCGACCTGAGAATGCTGCAAAAGCAGGGGTTTGTGCAGCGCTATCACGGCGGCGCCACCCTGATGACCGGCAAGCAGAATACCGGGGCGCTGCTGCTGGAGCGGCAGACCCATCTGGAGGAGAAAGAGGCGATTGGCCGGCTGGCGGCGCAGCATATCGAAAACGGCGACACGGTGATTTTCGATTCAGGCACCACCACCACCGCCATTGCCGAAGCGATTGGCCATATTCGCCGCCTGTCGGTGGTCACCACGGCGGTGAATATCGCCCTCAAGCTGGGCGGCGAGCCAGGCATCAACATCCTGCTGACCGGCGGCACCTTTAAGTTCCCCACGCTCTCCACCTCCGGCGAAAAGGCGGCGAACTTCTTTGAAAACGTGCTGGCAGAGAAGCTGTTTCTCGCCACCGCCTGCATCTCGCCGCGCCTCGGCCTCAGCTTTCCCAGCGAGACCGACATCAAAGTAAAAATGGCGATGATTAAATCCGCCAGCCAGGTCTACGTGGTGGCGGACTCCAGCAAAATCGACAAGGTGTCGATGTTCGCGCTGCCCTGCGACTGGAGCCATATCCACTATCTGATCACCGATGACGGCATCAGCGCGGCGCAGATCGCCGCCTTCGAGGCGCTTGGCGTCAACGTGCTGGTGGCGTCGCTGCCGCAGGCGCAGCGGCGCGCGGTTTAGGCCTGTGCGGCGGCCGCGGCGGGCTGCGCGGCGGCGGCGTAGCGCACCACCTCGCCGACGATCAGCAGCGACGGTGACACCGGCTGCTGCTGCGCCACCGTCTCTGCCAGCGCCGCCAGCGTGGTGATCAGCACCCGCTGATCCGCACGCGTGCCGTTCTCGATAATGGCCACCGGCGTCTCGCCCGCGCGCCCCTGGCGCTGCAGCTGTTCGGCGATCGACGCGCTCCAGCGCAGCCCCATATAGAACACCAGCGTCTCGCGCGGGTCGCTCAGCGCCTGCTCCGCCAGCCGCGGCTCGCCGAGTTTGCCGTGGCCGGTGATCAAGCGCAGCGACTGGGCGCAGTCGCGGTGCGTCAGCGGGATAGTGCTGGCGGCGGCGCAGCCGACCGCGGCGGTAATGCCCGGCACCACCTCGCAGCGCACCTGCGCCTGCTGCAGAAACGCCAGCTCCTCGCCGCCGCGCCCGAAGATAAAGGGATCGCCCCCTTTCAGGCGCACCACCTCGCGGCCGCCGCGCGCCAGATCCGCCAGCAGCTGATTGATCTCGCCCTGCTTCAGCCCGTGACGGCCCGGCTGCTTGCCGACGTCGATGCAGATCGCCGAGGCCGGCACCTCCGCCATCACCGCCTCGCTCACCAGCCGGTCATAGACCACCACCTCCGCCTGGTGTAGCAGCCGTAGCGCTTTTACCGTCAGCAGCTCGACGTCGCCCGGACCGGCGCCCACCAGCCAGACGCGCCCCTCTCCCTGGCCGTTCGCCAGCAGTGTATTCAGTGTTTCGATTGCACAGGTCATCAGCTTCTCCGTTACGCCGTGGCCGGCGTGACTAACAGTTGTTTCAGTTCAGGCAGGCAGGAGCCGCAGTTGGTGCCGCACTTTAGCGCGGTGCCCAGCGCCGCCGGCGAGTCGCAGCCCTGCGCGATCGCCTGGCGGATAGCGTTTTCGCCGACGCCGAAGCAGCTGCAGATGATGCGGCCTGTGCCGCTGCTCTGCGCCGCGCGGCCCGCCAGCAGTGCAAAGCGCCCGGCGGCGTCGCCAGGCGGCGCGCGGAAGGCGGCGGCGATCAGATCCTGATCGAGGGTCGGCAAACGCGGCGCGGCGTAGAACGCCAGCTGTAACGCGCCGTCGCGCCACGCCAGCAGCCGGTATTCTCCGGCGGCCCCCACGGCCTGCTGCAGCTGCATTCCCTGGGTCGCCAGTTGCGCCTGCGCCCAGTCATGCGCGGTGCCGTCGCCCGCCAGCGTCAGTCGCTGCGCGCCTGCCTGCGGCGCGCGCGCCCAGTAGCGCACGCCGTCGGGCGCGGCGATGCCGCGCTGCCACAGCCAGCCCTGCCAGTCGGCGCGCAGCGGCGCCAGGCGCACCGCCGTCTGTTTGAAGGCGGGCTGTCCCGAATGGGGACAACCGCGCGCCGCCACCAGCGCGTCGACGCTGCTCTGCAGCGCGAACTGACGGCTCCAGTGCATCGGCGCAAAGAGCTCGTTGAGCCGCATGCCGCTGTCGAGGCGTACACGCGCCGCCATCCAGCCGTGCGCCGACTGCACGCGCGCCAGGTCGCCGCTGGCGAGGCCCCAGCGCTGCGCCGTCGCCGGATGCAGGGCGATAAAGGGCTCGTCGATATGCTGCATCAGTCGCGCCACCGCGCCGGTGCGCGTCATGGTGTGCCACTGATCGCGAATGCGCCCGCTGTTCATCAGTAGCGGCAGCGCCGCGCTGACCGGCGTCGCAGCGGGCGCGGCGCAGGGCAGCAGCCGCGCTTTGCCGTCGGCATGGTAAAAGCGCCGATCGCCGAACAGGCGGGCGCAGCCGTCGGGAAAGCGCGCGTTGACCGGCCACTGCACCGGCTGCAGCCGATCCCACTGCGCGTCGCTGAGCTGCGCCAGCCCGCTGATGTCAAAGGCGCGCTGGCCGTGATTTTCAAAGCCGGAGAGCGCGGCGTGCTCGCGAAATATCTGCGCCGGATGGCTCCAGCCAAAGGCGTCGCCGAAGCCGAGCCGCTGCGCCACCTGCGCCAGCAGCCACCAGTCCGGCTTCGCCTCACCGGGCGGCGGCACAAAGGCGCGCTGGCGCGACAGGCGCCGCTCGGAGTTGGTGACGGTGCCATTTTTCTCGCCCCAGCCGAGCGCGGGCAGCAGAATATCGGCGAAGGCGGTGGTGTCGGTGTGCGCCATGACGTCGGAGACGATCACCAGCGGACAGGCGGCCAGCGCCTGCGCCACGCGGTTGCCCTCCGGCATCGACACCGCCGGATTGGTGCCGAGGATCCACACCGCTTTGACCTCGCCGCGCGCCACCGCCTCAAACAGCGCAACGGCGGTCAGGCCGGGCCGCCGCGCCACAGTCGGGCTGCGCCAGAAGCGCTGCAGCCGGTCGCACTCCGCGTCGCTAAAGCCCATATGCGCCGCCAGCTGGTTCGCCAGCCCACCCACTTCGCGGCCGCCCATAGCGTTGGGCTGACCGGTCAGCGAAAACGGCCCGCAGCCCGCGCGGCCCAGCTTGCCGCTCAGCAGATGCACGTTAAGGATGGCGTTGTTGGTGTCGCTGCCGGTCGCCGACTGGTTGACGCCCATGCACCAGAGCGTCAGCACGCGCTCGCAGCGGGTAAACAGCCGGTAGAAGTCCGCCAGCGCCGCCTCCTCCAGCTCGCACGCCGCGGCGACGCGCGCCAGCGTCCAGGGCTGCGCCGCCTCAAGCGTCTCCGCCACCCCGTTCAGGTGCGGCAGCATGCTGCTGTCGATGCCCTCATGCTGCGCCAGCCAGTGGAGCAGGCCGCTGAACAGCGCGCCGTCGCTGCCCGGCCGCAGCGGCAGATGGCGATCCGCCAGATCGGCGCTGGCGGTGCGGCGTGGATCGATCACCACCACGCGCAGCGCCGGACGCTGCTGCTTCGCCTGCACCAGCCGCTGATAGGCCACCGGATGGGTCCAGGCGGCGTTTGAGCCGACCAGCACCACCAGATCCGCGGCGGCAAAATCCTCATAGCAGCAGGGTACCGCGTCTGCGCCGAAGGCGCGCTTGTAGCCCACCACCGCCGAGGCCATGCAGAGCCGCGAGTTGGTGTCGATATTGGCCGCGCCGATATAGCCCTTCATCAGCTTGTTGGCGACGTAGTAATCCTCGGTGAGCAGCTGCCCTGAAGCGTAGATCGCCACCGCCTCAGGGCCGTGCTGGTCGATAATGGCGCGCAGCCGCGCGGCGGCGCTCTCCAGTGCCGTTTCCAGCGGCGCGCGCGCGCCATCCACCTGCGCCCACAGCAGCCGCCCGCTGGCGTTCAGGGTTTCGCCCAGCGCCGCGCCTTTGACGCACAGGCGGCCAAGGTTGGCCGGATGGCTGACGTCGCCCGCGACGCTGCCGTCGTCGCGCACGCTGACGCCGCAGCCGACGCCACAGTAGGGACAGGTGCTGTTCATGACGCTTCCGCCATCAGGTTAAGGGGGCGGTTCGCCACCCAGATGCGCCCCGCTTCCAGCTTCACCGGCCAGCAGCGCAGCTGGTGCTGCGGATTGTCGAGGCTCTGGCCGTCGCGCAGCCGCACGCGCTGCTTATAGAGCGGCGAAATCACCACCGGCTCGCCCGCCACGTCGCCGAGGATGCCGCGCGACAGCACGCTGACCTCGCTGCCGGGTTCGCGATCCTCCAGCGCGTAGAGATCGTCGCCGAAGCGGAACAGCGCGATGCGCTCGCTGCCGAGGCGCGCGCCGATGCCCGCCTGCGGCGGCACTGCTTCAAGATCGCACAGCGCGCTCCAGGGCTCGGCGGGCAGCTGCCGCAGCGGAATGCGCGGCTGCGCGGCGGGCTGGCGCTGGTCGCGCACCCGCGCATAGTGCAGGGTTTCATCCGGCTGGTCGCTGTTGAGCGCGGTGGTAAACAGCGCGCGGCGCGACGGATCCGCCAGCGTGGTGCGCCATTCGCACTGATACGTCGCGACCACCTGCTGCATCTCCGCCTCCAGCGTCGCCGCGATGTTGAGGCTGTCGTCGATCACCACCTGGCGCAGGTAATCCAGCCCGCCCTCAAGGTTGTCCAGCCAGACGCTGGTGCGCTGCAGCCGGTCGGCGGTGCGCACGTAGAACATCAGAATGCGGTCGACGTAGCGCATCAGCGTCTCGTCGTCGAGGTCGCTGGCGAAGAGATCGGCGTGGCGCGGCTTCATGCCGCCGTTGCCGCAGACGTAGAGGTTCCAGCCTTTGTCGGTGGCGATGACGCCGATATCCTTGCTCTGCGCCTCGGCGCACTCGCGGGTGCAGCCCGACACCGCCATCTTGATCTTGTGCGGCGCGCGCAGCCCCTTGTAGCGCTGCTCCAGCGCGATGGCAAAGGCGGTCGAGTCCTGCACGCCGTAGCGGCACCAGCTGGAGCCAACGCACGATTTCACCGTGCGCAGCGATTTGCCGTAGGCGTGCCCGGTCTCAAAGCCCGCCGCCAGCAGCGCCTCCCAGATGGCGGGCAGCTGATCGAGCCGCGCGCCGAAGAGGTCGATGCGCTGGCCGCCGGTGATTTTGGTGTAGAGATCGTAGCGCGCCGCCACCTCGCCAATGGCGATCAATCCCTGCGGCGTGATCTCGCCGCCCGGCACGCGCGGCACCACGGAGTAGCTGCCATCTTTCTGGATATTGGCGAAGTAGCGATCGTTGGTCTCCTGCAGCGGCAGGTGCGCCGGTTTCAGCAGGTAGTCGTTCCAGCAGGAGGCGAGCAGCGACGCCGCCAGCGGCTTGCAGACCTCGCAGCCGTGGCCGCGCCCGTGCGCCGCCAGCAGCGCCTCCCAGCTTTTCAGCTCGCCGACGCGCATCAGGTGGTACAGCTCCTGACGCGAATACGCGAAGTGCTCGCAGATATCTTTCTTCACCTCGACGCCGAGATCCGCCAGCTGATGCTCCATCACCTGCTTCACCAGCGCCGCGCAGCCGCCGCAGCCGGTGGCCGCGCGGGTGCACTGCTTTACCGCCGCCATATCGCCACAGCCGCCCTGCACCGCCGCGCAGATGTCGCCCTTGCTGACGTTGTGGCAGGAGCAGAGCTGCGCGCTATCAGGCAGCGCCGCCACGCCCAGCCCCGCTGACGGCGCGCCCGCCAGCGCGGGCAGGATCAGGCTCTCCGGCGCGGCGGGCAGCGCCATCTGGTTAAGCATCATCTGCAGCAGCGTGCTGTAGTCGCCGCTGTCGCCCACCAGCACGCCGCCCAGCAGGGCTTTGCCCTCGGCGCACACCACGATTTTTTTGTAGACGCCTTTGGGCTCGTCGGTCCAGTAGAGGCTCTGGCTGCCCGGCGTGCGGCCGTGCGCGTCGCCGAACGAGGCGACCTCGACGCCGAGCAGCTTGAGCCGGGTGCTCATATCCGCGCCGCGAAAGGCGCTCGCCTCGTCGGCGAGGTGTCCGGCCAGCACGCGCGCCATCTGGTAGCCCGGCGCAACCAGGCCGAAGATCTGCCCGTTCCACAGCGCGCATTCGCCGATAGCGTAAACCTCGCTGTCGCTGGTCTGGCACAGGTCGTTTATCTCAATGCCGCCGCGCGGGCCGAGGGTTAGCCCCGCCTCGCGCGCCAGCTCGTCGCGCGGGCGAATGCCCGCCGAGAAAAGCACCAGATCGCTGTTCAGCGTCTCGCCGTCGGCGAAGCGCAGCGTCAGGCTGCCATCCGCCTCGCGGTCGATGGTCTGCGTCTGCTTCGCGGTGTGCACCTGCACGCCGAGCGCCTCAATTTTGCGCCGCAGCATCTGCGCGCCGCCGTCGTCCAGCTGCACCGCCATCAGGCGCGGCGCGAACTCGACCACGTGGGTTTCCAGCCCGAGCTGGCGCAGCGCGTTGGCCGCCTCCAGCCCCAGCAGGCCGCCGCCGATCACCACGCCGCGTCGGCTGTGGCGCGCGCGCGCGGAGATGGCGTCGAGATCCTCCAGCGTGCGGTAGACGAAACAGTGGGCGTCGTCATGGCCGGGGATCGGCGGCACAAAGGCGCGCGATCCGGTGGCGAGCACCAGCTTGTCCCACGCCAGTTCGCTGCCGCGGCTGTCGCGCAGGCTGCGCCGCTGGCGATCGATGGCGACCACGCGGCAGTCGCTGCGCAGTTCGATATTGTGGTCGGCAAAGAAGTTATCGCCCACCAGCGACAGATCGGCGGCGCTTTTGCCGTCAAAGTAAGATGAGAGATGCACGCGGTCGTAGGCGGGCAGCCGCTCGTCGCCGTAGACCACGATGTGATAGCGCTGATGCAGCGCGCGCGCCACCAGCTGTTCGAGAAAGTGGTGGCTGACCATGCCGTGGCCGACCACGGCTAATACCGGTTTACTCATCATCAGGCTTCCTGCAGCCTGCGGCTGCGGTTCAGGTTGATTATCAAAAAGGGTGTGCAGCGCGGCGCGCTCGCCCGCCTGCAGCTTCGCCAGCAGCGGCGCCGCCTGCTGGCAGTCGCCGTAGAGCACGATGCCGCGCAGGCGGCCGTCGCGCAGAAACAGGCGGCGATAGTCGCCGGAGAGCGGATCGACGCTGACGCAGCTCTCCGCCTCGCGGATATCGCCCGCGCTGAACAGCGAAATGCCGCTCACCTTGAGCCGGGTGCCGCTCTCCTGATAGCGGAAATCCGCCACCGGCTGACCGGCGAGCTGCGCCGCCAGCACCTCTGCCTGTGCCAGACAGGGCGCCACCAGGCCAGCGGTGTCGCCGCCGATTTCACAGCACTCGCCGAGGGCGTAGACGTCGGGCAGCGCGCTGCGCAACTGACGATCCACCACAATGCCGCGCCGACAGGGCACGCCGGCCGCCGCCGCGACGGCGATCTCCGGCTCGACGCCGATGGCGATCACCACCTGCGCGGCGGGCAGCGTGCGGCCGTCAGTCAGCTGCACGCCGGTTTCCGTTACTGCCGCCAGCCCGCTGTTGAGCGCCACGCGCAGGCCGCGCGCGCGGAGCTGAGCGAGGAGCAGCGCGCCCGCATGGGCGTCGAGCTGGCGATCCAGCAGCCAGGCCTTGTGGTGCAGCAGCGTGACGTCGCGTCCCTGAGCCTGCAGCGCGGCGGCCGCTTCGATGCCGAGAAAGCCGCCGCCCAGCACCACCACCGGCCCCGTGCCCGCCAGCAGCGCGTCGACGTCCGCTTTGCTGCGAAAGCCCCTCACCTGCGGCCGCTCAATGCCGGGAATGGCGGGCAGCCGCGGCCGCGATCCGGTGGCGAACACCAGCCGATCCCAGCCGAGCGCGCGCCGGTCGGTGTCGAGCCGACGCGCCGTCAGATCGACGCGCTGCGCCGTTTCGCCCGCCAGCAGCGTGACGCCGTTGGCCGTGTACCAGTCGCGCGGATGGATCAGCGTCTCGTCGAAGGTTTTCTCGCCCGCCAGCACCGGCGACAGCAGCACGCGGTTGTAGTTGCCGTGCGGCTCGCGCCCGATCACCGTGATGGCATAGCGATGCGGCGCGAGATGCAGCAGGCGCTCGACCATGCGCATCCCCGCCATGCCGTTGCCCACCACCAGCAGCCGTTGCTTCATCGGCTGCTCCTCAGGCTGCGGTCTGTTTTTCATACAGGAAATGCAGCACCTGCTGGCGCAGCTGGTGGTAGCGCGGCTCGTCCGCCAGCGCCACGCGCGAGCGCGGCCTCGGGAGATCGACGTTCAGGATCTCGCCCACCTTCGCCGCCGGGCCGTTGGTCATCATCAGCACCCGATCGGAGAGCAGCACCGCCTCGTCGACGTCGTGGGTGATCAGCACGATGGTGGTGTTAAGCGCCTGCTGGATGCGCATCACGCTCTCCTGCAGATGGGCGCGCGTCAGGGCGTCAAGCGCGCCGAACGGCTCGTCGAGCAGCAGCACGCGCGGCTTCATCGCCAGCGCGCGCGCAATGCCGACGCGCTGCTTCATGCCGCCGGAGATCTCGCCGGGCCGCTTGTGCATCGCGTGGCTCATCTGCACCTGATTGAGGTTGTGCTCGATCCACTCCGCTCTTTCCGCCTTGCTCATGCTCTGCTGAAACACCTGATCCACCGCCAGCTCGACGTTCTGCCAGGCGGTGAGCCAGGGCAGCAGCGAGTGGTTCTGAAACACCACCGCGCGCTCCGGCCCCGGCCCGGCGATTTCGCGGTTGTCGCACAGCAGCACGCCGCTGCTCGGCGCGGTCAGCCCGGCGATCAGGTTAAGCAGCGTTGATTTGCCGCAGCCGGAGTGGCCGATCAGGCTGAGGGTCTCTCCTTCGTGGATATCGAACGAAACGTTGTCGAGGGCGAGAAAATCGCCGCCCGCGGTGGTGAAACGCTGGCTGACCTGCTGAACGCGAATAATCGGTGACATAGCGGCTCCTTATTTATCCCAGGCAAAACGGCGGGCCAGCAGCATCAGGCCCTGCTCCAGCAACAGCCCCACCACGCCGATAATCAGGATGGCGATGAGGATGTTTTCCACGTTGAGGTTGTTCCACTCGTTCCAGATCCAGAAGCCGATGCCGAGGCCGCCGGTGAGCATTTCGGCGGCGACAATCACCAGCCAGGCGATGCCGATCGACAGCCGCACGCCGGTGAGCACCGCCGGCAGCACGGCGGGAAACAGAATGCGGCGCATCACCGTCCACTCCGACAGCTGCAGCACGCGCGCTACGTTGAGGTAGTCCTGCGGAATGCGCTGCACCCCTTCGGCGGTGTTGATCACCATTGGCCAGATCGAGCAGATAAAAATGGTCCAGCTCGAGGCGGGTTCGGCGCGCTGAAACAGCAGCAGGCCGATAGGCAGCCAGGCGAGCGGGCTGACCGGGCGCAGCAGCGCGATAATCGGGTTGAACATGCGCGCCACAAAGGTGAAGCGCCCGAGCAAAAAACCGGCGGGAATACCCACCAGCGCCGCCAGGCCAAAGCCGACGGCGACGCGCTGCAGCGAGGCGAGCACGTTCCAGCCGATGCCCTGATCGTTCGGGCCGGCGTTATAGAAGGGATCGGCGAACAGCACCTGCGCCGCCTGCCAGGTGGCGTAGGGCGTCGGAAAGCCGCTGCTCCAGAGCGCGGCGATCTGCCACACCAGCAGCATCAGCACCCCGCCGCACAGCGCCGGGATCAGCCGCTGCATCAGCGGACGCAGGCGCGCCGGGCGCGGCGCGGGCTTCGGCGTAATGTTAAGGGTCACGACGGTCGCCGGCGCGCTGGCCGCGGGCGCAATGATCTGAGCGGTTTTTTTCATGTTTGCCTCGCTTATCGTTTCAGGGCGAAACCGGCGGCGTAGGCGGCAGGATCGCTGCCGTCCCAGACGTTGCCGTCGATCAGGGTGCTGCTGCGCAGTTCGCTTTGCGGCAGCGCGACGTTGCCGACGGCGGACGCCGCCTGTTTATAGATGTCGATACGGTTGATCTGCCGCGCCACCGCCAGATAGTCCGGCTCGGCGCTGAGCATGCCCCAGCGTTTCATCTGCGTCAGAAACCACATGCCGTCGGAGAGCCAGGGAAAGCTCACCGCGCCGTCGCGGAAGAAGCGCATCGGGTGCGCGTCCTGCCAGCTTTTGCCGAGGCCGTTCTGGTACTGGCCGAGCATGCGCCCTTCCAGGGTGTCGACTTTGGTGTTGATCCAGGCGCGCTGCGCCAGCACCGCGGCGGTTTCGCGGCGGTTGTCGTCCGAGGCGTCGATCCAGCGCGCCGCCTCCAGCACCGCGGCGGTGAGCGCGCGGGCGCTGTTGGGGTTGGCCGCGACCCACTCGGCGCGGGTGGCGAGGATCTTTTCCGGGTGATCCGGCCAGATCTGCTGCGAGGTGGCGGCGGTGAAGCCGATGTGGTCGCTGATGGCGCGCTGGTTCCACGGCTCGCCGACGCAAAAGCCGCTCATATTGCCGATCTTCATGTTCATCACCATCTGCGGCGGCGGCACCACGACCGTGCGCACGTCGTCGAAGGGATGGATGCCGGCGTTGGCCAGCCAGTAGTAGAGCCACATGGCGTGGGTGCTGGTGGGAAAGGTGTGAGCGAAGGTGAAAGCGCCTTTCGGCTGCGCCGCCACCGCCCGCTTCAGGCTGGCACCGTCGGTGACGCCCTGCGCCTGTAGCTGGCTGGAGAGCGTGATCGCCTGGCCGTTATTGTTCAGGGTCATCAGGTTGGCCATGTCGTGCTGCGGCCCGGCGACGCCCAGCTGCAGCCCGTAGATCATGCCGTAAAGCGCATGGGCGGCATCCAGCTCGCCGGAGGTGAGCTTGTCGCGCACCGCCGCCCAGCTCGCCTCTTTGCTCGGCTGCAGCGTCAGGCCGTACTTCTTATCGAAACCCTTCACCGCCGCCATCACCACCGGCGCGCAGTCGGTCAGCGGGATAAAGCCGACGCGCAGGCTCATCTTTTCCGGCGCGTCCGAACCCGCGGCCCAGACGGCGTTGCGCAGCCCTGGCAGCAGGTATGCGCCGCCAGCCGCGGCGCTGGCGAGTAACAACTTACGCCGTGAGGCGGAAAATGGGGTCTGACTCATCGCTCGCTTCCTGAAAAAAGAGAATAAAAAAAGGCGTCCCGCCGACATGCCTGCGCATGCGGATGGACGCCTTTATCCAAAGCACTCTTTTCACCGCCGTTGGCGAAAGAAGTGCGAATTCACTTTAAGCACAGCAAGAGGCGTGCCAGGTCGGAGAAGCCGCGCGGGCGCGGCGCGGCGCGTGGCTAAGCCTGACGGATGCACTTTGCTAAGGCGCGCAGCGCACAGCGGTTGTGCATCTACCTCTCAGGAGGTAGTCAGGGCGACGCGGGCGGCTGGGCCATCGCCGCCACCGCCAGCACCGCCTGGGCGATATCAATGACGCGTTTGTTCTGGTTCATGGCGCTTTTGCGCAGCGCCTGCCAGGCGTCTTGCTCGCTGTAGCGATGCTGCTGCATCAGCCAGGCTTTGGCCTGATCGATGATTCGACGCTCGTCCAGCGTGGCGCGCATTGTCGCCAGTTCATCCGCCTGCCGCTGCAGGCGCTGCGCCTGTTCGCGCACCAGCGACAGCACCGAGCGGCCAAGCTGCGGCGCCAGCCCGTCGCTGTGCAGCCGGGTCTCCGTCGGCGGCAGCCAGTCGGCGCCGCCAACGTAGAGGCTAAAGCTGCCGTCCGCCGCTGGCGCCGCCGGCGGCGCCTCGCTGTGCGCCGTCTCAATCGCCTGACGACAGCGCGCCATCAGCGTGGCGGTCAGGTGATCCTCCAGGCTTTTCATCTGATCGATGCGGGCGCTGAGCAGGGAAAACCAGCGCAGCGTGCCCGACTCCTCGGCCTGATCGAAGGTGCAGGCGATGCGCCGCAGTCGCTCGACCTCGCGGCTGGCGGAGGCGAGCGGACGCCAGCGCGCCAGCGCCTCGGCGTCGGCGAACTGGCTGAAGGTGGCGAAACTCTGCTCCTGCGCCGCGATCAGCGCCACCATGCGCTGCCGCTGGGCGTCGCTGAAGCGTCCGGCGGCAAAACCCGCCGAGCCGGTGGCGCGCTCCTGCCCCGCCAGCTCTTTGCCCTGCATAAAGCTGAACAGCGCGATCAGCGCGCGCGAGATATCGGGGTGGCTGGCGGTGTCGGCCGCTTCGAACACCAGATTCAACAGCGTGCGGATCACCGCGTTGAACGCCTGCATCGCCTGCGCCTGATCGCGCTCGCCCGCCAGCATCTGCGCGCGCAAGTCGGGGAGCGCCGCCAGCGCCTGCAGCGCGGCGGCGATAAGGTTGCAGAAGCGGCTGTCGCCGGGATGCGCGACGGCGGGCGGCAGCGCCTGGGCGACGCGCTGCGTCGCCGCGCTGACATCCTGCTCACGCGCCAGCCGCTCACGGGCGAACAGCCGCCCCTGCGAGCAGATCCAGATATTGCTGGCGCCGCGCTCGCGCTGCAGCTGATGGATAAGCTCGCTCAGCGCCGCAATCAGCTGGCCGGTATGCAGCAGCCGCTGCAGGCTGGCGATGTCGCTGTCGCGCGATGCCTTGAGATACGCCAGCGCGTCGGTCATAGAGGTCACCTCGGGTGTCGGGTCGCGTGTTTGAGGCAAATTGAAGCAAAAGGCGTGCCGCTTTAGGGAAATAATGCGATCGGACGCGCGCGGATATTCTGAAAATAAACCGCTGCTTAGCGGAGCGCGATCCTCCTTACGTCAGGTGAGCAATTAAAAAAATTTAATAATTTCCTATTCATCGGCGCGCGTGACAGAATACGCTGCTGCACAATTCATCGGCTTACCTCGCCCATTAGTAAGTTTGCTTTAACTGTACTAAACGGCGGTATTTTTCAGCTTTTTTACGCAAGCGGTTTCAGGGCGGCTAGCATGGCTGAAGCGCGAGCGCAATGGTTTGAAATCTCAAAAGTCTTAGGTAGACTGAGCAGAGTACTATCCTGATGTAATTTGTCTGTTTTTTAGCTGATGTTGTAGAGGCATGATGCTGCACGCAGGTCGTCACAGGGATGACGATGGCGGCGTATTATGCAGTTACTCTGATGAAATCGAGGAACATGGTGAAAAAGAGTCTTGCGTTAATGCTGCTGGCGACCTTGACCCTGGCGGGCTGTAAAGCGCCGCCGCCGTCCGTTACCGATGACACGCTGGTCACCAGCGAAGTCAACGGCGTGAAGTTAGTCCATCGTCATGCGGTCGCTGCGCCTGCCGAATTTACTCCGGTCAATGAGACCTGGCGCGCGCTCTATGCGGCGTCGGTGATGACCACGCCCGACTATGGCGGCAAGGTGGTGCGCTACCTGGAGAACGGGAAACCCTTTGAGGTGCTGGGAAGCGTCGAAAATCACTGGCTGGCGATCGCCGACCAGGCTGACGGTCCGCTGATCGGCTACGTGCCGCTGAAGGCGGGCGTTGAGAGCGGCCGCTACGAGGCGACCCTGCGCAGCGATCGCCCTCGCCCGCGCGGTAAGAATAAGCAGGTTTGCGTCGACGTCGGCGGCGCCAGCAAGGCGTGTCGCACTAACGATACCGCGACCTGGATCTTAGACTGATAATGGAATTCGGCGCATATTGCCCTTTTTTACTCCCTGAGTTCGCCACTCAGGGAGGTGCGCCTGTCTGGAAGAACCCCTGTTAATGACACAAGAATCGCAGGCCGCAGAGGCTAACGCCTCCGGCAACGATAACCTTCTTTTGCAGGCTGCGGCGCCGCTGCTGAACGCCGTGGTGCAGCTTCGTCAGGCGGTCACGCATGACGATCCCGCTGGCCTGCGTCAGTCGCTGATTGATGAAATCCGCCAGTTCGAGCAGCGCTGTAAGCAGGCCGGACTGCCGTTCGAGATGATTATCGGCGCGCGCTACTGCCTGTGCAGCGCGCTGGACGAAGCCGCCGCGCAGACGCCCTGGGGCACGCGCGGCGTCTGGTCGGGCAACGGCATGCTGGTCACCTTCCACAATGAAAGCTGGGGCGGCGAGAAATTTTTTCAGCTGCTGTCGCGCATTTCGCAAAGCCCGGCGCAGCACCTCTGGCTGCTGGAGGTGGTGCACTACTGCTTGCTGCTCGGCTACGAAGGCCGCTATCGCGGCAGCGACAGCGGACGGACGCAGTGCGACGCCATTCGCAAGCGCCTGGCGAAGCTGATTGACGAGCAGCGTCAGCCGGAAAGCGCGCGCGTCGCGCCGCTGGTGGAGGTGCATCCACTGGTCAGCACCCTCTCCCGCCCGATGATCCCGCTCTGGGCCTGCGCCACCGTCGCCGCGCTGATCGCCTGCCTGCTCTACAGCGCCCTGAACTGGCGGCTGGGCAACGACGCCGAGCCGCTGCTGCGCGCCATCTATCAGACGCCGCTGCCGCAGATTACCGTCGGCCGCCGCCCCTCGTCGCCGCAGGCGCTGCTCGATCTGCGCCAGCGTCTGAACGACGTGATTGCCGCCGGTCAGCTCGAAGTCAGCGACGGCGCCTTCGGCAGCAAGGTGATTATTCCTGCCGACAAGCTGTTCGCCGAACAGGGCACCGCCATTAACCCGGTGGGCCGCGCGCTGCTGGCGCGCGTCGCCACGGCGATGAAGAACGTCAAGGGCACGGTGCTGGTGTCGGTGTTTACCGACAACCGACCGGTCGA
Organism: Pantoea sp. Z09; assembly: GCF_022394795.1. NCBI lineage: Bacteria > Pseudomonadati > Pseudomonadota > Gammaproteobacteria > Enterobacterales > Erwiniaceae > Pantoea > Pantoea sp. Z09. The sequence goes on from NZ_CP092373.1 coordinate 2,178,319, forward strand.
CAACAGCCGCTTCGCCTCCAGCTATGAATTCTCTTTTGCCCGCGCCCGCGCGGTCACGCAGCTGTTGCAAACCCAGCTCGCCGATGGCCACGCCATCCGCTCTGAAGGACGCGGCGACAGCGATCCGCTGCTGCCCAACGACAGCAACGAAAACCGGACGCGCAACCGTCGCGTCGAGATCACGCTGTTCGCCGCGCCGGAAACGCTCAGTAATCATCAGGGAGCCCAGTAATGCGCGCGTCCTTACGCTCTGTTTTAACTCACCGCCTGCTGTGGAGCTTTATCGGCGTCACGGCGTTGAGTTGCCTGGTCTGGATCCTCGGCCCGTTCTGGAGCTGGGGGGAAACCCGCCCGCTGGAGCCGGCGCTGCCGCGCCAGCTGGCGGTCGGCCTGCTGTTTTTTATCTGGATCCTGTTTCAGTTCATTCCGTCGCTCTACCGCGCCTGGTTCAACAGCAAACTGCTGAATAATCTGCAGCAGGCCGGCGCGGAGGAGCTCTCCGACCGTCAGGCGACCGAAGAGCTGCTGACCCAGCGCTTCAGCGAAGCGGTGATGCAGCTGAAGCGTCTGCCGTTCAGCCGCAAAAGCGGCGGCTGGCTGGCGCGCTTTCACGCCAACTATCTCTATCAGCTGCCGTGGTATCTGGTGATCGGCGCGCCCGGCGCGGGCAAGACCACCGCGCTGCTCAACGCCGGGCTCGATTTCCCGCTGACCGACAGCGTCGGCAAAACCGCCATTCGCGGCGTCGGCGGCACGCGCCACTGCGACTGGTGGTTTACCGACCAGGCGGTGCTGATCGACACCGCCGGGCGCTACACCCTGCAGGAGAGCCAGCGCGCGCGCGACGCCGGCGAGTGGCACAGCTTTATTAATTTGCTGAAGCGCTACCGCACGCGCCAGCCGATCAACGGCGTGATTATGACCCTCAGCGTGGCCGACCTGCTGAGCGAATCCGCCGAAACGCGCTTCGCGCAGGCGAGCGCCATGCGCAACCGCCTGAGCGAACTACACCAGCAGACCGGCATTCACTTTCCGGTCTATGTGATGGTGACCAAGACCGATCTGCTGAAAGGGTTTATGGGCTATTTCGGCGCGCTGGAGAAGCGTCAGCGCGACGCCATCTGGGGCTTTACCTTTCCCTGGGAGCCGGGCAAGCCGCATAAAGATGAGTGGCATCGCAGCTTTAACCAGCAGTTTCACCGTCTCGAGCAGCAGCTGCAGCAGCAGCTCAGCCACAAAATGGCGCAGGAGCGCGATCTTAACCAGCGCGCCGACTGCTTCCTGTTTCCGCAGGAGTTCGCCTCGCTGCGGCCGCTGCTGAATGAGTATCTCGACGTGGTGTTCTCCGCCCAGCAGGAGCCGGTCGCCTGGAGCGCGCGCGGCCTCTTCTTTACCAGCGGCACCCAGGAGGGTCTGCCCTTCGACCGCATCATGGGCGAGCTGAGCCGCAAGCTACAGCTGCCGCACGCCGGCGGCCAGACCATCGCCGCCTGGGACAGCGTTAACCGCAACAGCCCGATTCCGGGCAACAAAGGCCAGAGCTTCTTTATTCGTGACCTGCTCAGCGACCTGGTGTTCCGCGAAAGCGGCCTGGCGGGCAGCAACCGCCACTGGGAGTACCGCAACCAGCTGTTTCACTGGATCGGCTACGGCGTGCTGGCGGGCGGGCTGGCGATCGCCTCGGGACTCTGGCTGCTGAGTTTTTTCCAGAATCAGCGCTACCTGCATCAGGTGGCCTATCGCGTGCCGGCCATCGTCCGGCAGAGCCAGCAGGTGATCCATCAGCCCGCTGACAATATTTTTGACCTGCTTCCCTTTTTGAATAATCTGGTGAAGCTGCCGCTCTCTGACCATTTTTCGCTGGATAATCCTCCGGTTACCATGCGCGCCGGCCTTTATCGCGGCACCCAGGTCAGCGATGCCGCCTGGGCGCTTTATCAAAATGCGCTAAAGTCTTTGCTATTACCGCGCGTTGCGCAGCAGATCACCAACCTGCTGCGTGACGACAAGGGCGACGATAACGACTACAGCCGCAACGCGCTGCGCGCCTATCAGATGCTCTATCAGCCGCGCAACTACGACGGCGAATTTCTCCGCGCCTGGCTGATGCAAAATTTACAGCGCTCGCTGCCGGAAAACGTCAGCGCGCGCGGTCTGCAACAGCTTGACTGGCATCTCAGCCAGCTGCTGGATCAGCAGATTCAGTCTTCGCCCTATGCGCGCGACAATGCGCTGATGATGCGCAAGCTTGCGGAAAATCTGAAAAATGCGGGCCGTGAAGGCAGCGCGCTGGCCGTGACGCCCGCGGTCGACGCGCAGCGATTGACCGCGCATAGCGAGTAATGATGAGGTGAGTATGGCTGCGATCGTCGCGCCCGGCTGGTACGGGAAGCTGCCCTCAACCGGCGATTTTTTACGCCACCGGTTGAGCGAGAAACATATCGCGCCCTGGACCCACTGGTTTCAGCAGGGGCTGATGCACTGGCACAGTCAGGAGCAGGCGGCGACCAGCTGGTTTCTGCAGGCGCCGGTGTGGAACTTCGTGTTGCCGGTCACGCCGGGCGTGCAGCAGGTGCAGATGGGCTGTCTGATGCCCTCGTGCGATCGCGTCGGACGCGCCTGGCCGCTGCTGGCGCTGCGCACCTTCCCGCTCAGCCAGTGGCATCCGGCGCAGCTGGCCATCTCCGGCGACTGGTTTCAGGATTTAGGCGCCGCGCTCTACCAGGCGGTGCAGGTGCAGAGCAGCGCCGCGCAGCTGGAGCAGCAGATTCAGGCGCTGCCGCCGCTGATGGTGCCGGAGAAACGGCGCTCCGACATCATGGAGGTGATCGGCTTCGGCGATCTGCCCTGCACCCTGAGCTGGCGCGAGGTGGCGGACCGTTTCGATCCCCAGCAGCATATCAGCTACTGGTGGACCAACCGCTGCGACGGCTTCGCCCATGCGACCCATAAGCACAGCGGCAACCTGACGGCGCAACTGTTTTCATTACTTTTTAACCCGGCGGCAGGCACTCAGCCGGGACGTAACGGCCTCTATCCGCCAATGTTCGAGTGACGGCGTTGCGTTTGCCCATCAGACACGGGATGACCCATGCAATTTACCATTGTGCAGTGCAATACGGATGTTCCGGTAACCACCGTGGCGTTTCAGCCGCCCGGCGGCACCATCGGCCGTAGCCAGGATAACGATCTGGTATTGCCGGATGAATCGCGCGCCATCTCGCGTCTGCAGGCGCTGGTGCACCTTTCCGCCGACGGCGACTGCCGCCTGACCAACCAGGGCAGCGTAACCTCGGTGGTGCACAACGGCGTCGCGCTGGGTCGGGGCGCGCAGGTGCAGCTGCGCCACGGCGACGCGCTGCAGATCGGCGACTATCAGCTGGCGGTGCAGGATCCGGCGCGCGCCGCGGCGGCCAAAGACGATCCGCTGGCGCTGTTCGTCGACGAGACGCAGCAGGAAGCGGATCCGCTCGGCCTGTTCGCCATCGAACCGGCGGAGAACGTTGCAGCGGCCATGCCGACGGCGGCGCGCCACAGCGACGCGCGGCTGGCTATCGATCCGCAGCAAAGCGAGTCGCGCCGCCTGACGGAGGCCGCGCTGCCGGATCAGGAGAAGCTGATCGCCGCGCTGCTGGAGGGCATGGGGCTGAATAACGGCCATGCGACCCCGGTTGATGAAGAGCAGATGCGCGTCACCGGCCGGATGCTGAGCCTCTTTTCCCAGGGCACGGTGGCGCTGCTGTCGTCGCGTCAGATCCTCAAGCGCGGCGTGAAAGCGGATATGACGATGATCCTCAACGAGGCGAACAACCCGTTTAAAATCCTGCCCTCCGGCAAAACCGTGCTGATGCAGATGTACCAGAGCCAGATGCCAGGCTTTATGCCGCCGGAACAGGCGGTGCGCGACGCGTTAGTCGATTTACAGGCGCATCAGCTCGGCATGATCGCCGGCATCCGCGCCATTATTGCCGCCATGCTGCAGTCGTTTAATCCGCAGCGTCTGGAAGAGCAGGCGCGCAGCGAAGGCGTGCTGCCGAAACTCCCCTTCTCGACGGCGCGAAAAGCCGCTCTCTGGGACTACTTTATGCGTAACTATCAGCGCACCGCCGGCGAAATTGAAGACGATTTCCACACCCTGTTCGGCGAAGCCTTCCTGCACGCCTACGACGTGGAGGTTAACCAGTATAAAGATTCGCAGACCCGGACGGACGAAGCATGAAGATTGTATTTGCCAGTCGCTGCCAGCAGGGACTGCGCGATGAGAACCAGGACCGCACCGGCGCGGAGATCAACGAGGATAAAGCCTGTTTTGTGGTGTGCGACGGCGTGGCGGGCCTGCCCGGCGGCGATCGCGCCGCGCAGCTGGTGCGCGACACCCTGCTGGCCGAACTGCATGAGCAGCCCCGCCTGACGCCGGAGAACACCCACGCGGCGATTGAGCGCTGCCGCGAGGCGCTGCGCGAAGAGCAGGCGCGCAACGCGCACGCGTCGCGCATGAGCACCACGCTGGCCGCGCTGTTTATCGATCGCCAGCAGCAGCGCGCCTGGTGGGCGCACGCCGGCGACAGCCGGGTTTACCATTTTCGCCACGGCACCCTGTTCGACGTCACGCGCGATCACAGCCTGGCGCAGCAGCTAAAAGATGCGGGCTATGAAAATACCGGCATTAACAGTAATTTACTCTATAATGCGCTCGGCGCGGATCCGGCACGTCCGGTGACCTTCTCCGCCGAACTGGCGCTGGAAGATGGCGACGCCTTTCTGGTCTGCACCGACGGGTTCTGGCTTAACCTGACGACGAAAGAGATGGAGCAGGCGCTGCGCATGGTCAACGCCTGCGAAGAGTGGCTGGCGCTGATGGAAAAAGCGGTCAGCCGCAGCGTGAAGAAAGATAATCTCAGCGCGCTCTCGGTCTGGATCGGCGAACCTCAGGACGCCACACTGCTCTATTCCGCGGCGGATTCGGCGCGCTTTTTGCCGCCTCGCTACTGATACCAAGGATCCTTATGAAATTGTGGTTGTCCGGCATTGCGACGTTGCTGATCGCCTTTAGCGCGCAGGCCGAAAATTATCGCGTGGTCTATTCGCCCAGCCTGGCGCTGGAAGTCTTTATCGACGACGTTAAAAGCAAAGCGCCCGACGACTGGTGTAAAGAGACGCTGCCGCTGCGTATCGTCTCCGGCAAAAGCACCGATTCCGCCGTGCTGACCACCTTTTTGCCGCGCGTCGGCACCCTGCTGGCCAACCAGTGCGGCACGCTGGACGTGCTGCCCTGGCAGATGACCAGTAAAGAGGGCAGCGTGCTGGCCAGCGGCAGCGCCAGCAAATTGCAAAACTGGCGGCCGATCGTGATGGCCGACGCCACCGCCAGCGCCAGCGCGACCAACGCCGCGCCGCTCGATCTGTCGCGCCCGGCGAACAGCGCGCCGCTGCAGCACTTCGACCTGCCGGGCGGCTGCCGCTTCCGTACGGCGTGGGACGCCGACGGCCAGTCGCTGTTTATTCCCGACGGCGCGAAAAGCCAGTGCCCGCACGACGGCTGGCTGGAGGGCAAAAGCGAGATCACCGTGGCGGACAAGGGCAAAACAGGCGCCCTGCCGATCACCTTCTATCAGGGCTATCCGATCGCCAGTCTGGCGATCGCCGGCAACTCGCTGGAAATCGTGGCCGTGAATAAAGAGCGCATGATCGTGACGCGCGCCGATGCGGCGGATAGCTGGCTGGTGCTGCCTTTCGACCCCGCCAGCCACGTCTGGCGCTTTAACGGCACGCTGCTGGTGAAAATGGACAAGAATATGGCGCAGCAGGATCCTGACGCCGTGAAATCGCGGGTGGAAACGTTGCGCGGTCTTTGGGGACCGCAGTTTATGCCACAGCAAAAAGTGAATGTGTTACTGATCGACACCCTGCACGCCGATTTGGTTGACCCGGCGATAGGTGCGTGGCGTAACATCAATTAATTACCGCGCAGCCTGCTCGCCAGGCGGTGTTCAGAGAGTTCACTATGTCGGCAAATGATAATCAAAAAGCGGTGCCTAACGCCCTTCCGGCGGGATACCGTTTTAACGAGTTTGAAATCAAGGAAGTGATTGGCGGCGGCGGCTTTGGCATCGTTTACCGCGCCTGGGATCATCAGCTCGAGCGCACCATCGCCATCAAAGAGTATATGCCGGTGTCGCTGGCGGTGCGTGCGGAAGACCTGTCGCTGGAGCTGCGCGGCGAACGCTATCAAAGGCTGTTTACCGCCGGCCTGACCAGCTTTATTCAGGAGGCGCGCCTGCTGGCGCGTTTCAACCATCCCGGCCTGCTGCACGTGCTGCGCTTCTGGGAACAGAACGGCACCGCCTATATGGGCACGCTCTACTACAGCGGCATGACGCTGAAAGAGTGGCAGCTGACCAGCCCCGAATCGGTGAACGAAGCCTGGATCCGTCGGCTGCTGCCGCCGCTGTTTGGCGCCATCAACACCATTCATCAGGCGGGCTATCTGCATCGCGATATTTCGCTGGATAATATTCAGATTCAGGAAAACCAGCTGCCGGTGCTGCTCGACTTTGGCTCGGCGCGCAAAGAGATCGGCAACCTGTCGGATGAAACCGAGATTATGCTGAAGCCGGGTTTCGCGCCGATTGAGCAGTACAGCGAAGAGGGTGAAAACGAACAGGGTCCCTGGACCGATATCTATGCGCTCGGCGCGGTGCTGCACAGCCTGATCACCAGCAATCCGCCGCCGGTGAGCGTGGTGCGCTGCATCGAGGACAACTATCAGCCGCTGGTGGAGCGGCAGCCGCCGGGCTATTCGCTGCCGCTGCTGCACGCGGTGGACTGCGCGCTGGCGATGAAGCCCGCCGATCGGCCGCAGTCGATTGACGCCTTTGCGGCGCTGATCGACCTGCCGGTAAGCGATGTGGAGGCGGTGGTGACTCGCCTGCAGGCGCCGCCGGATCCGCCGCCCGCGCCCGTGGTGGAAGAAGAGGAGATCGTCGCGCCCGCACCGGTGGTGATGGCGGTCAATCATGGCTCGGCCAGCGTAGAGCCGGTGACGCCGCGCAACGTGCGTCGTCTCTCGCCGGGCCTGGTGGCGCTGGCAGCGGTGGCGCTGCTGGCCGTGGTGACGGTGACCTGGCTGACCAACCGACACGCGGCGACGCCGCAGAGCGACGCGTCCGAAAGCGCCGCGCCCCCCCCAACGGCGACCGCATCGCCGCCGGTCACCACGCCGGCTGCGCTGGCAACCGTCTACCTCAAGCTGGATCGCGGCGCCAACGTGGTGCTGAACGGTCAGCCTGTCGAGGTAAAAACCGGCAACAACGGTTTTGCCGCGCTTAACCTGGCGGCGGGGCAGTATCGTATCGAGGTGCATTCGGGCACCAGCATGCATGCGCAGTCGCTGGTGATTGACAAGCCGGGCACCTGGCTGCTGAATCCGGGCAACTAGCGCGCTGTCGCGGCGTGCATCCACACGCCGCGAGCCGCTATCCCTGCGCGCAGCGCACGCCCGCCTGCAGCGCGCGCACCTGATGCGCCAGGCGACTCAGGTTTTCCTCTTCCATGCCGCGCTTCGCCAGCTCCTGCTCCAGCGAAAAGAGATACTGCGCGTTGCTGCCCAGCGGGCCGCTGGCCGCCGCGATCAAAGGCGCGATCGCCTCAGGACAAGAGTCCGACTCATAGAGCGGATGACGCGGATCCATAATAAAGGCCAGCGCGGTGACGCTGCGTCCATCCTCCAGCGTTAGCGCGCACCAGGTGGGCAGATAGCAGCCGGTGATCATCTCGCGCTTCCACAGCAATTCCAGCTCTTCATGCAGGCGCGTCTCCGGCAGGCGAAATGCCAGGCCGCTGGTCGAGCCGCCCTCTTTTAGCGCCAGCATGCGGCCCGGATGGGATGAGGTGCCGCGTCCGGCGATCAGGCGCAGGCAGAAGGCGCGATGCCACCCTTCCAGCGTGCCGGAAGCAACCTCGTCCGCCTCGAAGACGGGGTTCCACATCAGCGATCCATAGCCGAAAATCCAGACCGGGCTCTGGTCGGGACGACAGGCCAGCGTCGCCGCCAGCGACGCCGCGCGCTGCTCACAGCTCCAGAGCAGGGACTCTTCAATATCGCCGAATGACGTTTTGCAGTCTGCTTTTAATAAAAATTCTCGGGTTAACAATGCGACCTCCTGACGTCATTAACGTCCTGTCCGACGGGCTCCTTTATAGAATCGGCTTGCGAGCACCATACTTGAGCCGCAGCATTCACTGACAGTATGCATTTTCCGCAGCGCTTTCAAGGCTGCGACAGGAGGGGAAATTAAAAAAATCCAGGAAAAAGGCCAGGCTGGCTGGCCTCCTCTGCGGCGGGTTATTTTTTAGGATGCCATTTGTCGTCGTCACCCTTTTCATACTCTTTTTTCACCGCCGACCAGGCGACCTTGTGCGCCACCTCTTCCTGCGACTCGTCGCCGCGGCGCTCATCTTTATCTTTGTACTGATCCCAGGCGCTGTTAAAGGCCTTTTGGTAGATATCCTGCGCGTGCGGCGGCAGCACATGTTTCACGTTGTCCGGCAGCGCGTCGCGGTTTTTATAGGGCATGCTATTTTCTCCATTGTGGGCCTGGCTTAAGCCTGGCGCAAGGAGACAGAATTTCCACCTGCCTTTTCCTCGCCTCTGAAGACAAAACAGAGACCAAGACCGCAAAAAAGGATCTTAACCGCCCTGTTTATCTCGTTTAACCGCGTAAAAAACAGATAAATGTAAAAATTAACAGGCTGAATAGCTGGCTTTAATTTTGCTTTATCGCCTTTTTCAAGATGGTCGAACTTTTTTAGCCTAAAAGTAAAAAGCGGTAAATTTTCCACGTCGGCAGCGGCGAAAAGTTACACTCTTTAACGCAATAAAAGTTCTACTCTTTTGTGAAGCCCCGTTTGGGTTTCGCCAATATTTTTCCCAAGAGGATGGTGAATGACCACACATGAAAAAACCCGTCACAAAGAGTTCTCGCTGATACTGCCTCTCGCCGCGCTGGGCGTGCTGTTTTTCTTTGGCGGCCAGACCAGCCTGCCGCTGGTGATCGGCATCAACCTGCTGGCGCTGGTGGCGATCCTCAGCAGCGCCTTTAGCGTGGTGCGTCATGCCGACGTGCTGGCGCATCGTCTGGGCGAACCCTACGGCTCGCTGATCCTTAGCCTGTCGGTGGTGATTCTGGAGGTCAGTTTGATCTCCGCGCTGATGGCGACCGGTGACGCGGCCCCCGCGCTGATGCGCGACACCCTCTACTCTATTATCATGATCGTCACCGGCGGCCTGGTGGGCTTCTCTCTGCTGCTGGGCGGGCGAAAATTCGCCACCCAGTATGTCAATCTGGCCGGGGTTAAACAGTATCTGATCGCCATCTTTCCGCTGGCGATCCTGGTGCTGGTGTTCCCCAACGCGCTGCCGGGCGGCAACTTCACCACCACCCAGGCGCTGCTGATTGCCGCCATTTCCGCAGCGATGTATGGCGTTTTCCTGCTGATCCAGACCCGCACGCACCAGAGCCTGTTTGTTTACGAGCACGAGGATGACAGCGACGACGGCGATCCGCATCATGGCAAGCCGTCGGCGCACAGCAGCGTCTGGCACACCGTCTGGCTGATCGTGCATCTGATCGCGGTGATCAGCGTTACCAAGATGAACGCCAACACGCTGGAGCATCTGCTGTCGGAGTTTAATGCGCCCGCGCAGTTCACCGGCTTCCTGGTGGCGCTGCTGATCCTGTCGCCGGAAGGCCTGGGCGCGCTAAAGGCGGTGCTGATGAATCAGGTGCAGCGCGCCATGAACCTGTTTTTCGGCTCGGTGCTGGCCACCATCTCGCTGACCGTGCCGGCGGTGACTATTATCGCCACCCTGACCGACCAGCAGCTGGTGTTCGGCCTGGAGCCGCCGCAGATGGTGATGATGTCAGCGGCGCTGATCCTGTGCCATATCTCGTTTTCCACCGGGCGCACCAATGTGCTGAACGGCGCGGCGCACCTGGCGATTTTCGCTGGCTATCTGATGACGATCATGCTGTAAACGGCAGGCAAAAAAAGAGCGACCAGGCATGAGGTAATTACGCAGTCTGGTGCCGCTCCGGGGCGGACGGTCCTCGCGCCGCTGACGCGGTCCCTTCACGCCATTCGCCTGCCTGACGGACCGGTGGGGATGGAACATCCCTGTTCCAGCCCCACCTTTCGCCCGCATCCCTGCGGGCTCTCCTGGCAGCCTCATTCTGTTCAGCGCTGCGAAATGCCCGCCCCGGAGCGGCACCAGCCTGCTGGCCAGCTTCCGTGTACGCTGCTGGAAAAGAACGGCGGCGTTTTTACGGCTACACAGGCACCCTGTCTGAGGCCACTGCGCCTTCTCTGCTGTAGAGGGCTATTCGCAGCGCTGAGGCGGAAACGTTGTGCCAGGAGCCTGTCGCAGGGATGCGACAGGCAGTTCGGGGAGGCCAGGATGGCCGTACACGAACGGTCCGTCCGGCACGACGTTGCAGCCGAAGGCACCGCGAAGCGGCGCGAGGAGGGCCCGGCAGCAGAGGAGGTGCAGTGGCCCGCACCAACAGCTCACACGCATAAAACAAAGGCCGCCGTTTTGAAAAAACGGCGGCCTTTACTGACAAGCATCACGACCAGAGTCGCTCTGTTTTATTTCTTAGCGCGAAGCGCGACTTACTTGCTGGTGTCCAGCTCCGGGAAGCTCTTCACCAGATCGTCAATCGCCTTCATTTGAACCAGGAACGGCTCCAGCTTGTCCAGCGGCAGCGCGGACGGGCCGTCGCATTTCGCGTGATCCGGGTCCGGATGCGCTTCGATAAACAGGCCGGCAATGCCGACCGCCATCCCGGCGCGCGCCAGCTCGCCCACCTGGGCGCGACGGCCGCCAGAGGCAGCGCCGAACGGGTCGCGCGTCTGCAGCGCGTGGGTCACGTCGAAAATCACCGGGCTGTTGTTGGTGACCTTCTTCATCACGTTAAAACCGAGCATATCGACAACCAGGTTGTCATAGCCGAAGTTGCTGCCGCGATCGCACAGGATCACCTTATCGTTGCCGCCTTCCGCGAACTTATCCACGATATTGCCCATCTGGCCGGGGCTGACAAACTGCGGCTTCTTCACGTTGATCACCGCGCCGGTCTTCGCCATCGCTTCTACCAGGTCAGTCTGACGCGCCAGGAACGCGGGCAGCTGGATCACATCCACCACGTCGGCTACCGGCTGCGCCTGCGCCGCCTCGTGCACGTCGGTGATGATCTTCACGCCGAACGCCTGCTTCAGCTCCTGAAAAATCTTCATCCCTTCTTCGAGGCCAGGACCGCGATAAGATTTAATGGAAGAGCGGTTCGCCTTATCAAAAGAGGCTTTGAACACGTACGGGATGCCGAGCTTATCGGTCACCTTGACGTAGTGTTCGCAAATACGCATGGCGAGATCGCGCGATTCCAGCACGTTCATACCGCCAAACAGCACAAACGGCAGATCGTTAGCGACCTTGATATCACCAATAGTGACGACTTTCTGAGTCATGCCCTTTCCTTAACTGTGTGGTGCGCTTAGTGCAGCGTCACCTGTTTCTGTTCAATTGCGTGAATTTGCACTTTGATCATCTCGCTGACCGGATCCTCAGGACACTGCTCAACGAAGTAGGTTAAATCGTTCAACGCGATATGCTCGCACTCCAGCTGCGCGTAGATCAACCCGCGATCGCGGATCTCATACGGGTCGTCAGGATCGATCTGCAGCAGCACCTGACTCACGCCGAGCGCCAGCTCCATCTGCTTCTCCTCCATCAGCGCCGCCTTCATGGTGTCGAGCATCTTGCGCATCACGCTGATGGTCTTCGCCTCTTCCAGATCGTCGTCATAGAGCTTCGCCGTCGGGCTGATATTGCCTTTCAGCCACACTTCCAGCGTGTGGGTATCCAGCGTCTCGCCGTTGAAAGGATTGATCAGCCACATATCGCCGTCGATCCAGTCGGCGCGCAGAATCAGCTGGGTGGGAAAAATCACCGGCATCAGCGGGATCTCGAGCTCTTGCGCGATATGCAGCAGGATCACCCCAAGCGACACCGCCGTGCCCTGGCGCGACTTCAGCACTTTATCCAGCCACAGCGCGTCAGAGAGGTTATAAACGCCGCTGGCGCCGCCGAAGCCCCACTGGCGATAAAAGAGTTCCAGCAGCTTCTCCAGCTGCATATCGGCGTCCTGCTCGCCGCTGACGTAGCGGCGGGCTTCCGCCACCAGCGCCGCCAGCTGCTCCTGCACGGACGACGCCGGGAAATCGGCGCGGATGGCGCGGGTGGCGCCAATCACCGCTTCACACAGCGGCGTCTGGCTAAAATCTAATTGTTCTGCGGAGGTCATACTATCCCCAATAACGGCATTTTGGTCACCGCCAGCTTAATCACTGTCACCAGCGCGACCAGCGCGACCAGGAAAGCGATCCAGCGCGTGCGGCTGGTGTGCGGGCGACGACTCAATGCCACGGAACCTAAGGCGATGTAGATAATAACGCCTAAAAGCTTCTCCGTCAGCCAGCTTCCTTGCGGTGAAAACGGGTAAAAGTGCGTAATCACCACCAGCAGCACGCCGGTAAGCAGTAAAAAGGTGTCGTTAACGTGCGGCGTAATGCGCACCCAGCGCCGCTGCAGCAGCGCCGAGCCGCTGCGCAGCCAGTAAAAGCGCAGGACAAAAAGCGCAATGCTGATAAACACCGTCAGCAGATGCAGTTGTTTAATAAGCGGGTAGTAAGCGGCCATGGTGCGTCCTTTTTAAGATGAAATCTGACCGAGCGTGACGCGCGGATTACCGCCGTAGTCCTGCACGGTCGCGACCTGAAGAAAATCGTGCTGCTGCATTAGCGCGCGCACGGCGGCGTCCTGCTGCCAGCCATGCTCCAGCAGCAGCCAGCCGCCGGGCGCGAGCCACTGCGGCGCCTGAGCTACCAGCAGGCGCAGATCCGCCAGGCCCGCATCGTCCGCCACCAGCGCGCTGCGCGGCTCAAAGCGCACGTCGCCTTGCGACAGATGCGCATCGGCTGCGTCGATATAGGGAGGATTGCTGACGATCAGGTCAAAGCGCCCGGCGGGCAGCGCGTCAAACCAGTGGCTCAGCGCAAAGGCGGCGTTGGGGATCGCCAGCCGTTCGGCGTTGCTTTGCGCCAGCGCCACCGCGGCCTCGATGCGATCCACGCCCAGCACCGCGCAGTCGGGCCGTTCGCTCGCCAGCGCCAGCGCAATGGCGCCGGTGCCGGTGCCGAGGTCGAGAATGCGCGCCGGCGCGGCGGGCAGACGCGCCAGCGCCTGCTCCACCAGCACTTCGGTATCGGGACGCGGGATTAGCGTGGCGTCGGAGACGCGCAGCGGCAGCGACCAGAACTCGCGCTCGCCGATCAGGTGCGCCACCGGCTCGCCGCGCACGCGACGCGCCAGCAGCGCGTCAAGGCGCGTCAGCTGCTCGGGCAGCAGCGCGGTTTCGTCGAACGCCATCAGCCAGCTGCGCGATTTGCCGGTGACGAACCCCAGCAGGATCTGCGCGTCGCGCTTCGGGCTATCTCCGCCCTGTAGCGCGGCGACAGCCTGTTTCAGCCAGTCACGAAAGGTCATTACTCCTGACCAGCCAGCGCGGCCAGCTGATCGGCCTGATACTCCTGCACGATCGGCTCAATCAGGTTGTCCAGCTTGCCTTCCATCGTCTCGTCCAGGCGGTAAATGGTGAGGTTGATGCGGTGGTCGGTGACGCGGCCCTGCGGGAAGTTGTAGGTGCGGATACGGTCAGAGCGGTCGCCGCTGCCCAGCAGGTTGCGGCGCGTGCTCGCCTCCGCCTCGTGGCGCTTCGCCATCTCTGCGGCGCGAATGCGCGCGCCCAGCACCGCCAGCGCTTTGGCTTTGTTTTTGTGCTGCGAGCGCTCATCCTGGCACTCCACCACGATGCCGGTCGGCAGGTGGGTGATGCGGATAGCGGAGTCGGTGGTGTTAACGTGCTGACCGCCCGCGCCGGACGAGCGGAAGGTGTCGATCTTCAGATCGGACGGGTTGATCTCCGGCAGCTCCGCTTCCGGCACCTCCGGCATCACCGCCACGGTGCAGGCGGAGGTATGGATGCGTCCCTGGGACTCGGTTTCCGGCACGCGCTGCACGCGATGGCCGCCCGACTCGAACTTCAGTCGGCCGTAGGCGCCCTCGCCGGTGACGCGGGCGATCACCTCTTTATAGCCGCCGTGCTCGCCCTCGTTGGCGCTGACGATCTCCACGCGCCAGCGGCGGGCCTCGGCGTAGCGGCTGTACATGCGGAACAGATCGCCGGCGAAGATCGCCGCCTCGTCGCCGCCGGTGCCGGCGCGCACTTCAACAAAGCAGGCGCGTTCGTCGTCGGGATCTTTCGGCAGCAGCAGCACCTGCAGCTGCTGCTCCAGCCGCTCGCTCTCGGCGCGCGCCTGCTGCAGCTCTTCCTGCGCCATATCGCGCATTTCCGCATCCTCCAGCATCAGCTGGGCGGTCTCGATATCGTCCTGGGTCCTCTGCCACGCGCGGAAACATTGGGTCACGTCGGTTAACTGCGCATATTCGCGTGACAGCGCGCGGAAGCGGTCCTGATCGGCGATCACGCTGGCATCGCCCAGCATCGCTTCCACTTCTTCGTGGCGCTCCTGCAGCGCTTCCAGTTTGGCAACAATAGAGGTTTTCATTGGTGATGGATTTCTCGTTACAGAGGGCAACAGCCCCGCAGTCTACTCGAGACCGAGGCTGTCGCGAAGCAATTGCAGGCGTTCAGTGTCGCCGTCGCGGGCGGCCTGCTGCAGAGATTTGGTTGGTGCGTGAATTAAACGGTTGGTCAGCTTGTGCGCCAGCTCCTGCAGCACTTTCTGCGGATCAGCGCCCTGCTGCAGCGCGGCCAGCGCGCGTGATTCGAGATCGGCGCGCACGCCTTCCGCCTGAGAGCGGTATTCGCGGATGGTCTCAACCGCGCTCTGGGCGCGCAGCCAGGACATAAACTCGCCGCTCTCCTGCACCACGATGCTTTCGGCCTGTACGGCGGCGGCTTTGCGCTGCGCCATATTTTGCTCGATAATCGCCTGCAGATCGTCAACGCTGTAGAGATAGGCGTTAGGCAGCTTGCCCACTTCCGGCTCGACGTCGCGCGGCACGGCGATATCCACCAGCAGCACCGGCTTGTTGCGGCGCGCTTTCAGCGCGCGCTCCATCATCCCTTTGCCGATAATCGGCAGCGGGCTGGCGGTAGAAGAGATCACGATATCGGCGTCGGCGAGGCGCGCGTCGATGTCGGCGAGGCCGATCACCTCTGCGCCAACCTCTTCTGCCAGCCGCTCGGCGCGCTCGCGCGTGCGGTTGGCGATAATCAGCTTCTGCACTTTATGCTCGCGCAGGTGGCGCGCCACCAGCTCGATGGTTTCGCCCGCGCCCACCAGCAGCACGTTGACGGTAGAGAGCGACTCGAAGATCTGCCGCGCCAGGGTGCAGGCGGCGAAGGCGACCGACACCGCGCTGGCGCCGATTTCCGTTTCAGTGCGCACCCGTTTGGCGACCGAGAAGGTTTTCTGGAACATACGCTCCAGCTCGCTGCTCAGCGCATGGCCGCGCTGCGAGTCGGCGAAGGCTTTTTTCACCTGGCCGAGGATTTGCGGTTCGCCCAGCACCAGCGAGTCGAGACCGCTCGCCACGCGCATCAGATGGCTCACCGCCGCGTTGTCCTGATGCCAGTAAAGACTTTGACGCACGTCCTCTTCATTAAGATGGTGATAGTCACACAGCCAGCGCACCAGGCGCTCCTGCAGATCCGCCTGCTGTTCTACGCTAAGGTAGAGTTCAGTGCGGTTGCAGGTAGAGAGAACGACGCCGCTCTGCACCATCGGCTGGGAAAGCAGGCTGTCGAGCGCCTGCTCCAGCACATCCGGCCCGAACGCAACGCGTTCACGCAGGGCGACAGGTGCAGTTTTATGGTTGATTCCGAGAGCGAGCAGCGTCATGGCGATAAAAGTTGGGATGTCCCAATAATGTCAGGGTTTTGTGATGCGCATTCTACAAGATGCGGCAGATCATGAAAAGCCATACAAAGGCTATGACTGTAATAAGATTAAACTGATCGTGCGCAATTTTACTGTTATCAGCATTGACGGTTTATAAGCGGATCGCTAGCGTTATCCGTTACGAATTAAAAACGTGTCCGAGGAGATGACCACGTGATGACCTTTTCACCCCGCACGATGTTGCGCCTTTTGCCGCTGGCAAGCGTCCTGTTAGCCGCCTGTGCCGTTAAACAACCTCAGGGTCCAGGTCCGAGCACCACCGCGCCGCAGTGGCAGCAGCACCAGCAGGCTGTGGCGCACGTCACGCACTACCAGACACGCGGCGCCTTCGCCTACCTGTCCGACAAGCAGAAGGTCTATGCGCGCTTTAACTGGCAGCAGACCGCGCCGGATCGCTATCGCCTGCTGCTGACCAACCCGCTGGGCAGCACCGAGCTTCAGCTCGACGCGCAGGGCCAGACCGTGCAGCTGGTGGACAATAAAGGCAAACGCTACGTCAGCAACGACGCGGAGAAGATGATCGCCCAGCTGACCGGCATGGATATCCCGCTCGCCAACCTGCGCCAGTGGATGATGGGCCTGCCCGGCGACGCCAGCGACTATCAGCTCAACAGCAACTATCAGCTGAAAAGCCTGAATTACAGCGCCAACGGCCAGACGTGGCAGGTGACGATTCAGGACTACGACAGCAAAACCACCCCGCCGCTGCCGGCGAACCTTGAGCTGCGCGAAGGCGATCAGCGCATCAAGCTGCGTATGGATAGCTGGACGCTGCAATGATCACCTCGTGGCCCGCACCGGCAAAGCTGAACCTGTTTCTCTATATCACCGGCCGTCGCGCTGACGGCTACCATAATCTGCAAACCCTGTTCCAGTTTCTCGACTACGGTGACCAGCTGCACATCACACCGGACAGCAGCGGCCGTGTCACCCTGACCACGCCGGTCGCAGGGGTCGCCCATGACGACAACCTGATGGTGCGCGCCGCGCTGCTGCTGCGCCAGGCGGCGCTGGCGCAGCACCGGCTGCCCGCCGACGCCGGCGCGCAGATCGCCATTGAAAAAAGGCTGCCGATGGGCGGCGGGCTGGGCGGCGGCTCTTCCGACGCCGCCACGGTGCTGGTAGCGCTCAATCATCTGTGGGGCACGGGCTTCTCGCTCGAGGCGCTGGCCGAGCTGGGCATCACGCTCGGCGCGGACGTGCCGGTGTTCGTCAGAGGGTTCGCCGCCTTCGCACAGGGGGTTGGCGAGCAGCTGCAGCCTGCCGATCCGGCGGAAAAATGGTATCTGGTGGCGCATCCCGGCGTCAGCGTCTCGACGCCACAGGTGTTTAACGATCCACAGCTGACGCGCGACACGCCGGTGCGTTCGCTGGCGGCGCTTTTATCGACACCCTTTCACAATGATTGTGAGGCAGTGGTAAGAAAACGTTTTCGCGAGGTTGATGAGCTTGTTTCCTGGCTGCTAGAATACGCGCCGTCGCGCCTGACTGGCACTGGCGCTTGCGTGTTTGCCGAATTTGACACCGAGTCAGCCGCTCGTCAGGTGCTGGAACTCGCCCCGAAATGGGTATGCGGATTTGTCGCGCGAGGCGTTAACGTCTCGCCTCTGCATCGCACCCTTTCCGGGCTGTAAGCGCATGTGTGACAGTGTCACCCTGTTCCAGACGCTGCACACGGCGCATTAACACACCCGTATGAACATGCATCAGGGTATGCGCCGGTTACCCTAATGCCGTTCATTCTCTGGACGCCAAGCCTGAGGTTCTTCTCGTGCCTGATATGAAGCTATTTGCTGGTAACGCCACCCCGGAACTAGCACAACGTATTGCCAACCGCCTTTACACCAGCCTCGGAGACGCCGCAGTGGGCCGTTTCAGCGATGGCGAAGTGAGTGTACAAATCAATGAAAATGTACGCGGTGGTGATATTTTCATCATCCAGTCCACCTGTGCTCCCACCAACGATAATCTGATGGAACTGGTTGTGATGGTCGACGCGCTGCGTCGAGCTTCTGCTGGTCGTATTACCGCGGTTATTCCCTACTTCGGCTATGCCCGTCAGGACCGCCGCGTGCGCTCCGCTCGCGTACCGATTACCGCTAAAGTGGTCGCGGATTTCCTTTCCAGCGTTGGCGTCGATCGCGTTCTGACGGTCGATCTTCACGCCGAGCAAATCCAGGGCTTCTTTGACGTCCCGGTTGATAACGTTTTCGGCAGCCCGATCCTGCTGGAAGATATGCTGCAAATTGGTCTGGAAAACCCGATCGTGGTTTCCCCGGACATCGGCGGCGTTGTGCGTGCCCGCGCCATCGCCAAACTGCTCAACGATACCGATATGGCTATCATCGATAAACGTCGTCCGCGCGCAAACGTTTCTCAGGTGATGCACATCATCGGCGACGTGGCGGGCCGCGACTGCGTGCTGGTCGACGATATGATCGACACCGGCGGCACGCTGTGCAAAGCGGCGGAAGCGCTGAAAGAGCGCGGCGCGAAACGCGTCTTCGCCTACGCCACTCACCCGATTTTCTCCGGCAACGCGGTGGAGAACCTGCGTAAATCGGTGATTGATCAGGTTATCGTCTGCGACACCATCCCCCTTTCCGAAGAGATGAAGTCGCTGCCGAACGTCCGCACCCTGACGCTTTCCGGCATGCTGGCGGAAGCGATCCGTCGTATCAGCAACGAAGAATCGATCTCGGCAATGTTCGAGCACTGATTTTCGCCTAATAAAAAACCGGGCCATGCGCCCGGTTTTTTTATGCCTGAATGGCCCTGTTAGTGGTGCGGCGTGCGGCGGCAGCGTTTGTCATAGTGGCGATGCCAGAAGTAGCGGTCTTCGATCTTCTCGCGGCCGCTGACGCGCGCGCCGGTCAGCCACAGCAGCGCGCCGATAAAGATGCCTAAAATCGCGCCCTGCGCCAGCAACGCCGGCATCTGCATATTTGGCAGCTGGTTGAGCACCGAGAAGATGATGCTGGAGACCATCACGATCAGCCCCACAACCATCATGGCGTTTCCTGCTTTGCGACAATGTTGATGTTTCATAACTCACCTCTGTCCATATGAACAAGCAATACCAACCGCACGTAATGTTAACTTGTCATAAGTTTAGGCAATGAAGCCCGGATGAATTGCGTCCAGGATCACAAACCCCAATAAAGGCTGACGTAAATTTACGCTTAGACGCTTGATTTAAAGAAATAAATAGTTAATCACGCGACGTAATCACCCCTTTGCTGCACCGTTTGTTCTCTTCTCTGCCGCGCAGTACACTAACGCCTTTTCATCACCTGAGCAGGATAATCATCGTGAGCAGCATTAAACTGATTGTGGGCCTGGCCAACCCGGGCGCGGAGTACGCCGCGACGCGGCATAACGCGGGCGCCTGGTATGTTGATTTGCTGGCGGAGCGTCACAATCAGTCTCTGAAGGAAGAGGCGAAGTTCTTCGGCTACACCGCGCGCATCAGCCTGGCGGGTGAAGATGTGCGCCTGCTGGTGCCGACCACCTTTATGAACCTCAGCGGCAAAGCCGTGGCGGCGATGGCGACCTTTTTCCGCATTGCGCCGGAGGAGATTCTGGTGGCGCACGATGAGCTGGATCTGCCGCCTGGCGTGGCTAAGTTCAAACAGGGCGGCGGACACGGCGGCCATAACGGGCTGAAGGACATCATCAGCAGGCTGGGCAACAACAATAACTTTCACCGCCTGCGCATCGGCATCGGCCATCCGGGCGATCGCAACAAGGTGACGGGATTTGTGCTGGGCAAGCCGCCCGCCAGCGAGCAGAAGCTGATCGACGACGCCATTGATGAAGCGGCGCGCTGCACCGAAGTGTGGCTGAAAGAGGATCGCCTGAAGGCGATGAACCGGCTGCACGCGTTCAAGGCGAGCTAAACGCCCTGCCCGCGCGATTTCTGTGTATAATGCGCCAACTTTTTTTCGTTTCCGGCAACGCCTGCAGCAGGCGTTGCACATCAAGTCAGAAGGGTAACCAACCATGGGATTCAAATGCGGTATCGTGGGCCTGCCGAACGTCGGTAAATCCACCCTGTTCAACGCGCTGACCAAAGCGGGCATCGAAGCAGCTAACTTCCCGTTCTGCACCATCGAGCCCAACACCGGCGTGGTGCCGATGCCGGATCCGCGCCTTGACCAGCTGGCGGAGATCGTCAAACCGCAGCGTCTGGTGCCGACCACCATGGAGTTCGTTGACATCGCGGGCCTGGTGAAAGGCGCGTCGAAAGGCGAAGGCCTGGGCAACCAGTTCCTGACCAACATCCGCGAAACCGAAGCGATCGGCCACGTGGTGCGCTGCTTCGAGAACGAAAACATCATTCACGTCGCGGGCAAAGTCGATCCGGCAGAAGATATCGACGTGATCAACACCGAGCTGGCGCTTTCCGATCTGGAAACCTGCGAGCGCGCCATTCAGCGCGTGCAGAAGAAAGCCAAAGGCGGCGATAAAGACGCGAAGGTTGAGCTGGCGGCGCTGGAGAAGTGCCTGCCACATCTGGAAAACGCCGGTATGCTGCGCGCACTGAAGCTGGACGCCGACGAGAAAGCGGCGATCCGCTATCTCAGCTTCCTGACTCTGAAGCCGACCATGTATATCGCCAACGTTAACGAAGATGGCTTCGAGAACAACCCCTACCTGGACCAGGTGCGCGCCATCGCGGAAGCGGAAGGCTCGGTGGTGGTACCGGTTTGTGCGGCGGTAGAATCAGATATCGCCGAGCTGGATGATGAAGATCGCGCCGAGTTTATGGCCGAGCTGGGTCTGGAAGAGCCGGGCCTCAACCGCGTGATCCGCGCCGGTTATGCGCTGCTGAACCTGCAGACCTACTTCACCGCCGGCGTGAAAGAAGTGCGCGCCTGGACCATCCCGGTCGGCGCCACTGCGCCGCAGGCGGCAGGTAAAATCCACACCGATTTCGAGAAAGGCTTTATCCGCGCGCAGACCATCGCTTTTGACGACTTTGTTGCCTATAAAGGCGAACAGGGCGCGAAAGAAGCGGGCAAAATGCGTTCAGAAGGGAAAGAGTACATCGTGAAAGATGGCGATGTAATGAACTTCCTGTTTAACGTCTAATAACGCCTACGCCGTTTCACAACGCGCGACAGTTGTTTTCAATCCACGCTCCGGCGTGGATTTTTTTATCCTCCCTCTTTATTTAACAGATAAGTTTTCATTGCTGTTAAAAATAGCCTTCGCTTTCTTCACCTCAAAAAAGACTATCGTGCTCCATTCCTCGAGCCTGATTACTAAACTGATAAAAATCATTAATATAGATTATTTTTCACCAATTAATCTTACCATTCGACATCGCAAAATCGTCGCCAGCAGCACAGCGTAAAATAATGCACTACCCTCTTCTGCTGAAACAGACATGAAATAATTCCCGCCGCCTGGCTACGCAAAACGCAGAATGACACCGCTCCTTCACGCAATTATCAACAGGATTCATAAAACCGCAATAAGCCAATTAAGCGTGATCTGTGCGCACTTTTTCCCGCTTTATTTTCGGCACCCTTTAACTGGCGCAACGAACTGCGTCATTTAAACATTAAGGAAAATAATCATGGAAAACCAATATACGCTCGCCGCCGCTGGCACCGTCGCCACGCTGCAAACTCTTGCCGATCTGCGCGCTTATGAACCCACCACGTCGGGTGAGAGCGTGC
Source organism: Pantoea sp. Z09 (assembly GCF_022394795.1). Taxonomy (NCBI): domain Bacteria; kingdom Pseudomonadati; phylum Pseudomonadota; class Gammaproteobacteria; order Enterobacterales; family Erwiniaceae; genus Pantoea; species Pantoea sp. Z09. The sequence continues at coordinate 2,200,050 of NZ_CP092373.1, forward strand.
TGGTTGTCGAGTACAACGCCGGCACGCTGTATGGCGGCGGCATTTTCGTCAGTGATATCACCGACACCGCGACGCCCAACGACGACGGCGTCAACGTCAGAACCACCGGCGGCAAACTCTGGACGCGGCAGATCAGCGACTACAACCTGGTGAACGTGACCCACTTCGGCGCGGTGCCGGACGGCGTCACCGACTGCGTAGAGGCAGTGATCAGAATGTGGTACTGGGTGCAGCAGGTCACCGCCAGCGGCCTGGCGGATCATCTCAACCTCGGCATCCGCTTCCCGGCGGGCCGCTTTATGATCTCAAAATTCGATATTTCCAACGTCAGCGGCGAAGTCTCCCACTTCCGCCTGTGCGGCGAGCCGGTAAAATTCGGCTACTTCGCCACCACCACGCTGGTGTCCGATAAAAAGAACAATGAGTATATGTTCAAGGTAAAAGCGCGTCGGGTGGAGATCACCGGCATCGCGGTGGATGGCGAAAGCGACTATTCAACAGGCGCGGTTAATACCAAAGGCTTTTTCCGCAATATCGTTGAAGGCGGCCAGTATCTGCGCGTCTCCTGCGTCACCTTCAGCAATCTCGGCGGCCGCGGGCTGGATCTGCTCGATACGCTCGACTGCAAAATCGACCAGTGGTACGCCTCGCAGTGTCATGCCACGGTGATTTACGGCGCCTGGTCCGGCCAGGCCTCCGGCAACTGGGACCATCTGACCGCCATCGAGCTGAGCAACTTCAACATCCAGAGCGGCTACGATAAGCCGATGATTGATCTGCAGCGCGCCACCCAGTGCATCTTGCACAACGGCTGGATCGAGCACACCGAGAACCCCGGCGACCTCTCCAACGGCGAATGGGTCATCAACACCCTGAGCCTCGAAGGCAACGGCAAACCGCTCGCCTGCCACTACGCGCGCCTCACCATTATCGCGCTTAACGTACAGGGCGCTAACGGCCTCGACACCAGCGAGGCGGGCGAGCGCTGGCTGAGCGTTTACGAGGACGGCACCACCCATATCGAAAACTACGGCATCAATATTCACGGCTCGCTGAGCTATGACTATATCTCTAACCTGAAGTCGATGGATAACCGCGCCGAGAGCGCCGCCTGGTTCCTGCTGGGGGAAATTGAGGCGGGCGACTACAGCACGCAGGTGCAGATCCAGCTGGTGGCCAGCGCGACCTATAACACCTGGACGGAAACCCCCACCGATTACACCGGCAAAACCCCAGAGGGCGGCGCGCTGCTCTCGCTGCAAAACATCAACGGCACCGTCGGCGGCAGCTGGTCAGCGACCGGCGCCTCACCGATCGTCGCCGCCTACGTTGAGCCAGGCAGCAACAATATGGCGAAGATCTACCTTAAGATCGCCGCCTGGACCGGCTATGTGAAAGCCTATATCACCACCAACACCCATAACCGCTTTGAGGCCGGCGTCCATTTCCGCTTTATCCCGGCCTACAGCAAAGCGGATGCCGCCACCGTCACCGATCTGGAGAGCAAATCAGACAGCTGGTGCTTGATGCAGCACTGGATGGGCAACGATCAGGTCGGCTTCGGCTATAACAACAATCACGATCTGCTGTTTCATGCGCCTGTTAGTGACAACAAAATGAGAGTGCTGGTTAATGGCACCCCCTACACTATCGCGCTGACGCCGGTCACCGAGTAATGCCCCTCAGGCCCGCGCGCTGGCGCGGGCCTTTTTGCTAAAAGCCTTTGCAAAGCCGTCGAGAAAGGGATAATAGCCCACCGCTTTCCGACAAAGGCCCGACGATGCGCGACACCCCGCAAGGCAACCTGACCCGCAAAAAACATATGAAGCTGAGCACCCTGGTGACGCTGATGATCGGCGCGGTGGTGAGCTTCGTGCTGCTGAGCGTGCATTTGCTCTACTTCGTGCAGATCGGCAACGCCACCCAGCATCAGCTGGAAGACAAGGCGATGGCGGTCGCCCGCACCCTGGCGGATGTGCCGGCGATTCAGCAGGCGCTCAGCGGCCCGCCCGACGCCGGCATTATTCAGCCTATCGCGCGCGCGGCGCAGCAGCACAACAATCTGCTGTTCGTGGTGGTGACCAATATGCAGGGCATTCGCTACTCGCACCTTAATCCGGCGCTGATCGGCCACCATTTTATCGGCGACGACATCAATCCGGCGCTGCAGGGCAAAGAGAACGTCTCGGTGAATCGCGGCTCGCTGGCGGAGGCGCTGCGCGTCTTTACCCCGGTTTATGACGCGCAGCAGCGGCAGATCGGCGTGGTGTCGATCGGCATCTCGCTGGAGGCGGTGAGCGACCAGATCAACCAGAGCCGCTGGAGCATTCTCTGGACCATTCTGATCGGCGTGCTGGCGGGCGCGCTCGGCACGCTGGCGCTGGTGAAAACCCTGAAGCGCATCCTCTTCGGGCTGGAACCCTGGGAGATCTCCTCGCTGTTCGAGCAGCGTCAGGCGATCCTGCACTCGGTCAAAGAGGGCGTAATCGCAGTGGACGCCCACGCCGAGGTGTCGCTGATCAACGAGGCGGCGCAAAAGCTGCTGACAGAGAAAACCAGCGGCAGCATGGATGAGGCCAGCGTGATCCACGCCCAGCTGCAGGAGACGCTGCGCAGCGGCCGCGCGCGGCGCGACGAAGAGCTGAACATCAACGGTCACCTGCTGCTGAGCAACACCGTGCCGGTTTACAGCCAGCAGCGGCTGATCGGCGCGGTCTGCACCTTCCGCGATAAAACCGAAATCGCGCAGCTGCTGCAGCGGCTGAGCGGCATGGTAAACTACGTCGACGCGCTGCGTGAGCGCTCGCATGAATTTATGAACAAGCTGCACGTCATTCTTGGCCTGCTGCACATGAAAAACTATGCGCAGGTGGAAGCCTATATTCTCAAGACGGCGAACAACTATCAGACCGAGATCGGTTCGCTGCTGGATAAGATCAAGTCGCCGGTGATCGCCGGCTTCCTGCTGAGCAAGATCAATCGCGCCTCGGACAGCGGCCATCGCCTGACGCTGAGCGACGCCAGCTTTTTGCCCGATATCGGCAACGAGCAGCAGATCGCCGTGCTGATCACCGTGCTCGGCAATCTGATTGAGAACGCGCTCGACGCGCTGGGCAGCGAAAACAACGGCGATATCCACGTGATGCTGCACTACCAGAACGGCTGGCTGGCGTGCGAAGTGAGCGACGACGGCCCCGGCATCCCGACCGAGCAGCTGGATGCTATCTTTGACAAAGGCTTCTCAACCAAAGGCGAGGATCGCGGCGTCGGGCTTTATCTGCTGAAGCAGCAGACGGAGAGCCTCGGCGGCAGCGTCAGCGTGGAGTCAGAACCTGGCGTGTTCACCCAATTTTTCGTACAACTTCCCTGGGATGGAGGCAACAAAACCGCATGATCAATGTGTTAGTGGTCGATGATGACGCTATGGTCGCCGAGCTGAATCGCGTTTACGTCGGGCAGGTGCCGGGCTTTCACTGCGTCGGCACGGCGTCGACGCTGCAGCAGGCGAAAGAGATGATTTTACACAGCGAGCCGGCGGTGGAGCTGGTGCTGCTCGATATCTATCTGCAGCATGAAAACGGACTGGATCTGCTGCCGGAGCTGCGCGAGGCGAAGCAGCCCGTTGAGGTGATCATTATCTCATCCGCCGCCGACGCCGCCACCATCAAAACCTCGCTGCACTACGGCGTGGTGGATTACCTGATCAAGCCGTTCCAGTTTCCGCGCTTTGAAGAGGCGCTGACCAACTGGCGGCAGAAAAAATCGCTGATGGATAACCATCTCTACTATCAGCAGGCGGAGGTCGACCAGCTGATCCACGGCAACCCGCCCACCAGCAGCGACAGCAAACGGCTGCCGAAGGGGCTGACGCCGCAGACGCTGCGCACGCTCTGCCAGTGGATCGACGCTCATCCCGGCAGCGAGTTCTCCACCGACGAACTGGCGGCGGAGGTAAATATCTCGCGCGTCTCCTGCCGTAAATATCTTATCTGGCTGGCGCAGATTAATATCCTGTTCACCAGCATCCACTACGGCGCCACCGGCCGCCCGGTTTACCGCTATCGCTTGCAGCCGGAGTACCATTCGCTGCTTAAGCAGTACTGCCAGTAACCCGCCGATAGCGGCTGTCGTGCAGGTGAAAGGCGAACTGGCGCGTCGAGGAGCAGATCACTTCGCGATCGCGGGTGACGAATATCGCCTCGATGTGCGGCGTGTCGCGCAGCGCCGCGAGGCTTTTCTCGACGCCCAGCCCGTAGAGCAGCGTGGTGTAGATATCGCCGTCTATCGAGCGGTCTGAAATCACCGTGACGCTCAGCAGCTCGTTATCCAGCGGATAGCCGCTGCTGGCGTCAAGAATATGGTGATAGAGGCGCCCGTCCAGCTCAAAATAGCGTTCGTAAATGCCCGATGTGACCACCGATTTACCCGCCACCTCAATTACGCCGATCAGTTCGTCAGCCTGGCCAAACGGGGTTTTCAGCCCCACCGACCAGCCGGCGGCGTGCGGCGGCGCGCCCAGCGTCTGCACGTTGCCGCCGAGGTTGATCAGCGCCCTTTCCACGCCCTGCTGGCGCAAAAAGCTGCGCACCACGTCGGCGATATAGCCTTTGGCGATAGCGCCCAGATCGATCTCCATACCGGGCTGGCGCAGAAACACGCTGCGGGTTGCGGGATCCAGCGCCACCTGGCGCGGATCGGTTAACGCCATCAGCCTCTCCAGCTCCCGCTGCGGCGGCACGCTGCGGCCCTGAAAGCCAATCTTCCAGCGCTTGACCAGCGGACCGATGGTGAAGTTGAACAGGCTGTGCGGCAGCAGGCTCACCTGATGGGCGCACTGAATGAGATCGAACACCTCGCGGCTGACGCTGACCGCCGCCTGGCCGGCGGCGTGGTTGATCGCCATCACCTCGGACTCGGCGCGGTTTACCGTCAGGATGTTCTCGTAGTGGCGGATGAGGCGAAACACCTGCGCGGCGAGCGCGGCGTTATCGTCGAAGAGTTTGAGCAGAATGGGCGAACCCATCAGCACTGCGGAATAGGCGTAAACGCCACTGTCGGCTGACATAATCGCCTCGGCTGTCAGGGTAAGCGGCGGCGCCCATTGCAAGCGCCGCCTGATTCCTCAGCTGCGCGCCAGCGCCGCCGCGTTGCGTCCGGCAAGAATGCCGAAGATGATGATATCCGCCACGGCGTTGCCGCCGATGCGGTTGGCGCCGTGAATGCCGCCGACCACTTCACCCGCCGCCCAGGCGCCGCGGATCGGCTGTTTGTTGCCGTCCAGCACTGCGGTGTCGGTGTTGATGGTGACGCCGCCCATGGTGTGGTGCACGCCAGGCGCGACGCGGATGGCGTAAAACGGCCCCTGATTGAGCGGATGGCGCAGCGCAGTGGTACGGCCGAAATCCTCATCCTTCTGGTCCACCACAAACTGGTTATAGCGCGCCAGCGTCTCCTCCAGCGTGGTGTGTTCCATATTGAGTTTCACCGCCAGCTCGCCCACGGTCGGCGCGCTGATAACAAAGCCCTTGGCGATATACTCGTCCGCCGCTTTGTTGTTGGCGCGCACCTGTTCGTCGAACACCACCCAGGCACTTTTCTCCGGCAGCGCGATAATCTGCGCAGAGACCTTGTCGCGCGTCTCCATCTCGTTAAAGAAGCGTTTGCCCGCCTGCGACACCAGAATAGCGCCGCCGCCGCGAATCGACTCGGAGATCAGATAGGAGGTGGTCTGCTCGACGGTGGGATGGATCTGAATTTCGCCCATATCCACGGTGTCCGCGCCCAGCTTCTGCAGCATGGCGATGCCGCTGCCGGTGGCGCCTTTGTGGTTGGTGGTGACGAAACCGTCCAGTTCCGGGCGATATTTCACCACCATCTCGCGGTTGGCGCTGAAGCCGCCGGTGGCGACGATCACGCTTTTCGCGTAGAGGATGCGGCTGTCGTAATACTCATCCACCACTTTCACGCCGGTTACCGCACCGTTCTCGGTGAGGATTTCCGCCACCGAGGTATCGAGCAGCACTTCAATGTTGCGCTTGTTGATGTTTTTCACCAGGCCGCTGATCAGGTAGCCGCCCACCGCCGAGCGATCCGCCGGACGGTGCGTGCGGTCGATGCTCATGCCGCCGGTGATGGTGATATCGTTCAGCTCGATGCCGTGATCGGCCAGCCAGTCGATTGCCTCTGGCGCCAGCTCGACGAATTCGCGCAGCAGCACCGGGTTGTTTTTATGCTGGCCGCCCTTCAGCGTCTCCTGATAGAACAGCTCTTTGCTGTCCTTGATGCCTTTCATCGCCTGGAAGCGGGTTTCCGCCGCGTTCATCCCCACCGACGCTTTAATGGTGTTGCCGCCGATGGTCGGCATTTTCTCGATGATCACCACGCGCGCGCCTTCGTCGTGCGCCTGAATTGCCGCCGCCAGCCCCGCGCCGCCGCTGCCGATCACCACCACGTCGTAGTTTTGCGGCGCCGACGGGTTGCCGCCCTCTTCAATCACATACTCTTTGCTGGAGGTAGAGAGCGCACGCGACACCGCTTTTTTCAGCGCCTCGCTCTGGGTGGTGGCGCCGGTAATGGCGTCGACGTGCGGGCTGTTGGCCACCAGGATGCGGTTGCGCAGGCTTTCAAAGGTTTCGGTGAAGTCGACGTCCAGCGTATCGTCCGGCACCATTGAGATATCGGTAATACGGTCGGTGTCGAGGGTAACGTTGATTTTCAGCTTCAGCGCTTCCGCCTCGACTTTCTCCTGATAGACGCCCGCCTTGTATTTGCGGCCCGGTGCGCTGACTTCGCGGATCATCGCGTCCACCAGCGAGAAGCGCCACAGCGGCTCCGGGATCATCAGCGCTTCACGCTGGGTGCTGTCGATATAGAGGTCGAGATGCTCGTTGTTCAGCACGCGATCCGCCCAGTCCGGGTAGGCGATGCAGGCTTTGCCGATCGCCACCAGATCGTAGCCGTGTTCCAGCGCCATCTCCGCGTCGGCTTTATTCACCGTGCCGCCGACGCCAATCACCGGCACCTTCGCCAGACGCTCAGAGCGCTGGGCGATATATTTATCGATCAGCGGCGTGGGATCGCGCGTGTCGACGATAGAGGGACGCAGCAGCTGCCCCATGGAAAAGTGCACGTAGTCGAGGCCGCGCTCCGCCAGTTTCTCCAGCAGATAGAGCGTGTCGGCAAAGCGGATGCCGGGCACTTCAATCTCTTCCGGCGAGAAGCGATAGCCGATAATAAAGGTGTTGTGCGCGATGCGCTCCGCCATTTTATGGGCGATATCCAGCACCGCCAGCGGGAAGCGTGCGCGGTTTTCGCGGCTGCCGCCCCACTTGTCGTCGCGCTGGTTAGAGTTGGGGGAAAAGAACTGCTGGATCAAGTAGGTGTTGGCGCCATGCAGCTCGACGCCGTCGAAGCCCGCCTTGATGGCGCGGTTCACCGCGTCGCCGAATTTGGTGATCATCACCTCGACTTCATCGGCGGTCAGCGCCTGCGGCGTGGTGGCGCCTTCGCGCGGCGCGGCGATGGCGCTGGGGCCGACGGGGGTTTTCCCGCCAATTAGCCCCGGCTCCACCATGCGGCCGCCATGATAAATCTGCAGGATCGCCGTCGAGCCCTGCGATTTGATTGCGTCGGCGATGCGGGCAAGTCCAGGGATCTTGTTGTCGCTGTCAATACCGATGGCGCCGGGAAAGGCTGGGCCTTTGGTGTCGATAAAACAGGACTCAACGATAACCGTACCGAGGGTGCCTGCGCGGGCGCGATAGTACTCCACCAGTTCGCTGGTCACGGTGCCGTCATAAAAGCCCGTACAGGTGGTCATCGGCGCCATTACCAGACGATTTTTTAATACCGCGCCGTTCGGCAATGTCAGTGGATTTAAAAGCGGGGTGCGAGTATTCATCTAGATTAACTCCGGAAATTAAAAGCTGAGAAATTTCTGCGGACAGGGCATCCTGGTGATTATTCAAAGGTCCGACTTCATGCCACTAATATACCAGTAACTTTAACTACAAAAGAAATGAATATAGTTATAAAACTTTTGAACCAGCGGAGTTATTTATTTTGCAATGCCTGCAATTTTAGTTATAGTAATGTTAGCGAAAGCGCTGAAAAAATCAAATTATTGTTAAAATTAAAAAATAACCATTGAAAAACAATATGATAATCTGTTAGATATTTGCAGAAAAAAGCGTCTAAAATTCTTAGCGCATCATAGGATTCTTCTTAACGAAGCCGCAGCATTTTTAAAGGGTTTAAGTCAATAAAAACGCTGACTCACTCTTTGATCTAGATCAAAATTTACTATTACGGCTGGCGCATCATATAGCCATGGCGCAAAAGATTATTTAATAAAGTTGTCATACAGAGACGTTATTCAATAAGGTTTTGCTGACAAGCTTCACACGCGCGTTAATATTAAATCGCGCATCAACAAAGCCGACATTCTCTTCTTTATAACTTGCAGACCAACACTATGAACATGAAAACGACGCTGAACGAAGCCGCGCAACCTGCGCCCGTCCCGCCGCCGGGACAACACAAACGCTGGATCATGCTGGCCCTGCCGATTGTTGTCGCCGCGCTGCTGCTGCTGGTGCCGACGCCGGCGGGCCTTGAACCCTACGCCTGGCACTTCTTCGCCATTTTTGTCGGTGTGATTGTCGGGCTGATCTTTGAACCCCTGCCGGGCGCGGTAATCGGCCTGACCGGGGTAGTGGTTATCGCCCTGTTCAGCCAGTATGTGCTGTTCAGCCCCGCCGAGCTGGCGAAGCCGGGCTTCAAAGTCGCCACCGAGGCGTTTAAATGGGGCGTCAGCGGCTTCGGCAACTCCACCGTCTGGCTGATCTTCGGCGCCTTTATGTTCGCCGCCGGCTACGATAAAACCCAGTTCGGCCGCCGCCTGGCGCTGATCCTGGTGAAATATCTCGGCCGCCGTAGCCTGACGCTCGGCTACGCCATCACCTTCGCCGATCTGCTGCTGGCGCCCTTTACGCCGTCGAACACCGCGCGCAGCGGCGGCACCATCTACCCGATTATCGCCAACCTGCCGCCGCTTTACGGCTCGAAACCCAACGACCCGAGCGCGCGCCGCATCGGCTCCTATCTGATGTGGGTCGCCATCACCGCCGCCTGTATCACCAGCTCGATGTTCCTCTCGGCGCTGGCGCCGAACCTGCTGGCGCTGGCGCTGGTAAAAAGCGTGGTGGGCTTCGATATCTCCTGGGGCATGTGGTTTATCGCCTTCCTGCCGCTTGGCGTGCTGCTGATCCTTACCATGCCGCTGCTGGCCTACTGGCTCTATCCGCCGGAAGTGAAAGTCAACGACGAGGTGCCGCGCTGGGCGACCGCTGAACTGGCAAAACTGGGCAAGCTGTCGCGCAATGAGATCCTGCTGCTGATCTTTGTGGTGTGCGCCCTGCTGATGTGGATTTTCGCCACCGCCTGGATTGAGCCAGCGATGGCCGCCCTGCTGGTGATCATACTGATGCTCTGGACCGGCGTGCTGAACTGGAGCGATATCACCAGCAACAAAGCGGCGTGGAACACCTTCGCCTGGTTCGCCACCCTGGTGGCGCTGGCGGATGGTCTGGCGCGCGTTGGCTTTATCGCCTGGCTGGGCAAAGAGGGCGGCATGCTGCTGCAGGGGTATGACCCGCAGGTCTCCGCTGTGGTGCTGCTGATCGCCTTCTATCTGCTGCACTACCTGTTCGCCAGCACCACCGCGCACACCACCGCGCTGCTGCCCGCGATGCTGACCATCGCCGCGGCGATCCCGGGCATCAATATGCCGGTGTTCTGCCTGATGCTCTGCACCTCGCTCGGCGTGATGGGGATTATCACCCCGTACGGCACCGGCCCAAGCCCGATTTACTACGGCAGCGGCTATCTGCCCACCAAAGACTACTGGCGTCTGGGCACCATTTTCGGCCTGCTGTTCCTGGTGCTGCTGATGCTGATCGCCTATCCGTGGATGGTGATGATGTTCTAAAGAGGGCGACGAAACAGGTTAATAAAGTGTAAAATCTTTTCCCTTCTGCTTACGCCAGCCGCGTCCCGCGCGGCTGGCGAAATAAAAACCAACAAGATTTGCGGCTGTTTTCCTCGCGCTGCGTGAGGCGGAGCCGTCGCATTAAGTGAGCCGAGATGTCGAACAAACCTTTCTACTATCAAGAACCCTTTCCGCTGTCCCATGATGACACCCAGTACTATCTGCTGACGCGCGAGCACGTCTCCATCGCCCGGTTCGAGGGCGAAGAGGTGCTGAAGGTCGATCCCAAAGCGCTGACGCTGCTGGCGCAGCAGGCGTTTCACGACGCCTCTTTTATGCTGCGTCCGGCGCACCAGCAGCAGGTCGCCTCTATCCTCGCGGACGATGAAGCGAGCGAGAACGATAAATATGTCGCTCTGCAGTTTCTGCGTAACTCGGAAATCGCCGCCAAAGGCGTGCTGCCGACCTGCCAGGACACCGGCACGGCGATTATTATGGGCAAAAAAGGGCAGCGCGTCTGGACCGGCGGCGGCGATGAAGCCGCGCTGTCGCAGGGCGTCTATAACACCTTTATCGAAGATAACCTGCGCTATTCGCAGAACGCCGCGCTCGATATGTATAACGAGGTGAACACCGGCACCAACCTGCCGGCGCAGATCGATCTCTACAGCACCGACGGCGACGAGTATAAGTTTCTCTGCATCGCCAAGGGCGGCGGCTCCGCCAATAAAACCTATCTCTATCAGGAGACCAAAGCGCTGCTCTCTCCCGGCAAGCTGAAGAACTATCTGGTAGATAAGATGATGTCGCTCGGCACCGCCGCCTGTCCGCCCTATCACATCGCCTTCGTGATTGGCGGCACCTCGGCGGAGGCCACGCTGAAGACCGTGAAGCTCGCCTCGACGCACTACTACGACAGCCTGCCCACCAGCGGCAACGAGCACGGTCAGGCGTTTCGCGATCTGGCGCTGGAGCAGGAGCTGCTGGAGGCGGCGCAGCAGCTGGGTCTGGGGGCGCAGTTTGGCGGCAAATATTTCGCCCACGATATTCGGGTGATCCGTCTGCCGCGTCACGGCGCCTCCTGTCCGGTGGGGATGGGCGTTTCCTGTTCGGCGGACCGCAATATCAAAGCGAAGATTAACCGCGACGGCATCTGGATCGAGAAGCTGGAGGACAATCCGGCGCAGTATATTCCGGAAGCGCTGCGTCAGCAGGGCGAAGGCGGCGTGGTCAGCGTCGATCTTAACCGGCCGATGCAAGAGATTCTGGCGCAGCTGTCAGCCTGGCCGGTCTCTACGCGTCTGTCGCTGAGCGGCACCATTATCGTGGCGCGCGATATCGCCCACGCCAAGCTGAAAGAGCGCATCGACAGCGGCGAAGGGCTGCCGCAGTACGTGAAAGATCACCCGATCTATTACGCTGGCCCGGCGAAGACCCCGGCAGGCTACGCCTCCGGCTCGCTTGGCCCGACCACCGCTGGCCGCATGGACTCCTATGTCGATCTGCTGCAGTCGCACGGCGGCAGCATGATCATGCTGGCGAAGGGCAACCGCAGCCAGCAGGTAACGGACGCCTGCCACAAGCACGGCGGTTTCTACCTCGGCAGCATCGGCGGCCCGGCGGCGGTGCTGGCGCAGCAGAGCATCAAGAAACTGGAGTGCGTGGAGTATGCCGAACTCGGTATGGAGGCGATCTGGAAGATTGAGGTAGAGAACTTCCCGGCGTTTATCCTGGTGGATGACAAAGGCAACGACTTCTTTAAGCAGATTCAGGACAGCACCTGCGCGCGCTGCGTGAAATAGTACTGGGCCAGGCTTTTAAAGACCGCACCCTGCTTTAACCAGCGGACGGCAGGGTCTGGAGAGCAAAGCGTCCCGCGCCAGGGACAAAAACGCCGGGAGCGTTTTTGAATAACGCGCAGCGTTGACCCGTTTACGGGCGCACCTCATGGATGAGGTGCGTATCCTCGCGGGCCGAGCGCGCATGGATGCCTTGAGCGACTTTGCGATCAGACCCTGCCGTCCGCGTCTGCGCAACGGCTGCAGACCTCACCACGCCAGTCTGTCTTTACCAGAAACGCGGCACTTCCGCCGCATCGCTCGTTTCTCCCGCCTGCAGTCGAGCGGCGGCATCGCCATCGCGCAGCGAAACCGGCAAATTAACCGCAATGATGCTGTACTCCACGCCGTCCAGCACCTCGTCATGTTCAGTCAGCACATTATAAAATTCGTTCATCAACATTCCTTATTCAGTTCGGCCTCTGGCCTGTCAGGAACCACCGCCCTGACCATGCCACAGCTATTTTACGCTGTTATGACAGTTCACAATGGGTCGAAAAACCGCTAAATGCACTGAGATAAAGATGAAACAAAAACGGCGTGTTGCCCAGCGGCAACACGCCGTCAGCCGCGAAATCAGAAGAAACCGAGCGGCTGCACGCTGTAGCTCACCAGCAGGTTTTTGGTTTGCTGATAGTGATCCAGCATCATCTTGTGGGTTTCGCGCCCGATGCCCGATTTTTTATAGCCGCCGAACGCGGCGTGCGCCGGATAGAGGTGATAGCAGTTGGTCCAGACGCGCCCCGCCTTAATGGCGCGGCCGACGCGGTAGGCGCGGTTGATGTCGCGCGTCCAGACGCCTGCGCCCAGCCCGTAAATCGAGTCGTTGGCGATGGCGATCGCCTCCGCCTCATCCTTAAAGGTGGTGATGCCCACCACCGGCCCGAAAATCTCCTCCTGGAAAACGCGCATGCTGTTGTTGCCCTTCAGCAGCGTCGGCTGAATGTAGTAGCCGCTGGCGAGATGGCCTTCCAGCTTCTCTATGCCGCCGCCGGCCAGCACTTCCGCGCCCTCCTGCTGGGCGATCTCCAGATAAGAGAGGATCTTGTCGAACTGCTGCTGCGACGCCTGCGCGCCCACCATGGTTTCGCTGTCCATCGGATCGCCGCGCTTAATGGTTTTGATGCGCTTCATCACCGCTGCCATAAACGGCTCGTAGATAGACTCCTGCACCAGCGCGCGCGACGGACAGGTGCAGACCTCGCCCTGATTGAGGAAGCCGAGCACCACCCCTTCCGCGGCCTTCTCGATAAAGCTCTCTTCCGCCTGCATAATATCTTCGAAGAAAATATTCGGCGATTTGCCGCCCAGCTCGACGGTTGAAGGGATCAGGCTTTTCGCCGCCAGCTCGAGAATATGGCCGCCGGTCGCCGTGGATCCGGTAAACGCCACCTTGGCGATGCCGGGATGGGAGGCCAGCGCCTCGCCCGCCTCTTTGCCGTAGCCGTGCACCACGTTAATCACGCCGGGCGGCAGCAGATCTTTAATCAGTTCGACAAACAGCGTGATGCTCAGCGGCGTCTGCTCGGCGGGCTTCAGCACCACGCAGTTGCCCGCGCCCAGCGCCGGCGCCAGCTTCCACGCCGCCATCAGCAGCGGGAAGTTCCAGGGAATAATCTGCGCCACCACGCCGAGCGGCTCATGAAAATGGTAGGCGGCGGTAAATTCATCAATCTCGGCGGCGGTGCCCTCCTGAGCGCGCACGCAGCCGGCGAAATAGCGGAAGTGATCCACCGCCAGCGGCAGATCGGCGGCCAGGGTTTCGCGCACCGGCTTGCCGTTATCCCAGGTCTCGTTGACCGCCATATACTCGAGGTTCTGCTCCAGCCGGTCGGCAATCTTCAGCAGCGCCAGCGAACGCAGCTGCGGCGAGGTTTTGCCCCAGGCGTCAGCGGCGGCCTGCGCTGCGGCGACGGCATTGTCGACGTCCGCCTTATCAGAGCGCGGAAACTCGCCCGCGTCAGAGCCGTTGACCGGCGAGGTGTTGGTAAAGTAGTTGCCGTTCACCGGCGTCACGAATTCGCCGTTAATAAAGTTGCCGTAGGTTTTCTGCAGCTGGATCAGAGAACCCTGTTCTCCGGGAGAGGCGTAACGCATGATCAAACTCCTTTCAGGTCAGGATTTGAAACAACAATGAAACGTGTTGTTAACAATGAACGAACAAACCTGGCCTGTCAGATGTTGCTGTCTAGAACTGTGACCGCCGCAAAGGAAAAGCGTAACGCCTGCGCATGGCAGGCGAAACAGAGAGGAGTACGGGTGGCTGAAAGGAGAGGCAGCGCGCTTTTTCGCTCAGGCGCCCTGCGCCTGGCTCGCCTGCGGACGCGTCTGCTGCCAGAACGCCAGCAGCAGTTCGCGCGCCCAGTCGTCGCCGTCGATATCCGCGCCGCTGTCGCTGACGCCCGGCGGCAAACAGGCGCGCATAATGCGACGCGAAAATTCCGGGTGAAACTGCACCGACAGCGCCTGCGGCGAGTAGCGCAGGATCTGACAGCCATCTTTCTCCGACGCCGCCAGCACCTGCGCCTGCGGCGGCGGGACTAACACCGACTGGCGATGCGACAGCCAGACGCTAAACCGTTCCGGCAGCGCTGCCAGCAGGTTGTCGCGCCGCGCCGCCGCGTCGCACACCACCGGCAGCAGACCGCGCTCCCAGCCGTTGGGGTTGTCCGCCACTTTGCCGCCCAGCGCGTAGGCCATCAGCTGATGACCGTAGCAGACGCCGAGCAGCGGCAGCTGCGCCTCCAGCGCCGCCCGTACCCATGCCGCGCTGCGCTCGCTCCACTCGGCGTGATCGGTGACCATCGCCCAGGAGCCGCTGAGGATGGCGCCGCCGATCTGATCGAACTGCGGCAGGGATTCGCCCAGATGGGGGCGCACAATCACATAATCGTCAGGCTGCAGGCCGAGCGCCTCGATAAACCAGCGCGGCTGTTCACCGATACGCGCGACTACGTCGGCAGGGGGCGTTTCTAACTGAATCAGGGCAAGAGGCAAAGCGGAAGTGGCAGTCACGAATCGACTCCTTTGCAGGTGAACGTCTCGGTAGAGCAGTCTGACAGCAAAGCGGCGGCTTGTCTTATGATTTTCCCGCCCGCGTCATAACATAAAAATATTTGTCGCCGCCTGTCGGCGCCTCGCCGCTTCGTGCCATCATTAGGGCGTGGCGAAAAAATAACAGCGAAGGACAGTATTGTGGCATTGCGGCATTTTTTTCTGGTGTTGATGGTGGTATCCATCTGGGCATTCAACAACGTGGCGGTAAAGTGGGGGCTGCTGGAGCTGCCGCCGCTGTTTCTCACCTGGATGCGCTTCGTGGTGGTGGCGATCGTGCTGATCCCCTTCTGCCGCATCACGCGGCAGCAGCTGCCGTGGCTGATAGCGCTCGCCTTTACCTTCGGCTTTATGCACTTCTCGCTGCTGTTCGTCGGCATGCGCTATACCGACGCCGGCACCGGCGCGATTGTGGTGCAGCTCGGCACGCCTATCGCCATGCTGCTGGCGATGGTGGTGCTGAAAGAGCGGCTGCGGGCGATCCAGCTGGTCGGCATCGCCGTCTCGCTGTGCGGCGTGGCGGTGCTCTCCGGCAGCCCGACCATTCCCGCCTGGTGGGTGCTGGCGATCCTGCTCTGCAGCGCCACCGGCTGGGCGGTGAGCAATCTGATCGTCAAGAAATCGCCGCCGATTAAGCCGCTTACCATGACCGGCTGGATCGCCTTTCTGGCGGTGCCCATCGTCGGCCTGTCGAGCTTTGTGATGGAGTCGCATCAGTTCTACGCGTTGAGCCAGGCGGGCTGGCGCGGCTGGTTCGGCATTCTCTACAGCGCCCTCGCCTCCTCCATTGTCGCCTATACCCTCTGGTACGGACTGCTGAAGCAGTACAACGTCAATCTGATCATGCCCTACTCGCTGCTGACGCCGGTGCTGTCGGTGCTGATGGGCATCCTGGTGCTGGGCGACAGCCTCAACAGCTTTAAGATTATCGGCGCCTCGCTGGTGGTCTGCGGCACGGCGATTGCGGTGATCAACCTGCGCAGCCTGCGTATGCACGCGCGCTTTCCGCGTCTGCGCCGCCGCTAGACAAGCGGTGCTATGCTCTGGATACCGCTTATTTCTGGAGCACACTTATGGATTATCCGCTCGCCGCGTCGCTGTGGCAGCAGCTGTGGCAAGGATTGCGCGGCCCGCAGCCCGCCGCCGCCGCGCCTGTTTTTCTCGATACCGCCACCTTCTCCTCCGCCTTCGCCGTCAGCGAGCTGGCCGCCACCAGCATCGGGCTGGCGACGCGGGCAACGGCAGAGCTGATCGGCAGCGACCAGCCGGTCAGCGTCAATGTGCGCCTCGCCTCGCGCTGGTTTCAGCACAGCTTTTCCCCGCGTAATCGCCCTGCGCCCGCGCTCTGGGACGCCTTTGCCGGTGATTACCGCAGCGCCGACGGCTGGATCCGCCTGCACACCAACGCGCCGCCTCACCGCGCGGCGATGGAATCCGTGCTGGGCCGGCACGCCGATCGCCACGCGCTGGCGCAGCAGGTTGCACGCTGGCAGACGGAGACGCTGGAGCAGGCGATTGTTGACGCAGGCGGCTGCGCCGCGCAGATGCGCAGCGAAAAGGGGTGGCAGCAGCATGCACAGGGTCAGGCAGTGCGCGACGAGCCGCTGATCGCCTGGCAGCGTGGCGCCGCCGCGCCAGCGCGCAACTGGCCGATGCCCGCCGCCCGACCCCTGCTCGGCGTGCGGGTGCTCGATTTAACGCGCGTGATCGCCGGACCGGTAGCGACCCGCTTTCTCGCCAGCCTGGGCGCAGAGGTGCTGCGTCTCGATCCGCCCGACTGGGGCGAGCCGACGCTGGATGAAGAGATGAGCTGCGGCAAACGGCGCGCGGTGGTCGATTTCACCACGGCGGCGGGCCGCGAGACGCTGCGCGCGCTGCTGCGGCAGGCGGACGTGCTGGTGCATGGCTATCGCGCCGACGCGCTGGAGCGGCTGGGGTTTGACGCAGAGACGCGCGCAACGCTGGCGCCGGGGCTGGTGGATATCAGCCTTAACGCCTGGGGCTGGCGCGGCCCGTGGCGCAACCGACGCGGCTTCGACAGTCTGGTGCAGATGGCGTGCGGCATCGCCGAGCGCGGCATGGTCTGGGCGGCAAGCGACAGGCCGACGCCGCTGCCGGTGCAGGCGCTGGATCACGCCACCGGCTATCTGATGGCCGCCGCCGCGCTGGAGGGGCTGCGTCAGCGCCGCGTCACCGGCTACGGCAGCCAGGCGCGGCTGTCGCTGGCGCGCACCGCCCTGCTGCTACAGCAGCATCCTTCCCGGCACGCGAGCGCAGGCATTAGCGCCCATCAGCATGACCTGCTGCCCACAACAGAGCTGACGCCCTGGGGCGTCGGCGAACGGCTACGCGCCGCCGCGCGTCTGCCCGGCACACCGCAGCTCTGCGCGACGCCGGGCTGCGAACCGGGCGCGCACCCGGCGCGCTGGTAAACAGCGGGCGGCGTTACGCGTCGCCCGCCTCTTCGTTCAGCTCATCCCACATCGCCTGGATCGCTTCACGGCTCAGCATCGCCAGCGTGCGGTAGAAGGCGGTAGTGGCGTGCGCCTCGACTTTGCCAAGAAACGCGCCGCACCAGGGCAGCAGATAGCTGTCAAACAGGGCGCACTGCGCCGCGCTCTCATCTTCCGCCGACTGATCTTCCAGCCAGGAGGCAGCCAGCATCAGCACGCCGAAGTGGTCGGCGGGCGCGTCGCCGAGCGGCATGCCGCGCGAGGCGAGAAAGGCGCGCACTTCCGGCTCAGGTTTACCCTCCGGCCACTGCGAGGCATAGGGCAGCACGCTGCAGTCGGGGCCGACAAACAGCGCGTTATAGTCCGCCGCCAGCGCCTGCGGATCGCTGTTCTGCTGCAGGCGCTGCAGCAGCTCATCCTGCTCCAGCGGCCATTGCGCGCTGAGTTTGCCCTCGCGCAGCAGCGTAAACAGCGGCACCAGCAGCGGATCCTGCGGCTGGCGATTAAACAGGGAACCGATGACGCGGCAGAGAATGGAAAACTCGTTCATGCACTATTCCAGAGGCAAAAGGGTTTAAAAATCCGCCAGTTCGGCAATCTGCTTGCCGGTACGCTGCTCAAGAAAATCGAGCAGGCGGCGCGGCGTGACATTTAACACGCGATCATCAGGAAAATCCACTTCGCGCGTGATGCGCAGGCAGTGCTCGAAATTCCCCAGCGTAAAGGCGGTGTGGGAATCGGAGCCAAACGCCAGCCTGCCGCCGGCGTCGCGCACCGCTTCGGCGATGGCGCGGCAGTTCGGCTCGCTGCCGGGACGCGAGGTGGTAAACGAAGAGTTGTTGATCTCCAGCGCCACGTTGTAGTGCGCCGCCGCTTCGGCGATAGCGCGGATATCGACCGGGAACTTCGGGTTGCCCGGATGGCTAATAATATGCGCCACGCCGTTGGCCATGGTGGCAATCATCGCGTCGGTGTGATGACTCTTGTCGCGCGGGGCGTAAACCGGCTCGTGAAAGCCGGCGATAATCAGATCCAGCGAGCCGAGCATCGGGCCGGAGCAGTCGATTTCGCCCTGCTGGTTTTTGATATTGGCCTCGATGCCGCGCAGAATGCCGACGCCGTCGATAACGCGCGGCCAGATTTTCATATTGACGAAGTGCCAGTAGTGCGGCGCGTCGGCCATATCGGGGCCGTGATCGGTGATGGCGAACAGCCGGATGCCGTTGTTTTTCGCCTGCGCGACATAGTCGTGCAGCGTGCTGTAGGCGTGGGTGCTGGCAACGGTGTGCATATGCAAATCAACAGGATACATTCTCTTCTCCTCTCAGCCGCCCGTGCGGGCGGACAATCATTAGCGCATCAGTAGCCGCGCTGGCGATCAACGCAGCCCGACGGTTTCTCGCCCGCCTCGATGGCGCCGATAGCGCGCGCAATGGCGTCCATCGACTCATCCGGCAGCGTCAATGCCGCAATATGCGGCGTGACGGTGACGCGCGGATGACGCCACAGCGGGTGATGCTGCGGCAGCGGCTCCTGCTGGAACACGTCCAGCGCGGCGGCGCGCAGCTCCCCGCTCTCCAGCGCCGCCAGCAGATCCGCTTCCACCACCTGCGCGCCGCGCGCCATATTGAGGAAACAGGCGCCGTGCGGCAGCTGGCGCAGGGTGCGCGCGTCAAACAGGTTAAGGGTTTCCGGCGTGGTGGGCAGCAGATTGATAACCACCTGCGCGCCGCGCAAAAAGGCGTCGAGCGACGCGCGGCCGGCAAAGCTCTCGACGCCGGCGATCTGCTTGGGCGATCGGCTCCAGACGCGCAGCGGGAAACCCCAGGGCCTCAGCGCGTCGATCACGCTCTTCCCCAGCACGCCCGCGCCGAGCACGCCGACGCTGAACGCCTCGCGCGGCATCAGCGGCAAAGGCTGCCACTGCGCCTGCTGCTGCTGCCGGGCATAGTCGTCGAAGCGGCGAAACCAGCTGAGCACGCAGCAGAGCGCGTACTCCTGCATCTGCCGCGCCATGCCGCCATCCTCCAGCCGGATCAGCGGCACCGACGGCGCCAGCATTTCGGGATAGCGCGCCAGCTGGGCGAGAATATCGTCCACGCCCGCGCCCATGGCGAACACGCCACGCAGGCCCGGCCGATCCGCCAGCAGCTCGCGCGGCGGCTGACGTACAATCGCATAATCAGCGGGCGCATTGTCGCCCGGCTGCCAGCGCCGCACGCGCGCCTGCGGCAGGCGCCGCTGCATTCCCTCCAGCCAGATCGCGCCCTCCTGCGTCGGGTGATACCAGATAATATCCATTTTGCTCCTCGTTTTTTTGCCCTCAGCCTCCGGTAAAAGCGGCGCCAGGGCAAGCGAAAAGCGCCGCGTCGGGTAGTGTCGCACTCCTGGCCTGCTTCACATTTCCGTAGTCTGGTTGCGCTACGTTGCCAGATTGCGACTAAAGTTGTTTGAGTGGTCAATGCGTTACGCGCGGCCGCCTTTCGGACAAGGAGAAAAACCGATGAAAAAAACTGTCGTAACCGCGCCTGTCGGGCGTCATGGCGTCGCGCCAGTGCTGCTGACCCTGCTGCTGGGTTTGCCTGCGCTGACGGCGCACGCAGAGGATCAATCCCGTATGCTCAGCAGCCAGCCGCAGCCGCCGGACGTGCGGCTTGGCCCGTTGTTCAGTGCGGTGCAGCAGGCGCAGTTTTATCCAGACCAGAAAACCTTTGCCGACGCGGTGCCTAAGTTCGATCCCGCGTCGATCCTGGCGGACTGGCAGATGCAGAAAAATCAGCGCAATTTCGATCTCAAGCGCTTCGTCGCCAGCAACTTCACCCTACCCGCCGCGGGCGAAAAGTATGTGCCGCCCGCCGGTCAAAGCCTGCGCGCGCATATCGACGGCCTGTGGCCGGTGCTGACGCGCACCGCCAAAAGCGCCGGGCGCTACGACTCGCTGCTGCCGCTGCCGAAGCCCTACGTGGTGCCGGGCGGCCGCTTCCGCGAGGTGTACTACTGGGACAGCTATTTCACCATGCTCGGCCTGGCCGAGAGCGGCCACTGGGATCGCGTGCAGGATATGGTGGATAACTTCGCCTGGGAGCTGGATACCTACGGCCACATCCCCAACGGCAACCGCAGTTACTACCTCAGCCGCTCGCAGCCGCCCTTCTTTAGCCTGATGATCGATCTGCTGGCGACGCACGAGGGCGACGCGGCCTACCGCAAATATCTGCCGCAGCTGCAAAAAGAGTATGACTACTGGATGGCAGACAGCGACAGCGTTGCCGCTGGTCAGGCGAGCAAGCGCGTGATCAAGCTGGCGGACGGCACGGTGCTCAACCGCTACTGGGACGCGCGCGACGCGCCGCGCACCGAATCCTGGCTGGATGACGTCAATACCGCGAAGAAAGCGCCGCAGCGTGACAAAGGCGAACTGTACCGTGACCTGCGCGCCGGCGCGGCCTCCGGCTGGGACTTCAGCTCGCGCTGGTTCAGCGACGCGCACAATCTGGCCTCAATTCGCACCACTCAGCTGGCGCCGGTCGATCTTAACAGCCTGATGTTCCACCTGGAGAAGACGCTGGCCAACGGGTATCGCCTTGACAAGCAGCAGGATAAGGCGAAGCAGTTCGCGGATCGGGCGGAGAAGCGCCAGGCGGCGGTGAATCGCTACCTGTGGGATGAGAAACAGGGCTGGTACGCCGACTACGACAGCAAGACGCGCCAGGCCAGCCCGCAGCTGACCGCCGCGGCGCTCTTCCCGCTCTATATGCAGCTGGCCAGCGACAAGCAGGCCGATCGCACCGCCTCGGCGGTAGAGAAACAGCTGCTGAAGGCGGGCGGTCTGCTCACCACTACGGTGAACAACGGCCAGCAGTGGGATGCGCCAAACGGCTGGGCGCCGCTGCAGTGGGTAGCGGTGGAAGGTCTGGAGCACTACAACAAGCCGCAGCTGGCGCAGCAGGTCGGCCTGCGCTTCCTGCAGAACGTGCAGACCACCTACGACAAAGAGCACAAGCTGGTTGAGAAGTATGTGGTCGACGGGCCGAACCTCGGCGGCGGCGGCGGTGGCGAATATCCGCTGCAGGACGGCTTCGGCTGGACCAACGGCGTGACGCTGATGCTGCTCGACAAATACTGTCCGAAAGAGAAAACCTGTAACAGCGCGCAGGATATTCCTCAGGCTTCGGCCACCACGAAATAACCTCCCTCAGGCGAAGGGTTCTCCCTTCGCCCCTTTTTTCAGACTCCTCTCCTGTCACAACGCTTGAAACATTTTTCACATATTGATAATAATTCTCACTCTGATTTTGAGAATCTTTACTATTTATCCGCCGCGCCCGTTTTGCGGCCCAAACAAGGACAGGACATGACGCTGCCGTTTACCCCTCACCGCTGCGCGCTGCTGTGCGCGCTGGCGATCGCGCTGCCCGCCGCCAGCCTGGCGGCTGAGACGCTTATGGTCACCGCTTCGCCGCAGGATCGCGCGGACAGCCCGACGCAGGGCTACCTCGCCACCACCAGCGCGGGCGCCACCAAAAGCGATCGTTCGCTGGTGACGACGCCGCAGTCGGTGTCGGTGATTACCCGCCAGCAGATAGACGATCAGGGCGCGATCGATCTCAATCAGGTGCTGAACTATACGCCAGGGGTGTTTACCAACTTCGGCGGCGCGGCGACGCGCTACGATACGATTTCGCTGCGCGGCTTCCACGGCGGCGACGTCGATAACACCTTTCTCGACGGCCTGCGCCTGATGAGCGACGGCGGCAGCTATAACGTGCTGCAGGTCGACCCCTGGTTTCTGGAGCGCGTCGACGTAATCAAAGGCCCCTCGTCCGCGCTCTACGGCCAGACGGTGCCGGGCGGGCTGGTGAACCAGACCACGCGCCGTCCGCAGTTCAGCGAAACGGGACACTTCCGGCTGTCGGCGGGCAACCACGACGCGCGCGGCGCGGCGTTCGACTATGCCAACGCCATCAACGACCAGTGGGCGTTTCGCCTGACCGGCATGACGCGCAACAGCGATACCCAGTATGACCACACGCGCGAGGAGAAGTATGCGCTGATGCCGCAGCTGATGTGGCAGCCCACGGAAGATACGCAGCTGCTGCTGCGCGCCTATTTGCAAAAAGATCCGTCGGGTGGCTATCACGGGTCGGTGCCGGGCGACGGCGCGCTGAGCGCCCACAACGGCGCGAAGCTCAGCACCGGATTCTACGACGGCGATCCGTCGCTGGACCAGTTTAAACGGCGCGAGCAGATCTACAGCTATGACTTCCAGCATCGTTTTAACGACGTCTGGTCCTTTAGCTCGGTGGGCAGCTACAGCCACTCTGACGTCGATCTCGATCAGGTCTATCAGATCGGCTGGCAGGCGCCCGACAGCCGCGTGCTAAACCGCTACTACTCCGGCGAGCGCTCCTCGCTTTCCGCCTGGGCGACGGATAACCGCATCACGGCGGAGTTCGCCACCGGTGAGCTGACGCATCGCCTGTCGCTCGGCGCGGAATATCATCGCTATAAGAACGATCTCAGCGAGGCGAGCGGCGCCGCCAGCGCGCTCGACGCCGCCACCGGCGCGGCGCTCGGGCCGATGCCGGACATGAGCTGGACGCGCGAGACGCGCCGCTACTATCAGACCGGGATCTACCTGCAGGATGAGATGGCGTGGGATCGCTGGCATCTCGATCTCTCTGGACGCTACGACCGCATCGTCGCCGACAACAGCGGCACGGCGCGCCGGCAGGACGACCATATCAGCGGGCGCGCGGCGCTGCTCTACGCCTTTGACAGCGGCGTCTCCCCTTACCTCAGCTACAGCCAGGCGATTACCCCCACCGCCCTGACCGGCTCGGATGGCAATCTGCTGCAGCCGACCACCTCAGAGCAGTATGAGGCGGGCGTGAAGTTTCAGCCGCCGGGCACGCGCGATCTCTACACGCTGGCGCTCTACGATCTGACGCAAAAGGATGTCGCCACGCGCAATATCGTCGACTCCACCTATACGCCGACCGGCAAGGTGCATTCGCAGGGGATTGAGCTGGAGGCGCATAATCAGCTGACGCCGCGCCTGAGTACGGTGGCGGGCTATACGCTGAATCATCTGCGCTATAAAGAGACGGTGGACGGCAATGATGGCCATACGCCCTATGTAACGCCCAACAGCATCGCCTCATTCTGGGGCCACTATCAGTTTGACGCCGGGATTGGCGTCGGCGCGGGCGTGCGCTATATCGGCAAGCAGTGGGCGGACAATGAAAACAGCCGGCGCGTGCCTTCGGTTACGCTGTTTGACGCCTCGGTGCGCGCCGATTTAGGCGCCTGGCAGCACAGCCTGAAGGGCGCGTGGCTGCAGGTTAACGCCAGTAACCTGACCAACCGTCACTATGTCGCGGCCTGCTACGGCACCGGCTATTGCTACTGGGGCGCGGATCGCTCGCTGCTGTTAACGGTGGGATATGATTTCTAGCGTTTAACGTAAAACGGGACGACCAGAGGTCGTCCCGTTGCAGTTCTGACGCAATGCGTACTAGCTACGGACTTTACGGTAGATAAACAGCACCACCAGCGCACCGATAACTGCCACCACAAAGCTGCCGAAGTTGAAGCCGTCTACTCGACCGAAGCCGAACAGCGTACTGATCCAGCCGCCGACCACCGCACCGATAATCCCCAGGATCACCGTGACGATAAAACCGCCGCCATCGCGACCCGGCATGATCCACTTAGCGAGAATACCGGCGATTAAACCAAAGATGATCCATGAAATGATACCCATCAACTACTCCTTTCTTTTGCGTTTAATTTGTGACCGCCTGATTAATCAGGAGAATTACAGAGATAAGTATAGACAGTAAATTTTTTACTGCAGGGTAAACGGCGGCAAAAAATTGACTTAAAAATCTAAAGCTCCCGCGGCGATCGCCGATAATGGTCAAAGAATAATGGATTAACGAACCGTAAATTTGCCCTCTTTTGGAGCCAGGAAGTGAAAGAAGCCGACAACGAACAGTATCTCAAACGTGGCACGCTGGCGGTTTTAGGCGTAATGAAGGATCTGCTGCGTTTTCAGACGCCCTTGATGGTCACTTTTTCGCGCGGTCAGTTTATCAGCCGCATGCTGGATGCCGATGCAGAGCGCATTATTTTCGATCTCGGCAGCAATAATCTCGACAACGACTATATTCTCGCCTGCCACGAGGTGAGCGTCTCCGCTGAAACGCATGGCGCCAAGGTAGAGTTCAGCCTCGGCACGCTGGAGAGAACCACCTTCGACGGGCTGCCCGCCTTTAGCGCGCCGCTGCCGGAGCTGCTGTGGCAAATTCAGCGCCGCGAATTTTTCCGTATCTCTGCGCCGCTGGAGCCGACGTTTTACTGTCACAGCGAGTGGCCCAACGGCAAGAAGGTGCGTTTTCGCCTGCAGGATCTGTCGCTGGGCGGCATCGGCGTGCTGGTAGACGAGGCGCTGCCGGACGGTTTGAACAGCGGCGACAGGTTTAACAAGCTGCGCGTCGAGCTGGGCGAGTATGGCCAGTTTGAGGTCGGGGCGCAGCTGCTGCATATCGGCGAGCGCAGCGTGGTCAGCAGCAAAAATGAAACGCGCGTTACGCCACGCCTCAGCTTCCGTTTTACCGCTATCGAGCCGCTGCAGGAGCGTCAGCTGCAGCAGGTGATTTTCGCCCTTGAGCGCCTGGCGCGCGACAAAGCGAATCGATTTCAGTAATTATTCAGTGATTTGCGCGGCCTCCGGCCGCATCCAGGCTATGCTTCTCCTTGCTCTCTTTTTTAAACCGGCTCCCAGCAAGGAGAATCTCCCCAATGGAAAACTGGCTCTCATCCGGCTATTTTCAACGTCTTTTTCTTAATCAAACTTTCTGGATCAACAGCGCTATCGTGGTCGTGGGCACGCTGGTGATCTACTGGCTGTTGCGCAGCGCCATTCGCTTTATCTGCGGCCGCATCGCGCGCTACAGCGAGCAGCGTCATGTGCGCGTCACCTCGATTCTGGTAGAGATCCTGCGCAGCACCAGCCAGCTGCTGCTGCTGATTTTTTCGCTGCTGATCGCCCTGCGCTTCGTCGACGTGCCTGCCAGCTGGAACGGGTTTATCTCCCACGGCTGGTTCCTCGCGTTCGCCGTGCAGCTGGCCATGTGGATCGACTGCGGCATCCGGCTGTGGTTGCATAATCTGCTGCGCGACCCGCTGCATGTGCGCAACCCGGTCACCACGGTGATCCTCGGCATTCTGCTGCGCGTGGTGGTCTGGGTGATGATGCTGCTCGCCATTCTGTCGAATATGGGCATCAATATTACCGCGCTGGTGGCGAGTCTCGGCGTAGGCGGTATCGCCATCGCACTGGCGATCCAGACGGTGCTGAGCGACGTCTTCGCCTCGCTGGCGATCGGCTTCGATAAGCCGTTTGAGCACGGCGATTTTATCGTGTTCGGCGATATCGCCGGCTCTATCGAGCATATCGGCCTGAAGACCACGCGCCTGCGCAGCCTGAGCGGCGAGCAGATTGTCTGCTCCAATACCATTTTGCTGCAGCAGACCATCCACAACTACAAGCGTATGCAGCAGCGGCGCATTGTGTTTCGTTTTGGCCTGAGCTACGGCACGCCCTCCGCTGAGGTGCGCGAAGTGAGCGATCTGGTGAAGTCGATTATTCAGGGCATCGAGCTGACCCGCTTCGACCGCGCCCATTTTTTCGCTTTCGAAGATTCGAAGCTTACCTTCGAGGTGGTCTATTTCGTGCTCGACGCCGACTACAACAAATATATGGATATTCAGCAGGAGATTAACCTGCAGCTGATGGCGGCGCTGGAGCAGCGCGATATCCGTTTCGCCTTCCCGATCCGTCAGGTGGAGTTCAGCGGCGGACGTATTCCGCCGGTGGAGATGCTGCACGCGGAGAACGATGAGAAAGAGGCGCGGCGGGCGTAGTTTGCCAGAACCCGTCGCTTTACGTTTCGTGATGGGTCAAGGGCGTTTCGCCCGATCGCAAAGACGGCATAAAGCATCCCTGCGCCTCGGCCCGCGACATCCTTGTCGCGGGACGCTTTGCTCTTCGGGCGAAGCGCCCTTTCCCTTTGGCTATGGTGTGGCTGTTTAGAGGCCCAGTTAATAAATAGTCATGCCATGCTTTTTCAGGCGGCTAATAAACTTAAAACGTGGGTGACATGGACCGAAGAGCAAAGCGTCCCGCGACAAGGACAAAAACGCCAGGAGCGTTTTTGAACAACGCAACGCGTTGGCCCGGTGACGGGCGCCCCTCAGGGATGAGGGGCGTAAACGCGCGGGCCGAGCTGTCAGGGATGACGCTTTTTGCGTCTTTGCGATCGGGCCTTGTCACCCACGTCCGCACCTTGTTGAAGACCTCATTTAATACATTCACTAACATTCACGCCGGCTGAAACCGACAGCGCGCCACCGCCTCCAGCCAGCCCTGGTAGTTCTCCCGCATCGCCTGCGCCTGCTCGCGGCGCGGCTCGACGCGCGTGCCGCCCTGCAGCGCCTGCATCTCGCTGCCCTGCTGCCACCAGCCCAGCGTCTTGCCCGCCAGCAGCGCCGCGCCGAGCGCGGAAACCTCCGCCGTGGGCGCGCGCAGCAGCGGACGCTGCAGCACGTCCGCCTGCAGCTGCATCAGCCAGTCGTTGGCGGTGGCGCTGCCGTCCACGCAGAGCGCCGAAAGATGCTGGCCGCCGGCCTGCTCCATAGCAAAGAAAACGTCGGCGATCTGAAAAACGATCGACTCCAGCGCCACCCGCGCCAGCACCGCAGGCGTGGCGGCGTCGGTCAGGCCGCACACCATGCCGCGCGCCTTGAGATCCCACCAGGGCGCGCCCAGCCCGGAGAGCGCCGGCACAAAATAGATGCCCTGATTGCTGTCGGTGCGCTGCGCCAGCGCGGTCAGCTCGCGCGGGTCCTGAATGCCGAGCATTTTACCCAGCCAGGCGGCGCCGGAGCCGGTATGGGTGATATTGCCCTCAAAGGCGAAACGCAGCTCGCCGTCATGCCAGGCAACCGTAGTGCTGAGGCCGTTGTCGGTGAGCAGCGGCGTCGCCATCGACATCATCAGCGACGAGCCGGTGCCGTAGGTCGCCTTTACCACCTCTTCGTCGCCGCGCCGCTGCGCCTGTAGCGCCGCGTGCGAGTCGCCGATGCGCGCCAGCAGCGGCGTGCCGCGCGGCAGGCCGGGAATATCGTCAATCGCCACCACGCCCTGCGCGCTGGCCGACGGCACAATGGTCGGCAGCGCGGCGCGCGGCAGCTGGAACAGCCGCAGCAGCTCATCGTCCCAGCCGTTGCTGTGCAGGCTGTAGAGCTGGGTGCGCGCGGCGTTGGCGTGATCGGTCACAAAGCTCTCACCCGCGCTGAGCTGCCAGGCGAGCCAGCTGTCGACGGTGCCGATGCACAGCTCGCCCGCCGCCGCGCGCGCCGCGCCGTCCGGGATCCCCGCCAGCATGCCGGTCAGCTTCGCCGCCGGGAACATCGGATCCACCGCCAGCCCGGTCAGCCCGGTAATGCGCGAGGCGCTGCCGGCGGCGCGCAGATCGCGGCAGAACGCTTCAGAGCGGCGATCCTGCCAGCTCACCAGCGGCGTGAGCGGCTTGCCGTCGCGCCGCTGCCAGATCAGCACCGACTCGCGCTGATTGCTGATCGCCACCGCCGCCACGGGCGCGCCGCGACACTGCGCCAGACAGTCGGTCACCGCCTGCTTCACCGCCTGCCAGATCGCCAGCGCGTCCTGCTCCGCCAGCCCCGGCTGCGGATGCGACAGCGACAGCGGCTGGCTGCCGCGCGCCACCACGCTGCCCTGACGATTGACGGCGATCGCCTTGGCGTTGGTGGTGCCTTCATCAATCGCCAGAATAACGGCGTCTTCCATGGTCAGGCTCCCGCGCAAATGCGCACTGCGCTGTTAACCACGCTCGCGGCGTCGATGCCGTGATGCGCTCGGGTTGAGGCGCGATCGCCCGCAATAGCGTACTGGCCGTCAGGGATGCCGAGCCGCAGCAGCGGAATGGCGCAGCCCCCTTCCGCCAGCACTTCCGCCACCAGGCTGCCGACGCCGCCGTTGACGTTGTGCTCTTCCACGCTGATCACGGCTGGATAGTGATTTAACAGGTTGCGCAGCTGTTGGGTATCGCAAGGTCTGATGGATGGAACGCTGATCACACCCGCCGCGATCCCTTTTTCAGCCAGTTGCTCCGCCGCGTGAACAATCTCATGCACCGTCGAGCCCATCGCCACCAGCGCAATATCCTTGCCTTCGCGCAGACAATCGATTTTGCCCGGCTCGAAGCGGTAGTTTTCATCGTGCAGCTGCGGCAGATCTTTGCCGTCGAGGCGAATATAGACCGGGCCGACATGCTCAATGGCGTAATCGATAATCTGGCGGCACTCCAGCGGACAGGATGGCGCATAGATTTCAATGTTGCCGAAGCCGCGCATCACCGCGATATCGTCGATGCTGTGGTGGGTGCTGGCGAGCGGGCCGTAGCTGGCGCCGGCGTTCAGGCCGAACAGCTTGACGTTGGTGTTGTTGTAGCAGACGTCGACTTTGACCTGCTCGTTGGCGCGCGACACCAGAAACGGCGCGGCGTTGCAGGTGACGGCGATCTTACCGCCGAGCGCCAGCCCGGCGGCGGTGCCGACCAGCGTCTGTTCGGCGATGCCGACGTTCACCAGCCGGTCGGGAAAGGCTTTAATAAAAGGCGAAATTTTCGCGGTGGAGGTGGAGTCTGCCACCACCGGCACCAGATCGACGCCGCGATTCACCGCGTCGATAAACGCGTTCACCATTACGCTGGCTAAATGTTGTGCATTACTCATCTTTCAGTTCCTCCAGTGCCAGTTCAATCTCTTCGCCCTTCGGCACGCGGTGATGCCACTCCGCCTTGCTCTGAATAAAGGAGACGCCAAACCCTTTCTCGGTGTGCGCCACCACCACCTGTGGCCTGCCGTTCTGCGGCAGGCTTTCCAGCGTGTCGACCAGCTGCGCCATATCGTTGCCGTTGCACTCCGTCACCTCCAGGCCGAAGGCGCGCCATTTTTCCGGTAGCGGATCGGTGTTCATGATGTCGCGCGTCGCGCCCGCCAGCTGCAGCTTGTTTTTGTCGTTGATGATAATCAGGTTATCGAGGCCGTAGTGAGCCGCCACCAGCGCCGCCTCCCAGTTGCTGCCTTCCGCCAGCTCACCGTCGCCGGTCACCACGAAGATGCGCCGCTGGCTGCCATCTTTTTTCGCCGCCAGCGCCAGCCCTACCGCCACCGGCAGGCCGTGGCCGAGCGCGCCGGTGTTGAGTTCGACGCCGGGGGTTTTCTGCCGCACCGGATGGCCCGGCAGATGCGAGTCAGCATGCTGATAGGTCGGCAGCCACTCGGTGGGGAAATAGCCCGCCTCCGCCAGCACGCAGTAGTAACCACCGACGGCGTGGCCTTTCGACTGGATATAGATGTCGCGCTGCGGATCCTCGGTGCGATCCGGCGCGCAGTTAAGAATGCGGAAATAGAGCGCGGTGACGATATCCGCCTGCGACAGATCCGCGCCGGTGTGGCCGCCCGCCGGGCTGCCGGCGTTAAGCTGGATAATACGGCGGCGCACGGCGCGCGCCTTACGCTGCAGTTCGTCGACCGGAAGATTGAAAGGATTCATCTCTCACCTCTGAATTAAAAATCATATACGAATATATATTCATAGTGGGTAAAAAAAGGGGTGCAGCAAAACAGCTCGCCTGCACCGCCACCGATTAACTTTTCGCCTCGCCACCCTCCTCGATCAGCGCCTTCTGCGCCACCACCGCCGCTTTCTGCTGCATGCGGTTTTGCATCTGGTCGATGATGACGGCGATGATGATAACGATGCCCTTGATCACCATCTGCCAGAATTCGCTGACCCCCATCATGATCAGGCCGTCGGCGAGAAAGCCGATGACAAAGGCGCCGACCAGGGTGCCGAGAATGGTGCCGCGTCCGCCCGCCAGCGAGGTGCCGCCCAGCACCACCGCCGCAATGGCGTTCATCTCAAACGAGGTGCCATTGGCGGGATGGCTGGCCACCAGCTGCGACGACACCACGATGCCCGCAATCGCCGCGCAGAAGCCGGAGAGCGTATAGACCCAGATCTTCACCTGTTTCACCTTGACGCCAGAGAGTTCGGCGGCGCGCTCGTTGTCGCCGATAGCGTAGACCTGACGGCCAAACGGCAGACGGCGCGCGATATAGGCGATCACCAGCGCCAGCAGCACCATCATCCAGATGGCGTACGGCAGGCCGAGCAGCGAGCCGGCGCCGATGCGGTCGAAGCCGGTGTTGCCGAGCAGCGGATTGCCCTGCAGGCCTGGAAAGGTCTCCCCGCCCGAAGTGAGCATCGCCGCGCCGCGCAGGATATACATGGTGCCCAGCGTGCAGATAAAGGGCGCAACGTTGTAGCGCGTGATGATCCAGCCGTTCGCCGCGCCAATGAGCCCGCCGATGAACAGCACCAGCGGCACGATGATCCAGACGCTGGGAAAGATGGCGATGCCGAACATCGGCAGCACGATCCCTTTGGTGATCATCCAGCCGGCGATCATGCCGCACAGCCCCAGCGTTGCGCCGATAGAGAGGTCGATGCCGGCGGTGATGATCACGAAGGTGATGCCCAGCGCCAGGAAGGCGTTGATGGCGATATGCTTCACCATAATCACCAGACTGCCCACCGCGAGAAAGTCGGGCACGGTTATCGCAAAGAAGCCGACGATCAAAAACAGCGCGATAAAGGTGCGCAGCTTCAGCAGCAGCAGGATAATGCTTTCGCGCGAGTTAAACGCCTTCGCCGGCTGGCCGGCCATCGTCATAGCGTTGTTGCCTTTCATGCTTAAAACCCCTGTGCGCTTGCTTTGACCAGCGCTGACTCTTCCGCGTCGCCGCGAGCGATATCAGCCGTGAGTTTGCCGCCCGACATCACCAGGATGCGATCGGCCACCGCCATGATCTCTTTTAAATCGGAGGTGGAGAACAGCACCGCGATGCCCTGCTCCGACAGCCGCACCATCATGCGGAACACCTCCGCCTTGGCGCCGACGTCGATGCCGCGGCTCGGCTCGTCGAGCAGCAGCAGGCGCGGGTTGGTCAGCAGCGAGCGGCCGATGACCACCTTCTGCTGGTTGCCGCCGCTCAGCGCGCTGATCGCCACCTCCGGCGAGGAGATCTTGATCGCCAGATTGCCGACGGTGTGCGTTACCGCCTCCTGCTCTTGCTGCTGGGCGATGGCGAAGCGGTGCGACAGCCGCCGCCACAGGCTGGCGATGGTGAGATTGCTCGCCACCGACGACACCGGAAAAATCCCGGCGCGCTTGCGATCTTCCGGCACCAGGCTCATACCCATGCGGATGCGTTCGGCGGGCGGCAGCCGCGTCGGCACCGGCTTGCTGTCGAGCCAGATTTTGCCAAGATAGTTGCGCTCGCTGCCGAGCAGGCATTCGAACAGCTCGGTGCGTCCGGCGCCCATCAGGCCGTAGATGCCGACGATCTCCCCGGCGCGCACGTTAAAGGTGACGTCATCCACCACCGTGTTGCCGTTGGGGCTGACGCAGGTGATATGCTCCGCCTCCAGCACCGGCGCGCCGAACGCGCGTCCCTCCGGCAGGAAGTTGCTCATCGGCTCGCTGCCGAGCATCTCGCGCACGATCCAGGGCACGTCGATCTCGCTGACCGCCGCCTCCGCCTGAAAGCGGCCGTCGCGCAGGATGGTGATCCTGTCGCCGATCGCCATCAGCTCTTCGAGGCGGTGCGAGATGTAGATGATGGTGACGCCCTGGCGCGTCAGCTCGCGGATCACACGGAACAGGATCTCCACCTCGGTTTTGCTCAGCGCCGAGGTGGGTTCGTCGAGGATCAGAATGTCGGCGTCTTCCGCCAGCGCTTTGGCGATCTCCACCAGCTGCTGCTGCCCGACCTTAAGATTGCCGACGTGCTCTTTCGGCGAAATCGGCTGGTCGAGGCGCGCCATCAGCGCGGCGGTGCGCCGCTCCTGCTCCGCTTCGTTAATCGGCCGAATGCCGCGCTGCAGCTCGCGGCCGAGAAAGATATTTTCCGCCACCGAGAGGTTTTCAAACAGGTTCAGCTCCTGATGCACCATGCCGATGCCGAGCTTCGCCGCGGCGCGCGTGCTGCTCAGCACCACCTTTTCGCCGTTGAGGAAGAGTTCGCCGCTGGTGGGCTGCTGCACCCCGGCGAGGATTTTCATCAGGGTCGATTTGCCCGCGCCGTTCTCGCCGATAATCACGTTGACCTTGCCGCGCCAGACGCGGTAGTCGACGCGATCCAGCGCCAGCGTGCCGGGGAACAGCATGGAGATGTTGTGGGCGCTCAGGATGATGTCGTCGCTCATGGCGCCTCTCCCGATTTCAGCTCGACCGCCATCACATCATTGACGGTGCCGTGACCCATCTCCACCGCCAGCAGCGCCTGCACCGGTTTGCCGACCCAGCTGGCGTCCACCTTCGGCAGCTGCTGCACCGCGTGGCGGTTAAGCGCGCGGGTCAGCTGCGCATACTGCACCTGATTGGTGAACTCCTCGAAGCGGAAACCCGCCGCGTCACGCAGCGCGTTGCTGCGTATCACCGGGCCGATACTGACCCTGACCGGCTTGCCGTTCAGGGTCAGCGTCAGGATGCGTTCGCGGCTGTTGCTCTCATCCAGCGCCGCCACCGTGCCGCTGGCGCGCACGAAGACGCTTTCGCTGCCGCCCGCTTTCACCGTGCTGCTTTTGGTTTCCATATCCGCCCAGCTCAGGGCGTGCTGCTGGGCCACGTCGAGCACCCGGCTCTGCCAGCTCGCTTCGGCGATCTGCTGCGGCGTCTGGTTGCTGTAGCCGGGTTTCGCATGGGGATCTTTCGGCATGATCGGATTGCCGCTGGCGTCGAGATCCACCACGGTACAGCCGCTTACTGCTAACGCCAGGCTAATGGCCAGAATGGCCCGCATCCGCTTCATGCCGCCTCCGGTTATTTCGCCAGGTTAAAGTTTTTCAGCTTCGACGCGTTGCTGTCGTCAATCAGCACGCAGTCCATCAGCTGCTTCTCTTCTTTCTGCGCTTTGCCGTTTTTCAGGTAGTAGTCCGCCTGCTCCACCGCCATCTGCGCCTGCGCCCAGCCCGGCTGCAGCACCGTGGCCTTGATATTGCCTTTGTTGATAATGGAGTCGCGGGTGTAGTCGCTGCCGTCGAAGCCCACCACGATAACGTTGGTTTTGCCCGCCGCCTTCAGCGCCGCCTCCGCGCCCAGCGCCATGGTGTCGTTGCCGGAGATCACGCCGACGATGTTCGGGTTCTTCTGCAGGATGGTCTCCATGCGGCTGAACGCCTCGGTCTGGCTCCAGTTGGCGCTCTGCTGCGCCACCATTTTCAGATCGGTGTAGTCGTCCAGCACGTCGTGATAGCCCTGCGAGCGCACGCCGGCGTTGGTGTCCGACTCTTTGCCCAGCAGCTCGACGTAGCTCCCTTTGCCGTTAAGCAGTTTGGCGAACTTCTCGGCGCCGAGCTGCGCGCCCTGGTAGTTGTTGGAGACGATCTGCGCCACGGCGATGCCGGTTTTGTTGATCTCCCGGTCGATCAGGAACGTCGGGATGCCGGCTTCTTTGGCCTTCTGCACCGGGCCGACGGTGGCGTCCGCGCCGGCGTTGTCGAGGATAATCGCCTTCGCCTTGCGCGCGATGGCGGTTTCAATCAGCTGGTTCTGCTTGCTGACGTCGTCGTCGTGCGACGCCACCAGCGTGGCGTAGCCGAGCGCTTTAGCTTTCTCCTGCGCGCCGTCCGCCTCCGCTTTAAAGAAGGGGTTATCGTGCGACGGGGTAATGATCGCCAGCAGGCCTTTATCGGCGGCGTGCGTGGCGGCCGAGAGCGCCATCAGTGAAGCCAGTAGGGTAAGTTTGACGAGAGGTGCGTTCATTCGTTATTCTCCGCTTGAATAAATATTCAATTGCGATTTTATATGCAACATGACTATGCACCCGCTCTGACCGGGCGCGCAACCCGGAATGTTTAAAAAGCGAAAAGGATCACAAAATGTCCTGCGTTGTGATTTACGGCATCCTGGTTAACAATACCAGGCCGACACAGAGAGGAAGGATGAATGGCGAAACAGGATGAGCAACGGCTGATGGTGAAGATTGCCACGCTTTACTACAGCGAAGGAATGAAGCAGTCAGATATCGCGCAGCTGCTGAAGTTATCGCAGTCGTTTGTCTCGCGCATTCTCAACCGCAGCGTGAAAGAGGGTGTGGTGAAGATCAGCGTGGTGCCGCCCGCCAATATTTTCCCGGCGATCGAGAAGGCGATCGAGCAGACTTACGGATTGCCGCAGGCGATTGTGGTGGACGTGCCGGACAACGCCTCCTCGCTGCAGATCAAGCAGGCGATCGGCTCGGCGGCGGCGCACTATCTGGAGACCCGGCTGCGCGCCGACGAGCTGATCGGCATCTCCTCCTGGAGCGGCACCATTCGCGCCATGGTGGATGCGCTGCATCCGCTGAACGTGCCCTGCAAAGGGGTGATCCAGCTGCTGGGCGGCGTCGGCGCCAACGGCAACGTGCAGGCGACCATCCTGACGCAGAACCTGGCGGCGCTGCTCAACTGCCCGTCGTGGCTGCTGCCGTCGCAGTCGATCGAGCATTCGGTGCAGGATCGTCAGCGGCTCGCCGCCAGCCCCGACGTCGCCGAGGTGCTGGAGAAGTTTGAGCAGGTGGATCTGGCCATCGTCGGCATCGGCGACCTGGAGCCGTCGGCGCTGCTGCGCAACTCCGGCAACTATTACGACGAAGAGATGCTGCGCACCCTGGCGCAGCGCGGCGCGGTGGGCGATATCTGCCTGCACTACTTCGACGCGCAGGGCGAACCGGTGCTGAGCGCGGAGGAAGATCCGGTGATTGGCATGGAGCTGGCGCAGGTGCGCCACTGCCAGCAGGTGGTGGCGCTGGCGGGCGGCAAAGAGAAAGCGCACGCCATTCGCGGCGCGCTGCGCGGCGGCTACGTCAACGTGCTGATCGTCGATTACCCCACCGCGCGGCTGCTGGTGGAGTAACGTTTTAGATGGTGCGGTACGCCGTGGTCACCTTCCAGAGGTAGCGCGGCGCCTGCGCGGCAGGATGCTTGTTCTGCACGTGCTGGTAGAACTCGTCCGGCGACATGGCGTTAATCATGGCAATGGCGCGATCGCGGTCGCGCGAGAAGGTGCGCAGCAGCGCGCCCGCGCCGTTGGCGTAGGAGACGATGGTGGCGTAGCGCAGCGTCAGCGGATCGCGAATGCCGGCAAGCGCCGACTGCTGCAGGATTTTGATATAGGCGGCGCCGATATCGATATTTTTTGCCGGATCGCGCAGCTCGGCGTTAGAGGGCTGGCCGCGACGTCCCTGCACGCGATAGACCTCCCTGCCCGCCGTCGCGGCTTTAATCTGCATCAGGCCCACCGCGTTGGAGCGGCTGACGACGCGGGGATTGCCGCCCGACTCGACAGTAATAATGGCGCTGAGCAGTTTCTCATCAACGCCATAATGACTGGCGGCATCTTCGGTGAACATCGCCCAGGCCGCGTTGATATTTGACGGTGGCGCCTGGGTTAACGGCGTGTTGGGTTGTCTGACGACCTGTTTTGGCGGCTCGCTGGCGCAGCCGGCGAGCAGCAGCGCGGAAAGGGCAAGGTATCGAAATTTCACCAATTATTCATCCTGATGCAATAGGGTCGCAGGCTATCATACCTGGCGCGCGCGGCAGCAAAATTGCCGTTTATCTTAATTGCGTAAAAAAGCGTGTCGCGCAGTGACTTCCGTCGCGCTTTTCGTCATCATCGGCCAGATAATCGCCCGCTAACCGCAGGAATAGCCTTATGATTTCGCGCTCCATCCACCTCGTTTCGCCCTCTGGATATTGTCACAATCAGCCCGCCGCGTGGCGCGGCGTCGAGCGGCTGCGCGCGGCGGGCCATCAGGTCGATAACCTGGAAACCCTCACCCGCCGTTTTCAGCGCTTCGCCGGCACCGACGCCGAGCGGCTCGCCGAGTTTAACCAGCTGGCGCAGCTTGAGACGCTGCCCGATATCGTGCTGGCGGTGCGCGGCGGCTACGGCGCCAGTCGGCTGCTGGCGCAGATCGATTATGTCGGCCTGCAGCGTCGCCTGCTCAATCAGCCGCTGGCGCTGTGCGGCCACAGCGACTTTACCGCGCTGCAGCTCGCCCTGCTGGCGCAGACCGGGCTGGTGAGCTTCAGCGGTCCCATGCTGGCGGGCAACTTCGGCGCGGAGGCTTTATCTGAATTTACCCTGTCGCACTTCTGGCAGGCGCTGACTTCGCCTACAGTCAAAGTGGGCTGGCGCAGCGAGACGCCCGACGCCGGCGAGTGGCAGGGCACGCTGTGGGGCGGCAATCTGGCGATGATCTGTTCGCTGATCGGCACGCCCTGGCTGCCGCAGTTCGACGACGGCATTCTGGTGATCGAGGATGTCAATGAGCATCCGTTCCGCATCGAGCGCATGCTGATCCAGCTGCAGCAGAGCGGCGTGCTGGCGCGACAGCGCGCCATTATTACCGGCAGCTTTACCAGCAGCGCGCTGAGCGACTATGACAACGGCTTTGATTTCGCCAGCGTCTGGCGCTATCTGCGCGACCTCACCGGCCTGCCGGTGATCAGCGATCTGGCCTTCGGTCACGACGCGGATACCGTCACGCTGCCGCTTGGCGCCCGCGCCTGCCTGCGCGTGGCCGACCACCAGGCCGAGCTGCAGGCCACCGGCCATCCGGTTTTACCCGAGCAATAAGCCGTTCTCAGGGAGATCGCCATTGAAGCCGCTGTACGACGATTTGTGGATCTCCACGCCGGAATTTCCGGTAGAAGAGGCCGTCAACGACCTGATGATGCACGGCTTTATGCTGCGCCATCCGCGCGGCAACCTGCTGATTGGCCGCGTTGAGCATCCGCTCGATCACGAGGCGCTGGCGGACGAAGGCGGCGTCATCCGCCACTACCTGACGCACTGGCATGAAGCGGCGCCCGGCGCACGCGCCATCCAGCAGCGCTTCAGCAGCGCGCTCTACTGCCACAGCCGCTCGCTGGGTCCGGTCAGCCGCGTGCTGGAGCCGGACGATACCTTTACCCAGCAGGAGACGCACTTCGGCGACTTCCATCTGCTGCCGACGCCGGGCCATACGCCGGGCAGCAGCAGCTTTCTCTACCATTCTCCACTGGGACGCACCTACCTGTTCGTCGGCGATACCCTGACGCGCGACCATCATCGCTGGATCACCGTGCTGGTGCCGGAGAGCAACCCGCACGAGCTGCAGCAGTCG
Organism: Pantoea sp. Z09; assembly: GCF_022394795.1. NCBI lineage: Bacteria > Pseudomonadati > Pseudomonadota > Gammaproteobacteria > Enterobacterales > Erwiniaceae > Pantoea > Pantoea sp. Z09. Next base: position 2,237,693 of record NZ_CP092373.1, read on the forward strand.
CTGGAGTTCTACCGCACGCTGCGTCCCGACGTGGTGCTGCTGAGCACCACGCGCGGCCATCTCTCCTGGGTAGAGGTGACGCTGCAAAGCTGGCTGGCGGCGATTGACGAGGCGGAGCAGCAGCCGCTGGATATGCGCCAGCAGCCGCTGTTTTAGCTACAGCGCCTTGCTGAGGTAGTGGCGCTGATGGTGACGCGGATAGCGATCGAGGCTGAAACGCAGGGTGTAACCTAATTTTTCATAGAACGGGCGCGCCTGAAAGCTGGCGGTATCGACCTGCGCGTAGCGACAGCCGCGCTGACGCGCCTCCGCTTCCGCCGCCCTGATCAGCTGCGTGCCGACGCCCTGCCCACGCAGCGCGTCGCTGACCCACAGCATGTCGATGCGCAGCCAGTTGCCGGTGGTAGAGCCGGTCAGCCCCGCCAGCTTGACGCCGTGCTCGTCGGTGACGAAGACGCCGATCGCTTTTAACTCGTCGATATTGATAAAGCGGCTGTTGAAGGCATTCAGTCCCAGGCGTACCTCATCAAGATCCTGATGGGTTACCCTCTCCGTCACGTTCAGTTGCATAGGCTCTCCGGCTAAAGCGGGTTAAGAGTGCGGATGGTCGCGATCGTCATAGCGCTCCAGCGACAGCTGCTCGACATCGCGCGTTTCGCTGCGGCTACAGGGTAACAGCCGGTCGCTGTCGCGGTAAACGAAGAAGGTTTCCTCGCTGGCCTTGTTGACGATCAGCCGATCGCCGTTGCGAAAGCGGGTAATGGAGACCTTGTCGCCCTCCTCGGTGCGGATCCGCTGCTGGCCTGCGGCGATCTGAAAATGGTGCTGCGGCCACGTCAGGGTGCTGAGGCCATACTCGGCGCGGGAGATGGTCATGGTGGGACGGCCCGGACAGGTGATCTGAAACTCGGTTTCGCTCCAGGCGGGCGCGATATGGCAGCCTAGCAGGCCGAGGGTCACGAGAAGGGCTTTCATTTTTCAGGCTCCGTTGAAGTTATGCTCTGATTTATCTGATTATTTTCAGAGTAACATATCCAGCAGCCCCATAAAGCGAAACGGCCCGCGCAGGGCGGGCCGAAATGTGTCAAAAGCTGTCGTTAATCCCCGACTTCCGACATATCTTTGATGGCGTCGCGATTGATCTGCTGCTCTTTACCGTAGACGTCTTTATAGGTGATCATACCGGTATCGCTATCCACCTGCGGCTTGCCCTGCGCCACAATGGTGCGGCCGTCGTTGGTGTGCAGCACATGGTCGTTGGCGCAGCCGGCCAGCATCAGGCCCGCGCTCAGCATAGCGATCATCGTGAGTGTTTTTTTCATGTTTCCTCCTTGCCTGGGTTCGCATTAGGTTTAGCACAGCGTGACGAAAGCGAAACCAGGAACAGGTTGAAAACGCATTGATTCCTAAAGGAGATGTCATGACCCGCGAGGATGCGCTGTTTCAGCGGCTGGCGCAGTCGCCGTTTCGTCGCCGCTTTCATCTGGGGGCGAAAGAGCGAGCGTACTGTCTGGCGAAAGGACCCGAGGTGATCGATCGGCACGCGGCGGATTTCGTCGCGCAGCGTCTGGCGGCGGCGGAGCCGGTTAACGACGGCAAGCAGACGCCAATGCGCGGTCATCCGGTGTTTATTGCCCAGCATGCCACGGCGACCTGCTGTCGCGGCTGTCTGGCGAAGTGGCACCATATTGCGGCCCATCAGCCGCTGAGCGAGGCGCAGCAGGCCTGGATCGTCGCGGTGATCCACCGCTGGCTGGTAGGGGAAATGAATCGATAGAAGCCCGGCGCCGCATCCTGCCGCGCCGGACGGGGGATTATTCTGCAGCCACCTCGGCGGCGATCAGCATCAGCGCCATGTAGGCGTTTTCCTCGTCGAACGTCTGCATTACGTCGCGGATCGCCCCAACGCATGCCATTACCTGTTGCTTTTTTTCAACCTCAAGCTTTTCAATCGCATGACGGATAATCATTAGACTGGCTTCTTCTTCTTTCATTAAATTTCCCTTAAATCGCCCAACTGGTGCGCAAAGATGGCAAGAATACCTTTAATGTGCTACTCAAGTCACCCTCTGGCACGCTTAAAGCTTAACTATTAATCGAACTGCAAATGGGAAGCCGCGCCAGACCTGCTATGATCACAATAGCCGGGACGCAACGCGTCGAAATCAGCGCCACGGGATTCCCAGGGATTGAAGCAGGTACAGGATATGTTGCGACTCACGCTTTTCACTATTATTACGCTGCTTGCCGGCTGCGCCTCCGGCCCGAAAGGGGTGGAGTGCCCGGGCGAAGTCAGCACCATCTACGGGCAGCCGATGGGCCAGACGCGGGCGACGATCTTCGATCTCGTCAGCGCCTTCACCATCAGCCGCGACGGGGTTAACGTGCAGAGTGGGACACTGCAATCGCTGGATCGTTTCAAATATGTGCCTTCCGCCGTCACCCCTGAAGGCTATTACGCGCAGCGGCTGTCAGATAAGCAGTTCCGCCTGATCAACCCGCACGAAGATACGATGATTACCTGGACGTGCCCCTGAGCGTGCGTCCTGCGGCCAGATGGTTTATTGTCAGGGGCTTGTCAGGCTGCAGGCTCACCTCGTATGGAAAAGCGACTGGATAACAACGGCTATATCGATTTCCCCTTCCCCGCCACGCGCAACGAGGATGGCTCGCTGAACCCGTGCGGCATTGACCTCACCCTGCAGACCGATCGCATTGATGAGATTGCGGTGCTGGCGCAGTCGGCTAATCTGCGTCGTTTGCTGGAAGAGATTAATCTGCAGGACGGGCTCTTTATGACGCTGGCCTGTGACTGGCAGCAGCGCGACGACGCGGTGTGCGGCTTCGTCGATTTCGCCTTTCGTCCCGAACTGCCTGAGACGCAACAGGAGACGCTGACGCTCGATCAGGCCTTTGGCCGCTATCTGCGCGAGCAGGCGGCGCAGCACGGGCTGGAGCCGGACGCGCTGATTAACTTCGCGCGCTGCGTGCTCGACTGGGGCTGGTCGCCGCTGCGGCAGCGTGGACGGGAGTATGAAAAGGTCACGGTGATGTACTACTGCCAGCAGCGTGATGAGGCGGAATGGTGCCTCGATCATCTGCGCCATTTTCTGGCGAGCTGGTATCCCGCCTGCCGCCAGACGCCAGCAGCGCGGCAGGCATAAAAAAACCGGCGCGGTGGCCGGTTTGACATTCAGGGCTTGACCAGGCGAATAGCGTGCTCCAGCATGCGCTGCTCATCGCGCTCGCTGTGGGATCGATGCAGCCGCGCGCGCTTCAGCAGGCCGGAAATCTCTTCCCGTTTGGTTTCGTGGCCCGACTCCGCCAGCACCACCACCGCATCGCCGATCACGCGACACACCTCATCGTAATCCTCTTCACTCAAGACATCGCGCTTCATCGCTCCTCCTGTTTCGCCTTGCCGGTCGCTTTATCAGCCTGTCCAGAAACAGTAGTCACGATTGGTACAGGCTGCAAACCCAGCGGCTGAGGAGCGCATCTGCGGTTTAGGGCTGCGTTTTCCCCTGCCTTAGCGACGGGTGGAGAGGGTTTGCAGCACCTTCAGCTCCGCCACCGCCTCCTGCATCGCGTCCATGCCCGCCGTCAGGGTGCGCAGGCTGTCCAGCTGTTTGGTCATATCGGCGCGCTCATGGCGCGTTTGATGACTCATGGCGGCAATGCTGTCGGCGGCGTGAATACTGCGTTCCGCCATATCGGTGGCGGTCTGAACGGTGTGGGTCGCTACATCGCGAATGCGTGAAATGGTGCTTACCGCCTCGTTGATATTGCTCGCCGTGGCTTCCGCCTGCTCGCGGGAGGAGTGCGCCAGACGGCGCACCTCGCCCGCCACCACGGCAAATCCCCTGCCCGCCTCGCCGGCGCGCGCGGCTTCCACCGCCGCGTTAAGCGCCAGAATATTGGTCTGGAAGGCGATATCGCTGATGCCATGCGTGATGACGTTGATGCCGTTCGAGATCGCTTCCAGATCGTCCAGCCCTTCGCCCAGGCGGCTTTGCGCCTGCTGGCTCTCTCTGGCGAGATCGCTAATGCCGCGGATGGCGCTTTCGGCCAAGGTCAGCGCCTCGCTCTGGCTCTGGGTGGCCGCCTCCAGCACCGGCAGCGCCTGCACAATCGGAGCTAATTCCTGCTGATAGTTGACCACGCGCGCCAGCACCCCTGACTGCACGCGGTTCAGCGCCTCCCAGCGGCGCAGCGCGCGCTGCGCGTAGTGTGCGGCATAGCTGGCATACTCCACCGGAAAGTGCGCCATGGCATTCGCCTCATGGTTAAAAAACACCAGCGCAGAGAGGGTCTGGTTGATCGGCACGCCAAGAATTTCGCCAAAGCTGGAGAAACCGGCGGCGGGAATGCCCTTAAAGAAATGGGCGTCGTGCAGCCGATCGACATTGCCCGCGCGGCGCAGGATGCAGTCGTTCATCAGCACGGCCGCCGGCTTGCCGTGGCGCGCGGTAAACGCCTGCCAGTCGCGCAGCGTGGCCTGTTTGAAATCGGTTTCGCGCATTAAAAAGAGCCGATCGCCAAACTCCAGATCGCAGAAAAAGTGCAGCTTCTGGTTTTCTATCTTTGCCACCGAGCGAATAAAAAAGGCATCGCCGACCTTAACGGCGAAGGTCAGCCCTTTGAGCCGCTCCGTCAGCTCTTGCTCGCGACATGCCAGATGCTCCGCCAGCGCCTGGGTAAAGGGCTTCTGCTGTCCCTGCGCGTTGAACACCGAGGTCAGGGTGCGCGTCACCGGATCCGCTTCTGCAATAAGCCAGCTTTTATTCAGCGGCTCAAAGTTCTGGCTCTTAAAGGGCGAGAACGATTTTCCCGCCGCCATGCGGCAGAACACGATAACGGCTTTGCCCTGCAGCACGCGTCCGCCGACGCCGATCCAGGTGCCGTCGAAGCTCACGCGGCCGCCGGCGGAGCCGCCAATTGCCAGGCAGGGAAAGCGGCCGCTGTTGTACCAGGCCTGCATCAGAAAACCTTCCGACGCCGAAAGCCCGTCGCAGTAGATCATGGCGAAGGTGCGGTCAGCGGAGAGCGGCATCTGCAGCTGCAGCGCGGCCAGTTCCCCTTCGATGGCACGAATGCGATCGGTCGCCGTATGGGCATCATCAAGATGCAGGTCGACGATATGAGTTTCATGCTGCGCAATCAGGCTGCGGGGCAGCCAGAGCCAGCTTCCCTCTTGTCCATCCCCTTTGCAGTAGGTGGTCTGCCTGCCGCTGGCGCTGAGCGCGCCGTTGGAGGAGAGCGTAATCACGGTCAGATCCGCTGAGGTAAAACGCTGCCATGCCTGGCTGACCTGATGGAAATTTGCCTCCGGCGGCACGAACGTCAGCAGGATGCCCGCCGCGCGCCGGTTGATGCCTGCCGCAGAGAGCGATGCCGGTAGATCCTGACAGTTAAAAATACCGTTAGCGGGCTGTGACGCGCCGGCAAAACGGGAACCGATAACGCTTTTACCCATTCTCTTAAAGAGAGACATATTATTATTTCCGCTGTAATCAAAGAATTGCTGGTGTGTTGAAAAAAGAGGGGCTAAAAGCAGGTCCGTTCGCAATCAGTACTCATGTTCCCTGTTCAGCGCTAAAGAGGCGCTGAGAGGAGGTTATCGACGCGCACGCCAATAGCTTCAGCGATTAGTGTGATTGGTATCACTGATGTGATATCGGAAGTGTGCGTTGAGGTGGGCAGCAGCAGCCTGAAGGGGCAGAGTTTAGCCCTTGCGCGGCGCGGCGATCTTGCCTGGCGGACAGCCGATCACCTGCTTAAAGGCTTTGGCGAAGGCGCTCTCAGACTCATAGCCAGACGCGGCGGCTACCTGCGCGATGGTGTCGTCTGAATGGGTCAACCGCTCGCAGGCCATCAGCATTCTCCACTGCGTCAGATAGTCGACAGGCGCGATCCCCACGGTTTGTTTAAATCGTCTGGCAAAGACCGCACGCGACATGCCCGCCTCGCCGGCAAGCTGCGCGAGCGTCCATTTTTGTTCGGGATGCTGGTGCATACTGACCAGCGCAGCGGCCAGTTTTTTGTTGCGCAGAGCAGCCAGCCAGCCGGTGTTCTCACTGCTGCTGGCATAGAGCCGCAGCGCCTGTATCAGCAGCATAAATGCCAGCTGCTGCACTATCAGCGCGCTGCCTGGCTGCGGCGCGCGGATCTCCTCAACCATTCTTTCCAGCGCCCACTGCATTGCGGCCCTGTCTGCGGGGTTGCGGATATGCACCACGGTCGGCAAGGGATCCAGCAGCATCTTCGCCGCGCGCCCGGCCAGCAGAAAGTGGCCGCCCGCCAGCAAGCAGCCTGACGCTGCGTCCTGTACTTCGGCTGCCGCAGAGACCATACCGGTGCGCACACGGGTGAAATCCACCGTTGGCGCCGACAGCGCGGTTGCCAGCCTGAAAGCGGGCCCAGGCGGCAGCAGAAAGCAGTCGCCTTTTTGCAGCCTTAGCGGCGCACCTCCCTCTACCGCGAGCCAGCACTCGCCCGAGACGATGGCGTAGCATTTTACGCCGTCATGAGAAGGCCACTGCACCGACCGTTCAGGCGCGAGCATCACGCCGCCCGAGACATAGCTTTCCGGTTTAAGCAGCGACAGCAGCTGTGACAGTAAATCCATCTTAATCTCAGACTATCAGACATAAAAAAGCGACTTTATCACATAGATCGTATTGGCGACCGCGCTTACAGTGACCCTGCTGGATTGACAGTGCAATCCTCCCTACTGATAAGGCAGAGAGCATGCGTATATTTTTGACAGGAGCGACCGGATTTATTGGTTCGGCGGTGGCGGCGCAGCTTATCGCGGCGGGCCATCAGGTGACCGGGCCCACCCGCAGCCAGCAGGGAGCTGCGGTGCTGCGCGCGGCGGGCGTTGAGCCGCTGGCGGGCGATATCACCGAGCCGGAAAGCCTGCGGCGCGGCGCAATGGCCAGCGATGGGGTTATCCACACCGCGTTCAATCACGATTTTTCGACCTTCCCCGCAAACTGCGCAAGGGACGGGCTGGCGATCGACGCTCTCGCCCGCGCGCTGCAAGGCTCGTCACGTCCTTTGCTGATCACCTCGGTTGTCGGGATGGGTGCGGACAAACCCGGCGCGCTCGCGGTGGAAAATCACTTCAATGCTGAACAGCCCAACCCGCGTAAAGCGTCAGAGCTGGCGGGCGTCGCGGCGTTGAGCAATAACGTCAACGTCTCTTTTATCCGCCTTTCTCAGGTGCACAACCGGGTAAAACAGGGCCTGATTACGCCGCTGATTGCGCTTGCCCGAGAGAAAGGCGTGTCGGCCTGGATTGACGATGGGGAGACTCGCTGGTCTGCGGTGCATCTGAACGATGCGGCAGCGCTCTACCTGCTGGCCCTGAACCGGGCGGCGCCGGGCAGTCGATATCACGCCGTGGCTGAAGAGGGTATTCGATTGCGCACCCTTGCCGAAACCATTGGACGCCTGCTTGACCTTCCGGTGAAAAGCATCAACGCTGCTGACGCCGCCGCGCACTTTGGCTGGCTGAGCAAGTTTGTCGCGCTGGATATGTCAGCCTCAGGCGCCCTCACCCAGGCGCAGCTGGGATGGCAGCCGACGGGTCCGGGCTTGCTGGCCGATCTTGCGCAGATGCGTGTTTAACTGCCCCCTTACACGAAAAAAGGGCGCCATGAAAACATGGCGCCCCGGTTTCCTCTCCTGCGGGATCCCGTCAGGCCGGAATGGATTTAGCCTTCTGGCTGCGTGACCAGACGCGGTGCGCCTTCATCGCCTGCGTGAACTGCGCCATCAGCGCGCTCTCCGCTTTGTCGCCCTGCACAATTCCCTCTTCCTGGTCCGCATCCTCCAGACCGAACTGTGCTTTAAAGCGGCGCGCGCCACCCACCAGCCCAATCACCTTGAGATGCTTGTAGGCTTCCAGCAGGAAGTAACGGGCATCGCCGCTCAGCAGCAGCGCATCAATATTGCCGTCCGGCACGATCGCCGCGTCAAACGTCAGAGAAGGCAGACCGGCGAAGGTGGCGTCGACCGGCAGCACGGAGCCGTCATCGGCGCGCACCTGGCCCATATGCGGCGCCAGCAGTTTGGCGTGCACGCCTTCGGCTTTCAGCGCCTGCAGGATGCTCAGCACATCGGCGGCTTTGACGCCATCGCTGATCAGCAGCGCGACCTGACGCCCTTTGATTTCGCCATCAGGCTTCGCATAGAGGCTCAGGCTCTCATCTTTGGTCAGGCCATTTACCGCCGCCGGCGGCTGAATATTACGCTGCTCGTCGGTCAGGGCGATGCCGAGGTTATCCGCCACGCCCTGCGCCAGTGCGATATCGATGCGCGCCAGCTGATCCACCACGCGCTCGCGGATATAGGCGCGCGCCACCTTGCTCAGCTCAAACGAGTAGGCGCCGATGATGTGCTGCTGCTCTACCTCGGTCTGGCTCAGCCAGAACAGACGCGGCTGGGCATAGTACTCTCCGAATGAGGGGCTACGCTCGCGCACCTTGTGGCCTTCCACCCGCTCCTGATAGCTTTCAAAACCGCCGCCTTCAGCAGCCGGCGGCGTTTCGCGCGGCCAGTTGTCGTTGATGGAGTTCGGCTCGTAGTTGGCCGGGTTGGTATCGATATCCTGACGATGCATGCCCTGACGCTGGAAATTATGGTAAGGACAGGTCGGACGGTTGATCGGGATTTCGTGGAAGTTCGGCCCGCCCAGACGGCTGATCTGGGTGTCGGTGTAGGAGAACAGACGCCCCTGCAGCAGCGGATCGTTGGTAAAATCCAGGCCCGGCACGATATGGCCAGGGTGGAAGGCCACCTGCTCGGTTTCCGCGAAGAAGTTGTCCGGGTTACGGTTCAGCACCATCTTGCCGACGATCTCGACCGGCACCAGCGCCTCCGGGATCAGCTTGGTGGCGTCGAGAATATCGAAGTCGAATTTGAACTCATCCTCTTCCGGGATCAGCTGCAGCCCCAGCTCATATTCCGGGTAGTCCCCCGCTTCAATCGCCTCCCACAGATCGCGGCGATGGAAATCGGGATCGCGACCGGTGAGCTTCTGCGACTCATCCCACAGCAGCGACGCTTTACCGGCCACCGGCTTCCAGTGGAAACGAACAAAGGTCGCTTTGCCTTCGGCGTTGATCAGGCGGAAGGTGTGGATACCGAACCCTTCCATGGTGCGATAGCTGCGCGGAATGCCGCGATCGGACATCGCCCAGATGACGTTATGCATGGTTTCCGGCTGCAGAGAGACGTAATCCCAGAAGGTGTCATGGGCGCTCTGGCCCTGCGGAATTTCGTTGTGCGGCTCTGGCTTAACCGCGTGCACAAAGTCAGGGAATTTATGCGCGTCCTGAATAAAGAACACCGGCGTGTTGTTGCCGACGAGGTCAAACACCCCCTCTTCGGTGTAGAACTTGGCGGCGAAGCCGCGAATATCACGCACGGTATCGGCGGAACCCGCGCCGCCCTGCACTGTGGAGAAACGCACGAAAACCGGCGTGGTCTGCTCGGGATCGCTGAGGAACTGCGCTTTGGTAAGATCTTTTAACGAGCGGTAAGGCTGAAAATAGCCGTGCGCCGCCGAGCCGCGCGCGTGCACGATGCGCTCCGGGATACGCTCATGGTCAAAGTGCGTGATCTTCTCACGCATAATGAAGTCTTCCAGCAGCGTCGGACCGCGCGAACCGGCGCGCAGCGAGTTTTGATCGTTGGCGATGCGTGTGCCCTGATTGGTGGTAAGGGCGCGGTCGGTGCCGTTTTTACGGCTGGCTTCGAGCTGGTCGAGTTTGGCGTTATGCGTCTGCGGAGCTTTCAGGCTGCCTGGCGCGGTTGGCTGTTTGCCCGGCGGGGTCGGCTCAGGCGAAGGCTGATGCGACCCATCCTTCGGTGCCAGCGAACCTAAACCCGGTTCTGAGGATTCAGGGCCCGTGGTGGGCGCGCGGTGGCTCAGTGGTTGTTTCTCTGTTTCTTTCGACATTAACCCATGCTCCAGCGGTTGGTTTATTTTTTTAACGACATTAAAGATAGAACAACCTGAACGAAGCTGCGGGTTAAGGCGGGCAATAAAGGTGACGGTGGTGGATTTTTGCGCGGTTTGACCTGTTTTCGCTGCTAAGGTCGCAGGGTTTTGGGTGGATGCAGCCGGCAGGAACCGGCCATCATAGCCGGGGACGAGAATCGATGTTGCGAAAGCAAAGTACAACAGGCTGGCTGGTCTTAGCCGCGTCAATTCGGCGTAGATTTTTCATCTTTACTAAGTAAAAAATTACGGCATTCTGGCTTTTTAACCGATCTTAACGCTAAAGAGTGAAACCAGGTAAAAGGTGATATGCAGATTTTCGAAAGCACTATTCGCGATGTTGAAGAAGGGCAGAATGTCAGGGTTGTTATGCCTGTGAATATTTATGAATGTAAGCTGGGCGACGATGTCTTTATTGGTCCCTTTGTTGAAATACAAAAAGGGTGTGTTATCGGCAGCAGAACCCGCGTCCAGTCTCATACATTCATCTGTGAAAATGTGACAACGGGTAAAGCGTGTTTTATTGGGCATGGCGTTAACTTCGCCAACGACTTGTTTAAAACGGGTCGTCCTGACACGACCACGGATAACTGGATCCGCATTGTATTAGGCGATGATGTAACCATAGGTAGCGGCGCAACCATTTTGACAACTGAAATCTGTAGTGGCGCGGTTGTCGGCGCAGGCAGCGTGGTGACCAAACCCATACTGATTAAAGGTATCTATGCGGGTAACCCCGCCAGGCTGTTAAGAGAACTTTAACCGTAAAGGCAACGCTGTTTGTTAACGTCCGTTAGCCTCTGGTTTGGTTAATAGCCAACGTGTTTATCATTTTACTACCCGATACCAGAGGCAAGGAGCCAGCATTAGAGCGCGATATTCAGGCTTTCTAAAAGTGATGCCAGTGAATCGACAGCGCCTGGATGGTGGTTAGCTGAACGCGTTTTATCCCAGGGCATGGCATCATCAGTACAGAAATCGCCTGCACATTCCATGTCACTGCTTTCATCCAGTAAACCCACAGGGATCCAGACATAAGGTTGGTCGCGCAAAGGATTAGGCACCGTCGAGCCACATAGCTGGCAAAAATCGGTGCGATAACCAGTAGGTTTAGACCATGAAGCGATATGGTTTTCTCCTGTGATCCAGCGAAACCCCTCACCTTTCACCAGCGTGGCGAGATTGTAGCCTACGCCACTCTGCTTTCGGCAAAGCGAGCAGTGGCAGCGATAAAAGCGTGCTGGCTTATCAGATAATTCAAATACCACCGTGCCACACAAACAAGAGCCATTCATTTTAAAACCATCCTGGTTGAGGTTTAGCTACTGTAAAACACAATATCATCTTTTGTGATGCTGAATAAGCGCGCCTGGAGAGGGAGAGTAAACTCCGCTGATGCTCAGGTTTGACGTCCACTTTTCGCTATCAGGTTAATATTGAATCCAACGTGCATATTATTATTCAGTAAACTTGTCAGCAGGCTTCATGGATAAGGTGAATCTCACTTCCGTCCCGGTACGCGACTGGATGGCAGGTCTGCCGCTGCCGGGGGAAATGCCTGGCGGTAATAATTGTCGTGTTATACAGTCCGATAACAGTGACTTTTTTCGTATTTCATTCCCGACATTCAGACAGGACACATGCTTAAAACATCAAGGACATTATGGAGTCGTGAGGCTATAGCCAGTACCGCCCATGTTATTCAGGTCGAACGCTTACTCACAAACCAGATTTTTATTGATGAAACACTGCTGGTTATGGTCCGCCAGGGGCAAAAAAGCATTGCGTGGCGCGGCCAGGATATACTTGTGTCTGCAGGCGAGGCCATATTGGTCAGTGCGGGAAGCTCACTCGATGTAACCAATATTCCTCCATCAAACCACACGCCTTTTGAGGCCGTGTGGCTGAGCTTTCCTTTATTAACGCTATATGACCCCACTGGCGAAAACGAAAGCAATATGCCGCGCGTGCTCCGCGATGTGAGCCTCGTTTTTCGCCAGGCTTTCGACCATGCGGTCATCTCGATTCGGGACACCGCAGGCATTCCCGACAGAGTGGCAATGAAACGCATGGAGGAAATGTGCCTATGGTTAGAAAGTTTCGGTCTGATGCTGAAGCCAGCGGCAAACATAATGCTGAGTCAGCGCATCAGAAAGCTGGTATTAAAAGATCTCCTGAAAAACTGGACAGCATCAGAAATTTCCCGTCACTTTGCCATGTCAGAGGCGACATTGCGCCGCAGGCTTAATGCTGAAAATACCTCTTTCAAGAATGTTGTCACCGAAGCCAGAATGGGACATGCCCTGGCACTATTACAGGTTACAGACCAGACAATATTCCAGATAGCGCTGAGCGTGGGTTATGAAAATCCATCGAAGTTTTCTGCCCGTTTCCGTGCCCGCTATGGTTTTAATCCAAAGCAAATTCGCGTGCAGTAAACGCCCGTTGCCCTGACATAACCTGGAAATATTACCGGCTCTGTATCACTTCCAGACGGGCTGCTGCAAGAATATTCATGTTAGCAAGATAGCCAACCAGAGCCGGAGTAGCATCGGCTGTAACATGAGGCAGCGTGGCAATATTCAGCGCTTTAAGGGTGATCACATAGTGGTGTGTCTGCCCGGCGGGCGGGCATGGCCCACCGTATCCCGGTATACCGAAATCGGTGCGAGTTTGAAAGGCAGGTAACGGCAATCCCTTATTATCTGATCCTATACCAGCCGCAAGCGCGTGGCTACTGGCTGGTATATTGACCACTGTCCAGTGCACCCATCCGTGTCCCGTTGGGGCATCTTTATCAAATATCTCCAGCACAAAACTCTGCGTGCCAGCAGGAGCATGTTCCCATTCAAGAGCAGGTGAACGATTTCCCCCAACACATCCCAAACCCAACGCGGCGCTGCTCAGATGGCTATTTTCAAAGTGGCCATTTTTGATTTCCGGGCTGGACAATTTGAAAGAGACAGGGGGATTAGCCTGAGCCGCACCACTCAAAATGGACAAAATACCAGCGGCAATGATTTTTTTTAATGCATTCACAATATTGACCCGTTGAAATAAAACAGATCCCCATTCTATCAATGACCTTCTCCAGAACGCGCTCCCGCCCCGCTCATGTTCTAATCCAAAACGCTCAATAAACGCTTTGCTGGATCTATTAGCAATTAATTAGCAGCTTCGGTTAGCTAAATTGCATGCCATTGCGAAGTTGCAGAGCGGAAAAGTTGTTCGTTCCTAAAATTACCTGGCTCCGCCGCGCAGTCGATAGCGGTAATATTTAAGGACAACGTATGTTGCTATTTGGCCGTACAGAAAACCGCCCAGTGCGGCCATCAGTATGCCGCCCACCCTATCAAATACATGGGCGCCCACACCCGCACAGCCACCGCATAGCGCGAGCCCGCACCAGGTTTCCCAGTGCCGATAAACGGACTTATATGCGCTCCGCCACCGCCTGCCGCGTTCCCACAGGGATAAATCGGCCAGTTCAGGGATGCTTTTCAGGGTCCAGTAGATTTTCACGGTAGTGTCCTTTCTCCGTTGATTAGGCAGGAATTAAGATAACCTGCCGGGTAGAAAAATGTTTTGCTATTATCGCCGCGCCTGCAGCCTGGCCAGTGTCAGATACCTATAGGTTGATAACCCTGCCACTCTGGTTGATCACGATGTCCAGAGTCGCAGGGAATCAAATGAATAAAGAACTCACCTATCTTTTCAAGCAACAGGCAATCATCCACGTCCTTTAAATTATCCTTATGCTGATGGTCGGTGCCGCACAGCAGCGTCTGTAACGCTTTTTTCCTGGCCTGCTGCGCATTTTCGGCCACAAACAGATCGAATTCATGTAACTCAGCGAGCGTATCAGGCCGGTAGCCCCCTGCATTGACGAAAAATAACCTGTTTGCTGAACGGGAAGGTTCAGCGGACAGAGTGACAGAATATCCGTCAGCCCAGGTAACACGGCTGTAGCCGTCAATATGAATTTTATCTTTATCACCAAACCATACGTCACGAAGAGCGGGCCAGGCATCCTCTGGTTTGTTTGCCGCAACAAACTGGATGTCGTGCACTTCAATGTTGGATTTACCCGCATTGCCGCCAATATAGAACATATACAGATTCATTTAACATCCTCTTTCGGTATGAACATCGCTATACATTTAAATATATAACGACTTGTACTGCAATCCTGTAAAAGATGTTGCCGGGTTTATGAATCTGGGCGTTGATCGGTGTACGAAACCTGCCCTTCGTTACTGCTACTTTAACCCTATCCGGTTGTCATTGCGGCGCCACCTGGGATAAGGTTGATTTCACAGTTGGGTCCATTGCGACTATCGCTAATATACGCAGGCGTAACTGTATTGTGTTTTTCACTCCTGTAACTTCTCCGCCCTTATCCCATTCCTGCGCGCGATCACACTTCTGCATGTCGCCTCGCCCGCTTAACCTTCTCTTAAGAATAATCCTATAGCTTCAGTGCTGCATCAGCCCGTTTTGGGCTTTTCCGGAGCACTCCCTATGCAAAATAAGATCGCAGACCCACTATCTCTGAGTAAAGTTCCTGCCGTCACGGCGGCGTTCTGGTTAACCAAAATCGCGGCGACCACCCTGGGTGAAACCGGCGGCGATGCGGTGACCATGTCAATGAATCTTGGCTACCTGACCGGCACGCTGATTTTTGCCATCATCTTTCTGGTCGCTGTGGTGGTGCAGATTAAAGGCCACAGCTTCAACAAATGGATCTACTGGTTTACCGTGGTGGCCACCACCACCGTTGGCACCACGCTGGCGGACTTTGCCGATCGCTCGCTGGGCATCGGCTATCTGGGTGGTACGCTGCTGCTGAGCACCCTGCTGATCCTCTCCCTGTTTATCTGGCGCGTGACCTGCGGCACCATCGCCGTAAGCTCCGTCAACAACGGCGTTACGGAGTGCTTTTACTGGGTCACCATTATGTTTTCACAAACGCTGGGCACCGCGTTAGGTGACTGGACGGCAGACAGCGAAGGACTGGGCTACGACGGCGGCATCCTGCTGTTTGTCGGCGCGCTGGCCCTTATATGGGTGGCGAGCCGCTTTACCTCGCTTTCGCGCACCGCGCTGTTCTGGGCGGCCTTTATTCTGACCCGCCCGCTGGGCGCGGTGGTGGGCGACTTCCTCGACAAGCCAGTCGCCGCCGGCGGCCTTGCGCTGAGCCGCTATAGCGCCTCGCTGGCGCTAACGGTGATGATTATCGCTTTCCTCTGGCTGCTGCCGCAGCGTCCGGCTATGAAGGCCGCGCCGGCTCAAGGATAAAGCAAACCGGGCGATCCCGCCGGATCGCCCCTCCTTTATAACGCGCGACGCTGTCTCAGCGCATACACCAGCACTACGCCAAAGCAGAGCAGCGGCAGGCCATAGGCCACGGCGGTGCTGACATGGTCGGAAATCAGCCCCATGAAATAGGGCATAATCGCGCCGCCGACAATCGCCATGATCATAAACGAGCTGGCCTGTTTGGTGGAGGGTCCGAGGTTTTTTACCCCCATGGCAAAGATGGTCGGGAACATGGTGGACATAAAAAAGAAGATAGCAATCAGCGCCACTACTGAGACATCGCCCGCGCCCAGCATCACCACGGCGCACAGTACGATATTGATCAGCGCATAGGCCGCCAGCATCGCCGCCGGCTTGACGCGGCCCATCAGCCAGGTGGAAAAGAAACGGCCCAGCATAAAGCAGATCATCGCGACCGACAGCATATAGGAGGCGCTCTGGTTGGTGACGCCGTGCCAGTGCTCGGTGGCATAGTTGATAAAGAAGGCGCCAACGCCAACCTGCGCCGCAACGTAAAAGAACTGCGCAATCACGCCGCCGACAAAATGTTTTTGCTGCCACAGGGTAGCGCCGGGCTGCTGCGCATGTTCGCTGGCGGCCTCGCGGATATCGGGCAAGGCGGTGCGTTTAAACAGCAGCGCAATGGCAATCACCACAAAGGCGATCACCACATAGGTGGTTTTTACGCTCTCCTGCGCCGCATCCTGCGTGGCGTGGGTGAAAAACAGCGAGCCGCCGATCATCGGCCCGACAAACTGCCCGAGGCCGTTAAAGGACTGCGCCAGGTTAAGACGACGCTCCGCGCCGCTGGCATCGCCCAGCACCGTGGCGTAGGGGTTGGCGGCGGTTTCCAGACAGCCCAGCCCGCACGCCAGCACGAACAGCGCAAACAGAAACACGGAGAAATTATTGACCATCGCCGCCGGCACAAACAGCAGCGCGCCAAGGGCGTAGAGCGCCAGTCCCGCCAGGATGCCGGCCTTATAGCCGTGACGACGCATAAAATAGCCGGCCGGCAGCGCCACGATAAAATAGGCGCCAAAATAGGCCGCCTGTAATAATCCCGATTGCGCTTTGGTGACGCTTAACGTTTCCTGGAAGTGTTTATTCAGCACATCCAGCAGGCCGTAGGAGACGCCCCACATAAAAAACAGGGTGGTGATCAGCATGAACGCCCAGCGCAGGCTGATCGATCCCCCGACGCCGATATTTTCCGGCGTCTCGACGCGTTGTATTGCCATGGTTATATCCTCGTAGCGTAGAGTCGGTAAGTGTTGTTATTGGTCCTGCAAAGAGAATATTCGCGCCATCGCCACCCATTTTTCCCCTGTGGGCGTCCAGGGCGTTGGCCGTTGAAACTGCCACATCAGCGCCTCCCAGCGCTGAATGTGCGGATCCTGTTCAGAGGCCTGAGCAAAATCCTGCGCGTTAAAGCGTCTGTTCACCTCCATCACCATAAAAAGGCGCGTGCCGAGCCGGTATATCTCCATATTGACGACGCCGTGCTGGCGCAGATGCTGCGCCACCTCCGGCCAGATGCGCTGATGCAGCCGCTGATATTCGGCGATCTTCTCCGCCTCGTCCGCCAGATCCAGCGCTAGGGCGTAGCGCGCGGTGACGCCGCTCATAGCAGCGCCCGATCGAGATGCAGATAGCCGCCGTCGACGCTCAGCCACTCGCCGGTGGTGTGCGAGGCGCGCGACGAAAGCAAAAACAGCACGGTGTTGGCGATCTCCTCTGGCGTGGTCATGCGCTGGCCGAGCGGAATACGCTGGGTAATTTTTGCCAGTTCGCCCGCGGGATCGGCAAAGGTGCCAATCCAGCGTTCATAAAGCGGCGTCATCACTTCGGCGGGCACCACGGCGTTCACCCGCACGCCGCTGTGCCGCAGCGACACCGCCCACTCCCGCGTCAGCGCCAGAATCGCTCCTTTTGCCGCGCAGTAGCCGCTGGTGCCGCCCTGCCCGCTCAGCGCGGTTTTTGACGCGATATTGACGATGGCGCCACGGCTTCTCTCCAGCGCGCGCTGGCAGAAGTGCGTCATCTGGTAATAGTGCAGCAGGTTCTTCTCCAGCGAGGCAACAAAGGCGCTGCGCCCCGCGTCCAGCCCGACGCCGTCGTTGACGCCCGCATTGTTCACCAGCCCGTCGATGCGCCCGAAGCGCTGCTGCACCCTCTCAACCGCGCGCTGGCACTGCTGCTCGTCGCACAGATCGGCAAGGATGACCTCGGTTTGCGGCTGTTGCTCACGCAGCGCGGCCAGCCACCTCTCATCCGGCTGCGCGTTGGTGACGATTGCCGGGATCGCGCCCTCTTCCGCCAGCAGGCAGGAGATAGCGGCGCCGATGCCCGATCCGCCGCCGGTGACGATAACCACCTTATCCTGCAAAAACAGATTCATTGTTCTCTCCTGTCAGGCCATACACCTGCGCGGCCGTTTCGCCCCAGAGGGCGGCCTGTTCGTGTGTTGACAGCTCAGCGGCTGCCTCGTCAACCAGCTGCGCCACCGCGTGATACTCCGCCGCCAGCAAGCAGACCGGCCAGTCCGAGCCGAACATCAGCCGCTCGGGCCCAAAACGCGCCAGCGCTTCGTCGATAAAGGGCCGCAGCTGCGCACGGCTCCACTGCCCCTGCGGCGCTTCGGTCACCAGCCCGGAGAGCTTGCAGACCACGTGCGGCATCGCGGCCAGCTCGGCCACCTGCTCGCCCCAGGCCTGCGCGCCGCGCGCAATATCCGGCTTGCCGAGATGGTCAAGCACCAGCCAGTGGCGATCGTGCCGCGCGGCAAACTGCGTGGCGTCCGCCAGATGACGCCAGGTCACCAGCATCTCCCACACGTAACGCTGCGCCTGCAGCTGCTGCATACCCGCCGCCACGCGCGGCTGCCTTAGCCAGCCAGCAGGAGCGGGTTCATCCTGCACCAGATGGCGAAATCCCCGCAGCCGCGGATGGCGCAGCGCCGCCAGCTGCGGTGCCAGATCCGCCGCCGTGACGTCGATCCAGCCCACCACCTGCGTGGCCGGCAGCGCCTGCGCCCACTGCAGCAGCTGCTGCGTCTCCGCCGCGCTCTGCCGCGCCTGCACCGCAATCGATCCCGCCAGCCGGTGTTGCGCCAGCAGCGGCGCAAGGTCCTGCGGCAGAAAATCCTGTTGCAGACGCGTCATGCTGTCGGCGATCCAGGGATAGCTCGTCGCGTCGTAGCGCCAGTAATGGTGATGCGCGTCGATGCGCATCTCAGCCTCGCTCGCCGCGATAGCGGTATCTCTCGCGCGAGGCGGGCAGCATTTCGATAGAGAAGCCGGGCACGGTCGGCGGCATATAGGCGGCGCCGCGGATCTCGCACGGATGCAGGAAGTGTTCATGCAGATGATTGACATACTCGATGACCCGGCCCTCATGGCTACCGGCAATGCAGACAAAGTCGATCATCGACAGGTGCTGCACGTATTCGCACAGCCCCACGCCGCCGGCATGCGGACAAACCGGCAGCCGGTATTTCGCCGCCATCAGCATCACCGCCAGCACTTCGTTGACGCCGCCGAGGCGACAGGCGTCGATCTGCACCACGTCGATCGCCTCGCGCATCATTAGCTGCTTAAAGATGATGCGGTTCTGGCACATCTCGCCGGTGGCGACTTTGACCGGCGCCACGCCCTGACGGATGGTGCGGTGGCCTTCGATGTCGTCCGGGCTGGTGGGCTCTTCGATAAACCAGGGCTCGGCGAACGCCAGCTGCTGCACCCAGTCGATGGCATCATTGACTTCCCACACCTGATTGGCGTCGATCATCAGCTGGCGATCCGGCCCCAGCACCTCGCGCGCAATGCGCACGCGGCGAATGTCATCCTCCAGATCGCGCCCCACTTTGAGTTTGATATGGGAGAAGCCGGCGTCGACCGCCTGCTGACAGAGGCGGCGCAGCTTGTCGTCGTCATAGCCGAGCCAGCCCGCCGAGGTGGTGTAGCAGGGGTAGCCGTGCTGCTCAAGCTGACGGATACGCGCGGCTTTGCCCGGCTGCTGCGCCGTCAGCAGGGCGAGCGCCTCTTCCGGCGTGATGCAGTCGGTGAGGTAGCGAAAGTCGATGCAGCGCACCAGCTCCTGCGGCGACAGTTCGGCCACCAGCCGCCACAGCGGCTTCTCTTCCGACTTCGCCCACAGATCCCACACCGCGTTGACCACCGCGCCGGTCGCCAGATGAATGGCGCCTTTATCCGGCCCGATCCAGCGCAGCTGGCTGTCGCTGGTGATATCGCGCCAGAACTGCCCCATATCGGCAACGATCGCCTCTAACTGACGGCCGACGATCAGGTGCTCCAGCGCGCGGATCGCCGCGCAGCAGATTTCATTGCCGCGCCCGATGGTAAAGGTCAGGCCGTGCCCGCTGATCGCCGCGTTATCGGTTTCGATAATGACGTAGGCGGCAGAGTAGTCGGGATCCGGGTTCATCGCGTCCGAGCCGTCGAGATGCGCGGAGGTGGGAAAGCGGATATCTTCCACGCGCAGTGCAGTCAGTCTGGTCATGCTTCGCTGCCCTCGGTGAGTTGACGCTGCTCGCCCAGTCCGGCGATGCCTAAGCGGATGACCTGACCCGGACGCAGGTAGACCGGCGGCTTCTGCCCCATGCCGACGCCCGGCGGCGTGCCGGTGGAGATCACGTCGCCCGGCTGCAGGCTCATAAAGCGGCTGAGATAGCTGATGATGTGCGCGACGCTGAAGATCATGGTGCGGGTGTTGCCGTTCTGATAGCGTTTGCCGTCAACCTCCAGCCAGAGATCGAGCTGCTGCGGATCGGCGATCTCATCGGCGGTCACCAGCCAGGGGCCGATGGGGCCAAAGGTGTCGCAGCCTTTGCCTTTGTCCCAGGTGCCGCCGCGCTCGATCTGATATTCGCGCTCCGAGACGTCGTTGACCACGCAGTAGCCCGCGACGTGGGAGAGCGCATCCGCTTCGTCGATATAGCTGCCGCCTTTGCCAATCACCACCCCCAGCTCTACTTCCCAGTCGGTTTTCACCGAGCCGCGCGGAATGCGCACCGCGTCGTTAGGTCCCACCACCGCGCTGGTCCATTTACCAAACACCACCGGCTCCTGCGGGATGGCAGCGCCGGTCTCGGCGGCGTGATCGGCATAGTTCAGGCCGATGCAGATAAACTTGCCGATCTGCCCGACGCAGGCGCCGATGCGCGGCTGGCCGTCTATTTTAGGCAGTTCGCTGAGGGGCAGCTGGCGCAGCTTCTCTAGCGAGGATGGCAGCAGCGCCTCGCCCGCGAGGTCATCAATATAATGCGACAGATCGCGCAGCTCGCCCTGCGCATCCAGCAGGGCCGGACGCTCGTTGCCCGGCTCGCCCACACGTAATAATTTCATTGTTCCACTCCTGTTAGTTGCTCCAGCCGCCATCGATAATCTGGGCGGTGCCGGTGGTGTAGGCGCTGGCATCGGATGCCAGATAAGCCGCCAGACAGGCGATCTCCTCTGGCGTGCCGATACGGCCAATGGGCTGACGCGCCACAAAGGCGTCATAGACTTCCGCTTCCGGGCGCCCTTCCGCCTGCGCCTGTGCGGCGATGCGCTGGCGCAGCGACGGCGAATCCACCGTGCCCGGGCAAATGGCGTTGCAGCGGATGCCCTCGCCGATGTAGTCCGCCGCCACCGATCGCGTCAGGCCGATGACCGCCGCCTTGGTCGCGCTGTAGGCAAAGCGATTCGCCACCCCTTTCACGCTGGAGGCCACCGATGACATGTTGATAATCGAGCCTTTCCGCTGCTGCAGCATGGCGGGCAGAAAGGCCTGGATCATGTGAAACATCGCCGTGACGTTGAGATCGAGCGCGAACTGCCACTCCTCTTCGCTGCACGCCAGCAGGCTGCCGCTGTGCACCACGCCCGCGCAGTTAAACAAGACGTCAAGCGTGCCCAGCTCCTGCGCCGCCGCCGCGATCGCCTGGCGATCGGTGACATCCAGCCGGTAGGCGCGGATGCCGGGCAGATCCTGCAGCGCGTTCAGATTGATATCGCTGGCGATCACCTCTGCGCCCTGCTGAGCGAAGTAGCGTGCGCTGGCCAGCCCAATGCCCTGTCCGGCAGCGGTGATTAATACGCGTTTTCCGTGTAAATTCATTGCATATCCTCTGGTACAAAGATCTAATGGTCAGGCCAATGGAGAGAGGTTTTGCCCGTCCGGGTGTGCAAAATAACGCTGGCTACTTTTTCGCTGACGCATTACGTTTTATTGACAATTGCGTAACATTGACAAGGGCCCTGTTGATTATTTGTGCAGCGGGTCACTGAATTTATTTAGACAGGTAGCTGTGCCATGCCGATAAAAAAGATGGAAAACCTCAGGCTTTACAGACAAATAGCTGACCAGCTGATCACGCTTATCAACAACAACGAATTTCCCCCCGGCAGTCGCCTGCCAGCGGAGCGGGAGTTGGCTGAGCAGCTGCAGGTCAGTCGTGCTTCAGTGCGTGAAGCGCTGATCGCGCTGGAGGTGATCGGGCTGGTGGATGTGAAGGTCGGCAATGGCGTGATTGTCAAAGCGCGCGCCAGCACCCAGGAGCCGGTGATGATGCAGGCCGGGCGCGATCAGTGGAGCGAGCCGGACGATGAGCTGGGCATCAAACTCGATTTCTCCACCGAGCTGCCGCCCTTTTCCCTGCTGCAGGCGCGCCGCCTGATTGAGCCGGAGGCCGCCGCGCTGGCCGCCGTGCACGCCAGCGAGGAGGAGCTGGCGCTGATCCGCGCAGCTTATCGGCAAAACTGCGAAGATAACCGCGCGCAGTCGCGCACCCATCCCGGCGACCGGCTATTCCATATCCGCATTGCCCAGGCGAGCGGCAATCCCGCCTACGGCTTTATCATCGGTCACCTGCTCGGCCATCGCTACGGCAGTATGTTCCGCATGCTGCAGGCGCACTATACGCCGGGCGATATGCCGCTGGCGTCGGAAACCGAGCATCTTAAGATCCTCTCCGCGCTGGAGAAGCGCGACGGCAAGGCGGCAAGAGCGGCGATGAAGCAGCATATTGACCGGGTGATCGCTACGTTTGAGCGGGCGCAGGAGTGAGGGGAACTGGTCAGCTGGATGCGAACTGGGCCACTGGATAGTAGAGAACGTTGTCCGCTTTTTAGCAGCAGCGGACAGGGCTGACCTGTTTGCGAGACGCGCAAAAACTACCTTTTTGCCACAATCCGCATTTCCACGAGGGCATTTTCTGGAATAAATTCTGATACGCCGATGGCAGACCATGCCGGGTATGGCGCCTTAATATATTCATCTTTTACTCTGGAAAAAACCGCGATGTGTTTTTTAAGGTCGATATGAAAAGTGGTCATCTCAAGGATATTTTCATAATTTAAACCGGCGGCGTTTAAATAAACACCCAGCTTATAAAACGCATCATGGAATTGTTCTTCAGGGTCCTGGCTTATCGGTTTATCCTTACGCGCGGCGGTCACACCTGAAAGATAGAAAGTGCCATCAGCTTCGATGACGGGAGAGAAGTGCCAGTCACTGAAATAATGCTGAAACTCTTCAGGAACTATCGAATTTTTCATGATTTTTTCCTCACCCTGAGGATGGAATAAATGCCAGCCTGCGCAAAGTCGTTTTGCCTGGCAAATATTCTTAGCATAACAAAGCGCATTACACTATCTCTGCGGTGAGGATGTTCTCCCCTGCCCGCTTTTCGCCTGCAGCGGACAGGGAGGCGTTTTACAGCTTAACCTCAGCCCGTCAACTTCCTCAAACAGCGATCCATCGCGCTCACCACCCAGTCGATATCCTGCAGCTGGAAACAGAGCGGCGGGCGGATTTTCAGCACGTTGCCGTAGGGTCCGGCGACAGAGGTGAGCACAAACGCTTCGCGTAGCGCCTCCACCAGGTCGAGCGCCAGCGCTTTATCCGGCTGCTTGCTTTCCCTGTCCTTCACCAGCTCAAAACCGATAAACAGACCGGCACCACGCACCTCACCGATGCAGGGATAGGTCGCCTGCAGCTCCTGCAGGGCCGCCAGCAGCGCGGCGCCGGTGTGCAGACTGTGCGCCTGCAGCCCCTCCTGCTCAATCACATCCAGCACCGCATGCGCCGCCGCCATCGACACCGGGTTGCCGCCAAAGGTATTGAAGTAAGGCAGCGCATCGCTAAACGCCGCCAGCACCGGCGCTTTTGCCATCAGCCCCGACACCGGAATGCCGTTGCCCATCGGTTTGCCGGTGGTCACCACATCGGGCACGATGCCGTGTCGGGCAAAGCCCCAAAAGGCCTCGCCGGTGCGGGCGAAACCGGGCTGTACTTCGTCGGCAATAAAGATGCCGCCGTTCTGATGCACAACGTCAATCGCCTGTTTCAGAAAGCCGGGCTGGCCCGGTAAAACGCCATCCGACGAGAAGATCGAGTCAGCCAGAAAACCGGCAAATTTAATCCCCTGCGCGCGCATATCATCGATCTGCTGCTGAATTTGCTGCGCGAACCAGGCGCCCTGATCCGCCGTCTGGATGCGATAAAAGTCGGGCGGCGCCACCAGCCGGGTATGCGGCGACAGCGGCTGACCGCTGCCCAGCGCAGGCGAGACGCCGGAGGTGAGCGCGCTGGTGCCGTGATAGGCCTCTTTAGACACGATGATCCCGGTGCCGCCGCTCCAGCACTGGGCAATGCGGATCGCCAGATCGTTCGCTTCGGATCCGGTGCACATATACATGGCGCGATCGATTTCTGCCGGCATAGTGGCCAGAATGCGCTCGCTGTACGCCAGGATCGACTCGTGCAGATAGCGCGTATGGGTATTCAGCTGCATCATCTGTTGATGCACCGCCTCTACCACCGCCGGATGACAGTGACCAATGCTGGCCACGTTGTTGTACATATCCAGATACTGATTGCCCGCCTTGTCCCACAGATACTGGCCCTGCCCGCGCACCAGATGCACCGGGTTGCGGTAAAACAGCCGATAGGACTCGCCCAGCACCTGGCTGCGCTTACTGGTCAGCTGTCGAATCTCCGGCGCCAGCGTTTCCGCGTGTTCAGCACGAAAGCTGTTGGTATCCATAATGGTTGATCGTACCGTCATCGTGACTCCTTGGTCTTGGTGCTGCCCTGGCGCTGCAGGGCGGATATAAGCGTTACTCGGTTTCTGCGGCAACCGCGCGCTGCGCGAGCGCGCCGCGGCGCGAGTGGGTGGTGAGAAAATAGAGGTAGCCCGCCACCATCAGCCCCACAAACAGCGCGCCGATCTGCGGGTTGAACCACAGCATGGCGATCAGGCAGATCACCGAGCCGCACAGGGCGATGCCGGGGATCAGCGGATAACCTGGCGCCCGGTAGCTGCGCGCCAGCGTCGGCGCCGTGCGACGCAGTTTAAACAGGCTCAGCATACTCATGATGTACATGACAATGGCGCCAAACACCGACATGGTGATCATCGCGGCGGTAAGGCTCATGCCCTGAAAGCTGATGCCGTCAGAGAAAATTGCAAGGATGCCGACCGCGCCTCCCGCCAGAATCGCGCGGTGCGGCGTGTTAAAGCGCGACAGCTTTGCCAGCGACGGCGGCAAATAGCCTTCGCGCGCCAGCGCAAAGAACTGGCGAGAGTAGCCCATAATAATGCCGTGAAAACTGGCGATCAGGCCGAACAGCCCAATCCACACCAGCATGTGCATCCAGCGCGAATCGTTGCCGACCAGCATTTTCATCGCCTGCGGCAGCGGATCGTTAATGCCAGAGAGGGTGCGCCAGTCGCCTGCGCCGCCCGCAAACACCATGACGCCAATCGCCAGCACCACCAGGGTTAAAATGCCGCTGATATAGGCGCGAGGAATGGTGCGGCGCGGCTCTTTTGCCTCTTCCGCCGCCATCGCCACGCCTTCAATGGCGAGGAAAAACCAGATGGCAAAAGGAATGGCGGCAAACATGCCGGACACCGACGCCAGCGAGAACGTCTCCTGCCCCGCCCAGCCGTGCGCGACAAAGTTCGCCAGGCTGAAGCCCGGCGCCACCACGCCCATAAACACCAGCAGTTCAATCACCGCCAGCAGAGTGACCAGCAGCTCAAAGGTGGCGGCAATGCTGACGCCGATGATGTTGAGGCCCATAAAGATCAGGTAGGCGCAGACGGCGATCAGTTTGGGGTTCACCTCCGGGAACTGCACGTTGAGATAAGCGCCGATCGCCATAGCGATGGCCGGGGGCGCGAAGACAAACTCGATCAGCGTGGCGATGCCCGCAATCAATCCGCCAGTATCGCCGAAGGCGCGACGGCTGTAGGCAAAGGGCCCGCCAGCCTGCGGAATGGCGGTGGTCAGTTCGGTAAAGCTGAAGATAAAACAGCTGTACATGGCGGCGACAAACAACGTCGTGACCAGAAAGCCGAGGGTGCCTGCAGCGCCCCAGCCATAGCTCCAGCCAAAATACTCTCCCGATATAACCAGTCCCACGGCGATGCCCCAGAGTTGCAGGGTGCCCAGGGTGGGTTTCAGTTTCTCTTTCATCACGGCGTTCCCCGTCTGTGTAAAGTGAAAAGCGATGGCTAAACAGCTGACGGGTAGATAATGGACACAGCGCCCTCAGAAAAACTTGACCGCAGAAAACAGAAGCTCGTCGGCTGCGGTCAAGTCGCCCCCGCTCAGGCCGTGGTCGCGCGGCTGAAGTCAATTTTTGCCCGCTCTGCTGTCAAGCGTGCCAGGTGGGTTCAGCGCCATGCTGCCTCCACACGCAGAGAACGGGAGCCAGCCATGAGCATTAAGCAATATGACACCTTAAGTAACGACGCCATTCTTCAGCTTGCCCATCAGGCGCTGCAGGCCTATCCCGCCTGTCGGCACGCGGGGGTCAAACTTTTGTGCCGTTCCGAGAACGCAACCCTGACTGTCACCACGCCGCGGGGCCGCTATGCGTTACGCATTCACCGGGGCGATTACCACGCTAAGCAGGACATTGAAAGCGAGCTGCACTGGCTGGACGCCCTTCAGGCTGCTGACATCTGCGTGCCGGTTGCCGTGAGCGACGAGCAGGGTCAGCGCATCCAGACCCTTCCCTTGTCGGATGGCGGTGAGCGCTATGCCGTGCTGTTTCACTGGATCGAGGGCGATATGCTCACCGATGCGGTGGATCCGGCGGCTTTTCGTCAGCTAGGCCGCATCACCGCGCAGCTGCACCACCACAGTCGGCGCTGGCAAAAGCCGCAATCTTTTCGCCGTATCGTCTGGGATCATCACAGCATGGTCTCTCCCGCGGGCCACTGGGGCGACTGGCGTGATGTGGCGGGCTTAGCGCCGTCACAACACGGCATTATCGAAGAGACGCTGGCGCACGTGGGTCGTGAGATGGCGGCCTTTGGTCAGTCGGCCGACCGCTACGGCCTAATCCACGCCGACCTGCGCCTGACCAATCTGCTGGTTCACAAAGGCGAAACGCGGGTCATCGATTTCGATGACTGCGGCATGGGCTGGTATCTGCACGATCTTGCCGCGGCGATCAGCTTTGTCGAACATCATCCCAGCGCCCCGCAGTGGGTGGAAAACTGGTTAAACGGCTACGAGCAGGTGGCGCATCTGGGCGATGAGGAGCGCGCCATCATCCCGTCAATGCTGATTCAGCGCCGGATTCAGCTGACGGCCTGGGTGGCCTCCCACAGTGAAACCGAGATGGCCCGCAGCCTGGGCGACGGCTGGGCCGATGATACGGTGCGCCTCTGCCGCCGCTACCTTGAAGGCAGCCCTTTGCCGATTGGGGTTTAGCGCACTCTGGCGGTGCCTGCGTGACCGCCCGCTGTGCAAAATGCGCAGAGACAGCGCTAAGTGACTGTTATCACGCGCTCGACGGCTGGTATGTTTTTTGCAGAAGCTAAAGATCTCTTGTTTCAGGCGGAAAACATCATGACCAGCAGATTTCCCGAAGTCGCGCTGACGACCCTCTCCAGCGCAGGCAGCAGTCATCGTGGCGTCCTGTCGGCCGCCGCGACAGGACTGGGTGATTTCATTAACGCTCAGGGCGGCGATGTGGATCGCATTTTTGGCATCAGCGGCATCGATCCCGATACGCTCGCCTGCCCGACGCTGAGTCTGGATCTGGTGAATTACTGCCGGGTGCTGGAAGAAGCCGCCAGCCAGGCGGGCGTGGATAATTTCGGGTTGCAGTATGGTCATCAGTTCCGACCGCAGTCGCTGGGGCTGATCGGCTATATCGGCCTCTGTTCGGCCACGCTGGAGCAGGCGCTGCGCAACGTGGTGAATGCGTTTCCCTGGCATCAGCACAATACCTGTATCCGTCTGACGGAGCACGGCGACTGCTGGCAGCTCGATTATCAGGTGCGTCACGGCGCCATCCTCTTGCGCCGTCAGGATGCGGAGCTGACGCTAGGCATGTTTCTGAATCTGATCCGCCACGCGGCAGGACGGCACTGGGCGCCGCGCGAAGTGCATTTTGAGCATCCGCGCCCTGAGCACTGGCATGAGCACTGTAAGGTGTTCGATGCGCCGGTCTATTTCGATCAGCCGTTTAACTCGATGATGATTGCTAAAACGGATCTGAGCCGCAAAATGCCGGATCACGACCCCATGCTGCTGCTGGTGATGCAGGACGCCATCCGTCGACTCAGCCCGCCGGTGATCGGTCAGGATACCGTTAATCAAACCCGCACCGACATTCATCTGCAGCTACTGAGCGGCGAGCCCTCGCTGGAGATTATCGCCGAGAAACAGGGGTTATCGGCCTGGTCGCTACAGCGGCGACTGCGCGACAGGCAAACCTCTTTTTCCGCGCTGGTCGACAGCGTGCGCAAAGAAATGGCAACGCACTATCTCAAACAGCACCATTTGTCGGTGTCAGAAATGGCGCTTTTGCTGGGCTACTCGGAAGTCAGCGCTTTTTCACGCGCGTTCCGCCGCTGGTTCGGCTGCAGCCCGCGCGACTGCCGTAAATCACAAAACGGCGTTTTGCTCTGAGGGCGTGACGGTTATGCGCGCTAATGCCTGCGGCGAGGTGAACAGCGGCTTTTGACGGCTTTTCCGGGTATCTTCCCTGCTCGCCCCTCGCCGCGCCTTGCAGAAGCAGACGTGAAAAATGTGCCATTCTGATCGACAGACCATTATCCTCTGTTACATCACCAACCGGCGATGTCAGTCACCCTGAGGATTTTGATATGACCCCTTTTTATCAACTCTCTGCCACCAGCCTGAGCGGCCAGCTTATCCCGATGGCCGACTACGCTGGCAAGCTGGTTCTGGTGGTGAATACCGCCAGCCACTGTGGATTTACGCCGCAATACGCAGGACTGGAATCGCTCTACAAGAAGTACGCCGCTCAGGGTCTGGTGGTGCTGGGTTTTCCCTGCAATCAGTTTGGCAAACAGGAGCCCGGCGGCGCTGACGCCATCGCGCAGACCTGCCACATTAACTACGGCGTGAGCTTCCCGATGTTCGCGAAGGTCGAGGTTAACGGCGCCTCCGCGCACCCGCTGTTTCGTTACCTGAAAAATGCACTGCCCGGCGTGCTGGGTGGGCGCATTAAGTGGAACTTCACCAAGTTTCTTATTGGACGCGACGGCACACCGCTGAAGCGTTTTGCTCCTGTTACTACGCCAGAGAAGATGGAAGCGGTGGTGGTAGGTGCGCTGGAAGGCTGAGGGGTGTGTTGTTGGGGGGAGCCCTTTTTCAGGGTGGCTGCGTTGTGTCTGCTTTGTGCAAGAAGCGGACATTGCAAACTTTGCAGCGTGTTAAGGAGTATTGATGAAGTTCTGCCCGTATTATCGTTCGGTCTAACGCGAGTTAAAGCGAAACAAGGAAATCGCCAATGCATTATGTACCTTCTGCCAGGCTTGATTATCGCTGCCTCAACCATACTGACTGGCCATTTTTCCAGGCATTAAATCAGGACCGTGACGTCATGCATTTTATTAGCGATTCACGCACGGATGAAGAAATCAGAATCCACTCCTTCGAGAAGCGCTTGCAACCCTGGCATAAAGGCAGTGAACACTGGTTATGTCTTGTTATCAGTCAAAAGGATACAGGTATACCGATTGGTGTTACTGGCTTTATTGAGCGTAATGAAGGCATTGCGGAAGTAGGGTTCATTCTTGCCGCCGAATTTCATGGCAAAGGTTTTGGTAGTGAATCTCTAAAAGATGTTGCTCGTTTTGCTTTCAACACCC
Organism: Pantoea sp. Z09; assembly: GCF_022394795.1. Taxonomy (NCBI): domain Bacteria; kingdom Pseudomonadati; phylum Pseudomonadota; class Gammaproteobacteria; order Enterobacterales; family Erwiniaceae; genus Pantoea; species Pantoea sp. Z09. The sequence goes on from NZ_CP092373.1 coordinate 2,267,173, forward strand.
ATGGGTATCGAAAGTTAACCGCTACGGTGACTTCAGGTAATGAAGCCTCCCGCAGAACATTGCTTAAGGTTGGATTCCAGCATGAAGGCACACTAAGGCAAAACTATTTCCTGCATGGTTGTTGGCAGGATGACTGGATTTTTGGGTTGTTAAGGGAAGAGTTCAGTTATTAAGCTGTTAAGCACTCTATACCTGGTAGAGACGTCAATTACCCAACGTCCGCTTTTCGCTCACAGCGGACCTTCAACTCAGTTGGCTTGTCCGCTCTTAGTCTGAAGCGGATATTTAATTCGCTTTAGCATTGTGTATAACCATAAGAGATGGAAAATAATAAAGCCGCTAGCTGGCGACTTATGGGCAGAAAGGTAAATTCACTTGTATTCAGTAATATCAAACCCTTCATCAGCCGTTGGTTCTGAGAAATAACGCGTTATAGTTTCAAATTGTTGATCTGAGGCCGCAAATTCATGCCCGCCTTCTGCATTACGGGCGCGTAATCGGGCTTTACATACTTCATCTGATACTTTCAGATAATGCAGTCTATTACTGGCACCTGACTCCTTAATGATGCTCATCATCCATTCACGATTTGTTTGTGTATTTGCCGGAAAATCCAGAACGACTGATAAACCAGCTTTAAGTAGTAACACCAGATGAGGTTTCATAGCCTTTCTAAGCCTTGAGGAATACTGCACATAATCAGATATGGATTGCATTTCATTAGCAAAGAGGGCTGCCAGCCACTGATCCTCACTGACAATTATGGTACCGGGTAATGAACCCAAATTTGCTGATAATGTGGATTTGCCTGATGCAATTTTTCCACATAGCAGGTGCAAAGTAGGTTTTTCTAACGTTGTTACTGTAGCAGTGTTCATTATTTACCTCACTGGACTGTTACCGGTAAGGCCCGCCTTACCGGCGGGAAAATGGCGAACGTTATCCCACCTGGGTCAGACAGGTGATAATAATGGTTGAATGGAACAGGACAGAGTGTGTTTTCATTGACATTTAAGTTAACAAGCCTTGAATGCAAAATCAGCATTTTTTTACTTATCCACTGAATGTCCGTTTTTCGCTCATAGCGGACCTTGACTGCGGCCCTCCGCTTTGAGCCAGAAACGGATGTTCATGCAGATATTGCCGCTGTAGAAGCAACTAAATCTGCAAAGCAGGATTTGTTTAAAGCAACATAGCCACCAGTACCATGCACAACAGCATCACGTAGATTCGCGCGTGCCAGACATCGGGGACGGCGGGGATGGCCCTGCGGCTAAACACTATACCCGCCCAGCCGGCCACCACGAGCAGGCCTAGAATCTTCAGACTGATAAAACCCACAAAATCGCCTGCCGGAATTTTGTGCCAGCCGCTTATCGCATAGGTCACCGCACCGCACAACGCTACCGGCAGGGAAAGTGGGTTGGCGGCGCTAATACACTCGCGCATCGCATGACCGTGTCGCCGCAACAGCGGCACCGTCATGACGCTGCCGCCCACGCCCAGCAATGCGGCAATCATGCCGATTAGCATACCGCCACCGGTGACCGTCAAAAGTGACAAACGACGCGGCGCGTTGCCGCTGAAGAAGCCTTTGCGCAACATACAGTCCCCAATCGTCATCAGCATATAAAAAATAAACAGCTCGCGAATCAGCACCTCGCTTAATATTCCCGCCAGCCACGAACCGGCTACCGCACCTGTGGCGATAAACCACAGCAGGGGGAACAAGACGGGTGAAGAAAGCCTGCCCGCGCGCCAGTTTTGGTAGCTGACCCAGCCTGCGTTGAAAATCATCACCGCCGTCGAGGTGGCCACAGCAATATGCATCGCATTGCCTGCCAGCTGAGGCTGCCGCAGCAGCAGCTGGTAAACAAAGGGCACCACCACAAAACCGCCGCCGAAGCCAAAAAGGACTGTGGTTATGCCGGTAGTAAAACCGGCAAGTGCAATAATCATCAAATCGTTCAAAGACGTACCCCGTTTGCAAATGAGGCAGCAGCTTATCGCGCCAGCGCCCCGCTTCCCATTTGCGCAGCGCTCAATTACCCTTGCAAACTGGTCAGATGGGGGCGGATGTGCGAAACGGAAAAATTGACGATTTCGATCGACTGGATCGTGAGGTTGTGGCGCTCGGCAACGACTACGCGCAGGGATTTTTCCTGCCGCAGCACCAGCACCGCCGCGCGCAGCTTCTGTATGGCGCAACCGGCCTGATGCATGTTTCAACCCGTGATGGGGAATGGGTAGTGCCGCCCCAGCATGCGGTATGGATCCCCCCCGAAACCCTGCATGCTGTAAAGTTTATGGGTGTCACTACGCGTAGCCTGTATATCGAACCCGCATGCGCCGCCAGCTTACGTAACAACAGCCGCTGCGAAGTAATTGCCGTATCGCCGCTTTTGCGACAGTTATTGATGGAGGCGGTTGATTTACCACCGCGCTATAACAGCGTACGCGATCGGGCGCTGACAGACTTAATGCTGCTTGAACTGGCGGCAATGCAGGTGCGCGAGTTCGAGATCCCTTTGCCGCAGCAGCCCGCGCTGTTAGCCCTGTGTCAGGCTTTTTTACGCGCACCAACCATCCATGATCCGGCCGAACGCTGGGCCAGCGCGCTGTTTATGAGCGGCAGCACATTTCGTCGCCATTTCCGGCAGCAAACCGGCATGTCGTTTTCCGCCTGGCGTCAGCGAGCCTGTGTGGTCAGCGCGCTGGCATTGCTGCTAACGGGCACACCGGTGAATGAAGTCGCGTTGTCGCTCGACTATGATAATGGTTCCTCCTTCGCGACGATGTTCCGTCGGGTTACAGGCCAGCCACCTTCATTTTATCACCCGACTTAACAGGGTTTGCCTGGCGGACTGGGTCAGGCCTGTAAGCTTCCCTGCGCAATTGACTGAACAGACGCATGGCAGTTGCTGTTTTGAGGGTTGAGTAAGCGCTGTATAGCCAAGGTAAAGAAGTAATACTGGAAAAATAATGTCCGCTTTGTGCCAGCAGCGGACACAACTAAAACAGATGTAGTATGAATAAGGATTAAGGCGCTAAATCTTCAGCTACGGCTAAATATCAGCTTTAGCCCTGCAATAGCGAAGCAGGAGGCTAATAACGCATCAAGCCCACGACGAATACGACGATAAAACGCGCTCATTAATGAAGTCGAAAACAGCAGCGCATAGCCGCAGAATACTGCCACACAAATAGTCGCACAGCCGAAAACTATCTCAGGTAAAGCAGAAGCTGCCGCGCCCGGTTTAAGTGCTACGGACATGATCGCCACCCAGGTGAGGATCGCTTTAGGATTGCCGACGTGCATCAGGATGCCCTGCTGGAAAAGTTTGCCATATGCGACGCTTTTGTCCTGTGATTTACACACGCTGGCGTCAGAGCGGGAAAGCGCAGATTTACCCGCTTTGCATGCCAGCCATAACAGATACAACCCACCTCCAATTTTTAACACGATCAGCAATTGCGCAAAAGTTGCAAGAACGGTTAACACGCCGCAGGCCGCCAGAAGCGCCCACATCATCGAACCGCCGATGACACCACCTGCCAGAGCCAAGGCTGCACCACGGCCCTTATTCATGGCCGTACCCATAATAGCCATATTACTTGGCCCTGGGCTGGCTGTTGCGACAAAGTAAGTGGTGTAAATAAGAATTAGTTCATGCGAAAGCGCCATGCTTACCTCTCTGGTGGGATTGTCCTTTGTTTCAGTTATATCGAATCGAGTAAAAATTCACTATGCATTCTTGCTTATTCTGACAATGAGCATGTTATCGAAATGTCCGCTTTTCGCTCATAGCGGACACTGGTCTGCGCGTCAGTCTGCTTTGTGCCAAAAGCGGAGTTTTTGATAGTTGTCAGCAGGATGATATTTCATCAGAATGAGAATATCTTTACTATTTGCACGGACATCGGTTTAAGGAAAATGGGCGGCGCCTGTATCGAGCGCAAATACCCCGTCAAAGGAATTAATTTCAGCCCCTGAACGTAATACTGACTCAAGGAGAGAGTGCCAGATGAATGGCTGGACGTATCCCCGATTACTGTTAGTAACCACTGGTGTACTGGGCGCCATATTTGCTTTCCTTGTGTGGCAAAAGGAAATTGATCGATTTACTTTTCTGGCTCAATGCACGTTGCATGTGCTGCTTGTTGTGGGCCTCATCCTCGGTTTCTGCCTTTCGTTTAGCATCAGAAAATGGGGTAACGGTAAGCGTGTCCACGGCATTATAGATAATTTAAAGCTCTTTGTGGGGTCAGTTCTGATTGTGCTCTTCTTTGGCTATATCCTGCTAAGCACTGCTGTCTGGCTGCTTCCAGGTGCAATAAGCACTTATACTGCCACCAGTGAGTTTTCGGCACGCAGCCGTAATGACTGCTCTGGCGCTTACGTTGACGATCCAGACCTGAAAAGACGCATAAAGGTGTGTGAACCTGCGGGCTATTATGTTGATGGTGCAACACTTCGCGTCAGTAAACGCAGCAATGCATTGGGTATGACCATTGTTAGTGCAGTCATAAAGTATTGAACCTGACTGCGGGAGGATTACCGATACTCGAAGGTTAGTAATGGCGCCCTCAACTGTGAGAATAACTGTCAAAGTCTGCTCCTCGCTCAAAGCAGACGCTGCAAACCGAAGAGAGAAGCGCCCTCTTCCGTTTGCCTTTAAGTCTGGCTGCCGCTTCTCACGCTGACCGCCTGAGCAACAGCGCAGCCTCTACCCTGTGAGTCTAACTTTTCATCCGTGCTCTTCACCCCAGCGGCTTTTTGCAGCGCATCTTCATTCATCACATAGGGGATCCACTGGGTATCAGGCGCGCCCCCATGCTTTTGATAGAAGGCCTCCGCCTTGTGGTTTCCGACCATCACGTCCCATTTTAGTCGGCCGCCGCCCTCAACCAGAGCCCAGGCAGCCACGTAGCGAAAAAGCGCAGAACCTACCCCTTTACCCCTGCTTGCGCCATCGACAAAAAACTCCTTTAGCACCAGCGTGCTTTTTAGATCAAAGGTAAAGCGGATAACTATCATCACGGCATAGCCAACAATGTTGCCGTGACACTCGGCGACAAAAATATGACATTGGCGATCGGGCCCAAAAGCGCGCGTTAATAACGCCTGTTCATCAACGTTAAAGTCGGTGATATAGCGCTCGAACTGCGCCAGTGAACGCATCTGTTCCAGCAGAGCAGGGACATCGCCGGGCAGCGCCACTCGTATGGTGATCGCAGGGTTTAACATTCGCAGGCGAATCCCGTACCAGCCGTCTCGTTACTTCCTCCCTGCAGTGGCAGCCCTTCGTCAACCCAGCCGGTCAGCCCGCCGATCATCTCTTTGACCGCGAATCCTAACCCCGCCAGACGAACCGCGGCGCGATGGACGCCGTTACAGTGCGGCCCTGCGCAATAGACCACAAACAGCGTGTCGGGCGCATAGTCGGCCATCCGCTGCTCAGACATCGTGCGCGTCGGAATATTGATCGCGCCAGGCACATGCGCGGCCAAAAAGGCGTCATGGCTTCTGACATCGACCAGCACATAGTCGACGTTGCCCGCTGTCTGGCTCTGGTGCACATCAGAGCAGTCGGTTTCAAAGGCCAGGCGACGGCTAAAATGCTGCAACGCTTCGGCAGGAGACGCGGGGGCAATTTCACTTATTAAACTCGGCATGACGATTCTCTCTTGACTGAATGTCTGCTGATTGTATGAAGCAGCATGCATCTGAGACAGTGGCGGCGCCGACAATAAACGGTAGTTTTCCGCCAATGTTGGGTCAGGCAGCGGTCATTATCGCGCTCGTTTTCATCTACACTCTCCGGACAGCCCCCTTTCCGCCTCAAGGAGAATGACATGTCAGTTTCGGCGCGTAATCAGCTGCACGGCCAGGTTTCGGCGATTCATCCCGGCTCCATTAATGATGAAATAGAAATCACCCTTGATAACGGAGGAAAACTGGTTGCAGTGGTGACCAGCAGCAGCCGAGTCAGGCTGGGCCTGGAGCAAGGCAAAGAGGTGATAGCGTTAATTAAGGCGCCCTGGATTATCCTCGCGTCTGAAGAGAGCGGCCTGCTGTTTTCAGCCCGCAATCAGTTTGCTGGTCAGGTTACTTCGCTGGAAAAGGGCGCGGTCAACGCCACCGTCCACCTTCTGACCGATGACGGCGTCAGCCTGACGGCCGTTATCACCAATGAAAGCAGCGAAGAGATGGCTATCAGCAAGGGCAAAAGGGTCGTCGCCCTGATTAAAGCCTCTTCGGTGCTGCTCGCGGTAAAACAGCCCGCAGCTTCGGCATAAACTTTCCCTCCAGCGCGGCGGCCGCCGCGCCCCTTTTCTACGCGCGCTAAGGCGCCGCCGTCGTAACGCCCGCCTCAACTAAACAGCCCTTCAGCACGCCAAACGCATCCTGACACTGCCGTTCATTGACGCAGGCGTAGCCGAGCAGCAGGCCGCGCTGGCTCTGCTGATGCATATAGTACTGCGACAGCGCGCGGACCTTAACGCCGCGCTTCAGCGCCTGGGCGGCAATCGCCACATCGTCACAGCCGGCGGGCAGCCTCAGCACCAGATGTAATCCAGCCTCATGGTTTGCCGGCGGTAAAAAAGAGGGCCCCAGATAGCGCTCAATCAGCCGGCATAAAAACTGACGCCGCTGGCCATAGAGCAAGCGCATACGGCGGATGTGATCCATGTAATGCCCCTGGCGAATAAACTCGCCCAGCGCGCGCTGTATCAGCAGATGACCGCCGCGATAAAGCTCGGCCGCCGCCGTGCGCAGCGGGTCGGCCAGCATCTTCGGCACCACCATGTAGCCAATGCGCAGCGCCGGATAGAGCGTCTTGCTGAACGTGCCCATATAGATCACCGGCGCGTCCTCCTCCAGCCCCTGCAGCGACGGCCAGGGCTTGCCTGAGAAGCGAAACTCGCTGTCGTAATCATCCTCGATAATCCAGCTCTGGTGACGCCGCGCCAGCGCCAGCAGCGCCTTACGTCGCGCCAGGCTCAGATGAGCCCCTAACGGATACTGATGCGACGGCGTGACAAACACCATGCGCGGCGGCGGCCCGGAGACGGGCACGATCCCCTCCTCATCCACCGGCACGGCGCGAATTTTCAGGCCATTTTTACGCAGCACATTGCGCGTGCCCCAGTAGCCGGGTTCTTCCATCCAGACCAGGTCGCCGGGATCGCCCAGCACGCAGCTCACCAGATCTACCGCCTGATGGATCCCTTCGGTGATCAGGATTTGATCGGCGTCGGCCTTAACCGAACGCGCGACGCGCAGATACTCCGCCAGCGCATGGCGCAGATCGGGGCAGCCGCCGCCGCTGCTGTAGATCAGCCGGTGCACATCGGGATCGCGATTGAGCCTGGCCTGAATCTGGCTAAACAGCTTATGCGGAAACTCGGTGACGTCGGGCGCGCCGGGCACGAAGGCGCCCCACTGATAGGGAGAGGCGGTGGCGTGGCCTAACAGCATCGCGCCGCGTTTTGACAGGGTCGCCGGTAGCGGCGTGGCCGCCGGCTGGAGCAGCTCGACGGCCTGGCTTTGCAAACAGATTTCCGGCAGCGTTTCCGCCACCCAGGTGCCGCTGCCGGTGCGCGCCGTCACGTAGCCCTGCGCCATCAGGCTGTCATAAACATGCAGTACGGTGTTGCGCGACACCCCCAGCTCGCGTGCGATATCGCGCGTGGGCGGCAGACGCCCGCCGCGGGGAAACACCCCCTCAATGATTGCGGCCTGAATGCAGGCCAGCAGTCGCTGCTGCAACGAACCACTCTGTAAACCCTGTAGTCGTTCTAATAGGTGATCGGCATAAAGCAGCTGCAATTGGCTCCCTCCTCCTTGCTGAAATTGGCTCTGGCAACTTAGCGCCTGACGCGCATAAATAGACGCGTTTGTCGTGAATTGTAAAGAAAACATATCAGCGAGGTTAATAAGATGAACGCGCAAAAACGTCTGATGCCGCATCGGCATCGCCCCGATCGCCTGGTATGTCATCACGCCCTGATGGCCTTACTCTCTCCGGCTCGCTGCGGCGCGCCTGCCCCCCTGCTCGTCCTGGGCGCAAACGCCCTGGAAACCGTTCTGGAGACATGTTGATGACGAGTATGCAGACGTCGAATGAAGATGCACTGGCCCAAAACCTCAAGCCGCGCCATGTGCGCATGCTCTCAATTGCGGGCGTGATTGGCGCCGGCCTGTTTGTGGGGTCCGGCCATGCGATTGCCGAAGCGGGCCCGGCGGTGCTGATCGCCTACGCTGCCGCTGGCGCGCTGGTGGTGCTGATTATGCGTATGCTGGCGGAAATGGCGGTCTCCCTGCCCGATTCCGGCTCTTTCTCTACCTATGCCGACCACGCGCTGGGCCGCTGGGCGGGCTTCACCATTGGCTGGCTTTACTGGTGGTTCTGGGTGCTGGTTATTCCGCTGGAGGCGAACGCGGCGGGCACCATCCTGCACGCGTGGTTCCCGCAGGTGGCCATCTGGCAATTTACCCTCGCCATTACGCTGATTTTGACCGCCACCAACCTGCTGAGCGTGAAGAACTATGGCGAATTTGAATTCTGGTTCGCGCTGCTGAAGGTCACGGCGATTATCCTGTTTTTAGGCGCCGCCGGCCTCGCCGTGCTCGGCTATATGCCCAACAGCAGCACCAGCGGTTTGCAGCATCTTTACGATACGCAAGGGTTTATGCCAAACGGCATGGAAAAGGTGATGGCGGCGATCCTGACCACCATGTTCTCCTTTATGGGCACCGAGATTATTACTATCGCGGCCGCTGAATCGAAAAACCCCGGCAGGCAGATTACCCAGGCGACCAATTCGGTGATCTGGCGTATCGCGCTGTTCTACCTGCTGTCGATTTTCTTCGTGGTCGCGCTGGTGCCGTGGAACGCGCCGGGGCTCAGAGAACAAGGCTCCTACCAGACCGTGCTGCAGGCTATGAACATCCCGCACGCCAAACTGATCGTCGACGTGGTAGTGTTGATCGCCGTCTGTAGCTGTCTCAATTCAGCGCTCTATACCTCTTCACGCATGCTCTATTCGTTGTCGCGTCGTAAAGATGCGCCGGCGGCGGCGTCACGCACCACGCGCAGCGGCACGCCCTGGATTGCGGTGCTGCTCTCAACGGCGACCGCCTTTGTCGCGGTGGTGGCGAACTATCTGGCGCCGAGCGTGGTGTTTGAGTTTTTGCTGGCAAGCTCTGGCGCCATTGCGCTGCTGGTTTATCTGGTGATCGCCGTCTCGCATCTGGTGCTGCGCAAGAAACGCGAAAAAGCGGGCGAAACGCTGAGCTACCGCATGTGGCTGTTCCCTGGCCTCACCTGGCTGACCATACTGTTTATCCTTACCGTGCTGGTGTGCATGCTGTTCAACGCGCAGCATCAAAGCGAACTGCTGGCGACCGGCGCCCTGACGCTGGTGATTATCATCGCCAGCCTGCTGATGCCGCGTAAAAAACAGCAGCAGCAGAAAGCACGCGTCTACGCCGTGCGCTCCTCCGAAAATGCCTGACCCGCACCGGGGCGCGACGGCCTGTGTGGCTGACGCGCCTCCTCTTCTCGCCCGCCTGGTTGAGCGAACGCACCGCGCCTTCTACCCTTAAACAAACTCTTGAGAGCGGAGGCGAGATGACAGGCGGTCAACACAGTGCAGTAATCTTCTTTGACGTTAACGAAACCCTGCTGGACACCACAGAACTCAAAGCCTACCTGGCGCGACGGCTCGACAACCGGCCGGATCTCGCCGAAGGCTGGTTTACCTCCCTTTTGCACTACTCGCTGGTGGAGTCGGCGACCGGCAGCTGGCACAGCTTCGGCGAGATTGCGGAAGCGGTGCTGCAGATGACGGCTGAACGCTACGGCATCACCCTGCGCGACGATGGCCGCTCGGTTGCTGAGACGCTGGCGGCGATGCCGGCCCATTCCGACGCCGCCGACGGCCTCTCTGCCCTGCGCAACATGGGCTATACCCTGGTGGCGCTCACCAACTCCTCGGCGGCGCTGGCGGAAGAACAGCTCAACGCCACCGCGCTGCGGCCCTTTTTCAGCCGGGTGCTCAGCGTGGAGCAGCCGCAACGCTACAAACCGGATCTGCGCGTCTATCAGTGGGCCATGAGCGAGATGGGCCAGCCCGCCGCGCAATCGCTAATGGTGGCGGCGCACGGCTGGGATGTGGGCGGCGCCAAACGGGCGGGCATGCACACGGCGTTTATCGCCCGTAAGGGTCAGGCGCTCTACCCGCTGGCGCCCGCGCCTGACTATGTGGCCAGCGACCTGCGCCAGCTGGCGACGCTGATTAAACCGTTGCGCTAAGTCTGTTTATCAATGGAGCCAGGCGAGCAAACAGGAGAAAAAATGGCAGACTTCGACCTGCATAAGTTTCTGATTAACGACCAGCCCTACACCTTTCTGTTTGAAGTGATCATCCGCGTGTTTATCGCCTACAGCGTGGTGTTTATTTTTCTCAAAATCTCCGGCAGACGCGGCGTGCAGCAGCTGTCGCTGTTTGAAGTGGTGATCATACTGACGCTGGGATCCGCCTCCGGCGACGTGACCTTTTACGACGACGTGCCGGTTCTGCCGGTGATCATGGTGTTTGTGGTGCTGCTGCTGCTCTATCGCCTGACCACCTGGGCGATGTCCCACTCGCCTGCGCTGTCGAAGCTGATTGAGGGCGACGTCGTCACGCTGATTTCTAATGGCAAATATGTCGCGGCCAACCTCGACAAGCTCAATATTTCCGAGGATGAATTTCTGATGGAGCTGCGACAGGACGGCGCGGAGCACCTCGGTCAGATCCGCCTCGGCCTGGTGGAGGTGGATGGGCAGCTCAGCCTCTACTTCTATAAAGACGAGGATGTGGTGCCAGGCCTTTCGGTGTTGCCGGCAGAGCATCGCCCCTGCTTTACCCTGATCCCCCATGACGGCCGCTACGCCTGCAACCGCTGCGGCCTGACGCAACCGCTGCACGCCGGCGACCAGCTCGACTGCCCGGAGTGCGGTCGCAACGTCTGGTCGCTGGCGCTGGAAACGCGGCGCACCTGAACGGATTAACCCTTTTTATTCAACCGGGAGAAGCAGATGAAACAGCTGGTAATGATTTTTTTACTCGGGATGGGCGCGGTCGCCGCGACGGCCTGCGCGCCGCGTCCGCATGACGCGCCAGCGCCGCCACACGCGCCCAGCGGGCAACAACCGCCAGGCGCGCCGGGCGGCAGCGGCCCGGTCGGTCAGCCGCAATCTTGAGCAGAAAAACGTAACAAAAGCGTAAGCATCCAGCATAACCGTCGGGCTTTGCTACGCTTTAGTGAGTGCTAACCCAAAGGAGACGAACTATGTCAGGAAAAATCGAAGATACCGTAAAAGAAGTTGCCGGTGCCGCTGAGCAGCAATGGGGCGAAGCCACCGATTCTCCGCGTCATCGCGTTCGCGGCGCAGCGCGCCGTTATTCCAACCAGGCGTCCTATGCTGCGCGCGACGCGGCTGACTGCATTAAAGACCAGGTTCAGTCCAATCCGCTGGCCGGTCTGGCCGTGGCGGCGGGCGTCGGCGTCTTTATCGGTTTCCTGCTGGGCCGTAAATAACCCAGCGCGCCTTCTCGCGTGACGCGAGAGGCCGGGAAGGGGCAGCCGTCCCTTCCCTTCTCTTTCTGCTACTTCTGCGCCTTCTGCAATATTGTCATCCGTCCTGCCAGCGCACGCGCTATCGCTTTTTGCCGGTAAGGCGTCAGCTTTCGCCACGTCTGTGCCTCTTCCCGGCTGCGCCCGCATCCCTCGCACCAGCCTGTTTTCCCGTCAAACACGCATAAATCGATACAGGGCGATTTTACCGCCATACCACACCTCCAGTGAGTGAGTTGCAAACCGCCCCGTAAGGCCGTAGAATTTACGCCTATATACTATACCCCAGTATAGTAATGATCAACGGGAGATCTGGAATGGGACATACCCTGAAAAACCAAAAAAGCCTGCTGAACCGCGTACGCCGCATCAAAGGCCAGGCGGCCTCGCTGGAAACGGCGCTGACGTCAGGTGAAGAGTGTCTGAAGGTGCTGCAGCAGGTAGCAGCGGTGCGCGGCGCCGTTAACGGGCTGATGAGCGAGCTGCTGGAGGGCCATATCCGCGAGCATCTGATGAATGAAGAGACCACGCCGCAGGCGCGCAGCGACGATATGGAAGCGATTGTCGCGGTGATCCGCTCCTACCTGAAATAACCTCCTCTGAGAGAAAAACATGCTCTGGCTTATCTCAAAATATGCGATCACCGCCTTTATGGTGGTGCTGATTTCCGAAACCGCGAAGCGCAGCGATCGCCTTGGCGGCCTGCTGGCGGCCCTGCCGCTGGTGACCGTGCTGGTGCTGATCTGGATGAAACTCGAAGGCCAGGCGCAGGAGAAGATCGCCGCCCACGCCTGGTACACCTTCTGGTATGTGGTGCCGACGCTGCCGATGTTTATTCTGTTTCCGTTTCTCTACCAGCGCACCGGCTTCTGGCCGACGCTGGGCCTCTCCTGCCTGCTCACCGTCGTGCTCTTTGCGCTATGGGCCTTGCTGTTAAAGCGTTTTGGCATTGCACTGATGTAGCGGCGGCTAGAGCCGCTGCTGCGCCACGCCTTTCTCCAGCGTCATCAGCGCCGGAATGGTGACCAGCGCCGTCGCCATCACATACCAGGCGGGGATATCCAGATTGCCGGTCTGCTTCATCAGGCCGGTGATAATCAGCCCCGCGCAGCCGGAGAACAGCGCGTTCGACAGCGAATAGGCCAACCCCAGCCCGGTGTAGCGCACATGGGTGGGGAACATCTCCGCCAGCATCGCCGGGCCGGGCCCCGCCAGCATCCCCACGAGAGCGCCCGCGATAAACACCACCAGCGCGCTGACCGCCAGCGAAGTCGCTTCAGCCTGCAAAATTTTTAGCAGCGGGAACGCCAGCAGCAGCAGCAGCACGCTGGCGACCAGCATCACGCGGCGGCGTCCGAGGCGATCGCTGAGCCAGCCCGCAGGCAGAATGGCGGCGGCAAAGCCGAGGTTAGAGATCACCGCAATCAGCAGCGCCTGGTTAAAGCCGGTGTGCAGCGCCGACTGCAAATAGGTCGGCATGATCACTAAATAGGTATAGCCCGCCGCCGACCAGAGCATCACGCGCGCGATCGCCAGCAGGATAATCTTCACCGTCTGCGCGGCGTCGGCGCGCGGCCGCGGCTGCTGACGCTGGCGCATAAAGCTCGGCGTTTCCTCCATGCTCAGCCGCAGCCAGAGCGCAATCAGCCCGAGCGGCAGCGCCAGCAGAAAAGGCACGCGCCAGCCCCACGCCAGCATCGCCTCACCGCTCAGCTGCGCGGAGAGCAGCGCCACCACGCCCGCGCCCGCCAGCAGCCCCAGCGCCACGGTAAAGGATTGCCACGCGCCGTAGAGTCCACGCCGGCCCGGTGGCGCGAACTCGGTCATCAGCGACACCGCGCCGCCATATTCGCCGCCCGCGAACAGGCCCTGCAGAATACGCAGCCCGGTGAGGATTAGCGGCGCGGCGACGCCCAGCGCGGCGCTGGTCGGCACCAGCCCGATCAGCGTGGTCGCCAGCGTCATCAGCAGCAGCACGGCGATCAGCGTTGGCTTGCGGCCGATGCGGTCGCCGATGCGGCCGAAAATCACCGCGCCGAGCGGACGAAAAAAGAAGGCGATGGCGAACGAGGCGTAGGTCAGGATCAGGCTGCTGAGCGCCGAGGCGCCCTGCAGCTGAAAAAAGTTCTGGGCGATCAGCGTGGCGAGAAAGCCGTAGACGGCAAACTCGTACCACTCGATAAAGTTGCCGACCGATCCGGCAACCAGCGCGCGGCGCTGGCGCTGCGCCAGCAGCTGAGGGTTTTCCACAGAGGTATCCTTAATAACGGGCCGCTCAATGGGGTCAAGTATAGGCGCGCGCCGTGCGTCTCACCTCAGCGCGGCGTTTCCATGCGAAAGCCGATGCCGAGCAGGCGGCCAAAGACAAAGCGCAAAAACGGCCATTTGCGCAGCATGCCCGGCATCGGGTTTTTACCGCTGCCTCCCGCCTTTTTGCGGCTCATTTTAATCTGCAAAAACTGGGTGGCGACGGTGGGAAACTGGCGCCGTTTCTGCACCCGCGCCAGATCGCGCAGCGTGACCCTGCCGCGCCGCAGCGGCGGCGTCAGCAGGTTGGCGGCGGCCACCGCGTCCTGGATCGCCAGATTGACGCCGACCCCGCCGATGGGCGACATCGCGTGCGCCGCATCGCCAATACAGAGCAGCCCCGGCTTCATCCACTTCTCCAGCCGGTCGATGCGAATCAGCAGCAGCCGGATCTGCGACCAGTCGTCGATCGCCTCCAGCCGGGCGGCGCTGAACGGCGCCACGGCGGCAATGCGCTGCTTCAGCGCCGCCAGCCCGCTGCGCTGCAGCGCCTCAAACTCCCCTTTCTCGATGGTAAAGCCGCACTGCCAGTAGTCGCCGCGATCGATAACGATAAAGTTCTGGCGCGGCCCGGCATGGCCGCTGCCCATCACGGGATCGTCCGGCTGCTTGTCGAGACGGAACCAGATGACGTCGCGCGGCGCGCCAAACGACCGGCTGGTCAGCCCCGCCTGCGCCCTGACCGCCGAATGGCGTCCGTCCGCGCCGATCACCAGCTGGGCGCGGATGGTCAGCGGCTCGCCGTCGCGCAGCGCCGTGACGCCGCACACCCGATCCTGCTCGACGATCAGCTCGCTGAGCGCGGTCGAGGTCAGCAGCGTAAAGCCGGGAAAGGCGGCGCATTCGCCCGCCAGAAAGTTCAGAAAGTCCCACTGCGGCATAAAGGCGATAAAGCGGCAGCGCACCGGCAGCCGCGAGAAGTCCGCCATTGTCACCTCCTCGCCGCCCATCTCCGCCTTGAGCGTCTCCGCGCGCTGATGCGGCAGCGCCAGTAGCTTCTCCAGCAGGCCAAGATGGTGCATCACCTCCAGCGTCGAGGGGTGAATGGTGTCGCCGCGAAAATCGCGCAGGAAATCGGCGTGTTTTTCAATGACCACCACCTGCAGGCCCGCGCGCGCCAGCAGATATGCGGTCATCAGCCCCGCCGGGCCGCCGCCGACGATGCAGCAGTCAGCGGAAAGCGTGTGTCGTGACATAGTGGCTCCTCGGTTATCGCCACACAGTGTAGGCCAGCTGTCAGCCATAAAGTACAGAGCAGTTGCAGGGATATTGCCGTCTGGCTTGAACGATCCCGTCTGGCTGCCAGGCTTAAGGGTAATGTTAATACCCCTACAATAAGGAGAGAGCATGTCGAGATTTACTGGAAAAGTCGTCGTTGTCACCGGGGCGGGATCGGGTATTGGTCAGGCCACGGCGCTACAGTTTTCCCGTGAAGGCGCGGCGGTGGTGCTGGTCGGCAGAACCGAGGAAAAACTGCAGAAAACCCTGTCCCAGCTGGCAGCAGGCGATCATCTGGTGGCGCCGTGCGACGTCGCGGACGTTGACCAGGTCAAGGCGCTGCGCGATCGCGTCGCCGAAAAATATGGGCGTGTCGACGTGCTGATTAATAACGCGGGCAGCGTGGTGCAGGGCCGCATTCACGAGGTGCAGCCGGACGACTGGCGCAAGCTGATGCAGGTCGATCTGGACGGCGTCTACTTCTGCATCCACCACTTTATGCCCGACCTGCTGAAAACTCAGGGCAACGTGGTCAATATCTCGTCAGTCTCCGGCCTCGGCGGCGACTGGGGCATGAGCGTCTATAACGCGGCGAAAGGCGCGGTCACCAATTTCACCCGCTCGCTGGCGATGGACTACGGCGCCGACGGCGTGCGCGTCAACGCTATCTGTCCCGGCTTTACGCTGACCGATCTGACAGAAGATATGAAGGATGACGAGGCGCTGCTGGAACGCTTCTACGACCGCATTCCGCTGCGCCGCGCCGGTCAGCCGGACGACATCGCCAGCGCCATACTGTTTATCGCCAGCGACGACGCACGCTATATCACCGGCGTCAATTTGCCGGTCGACGGCGGCATCACCGCCTCCAACGGCCAGCCCAAACAGGCATAACGCGCCCCGAGCGGCATGGCATGGTGCGATGCCGCTCAGGCTCAGGAGAGAGTATGAACCAGGATTATCTGATTTTCGGCGCAGGCTATCATGGCGAAGTGAAAAGCTTCGAAGCCGGCCAGGTGGAAGTGGAAGTCGAGATCAAAGCGCCGGAAGAGACCGAGAGCAGCACCTCGCCGAACCGCGCCGAGCTGCAGCGCTACGTGCTGCCGGTGACGGTGATCGCCGTGGACGGCAAACGCTATAACGTGGCGACGGAAGAGAACCCCAGCGAAGATGAAGTTAAACAGGCGGTCGAGCGCTGGCAGGCGCAGCCGATTCAGGCCGACGAACTGCTGTAAGCCGCTGGGGCGCGGCGTCGCCAGACTTCAGACGCCCGCCTCAGCCTTCTGCATCTCCACCAGCACCAGCGGACACTTCCTCACTTTACAGGCGTGGCTGTAGGCCAGCGCACACACCGAACAGAGATCGCCCTCTGACTCATATTCATACTCTGTGAAATAACGAACGCCGGCTCGCTGTGACTGCGCGGCGCGGAATGACGCTTCAGCCAGAATCAGATCCAGCTCCCGGAAGGTCAGCGCGGAGGGATTATGAAATCCCACTTTGATTCGATAAGTAGCCATGCTGCGATTATTCCCGGACGGCGCGTTGGCCGCCAGACGGTAATAGTATTTGGTGTGATAGCTGCGGATTATCAGCGAGATAATCCGCAGCCTGCGCTTATGCCGCGTCGCTAGCGGCGGTTTTATCCGCTTCGCCGAAGCGCTCGCGCATCAGGGTTTCGATCTGCTCCAGCGATTTGCCGCGCGTTTCCGGCAGCATAAGGATGACAAACGCCAGCGACGCCACGTTGATCGCCGCGAAGATAAAGAAAGTGCTGTTGCCGGCCAGCGCCAGCAGCGGCGGGAAGGCAAAGGCGACCGCCGCGTTGCAGATCCACTGGAAAGAGACCGCCGCGCCGGTCAGCACGCCGCGCACCTGCATCGGGAACAGCTCCGACATCAGCAGCCAGTAGACCGGCGAAATGCACATCTGCATAAAGAACAGGAACAGCATAATGCAGGCGAGCGCCAGCAGGCTCTGCGTCAGGTTCTGCGGCATAAATACCAGCACCGACCCGAGCGCCAGCTGCGCGGCAATCACCACGCAAAGGCCGGTGATCAGCATCGGACGGCGGCCGAAGCGGCCAACCGCGCGAATGCCCGCCATCACCGCCAGCACCGAGACCACGCCGTTGCCGATGGTGGCGGCAATAGAGGCGCTGGTGCCCATGCCGGTGGTTTTCAGGATAATCGGCGTGTAGTACATAAAAGCGTTGACGCCGGTGAACTGGATCACGATGCCCATGCCGGCGCCCAGCAGCAGCAGGCGCACCACCCACTTCTCGCGCAGTAGCTCGCCGGCTGACGGGCCGCGCTCCGCCTCGCGCGCCTGTTTGCGCATCGCCGCCATCTCTTTACGCACCTCGCGCGGGGTTTCGCGCAGCCTTTTCATGATGCGCATCGCCTCTTTGACGCGCCCTTCCGCCACCAGCCAGTGCGGTGAAGCCGGCACGAAGAAGGTGCCGATAAACAGCAGCGCGCCAGGGATCATCGCCAGCGCCAGCATATAGCGCCACATTTTCGGATCGTGCAGCAGGTAGCTCATCAGGGCGCTGACCACGTAGGCGAGCAGCTGGCCGGAGACGATCATCAGCTCGTTGCGGCTCACCAGCGGCGCGCGATGGCGCGGGCCGGCGATCTCGGCGATAAACACCGGCACGGTGGAGGATCCGCCGCCCACCGCAATGCCGAGCAGCAGGCGCATGGCGATCATGATCTCAACGTTGGGCGCCACGGCGGTGCCGATGGCGCCCGCGACAAACACCAGCGCCAGGCTGCGCAGGGTAATGCGGCGACCGAAGCGATCGGAGACGTAGCCGCTGAGAAATGCGCCGACCGCGGCGCCGAAGATCAGCGAAGAGGTCACCAGCCCTTCGGTGAACGGCGAGAGATCGAGGCCGCCCTGATCGGGCGGCAGCGTCATATAGGGCAGCGCGCCGGAAATAATGCCGGTGTCGTAGCCAAAGGCGAGCGCGCCCATGGTTGCCACCAGCACGACAAAAAAGAGCCGCTGGCGAACGGTATCGGCCGACGGCGCGCCGTTATCGGTTGATTCAGGTTTAGTCTGATCCACAGTCACTCCATGAGGTTTAACATCCTGAATTTGCGCACAATTCCACCAACTCAGGCAAGAGTAACAAGTATAGATGCACTTTTGGATTTGTGACGGAGGTCACCTAAATTTCCGGCGGGCGCGATAATGGCCGCCGCGCGGCCTCAGCAACTCCTCCAGCGTGGACTATGATTGATTTTCGTATGGCGTCGTAGAGAGCCGCATACGGCGCGGCCGCAGCAGACACGCGTGCCGCCGACGACGTATCAGAATCGTTTCCGTCTTACCCTTTGCAGCCTGCATCGCCGGACCTGAGCCGCGCGGTGTGGTTTATCGATCACTTTTGATTCAGACGAGGTTATTGAATGGAGTCAGCACACTTTTCCAAGAGCTGGGGCGCTGAAGTTGTCGCCGACGATGCCGTTCGCTTTCGTCTCTGGGCACCCGGCCAGCAGCAGGTGACGCTGCGCCTTAACGGCCAGGAGACGCCGATGCGTTCGGCTGAGGATGGCTGGTTCGAACTGCTTGCCGACGGGGTCGCGCCCGGCAGCGAATATAACTTTGTACTGGCTGACGGCACGGTGGTGCCGGATCCCGCTTCGCGCGCGCAAAAAGAGTCGGTCAACGGCCCGTCGCTGGTCGTCGATCCCACGCGCTATCGCTGGCAGCATCAGGACTGGCAGGGCCGCGCCTGGGAAGAGAGCGTGGTGTACGAGCTGCATATCGGCACCTTTACCCCGCAGGGCACCTTCCAGGCGGCGATTGAAAAGCTGCCCTATCTGGCGGAGCTGGGCATCACCATGATCGAAGTGCTGCCGGTGTCGCAGTTCGGCGGCAACCGCGGCTGGGGCTACGACGGCGTGCTGCTCTATGCGCCGCATGCCGCCTACGGCACGCCTGACGACTTCAAAGCCTTTATCGACGCCGCGCACGGTCACGGGCTGTCGGTGGTGCTCGATATCGTGCTGAACCACTTCGGCCCGGAGGGCAACTACCTGCCGCTGCTGGCGCCCGACTTCTTCCACAAAGAGCGCGCCACGCCCTGGGGCGCAGGCATCGCCTACGACGTCGACGCCGCGCGCCGCTATATCGTGGAGGCACCGCTCTACTGGCTGCAGGAGTATCGCCTCGACGGGCTGCGCTTCGACGCCATCGATCAGATCGAAGACACCTCTGAGAAACATGCGCTGATTGAGATCGCCGAGCGCATTCGCGCAGCGATCGCCGACCGGCCGATCCATCTCACCACCGAAGACAGCCGCAACGTAGTGTTCCTCCATCCGCGCGATGAACAGGGCAACGCCCCGCTGTTCAGCGGCGAATGGAACGACGACTTCCACAACGCCGTCCACGTCTTCGCCACCGGCGAAACCCACGCCTATTACCAGGATTTCACCCCGCACCCGGAAAAATATGTCGCCCGCGTGCTGGCGGAAGGCTTCGCCTATCAGGGCGAAGTCTCACCCCACAGCGGCGAGGCGCGCGGCGTCGACAGCCGCAGCCAGCCGCCTGCGGCCTTTGTCGATTTTATCCAGAACCACGATCAGGTCGGCAACCGCGCGCTGGGGGACAGGCTGATTAGCCTTATCGGCGCGGATCGCAATAAGGTGCTGCTCGCCACGCTGCTGCTCTCGCCCCATATTCCGCTGCTGTTTATGGGCGAAGAGTATGGCGAAACCAATCCCTTCCTCTTCTTTACCGATTTCCACGGCGATCTGGCAAAAGCGGTGCGCGAGGGACGCGCGAAGGAGTTCGCCGGTCACGCGGGGCATGAAGGCGAAAGCGTGCCGGACCCGAACGCGGAAGAGACCTTTACCCGCTCGAAGCTCGACTGGAACAAGCCGCAGAGCAGCGAGGGCAAAGCCTGGCTGCAGCTGTCGCGCCGTCTGCTGGCGCTGCGTCAGCAGCATATCGTGCCGCTGCTCGCCTCGGCGCGCGGCCACGCCGGCCGCGTGGAGCGCAGCGAGGCGGGTTTTATCCAGGTGAGCTGGCGCTTCCCGGCCGGCACCCTGTCGCTGGCGCTCAATATCGGCGAGAAAACGCAGCCGCTGCCTGAGCAGCCCGGCGAGACGATTTTTGCCTGGCCGGAAAACCGCCGCGATCTGCCGCAGAACGCCATTATCGTGCGCCTGCAAAAGGGAGACGCCCAATGAGTATTCCTGCCTCGACCTACCGCATTCAGTTTCGCAACGGCATGACCTTCGACCGCGCGGCGGCGCTGGTGCCCTATATTAAACGGCTCGGCATCACGCATCTTTACGCCTCGCCGATCTTCACCGCCACCCGCGGCTCGACCCACGGCTACGACGTCACCGACGCCAATGAAATCGATCCGGCGATTGGCGGCCGCGCCGGTTTCGACCGGCTGGTGGCGACGCTGCAGCAGGCGGGCCTTGAGCTGATTATCGATATCGTGCCGAACCATATGGCCGCCTCGCTGGAGAATGCCTGGTGGCGCGACGTGATTGAGCACGGCGAGCAGAGCCGCTACGCGCGCTACTTCGACATCGACTGGACGCGCCGCCTGACGCTGCCGTTTTTAGGCGACAGCTTTGACGCGGCGCTGGAAAAAGGTGAAATCGCCATCAAGGCCGATCCGGCCAGCGGCAAACCCGCCTTCGCCTATTACGACAGCTTTTATCCGCTCTCACCGGCGAGCTGGCAGGGAGAGGAAGCGGAGGTGCTGGCGCTGACCGACAAGGCGCAGATCGCCGCGCTGCACGAGCGCCAGCCCTACCGGCTGATGTCGTGGCGCGACGCGCCGCGCGACCTCTCCTACCGCCGCTTTTTTGAAATCACCGGGCTGGCGGGCGTGCGGGTAGAAGATCCGCAGGTATTCGACGACAGCCACCGGCTGATTCTGGAGCTGGTGCATTCGGGCGCGGTGACCGGACTGCGCGTGGATCACGTCGACGGCCTGGCCGATCCCAAAGGCTATCTGCAGCAGCTGCGCCAGCATGCCGGCGCCGAATGCTATATCACGGTGGAGAAAATCCTCGGCGAAGGTGAACAGCTGCCGGCGGACTGGCCGGTTTCCGGCACCACCGGCTATGAATTTATCGCCTCGCTCTCCGATGCGCTGGTGGATGGCCGACAGATCGCCGCGCTGCGCCAAGCCTACGACCAGACGGTCGGCGCGCCGGTGGATATGCGCGCCGAGCTGCGCGCCGCCAAGCAGCTGATGGCGGACAAAAACTTCGAGGGCGAGTTCACCACGCTGCTGAAGCTGGCGGGCGCCATCGCCGAGGCGTCCGGCGAGACGCTGCAGGAAAGCGACCTGCGTGCCGCGCTGCGCGAGCTGCTGGTGGCCTTCCCGGTCTATCGCAGCTACGGCACCCCGGCGGGCATGCCGCCGGAAGGCGCGGCGCTGCTGCGGCGCGTGGCCGACACGGCGCGGCGCGAGGCGCCCGGCCTGCAGCCTGCGGCGCTGGATCTGCTGCTGCGCATTATGATCGGCGATCTCGATGCGGCCGTCGCCCACGACGCTGCCACCTTCCGCACCCGCTTTCAGCAGCTCACCGGCCCGCTGATGGCCAAGTCGGTCGAGGACACGCTCTTTTTCCGCCAGCATATGGCGCTGGCGCTGAATGAGGTCGGCGCCGAGCCGCTGCCGCGCCCCTTCTCGCTGGCGCGCTTCCACGACGAAATGCAGACGCGGCGCGAACGTCAGCCAGACGGCCTGACCGGCACCTCAACGCACGACACCAAGCGCGGCGAAGATGCGCGCGCGCGCCTCTACACCCTGACGGAGTCGCCGCAGCGCTGGGCGCAGCATGTGGCGCGCTGGCGGCAGCTGAACCGCGACGCGGTGGTGGCGCTCGCCAGCGGCCCGGCGCCGGAACCGGCGGTAGAGTGGATGCTCTACCAGGCGCTGGCGGGCGTCTGGCCCGCTTCCGGTGCGCCCGACGCCGCCGAGCTGGCGGCTATCGAACCGCGCTTTACCGGCTTTGTCGAGAAGGCGCTGCGCGAGGCGAAGCTGCGCACCAACTGGGCGGACGGCGACGAGGCCTATGAAACGGCGGTGCTCGACTACGCGCGCCGCCTGCTCTCGCCGGATAACGCCGAATTCCTCGCCGACTTCAGCCAGGCGCTGCTGCCCTTTATCGCCGCCGGGCTGATTAACTCCCTTAGCCAGACGGTGATCAAGCTCACCGCGCCAGGCGTGCCCGATATCTATCAGGGCAGCGAAGCGCTGAATTTCAGCCTGGTCGATCCCGACAACCGTCTGGAGCCGGACTTCGACGCGCTGCAGCGCATGCTGGACCAAACCGGCGATTTCTCCGCGCCGGAAGGGTGGCAAAGCGGCCAGCTCAAGCAGCAGGTTATCGCCACGCTGCTGCCGCTGCGCCAGCAGCACGCCGCGCTGTTCCGCCACGGCGACTATCTGCCGCTGGTGATCGGCGGGACCGAGGCGTCGCATGCCCTCGCCTTTGCCCGCACCGATGCGCAGCACGCGCTGATCGTGGTGGTGCCGCGCCTCGCCTTTGCCCGTCAGCGCTACGGCGAGAGCACGGCGATTGCCCTGACAGAGCCGCTGGCGCAGCGCCGCTATCGCAATGTTTTTACGGGAGAAATGTGTGACCTGACCGATCGGCTTAGCCTTGTCGCGCTTAACAGCGGCGCGCCGCTGGTGCTTATCAGCGTCTGACAGAATGGAATACACCATGTCATTCATCACGGTTTTTGTGGATAGCGTCTTACTGGATGGAGAGGGATAAATGTCTCAGGATACACACTTTGAAATTACGGCCGGTTCGGGCCAGCAGCTCGGCGCCAACTACGATGGCGAAGGGGTCAACTTCGCCCTTTTTTCTGCCCACGCCGAAGGGGTCGAGCTCTGCCTGTTTGATGAGAGCGGCCAGCACGAGATCGCGCGCCTGGCGCTGCCGGAGTTTACGCATGAGGTGTGGCACGGCTACGTGCCGGGCCTGAAGCCGGGCGCGCTCTACGGCTATCGCGTTCACGGCCCGTACGATCCCGAGAACGGGCACCGTTTTAACCCCAACAAGCTGCTGATCGATCCCTACGCGCGCGAGCTGGCGGGCGATATCGAGTGGAACGAGGCGCACTTTGCCTACGATCTGCTGCATGAGGATAAGGATCTGACCTTCGACACGCGCGACAGTGCGCCGTTTATGCCCAAGTGTCGCGTCATCGATCCCAACGAATTCGACTGGCAGGACGACAACCGTCCCACTATCGCCTGGCCGAACGCGGTGATTTACGAGACGCACGTCAAGGGCTTCACCCAGCTCAATCCGGCGCTGCCGGAGGTGCTGCGCGGCACCTACGAGGGCATGGGACATCAGGCCACGGTCGACTATATCAAAAGCCTGGGCATCACCTCGGTAGAGCTGCTGCCGGTGCACTGGTTCCCGGACGATCAGCATCTGCTGGATAAAGGGCTGAAAAACTTCTGGGGCTACAACTCTATCGGCTTTTTCTCTCCCGCACCGCGCTACTACGGGCCGCGCGGCATTCAGGGCTTCCGCGACATGGTGCGCGCCTTCCACGACGCCGGCGTCGAGGTGATCCTCGATGTGGTTTATAACCACACAGCGGAGGGCAACGAGCTGGGGCCGACGCTCTCGTTCAAGGGGATCGATAACTTCTCCTATTACCGCACCCTGCCCGATCAGCACCGCTACTACATCAACGACACCGGCACCGGCAACACCGTGAACACCTCCCATCCGCGCGTGCTGCAGATGGTGATGGACTCGCTGCGCTACTGGGCGGAATCGATGCATATCGACGGCTTTCGCTTCGACCTCGGCACCATTCTCGGCCGCGAGCCGGAAGGATTCGATCAGCGCGGCGGCTTTTTTGACGCCATGATGCAGGATCCGGTGCTGTCAAAGCTGAAGCTGATCGGCGAGCCCTGGGATATCGGCCCCGGCGGCTATCAGGTCGGCGGCTTCCCGCCGGGCTGGGCGGAGTGGAACGACAAATACCGCGATACGGTGCGCGAATACTGGAAGGGCGATAACGTCTCTACCGATTTCGCCGCGCGCCTGCTCGGCTCCGGCGATCTCTACGATCAGCGCGGCCGTCGTCCCTGGGCGAGCGTCAACTTTATTACCGCCCATGATGGCTTTACGCTGAACGATCTGGTCTCCTACAACGAGAAGCACAACGAGGAGAACGGCGAGGATAACAACGACGGCCATAACGACAACCGCTCCTACAACTACGGCGCGGAAGGCGCGACCGAAGATGAAGGTATTAACGCGGTGCGCGAGCGCCAGAAGCGTAACTTCCTCGCCACGCTCTTTTTCTCCCACGGCACGCCGATGCTGCTGGCGGGCGACGAGTTCGGGCGCAGCCAGCTGGGCAACAACAACGGCTACTGTCAGGACAGCGAGATCTCCTGGGTGCACTGGGATAACCTGCCCGCCAGCGCCGAGGCGCTGCGCGAGTTTACCCGCCACGTTATTCGCCTGCGCGCCGAGCAGCCGCTGCTGCGCCGCGAAAACTGGCGCGACGGCATGGAGATCAAGTGGTTTAACGCCGGCGGCGGTTTTCAGCAGGAAGAGCAGTGGGAAGAAGGCTCGACGCTCGGCGTCTATATCGGCCGACCGGACCTGCAAACCGAGGAAGGCATCTGGCACGACGTGCTGATGCTGATTAACCCGTTTGAAGGCACGGTGCCGTTCCGCATTCCGCAGTTTGGCGAAGGCGGCTGGGTGCTGGAGCTGACCACCTCCGATAACGATAACCGTGGGTTGGTGATCACCAAAGAGAAGGATTTCGAGCTGGAAGGCCGCAGCCTCGCGCTGTTCCGTCGTCCATAACCCTCTCACCTGCGCACGCAGCGTCCCGCTAACGGACGCTGCGTTTTTTTATGCTATTCGTCATGAAAAACTGCGTTTATTTTTGTGACGAACATCACAGATTAGCACTATGCGCTAAATTGTACAGCTATTATAAAAGTTGTACATATTAACGTTATTTTTCGTTAGCCGGCAGGCAATTAGGCTGCGCTTTTCCGCGCAGCGTTATTTGCGCCCTGAAAATCGCTAAATATTCATCTCAAATGTCACATTGCAAAATCGCCATTCACCACACATAGTTAATTCGCGTTGAAACTCTTTTTCGTTATTATTATTTTTATACAGAGAGGAATTGATATGACTCAGCGTCGTGGTGGAGCAGGTAATTTTGCCGAAAATCCTGACAGAGCGCGTGAAGCGGGGAAAAAAGGCGGCCAGATGAGTAGCGGTAATTTTAAATATAATCGCGAACGCGCCGTTGAGGCAGGACGCGTTGGCGGCAAGCTCAGCCGCCGTTCAGCCGCCGATAAAAGCGCAGGTTAACGCGCAAACAGCGCCGGGAAATCGTTTCCCGGCTTTTTATTTACCCGCGAAGCAAGCCAGCTATTTTTTTATATTTCGCCATTTCTTTCTTCCCTCTGCTAAATATCCCTTACTGGTGAAAAATTTAGCCACGTCCGGTGTGATACGCCCTATTAACGGCTGGTTCTTTTTCAGCATATAAATAACGGCGGCTGTTGCCTTCCGGCTGCGCCGCCAGCACGCGCCGCAGCACCTCGACATAATCCATCACCAGCCCAGGCGTCCAGGTCATTCCCTCTGCCCGACTGCGGATCAGGCTCAGCAGCCAGAAGTCGGGATCGAGCAGCGCCGCGTAGCCGCGTAAGCCGCGCAGCCCCAGCAGGCCCTCGGTGGCGACGTCGATCGCCTGCATCACGCTGGTCGAGCAGTTACGCGACGTCAGATTGTAGCGGCAATCCTGGCCGTGGCTCGCCCAGTAGTTGGCCAGCGCCTGCTGGTTGTAGTGCGTCAGCGTGAGACGCTTATCCGGCAGGCACCAGGCTTTGATCTCCTGCTCCAGCGAGCGCTGGTGAAAGCCGGCCACGTCATTCTCTTCGCGCGCATGCAGCATCTGTAAAAAGCCGCCCAGGCTACAGCTCATATCCTCTACCGGATAAAAGCTGACGTAGAGCGCGTCGCCCATCGCCAGCGAAGTATGGCCGGTGGAGACCTTCCCCCGATGATCGATAGCGGCGACCCAGCGGTCAAACCAGGGGCGGCGTCCGGCGACGCTGCCCGACCCCAGCGGCGTCCAGATATAGATGGTCAGCGGCACGCTGGCGGGCGCCTGCGTGCAGGCAATGTGGCGATAGTTGAAGCCGTGCGGTTTGCGCACCCCTTTACGGGTAAACAGCGGCAGCGCCGCGACGCTGGTCTCCGCCGGCAGGGCACGAATTTGCCTGCTCATCTGCAGCAGCGAGCAGGCCCAGCCCAGCAGCACCAGAGCGAAGCCTAGTGGGATCAGCACGCGGTGCGAAAGCGGCCAGTTGGCGACGATCGCCAGGCTGAACAGCCACTCACCACCGCCAATCGCCAGCTTGCTGTGCCAGCGGCGGCAGCGCATCAGACCACAGGAGATGAGGCGAAAGCCGCCGTCGAAGAAAAAGGCCAGCGCGAACAGCCAGGCGACGCAGTCGCCCCTCTCATGCGGCGCGGCGAGCAAGGCCGCACCCAGCAGCAGCAGCGCCAGCGCGTTAATCCGCGCCGGCCAGCCGCGGTCAAAGCCGGCGCGCGCACGCCACGCCTGCAGCAGCCCTTCGGCGGTTAAAAACAGCCCCAGCAGCAGCAGCGGCACTGACAGCGTGCCGTGGTAGAGGCTCTCCAGCACGATGCCCAGGCTGGCGCCGAGGCAGATCAGGCCGGCCAGCAGCAGTGCGGGCCAACTGGCGCGCAGCGCCGGTCCGCCCATAAGTAAAAACAGCAGTCGCAGCAAAGGGGTAGGCTCCCGTCAAAATCCTGAACGTCCGGCTGGCCTTGAAGCATGCGTTGCGGCACGGAGATTCCTTCTCCCCTGGGCACCATCCTACCGTTTGCGCAGCGTACGGGATAAAGATTAGTTTTCGCTTAATTCTGCCGCGGCGCGCCTGCCGCTCAACGCGGCCCGTGCGGCAAAAAAAAGCCTGAGGCGCGTCGCCGCCTCAGGCCAGAGGGTAACCAGTGCCGCTTAGTTGCCGCGGTAGGTGGAGTAGCCGTAAGGGCTGAGCAGCAGCGGGATGTGATAGTGCTGGCTGCTGTTGTCGAGGGTGAAGATCACCGGGATCTCCGGGAAAAAGGTCTTTTGCTTAACGCTGTCATAGTAGTCGCCGGTTTTGAACACCACTTTATAGGTGCCCTGCTGCGCCGGCTTGCCCGCCGGATAGAGCGCGCTGATGCGACCATTGGCGTCGGTAACGCCGGTGGCGAGCTTAACCCAGTTGCCGTTGAGGTTCTGATCCAGCTCGACCGAGACGCCAGGCGTCGGGATGCCGGTTTGCAGGTTCAGCACGTGAACGCTGATGGGATTTTTCGCCGGGGTGGTTTCTGCGGCTGAGGCGGAACAGGCGACAGCGATCAGCGCTGCAGCACCAGAAATTAACAGAGATTTCATAAGTCATCCTTTTTTATGTTGACGCCTCCAGATTAATCCCGCGGCGGCGCAGCGTATAATTTTGCGTGACGTATCTGAAATTTCTGAGAAAGCCGATAATGCGGCGTGATTGCCACCTTTTCTTTGTGTAATAAAAATGACTATTTAGCCTGCTTATTTATTTTGCCTTTTCCCGTTCGCGCTTCGCTTTTTTTTACGGCAACGACCACCGCGCAAAAGTTTATTTTTTCCCGTTGAGCGCCGAGTGTGGTAATTTGGAAACAAACACTTTATTAAGTTGAGCAATGACGACACCCCGGACCTCGGCCGCGCCCGTCAGAGAGCGTGGCAGACCCAGAGCCTTCGATACCGATAAAGCGCTGGATAACGCCATGATCGTTTTCCGGCAGAAAGGGTTTCACGCCTCATCGGTAGCCGATCTCAGCGAAGCGATGAATCTGACCGCCGGCAGCATCTACAAGGCGTTTAAAGACAAGCGCACCCTGTTTCTGCGCGTGTTTGAGCGTTATATCTCGGTGCGCAACGCCGACCTGCGCGCGCGTTTGCAGCCGCACGCCACCGGCAGAGCGCGTATCGCCGAGCTGCTGCAGTTTTACCTCGACTCCGCGCGTGAAATCGAAGGACGACGCGGCTGTCTGGTGGTGGGCAGCACCGTTGAGCTGCAAAGCCTCGACGACGAGCTTTCCGAGCTGGTGCGTCAGGCGGTGCTGCGCAACCGCCATTTCCTGATGTCGCTGATTCGAGAGGGCCAGCAGGATGGTTCGATCTCCGCCATGCTGGATGTTGACACCGCGGCGGGCCTGCTGCTGTGTGTGGCTTTCGGCATGCGCGTCGTCGGTAAAGTTCAGGATGTGACTAACGGCGCGGAAACGATTAATATGGTGCTCGGCATTCTGGATTAATTTATCTGCCGTATTAGGAAATAATTATTTCCTAAATATAATCCGCACAGGTCGTGCTGTTAAGCAGGCCGGTGCTTTTCCCGCTTAAACCGTAACAGAGATAAATGCATTCAAATATATTCTGGTTGTTACCGCCTTTCAGGAGGCAGAGTGAACCCCAATGAAACGGCCGATCGCGACGAAATCTATGCGTTACTGGGCCGCGTCGTAGCCCAGCTCCTGCAGCCTGGGGAAGTCCTGCCTTTACAGGAAATTATTGGCGCGCTCTATCGCGCCGGCGCGCGTACCGAAGATCCTGCTATTCAGGACGCCTGCGATCGCGCCATTCGCCTGCTGGCCAGCAAATTAAATTAGCGAACATTCTGTACAAGTTTATAAAAATTGTATAAGTTTAGGCCTGACTTAACTGACCATGTTTTAATCACACGGATATGTAAGGGTTGTGTATGCATCAGACCGGAAACAGGCCAATCGCAGCCAACGACATCGCTCACTACTTCAGCAAGGCCGAACTGCCGTGTGAGCAGGAGACGTTAGGTCAAATCGCAGTCGAGATCCTGCGCGCGGGTAAACCGCTCAACCGCAAAGCGATCTGCGCCAAACTGCTTGCCCGACTGGCGACAGCCACCAGCCCGGAAGAGGAGCAGCATTATCAAAAGTTAATCGGCTTGTTATTTGGACGTTAACTTTAATTTTCGGGCTGACCATTGCGTTCAGCCCCTCCCCGCAGCATCATCCCCAGTGGAGTGTGTCAGGCACAGCATTTTGACGGACATTCGCCGCAGGCGATCCAGCGCAGATGGCTTGCTTTTAGGCACTCTGGCCAGTTAACGGGCAACCACTGTAATAAGAGATGCGGGTATGCACAGAAGTAAAATTGAAAGACTGACAGACTACGTGATTGGCGAAGCCGTCGCCGCCCTGCTGGAGCAGAACGCCGCCATCTCTGGCGCTTCGCTGGCGGCCCGCCTGAAAACCATGGCGGTGATGGAAACCGACAGCGACCGTAAGCAGGCGCTAACGCTGGCGCTGGCGGAGATACGCGAAGAGTTCCCTTCCGCGCGCGGCGTGGCGGACGCGCCGCCGCGCAGCCTGAGCGCACAGGCTTCGGCAGGCGCGAAAAAGCACTGATGCCGCGTGCAGGCCGGTCGCCTACTTGACGACAGGCAGGTCCGCAAAGCGCGTCGTATAGCTGGGCGACAGCATCTCTCGCTTCATCGCCCAGCTTTTCTCAATGCCCTGTCCGGCAAACCAGAGCGTTCCCCTGCCCGCCTGATTAATCCGATCCACCACCTGCATCAGCGCCTCGCTGTTGGCGCGCGGCCCGTAAGCGTCAAACAGGTGCAGCTGCGCTACGCCCTGGCTAAAAAAATCCCCCAGCATCACGCCAGCTTTCATATAGCGATAGCCCTCCAGCCATATGCGGTCCAGCGCCTCGGTGGCGATGCGCACGATATCGCGGGTATCGTTCGACGGCGTCAGTAGCTGCCCCGTCGCCTGATTGCCGTAGTAGGGTTCGTTTTCCGCATGCGGGCTGGTTTTCAGGAACACCGCGATCTGTCGGCAGTACTGCTTCTCCTGGCGCAGCTTCTCCGCCGCCCGCTCAGCGTACTGACAAACCGCCTGCCGCACCTCGGCGTAATCGGTCAGCCGCGTGCCGAACGAGCGCGAGCAGACAATCTGCTGTTTGGTCGGCGTCATCTCCTCCAGCTCCAGGCAGGCTTCGCCGCGCAGCTCGCGCACCGTGCGCTCCAGCACCACGTTGAAATGTTTGCGTATCACCCAGGTAGAGCTGTCAGCCAGCTGCAGCGCCTGCTCAATCCCCATCTGCTTCAGCTTCTTGCCGATGCGGCTGCCGACGCCCCACACCTCCTCTACCGGCGTCAGCGCCATCAGCTTGCGCTGCCGCTCCGGGTGAGAAAGATCGACTACCCCCTTTGTGCCGGGATATTTTTTCGCGGCGTAATTGGCCAGCTTCGCCAGCGTCTTGGTCGGCGCGATGCCGACGCCGACCTGCAGATGCGTCTCCTGCGCCACGCGCGCCTGCACCGCGCGACCAAACGTCTCCAGCGGCTGACAGAAGCTGACGCCGCTCAGGTTAAGGAAAGCTTCGTCGATGCTGTAGATTTCGACCGCCGGCGCCATCTCCTCCAGCGTGGTCATGACCCGCAGGCTCATATCGGCATACAGCGCGTAGTTAGAGCTGAACACCTGCACCCTGTGCCTGCGCAGCGCCTCTTTCAGCTTAAAAAAGGGCGCGCCCATAGTGATGCCGAGCGCCTTCGCCTCCGCGCTGCGGGCAATGACGCAGCCGTCGTTGTTGGACAGCACCACCACCGGCACCCCTTTCAGATCGGGACGAAAGACGGTTTCGCAGCTGGCGTAAAAGCTGTTGACGTCCACCAGCGCGAACATATCAGTGCGTCGATTTAATCACGTAGGTCACCACGCCGAACACCTGCAGGCCGTCGGGCGTATTAATCGGGATCGGGCTGTGTTTGCTGTTGGCGGGCATCAGTAAAATAGAGGGATGAATACGCAGCTGCTTAATGGTGAATTCGCCGTCGATGGCGGCGACGATAATATCGCCATGTTTCGCCGTCAGAGAGGAGTCGACGACGATCATATCCCCTTCGCAGATGCCAGCGTCGATCATGGAGTCGCCGCTGACCCGGAGAAAGTAAGTGGCGCTGGGATGCTGCACCATCAGGTCATTAAGGTCGATGCGCTTTTCGATGTAATCCTGCGCAGGCGAGGGAAAACCACAGGGAACGCGTTCAATATAAAGCGGCAGCGGCAGCAGGTCGCGCACCTCTGCAGGGCGATATAACTTCATGAGAAAGACTCCTTTTATCCATTACTGTATATAAATACAGTAATATCAAACTCATGATTTAAGCAAGGCGCAGCGCAGGTAAAAATGTTGAAGCCACTGACGCCGAAGGAATTATTTTTTGTAAGCGTGCGCGGCCTGAGAGCAATTTGCGCAAAATATCGACTTAATTCAAACTGATATGGCGTGAATATCACCAGCGCGCCTGGCAAAACTTACGGCGGGTTCGCCCTCACTTTTTTACGCGCGTTGATGACGTGACAGCCTGTTCCTGCTGCTCTCTGACCGTGACGCTGCGCCGCGGCGTTTCCCTTATTTGCCGCCGCGCTCTCCCTCTCTGACGGCTGACTTTTTGCGCGCCCGAATCTCAGACTTTTTTACTTTTACGCGCTTTTTTAACCACAATATTAACCACTCAAATTATTCAGCGAAATAAACGCGTGGCTTCCAGCGCTTAATTGTTAGATACCTAACAATTAGATGCTAAGGCATTTATTTATTTTAAACCACTGGCGGCCCTTTTTAACTATGTTATGATTAAGCCGAATTCTGAGCCCAAGCCTCCACCAGAGATATTGCTCCACGAGTCCGTTTTATTTCCAGTATGACTCTCCCCTGCTTTGCGGGGGCGTTT
Source organism: Pantoea sp. Z09 (assembly GCF_022394795.1). NCBI lineage: Bacteria > Pseudomonadati > Pseudomonadota > Gammaproteobacteria > Enterobacterales > Erwiniaceae > Pantoea > Pantoea sp. Z09. Next base: position 2,299,167 of record NZ_CP092373.1, read on the forward strand.
TTTTACTGGCACCTCTCTAATTTTTCCTGTTTTTTCGCCCGCCGCATTGGTTAGTCAATAAATCGCGCCATTTTATTTACAGAGCATTCTTAGTAATCGTTTTCAGAAGCGAAAAAAACAATAAAATTCAATCGCTCCCTTTTCTGAGGCTGCGAATAGTTTTCCTGCTGAACGGGATCTGCCCGCCGTCAAACGGGCAGCGACGCGGAGAGTTGGCTATATTTAAGCGGCTCGGTAATGAAATCCACATGACTTACTGAGCGGCTGTTACTCCAACCCCTTGCCCCCGTTTGGGGGCTTTTTTTTGCGGCAACGAAAAAAGGCATCCCGAAGGATGCCTTAATAAAATGCTGCCTGGCTTTACGCCTCTGCCTGCTTATCTGCACGGCAGAGCGCGAGAATATTAGCGCGTCAGCATACCGGCAAACACCATGGCGGATTTGCAAAAAATGCATTTGGCGCCGTGGGGATTACTTTTGCACTGGTCGAACGCAGAAACACGATACTGTGAGCTCTGGCAGGATGGGCAGCGAAAGCGTCTGGCTGAAAGGGTAATATTAAAGCCCTACAACGTTAACGGCTGACGGTCCTTTAGGACCCTGCTCAACAGAAAATTCAACGCGCTGGCCTTCGTCAAGCGAGCGATAATCAGTGCCCTGAATAGCAGAAAAGTGGACAAAAACGTCCTTGCTGCCGTTTTCAGGAGAAATAAAACCAAAACCTTTTTCTGAGTTAAACCACTTAACGGTTCCGAGGATTTTGTTCGACATAATAATTGACCTTTTTAATGCGCCTTACGGCAAAAGAGGCTGAATTGCAGAAACGAATCAGAACGTGAGGAAGACTCAAAAAGAAGGCCATGGAGCGGCACTAACTGAGATGAGAAATACAATATGAACTAACCTTCAAACTGTCTGCTAATCAGACCGACAGGCTATTAACGCACGTCCAGATAACATTAGCAAGCTAAAAATTAGCCAACTCTGCACGCACCGTTGAGCCTTGCCGCACTTGCCTGCGGCAGGCGACTGGACGCTGCTGCAGCGTCCAGTTAACCACCTCTGGCGCAGGCGCTACTCCTGCTGCACTAAGGCTGCCCTCATCGCCTGCTCGCTGCTGAGACGCTTGCGCGTGACGTTATTGAGCTTCGTCAGCCAGATCGAAAACTGATCGACCAGCCTCTGCGCTTCGGCTTCATTTTCGGCGTAGCAGAGAAAAATCCTGCTTTTGGTATTGCTATGCTCGTCTAAGGCATAGATTTCAAAATCCGCACCATACTTGCTGTATATAATGGCGGTAAAAGAGATTTTCTCCCAGGACTCAATTTTGTTTTCAAACTGCTTATAATTCACTTTATTCACCTGATAATAATTAATGCATGCGCCCGACAGCCGTTTGGGCCAGCGGATTATAGTGCAAGTGCGTTAATCATTGGTGTTCAAAAAAGTTATTTCGCGCTTCAGTTTTTATGCAGAGCAGGCAACGTTGTTTTAAATCAAATAAACTCGCTTTTTTCAGGGAAACCGACAATAAGGCAGCGGGTTCTCTTGCGTTAACGCCTTCTGTGGTTTACGCCCTGTCGCCTCGCCAGGCGCCTGCGATGCCGCCGCCTGGCGAGGCTTGCTCATCACAGCGATTCGGCGGCATGAAAACGCGACGGCGGCACTAATCTGTCGCCGATAATTTCAAACGCCATCATTTTAAAATAGGTGGTGGTGACAGGAATGGCGCTTTGCGGGCGATACCAGCCAAACTGCGCTAAATAATACCAGACCTGCAGCGGCTCGCTGCCCGATTTAACCCAGTAGAAACCTTCTTGCATAAGTGACTCAATCAGCGAACGCTGTTTAGAAGACACTCATGCATGTCCAGTGGCTTTGTTGAATAAATCAGATTTCGGGTAAGTCTCCCCCGTAGCGGGTTGTGTTTTCAGGCAATACGCACGCTTTCAGGCATACCTGCTTTCGTCATTTTGTTCAGCGCTCGTACCAGGGCCATAGCCTCTGCAACCTGACCATCGTAGTCACGCAGTGTCAGTGAACCCCCGAACAGCTGTTTTACCCGGTACATCGCCGTTTCCGCTATCGAGCGACGGTTGTAATCTGTTGTCCATTTCCACCGCGCATTACTCCCGGTCATTCGCTGATTAGCCACTGCACGGTTACGGTCTGCATATTCACCGGGCCAGTAACCCGCACCTTTTCGGGGAGGGATAAGCGCGCTGATTTTCTTACGCCGCAGTTCATCGTGACATAGCCGGGTATCGTAAGCGCCATCGGCGGCGGCTGACCTGATTTTCCGGTGGGTTTGCCGGATTAACCCGGGGAAGGCCTCTGAGTCCGTAACGTTGTTCAGCGACAGGTCAGCGCAGATGATTTCATGTGTTTTACTGTCAACGGCGAGATGCAGCTTACGCCAGATACGGCGGCGTTCCTGGCCATGCTTTTTGACTTTCCACTCGCCTTCACCGAAGACCTTCAGCCCGGTGGAATCAATTACCAGGTGTGCGATTTCACCCCGGGTGGGCGTTTTGAAACTGACATTAACCGACTTTGCCCGCCTGCTGACACAGCTGTAATCCGGGCAGCGTAGCGGAACGTTCATCAGAGAAAAAATGGAATCAATAAAGCCCTGCGCAGCGCGCAGGGTCAGCCTGAATACGCGTTTAATGACCAGCACAGTCGTGATGGCAAGGTCAGAATAGCGCTGAGGTCTGCCTCGTGAAGAAGGTGTTGCTGACTCATACCAGGCCTGAATAGCTTCATCATCCAGCCAGAAAGTTATGGAGCCACGGTTGATGAGGGCTTTATTGTAGGTGGGCCAGTTGGTGATTTTGAACTTTTGCTTTGCCACGGAACGGTCTGCGTTGTCGGGAAGATACGTGATCTGATCCTTCAACTCAGCAAAAGTTCGATTTATTCAACAAAGCCTAAAAGAGCAAAAAAAAACCCTGCATCAACAGGGTTAATTTTAAATACCAATAAGATAAAAATTACATTTTGATGAGGTTGCGTGAGCCGGGTCGCCTGACAACACTCAGGCACTATTTTACGGCGTAATAAGGTGAAGTTTATGACTTATATCAATTACCACGAGCGCCCTTCACTATTTTCAACTTCAAACAGGAATGCACGTTGTTTGTATGTTACTTATGATATTGCGCTGTAAAAAATAATAGCGCATGCGCGTCAAAAAATAATAAAAATGCAGGCGGAATAGAAAATATCTTTAGCCGCAAAAGAATTTGCGGCCTGTTTTAACGGGGTTGAGGTGATGCGCGATAAAATACAAGTGGACCCCGCTGTCGCGCGCAAAAAAAAACGCCGACCGCCCGTGCGGCGATCGGCGTGAGAAGCTAACGCGTATTACATGTTGGCAATAATGGCGTCGCCAAACTCTGAACACTTCAGCAGTTTCGCGCCTTCCATCAGACGCTCGAAGTCATAGGTCACGGTTTTGTTGGCGATCGCGCCTTCCATGCCTTTAACAATCAGGTCTGCCGCTTCGAACCACTGCATGTGACGCAGCATCATCTCGGCGGAAAGGATCACAGAGCCTGGGTTTACTTTGTCCTGGCCTGCATATTTCGGCGCGGTGCCGTGGGTCGCTTCGAACAGTGCGCACTCGTCGCCGATGTTCGCGCCCGGTGCGATACCGATGCCGCCAACCTGCGCCGCCAGGGCGTCAGAGATGTAGTCGCCGTTCAGGTTCATACAGGCGATAACGTCGTACTCAGCCGGACGCAGCAGGATCTGCTGCAGGAACGCATCGGCAATCACATCTTTAACGATGATATCTTTGCCGGTGTTCGGGTTTTTGATCTTCATCCACGGGCCGCCGTCCAGCAGCTCAGCGCCGAACTCTTCTTTCGCCAGCTGGTAGCCCCAGTCTTTGAACGCGCCTTCGGTGAACTTCATGATGTTGCCTTTGTGCACCAGCGTCAGAGAATCGCGGTCGTTGGTGATCGCATACTCAATCGCTGCGCGCACCAGACGTTTGGTGCCCTCTTCCGAACACGGCTTCACGCCGATGCCGCAATCCTGCGGGAAGCGGATTTTCTTCACGCCCATTTCGTCGCGCAGGAATTTGATCACCTTGTCTGCTTCCGCTGAACCGGCTTTCCATTCGATGCCTGCATAGATATCTTCCGAGTTTTCACGGAAGATCACCATGTCGGTATCTTCAGGGCGTTTGACCGGGCTCGGCGTGCCGGTGTAGTAGCGCACCGGACGCAGGCAAACGTAAAGATCCAGCTCCTGACGCAGCGCCACGTTCAGAGAACGGATGCCGCCGCCAACAGGCGTGGTCAGCGGGCCTTTGATGGCGACGCGGTACTCTTTGATCAGGTCGAGGGTTTCCTGCGGCAGCCAGACGTCCTGGCCGTAAAGTTCGACAGATTTCTCGCCGGTGTAGATCTCCATCCAGGAGATTTTGCGCTCGCCGTTATAGGCTTTTTGCACCGCGGCGTCGACCACTTTCAGCATAACCGGAGAAACGTCTACGCCAATGCCATCACCCTCGATGTAAGGAATGATCGGGTTAGTCGGGACAGTGAGCTTGCCCTGATCCAGGGTGATTTTTTGACCTTCCGCCGGAACAACTACTTTGCTTTCCATTAACCTCTCCTGGGCATTTTGTTAATAAATTGTAAGATGTGACGCCATGATACTTGAATATTTACGCCGCGCCAATCGCCGCTGTTTCACGTTATAATGCGCCGATTGTCACCGACTGCAAATCTCATGCGAAAAAGTTCTCAGCAAATTCACCAGCATAAACGCGCTGACCGCACGCCACGCGGCGCTCAGCGTAAACCGCCACGCGCGCGCGGGCCGCGGCGCGTCATATTATTTAACAAACCATTCGATGTTCTGCCACAGTTTAGCGATGAAGCCGGACGCCAGACGCTGAAAGATTTTATCCCGGTAGGCGACGTTTATGCCGCTGGCCGCCTCGATCGCGACAGCGAAGGATTGATGGTGCTGACCAACGACGGCGCGCTGCAGGCGGCGCTGACGCAGCCCGGCAAGCGTACTGGCAAGATCTACTATGTGCAGGTCGAGGGCGAGCCGCAGGAGGCGGATCTGGCGGCGCTGCGTCATGGCGTTAATCTGAAAGATGGCCCGACGCTGCCCGCCGGCGTCGAAAAGGTCGCCGAGCCTGAGTGGCTATGGCCGCGCCAGCCGCCGATCCGCGAGCGCAAAGCGATACCCACCAGCTGGCTGAAGGTGACGCTCTACGAGGGGCGTAACCGTCAGGTGCGCCGCATGACGGCGCATATCGGCCATCCGACGCTGCGCCTGATCCGCTACGCCATGGGCGACTACCGGCTCGACGCCCTGGCGCCGGGCGAGTGGCGCGACATCACCGAATCGACGTAAGAGGCATCACCCTTTTTCGATAACGTCAGGTTAACAATCCCGGAGGATCGATGTTTAAACCTCATGTCACCGTCGCCTGTATCGTGCAGGCCGAAGGCGAACTGTTAGTGGTGGAAGAGCGCGTCAACGGTCGCGCCACCTGGAACCAGCCCGCCGGTCACCTGGAAGCGGATGAAACGCTGCTGGAGGCGGCGCGCCGCGAGCTGCGCGAAGAGACCGGTATCGACTGCCCGCTCAGCTATTTTCTCGGTGTGCAGCAGTGGATCGCTCCGGACAATACGCCTTTCGTGCGCTTTCTGTTTGGCGTCGACCTGGCGGAGAAGCGTGCGACCGCACCGCACCGCAGGACAGCGATATCGACTGCTGCTGGTGGCGCACCCCTGAGCAGATTATCGCCGCCGATTGCCTGCGTTCGCCGCTGGTCGCCGAAAGCGTGCGGCTGTGGCAACAGGGCGCGCGCTACCCGCTGCATCTGATCGCGCCGTTTCAGTGGCCGTTTCACGAGGGTGCGCGCCACGCCGACGCGTGATAGAATGCGCCGCCTGTTTTTTTATCGTAATCAAGAGTGCGTCATGTCTGACAACAGCCAGAAAAAAGTGATCGTCGGTATGTCCGGCGGCGTCGATTCTTCCGTATCCGCCTGGTTACTGCAGCAGCAGGGCTATCAGGTAGAAGGCCTGTTCATGAAGAACTGGGAGGAAGACGACGGCGAGGAGTATTGTACCGCCGCGGACGATCTGGCGGATGCGCAGGCGGTGTGCGACAAGCTCGGCATTAAACTGCATAAAATCAACTTTGCGGCAGAGTACTGGGACAACGTCTTCGAGCACTTTCTTGAAGAGTACAAAGCGGGCCGCACGCCCAATCCCGATATTCTCTGCAACAAAGAGATCAAATTCAAAGCCTTCCTGGAGTTCGCAGCGGAAGATCTCGGCGCCGACTATATCGCCACCGGCCACTACGTGCGCCGCGCGGACGTCGACGGCAAAAGCCAGCTGCTGCGCGGCCTCGACGGCAACAAAGATCAGAGCTACTTCCTCTACACGCTGAGCCACGAGCAGATCGCCCAGAGCCTGTTCCCGGTCGGCGAGCTGGAGAAGCCGGAGGTGCGCCGCATCGCCGAACAGCTTGACCTCATCACCGCGAAGAAAAAAGACTCCACCGGCATCTGCTTTATCGGCGAGCGCAAATTCCGCGACTTCCTCGGCCGCTATCTGCCGGCGCAGCCGGGCGCGATTGAAACCGTGGACGGTCAGGTGGTCGGCGAGCATCAGGGGCTGATGTACCATACGCTGGGTCAGCGCAAAGGCCTCGGCATCGGCGGCCTGAAAGAGAGTAACGACGATCCCTGGTACGTGGTAGACAAAGACGTGGCGCGCAATCGCCTGATCGTGGCGCAGGGCGGCGACCATCCGCGCCTGATGTCGGTGGGCCTGATCGCCCAGCAGCTGCACTGGGTCGATCGCCAGCCGATCGCCGCCCCGCTGCGCTGCACGGTAAAAACGCGCTATCGCCAGACGGATATTCCCTGCGAAATCGTGCCGCGCGGCGACGATCGCATCGAGGTGCGCTTTGACGCGCCGGTCGCGGCGGTGACGCCAGGCCAGTCCGCCGTGTTCTATCTCGGCGAGGTGTGCCTCGGCGGCGGCATTATCGAAGAGCGCCTGCCGCTGATCGCAGAGTAAGTCGGCCTGGCTGACGCGTAGACAGGAGTAACCGTGGCTAAAAATTATTATGACATCACGCTGGCGCTGGCGGGCATTTGCCAGGCGGCGCATCTGGTCCAGCAGCTGGCGCATCAGGGCCAGTGCCAGCCGGAAGCGCTCAACGTCTCGCTGCGCAGCGTGATCGATCTCAATCCTGGCTCGACGCTGGCGGTGTTCGGCAACGATGAAGCCAACCTGCGCCTCGGCCTGGAGACGCTGATGGCGGTGCTCAACAGCAGCAGCCGTCAGGGCGCGGGCGCGGAGCTGACGCGCTATACGCTGAGCATGATGGTGCTGGAGCGCAAGCTGAGCGGCAATAAAAGCGCGCTGGCCACGCTGGCGCAGCGCATCGGCCAGCTCGATCGCCAGCTGGCGCACTATGAGCTTGGCTCGGAAACCATTACCAGCGCTATGGCAGGCATCTACGTCGACGTCATTAGCCCGCTCGGTCCGCGCATTCAGGTGACCGGCTCGCCCACCGTGCTGCAAAATCCGCTGCTGCAGAGCCGGGTACGCGCCACGCTGCTGGCGGGCATCCGCGCCGCCGTGCTGTGGCAGCAGGTCGGCGGCGGCCGTTTTCAGCTGATGCTGTCGCGCCAGCGCCTGCTGCGCGAAGCGAAAACCATTTTATCCCGGCTCTCTCCGGCTTATTAAGCCGCTGAGCCTATACTGTTAAACGATTCAGGAGTTGCACTGATGGAATTATCCTCTCTGACCGCCGTCTCACCTGTCGATGGTCGTTACGGCGATAAAGTCAGCCCGCTGCGCGCGATTTTCAGCGAATTTGGTTTGCTGAAGTTCCGCGTCGAGGTTGAAGTACGCTGGTTACAAAAACTGGCGGCCACCGCAGAGATCAAGGAAGTTCCTGCATTTGATGTTGACGCAAACGCTTTCCTTGACGCAATCGTCGCTAATTTCACCGAAGCGGACGCGGCGCGCATCAAAACTATCGAGCGCACCACCAACCACGACGTGAAAGCGGTCGAATATTTCCTGAAAGAGAAAGTGGAAAGCGTCCCGGCGCTGCACGCGGTGTCGGAATTTATCCACTTCGCCTGCACCTCTGAAGATATCAACAACCTGTCGCACGCGCTGATGCTGGAAAGCGCGCGCCGCGATGTGATCCTGCCCTACTGGCAGCAGATCATCGACGCGGTGAAGCGCCTGGCGCATGAATACCGCGATATCCCGCTGCTGTCGCGCACTCACGGTCAGCCTGCCACGCCCTCCACCATGGGCAAAGAGATGGCGAACGTCGCCTACCGCATGGAGCGTCAGCAGCGCCAGCTGAGCAAGATTGAGATCCTCGGTAAAATCAACGGCGCGGTGGGCAACTACAACGCCCACATCGCCGCCTATCCGGAAGTGGACTGGCACCAGCTGAGCGAGCAGTTCGTCACCTCGCTGGGCGTGACCTGGAACCCCTACACCACGCAGATCGAGCCGCACGACTATATTGCCGAGCTGTTTGACTGTATGGCGCGCTTCAACACCATCCTGATCGACTTCGATCGCGATATCTGGGGCTACGTCGCGCTCAACCACTTCAAACAGAAAACCATCGCCGGCGAAATCGGCTCCTCCACCATGCCGCACAAGGTCAACCCGATCGACTTCGAAAACTCCGAAGGCAACCTGGGTCTGGCGAACGCGGTGATGCAGCATCTGGCGAGCAAGCTGCCGGTGTCACGCTGGCAGCGCGATCTCACCGATTCCACGGTGCTGCGCAACCTCGGCGTCGGCGTCGGCTACGCGCTGATCGCCTATCAGGCGACGCTGAAAGGCATCTCCAAGCTGGAAGTGAACCGCGATCGTCTGCTGGACGAGCTGGATCACAACTGGGAAGTGCTGGCCGAGCCGATTCAGACCGTGATGCGCCGTTACGGCATCGAGAAGCCGTATGAGAAGCTGAAAGAGCTGACGCGCGGCAAACGCGTCGACGCCGCAGGTATGCAGACCTTTATCGACAGCCTGGCGCTGCCGGAAGAGGAAAAAGTGCGCCTGAAGCAGATGACGCCAGCGAACTATCTCGGCCGCGCCATCCAGATGGTTGACGATCTGAAATAAGCGCAGGCGCAGGCGGGGCGCGCCTCGCCTGCGTTAAGCTGTTGTTTAAATGTTTTTGCGTATACTTTATCTTTACTTCAATGCTCTGAGAGTAAGGACAAGCCATGCGTGTTTTGGTTGTGGAAGATAATGCTCTGCTGCGCCATCATCTTGCGGTTCAGCTGCGCGAGATGGGTCATCAGGTCGATGCCGCAGAGGACGCAAAGGAAGCCGACTACTTTTTGCAGGAGCATCTGCCCGATATCGCGCTGGTCGATCTCGGCCTGCCGGATGAAGATGGCATGTCGCTGATCCGCCGCTGGCGCGGCCAGTCGGTGCGTCAGCCGATTCTGGTGCTGACCGCGCGCGAAGGCTGGCAGGCCAAAGTCGAAGCGCTGGAAGCGGGCGCCGACGACTACGTCACCAAACCCTTTCATATTGAAGAAGTGGCCGCACGCCTGCAGGCGCTGATGCGTCGCAACAGCGGACACGCCTCGCAAATTATCGACATGGCGCCGTTTCAGGTCGATCTCTCGCGCCGCGAGCTGACTATCCATGACCAGCCGGTCAAGCTGACCGCCTTTGAGTACACCATCGTCGAAACGCTGATCCGCAACGCCGGTAAAGTGGTGAGCAAAGACTCCCTGATGCTGCAGCTCTATCCCGACGCTGAACTACGCGAAAGCCATACCATCGACGTACTGATGGGACGACTGCGTAAAAAGATCCAGGCGCTGCATGCGGATGAGGTGATCACTACCGTACGCGGTCAGGGATACCGCTTCGATCTCTGATGCGCTGGTTTCAACGCTACCGTCCCCTGTCGCTGCGCGCCCGCTTTTTGCTGGCGTGCTCGGCCATTGTGCTGTTTCTCTCGCTCTCCTACGGCATGGTGGCCGTTATCGGCTACGTGGTCAGCTTCGATAAGAACACCTACCGCGTGATGCGCGGCGAAAGCAATCTCTTCTTTACGCTGGCGCAGTGGCAAAACAACCGGCTCACCATCGCGCAGCCGGAGCGTATGACGCTTAACTTCCCCACGCTGGTGTTTATCTACGATGAGCATGGCAAACTGCTGTGGCAGCAGCGCGACGTGCCGGAAATCCGCGCAAAAATCAGGCACGAGTGGCTGCTGAAGCCCGACTTTTATGAAATCGACACCAGCAATCGCACCAGCGCCGCGGCCATCGGCAACGATCTCTCGGCGCAAAAGCGACTGCACGCGATCGATAATGACAGCAACGACACCTTTACCCACTCGGTCGCCGTCAACCGCTACGACGCCACCACCAACCTGCCGGCGCTGACCATTGTGGTGGTGGACTCTATTCCGCAGGAGCTGCAGCATTCAGACGTGGTCTGGTCCTGGTTCAGCTATGTGCTGGCCGCCAACCTGATTCTGGTGATCCCGCTGCTGTGGCTGGCGGCGCACTGGAGCCTGCGTCCGATTGGCCACCTGGCGACGCAGATACGCGAGCTGGAGACCAGCCAGCGCGAGAACCTCGACGATTCGCCGCCGCAGGAGCTGCGCAGCCTGGTGCGCAACCTCAATCTGCTGTTAAGCAACGAGCGCCAGCGCTATACGCGCTACCGCACCACCCTTTCCGACCTGACGCACAGCCTGAAGACGCCGCTGGCGGTGCTGCAAAGCACGCTGCGCTCGCTGCGCAACGGCAAGGATCTCACCATCGAACAGGCCGAGCCGGTGATGCTGGAGCAGATCAGCCGTATTTCGCAGCAGATTGGCTACTATCTGCACCGCGCCAGCATGCAGGCGGATCACAACCCGCTGCTGCGCGACCTGCATCCGGTCTCGCCGCTGCTCGACAGCCTCTGCTCGGCGCTCAACAAGGTTTATCAGCATAAAGGCGTGGAGATCACCCTCGATGTCTCGCCGGAGGTGACCTTTATCGGCGATAAAAACGACTTTATGGAGGTGCTGGGCAACGTGCTGGATAACGCCTGCAAATACTGCCTGGAGTTTATCGAGGTGAGCGCGCGCCAGACCGAGGATGCGCTGCACCTGTTTATCGACGACGACGGCCCCGGCATCCCGGAGAGCAAGCGCGATCTGGTTTTCGTGCGCGGCCAGCGCGCCGACACCCTGCGCCCTGGCCAGGGGCTGGGGCTGGCGGTGGTGGTGGATATTCTGGAGCAGTATGAGGGCCAGGTGATTGCCACATCCAGCCCACTGGGCGGCGCGCGTATGGAGGTCATCTTCCGCCGTCAGGAAGTTGAACATCGCCGCGAGTAGAAAGGCGTGCGGGCTGTTATACTTGCCTGCATTTACAGCCCTGTGTGGAATGACTCATGGATTATCAGCTCGACCTCAACTGGCCCGACTTTATTCAGCGCTACTGGCAAAAACGTCCGGTGCTGCTCAAGCGCGGCTTCAAAAACTTTATCGATCCTATCTCTCCTGACGAGCTGGCCGGCCTGGCGATGGAAAACGAGGTGGACAGCCGCCTGGTGAGCCATAACGACGGTAAATGGCAGGTGAGCCACGGGCCTTTCGAGAGCTACGATCATCTCGGCGAAAACAACTGGTCGCTGCTGGTGCAGGCGGTGAACCACTGGCATGAGCCTTCTGCGGCGCTGATGCGTCCGTTCCGCTTTTTACCGGACTGGCGCATCGACGATCTGATGATCTCCTTCGCCGTGCCGGGCGGCGGCGTCGGCCCGCACTTCGATCAGTATGACGTGTTCATCATTCAGGGCACCGGCCGTCGCCGCTGGCGCGTCGGCGAGAAAGTGCCGATGAAGCAGCACTGCCCGCACCCCGATCTGCTGCAGGTCGAGCCGTTCGACGCCATCATCGATGAAGAGATGGAGCCAGGCGACATTCTCTATATTCCGCCGGGATTCCCGCACGAGGGCTATTCGCTCGAGAACGCCATCAACTACTCTGTTGGCTTCCGCGCGCCGAGCGGCCGCGAGCTGATCAGCGGCTTCGCCGACTACGTGCTGGCGCGCGAGCTGGGCAGCTACCGCTACAGCGATCCCGAGGTGCCGGCGCGCGACTGTCCGTCGCAGATCCTGCCGCAGGAGATCGAGGGCATTCGCAAGGTGATGCTCGACGTGATTGACCAGCCGGAGCATTTCGCCAACTGGTTCGGGGAGTTTATCTCTCAGTCGCGCCACGAGCTGGACGTCGCCCCGCCGGAGCCGCCCTATCAGCCGGATGAGATTTACGATGCGCTGCAGCAGGGCGACACGCTGTCGCGCCTTGGCGGCCTGCGCGTGCTGACCATCGGCGAGGCGGTGTTCGTCAACGGCGAGCGCGTCGAGTGTTCACAGCCGGAGGTGCTGACGGCGCTGGCGCACCGCCACACGCTGAGCCTGGAAGATTTCGGCGAGGCGCTGGACGACCCGTCGCTGCTGGCGCAGCTCGCCGCGCTGGTGAACGCCGGGTACTGGTACTTTGGCGACGCTGAGTAACCGAGAGCAAAACGCTCCCTGCCGGGAGCGTTAAAGTCTGTAACCGGGTGCCAGTGCAGGTGGCGCCACCTGCTTTCTACCTTATGGCATCGTCTGTAAATTCTGGGTTCGACGCCTGCTTTACCCCTTTTTCTCTGCCGCCAGCGCCGCCAGCCGTACGATCACCTCCACCGACTGCGCCATAATATTAAGCGAGGCGAACTCGTGCTTGCCGTGGTAGTTATAGCCGCCGGTAAAGATATTCGGGCACGGTAATCCTTTCCACGACAGCGCGGACCCGTCGGTGCCGCCGCGAATCGGCTTCACTTTCGGCTCGATGCCGCAGTCGCGCATCGCCTGCAGCGCCAGCTCGATAATATGCGGATGCGGCTCGACCTTCTCGCGCATATTGCGATAGCTGTTGCTGATCTCCACCGTCACGGAACAGTCTTTATGCAGCCCGGCATTAAGGCGCTCGGCAATCGCCGTTAACACCTGCTTGCGCTGCTCGAACGCCTCGGTGTCGAAGTCGCGGATAATATACTGCAGTTCGGCGTGCTCAACCGTGCCCTTCATCTGATGCAGATGGTAAAAACCTTCGTAGCCGTCGGTAAACTGCGGACGCTCTTGTGATGGCACCTCGGCATGAAACGCCGTCGCCACATCCAGCGCGTTCACCATTACCCCTTTCGCCGAGCCTGGGTGCACGTTATTGCCGACCACCTTCACCACCGCTGACGCCGCGTTGAAGTTCTCATACTCAAACTCGCCCAGATCGCTGCCGTCGATGGTGTAGGCCCAGTCGGCGGCGAAGCCCTCAACGTCGAAATGGGAGGTGCCGCGGCCGATCTCTTCATCCGGGGTAAAGGCGACGCGGATCGCGCCGTGGGGAATATCCCCTTCCACCAGACGCGCCATCGCCGTCATGATCTCGGCGATGCCCGCTTTATCGTCGGCGCCGAGCAGCGTTTTGCCGTCGGTGGTGATCAGGGTATGGCCGATCAGCTTATGCAGGATCGGGAACATCACCGGCGAGAGCACCTCTTCGCCGGTGCCGAGTGCGATGTCGCCGCCGCGATAGTTCTCAATGATCTGCGGATTGACGTTCTTCGCCGTAAAATCGGGCGAGGTGTCCATATGCGAGATAAAGCCGATCACCGGCGTCGGCCAGTCAACGTTGGCGGGCAGCGTGCCCATCACGCAGCAGTGATCGCTGAGCGACACGTCGACAAAACCGAGCGCAATCAACTCTTCCTGCAGCTTGCGCGCCAGCGTCCACTGCCCTTCGCTGCTCGGCACCTGACGCGCCTGCGGTTTTGCCTGTGTCTCTACCGCCACGTAACTTAGAAACCGTTCAAGTAACTGATCCATATGCCATCCTTCAAAAGAAGCCGACTATCATTATCAACAGCCGCGTCCGACGCGTGTTGCGTCATATCATTATCTGACAGGTTAACCTGCGCTGCACGTTTGCAGAAGGAACTTTTAACATCGTTGTTAACATCTGTGGTCAGGATCGGGCATCCGCGCCTGATTGCCTCTTTTCACCGCCAAAACATGGCATTGCCCCATTTTTCAGGTATCATCGCGCCCTCTCGCTGGCTGGCCGACGCAAACGGCTATGCTGTAATTTGTTCGACCTCATTACCGACTGAGTGACTAAAATGACGCAAACACGCGCGCAGCAGGCGCTGGTTACGCTTTCTGGCATCAGTAAAGCTTTCGACGGCAAGTCCATCATCAGCAACTTTAACCTGACTATCGATCACGGGGAATTTATTACCCTGCTCGGCCCGTCGGGCTGCGGCAAAACCACTATTCTGCGCCTGATCGCCGGGCTGGAAGAGGTCGACAGCGGCCGCGTGAAGCTGGATGACCACGACATCACCGACACGCCCGCCGAACATCGCCACGTCAATACGGTATTTCAGAGCTACGCGCTTTTCCCGCATATGTCGGTGTTTGAAAACGTCGCCTTCGGTCTGCGCATGCAGAAAACCCCGAACGCCGAGATCGCCGCGCGCGTCAGCGAGGCGCTGGCGATGGTGCAGCTGGAAAGCTTCGCCGACCGCCGACCGCATCAGCTCTCCGGCGGTCAGCAGCAGCGCGTCGCCATCGCGCGCGCGGTGGTGAACCGCCCCAAAGTGCTGCTGCTCGACGAGTCGCTCTCCGCGCTGGACTACAAGCTGCGCAAGCAGATGCAGAACGAACTGAAGGCGCTGCAGCGCAAGCTCGGCATCACCTTTGTCTTCGTCACGCACGATCAGGAAGAGGCGCTGACCATGTCGGACCGCATCGTGGTGATGCGCGACGGCAAGATCGAGCAGGACGGCACGCCGCGCGAAATCTACGAAGAGCCGAAAAACCTGTTCGTGGCGCGCTTTATCGGCGAGATCAACGTGTTTGACGCCGACGTGCTCGACGCCAGCGCCGCACCGCGCGTGCGCGCCCGCGTCGAGGGCCGCGAGTGCGACATTCACTGCGCCTTCCCGGTCAGCGTCGGCGATCGCCTGCACGTGCTGCTGCGCCCGGAAGATCTGCGCGTCGACGAGGTGCACAGCGACCAGCCGATTGAAGGCCTGATCGGCTACGTGCGCGAGCGCAACTACAAGGGAATGACGCTGGAGTCCACCGTCGAGCTGGAAAACGGCAAGCTGGTGACGGTCAGCGAATTCTTTAACGAGGACGATCCCGACTTCGATCACTCCCTTAATCAGAAAATGGCGGTGAACTGGGTTCCCAGCTGGGAGGTGGTGCTGCCCTATGAAGCTGATGCGTAACCGTTTCCAGAAAAGCGTCACGGCGCTGATCGTCGGCTGGCTGGCGCTGTTCGTGCTGCTGCCGAACCTGATGATCTTCGTCACCAGCTTTCTGACGCGCGACGACGCGCACTTCGTGCGGATGGCGTTCACCCTCAGCAACTATACGCGGCTGCTCGATCCGCTCTACGGCGAGGTGCTGCTGCACTCGCTCAATATGGCGGCGATCGCCACGCTCTGCTGCCTGCTGCTGGGCTATCCTTTCGCCTGGTGCCTGACGAAGTTGCCGGCGCGGCTGCGCCCGCTGCTGTTGTTTCTGCTGATCGTTCCCTTCTGGACCAACTCGCTGATCCGCATCTACGGGCTGAAAATCTTTCTCAGCACGCGCGGCTGGCTGAATGATTTTCTGCTGTGGCTGGGGGTGATTGAGACGCCCTTCCGCATTATGTACACGTCGCAGGCGGTGATCCTCGGCCTGATCTACATTCTGCTGCCCTTTATGGTGCTGCCGCTCTACTCCAGCCTGGAGAAGCTGGATCGCGCCTGTCTCGAAGCGGCGCGCGACCTCGGTGCCAGCAAAACGCAGACCTTTTTCCGCATCATTCTGCCGCTGACCATGCCGGGCATCGTCGCGGGCTGTTTGCTGGTGCTGATCCCGGCGATGGGGCTGTTCTACGTGGCGGATCTGATGGGCGGCGCGAAGAACCTGCTGATCGGCAACGTTATCAAGAGTCAGTTCCTCAATATCCGCGACTGGCCGTTCGGCGCGGCGACCAGCATCGTGATGACGCTGCTGATGGGCCTGATGCTGCTGTTTTACTGGCGCGCCGCGCGCCTGCTGAATAAAAAGGTGGAGCTGGAATGATTGCGCGCCTGCTACGCGGCGGCTTTATGGCCGTGATTTACGCCTGGTTTTATATCCCTATCGCGATCCTGATCGTTAACTCGTTCAACGCCTCGCGCTTCGGCATCAACTGGCAGGGTTTCAGCACCCAGTGGTACAGCCTGCTGATGAATAACGACAGCCTGATCCAGGCGGCGCAGCACTCGCTGCTGATGGGCGTGCTCTCCGCCAGCTGCGCCACGCTGATCGGCTCGCTCACCGCCGTGGCGCTCTACCGCTACCGTTTTCGCGGCAAGCCCTTCGTCAGCGGCATGCTGTTCGTGGTGATGATGTCGCCGGATATCGTGATGGCGATCTCCCTGCTGGTGCTGTTTATGCTGCTGGGCATTTCGCTCGGCTTCTGGTCGCTGCTCTTTTCCCATATCACCTTCTGCCTGCCGTTTGTGGTGATCACCGTCTATTCACGGCTGAAGGGCTTTGACGTGCGTATGCTGGAGGCGGCGAAGGATCTGGGCGCCAGCGAAACCACCATCCTGCGTAAAATCATTCTGCCGCTGGCGATGCCGGCGGTGGCGGCGGGCTGGCTGCTGAGCTTTACCCTGTCGATGGACGACGTGGTGGTCTCTTCCTTCGTGACCGGGCCGACCTTTGAGATCCTGCCGCTGAAGATCTATTCGATGGTGAAGGTCGGCGTCTCGCCGGAGGTGAATGCGCTGGCGACCATTTTGCTGCTGCTGTCGCTGCTGTTGGTCGGCGTCAGCCAGCTGTTGCTCCGTGATAAAACCAAATAGAGGATTGATGATGAAAAAATGGTCTCACTGGCTGGCGGCTGGGGCGCTGGCGCTGGGCATGCAGGGCGCGCAGGCTGACGACAGCAGCACGCTCTACTTCTACAACTGGACCGAATATGTGCCGCCGGGGGTGCTGGAGCAGTTCACCAAAGAAACCGGCATTAAGGTGATCTACTCCACCTACGAGTCCAACGAGAGCATGTACGCCAAGCTGAAGACCTGGAAAGATGGCGCCTACGATCTGGTGGTGCCCTCGACCTACTTCGTGGCGAAGATGCGCAATGAGGGCATGCTGCAGAAGATCGACAAGGCGCAGCTGAGCAACTTCAAAAACCTCGATCCCAATCTGCTCAACAAGCCGTTCGATCCCAACAACGACTATTCGATCCCCTATATCTGGGGCGCGACGGCAATTGGTGTCAATACCGACGCGGTGGACGCGAAGTCGGTGCAGAGCTGGGCGGATCTGTGGAAGCCGGAGTATAAGCAGAGCCTGCTGCTGACCGACGACGCGCGCGAGGTGTTCCAGATGGCGCTGCGCAAGCTGGGCCTCTCTGGCAATACCCGCGATCCCAAAGAGATCAACGCCGCCTATGAAGAGCTGAAGAAGCTGATGCCGAACGTGCTCGCCTTTAACTCCGACAACCCCGGCAACCCCTATATGGAAGGGGAAGTGAATCTCGGCATGATCTGGAACGGTTCCGCCTATGTGGCGCGTCAGGCGGGCACGCCGCTGGAGGTGGTATGGCCGAAAGAGGGCGGCATTTTCTGGATGGATAACCTGGCGATCCCGGCCAACGCCAAAAACAAGGCGGGCGCGCTGAAGCTGATCAACTTCCTGCTGCGTCCCGACGTGGCGGCGAAAGTGGCGGAAACCATCGGCTACCCGACGCCAAACCTCGCCGCCAAAGCGCTGCTGCCGAAGGCGGTGGCGAACGATCCGTCGCTCTACCCGTCAGCTGAGGTGATTAAGAACGGCGAATGGCAGAACGACGTCGGCGACGCCAGCGTGCAGTATGAGACGCTGTTCCAGAAGCTTAAGGCGGGCCGGTAACAAAAAGGCTGGGAGCAGGAGTTGTCGTCTAACAGCCACGCCAGAGTTTAACAGCGGGTGACAGGGACCGAGGAGCAAAGCGTCCCGCGACAAGGATGTCGCGGGCCGAGCTGGCAGGGATGCCGCTTTTTGCGTCTTTGCGATCGGTCCCTGCCACCTGCGGTGAGCACTTACCCTACAGCGGCTTTTTTCAGCCTTACTTATACAAACTGCGTAAAAATCCATCCACAAACTGCGGCACTTCCTCGCTCGCCAGCCCGTAATGCCGTTCGGCAAACTCGTTGCCCACCTGGCTCGGCTCCAGATTCAGCTCCACGGTATGCGCACCCTGTAATTTAGCCTCGTGCACAAAGCCCGCCGCCGGATAAACATGCCCTGAAGTGCCGATGGCGATAAACAGATCCGCCTGCTCCAGCGCACGATAAATCTCCTCCATGCCGATGGGCATCTCTCCGAACCACACCACATGCGGACGCAGCGGCGCAGGAAACTGACAGCAGGTGCAGCGATCCTCGGTGGTGAGATCCTCGTGCCACGCAATCACCTGTCCGCTGCTGGTGCAGCGCGCCTTCAGCAGCTCGCCGTGCATATGCAGCACGCGGCTGTTGCCCGCGCGCTCGTGCAGATTGTCGATATTCTGCGTCACCAGCAAAAAGTTGTCGCCCAGCACCTGCTCCAGCTCCGCCAGCGCCTTGTGCGCGGCATTAGGCTGAATATCACTCGACTGCAGCGTCCGCCGGCGCGCGTTGTAAAAACGCTGCACCAGCTCGGGATCGCGACGATAGCCCTCCGGCGTCGCCACATCCTCCACGCGATGCTCCTCCCACAGCCCGTCGGCGGCGCGGAAGGTCTGAATGCCTGACTCGGCTGAAATGCCCGCGCCGGTCAGCACCACCACAAACGGCTGCGGATGGGCCGCCAGCTCAACCTGACGATCGCGCTCAAAAATACGCTGGCGAAAGCGCTGATGCACCTTGCGGCGGGTCTTCTTATAGCGGGCGAGTCGCAAGCGTCGACGCGGTGTACGCATAAAAACTCCTTGTGGGCGACGTTCGGGTCGCCGCCTGAAAATCTCAAGTGTAGCGGCCGCGTATGACAGCGCGATGCCGCCCGGTTACTGCCCGCTCAGCACGCGCGCCGGATCGATGCGGCTGGCGCGACGCGCCGGATACCAGCTTGCCAGCAGGCTCAGCACGATGGCGGTCAGCAAAACAGAGCCGACGTCCAGCCAGTGCAGCTCCGAGGGCAGAAAATCGATAAAATAGATATCGCCCGCCAGCAAATGATGCCCGGTCAGCGATTCCAGCCCGCGCACCAGCGTGGTGAGATTGAGCGCCACCAGCACGCCGATCACCACGCCGCTGACGCTGCCTAATAGCCCCGCCAGCAGGCCGTACCAGATAAAAATCGCGCGGATCAGCCCATCTTTCGCGCCGAGCGTGCGCAGCACCGCGATGTCGCTGCTCTTATCCTTCACCGCCATCACCAGCGTCGAAACGATATTGAAACAGGCTACGCCAATCACCAGCACCATCGCCAGATACATAATGGCGCGGATCATCTGAATATCGCGATACATATAGCCAAAGGTGCCAATCCAGCTGCGAATATAGACGTAGCCGTGCGTCGCCTCGCCCGCGTCGCGCACCAGCTTCACCGCCTGAAAGGGATCCTTCATCTTCAGGGCAATGCCCGTGACACTGTCACCCATATCGAGGTAGTTTTGCGCGTCCGCCAGCGGCACCAGCGCCAGGCTGTGGTCCAGCATGCCGCTCAGCTGCAAAATGCCGCTCACCTGCAGGCGAATGCGCTTCGGCTGCAGCAGCTTCGTGCCGCCGTCGTTATTAGGGATCAGGATGGTGATCCAGCTGCCCTGCTTCACGTTCAGCGTGCGGGCGATGCCGCCGCCTAAAATAATCTGCTGCTTGCCGGCGGCGAAGGTTTTCCAGCCGTCGCCCTCAACGAACTGCGGCAGCGCGCTCAGGCGCGGCTCCTGCGCCGGGTCGACGCCCTTCACCTGCAGCGCCTGCAGCTTCGCACCGCTCTCAATCAGCCCGGTAAAATTAACGTAGGGCGCGGCGGCGGCGATGCCGGGCACCTGCTCAACCGGCGTAATTAGCGACTGCCAGTTGCGGAACGGCTGATTCACCGCCTCGATCTCGCCGTGCGGCACCACCGCCAGAATGCGGTTATTCAGCTCGCGCTCGAAGCCGTTCATGGCGCTCAGGCCGATAATCAGCACCGCCACGCCCAGCGCGATGCCGAGCGTGGAGATAATGGAAATCAGCGACACCATGCCACCGCCGCGACGACCGCGGCTGAAACGCAGCCCTAACAACAGGGATAACGACGAACCCATTACAGCGCTCCTGCTAAGGTCACCTGCTCGCTTAACTGCCCGTCACGCATCTCCATCTGACGCGACAGCCGCTTCGCCAGATGCAGATCGTGCGTCACCACCAGAAAGGCGGTGCCCTGACGGACGTTCAGCTCGCCCAGCAGTTCGAAAATGGCGTCGGCGTTGCGCGCGTCGAGGTTGCCGGTTGGCTCATCCGCCATTACCAGACGCGGACGGTTCACCAGCGCGCGCGCGATAGAGACGCGCTGACGCTCGCCGCCCGACAGCTCCGAAGGACGATGATGCGCGCGCTTCTCCAGCCCGACCGCCGCCAGCATTTCGCGCGCGCGCTGCTGCGCTTCCGCCTTGCCAACCTTGCCGATCAGCAGCGGCATCGCCACGTTTTCCAGCGCGTTAAAGTCAGGCAGCAGATGGTGGAACTGGTAGATAAAGCCCAGCTCGCGGTTGCGCAGCGCCGCTTTGGCTGACGACGACATGGCGTTCAGCGACTGACCGTCAAACACCACATCGCCGGAGGTCGGCGCGTCCAGACCGCCCAGCAGATGCAGCAGCGTACTTTTGCCGGAGCCGGAGCTGCCGACAATCGCCATCAGCTCGCCGGGCTGCAGGCTAAAGGTGACGTCGCGCAGCACGTCCGTCTGCACGCTGCCTTCCTGATAGCGTTTGCACAGCGCGCGGCACTGCAACAAAGGGGTGTTACTCATAACGTAAAGCCTCAGCGGGTTGAACGGCGGCGGCGCGCCAGGAGGGATAGAGCGTCGACAGCAGCGCGACCACCATCGCCGTCACGGCGATGGTCACCACCTGCCAGACATTGATGTCGACCGGCAGCGCCGCGCCGTCTAAAAACAGGCCGATCACCGGCATCAGATTATTGAGCTGGCTGGCGAGCAGCACGCCGAGCAGCGTGCCGAGCAGCGCGCCGATAATGCCGGCGCTGGCGCCCTGCACCATAAAGACCGCGACAATCTGACGGCGCGTCAGCCCCTGGGTTTGCAGGATCGCCACTTCGCCCTGCTTCTCCATAATCAGCAGGCCGAGCGAGGTAATGATATTAAAGGCGGCGACGGCGACGATCAGGCTAAGCAGCAACCCCATCATATTTTTCTCCATGCGCACCGCCTGGAAAAGGTCGCCTTTGCGCTCGCGCCAGTCTTTCCACACCAGTCCGGCGGGCAGCGCCTGCTGGCTCAGCGCATCTACCGCCAGCGGTTTATCCAGCCACAGGCGCCAGCCGGTCACGTTGCCCGCCGGATAGCGCATCAGGCGCGAGGCGTCCTGCTGGTTGACCAGGATCTGGTAGCCGTCCACCTCGCTGTTGGCGGCATAGGTGCCCGCCACGGTAAACAGGCGCTGGCTCGGCACGCGGCCCATCGGGGTAAACTGGCTGACCGACGGCACCATCAGACGCAGCTCGTCGCCGCGCTTGACGCCGAGCTGCGTCGCCAGCTGTTCGCCGAGGATGACGTTGTACTGGCCCGACTGCAGCATGCTTTGCGGCGTATTGACCAGATAAGGCGTGAGGGGATCCTTCTCATCGGGCTGAATGCCGAGCATCACGCCGACCGACACGTTATGCGCGCTCTGCAATACCACGTCGGCGGTGGTAAGCGGCGCCATGCGGCTGACGCCCGCCAGCTTAAGGCTGTCGGCGGGCTGCTGCTGCGGGTTAATGCTGCCCTTCTCGCTGGTGACCAGCGCCTGCGGCATCAGGCCGAGAATATTGCCCTCCAGCTCGCGTTCAAAGCCGTTCATCACCGAGAGAACGGTGACAAGGGCCAGCACGCCGAGCGTGATGCCGATGGTGGAGAGCCAGGAAACGAAGCGACCAAAGCGATCCGATGCTCGCCCGCGCATATAGCGCAGGCCGATAAATAGCGCGACAGGTTGATACATGTATTCCGTCTTGGCAGTAGCCTGAAAGTAGACCAGTGATGATAAAGGAGGCGTCCTGTTTATGAAACCTCTAACCCTCTGAGTACGCGGCAAAGTATGGCCGATTTTTGTTAAAAAGCGTGCTAACGGGCTGGCCTGTACGCTTAATCGCCAGCCGACCGGGTAGGCTACACTATTAACTGGAGCCGATATCCCGCTCCTCAGGCGCTGGAGTAAACACCATGTTCAGATATCCCAAAGGCAGTATTGTGAAGCACAAATCGGGAGAGATTAAAGGCGAAGTTGTTAACGTTTTTGAACAGGGAGACGCGCCCACCGGTTACTACGTCAAGTGGGACGACGGCAACCACAGCTACCATCTGGAAACAGAGTTGAGCTGGGCGAATGTCGATCGTCCGCGCATGCACTATACCCAACCATCCGCTAAATAACCCGGCCACCGCGCAAAGGAAAAACCGTCGCAGCAGGTGATCGCCAGGGCGTAATGTGGAATCATGACGCCCTGGAAAAAATGGAGAGAAGCACAAGATCCCATGTCCGAACAGACCCGCTATGCCCTGCCCGTAAAACCCGGCGATCGTCGCCAGCTCGGCCAGCTGATCGGCGCCGCGCACGCGGTGGAATGCGCCAGCATCACCGAGCGCCACGCCGGTCCGGTGCTGATGGTGACCCCTGATATGCAAACCGCGCTGCGTTTGCTGGATGAAATCCGTCAGTTTACCGATCTGCCCGTCAGCCATCTCGCCGACTGGGAAACGCTGCCCTACGACAGCTTCTCGCCCCATCAGGACATTATTTCGGCGCGTCTGTCGACGCTGTACCAGCTGCCGACCATGACGCGCGGCATGCTGATTATGCCGGTCAACACCCTGATGCAGCGCGTCTGTCCGCATCCCTATCTGCACGGTCACGCGCTGGTGATGAAGCAGGGACAGAAGCTGTCGCGCGATCGCCTGCGCGATCAGCTGGAACAGGCGGGCTATCGCCACGTCGACCAGGTGATGGAGCATGGCGAATACGCCACGCGCGGCGCGCTGCTCGATCTCTTCCCGATGGGCAGCGAGCAGCCCTACCGCATCGACTTTTTCGACGACGAAATTGACAGCCTGCGGCTGTTCGACGTCGACAGCCAGCGCACGCTGGAAGCGGTGCCAGCCATCAATCTGCTGCCGGCCCATGAGTTTCCTACCGACAAAGCGGCCATCGAGCTGTTCCGCACCCGCTGGCGCGAGCTGTTCGACGTGCGCCGCGAGCCGGAGCATATCTATCAGCAGGTGAGCAAAGGCACGCTGCCCGCCGGGATCGAATACTGGCAGCCGCTCTTTTTCGAGCAGGATCTGCCGACGCTGTTCAGCTACCTGCCCGACAATACCCTGATTGTGAACTGCGGCGATCTCAGCGGCGGCGCAGAGCGTTTCTGGCAGGACGTGGAGGCGCGCTATGAGAACCGCCGCGTCGACCCGATGCGTCCGCTGCTGACGCCGACCACGCTGTGGCTGCGCCCCGACGCGCTGCTGAGCGAGCTGAACCAGTGGCCGCGCGTGCAGATGAGCAACGAGGCGCTGCCGGAAAAAGCGGCCAACACCAATCTTGGCTATCAGCCGCTGCCGGATATCGCCGTGCAGGCGCAGGCCAAAGCGCCGCTCGATCCGCTGCGCCAGTTCCTCGACGGCTTCAGCGGCCAGGTCACCTTCTCGGTAGAGAGCGAAGGCCGGCGCGAGAGCCTGCAGGAGCTGCTGGCGCGTATCAAGCTGCGTCCGCAGACGGTGCACCGCTTCGATGAAGCGGAGAGTGAACGCTTTACGCTGATGATTGGCGCCAGCGAGCGCGGCTTTGTCGATACGCTGCGCGGCCGCGCGCTGATTTGCGAAAGCGATCTGCTGGGCGAACGCGTCAGCCGTCGCCGCCAGGATACGCGCCGCACCATCAATCCCGATATTCTGATCCGCAACCTGGCGGAGCTGACGCCCGGTCAGCCGGTGGTGCATCTGGAACACGGCGTCGGCCGCTATATCGGCCTGACCACGCTGGAAGCGGGCGGCATCATGGCGGAGTATCTGATGCTCTCCTACGCCAACGACGCCAAACTCTACGTGCCGGTGTCGTCGCTGCACTTGATTAGCCGCTACGCCGGCGGCGCGGATGAAAACGCGCCGCTGCACAAGCTGGGCAGCGACGCCTGGACGCGCGCGCGTCAGAAAGCGGCGGAAAAAGTGCGCGATGTCGCCGCCGAGCTGCTGGATATCTACGCTCAGCGCGCGGCCAAAGCGGGCTACGCCTTTAAGCATGACCGCGAACAGTATCAGCTGTTCTGCGAGAGCTTCCCGTTCGAAACCACGCCGGATCAGGCGCAGGCGATCAACGCGGTGCTGAGCGACATGTGCCAGCCGCTGGCGATGGATCGTCTGGTGTGCGGCGACGTTGGCTTCGGCAAAACCGAAGTGGCGATGCGCGCGGCGTTCCTCGCGGTAGAGAACCACAAGCAGGTGGCGGTGCTGGTGCCGACCACGCTGCTGGCGCAGCAGCACTACGACAACTTCCGCGATCGCTTCGCCAACTGGCCGGTGCGTATCGAGATGCTGTCGCGCTTCCGCAGCGCCAAAGAGCAGACGCAGGTGCTGCAGGCGGCGAGCGAGGGCAAGATCGATATCCTGATCGGCACCCACAAGCTGCTGATGAGCGACCTGAAGTGGCACGATTTAGGGCTGCTGATCGTCGATGAAGAGCACCGCTTCGGCGTGCGCCACAAAGAGCGTATCAAGGCGATGCGCGCCGACGTCGATATCCTGACGCTGACCGCCACGCCGATCCCGCGCACCCTGAATATGGCGATGAGCGGCATGCGCGATCTGTCGATTATCGCCACGCCGCCCGCGCGTCGTCTGGCGGTAAAGACCTTTGTGCGCGAGTACGACAGTCTGGTGGTGCGCGAGGCGATCCTGCGCGAAGTGCTGCGCGGCGGCCAGGTCTACTACCTCTATAACGACGTCGAGAATATCGAGAAAGCGGCGCAGCGGCTGGAGGAGCTGGTGCCGGAAGCGCGCATCGCCATCGGCCACGGCCAGATGCGCGAGCGCGATCTCGAGCGGGTGATGAACGACTTCCACCACCAGCGTTTCAACGTGCTGGTCTGCACCACCATCATCGAAACCGGCATCGACATCCCGACTGCGAATACCATTATCATCGAGCGCGCCGACCACTTCGGTCTGGCGCAGCTGCACCAGCTGCGCGGTCGCGTCGGGCGTTCGCATCATCAGGCCTACGCCTGGCTGCTGACGCCGCATCCCAAGGCGATGACCAGCGACGCGCAGAAGCGTCTGGAGGCGATCGCCTCGCTGGAAGATCTTGGCGCAGGCTTCGCGCTGGCGACGCACGATCTGGAGATCCGCGGCGCGGGCGAGCTGCTCGGCGAGGAGCAGAGCGGGCAGATGGAGACGCTGGGCTTCTCGCTCTATATGGAGCTGCTGGAAAACGCGGTGGATGCGCTGAAGGCGGGGCGCGAGCCGTCGCTGGAAGATCTCACCAGCAATCAGACCGAGATCGAGCTGCGTATGCCCGCGCTGCTGCCGGAGGAGTTTATCCCTGACGTCAATACGCGCCTGTCGCTCTATAAGCGCATCGCCAGCGCCGACAGCGAAGAAGAGTTGCAGGAGCTGAAGGTGGAGATGATCGACCGCTTCGGCGTCTTGCCGGATGCGGCGCGCAATCTGCTGGATATCGCCACCCTGCGGCTGGTGGCGCGCAGTCTCGGCATCCGTAAGATCGAGGTCAGCGACAAAGGCGGCTTCTTTGATTTTGCGCCGCAGAACAGCGTCGATCCCGGCTGGCTGATTAGCCTGCTGCAGAAGGATCCGCAGCAGTGGAAGCTCGACGGCCCAACCCGTTTGCGCTTTACGCGCGATCTGGCGGAGCGCAAGCTGCGGATGGAGTGGGTGCAGAGCTTTATGGCGCAGCTGCGCGAAAACCGCATTTAGTGTAGTGATAACGTCTCCCGCGAGCGGGAGACGTGACGTCTTTTACTTCAGTGCCATCGCGCTACGCAGCGTAAAGAAGAGATCGGTCTGATCGGTTAGTCCCACCACGTTAGCCGCATAAGGGCCATAGGCCGCGATGCGCAGCTGCGTGCCGGTATGCCCCTGCGAATCCGTATCCGAGTTGCCGTAGCTGATAGTCATCACCGCGCCGTCTTTGGTATTCAGCGCCTGCGTCAGGCCGGGCGCTTTGCTGCCGTTGGCGATGATCTGGCTGCTGTGCGCATGATCCGCCGTGACCACCACCAGCGTATTGCCCTCCGCCCGCGCGAAGGCGAGCGCCTGCTGCACCGCTTCATCGAGATCCACCGTTTCGCCGATCTGACCGCACGGGTTCGCCGCGTGATCCTCTTTATCGATCGACGCGCCCTCTACCTGCAGGAAAAAGCCGTTCGGGTTGGTTTTCAGCAGATCAATCGCTTTGTTGGTCATCTGCGCCAGCGTCGGGGTGGCGACCGGGCGATCTTTATTCACCTCACAGGTCACCGCCGCTTGCTCGATGTTGCCATAGTGGCTCGCCTGCGGCCCTTTCCAGCGCACCGGCATATTGCCGTCGGCGAACAGGCCGAGCAGCGGCTTATCGTTATTCGCTGCCGTTACCGCATTCAGGCTTTGCCAGTCGTTCACCAGCTGATAGCCGCGCGCCTGCGCCTGTTCCCGCAGGGTTTTGCCCTGGTAGTCGCCCGCTTTCGCCAGCTCGTTAAAGGATTTCGCGCCGCCGCCCAGCACCACGTCGGCGCGGGTTTTCAGGATCTGCTCGCTGATCGAGCCTTTACCGCCCTGCTCCAGCGCGTTGCTGGCGCACAGCTCGCTTGTTTTTTCCGGGCCGTAGCATTTGCGGCTGGTAACGTGCGCCATCAGCGCGGCGGGCGTAGCGTCCTGCAGCTCTGCGGTGGAGACGTTGCCGGTCGCTTTGCCTGCCGCTTTGGCGATCTCCAGCAACGTTTGCTGATCCTTGCCGTTCACGTCGACGCCGATCGCGCCGTTGTAGCTCTTGGTGCCGGTGGCCCATGCGGTGGCGGAGGCGGCGGAATCGGTGACGTAATCAGGCTTGTGGGTTTTCTTGTCGAGCGAATAGTGCGTGTACTGGCCGGTGAGCGGCAGCGCGTCCAGTCCTTTAAAGAAACCGCCTGCGCCTTCCGCCAGGTTGCGCGCGGCGGTGATCTCTGAATCGCCCATGCCGTCGCCAATCAGCAGAATGACGTTTTTCGCCGTGCTGTTGCGCAGCGACGCTTTCAGCGCCTCGGTCTGATCGCCGGTAAGACGGCGCGCGCCGCCGTGCTGGGTGATATCGCCGGTGGCGGCGCGCGAGTAGCCTGCGTCTGCGGGCGCGCTGGCGGTTTCAGCGTGCACGGATAGACTCACCAGCGAGGCGAGCAGCGAAAAGGTAAAGAGGCGCATCGGTTTCATCTTGTATTCCTTTATGAGAAAAATTTACCAGAAGTTTCAGCGGTTAAGTCTGTGATGCTTTGGTGACATTTTTGTGGCTGTGAGATGGCTTTTTGATGACAATCTGAGCGAGATGCGCAGGGATAAAACGATTCGAACAGAGCTTAAGCGGATAGAAAAAAAGAGAAAAATAGTGCTTGACCCTTTTGGGCCGACTCCCTATAGTAGCGCCCCGTTGACCCAGCAAGGTCAGCGGAAAAATGTGGTGAGGTGTCCGAGTGGCTGAAGGAGCACGCCTGGAAAGTGTGTATACGGCAACGTATCGGGGGTTCGAATCCCCCTCTCACCGCCATCATTTCAGAGAAAAGCCTGAACTCACGTTCAGGCTTTTTTCGTTTATATCCCTCGATGAGAGGGGTATGAGAACCCCCGCCGGGGTTCGACAACGGGCGCAGCCCGTTGGACAGCGGAGCCTGCGACGCTGCCCGCAGGGCGAGCGCAGCGAGTCAATCCCCCTCTCACCGCCACAAATTCAAGAAAGTGCCTGAACTGACGTTCAGGCATTTTTTTTACATATTCTTCGGTGAGAGGGATATGAGAACCCCCGCCGGGGTTCGACAACGGGCACAGCCCGTTGGACAGCGGAGCCTGCGACGCTGCCCGCAGGGCGAGCGCAGCGAGTCAATCCCCCTCTCACCGCCACAAATTCAAGAAAGTGCCTGAACTGACGTTCAGGCATTTTTTTTACATATTCTTCGGTGAGAGGGATATGAGAACCCCCGCCGGGGTTCGACAACGGGCACAGCCCGTTGGACAGCGGAGCTTGCGACGCTGCCCGCAGGGCGAGCGCAGCGAGTCAATCCCCCTCTCACCGCCATCATCTTAAAAGCGAGTCTAAACAAAAATTAAAAATCATTTTTGAAAATTATTAGCGCTTGAAAAATAAAAGAAAGTTAATTTATAACTTAAAATTCCTCATCAACTCCTCTTCATCTTTTAACAAAATATACCTTTCCATTTCTTTCGAAAATGAAATTGCAAAGAAAAAATAAATAAACTGCTTTGCAAAAATATAAAATATTCTTATTGATATGAAAATATTAACAACCATCAGAAAAAGGTTAAGTGAATTACTAATAGTGACAGCGGCATGAGCGAGGGAAACAACCCCATTGTAAATGCTATACATATACCAGGTTAGAAAAGCTAAGAACAGAGTATAGACAACTATATGTGCAATGAGTTTTTTTAATGACCATACGGGCATCTTATTCCTGTCATAATCAAAAATTTGGTTGCAACTTAGA
Organism: Pantoea sp. Z09; assembly: GCF_022394795.1. Lineage (NCBI taxonomy): Bacteria > Pseudomonadati > Pseudomonadota > Gammaproteobacteria > Enterobacterales > Erwiniaceae > Pantoea > Pantoea sp. Z09. Next base: position 2,328,150 of record NZ_CP092373.1, read on the forward strand.
AATGATAAAAAGCTCGCCCCACCCATATCAATATTTTTCATATATAGATAGTCAAATAGCACTTTCAAAACTGGTATAGGGTAGACCAATCCATATTTTTGAAGCTTTATTTCTTTGATTAAAATATTGTAATGTACGTCTGCTTCTTTGCACTCAAAAATCAATAGCAAGGCGCTTGACTTGTCTTCTACAGACAGCTTATTAAAACAAGAGGAAAGGTCGTTTTTGAAGACGAATAAAAGTGGATAGAAAAAAATTTTGTTGGAGATATTAACCTGGAAACTGCGCTAAGCATTAAAGGCCCGATCACATTTATCAAAATATCGTTAAAGACCGCCGAATCTTCCACCAGATCTGATATATTCATTATCTGTACCTATTCCTTTACTGTAACAAACATGAAGTCAAAAATAACCCAAGATCAAATATATGTTCATTCGCACATGACACTTATTCTCATGTCTCTATCCCTGCACAATTTCACCGCACAGCCGCAGCTCTGGAGGCTCTGCCATTTTAATACGCCCAATACGTACAGGTAAGGTCCCCTCACGATGGCATAGACTCTTAATAGCGTGCCACTCTTCAGTCTCTGATTCCATTTGGGTTGTAACCGAGTCAAAAGCACCTTCAGCAATAATAATGGCAGGCTCTTTATCTGATTCGTTGTCGTCCGTAACCACGGCAGGTTCTTCAGTCAGTTCGTCTTTCAGTTCTTCCAGGCTGGCCTTGAGTGTAGTAAGACTACTGGCGGCATCCTCGGGCGCATAAAAAAAGAGCCCGCTAGTGAAAATAGCCTCCATAACGTCACTAAAAGAAAAAGAGGTGTCGCCATAAACGAAGCGGCTATGTCCGGCACTTTTCACACCTGATACCTTTTGGTTTAGCAGGCTCTCTTTCGACGACGTTACCATTACCTGTTTGTTATAAAGGATAACAGGCAGATTTTTAATTTCGTGAATATCGCCGCTGATGCTCCAGCGTTCTTTATCACCCTTAGCGAAGCCGGAAGCATCACAGCGCGTTTCTATGTCAAACTCCTCAGTCGGGATGCGCTCACGGTTGAAATAGCTTGTGAGATCCTCCTCTTCTCCCATCTCCTCATGCTGGTAAGCACGGTAAACGGAACTATGGCGGTCTATTCCAATCCATTCAATCGCCCATGTCGCGGGTCCCGACGGTTTTCTGACCTCATCGATATAAGCGCCAACATCACTGTTCAGGTAAGCGGCTAACAACGCCGTCCAGGGCTCTATCGCCAGAAAGATGCTTGCCAGCGTGGTTCCTTCCTCTATCAGAACGTCATGGCGGAAAAAACGAAGAAGAAAGAATGGATCGGTGCTGGCTATTGCGTTCTGTATTGAGAGCAAGGGAACCGCTGTTGTTTCATCGTACGCGGACTGAAATCGCAGTATGGCATCCGAACAGAAAATTAAGTTTCCTTCCATCGCTCTCTATCCCCAGGCGTTATCAGACCAGGCATTTTACCAAACCAGAAAGCGTTATCGCATTCTGCTTTTATCTGAGTAATGTTCCTTCCAGAATAAAAAAGGTGCCATTTGGCCATATTAGCCATAAAAAAAACCCGGCTTGCGCCGGGTTTTGCTCGCTACACAGGCTGACTCAATCAACCATACGCATGCAGCGTGTGCTGGCACAGTGCCGAGCGCACGCAGTCATCTTTGCCGAAGCGTACAATGCCGACCATCTCGTCCTCTTCGAACCGCGCCAGCGCGTCCGCGAGACCGGAAGGCACCCCAGCGGGCAAATCGCACTGGGTAATATCGCCGTTAACAATCACCGTGACGTTTTCGCCAAGGCGTGTCAGGAACATCTTCATCTGAGCCGCGGTCACGTTTTGTGCCTCATCGAGGATCACTACCGCATTTTCAAAGGTACGACCGCGCATATAGGCGAAAGGCGCAATTTCTACCTTGCCGATTTCGGGTCGCAGACAGTACTGCATAAAGGAAGCGCCAAGACGTTTAACCAGAACGTCGTAGACCGGCCGGAAATACGGGGCGAATTTTTCCGAGATATCCCCTGGCAGGAATCCCAGATCCTCATCGGCCTGTAGCACCGGACGTGTAACGATAATCCTGTCGATATCCTTATGTATCAGGGCCTCTGCCGCTTTCGCGGCGCTGATCCAGGTTTTTCCGCATCCGGCTTCGCCGGTGGCAAAGATCAGCTGTTTCGATTCTATGGCCTGGAGATAGTGCGCCTGAGCATCGTTTCTGGCGGCGATCGGCGAACGGTCGCGCACATCACGCGCCATCCCGATTGCATCCAGCCCACCCATCTGCACCAGCGAAGTGACCGATTCTTCTTCGCGCTGACGATGACTGCGAGAGTCACTACGAAGCACCCTTCTGGCTTCACGACGCGCTTTGATCACTGCTTTCTGTCTTCCCATAGTCGCACCTTACAGTTGGTTTCATTTCCCGCGTTGGGCCGATGCCCGCCACGATTAACTGAACGCTTTAGAGGTTTGATTGGCTTCCTTTTGAGCCATGACGTGCCGTTGATAAAGATGTGCCGCACCGAAGCGCAACTGCACACCGGTAAAATCAGAAGTGAAAAAACAATTTGATGAAGAAGAGGATGCTGTCGAAGGCGCGCATGCCCTCGCTGAAGAGTGTGAAACCTGAGGTAAAGCTCTCTGTCCTGTAAAGGACCTTCCCATGCGCGACTCCAGTCTGCGAACTAACACGCTTATCCATTAAACTGCACTAATTTTAACAGAGTTGGCAACATTAATTTTACTAGCGGTCGCAGAAATCAACTGTCAGCGAAAAAACGGCGCGGTGCGCGACGCGATTTAGTAAGGCAATCAGGGAATTACGCGTGACGCGCGGTTAGCGATAAAATTGTTACGCGCGTTGACGCCTGCGCCGCCGCAACGGCGACGCAGGCGCGTCAGGCTTCCAGCAGCGGCTGCGCCAGATAGTGATTAGCGTCCGCCACGCCGGGCAACACAAAGAAGTAGCCGCCGCCGATGGGACGCACGTACTCCTCCAGCGCTTCGCCGTTAAGACGTTTCTGCACGGTGATAAAGCCCTTTTCCAGATCGTGCTGATAGCAGACGAAAAGCAGGCCCATATCGAGCTGGCCCGACGCGGTGGTGCCTGCCGAGTAGCTGTAGCCGCGGCGCAGCATCAGACTGCTCTCGGTCTCGCGGGTGCGCGGATTCGCCAGGCGAATATGCGCGTCGAGCGCGATCACCTCGCCGTTGGGATCCTGCGCATAGTCAGGCACGTCATGCTCGTGCTGCATGCCCAGCGGCGCGCCGCTCAGCTTGTCGCGGCCAAAGATCGCCTGCTGTTCGCCCAACGGGGTGCGATCCCACATTTCCACGCGAAAACGAATAATACGCGCCGCCTGATAGCAGCCGTTGCGCGCCCAGGCCGGCTCATCCTGATCGGCCGTCACCCACAGCAGCTGGTCCATTAGCGGCTTATCTGCGTTATCAGGATTCGCCGTGCCGTCCTTGAAGCCCAGCAGGTTAATCGGCGTCTCTTTCCCCTGGCTGCGCGCGGCGTGGTCGGCGATAAAGCCTTCGCGCCGCCAGCGCACGCCCAGCAGATCGGGCGTGTGCTTGACGATATCGCGCAGCGCGTGGATCACCGTGTCCTGGGTGTTGGCGCAAATCTGCAGCAGCAGGTCGCCGTGGCACTGGGCTGCGTCCAGCGAATCGTTGGGAAAGCGCGTCATGCTTTGCAGCTTTTTCGGCTTCAGCGCCTGCAGGCCGAAACGGTCGTCAAACAGCGTCTCGCCCACCGACACCGTTATCGTCAGGTTGTCCGGCGCGATCTCCGCGCCCAGAATGCCGGAATCCATCGGCGGCAGCTTTGGATTGCTCACTGCAGGCGCCGGGCCGCCGGTGGTTAAAAAGGCGATGCGCGCGGTCAGCAGCTGAAACAGGCGCGTCAGATCGGCTTTATCGCTGGCCAGCACGTCAAACGCGACCAGCATCATCGACGCCTGCTGCGGCGTGATAATGCCCGCCTGATGCTGCCCGTAGAAGGGTTGCACCTGGCGCCGCGCGTCGGGCGCAACCGTGCCGGGAGAAAAGCTGTCGGCCGCCGCGTGGAACGGGCAGCCGCCGCTCAGCGCGGCCGCGCCGCCGAGCAGCCCCAGACCTTTTAACAGGCGCCGCCGTGCGGGCTGCGCCTCATTGTGTTGACGACTCATCCTAATCGAGACCTAAGGTTCCACGCAGCAAAGAGAGATCTTCCGCCAGCGCGGTAATCGGTCCTTTCAGCGCATTGCGATCCGCGCTGGTCAGCTTCTCATAGGAGGCAAAGCCCTCGCCCGTGCGGTATTTGCTCAGGATGGCGTCGACTTTCTTAAAGTTTCCGTCCACCTTCGCCAGCAGCTGCGGATTCGCCTGCTGCAGCTGCGGACGCAGCAGATCGACAATCTTTTGCGCGCCGTCGATGTTCGCCTGGAAATCCCACAGGTCAGTGCGGCTGTAGCGATCCTCCTCGCCGGAAATCTTGCTAGAAGCGACCTCTTCGATCAGGCCCGCCGCGCCGCCGACCACTTTCACCGGCGGGAACGCCAGCTCGCTGATGCGGGTCTGCAGATCCTGCACATCGCGGTTCAGCTGGGTGGCGTAGCCTTCCATGCCCTTAGTGTTGTTGTCGCTGAACAGCGCCTTCTCCAGACGGTGGAAGCCGGTGAATTTCGGATCTTCCGCTTTTTTCTCGTAGTCGTCTTCGCGCGCGTCAATGCTGCCATCCAGATCGGAGAAGAGTTCGGCGATCGGCTCGATGCGCTCGTAGTGCTGGCGCGTCGGCGCGTAGAGCGAGCGGGCTTTCGCCAGATCGCCCGCCTTCACCGCGTGGGTAAAGGCTTCGGTGCTGGCGACCAGCTGCGCCACTTCCTGCGTCACATAGGCTTTATAGGCGGTGATCGGGCCGGCGAGCGCCAGCACGTCCGGCTTGCCACCTTTTGCCGCAGGCGAGGCGTCGCCCTCGACGATCAGTTTGCCCTTGGGATTGCTCAGCAGGCCGCAGGTCATCTCATATTCGCCTGCTTCCAGGTTGGCGGTCAGCTTCTGGCTGAAGCCCGGCGCGATATTCTCGCGCTCTTCCACCACCAGCACCCCTTTCAGGATTTCCCACTCCAGCGCTTTCTGACTGTTGTTTTTAATTAAAAACTGGGTTTTGCCCGCTTTGACGGTGAGCTGCATTGGTTCACACTGCGTATCCGTCACGCTGACCTGAACCTGAGGAATATCGGCCGCCGCAGCGGCGCCCGACAGCGCCAGCAAGGAAGCCAGCACGGTTTTGCGGCGAAAGCGAATCTTCATAGAGTTATCCCTGTTTAGTCGAAAGTTGGCGCGCCGGACGCGCCGGCAGTAAAAACAGCAGCAGCGCCGGAATCAGATAGAGGAAATAGACCGCCACTTCGCTCACGCTCGGCGTCTCCTGATAGCCCAGCACGCCCTCAAGCAGCGTGCCTGCCAGCGAATGGGTAGAGAGCACGCCGCTCAGATCGAAGGCGACGGTTTGAAACTGGTTCCAGAGGCCCGCCTCATGGAAGGCGCGGATCGCGCCCGCCGCCAGCCCGGCGGCGACAAACAGGATAAACAGGCTGCTCCAGCGAAAGAAGTGCGCCATATTGAGACGCACGCCGCCCCAGTAGAGCAGCATGCCCAGCGCCACGGCGGTCGCCAGCCCCAGCACCGCGCCGATCGGCGGCGCATAGCCGACATCCTGCGTAAAGGCAGCCAGCAAGAAGAACACCGACTCCAGCCCTTCGCGCGCCACGGCGAGAAACACCATCAGCACCAGCGCCAGCCCGCCGCGTCCTGACCGGTTCAGCGCCTGATCCACCGCCTGCTTCAGCGCCACGCGCATATTGCGCGCTACTTTACGCATCCAGAACACCATCGACGTCAGGATAGCCACCGCCACCACGGCGACGATGCCCTCAAACAGCTCCTGCTGCTTTTGCGGAAACTCGCCGGTGGTCTGGTTGATGAAAATGCCGAGCGCCAGACAAAGCGCGGCGGCGACAAAGACGCCCGCCCAGAGCGCCGGGAACCACTGGCTGCGCCCGGTGCGCTTCAGATAACCGGCAATCAGGCTAACGATCAGCGCTGCTTCGAGGCCTTCGCGCAGCATGATAAGAAAGGGAACAAACATAGCTGACCTCTGGAATGTTAAGCAGCGTCAATCGCGGGTAAAGTTAGGTAAAATGCGAACGATACCGATTATCATTATCGCGGAAGAAAAAACAAGTAATCCTCCGAAATTATTTGTGGCCCTGCAGACGCAAAAAAGCCCGCTTTCAGGGAGAAAACGGGCTTGTATGTTGTAACAAATTACTTAGTCAGGTATTCAGCCTCGGCGGCGTCGAAGCGCTGCTGCGCGGCGGCAGACGGCGCGCGACCCAGCAGGCTAAAGAGCACAATCGCGATGCTGGCGAAGGCGAAGCCCGGAATGATCTCGTAGAGATCGAGCCAGCCATACTGTTTCCAGATCAGCACCGTCGCTGCGCCAATCACCATGCCCGCCAGCGCGCCGTTGCGCGTCATGCGTTTCCAGCAGACGCCGAACAACACCACCGGGCCGAAGGCCGCGCCGAAACCGGCCCAGGCGTAGCTCACCAGGCCCAGCACGCGGTTGTCTGGGTTGGAGGCAAGCGCAATCGCCACCAGCGCCACCAGCAGCACCATGGCGCGGCCAAACCACACCAGCTCTTTCTGGCTGGCGTTTTTACGCAGGAAGCCTTTGTAGAGATCTTCCGTCAGCGCGCTGGAGCAAACCAGCAGCTGGCAGCTCAGCGTCGACATCACTGCCGCCAGAATGGCCGAAAGCAGAATGCCAGCGATCCACGGGTTGAACAGAATGCGCGCCAGTTCGATAAATACGCGCTCGCCGTTGCCGCTAACGTTCGCCGCCTGCTCGGGGTGGTTCTGGAAATAGGCGATACCGAAGAAGCCAACCGCCACCGCGCCTGCCAGACAGAGCACCATCCACGCCATGCCGATGCGGCGCGCGGTGCGGATCGAGCGGTGCGAATCCGCCGCCATAAAGCGCGCCAGAATATGCGGCTGGCCGAAATAGCCGAGTCCCCAGCCGAGCAGCGAGATCACCGCGACAAAGTTGAGCCCCTTCAGCATATTGAGGTTTTCGATGCTCTTGGCTTCGATGACCGCCAGCGAATCGTTCAACCCGCCAACGGCGACAATCACGATAACCGGCGTCAGGATCAGGGCGAAAATCATCAGGCTCGCCTGCACGGTGTCGGTCCAGCTCACCGCCAGGAAGCCGCCCACCAGCGTATAGAGAATGGTTGCCGCCGCACCGGCCCACAGCGCGGTTTCATAGCTCATGCCGAAGGTGCTTTCGAACAGGCGCGCGCCCGCCACCACGCCAGAGGCGCAGTAGATGGTGAAGAAAATCAGGATCACCAGCGCGGAGATAACGCGCAGGATTTTGCTGTTGTCTTCAAAGCGGCTGGTAAAGAAATCAGGCAGCGTCAGGGCGTTGTCGTGATGCTCAGTCTGCACGCGCAGACGGCCCGCGACGATTTTCCAGTTAAGCCAGGCGCCGATGGTCAGACCGATGGCGATCCAGCTTTCCGAAATGCCGGAGAGAAAAATTGCACCAGGCAGGCCCATCAGCAGCCAGCCGCTCATATCCGACGCGCCTGCTGAGAGCGCCGTCACGAAGCTGCCCAGACTGCGTCCGCCGAGAATGTAATCGTCAAAGTTTTTTGTGGATCGGTAGGCGATAAAGCCTATTAGCACCATCCCAAGGATATAAATTACAAAAGTCACCAGCATCGGTGTGCTTACACTCATTCGTCTCTCCACTTTATAGTTGATTTCCCGAGAGAAACCGCACTCTGCCGCGACGCCGGAACGGGACGACGCGGCAGGTTTTTGTCCAGATTCAGGCGCGTGACGTTTCCTGAGGCGCGGTATCCTGCCGGAAAGGTGCGACGCGCACAATGGATTTAACACAGGCATCACAGGGATTTCACCTGTTAATGGCTAAATTTTGCTAACAGGTTGCACTCGCTCACAGTTCGTAAGTTGCACTCCTGATAACCCTCACAAATGCAGTGAGTTAGCGCCGTGTCATTCTGGCGAGATTCTTGCAGCAAGTTCCGTGCCGTCTTTTTTAGCATTAACAAATTACTCATTAAAAAGGCTGCTACACAGGTCACACTTAACACGGTTGCACAAAGTTGCAACATCAGTAATAGTGCTGCCCACGCAGTAAGATACAGACACAGGAGCAGAGACGTCATGGGCACGACTACCATGGGGGTGAAGCTGGATGAAGCCACCCGCGAACGCATTAAACTGGCGGCGCAGAAAATCGACCGCACCCCGCACTGGCTGATTAAGCAGGCGATTTTCAACTATCTCGGCCAGCTGGAGAGCGGCGACGCGCTGCCGGAAATCCCCATGACGGCGGGCACGCTGGCGGAGCCGGAAGAGAACGCGCCGGAAGAGACGCATCAGCCCTTCCTCGACTTCGCCGAACATATTCTGCCGCAGTCGGTGGCGCGCGCCGCCATTACCGCTGCCTGGCGCCGTCCGGAAACCGACGCGGTGCCGATGCTGCTGGAACAGGCGCGCCTGCCGGCGGCGCTGGCGGAGAAAACCCATCAGCTCGCCTACAGCCTTGCCGACAAGCTGCGGCACCAAAAAGGGGCAACCGGACGCGCCGGTATGGTGCAAAGCCTGCTGCAGGAGTTCTCGTTATCTTCTCAGGAGGGCGTGGCGCTGATGTGCCTGGCGGAGGCGCTGCTGCGTATTCCCGACAAGCCGACGCGCGACGCGCTGATCCGCGACAAAATCAGCAACGGCAACTGGCAGTCGCATCTCGGCCGCAGCCCTTCCCTGTTCGTCAACGCCGCCACCTGGGGTCTGCTGTTTACCGGCCGTCTGGTTTCCACGCATAACGAAGCCAACCTGTCGCGTTCGCTGAACCGCATTATCGGCAAGAGCGGCGAGCCGCTGATCCGAAAAGGGGTCGATATGGCGATGCGTCTGATGGGCGAGCAGTTCGTGACCGGCGAAACCATCGCCGAGGCGCTGGCGAACGCGCGCAAGCTGGAAGAGAAAGGCTTTCGCTACTCCTACGATATGCTGGGCGAAGCGGCGCTGACCGCCAGCGACGCCAAAGCCTATCTGGTCTCCTACCAGCAGGCGATCCACGCCATCGGCAAAGCCTCCAACGGACGCGGCATCTATGAAGGGCCGGGCATCTCTATCAAGCTCTCCGCCCTGCATCCGCGCTACAGCCGCGCCCAGTACGACCGCGTGATGGAGGAGCTTTATCCGATCCTCAAATCCCTGACGCTGCTGGCGCGCTCCTACGATATCGGCATTAATATCGACGCCGAAGAGGCGGACCGTCTGGAGCTGTCGCTCGATCTGCTGGAAAAACTCTGCTTCGAGCCGGAGCTGGAGGGCTGGAACGGCATCGGCTTCGTGATCCAGGCCTATATGAAGCGCTGTCCGTTCGTGATCGACTCGCTGATCGACCTGGCGCAGCGCAGCCGTCGCCGCCTGATGATCCGCCTGGTGAAAGGCGCCTACTGGGACAGCGAAATCAAACGCGCCCAGGTGGAAGGCCTCGAAGGCTATCCGGTCTACACCCGCAAGGTCTACACCGATATCTCCTATCTCGCCTGCGCGCGCAAGCTGCTGGCGGTGCCGAACCTGATCTACCCGCAGTTCGCCACCCACAACGCCCATACGCTGGCGGCGATCTATCAGCTGGCGGGCAATAACTACTACCCTGGCCAGTATGAGTTCCAGTGCCTGCACGGTATGGGCGAGCCGCTCTATGAGCAGGTGGTCGGCAAAGTGGCGGACGGCAAGCTGAACCGCCCGTGCCGCATCTATGCGCCGGTCGGCACCCATGAAACCCTGCTCGCCTATCTGGTGCGTCGCCTGCTGGAAAACGGCGCCAACACTTCGTTCGTTAACCGCATTGCCGACACCACGCTGCCGCTCGACGAGCTGGTGGCCGATCCGGTGGCGGCGGTCGAGAAGCTGGGCGCGAGCGAAGGCGCGATTGGCCTGCCGCATCCGAAAATTCCGCTGCCGCGCGATCTCTACGGCGCGGGACGCAGCAACGCGGCGGGCATCGACATGGCCAACGAACATCGCCTGGCGTCGCTCTCCAGCGCCCTGCTGAGCAGCGCCGCGCAGCCCTGGCTGGCGCAGCCGATCATCGACGGCGAGCTGGGCGACGGCGAGGCGCGCGCGGTGCTGAACCCAGCCGCGCCGGGCGATATCGTCGGTCAGGTGCGCGAGGCCAGCGAGGCAGAAGTGTCGCGGGCGCTGGATGCGGCGGTCAACGCCGGTCCCATCTGGTTCGCCACGCCGCCGGACGAACGCGCGGCGATCCTTGACCGCGCCGCGCAGCATATGGAAGACGGCATGCAGCAGCTGATCGGCATCCTGGTGCGCGAAGCGGGCAAAACCTACAACAACGCCATCGCCGAAGTGCGCGAGGCGGTCGATTTCCTGCGCTACTACGCTGGCATGGTGCGTCACGATTTTGATAACGAAACCCATCGCCCGCTTGGCCCGGTGGTCTGCATCAGCCCGTGGAACTTCCCGCTGGCGATCTTCACCGGCCAGATTGCCGCCGCGCTGGCGGCGGGCAACAGCGTGCTGGCCAAGCCAGCGGAGCAGACGCCGCTGATCGCCGCGCAGGCGGTGCGCATCCTGCTGGACGCGGGCGTGCCGGCTGGCGTCCTGCAGCTGCTGCCGGGCAACGGCGAAACCGTCGGCGCCCAGCTGACCCGCGATGCGCGCGTGCGCGGCGTGATGTTTACCGGCTCCACCGCCGTGGCGACGCTGCTGCAGCGCAACCTGGCCGGTCGTCTCGATCCGCAGGGCCGTCCGACGCCGCTGATCGCCGAAACCGGCGGGCTGAATGCGATGATCGTCGACTCCTCCGCCCTGACCGAACAGGTGGTGGTCGATATTATGGCGTCGGCGTTCGACAGCGCCGGACAGCGCTGTTCGGCGCTGCGCCTGCTCTGCATTCAGGATGATGTGGCGGATCACACCCTGAAGATGCTGCGCGGCGCGATGGCCGAATGCCGCATGGGCAACCCGGAGCGCCTCTCTACCGACATCGGCCCGGTGATCGACGCCGAGGCGAAAGCCAATATCGAGCGCCACATCCAGGCAATGCGCAATAAAGGCAATACCGTTTATCAGGCGGCGCAGGAGCATCCGCAGGATCGCGCCGAGTGGCAAAGCGGCACCTTTATCAAGCCGACGCTGATCGAGCTGGATCAGGTCAGCGATCTCGACCAGGAGATTTTTGGCCCGGTGCTGCACGTGGTGCGCTTCGCGCGCAACGCCCTGCCGCAGCTGATCGATCAGATCAACGCCGGTGGCTACGGCCTGACGCTGGGCGTGCACACCCGCATCGATGAAACCATCGCGCAGGTCACGGCCAACGCCAAAGTCGGCAACCTCTACGTCAACCGTAATATGGTGGGCGCGGTGGTCGGCGTGCAGCCTTTCGGCGGCGAGGGGCTTTCCGGTACCGGCCCGAAAGCGGGCGGTCCGCTCTACCTTTACCGCCTGCTGGCCAGCCGTCCGGAAGCGGCGCTAAGCAAAACCTTCGATCGTCAGGACAGCGAGCGTCCGGCGGACGGCACGCTGCGCGAGGCGCTGCTGGAGCCGCATAAGGCGTTGACCGCCTGGGCGCAGCAGGATAAGCCGGAGCTGGCCGCCATCTGCCAGCGCTACGCCACCCTGGCGCAGGCGGGCACCGTGCGGCTGCTGACCGGTCCAACCGGCGAGCGCAATACCTTCTCGCTGCTGCCGCGCGAAGGCGTGCTCTGCCTCGCCGACAACGAGCAGGATGCGCTGGTGCAGCTGGCGGCGGTGACCAGCGTCGGCAGCCAGGCGCTGTGGCCGGACGACGAGCTGCACCGCAAGCTGCGCGGCACTCTGCCGCAGGCGGTGCAGGCGCGTATCGCGCTGGCGAAGGATCCGCTCGCTGCCCACTTCGACGCGGTGATCTACCACGGCGACGCCGATCAGCTGCGCACGCTGTGCGAGCAGATTGCGGCGCGCGACGGCGCGATTGTCTCGGTGCAGGGCTTTGCGCGCGGCGATACGCAGCTGCTGCTGGAGCGTCTGCTGATTGAGCGCTCGCTGAGCGTCAACACCGCGGCGGCGGGCGGCAACGCCAGTCTGATGACCATCGGCTAATCAATCTCGCGAACGGATGAGACGGCCCGATCGCAAAGACGCAAAAAACGGCATCCCTGCCAGCTCGGTCCGCGTCATCCCTGACGCGGACGCTTTGCTCCTCGAGCCGTCTCATCCGTATCAGCACCATAAAAAAAGGCCCATCTTGCGATGGGCCTTTTTACTATGGGTGTGCTGTGTGGGAATCTTTGCCCGTTAAGCCTGATTACTGTTCAGGATGAGCTGGCCGTTACGGTCCAGCGGGATGCGGGTGCCAGGGTCGTTTTCCATGCGGATTTTGCCCTGCTGGTTGCCTATTTTATAGGTCACGTCATAACCCAGCATCTTTTCTTGTTTATCGTAAACCGTTTTGCAGCGCTGCTCTGAGGTGGTGTAGGTGTCGCGATCCTGCAAACCGCCCTGCACCTGGTTGCCGGCATAGCCGCCCGCCAGCGCGCCTGCGACCGTGGCCACATCGCGACCGCGTCCACCGCCGAACTGGTGACCCAGCACGCCGCCTGCTACCGCGCCCAGCACCGAACCGGCGATGCGGTTTTCATCCTGCACCGCGCGACGATGAGTCAGGGTCACGTTGCGACACTCTTGTCGCGGCTGCTTAATGCTCTCTTTGATCGGCGTCGCGGAAAGCACCTGCGCATACTGCGGGCCACGGTCAAACACATCCATGCTGGCGACAGCCGCCACGCCCAGCGCTGCTGCTACACCGATACCGATACCCGCTAACATTGATTTATTCACAGGATTGTCCTCCTGAAGTTGTTACCGTGCATGCGTGCCGCGACGATGTCCCCTGTCGCTGTGGCACAGAACGGCGTGCACGACCCGCCGTATCGTTGCAAGAAGTTTTACAGATGGCCCGAAATTGCAACATCAGATTAATGGAGGAAAACGCACCGCAGGCGGATCAGGACCAGCTTTTCGGAGAGTTCTGAGCAGGCTCGACCCACGAATTTCAATTAATTTGTGTTATGGGTCAGCGGGTTAAGGGGCGGAACAGGCGGGAAAAGGCGGCTTGCGCCGCCTGTCAAACATTAGTGCAGCTTGAGGCGCGGACGGATCACGCGGTTCAGGCTGCCGACCAGCATCATCAGCGCGGTCTTGAAATAGCCGTGGAGCGCAATCTGGTGCATACGATAGAGAGAGATGTAGACAAAACGCGCGATGCGCCCCTCTACCATCATTGAACCGCGCATCAGGTTGCCCATCAGGCTGCCGACGGTGCTGAAGCGCGACAGCGACACCAGCGAGCCGTGATCTTTGTAGACGTAGGCTTTCAGCGGCTTGCCGCTGCGCTGGGCGAGGATATTCTCCATCGCGCGCGACGCCATCTGGTGCGCCGACTGGGCGCGCGGCGGCACGAACCCGCCTGACGGCAGCGCGCAGGAGGCGCAGTCGCCGATGGCGTAGATATCGTCGTCCAGCGTGGTTTGCAGCGTCTCTTTCACCACCAGCTGGTTGATGCGGTTGGTCTCCAGTCCGCCAATCTCTTTCAGGAAGTCCGGCGCCTTGATGCCCGCCGCCCAGACCATCAGATCCGCCTCGATAAATTCGCCGCCCTTGGTGTGCAGGCCGTTTTTATCGGCGCTGGTCACCATGGTTTGCGTCAGCACGCGCACGCCGAGCTTGGTCAGCTCGCTGTGCGCGGCGGCGGAGATGCGCGGCGGCAGCGCAGGCAGAATACGCTCGCCCGCTTCCACCAGCGTGACGTTGAGCGCCTCGCTGCTTAACCCTTTATAGCCGTAGCTGTGCAGCTGTTTCACCGCGTTGTGCAGCTCGGCCGACAGCTCGACGCCGGTAGCGCCGCCGCCGACGATGGCGATATTGACCTTCTCCAGCCGGCCTTCGCTGGCGGAGAATTTCAGGAACTGGTTCAGCATCTCATTGTGGAAACGCTGCGCCTGATGCGGGTTGTCGAGGAAGATGCAGTGATCTTTCACGCCCGGCGTGCCGAAGTCGTTGGAAGTGCTGCCCAGCGCCATCACCAGGGTGTCGTAGGCCAGCTCGCGCTGCGGCACCAGCACTTCGCCATTGTCGTCGCGCATCTCCGCCAGCTCAATGGTTTTGCGCTCGCGGTTGATATTGGTCAGCGAGCCGAGCTGGAACTGAAAGCCGTGATTACGCGCGTGCGCCAGATAGCTCAGCGCGTCGATGCCTTCGTCCATCGAGCCGGTTGCCACTTCATGCAGCAGCGGTTTCCACAGATGGCTGTGGTTGCGATCCACCAGAATAATCTCGGCTTTCTTCTTGCGGCCCAGCTTATGGCCGAGCTGCGTGGCCATCTCCAGCCCGCCCGCGCCGCCGCCGACAATAACGATTTTTTTCATGGATGTAGTCAACAAGACCCCCTCAAATTGTGAACCAATAGTTAATCAATGGTTAAATTAAACCTTAATAAACATAGGGTTGGCGAAGTTAAAATCGCTGCTGAGGGCAGAATAGCATGCAGAGGGAAGATGGTCATACCAAAATTGATCCACATCAATTACTCTGCGGACAACTCGGAATATTACGCAAAAAGCCAGGGCGCCATTCAGGCGCCCTTCGGTTTAACTTAATGTTTTAAAAGCATTAATGCGTTGCAGATGGGGCGAGATATTGCGGAACTTGTGGCTCTCGACCTCATCCCAGACGATCTCATAAAAGGGATGCAGGGTCTGCGCGCTGCGCTGGCTCTCCAGCGCCTCGTCGCGACGCGACAAAAACACCAGGCAGCGATCGCGGTTTTTCTCGCGAAAATCGCTGACGCACTTGGTGGCGATATCGAGATACTCTTCCGGCCGGTCGATTTTCCCCTCCATATTCTCGAAGGGAAAAAGGTTGGGATTGAAAATCGCCTGCCGAATGCCGCAGAGAAAGCCGATGCGCTCCGCCCAGTAGCCGCCGAGGCCGACGCCGCAAATCAGCGGCTGGGCGCCGCCGCCGCGCGTCAGCAGCTTGTCGGTCTCTTTCAGCAGGAACTGCATATCGTGTTTAGGATGGCGGGTGCTGTAGCCGATCATCCTGACGTCAGGATCGATAAACTGCAGCTGCAGCACCTTTTCATGATTGCCTGGGCTGTTGGAATCGAAACCGTGCAGATAAATAATCATGATGCTCCTCAGCGTTGGGCGCGCCGGGAGAACGGATTACTTCCCTGACGCTTTGTGTTCCAGCCAGCGCGCCTGCAGGTTGCTTAGCTGCTGCGCGTTCTGCTTCCAGCGCGCGCTCTGCTGCAGGCTCTGACGGGTAAGAGTTCCCCGATGGTACAGGCGCGGCACGCGTTCAGCGCCGATCGCGATCAAATTATCCAGCACGCTGATCGCGCCCTGCCGCTGGTTGCAGACCAGAATCATGTCGCATCCGGCCGACAGCGACTGCTGCGCGCGCTCCGCGTAGCTGCCCATGATGGCGGCGCCCTCCATCGACAGGTCGTCGGAGAAGATGACGCCATCGAAGCCCAGCTCCTGACGCAGCACCGTTTTCAGCCAGTAGGGCGAGCCGCTGGCGGGCAGCGGGTCGATCTCAGTATAGATAACGTGCGCCGGCATCACGGCGTCCAGCGCGCCTTCGTCGAACAGCGCCTGGAAAATCGCCATATCGTGACGACGCAGCGTCTCCCGATCGCGCGGGTCGCGCGGCGTCTCTTTGTGCGAATCGGCGCTCACCGCCCCGTGGCCGGGAAAGTGTTTGCCGGTGGTTTTCATGCCCGCTTCGTGCATGCCGGCAATAAAGCGGCGCGCCATCGCCAGTGCAATCTGCGGATCCTCATGGAAGGAGCGGTCGCCAATCGCCGCGCTGATATGGCCCAGATCGAGCACCGGCGCGAAGCTGATGTCGATATCCATGGCGATCATCTCCGCCGCCATCTGCCAGCCTGCCTGCTCCGCCAGCTCGCCGCCGGTTTGCGCATCGTGCAACGCCGCGAAAGACTGCATCGCCGGCAGCGTGGTGAAGCCGTCGCGGAAGCGCTGCACGCGTCCGCCCTCTTGATCCACCGCCACCACCAGCCGGGTACGCGACGCGTCGCGGATCTGGCGCACCAGCTCGGCCAGCTGCGCCGGATCGTGATAGTTGCGCGCAAACAGGATCACGCCGCCTACGGTGGGATGCTGCAGAATATCGCGTTCTTCTGCATCCAGTTCAAAACCTTCGACATCCAGCATCAGCGGGCCGGGATGTTGTGTCGTCATTATCTGTTCCTGACGCGGCGTCGTCGCCGCGCGAATTAAAGGTGTTGCCAGCTCAGCCGCGCCAGCTGACGCAGCTGTGGGTCGTCGCCTTGCTCGGCGCGCAGCTGATACCAGCTGGCCATCAACAGCCGCAGCCAGGGCTGCCAGCGCGTCGCCTGACGCGCCAGCGCCACAGGCGACAGGCAAGCCGCCTGCGCATAGGCATCAAGCCAGCGCGCCGCGTGTTCAGGATCGGCGGCGCACAGCGCCGCCAGCTCCAGCGCCACGTCGCCGTCCGCGGCGTACTCCCAGTCGATCAGGTGCAGGCCGCGCCCATCAGCAATCAGATTGCCGGCGTGCACGTCCATATGCAGCGGCGCCAGGCGCAGCGGCCGCGGTTCGCCCCTGCGCGCAAGCCGCCGCAGCGCGCGCTGCCAGCGCAGGTTGCGCTTTTCACAGAGCTGCCAGTAGCGCTGCAGCAGCGGCAGCAGATGCAGCCGGTAGCCGGTCAGCGGCTGCTGATGCAGGCGCAGCAGCAGCGCGATTACCTCCTCGCGGCGCTGCTGGAAACCGTGCGGCGACAGGGCTTCGCCCTCTTGCCACGGCAGCACCAGCCGCCGCGCCTCGGCGATGACCGGACGCGGCGTCAGGCCGCTGGGGTGCAGTTTGCGCAGCAGGCGGGCTTCGCGCTGGCGATCGACAAAGGGGATCGGCGAGCACGGCGCAGGACGCAGGACGAAGGCGCCCTGCTCGTTCACCAGCCTGCTGCTGTGGCCGCTTAGCCCCTGCAGCGGCGTCAGGCTTCCTGCGCCGCCCAACAGGGTGTTATCCCGCAGCCAGCGATCAATTCTGGGCGACACCCTTGCCGGACCAGATAATCTCGCCGGTCTGCACCAGCATCAGCTGCATCTGCAGCGTCGGGGTTTTCACATCGCCCTGCGCGGTGCTGTAGAGCACGTACTGCGCGTTCAGCGTGCGGGCCAAACCGATCGCCTTGCTGCGCGAGTTAAGGCTGTCGTCCGGCGAGAGTCCCAGCGTCTGCTTGGCCTGCGCCAGCTGATCGTTGGTCACCAGCTGGAACTTGCCGTTGTTGGCCAGCGCGTTTTGAATCGCATTGGTGGCTTTTTCGCTCTGCAGCGCGCCGTTGGTGCTGTTTTTGATGCGATCCACCATCAGCACGCTGCCCGGCGCGGCGCCATTGGAGGAGCGCAGCATCTGCGCCACCAGCGGCTGTACGCTGGCGTCCCAGTTGATGGTTTTGAGCTTCGGTGGCTGCGGCACCGGCTGCGTCGGTTCTGGAACCGGCTGCGGCTGCGGCACGGGCTGCGGCTGGGTCGGTTCAGTGGGCTGCGTCGGTTCAACGGGCGCAGGCTGCTGCTGTTTAATCACGCAGCCGGAAAGAATGAGCGCCATTAGCAGCGCTCCGGAACGAGGGAGTCGGCGAATCACGTAGCAATCCTCAGAGATAAAGATAGAGACGAACCTTGCTGGCCGTCAGGTTGCCCATTTGGGAAGCGGCGACAATGCTGCCGTGCGCCGGAACGGTGACCCTTTGCGCCGGTTCGCGCGGCGTAATTTCCAGGCCTTTGTCGTCATACCAGTAGTAACGATAGTGGATCACCACCGGCGTTTCGCGCTGATTATAGAGCACGCTGCGCGCGCGCTGCTGCCCATCCTCTTCATCGACCACCGGCTCGTCGGTAATGATGCCGGCGGAGAGCACAGACGACTCCATCACCAGCGACTGCGACGTATCGATCTGCGGTTTATCACTGCTGCAGCCTGCCAGTGTCAGCAGGAGCGGCAGGCACATCAGCCATTGACGCATAGCTCGCTTCCGTGTGGAAAAAATCAGTCGGCCAGCATCGGACCCAGCGGACGGCCGCCGAGCAAATGCATATGAATGTGATACACCTCCTGACCGCCGTGGCGATTGCAGTTGACGATCAGACGGTAGCCGTCTTCGTCAATGCCCTCGGCGCGCGCGATTTTCGCCGCCACGGTGAAGAGACGGCCCAGCGCCTGCTCGTGAGCCGGCAAGGCGTCGTTGGCGGTAGGAATCAACACGTTGGGGACAATCAAAATATGGGTCGGCGCTTTGGGAGAGATGTCGCGAAACGCGGTGACCAGCTCGTCCTGATACACCACGTCGGCGGGGATTTCGCGACGGATGATTTTACTGAAAATGGTTTCTTCAGCCATGGTGCAATTCCTTAAGCCTGATTGACAGTCGATCAGTATGCGTGAGGAATTTGATTTCTTTCAAGCTCAGGGCCACTTTTCCCTGATTAACTGCCTGCCTTTGCGCCATTTTTGCGCGTTCTTTTCCCTGTGCGCCGCTTCGCAAATTAGCGCTTTGCCTTACTGTAAAATGAAACGCTGTTTTATAAATTAGAAATACGCCGCCCTTTTCTTTGCATTTTTGCCAGACACGCCAGGACTCTGTCGAAAATGCGAAGGTTTACCCTGGCCTGCGGCTCTACTTTCTATCTATTCCGAGTATGTCGTCCGGATAACAAGGGATGTATGACAATGGCAATAAAAGGAGCATCCGTATGCGCTCACGTAAAATTGGTTTTGGCCACTATCTGGCTTATGGTTCCGGGGATTTTCTTGGCGCAGGCACCACGGCGCTAACCGCCGCCTGGCTGCTTTACTTCTACACCACCTTCTGCGGACTCAGTCCGATTCAGGCGACCTTTATTTTCGCCGCTGCGCGCGTGCTGGACGCCGTGGTCAGCCCGCTGATGGGCTTTCTGACCGATAATTTCGGCTCCACCTGGCTGGGGAAACGCTTCGGCCGCCGCAAGTTCTTTATCCTGCTCGGCATTCCCTGCGTCTTTAGCTACAGCCTGATGTGGCTGAGCGATATGGGATTCTGGTGGTATCTCGCCACCTACCTGCTGTTTGACGTGGTCTACACCATGATCCTGGTGCCTTACGAGACGCTGGTGCCGGAGATGACCGACGATTTCAAACAGAAAACCCGCTTTTCCGGCGCGCGTATCGCGCTAGCGCAGCTGTCGGCGATTCTCGCCGCCTTCCTGCCGGGCATTCTGATCGGCGCGCTGGGCAAAGACAACCCGCTCTCCTTCTTCTACGCCAGCTTGGTGTTCTCGGTAATCTGCGCGCTGGTATTGACCCTGGTCTGGATCTTCACCTGGGAACGCGATCCCGCCGACTTCTCCGAAGAGTCGCGCCGCGCCGAAGAGGAGAAACAGCAGTTGACGCTGATGCAGAATCTGAAGCGTCTCTACGTCGAGCTTGCCTCGACGCTGCGCATTCGTATTTTCCGTCAGCATCTTGGCATGTACCTGGGCGGCTATATCGCGCAGGACGTCTTTAACGCGGTGTTTACCTGGTATGTGGTGTTTGTGCTGATGCAGAGCGCGCAGATCGCCTCTAACCTGATGGGCACCATGGCGGTGCTGCAGTTTATCGCCGTGATGGGCATGATCCCGCTCTGTATCCGCATGGGACCGGCGCCAGCCTATCGTCTGGTGGTGGTGCTGTTTGGCATCGCCGCGCTCTCCTACGCCGGGCTCTGGTATGCGGGCATGAACGACAACTTCTCTCTGCTGCTGCTGATCTCCGCGCTGGCCGGTCTGGGCCGCGGCGGCATTAACTATGTGCCGTGGAATACCTACACCTATATCGCCGACGTGGACGAGGTGATCACCGGCCAGCGCCGCGAAGGCATTTTCGCCGGCATTATGACCCTGACGCGCAAAGCCTCTCAGGCGGGCGCGGTGATGCTGGTCGGCGTCGTGCTGCAGCTCTCCGGCTTTGTCTCCGGCCAGGCGACACAGGCGCCGGGCGTTGGCCACACCATTCTGGGCATTCTCAGCCTCGGCACGCTGTGCGTGCTGGCCTGCGGATTTATCGTATCGCTGCGCTTTAAGCTGAATCTGCAAACCCACACCGTGCTGCGCGAGGAAACGCTGAAAATGCGCGAAGCCGACCGCGTCCTGCCGGAGCGCATTGCGCCGGAAGCGCGCGAGATTGTCGAAACCCTCGCCGGCATGCCTTATGAAAATCTCTGGGGCAACAACAATATCGGCTTCCTTAACCGTCATAAACCGGCCGCGCCGCCGCTGAAGTCTGCGCGTCCGATCGCGTCTCCCCTTACTACGACCTTGAAACGATAGGAATGAACCATGACTGTATTTCCTGTGAAACAGAGTGCTCTTTTGTGCCAACCAGAATTTCTGCTGCCGCGCCAGGAGCTGTTGCAACTGATTCACAAGCTGACGCAAAACCTGGTGAATATCACCGACGAAACGGGAGAATTTCTGCTGCGTCTTGACGACGGACGCGTGATTGACACCAAAGGCTGGGCAGGCTGGGAGTGGACGCACGGCATCGGCCTTTACGGCATGCTGCACTTCTACCAGCAGACGGGCGATCGGCAAACGCTGAGCATTATCGACGACTGGTTCGCCGCACGGCTGGCGGAAGGCATGCCGACCAAAAACGTCAATACCGTCGCGCCCTTCCTGACACTGGCCTACCGCTACGAGGAGACCGGCAACGCCGCCTGGCGCCCGGTGCTGGAGCGCTGGGCGGAATGGGTCATGTACGAGATGCCGCGCACCGAGCAAGGCGGCCTGCAGCATATCGTCTATAACAACGAGAACCATCAGCAGCTCTGGGACGATACGCTGATGATGAGCGTGATGGCGCTGGCGAAAATCGGCCAGCTGCTTGACCGCCCGGAGTTTATCGAGGAGGCGAGCTATCAGTTCCTGCTGCACACTCAGTATCTGATGGATCGCCAGACCGGGTTATGGTTCCACGGCTGGACCTTCGACGGACGCCACAATTTTGCCAATGCGCGCTGGGCGCGCGGCAACAGCTGGCTCACCATCGTGATCCCTGACTTCCTTGAGATGATGAACTGGCCGGAGCAGCATGCGACGCGCCGTTTCCTGCAGCAGGTGCTGGAGAGCCAGGTTAAAGCGCTGCGCGAATGTCAGCATCCGAGTGGTTTGTGGCATACGCTGCTCGACGATCCTGAGAGCTATCTGGAGGCGTCGGCCACGGCGGGCTTCGCCTACGGCATTATTAAGGCGGTGCGTAAACGCTATCTCAGCGCCGACTATCTGCCGACCGGCATCGCCGCGCTGCGCGGCGTGCTGGCCAATATCGACGAAGATGGCGAGCTGAAACAGGTGTCGTTCGGCACGGCGATGGGCAGCGACCTCGACTACTACCGCAACGTGCCGCTCACCTCGATGCCCTATGGTCAGGCGATGGCGCTGCTGTGCCTGACGGAGTATTTGCGCGTTTACCTCTGATAGAGCATCCAGAGAAAAAGCCCCGTGTGTGCGTAATGCTTGTCAGTGAAGCATGGGGTGATAACGCAGTCTGGTGCCGCTCAGGGCACCCTGTCTGAGGCCACCGCGCCTTCTCTGCTGTAGAGGGCTATTCGCAGCGCTGAGGCGGAAACGTTGTGCCAGGAGCCGGTCGCAGGGATACGACAGGCAGTTCGGGCAGGCCAGGATGGCCGTACCCGAACGGTCCGGCCGGCACGACGTTGCAGCCGAAGGCTCCGCGTAGCGGCGCGAGGACGGCCCGGCAGCAGAGGAGGCGCGGTGGCCCCCACCGGCATGTTCATACGTGCATAAGAAAAGGCCGCTATTTAGAGAAAATAGCGGCCTTGCCTGAACATCACTTTAACTGAAAAGCCCCGCATATGCGGGGCTTTTTTCTTACCTACGCATTACATGCTGCGAATGTAGTCATCCATATCGGTTTTCAGGTTATCGGACTTGGTGCCGAAAATCGCCTGAACCCCAGAGCCGGCCACCACGACGCCACGCGCGCCGAGGCTCTTCAGCTCATTCTGGTTAACCTTGCCCACATCCGCCACGCTCACGCGCAGACGGGTGATACAGGCGTCCAGGTTGGTGATGTTCTCTTTGCCGCCGAAGGCCGCAACCAGTTTGCCCGCCATCTCGCTGCCGGTCGCAGAAGTGGACTCGGTGGTCGTCTCTTCGCGGCCAGGGGTTTTCAGGTTCAGCTTGACGATCAGCAGACGGAAAATGGTGTAGTACACCAGACCGTAGATGATGCCGACAATCGGGAACAGCCAGATTTTGCTGCTGTTACCGCTCAGCACGATAAAGTCGATCAGGCCATGCGAGAAGCTGGTGCCGTCACGCATGCCGAGCAGGATACAGATCGGGAATGCCAGACCAGCCAGAATGGCGTGGATCACATAGAGGATCGGCGCAACGAACATAAACGAGAACTCGATCGGCTCGGTGATGCCGGTCAGGAACGCGGTCAGCGCAGCGGAGATCATGATGCCGCCCACTTTGGCGCGGTTCTCAGGCTTCGCCGAATGCCAGATAGCGATGGCTGCCGCCGGCAGGCCGTACATCTTGAACAGGAAGCCGCCAGAGAGTTTGCCCGCAGTCGGATCGCCCGCCATATAGCGCGGAATATCGCCGTGGAAAACCTGACCCGCCGCGTTGGTGAACTCGCCGATCTGCATCTGGAACGGCACGTTCCAGATATGGTGCAGGCCAAACGGCACCAGCGCGCGCTCGACGACGCCGTAAATACCGAAGGCGACCACCGGGTTCTGATACGCGGCCCACTGCGAAAACTCCTGAATCGCTGAACCAATCGGTGGCCAGATAAAGGAGAGCAGCACGCCCAGCACGATCGCCGCCAGGCCAGAAATAATCGGCACAAAGCGCTTACCGGCGAAGAAGCCCAGATACTCTGGCAGCTTGATGCGGTAGAAGCGGTTGAACATATAGGCCGCTATTGCACCGGCGATAATGCCGCCCAGCACACCTGTGTCCGCCAGATGATGCGCAGCAATCTCTTCCGCCGACAGATGCAGCACCAGCGGCGCGACCACCGCCATGGTTTTCACCATGATGCCGTAGGCCACCACCGACGCCAGCGCGGAGACGCCGTCGTTGTTGGTAAAGCCGAGCGCTACGCCGATAGCGAAGATTAGCGGCATATTAGCAAACACCGAGCCGCCCGCTTCCGCCATCACATGGGAAACCACGGCCGGCAACCAGCTAAAGTTAGCCGAACCGACACCTAATAAAATGCCGGCGATCGGCAGAACCGATACCGGCAGCATGAGCGATTTACCGACCTTTTGCAGGTTCGCAAATGCGTTCTTGAACATAGCCTGAAGCTCCTGAGTATGAGTGCGATTTTGCGCAGTGCGCGGGGTCGTGGGGGAGGATCCGCAACCCAATTGACGGTGACCGCCTTTTAATTATTACGAAGGGTAAAATAAATCCCTCAGCGTTACTTTGATGACTATCACGTTTCCAGAATTCATCACGGTTGATAGCAGAAGATTCTGAGTGACTCAGTGTCAGATTGCACCATAAAACAACAGCCCTGGCGCGAAAAACAGGGCTATTGTTGGCGATTACTGAATTATTACAGACTTTGAAATAAACGCTTAGCCGCCAAGGCGGCTCATCGGCACCTGGAAAAGCGTCGAGAAGTTTTGCGTGGTGGCTGCGGCCAGCGTGTCGATATCAACGCCTTTCAGCACGGCGAGATAATCCGCCACGTCGCGCGTGTAGGCGGGCTGGTTCTCTTTGCCGCGGTAGGGCACCGGCGCCAGATAGGGCGAGTCGGTCTCTACCAGCATGCGATCCAGCGGCACATAGCGCGCCGCGTCACGCAGCTGCTCGGCGTTGCGGAAGGTAACGATGCCGGAAAAAGAGATATAGAAGCCCATGTCGAGCAGCTTCGCCGCTGTGGCCTGATCCTCGGTAAAGCAGTGCAGCACGCCGCCGCAGCGCTCTACCTGCTCTTCGCGCAAAATCGCCAGCGTATCGTCGCGCGCGTCGCGGGTATGCACGATGATCGGCTTGTTCAGCGCGATGCCGGTGCGGATATGCTCGCGGAATGATGCCTGCTGCTGCGCTTTGGTTTCCTGCTGGTAGTAGTAGTCGAGGCCGGTTTCGCCCAGCGCCACGACGCGCGGATCCGCCGCCAGGCGACGGAACTCTTCCACGTCATAGGGCGCTTCCTGATTCAGCGGATGCACGCCGACCGAGAGCGCAATATTGTCGCGCTCGCCCACCAGCGCTTTCAGCGTATGAAAGCCGGGCAGCGTGGTGGCGATCGCCAGCATAAATTTCACGTCGCGCGCGGCGGCTTTGGCGATCACGTCGTCGAGATCGCGATGGCTCTTTTCATAATCCAGGCCATCAAGATGGCAGTGGGAATCCACAATAAACATAGTTACTCTCGTTTTAACGTTAAGCGACAACGCCGGGCTTGCGTCTGTCGGCCCAGCTCAGAAGTCGGTCGGTTAACAGAAGTTCGCGGTTAACAGCGGCAACATGGATCAGCTGCTCCCGACACTGCATCCACTCGCGCGCGCTCTCATCCAGCGCGCGAGAGGAAAAGGTGTCGGCAAGCAGTGCCACCACATCCTGCCGATCGGGATTGCTCAGCCAGCGGGTGGCGCCCTGCTGCCATTTTAACGCGTCCACCAGCAGCGCCAGCAGCCAGCTGATGCGCGCGGCGACATCTTCGCTGTTCAGCGCCGGCAGCAGCTGCAGGATATCCTGACGCAGCGCGGCGGGCAGCGCGTTGCAGAGGGTCTGACGCGCCTGCCAGCGCGCCGGCTCCAGCAGCTGCAGCGCGGCGGCGGGCGCGCCGGCGCTCAGGCGCAGCGCGGCCTGCAGCGCCGCCTCGTCCTGCGACATCTGACGGCTCAGCCACTGCAGGCTCTGCGCCTCGTCCGGCGGCGTCAGCGAGAGCGCCATACAGCGGCTGCGCAGCGTGGCTAACAGGCGCGACGGCTCGCGGCTGCTGAGGAAGAACCAGCTGTTGGCCGGCGGCTCCTCCAGGGTTTTCAACAGCGCGTTCGCCGCCGATTCGCTCAGCTGCGCGGCGTCGGGCAGCCAGACCACTTTCGCCCCGCCCTGCTGGGCAAAGTGATAGAGTTTCTCCGTCACCTGGCGCACCGCGTCGATGCCCAGCGTGCTCTTGCCCTTTTCCGCCTCGAGGCGATACCAGTCGGGATGCGTCTGCGCCTGCATCAGCTGACAGCCGTGGCAGAGGCCGCAGCTTTTCAGCCCGTCCCGCTGCTGGCACATCAGCCAGCGGCTGACGCCCCACACCAGCGCGTCGTCGCCCATGCCGTCAATCGCCTGAATCAGCAGGGCGTGATGCGCCCGTCCCGCCTGATGCTGGCTGATAATGTGTCGGTAAGGCTGATTCAGCCACGGATACCAGTTCATGCCTGCTGTTCCAGCCAGCGCGTCAGGGTGGTTTTAATTGCCTGCGTCACGCTGTCGAGCGGCTGGGTGGCATCCACGGTAAGAATGCGTTCGTCGTCGGCCGCCAGCGCCAGATAGCGCGCGCGGGTGCGTTCAAAAAAGCGCAGCGACTCCTGCTCAATACGATCCAGTTCACCACGGGCGCGGGCGCGCTGCAGGCCGATTTCCGGCGTCACGTCGAGATAGAGCGTCAGATCGGGGCGGAAGTCGCCCAGCACCGCGTCGCGCAGGGTGCGCATCAGCGTGCTGTCCAGCCCGCGGCCGCCGCCCTGATAGGCCTGCGAAGAGAGGTCGTGGCGATCGCCGATCACCCAGGCGCCGCGCGCCAGCGCGGGCTTGATCACCGTGTCGACCAGCTGGACGCGCGCGGCGTAGAGCATCAGCAGCTCCGCTTTGTCGGTGACCTGCTCTCCCTCGATGCCCTGCTTCACCAGCACACGCAGCTGCTCCGCTAGCGGCGTGCCGCCCGGCTCGCGCGTGAAGACGATATCCTGCACGCCGCGCTCGCGCAGCGTGGCGACAATGGCCTCGCGCGCCGTGGTTTTCCCGGCGCCTTCCAGGCCTTCAATGACGATAAAGTTACTTTTCATCTTTTTCCTTCAGCGTTTTCCGGTAGGCCTGTACCGCCTGATTATGGCTGGCGAGATTGGTGGTAAAGGTATGACCGCCCTTGCCGTCCGCGACGAAATAGAGGTAATCCGTTTTTTCCGGATGGGCCGCCGCTTCCAGCGACGCTTTACTCGGCACGGCGATCGGGCCAGGCGGCAGACCGCTAATGGTATAGGTATTGTAATCGGTCGGCGTCTCGAGGTCTTTACGCGTCAGGGTGCCGCTGTATTTATCGCCCATGCCGTAGATCACCGTGGGATCGGTTTGCAGCTTCATGCCGGTGCGCAGGCGGTTGATAAACACCGAGGCGACGCGGGCGCGCTCGGTGCTGACCGCCGTCTCTTTTTCAATCACCGACGCCATGGTCACCATCTCATGCGGATTCTTATAGGGCAAATCCGCCATGCGCGTTTTCCAGATCTCATCCACCAGCGTTGTCATGCGGGCGTGCGCGCGCTGCAGCAGCGCGATATCGCTGGTGTTGGCGGTGTAGAGATACGTGTCCGGGTAGAAGCTGCCTTCCAGCGCCAGCGGATCGATGTTCAGCGCCTTCGCCAGGGTGGCGAACTGGTCATCATTCAGCTGGTGTTTGATGTAGGGCGCGGCGCGCAGCTCGCCGAGCCAGTCCTTGAGCCGCTGCCCTTCGACCAGCCGCAGCGGAAACTGCGCCTCTTTGCCGCTGGCGAGCAGCGCCAGCAGCGCGCGCACCGTCATGCCTTTTTCCAGCCGATAGGTGCCCGCTTTAAACCGGGCCAGTTCCGGCTCCAGCTTCAGCAGCGGGCCGAACCAGATGCTCGGCGGGATCAAATGCTGGCTCTCCAGCTGCGCCTCCAGTGCCACCCGGCCGGTGCCGGCCGGCAAGGTGTAGATCGTTTCGCGATCGATGGTTAACGGCGTCGCGGCGAAACGCTGGATCTGCCAGTAGCTGAAGGCGGCCGTCACAGCCAGCAGCACGATGACGGCGGCGAGAATTTTTTTAGTTCGACTCATTTTGCTTCCATTAAATGACAACTGTCCTGTAACCGGTGATAGAGCGAGCGCGCGCTGAACAGCCTGTCGTCCAGCTGCCGCACCGGCAGGAGCGGCATGAGGGCGTTGCAGATCACGATTTCGTCGGCCGCCAGCAGCTGCGCCGCCTCCGCGCGAACAACGTGACAAATCTGCCCGGCGGCGGCCATCTGCGCCATCAGGTGGCGCCGCATAACGCCGTCGACGCCAGCCTGGCTCAGGTCGGGCGTAAAGACGTTTTCGCCCTGCCGCCAGAATAAATTGGCCGCACAGCATTCCACCACGGCGCCTGCAGTGTCAAGCACCAGCGCCTCGTCGGCGTCGCTCTGGTCGAGATGCGCGCGGATCAGCACCTGCTCCAGCCGATTAAGATGTTTAATGCCCGCCAGCAGCGGATTTTGCGCCAGCCGCACCGGGCTGGTTTGCAGCCTGACGCCCTGGGCGCGCAGCGGCTGATAGTGGCCTGGCCAGGGGGAGACCGAGACGATGCGCGTGGCGTCGCTGACGCCGCGGCGGCTGTAGCCGCGCCCGCCGGATCCGGCGCTGAGGATCACTTTCAACACGCCCTGCGCGTGCGGCTGCGCGGCGGCGCGCATTTCGCTCTCCAGCCGCGCCCAGTCAACCGGCGGCATCATCAGCCGCGCGCAGCCCTCGCGCAGCCGGCGCAGATGCGCCTCCAGCAGCTGCACGGCGCCATGACGAATGGCCGCCGTGGTAAAGCAGCCGTCGCCGAACTGGGTGGCGCGGTCGCTGGCCAGCAGCGTGGGCTGCTCCGTTCCGTTTATCCACATGGCTCTCTCTCGCAGGGAAAAGGGGTATGGTAGCGCGTTGCGTGGTGATAATCCGTTTCAGGGTTTTTCTGAATAGAAAAAAGGCCCGCATGTGCGAGCCTTTTGGCAGAACGTGAAGCGTCAGACCTTACGGAAAATCAGCGAGCCGTTGGTGCCGCCGAAGCCGAAAGAGTTACACAGCGTGTACTCCAGACCGCTGACCTGGCGCGCCGTATGGGGCACGAAGTCGAGGTCACAGCCTTCATCTGGATTATCCAGGTTGATAGTCGGCGGAACAGCCTGGTCGCGCAGCGCCAGAATCGAGTAAATCGACTCTACCGCGCCCGCCGCGCCCAGCAGGTGGCCGGTCATCGACTTGGTCGAGCTGACCATCACGGTTTTCGCCGCGGCGCCGAAAATCGATTTCACCGCCTGCGCTTCCGCTTTGTCACCGGCCGGCGTAGAGGTGCCGTGCGCGTTGACGTAGCCGATCTGCTCAGGCGACAGCTGCGCGTCACGCAGCGCATTTTCCATCGCCTGGGCCGCGCCTGCGCCGTTTTCCGGCGGCGAAGTCATGTGGTAAGCGTCGCTGCTCATACCGAAGCCGACGATTTCCGCATAGATTTTCGCGCCGCGCTTTTTAGCGTGCTCATACTCTTCCAGCACGATAATGCCTGCGCCGTCGCCCAGCACGAAACCGTCGCGATCTTTATCCCACGGACGGCTTGCCGCCTGCGGGTTGTCGTTGCGCGTGGAGAGCGCGCGCGCCGCGCCGAAGCCGCCAACGCCCAGCGGCGTACTGGCTTTTTCTGCGCCGCCCGCCAGCATCACGTCAGCATCGTTATAGGCGATGATACGCGCCGCATGGCCGATGTTGTGCACGCCTGAGGTACAGGCCGTCGCGATAGAGATGCTGGGGCCTTTCATGCCGTACATAATCGTCAGATGGCCGGCGATCATGTTGACGATGGTCGACGGCACAAAGAACGGACTGATTTTGCGCGGACCGCCGTTGACCAGCGAGGTATGGTTCTCTTCGATCAGACCCAGTCCGCCGATGCCAGAACCGATCGCCGCGCCAACGCGGGCTGCGTTCTCATCGGTCACGACCAGACCCGAATCCTGCATGGCCTGCACGCCGGCAACAATGCCGTATTGGATGAAGTCATCCATCTTGCGCTGATCTTTGCGCGAGATGATTTCATCACAATTAAAATCTCTTACGATGCCTGCAAAACGGGTTGCATAGGCACTCGTATCAAAATGGTCGATCAGGTTAATGCCGCTCTGACCGGCAAGGAGAGCACTCCAGGTAGACTCTACGGTTTTGCCGACAGGAGACAACATGCCAAGACCGGTCACAACTACACGACGCTTAGACACGTTCGTCCTCCAGGGAGGGGGAAATAAAAACTCTGTGGGACAAGCATAAAACTCAGGCGGTCGAGCGACCGCCTGAAGGTATTCATTAGCCTTGGTGGCTATTGATGTAGTCGATCGCTGCCTGAACGGTAGTGATTTTCTCAGCTTCTTCGTCTGGAATTTCAGTATCAAACTCTTCTTCCAGAGCCATTACCAGCTCAACGGTGTCAAGAGAATCAGCACCCAGGTCTTCAACGAAAGATGCAGAGTTAGTTACTTCGTCCTCTTTCACACCCAGCTGCTCAGCAATGATTTTCTTAACGCGTTGTTCGATATCGCTCATACTATTTAATTTCCTATCAAAACTCGCTTTCGCGATGGTTTTCGTAGTGTATAAAATGTTGAAAAAGATGCAACAAAATCCCGGCTGGTCGAACCACGATTTTACGCTATTTTGCGGTTTTTACCGCAAATAATGCAAATGATTTCGTGAATATCAGACCATGTACATGCCGCCATTGACGTGCAGCGTCTCACCCGTGATGTAGGCTGCTTCGTCAGAGGCTAAGAATGCAACAGCATTGGCGATTTCCTGCGCGTCGCCTAAACGACCTGCGGGAACCTGCGTCAAAATGCCGGAACGTTGATCTTCGCTCAGTGCACGCGTCATGTCCGTCTCGATAAAGCCCGGAGCCACGACGTTTACGGTAATGCCACGTGACGCGACTTCGCGCGCCAGTGATTTGCTAAAGCCAATCAAACCCGCCTTGGCTGCTGCGTAGTTTGCCTGACCCGCGTTGCCCATGGTGCCAACAACGGAACCAATGGTAATGATACGACCCACGCGTTTTTTCATCATGGCGCGCAATACCGCCTTGGAAAGGCGGAAAACCGACGTCAGGTTGGTATCCAGGATATCCGCCCATTCGTCGTCTTTCATGCGCATCAACAGATTGTCACGCGTAATGCCTGCATTATTGACCAAAATGTCTACTTCGCCAAATTCTGCGCGAACCTTCTCCAGCACGCCTTCGATCGATGCGGGATCGGTCACATTCAGCAGCAGACCTTTGCCGTTATCGCCGAGGTAAGCGCTGATGGCTTCTGCGCCGCTTTCGCTGGTCGCGGTGCCGATCACTTTGGCGCCGCGCGCCACCAGCGTTTCTGCGATGGCGCGACCAATGCCGCGGCTCGCGCCGGTGACCAGCGCAACTTTACCTTCAAAGCTCATGTTTTTCCTCTTATTCCTGTTCAAGGGCCGCAGAAAGCGACGTCGGATCGTTTACCGCTGCCGCCGTCAGGCTGTCCACAATGCGTTTGGTCAGGCCCGTCAGCACTTTGCCCGGCCCCATTTCCAGCAGCTGGGTCACGCCCTGCGACGCCATAAATTCCACGCTCTCGGTCCAGCGAACCGGGCTATAGAGCTGACGCACCAGCGCGTGACGGATTGCCGCCGCGTCGCTTTCGCATTTGACGTCAACGTTATTGACCACCGGCACCGATGGCGCGTTGAAGGTGATGTTTTCCAGCGCCACCGCCAGCTTATCGGCGGCTGGCTTCATCAGCGCGCAGTGCGACGGCACGCTGACCGGCAGCGGCAGCGCGCGCTTGGCGCCTGCGGCTTTACAGGCGGCGCCCGCACGTTCAACCGCCTCTTTGTTGCCGGCAATCACCACCTGGCCCGGCGAGTTGAAGTTCACCGGCGACACCACCTGGCCCTGCGCGCTCTCTTCGCAGGCTTTGCGGATCGCTGCGTCGTCCAGGCCGATAATCGCCTGCATCGCGCCGGTGCCTTCCGGCACCGCTTCCTGCATCAGCTTGCCGCGCAGCTCCACCAGTTTAATGGCGTCGGCGAAATCAAGCACGCCGGCGCACACCAGCGCAGAGTATTCGCCGAGGCTGTGACCGGCCATCAGCGCCGGCTGCTTGCCGCCCTGCTGCTGCCAGACGCGATAGATCGCCACGGAGGCGGCCAGCAGCGCAGGCTGCGTCTGCCAGGTTTTATTCAGCTCTTCAGCCGGTCCGTTGCTGACCAGCTGCCATAAATCGTATCCCAGCGCGTCGGACGCTTCGCGGAAGGTTGCTTCCACCTGCGGATAGCTTGCCGCCAGTTCAGAGAGCATACCGACGGTCTGTGAACCCTGACCGGGAAAAACAAAGGCTAATTGCGTCATTTTTCTTTCCTGTGAATCAAAAGCGAACCAGCGCGGAACCCCAGGTGAAACCGCCACCAAAGGCTTCCAGCAGAATCAGTTGTCCGAGTTTGATACGGCCGTCGCGTACCGCTTCGTCCAGCGCGCTGGGCACCGACGCCGCCGAGGTGTTGCCGTGACGATCCAGCGTGACCACGACTTTATCCATGCCCATGCCGAGCTTTTTCGCCGTGGCGCTGATGATGCGCAGGTTAGCCTGATGCGGCACCAGCCAGTCGAGCATTTCGCGATCGAGATTGTTGGCCTGCAGGGTTTCATCAACGATGTGCGCCAGTTCAGTCACCGCCACCTTGAAGACTTCGTTGCCCGCCATGGTGAGGTAGGCCGGTTCGTCCTGATGCGCGCGATCCTGATAGGGCAGCGTCAGCAGTTTGCCGTAGCGGCCGTCGGCGTGCAGATGGGTAGAGATGATGCCCTGCTCTTCGCTTGCGCCTAATACCACCGCGCCCGCGCCGTCGCCGAACAGAATAATGGTGCCGCGATCCTCAGGATCGAGGGTGCGCGCCAGCACGTCGGAGCCAATCACCAGCGCATGCTTCACCGCGCCGTTTTTAATGTACTGGTCCGCCACGCTGAGCGCGTAGGTAAAGCCGGCGCAGGCGGCCGCGAGGTCGAACGCGGCGCAGTCGTTGATGCCCAGCATCTGCTGGATCATGCAGGCTGAACTGGGGAACGCGTGGCTGGACGAGGTGGTGGCGACGATAATCAGTCCGATCTCGCCTGCCTCTACGCCCGCCATCTCCAGCGCGCGCTGCGCGGCGGCGAAGCCCATGCTGGCGACGGTTTCATCCGGCGCGGCAATGCGGCGCTCGCGGATGCCGGTGCGGGTTACGATCCACTCGTCCGACGTCTCCACCATTTTTTCCAGATCTGCGTTCGAACGCACCTGGCTAGGCAAATAGCTGCCCGTACCGATAATTTTGGTAAACATCTAGGCTTTGTCACTCCTGGCTAATACAGCATCAAGGCGCGCGGCGATTCGTTCGGGAACCTGCCGTCGCACCGCCTGCTCTGCCTGTTCTATCGCCACGGCGAACGCGCGTTGATTCGCCGCGCCGTGACTTTTGATCACTGTTCCGCGCAATCCTAACAGACAAGCGCCATTATACTGGTCGGGGTTGAGATGACCGAAGCGCTGCGCCAGACGTTTCTGAATCCAGCGCCCCAGCAGCTTCAGCCACCATGACCGTTTTTTCCCCTCACCTGACGACTTCAGCAGAGAGAGGAACATTCTTACCACGCCTTCCATGGTTTTCAGCGTGACGTTGCCGACGAATCCGTCACACACCAGCACATCTGTTTTGCCGGTAAGCAGGTCGTTGCCTTCCAGGTAACCAATATAGTTAATCTGTGCGGACGCTTTCAGCGTGCTGGCGGCGGCACGGATGCTCTCCAGCCCTTTGGTCTCTTCCTGACCAATATTGAGCAGCGCCACGCGCGGGTTGGGGATCGCTAACACCTCTTCCGCCATTACCGCGCCCATTACGGCGAACTGCACCAGCATCTCGCTGTCCGAATCCACGTTGGCGCCCAAATCCAGCACCACCGTTTTACCGCGCTGCTGATGCGGCAGCACGGTCATTAACGCCGGGCGCTCAATGCCGTCCAGCGGTGTGACCAATAATTTCGCCAGCCCCATCAGGGCGCCAGTGTTGCCGGCGCTGATGCAGGCCTGCGCTCGTCCCTCTTTTACCAGCTCCAGCGCAACGCGCATCGAGCTGCCGCGACTGCTGCGGATCGCCTGAGAGGGCCGCGCATCACTTGCAATAACCGATTCCGCAGGAATAACCTGCAAACGCCCCAGTAAGGAGGAATCCGCTTTGGCAAGCAATGGGGTGATGTCGTCGGGGATGCCGACCAGAAGAAGATTGAGATGCGAATGAGAGGCCAGTGCCTGCAAAGCTGCAGGCACTGTCACGCAGGGACCGAAGTCCCCGCCCATGGCATCAATAGCCAGGGTCAAACGTGTCAAAGTATCACCTTGCTAAGCGCAAGTCTTACTTGGTGATAACCTTGCGACCGCGGTAGTAGCCATCCGCAGTGATGTGGTGACGCAGATGCGTTTCGCCAGAAACTTTATCTACAGACAGGGCAGCGGTGGTCAGCGCATCGTGCGAACGACGCATGCCACGCTTAGAACGGGTGGGTTTATTCTGTTGTACGGCCATGGACCTTACTCCTATTACTTACGCTTTAAACTGGCTAATACGGCAAATGGGTTTGGTTTTTCCGCCTCTGCAGGCAATTTGCCAAAGACCATGTCCGCCTCGGACACTTCACAGTGTTCAGAATCATGCACCGGAACGACCGGCAGGGCGAGAATGATTTCATCCTCGATCACCGCCAGCAGATCGATTTCGCCAAAATCATCGACATCGATCGGCTCGTAGGCTTCCGGCAGTGCCTCTGCCTGCTCATCATTTGAGACAGGACTGAAGCAATAGCTTACGTGGACAGCGTGAGGAAACGGCTGGTTGCAGCGCTGACAGCGCAATGTAACCTGCACATCCGCTGTACCTTGCAGTACGGCGAGGCGCTGGCTGTCAACCGCAAACGACATGGCACATTCCACGTCACTGTCCACACTAACAACTGAGTCGGCTACGCGCTCCACCAGTTCAGGGGTGTAAACGCCCTGATAATCCAGGCGTTTTTGAGCGGCGCGGACCGGATCCAGCGTCAGGGGTAATTTTACCTTTTGCATAGGGCGCGCATATTAACTTTGTAACGTCATAGAGTCAAAGAAAAAGGCCGTGTGACAGCATCTTTCACCAGTTATTCGCATCCAGTGCGGCGCACAGTTTAAAATGAGTGTCACCAATTCGCCATTACTATTGTGAAAAAATGCCTGACTCCCTTGTTTTAGCTTCGACCTCGCCTTTTCGCCAGGCGCTTTTAGGCAAGCTCGGCCTGCCGTTTATCACCGCCGCGCCTGCGGTCGATGAAACGCCGCGCCCCGGCGAAGATGCCGAAACCCTGGTGACGCGCCTCGCCGTCGCCAAAGCGCAGGCGCTGGCCGCCGACTATGCCGACAGCTGGATTATCGGCTCCGATCAGGTGTGCGTGCTCGACGGCGCGATCACCGGCAAACCGCACACGCCCGATCGCGCCTGCGCGCAGCTGCGCCAGGCGAGCGGCAACGCCATTACCTTCTATACCGGGCTGGCGCTCTACCATCCGCGCAGCCAGCGGCTGCTGCAGTGCTGTGAACCTTTTGTGGTGCACTTCCGCGATCTCAGCGAGGGAGAGATCCGCGCCTATATAGAGAAAGAGCAGCCTTTGCAGTGCGCGGGGAGTTTTAAAAGCGAAGGGCTGGGGATCTGCCTGTTCGAACGGCTGGAGGGGCGCGACCCGAACACGCTGGTCGGCCTGCCGCTGATTGCGCTCAGCGGCATGTTACGAACGGTCGGCATCAATCCGCTGGAATGATGCCGACGGCGCGTCAGCGCTTCTGCTGACGCAGCGCCTGCAGGCAGCGCTTGAGTTCTTCATCCAGCGGCGCCTCGAGACGCAGCGTCTCGCCGCTGGCGGGATGGGTAAAGGTCAGCGCGGCGGCGTGCAGAAACAGGCGACGCAGCCCGGTGCTGGCCAGCTGGCTGTCGAACTCGCGCTCGCCGTAGCGATCGTCGAAGGCGATAGGATGGCCGGCGTGCAGCGTATGAACGCGGATCTGGTGGGTGCGGCCGGTGACCGGGCTCGCCTTCACCAGCGTAGCGAATGCGAAGCGCTCCTCGACCTTAAAGCGCGTCTCCGAAGGCTTGCCTTCGCTGCTGACGCGCACCACGCGCTCGCCGCTTTGCAGAATATTTTTCAGCAGCGGCGCCTGCACCGCTTTCACGTGCGACGGCCAGTTGCCGCGCACCAGCGCCAGATAATCTTTCTGCATCCCCTTTTCGCGCAGCTGCTCGTGCAGCGAACGCAGCGCCGAGCGCTTCTTGGCCACCAGCAGCACGCCAGAGGTATCGCGGTCAAGGCGATGCACCAGCTCAAGGAAGCGCGCCTCAGGCCGCAGCGCGCGCAGTCCTTCGATCACGCCGAAGCTCAGCCCGCTGCCGCCGTGCACCGCGGTGCCGGAGGGTTTGTTCAGCACCAGAATGTGCTCATCTTCATAGATGATCGCCTCCGCCAGCGCTGCCACCTTTTCCAGCTTCGGCGACACCGCCTGCTCTTCGCGCTCGGCAACGCGCACCGGCGGAATACGCACTTCGTCGCCCTCTTCCAGCTTATACTCTGGTTTGATGCGTTTTTTATTCACCCGCACCTCGCCTTTACGCAGGATGCGATAAATCATGCTTTTCGGCACGCCCTTCAGCTGGGTGCGCAAAAAGTTGTCAATGCGTTGTCCGGCATTTTCAGCCGAAATGGCGACAAGCTGTACGCCGGGATTCTCTGTTTTCATGGCGGCGATTCTAAATAGTGTCCTGTGATAGCGCCACCCCTTTTTCTGTGCTTAACTCTCCTCGTGTCGCGCGAAAAAGCGCAGCGTGCGCTGGCTTTTTCAGCAACCCGCTCAATCGTCCGACATATTAAGGTGTTAAGCATCACTAATCTTCATCAGGCGGTGAAAGTCGCCTTGCTATATGAAGGTGAGCAATGGAATAATGCCTGAGTTTCTCGTCTGATCACTTTTCAGGCCAGAAAA
Organism: Pantoea sp. Z09; assembly: GCF_022394795.1. Taxonomy (NCBI): domain Bacteria; kingdom Pseudomonadati; phylum Pseudomonadota; class Gammaproteobacteria; order Enterobacterales; family Erwiniaceae; genus Pantoea; species Pantoea sp. Z09. The sequence continues at coordinate 2,364,403 of NZ_CP092373.1, forward strand.
AGAGCTAATTAGTCATTTTGCCGAATGAAACGGACACGCAGCAATGGCGTAAGACGTGATGTTTATTCAGGCACTTAGCGGGCTGCGGGTTGCAGCCTGGACGGAAGTTTGAGATGCAGGAGTTTACAATCTCTCTCAGGCATTTCAGCGCAACGGCGCTGTTTTTCCTTATGAAAAACAGGCCACCGACGTTATTTGCGCCCCTCGCGCAGTCGACAACCGGGAGGTTGACGTAAAGCACTTAGTCACGGGGCCATCGGTCAGAACTCGTCCAGGGTAACTATGCCCGCAGCTTTATCACTCATGTGAGAATAACGAGTCAGATACGATGAAAAGAATGTTAATTAATGCAACTCAGCAGGAGGAGTTGCGCGTTGCCCTGGTTGATGGACAACGTCTGTACGATCTGGATATTGAAAGTCCCGGACACGAACAGAAAAAAGCCAACATCTATAAAGGTAAAATCACCCGCATTGAACCCAGCCTTGAAGCGGCGTTTGTCGATTACGGCGCTGAACGCCACGGTTTTCTCCCTCTGAAAGAAATCTCCCGCGAATATTTCCCCGCCAGCTATAACGCGCAAGGTCGTCCGAATATCAAAGACGTGCTGCGTGAAGGCCAGGAAGTGATCGTGCAGATTGATAAAGAGGAGCGCGGCAACAAAGGCGCGGCGCTGACCACCTTTATCTCTCTGGCGGGCAGCTACCTGGTGCTGATGCCAAACAACCCGCGCGCGGGCGGCATCTCTCGCCGCATCGAAGGCGACGACCGCACCGAGCTGAAAGAGGCGCTCTCCTCGCTGGAACTGCCGGACGGCATGGGCCTGATCGTGCGCACCGCGGGCGTTGGCAAATCCGCTGACGCGCTGCAGTGGGATCTGAGCTTCCGCCTGAAGCACTGGGAAGCGATCAAAAAAGCGGCGGAAAACCGCCCTGCGCCCTTCCTGATCCATCAGGAAAGCAACGTTATCGTGCGCGCCTTCCGCGACTACCTGCGCCAGGATATCGGCGAGATCCTGATCGACAACCCGAAAGTGCTTGAGCTGGCGCGTCAGCATATCGCCGCGCTCGGCCGCCCGGACTTCAGCAGCAAGATTAAACTCTACACCGGCGAGATCCCGCTGTTCAGCCACTACCAGATCGAATCGCAGATTGAGTCCGCCTTCCAGCGTGAAGTGCGTCTGCCTTCTGGCGGCTCTATCGTTATCGACAGCACTGAAGCGCTGACCGCTATCGACATCAACTCGGCACGCGCCACGCGCGGCGGCGATATCGAAGAGACGGCGTACAATACCAACCTGGAAGCGGCCGACGAGATTGCGCGCCAGCTGCGCCTGCGCGACCTGGGCGGTCTGATCGTCATCGACTTTATCGATATGACGCCGGTACGCCACCAGCGCGCGGTGGAAAATCGCCTGCGCGAAGCGGTGCGCCAGGATCGCGCGCGTATCCAGATTAGCCATATTTCACGCTTCGGCCTGCTGGAGATGTCGCGTCAGCGCCTTAGCCCGTCGCTGGGCGAGTCGAGCCATCACGTCTGTCCGCGCTGTAGCGGCACCGGCACCATCCGCGACAACGAGTCGCTGTCGCTGTCGATTCTGCGCCTGATCGAAGAAGAAGCGCTGAAAGACAACACCAAAGAGGTGCACGCCATTGTGCCGGTGCAGATCGCCTCTTACCTGCTGAACGAAAAGCGTGAAGCGGTGAATGCGATTGAGAAGCGCCAGGACGGCGTTCGCGCGATTATCGTGCCGGACGATCGTATGGAAACCCCGCACTACTCGGTGCTGCGCGTGCGCAAAGGGGAAGAGACCCAGACCCTCAGCTACCATCTGCCGAAGCTGCACGAAGCAGAAATGGCGATGCCGTCAGAAGAAGAGCACGCCGAGCGTCGTCGTCCAGAGCAGCCTGCGCTGGCCGCGTTTGTCATGCCTGACGCGCCGCCAATGCCAGCAGAGAAGCCGGTAGAGCAGCCGAAAGAGGAGGCGCAGCCGGTGGCCAAACCTGCCGCGGCCCCTGCCCCAACCGCCGCCAGCACCAGCGGAACCGGCTTCTTTAGCCGCCTGCTGAAAAAACTGTTTGGCAGCAACGAACCTGCACCGGCACCGGTTGTTGAGGAGGCGGCGGCGCCTGCGCCGCAGGCCAGCAGCGAAGAGAGCGACAGCAGCGCCAAAGAGCGCGGCGACCGTCGCAACAATCGCCGCAACAATAATAACCGTCGCGAGCGTACGCCGCGCAACGGCGACAATCGCGAGCCGCGCGAAAGCCGCGAACCGCGTGAAAGCCGTGAGCCGCGTGAAAACCGCGAGCCACGCGAAAACCGCGAACCCCGTGAAAATCGTGAGCCGCGTGAAAACCGCGAACCGCGCGACAACGCTGACGCACGCCGCAACAAGCGCCAGGCGCCGCAGAACGAGGCGCGCGAAGAGCGCACACCGGTTCTGAGCGAGGAAGCGCGCCAGCAGCGTGAAGAGCAGCAGCAGCAGCGTCGCGAACAGCGCGCTGAACGCCAGCGTCGTCGTCAGGAAGAGAAACGCGCGCAGCAGGACGCGAATAAAGCCGTTGAACCGGCGGTCGCTGAAATCGTTGAGTCACCAGAGGCGCAGGAAGAAGAGCGCGTTCAGGTGATGCCGCGTCGCAAGCCGCGCCAGCTGGCGCAGAAGGTGCGCGTCGGCGGCGAGAGCGAGCAGCCGGCCGAAGATGCGGTCGCGCCGCAGCCTGAGGTGGCGTACAGCGCGCCGCAGAGCGAAGAGGCAGCGCCGATCGAGCAGGATGACGCGGAAAACCGCGATAACGGCAATATGCCGCGTCGCTCGCGCCGTTCGCCGCGCCACCTGCGCGTCAGCGGTCAGCGTCGTCGTCGCTATCGTGACGAGCGTTATCCGACCGAGTCCGCTATGCCGCTGGCCGCCGCCGCTGCGTCGCCAGAGATGGCGTCCGGCAAGGTCTGGGTACGTTATCCGGTCGCTCAGCCGGTTGAGACGCAGGAAACGCAGAACGACGTGCAGGACGAGATCCAGCAGGAAACCGCAGCCGCTATCGCGCTGCCGGTCGCGGCTGACGAGATCGTGCCGCAGGCTGCTGCTGAAGCGACCCCGCAGGCTGACACTGTGCATCAGGCTGAGCCGCAGGCGGAAACGCCGGTAACGCTGGTGAATACCGACAACACCGCGCCGATCGACGCACCGGTTAACCATGAACCTGCCGTGATCCCGGCCGCGCTCGAAGCGCAGGCAGACGCGATCGCGGAACAGGCGGAGCCGGCTGCGCCAGTAGAAGAAGAGGCGCCTGCCGTCGCCACGGAGATCGCCGCTGAAGCGGCCCATGACGTGACGCCGGAAGCGGAAGCGCAGGTTGCAGAGGTGCTGAACGCGCCGGTTGCGGCGGAAAGCGCGCCTGAACCGGTTAGCGAACCGCATGCGCCGGTCCCGGCACGCGACGTCGCGCCGCAGGCAACCGCGCCGCAGGAGGCCGCCGTTCGCTTTACCCATCACGCTACCGCGCCGATGACCAAAGCACCGGCACCAGCCTGGCAGCCGGAGCCGGTTCGCCACAGCGACTGGGTGCGCGCGCCGTTCGCCTTCGAGGGCAAAGGCTCAGCGGGCGGTCACAGCGCCTCGCATCAGGCCACCGCCCCGGCGACCCGTCCTGACAGCCTCTAATCCGACGCAATAACCTTCCAAACCCCGGCTTGCCGGGGTTTTTTATTGCCGCCGTTTAACAGGCAAAAAAAATCCCACGATGCCGGTCAGGGTCGTGGGACAAAATGAGCATGTCCGGTTCAGGCATGCTCGAATGGGGTTTTTATTAGCTGTTAAGCTGGAACAGCGACAGCTTGGACATGTCGGTAAAGGTCTTATAAGAAGCCTGCAGCGCCGTCTGCTGCATGGTGTAGCTGGAGATGGCCGAGGTATAGTCGGTGTCGACCAGGTTGCTCATTTCGCTGCTCAGGATCACGTCGCGGTCGTCGCCCTGACCGTCCAGCGTGCTCAGCTCAGAGAGCTGGGTGCCGATTTCGGAGCGCACCGTCAGCACGTTATTCAGCGAGTTGCTGAGGCCGCGGTTGGTTTTATCCATCGCATCCTGGAACGTCTGTTTAGTAGCGTCGTCGGCATCTGCCTGCGGCGTCTTCAGGGCAGCAATCGCGCTGTCGAGCATATTAAAGAGATTGGTTTCGCTGGCGCTGCCGTCTGGCTCTTGAGTGGCGTTGCCGGTAATCGACATAAAGATATCGTCGCCGGTGTGCCCGACGGTCATGGTGCGGCTGGTGTCGACCTTCTGCGTGATGGCGTCGGTGCCGCCGACATAGCTGACGGCGCCGCTGCCGTTGTCGGCGAACGGCGCGCTGTCGGTTTTGTAGCCGGCGAAGATATAGCGGCCGTTGCCGTCTTTGCTGTTCGCCAGGTTCAGCAGCTGCGAGCGCAGCCCTTCCAGCTGGGTGGCGATAGAGCCGCGGTCGTCGTCGCTCAGCGTGCCGGTAGAGCCGTAAACGATCAGCGTCTGCGCGTCCTGAATGGTGCTGGTTACGCTGCTGAGGGTGTTCTCTTCCATCGACAGCCCCTGATTGGCGAAGGTGCGCGCCAGCGCATACTGGCTGCTCTGCGCCTGGCTCTGCGCCACCACCACCGAGCGTGACGCGGCGATAGGATCGTCTGACGGATTGTTGACGCGGCGGCCGCTGGAGAGCTGCTCGCCGACTTTCAGCCAGGAGGCTTGCGAATCGGAAATCCCGCGCACCTGCTGGTTAAAGATCATGTTGGTACTGAGTCGCATGGTTCTTTTCCTTAGCTGATGTTGAGCAGCGCGTCGAAGATGGTGCTGGCGGTTTGCAGCACCTGCGCGTTCGCCATGTAGTACTGCTGATATTTGGTCAGGTTGGCGTACTCTTCATCGAGGTTGACGCCGGAGACGGACTGCTGACGATCCGTCAGCTGATCCACCACGTTTTTCTGCGTGGTGCTGGCGGTTTCCAGCGTGCTGGTTTTGTTGCCGACGCTGCTGACGATGCTGGCGTAGGCCTGTGACAGCGTGGCGTTGCCGTTCACCAGGTTGGCGTCCTGCAGATCCAGCAGCTTCTGCGCGTTGCGGTTGTCGCTTTCGCCGCCCGTTGCACCCGCCGCGGCAATTTGCGATTCATCGGTGATCGCCACCGACATGCCGCTGATGACGTTCTGCACCGGCTTCACCAGGAAGCTGTCTTTGGCGTTTGGCGTGCCGCTTACCGTCAGCTGCAGGCCGTCGAAGCTCAGCGTGGCGTTGCCAGAGGCGTCGGTGCCCGCTGTCGCGGTGATCTTGACGTTGTCGGAGGCGCGCGTCACGTTCCAGTTGGTGCCGTCATAGCTGACGGTGTAGTTAGAGGCTTTCAGCGCGCTGCTATCGGTCCAGGCCGCCGTCACGGTGGTGGTGGAGCTGTTTTTGCTGTTGCTGACCACCGACGGGCTGCCGATGTTAAAGAAGTCGGTGCCCTGATCGCCGTTGCTGTCGTAGCCCTGCTTGTGCACCTCGTTAAAGCTGGTGGTAAAGGCGGCCGCCAGCTGGCCGAGCTGGTTCTGCGCGGTGTCGAGATCCTGCGAGCGGAACGCCATCAGGCCGCCCAGCGAACCGGTGGTGATGCTTTTCTCGGCGATTTCCACATTGCCAGCGCTGTTATCCACATAGCCGACGGTGGTGCGCGACGGATCGCTGCTGGAGGGCATCGCCACCAGACTGGTGGCTTTGTTGCCGTTAACCAGCGTCAGGCTGCCCATGGAGACGATATAGTTGCCATCCTGCTTCGAGACGCTGACGCCGACGATATCGTTAAGGTTGTTCACCAGCTGATCGCGCTGATCCAGCAGATCGTTCGGCTGCGCGCCGTCGGCGGTGCTGAGTTTGGCGATCTGCTTGTTGAGATCGGCGATCTGGCTGGTATAGGTGTTGATCTGATCGACGTTCGAGGCGATGTCGGTGTTGACGCTGCTCTGCATATTAGTCAGATACTGCGAGGTGGTCTGGAACTGGTTCACCAGACCCTGCGCATAGCTCAGCATCGACTGGCGCGCCGAGGGATCGTCCGCGTTGCTCACCACGTTCTGCAGGTTAGTAAAGAAGCTCTGAATTGACGTCGAGAGGCTGGTGGTCGAGGTAGAGAGCAGATCGTCGATATTGGAGATCTGCGAATACTGGGTGTTGGCCGCGCTGTAGGTGGCGCTGGAGCCGCGCAGCTGCGCCGTGATGAACTCGTCATATTCGCGCTGCACGCCGGTGATGCTGGCGCCGTTGCCGTAGTAGCTGCTGCCCTGCAGCGTGCTGTTGGCCTGCGACAACAGGATCGTCTGCCGCGAATAGCCCGCCACCGTGTAGTTCGTAATGTTATTACTGGTGGTGCTCAGCGCCGCCTGTGCGGCGCTCAGCCCACTCATCGCAGAGTTTATTATGCTGGACATCTCGGTTCCTTTCTTTCCCGTTAACCGGGCTGGCAGTCAATAGTGCTCGCCCGTGCGCGCAAACGCGTCTGGCATCTGCAACTGTTATCGGCGTGCTTAAGTGAAACTTGAGGCTTAACGCTAGAAGAGATCGTTTAAATCTTTGCTGTACGCCTTTACCACTTTTTCGCCCATGTTTTTGAATTGCTGGATCATTCCCACCAGCTTCTGCGCATATTTGGGATCGGTGGCGTAGCCGGCGGCCTGCAGCGCGTGCGCGCCCTGCTCGGCGCTCTGCGCGCTGGTGACCGCGGCGTAGCGCGGGTTGTTCGAGAGAAGTTTGACGTAGTCGGTCAGCGCCTCGAAATAGGAGTGGTAGACGCGGAAGCTGGCGCGCACCTTCTTCGCCTCGCCCTGGTCATATTCCGTGGTCATGATATCGGTGGTTTCGCCCTTCCAGTCGCCGCTCGCCTTGATGCCGAAGACGTTATAGCTCGGCTTGCCGTCGCGGGTCAGGATCTGACGCTGGCCCCAGCCCGACTCCAGCGCCGCCTGCGCCAGGATCAGATGGTGCGGAATACCGCTGCTGGCGCTGGCGGCCTGCGCAGGCTGCGCCAGCTGCGCGATAAACTCGCTGCTGTCGGCCGGCAGGTTCGCCGGCGACACCGGCAGGCGCGGCAGCGCCTTACGCACCATCTGCTCCAGCTGGCTGGAGGCCGCCGCGCTGTAGATAAAGCTTTCATCGAGCGGCATCGGCACGGTGCCGGCGCGCTCGTCGGGCGCCTGCGCCGGCTGCATCTGTTTAACGATCAGATCGGCCATGCCCAGCCCGCGCTTGCCGATCTCCTGCGCAATCTGCTGATCGTACATCGAGGTGAACATTTTGGTCGATTCGTTGCTGAAGATGCCGTCCTGCGGCAGCGCTTCGCGCATGCTCTTCATCATCATCTGCACAAACATCCCCTCGACCTGCTTCGCCACCTGCAGCGCCTTGCCTTTCGGATCGGTGCTGGCTTCGCGCTTCAGGTCGTTCAGCGAGCGGCTGTCGAACGCCGCATTGGTCAGCGATTGCGTATCCATCGTCAGATGATTTCCAGTTTGGCGCGCAGGCAGCCCGCGCTCTGCATCGATTGCAAAATCGACATCAGCTCGATAGGCGATGCGCCTAAGGCGTTAAGCGCGCGCACCACGTTGTTCAGGTTGGCGCTGGCGTTGACGCGCTGCAGCGCCCCGCCGCTCTGGCGCAGATCGATCTGCGTCTGCGGCGTCACCACCGTCTGACCGCCGGCCAGCGGCGTATTCGGCTGGCTAACGTTCTGCGACTGGTTGACCGTGACCGACAGGTTGCCCTGCGCCACCGCACAGGTGTTCAGCGTCACTTCGCGGTTCATCACCACCGAGCCGGTGCGCGAGTTAATAATCACTTTGGCGTCTTCAATCGGGATGGCGACGTCGATGTTCTGGATCTCCGCCAGCAGGCGCACCTGCGAGCTGTTGTTGGGCGAGACGCGCACCTGCACGGTGCGGGCGTCGAGCGCGGTCGCCGCGCCGTAGCCGCCGCGTCCGTTGATGGCGTCGGCGATGCGCTGCGCCATCGAGAAATCTTCATTGTTGAGCTGCAGGTTAAGGGTGTTCTGGCTGCCAAAGTTGCTCTGCAGCTCGCGCTCGACGGTGGCGCCGCCGGTAATGCGGCCGCCGTTGAGCTGGTTGACCTGCACGCTGCTGCCGCCCGCCGACGCGCCCGCGCCGCCAACCAGAATATTGCCCTGCGCCAGCGCGTAGACCTGGTTGTCGACCCCCTTCATCGGCGTCATCACCAGTGTGCCGCCGCGCAGGCTTTTGGCGTTGCCGAGCGACGAGACTACTACGTCGATGGTCTGCCCCTGACGGGCGAAGGCCGGCAGCTGCGCCGTTACCATCACCGCCGCGACGTTTTTCAGCTGCATGTTGGTGCCCTGCGGCACGGTGATGCCGAGCTGGGAGAGCATGTTGCTGACGGTTTGCGTGGTGAACGGCGTCTGGGTGGTCTGGTCGCCGGTGCCGTCGAGGCCCACCACCAGGCCGTAGCCGATCAGCTGGTTGTTGCGCACGCCCTGCACGCTGGTGAGATCGCGAATGCGATCCGCGTGGGCGCTCAGGCAGAGGCCAAGCAGCAGGCTCAGGCCCAACAGTAAACTTTTCACACTTTTCATCATGACCTCATTACATCGGCGCAACGTTCAGGAAGAAACGCTGGAACCAGCCCATGGTCTGCGCTTCATTGATATAGCCGTTGCCGACGTACTCGATACGGGCATCGGCCACCGCGGTCGACAGCACCGCATTGCTGGCGCTGATGGTGCGCGGATTCACCACGCCGGAGAAGCGAATAAACTCCGTGCCCTGGTTGATCTCGATCTGCTTCTCGCCGACCACGCGCAGGTTGCCGTTCGACAGCACCTGATTCACGGTCACGGTAATGGTGCCGGTGAAGGTGTTGTTAGCGGTGGCGCCGCCTTTGCCGGCGAAATCGTTTTTGCCGTTGGCGCCGAGGTTGGCTTTCGCGCCGTCGCTGCCGACCAGGCCGTTCAGACCGGTAGGAATAGCGTCGAGGCCGAAGCTGGCGCTGCCGTCACGCGTGGCGTTGGCCGAGGAGCTTTTGCTGGCGCTGACGTTCTCCTGCAGCGTAATGGTGAGCGTATCGCCGATATTGCGCGGGCGACGATCCTCAAACAGCGGCTGATAGCCGTAGTTGAGCGGCGCGACGCCCTGGAAAATGGAGCCGTTGACCACCGGCGGCGCGGAAGGCAGCGGCTGTGCCGTCGTTGCGCCCTCCACCAGCGGCGTGCGCGGCACTAACGCACAACCGTTAAGGGTCAGCAGCAGTGTCGCCGCCAACCAATGTCCAGGCTTTATATTCAGTTGCTTCGCCACGGAGTCACGACCTTATAGATGTGTTGACTTCAGGCCAGCCAGCGCTGGCCCTGATAACCGGAAATTAGATCTGGGTTAACTTCTGCAGCATTTGATCGGAGGTGCTGATCGCCTTGCTGTTGATTTCATAGGCGCGCTGCGTCTGGATCATGGTGACCAGCTCTTCCGCCACGTTGACGTTAGAGGTTTCCACATAGCCCTGATAGAGCAGGCCTGCGCCGTTCTGGCCTGGGGTGCTCTGGGTCGGCGCGCCCGACGCCTGGGTTTCCTGGTAAAGGTTTTCGCCCATGCTGTCGAGACCGGCGTCGTTGATAAAGGTGCTGATGGTCAGCTGCCCCACCTGCGCCGGGTTGGTCTGGCCCTGCTGCGTCACGCTCACCACGCCGTCGCGCGAGATAGTGATGCTGGTGGCGTTGGCCGGAATGGTAATGCCCGGCTGCACCGGATAGCCGGCGTTGTTAACCAGCTGGCCGTTCTGATCCACCTGGAAGGAGCCGTCACGCGTATAGGCGGAGGTGCCGTCCGGCAGCTGCACTTCAAAGTAGCCCTGGCCGTTGATCGCCACATCTTTCGAGTTGCTGGTCTGCGACAGGTTGCCCTGGGTGTGCAGGCGCTCGGTGGTGACCGGACGCACGCCGGTGCCGATCTGCAGGCCCGACGGCAGCGTGGTCTGTTCAGACGACTGCGTGCCCGGCTGACGCAGGGTCTGGTACATCAGATCTTCAAACACCGCGCGCGAACGTTTAAAGCCGTTGGTGCTGACGTTCGCCAGGTTGTTGGAGATGACGTCCATATTGGTTTGCTGGGCGTCAAGACCGGTTTTGGCGATCCATAAGGAACGAATCATCTGTTTTCCTCTGCCTTAGCTGCTCATGTTCAGCAGCTGATTGGCTTTTTGTTCGTTTTCGTCGACGTTGGTGATGACTTTCATCTGCATCTCGAAACGTCGGGCGTTGGCGATCATATCGACCATGGTTTCGACCGGCTTGACGTTGCTGCCCTCCAGCACGCCCGGCATTACCTGCACCGTGGCGTCTGCCGCCAGCGCCGCGCCGCGCGTCGCCTGCGCCTGCTGGGTCGGACGGAACATGCCGTCGTCGCCGCGCTGCATCTCTTTGCCGGTGGCTTTCACCAGCTTCAGCTTGCCGATCTGCACCGTGGCGTTAGGCGCATCGCCCGCATTACGCGAGGTGATGGTGCCGTCCGTTGCGATGGTCAGCTCGGCGCCCTGCGGCACCGCAATCGGACCGCCGTCGCCCATGACGGGATTGCCCTGGACGGTCAGAATGCCGGTCGAGCTGATCTGCATGTTGCCGTTGCGGGTATAGGCCTCGCTGCCGTCGGCGGTGCGCACCGCCAGCCAGCCATCCTCGCCCATCGCCACGTCCAGCGTGCGTCCGGTGTTGTCCATCGCGCCCTGGCTCATATCGGCGCCGGGCGTCGAGGCGGCCACCAGCGTGCGCGTCGGCAGCGACCAGCCGCTGACCGGCACCGCACGCAGCGCGTTGAGCTGCGCGCGAAAGCCCGGCGTCGAGGCGTTGGCGAGGTTGCTGGCCGTAACGGCCTGCTGATCCAGCGTCTGGCTGGCCGCGCCCATCGCGGTATATATCGCGTGATCCATAAAGCAATCCCGTTAGTGAATTAACGCAAGTTGACCAGGGTGTTGAGGATCTGGTCCTGAGTTTTGATGGTCTGGGCGTTCGCCTGATAGTTGCGCTGCGCCACGATCATGTTGACCAGCTCTTTGCTCATATCGACGTTCGACGCTTCCAGCGCGCCAGAGGTCAGCGAGCCGTAGGTGCCGGTGTTCGCCAGACCAATTGCCGCCTGACCCGAGGAGCTGGTAGCGGACCAGACGTTGTCGCCCTGCGACTGCAGCCCTTCCGGGTTAGAGAAGCTCGCCAGCACGATCTGACCCAGCAGCTGGGTTTTCTGGTTGGAGTAGCTGCCGGTAATGGTGCCGTCATCGTTAATGGCGTAGCTGGTCAGGTCGCCCGGCGCGTAGCCATCCTGCGTCGGGTTGCCGAAGGTAGTGGTGCCGGTGTTCTGCTGCAGGCTGCCGAGCATGCTCAGGGAGATGCTCTGGTTGCCCGCCGCGCCGTTGGAGCCGTCGATGGTCAGGTTGACCGTGTTGCCGGTGCCGCCGTTGATGCCGGTCAGGCCGCCGTTAGCGTCAAACGTCAGGGTAAAGTCGCCCGCGCTGGTGCCGGTGGTGGAGTCCATCGCATGCACCGTCCAGTTGTTATCGGCGGTTTTGACGTAGTACATGTCCAGGGTGTGGTCGTTACCCTGTGAGTCATAGACCGTCATGGTGCTTTTGGCGTTGTAGCTGTCGACGTCGCTGGCGCTGAAGGTGGTCACGCTCGGAATGGTGCTGGTGGAGTTCAGGTTCGCCACCTGGGTCGCGGTGGTGGTGGCGCGCGCCGCCATCTGCGTGGTCGGAATGCTCAGCGCCACCGGGTTGGCACCGGTCTGCACGGTCGGCGGCGTGCCGCTCACCGGATAGCCGGTCACGGTCAGCCCCTGGGTGTTCACCAGGTTGCGGTTCTCATCCAGCGTGAACTGGCCGTTGCGCGAATAGTAGACCGCGCCGCTGGTGTCGGTCATGCGGAAGAAGCCGTTGCCGCTCAGCGCGACGTCCAGGCCACGGCTGGTGGTGGTGGTCGAGCCGTCGTTAAAGTTCTGGATCACCGCCGCCACTTTGGTGCCGAGGCCGACGTTGGAGCCGGCGAACATATCGGCGAAGGCGATGGTGCTGGACTTAAAGCCCGCGGTCGCGGAGTTGGCGATGTTGTTGCCGATAACGTCCAGGTTGCTGGAGGCAGCGCCCAGGCCGCTCACCGCTTGGGAAAATGACATGTGTATTTCTCCTGTTTAGAGATGAATCAGAGAATCTGACGTACTTCATCAAGGGTTGCGGAGCCCATGGTGCCGAGATCCAGTTTGGTGGTGCTGTCTGCCGTCGACACGCCGTTGACGTAGGCGTAGTTGAGCGGCTGAGCGACCAGCTGCGTGCTGCCATTGCTGGCGGCGATTGAAACCGTATATTTGCCGTCCGGCGCGGTGGAGCTGTCCGCCAGGGTGCCGTCCCACGAGAAGGTGTGCACGCCGGAAGAGAGCGCGCCCAGATCGATGGTGCGCACCACGTTGCCGCTTGAGTCTTTAATGGTGGCGGTGGTGGCGGTCGAGGCGGTGGTCAGCTCGACGCCGAACGGCGTGGTGGTGCCGCTGCCGACCAGCACCTGCGATCCGTCCACCATCACGCCGTGGCCAATCAGCGTCGAACTCTGCAGCGACTGGCTGGTGCTGATCTGGCCGGAGATCGATCCCAGCGTGGTATTGAGTTTTTCAATGCCGCTCAGGGTGTTGATCTGCGCCAGCTGGGTGGTGAGCTGGCTGTTGTCCATCGGATTGGTGGGATCCTGGTTCTGTAACTGCGTCACCAGCATGGTCAGGAACTGATTTTGCAGATCCTGCGCCGTGTTGCTGGTGCTGCTGCTGGATGAGCTGAGGACCGTGGGGTCCAGATTCTCATTGACGCCTACCGCAATGCCCATGTCGTTTCTCCGTTAAGAACCCATCGTCAGGGTTTTCATCATCATTGATTTCACGGTGTTCAACACCTCAACGTTGGCCTGGTAGCTGCGCGACGCCGACATGGTGTTGACGCTCTCCGCCACCACGTCGACGTTCGGCATCTTCACGTAGCCCTTGTCATCCGCCAGCGGGTTGCCTGGGTCGTAGACCAGCTTCGCCGGAGAGGGATCGTCCAGCACCTGCGCCACTTTCACGCCGCCGGTCGCCGCGCCGGGCGCCGCATCGGTCTGGAAAACCACCTGCTTCGCCACGTAGGGCTTGCCGTCCGGGCCGGTGACGCTGTCGGCGTTGGCCAGGTTGCTGGCGCTGACGTTGAGTCGCTGGGATTGCGCGGTCATCGCTGAGCCGGCAATGTCAAAAATATTCAGCAATGCCATGTTTATTGCCCTTGTAACACGCTCATCATGCCCTTGATCTGGCTGCTGATGAGGGTGAGATCGGTCTGATACTTCAGACTGTTGTCCGCGAACTGGGTACGTTCGCGATCCATGTCGACGGTGTTGCCGTCGGCGGCAGGCTGATCGGGAATGCGATAGAGCAGATCCGCTGACGCCGCCGAATTGACCTGCGCCTCGATATGGCGCGGCGAGGTGACTTTCAGCGCCATGCCGCTGCCTTCGGCGCGGCCGTTCTTCATGACCCGACTCAGCTCGCTGGCAAAGTCGATATCCCGCGCCTGATAGCCTGGGGTATCGGCGTTGGCAATGTTAGACGCCAGAATCTCCTGACGTTGCGCACGCAGGTTGAGAGCTTCGGTGCCGAACTGCAGCGCAGCATCCAGTTTGTCGAGCATGCTTCCTCCGCGAATGAGAATTTCGAGCGGACAGCTTAAGTGGGAAAAAGCAAGGGCTATCGTCTGAATAACGTTAAAAAAGGCGCCTATTTTTGGTCTTGATTTTGTCGCGGCGCGAGTAGACTCGTCGCCATTAGCAGCAAGGAGTCTTTTGATGCGTAACATTACCGCCCTGTTGGCCGGCCTGCTGGCGCTGGTCGCCCTGCCCGCCGCCGCCGATCTTTCCGCCCAGCTGACGGGCTTTTTTCAGGCCCGCGACGCGCAGCATGCAGCGGGCATGACGGTTGAGATTAAAACGCCGCAGGCGCAGTGGCCGGCCTGCGACGCGCCGCAGTTTTCGCTGCCCGGCAACAGCCGCCTGTGGGGCGCGATGAGCGTGGCCGCCACCTGCGGCGATACGCGACGCTTTCTGCAGGTGCAGGTGCAGGTGACCGGCCAGTATCTGGTGGCGACGCGTCTGCTGGCGCGCGGCTCGACCGTCAGCGCCGACGATTTTCGTCTGCAGAGCGGCCGTCTCGACACCCTGCCCGCCCGCGCGCTGTTTGACGCGTCGTCGGTAGCGGACGCCGTGGTACTGCGCGATATCGCGCCAGGCCAGCCGGTAACGCTGTCGATGATGCGCCAGCCGTGGCGCGTGAAGGCGGGTCAGAGCGTGATGGTGATCGCCAGCGGCGAGGGCTTTAACGCCAGCGGCGAAGGCAAGGCATTAAACAACGCCATCCTGGCGCAGTCGGTGCGCGTGCGCATGGGCAACGGTCAGGTGGTGAGCGGAAAAGTCGATGCGGATGGGAATATTCTGATATCGCTATAAGGCGCTAAAGAACGCTGTTGTTCTGCCGATAGAGAAATCAACTAAGCGATTACGCTATTCTGATTCAGGTGGCAGTTTCCCCTGACCGTACAGGAGCCCGAATATGAGCATCGACAGAACGCAACCCCTGAAGCCCGTCGCTACCGTGCAGACCCGCGAAAGCAACGAGTCCGCCGCCGGTAAAACGCGTCAGGCGTCGAGCACCACGGCAACCACGCCCGCAGCGGCCCAGGTAAGCCTGAGCAACGCGCAGTCGCAGCTGACCCAGCCGGGCAGCCAGGACATCAACGTGGCGCGCGTTGAACAACTGAAAACCGCCATTCGCAATGGCGAACTGAAAATGGATACCGGCAAGATCGCCGACGCGCTGATTGCCGACACTAAGGCGTATTTAGAGGGTAACTAATCCCCATGAGCAACCTGTTGACCACATTAGATAAGATGCAGGAGGTGCTCTCCTCGCTGTCGAACGTTCTCGACGAGGAGCAGCATCAACTGGCCGCCGGCAAGATTAACAGCAATCTGCTGCAGCGCATCACCGAAGATAAAGGCGCGCTGCTGGCGACGCTGAGCTATCTGGACGAGATGCGCCGCAGCACCGAGCGACAGCTCGGTACCCAGGCGCCTTATGCGGGTCACAGTGATATGACGCGCCGCTGGCAGAGTATCGGCCAGATGACGCGCCGCCTGAACGACGCCAATATTCATAACGGTCTGCTGCTCAATCAGCAGATCCGCTTTACCGAAGAGGCGCTGACCGTGCTTAAGCCGCATCAGACGCAGGCGTTTTACGGCCCGGACGGGCTAGGCAAAGGCCAGGCGACACTCAGCCGGAAGGCATAAAAAAACCGCCAGAAGGCATAATGCTTGTCAGTTAAGCCTGTGGTGATCAAGCAGTCTGGGGCCGCTCAGGGGCTGGCGGTCCTCGCGCCGCTGACGCGGTACCTTCACGCCATTCGCCTGCCTGACGGACCGGCGGGGATGGAACATCCCTGTTCCAGCCCCACCTTTCGCCCGCATCCCTGCAGGCTCTCCTGGCAGCCTCACTCTGTTCAGCGCTGCGAAATGCCCGCCCCTGAGCGGCCCCAGCCTGCTGGCAAGCTTCCGTGTGCGCTGTTAAAAAAGGACGGTAGCGTTTTTATTGCTGCAAAGGGCACCCTGTCTAAGGCCACCGCGCCTCCTCTGCTGTAGAGGGCTATTCGCAGCGCTGAGGCGGAAACGTTGTGTCAGGAGCCGGTCGCAGGGATGCGACAGGCAGTTCGGGTAGGCCTGGATGGCCGTACCCGAACGGTCCGGTCGGCACGACGTTGCAGCCGAAGGCACCGCGAAGCGGCGCGAGGACGGCCCGGCAGCAGAGGAGGTGCAGTGGCCCGCACCAGCAGTCTCACACTCGTAAATGAAAAGGCCGCCATTTAGAGAAAATGGCGGCCTTACCTGAACATGGGCTTAACTAACAAGCATTACGCTAGAAGGCGAGATTTTTGCTGCTACGCGTGCGCCCGGCGCGCGAAATCGCGCGGGCGGAAGCCGAGCAGCCCCAGCGTCAGGAAGTAGGCGCCGCCGCCGACCGCGCAGACCGCCGCCAGCCGCACCAGACGCCAGACCATCGCGCCCTGTTCCCACGCCGGCATCAGCCAGAGAATGCCCACCAGCGCCGCCGCCATCACCACCACCGCAATTAGCAGACGCAGCAAAAAGCTCGCCCAGCCCGGCTGCGGCTGGAAAATACGCTGCTTGCGCAGCTGCCAGTAGAGCAGCGAAGCGTTCAGGCAGGCCGCCAGGCCGATAGAGAGCGACAGACCAGCATGCTTCAGCGGGCCAATAAACGCCAGGTTCATCAGCTGCGTCATCAGCAGGGTAATCATGGCGATCTTCACCGGCGTCTTGATGTCCTGACGTGAATAGAAGCCCGGCGCCAGCACTTTTACCACGATCAGTCCCATCAGCCCGACGGAGTAGGCAATCAGCGCCCGCTGCGTCATCAGGGCGTCAAAGGCGGTGAACTTGCCGTACTGAAACAGCGCGATGGTCAGCGGGCCGGAAAGAATGCCCAGCGCCACCGCGCTCGGCAGCGCCAGCAGGAAACAGAGGCGCAAGCCCCAGTCCATCAGACGCGAGTACTCGTCTTGGTTGCCGCTGGAAAAGCTCTTCGC
Source organism: Pantoea sp. Z09 (assembly GCF_022394795.1). Taxonomy (NCBI): domain Bacteria; kingdom Pseudomonadati; phylum Pseudomonadota; class Gammaproteobacteria; order Enterobacterales; family Erwiniaceae; genus Pantoea; species Pantoea sp. Z09. The sequence goes on from NZ_CP092373.1 coordinate 2,381,073, forward strand.
CAGCGACGGCAGCAGGATAGTGCCGAGCGCCACGCCCAGCACGCCCGACGGGAACTCCATCAGACGATCGGCGTAATACATCCAGGAGACCGAGCCGGAGACGAGAAACGAGGCGAAAATGGTATTGATGATCAGCGAAATCTGGCTGACGGAGACGCCGAGGATCGCCGGCCCCATCTGACGCATCACGCGCCAGACTCCCGCATCCTTGAGGTTAAGACGCGGCAGCACCAGCATGCCGATCTTCTTCAGGTGCGGCAGCTGATAGAAGAGCTGCAGCACGCCGCCCGCTACCACCGCCCACGCCAGCGCCATCACCGGCGGATGGAAGTGCGGCGCAGCGAAGAGCGCAAAACCGATCATGCTGATATTCAGCAGCGTGGGCGCAAACGCGGGCACCGAGAAGCGGTTCCAGGTATTGAGTATTGCCCCCGCCAGCGATGCCAGCGAAATCAGCAAAATATAGGGAAAGGTGACGCGCAGCAGCGCGCTGGTGAGCGCGAACTTGTCGGCGGTGTCGGCAAAGCCAGGCGCGGTCACCAGTATCACCCAGGGCGCGGCGACCATGCCCGCCACCGTCACCAGCGCCAGCGCCAGCGTCAGCAGCCCCGAGACATAGGCGATAAACAGCCGCGTCGCCTCTTCGCCCTGCTTGCTCTTGTACTCGGCGAGGATCGGCACGAAAGCCTGGGAAAAGGCGCCCTCGGCGAAAATACGCCGCAGCAGGTTAGGCAGTTTAAAAGCGACGAAGAAGGCGTCCGTGGCCATCCCGGCGCCGAACACCCGCGCCACGATGGCGTCACGGGCAAAACCCAATACGCGGGAAAACAGGGTCATGGAACTGACCGCTGCCAGCGATTTCAACAGATTCATAATTGGCGCGCGTCCTGAAAAGAGTCGGCAAAATGAGCTACTTAGCGCGGGCGCCCAACGGCGCCCGGCGATAGTCTACTGTCACGGCGGGAAATGACCAGCGCGGAGTGTTACAAGGCGTTATTCCCTTTCCGCCTCGCGCCACAGTTTTTCTACCACGCGCTGCGCCAGCAGCGCCTGTTCGCCGCCTGTTTCAGGCATCGTCTGATTTTGCACACACTGGATAAAATGGTGCGCCGCGCCGCTAAAGCCGCGCTGGGTCAGATGGCTCTGCAAGGCGGGCGGCGGATCGAAGCGCACGCCGTCGCCGCGCTCTTCCTGCCAGTCGCGCATCTCCAGCACGTCGATGCAGCAACCGTCGCCGATCAGGCTGGCGCGCTCGCGCTGGCTGCCGGCGCGGCGATGCATGCTGGTAGCGATCTGCAGCGCGCCGGCGGCGAAGTGGTGCTCGGCATAAAGCATTTCGCCGCGTTCGCTGGTGCTGATATGGCCATGACGCGGCGTCGCGCGGCCGCCCGCCAGCCACAGCGCGGTATCCACCACGTGCAGATAGTCGTCCAGCAGCGTAAAGCGCAGATCGCGCGGACCGACGCTGTCACTGCGGTGCTTCTCCAGACGCAGGCTGGCGGCCTGCGGCATCGCCAGCCGCAGCTGCTGATAACGCGGCGCGAAGCGGCGGTTAAAGCCGACCATCAGGCGGCGTCCGCGCTTCTCCGCCAGCGCCACCAGCGCCTCGGCCTGATCCAGCGTCTCCGCCAGCGGCTTGTCGACCAGCACATCTTTTCCCGCCAGCAGCAGCGCGTTCACGATTTCATAGTGGGTCGCGGTGCTGCTGTGGACAAACACCGCGTCGCAGGCGTCGGCCAGCGCGTTCAGGGAGGAAAAACAGGCCATGCGGTAGCTGTCGCACACCGCTTTCGCCTTCTGCTGGTCCGGGGAAAACGCGCCCGCCAGCGTCCAGCTTTCCGCCTGCGTCAGAACCGGCAGCCAGGCCTTCTGCGCGATCGATCCCAGCCCGACGACGCCGATACGTAAACGCATCTCAGCCTCCTTTATGCAGTAGCGACTGCACCAGCGCCTGTAGCGCAGCAAGCGACTGCTCCAGCACGGCGACGCGCGCGCTGAGATCGCTGTTATCCTCCAGCGGCGTCTCCTCGGCGGCCGCCGCCGTCTCGTCGCCAAACAGGTGGACGTAGCGGCTCTCGCGCTTGCCCGGCTCGCGCGGCAGGCGCGCCACCATCTCACGCTCGGCCAGATCGGCCAGCGTCGCTTCTACTTCCGCCACGTCGGCGAACTCGTGCAGCCGGCCGCTGCGCGTGCGCAGTTCGCCTGGCGTTTGCGCGCCGCGCAGAAACAGCAGCGTCAGCACCGCCACCTCGGGGCTGCTGAGCTGCAGGTTGCCAAAGGTCGAGTTGCAGAAGCGCTGCTCATACTTCGCCACGCGCTGGCCGAAGCCGCTGTTAGCGGTCGCCAGATGACTTTTCACCAGTCGATCCAGCTCGTCCTGCACCTCGCTTTCGCTCAGGTTCATCACCGGCTCGCGGTTCGACTTCTGATTGCAGGCGGTGACCACCGCGTTTAACGACAGCGGATACTGCTCCGGCGTGGTGACCTGCTTTTCCAGCAGGCAGCCGAGAATACGCAACGCCAGCGGCGAAAGCGCCATTTTCATTTTGATCTCCTTATTAGCCACGCCGATCCGGCGTCCACTCCTGGCTGGTGAGCGCGGTCAGCACGTGATCCTGCCAGCGACCGTCAATCAACAGATAATCTTTCGCATAACCCTCTTTCTCGAAGCCGAGGCGCGCCAGCAGGTCGCCGCTGCGCTGGTTATGCGGCATATAGTTCGCCATGATGCGGTGGATGTGCTGCTGACGCTGCATATAGCGAATTGCGCTCTGCAGCGCCTCAAACATCAGTCCCTGCCCCTGCCACTTCTCGCCCAGCGAGTAGCCGAGGTAGCAGGCGTGAAACGAGCCGCGCAGCACGTTGCTGAAGTTGGCCACGCCGCGAATTTCGCTTTCTTCGGGATCCATCAGGACAAAGTAATAGGCGGAACCGCTTTTATGCATATCGGTGATCAGACCCAGACGCGCCTGCCAGCCAGAGGGATAGCAGTGGCTCTCATCGCGCACCGGCTCCCAGGGTTTTAAGAAGGTGCGGTTTTCGGCGTAGTAATCCGCCAGCCGCCAGGCGTCGCGCTCATGGACCAGACGAACCACCAGCCTGTCGGTGGTCAATCGCACCCTGGGCGCGGCAGAACGATAGCCAAACATCATGACTCCTGAAATCTGAGGCTTAGAGAAAGCGGGGCCAGTCACATGGCTTTCACTATAACCGTCGCCTCTGCTTCGGTAAAATATTCGTTAACGCTCAGGCGGAAACGTCTTGATGGGCGCTGGCCCCTCGCCGTTCGCGCCCGGCTCGGGTTTGCCCTGGGCCTGAATCTCTTCCATACTTCCGGCACGTCCTCATTCAGGGTGACGCCCGTCACTCTGAACACCAAAGGAGACCGGGATGAAACTCTACATCTACGACCACTGCCCCTTTTGCGTCAAAGCGCGCATGATTTTTGGCCTGAAAAACCTGCCGGTCGAGCTGATCGTGATGCTTAACGACGACGAAGCGACGCCGAAAAAGCTGGTGGGTCAGAAAATGGCGCCCATTTTGCAAAAAGATGACGGCAGCGCGATGCCGGAGAGCCTCGATATTGTGCGTCTGATCGATAAAAGCGACGGCGAACCTTTGCTGACCGGCAAGGCCAATCCGGCTATCAGCGACTGGCTGCGCCATACCAATAGCTACATTAACAAGCTGCTGCTGCCGCGCATCGCTGACGCCGCGTTTGCCGAATTTGCCACGCCAGAGGCGCGCAGCTACTTCCGCAGCAAAAAAGAGGCGGCGATCGGCGACTTCGCCGAGCTGAAGCGTCATGCGCCCGGCCTGATCAAAAACGTCAGCGACGATCTGCGCCAGCTCGACAAGCTGATCGTCAAGCCGAATGCGGTCAACGGCGAGCTGTCGGAAGATGATATTCATCTCTTCCCGCTGCTGCGCTCGCTGACGCTGGTGGCCGGCATCGACTGGCCGAGCCGCGTCGCAGACTACCGCGACAATATGGCGAAACAGACGCAGGTCAACCTGCTCTCCTCTATCGCCATCTGACGCGATGCGATGAGAGGCGCGCCTGCGTTTCTCATCGCCTTCTTAATGACACCCTTTCCGCATTCAGGCACCCTATGCGCTGCATAAGCACCCATCTGGATGAGGACAAGATGAAAAAGGTATTTCTTGGGCTGTCGGCCCTGTTTTTCGCCGTGCTGGTTAGCGGCTGCAATCAGCTCACGCAGTACACCATCAGCGAGCAGGAAGTGAATCAGGCGCTGGCGAAGCACAACAACTATGAAAAAGATATTGGCGTCGCCGGTCTGGTGAACGCCCATATTCTGTTAACCGATCTCAGTAGCCAGATCGGTCGCGAGGAGCCGGACCGCGTTACGCTGACCGGCAAGGCGAAAATCAACGTCACCTCGCTGTTCGGCCCGCAGGAGGCGGATATGCAGCTGAAGATGAAGGCGCGGCCGGTGTTTGACGCGCAGCAGGGCGCGGTCTTCCTGCGCGATCTGGAGATCGTCGACGCCCAGGTGCAGCCGGAGAAGATGGCCGCGGTAATGAAAAGCCTGACGCCCTATCTTAATCAGTCGCTGAAAAGCTACTTTGATCAAAAGCCCGCCTGGGTGCTGAGCACCGATCGCAGCAAAGGCGAGGCGCTGGCGAAGAAATTCGCTAAAGGATTGAAGGTCGAGCCAGGCCAGCTGGTGATTCCGTTTACGCAGTAACAAGGTGCAGGCGTGGGTGACATGGCCCGATCGCAAAGACGCAAAAGCGCCATCCCTGGCGGCTCGGCCCGCGTGGATACGCACCTCCTCCCTGAGGTACGCCCGTAAACGGGCCAACGCTCTGCGTTGTTCAAAAACGCTCCAGGCGTTTTTGTCCCTTGCGCGGGACGCTTTGCTCTTCGGTCCATGTCACCCGCGCTGTAAGCTCATCTGCGGTCTGGAGCCGTGCCCGCTGTCCTTTTCCCCTTCCCTGTAAGAAAAGAAGTGCAAACGGTTGCCCGACACCTTATGCTTTGTACCCGGCCAAAACGCGCCTCTACGTTTCCTGACAAGCCGGAGCTTCACTGATGACTGCACAGCCTCAACAACTCACTATCCGCCGCCCTGACGACTGGCATATCCATCTGCGCGACGACGCGATGCTTAAAACGGTCCTGCCTTACACCAGCGCGGTTAACGGACGTGCCATCGTGATGCCCAACCTGGTGCCGCCGGTTACCAGCGTCGCCGCCGCCGTCGCCTACCGCGATCGCATTCTGGCCGCGCTGCCGGCGGAACACGCGTTTACGCCGCTGATGACCTGCTACCTTACCGACTCGCTCGATCCTGACGAAATCGAACAGGGCTTTAGCGCTGGCGTGTTTACCGCGGCGAAACTCTACCCGGCGCACGCCACCACCAACTCCAGCCACGGCGTCACCAGTATCACCGCCATCAGCAGCGTGCTGGAGCGCATGCAGAAGATCGGCATGCCGCTGCTGATCCACGGCGAAGTGACCCACGCCGACATCGATATTTTCGACCGCGAGGCGCGCTTTATCGAAACGGTCATGGAGCCGCTGCGCAAACAGTATCCAGAGCTGAAGATCGTCTTCGAGCACATCACCACCCAGGAGGCTGCGCAGTATGTCGAGGCAGGTAATGACAAGCTCGGCGCCACCATTACGCCTCAGCACCTGATGTTCAACCGCAACCATATGCTGGTCGGCGGCGTGCGTCCGCATCTCTACTGCCTGCCGATCCTGAAGCGCAACGTGCATCAGGAGGCGCTGCGCAAGGTGGTCGCCAGCGGCCATCCACGCTTCTTCCTCGGCACCGATACCGCGCCGCATCTGCGTCACCTGAAAGAGGCGAGCTGCGGCTGCGCAGGCGTATTCAACGCACCGACCTCGCTGCCCGCCTACGCCACCGTCTTCGAGGAGCTGGACGCGCTGCAGCATTTCGAGGCGTTCTGTTCAGAGAACGGCCCGCGCTTTTACGGCCTGCCGCTCAACGAGGGCTCCGTCACTCTGGTGCGCGAACCCTGGAAGGTGGAGGAGCGCATCAGCATGGGCGAACACGCGCTGGTGCCTTTCCTTGCCGGCGAGACGCTAAACTGGCGCGTGAAAATCTAATCTGCGCTTTCGCTTGCCTCCGGCGCAATTATACTGTAGATATATACAGTATCTAATCCGGAGGCTGCTATGCGTGTTGAAATTACCGTTGCCAAAACGTCCCCGCTTCCGTCTGGCGCCATGGAGGCGCTGACGGCAGAACTTTCCCGCCGTCTCGATGAAGAATTTCCCGACGGCCAGAACCACGTCAAAGTGCGCTATGCCACCGCAAACCAGCTCAGCGTGCTGGGCGGCGGTAAAGAGACGCGCGATCGGGTCAGCGATATCCTGCAGGAAACCTGGGAGAGCGCTGACGACTGGTTTGTTACCGATTAACCGCCACTGCGCAGTTTTTGCCGGGTGTCGCCATCCGGCTTTTTTATCACTCTCCCCCCTCGCCAGAACATTTTCCTGCATCTAGACTCTGATCGATCAATCGCCTATTCTTGCGCTCGTTATGCTTAACAGGAGGTGAGACGAAATGATGACAGACAATCCGGAAGAGGCCATGACCTTCGGCGAACTGCTGGCGCTGATCGCCGAGCAGCAACGTCGCCTGACGGTGCTGGAAAGCGCGTTTTCCAGCCTGACCTTCTGCCTGGACGAGCGTGCCGCTCAGCTGATGGTGCATCACCTGACGCTTGAAGCGCAAAACCAGAATCATGATGAACATCTGCAGCAGCACTTCGCTCGTCTGGCGCAGGTGTTACAAAAGCATCCCGGCGCACAGCCTGCCGATCCTGTGGCCTGATTTTGGCGCCGGAAAAAACTGCCTGATGCGTCAGGCATTTTATTTTTTTGAACGCCCTTTTTAACGCCGATTATTTCGCTCACTTTTTGTTCGCCGCATTTTTTAATCGGAGATCACATATTTTCTGTTATAATTGTCTCGCTACTGGATAAAAAAGCCGCATTGAACCTCATCATGCACTTCGTTTAACGAGTAATAAGGAGGTTATAATGGACAGAAATAAAGACGTTATTCAGACTCACCCGCTGGTGGGCTGGGATATCAGTACCGTAGACAGCTACGACGCCATGATGATCCGCTTACATTCGCTCTCCTCGCAGGATCAAAAAGAAGAAGAAGCAGACGTCGGACCAACCTACTGGCTGACAACAGACGTGGCAAGGCAATTTATCTCGATTCTTGAAGCTGGCATTGCCAAGATCGAATCGGCTGAGCAGATGGAACGTTACCAGTCCAAACATTAGCCTCAGCCAGATAAACGGGCACCCTCAGGGGTGCCTTTTTCATTTCTGATTCTGGTATGCTGCTGGGCGTGTTACGGCTTTCAGGAGTTTACCCTTCAATGATTTATGATCTGATTGTGGTGGGCAGCGGCTCCGTCGGCGCCGCCGCGGGCTTTTACGCCACCCAGGCTGGCCTGTCGGTGCTGATGATCGATTCCGCCCATCCGCCGCATACCCAGGGCGCGCATCACGGCGAAACGCGCCTGATCCGTCACGCCTACGGCGAAGGCGAACGCTATGTTCCGCTGGTGCTGCGCGCGCAGACGCTGTGGGATGAGCTGGAGCAGCTGGCCGGCGAACGCATTATGCACCGCAGCGGCATTATTAACCTCGCGCCCGTTCACTCGGAGTTTATTCGCAACGTCATTGAGAGCGCGCAGGCCTGGAAGCTGGACATACAGGTGCTGCAGGCGGACGAGGTGCGTCAGCGCTGGCCGCAGATTGCCGTGCCGGACGGCTATATCGGCGTGTTTGAACCGCAGTCGGGCTATCTGAAGTGCGAGCAGGCGGTGCGCAGCTGGATCGCCCTCGCCGAACGGGCGGGCTGCGCGCAGCTGTTTAACTGCGGCGTGTCGCACATTGGCCGCGACGGCGATCTGCAGCAGGTGGTGACGGCGGATGGCACCTTCCGCGCGCGCAAGCTGCTGATCAGCGCCGGCACCTGGGTCGGCCAGCTGGTGCCCAATCTGCCGCTGAAGCCGACGCGCAAAGTCTTCGCCTGGTATCAGGCAGACGGGCGCTACAGCGAAAACAATCAGTTTCCCGGCTTTACGGTTGAGATGGAGAACGGCAGCCAGTTCTACGGCTTCCCGGCGGACAATAACGCGTTAAAGCTGGGGCGCCACGACGGCGGTCAGCCGATGACGGCACCGGACGATCGCAAACCCTTCGGCAGCTACGCCGAAGATGGCAGCGACGCTTTTGCCTTTTTGCGGAAATTCCTGCCAGGAGTCGGCGTCTGTCTGCACGGCGAGGCGTGCAGCTATGACATCAGCCCCGACGAAGATTTTATTATCGATACGCTGCCGAATGAGCCGAATCGTTTGATTATCACCGGGCTGAGCGGCCACGGCTTTAAGTTCGCCAGCGTGCTGGGCGAGCTGGCGACGGAGTTCGCGCTCGATAAACCTTTCTCGTTCGACCTCGCGCCTTTCTCACTCTCCCGCTTCGACCGCTAAACGCAAAAAGCCTGACGCACCGGCGTCAGGCTCAACGCGTTACTCTTTATCCGGCGACGGGATCGCCATCGTCAGGCGCCCACGCGACTTGTTGAAAATTTTGTTACCGTTTTCGCGACCGGCGCGGCGCGCGCGCTGCTCTTCCGGCGACAGCTGCGACTCTTCCATACAGAGCGGGCTGCAGCAGTTGTGAAACTTCTCGGCGCAGCTCGGACACTGAATAAACAGCAGATGACAGCCGTCGTTGACGCAGTTGGTGTGGGTGTCGCACGGCGCGCCGCACTGATGACACTGCGACAGCACGTCATCAGAGATACGCTCGCCCATACGCTCGTCGAACACAAAGTTTTTGCCTTTGAAACGCACCGGCAATCCCTGTTCACGCGCGCGACGCGCATATTCGATAATGCCGCCTTCTACATGATAGACATCGTCGAAACCGTTGTGCCGCATCCAGGCGCTCGCCTTTTCGCAGCGAATGCCGCCGGTGCAGTACATCACGATTTTTTTATCTTTCTGCTCCTGCAGCATCTCGACCGCCATCGGCAGCTGATCGCGGAAGGTATCGGCCGGGATCTCCATCGCATTGTCAAAACGACCCACTTCATATTCGTAGTGGTTACGCATATCGACAAACACCGCATCGGGATCGTCGAGCATCGCGTTGACGTCCGCCGCCTTCAGATAGGTGCCGACATCGCTGGCGTCAAAGCTCTCATCTTCAATGCCGTCCGCTACGATGCGGTCGCGCACCTTGAGGCGCAGCACCCAGAAGGATTTCCCGTCGTCGTCGAGGGCGATATTCATGCGCAGGTTGTCCAGCGCGGGATCAAAGCCGTAGAGAAACGCTTTCATCTGCTCATAGCGGCTGGCCGGCACGCTGATCTGCGCGTTAATGCCCTCTTTGGCCACGTAAACGCGACCAAACACCTTGTGTTCAGTCAGGCCGAGATAGAGCGCGTCGCGAAAGGCTTTGGGGTCGGCGATGTGAAAATATTTGTAGAATGAGACGGTGGTGCGCGGTTCGGTCTCCGCCAGCATGCGCGCCTTCAGCTCTTTATTGTTAACAAGGTTGTGTAACACTGGCATGGTGTTCGTTCCTGTTGGGGATAAAAATTGCGCCGCACATGATACAGCAATGCGTCAGGATGCAAAGAAAATTGATCTGACGCGGCTTTTTATCCCACCTGTGGAGCGGCGGATTTTCAATTCGTCGCCTGCGCAATCCACCCGCGTTTATTTCAGCGCAGAAGAAAAGCTGGCACAATAGGGGAAAATCAACGAGATATTGGCGCCATCAGGCGCATTACGCAGGATAAGCTTTTTCCTATGACTCAACTGCCGCAATTTTCCCGAGAACTTCTGCATCCCCGTTACTGGCTGACCTGGCTGGGCATCGCGTTCCTCTACCTGCTGGTGCTGCTGCCCTATCCGCTGCTCTATGTGCTCGGCTGCGGTTTAGGCCGTATCGCCATGCGCTTCTTAAAGCGCCGCGTCGCCATCGCCCAGCGCAATCTGGAACTCTGCTTCCCCGATATGCCCAGCAGCGAACGTGAGGCGATGGTCAAGCATAACTTCGAGTCGGTAGGCATGGGACTGATTGAAACCGGCATGGCGTGGTTCTGGCCCGACTGGCGCATCAAGAAGTGGTTCGACGTGTCAGGCCTTGAGCATATTCAAAAAGCGAAAGATGAGCAGCGCGGCGTGCTGCTGATCGGCATGCACTTTCTGACGCTGGAGCTGGGCGCGCGTATTTTCGGCATCTATAACCCCGGCATCGGCGTTTATCGTCCCAACGACAACAAGCTGATCGACTGGCTGCAAACCTGGGGTCGCATGCGATCCAACAAAAGCATGCTGGATCGCAAAGACCTGAAGGGCATGATCCGCGCGCTGAAAAACGGCGATATCATCTGGTACGCGCCTGACCACGACTATGGCCCGCGCAGCAGCGTCTTCGTTCCCTTTTTCGCGGTGGAGAAAGCCGCGACCACGGTCGGCACCTATCTGCTGATCCGCAGCGGCAAGCCGCACGTGGTGCCCTTTGTGCCGCGCCGCCTGCCGCACGGCCGCGGCTATCAAATGCTGATTTTACCGGACGTCAGCGAGCAGATGCCGCTCGACAGCGACGTCGCCACCGCCGCCGCGATGAATAAAGTGGTGGAAGAAGGCGTCCTGCTGGCGCCGGAACAATATATGTGGCTGCACCGTCGCTTTAAAACCCGCCCCGAAGGCGAGCCCTCACGTTATTAACCTTTTGCCGGCGAGCGGCGCTCTGCTCGCCGGCGATAAGCATCACTGCCGCTTACCCTTACGCCATGAGAATAACCTCTATAACACCTTGTTTTTAAAGAGTTATATCTTGTATTATTGGCTAAAAAGGCCAGCCTAAACTCAAGCGTGTCTGATAACGATTACCGATCTTTATTAAATGTTTACGGCGGCTACATTAATTAAGGCGAAAACAGGAACAGAGGCCGGAACAAGAGAAATAACAGGCTGCGAAATTAATGTTTGAGGTTTATCTTAATTGGCCCTGATTTATATTGATTCCAGGCCTTTTCTTATTTATTCATTGACAATTCTTTGCTTTAGCTTATGTATGCAGTAAAATTAACTTATTTTACAAGGCATTGTCTTATTAAGCGCGTCACATATACTCATTATGCAATTTAAATTACGGCGTTATACCTTTATGGAATTTGTAAACCCAGACATACCTCGGTAATTTCGACCGTGAAAGTTAGTTATTTCACCGTCCTTCTAAAAATATAAAAAGATTACACACAGCAAATCTCTAGCAGGAACATAAAATGAATAAAGGCATCTATTACTACGTGACAATCAGTACCGATCAGGAGAATTATCATTATTTACACCGCAAAGAGTGTAAGCGTATGCCGGATAAAAACGACATGGTTTTTATCGGTACGTTATATAACCTGAATCAGGCGTTATCTATTGCGCGAATTAACTTTAAAAAGGTCAAACCCTGTATTAAATGTTGCATTCGCTACTCTGCGCCGGTTATCCGTGAAACGGTGCGGCCGGTGCTGCACTTCCCGCAGAAATCGCTCTGACCGGCGGCGGCGGGACGACTTTCTCTCCCGCCCCTCTTTTTCTCCTTTCCCCTGAAAAATTTCGTCTATCCTTCTCCTACATCCCGTTAATCAGGCAAGGAGAAAAGTGATGAGCATGTTCAGTACCTTAGAGGAAGCCATTGATGCTGCACGTGAAGAGTTTCTCGCCGATCATCCCGACATCGAGGAAGAGGATGTCAGCGTGAGTCAGTTCGGCCTGCAGAAGTATGTGATGCAGGATGGCGATATTATGTGGCAGGCGGAATTCTTTGAAGATGAAGGCGAAAGCGGCGAATGTCTGCCGATCCGCAGCGGCGAGGCGGCGCAGGCCATTTTTGACGGCGATTTCGATGAAGTTGAGCTGCGTCAGGAGTGGTTAGCTGAAAACACCCTGCACGAATGGGATGAAGGTGAGTTCCAGCTTGAGCCTCCCCTCGACAGCGAAGAGGGCGAAGCGGCGGCGCAGGAGTGGGAAGATGACAACAGCGAGTCTGACCGCCTGCTGTAACTACTCGTAGGGGCCGTGCTGGGCATCCACCGGCAGCAGCAGGGTGTCCACAACCAGCGACAGCGGCAGATCGAGGATGGTAATAACGCGCCACGCACCGTCGCGCACATCCCACTGCACGCCAGGATAGTACTGGTTGCCGTGTCCCTGTCCGGGCACGGCGCGGCTAATAATGCTGCCGCATCCGCTCAATAATAGCGCCATCAGCGCGACAACCGTTATTTTCAGCACACTCTTCACACGCGATACCTAATTCAAACAGCGGCTATTGTAATCAATACCGCCCGGCTTTTAACGCGCTTTTACGCCAGTAAAATGTAATGACAGCGTTAAAACCGCATTCATAAAAAAAGCGGCATTGCTGCCGCTTTATCTTATCGAACCTTAACGTGTCTGCGGCGGTAACGCCAGCGGATTAAGCGCGAGCTTCTGGTAGCTCTCAACCCACTGATGATACTTGTCGCTGTTTTCCCACAGGCGCGAGTGCACGCGCGCCAGCACCACCGGGTCGCTGATCAGCTGCAGCCGCTGTTCGCGGTTCAGCTTCTCTGGCACGTCGCTGAGCGCCTGGTCGACGCGGCGGTCGCGCGCGTAGTCCAGCAGCTGGCTCTGTCTGTGACGCGACGTCGCCAGCGCGGTGGCCAGCGCGTTAAACGCCGGATGGAACAGCGCATGCATAAAGCCATGCTTCAGCGCGCGCTCGCGGTTGAGCTGCAGATAGCGATCGGTGTCCACCAGCTCTTTCGGCGGCTCATACTCTTCCGGGATCAGGAACAGCTTCGCGCGTCGACTTTTCATCCCGACCGTGGCGCGGCTCGACATCACCGAGACAAACGGCGAGAGGATCAGCGAGAAGACGATCGGCGATAGCCACCAGAGGAAGTTAAGATCCAGCACGCCCATGCCAACCGCCCAGACGATGCCTAGCAGCATCTGCGAGCCGTGACGACGGAAGGCTTCGCTCCACGGCGTGGCGTCGTCGTCGCGCTGCGGCGAGTTCCATACCACTTCCCAGCCCAGGAAGGCGCTGACCACAAACACGGTGTGGAATAGCATGCGCACCGGTGCCAGCAGCACAGAGAAGAGCATCTCCAGCAGCAGGGAAATAAACAGCCGGAACGCACCACCGTACGGTTTCGCGCCCTTGAAGCAGATCAGCACCACGCTGAGCAGCTTCGGCAGGAACAGCAGCACCAGGGTGGTCGAGAACAGCGCGATCGCCAGTTCAGGACGCCACTGCGGCCAGACCGGGAAGAGCTGCCTCGGCTGCAGGAAGTAGGTCGGCTCCATTAGCGTGTGCACCACCTGCAGCGCGGTGGAGAGCGCCAGGAACATAAACCAGAGCGGCGCCGAAAGATAGGACATCACGCCAGTCAGAAACACCGCACGGTGCACCGGGTGCATCCCTTTCACCAGGAACAGGCGGAAGTTCATCAGGTTGCCGTGACACCAGCGGCGGTCGCGCTTCAGCTCGTCCAGCAGGTTCGGCGGCAGCTCTTCATAGGAGCCCGGCAGATCGTAGGCGATCCAGACGCCCCAGCCGGCGCGACGCATCAGCGCGGCTTCGACGAAGTCGTGCGATAGAATCGACCCGGCAAAGGAGCCTTCACCCGGCAGCGGCGCCAGCGCGCAGTGCTCGATAAAGGGCTTCACGCGGATAATGGCGTTGTGTCCCCAGTAGTGCGACTCGCCCAGCTGCCAGAAGTGCAAACCAGCGGTGAAGAGCGGACCGTATACGCGCGTGGCAAACTGCTGACAGCGCGCGTAGAGCGTATCCATGCCCGACGCCTTCGGCGACGACTGGATAATCCCGGCGTTCGGGTTCGCTTCCATCATGCGCACCAGACCGGTGAGGCACTCGCCGCTCATCACGCTGTCCGCATCCAGCACCACCATGTAGCTGTAGTTGCTGCCCCAGCGACGGCAGAAGTCGTCGATGTTGCCGCTTTTACGCTTCACGCGACGACGGCGACGGCGGTAGAAAATCTTACCTGCGCCGCCCACGTCGCGCACCAGCTCCATCCAGGCTTTCTGCTCGGCAATGGCGATATCGGGATCGTAGCTGTCGCTCAGCACGTAGACGTCGAAATGGTCTGCGTTGCCGGTGCGCACCACCGATTCCCAGGTCGCGCGCAGGCCGGCGAAAACGCGTTCCACGTCTTCGTTGCAGATCGGCATGATCAGCGCGGTGCGGTGCTCGGGATTCAGCGCTTCGTCGCCCACCGTCGAGTAAGAGATGCTGTACTTGTCGCGGCCGATCAACAGCTGCAGGAAGCCCATCAGCGCGGTCCAGAAGCCCGCCGAGACCCAGCAGAAGAGGATCGCGAACAGGAACAGGATCCCGGTCTGCAGCACGTAAGGCAGGATCTGCATCACCGACTGCTGCCAGTTCTGGTTAAGCATCTCCATCGGGTCGAGCAGCGTCCAGCCCTGATAAGGCAGGATGGTTTTCATGTACCAGGTGGCGATAACGGTCTGGAACACGGTGAGGATCAGCAGCACGTAGCGGCGAATGGAGCCGACGTGACGCCACTTCTCCTCGGCGCGCTGCTCTTCCGCCGTGGCGTAGCGATGCGTCAGTTTTTCGCCGCGCAGCGAACGCCAGGCGCGCACCAGCGGGTTGGTGCGCCAGGCTTCCGGGAACATCAGCGAGCGCTTCACCTTCGGCATCGCCTTCAGCGTGGTGCGGTCAAGGTAATCCTTGCCGAACTGCGCGCCGTCGGCCAGCGAATCCGGCCACGCCATTTTGACGCGGGCAGAAACCGACTTAAGCGGTGCGTCGTCGGGACGATCGCTGGCGGCGACATCCTGGCCAAGCGTCTCGTGGATGAAGTGAAACGCCTCGGCGTGCTGCAGCGAGGCGCTTAACCGGGCCTTCCCTGCCGCATCCAGCGGCAGGGCTTCCACGTAGTTTTTAGGGATCAATGTCGGATTATTCATTGGCAGGTAACTGATAGCTCCAGGTTTCCGTCAATGTCTTGTCGCCGCTAACCAGCGCGGCGCGCATTTCGGTAGGCTGTTTGTTATCTTTGACGCGCAGACGCAGCACCAGACGCCAGCCTTTGGTGACCGGGTTATAGCGCACGCTCTGCTCAACCACTTCGCCGTTGTCGCCCACGCTCACCTGCGGCGCGACCTGGCTGTTGTCCGGCATCTCGCTCATCGCTTTACCCACGAAATCGATGGTAAAGGCGATCGAGCCGTCCGGCTGACGCACCAGATTCGACTGCTTGACGTCGCCCGCCGAGCGCAGCGTGTTTTTCACCCACGCGACGTCGTCAGAGTGGAGCTGGCTTTCGTCGCGCGTAAAGTGCAGGCGATAGCTGAAGCTCATCTCTTTGCCTGGATCCGGCAGGTTTTCCGGCGTCCAGAAGGCAACGATGTTGTCGTTGGTTTCGTCTGCGGTCGGGATCTCCACCAGCTCGACGCGGCCTTTGCCCCAGTCGCCCTGCGGTTCAACCCAGCCGCTCGGACGCATGTCGTAACGGTCGTCAAGATCCTGATAGCGGCTGAAGTCGCGGCTGCGCTGCAGCAGGCCAAAGCCTTTCGGGCTTTCGATGGTGTAGGTGCTCACCGCCAGATGGCGCGGATTATTGAGCGGCCGCCAGATCCATTCGCCGTTGCCGCTGTGAATCGACAGCCCGTCAGAGTCATGCAGCTCCGGACGGAAGTTGGTCACCGGCGACGGCTGGTTGGCGCCAAACAGGAACATGCTGGTCAGCGGCGCGACGCCCAGTTTGCCGACTTTATCGCGCAGATAGACCTTCGACTGCACGTCGACGGTGGTCTCTTTGCCCGGATGTACGGTAAAGCGATAGGCGCCCGTGGCGCGCGGCGAGTCGAGCAGCGCGTAGATCACCAGCTGTTTATCCTGCGGCTTCGGACGCGCGATCCAGAACTCTTTAAAGCGCGGGAACTCTTCGCCGGACGGCAGCGCCGTGTCGATGGCGAGGCCGCGCGCAGAGAGACCGTAAACCTGATCGCCGCCGATGACGCGGAAGTAGCTGGCGCCGAGGAAGCTGGTGATTTCGTCGTCTTTGTCCCGCTTATTAAGCGGATAAAGCACTTTAAAACCGGCGAACCCTAAGTTTTTCACCGCATCGGCGTCGTGCTTGACGTTGCCGAAGTTGAAATAGTCAGGGCTGTATTTGATCTCGCGCACCGCGTTAGCCGCGACCTCGTTGATTTTTACCGGCGTGTCGAAATACATGCCCTGATGGTAAAACTCAAGTTTGAACGGCGTACGCAGTTTGCCCCAGTACGCTTTATCGTGGTTAAACTGGATCTGCTGATAGTCAGCAAATTTCATTTCACGAAACTGAGAGGGTAAATTGCTCTTAGGCGCTTCAAAACTTTTCCCTGCCAGCGTTTTCGCCTGTTTGGCGACATCATCAAGGTTAAACGCCCAGCTATTATTGGCGTACAACGCCAGCAGAACTGCCGCGCCAACCCAGCGCATCTTCATCAGCCCGCCTTTATTTTCCACTTTAATCAGCACATCCCCCCCCTTTCGTGTGCTAAGTACAAACCCATTTATCTTAAAGGATTATTCGGTTTTCCGACAGCATATCCAAAAGATTGTTCCGTGGTTTCGTCAGCAAGCGCCCCGCTTTTAGGACAATTAAACGTTCCAGAATCAACTGATAGTATACCCTGTTTACTGCGGGTAGAATTTCACCCCGGTATACTCCGGTTTCAGGGCGAAACTGGCCAAACAGCGAACATAATGGGACGTTATGAGCACAGCAAAACCTGAACGTGAATATTTCCTCGATTCAATTCGGGCCTATCTGATGTTGTTGGGGGTGCCGTTTCACGTTTCCCTCATCTATTCCACGCAGAAATGGGCGGTCAACAGCCAGGAGGCGTCGCTCTGGCTGACGGTGCTGAACGATTTTATTCACGCCTTCCGTATGCAGGTCTTTTTTGTTATCTCCGGCTATTTCTCCTACATGCTCTACCTGCGCTATGAGCCGCAGCGCTGGCTCAAGGTGCGCATGGAGCGTGTCGGCATTCCGCTGCTGACCGCCGTGCCGCTGATCACCCTGCCGCAGTTTTTTATGCTGCGCGCGCTGTCGGACAAGCTGGCCAACTGGGACAGCCTGACGCTTTACGGCAAGTTCAATAACCTGATGTGGGAGCTGATCTCCCATCTGTGGTTCCTCGTGGTGCTGGTGATCCTCACGGCGCTGGGCATGGTGACCTTTAACTGGCTGCGTCGGCAGCAGCATCGCCTCGACTACAGCCGCATCGGCTGGGGCAAGGTCACGCTGGGGATCATGGGCTATGCGCTGCTGTGGGATATTTTCCGCCGCGCGGTGTTCACCTTTTTCCCCGCGCTGCTGATGGATGGCCTGTTCAGCATTATGGTGATGCAGACGCTGCTGTTTTTGCCGTTCTTTATGCTCGGCGCGCTGGCGTGGAAGCACCCTGCCCTCAAGCAGCTGTTTGTGCGCTTTAATCCGGTGATGTGCTTCGGCGCGATTCTGGTGTTTATCGCCTACAGCCTTAACCAGCGCTACAGCAGCGGCGACGGCTGGCTCTATGAGCTGGATGCGTTAATCACCACGCTGATGGGGCTCTGCATGCTCAATGTCTGCTTCAGCTTCGGCCATCGCATGCTTAACTCTCACTCGCCGCGCATTATGTACCTGGTCAACGCCTCGCTGTTTATCTACCTGGTGCACCATCCGCTGACGCTGCTGTACGGCATCTTTATTACGCCGCTGATCGGCAACAACACGCTGGGCTTTTTCGTCGGGCTGGCGCTGGTGTTCGGCGTGGCGTTCCTGCTGTATGAGATCCACCTGCGTATTCCGCTGCTGCGCTTTCTGTTTTCCGGCAAAGCGCAGAAAAAATAGCGCATCGGGGGCGCAGCAGAAGCTGCGCCCTTTGCAGCTACAGCAGCCACTCGATCGGCAGCCGCCACACCAGCCGCACCAGCAGGCGCTGCACCCAGGTACAGCGCGGCTCATGCTTGTGCACGATCTCCCGCGCCTCGCCGGCGTACTCCACCCAGTTGACGCGTCCCCACTTATCGAGGCGCAGCGCCCAGGCGCGATTGCGCATCGCCGCGCTAAAACGCTGATGGGTCTGGCGCGCCAGCGCTTCGCTCTCGATCACCAGCCCCATTTCGGTATTCAGCACCGCCGAGCGCGGATCGAAGTTAAAGGAGCCGATAAACAGCGTCTCCTGATCGACGGTAAAGGTTTTGGCGTGCAGGCTGGAGCCGGAGTTACCGGTCAGGCCGCGATCGTGCGGCGCGTCCGGCACGCCGGACTGCGGCTTTAGCTCATACAGTTCAATGCCGCGCCGCAGCAGCTTTTTGCGCCATTTGGCGTAGCCGGCGTGCACCACCGAGACGTCGTTAGCCGCCAGCGAGTTGGTAAGGATGGCAATTTTTACCCCGCGCCGCTTCAGCGCCAGCAGCTGGGCGACGCCGGCGCGCGTCGGCACGAAATAGGCGGAGATAATATCGAACTGCCGCTGCGGCGCGCCGATCACCTCCAGCATGCGCTGCGGCAGCAGGCTTTTGCGCTTCGCCCGCCCCAGCCCCTTGCGCGGGTCGTCGCTCAGCAGACGCGCCTTCGCCCAGGTCATGCGCAGCGTGCCCTGCTCCAGCTGGCTAACGAAATGCGAGCTTTCCAGGCGCGCCAGATAGCGCTGCACCGCCTCGCTGTCGCGCCAGTCGGGCGGCAGCGCCACCGAGCCATCCTGCTGCTCGCTCTCGTCCAGCACGCTTTTCAGCGGCGCCACCGGCTTGCTCTGCCAGTAGCGCTCGAAATCGTTCGACACCTCGGCGACCACCGGGCCGATGGCCAGCACGTCGAGATCGGCGAACAGCGGTTCGCTGCCGGTGGCAAAATATTCGTCGCCGACGTTGCGGCCGCCGACGATGGTCGCCACGCCGTCCACGGTGAAGCTTTTATTGTGCATGCGTCGGTTGAGCCGGGCGAAATCAGAGAGATAGCCCAGCGCGCGCAGGGTGCGGAAGGAGAAGGGATTAAACAGCTTAACGGTAATGTTCGGATGGCGATCGAGCCGCGCCAGGGTGTCGTCCAGGCCCGGCGTATTGTTGTCGTCGAGCAGCAGCCGCACCTTCACGCCGCGCCCCGCTGCCTCCAGCAGCGCGCTGAACAGCAGTCGTCCCGACATATCGTTCTGCCAGATATAGTACTGCACATCGAGCGTGCGCTCCGCCTTGCCCATCAGCAGATAGCGCGCGGCGAAGGCGTCCAGCCCGTCGGCCAGCGGGTGAATGCCGCTCAGCCCCGGATGGCGCGCGCTGCGCGGGCCGACAATCTCCTCGAGCCAGCTGACGTCGGAGAGGTCAGGCGACAGGTTTAACGCTTCGGTCATTGGGGTTCCCTGGATAATCGACACGCTCTTATTATTTAACGCTTCGCCGAATATGGCTATACGCGGAGTCCGAGAGCGGCCAACTGCCGCACTTTTCAACTAGACTTAGCCAGACTATCGCGACCGGCCAGCCAGAGGAGCGGACCATGACGTCAGATTCATCCCGGCTTCAGCGCCACCATCCCCAGCTGTTTAACACCTTTTTTCAGGGCAGCTTTCCCTGCTCTACCGCCTGCCGCACGCCTGGCAAGCGGCTCGACATGGTGATCAGCAGCGGCCACGATATGCTGCTGGAGAAGGATTACGCCGCGCTGGCGGCGCAGCGCCTGCAGACGGCGCGCGACGGCGCGCGCTGGTATCTGATTGAAAAAGAGCCGGACCGCTACGACTGGAGCAGCTTTTTGCCAATGGTGCGCGCGGCGAAGCAGCATGAGATGCAGATTATCTGGGAGCTGGCGCACTTCGGCTATCCCGATCACCTTAACATCTGGAAGGCCGCGTTTATCGATCATTTCGCCCGATTCGCCCGCGCGATGGCGCAGGTGATGCGCGATGAAGGCATCACCCAGCCCTTTTTCACCCCGGTCAATCAGATTTCGTTCTGGGCCTGGGCCGGCGCCGACGTCGCCTGGTTCAATCCCCACGTCGCCAACCGGGGCAAAGAGCTAAAGCGCCAGCTGGTGCGCGCGTCGCTGGCGGCGATCCACGCCATCCGCGACGTCTATCCTGAGGCGCGCTTCGTGCTGACCGATCCGCTGGTGCAGATCGCCAGCGATCCGCACAACCTCGACAGTAAACCCTACGCCGACGCGCAGCACCAGGCGCAGTTCGAAGCATGGGATATGCTGGCGGGCCGCATCGACAGCGAACTGGGCGGCAGTGAAGACTGTCTGGATATCCTCGGCCTGAACTACTATCCCGATAATCACTGGTTCTTTCCCGGCGAGCCGATGCCCGCGGCCCATCCGCTGCGCCAGCCGCTGCATCGCCTGCTGGCGCAGTGCTGGCAGCGCTACCAGCGTCCGCTGCTGCTGGCGGAAACCGGCGCGGAAGGCGACGCGCGCGCCGCCTGGCTGCAGCACGTCAGCGAAGAGGCGATGCTGGCGCTGGATCAGGGAATTGGGCTGGAGGGAATTTCGCTCTATCCGGTGGTGGAGTATCCCGCCTGGGCGGACGACCGCCGCTCGCCAGGCGCGCTGTTTGGGCTGGGCGATCCCAACGGCAACCGCACGCTGCACGAAGGGCTGGCGCTGGTGCTGCGCAGCCAGCAGATTAAATTTCAGACAAAATTTCAGCTGCGGTGAACCGGTGGCTTTTTCGGTGTGCAGCTCTGAACTTCAAGCGAGGGATCGGCGGGATGGCGAACATCGGTAAGCCAGGTCATGGCGAAGAGGAACACCACGCCAATCAGGCAGGCCGCCAGCAGGCCGATAATGGCGATCAGTTTGTCATCTCGCGACTCCATACTTTCTCCTTCTGAACGTCCTGCCGTTCGCTTTAGCTCATCCAGAGCGTCACCATCAGGACGACGATTATAAGCGTAACGGAGGTCACCGCAAGCACCACGATGGCGAAGTGCGCGTCGTCCAGCGACTGGCGAAGGGGCTCATCTTGCGGATCGTGCGGTGACGGTGGGAGCATACATTCTCAACAGAAAACGGGGATCGCCGCAGGCTTGCGGCGCCGACCAGTGTAATCGAAAGCCACCGGCCCGCCAGCGTTTTCTTGCAGCAAAAGAGACGGGGCGCATTGCGCGCCCCGTTGATGCATTAAAAGTCGTAGCTGACGCCGACTTTTAGGGTACGTCCGTCGCCCTGCGCCAGGTAGGTGCCGGTGCTGTCGACATTGGCCCAGTATTTCTCATTGGTCACGTTTTCGACCGCGACGCGCCAGACCATATCATTCTGGTTGAGCTTCATACGGTAGCGCATCCCCACATCCAGCGTGGTATAGCTGTCGATCTTTTTGGTATTGGCAGAATCGGCCCACTGTGAACCTGAATGATTCAGCAGCGCGGTCGCCGTCAGGCCTTCCAGCGGCTTGATGTCATACTCGGCGCCCAGCGCGTAGTTATAGCGCGGCACGCCGATCGCCTGCTTGCCGTCATAGGTGCCGTTTTCCGTTTTTTCCATTTCTGGATTGAGCCAGGTGGCGCTGGCGTTAAGGCGCAGACCCAGCACAGGCTCGCCAAAAATATTGGTTTCCATGCCGCGGTGGCGCTCTTCGCCGTCCATCGCGTAGGCGCCGGACGCGTTGATGATGCCGGAAGGCTTGCGGATATCAAACAGCGACAGCGAGCCGCCCACGCGGCCGAAGTCAGCCTTGACGCCCACTTCATTCTGTTTTGAGTGGGCGATGCCGGTGATAGCGCCCGGATTGGTAACCGTGCTGTTGTTCGGTGCCACCTCGCCCGGCTGAAGCGCTTCGGTATGGTTGGCATAGAGCGAGATGCTCTGCCAGGGCTTATACACCAGGCCGTAGGTCGGCATCCAGCGGCTGTTGGTGTAGCGCGATGAGGTATCTTCGGCGCCGGTGTTGTAGTTGTAGTTGCGTACCACCACTTTTTGATGGCGCGCGCCCAGCGTCAGCAGCACCGAATCATCAAAGAAGCCCAGCGTGTCGCTCAGCAGATAGCCTTGCGTGCGTGAGCGGGCGGTGGTCAGCGGATCGGAGAATTTACCGCCGGCGTAGTTGGGCGACGGCGCATCCAGATCGCCGGTGTGGTAAATATTGGTGGCGACCCCGGTCAGCGACATGTTGTAGGCGTTTTTCGCGTTGGTGGTAAGCGCGGAGTAGCCGACGTTGACCTTATGGGTGACAAAACCGGTGGTGAAATTGCCGCGCACGCCCGCCATACCGCTCATGTTGTCCTGAATGCGGTTGGTGTTGAAGGTGCTGATGGTCGCGTCGCCGTCGCTGTTGGTCAGCTTCGGCGTGCCGTAGTTGCCGGTTTCATGCGCATGCTGCGCGCCCAGCCCGGCATAGGCGGTCCAGTTGTCGGTCAGGTCATATTCGGCCTTTGCGATACCGAACTCTGACTCCATATCGCTGTAGACCCATTTCTGACTGTAGTTATGGGAATTCGACGGCACGGCAGGAATAAAATCGACGCCGCTGATGTTGACGCCCTGCAGGCCGTCATGGAAGGTTTTTTTCTGGTAGCCGACATCCAGCGAGGTGCGCAGGCGATCGCCGCGATAGTCCAGGCCAATAGAGGCCGCCGTGGTTCTTTTCTTTTCGCCATCCACGCCGGTTTCGCCTTCGCGATGAATCGCATTCAGGCGTACGCCGAACTGATTATTATCACCAAAGCGACGTCCGGTATCGATACTCGAGCCGATCTGGGAATCAGAGGTGTAATCCACGCCGACGCGGGTCAGCGGCAGATCCTCTGCATGCTTAGGCTCCAGGTTAATAAGGCCGCCCACGCCGGAGCTGGCCGCGCCGTTCAGCAGGCTGTTCGCGCCTTTGAAAATCTCCACGCGCTCCACCAGCGAAGCGTCCATGACCTGACGCGGCACCACGCCTGGCAAACCGCCGTAGGTCATGTCATCGCCGTCAAGCTCAAAGCCGCGAATGCGATAGCTCTCGGCAAAGTTGCCGTAGCCCTTCACGTTCTGCACGCCCGCGTCGTTTTTCACCACGTCGGCGATGGTTTTCGCCTGCTGATCCTGAATCATTTTCGAGGTAAAGCCGATGACGTTAAACGGCACGTCCATGGCGTTTTGCTCGCCCAGCATGCCGAGACGGCCGCCATGCGCCACCTGACCGTCAAGGTAAGCAGGCACCAGCTGGTCGCCGCCGGGCTTAAAATCGCTTTGCGGCGCAGCGGTTACGGTCAGCGTCTGCTCGCTGTTGCTGGTGGTTAAATCGGTGTTACTGGTGTTGGTAGTCGCAGCCATCACTGGCAAACAACCGGTGCTGACCAGCAAGGCCAGCAGCGTCGGTTTACATCCGTGGGAAGAAAGCGAACGGCGCATAGTCGATCCCTAATACGAAGGTTATTGATAATCATTATTATTGCGGTTTGCGATTATGCGCAGCCTCGCCTTTAATGCAAGCGAAATCTTACGTATTGACGGGCGGGAAAGTCAGGAACGATAAACAAGAGGAGATCGCAGCCCCGTCTGCGCCTGCAGGCAGGGCTGCGCAAAGCGGCGTCAGACGCCGCGCCAGCGCTTAAAGATCAGCGAGGTATTAATGCCGCCAAAGGCAAAGTTATTTGACTGGATATAATCCGTTTCCAGTTGCCGCGGCTCGCCCATGATGTAGTCCAGTTCGCCGCACTCGGCCGCTGGCTGCTGCAGATTCAGCGTCGGCGCGAACCAGCCTTCGCGCATCATCTCAATGCTCATCCACGCCTCCAGCGCGCCGCAGGCGCCCAGCGTATGGCCGAAATAGCTTTTCAGCGAGGAAATCGGCGTGCCGCTGCCGAACACCGCCGCCGTGGCCTGGCTTTCCGCGATATCGCCGCGATCGGTGGCGGTGCCGTGCGCGCTGATATAGCCGATCTGCTGCGGCGTCAGGCCCGCGCTCTGTAACGCGCGCTCGATACAGATTTGCATGGTTTCGCGCTGCGGCTGCGTAATGTGCGCCGCATCGCAATTGGTATGGAATCCCACCAGCTCGGCATAAATTGTCGCGCCGCGCGCCTGTGCGTGCTCTAAAGCTTCAAGAATCAACGTGCCGGCGCCTTCGCCGATAACCAGGCCATCGCGCTGCTGATCGAACGGCGCAGGCGAGCTGTTGGGCGCATCGTTGCGTTGACTGGTGGCGAACAGAGTATCGAACACCGCCGCTTCCGAAGGACAAAGCTCTTCCGCCCCGCCCGCCACCATTACGTTTTGGTAGCCATGGCGGATGGCCTCCCAGGCATAGCCGATAGCCTGGCTGCCTGACGTACAGGCGCTGGAAGTGGGAATAACACGCCCGCGTAGCCCGAAAAACAGGCCGGCATTGACCGCTGTGGTGTGCGGCATCATCTGCACATATGTGGTGCCGGTAATGTTATTGGTATGCTTTTCAGTCAGCATGGTGGCGAATTCACTGACCGGACCGGTGCTACCGGTTGAGGAGCCATAGGCGATACCGGTTTCGCCGCTGACTAACGCGGGGTGGTCGATCAGTCCTGCCTGCTCCAGCGCCAGTTCGGTGGCGCGCGTCGCCAGCAGCGAGACGCGCCCCATAGAGCGAATACGCTTTCGGGTATAGTGCGTCGGCGGCGTGAAGCGATCGACGGGCGCGCCCAGCAGCGTGTGAAGGCCGTCGTAAACCTGCCATTCCGGCATGCGGCGCACCGCGTTTTTACCCGCGCGCAGCTGCGTCGCTATCTCCTGCCACTGTTCGCCGAACGCCGTGACGCCGCCCATTCCGGTGACTACCACACGACGCGTCACAGCATACCTCCATTGATAGAAATAACCTGGCGTGTTACATAACCCGCAATATCAGACATCAGATAGCTTGCCAGTCCGGCCACCTCTTCTGCCGCGCCCATACGCTTCATCGGCACGATTTTTAGCGCCTCCTCGACCACATGCGGTTCCAGCCCTTCCATGCCGGTATCCACCAGGCCGGGCGCGATGCAGTTTACAGTGATTTTGCGTTTCGCCAGCTCGATCGCCAGCGCCTTAGTGGCGCCAATGATGCCCGCTTTCGCTGCGCTATAGTTGACCTGTCCTCGGTTGCCCGCGATGCCGGAAACGGACGAGAGCGTAATAATGCGTCCGCCCTGGCGCAGGCCGATCATCGGCATCACACAGGGCTGGATCACATTGTAAAAGCTGTCGAGATTGGTATGGATAACGCTGTCCCATTCGCTGTCGGTCAGTGCCGGGAAGGCAGCGTCACGCGTGATGCCTGCGTTGCTGACCACGCCGTAATAGGCGCCATGCACCTGCATATCCTGTTCCAGCGCGGCGCGCGTTGCGGCACGATCCGACACGTCGAAACCCAGCAGCCGTGCGCTGCCGCCCACGGCCTGGATATGCGCCAGAGTCTGCCCGGCGCCATCGCGGTCGCGGTTAAAATGCACTGCGACCTGAAAGCCGTCCTGCGCCAGCCGCAGCGCGATGGCGCGGCCGATTCCTTTACTTGCGCCAGTAACCAGTACGGAGCGCGTCATGGTTGTTTTCCTTGTGACATCAGCTGTTGTAACTCGTGTTCATTAGGTTGATAGGTATTCAGTCTGCCGCTGGCGAGCAGGCGATCGCCGTGGCAGATATCGCCCTCGAAACTGCCCATGCGATCGTCACGCATCAGCAGGCGCAGCCGGATATCCAGCGTGCTCGCAGCGGGAAAGGTGGCTGCTGTCGCGCGCCAGTTTCGCCCGCCCAGCAGCATGCCGGGCTGAATTTTTTGTGCGCCTGCGCGTCTGGCGTGCCAGCCAGACCAGACCCCGACGGTTTGTGCCATGATCTCGACGCCAAACCAGGCTGGTAGCTCGCCCTGCGCGTTCAGGAAAGGCGCAAGCACGCCATCAGGCGCAGTAGACACCTGACAATGAACGCTCTCGTCATCAACGGCAATGACGCGATCAACTAAAATCATCGGCGTCTGATGCGGCAAATAGTCGCGGGCGTTAAGCGTTTTACTCATCATGTCCGTCCTAAAATCAGGCAGCTGTTGTTGCCGCCAAACGCAAAGGAATTGGAGGCGATCACCGGCTTTTGCAGCGGCTGCGGCGCCAGCAACAGCCCGCAGGCGGGCAGGCTCTCATCCTGCGCCGCCGTGGAGAAGTCCTGCGCCGGCAACAGCAAATCCTCGCGCAGAATCAACGCGGCGATAGCCGCCTCAATCACGCCCGCCGCGCCCAGCGTATGTCCGGTAAGATGTTTGGTAGAGCTGGAAGGAACCCGATCGCCAAACAGGCGATGCACCACCTTTGACTCAATTTGATCGTTAAGCGGCGTCGCCGTGCCGTGCAGGTTGATATAGCCCACTTCCTGCGCCGTCAGGCCCGCGCTGCTCAGCGCCATCTCCATGGCGCGCTGCGCGCCCTCGCCTTCGGGATGCGGCGCCGACATATGCCAGGCGTCTGACGACTCGCCGACGCCCAGCAGCGCCAGCGGCTGCGGCTCGCGCGTCAGCAGCATCAACGCGGCGCCTTCGCCGATGGAGATGCCGTCGCGATCGCGGCTAAACGGCGTGCAGCGTTGTCTGGAGAGCGACGCCAGACTGTCAAACCCGTTGACCGGCATGCGGCTCAGCGAGTCTGCGCCCCCAACCAGTGCCACATCCGCCAGTCCGGCGGCAATCAGCCGCTGGCCGCTGATGATGGCCCGTGCGCTCGACGAACAGGCGGTAGAAATGGTGTAGGCCGGGCCGTTAAGCTGCAGATAGTTCGCCAGGAAGCGCGACGGATCGCCCAGCTCCTGCATCTGGTAGTGGTAGCCGCTATAGGGCGCGCGTCTCTGACGATCGCCCTCGTCGACCCCAGAGGTACTGGTGCCGAGCACAATCGCCACGCGTCCGGCACCGTATCTCGCCACCGCCGCATCCAGTGCCGGGCGAAACTGCGCCAGCGCCGCCAGCAGCAATTGATTGTTACGCGTGTTGTGCGCCGCCAGATGCGACGGCACTGGCGGCAGCTTGCCCTCTACCGCGCCAAGCCAGCAGCGTCGTCCCCCGCTCAGCCAGCCGTCGCGCGGCTGCATGCCTGGCGCGACGCCGCGCACCAGATTGTGCGCGATGGTGGCTAAATCGTTGCCCAGGGCGCTGAGCATGCCAAAAGCGGAAATGTAAATCATGATGCATCCAGATGTTGAATACGTATCAGGTAGCCGAACGCGCGCTGTCGGATGCTGACCGGTTCGCGCTGGCCGCCGCGTTGCAGATAGTCGATTTCGGTGACGATGTCGCCCTGCGCGTCGTGCAGCAGGCGCGTCATGCCCACATCCTTCAGCGTCCAGCCGGGCGGCAGCTCGTGCTGCCACACCGCGACTGGCCACTGGCTGAGCATGACGTCCGCCAGCACCTGGCTGGCGGGCGGCAGATGAGGCAACGGCATCAGCTGCTGGCTATGGATCCCCTGCGCGTCGTAGGTGACGCGAAACAAGCGAATACCTACCGAGGATAATCCCGCCAGTTCGATTTTTTCGCCGTCTGCGCTTAACAGCACCAGCAGCGACTCGCTTTTGCCGCCGACCTCGCCGGTCAGCAGCTGCTGTTGCTGAAACGCCGGCGTGATGCCCGGCGGCGGCAGCGTAACGCGTACGCCTGGCCTGAGCCAGGCAGTCGGTCGCGCGCTATCTGGCGCCTGACTGACGCAACCGCTCAGCGTTAAAGCCGATAAAAACAGCAGGACGACTCGCCACATTATCTTTTCCTCGATTTGGATGGACGCAGCGCCAGCGGCGACAGTAAAAAGGCACTGAAAATGCCGCTGCACAGCACCACGCCGAAACTGGATATTGCACGGGTGCTGCTAAAGACCAGCATCCCCAGCGTCAGCAAGGTCGTGATCATCGCCAGCGACACCGCCAGCAGCGAAGTCAGCGGTGTGCCGTCTGGATTGCTGAAAAACAGGGTGTAATTGATGCCGATGCCGAGCACCAGAATCAGCGCTAGCAGCGCGAAAAGATTGAGCGATGCGCCGCTCCAGCCAAGCGTTGCGAGCGCCGCCGCCAGCGACAGCGCAGACGGCACGACGCTGCGCAAGCCCGCCGTGAACCCCAGGCGCAGCACATAGCTCAGCGCGATGAACAACAGCGCCAGCGCCAGCAGGCTACTCAGCAGCTTACGCCAGAAGCTGAACAGGGCATCGTAGGTCGCCTTGCGATTAACCCAGCTGACGCCCGGTTGCTGTTCGGCCAGATGTCGCAGCGCCTCGCTGTTATGCACGCCGCTCACCGGGACCAGCACGCCGCTACGCCCATCCGGCAGCGACAGCCAGAGCAGCCGCCAGCCTGCGCTAAGCGGACTGGCGAGCCAGTCCTGCGGCGTAACGAGCATCGGGTCGACAGAGGGCACCGGCAAGGTAATGCCCGCCTGTTGCAGCCTGGCGACGATCTGCGGCGCCATCTCGCCCAGCAGCGCCGCGTCTTCGCGCTGTTGCCGCAGCGAACGGAGCGGCAGAATGCGCGCCGTCTCCAGCCAGCCTGACCGCTTCGCCTGCTGCAGCGCAGGCGACAGCTTCGCCAGCCGCTGCAGCGCCTGCTCTGGCGTGTCGCCCCAGACCACAAACCAGGTCTGATCAGCCCGCTGCCCGGTCAGCGCCGCGATCTGACGGTCCTGCGCCAGCAACGCCTGCGGCGCGCTTTGCAATTTCGCAATATCGTCATCGACGCGCAGCTGGCTGACGCCCAGCATGGCGTAGATCAACAGGCCCAGCGGCAGCCCGACGCGCAGAATGCGGTTACGGCGCCATGCCGCCAGCCAGCGCGCCAGCCAGACCATCATCGGCACGGGACGCACAGGCAGCCCGCGCACTAGCCAGGGATAGAGCAGAATCACCGTCAGGCAGGAGGCTGTCAGGCCGCTGGCGGCAAATACCGCCAGCTGGCGCAGGCCGGGAAACGGCGCCAGCAGCATCAGCAGCCAGGCGATCGCCGTGGTGCCCAACGCCAGCAGCAGTGTGCCGCGCACTTTGCGCAGACTCTCCCACGGCGAGGCGTGCGCGCCATGCACCATGCGCTCCGTCAGGTAGTAAAGCGTATAGTCTGCCGAGATGCCGACGATGCTAAGACTCATCACCAGCGTCATCAGATGCAGTTCGCCGAAAAGCAGCAGCGTTGCCGTGGCGCCGGCCATCGCGCCAATGGCAACCGAGAAGATGCAGAGCAGCAGCGGGCGGAGCGAACGGAAGACCAGAAGCACCAGTAGCACGACGCCGCCGAGCGTCGCCGCGCCCAGCGTTTCCATATCCCGCTGCGCCCGCTGGCTGGCGTCGTCGCTGAACAGCACGGTGCCGCGCGTCAGCAGCTGCGCGCCCGGCCAGCGTGCTTTCATCTGCCGTTCAAGCGCCTGCAGCCGCGCCACCAGCGCATGATTCTCTTTGATACTGAAGGCGTTGTTCGCCAGCTCGCCGTGCAGAAAATACCAGCGCGCGCCCTCGCTTCCTTCCACCGTCAGCCAGCCGTCGCGCAGCACCATACGATCGGCATTTTGCTGCAGAGCGAGTTGAGAACCGCGCGTCAGCATTAGCGGATCGCCCTGTATCTCTTTGCTGCTGACGCCGGCAAAGGCGGAGAAAAGCTGCGCGAGTATCCAGTCGGCCTGGGTCTGAGTGCGCAACCGTTCGCGCGTGGCGTCGTCAATCAGGCCGTTGCGATGGGACCAGGCGAAGCGCCCCCACTCGCTCTGGCGCTTCTCATCCAGCACGCCCTCTACCGCTTTCAGCTCTGGCAGCGCCTGCAGCTGCGCCTGCCACCAGATGGCCGCCTCTCTGCCGCTGTCGCCGTCCGCCTTGACCAGCCACACCAGCTGGCGATCGAGACGCTGCATAAACCCCTGCTGCAGCTCAGCCGGCGCGGCGCCCAGCGTCTGCTGCGGCAGCAGCGCCAGTACGCTGCTGTTAAGCGGGCTGCGCGGCAGCAGCAGCGCCAGGGCGACCGCCAGCGCGACGCAGAGAGCCAGCCAGAGGCCCGCCAGCAGGCGTGCGTTACGGGGCAAAGCGCGCGCGCTCCTCGGCGCTGAGCTGCGGCGGCTGGGTACGCGTATTGCTGAGTTCAATATGGGTGCGATCGCCCTGCGTATCCTTCAGATCGATTTGCTGCAGGAAGGTGTCGCCGGCTAAATCGATACGCGTGAAAATTTTATTCAGCGGCGGCGCCTTTGGCGTCAGGGCCAGCGTCCAGCGCGCGTCGCCCTTTGCCTGAAAATCGAGGGTAAAGTTCTCCTGCAGCACGCGCGCGTCCGCTTCAAACAGCGCGCGCAGCAGGTGATTGAACTGAAACATCTGCGGGTTGGCCTCAGCGGTGACCACCTGCGGCGGCTGGCCGTTCAGGGTCTGGACCATGCGCTTATCGTCCAGCAGCAGCGTCATGGAGAAAGGCGCGCGCTGATGCCACCAGAGGCCCTGCTGCTGGGCAATCAGCAGCTCGCCGCGCGAGGTTAGCGGCTGCGCCATGCCGGCAATCTGACGCGTCTGAGTAAAATCGGCGCGTATTACCGGCTGGCTGGCGAACCGCTGTTGCAGCTGCGCCAGCGTGACCGCGCTGGCGGCATGGGTCGCCAGCAGCAGCGCGGCGAGCAGATATTTCAACATCCCTTCACTCCCAGTTTTTCCAGCAGAACGTCAGGCGAAACAAAGCAGATCTCTTGCGTCTGCTGACGCACCGCCACCTGCAGCGTGTGGGCGCGCGTGGTCACCTGCCCCGCGGCGTTTCTGACCTCATAGTCGATGCGCAGACGATTCTCATATTCCGTGATGCGCGCGCAAACGCGGATGACCTCTTCGCAGCGCAGCGGCTGGCGGTATTTGACGTGGGTATCGACCACCGGCCAGACATAGCCGCTGGCGGCCATTTCAGCGTAGCTGTAGCCAACCTGGCGCAGCAGCGCTTCACGCGCCTGTTCGAAAAAGCGAAAGTAGTGGCCGTGCCAGACCACGCCCATCGGATCGCAGTCGTGGAAAGAGACCGTCATCGTCACCTCGACGGCGTGCAGATTGTTATTCATCAGAGGACTCCTCGCGGCGCGCCGGATTTTCAGGCAGCGTCCAGAAATCGAAAAAATTAAACCAGTCGAGCGGCGCCTTCAGTGCGTAGGCTTCCAGCCGTTGCGCATATCGGTCTACCGTCGCCTGCAGCGCCTGCTGACGCGTCGCGCGCGGCAACCGCAGCGGATCGGCGAAAGGCTCGCAGTAGACGCGCAGCTTTCCCTGCTCACGCAGCGCGAACATCAGCATAACGGGACAGCGCAGCGCTGACGCCAGCACAAAAGGTCCTTGAGGAAACGGGGCGGGCTGACCAAGAAATTCGCTCCAGACCACGCGCGGCTCGCCGCCGCGCTGACGGTGCACCGCGGTGCGATCGCCGACAATCGCCACCCATTCGCCTGCATCTATTTTTTGCTGCAGCAAAATAGCGGTGTCCGGCCCGATGTCCGATACCGGCATCAGGTTCACGCCGGCGTGCGGCGCGATGGTTTCCAGTACCGCGCGAAAACGCTGCGCGTTGTCGGTAAACACCAGCGCATTGATCACCAGCCCGCTCACCTGCTGCGCCATGGCGCGGCAGGCTTCAATATCGCCAAGATGAGAGGCCAGGATCAGCTGCCCTTTTCCTTCCGCCTGGCGGATTGCCGCCTCAGCGCCAGGGGCGAAGTCGATCTCTTTGCCCCAGCGCAGCTCGCCGCGCCAGCTGGCCACCTTGTCCAGCATCGCCTCGGCGAAGCGCAAAAAGTGGCGGTAGCTGTTAAGCGGTTGCGAAAGCGTAACGTGACGGCGCTGTGCGCAGGCGGCGATGCGCTGCAGATATGCCTGCGACGCGCGACGCGCGTTTCGTCCCGTCAGCCAGTAGACCGCCACCACAGGCCAGAGCAACAGCGTAAAAGGCAAACGCCCGCCATAACGCCATAGCGCCAGCATAAAACGCAGCCCGGCCTGACCGCGCCGTTCTGGCTCGCCAGACCAGTGCGCCTGCTGCTTACGCATCGCCAGCAGCCTGGGGATGCGTGGCAACATGCCGAAAAAAAGTCGGGTATGCATCCATGAGATGCGCAAATTGTCCCGCAGCGCGTCAAAATGGGAGAGCCCTGCTTCGGGATAGGTGACGCGTGTGTCAAGAAACCGGCTCGGGGTGCCCTGCCAGTAAAGCCGCACCATAATCTCGGTATCGAAGTCCATCCGCTGGCCAATGGCGCGCCGATCGCACAGCACCAGCGTTGGCGTCAGAGGGTAGACGCGGAAGCCGCACATGCTGTCTTTGATCGAAAACGACAACGTCTCCACCCACACCCAAAAGTGGGTGATATAACGTCCGTAAAGCCGCGCTTTCGGCACCGAGTCGTCATAACGAGGGCGACCCGAGATCAGGCTGTCGGGATAGCGTCGCGCCTCCTCTAACAGCTGAGGCACATCTTCAATAGCGTGCTGACCGTCGGCG
Organism: Pantoea sp. Z09; assembly: GCF_022394795.1. Taxonomy (NCBI): domain Bacteria; kingdom Pseudomonadati; phylum Pseudomonadota; class Gammaproteobacteria; order Enterobacterales; family Erwiniaceae; genus Pantoea; species Pantoea sp. Z09. Next base: position 2,413,583 of record NZ_CP092373.1, read on the forward strand.
TCGAGCTGCAGGGCATGGGTGTACCCTTTTTGTCGCGCTGCCTGCAGCCCAGCGATCACCGCCGCGCCTTTGCCCTGATTGACGGGCAAGCGCAGAATATGGAGATCTTCCGCGTGAAGCTGTGCCAGCTGTTGCTGCGTCGAGAGATCGCTGCCGTCATCCACGACGATAACCGGCAGGGCGAAAGGCGCCAGGCGCGCCAGCACCGACGCCATGGTTGCGCCGTGGTTATAACAGGGGATCACCACGCAGGGGGAAAAGTCGGCGTTCAGCACAACAAAATCTTCCCGCTGCTGGCGGTAAGCCGCTCGCCGTCACGCAGCAGCAGGTAGCGGAAGCTGATGCGGGATGTGCTTTCATTCCACTCGAGTTCAAGCTGAAGATGCGAACCCGGCGGCACCGGCTGTTGAAACTTAATGTTTTCCAGCGCACTAAAGACTCTACCAGGCGTCAGCAAGGTGGTTGCATAATGCATCACCCAGTCGAGCTGCGCCACGCCGGGCAGAATCGTCAACGTGGGGAAATGACCCTGAAACCAAAAGAGGTCAGCTTCAACCTGAAAATGTAACAGAGCCTGCGAGCCGCTGACTTCGCAGCTACGTTCAACCGGCAACATGAAAAAGCTCCTCAATTTGTGTCCAGGCGCGTTTGCTCTGGCTGGTGACGGGAATGCTCTCCACGACGCGCCAGTAGCGCGGTAGCGCTACCGGCTCCAGCCAGGGATGAAGCTGTCCGCGCCAGCCTCTTTTTAGCCGACTAAGCTCGGCAGCGGGCGGCGGCGCGTCAAGCTGGACCACCACGGCGACGGCGCAGCGGCCTCCGCGCGTTATCGTCAGTGCGGCGGCGTCGATGACGCCCGGCAGCGCCATAACCCGACGCTCGACTTCGCTTAGCGAAACGCGTTTCTCTTCGATTTTCACCACGCGATCGTGACGCCCCGCCAGCTGAAAGCGCCCCACGGCGCTCATCACCAGACGATCGTCAAGCGGCCAGCCGCCAGGGTCGGGGATCAATGCTGAGCGCACATGCCAGCGATCGGTCGCGGTTTTCTCCAGATGCACCGCAGGAAACGCGCGCCAGTCGCCAGCGTCGCCGTCGCGCTGACGCCAGGCGATTACGCCAGTTTCCGTGCTGCCGTAGATTTCGTTGACGCAGCAGCCCAGCGCCTGCTGTGCGCTGCGCGCAGCCTCCTCTTCCAGCGCGCCGCCGGCGGAAATAACCAGCGCACACGGCGGCGCGGCGAGCGGCGCATCAAGACGACGTAAAAAAGCGGGACTGCTAATAAACGCGTAAGGCGCATGGCGTGCCAGCTGCGTCAGCTGCTCGCTGTAAACGATCTGCTGTGCCGCAAACGGCCGCGACAGCGCCATGGGCAGAAACAGACGAAAGCTCAGGCCATACAGGTGCTGATGGCTGACAGAGGCGATAAACCGGCACGCCGTCGCCTGCTCGCCCCAGCGTTCGGCCAGCCATTGCGTCTCGCGCTCCATCACCGCCAGCGGCTTGTGCACGGCGCGCGGCACGCCGGTCGAGCCGGAGGTAAACAGTACCAGCGCAGCATCGTCGGGCAGCGGCGGCAGCGCGTCGCTGCTTTCGTCCTCGCGCCACAGCAGATGCGGCAGGGTAATGTCTAGCGGCATATCGCTGACCACGCCGTCCAGCGCCGCGCGCATCTCCTCCAGCGGCCGGGCGCGACAGTGGCCGGGAATAACCGGCGTCTTGCCGGCATACCAGGCCGCCAGCAGCGCCACGCAAAAGCGATAGCTGTCGTCGAAACAGAGCGCCCAGCGTTTTCCCGGCGCGGCGGCAAGGCGCGTGGCGAGCGCGGCGACCTGCCGCCGCAGCGTGCTGCGCATCAGCGGCCGGTCGCCGCGAAAGGCAACCTCGGCCTCTGGCGCGTGAAGCCATAAGCTGACCGGTAATATCTTCATGTTTCCTGTCTGATACGCTGCCGCACCAGCCACTCTCCCGCCATCAGCAAGCCTGTCAGCAGATAGCTGACGCCGCCGTTCCATAGCGTCCACCAGTGCAGATTTCCTGCCAGACAGGTCGCGGCGGCGACGCCGCCATTACAGAGGAAAAACAGCGACCAGAGCTGGGTGACGCGCCGCGTGTAGACGATGCCCTGCGGCGACAAATCGGGTTCGCGCAGGCGCGCGATGCGCTCCACCAGCGGCATTGAGCCGCGCAGCGACCCGGCGAACAGCATCAGTAGCAGCAGATTCACCAGCACTGGATACCACAGCAGCAGATGGAAGCTGCGCAGCGCGCCGGCGCTCAAGGCAAAAATGGCGCCAAACAGCGCCAGCCTGACGCCGAGCCGGCCCATATCGGTGGTGGCGCCACGCAGCATCCACGCGCGCAGCGCAAACAGCGCGCTGAGCGGCCAGAACAGCCACTGCCACTGCGGATGCGTCGCTGCCAGCAGCACGATAAATGGCCACATCAGCAGCGACAGGCCGTTCAGCAGACGCAGCGCGGCAACGCCCATCGGCTCAGGCGCTCTCTCGCATCAGCTGCTCTACCGCATCCACGACATCCTGCACGGTACGCACGGAGCGAAAGGTTTCTGGCTTGATCTTACGCCCGGTTCGCTTTTGCAGGTGCACCACCATGTCGACTGCGTCGATGCTGTCAAGCTCCAGGTCTTCATATAACCGTGCCTCCGGGCGGATCGCCGCCGGATCGGTTTCAAACAGGCTGGTCAGCAACGACGCGACCTCCTGGTAAATTTCGTCTTTATTCATCACAGGTTGGCTCCTGGCGCTTACGCCTGTTGCTGATTAATAAATGCCGCCAGCGTGGCGACAGAGAAAAAGTGCGCGCGCAGCGTCTCGCTTTCTGCAGAAAGCGCCACGCCGTAGCGGTTTTTGACCGCCAGACCCAGTTCAAGCGCATCGATAGAGTCCAGCCCCAGGCCTTCGCCAAAGAGCGGCGCATCGGTTTCAATATCGTCGGGCGTGATCTCTTCGAGATTGAGCGTCTCAATGATCATCTGTTTAAGGGTGTTGATAAGTGCGTCCATTATATTTCCGTCAAACGTCTTCTTCGTGGGGTACCAGCGCCTGCTGCAGATAGCGGGTCAGACGACGCGCCGCCAGAGGCTGCGCATCTTCGCTGGCGGCGCGAAAAGGCTGGCTGCTGATTTGCGCCTGTACGCGCACGGTAAACAGGGGCTTAACCGGCGGAATTTGATACCAGCGGCTCTGCTTGTCGAGCATACGCTGCGTGCAGCTAATGTGAACGACGCGCAGCCCGCAGCCCGCGCGCACCGCGATATTGGCGGCGCCCCGCTGCAGCTTAAGCGCCTCGCCGTAGCGTGTGCGCGTCCCTTCCGGGAAGATCAAAATGGTTTCGCCGCGCGCCAGGCGCTGCTGGCTGTCGGGCAGTAGCGTTTCCGCTTCGCTGTTGATCAGATAATCCGCCGCGCGTATCACGCCGCGGAAAAAAAAGTTGCGCTGAAGATCAGCCTTCACCAGGCAGTCCATCTCCGGCAATACCGAGGCGATCATGACATAGTCGATAAGCGAAGGATGGTTGGCGACAATCAAACATCCCCTGTCCTGCCGCAGCAGCTCCGCGCCGATAATGCGATAGTCATACACCCCGACAAAGCGGCAGAAGCGCAGAAAGCAGCGGAAGCTCCAGGCAATGCTGCGGCGCGCCAGCGCGCGACGTTGCAGGGTATTCCGCTGAATAAGCAGCAGTAGGTTGAACCAGATAAGCGACAGCAGCAGGCCGCCAACGCTGAACAGGCTGAAGCTGACGGCGGTCATCACCAGCCGCCAGTAATAGTTAACGCTGAGTCGACGACGCAAAATCAGAGAGGAATCAGCCATGGCCCCTCTCCCATCGCCAGCTCATGCGCTCGCCTGGCAGGGTAAATTCAGCCGCATCGCTTAACATGCTGTGCAAAAATGCCAGGCTCTGAGGCAGCACATCGGACGGCGTGCCAATCTGCGGACATGCGCGACAGCGCAACGACTCACCCGCGCCAAGCACCAGTCCGACCGCATAAGGCGTTTGCCCGACGTGCGCGGGCAGCCAGGGACGATAGTAATCCGGCACCGCGCCATCAAAATCTACCAGCATTACTTGCTGGTATCCCGCCTGGTGCAGCGCGGTGACTTCGATAAGGCCCTGCTGAAAGGAGTCGATGCCCGCCGAGACAGAGGTCGACACCAGCGGCTGTTGCGCGGCGATCGTCAGGCTGCCCACCGCTGAATTATGTACTGACATGGCAAAATCCGTGGGCGAAAGTGCCTGCTCGTCCGCCAGCGCCGTCAGAATACGTAGATTGCGTTCCAGTTCGCCATGGCGGCTGGTAAACACCACCGCGTCAACATGCTGGCGTGCCAGCAAGGCGAGACCGCATTCAACGGCCGCCCGGCTGCCGCCGCTCAGGCGTCGCGCCGTCATCATCGGCAAAAATTGCGGTTTGGCCACAGGAAGGGTTGGATCTAAAACAGGAGGATGCTGCGCCCAGCGTTGCCAGACATCTCGACTGTCCAGTCCCGGCGCCAGCGCCTGCCATGCAACAAGCGAATATGCCAAATTCATAACTGCGTTCTTATCTTGTATCTTGCGAAGCCAGCGTCAGGCTGTCCTGGTTGAAAACGGTGCGTTTTCGCGTTTCCTCGCATCGCTCTGACAGGTCAGAAGAGTAAGAAAGCCGCGAGAATACTATCGACAAACATCAATGATTCTTTAGTAAAATGCCCGGCACCGCCGGGCGCACGCTTATTTCAGCGCCTGCGCCGCCAGACGCAATTGAATATCCTGGTCGAGGTTATTCACCCAGCGATTGTAATTGGCATGAATTTTCCCGTTGCTGGCTTTCAGGTTTTGGCTGCTGACATACTGAATAGAATAACTTTGCGCCGTATAGGTAACGCGGATATTGGCAACAAATTCGCGCTGCGCATAGCGACCGTTAATCACGCCGGGTGCTACAGGCGTCATGATCCATTTGCGGCCGAGGCCCGCCTCGATAATGGCGGTTTTCATCTCACTGTCAGAGTAGCGCTGGTTTAGCGACTGATCGACATTGTGCACGGGCGCGGTACGCGCGCAGCCTGTTAATAACGTGGCCGCAATAGTCATTACAATAAGAGAACGCTTAGTCATGGTTTATCCCTGTTATGCCTGTTTCAGCCAGGCGGAAATCTCCATACGCGTCCTGAGCGTGTATCGTATCGATCCACACTTTTCAGCTCAGGCACGTTCGAAAGGGCGCTATGTTATCATTTTATGTAAAGAGCTGTAAGCAAAAGTATGCCAGGGAAGCGGCCGTTTATTAATGGAATGATGGCAAAATTTACTGCTAGCGGCGCGCCGCTAGCGCCCCTGCCAGCCGCCACCCAGCGCGCGATAAAGCGCAATCTGCGCCAGCAGCAGGTCGTTTTTCACCGAGACCAGATTCAACTGGGTGCTGAAAAGCGTGCGCTGCGCGTCCAGTTCATCAAGATAGGAGGCGTAGCCGTTCTGATAGCGGTTGCGGGCGATGCGTAGCGCCTCCGACACATACTCCTCCTGCTTTTGCAGCTCCGCCAGCTGCGTCTGCCCTTGCTGAATCGCGTCTATCGCATCGTTGACCTCGGAGAAGGCGTTGCGCACCACCTTTTCGTAGCTGTAGAGCGCCTGATTGCGCGACGCCATCGATACATCGACCTGCGCCGTCAGCGCTTCGCGGTTCAGCAGCGGCGCCAGCACGCTGCCGCCGATGCTCCAGAGGCGGAACGGATCGTCGATCAGCTGATGCAGCTCGCTGCTTTGCAGGGTGCCGCTGGCGGTGAGGTTCAGCGACGGCAGCAGCTTCGCCTGCGAAGAGGCGAGCGTGGCGTCGGCCGCCAGCAGCAGGCGCTGCGCCTGCACGATATCGGGACGCCGGTTCAGCAGCTGCGACGGCAGCAGCTGCGGCATCTGCTGCGGCATAATCTGGTTGAACTGCGGGCGCCGCGCGATCTCGCGCGGGTTCATCCCCACCAGAATGCTCAGCGCGTTCTCCTGCTGGGCAATTTGGTGCTTCAGCTGCGGCACCTGCGCTTTCGCGGTTTGAAACTCCGAGGCCGCCTGCATCCATTCCAGCCGCGAGCTGTAGCCGGTCTCGAACTGCCGCTGCGCCAGCTGGAGCGAGTTGCCGCGCGTGGCCAGCGTCGCCTCGGTGACGCGCAGCTGCTCGTCCAGCGCCACCAGGCTCAGATAGCCTGACGCTACCGAACTGGCGACGGTGAGTTCTGCCGCCGCGGCCGCCGCGCGCTGCGCCTCGAGCGACGCCTCGCTGGCGGCGATGCTGCTGCTACGTGCCCCCCAGAGATCGACATCGTAGCTGGCCTGCAGCAGTCCCTGATACACCGCGTTCTCATAGGGCTGACCGGTTACCGACGACAGCGTGCGCTGGTGCGTTACCCCAACGCCGGCGCTTAGCGTCGGGAAATTGTCGCCCTGCGCCGCGCGCAGCTGGGCGCGATACTGCTCGACGCGCGAACGCGCGGCCAGAATATCGAGGTTATTGCGCAGCGCCTGCGTCACCAGCCGGTTGAGGTTGTCGTCGCCGAAGGCGCGCCACCACTCCGCTTCCGGCGCGGCCGCCGGGCCGACCTGATTACGCCACTGCGGCGGGATCGGCAGCGACGCTGGCGCTTTCTCTACCTCGGTGGCGCAGCCGGCCAGCGTCAGCGCCGTCAGGCTGGCGAGTAGCAGCCGACGCATTACTCCACCGCCTTGTCGCGCGGCTGCGCGGCGGTGTCGATGCTGACCTCAACCGACATGCCGGGCCGCAGCTCGCGCATATCTTCTGCGTCAATGGCGATGCGCACCGGAATACGCTGGGCAATTTTAACGAAGTTGCCAGTGGCGTTATCCGGCGAAATCGCGCTGAACTCCGAACCGGCGGCCGGCGAGATAAACTCCACGTGGCCGCTGAAGCGTTTGCCGTTGAGCGCATCGACGCGAAAGGTCGCCGGCAGCCCCGGACGGATAGCCGCCAGCTGCGTCTCTTTCATATTGGCGATAATCCACTTATGGTCCGGCACCACCGAGGTGAGTCGCGTGCCCGCCGTAACGTAGGCGCCTTTGCGCACCGACAGCTGGCCGAGCTGACCGGCATCCGGCGCGACGATACGCGTGTTCGCCAGGTCAATCTGCGCCAGCTCCAGCGCCGCCTGCGCGCTGGCAACATCCCCTTCCAGCGAAGCGCGGTTGACGATGACGGTTTGCAGATTCTGCTGCGCCACCGCCACCTGCGCCTCCGCCTGGCGCACCGCCGCCTGCGCCTGCGCATTGGCGGCGCGCGCCGCGTCGCGCTCACGCACCGAGAGCGAACCGTCTGCGGCGAGATTTTCCACGCGCTTCAGGTCAAAGCCCCCTTTCTGCGCCTGCGCTTTGGCGTTTTCCAGCGCGGCCTTATTGCTGGCGATGGTAGCTTCCGCGCTGCGGCGCTGCTGCAGATTATTGCTGAGCGCCGCCTGCTTCATCGCCAGCTGCGCCTGCGCCTGATGCACGCGCTGGCGATAGATGCGGTCATCGATGGTCATCAGCAGCTGCCCTTTCTGCACCGGCTGAAGATCAACCACCTCCACCGAGGTGAGATAGCCGCTGACCTGCGGGCTGATAAAGGTCACCTGGCCGCGCACATAGGCGTTCTCGGTGCTCTGAATGGCGCTGGTAAACGGCCAGAGCTGCCAGGCGTAGAGAATAATCAGCACGCCGAGAATAACGATGCCGCTGCCTGCGGCGATAGAGAGTATGCGCCGACGGCTGGCGCGCTCGCGCTCCGCGACCTGTAGTTCATCCTGCTGACTCATCGTGACTCCATAGATTCTTGTGACGCGGCTGCCAGACGCTGTTCCATCAGATTAAAGCGCGCCTGTCGCCAGTTGAGGTAGCGCTGACGGGAAAGCCGCCACAGCGCCCACATCAGGGTGATGAGCGCCAGCGCCGCCGTCAGCAAATAGGTATCGTTATAGGCCAGCACGTTGGCCTGCAGCGTCGCTACCACCTGCAGCTGGCTGGTGCTTTGCGCGCTTTGCAGCACCGGATCGCCCAGCTGACTGCTGAACAGCGCGCTGTACTGGCTCAGGCGCTCCGTGACGTTGGGATCGAGCAGCGACAGCTGATCCCCCAGCAGGCTGGAGTGATATTTTTCGCGCCAGACCTGAAAGGTGCCAAGGATGGCGGAGCCGATCAGGCCGCCGAGGTTCTGGCTCATGCCGAACAGCACCACGAAGCTCACCAGATTTTTCGGCTGCGTCACCACGCTGCCGATGCCGATCAGCATGGCAGGCGCCATAAAAAAGGTGCTGCTGAAGCCGAGCAGGAACTGGCTGAGGTACATATTGTTGGCCCGCGTGACCGGGCTGGCCTGCGCATCCATCAGCGAGGCGACGATCATTACCGCAAGCGAGGTGACGATCGGCCAGTTCAGGTGCGCAGGCTTGATGGTCAGCGCGCTGGTGGCGATGCCGAGCGTCATGCCGCCGATAATCGCCAGCGACAGGCCGCGCATCTGGTCGTTCAGCAGGCCCAGCTGCTGCAAAAAGCCCACCGCGCCGGTGTTCTGCTCCGCCAGCACGATGCGGATCATAATCATCACGATGCCGAGGCGCACCATCGTGCCGCTGCTGAGCCAGCGCGTGTTGATCAGCGGATTTTTTCGGTTGTGCTCAATAACGATCGCCGCGACGATCAGCACCAGCGCGATGGCGAGGCAGACGCCGAGCCAGGGCGTGGTGAACCACCACTCGATGCGTCCCAGCGACAGCACGCCGCAGATCAGCGCCATACCGGGCGCCAGCAGCATAAAGGTGACGAAATCCAGTTTTTCAAAGGCTTTGATGCGGTCGCCCGGCGGCAGCTTCACCACCAGCACGCAGCCCAGCGCGATCATCGCCAGCCCCAGCTCAAACAGGTAGAGCCCGCGCCACTCCTCCAGCTGCAGCAGCTCGGTGGAAAAAAGCCGCGCCATCGGAATGGCGAACTGCGACACGGTAAGCCCAATCACCAGCGCCTTCAGCCGGTGTTTCGCCGGCCACGCCTGCACCTGATAGTAGATCCCCAGCGAGCTGAGCGCCGCGCCCGCCATGCCGTGCGCGGTGCGCACAATAATCGCAGAGCTGAGATCGTTGGCGAAAAGATGAAAAAAGGCCACCAGCACATAGAGCACCAGAAACGCCTCGGTAAAGACGCGCAGGCCGAACTGCTGGCGAAACTTCACCAGCAGCAGGTTGATGGAGATATTGCCCATCACATAGACCGCGGGCAGCCAGGCGATCTCGTTTGAGTAGGCGCCGAAGGTACCCTGCAGATTGGTCAGATTGGCGGTGACCAGCGCGTTGCTGAGCGCGCCGGTCAGGGAGATCAGCAGGCCGATCAGGCCAAAGGCGATGCGTTTCGGCGGCGAATGCAGCGGCGTCGAGGGCGATCCCGGCAGCATCGGCTTTTCATGCGGCAACCATTCGCGCTGCGCGTAGGGGTTGCGTCTGGCCACGTTACATATTTCCCATGCGCGTCAGCAGCTGTTGCAGCACCTGCTCCGTGGTCGCCAGCGCCTGCGGATCGATATCGCCCAGCAGATCGGCGCGCAGCGCGTCCGCCTCGTTTTTCACTAAGGCGAACGCCTGGTTGCCCTTTTCCGTCAGCACCAGATGCCGCTTGCGGCGATCTTCCGGCGGCTGCACCCGCGACAGCAGCTCCTGCTTCACCAGACGATCGATCAGCGGCACCATGCTGGCGTCTTCCAGACCCAGCATCTGCGCCAGCTCCGTCTGGGTCAGCGGCCGCGTTTCGCTGGCGATAAGGCCAATCGCCATCCAGCTGCTCATGCTCAGGCCACTGTGTTTAAGATGACGGTCCACGGCGAGTCGCCAGGCGTGCGCCGACTGATAGAGCAAATGGGTGAATGTTTTATAGTGGAGAGTCAAAGCGTAGCGACCTAATTGTTAGAGTTCTAACTAAATGAGTGCGTTATTATACGCAGAGCAAATTGCTAAAGAAAATAGCACATGGCGTTAAAAAAAGACGTGCTGCCTGCACGCTTTTTAAGGCCATATTAGCGTTCACTGCGGCCACAACCGGAGAGCAGCATGCCCGATCGCAACAGCAACTGGATAGATCTGCGCCGCGACGCGACGCGCGGTATCGAGACCATCCGCGCGCATTTCACCGGCCACGCCTACGATCCCCACTGGCACGACAGCTACCTGATTGGCGTCACAGAGCAAGGGGTCCAGCAGTTTCACTCGCGCCGCAAGCGGCATCAGAGCCGTCCCGGCACGGTGTTTATGCTGGAGCCAGAGGAGCTGCACGACGGCGACGCGGTGGACGCGCAGGGCTTTACCTATCGCATGCTCTACCTGTCGCCGTCGCAGCTGCGCCAGCAGTTAGCGCACGAGGGCGACGGCGAGCTGCATTTCGCCGCCACGCTGCGCGACGATAAACAGCTCGCCTGTGCCGTCTGGCACTGCTTCGACGCGCTGTGGCACGATCATCCCGCGTTGATCAAAGAGGCGACGCTGGACCGGCTGTTTATGCAGCTGGAGGCGCATCCTCTGTGGCGCAGCGAGGTGCGTCCGGCGGATCGCGACCGGCTGCTGGCGCAGCAGGCGCGCGACTGGCTGATCGCGCATCACGCCTCTAATCCCGGCCTGCAGGCGATGGCGGACGCGCTGAAGGTCGATCGTTTTCGCCTCTCGCGCCTGTTTCAGGCGCAGTGGGGATTGCCGCCCCACGCCTGGCTGGTGCAGTGGCGCCTTTCGCAGGCGCGTCGCCTGCTGGCGACGGGCAGCGCCGCAGCCGATGTCGCCGCCACGCTCGGCTTCGCCGATCAGAGCCATCTCGGCCGCTGGTTTAAGCGCGCCTGTCACCTGACGCCGGCACGCTATCAACAGGCCTGCACAAATCTTCCAGACCCCGGCTGAGGCGCGGTTCACAATAGCCTTTTCTGTCTGGAGAAGCGCTATGCAAGACCCTCGTTGCGTCATGATTTTACACACCGATCTCGCCCCGGGAAAAGCCGCCAACGCCGCGGCGGTGATCGCGTTAACCCTCGGCCAGCGCCATCCTGCGCTGGTGGGCGAAGCGCTGCAGGATGCGGAACAACGCCGCTTTCCCGGCCTTATCCCGCTGGGCATTCCGGTGCTGGCGGCAAGCCATGAAGAGATGGATCGCCTGCGCGCCCGCTGCGCGGAGACGGCGTGTGACCTTGTGCTGTTTCCTGAACAGGGGCAAACCACCACCGACTATGCGGCGTTTAGCGCGGCGATGCGCGCCATCCCGGCGCCAGCGTGGCGCCTGCTGGGCCTGGCGCTGGTCGGCGAGAAACAAGCGGTGCGAAAACTCACCTCAACGTTAAGGCTATTTAGCTAAGTTATAGCAGGAAAGAAACACGGATTTTTTTCCTGCTGCGGGAAAATTGCCCGGCTGTACAAATAAAGCTGTACAGATTTATCCTAATCAGTACAGTTTTATATCATTGTTTTATAACAGATAGCACAAATAGCTTATCTTTTGCCTTGTGTCTGTACACCTTCTTTGTATAACTTTAGCTCCCATGAATCGGGTAACGATTCCGTAACGAATGATGCGCTTGCGTCGCCTCTGAAGGTGTCAGTGGATTTCCACCTTCAGAGGTCCTTTTTTATTTCGATATGATTCGGACCCTTTACATCTGTCCATGTAAGGGGATTTTTAACATCAATCGTCCTGGTATCCGAGCTGAGATTCGGGCTGTTTTAAGGGCTGACACATGCAAAACGCTGTTCCACAAACCGATCAAGAGATTGCTGACTACTTCAACACCGCGGCTAATACGGCAGCCAGCGAAATGGAAATGCTGGGCCTGGTGGTCGCTGAAATTTTGCAAGCGGGCAAGCCTGTTACCAATAAAGCCATTATCTCTAAGCTTATTCACCGGCTGGAGCTGGAGACGGATGGAGTGTCGCTCGACATCTACCGTCAGCTGCTTGAGCTGGTTGTGCATAAAACGCCTGACGATTTGTCGGTGTAGCGCCCGACTCCAGGGACGGAGTCACCCTGCCATTTTGTGATCGCTGGCAAATTTCCTCGCTAACCAGTACCCTTCTCAGCCTGATCCTTTCCTGTTCTCCCGGCCTGCCCTGAGAACCTATGATTAAAAAAGAGCCTGCACCTGTATGAGTCAACCCAACGACGTTGCCGCGCATCACGCCGTGGACAACGACCTGAGCGTGGGTCGCGTTTTGCGCTCCCCTGCCCTGCTCACCCGAGAGTGCCTTGCCGGCGTGATTACCGCGCTGGCGCTTATCCCTGAAGTGATCTCGTTTTCGGTGATCGCCGGCGTTGACCCGAAGGTCAGCCTGGTCGCCTCTGTGGTGCTCTGCCTGACGCTGTCGGTGCTGGGCGGCCGTCCGGCGATGGTGACCGCCGCGGCCGGTTCGGTGGCGCTGGTGATTGGCCCGATGGTGCATGCGCACGGCGTGGCATATATTCTGCCGGCGGTGGTGCTGGGCGGCGTGATCCAGATCCTGTTCGGCGTTGCCGGCCTGGCACGCATGATGCGCTATATTCCGCGTTCAGTGATGCTCGGCTTCGTCAACGCGCTGGGCGTGCTGATCTTCTTTGCCCAGGTGCCGCACGTCTGGGGCCAGAGCGCGCTGGTGTGGCTGCTGTTCGCCGTCACGCTGGCGATTGTCCTGCTGCTGCCGCGCGTGCTGAAAAGCGTGCCTTCGCCGCTGATCGCCATTGTGGTGGTCACCGCCGTGGCGCTGCTGCTGGGCTGGCGCGTGCCCAACGTGGGCGATGAAGGCCCGATGAGCGCCGGTTTGCCCGGCCTGAACGCGCTGCAGGTCCCGCTGACGTGGCAGACGCTGCAGATCGTCTGGCCGACGGCGCTCAGCATCGCCTTTGTCGGGCTAATGGAGTCGCTGCTGACCGCCAAGCTGGTTGACGATCTCACCGACACGCTCTCCAGCAAGCGACGCGAATCCTGGGGCCTGGGCGTGGCGAATATTTTCGCCGCCTTCTACGGCGGCATCGCCGGCTGCGCCATGATCGGTCAGACCATCGTCAACGTCGAACTGGGCAAGGCGCGCACCCGCGTCTCAACCGTGGTCGCCGGGCTGGTGCTGCTGCTGCTGGTCACCGGCCTGAGCGCGCTGATGGCGCAAATTCCGATGGTGGTGCTGGCGGGCATTATGATGGTCGTTGCCGCGAAAACGGTGAACTGGCACAGCCTGCAGCCCGCCACGCTAAAACGGATGCCCTGGTCAGAGACGCTGGTGATGGGCCTGACGATTGGGGTCACGGTGTGGACCGGTAACCTGGCGCTGGGCGTGCTGGCGGGCGTGATTGCCGCCATGCTGCTGTTCGCGCGCCGTATCGCGCATGTGATCCATGCCGAGCGCGAGCTGAGCGCCGACGGCACATCGGTGCGCTACACCGTGCGCGGGCCGCTGTTCTTCGCCAGCAGCAACGATCTGTTTGAGCACTTCGACTACGGACATGATCCTGCGCAGGTCACTATCGATCTCACCCATGCGCAAATCTGGGATGCCTCATCGGTGGCCGCCCTTGACGGCATTGAGTATCGCTACCAGCGCCACGGCGCGCAGGTGACCATTGTTGGGCTAGACAGCCGCAGCAGCGATTTTCATCAGCGCCTGACCGGGAAATTTGAATAAGCGTTTTTTGCTGAGCGATGCGGTCGACGCCGCATCGCTGTCACAGCGGTTTGATCTGGCGGCGGGCTTTATAGCGTGCCACCAGCGTCGTCAGCGCCTGATAGATCACGCCGGCGTAGAGGCTTTTCACCACCACCATCCCCGTCTCCATTCCCTCTTTCTGCCAGAAGCAGAACCACATAAACAGGCCCCACAGCAGGGAAAACAGCAGCCAGCCTTTGATAAATTTTACGACGCCCTGCATCTTGTTTCCTTTTTGACGGCGGCCCGTGCCGCGTGACGGAGGCGTGAAAGTAACGCATCAGGCGCGGTTTTGCACCTCAGGCTGGCGCAGATGAGAGGCGGGTCAACTTTCCGCGCAAAAGCAAATTCAGGAGTTTCCCCCTGGTGAGCTGGCCACGGCCTGCTACGCTTTAATTTCATTGCATTTTAATGCTTTCTTTTCAATACCAGAGAATGAGGTGGCAACGATGAACAACGTGAAAAAAGGGATCTGCATTACGCTGGCGGTCATGGCGCTGGCAGGCTGTATGCACCGCAGCAATGCGATTAAATCAGATGGCCGTCCTCATGCGCCAAGCGGCCAGTCGTCGCCGGGCGGCACGCTCGGTTCAGGCCCGGTTGGCCAGCCGCAGTCTTAATGGTAAAAACCCGGTTAACACCGGGTTTTTTCTGGCGCGCAGGCACAAAAAAACCGCCCAGAAGGCGGTCACGACATTGCTTATATTGCTTTGTTTTAATTTGTTTTTTCTGGTAGACAGAAATGGTGCCCGGGGCGGGACTTGAACCCGCACGACCATAAGCCGAGGGATTTTAAATCCCTTGTGTCTACCGATTTCACCACCCGGGCAGGGTGTAAAGTGGAGGCGCGTCCCGGAGTCGAACCGAGGTGGACGGATTTGCAATCCGCTGCATGGCCACTCTGCCAACGCGCCTTTATCCGCTGTGCCGCCAGGTTATCCTGACCTGCAAATCTGGAGCGGGAAACGAGACTCGAACTCGCGACCCCGACCTTGGCAAGGTCGTGCTCTACCAACTGAGCTATTCCCGCATTAGCCAGCAATCCGATGGAACTTGCTGATTTTCTTTATCTTCTGACAGCCTCGCTGCCGTTCGATGCGATGCATTCTACTGACCTGACGCATTGAGTCAACAGAATTATCCTCACAATGCGTCCGTTTGCTGCTTTTTAAGTCGCATCGATCAGCTATCGAGCAGATCCCCGCGCGCGGCGCTCAAATACTGAAACATTGACCAGAAAGTGAGCACGGCGGCGATATAGAGCGCCACCACGCCCACCGCGACCACGGTGGTGTCGTAACGCCACAGCAGCGCCACCAGCGACAGCATCTGCGCCGTGGTTTTCACCTTGCCGATCCAGGAGACCGCCACGCTGCTGCGCTTGCCGATTTCCGCCATCCATTCGCGCAGCGCGGAGATAATAATCTCACGCGCGATCATGGTCGCGGCCGGCAGGGTAATCCACCAGGAATGAAAGTATTCCGCCACCAGCACCAGCGCAATCGCCACCATCACCTTATCGGCTACCGGATCGAGAAAGGCGCCGAAGCGCGTGGTTTGCTTCCAGCGGCGCGCCAGAAAGCCGTCGAACCAGTCGGTCACGGCGGCGATCACGAAGATCAGCGCGGCGGCGAAAGGCGCCCAGTAGAACGGCAGATAGAAAGCCAGCACGAAAAAAGGGATCAGGACGACTCGAAACAGGGTGAGACACGTCGGAATGTTATATTGCATATGCCGGTAACTGTCTGGAATGGGTAGAATTTCCCCTATGTTCCTACATTGCCTCACCTGTTTCAATGCTAGTGTTTTAGCGAATGGTATATTTTTTCGGCCAGCGCGAACGAAATGCCAGGCACATTGGCGATCTCCTCGACCGTTGCGTTCATCAGCGGTTGCAGGCCTCCCATGTACTTCAGCAGCTGCTGGCGACGTTTTGGACCGATGCCTTCTATGCTCTCCAGCGCGCTGGTGTTCTTCACTTTCGCCCGTTTTTTACGGTGGCCCGAAATTGCATGATTGTGAGCGTCATCACGAATATACTGAATGACGTGCAGCGCAGGCGCGTCTGGCGGCAGTGAAACGCCCTCGCCTTCCGCCTCGAAGAACAGCGTTTCCAGCCCCGCTTTACGATCGCTGCCTTTCGCCACCCCTAACAGGATCGGCCGCGATTTGTCCCACTCTACCTCCAGCTCAGCAAACACCTGCTTCGCCTGCGACAGCTGGCCTTTGCCGCCATCGATGAGAATAACGTCGGGGATTTTATCCTCGTCCAGCGCCTTGCCGTAGCGGCGACGCAGCACCTGATTCATCGCCGCATAGTCATCCCCAGGGGTGATGCCGTCGATATTGTAGCGGCGGTAGTCGCTGCGCAGCGGGCCATTGGCGTCGAACACCACGCAGGAGGCGATGGTCTGCTCGCCCATGGTGTGGCTGATGTCGAAACACTCCATGCGGTTAATTTTGTCGAGTTCGAGGAACTGCGCCAGCGCCGCCAGCCGCTGCTGGATGGTGGAGTGCTGCGACAGCCGCGTGGTGAGCGCCGTTGCCGCGTTGGTGCGCGCCAGCTTGAGGTAGCGCGCGCGATCGCCGCGCGGCTTGCTCTGGATAGCCACGCGCCGCCCTGCCAGCTCGCTCAGCGACGCGGAGAGCAGCTCGCGCTCCGGCAGGTCGAAGTCGAGCAGGATATCGCCCGGCAGGGTGCGCGCTTCGCTGCCCTGCAGATAGAACTGGCCGACAAAGGTCTGCACCACTTCCGCCAGCTCGGTGTCCGCCGGCACTTTTGGAAAGTAGCTGCGGCTGCCTAATACCTTGCCCTGACGAATAAACAGCACGTGCAGACAGGCCATACCGGCGTCGTAGGCCACGCCCATCACATCGAGATCGTCGCCCTGATTCGAGACAAACTGCTTTTCGGTGATGCGGCGCACCGCCTGAATCTGATCGCGCAGACGCGCCGCCTCTTCAAAGCGCAGCCCGACGCTCGCCTCTTCCATCCGCTTCACCAGCATGTTCAGCACCTGATCGTCCTTGCCGGACAAAAAGAGCCGCACATACTCGGTCTGCTGCGCATACTCCTCTTCGCTCACCAGACCGGCGACGCAGGGACCGAGGCAGCGGCCAATCTGATACTGCAGACAGGGTCGGGAGCGATTGCGGTAGACGCTGTTTTCGCACTGGCGAATCGGAAACACCTTCTGCATCAGCGCCAGAGTTTCACGCACCGCGTAGCCGTTGGGGAACGGGCCAAAATATTCGCCTTTGGCATGTTTCGCGCCGCGATGATAGGCCAGGCGCGGATGGGCGTCGCTGCTGAGAAAAATAAACGGATAGGACTTATCGTCACGCATCAGCACGTTGTAGCGCGGCTGATAGAGCTTGATGTAGTTGTGCTCAAGCAGCAGCGCTTCCGTTTCGGTATGCGTGACGGTGACGTCTATATGATGGATGTTGCTCACCAGCACCTCTGTCTTTCGACTGCCGACGTGGCTGCGAAAGTAGCTGCTGAGGCGCTTTTTAAGATCTTTAGCTTTTCCTACATAGATCACGGTGTCCGAGGCATCGTACATGCGGTACACGCCCGGCTGACTGGTCACCGTGCTGAGAAAGGCTTTGGCGTCGAAAACTTCACTCACTACTGATTAACGGCTCCGCATTGAACAGGCCATGTCGAATGGCCAGATGCGTTAACTCTACGTCACCGCTGATGTTTAGCTTGCTGAACATGCGATAACGGTAGCTGTTAACGGTTTTAGGACTGAGATTGAGCTGCTCGGAAATTTCCGTCACCTTTTGCCCCCGGGTGATCATCAGCATAATCTGCAATTCCCTTTCCGACAAACAGCTGAAGGGCGATTCTGCCTTTTGCGGCTCAATCTGGCTCAGCGCCATCTGCTGCGCGATATCTGAAGCGATGTAGCGCTGACCGGCGTGCACCGAACGAATTGCGTTCACCACCTCCTGCGGCGCGGCGCCTTTGCTGAGGTAGCCCGCCGCGCCCGCCTGCATCACTTTAGCGGGCAGCGGGTTTTCGGTGTGGATGGTCAGCATAATAATTTTGATGTCGGGATTAAAGCGCACGATTTTGCGCGTCGCCTCCAGCCCGCCGATGCCGGGCATATTCATATCCATCAGGATCACATCAACCGGATGGGCGCGACACCATTTCACCGCGTCCTCGCCGCAACAGGCCTCTCCCGCGACCACAAGACCTTTCATATCTTCCAGTATGCGTCGAATACCGGTGCGTACCAGTTCATGGTCATCCACAAGAAGAACACTGATCAACGGGGAGCACTCCGCAAGCAAAAAGGGGGAATAAAACGAGTAGTGAATGCGCGCATGATACCTGCTTTTCAGGGTAATGAACATCAACGGGCTGAATGTAAGACCGTATTCAATGATTTACATCAAAGCTTTTCTTTTCGTTCAAAAAATATGTTGAATGGATAAAATTCAGGCGAAAGTTTTTTATAACTAGTTATTTATTTTCAATCAGTTAAATTATAACGCCGCGTAAAGTTATTTTACGGGATAAATGAGTTGACGCGCTCCTGTGAAAATTATTCATCATCTACATTAAATAATATCCGGTTGTGAGCCGAGCGCCGTCACGCTTCGCTTTTACAGGGAAAAGCGGTGATGTGATATACTCACGCACGGCTGCGCGGAACATGCCGGCACGATCATTCACCCCCAAGGAGATTACAATGAGCGATGAAGAATTCGTCACCTCGCACGACACGCTGAAGCTGGCCGATGAGGTAGCCTGCCTGAAGATGATGGTTACGCTGATTCTGAAAGGAATGGGCCAGGCGGACGCCGGTAAAGTGATTATAAATATGGAGCGCTACGTGCAGACGCTGGGCGACAAACCCCAGGCAGAAGTGTTCAGCAACACCATTAAGCAGATTAAAACCGCGTATCGTCAGTGATGCGTTCGCCCCCGCTACAGCGGGGGCGCGCCGTCAGGTGTGCGACTGCCAGTTTACCGAGACGCCCAGCGACGGCAGCACCTCTTCAGGACTAAAGCGGCGCGTACCGCGATATTTTTCCGCCAGCGCCGGCTGCTCGACCGGGATACGAATGGCAAACAGGTTGTCTTCCGACTGGATTAAGCCCGGGGTAAGCGGCTCATACGCCACCTGATGCTCTTCAAACATTTTCTCCAGCATCGGCGTCGCCGAGCTGATCAAATACTCCATGCCGTTGAGTTCGGCGAGCTGCACGGCGTGCCACAACAGGTTGAACGGCAGTTCCGCATCCAGCTCCAGCTTCGCTGAGAAGCGCGACATCTCCCACACCTTCTCATGACTGAACGGCACCACCAGCCCTTCGTTTTGGGTTGGTTCCTGCCACGGCATCAGACGCGCGCAGCCGCTGATGCCATCGCGCGCGTTCCAGGCCAGCAGCCAGGTGACGTCCGAACGATCGAAACGATCATACTCCTGGCCCGGCGTGCTCAGACGCGGCGGAATTGACCAACCTTCTCCACGCGCAAATACGCTATATCGGTAGCTGCCTAACTCGGCCAGCAGAGAGGACGGCATATCCTTTAACTGGGTTTGAATTATTTTCATCATGCGCCCCTGACATCCTCATGTTTGCACTGATTTACGCTACGCCAGCCTGGCAACGTTCCGGCGCAGGGTAGACAACTGCCTCCGGTAACGTAACTACTAAAATTAGTAGTTGTCATTTTCTATATCAGTCCAATTGCCGCCGCATAACAGGCAATTTGCGTTTTATTGGAAACATTAAATCGCTTTTGCATATTTTTTTGGTGAAAATTGACCGTGTGTTGCGAAATAGACAAAATAAGCGAAATTTCAGCCGAGGTTTTCCCTTCGGCGGTCCATTTCAAAATCTCCAGCTCGCGCTGGCTGAAATCATTTTTTAGCACCATCAGCGCATCATCTGAAAAGCGCTGCAGGGCGCGCAAGCTCAGTTCCGCCAGAAAGTGCAGTTTCACTTCCAGCTCGGTGTGCAAATGCTGCGTCTTTCTTGCCAGGCGAGATGCTATAGATAATATACCAATGGCGCGATTTGACGCCATCGCGGAGCAGGAAAATCCGCTGATTAGCCCATACTCCTGCGCCTCTTTCCACAAATCCCCGGCCCCAGTGAAGATGTCATCCGTCCACTCCAGCCCTCGTCCCGGCTGCTGGCAAAGCAATAACACCGGATCGACGGCGTAATAGTTTTGTTCCTCATAGCGTTTCATCCAGGCTTTGGGATAAGTGTGGTGCAAAAAAATGCGCGGACGGGTAAAAGGCACAGGATGCTGAATCAAAAAGGAATAGCTATCGAAGCCTAATGACACCACCAGCGTCTGAATAAGCGTCTTCAATTGCGCGGTTGAAGTGATAGCCTGAAATTGTTTTTCCGTCTCTCTGCGCCAGACGAAATAATTGTCGTTAGTCATATTGCCTCGGCGTTATCCTCACGCTGATGCGTCTGGTTATTGAGGTTATTCATTTGCAAAAAAATAAATTTATAAGAGAAAAAAGTTTTATTGAGAAAAACAGATATGCAAGTAAAAACCACGTGACGTCCGGTTGTTCGTGTTTTACTAAAAGCCTGTCGCATGCGCTTCCCGAAAAGTGATCTCATTCACAGCATTATAGCGCCAAAAAAAACAGAATAAGATTTTTCTGATAGAGATTCAATCATCACCAACACAATAAATTTTCCATACATTGAGCACCATTTAGCATAGCCATTAAGTAAAATTAGCATAACTCGTAATTTATTTGTAAACATAGAGTTAAGCTACTCTAAAGAAAGGGTGCCAGCCGTGAATGAAATTAGCGCACCTTCTTGCCGCCTCGCTTATCGATTTCGCGTGTCAGCGCGACGCAATCGGGGCTACGCTTAACAGCTCAAGCCTTTGCATTTTTCTGACTTTCGTACGGCATGCGCTAGCTGGCTGCGTCGGACGAACGGGCGGACGCACGTTAACATTTGCAGGTGGGAGACCCTATGTTGAATCAGCTGGCATTACCCTTTCTGTTGCTGGGGGGCTGTACCGCTTTAATGATCCTGAAGGATATATTTCGCCATCCGCATCCCGTCAGGATAATGAACCTGATCTGGCCGCTTACCGGCCTCTACATGCCGTTCTTCGGCTGGCTGGCCTGGTGGTATCTGGGGCGAAAACCCTCCCGCCAGCTTAAATTAGCGCTGCTGGCGCCGCAAAAAATTCACCGCTACGCAGGCTGGCCAACCATATTTATCACCACCTCATTAACGGCGGCGGCCTGTATCTTCAGCGAACTGATTACACTTCCGATTATCACTCTTCTCAACCATTTCCATTTTGCGACGCCATTATGGATGCAGGCGATTATTTGTCTCGCTATTTCGCTGTTTAGCGGCTTGTTTTTACAATTTCTGGCGATCAAACAGCGCGACGCGCTATCGGTCTGGCGCGCCCTGCTGGTAGCGTTTCGCACCGAAACCTTTCCGCTGCTGGTTTATCAGGCGGGTATTTTCCTCTTTATGGGGCTGGCCCTGAAATTTGTGCTTAACCAACAAATAAACCCGCTGGTCACCGCCTTCTGGTTTATGTTGCAGCTGGCGATGCTGACCGGATTTATATTTTCCTGGCCAGCCAACCATTTCCTGATTAAGCGCGGCCTGAACCCGGCGGTGTAATTTAGCGGCAGTAGCCTGTTCCGCGCATGCCGAAATGAAAATGGCTGGCGTGCGCGGCGTTATAATCCGGGCCAAGCGCATTGCCGAAATTATTACAGCCCTCTTGCCAGAGCTGGCGCAGCAGCAGGGATTTATTTTCCGGCTGCGTCCAGTTTTTCCCTACCTCCAGCCTTTGCCCGTCGCCAAGCTGAAATCCCGTCACGTCCCAGGCGTCGGCGCTGGCGTGTTCGCTCAGCCGTCCTTCGGCGCGGTGATAGATATTGCGACAGGCGTAGCTGCCGACATGGGTGATGCGCGCCAGCGAGGCGCCGGGCTGCCGCTGCGCCAGCTGCTGCTGGCTGCGCAGCACATACATGGTGCTGGCCACCGCCAGCGGACAGCTGGCGAGAAAGCTGCTGCTTAAGCTGACCTTGCCGAAGCGCTGGATGCGCAGCGGAGCGGGCAGCGGACAGGCGCCGGTAACGGCGGGCCGTGGGCTAAAGGTGACGAAACCCGCCTGCTGAGCGCGACGCATCACATCCAGACAGGCCGCGGGGTTGTTCGCCAGCCGCTTAAGCTTGTAGCGCGTCATCCAGCCGGGCGGATCGGTTACCGCCAGCGGCGTGAAAGGGTTGAACTGAGGCGGCAAATGCTGTTTTAGCCAGGGCAGACTCCACCAGCCCGCCGCAGCCAGTATCAGCAACAAAATAATCGCGCGCATTCTCCCTCTCGCAGCAGCTTGATTTAGAGAACAAAAGTGTAGAAGCTACGCGCCGGTTTAGCGCCGTTAACGGCGCATTTCGTTTAAAACAGCAGCGTTGTGCCGCAAGTTTGTGCCGCGTAAAGATTTTCTGACATGTTACTAAGACGTAAAGCCCAGGTTTAGACAAAAACCATTAGCGGGCTTTTGTCTTATTCCTCTATCTTATGCCAACTTGCCTCCAGGCAGGCACCACAAACAGCCAGCAGAGCTGACACAACATCCAGACAGGAATAACAATTTTATGGTTGATCAAACAAAAGAAGTCGCCGCTGCGCAGGAGAATCCTGACAAGCTCCGGCGTAATCTGCATAACCGCCACATTCAGCTTATCGCCATCGGCGGCGCCATCGGCACCGGCCTGTTTATGGGCTCCGGTAAAACCATCAGCCTGGCGGGCCCCTCGATCATTTTCGTCTATATGATCATCGGCTTTATGCTGTTTTTTGTGATGCGCGCCATGGGCGAGCTGCTGCTCTCCAATCTGGAATATAAATCGTTCAGCGATTTCGCCGCCGATCTGCTCGGGCCCTGGGCGGGTTATTTTACCGGCTGGACCTACTGGTTCTGCTGGGTGGTGACCGGCATCGCCGACGTGGTGGCGATCTCCGCCTATTTCCAGCTCTGGTTTCCTGGCTTTTCCGTGTGGATGAGCGCCCTGCTCTGCGTGTTTGTTTTCCTGGCGCTTAATATTGCCACGGTGAAGATGTTCGGCGAGATGGAGTTCTGGTTCGCCATTATCAAGATCGTCGCCATCGTGGCGCTGATTGTGACCGGCGTGGTGCTGGTCAGCCTGCATTATCCCTCCCCTGGCGGCGGCACCGCGTCGCTGAGCAATATCTGGGATCACGGCGGCCTGTTCCCGAAAGGGCTGAGCGGCTTTTTCGCCGGATTCCAGATAGCGGTTTTCGCCTTTGTCGGCATTGAGCTGGTGGGCACCGCGGCGGCGGAAACGCACGATCCGCATAAGGTGCTGCCGCG
Source organism: Pantoea sp. Z09 (assembly GCF_022394795.1). Taxonomy (NCBI): domain Bacteria; kingdom Pseudomonadati; phylum Pseudomonadota; class Gammaproteobacteria; order Enterobacterales; family Erwiniaceae; genus Pantoea; species Pantoea sp. Z09. The sequence goes on from NZ_CP092373.1 coordinate 2,436,632, forward strand.
CGCCATCAACGCCATTCCGCTGCGCGTGATTATGTTTTACGTGCTGGCGCTGATGGTGATCATGGCGGTGACGCCCTGGACTCAGGTGCTGCCGGATCGCAGCCCCTTTGTTGAGATGTTTGTGCTGATCGGCCTGCCCGCCGCAGCCAGCATCGTTAACTTCGTGGTGTTGACCTCGGCGGCCTCTTCCGCCAACAGCGGCATCTTCTCTACCAGTCGTATGCTCTACGGTCTGGCGCAACAGGGCGTGGCGCATCGCGCCTTTGGTCAGCTCTCCGCGCGCGCGGTGCCGACCGCCGGTTTGTTCTTCTCCTGCCTCTGCCTGCTGGCGGGCGTTGCGCTGATTTATCTGATCCCGGACGTGATGACGGTGTTCACCATGGTGACCACGGTGTCGGCGATCCTGTTTATGTTCGTCTGGACCATTATTCTCTGCAGCTATCTGGCCTACCGTAAAAAGTATCCAGAGCGTCATGCCGCCTCAGGCTTCAAAATGCCGCTCGGCAAGGTAATGTGCTGGGTGGTGATGGCGTTCTTCGCCTTTGTGCTGGTGCTGCTCACCCTGCAGGAAGATACCCGCCAGGCGCTGATGGTGACGCCGCTGTGGTTTGTGATGCTGACTATGGGCTGGCTGCTGCGCCGTCGCGCCGCACGGTAAAAGGTTAACGTCCCGGTCGCCTGACCGGGACGACAGCGTGCTTAGAGCCGCTCCCAGATGGCCTTAAAGCTTTGCCCCAGCGCAGGCCGCGTAGAAGGCAGCCGCTCAGGATGCGCGGCGGGCGCCTGTGGCGTGCCGAGCCCAAAGGTAAAGGTATAGTTCTCCCCTTCCCCCATGCGTAAGTCGGCAATCGTGATTTGCCCCGCCTGCTCGCGCAGCGCATAAAAACCGTGGCTAAACCAGGCAACGCGCTCGGCGTGCCAGCTGCCCTTTAGCGGCGCGAACAGCGCGGTGTGACGCGCATGCCAGCTGATCTGCAGCGGCCGCCTCGGCGACAGCAGCGACCAGTAAGCTTCGCCGTAGCGATCGCCGTCGATAATCACCGTGCGCCACACCAGGGTATTAAAGGCGGTGGGCGTCACCAGCACCTTGTCGTCAGGCATGCGCTGCTGCGCCAGCGACTGCGCAATCTGCCAGCCTGCCACGCCCTGAATCGCCATACTCCAGCCGAGATAGAGGGTGCTGAGCGCCAGCCCGGCGCGATTCCAGCGCAAACCGCCCGCGCCGCCGCGCCAAAACGCCGCCGCAAGGCCGATCAGCAGCGGCAGCGTATAGAGCGGATCGACGATGTAGATGCTGCCAACGGCAAAGGGGTGATCGGTGAGCGGCAGGCCCAGCTGCGTGCCGTAGACCGTCATCAGATCCAGCAGCGGATGGGTGATGAGCGCCAGCCAGATGGCCAGCCACCACTGCTGCCAGCGCACGCCGCGCCGAAACAGTCCGGCGATAAGCCAGGCGAGCAGCGGCGAAGCCAGCGTCAGCCAGAGCAGCGCATGGCTTTCGGTGCGGTGCAGCGTCATATTGCGGATTGCATCGCCGTGATCGATAAACACATCGAGATCGGGCAAGGTGCCGCACGCCGCGCCGACCGCCGCCGCCTGCCAGAGCGGCACGCGCCGCCCCATGACCGCGACGCTGACCGACGCGCCCAACAGCAGTTGTGAAACTGAATCCATCGGTGACTCCAGGGCAGAACAGGCGGCGACCGCCGCGGAAAATCAGCGCACGCGAATGCCTTCGATAATCATGCGCTGGACATTCTCGACCGTTTCATCAAAAAAGCGCGCATCGCTCAGCGTCTGGCCGGTAATCGCCTCGACCTGGCTGGCGAAATCCGCGTAGTGCTGGGTCGCGGCCCACAGCATAAAAAAGAGGTGCTGCGGCTGAACGCCCGCCAGACGCCCTTCATTGATCCAGCGTTCGACGATGGCCGCCTTGTCATCCACCAGCTGTTTAAGGTCGCCCGCCAGTTCGCCTTTCAGCAGCGGCGCGCCCTGCAGCATCTCCAGACAGAATAAACGCGACGCCTGCGGATGGTCGCGCGAGACTTCAAGCTTCAGGCGGATATAGCGACGGATGGCGCTAAGCGGATCCATATCGTGCTGCAGCGCGCGCAGCGGCGCCAGCCAGACGTCGAGGATCTCTTTCAGCACCGCGACGTAGAGCGCCTCTTTCGACGGGAAATAGTAGAGCAGATTGGTTTTCGACACGTCGGCGCGCTCGGCGACCTGATCCAGACGCGTGCCGTGAATGCCAAACTGTGAGAAGAGCGCCAGCGCCGCCTCCAGAATGGCGGCGCGTTTCGCCGCGGTGGCGCGCGATCGACGCGTCGGTTGTTTTTCATCTGTTTTCACAGCGTTGCCTCGTTCCTTAAGCGTACTGGCATCATAGCAAAGCCGCTCCGCCCTGCCCAATCGCGCCGCTGCACCTTTTTCGCTCAGACTGCCTGCAAAACGTGCAGCGCTTTTTGACCAACTGGTCCAAAACGGACCAGTTGCTCTGGTTTTTCGATGCCTCTTTTATTTAACCAATTGTTAATCATCATCTTTTATTTTGTGGCACAACCTTTGCAAATTTGTCAGCAAGCGCCGCCATCAGGGATGAAGCAGGATGCCGCGCTGCGCACCCTATCTTTTACTACCTGACAAAGAGGGTTTGACATGAAGATTGGCGTTTTTATTCCGATTGGTAACAACGGCTGGCTGATTTCCACCCACGCTCCGCACTACAAACCGACCTTCGAGCTGAATAAGGCGATCGTGCAGCGCGCGGAGCATTACCATTTTGATTTTGCGCTCTCGATGATCAAGCTGCGCGGCTTTGGCGGCAAAACCGAGTTCTGGGATCACAATCTGGAATCCTTCACCCTGATGGCCGGCCTGGCCGCCGTCACCTCGCGCATTGAAATCTACGCCACCGCCGCCACCCTGACGCTGCCGCCCGCCATCGTGGCGCGCATGGCCTCGACCATCGACTCTATTTCCGGCGGCCGCTTCGGCGTCAACCTGGTAACCGGCTGGCAGAAGCCGGAATATGAGCAGATGGGCATCTGGCCGGGCGATGACTACTTCAGCCGCCGCTACGACTACCTGACGGAGTACGTCACCGTGCTGCGCGATCTGTGGGGCAGCGGCCAGTCTGATTTTAAAGGGGAGTTCTTCACCATGAACGACTGCCGCGTCAGCCCGCAGCCGCAGCGTCCGATGAAGGTGATCTGCGCCGGCCAGAGCGACGCCGGTATGGCCTTTTCCGCGCAGCACGCCGACTACAACTTCTGCTTCGGCAAAGGGGTCAACACGCCGGCCGCCTTTGCGCCGACCGCCGCGCGCATGAAGCAGGCGGCGGATAAGGCGGGCCGCGACGTCGGCTCCTACGTGCTGTTTATGATTATCGCCGCCGACAGCGACGAAGCGGCGCGCGATAAGTGGGAACACTACAAAGCAGGCGCCGACGAAGAGGCGCTCGCCTGGCTCACCACTCAGAGCCAGCAGGACAAACGCTCCGGCAGCGACACTAGCGTGCGCCAGATGGCCGACCCCACCTCTGCCGTCAATATCAATATGGGCACGCTGGTCGGCTCTTACGCCAGCGTGGCGCGCATGCTCGACGAGGTGGCGCTGGTTGAGGGCGCCGAGGGTGTGCTGCTCACCTTTGATGACTTCCTGCAGGGCATCGAAGATTTCGGCCAGCATATTCAGCCGCTGATGCAGTGCCGCAGCCAGATTAATGACAACAGAGAGGTCGCCTGATGAGCACCGTTTACTGCGCCCACACCCCTGCGCTGCCGCAGGTTGAACTGCCCGCGCGCCCGGAAGCGATCGCCTTCCCGCCGACGCAAAGTGCGCTGATCGTGGTGGATATGCAAAACGCCTACGCCACGCCGGGCGGCTACCTCGATCTGGCCGGATTCGACGTCTCCGCCACCGCGCCGGTAATTGAGAAGATCCATCAGGCCGTCACCGCCGCGCGCGCCGCGGGCGTGCAGATTATCTGGTTTCAGAACGGCTGGGACGCGGACTATGTCGAAGCGGGCGACGCCGGTTCGCCCAATTTTCATAAGTCGAACGCGCTGAAAACCATGCGCAAGCGCCCTGAACTGCAGGGTTCGCTGCTGGCGAAAGGGGGCTGGGACTATGCGCTGGTAGACGCGCTGCAGCCGCAGCCGGGCGACATCGTGCTGCCGAAACCGCGCTACAGCGGCTTTTTCAACACGCCGCTCGACAGCATGCTGCGCAGCCGCGGCATTCGTCATCTGATCTTCACCGGCATCGCCACCAACGTCTGCGTCGAATCCACGCTGCGCGACGGCTTCTTCCTCGAGTATTTCGGCGTGGTGCTGGAAGACGCAACTTACCAGGCGGGCCCGGCGTTCGCCCAGCAGGCGGCGATATTCAATATCGAAACCTTTTTTGGCTGGGTCTCCAGCGTGGATGTTTTTTGCGAAAGCCTGAAGGGCCATAAGGAGTAATGCCATGCCGAAATCTGTGATTATCCCACCGGGCACCACGACGCCGATCGCCCCTTTCGTGCCCGGCACGCTGGCCGACGGCGTGGTTTACGTCTCCGGCACCCTGCCGTTCGACAAACAGAACAACGTGGTGCACGTTGGCGACGCCGCCGCGCAGACGCGTCACGTACTGGAAACCATTAAAACGGTGATTGAAACCGCGGGCGGCACGCTCGACGACGTCACCTTCAACTCGATTTTTCTCACCGACTGGCAGCACTACGCCGCGATCAATCAGGTCTACGCCGACTATTTCCCCGGCGATAAGCCGGCGCGCTTCTGCATTCAGTGCGGTCTGGTGAAGCCTGACGCGCTGGTGGAGATCGCCAGCGTGGCGCATATCGGCCAGCGGGAGGTGTAATGCATCTGGAAATCACGGGTCGTCAGGATAGTGCGGCGCCGACGCTGGTGCTGTCGTCGGGCCTGGGCGGCGTGACGGGCTTCTGGCAGCCGCAGCTGGCGGCGCTGAACGCCGGCTATCGCGTGGTGCGCTACGACCAGCGCGGCACCGGCCGCAGCGCGCAGCCGCTGCCGGCTGACTATTCGATGACGATGATGGCGGCCGAGCTGGCAGAGGCGCTGACGCAGCACGGCATTGAGCGCTTTGGCGTTATCGGCCATGCGCTCGGCGGGCTGGTGGGGCTGCAGCTGGCGCTTGATTACCCTGAGCGCGTCGAGCGCGTGGCGGTGATCAACGGCTGGCTGCGGCTGCATCCGCATACGCGGCGCTGTTTTCAGGTGCGGCAGGATCTGCTGCTGCACGTCGGCGTCGAGGCGTTTGTGCGCGCGCAGCCGCTGTTTCTCTATCCGGCGGAGTGGATGGCGCAGCATCAGACGCGTCTCGCCGAAGAGGAAGCGGCGCATATCGCCCATTTTCAGGGGCGCGATAACCTGCTGCGCCGCCTGAACGCCCTGATGTGCGCCGACTTTACCGCTCACGCCGCACGCATTACGCAGCCGGTGCTGGCGATCTGCAGCCAGGACGACCTGCTGGTACCCTGGAGCTGCAACGCGCAGCTGGCCGACGCGCTGCCCAATGCGCAGCAGATCGCCATGTGCTGGGGCGGTCACGCCATGAGCGTGACCGACGCGGAAGGCTTCAATTCGCTGCTGCTGCAGTGGCTTAACAGGAGCGAGGCCGCGCCACAGCGCGCGGCGAGCTGAGGAGAGAACGATGAGCATCCTTTCTGTTTTACCTGACATCGGACGGGTCGAGAAGCAGGCGTTTCGCGACGGCATGGCGTGCCTTGGCGCCGCGGTGAATATCATCACCACCGACGGCCCGGCGGGTCGCGCCGGCTTTACCGCCTCGGCGGTGTGCAGCGTCACCGATACCCCGCCGACCCTGCTGGTCTGCCTGAACCGCTCGGCTTCGGTATGGTCCGTTTTCACCGCCAACCGCCAGCTTTGCGTCAATACGCTGGCGGCCGATCAGGCGGCGATCTCGACGCTGTTCGGCGGCAAAACGCCGATGGAGACACGCTTTCAGGCGGCGCAGTGGCGCACGGGCGCCACAGGTTCGCCGCGACTGGAGGGCGCGCTGGCCTCGTTCGACTGCCGCATCAGCGAGATCGCACAGGTCGGCACCCATGACGTGCTGTTTTGCGAGGTGCTGGCGCTGACCGTTAGCCACAATCTGCACGGGCTGGCCTGGTTCGATCGCGGTTATTTACCCCTGCAGCGGCAGGATGCCCGCTAATCCGCCCTGCGCGGCCTGATCCCCCCCTTTTTTTTGGAGATAACGATGGCGAGTTCCTGGTTTCCTCAATGGCGTAAAAAGTCGGCGGTATCGGACGGCGGGCTGATCGCCCCGGATGAGACGCTGCCCTTTGGACAAACGGCGATCCTCGGTTTACAGCATGCGGTGGCGATGTTCGGTGCTACCGTGCTGATGCCGCTGCTGATGGGGCTGGATCCCAATCTGGCGATTCTGGTGTCGGGCATCGGCACCCTGCTCTTTTTTGTCGTCACCGGCGGACGCGTGCCGAGCTATCTCGGCTCCAGCGCGGCCTTTGTCGGCGTGGTGATCGCCGTGACCGGCTTTAACGGTCAGGGACTCAACCCGCATCTCAGCGTCGCGCTCGGCGGGGTTATCGCCTGCGGCGCGCTCTATACGCTGATCGGTCTGGTGGTGATGAAAGTCGGCACGCGCTGGATCGAGCGGCTGATGCCGCCGGTGGTGACCGGCGCCGTGGTGATGGCGATCGGGCTTAACCTTGCGCCGATTGCGGTGCACAGCGTGGCGGCGTCCGGCTTTGACAGCTGGATGGCGGTGATGACGGTGCTCGCCATCGGCCTGGTGGCGGTGTTTACCCACGGCATGGTGCAGCGCCTGCTGATTCTGGTGGGGCTGATCGTCGCCTGGGCGATTTACGCCCTGCTGACCAACGTGCTGGGCTTCGGCAAGCCGGTGGACTTCAGCGGCGTGGCGCAGGCCGCCTGGTTCGGCATGCCGCACACCACCGCGCCCAGCTTCGATCTGCAGGCGATAGTGATGATCGCGCCGGTGGCAATTATTCTGGTGGCAGAAAACCTTGGTCATCTGAAGGCCGTGGCGGGCATGACCGGCCGCAATCTCGATCCCTGGATGGGGCGCGCCTTTGTCGGCGACGGGCTGGCGACGATGGTCTCCGGCGCGATGGGCGGCAGCGGCGTCACCACCTACGCGGAGAATATCGGCGTGATGGCGATAACCAAAGTCTACTCGACGCTGGCGTTCGTCGCGGCGGCGGCGATCGCCCTGATCCTCGGTTTTTCGCCCAAGTTCGGCGCGCTGATCCACGCCATTCCCGCGCCGGTGATCGGCGGCGCCTCGATTGTGGTCTTCGGCCTGATCGCGGTGGCGGGGGCGCGCATCTGGCTGCAGAATCATGTGGACTTCAGCCAGAACGGCAATCTGATTATGGTCGCCACCACGCTGGTGCTGGGCGCGGGCGATTTTTCGCTGAAGATCGGCAGCTTTACGCTGGGCGGCATCGGCACCGCCACTTTCGGCGCCATCCTGCTTAACGCCATTCTGCAGCGGCGCGGCGCGGCGCTGACGGAGCGTCCGGCGCGCCAGCAGGGCTAGCTAGTCGCGCGGCGCGACAGGCGCCGCTTTTTTGCGCCTCAGCTTTAGCTCGCTGACGATAACGCCGCAGACGATCAGCGCGCCGCCGAGAATAGCGGCCGCTGGCAGCCGCTCGCCGGCGAGTCGCCCGACCACGCCCGCCCAGACCGGCTCGCCCGCGTAGATCACCGTGGCGCGCGTCGGCGAGACGCTGCGCTGCGCCCAGTTCATTGTCACCTGAATCAACGCGCTGGCGGCGCCGAGGCCGAGCGCGCTCAGCAGCAGCGTCGGACTGAGCGGCGGAATCGACTCGCCGTTCGGCGTCATCAGGGCAAAGGCGCACAGCGAGGCGACCGCCAGCTGAATCAGCGTCACGCGCCGCACGTCCACCTGCCCGGCGAAACGGCTAATCAGAATGATCTCGGCGGCGATCGCCAGCGTGCTGAGTAGCGTCGCGATTTCTCCCTGATTGAGGCTAATCCGACCATCCTGCGGCCCGGCCACCAGCATCAGGCCGAGAAAGGCCAGCAGAATGCCGCACCATGCCATCAGGCCCGGCGGACGACGCAGAAACAGCCACTGCAGCAGCGGCACCACCGGCACATAGAGCGCGGTGAGAAACGCGGACTGGCTGCTGGAGATGGTCTGCATGCCCCAGGTTTGCAGGCCGTAGCCGCCGGCGATCGACAGGCCGATCAGCGCGCCGGCGATCAGCTCCTGCCGCGTGGTGCCCGCCAGCGCGCGGCGAAAAATGCAGGCGAGGATCAGCGCGGCGGTGGCGAAACGCAGGCCGACAAAGAAGAACGGCCCTGAAACGGCCATCGCGCGATGCACCACCAGAAAGGTGCCGCCCCAGATCATGGTAATCAAAATCAGCACCAGCTCTTCGCGCGATACGCGCAGCGCCAGCGTGCGGGAAACGTCCGACATAACACACCTTCCGTGATTCAACGGGCGCCATTGTGCGCAGGTCGCCGCCTGAATGCAATGCAGCAGAAAAAGCGCAAATTTTGCGATCTCGCCGCAGGCCCGGAAAGCTCTTCTATACTTCTGCTTAGGTTTTCACAGGCTGAGGAGAGCGCAATGGCCAGAATTCTGGTGCTTTATTACTCAATGTATGGACATATCGAAACCATGGCGAATGCGGTGGCCGAAGGCGCGCGCCGCGTTTCCGGCGTCGAAGTCGACATCCGGCGCGTGCCGGAAACCATGGATGCCGAGCGTTTCGCTCAGGTGGGCGGCAAAACCGACCAGACGGCGCCGGAAGCGACGCCGGAGATCCTGCCGCAGTATGACGCCATTCTTATCGGCACGCCGACGCGCTTTGGCAATATGTCCGGCCAGATGCGCACCTTCTGGGACCGCACCGGCGGCCTGTGGGCCTCTGGCGCGCTGTTTGGCAAGGTTGCCAGCGTCTTCACCTCCACCGGCACCGGCGGCGGTCAGGAGCTGACCATTACCTCGGTCTGGACCACGCTGGCGCATCACGGCATGGTGATCGTGCCGATTGGCTACGGCACCAAAGAGCTGTTCGACATCTCGCAGACGCGCGGCGGCACGCCTTACGGCGCCACCACGCTGGCGGGAGGCGACGGCTCGCGCCAGCCAACAGAAGCCGAACTGAATATCGCCCGCTTTCAGGGCGAGCACGTTGCCGGACTGACGGTAAAACTCAAAGGGTAAGTTTCACTAAGGAGAAAATGATGTCTAACGATCAAGCGAAAGCACACCACGTGGGCGAATGGGCCACGCTGCGTCACACCTCTCCAGAGATCGCAGAGGCTATTTTCGAAGTGGCGAACTACGACGAGAAGCTGGCGGAGGAGATCTGGCGTCAGCAGGGCAACGATGAAGTGCTGTTTCGCGCTTTTGACAAAACAGAAGCCGATGTCCTGACCTGGGACGACACGCCGGTAGAGCGCAAAAACATCTGATTGCGAGGCGGGATTTCCCGCCTCACCTTTTTTACTGACCAAGGAGAATCTATGTCTTCCTATCAGAGCATTAACCCCGCCAACAATCAGCTGCTGAAAAGCTGGCCTTCTCACGACGCCACCGCGGTAAGCCAGGCGCTGGAGACGGCGGATCGCCTGTTCCACTCGTCGTGGAGCAAAGGTGATATTGAGCCGCGTCTGCAGGTACTGGCGAAGCTGGCGGATTTGATGGAAAGCCGGGTTGACGAGCTGGCCACCATCGCCAGCAAAGAGATGGGCAAGCTGATTGGTCAGAGCCGTGGAGAAGTGAAGATTTGTGCGCAGATCGCACGCTATTACGCCGAGCATGCGGCGGCGATCCTGAAGCCGCAGCCCTACCCCAGCGATCTGGGCGAGGCCTGGGTAGAGTACCATCCCATCGGCGTGCTGGTGGCCGTCGAGCCGTGGAACTTTCCTTACTACCAGCTGATGCGCGTGCTGGCGCCTAATCTGGCGCTGGGCAATCCGGTGCTGGCGAAACACGCCAATATCGTGCCGCACTGTGCCGACGTCTTCGCACAGCTGGTAAAAGAAGCGGGCGCGCCGGAAGGCGCCTGGACCAATCTGTTTATCAGCAGCGACCAGGTCGCCGAGCTGATCGCCGACGATCGCGTGCAGGGCGTCGCCCTGACCGGTTCGGAACGCGCCGGCAGCGCGGTGGCACAGCAGGCAGGCAAATACCTGAAGAAATCGACGCTGGAGCTGGGCGGCAATGATGTGTTCGTGGTGCTGGACGACGCCGATATCGACGAGGCGGTGCGTCAGGGGGCGCTGGCGCGCCTCAGCAACTGCGGCCAGGTCTGCACCGCCGCCAAGCGTTTTATTCTGCATGAAAAGATCGCCAGCGCCTTTATCGACAAATTCAGCGCGGCGCTGAAGGCCGCACGGCTGGGCGATCCGCTGGACGAGCAGACCACGCTCGGCCCGCTCTCCTCTAAGGATGCGCGCGACCGGCTGGCGAAACAGGTCGATGAGGCGGTGCGCAACGGCGCGACGCTGCTGATCGGCGGCAAACCGGTCGAGGGCGTTGGCAACTACTTCCAGCCGACAATTTTGACCGATATCCGGCCAGACAATCCGGCTTACTATGAAGAGTTTTTCGGACCGGTGGCGCAGGTCTACGTGGTCGGCGACGACAACGCCGCCGTCGCGCTGGCGAACGACTCGCACTACGGCCTGGGCGGCTCGGTCTGGACGCGCGACAGCGCGCGCGGTCGTCGTCTCGCCTCGGCGATTGAAACCGGCATGGTGTTTATCAACTCGCAGAGCGATACCGCCGCCGAGCTGCCGTTCGGCGGCGTGAAGCGTTCCGGCTATGGCCGCGAGCTGTCGGATCTGGGTATTAAAGAGTTCGCTAACCAGAAACTGGTGGTGATTGCGGGCTAACGCGCCCGCGCCATAAAAAAACCCCGCCGCGGCGGGGTTTTTCATCTGTGGCGAATTACTGGGTAACGGTCTGTTTCGCGTCGCTGTTCTGCGCGGATTCCACCGGCTTCTGCGCAGGCGCGTCGGCAGGTTTGTCGGCGTCAGCTTTGTCCGCTGCCGCTTTATCAGCAGCTGCTTTCTCGGCGGCCGCCTTCTGCGCGGCGGCGCGTTCAACCTTCGCTTTCTCCTCGGCCGCTTTTGCCTTCTCTTCGGCGGCTTTCGCCTCAGCGGCCTTCTGCGCGGCAGCTTTTTCGGCGGCGGCTTTCTCAGCCGCGGCTTTGTCGGCTGCCGCTTTATCCGCAGCGGCCTTGTCGGCAGCGGCTTTATCCGCTGACTTCTCGCCTTCGCCGTTGACGGCGTCAGCGGCAACCGGCTGCGCGGCCGGCGCCATCGGCGTGCCCTGCAGCGCGCCGTTCAGCGCCTGGGTGAACTGCTCCCAGCTGCAGTAGCCGTTGCCGTCCGTGGGACAGCCCGCCAGCTGAAGCGTCACCCGCTTCGGCGGATTTTTCAGGCTCAGCACCTCACCGTCGCGCAGCTGGTCGGCGGTCTGATAGACGTACTCCAGCTTGAGCAGATCTTTGTTGTTTTTCGCATCGTGCCAGCGCTCAAACACCACCTGACCGCCGATAGGGGTATTTTCCCAGGTCTCCGGCAGCTCATAAGGCTTGACCTGCAGCGCGCTCAGCAGCGAGGCGATATTGGAATCGTGTCCCACCATCAGGGTGATTTTCGGCGCGTTGGCTTTGTCCTGATCCACCAGCTGGCTGCGGATGTAATCCACCAGCGGCGCGGCGACTTCGCGCGCGACATCCGGGCTGGTGAACAGCGCGTCCTGATAGCCGTTTTTAATCGCCGACAGCGCTTTCCACTGCTCTGGCGTTTTGATCTGGCCCCAGGCAACCTGCTCAAGCGGGAAGCCTTCATAATATTGCAGCGTAAAGGCGTCCATCAGAGAGTTGCCGACTTTAAGCGGCCCACTGACGTTCGGCTCTTTACCGTTTTCCGCACTGAAGGCGTTGTCGCCGCTGGCCAGATCGCACTGCTTTTTGTTGTTGCAGGCGGGCGCGGATTTGTAATCGACGATTTTATCCAGCTGCTGCAGCGCAGGCTTCAGCGCCAGCTTTTCGTTTTCCGCCGTCATCGCCGCCAGCGCTTTTTTATTAAACGCTTCGCTGTCGTCGGTGATCACCGGATTAAACACTGGATCCATGGTGCCCATGGCATCCTGATGCGTCACGGCGATATCGCAGCCCGGGAAAGCGCCGTTAATAAAGAACTGAGCCGTCGCCACGGTGCGCTGCAGGCTGTTGGCGTAGACAAAGACATTGCTGCTGTCCGGGCAGCTGCCGTTTTGCACCAGCCCCTGCTGCGCCAGCCACTGACGCGTGTAGTTGCCCATATAGACTTCCAGCACGCCGCCTTTGGTGGTGAGCTGTCCGCCCGGCACGCTCCACTGCGGCCAGCTTTTCTTCGTCGACTGTTCCAGTACGCTGCCGTTGTCGGCCAGCGGCGCGCGCAGGTTGTGGCGGCTGAACATCAGTACCTGTTGCAGCTGCATGTCGCCGTCAGCCGCGTGGGCCGTCATGCCGATCGGCAGCGCGGCGAGAACCGACAGTGCGCAAAGACTCAGTTTCTTGATCATTGTGCCTATTCCATTTATTCAGTAGAGAAACACTCTGGCTATCAACCGATTAGCTCTGCAGAGCATAGTGACCCACAGTGTAACCCAAGCTGGCGGCGAAAAGCGCCCGCTGATTGCAAAAACCCTGTGTGGACTATAGCAAAGTTAGCGGAAAGCGAGCTGACGAGGAGAAGAGTCGGAAAGCAGGAGGCCGGAAAAGCAACAGGCCAGCACATTGTGCTGGCCTGTCTGATGTGGCGGAGGAAGAGAGATTCGAACTCTCGGATGGTTTCCCATCGGCGGTTTTCAAGACCGCTGCCTTAAGCCGCTCGGCCATCCCTCCGGGGTAATGCTTTTCACACGGGCAAAACGTCGCTGCCGTATTGCCTGTTCCTGACTGAGCAGGAAAGTGGCGGAGGAGGAGAGATTCGAACTCTCGGATGGTTTCCCATCGGCGGTTTTCAAGACCGCTGCCTTAAGCCGCTCGGCCACCCCTCCGCAATGAGGCGCACTATAAACATCCCCCTGAAGGATGTAAACCCCGTACTAATTCATTCGCCTGAAAAACAGCCAAAACGGCGTTATTTGTTGGCGAAATCGCCATTCCGCTCAGAGAAACAGCGATTTATCGCGTAAAGAAGGGTAAAACGCCTTTCCCGTTTTGTGGCCGCTGCGTATTCTCAGCGCAAACCTCGTGTTCTGCTAAAGGAGCGCATTATGGACAGAATTATTAGCTCGTCCTCCCGGACATCCCTGCTCAGCACCCATAAGGTGCTGCGCAACACCTATTTCCTGCTCGGCCTGACGCTGGCGTTTTCCGCCGTCACCGCCACCGCCAGCACCGTACTGGGCCTGCCAGGTCCCGGCCTGATCCTGATGCTGGTCGGCTTTTACGGCCTGATGTTTCTGACGCACAAGCTGGCTGACAGCCCAATGGGCATTCTGGCGGCCTTCGCCTTTACCGGCTTCCTTGGCTACTGCCTGGGTCCGATCCTCAGCTCGTTTTTAGCCGCTGGCATGGGCGACGTTATCGCGCTGGCGTTAGGCGGCACCGCGCTGGTGTTCTTCTGCTGTTCGGCCTACGTGCTGACCACGCGCCGCGATATGTCTTTCCTCGGCGGCATGATGATGGCGGGCTTTGTGGTGCTGCTGGTGGCGGTTATCGCCAACCTGTTTCTGCAGCTGCCTGCGCTGCACCTGGCGATTAGCGCGCTGTTTATTCTGTTCTCCGCCGGCGCGATCCTGTGGGAAACCAGCAATATCATTCACGGCGGCGAGACCAACTATATTCGCGCCACCGTCAGCCTCTACGTTTCGCTCTACAATATCTTTATCAGCCTGCTGAGCATTCTGGGCTTCGCGCGCAACGACTGACCCTGATTGACTCAGGCTCGCCTCTCCTGACCCCGCTTCGGCGGGGTTTTGCTTTTTCTGACGGCGCAATTTGCTAGAATGCCGCCGTATCGGGCAGTAAGGAGCAAACGTGGAATTCAACGGTAAACAGATTGAGGTCGATAGCGAAGGCTATCTGAAAAACCGCGACGACTGGAGCGAAGCGCTGGCTGAAGCGATCGCCCGGCTGGAAGGCATTACGCTGAGCGACGCCCACTGGGAAGTGGTGCGTTTCGTGCGCGCGTTCTATCTGGAGTACAACACCTCACCCGCCATTCGCATGCTGGTGAAGGCGATGGCACAAAAATATGGCGAAGAGAAAGGCAACAGCCGCTATCTGTTCCGCCTTTTCCCGGATGGCCCGGCAAAGCAGGCGACGAAAATCGCTGGTTTGCCGAAACCGGCGAAGTGTCTCTGATCAGCCGGTCGTAAAGCGGCGCGGCGGCTCTGCCGGCTGATGCGGCTCGGTGAATACCTTATCGACCCGCGCGCTGCGTGGCCCGCCCGCCTTCAGCCAGGCGATGAGCGCCTCGACCTTTTCCGGCTCGCCCCACGCCAGCACCTCGACGCTGCCGTCGTCCAGATTACGCGCGTAACCCAGCACGCCAAGCTGCGACGCCTGCTGCTGGGTGCTGTAGCGAAATCCCACGCCCTGCACCTTGCCGTGTACCCAGATTTTAAAACCGGCTGCTGTCATCTCTCTCTCCTGCCGCTGCGCGTTGCATTTTCCCGCTTTCCGCCCGACAATGGCGCCTCATTTTTTCAGGTAAGCATAGCAAACTATGACCGTTCGATTGATTCTCGCTAAGGGACGTGAAAAATCCCTGCTCCGCCGCCATCCGTGGGTGTTTTCCGGTGCCGTCGCGCGCCTCGAAGGTAAAGCGCAACTGGGTGAAACCGTTGACGTCTGTGACCATAACGGCAAATTTCTCGCGCGCGCGGCGTATTCGCCGCAGTCGCAAATTCGCGCCCGCGTCTGGAGCTGGCAACAGGATGAATCGATCGATATCGCCTTCTTCGAACGCCGTTTTGAACAGGCGCGGCAGTGGCGCGACTGGCTGGCGCAGAAAGACGGTCTCGACAGCTATCGCCTGATCGCCGGCGAGTCGGACGGCCTGCCCGGCGTCACCATCGATCGCTTCGGTAACTTTCTGGTGCTGCAGCTGCTCTCCGCCGGCGCGGAGTATCAGCGTCCCGCCATTCTCTCTGCGCTGCAGCACTGCTTTCCGCACTGCGCGATCTACGATCGTTCCGACGTCGCGGTGCGTAAAAAAGAGGGGCTGGAGCTGACGCAGGGCCCGGTTACCGGCGAAATCCCGCCGCCGCTGCTGCCGATTACCGAACATGGCATGAAGCTGCTGGTCGATATCCAGGGCGGCCATAAAACCGGCTACTACCTCGATCAGCGCGACAGCCGTCTGGCGACGCGTCGCTATGCGCAGGACGCCCGCGTGCTTAACTGCTTCTCCTACACCGGCGGCTTTGCCGTCTCGGCCCTGATGGGCGGCTGTCGCGAAGTGATCAGCGTGGACACCTCGCAGGAGGCGCTCGACGTGGCGCGCCAGAACGTCGAACTTAATCAGCTGGACGTGTCGCGCGCCCAGTTTGTGCGCGACGACGTCTTTAAGCTGCTGCGCCGCTACCGCGACGCCGGCGAAAAATTCGATCTGATCGTGATGGATCCGCCGAAGTTCGTGGAAAACAAAAACCAGCTGGCGGGCGCCTGCCGCGGCTATAAAGATATCAATATGCTGGCGATGCAGCTGCTGAACCCGGGCGGCATTCTGATGACCTTCTCCTGCTCTGGCCTGATGGCGACCGAGCTGTTTCAGAAAATCGTCGCCGACGCCGCGCTGGATGCGGGTCGCGAAGCGCAGTTTATTGAGCAGTTCCGCCAGGCGGCCGATCACCCGGTGATCGCCAGCTATCCTGAAGGTCTTTATCTTAAAGGTTTTGCATGTCGTGTGGTGTGACTTGAAAAAGCGCCTTCTGACGCCATATTGATTAGGAGGCAGTTTTTTCGGAGGTCACTATGATTGCCACTAAATTTGGTATTGGTCAGCAGGTCCGGCACCGCCTGTCAGGCGTGCTGGGCGTTATTGTCGACGTCGATCCAGAGTATTCGCTGGATACGCCGAAGCTGGACGAGGTTGGTGCGGCGGAAACGCTGCGCAGCGCGCCCTGGTATCACGTGGTGATGGAAGATGAAGAAGGCGATCAGGTGCACACCTATATCGCCGAGATCCAGCTTTCCGGCGAAACCAGCGCCGAACATCCGGAGCAGCCGGAAATGGATGAGCTGGCCGCGTCCATTCGCCAGCAACTGCAGGCGCCGCGCCTGCGCCACTAATCGCAGGCGGCAACCCAGCGCCGCCTGAGATTTATCGCTTACTGCCGCGTGATGCCCAGACGCGGGATTTCCATCTTCGGACAGCGATCCATAATCACCGTCAGACCCGCCTCCTGCGCCAGCACGGCGGCCTGTTCGTTTATTACCCCCAGCTGTAGCCAGAGCGTATCCGCACCCGCGGCAATGGCTTCTTGCGCCACGCCCCAGGCCGCTTCCGAGTTGCGAAACACGTCCACCATATCGATTTTGCCCGGCACCTCTGCCAGCGTGGCATAGGCCGTCTGCCCCAGCAGGGTTTTGCCGGCCAGCCTCGGGCTGACCGGGATCACCTCGTAGCCCTGATCCAGCAGATATTTCATGACGCCATAGCTGGGACGATCGGGACGATCGCTGGCGCCGACCAGCGCGATGCGCTGCGTGCGCGTCAGCACGTCACGAATAGTTTGATCATTCATATTTCTTTCCTCTTTTCACAGCGTTAAATGTAGCGGCGTCCTGACGCGACGCGACGGACCAGAAAGAGATATTTTGCGCTGGCGCACGAAAAAATATGTTCAAATGTAAATTTACTGCCATAATGTAAGAATTTGCTACATACAAATCCTTGCGCCCTATTCTGGAGTCTACATGAAACTCTCTCTGGTCGTGACGGGGTTGATTGTTCTCCTCGTCTCGGCAACCTGCCAGGCCATTACGCTCAAGCTGGATCCGCAAATCGATCTGCTGGTGCTGGACGGGCGCAAGATTTCCGGCTCGCTGTTGAAAGGCGCCGACAGCCTGGAGCTGGAGCGCGGGCAACATCAGTTTCTGTTTCGCGTCGAGCAGCTGCGCGACGCGCATAAAGATGCCTCGCTGCGCTATCAGTCGGTGCCGATGATCGTCACCTTTAACGCGCAGGTGAAAACCATCGCCATCCGCCTGCCCGCGCTGGAGAACCGCCGCGAGCGACACCACTTCGATCGCACCCTGAATTTCCAGCTGGTTGACGAACGCGGCGTAGAGATTGACTGTAAACGCGATCGCCTGCCTGTCTCCGCCGAGAGCGATATGGAAAAGGCGATGATCCTCTATAACCGCAACGGCCAGGCCGCCTCGGTGCCCCATTTCGCCACCGTCAGCGACGCGGCGGCGATATCGCCCGCCGAGGCGGAGTTCGTCTGGGTCGAAGAGACGCAGTCGCCGTCCCTTAAACGCTGGTTTCATCGCTTCGATCAGGCAACCCGCCAGCAATTTCTCTCGCTGGTCAAATTGCTACGGACAAGTTGATAGCCGGGAAAGGCGCAGGGTAAACTCGGGTCATCTTTTTCGCACTCGACTTTACCAGGAAGCCTGAATGGAACAGACCGTCCGTACGCTTGGCCTCAGCAAACATATTGCGCTCGTCGCGCACGATCACTGTAAGGCTTCACTGCTCGACTGGGTGAAACAGAATCAGGCCTCGCTTGAACCTCATACCCTCTATGCCACCGGCACCACCGGCAATCTGATTAACCGCCACACCGGATTAACGGTGAACGCTATGCTGAGCGGCCCGATGGGCGGCGATCAGCAGGTCGGCGCGCTGATCGCTGAAGGAAAAATCGACGTGCTGATTTTCTTCTGGGATCCGCTTAACGCGGTGCCGCACGATCCCGACGTCAAAGCGCTGCTGCGTCTCGCCACCGTCTGGAATATCCCGGTCGCCACCAACCGCGCCACGGCTAACTTTATTATTCAGTCGCCGCTGTTTGCGCAGACGGTGGAGATCGCCATTCCAGACTATCAGCGCTATCTGCAGGCGCGCCTGAGCTAATCAGGCTTTTCGCAGCAGCGGCACGCCGAGCTGGCGGAACTGTTCGACAAACGGCGACGGCCGCTCGCGATCGTACAGCATCCAGACCTGCTGACGCGCGCGCGTCAGCGCCACGTAAGCCAGACGCCGCTCCTCTGCATCAGGAAAATCGTCCGGCTGCGGCAGCAGCCCCTCCTCTATGACCGATTCGCGCGCCGGCGCGGGGAAGCCCTCTTTGCCTGTCTGCAGGCCCAGCAGGATAACAAAGTCCGCCTGATGCCCTTTGCTGGCGTGGATGGTCATAAAATCGAGATTGAGCTTCGGCCAGCGGGTTTTGGCTTTATCGAGCACCTCCGGGCGCAGATGGTGATAGCGCGCCAGCAGCAGCACGCGCTCATCCGCTCTGGCGTAGCCGCTCAGCTTATTCAGCAGCGGCTCCAGCTGCTCCTGTGGCAGCAGGCCGATCGCCTTCTTCGTGCCTTTGGTCAGGCTGTTAAGCGGCTTGCGCAGCTGATGCGGGTTTTGCTGGACGAAGCGGTTGGCGATATCACCGATGCGATCGTTGAAACGGTAGGTGGTGTCCAGCACGCAGCGGTCACCGTCGCCGAACGCCTGGTGAAAGGCGGTGGTCAGGCTCATCTCCGCGCCGCTGAAGCGGTAGATCGCCTGCCAGTCATCTCCGACGGCAAACAGCGTGGTGCGCGCGTTCTGCTGGCGCAGCGCCGTCAGCAGCGCGGCGCGCTGCGGCGAGATATCCTGAAACTCATCCACCAGAATATGCTTCCACGGGCTGATAAAACGCCCTTTGTCCAGAATGGCAATCGCCTGATGGATCAGCCCGGAAAAATCGAGCGCGCCCTCTTCTTTCAGCGCGCTTTTCCAGGCTTTTAGCAGCGGTGCCATCAGCTTCACCCGCTTGCTGAACAGCTCGCGCACCTCTTCCGGCACCTCGGCGATCATCGCCGCCTGCGCGCCGCCGTGCATGCGCATCAGCCCCAGCCAGCGATCGAGGCGCGACGCCAGCCGCTTCGCCAGCCGGTCGTCCTGCCAGAAGTGCCCTTCAGGCAGCTCCCATTCCAGCTCGTCGCGCAGCCACTGCCGCCAGCCGTTCGCCTGCGCTTTCTTCTCGTCGCACTGCTGACGCCAGGCGGCGATCAGCAGCGCGTGACGCGCCGCCGTATCGCCTTCCAGCTTGCTGACCACCGGCTGTTTGCTGCTGCCTTCACGAATAATGTGCAGCGCCAGCGCGTGAAAGGTGCGCGCCTGAATATCGGCGACGCCGAGCCGCGCCTGGATGCGGTCGTTCATCTCTTCCGCCGCCTGGCGGCCAAACGCCAGCAGCAGTATTTGCTCGGGCGCGGCCAGCCTGCGCCGCAGCAGCCAGCCCGCGCGCGCCACCAGCACCGAGGTTTTGCCGCTGCCGGCGCCGGCCAGCACCAGCACCGCGTCTTCGCCGTTAACCACCGCTTCGCACTGCGACGCGTTGAGCGGCGAGGTTTCTACGCTGGCGAAGAAGTCATGATGTTGTTCCAGCATGCGCGCCGTCCAGTCGCGATTGCGCTGACGCAGCGCCGCCTCGCCCTGCTCCAGCCAGCGCTGGCAAACCTGATAAGGCTCGCGGCAGTCGCTAAACTCCACCAGCCGCGCCAGGGGCAACGGCAGCGCCGCAAACTGTTTCGCTATCGTCCCGCGCAGCGCCTGCAGCTCGCCGCGCGGGATCCAGCGATCCTGTTCGCCGAAGCGGTCGATCGCCTGTTTCAGCTCGGTTAACACCTCAACGCAGATGGCGCTCATTTCCGCGCTCCACGTCTGCCACGCCTGCAGCAGATAGTGGTAGAAGCGCTGCGTCTCCTGCCATTCGGTGCCGTGCAGACGCACCACCTTGCTGTCTGGCAGCAGAAACTCCAGCTCTCCCCACACCATGCCGCGCCTGCAGCTGATGTTCAGCAGTTCGTTGAATGGGATCAGGTATTCATGCCGGTCACCGCTGACTTCTACCCCAGCCGCCAGCAGGCGAACCCGGTTATAGGGATGCTGGGCAAGCCGTTTGCCCATCGATGTCGCTTTAAGTTCCATGTCCACACCGTCGAACCAGGGAAAAGATTATCGGCAGTTTACCTGTCAGACACTTGGCGCTCCAGCGGCTTTGTTGAATAAATCAGATTTCGGGTAAGTCTCCCCCGTAGCGGGTTGTGTTTTCAGGCAATACGCACGCTTTCAGGCATACCTGCTTTCGTCATTTTGTTCAGCGCTCGTACCAGGGCCATAGCCTCTGCAACCTGACCATCGTAGTCACGCAGTGTCAGTGAACCCCCGAACAGCTGTTTTACCCGGTACATCGCCGTTTCCGCTATCGAGCGACGGTTGTAATCTGTTGTCCATTTCCACCGCGCATTACTCCCGGTCATTCGCTGATTAGCCACTGCACGGTTACGGTCTGCATATTCACCGGGCCAGTAACCCGCACCTTTTCGGGGAGGGATAAGCGCGCTGATTTTCTTACGCCGCAGTTCATCGTGACATAGCCGGGTATCGTAAGCGCCATCGGCGGCGGCTGACCTGATTTTCCGGTGGGTTTGCCGGATTAACCCGGGGAAGGCCTCTGAGTCCGTAACGTTGTTCAGCGACAGGTCAGCGCAGATGATTTCATGTGTTTTACTGTCAACGGCGAGATGCAGCTTACGCCAGATACGGCGGCGTTCCTGGCCATGCTTTTTGACTTTCCACTCGCCTTCACCGAAGACCTTCAGCCCGGTGGAATCAATTACCAGGTGTGCGATTTCACCCCGGGTGGGCGTTTTGAAACTGACATTAACCGACTTTGCCCGCCTGCTGACACAGCTGTAATCCGGGCAGCGTAGCGGAACGTTCATCAGAGAAAAAATGGAATCAATAAAGCCCTGCGCAGCGCGCAGGGTCAGCCTGAATACGCGTTTAATGACCAGCACAGTCGTGATGGCAAGGTCAGAATAGCGCTGAGGTCTGCCTCGTGAAGAAGGTGTTGCTGACTCATACCAGGCCTGAATAGCTTCATCATCCAGCCAGAAAGTTATGGAGCCACGGTTGATGAGGGCTTTATTGTAGGTGGGCCAGTTGGTGATTTTGAACTTTTGCTTTGCCACGGAACGGTCTGCGTTGTCGGGAAGATACGTGATCTGATCCTTCAACTCAGCAAAAGTTCGATTTATTCAACAAAGCCCGCTCCAGCCTTAAAACAGGCTAAACTTGGCGGCACATCTTGCGGAAAGCAAAAGGAAAAGAACGCCATGCGCACAGTGTTGAACATTCTCAATTTTATTCTCGGCGGCTTTATCACCACCCTGTGCTGGCTGTTCGCCACGCTGGTGAGTATTGTCCTGATCTTTACCTTGCCGCTGACGCGCTCCTGCTGGGAAATTATGAAGCTCTCTCTGGTGCCCTACGGCAACGAGGCGGTGCATGTGGACCTGCTGCGCCCGGAGAGTAAAAGCGCCTTGCTCAATACCGGCGGCACCTTTTTGAATCTGTTCTGGCTGATCTTCTTCGGCTGGTGGCTCTGCCTCACCCATATCACCACCGGGATTGTGCAGTGCATCAGCATCATCGGCATTCCCGTGGGGATCGCCAACTTTAAAATCGCCGCCATCGCGCTCTGGCCGGTCGGCCGCCGCGTGGTGTCGGTCGAAGAGGCGCGCGCCGCGCGCGAAGCCAGCGCCCGCCGTCGCTACTGAGGTCGCCCCATGATGTCGAAAGCCTTGCCGGGCTGGCGCAACTACCTGTTCAACAGCAGCTGGCGTTACCTGCTGCGCATCTTTCTGGCGCTGACCGGCTGCGCGGCGGTGCCCTGGTGGCTGCAGCAGATTGACTGGACCATTCCGCTGACGCTCGGCGTGGTGGCCGCCGCGCTGGCCGATCTCGACGATCGTCTGAGCGGCCGCCTGCGCAACCTGCTGATTACCCTGCTCTGCTTTTGCATCGCCTCGGTCTCGGTCGAACTGCTGTTTCCTCACCCGCTGGCGTTTATGGTCGGGCTGGCGCTGTCGACCTGGGGCTTTATTCTGCTGGGCGCACTCGGCCAGCGCTACGCCACTATCGCCTTCGGCGCGCTGCTGATCGCGGTCTACACCATGCTGGGCATCGGGCTCTTTTCCCAGTGGTATATGCAGCCGATCCTGCTGCTGGTCGGCGCGCTCTGGTACAACCTGCTGACGCTGCTCGGCCATCTGATGTTTCCGGTACGGCCGGTGCAGGAGCAGCTGGCGGGCAGCTATGCGCAGCTGGCACAGTATCTTGAAGCCAAGGCCAACCTGTTCGATCCCGACGGCGACGCGCAGGATGACGCGACGCTGATCCGCACCGCGATGGCCAACAGCCAGCTGGTGGCGCAGCTCAATTTAACCAAAACCACGCTGCAAAGCCGGCTGCGCGGCGACCGCGGATCGCGCAGCACCCGCCGCAGCCTGCACTACTATTTTGTGGCGCAGGATATCCACGAGCGCGCCAGCTCGTCGCATCTGCAATACCATCTGCTGCGCGACGACTGGCGCTACAACGAGATCCTGTTCCGCTTCCAGCGTCTGCTGAATATGCAGGCGCAGGCGTGCCGCCAGCTGTCGCAGTGCATTTTGCTGCGTGAGCGCTGGGAGCACGATGCCCGCTTCGAGCGCGCGTTCGATCGTCTGCAAACCGCGCTGGAGCGGCTGCAGCAGAACGAGCCCGACGCACCCCATCTGCGCCCGCTGTTCTGGCTGCTGCGCAACCTGCGCGCCATCGATGCGCAGCTCGCTTCTATTGAGTCGGAGCAGTCGCTGGCCAGCGAGAATCTGCCGGGCGACAACCGGTTGTCGCGGGAAGGGCTGAGCGGCTGGAGCGACATCCGTCTGCGCTTCAGCCGCCATATGACGCCCGCCTCCGCGCTGTTTCGCCATGCGGTGCGCATGACCGTGGTGCTCTGTATCGGCTACGGGTTTATTCAGATCACCGGCCTGGATCGCGGCTACTGGATCCTGCTGACCAGCCTGTTCGTTTGTCAGCCGAACTATAACGCCACGCGCCGCAGGCTGGCACTGCGTATCGGCGGCACCCTGGCGGGCATCGCCATCGGACTGCCGGTGCTCTGGCTGGTGCCCTCCACCGAAGGGCAGCTGGTGCTGATCGTGGTGAGCGGCGTGCTGTTTTTCGCGTTTCGTCAGGTGCAGTATGCGCAGGCGACGCTGTTCATTACCCTGCTGGTGCTGCTCTGCTTTAATCTGCTGGGAGAGGGATTTGAGGTGGCGCTGCCGCGCATCGTCGACACGCTGCTGGGGTGCGCGCTCGCCTGGCTGGCGGTGGCGTTTATCTGGCCCGACTGGCGCTTCCGTCAGCTGCCGGCGGTGGCCGCGCGCACGCTGAACGCCAACTGCCGCTATCTCGATGCGATCATGGAGCAGTATCACCAGGGCAAAGATAATCGCCTGGCCTATCGTATCGCGCGTCGCGACGCCCATAACGCCGACGCCGAGCTGGCGTCCGTGGTTTCCAATATGAGCGGCGAGTCGCGGACTCACCAGAAGCATAAAGAGTCCGCTTTCCAGCTGCTCTGCCTGAACCACTCCTTCCTGAGCTACATCTCCGCGCTGGGCGCGCATCGCGACAGGCTCAGCGACGCGGCGCTGCTGACGCTGCTTGATGATACGGTCTGCTATGTAGAAGATGTGCTGCAAACCGACGTGGTGAGCGACAGCGAAGCGGAAACCATGCAGAACGCCCTGACGCAGCGCATCAGCGATATGGCTGCGAACCCGGAGACGCGCGCGCCGCTGGTGCTACAGCAGCTCGGTTTGCTGGTAGCGCTGCTGCCGGATATCGCCCGCCTGCGCCGTACGCTGGCGAAATCTTAGCTGTCGGCGCGCTTGAGCGTCTCAAGATACCACGCGTTCAGTTCCGCCCTGACCGCCTGCGGCAGAGTGGCTTCATGGCGCCCTTCGATGGCGCCTTCCAGCGCCAGCAGGGTTTTAAAACCGATATGCTGGTTGATCGCCTTTAGCCTGAGCCAGCACTGCTTCGCCCCCAGCTCCACCAGATGCCGGACGCTTTTCACCCCCGCTTCGTGCAGCAGCAGCTCCATGCGCAGGCTCAGGTTGGGCAGATCTTTCAGCCGCCGCGGTGCCTGCCTGGCCTGCACGTCCTGCCGCGCGGCGTGCAGCGAGGCGGCGGAAAGCGCCAGCAGCTGACGCGGATCGTCCCACAGCGCCTCGTCGACGCGGTAGTAGTTAAGGTTGACGGCGCTGCCGCGCTTGCGAAACACCAGCGGCTGCAGGGGTTGCTGCGCGACATACGCCTGCAGCGCTTCGCTGGCGCGTAAATAGAGGGCATTCTCGTTAACCAGCGCGAATACCACCTTCTCGACCGCCAGCGCATAGCCGCCGAACTGGGTGCGCGACTCGATATCGCCTAACGCGGCGAGGCGTTGACGGGACCGTTCTACAACAGGGTGCTGTTTTTTCATGGCACGCTCTCCTTGTGCGAAATTAACCGAAAAAGTCATTGCTATCAGCCCGTTAGAGATATAGAAAAAATCGGTTACGGGTTCAATTAATTCTTGCCCTGATGCCTGACCTTCTGCAGTTTTTGCGAGGCGTTTTCCAAATTTGAGGTTGATCTTTATCCACGAAGTCATTACTGTATATCCATACAGTCCATTGCTGAGTGGTTACCTTATGCGCACCCAACACTTTAAAAATGCAGGCTTTGCTCACCGTCACGTTTCTTCTTCTACGCCGTCGCAGCACAGCGGCTGGATCACAGAACTGCGCTACAGCGAACAACCGGGCATGATGCAGATGTTGTTGCTGCCGCTGCTACAGCAGCTGAGCCAGGAGTCACGCTGGCAGCTCTGGCTGACGCCGGCGCATAAGCTTAACCGCGCCTGGCTGCAGCAGTCTGGCCTGCCGCTGGAGAAGAGCATGCACGTGGCGGATTCCGAGCGTTGTACCTCGGTGGAAGCGATGATTAAGGCTTTGCGTACAGGCAATTACAGCGTGGTGCTGGCGTGGATCCCGTATGACCTGGACGAAGAAGAGCGTCGTGAATTAGAGCAGGCGGCGGCAGAAGGACAGGCGCTGGGACTGATTATGCGCACTAACGGCAACGCATCGGCTTCGCGTGGACCAGAGAAAGGACTAAAAATTCAGTCCGATTTGTTTCATTAAGTAAAATTAGGATTTTTCTCCGGTCTTTTTCCTTTTTTGTTTCGGCTAAACCACTGATTCTTTTCCTTCCAGCTTTGACAATGGCTTAGCTGCGTTTTGCTGAAAAACGCGGCGGCATTAAGGCCGGGTCAAATGTGAGAATATGTGTATAAAGCCCTGTTTTTTTGCAGCATCCCCTCACATCATACTTGTAAGTTTCCAATCTCGTTGTAGACTTTACCTCGCCAGGGTGCTCAATAATCTCCGTTTTTTATCGGTAGAGTCATAAGCGAGCGTATTAACCCGGCGAAGGATTACAACCAAGAGCAACCCTTATTGCTCATTGCCTATTTGGATGATAACGAGGCGCAAAATGAAAAAGACAGCTATCGCAATTGCAGTGGCACTGGCTGGCTTCGCTACCGTAGCGCAGGCCGCTCCGAAAGATGACACCTGGTACACCGGTGCTAAACTGGGCTGGTCTCAGTACCATGATACTGGTTACTACGGTAACGGTTATGGCAACAACAATGGCCCGACTCACGAATCTCAGCTTGGCGCTGGTGCATTCCTGGGTTACCAGGCTAACCCGTACCTGGGCTTCGAGCTGGGCTACGACTGGCTTGGCCGTATGCCGAACAAAGGCACCGTAAACAACGGCGCATTCAAAGCACAAGGCGTTCAGCTGGCTGCTAAACTGAGCTACCCGATCACTGACGATCTGGATATCTACACTCGTCTGGGTGGTATGGTATGGCGTGCTGACGCAACTCAGAACAACGCAGTCAACGGCCGCATCAGCGACCACGACACCGGTGTTTCTCCGCTGGCAGCAGTGGGTGTTGAATACGCTCTGACTCAGAACTGGGCTACCCGTCTGGACTACCAGTGGGTTAACAACATCGGTGACGCGCAGACCGTTGGCGCTCGTCCTGACAACGGCATGCTGAGCGTAGGCGTTTCATACCGCTTCGGTCAGGATGAAGTTGCACCGGTAGTTGCTCCGGCTCCGGCTCCGGCTCCAGTTGTTGAAACCAAGCGTTTCACCCTGAAGTCTGACGTGCTGTTCACCTTCAACAAATCTACCCTGAAGCCGGAAGGCCAGCAGGCTCTGGATCAGCTGTACAGCCAGCTGAGCTCAATGGATCCGAAAGACGGTTCAGTCGTGGTTCTGGGCTTCACCGACCGCATCGGTTCTGACCAGTACAACCAGAAACTGTCTGAGAAACGCGCTCAGTCCGTGGTTGACTACCTGGTTTCTAA
Organism: Pantoea sp. Z09; assembly: GCF_022394795.1. Lineage (NCBI taxonomy): Bacteria > Pseudomonadati > Pseudomonadota > Gammaproteobacteria > Enterobacterales > Erwiniaceae > Pantoea > Pantoea sp. Z09. The sequence continues at coordinate 2,463,129 of NZ_CP092373.1, forward strand.
AGGTATCCCGTCTAACAAGATCTCTGCACGTGGCATGGGCGAATCTAACCCAGTTACCGGCAACACCTGTGACAGCGTGAAAGGCCGTCAGGCTCTGATCGACTGCCTGGGTCCGGACCGTCGCGTAGAAATCGACGTGAAAGGTATCAAAGACGTTGTAACTCAGCCGCAGGCTTAAGTTCTGACGTAAGAAAAAACCCCGCAACGCGGGGTTTTTTTATGGCTGCTGTTTACCAGTGACCGAGCCGGGCTACTCGCCGCTCGTGTCGGATTTGCCCAGAATTGCCTGCAGATCCTGCTTCAGGCTCGACATCTGCGTGGCATATTTCTCTTTACGCTCCGCATCTTCGATCAGCTGAACGATGGTTTCTGACAGTGTGCAGGCGCGCCGCTGCGCCAGCCCGGCCAGCCGTTGCCAGACCAGATACTCCAGGTCGATCGACTTCTTGCGCGTATGCTGATGCTCGGCATTGAAGTGACGCTTGCGACGCGCGCGAATCGTCTGCTTAAGCCGATTGTCCAGCTCCGGATGAATGTGTTGCGCGATCCAGTCCGCGACATCAACCGGACGATTCTCCATTGAAAGCAGTTCTTCAACGGCCGCCTGCGCAGCGCTCCGTTCCAGGTGACGTGTGATCAGCTCACCTTCCCGATGTTTTTTCACCAGGTATTTCCATTTCCATCCACTTTCAAGATTTTCGAGTTGTTGGTATTTCATCGGAATCTCATCGTGACCGCGTAACAAACCAAGAATAACAGCTTTTCTGCCGGATGCAGCAAGGAAAAGGCGTTGATTGTCTCAGGGTTATTCAGAACCATGCAGTGCTTAACAAGGGGCTTTCCTGTATAATCCCGCTTTTCTTTAACCAACCAAATGCGATTATTTTGACCAGCTCTCAACTTTCCTGGCAAGACCTGCAGCCGAATATTACCGAATACGCATCTGTTTTTTCCCGCATTGAGGAAGAAGAGACCGATAGCCTGGCGGCGGTACAACCGCGTTTGCTCAATGCGCTGGCTTATCTCGCCAGCCAGACCGACGGCTTTCCCCTTCTGCTGGTGTGCAGTCAGGAAAACAGCGATTATCTGGCGCTGATTGCGCGCCAGATGGCGCGTATTGCTGACCAACCCGCTGGCCTGTTCGGCGGACACTACCATCTCATCGCGGATAACGTCACCCTTCAGCCGCCCGGCGATGCCTCGCATCCTTTTACCGGCCGCGGCGAGGTCCATTTTGCCGAATGGATTGAGAACGACCAGCTGTTTGGCTGCGTGCGCCTGCATCGCGATCGTCTCCAGCTGGAGCCGGGCCTGATCCATCGTGCCAACGGCGGCACGCTGGTGCTGTCGCTGCGTACGCTGCAGGCGCAGCCGCTGCTCTGGCTGCGCCTGAAACGCGCGATTCAGCTGGGGCGTCTCGAGTGGCAGTCGCCGGATGAACGCCATCCTCTGCCGGTTTCCATTCCGCCGCTGCCGCTCAGCCTGAAGCTGGTGCTGTGCGGCGATCGCGACGCGCTGGCGACGTTTCAGGAGAGCGATCCTGAACTGCATGAACTGGCGACCTATACCGAGTTCGAAGAGAACATGCAGGTGGTCGATGAAGAGGATATGCTCGCCTGGTGCCGCTGGGCGCAGGATGTCGCGCTGCAGGCGGATCTGCCCGCGCCGCAGGCTGATTTCTGGCCGCCCCTGATCCGCGAAGCGGTGCGTTACACCGGCGACCAGGAAGTGCTGCCGCTCTGTCCGCGCTGGCTGCTGCGCCAGATGCGCGAAGCGGTGATGCAGGAAGCCACGCTGAGCGAAGCGGCGCTGACCAGCGCGCTTGAGGCGCGCACCTGGCGCGAGGCGTTCCTCGCCGAACGCATGCGTGACGAAATCCTGTTAAAACAGATCCTGATTGAAACCGAAGGCGAAGTCGTCGGTCAAATCAACGGCCTCTCCGTGGTGGAATTTCCCGGACACCCGCGTCCCTGGGGCGAACCTTCGCGCATCACCTGCGTGGTTCACCCTGGCGACGGCGAATTTACCGACGTCGAACGTAAAGCGGAGCTGGGCGGCAATATCCACGCCAAAGGCATGATGATCATGCAGGCGTACCTGATCGCCGAGCTGGAGCTGGATCAGCAACTGCCCTTCTCGGCGTCGCTGGTGTTTGAGCAATCCTACTCAGAGGTGGACGGTGACAGCGCCTCGCTGGCCGAGCTGTGCGCCCTGATCAGCGCGCTGGCGAACCAGCCGATCAATCAGCAGATCGCCGTCACCGGTTCGGTCGATCAGTTTGGCAACGTGCAGCCAGTGGGCGGCCTGAACGAGAAGATTGAAGGTTTCTTCACTATCTGCAACGAACGTGAGCTGACTGGCCAGCAGGGCGTCATTATCCCGATGAGCAACGTGCGCCACCTGAGTCTGAGCCAGGAGGTGGTGGACGCCGTCGAACAGGGGCGCTTCCATATCTGGGCGATCGATCGCGCTGAGGAAGCCTTGCCGCTGCTGACCGGCGTCGTCTGGCGCAGCGAAGAGGAGAACGCTGACGATCTGCTGCGCAGGATCCAGGATCGCATCGCTCAGCTGAATCAGCAGGAAGCGAGCCACCGTCCCTGGCCCCTTCGCTGGCTAAACTGGTTTAACCAGCGCTGATTAAATTGCCCGGCGTACAGCTGTTCGCTAAACTTCGTGCTCTACTAAAACAAGGCTTATTGAAAACATGGTTGATAAACGCGAATCCTATAGCAAAGAGGACCTGATTGCGTCAGGTCGCGGTGAACTGTTTGGCGAGAACGGACCGCCGCTTCCGTCAGGCAACATGTTAATGATGGACCGCGTGGTCAAAATGACCGAAGACGGCGGTAAATACGATAAAGGTTTCGTGGAAGCTGAACTGGATATCCATCCGGATTTATGGTTTTTCGCCTGCCACTTTATCGGCGATCCGGTGATGCCAGGCTGCCTCGGCCTTGACGCTATGTGGCAGCTGGTTGGCTTCTATCTGGGCTGGCTCGGCGGCGAAGGCAAAGGCCGCGCGCTGGGCGTTGGCGAGGTGAAATTCACCGGCCAGGTGCTGCCGACGGCGAAGAAAGTGACCTACCGCATTCACTTCAAACGCGTCATTAACCGCAAGCTGGTGATGGGCGTCGCCGATGGCGAAGTCTTTGTCGATGGCAACCTGATTTACTCTGCCAGCGATCTGAAAGTCGGTCTGTTCAAAGACGCCAGCGCTTTCTGATAGCGCAAATGAAAACCTCCGCCGCTGCGGAGGTTTCTTCCTTTTCCTGACGGTCGATTACACCGTAACCGCCCTGTCCTCCATGGCTTGTCGCCAACCTCCCAACCAGTGAGACTTAGCCTCAATCATCTGATACGGACACATCTCTTTTGAGCGTCCTGTAATACCGGCCTGGTAGCCACGTGCATGAGCGCGTTCAAGGCGGTCTCGTTTCTGTCTCTTCATACTCCGTATTCCTCATATCAGGTCTGTGGAATCTGGTGGAAAGAAATAGAGTGGCGAAATAGTGCCCAGCCACAGTTAAGTTCTACCTGCCCTGGCCGCAAAGGTCAATGCGCAAATTTCACACCACTGTCACCGTTTTGCCGTCAAATCGCCATCAACGTCGCGCCATAAAAAGCGGCTGATGACCTTATCGCCTTGAGACGGCAATAAAAAAAAGCCCCTGGCGTTCGCTGCGTATTGCTGCGGCCGCCAGGGGCTTGAGGACATCTTTAGCGCATTTTATTCTGTGGTTATCGCCGCGTTGGCAATCTGCTGCGCGGTTTGCTGCCAGCCGATAGCCAGGGTTCGCACCAGCGCGTCATAGCCATCTTCGTTCTGCGGCAGCGCCACATCGAACCCCTGCTTCACCACATGGCCATTATGCTGCAGCACCCATTCGCCGCTGACCACGGCGCGCCCGTCGTAGCGCCCCTGAAAACCGGTAACCGTGACGTTCAGGGTGTCATGCTTCTCGCCCAACGGCGCGGCGGAGACCAGCCGCCCCGGCAGCGCTTTGCTCAGGTTGGCGACCAGCGTCTGCTGCAGCTGCTGATCGAGCGGGCTGGCCCACAGATTATTGGCGGCGATAACGTATTTAACGTCGCTGGTCTGATAAACCAGCCCGTTGCCCGCCAGATAATCGGGAACCGCAACCTGCTCCACCCACAGCGCCGGCGGCTGCGCCTCGCCGCCGGTGCGCACCTGCATCGCCGCCGGTTTCGACGGCAGCTGATAGTAAGTGTTATCAATGGTGCTGCTGCACGCGCCTAACAGCAGCGCGGCGCACAAAACGGCTCCTTTTCTCACTGTTTCGCCCTCTTTGGCTGGGGATCCTGACCCGGTTTGGCCTCAAAGACCAGCGCGTTGCTCTTGGTGTTGAGGGTTTTCAACACCGGCTGCAGTTCGCGCAGTACCTGATCGAGTCGCTGCATATCGCCCACCAGCTTAGTGTAAGCCGGAGAGCCCGGTTGCAGCCCTTTCATGCTGCGATTCAGTTCGCGCAGCGTTTGCTGCATATCTTCCGGCAGGGTTTTCATCGCCGGGCTGGCGGTGATCTGATTGAGGTTTTTCAGCGTGCCCTGCATTTCACGCAGCGTGCGCTGGCTCTCTTTCAGGGTGCCGGTTGCCTCGGTGACCACGTTGTTGAGCGGCAGGGCGTTGATCTTATCGAGCGCCGCCACCAGTTTCTGCTGGATCTGGCTCAGGCCGCCGCTGGTGGTCGGAATGATCTCGTAGCCGGCAACTTTGTTCGGGCCTTTATAGGCCGGCACATTATCGTAGAAGTCGAGATCGATATAGAGTGAGCCGGAGAGCAGGTTGCCGGTTTTCAGCGAGGCGCGCAGGCCGCGTTTTTTACCGTCCTGCAGATGCTGCTCCAGATTAAAGTCCTGACCCAGTCGGGCGGTAAAGCGATCCGGCTCGATGCGGATCAGCACCGGCACGCGATAGTCGTTATTCAACGCCTGATTGACACTTTCGGTCATAAACGGCACCTGTGAGACGGTTCCCAGACGAATGCCGCGGAACTCCACCGGCGCGCCAACCTGCAGGCCGCGAATCGAGTCGGTGAAGAACATCAGGAAATCGACGTGATTGGTGTAGAGCGAATCCTGAATGCTGCGCTGATCGTCGAACAGATGATAGTCGGCGTGGTTCGCCGCCGCCTGGCCTAAATCCCAGCCGTCCGGCACGTCGAAGCTGACGCCACCGCTGAACAGCGTGGTCAGCGATCCCATCTCGACACGCATGCCCGAGGCGGACATATCCACCGCGATGCCGCTGTCTTTCCAGAAGCGCACGTTGGTGGTCACCAGCCGATCGTAGGGCGCGGCGATAAACAGCTGATAGGTCATCATGCGCTTGTCGGTATCGAAGGTGCTGGTTTCCACGCTGCCGACGCGGTAGCCGCGGAACAGCACCGGATCGCCGGCGTTCAGCTGCCCCGCTTTTTTGCTGTCGAGGGTAATGCGGATGCCTTTCGCGTCAGGCGGTGCCAGCGGCGGCGCGTCCAGCAGCTGATACTGCTCTTTCGGCTCCGCTTTGGTGCCCGGCTGCAGTTCGATATAGTTGCCGGAAAGCAGCGTGTTGAGGCCAGTGACCCCTTCGCGGCCAATCTGCGGCTTCACCACCCAGAACACGCTGTCGCCGTGCAGCAGCTTTTCCATGCCGGAATTGAGCCGCGCGGTAATCTCCACGTGGTGCAGATCGTCGGTCAGCTCCGCTTTTTCCACCACGCCGACATCGACGCTGCGGCTTTTAATGGTGGTTTTACCCGCTTCGATACCTTCCGCGTTTTCCGTAATCAGGGTCACTTCCGGCCCGAGATGGCTAAAGTGATAAAACAGGATCCATCCGCCGATCAACAGCGTCACGATGGGGACAATCCAGACCGGCGACCAGCGTTTTATCTGGTCAACTTTGGCATGGCCGTGGTTACTTTCCGTCAAGGCGCGGCTCCTTCGTAGTGTGTTCCCGTAGGCGATCCCAGGTCAGGCGCGGGTCAAAGGTCATGGCGGCGATCATGGTCAGGATCACCACCAGCGCGAACAGCAGCGCGCCCGTCGCGGGATAAACATTCATCAGTTGCCCCATGCGCACCAGCGCAGAGAGCACGGCAATAACAAACACGTCGATCATCGACCAGCGGCCAACGAATTCGACCACTTCATACACCAGGTGCATCCTTTCGCTGTCGCGGTGGCCGCGTCCGCTGGCGTTCCAGCAGAGCCAGCCAATCGCCAGCATTTTCAGCGACGGCACCATGATGCTGGCGATAAAGATCACCAGCGCCACCGGATAGGATCCGTCGCTCCAGAGCAGGATCACGCCCGCCATAATGTTAGACGGATACGGCGTGCCGAGGGTTTCGGTCACCATAATCGGCAGCAAATTGGCGGGGATGTAGATCATCAGCGAGGTAAAGAGCAGCGCCAGCGTCCATTGCAGGCTGTGTTTGCGGCGCGGCGCGGCGATAACGCCGCAGCGCGGGCAGTCGGGCTGCTGCGCAGGCAGAATGGCGGTGCAGCAGGGACAGGAGCGCAGATTCTGCTGCAGCCCACTGACGCCCTTTTCCGGCGCATGGGGCAGCGACGGCATCGGCGCAATCTGGTTCCACAGCCAGCGGCGATCCACACACTGGAAAGCGCGCAGCTGCAGCAGGCAGAACAGACACCAGGGCCAGAAGCTGGTCTCCAGACCGATATCGCCATAGGCCATCAGCTTGACGAAGCTGACCAGCACGCCGGCCATAAAGATCTCCGCCATGCCCCAACTGCGCAGCTGAAACAGCGTGCGCGCCAGCCCGAGACGCAGACTGGCTGGCATCCTGATGCGGTTGACCAGCAGAATAATGGTCAGCATACAGAGGCCGGGGATCGCCTGCACAAACACCAGAAACAGCGTGGCGAGACTGCTGTAGTCCTCCGACACCATCACTTTCGGGATCTGCAGCAGCGATATCTGGCTGCTGAGACCCGCGACCTTCATGGTGATAAAGGGAAACAGGTTCGCCAGCAGCAGCATAAACAGCGCCGCCAGCGCATAGCCGGTCGGACGCCTGCGCGGCTCGGGCCAGTTGGTGGTCAGCACCGAGTGGCAGCGCGGGCAGGACGCACGGCTGCCCTGCGGCACATCCGGCAGTTTTACCATTAAATCGCACTGTGGACAGAGCATCCACGCCTGACTTTCAGCGGCTGAACACATCCCGACTCCCTTTTCTTTATGCGCCGTTTTTCAGCGCTTCCAGCTCTTCCCAGCGGGCGAAGGCCGTTTCCAGCTCCTGCTCCGTCTGCGCCAGCGCATCCAGCACCGGCTGGGTCTGGTCGTGCGGCTGGCTGAAGAAATCGGGATGGCTCATTTTCGCCTGCAGCTCGCCGATGCGCGCCTCCAGCGACTCCAGCTTCTGCGGCAGCTGCTCCAGCTCGCGCGTCAGGTTGTAGCTGAGCTTAGCGCCGCCGCGTTTGCCGGCCTCGTTTTTCTCTGCGGCCGGTTTCGCCCCGGCAGCAGGCTTGCTCGCCTGGGCGCTCTTCTGCTGTTTGTAGGCCGCGCGCTGCTGCTGCGCGTCATGATAGCCGCCGACAAAGCTGCCGATTTCGCCGTTGCCTTCGAAGATCCAGCACTCGGTCACGGTATTGTCGACGAACTGACGGTCGTGGCTTACCAGCAGCACCGTGCCCTGATAGCCGTCGATCAGCTCTTCCAGCAGCTCCAGGGTTTCGACGTCAAGATCGTTGGTCGGTTCATCGAGGATCATCAGGTTGCTGGGACGCAGGAAAAGACGCGCCAGCAGCAGACGGTTGCGCTCGCCACCGGAGAGGGCGCGCACCGGCGTCATGGCGCGTTTCGGATGAAACAGGAAGTCCTGCAGGTAGCCCAGCACGTGACGCGGCTTGCCGTTGACCATCACCTCCTGCTTGCCTTCGGCGAGGTTATCCATCACGGTGCGGTCGGGATCCAGCTCGGCGCGATGCTGATCGAAGTAGGCGACCTCCAGCTTGGTGCCGCTGTGCACGCGGCCGCTGTCGGCTTTCAGCTGCTGCAGCATCAGGCGCAGCAGCGTGGTTTTGCCGCAGCCGTTCGGGCCGATCAGGCCAATTTTGTCGCCGCGCTGCACCTGTGCGGAGAAGTCCTGCACCAGCGTCTTGCCGTCCACGCCATAGTTGACGTGCTCCAGTTCGAAGACGATTTTGCCGGAGCGCGACGCCTCGCCCACCTGCATATTCGCTTTGCCCATCACCTCGCGGCGCTCGGAGCGTTCGCGGCGCAGCGCTTTCAGCGCGCGCACGCGGCCTTCGTTACGGGTGCGGCGCGCCTTGATGCCCTGACGGATCCACACCTCTTCCTGCGCCAGCTTGCGGTCGAACTCGGCGTTCTGCATCTCTTCGACGCGCAGCGCCTCCTCTTTCCCCTCCAGGTAGAGGTCGTAGTTGCCCGGCCAGGAGACCAGCTTGCCGCGATCGAGGTCGACGATGCGCGTCGCCATATTGCGGATAAACGAACGGTCGTGGGAGATAAAGACGATGCTGCCGGTAAAGGTCTTCAGGAAGGTTTCCAGCCAGTCGATGGTTTCGATATCGAGGTGGTTGGTTGGTTCGTCGAGCAGTAGCACGCGCGGATTGCTGACCAGCGCGCGGCCCAGCGCCGCTTTACGCAGCCAGCCGCCCGACAGCGACGACAGCTCGGTATCCGGCTGCAGGCCGATCTGCTGCAGCACGTCGTTGATACGGCTCTCCAGCTGCCACAGGTTGTGGTGATCGAGAATGGTCTGCAAGCGCCCCATCTCGTTGAGGTTTTTCTCGCTGGGATCGAGCATCACCGCATGGGAAATGGCGTGGTAGGCCTTGAGGTGCTCGGCCTGCTCTTCCACCCCTTCCGCCACGAAGTCATACACCGAGCCGGTAATATTGCGCGGCGGATCCTGCTGCAGACGCGCCACCACCAGATCCTGCTCAAAGATGATGCGGCCATCGTCCAGCGGCTGCTCGCCGTTGATGATCTTCATCAGGGTCGACTTGCCGGCGCCGTTACGGCCGACCAGACAGACGCGTTCGTTCTCTTCGATATGCAGCTCGGTGTTGTCGAGCAGCGGCGCGTCGCTGAAGGAGAGGTAGGCGCCGTGAATACTGATTAATGACATCTGAACTTATTCCTTACCAGCGTGGGTGATCAGCCAGCAGTTGTGAATTTGACGGTTACGGGCAAAATCCTGCGACAGGGTTTTCTGGGTAATGTCCTGCGCCTTGAGGCCCAGCGACGCCAGCCCCTCAAGATCCATTTTAAAGCCGCGTTTGTTGTTGGAGAACATTACGGTGCCGCCTGCGCGCAGCAGGCGTTTCAGGTTGCGCATCAACATAATGTGATCGCGCTGCACGTCGAAGTCCTCTTCCATGCGTTTAGAGTTAGAGAAAGTCGGCGGATCGATAAAGATCAGATCGAACGTTTCGTTACTTTCGCGCAGCCAGCCAAGGCAGTCGGCCTGCATCAGACGATGCTGGCGGCCGGTCAGCCCGTTCAGCCGCAGGTTGCGCTCCGCCCACTCCAGGTAGGTGCGCGACATGTCGACCGTGGTGGTGCTGCGCGCGCCGCCCAGCCCGGCGTGCACGCTGGCGCTGCCGGTGTAGGCGAAGAGGTTGAGGAAATCTTTATCCTTGCTCATTTTGCCGAGCATCTGGCGCGCGATGCGGTGATCGAGGAACAGCCCGGTGTCCAGGTAGTCCGTCAGGTTGACCAGCAGACGCGCGTTAAATTCCTGCACCTCAAAGAAGTCGCCCTTCTCACCGAGCTTCTGATACTGGCTCTTGCCTTTCTGCCGCTCGCGCGTTTTCAGCACCAGGCGGTTGGCGGGCAGCTCCAGCACGCTAAGCGTGGCACCGATAACGTCGAACAGGCGCTGACGCGCTTTGGCGGCGTCGATGGTTTTCGGCGGCGCGTACTCCTGCACTACTACCCACTCGCCGTAGCGATCGACGGCGACGTTATACTCCGGCAGATCGGCGTCATAGAGGCGATAGCAGGCGATGCCCTCCTGGCGCGCCCACTTCTCCAGTTTCTTCAGGTTTTTCCGCAGGCGGTTTGCGTAGTCTTCGGCGATCTGGCCGCCGTTTTCGCTGCTGTTTTCCGCCAGCTGGTAGTTTTTCTGCACGCACTCAATCGGGCCGTTTTTCGCCTTGAACTGGCGCTCCGCGCGCAGCTGCAGGCAGCTCAGCAGCTCTGGCGAACCGCTGAACAGCGACAGCGTCCAGCCGCCGAAGTGCTGTTTCATAATGCGGCCGAGCTGGCTGTGCAGAGCGATCAGCGCCGGTTCGCTCTCCAGACGCTCGCCGTAGGGCGGGTTGCTCAGCACGGTGCCGCGCTGCTCGCCCGGCAGCGGATTTTTCAGCTGCAGCACATCCTGACGCGCGAAGGTAAAGAGATCGGCGACGCCGGCGCGGCGCGCGTTGGCCTGCGCCCACTCCAGCACGCGGCCGTCGCTGTCGTAGCCGAAGAAGCGCGCCTGTGCAGCGGCGGTGCCGGCGCGCGCGCGCTGCTGCGCCTCGCCTTTCACCTCGCGCCACAGCGCATCGTTGTGCTGACGCCAGTGGGTAAAGCCCCAGCGCCCGCGCAGCAGGCCCGGCGCGCGATCGCAGGCGATCAGCGCCGCCTCAATCAGCAGCGTGCCGGAGCCGCACATCGGATCGAGCAGCGGCGTGGTCGACTGCCAGCCGGAGCGCATCACGATCGCCGCCGCCAGGTTCTCTTTCAGCGGCGCCTGACCGGTCTGCTGGCGATAGCCGCGCTGATGCAGCGCGTCGCCGCTCAGATCCAGCGCAATGCTGACGCGATCTTTATTCAGCCAGACGTTGATGCGGATATCCGGCTGCTCGCGATCCACATTGGGACGCGGCAGATTCTGGCGGGTAAAGGCGTCGACAATCGCGTCTTTCACCCTTAACGCGCCAAACTGGCTGTTGCGGATCGAGTCGTTGGTGCCGCTGAAGTGCACCACAAAGGTGTGCTGGCTGCCGAACAATTCGGTCCAGTCGATGCTCTGCGCGCCGATATAGAGATCGAGATCGCTGTAAACGTTAAATTCGCCGAGCGGCAGCAAAATGCGCGACGCCAGACGGCTCCACAGCAAACTCTGGTACATCGTGCGGTCATCGGCTTCAAAGTGAACGCCTCCCTGTACCACCTGCAGTTCCTGCGCGCCCAGCGCGTCCAGCTCACTTTTCAACAGCTCTTCGAGCCCACGCGCCGTACTGGCAAAGAGAGAATTCATATCGTCACTATTACTCTTGAGAAAATTGCTGCGCATTATACCCTAAATCAGCGCCATTGTTGGAAAGCCGCGCGCCTGTCGCAGCAACCCGATCGATCACATGGGGATAGCGTCCTGACGCCAGCTATCATAAAGTTAGCTTCTTTTGTCGCGCCCGCCCGTTTCTCTGGAGATTCTTATGCTTACGCTGTCCCGTCTGTTTATCCATCCGGTCAAATCGATGCGCGGTTTGCACCTCTCTCACGCGCAGGTGCTGGAGAGCGGGCTGGCATTCGACCGCATATTTATGGTGACGGAGCTGGACGGCACCTTTATTACCGCGCGTCAGTATCCAGAGATGGTGCGCTTTACCCCGGCGCTGCTGACTGATGGCCTGTTTCTGCAGGCGCCCGACGGCAGCCAGGCGATGATCCGCTTCTGCGATTTCGCCGCGCAGGAGCAGCCGACCGAAGTGTGGGGCAACCACTTCACCGCGCGTATCGCACCCGACGCCGTTAATCGCTGGCTGAGCACCTTTTTCCCCCGCCCGGTGCAGCTGCGCTGGGTCGGCCCGCAGCCGTCACGTCGGGTGAAACGCTTTACCGCCGTGCCGCTGGGGTTCGCCGACGGCTACCCTTTTCTGCTGATCAATAACGCCTCGCTGCAGGATCTGCAGCAGCGCTGCCCGGCCAGCGTTCGCGCCGAGCAGTTTCGCGCCAACCTGATCGTCAGCGGCGCGCCCGCCTGGGATGAGGACAGCTGGGCGACAGTGCAGATCGGCGGCGTGATATTTGACGTGCCGAAGCCGTGCAGCCGCTGCGTCTTTACCACCGTCGGCACCGAAAGCGGCCGCAAACATCCCGACGGCGAGCCGCTCAGCACGCTGCAGAGGTTCCGCAGCGCGCAGGATGGCAGCGGCGATATCGACTTTGGCCTGAATCTTATTGCCCGCAGCAGCGGCATCGTGCGCGTCGGCGATGAGGTGCAGGTGCTGGCGCGCCATACGCCGCGCGCCTATGGGCCCGGCGCGGTGGTGGAGACCCTCAAGCCGCAGCAGCAAACGGCGGCGACGGTGGCGATTGCGTATCAGGGGCAGCAGTTTCAGGGCGACAACCAGCAGGTGCTGCTGGAGCAGCTGGAGATGCAGGGGTTTAAGATCCCCTACTCCTGCCGCGCGGGGTTGTGCGGCAGCTGTAAAGTGACGCTGGTGTCAGGCGACGTCAGGCCGCTGAAGAAGAGTGCCATTCGCGAAGACGGCACGATTTTGAGCTGCAGCTGTATTCCGGCCGGGGATATCGAACTGGCGTAACCGTCAGACCGCGTAGGCGAAGCGCGGTGCGCTGTCGGCGTGGTGCGGCACCAGGCGGTCGTTCATGATTTTAATGGCGTCGCCCAGCACCATCTGTTTGCCCGCCAGCGTCAGCGAAGGCTGGGCCAGCAGGCAGAGCGTGGCGTTGCCGCCGCTCTCGACCGCCAGCAGTCGCGCCTGCTCGCCGTTCTCCGCCAGCGTCACCTCGACCATATCCCCCGCCTCAGGCTGCAGCACGCAGGTCCAGGCGGTGAAGTGCCAGCTTTTCGGCATCAGCGGCTTGAGAAAGCGGCTGGCCACCAGCGCATTGAGCGTCAGCTCGGCGCGCTGATTGACGCTTAGCGCACACTGCCGGCAGCGTTCTTCGAAGGTGTAGTAGAGCGCGGCGTCGTCAACGCTGAAGCCGCTCTGGCTGAAAGCGTCGGGCGTCAACATTTTGCGGGGAAAACGAGAGCGGAAAAGCATACCGTCAGCCAGATCGAGCATCATGCGGTCATGGTCGGCGTCAAAATACCAGCGCCAGTTATCGTCAGGTTTGATTTTCATAATTTGCCTCGTCATTAACCGCCGCGTTTCTCTGCACAGACTCAGCGAAGCCCTGTTTATGGGTAAAAAGCTGAAAATACGCACAACAGGGAAAAAATATAAACGAGCCGAAGTCAGAAATAAACCCCCCGGCGTCGTTTTATTAGAAATGTCTTAGAGATGGGTCACGATATCTTTTATTAATCCCGGCCCTTTATAAATAAAGCCGGAGTAAATCTGCACCAGCGAGGCGCCTGCAGCCATTTTTTCCCGCGCCGCGGTTAATGAATCGATGCCGCCGACGCCGATTATCGGCAGCGCGCCGTCTAGCTCCTGCGCCAGCCGCTTGATCACCGCCGTGCTGCGCGACTGCACCGGACGACCGCTCAGGCCGCCGCTTTCGGTGCCATATTTCAGGCCGTTGACCAGCGAGCGATCCAGCGTGGTGTTGGTGGCGATCACGCCATCGATATTATGACGCACTAAACTGTCGGCAATTTGTATTAATTCTTCTTCAGAAAGATCGGGCGCAATTTTTACCGCCACCGGAACATATTTCAGATGCTGCTGCTCCAGCGCTTTCTGTTTCGCTTTAATCGACGCCAGAAGATCGTCCAGCGCCTCGCCATATTGCAGCGAGCGCAGGCCCGGCGTATTGGGCGAGGAGATATTTATCGCGATATAACCGGCGTGGGCGTACACCTTTTCCATGCAGATCAGGTAATCCTCTTTGCCGTTTTCCACCGCCGTGTCTTTATTCTTGCCGATATTAATGCCGAGAACGCCGTTGAAGCGCGCCTTTTTGACATTCTCCACCAGGTGGTCGACGCCGAGATTGTTGAAGCCCATGCGGTTGATAATGCCCTCCGCCTCCACCAGCCGGAACATGCGCGGCTTGTCGTTGCCCGCCTGGGCGCGCGGCGTGACGGTGCCGACCTCGACAAAGCCGAAGCCCATGGCGCCGAAGGCGTCGATGCACTCTGCATTCTTATCCAGTCCGGCCGCCAGCCCCAGCGCGTTGTCAAAGCGTAACCCCATGCAGGTGACCGGACGAGAAGGCAGTCGCTGACGGATCAGCGCCTCCAGCGGCGTGCCGCTGATAAAACGCAGCTGCTGAAAAGTGAGTTCGTGGGCGCGCTCGGGATCGAGCTTAAACAAAGCGGGTCGGACGATTGGATAAAGCATGCACTCTCCTGGAGATCGGAAGCGATGAATTGTCAGGGTGCACAGGAAAATGTGCGCCAGAATGGTAAAGGCCTCTGGCGCAAAAGTAAATTATTGACGGGACGAGATTATTGATCGCGATCAGCGCTTGCTGGCATAGCGCGCCAGACGGCGGCACGCCTGTAGGCCGCTGTAGAGCGTCGGATAGTACCAGAGCAGTTTGAGACGCTTGCTTTCGCCCGTCACCTTGCGCACCAGCTGATCGATGGTGGGATGCCAGTCGGCGGGCACTGCGATATTGTTTTTGCGGATCTCAATCAGGCAGCCATACATCACCGGCTGATAGTAGATATCCAGCAGCTTCTCTTCCGGCGGCAGGCCCTGCTCGCGCAGGAAGCTTTCGCTGCTGCGTCGCGCAATATAGTAGTTCTCTACCCAGGAGAAGGTCGCCTTGCTCTGCGACAGCGAGGTAGGCATAAAGCGCTTGTTGTAGTAGCTCTTGCGGGTAAAGCCGATCTGCCGCGCCGACATATAGAGCGCGAACATATAGGGCGCATCTTCGTGGTTCTGGATCGGCAGAAACTGCACGCCGGTGCGTGCGATCAGATCGCGTGAGAGGATGCTGCTCCACAGCGTGCGATGGGCCGAACTGTGCGGGATCATGCTGCGCAGCGTCTCAGCGCCGCCGGGCAGGACGGCGTCGACGTGGCGCTGATGGAACAGGTCATACTGACGCTCGGCGACCGGCTTATCGGTAAACATGCGCGCGCCGAAGCAGAACATCTCCATCTCGGGATGCTGCGCCAGGGTGCGGCGGAAGTCGGCGAAGAGATCTTTTTCGACGAAATCGTCGGCGTCCATAAAGTAGATAAAGTCGCCGTGGGCAATCTCCAGCCCTTTGGTGCGCGCCGCGCTGACGCCGCCGCGTTCGCCGCGCAGCAGCGTCAGCTGCGGATGGCGGGCGGCCAGCGCCTCCAGTAAGGCGACGCTGTCGTCGGTCGAGCCGTCGTCAATGACGATCACCTGCTCCGGCGGAGAGGACTGTCCCAGCAGCGAGTCGATCGCCTCCGGCAGCCAGGGCGCGCAGTTCCAGTTAGGCACGATAACGGTAATCGTCGCGGCGCGGCTGTCAGGGTTCCTTGTGCTCATTCTCTTTCCTCAACGTTAAAGCCTCTGTTGCGCGCGGGCAGCAGACGTTTGATCACCAGGCTGTGCAGCATGCAGCACACCGCGAGGTTCACCAGGCCAATCAGCCCCAGCCACAGCAGGTTAAGCCAGCGGTTCTGGTTCCACTCAATAGGCAGGAAGCTGCAGAGCCAGGCGATCAGCGCCGCCACCGCCCAGATCAGCAGCACGTCGCGCGTCAGCCAGGTAAAGTGGATGCCCGGCGCAAAGCGGCGGTGCACCAGCCACGCCCAGCCCGCCAGATAGAAGACGTTCTGCCCCAGCCAGAGCCAGCCGGTGCCCTGCGCGCCATAGTGGATCGCCGCCCAGATATTCAGCGGCACCAGGATCACGGCGAAACAGGAGAAGCCTTTCAGGTGCAGCTTGAGGTTGCCGTTAACGTACTGCAGATGGTACAGCAGACCGCAAATTGCCTGCACCCCGCTGCCGAGCGCATAGAGGCTCAGCACGAAAGACATATCGGTGACCACCTGCGCGTTCTGCGTCCAGGCCCACAGCAGCGGCGTGGCGAACATGGCGATGGTGATGCTGAGCGGCGCCATAAAGATCGCCACCGCCTGCGTGGTGTAGCGATAGAGCGTCAGAGACTCGGCGTCGCCCTCTTTGCGCGTTTTGATGCCGGTCATGCGCGGCACGATCGCCTGCATAATCGGACTGCTGAGCAGAATAATGCCGGTCGCGGCGGTGGCGACCACGGTAAAGGAGCCGTAGGCGCTCAGCGGCAGCGTTTTCGACAGCACCAGACGGTCGATTTGCGAGATAAAGGTCCAGATGGCGCTGGCAAAGGCGGCGCTCAGGGCGAAGCGAATAAAGGGCTTTAAGACCGTCTTTAAATTCTCGTGCTTCTGTTTACGCGCGGCGGCGGGCACCAGCTGGTAAGATTTGGCAATCAAACAGACCGCCTCGGCAATCGACACCGCCAGCTGCCAGATAAAGAAGCTCAGCACCGGATTGGAAAAGAGCTGGATCACCAGCACCGCGCCAAAGGTGCGTAGCGTCACGATGACCAGGTTGACGCCGTTGAGCCACACCTGATGCTCAAAGCCGACAATCACGCTGCGATAGGGGCTGGTGCGCCAGCGGATCGCCGCCGTGATCACCATAATGGCGACGGCAAGGGTGACATCCGCCGAAGGCAGATGGCGCGCGTCCAGCCAGTTATGGGCAATCCACGGGGTCGCCAGCCAGCCAATCACCACCAGAATCAGCGTGGAGATCAGGAAGAACTTCGACAGGGCGGAAAAGAGCGCCGGGAACCAGATAAACTCCGCCTGGTTGGCGCGGTAGCGCGCCGCTTCGCGCATCAGCGTGGTGGATACGCCGGCGTCGAGCAGCTGAAGCCAGGTTAACAGAATCGAGAAAAATCCTACCAGCCCGTAAGCTTCCATCCCTAAATGTTGAATATAAAGCGGTACGACCAGAATGCCTGACAGCGTCAGGTAAATCTGACCGACATAATTGGCGATCGCGTTACGTTTTATTGACATATGTATGATTGTATCTGGGCAATTTTCTCGGAGGTCACAAGCGTGGCATACATCCTCTGACCTGCCTACCAGACATAGTCTTAAATTTATCTCTGGCGCTGCGCGCCAGATTTAATCTGACATTTCGCGGATAAGTCGACCGGCGTCGACGCTTTATCCGCGAGCGAGTCCGTCAGGCTGGCAGGCGAGCCAGAATGCGTAAAAAGGTCAGGCGGCCTTTTTTAGCTCTTTTGTAACTTTATATTTTTGCAGCAGGATAAAAACGCGCGGGCGATTAATAAGCAGCCACTCTTTCGCGTTGGCGGGCTTGAACTGGCCGCCCATAAAGCGAATCGCATTAATCACATATTCTGGCACCGGCGTGCCGTTATAGAGCGACAAATAAATCATCAGGCGGAAAGAGTGCATTAAATAGGCTTTTTCCAGCGCGCTTTTCAGCGGCGACCGATCTAAATTATGCTTGAGTATGCCGTAGGTCTGCATAAAGGCGTTGTAGCGCTGGAGAAAATAGTCGTCGTTTTTGCGGCTATTGGTTAACGAGCCGCTGCGCACGCGCTGGCGATAGTAAACCTGCTGGCTAACCCAGGCGTGGCGCGCGTGAACAAATACCGACAGCGTAAATTTATGATCTTCATGCACGCGGTCGACAAAGCGCAGCTGATGCTGAGTGATGATGCTTTTTTTCACCGCGTAGTTCCAGGCGGCGGAGGTATAGGAGCCGTTATTCAGCAGGCGCGCCAGCACCTCCTGCGGCGAATGCAGGCCGAACTGCTCATGACGTACTTTGGGCCGGGTAACGCTCTGCTGGCCATCTTCGAACATCTGCGAACTGAAGCAGAAGAGATCAACCTCGGGATGCGCGTCAGTCACCTGCTGCAGCTCGGCGAAAAAGCCGTCGGGCACGATGTCGTCGGGATCGCAGAAAAAGAGAAACTCGCCCTGCGCCGCCTCAATGCCGGTGTCGCGCGCTTTGCCCGCGCCGCCGTTGGGGGTGGTGATAATACGCACCTGTGGCAGATGGCCATATTGCTGCTGCACCAGCGCCAGGGTTCCGTCGGTAGAACTGTCGTTGACGATGATGATTTCATTCGGCGCGTCAATCTGACGCAACAAGGAGTCGACACATTCGACAATATAGTTTTCCACGTTATAAGTGGGAATAATGACTGATAATAGCGTCTTTGCCATACATCTTTCTCTGGGTCAATTAGAAGAAAAGGCATGAGCGTTACACAATTTTTAAAATTGTGTTAAAGCAATGCGCTAAAAAATAACGAAGCTTAAACAACCAACCTCTCCATGGTGGATTAGTATAAGCAGAAGATTTTTTCTATTAACAGGGCCAGTGATTTATTCAGTCAGACCCTGCGCGCTTAACGTATCACTCTGAGTAAAGTATCTGATGAAAAGCGACGCTATTAGTTAACGCGGATTAACCTCTGCCGCGCGCATTGCCTCGCGGCTAACGGTAACAACCGTCATAAAACGTTGCACAGTGATGACGTTATTATCATCTTATCGCGATTGTGACGCGCAAATAATGCGCCAGCAGATAGCGATATTCTGATAAACAGGCAGTGCGATGGCCATCGGCTGCGGCTTTTGCCGATGTAAATCGCCCGAATCTTAAACGCGGCGTCAAAATAACTGGATTCATATTTCCCTCTTTTCCTTCACGCCAGGACGTTTTCTTTTCTGCTTAACCTCCCCGATACTTTCACTGCTATTCATTTAGCCGTTATAAACTATCCCCCTGGATCTAACCCCGCCTTTTAAGATTATTCGTAACTCTGCCGCCGCTGCGCCTGCCACGGCTTTCATTAGCTATGCTGTGCTTTTTGCGGATTTTGCCTTTCCATTGCCAGATAAATCATTTAAGCCCTCCTCATCGCTCTGTCAGGATGTCTGCATCAGTTCTCAACAATAGCTAATCAATAACTTTCAGTTATAAGGAGTAACGATGCGAGTTATTACGCTAGCGGGCAGCCCGCGTTTCCCGTCACGTTCGACCTCGCTGCTGATCCTCTGCCAGCACGCGCTGGAAGCGCGCGGCGTTGAAGTTATCCCGTGGAATATTCAGAACTTTCAGCCGGACGACCTTATCAACGCGCGTTTTGATGCCCCCGCGCTGCTGGCGTTACGCGAGGATCTGCTCGCCGCCGAAGGCGTCATCGTCGCGACGCCGGTCTATAAAGCCTCTTTTTCCGGCGCGCTGAAAACGCTGCTCGATTTGCTGCCGGAACGCGCGCTGGAGCACAAAGTGGTCCTGCCGCTTGCCAGCGGCGGCAGCGTCGCCCATATGCTCGCGGTCGACTACGCCCTGAAGCCGGTGCTGAACGCCCTTAAGGCGCAGGAGATCCTGCACGGCGTATTCGCCGAAGATCACCAGATTACCCAGTACGATCGTCAACCGGAGCTACAGCCGGCGCTGGCGCGCCGACTGGATGAAGCGGTTGAGGCGTTCTGGCTGGCGCTGACCCGCCATCACAAACCCCTGGCTCAGGCTGTATAAAAGGAAGCAACCGAGATGAAAAGGATGATCGGCTGGCTTCTCGCCGCCCTTGCCGTTGTCAGCCTGCAGACCCTGGCGGCGGACGCCCCCGCGCAGATCCGCATCGGCTACCAGAAAGGCTCCGTCAGCATGGTGCTGGCGAAATCGCATCGGCTGCTGGAGCAGCGTTTTCCTCATACCACTATCAAGTGGATTGAGTTTCCCGCCGGCCCGCAGATGCTGGAGGCGTTAAACGTCGACAGCATCGACCTGGGCAGCACCGGCGACATTCCGCCGCTGTTCGCCCAGGCGGCGGGCGCCGATCTGCTCTATGTCGGCTCAGAGCCGCCTAAACCGAAATCCGAGGTGATCCTGGTGGCGAAGAACAGCGCGCTGCACAGCGTCGCCGATCTGAAAGGGAAAAAGGTGGCGTTTCAGAAAGGCTCCAGCTCGCACAACCTGCTGCTGCGCGCCCTGCAGCGCGAAGGGCTGAGCTTTAAGGACATTCAGCCGGTTTATCTGACGCCTGCCGACGCGCGCGCCGCTTTCCAGCAGGGTGACGTGGACGCCTGGGCGATCTGGGATCCCTACTACTCCGCCGCGCAGCAGCAGGGCAACGTGCGCGTGCTGGCCGACGGCAGCCAGCTTAACCTGACCGGCTCTTTCTATCTGGCGACGCGTTCGTTCGCCGAGCGCAACGGCGCCTTCGTTCAGCAGGTGCTGGACACCTTTAGCCAGGCGGACGCGCTGACGCTCAGCCAGCGCGAGCAGAGCATTGAACTGCTCGCCGCCGCGATGGGCCTGCCGAAGCCGGTGCTCGCCAGCTACCTCGATCATCGTCCGCCGACCCGCATTACGCCGGTCAGCGCGCAAACCGCAGCGGCGCAGCAGCATACCGCCGACCTGTTTTACGCCAGTCATCTGGTGCCGGTGAAACTGACGATCGCCGATCGCATCTGGCATCCCAGCGCCCCTCTTCAGTAAGGAGTGAATAATGAGCTTATCCGTATTCTGGTTTCTCCCGACGCACGGCGACGGACACTATCTCGGCACCTCGGAAGGGGCGCGTCCGGTCGACCACGGCTATCTGCAGCAGATTGCGCAGGCCGCTGACCGGCTGGGCTTCGGCGGCGTGCTGATCCCGACCGGCCGCTCCTGCGAAGACGCCTGGCTGGTCGCCGCCTCGCTGATCCCGGTGACGCAGCGCCTGCGCTTTCTGGTGGCGCTGCGCCCTGGCGTCATTTCGCCAACTCAGGCGGCACGTCAGGCGGCAACGCTGGATCGTCTTTCCAACGGTCGCGCGCTGTTCAACCTGGTGACCGGCGGCGATCCGGAAGAGCTGGCGGGCGACGGCGTGTTCCTCGATCACCATGAGCGCTATGTGGAGTCAGCGGAATTTACCCGCGTCTGGCGGCGCGTGCTGGAAGGGGAAACGGTCGACTACGACGGCAAGCACGTTAAGGTGCGCGGCGCGCGTCTGCTGTTCGATCCGGTGCAGCAGCCGCGACCGCCGCTCTGGTTCGGCGGCTCTTCCGAGCCAGCGCAGGAGCTGGCCGCTGAGCAGGTCGACGTTTATCTCACCTGGGGCGAGCCGCCGGCGCTGGTGAAAGAGAAGATCGATCAGGTACGCGCAAAGGCGGAAGCGCAGGGACGCAAGGTGCGTTTCGGCATTCGCCTGCACGTGATCGTGCGCGAAACCAATGAGGAAGCCTGGCGCGCCGCCGATCGGCTGATCGCCCATCTCGACGACGCCACCATCGCCAAAGCGCAGGCGGCGTTCGCCCGCACCGACTCGGTGGGCCAGCAGCGCATGGCGGCGCTGCACAGTGGACGCCGCGACCAGCTGGAGATTAGCCCTAACCTGTGGGCGGGCGTCGGTCTGGTGCGCGGCGGCGCAGGCACCGCGCTGGTTGGCGACGGTCCGACGGTGGCCGCACGCATGCAGGAGTATGCCGATCTCGGCATCGAAACCTTTATTCTCTCCGGCTATCCGCATCTGGAAGAGGCGTATCGCGTTGGCGAACTGCTGTTCCCGCATCTGGATCTCAACGTGCCGTCTATCCCGCAACCGCGCGACGTGCAGGCGTTCGGCGAAACCGTCGCCAACGATTTCCGTCCGCAGAAAGTGTCGCAGAGCTGAGGAAAAAGAGATGGCGAAAACCTCTAAACGCATTGCCAACCAGCTGGTGCCCTGGGTTTTCCCGGCGCTGCTGGTGGTGGTCTGGCAGATCGCCTCCCAGACCGGGCTGCTGTCGACGCGCATTCTGCCGTCGCCGGAAAATATCGTAATCACCTTCTGGCATCTGGCGGCAAGCGGCGAGCTGTGGCAGCACCTTGCCATCAGCGGCTGGCGCGCGCTGATCGGCTTTAGCATCGGCGGCTCTATCGGGCTGATTCTGGGGCTGATCACCGGCACCTCGCGGCTGGGCGAACGGCTGCTGGATACCTCGGTGCAGATGCTGCGCAACGTGCCGCATCTGGCGCTGATCCCGCTGGTCATTCTCTGGTTCGGCATTGACGAAGCGGCGAAGATTTTTCTGGTGGCGCTCGGCACGCTGTTTCCCATCTATCTCAATACCTATCACGGCATTCGCAATATCGATCGCGGTCTGGTGGAGATGGCGCGCAGCTATGGTCTCTCCGGCTGGAGCCTGTTTATTCAGGTGATTTTGCCTGGCGCCCTGCCCTCGATTATGGTCGGCGTGCGTTTCGCGCTCGGCCTGATGTGGCTAACGCTAATTGTCGCCGAAACCATTTCCGCCAACTCGGGCATCGGCTATCTGGCGATGAACGCGCGTGAGTTTCTGCAAACCGACGTGGTGGTGGTCGCCATTATTCTTTACGCCCTGCTCGGCAAGCTGGCGGACGTCGCCGCGCTGCTGCTGGAGCGCGTCTGGCTGCGCTGGCATCCGGCCTGGCAACTGAAGGAGGAGAACGCATGAGCACTTCACTCTCTCCGGCGCGGCTGAATGCCGGCACGCCGGTCGGCGTCAACGGCGTCAGCAAGCAGTACGGCAGCCGCACCATCCTGAATAATATCGATCTGCATATTCCTTCCGGCCAGTTCGTGGCGGTGGTCGGCCGCAGCGGCTGCGGCAAGAGTACGCTGCTGCGTCTGCTGGCGGGTCTGGAGCAGACCACGCAGGGCGAACTGCTGGCGGGCAACGCGCCGCTGCAGACGGCGCGCGACGATACGCGCCTGATGTTTCAGGACGCGCGTCTGCTGCCGTGGAAGCGGGTGATCGACAACGTCGGTCTCGGTCTGAAGGGACGCGCATGGCGCAGCGCGGCGCTCGAGGCGCTGGAGGCGGTCGGGCTGGCGGAGCGCGCCAGCGAATGGCCCGCCGCGCTTTCCGGCGGTCAAAAGCAGCGCGTGGCGCTGGCGCGCGCGCTGATCCACCGTCCAGGCCTGCTGCTGCTCGACGAGCCGCTTGGCGCGCTGGATGCGCTGACGCGTATCGAGATGCAGGGCTTAATCGAGTCGCTATGGCAGCAGCATCACTTTACCGTGCTGCTGGTGACGCACGACGTCAGCGAAGCCGTGGCGATGGCGGATCGGGTGCTGCTAATTGAAGAGGGGCAGATTGGGCTGGATTTAATGGTCGACCTGCCGCGTCCGCGGCGGCGCGGCTCGGCCCGGCTGGCGGAGCTGGAGGCGGAGGTGCTGGACCGCGTGATGCGCCGCAGCGAAAGCGAGCAGCCGGTGCGCTACGCCCAGCAGCGCTAAGGCAAGCGGCACCCTGGCATAATACGCGGATAACAGGGTCAGCACCCCAGGCTAACAAAAAGGCGGGGTTTACCCGCCTTTGCCGTTTAAGCGTTCAGCGCGCGGGTGATCTTCTCATAGAGATCGCCCGACAGCTTATCCAGCCCCTGCAGCGTCTCCAGCGCCTGACGCATCAGCGCCTGACGGTCGGCGTCGTAGCGCTTCAGGCGGATCAGCGGCTCAATCATGCGCGCCGCCACCTGCGGATTGCGGGTGTTGAGATCGGTCAGCATCTCCACCAGGAACTGATAGCCGCTGCCGTCTTTGGCGTGGAACGCCGCCGGGTTGCCAGAAACGAAAGCGCCAATCAGTGCGCGGATGCGGTTGGGGTTGCTCATGGTGAACGAGCGGTGATGCAGCAGCTCGCGCACCTTTTGCAGGGCGTCAGGCGACGGGCTGGTCGCCTGCAGCATCAGCCACTTATCCATCACCAGTCCATCACGATGCCAGCGCTCGTCGTAGTGCGCCAGCAACGCGCCGCGACACGGCAGCTGCGCCGCCACCGACGCCGCCAGCGCCGCCAGCGCGTCCGTCATATTGTTCGCCTGGTGATACTGCGTCTGCACCAGCTTATCCGCCAGCGCGGTTTCGCCGAACGCCAGATAGCTCAGACAGATATTCTTCAGCGCGCGCTGCCCCATCGCCTCATGCTCGATACGGTATTCCCCTTGCTGATTCGCGTTGTACACGGCGAAGAACTCATCCGCCAGCTCGGTGGCCAGCGTGCGCACCAGTGCCTCACGCACCACGGAAATCGCCAGCGGATCGATTACGTCGAACAGCTCGGCGATCTCGTTCTCGCTCGGCAGCGTCAGGATCAGCGCGGTCAGCGCCGGATCGCGCCCGTCGTCCAGCAGCACCGCGCGGAAGGCGTCGGCAACGTGCAGCGGCAGCGACAGCGGCTGGCCCTGCTGATGGCGCGCCACGTTAAGACGGATATAGGTCGCCAGCAGGCTCTGCGCCGCATCCCAGCGCGCAAAGTCATTGCGCGCGTGGCGCATCAGGAAGGTGAGCTGAGCGTCGCTCCACTTATAGTCGAGCTTCACCGGCGCGGAGAATTCACGCAGCAGCGACGGCACCGGCTGGAAATAGACGTTGTCGAAAATAAAGGTCTGGAACTCCTCAGTCACGTTCAGCACATGATGCACCGGATGCCCGTTGTGCTGCAGCGGGATCACCTTGCCTTCGTTGTCATAAAGCTCGATATCGAGCGGAATATGCAGCGGCAGCTTCTCTTTCTGATCGGCGGTCGGCGGCGTGTGTTGGGTGACGTGCAGCGTGTACTGCTCCAGCTCGGGGTTATAGTCGTCGCGCACCGACAGCACCGGCGTGCCGCTCTGGCTGTACCAGCGGCGGAACTGCGACAGATCGACACTGGAGGCGTCTTCCATCGCCTGCACGAAATCGTCGCAGGTCGCCGCGCTGCCGTCGTGGCGCTCAAAGTAGAGCTGCATGCCTTTCTGGAAGTTCTCTTCACCGAGCAGCGTATGCATCATGCGGATCACTTCCGATCCCTTTTCATATACGGTCAGGGTGTAGAAGTTATTCATCTCCATCACCTGATCCGGGCGGATCGGGTGCGCCATCGGGCTGGCATCTTCGGCAAACTGCGCGCCGCGCATCACGCGGACGTTGTCGATGCGGTTGACCGCACGCGAGCCGAGATCGGAGCTGAACTCCTGATCGCGGAACACCGTCAGCCCCTCTTTCAGGCTGAGCTGGAACCAGTCGCGGCAGGTGACGCGGTTCCCGGTCCAGTTATGGAAATATTCGTGGCCGATCACCGCCTCAATGCCGAGGTAGTCTTTGTCGGTGGCGGTCTCCGCCTTCGCCAGCACGTATTTGGAGTTAAAGACGTTCAGGCCTTTATTCTCCATCGCGCCCATATTGAAGAAGTCCACGGCGACGATCATAAAGATGTCGAGGTCGTACTCCAGGCCGAAGCGCTCTTCATCCCACTTCATGCTGTTTTTCAGCGAGGTCATCGCCCAGTCGGCGCGATCCAGATTGCCGCGGTCGACGAAGATCTCCAGCGCCACGTCGCGCCCGGAGCGGGTTTTGAAGCTGTCGCGCAGCACGTCGAAATCGCCCGCCACCAGCGCAAAGAGGTAGCAGGGTTTTGGGAAGGGATCCTGCCATTTCACCCAGTGCTTGCCCTGCTCCGCTTTGCCGCCGTCGATGCGGTTGCCGTTAGAGAGCAGATAGGGGTAGCGCGCCTCGTCGGCGATAATAGTGGTGGTGAAGCGCGCCAGCACGTCCGGGCGATCGAGATACCAGGTAATATGACGGAAGCCTTCGGCTTCACACTGGGTGCAGAGCGCCTCGCCTGACTGATAGAGTCCTTCCAGCGCGGTGTTTTTATCAGGATGGATATCGTTGACGATCTTCAGCTCAAACTGCGCCGGCAGCTGGCTCAGCACCAGCGCGCCCGCTTCCTGGCGATAGTGGCTCCAGGGCGAGCCATCCACCTCCAGGGCGATCAGGGTTAACGCTTCGCCATCGAGACGCAGCTCAGCCTGCGCATCGCCGAGTCGTTTCACCTGGCTAACGGCGGTGACGCGCGTCGCGGCGGCGTCGAGCGCAAAGGTCAGATCGATATCGGTGATGGTGTAATCCGGCGCACGATAGTCGTGGCGATATTTGATGTGGGGCTGTTGCGTCATATTCCGTCTCGCATTGTTATAGGTTTACCGCCAAAGTCTAAGCGCGTTGCCTTTAGCTTGCCATGCACAATGCATGTCGCGGCATAAATAGCTACAATTCATTAACAACGGCACGATTTAACCTCGACCTGCGGGCTTGAAATATGCTGTGATCGGTCGCAGTTACTGATTTATACTCCTGCGTCTTTATGACTTTTACACACCGGGCTCTGCGCCGCCGAACAGGATGCTGAAACGCACCATGACAGGACATGCTTCCCCGATACTGACTTCCCTGCTGGATACTGACGCCTATAAGCTTCATATGCAGCAAGCCGTTTTTCACCGTTATCACGACGTTACGGTGGCGGCTGAGTTTCGCTGCCGCGGCGACGATCTGCTCGGTCTCTACGCGAATGAGATCCGCGAGGCCATCAATGCCATGCAGACGCTGGCGCTGACCGATGACGAATACAGCTATCTCTCTGGCCTGCCCTTCTTCCAGTCCGACTACCTTAACTGGCTGCGCGATTTTCGTTATAACCCCGAACAAGTGCAGGTGCGCAACCGCGACGGCCATCTCGCTATCCGCATCACCGGGCCGTGGCGCGAGGTGATCCTGTGGGAGGTGCCGCTGCTGGCGCTGATCAGCGAAGTGGTGCATCGCTACCGCTCGCCGCAGGTCGGTGCGCAGCAGGCGGTCGACCATCTGCAGCAGAAGCTGGAAACCTTTCGCCGCGACGTTGCCGACATCGATATGTCGCGCTTTCGCCTGATGGATTTCGGCACCCGCCGCCGTTTCTCGCGCGAGGTGCAGCACGCCATCGTTTCGACGCTGAAGCAGGATTTCCCCTGGCTGATCGGCACCAGCAACTACGATCTGGCGCGCCGCCTGGCGTTAACCCCGGTTGGCACCCAGGCGCATGAATGGTTTCAGGCGTTTCAGCAGATCAGTCCGGTGCTGGCCAACAGCCAGCGCGCGGCGCTGCAGGCGTGGCTCGACGAGTATGACGATCAGCTCGGCATTGCGCTCACCGACTGCATCGCGATGGACGCCTTCCTGCGCGACTTCGGCGTCAATTTCGCCAGCCGCTATCAGGGGCTGCGCCACGACTCCGGCGACCCGGTCGAATGGGGAGAAAAGGCGCTCGCTCACTATGAAAAACTGGGCATCGATCCGCACAGCAAAACGCTGGTGTTCTCCGACAACCTCAACCTGGACAAGGCGCTGGCGCTCTATCGCCACTTCGGCCAGCGCACCAACGTGGTTTTTGGCATCGGCACGCGCCTGACCTGCGATATTCCCGGCGTCACGCCGCTCAATATCGTGATTAAACTGGTGGAGTGCAACGGCAAGCCGGTGGCGAAACTCTCCGACAGCCCCGGCAAAACCATCTGTCAGGATCAGGCCTTCGTCAGAGCCCTGCGCAAAGCCTTTGATTTGCCGCTGGTGAAAAAAGCCAGCTAATCCTCGCGTTATCGGGGCGTTGACGCGCCCCGCTCTCTCTGTAATAAATCTGCCGTCCCGCCGGATTTTGCTTGTTTCCTTGCGACTCGCAAGTAACATAGCAACACCCCTTTCCGGGGGAATTATGTCAACTCACTTCTTCTATATAGAGAGATATTTATGAGCGTAGTGCCTGTAGCGGACGTACTGCACGGTCGCGTCGCGGTGGACAGCGAAGTCACCGTACGTGGTTGGGTGCGTACCCGAAGAGATTCAAAAGCCGGTCTTTCCTTCGTCGCCGTTTATGACGGTTCCTGCTTTAATCCCGTTCAGGCCGTTGTGAATAGTTCTCTGAATAATTATCAGGACGAGGTTCTGCACCTGACCACCGGCTGCTCGGTGATTGTTACCGGCACCGTGGTGGCTTCGCCGGGCCAGGGCCAGGCGTTTGAGATTCAGGCGACCCGCGTGGAGGTCACCGGCTGGGTGGACGATCCCGACACCTATCCGATGGCGGCGAAGCGTCACAGCATCGAATACCTGCGCGAAGTGGCGCACCTGCGTCCGCGCACCAACCTGATCGGCGCCGTGGCGCGCGTGCGCCACACGCTGGCGCAGGCGCTGCATCGCTTCTTCCACGAGAACGGCTATTTCTGGGTCTCGACGCCGCTGATCACCGCCTCGGACACCGAAGGCGCCGGCGAGATGTTCCGCGTCTCGACGCTGGATCTGGAAAACCTGCCGCGCACGCCGCAGGGCGCGGTTGATTTCAATGAAGACTTTTTCGGCAAAGAGGCGTTCCTGACCGTATCCGGCCAGCTGAACGGCGAAACTTATGCCTGCGCCCTGTCGAAAATCTACACCTTCGGCCCGACCTTCCGCGCGGAAAACTCCAATACCAGCCGTCACCTGGCGGAGTTCTGGATGCTGGAGCCGGAAATCGCCTTCGCCACGCTCGATGACGCCGCCGCGCTCGCCGAAGCGATGCTGAAATATGTGTTTAAAGCGGTGCTGGACGAACGCGCCGACGATATGGCGTTCTTTGCCGAGCGCGTGGATAAAGAGGCGGTCGAGCGTCTGCAGCGCTTTATCTCCACCGATTTTGCGCAGGTCGACTACACCGACGCCATCACCATTCTGGAAAACTGCGGTCAGAGCTTTGAAAACCCGGTCTCCTGGGGCATCGATCTCTCCTCCGAGCATGAGCGCTACCTGGCCGAGCAGCACTTTAAAGCGCCGGTGGTGGTGAAAAACTACCCGAAAGACATTAAGGCGTTCTATATGCGCCTTAACGAAGACAACAAAACCGTGGCGGCGATGGACGTGCTGGCGCCGGGCATCGGCGAAATTATCGGCGGCTCCCAGCGTGAAGAGCGTCTCGACGTGCTGGACGCGCGTCTGGAAGAGATGGGTCTGAACAAAGAAGATTACTGGTGGTATCGCGATCTGCGTCGCTACGGCACTGTGCCCCATTCAGGCTTTGGTTTAGGCTTTGAACGTTTAATCGCCTATGTCACCGGCGTACAAAATGTAAGGGACGTTATCCCTTTCCCACGCACCCCACGCAACGCGAGTTTCTAAAATCATCCATTAATTATAAGAAATTCATATATATAAAGAGGTCGGCCCTGCCGGCCTTTTTTTATTTTTGTAAATTTTGAGTTCTCTCACAAAGTTCCCCAATATTTACATCTTGTAATACAAATTTTCTTTTAGAAACCAGATTACGAGTTTAGTAGCATTTTCAGTGTGGCATATCCTGCTGTGGGATGGAAAGATGCGTGCAGACACAGGAAGACACCAAACTTCTCTCAGGGTTCCGTAACGGTTTCTTGACGGCAGTGGCAGGTGTCCGAATAAACTCCAATGAGGGTAATAAATAATGATGAAGCGCAACATTCTTGCAGTGGTTATCCCTGCTCTGTTAGCTGCCGGCGCAGCAAACGCAGCAGAAATTTATAATAAAGACGGCAACAAGCTGGACCTGTACGGCAAAGCTGTTGGTCTGCACTATTTTTCTGATAATGACGGCAACGATGGCGACAACACTTACGTTCGCTTCGGCTTCAAGGGTGAAACTCAGATTAACGACCAGCTGACCGGATACGGCCAGTGGGAATACAACGTTCAGGCGAACAACTCTGAAGGCTCTGACGCACAGGACGGCAACCGCACCCGTCTGGGCTTCGCCGGTCTGAAATTCGGCGACGCTGGCTCAATCGACTACGGTCGTAACTACGGCGTAGTTTATGACGCCATCGGCTGGACCGATATGCTGCCAGAATTCGGTGGCGACTCTGGCTACTCAGACAACTTCATGAACGGTCGTAGCACCGGTCTGCTGACCTACCGCAACAAAAACTTCTTCGGCCTGGTTGATGGCTGGGACTTCGCGGCGCAGTATCAGGGCAAAAACGACCGTGACGAAATTCGTCGTTCAAACGGCGACGGCTGGGGCCTGTCAACCTCCTACACCTCGCCGATCGGCCTGGGTGTTGTAGGCGCATACAGCAGCAGCGACCGCACCGACAGCCAGGCAGCTGGCGTGGCTGACGGCACCGGCAACGTAGTAGGCCAGGGCAAACGCGCTGAAAACTGGGGCACCGCGGTTAAATATGACGCCAACAATGTCTACCTGGCGGCTTACTACGGTGAAACCCGTAACTCTACGCCGTTCACTCTGACCACCACTACTGGCAACACCACTGCGTTCGCCAACAAAGCGCAGAACATCGAGCTGGTTGCACAGTATCAGTTCGACTTCGGTCTGCGTCCGTCTATCGCCTACGTGCAGTCTAAAGGCAAAGACATCGAAGGCGTGGGCGATGCTGACCTGGTCAAATACATCGACGTGGGCGCAACCTACTACTTCAACAAAAACATGTCGACCTATGTTGACTATCAGATCAACCAGCTGGATGACAACAACCGCCTGGGTCTGAACACCGACGACACCGTAGCAGTAGGCCTGGTTTACCAGTTCTAAGTTACCTGTCGCAGAAAAAACGGAGCTTCGGCTCCGTTTTTTTATGCCTGAAATCTGCGGCGCCACGGCGCGCTCCCGTTCGCAGCCATCAGCCTGCTGTATGACCCGCAGCGAGCGACGATTTTTTTCCTAAACGGTTGGCAAGGCATAGCGCTGACGTTAACCTGAAGGCTCATTTCGTTAAAGTTCACGCTACTGGACACGACTCATGTTTGAATCTATCTCTGCGGCACCCGCCGATCCTATTCTTGGGCTGGCCGATCTGTTTCGCGCCGACGACCGCCCGCACAAAATCAACCTTGGCATCGGCGTTTATAAAGATGAAACCGGCAATACGCCGGTGCTGACCAGCGTAAAAAAAGCCGAGCAGTATCTGCTGGAAAACGAAACCACCAAAAACTACCTCAGCATTGATGGTCTGGCTGATTTTGCGCGCTGCACCCAGGCGCTGCTGTTTGGCGCAGAGAGCCCGCTGATCGCCGCTGGCCGCGCGCGCACCGCGCAGACCCCAGGCGGCACCGGTGCGCTGCGCGTGGCGGCGGATTTCCTTGCCACCCAGACAGCCGTTAAGCGCGTCTGGGTAAGCAACCCGAGCTGGCCGAACCATAAAAACGTCTTTAACGCCGCTGGTCTGGAAGTGTGCGAATACGCTTACTACGACGCGGAGCAGCACCAGCTCGATTTCGACGGCATGCTGGCCGCGCTGCAGGAGGCCAAAGCGGGCGACGTGGTGCTGTTCCACGGCTGCTGCCACAACCCTACCGGCATCGATCCAACGGCGGAGCAGTGGCAGCAGCTGGCGCAGCTCTCCCAGGCCAAAGGCTGGCTGCCGCTGTTCGACTTCGCCTATCAGGGCTTTGCGCGCGGTCTGGATGAAGACGCAGAGGGCCTGCGTATTTTCGCCGCCTCGCATCAGGAGCTGATCGTTGCCAGCTCTTACTCGAAAAACTTTGGCTTATACAACGAGCGCGTCGGCGCGATTACGCTGGTCGCCGCCGATGCGGCAACCGCAGAAACCGCCTTTAGCCAGGTGAAATACACCATCCGCGCCAACTACTCTAACCCGCCGGCGCACGGCGCGGCGGTGGTCGCCACCATCCTGAGCAATCAGGCGCTGCGCACCATCTGGGAGCAGGAGCTGACCGATATGCGCCAGCGCATTCAGCGCATGCGTCAGCTGTTTGTGAACACCCTGGCGGAAAAAGGCGCCACGCGCGATTTCAGCTTTATCATCCAGCAGAACGGCATGTTCTCTTTCAGCGGCCTGACCAAAGATCAGGTCGTTCGCCTGCGTGACGAGTTCGCCATCTATGCGGTCAATTCAGGTCGCGTGAACGTCGCGGGTATGACGCCGGATAATATGTCGGCGCTGTGCGAGGCGATTGTTGCAGTGCTGTAAGCGCGGCAACAGCTAACAAAAATGGGCCATTACGGCCCATTTTTTTATTGCAGAAAGGGGTTGCTGATACGTTCGCGTCCTAGCGTCGAGATGGCGCCGTGACCGGGAAGAAAGGTGACGTCGTCGCCCAGCGGCAGCAGCTTCTCTTTGATCGAGGCGATTAAATCCTGATGGCTGCCCTGCGGGAAATCGCTGCGGCCTACGCCGCCGTGGAAAATCACGTCGCCGGAGATCAACAGACGGCCAGCCCGGTCGAAGAAGACGATATGGCCCGGAGTATGGCCCGGCGTGTGCAGGATCTCCAGCGTGACCTCGCCGACCTGAACGCGATCCCCCTCTTCCAGCCAGCGATCCGGTGTGAACGACGCGCACTCCGCCAGGCCGAACATGCGGCTCTGGGTCGGCAACGCCTCCAGCCAGAAGGCATCCAGCTGCTGCGGACCCACGATAGGCACCTGAAAGTGCACAGCCAGCTCCGCCGCCGCGCCTACGTGGTCGAGGTGGCCGTGCGTCAGTAAAATTTGCGTGGGGGTAAGGTTGAGCTGCTGGAGCGTCTCAATAATGGTCGCCGCATCGCCGCCGGGATCGACCAGGGCGGCGTCGCGCGTCGCCTCGCACCAGATAACGGAACAGTTCTGCGCAAAGGCGGTAACGGGAATAATGTGGTAGTTCATAACGCTCCATGACCGGCGCACGCAGCGTTGCCGGCGTTGTTACCAGTGCCGAACCGGCCCGGTATCAATATGAACGAAGTTGCTGCGAGGATAATATCCTACACCACCGGCGCGCATTGTTAAGGCCGCCTTGCGAATGTTGTTCAGCGCAATGCCTTCAATATGGAAATCCATCGCCTGCCCTTTGGTGTGGTAGCTGTGCTTCGCCACGCCCGGACCGCTTTCACGCAGCATATTGTTGGTTGCCAGCGAGCGATAGCCAGAGACCAGCTGAATCGGCTTACGGGTTTCCAGCAGCGCCTGCAGTCGATAGATCTGATCGAACAGATGCGGGTCGATGCTTTTAGTCAGATTGGCGCGATAATCACGGAAAAAGTGGTTCAGACGAGCCAGTTCGCTCTTGTCGTAACTTTTTCCATTAAAAAACTCAGTTTTAAGGGTTTCACCGGTGTGAAGATTGCTCAGCGTCAGCACCCGAGGACGTGACGTGGAAAGCGAGGCCATAGCTGCGTTGGGCAGTAGCGCCATCCCGGCCGCAGCCGTTCCGCCAAGAAGCAATTTGCGACGTGTTAAGTTAAAACTGGACATGAAAAACGGTTACCTGAGATTGAAGCCATCGAAATGTGCAAAAACCGCACAAGGCCGAACCATAACCGTCCGCCAGGGGCTCGTCAACCCGCCGTAAAAAGGTTTGTGCGGCGATCCCAGCCGGGATCGCCATTCTGGAAGGCTTATCGCACGCCGGGCGATAAGTAACAGAGTTGGAAAATCAAGGATTAGAGCAGCAGCTGCCCGGCGCGCGCCAGCACCTGACTACCGGAACGCGCGGTATTATCATAATTGTAAATATCTGTGCGGAACTGCGGCTTGCCGTCGTCGGCAACCCAGGCGGTCAGATAATACAAATTCACCGGAATGCGATGCCGGATCGGCACGTAGCGCGTATCACCCTGTTTTAACTGGTCAGAAATGCGCGAATCATTCCAGCCCGCATCCTGCAGCAGCAGCCCCGCCAGCTCCGACGCTTTATTGACGCGCACGCAGCCTGAGCTGAGCGCGCGAATATCGCGCTGGAACAGGCCGTGGTTCGGCGTGTCGTGCAGATAGATGGCGTCTGAACTCGGCATGTTGAACTTGTAGCGACCCAGCGAGTTAGTGGTGCCCGGCGCCTGACGCAGGCGATAGGGGAACGAGGAGGCCGACACCATGCTCCAGTCGATCATGCTGGGGTCGATCACCTCCGCATCCGCGCTCCAGCCGGAGAGCAGCGTATAGCCGTGCTTATAGAGGTAGCTTGGGTCCTGCTTCACCTTGGGAATGATATCCTGACGCACCAGCGTGGTCGGCACGTTCCACGGCGGGTTTAGCACCACGTTATTGAGCGCGCTACGCATCAGCGGCGTCTTGCGATCGGGACGGCCGACGATAACGCGCGACGAAAGGATCTTGCTGCCGTTGTTGTAGTAGGTCAGTGAGTAGTTAGGGATATTGACCATAATGCCGTTATGCATATCATCCGGCAGCAGGCGCAGACGCTGAATGTTAAGCGCCAGCAGCGCGGCGCGCATCTGCGGCGTCACGTTGAGCCATTCGCGGGTACGCGGGCCGATAGCGCCGTCGCTACCCAGCCCCTGCCACTGCTGAAAGCGTTTCACCGCCTCCACCAGCGCCGCGTCATAGACCTTATCGCCGCCTGCGTCAGCGCCGCTGTTCTGCACGTTGCCCGCGGCCTGCGGCGTCTGCGGCGCGAGATCGCCGACGCTGGCCGCCGAGGGACTGACCGCAGCAGGCTGTGCGCTCTGACTGACCGGCACCGGCTCGGTGGGCACCGCATCATCCGCTGGCGTCGGCGCGGCGGTCTGCGCGGAGAGCATGCCGGTGCGCTGTAAAATGTCGCGCAGCGCGGGCACGTCGTCACTCACCTGGCCGGGGCGCAGCGTGTCGCGATTTTTTAACTGCGGCCACGGCCGCGAGTCGGCCAGCAGCTGTTTCAGCGCGGCGTGCATCGGCGCATATTGCGGATGCTGCGGCACCAGCGAGGCGACGAAAGAGGCGGAGGCCCCGGCGAGCACCGCCTTCTGCCACTGATTGACCACCGCCAGCGACGGCTGCGCCAGTTTGTAGGGCACGTTGCTGTAGAGCCAGCTTTCACCCTGGGTGGGCACGCTGGAGACAAACTGCAGATAGCCGAGCATGGCGTCGCTGAGCACCACGTCGCGTGCGAATCCGCTGATGGCGGGATCGGTCAGACGATCGACCCAGCGGGTAAACTGCGGCTGCACGCCCGACATCGCCACTTCCGCCAGCTGCTGCTGGAACTGCTGCACCGCCGCGCGATCCTGCCACATCGGCTGCATGTTATGCGCCGCATAGAGCGTGGCCAGCGAGGCTAAATAGAACGGCGGCTCTTTGCCGGCGAACGCCTGACGCAGACGCTGCTGGCTGTCGCTCACTGAAATGGCCGCGTGTGTCGTACCGGGTAAGGCTGCAATAACGGCCGCCTGCGTCAGATGCAGCGGCGTCAAGGCCAGCGCGAGCGCCAGCAGTGAAAAAACGTAGTTGTTGGTTTTATTGGTCAGCAACATCCCTGCCCCCTCATTTGTTTACCACGCAGCGTGTCCTGGATCCGCTGCAACTGGGCTGTTACTCGTCTCCTGAGTATACAAATAAAAAACGGCATTTGCCTCAGGGGACAAATGCCGTTTACAGATTACCCAATGTGGTAATTTTTGAACAGATTAAACCTGCGAGTTTTCCGCTTCCAGGCCCGCCTGTTCCGGGCTGCCGCTGCGCGTCAGCGTCGCGTCGGCGGAGAAGCCGCGCAGGCCGACAACATGAACGTGCTCGGTATTGTTAAACACTTTACGCACCAGTTTATAGGTGGTGCCTTTCTCCGGGCTGATGTTCTCCGGCGCGGCGATCACCAGCTGCATCTCCAGACGTTCGCAGAGTTCGAACAGCGTGGCGATAGAGCGCGCATCGAGACGCGCCGCTTCGTCGAGGAACAGCAGACGGCAGGGAGAGATATCCTTGCCGCGCAGGCGGCGCGACTCCTCTTCCCAGCTCTGCACCACCATCACCAGAATCGACATCCCGGTGCCGATCGCCTCGCCGGTCGACAGCGCCCCGCTCTCGGCGCGCAGCCAGCCGTCTGAGCCGCGGTTAACCTCAACCTCCATCTCCAGATAGTTGCGGTAGTCCAGCAGCTCTTCGCCAATGGTCTGCGGCGTGCGCTGGCCCATGTCGATCTGCGGGTTAAGGCGCTGATAGAGTTTCGCCAGCGCCTCGGAGAAGGTCAGGCGGTTGCTGTTGAACAGGTCCTGATGCTGCTCGTGCTCTTCCGACAGGGTATCGAGCAGCGTGGCGTGGGCTTCGCGCACGTTGACGTTGAGCCGCACGCTGCGCACCTGGCCAAAGCTCACCATCTGCAGCCCCTGGTTCAGCTGACGGATGCGGTTCTGCTCGCGCTGAATGGTTTTGCGAATGATACTGGAGACGCTGCGCGAGCTGATCGCCAGCGTCTGCTCACGCGCCGTCAGCTCCTCGGTCAGGCGGTTCAGCTCAATCTCCATCTGCTCAATCGCCTCGACCGGATCGTCGGTGCGGATGATGTCCTGACGGATGCGCTCGCGCAGATGCTGATAGACGGCGATAAAGAACTGGATCTTGCGCTCCGGGCGCTTCGGATCTTCGGACAGGCGCAGCACGTCACGCAGATGTTCGTTATCCGCCACCGCCAGACGCAGCGCGCCCAGCGCCTTATCCGACATTGAGCGCAGCTCGTCGCCGCTCAGGTAGGCCAGCTCGCGGCGGTGCAGGCGTCGCTCGACGCCGTTCTCTTTCACCAGACGCAGCACGCTGCACCAGCCCGCTTTGGCGCTCACCACCTGCTCGCGAATGCGATGGTAGTCGCGTTCCAGTACGCGCAGCCGTTTCTGCAGGTTCTCCATCTCCGCTTCGCAGAAGGTAAGCTGTTTTTCCAGCTGGTTGCGGCGCGCGCGGTTGTGGCTCAGCGCGGCGTAAAGCTCGTCGCGGCGGATGCGGGCGCGCTCTTCCGCGCTGGCGTCGGCGTGCACGCCGATATCCTGCATCTCCTGCAGCAGCTCTTTCAGCATGTCGCGTTTGGTGTCGTGCGAACTCTTCAGCGACGCCAGCACCTGGCTGTACTGCGTCAGCTGCGCGCGATGCTCGCGCAGGCGTTCACGCGCGCGGCTGCGCTCGCCTTCGGCCTGCTCCAGCTGGCGACGCAGCCTGTCGCTGAGATCGTTGTTGCCGTTCAGCATGCCGGCGGAGTCGCCGTAGCTGAAGTGGGCGCGGCGCTGCACCACTTCGGTCAGGGCGAACGCCTGCTGACGCGCCGTGCGCTGCTGCTGCTGCGCCTGCTGATAGTCCGCCTGCAGCTGTTCATGCTGTTCCGGATCGCTCTGCAGCACGCTAATCAGCGATTCCAGCTTCGTGAGTTTAGCGCCGTGCTGATGCAGGAAGCGCGCCGCGTCCTGCGCCTCTTCGACCTGCTCGCGGATTTCATCGCAGCGATCGGCCAGCGTATCATCCAGCAGCAGATTGACGCGCGGCAGCAGGCGGTTAAGCTGCGCCACGCCCTCTTTCGCCAGATCGTACTGCTGGCGCTGCTGCTGGTTGTCGCTTTCATGCTGCGCCAGCGCGCGCTCCAGCTCGGTGCGGCGGGCGTTGAACTGGCGGATCTGCGCTTCGGGATCCTCCTCGAAGGCGACCGCCAGATGCGTGCCGATAAAACGGCTGAACGACTGATGCAGACGCTGCGTTTTCTGCACGTCGAACGAGAGCGTGGCGTAGCGTTCCGCCAGGCGATCGCGCTCGATGTGCAGCT
The DNA here is from genome assembly GCF_022394795.1 of Pantoea sp. Z09. Lineage (NCBI taxonomy): Bacteria > Pseudomonadati > Pseudomonadota > Gammaproteobacteria > Enterobacterales > Erwiniaceae > Pantoea > Pantoea sp. Z09. The sequence goes on from NZ_CP092373.1 coordinate 2,500,275, forward strand.
GCTCCAGCTGATTTTCACGCGCGGCGCGGCCGAACAGCGGCACTTTTGGAAAGCGAGAATAGCGCCACTGACGCTCCGCCACTTTCACCACCACCGCGTTCTGCAGCTCTTCCACGGCGAAGACGCTGTCGTCGAACGACTGCGGATCGCCCTCGATCAGGTAGAGATCTTCCGGGCACTCTTCCAGACCATCGAGCTGCTCGCGCACCAGCGACAGATCCGGCACCACAATAGCGTGGCGCGACGGGCCGTAGAGCGCCGAGAAGTAAGGCGCGTCCTCCAGCGTCACGTCGTCGTAAATTTCAGAGAGCAGCACGCCGCCGAAGCGTTCCGCCAGCTGCGTCAGGCGCGCATCTTCCGCGCCGCCAGGCTGGCTAAGGCGTTCAATTTTACGTTCGACGCTGCGTTTGCGCGCGGCGATCTCGTCGCGCTCCACTGTGGTTTCGCGCTCGCGCTCCAGCAGCTGCTGCATGTATTCGGTGATCTGCTGGCTGTTTTCCAGCGCCTCGCCGGTCTGCTCGCTAAGCTGCGTCAGGATCTCCTGCGCCGCCAGCCAGTGCGGCGCGCGCGCGGTGAGCGCGGCGATGCGCTCGCGCAGCGACTCCAGCTCCTGGCGCATCACCATGCGGCGCTCACCGGCGTCGGAGACGCTGGCGTTGAGCTGTTCGATCTGCGCTTCCAGCTCGCTGTGCAGCCCTTCCAGCGCGTCGGCGTCATAGTGCGCGCCCTGCCGTTTGCAGAACTCCGCCAGCAGACGTTCCGCCTCATGCTGCTCGCGCAGACGCTGCTCCATCTCATTCAGGCGCAGGCGCAGCGAGGAGAGCTGCTCGGCGTAGTGGCGCTGATTGGCGGCGTCGCGCAGCAGCTCGCGGCCGGTTTGCCACGCCTCCTGGCGCGGCACCTCGCCGCCGATGCTGGTGACCAGCGCCAGCGCCTGCTCGAACTGGCTGTGCGCCGCTTCCGCCACGCTCAGCTTTTGCTCCAGCCGCAGCAGGGTTTCGGTCGCTTCCTCTTCGGTCGCCTGGAAGCGCGCCTGCCACTCGTCGGCGCTGTCGAGGGTTAAATCGGGCAGCTGGCACAGCGTACGGGCGCGCTCCAGCGCCTGCAGCGCCTGCTGATACTGAATGGCGCGCGTTTGCTGCACGTCGAGCGCCTGCTGAAAATCAGCCAGCTGGTTTTTCAGCTCGTCGACCTCCAGCTCCGCCGCCTCGGCGCGCGCTTCGTTCTCTTCCTGCACTTCGCGCGCTTCCGCCACGACTTCGTTCTGCTCTTCCAGACGGTGAGTCAGCTCGTCGAGGTCAGCTTCGTAGCGCGCGATTTTTTCCTGCTGGCGCATCGCGGTCTGCACCAGATTGAGGTGGTCGCTGGCGGCCTGATAGTCCGCTTCCAGATCGCTCTCCGCCCCGCCGTGCTCGGCAAGTTCGCGCGCCATCTCGATATGGCGATACTGCTCCGACGCCAGCTGCTTGCGGCTGGAGAAGAGATCGCGGCGCAGCTGCAGCGCGTCGTCGAGGTGAATGCGTCGCTCGTTGGCGTGGCGCATATAGTCCGCCGAAACATAGCTGGTGGCTTCGGAGATCAGGTGCTTGAACAGATCGCGATCGGACTGGGTGACGCGGATCGCCTCCAGCGTCATGCGGTTTTCGCGCAGCGCCGCTTCCATATCCTGGAAGGCTTTGCGCACGCCGCTGTTTTCCGGCAGCAGATAGTCGCGCAGCGAGCGGGTAATGGCGCTGGAGATGCCGCCGTAGAGCGACGCCTCAATCAGCCGGTAGAATTTGCTGCGGTCGCCGGCGGAGCGCAGGCGGCGCGGCACGATGCCGTGCTCGAACATCATCGCGTGGTAGTCGGTGACCGAGCTGAACTGGCGGAACTGCACCCCGTCCAGCGCTTCGACGCGCTCTTTGACTTCGCTCAGCGGCAAGACGCGCGCCTGGCGGCTGCCCATGATCTCGGTCAGCATATCGGTCGGCTGGCTCTCCAGCGGCAGGCCGTGAATGCTGAACGGCTTGATATCGACCTTTTTATCGCGCCCCGCGACCTGCTGCAGACGCACACCCGCCACCACGCGCTGATGGCGCGAATTGATGACGTCGAGCATCGCATAGCAGACGCCGGCGCGCAGCTTGCCGTGCAGCCCCTTGTCGCGCGAACCGCTGGTGGCGCCCGCTTCCGTGGTGTTGCGGAAGTGCAGCAGCGTCAGGTCCGGGATCAGCGCCGTGACGAAGGCGGCCATGGTGGTGGATTTACCCGCGCCGTTGCCGCCCGATAAAGTAGTGACCAGTTCGTCGAGATCAAAGGTACGGGCAAAAAAGCCGTTCCAGTTGATCAGCGTCAGCGAACGAAATTTACCGCGTTCAATCATGCCTGTTCTTCCTCTGCGCTATCACTCGCGTCGCTGTCGCTCTCATCCTGCTCGGGGGGCGCGCTGACGCTGTCGAGCGCCATCGCTTCGCCGTCGCGGATCAGGCGCAGCTGCGCCTCGCGCGGATCGTCGCCGCTGCGCACGTCGGCGCCAAAGCGGAACACCGACTCGGTGATGCGAAATTTGCTGCTGTCGTTGCCCATAAACCACACCATGCCGAGGCGACGCAGTCGACTCAGCGAGGCGCGCATTTTCTCCTGCAGCCTGGCGCGATCGAGATCGGATCCGGTCGAACGCTGGTTCACCAGCTTCAGCAGCTTGCTCTCGTCAGCCAGCGTCAGCAGCTCGTCATACAGCTCCTGCTGGGTGAAGATGCCTTCGTTCGCCAGGCGTTCCGGGCTGAGATAGAGGTAGCAAAGCAGCTTGCCGACCATCATATCGAGTTCAGAGAGCACCGAGCGCGGGATCAGCGTGGTCGAGCGCGGACGCAGATAGAAAAAGCCCTCTGGCGCGCGGATCAGCTCCACGTTGTAGCGGGCGTAAAACTCTTCCAGAAAGCTCTGGTAATCCATCAGAAAAGCGTGCTGGTCCAGCTCTTCGATGCCGATATGGCGGCCGGCGCGCAACTGGCTGTCGAGCGCGGGAAAAATCGGATTGGCCAGTGCCTGTGCCAGCTTAAGCGGCATCACTTGTTCAATATTTGTCGATGACATGTGCCTGCACCTTGGCTCCGTAATCATTAATGGCCTGCCACTCTGCGGGCAGGCCGGCTAAATCCGCTTCTGCCACGCCGAGACGCACCGCCTGATCGACGACGATACGCGCCAGGTCAAAGTGGCGCGCCCGCGGATACTGGGCCAGATAGTCGCGCATCACCGTGGCGAGGTTGAGCGGTTTGCGCTCCGATTTGTAGCTCAGCAGCGCCTCTTCGATCATCGCCGCCAGCTGTTCGCGGATTTCGTTGAACTCTTCAAACTCCAGCTCGGCGGGCAGCTCGCCCAGCACCTCGTCGTTGCGCAGCGTGAGATCCTCGTCGCGCATATCAAAGAGACGATCGGCGTTGGCGTAGGTCAGCACCCACGGCTGGTCGAAGTAGTTCTGCACCGACTGACGCAGACGCTGCGCGAAGACGCGGTTCTTGTCCATGTCGATGGCGGTACGAATAAATTTATGCACGTGGCGGTCATAGCCGATCCACAGGTCGATCGCCTGCTGTCCCCAGCTGATAATGCGATCCAGCTTGTTTTGCAGGTCGAACACCAGCTTATCGACGAAGCCGAGATCGGGGCTGCTCAGCGTGGCGTCCTGGATGCGCAGCAGATTGGCCTGCAGCTTGTCGCCCGCCGCCTCCAGCGTATCCTGCAGCTCGCGCAGCGTGCCGGAGGTTTCCGACAGCAGCATTTCGCAGCTGGCGATCGCCGCGCGCCAGTCTTTGTTCAGCAGCTCGGCGATGTCGTTCTTCACCGCCTGCTGCTGTTCATCCATCAGGCGCTGCGTCATATCGATGCTGTCGAAAATCTCCGCCACCGAATATTTCAGCGGCGCGAAGACGTTGCGGTGCCAGTGAAACTCGTCGCCATCCTCTTCCGCCGCATCGGCGGCGCGCTTTAGCTCGCCCGCCACGATCGACAGCTGCATCGACAGGCGCAGCGTCGAGAACTCGCGCTGGCGGATGTAGTAGTCGGTGATGCCAATCGCCAGCGGCGTCAGGCGGTAGATGGCGTGCCCTTCGGTTAGTTCGCTGGTAAAACGGTTGATCAGCCGCTGGCGCACCATGTCGTTGATGGCGTTATTGGCGCGCACCACCACGGTTTCGTGAGTCTGTTCAAAGGCTTTGCTGACGTGCTGAAAGGCGTCGATCAGCTCGCCCTCACTCATTTCGCCATCCATGCGCTCGCCGTTTAGCGTGGCAATGGCCAGCAAAAAGGCCAGACGATCGACCGGCAGCGCAAGGGAAAAATCGTTCTTGCGCGCCCAGCTGACCAGCTCGGGTACCGTCTGGGAAAATTCACTCATAGTTCGTCCTTCTGCCCTGGTTTACGCGCGGTTACGTGAATGTAACGTCCCAGGCTTAAAAAGGGTTCCTGGCGACAGTAGCGTCGCTCCATCTCAAGAATGCTCGCATCGCCGCCGCCGTCTGCCGGCGGGGCTTTCATATAGTCGCTGAAGACGCGCACGCCCGTACGCTGCTCGATGTCGAAACCGCAGGCGGTAAGCCAGCGGTAGACATCTTCAGGATCGCGCGGGTAGTCCGGCGACAGGGAGCGCTTCTTCTGCTTCGCCATATTGACCCGCAGATAGCCGAAGTTACCCAGCGTCAGGTTGCGAAACACCAGGCTGTGGCGGTTAAAAAACATCAGCGACATCACGCCGCCCGGCCGCAAGGCGTCAAACAGCGCCTGCAGCGCTTTTTCAGGCTCTGCGACCCACTCAAGCACAGCGTGAAACAATACCAGATCCACCGGCGTATCCAAATGTTCGCCCACCTGCTGGACTGCGATTTGTCTGAATTGCATGTTGTGGCTCACATCCTGCGCGTCGGCATGCTGCTGCGCGCGGCGCAGCATCTCCGCCGAGAGATCGCACAGCAGGATCTGATGGCCGCGCTGCGCCAGCCCGCTGGAGATTTGCCCCAGCCCGCCGCCGGCGTCGAGCACGCGTAGCGGATCCGTGCCAAGCGTCGGCAGGATCGCCTCTAGCTCATCCCACAGGATCGCCTGACGCACCATCCCTTTGGTGGTGCCGTAAATATTTTGCGAAAATTTTTCCGCGAGATCGTCGAAGTTACGATCCTGCATGGCGTGGGCTCCGGTATGCTGCGCTCAGACTTGTGCTATTTTGTCACAGCCTCAACAAGAATGAACCTTTCATCCCCTTCTTCCTTTCCGGCTGCTGTTTTTTCGGACAACAAGGAGTTTTTTTGATGTTTTTTGCGCTGAAAAAAGTGGCGGGCGGCCTGTTGATGCCTTTACCGCTGCTGCTGCTGGTGATGGCGGCGGGCATTTTGCTGCTTTGGTTCAGCCGCTGGCAAAAAAGCGGCAAAATTTTAGTGACGCTGAGCTGGGCGCTGCTGCTGCTGTTAAGCCTGCAGCCGGTGGCCGATCGCCTGCTGCTGCCGCTGGAGTCGCGTTACGCCACCTGGAACGGCGAGCAGCCGGTTGATTTTATCGTGGTGCTGGGCGGCGGCTACACCTTTAATCCCGACTGGGCGCCGAGTTCGAATCTGATCGGCAACAGCCTGCCGCGCGTCGCCGAAGGGGTGCGTCAGTGGCGACGTCATCCGCAGGCGACGATGATTTTCACCGGCGCCGCCGCTGGGAGCAATCCGGTCAGCAACGCGCAGGTGGCGGCCTCGGTGGCGCTGAGCCTGGGGGTGCCGCAGGATCATATCCAGCTGCTGGATCGGCCGAAGGATACCGAAGAGGAAGCGCGCGCGGTGCGCGGCCTGGTCGGCCAGCGTCCTTTCCTGCTGGTGACATCCGCCAACCATATGGCGCGCGCGCTCAATTTTTTCCATGCCGCAGGCTTAACGCCGTTCGCCGCGCCCGCTAACCAGCTGGCGGTAACCTCGCCGCTTAACGGATGGGAGCGCGTCATTCCCTCGCCGCTCTGGCTCAGCCACAGCGATCGCGTCGCCTATGAGGCGCTGGGAAGCGTGTGGCAGTGGCTGAAAGGCGGCGACGCGCCCTCAGCCGAGCCAGGGCAGTAGCTGAGCGTGGGCGTAATCAAAGCGCGCGCGATCGAATTCGCCATACTGCACCAGCCCGTCGATGCAGTCCCACAGCTGGTAGAGCCAGCGCCGCCAGAGGAAGCCTTCGGCAACCGGCGCGCGGCGCAGATAGTGCTGCATCAGCGCCCTTTCTGCCGGGCTTTCGCCGAAATGGATCAGCTCATATTCGCGCGGCGCCCATAATATCGACCCAGGCTGGGTCATCGCCAGCAGCTGATCGCTGCGCGCGTTTTTAACGATGCTGGTCAGGCGGAGGTTGCCGTGCAGCATCACGCAGGGATCGTCGACGTCGCGCATGAGATGCGCCAGCTGTTCGCGGCTGCGAAACAGCACCTGGCGATCGGCGAGGGTGAAGGCGGGCGGCTGCAGATAGCTGAGCGTGGCCCATAGCACCTCCACGCGCTGGTGAAACCAGGCGGGCCAGGTGTTTTGCTGCGTGCTGTCGACGGTGCCGACCAGGCCGTGGCTGCTGATGCGATGCCAGGCGAGCAATCCCTCCACCACCTCTTCGCACAGCTGCTGCCAGCGGGCGCCATCGCGGGTCGGCGCCTCGGCGGAGACGCCGTTGAGGCGCGCCATCAGCAGCATTTCATGCACCGGCGGCTGCTGGCTCAGCACCAGGCCGTAGACCGCCGGCACGGCGATCAGCCCTTCGTGCCCGAGCAGCGCCAGCTTTTTCGCTTCCAGCGCGGCGCGCCCCTGATGACGAAAATATTTCGCCACCAGCGGCATCGGTTTGTCCTGGCGATCGTAGAGCGCATAAAGCCGCGTCGGCGGCTGGTCGCTGATGGTTTCGAGCCGGCTGACCGTCTCACCCAGCACCAGCGACAGTTCAGATTTGAGACTTTCCATGCATCCTCCTCAAGGAAAATATCACACCATCCTGGAGGCCTCAGCGGGCAAAGATACGGAAACAGATCAATAAAAAGCGCCGGGGGCGAGCCCCCGACGTTTTAGCCCTGCAGCGCGGCGCGCACGCGCGCCAGATCTTCCGGGGTATCGACGCCGACGCCCGGCACGGTTTCCGCCACGGCGACGTGGATCTTTTCGCCGTACCAGAGCACGCGCAGCTGCTCCAGCAGTTCGATACGCTCCAGCGGGCACGGCACCCAGGCGACGTAGCGACGAATAAACCCGGCGCGATAGGCGTAAATGCCGATATGGCGCAGCAGCGTGTCGCCGATCTCCTCGCGGGAGGCGGCGTAGCGCTCGCGATCCCAGGGAATGGTGGCGCGAGAGAAATAGAGCGCATAGCCCTGCGCGTCCATTACCACTTTCACCGCGTTGGGGTTGAACGCTTCTTCCGCGTCATGGATCGGCACCGCCAGCGTCGCCATGCCCGCCTGCGCGCCAGCCAGATTGGCCGCCACCTGCCGCACGATCTCCGGCGGGATCAGCGGCTCATCACCCTGCACGTTGACGATAATCTCGTCGTCGGCGAAGCCGCAGGTTTCAATCACCTCAGCCAGCCGCTCGGTGCCTGACTGATGGTCGGCGCGGGTCATGCAGACTTCGCCGCCTGCCGCCTCCACCGCCGCTTTCACGTCGGGATGATCGGTCGCGACAATCACGCGGCTGGCGCCAGAGGCGCGCGCGCGCTCCATCACATGAACAATCATCGGCTTTCCGGCGATATCAACCAGCGGTTTGCCAGGCAGACGCGTCGACGCGTAGCGCGCAGGAACGATGGCCGTGAAACTCATGGATGGATCTCTTCAACAGAGAGCGTGCGCGCCTCGTTTTCCAGCAGCACCGGAATACCGTCGCGCACCGGGAACGCCAGCGCGTCAGGTTTACAGATCAGCTCCTGCTGTGCGTTGTTGTAGTAGAGCTTGCCGTTGCATACCGGGCAGGCAACGATTTCGAGTAAACGGTGATCCATATGTCCTCCATCACGGACCGATTGCATAAGGCGCTAAGGATACCATAGCGCAGGGTCTCAGCGTGCGCGTAAAGCGGCCGCGAATCTGCGGCGCAAGCCGCAAAGCTCAGGAATTGAGCGCCCACTCAGAGGGCCAGTGCGCCCGCAGCGCGACGGGCATCTGTTCGAACAGCACGCTCTCCGCATTTTGCCATGCCGCAAAGCGGCTAATCGCCTGGCGAATATCCCTGACGAAGGCGGCGGTCACGCGCACGTCCGCTTCCAGCCAGAAGTTTTTCACCACCAGCCGTCGCGCCTGCCGCTGCATGCGCGCATCCAGCCGCGCCTTGATGACGCCGCGATGCAGCACCGGCAGCACGAAGTAGCCATATTGGCGCTTTGCCTCTGGGGTATAGCACTCGAGCCGGTAGTCGAACTGGAACAGCTCCAGCGCGCGGCGCCGATCCCACACCACCGGATCGAACGGCGACAGGATGGCGCTGTGCGTGGCGCTAAGCGGCGCGTCAAGCAGCGGCAGCAGATCGCGGTGCAGCCACATCTCCCCCAGATCCGCTACCGTGACGGGCACAATCTCGCCCGTGCGCTGCGCCTCTTCCAGGTAGGGCTTCAGCGCCACGCGCCTGAGACGGTAGTAATCCGGCAGCCAGGCGGCGCGAAAAATGCCGAGGCTGCGCGCGCTGTTGCGCAGCATCTCCCGCTTCGCGTCCGCTTCGCTGAGGGCATGCAGCGCATCCTGCCACTCGGGCAGCAGGCGCGAACGCAGATCGTAGACTCGCTGAAAATTACGCCGCTCGCTGACCATCAGCTCGCCCGCGCTGAACAGATTTTCCAGATGACGTTTGTGCGGCTTCCACGCCCACCAGCCGGGTTTGTGATCGGCGCCGCTGGCGAAGTCGGCGGCGCGCACCGGCCCCTGCTCGGCGATATGCTGCAGCAGGTCGGCGATCTCCTGCTGATGGTCGTGCACCCACTGGGCGTTATATTTCCAGCCCAGGCGCTCCGGCTCAAGCATGCGGTGGCGCAGCAGCCGGTAGTCTTCGCGTGGAATAAAGCAGGCTTCGTGCGCCCAGTACTCAAACAGTTCGCCCTGCGCCAGCGCCTGTTCCAGCCAGACAGGCGGATAGCTGCCGAGGCGGCTGAACAGCACCAGGTAGGGACTGCGCGCGACAACTTGGATGGTGTCGATTTGCAGCAGCGACATGCGGCGGATGGCGGCGAGCAGATCGGGATAGCGGGCGCGTTTTGACGGCGCGCGCAGCAGGCCCTGCGCGGCCAGATGAAGATGTCGTGCCTGTTGAAGCGAAAGCGAAAGCGTTGTGTTCATTCCCTTCCTGCGTTCGGCGTAAGTTAGCTGGCGGCCCCGTTAGCGTGATGCCGCGCCAGACGTTCAATATCATCCAGCAGCGGCGCCGTTGCGTCGTCGCTCAGCTCAGCCTCTACCGGCAGATACCACCAGTTGGGCTGGGCGAAGCCTCGACACTTCACCGCGTCTTTTTCGGTCATCAGCAGGATCTGCCCGTCGGTCAGTAATTGAGCGAGTTCCTGCTGGCTGTAGGCGTGGTGATCGGCGAAAGCGATTTCGCTGACCGGCGTGACGCCATGCTGCTTAAGGGTGGCAAAAAAACGCGGCGGATGGCCGATACCGGCCATCGCCACCACGTTGTTCAGGTCGGCGAGCGGCGCGCGCCTCTGGCTCAGCAGATTGACCGCCTCGCCTGGCCGCAGCGTCATCGCGATTTCACCCGGCTGCGCCTCGCCGCCGTTGACGATCACCGCGTCGACCTGCTGCAACCGCGACGCGCGTTCGCGCATTGGCCCGGCCGGCAGCCACCAGCCGTTGCCGAAGCGGCGCGCGCCGTCGACCACCACAATTTCGCGATCGCGCTGCAGCGCATAGTGCTGCAGCCCGTCGTCAGTAACGATAAGATCCAGCGGCTGGCTGGCGAGCAGCGCCTCGACGGCCGCGCGGCGTTTCGGCGCCACCGCGACCGGCGCGCCGCTGCGCTGGGCGATCAGCACCGGCTCGTCGCCCGCCTGAGCCGTTGGCGTGTCGCCGTTGACCAGCAGCGGATAGCGTTCTGCTTTGCCGCCGTAGCCGCGTGACACCACGCCCACCTTTAACCCACGGCGCTGCAGCGCCTGCACCAGCCAGATCGCCACGGGCGTTTTGCCATTGCCGCCCGCGGTGAGATTGCCAACCACCACGATCGGCACCGGCGCGCGCCAGCTTTTACGCCAGCCGCGCTGGTAGCTAAGGCGAATCAGGGAGGAGACGGCGCCATAGATCAGGCTGAGCGGCCACAACAGCAGCCACAGCGGCGAGCGTCCACTCCAGATGCGCTCAATCATTGCCCAAACTGCATCTTATGCAGCTGAGCATAGGCGCCCCGCTGCTCAAGCAGAACGGCATGGGTGCCGCGCTCGACGATACGGCCATCTTCCACCACCACGATTTCGTCCGCTTTTTCGATAGTCGACAGGCGGTGGGCGATCACCAGCGAGGTGCGGTTTTTCTGCAGCTCATCCAGCGCAGACTGGATCGCGCGTTCCGATTCGGTGTCAAGCGCGGAGGTCGCTTCGTCAAGGATAAGGATCGGGCAGTCACGCAGCAGCGCGCGCGCGATGGCGATACGCTGACGCTGGCCGCCGGAGAGCAGCACGCCGTTTTCGCCAATCACCGTATCCAGTCCGTGATCCATTTTGTTGATGAAGTCCATCGCGTGCGCCATGGTGGCGGCGCGCTCAATCTCTTCACGGCTGTACTGCTCGCTGCGCGCGTAGGCGATATTGTTGGCAATGGTGTCGTTGAACAGATGCACGTTCTGCGAGACCAGCGCCACCTGATTACGCAGCGAACGCAGCGTGTATTCGCGCAGGTCATGGCCGTCCAGCAGAATTTCACCCTGCTGAATGTCGTAAAAACGCGTCAGCAGGCTGGCCAGCGTCGACTTGCCTGAGCCGGAACGCCCGACCAGCGCCACGGTTTTCCCCTCCGGCAGCGCCAGGTTGATGTCGCGCAGCGCCGGCGTATCGCGGCCTGGATAGGTAAAGGTGACGTTGCGGAACTCGACGTCACCTTTGGCGCGTTTGATTTCGCGCGTGCCGGTGTCGACTTCCTGCTCGCTGTCGAGAATGGAGAACAGCGTCTGGCACGCCGCCATGCCGCGCTGGAACTGCGCGTTGACGTTAGTCAGGGACTTCAGCGGACGCATCAGTGCGATCATCGAGGAAAAGACCACGGTGATGGTGCCTGCGGTCAGCGTCTCCATCACGCTAGGGAAGCTGGCGGCATAAAGCACGAACGCCAGCGCCAGCGAGGCGATAAGCTGGATAATCGGATCGGAGATAGAGGAAGCTGACACCAGCTTCATGCCCTGCTGGCGCATGCGGTTGCTGACGCGGCCAAAGCGTTCCGATTCCACTTCCTGGCCGCCGAAGATTAGCACTTCTTTATGGCCTTTCAGCATCTGCTCGGCGCTGGTGGTGACCTGCCCCATGGTGTTCTGCATGGTTTTGCTGATGCTGCGAAAGCGCTTGGAGACCGAGCGAATCGCCAGCGAAACGATGGGCGCCAGCACAATCAGGATCAGCGACAGCTGCCAGCTGTAATAGAACATCATGATAAACAGGCCGATAATCGACGCGCCTTCGCGAACCACGGTAACCAGCGCGCTGGATGACGAGGAGGCGACCTGCTCAGAGTCATAGGTAATGCGCGACAGCAGCGTGCCGGTCGACTGCTGGTCGAAGAAGGAAACCGGCATGCCCATCATATGGCTGAAGAGGCGACGACGCATGTTCATCACCACGTTGCCGGAAACCCAGGAGATGCAGTAGCTGGAAATATAGCTGGTGACGCCGCGGATCAGCATCAGGCCGACAACGGCCAGTGGCATCCAGATCAGCACCGATTTATCCGCTTTACCAAACCCATCATCCAGTAAAGGCTTCAACAGGGAGAGCATAAGTGTGTCGCCGGCGGCGTTCAGTATCAGGGCCACAGCGGCCACGAATAAACCCGCTTTATGCGGCGCGATCATCGGCCAGAGTCGACGAAATGTCTGCCACGTTGAGAGATCTTTATCTTGATGCATTATTTATTCACGCTGTTTGAAATAGCCGCTCATTCTACCTGGATTCCCGTTTGACGCCAAACCACTGATGGTACCAACGGGGCAAAATTTGCTCTCTCAGGCCCGATATCCTGATTTTATTGCCGTCAATAGCGACGCTTATCTGACCCGATTGCGCGGTATCGTGCCAGCTGTAGCCCGCGCGGCGGTAGTTTTTCACCACGCCCGGCACCGGCATGCGCCAGGCGTTATAGCGCGACGCGGAGGCGATGGCGATGTTACCCGCCACGCTGCGCAGCAGCAGCGGCGTCGATGAGGTGCGGCTGCCGTGATGCGGAACCTGGATGATATCCGCTTTTAGGCGCGCCTTTTCCAGCGCCACCAGCTGCCGCTCCGCCGACGCCTCCAGATCGCCCATCAACAGCAGGCGCGTGGTGCCGTCATCCACGCTCAACACGCAGGAGTCGTTATTGTTGCTGACGTCGGAGCGTTTAAGCGGCCAGAGCGCCTCGACGTTGAGCTGCCCCCAGCGCCAGCGCGTGCCGCGCACGCAGGGCAGATGAGTGGGATCCCGCGTGGCGCTGCGCACCGGGACATGCGGCCAGCGTTGCCTGATGGCGTACAGGCCGCCGCTGTGATCCAGATGACGATGGCTCAGCACCACGGCGTCAAGGCGCAGACGCTTGCGTAACAGCCACGGGATAACGTGGCGCGTGCCGGCGTCGCCGCTTTCCCAGCGCGGCCCGGTGTCGTAGAGCAGCGCCTCTCTGCCCTGACGGATAACCACGCTCAGCCCCTGGCCAACATCCAGCATATCGATATGCCAGCCCGGCTCCTCGCGCGGCCAGCGCCAGACTATTAGCGCCAGCGCCAGCAGCAGACAGTTAACCGGCGCCGCGTAACACCAGCCGCATCGCCAGACGATCAGACCGCCCCACAGCAGCAGCGCCAGCGTGCCGGCGTCATAAAAGGCCCACCATCCCGCCGGCAAGGCCTGCAGCGCCGCCATCAGCCAGGCCACGGAGCGATCCGCCAACCACCATAAGGTGTTGCAGATCGTGCCACCCGGCATCAGCAGCGCCAGCAGAATCAGCGGCACACTGACAAAAGAGATAGCCGGTATCGCCAGCATATTCGCCGCCAGCGCCGAGAGGCTGAGGCCTTCAAACAGCATCACCTGAAGCGGCGCCATCAGCAGCAGCATCCCGAGCTGCAGATGAAACAGCTGAAGCGGCAGCCAGCGCAGGCCGCGGCGGCAGCGCGCCGGCAGCGGAAACCAGTGATACCAGCTCAGCAGCATGGCCACCGCCAGCGCCGAGAGCCAGAAGCTCTCTGACAGCACGTTTAAGGGATCGAACAGCAGCAGGCCGCCGACGCAGCAGGCCCAGACCTGCCAGCCGCTGAGCTGTGCGCCCTTGATGCGGAAGATCACCCACAGCGTCAGGGCGATCAACGCGCGCTGCGCCGGGGCGTGGCTACCGGAAAGCCAGCTATAGAGCGCCGCCAGCAGCCAGCTCGCCAGCAGCGGAAAGCGGTAGCCGATCAGATGCGCTGGCAGAGCCAGCTGCACGGCGCGCGCCATGAGCCAGCCGCTGCTGGCGGCGAGCGCGATATGCATGCCCGAAATCGCCATCAGATGCGCGGTACCGGTTTCCCGCAGCAGCTGGCGCAGCGCCTCGCTCATTTCCGCGCGTTCGCCAAACGCCAGTGCCTGTAATACCGCGCGCTGCTCAAGGGCATTAATAACCGGTAGATCGCGCATGATTCGCTGCCAGCGCCAGCTGCAGGCGAGCGATTCCGGCTGATAGCGCTGAATGCGGCCGCGCAGTGATGTATGGTTCGCCAGCGCAAAGCGCTGAGCGTCAAATTCACCCTCATTGAGCTGGGCATGCACCGGCCGCAGCGTCAGGGTCATCAGCCAGCGCTGTCCCGGACACCAGCTCTCCTGGCGATCGCCCAGCGACAGCCAGGCGAAACGCGGCGGAAACAGATAGCGCCCTTCCTGTCTGAGGAGTTGCACTTTGATCTGCTGGCGGTCGCCCCGGACCTCATCGATGCGCACGCTATAGGCGGCGGGCGTGGCGCTGGCGGCCTCGGTCTCGTCGATGCTGGCGCGCGCGGCGCCCAGCATCCAGACAACCAGCAGCAGCGCAATGCCCGCCGCACGCAGACAAGCGGCGTTTGCCCACAGCAGCAGCATGCCGACCACGGCCACGGCCACGATGCCTGCCGGCGGCGGCAGCTGATGGAGCAACAGCAGCGGCAGCGCCGCAAGAATCGCCAGACTGGCAAACAGTGTTACTGTCATGATGTATCCATCCCTGTTCAACCGGCTCAGTATGCGGATGAATCAAGGCTGGATCAGGGGCGGGATGACCGGTCTGCGCGTCGCTTCGCAGAGAAAAAGGGATATTGCAGAGAGAATGCCGTTTTTTTTGCGCGCACTCGCCTGTTACCGCAGGCAAAAAAAAACGACATCCTGGGATGTCGTTTCTGCGTTCGGTTACGGCTTAGCCGTAAATGTTTGCACGGTCTCGCAATTCTTTGCCCGGCTTAAAATGGGGAACGTATTTACCTTCCAGTTCCACTTTATCGCCCGTTTTCGGGTTACGACCCGTACGCGGTGCGCGGTAATGCAAAGAAAAGCTGCCGAATCCCCGGATTTCAATGCGTTCGCCCTGGGCCAGCGTTGTGGCCATGTGCTCCAGCATCTCTTTTACAGCATCCTCAACGACTTTCGCCGGAATATGAGTCTGCTGGCCAGCAAGTCTTTCAATCAGTTCTGACTTGGTCATGTAACCTCCGGTTAATCCTTGTGGGAAAGGTATGACAGCCTGCTACCGTAACCGGGCAGATTTCCCTGCCCGGTTGCTTCAGGTCGATTACTCGCCTTTAGCTGCTTTGAACGCTTCAGCCATAGCATTAGAGAAGTTGCCTTCTTCCTGCTTGTTGTTCACGGTCGCGATAGCGTCTTTTTCGTCAGCTTCGTCTTTCGCACGAACAGACAGGCTAACAACGCGGTTTTTACGATCAACGCCGGTGAATTTAGCTTCAACATCGTCGCCAACATTCAGAACCAGAGTTGCGTCTTCAACGCGGTCACGTGAAGCTTCAGAAGCGCGCAGGTAACCTTCAACGCCGTCTGCCAGTTCAACTGTAGCACCTTTAGCGTCAACTGCCGTTACTTTACCAGTAACGATGGCGCCTTTCTTGTTCAGGGTGATGTAGTTGTTGAACGGATCTTCAGCCAGCTGTTTCACGCCCAGAGAAATGCGCTCGCGCTCTGCGTCAACCTGCAGTACAACGGCAGCGATTTCGTCGCCTTTCTTGTACTCACGAACGGCTTCTTCGCCAGTCGCGTTCCAGGAGATGTCAGACAGGTGAACCAGACCGTCGATGCCGCCGTCCAGGCCGATGAAGATACCGAAGTCAGTGATTGACTTGATTTTACCTTCAACGCGATCGCCCTTGTTGTGGGTCTCAGCAAACTGCTGCCACGGGTTGGCTTTGCACTGCTTCAGGCCCAGGGAGATACGACGACGCTCTTCGTCGATGTCCAGAACCATAACTTCAACCACGTCGCCCACGTTAACAACTTTAGACGGGTGGATGTTTTTGTTGGTCCAGTCCATTTCAGAAACGTGCACCAGACCTTCAACGCCTTCTTCGATTTCTACGAAGCAGCCGTAATCAGTCAGGTTGGTCACACGACCGGTCAGGCGAGTGCCTTCCGGATAGCGTTTAGCGATAGCCACCCACGGATCTTCGCCCAGCTGTTTCAGGCCCAGAGATACACGGGTACGCTCGCGGTCGAACTTCAGCACTTTAACAGTGATTTCGTCGCCCACGTTGACGATTTCGCTCGGATGCTTAACGCGTTTCCACGCCATGTCGGTGATGTGCAGCAGGCCATCGACGCCGCCCAGATCAACGAATGCGCCGTAGTCAGTGAGGTTCTTAACGATACCTTTGACTTCCATGCCTTCCTGCAGGTTTTCCAGCAGCTGATCGCGCTCAGCGCTGTTCTCAGATTCGATAACCGCGCGGCGTGAAACCACGACGTTGTTACGTTTCTGATCAAGCTTGATTACTTTGAATTCAAGCTCTTTGCCTTCCAGGTGCAGCGTGTCGCGAACCGGACGCACGTCAACCAGTGAACCTGGCAGGAACGCACGAATACCGTTCAGCTCAACTGTGAAGCCACCTTTAACTTTGCCGTTGATAACACCGGTAACAGTTTCAGCGTCTTCGTAAGCTTTTTCCAGCGTGATCCAGGCTTCATGACGTTTAGCTTTCTCACGGGACAGCAGGGTTTCACCGAAGCCGTCTTCCACTGCATCCAGGGCAACGTCAACTTCGTCACCAACCTGGATTTCCAGTTCGCCGGCTGCGTTCTTGAACTGCTCTGCCGGGATGGCAGATTCAGATTTCAGACCCGCATCAACCAGAACGACGTCTTTGTCGATAGAGACAACAACGCCACGAACGATGGAACCCGGGCGGGTTTCGATTTCTTTCAGGGACTCTTCAAAGAGTTGAGCAAAAGATTCAGTCATATTGATAATCTTAGGATTCTTCAATTTAACGTCCACCTGACGTCAGTGTCGGATGGGGTTGTTTCACATGCCCTGCGCGCTTTCCCTGGCACAGGGTTACTGCAATTCTGTTTGGCCGAAAACATTAAATGCCCAGCTTAGTGCGGGCATATTCCAGCGCCTGATCAATGACTTGCTCGATGGATAACTGCGTAGAATCCAGAACCAGCGCATCGGCGGCGGGGACTAAAGGCGCAATGGCGCGGTTACGATCGCGGTCATCACGTTCTTTTATCTCGGCTAAAAGGCGATCAAAGTTAACACTAAAGCCGCTCTCCTGCAACTGTAGCATACGGCGCTGGGCGCGCTCTTCCGGGCTGGCGTCGAGGAAAATTTTTACCGGTGCGTCGGGGAAAACCACGGTGCCCATATCGCGGCCGTCGGCGATAAGGCCAGGCTCATCGCGGAAGGCACGCTGACGACGCAGCAGCGCCTCACGCACGCGAGGAAAGGCGGCAACGCGTGACGCGGTGTTGCTGACCTCCTGGGTACGGATTTCGCCTGTCACCTCTTCGCCCTCCAGGATCACCTGCAGTTCGCCTTCCTGCGAGACGAAACGCACGTCCAGATGCGCGGCCAGCGGCACCAGCGCCTCTTCGGATTCGATATCCACCTGATGATGCAGCGCAGCCAGCGCCAGAACGCGATAGATGGCGCCGGAATCGAGCAGATGCCACTGCAGCGCTTCCGCCATCGCTTTGCACAGGGTGCCTTTGCCTGCGCCGCTGGGTCCATCGACAGTTATAACCGGGGCCGTTGCCGTCATTATTCTCTCCTGTTGCTGCGCGTAATAGTCCAGCCTTCAGGCTGTTCAGAATGGGTAGCATTATACGCCGACAAGGATAACGGCGTTACCCTTTAGCGGAGACATCGCTAAAAATTGCAGCAGATTCAGACGATTTCTTGGCCGGTAAGGCCAGACGCAGTGAGAATGCCGGAGAACGCGCCTCTCCGGCAGAGTGCCCATCAGGCGTTGTGGCTGATTTTCGCCAGCTGATGGAAATAATCAGGGAAGGTTTTCGCGGTACAGCCAGGATCGAGGATGGTCACCGGCGTATCGGAGAGCGCCACCAGCGAGAAGCACATCGCCATGCGGTGATCGTTGTAGGTGCCGATCTCGGCATGGGTTAATTTTTCCGGCGGCGTGATGCGGATAAAATCGTGCCCCTCTTCCACTTCCGCGCCGACTTTGCGCAGCTCGGTCGCCATCGCAGCCAGACGGTCCGTCTCTTTAACGCGCCAGTTGTAAATGTTGCGCATCAGCGTGGTGCCCCTGGCGAACAGCGCGGTGGTGGCGATGGTCATCGCGGCGTCGGGAATATGGTTCATGTCCATGTCGATGGCGTTCAGCTCGCCCGCGGTACAGGCGATATAATCACTGCCCCACTCGATGCGCGCGCCCATTTTCTCCAGCACGTCGGCAAAGCGGATATCGCCCTGCACGCTGTCGCGGCCAATGCCGGTCACCCGCACGGTTCCCCCTTTAATGGCGGCGGCGGCGAGGAAATAGGAGGCGGAAGAGGCGTCGCCCTCGACCAGATAGTCGCCCGGCGACTGATACTGCTGTTGGCCTTTAATCAGGAAGCGCTGGTAGTGCTGGTTCTCTACCTCGACGCCAAAACAGCGCATCAGGTGCAGCGTGATGTCGATATAGGGCTTCGACACCAGCTCGCCTTTAATGGCGATCGTCGTGTCGCGCTGCGCCAGCGGCGCGGTCATCAGCAGCGCGGTGAGGAACTGGCTGGAGACGCTGCCGTCAACGCTCACTTCGCCGCCGGTAAAGCCGCCTTTCAGGCGCAGCGGCGGGTAATCGCTGTTTTCCAGATAGTCAATCTGCGCGCCGCCCTGACGGAGCGCGTCGACCAGATGCCCGATAGGACGCTCTTTCATACGCGGCTCGCCGGTCAGCACGATATCCTGCTCGCCCAGGCAGAGCGCCGCCGCCAGCGGGCGCATCGCCGTTCCGGCATTGCCGAGGAACAGCTCCAGCGGCTGGGACGCACGCAGCGCACCGGCCTGACCGACCACTTCGCACTGCGTGCGATCGGCGGAGAGGGTGAAATCGACGCCCAACGCCTTCAGGGCGTTCAGCATGTGCTTAACATCGTCGCTGTCCAGCAGGTTTGTCAGACGCGTGGTGCCTTTCGCCAGCGCCGCCAGCAGCAGCGCACGGTTAGAAACGCTTTTTGAACCCGGCAGATTAACGGTGCCGTCAACGCGTGCGATGGGTTGTAAGGTCAGGGAGTCCTGCATGTGAAACCAAATCTCCAAAAAAGGACAAAACCCCGCCGCGAGACGGGGTCTGAAGTCGGCGCGAGCGCCGACGCTACTGCGAAGGCTTAACCGTGACGACGAGCGAAGTCAGCCATAAAGTCGGTCAGCGCTTTCACGCCTTCCAGCGGCATCGCATTGTAGATCGATGCGCGCATGCCGCCTACCACGCGATGGCCTTTCAGCGCATGCAGGCCCGCCTTGAACGACTCTTCCAGGAAGAGCGCGTCCAGCGCGGCGTCCGCCAGCTGGAAAGGCACATTCATGCGCGAGCGGTTCTCTACCGCGACGTCGTTGCGGTAGAAGGGGTTCTGATCGATTAAGCCGTAGAGCAGATCGGCTTTGGCCTGATTGATCTTGTCAATTTCGCCTACGCCGCCCTTCTCTTTCAACCATTTGAACACCAGGCCAGAAAGATACCAGGCAAAGGTAGGCGGCGTATTGAACATCGAGTCGTTCTCCGCCAGCACCTGATAGTCGAGGATAGAGGGCACTGACTGACGCGCTTTGCCCAGCAGATCGTCGCGTACGATGACAATCGTCAACCCTGCCGGGCCGATGTTTTTCTGCGCGCCGGCGTAAATCACGCCGTAGCGGCTGATGTCGAGCGGACGCGACAGAATGGTAGAGGAGAGATCCGCCACGACGATCTTATCGCCGAAGTCAGGCTGCTCATCGATGGCGATGCCGTCGATGGTTTCATTCGGGCAGTAGTGCACGTAGGCGGCGTCGCTGCTCAGATCCCACTGGCTCATCGGCAGAATGGCGCGCTTGCCGTCGCGGGTGGTTTTTACATCCAGCGTGCGCGGCGTGCAGTACTTTTCCGCTTCTTTAATGGCGCTGTGCGCCCAGTAGCCGCCGTCGACGTAATCCGCCGTGGTCGCCTCGCCCAGCAGATTGCCCGGCACGGCGGCAAACTGCGCACGCGCGCCGCCGTGGCAGAATAAAACTTTGTAGTTGGCCGGGATTTTCAGAAGATCGCGTAAGTCCTGCTCCGCCTCTTCCGCTACCTTAAGAAACTCTTTGCTGCGATGGCTGATCTCCATAACGGAGGTCCCCAGACCGTGCCAGTTTGTCAGTTCTTGTTCTGCACGACGGAGCACTTCAACCGGCAGCATCGCTGGACCGGAACTAAAATTATAAATCTGCGTCATTTCCCCTCACCACAGTTATCCAGAACGGTTATGCGTTGCTTACCGGTTTTATCACTGCCTTATGACGCCTGCAATGATAAATCCGGACGGGATCACATTTTCTGAATCTGCCGCCCCGCAGCTTATGTCACAAATGCAACGCAGAGCGAAATTTTGTGAGGCAGCGCGTTTGCATGGCGATACGGCCGTTATTTCTCGCGCCTTTTAGCGATAATGGCGCGGAGAAATTTATGCCGTCTTCATAGCGCCAGAACGGCAAAGTCCGTATCATTGCGCGCTTTACGCCCACTATCTATGAGAGAGCGGTTTCATGACGCAAACCTTTATTCCCGGCAAAGACGCGGCCCTGGAAGATTCCATCGCGCGCTTCCAGCAAAAGCTCACCGACCTGGGCTTTAATATTGAAGAGGCCTCCTGGCTGAATCCGGTTCCCCACGTCTGGTCGGTGCATATTCGCGATCGCGACTGCCCGCTCTGCTTTACCAACGGCAAAGGCGCCAGCAAGAAAGCCGCGCTGGCCTCGGCGCTGGGCGAATATTTCGAGCGCCTCTCAACCAACTACTTTTTCGCTGATTTCTGGCTGGGTAAATCGATCGCTAACGGCGATTTCGTGCATTACCCCAATGAAAAGTGGTTCCCGCTGCCAGCGGACGGCTCGCTGCCGGAAGGCATTCTCGATGCGCGTCTGCGCGCCTTTTACGATCCAGACAACGCGCTGACCGCGCCAGAGCTGGTGGATCTGCAGTCCGGTAACGCCGAGCGCGGCATTTGTGGCCTGCCCTTTACCCGTCAGTCTGACCAGCAAACTGTCTATATCCCGATGAATATCATCGGCAACCTCTATGTCTCTAACGGCATGTCGGCGGGCAACACCGCCAACGAGGCACGCGTTCAGGGCCTCTCCGAGGTGTTTGAGCGCTACATCAAAAACCGCATCATCGCCGAAGCGATCAGCCTGCCGACCATTCCCGACAGCGTGATGCAGCGCTATCCCGGCGTGGTGGAAGCGATCGCGCGCCTTGAGGCGGAAGGCTTCCCGATTTTCGCCTACGACGCCTCGCTGGGCGGCAACTATCCGGTAATTTGCGTGGTGCTGTTCAACCCGCAGAACGGCACCTGCTTCGCCTCTTTCGGCGCGCATCCCGACTTCGGTGTCGCCCTTGAGCGTACCGTGACCGAGCTGCTGCAGGGCCGTGGCCTGAAAGATCTTGACGTCTTTACCCCGCCGACGTTTGATGACGAAGAAGTGGCCGAGCACGCCAACCTTGAGACGCACTTTATCGACTCCAGCGGCCTTATCTCCTGGGATCTGTTTAAAGAGAAAGCGGACTATCCGTTTGTCGACTGGTCGTTTAGCGGCACCACGCAAGAGGAGTTCGCCACCCTGATGGCAATCTTCCGCAAAGAGGATCAAGAGGTCTACATCGCCGACTACGATCATCTGGGCGTCTACGCCTGCCGCATTATCGTGCCGGGCATGTCCGATATCTATCCTGCGGAAGATCTGCTGCTGGCGAACAACAACATGGGCGCTGGCCTGCGCGAGACGCTGCTGGCGCTGCCTGCCACCAACTGGAATCCGGAAGAGTATCTGGATCTCATTGTGCAGCTGGATGAAGAAGGCCACGACGACTTCACCCGCGTGCGCGAACTGCTGGGTCTGGCGAGCGGCAAAGATAACGGCTGGTACACGCTGCGCATCGGCGAGCTGAAAGCGATGCTGGCGCTGGCGGGCGGCGATCTCGATCAGGCGCTGATCTGGACCGAGTGGACGATGGAGTTCAACGGGTCGATCTTCTCGCCTGAGCGCGCCAACTACTACCGCTGCCTGCAGACGCTGCTGCTGCTGGCGATGGAAGACGAGCGCGATCCGCTGCAGTATCACCACGCCTTCACGCGCATGTATGGCGCGGAGACGCTGGAAGCAGCTTCGGCGGCGATTAGCGGCGAAGCGCCGTTCTACGGTCTGCAGGCCGTGGATGAAGACCTGAACGCCTTCCCGGCGCATCAGGCGCTGCTGCAGGCCTATGAAAAACTGCAGGCGGCGAAGCGCCGCTACTGGAAAGCGTAATTCCCGCTGTTTTATCCGCAGGCAGAGTCATTTAAAAGGGCGTCAGCGCAGCTGGCGCCCTTTTTTATCCGCCAGCCGCGGCATTTTATTAACGCTTATTGATGGATAATACCCCGGTTTTATTTAACAATAAAATCGCGTTTGATTATTTTAATTAACAGAGCGGCGTCATCTCCCGCACACCAGTTAAAATAATATTATAAAATTTAAAATATATTTATTTATTTAAAATCAACAAATTAAATAAAATCCGCCTGCCGATTTCTCGCCTCAACCCGCTGCCTTCCGGTCAAATATGATCCAGATCAAATCCTGTCCTATACTCCTTTGTTAGTATTTTTCCAGACATCTTTTGGAGAGCGTTAGTGTGAAAGCTGACAACCCTTTTAATCTGTTATTACCGGCCGCAATGGCCAAAGTGGCGGAGGATGCTGGAGTCTACAAAGCCACAAAACATCCCCTGACCACCTTTTTTCTCGCCATCAACGCCGGCGTTTTCATTTCCATCGCGTTTGTCTTCTATATCACGGCGACCACCGGCAGTGCGGGCATGCCTTACGGCGTCGCGAAGCTGATCGGCGGCCTCTGCTTCTCTCTTGGCTTGATTCTGGTGGTGGTCTGCGGCGCTGACCTCTTTACCTCGACGGTGCTGATTGTGGTGGCGAAAGCCAGCGGCCGCATCACCTGGGGCCAGCTGATGCGCAACTGGATCAACGTCTATTTCGGCAACCTGGCCGGCGCGCTCTTTTTCGTCGCGCTGATCTGGTTCGGCGGCATGCATATGACCGCGAACGGCGCCTGGGGCCTTAACGTGCTGCAAACCGCCGATCACAAAATGCACCACAGCTTTCTCGAAGCGGTCTGCCTTGGCATCCTGGCGAATCTGATGGTCTGTCTGGCGGTCTGGATGAGCTATTCCGGCCACAGTCTGATGGATAAAACCATCGCCATGATCCTGCCGGTCGCCATGTTTGTCGCCAGCGGCTTTGAGCACTGCATCGCCAATATGTTTCTCATTCCGCTGGCTATCGTGATCCGCGACTTTTCCGGCCCGGCATTCTGGCAAGCCGCCGGCGCCAGCGCCGACCAGTTTCAGGCGCTGACGCCCGTTAACTTTATCGTCGACAACCTGATCCCGGTGACCATCGGCAACATTATCGGCGGCGGGCTGCTGGTCGGACTGACCTACTGGGTGATCTATTTACGCAACGGTTCGACCGCACACTAATCATTTCTGGCCGACGCCGCGCAGCTGGCGGCGCCAACATAAAGTCTTCTTAGATAAGGCAGGTATATCATGACCGATCTGAATGCAAAACAGGCTGCGGCCTGGGAAGGATTCGCCAACGGCGAATGGCAGAACAGCGTAAACGTTCGCGACTTCATTCAAAAGAACTATACCCCGTATGAGGGCGATGAGTCCTTCCTGGCAGGCGCCACAGACGCCACCACTAAGCTGTGGAATGCCGTACTGGAAGGGATCAAAATTGAAAACCGCACCCATGCGCCCGTCGACTTCGACACCGATCTCGCGTCGACTATTACCGCGCACGACGCCGGCTATATTAATCAATCGCTGGAAAAAATCGTCGGCCTACAGACTGAAGCCCCGCTGAAACGCGCCATTATTCCGTTCGGCGGCATCAAAATGGTGGAAGGCTCCTGTAAGGTTTATGGCCGCGAACTGGATCCCGCGCTGAAAAAAATCTTCACCGAGTATCGTAAAACCCATAACCAGGGCGTGTTCGACGTCTATACCCAGGATATCCTGCGCTGCCGTAAATCAGGCGTGCTGACCGGTCTGCCGGACGCCTATGGTCGTGGCCGCATCATCGGCGACTACCGCCGCGTCGCCCTGTACGGCATCGACTTCCTGATGCAGGACAAACTGGCGCAGTTCAATTCGCTGCAGAGCGACCTGGAAAACGGCGTCAATCTGGAAGCCACTATCCGTCTGCGCGAAGAGATTGCGGAACAGCATCGCGCCCTTGCTCAGATTAAAGAGATGGCGGCGAAATATGGCTGCGATATCTCTGGCCCGGCAACCAACGCGCAGGAAGCGGTGCAGTGGACCTACTTCGGCTACCTGGCCGCGGTGAAATCACAAAACGGCGCCGCCATGTCGTTCGGTCGCGTTTCAACCTTCCTCGACATCTATATCGAACGCGATATGCAGGCCGGTAAACTCACCGAAGAGCAGGCGCAGGAGCTGATTGACCATCTGGTGATGAAACTGCGTATGGTGCGCTTCCTGCGTACGCCGGAATATGACGAACTCTTCTCCGGCGACCCGATCTGGGCTACTGAATCGCTGGCGGGCATGGGCGTCGATGGCCGCACGCTGGTGACAAAAAGCACCTTCCGCTTCCTGAATACTCTTTACACCATGGGCCCGTCGCCGGAGCCGAACATGACCATTCTCTGGTCAGAAAAACTGCCGGTGAACTTCAAAAAATACGCGGCAAAAGTCTCGATCGACACCTCGTCTCTGCAGTATGAGAACGACGATCTGATGCGTCCCGACTTCAACAATGACGACTACGCCATTGCCTGCTGCGTCAGCCCGATGATTGTCGGTAAACAGATGCAGTTCTTCGGCGCGCGCGCCAACCTGGCGAAAACCCTGCTGTACGCAATCAACGGCGGCATGGATGAAAAAATGAAAATGCAGGTCGGTCCGAAAGAGGCGCCGGTAATGGACGACGTGCTCGATTTCGACACCGTGATGGCACGCATGGACCACTTCATGGACTGGCTGGCGAAGCAGTACGTCACCGCGCTGAACATCATTCACTACATGCATGACAAGTACAGCTACGAAGCTTCGCTGATGGCGCTGCACGACCGCGACGTCTATCGCACCATGGCCTGCGGTATCGCCGGTCTGTCAGTGGCTGCCGACTCGCTTTCCGCGATCAAATACGCCAAAGTGAAACCAGTGCGTGACGAAGACGGCCTGGCGGTGGACTTCGAAATCGAAGGCGAATATCCGCAGTTTGGTAATAATGACCCGCGCGTCGATGACCTGGCCTGCGACCTGGTTGAACGTTTCATGAAGAAAATTCAGAAGCTCGCCACCTATCGCAACGCCGTGCCGACTCAGTCAGTACTGACCATTACTTCTAACGTGGTCTATGGTAAGAAAACTGGTAATACCCCGGATGGTCGTCGCGCCGGCGCGCCTTTTGGCCCAGGCGCCAACCCGATGCACGGCCGCGATCAGAAAGGCGCTGTCGCCTCGCTGACTTCGGTGGCAAAACTGCCCTTCGCCTACGCGAAAGACGGTATCTCCTATACCTTCTCAATCGTGCCGAACGCGCTAGGTAAAGACGACGACGTGCGTAAAACCAACCTTGCCGGTTTGATGGATGGTTATTTCCATCATGAAGCGAGCATTGAAGGCGGCCAGCACCTCAACGTCAACGTGATGAACCGCGAAATGCTGCTGGATGCAATGGAGCATCCTGAGAACTATCCGCAGCTGACCATTCGCGTCTCTGGCTATGCGGTGCGCTTTAACTCGCTGACCAAAGAGCAGCAGCAGGATGTGATTACGCGAACTTTCACCAAATCGCTGTAAGCCTGATGCGCTGAGCTGTCACAAGGCTCCTTCGGGAGCCTTTTCTCTAAGGCCCGTTTTAACTGCGCTCCTCAGCGCAGGAACCAGTTAAAACTGACTTTATCACCGAGCACAACAGAGATTGTGCGCCTGCTGGCAGGTTAACCTGGAGAATACATCGCAATGTCTTGCATCGGTCGTATCCACTCATTCGAATCCTGCGGGACGGTAGACGGTCCCGGCATCCGTTTCATCACCTTCTTTCAGGGCTGTCTGATGCGTTGCCTCTACTGCCATAACCGCGACACCTGGGACACGCACGGCGGAAAAACCATCACCGTCGAGGAGCTGATGAAGGACGTGGTCTCCTACCGCCATTTTATGAACGCCTCTGGCGGCGGCGTGACCGCGTCCGGCGGCGAAGCGATTTTACAGGCCGAGTTTGTACGCGACTGGTTCCGCGCCTGCAAGGCGGAAGGCATTCATACCTGTCTCGACACCAACGGTTTCGTGCG
The DNA here is from genome assembly GCF_022394795.1 of Pantoea sp. Z09. Taxonomy (NCBI): domain Bacteria; kingdom Pseudomonadati; phylum Pseudomonadota; class Gammaproteobacteria; order Enterobacterales; family Erwiniaceae; genus Pantoea; species Pantoea sp. Z09. Next base: position 2,526,490 of record NZ_CP092373.1, read on the forward strand.
CCGCTACGATCCGGTGATTGACGAACTGCTGGAGGTCACCGATCTGGTGATGCTCGATCTGAAGCAGATCAACGATGAGGTGCATCAGATTCTGGTCGGCGTCTCCAACCACCGCACGCTCGACTTCGCCCGCTACCTGCAGAAGAAAGGCAAACGCACCTGGATCCGATACGTGGTGGTGCCTGGCTATTCCGATGACGATGATTCCGCGCACCGGCTGGGCGAGTTCACCCGGGATATGGATAACGTCGAGAAGATTGAGCTACTGCCCTATCATGAGTTGGGCAAGCATAAATGGATTGCGATGGGCGAAGAGTACAAGCTTGACGGCGTGAATCCGCCGACCAAAGAGACCATGGAGCGCGTGAAGAACATTCTCGCCAGCTACGGTCATCATGTGATGTATTAACATAACCGCACCCAGAGTGAGGCAGTGGTTGGCTGGGCCAGAAGAGCAAAACGTCCCGCGCCAGGGAAGGCGCGGGCCGAGCGTGCATGGATGCTTAAGCGACTTTGCGATCTGGCCCAGCCAACCACGCAGGCACTGGCCCTTTCGCGTCAAAGAACGAGTTTTATGACGTCAGGCGTGCGCCACCGGCGTCGCCTGCTGATCCGCTTTACGCAGCAGCATCATCAGATAGACCAGCGCCACGCCGGCGATCATTACAAACAGAATGCGGTCGGAATAGCTCTGCATCAGCACCGCCGTCATGCTCGGACCCGCCAGACTGCCCAGCGTATAACTCATCAGCAGCGCCTGATTCATCGCCACCAGCTCATGATGCGCCACGGTCTCGCATGCCCATGACATCGCCACCGGATAGAGCGTAAAGCCAGCCAGCCCCAGCACAAACAGCGCGGGTGCCATTGCGGCGTTGGTCAGCATAGCCAGCGCGCCCAAAATCACCACAAACACCTGCACGCGCAGCACCAGCAAACGGCCGAAGCGATCGGCGAGACGGCCAACCGGCCACTGTCCGACGATGCCGGCGCTCACCAGCAGCGCCATCCAGTAGCCGACGTTGGCGTCGCTCATGCCCTGATGAGAGAGATAAAGCGGCATCAGCCCATAGAGCGATCCCAGCACGATGCCGGAAATAATACAGCCGTTAATGCCGAGCCTGGAGCTGCGACGGCGCAGCATCGGCCAGATTTTACCGGGCGCGGCGTCGGTCGCTTCGCTGGCAGCGGTCACCTTAACGAACACCAGCGGCAGGATAGCGCAGATCATCAGCGCGGTGAGCCACGGAATCACGCTAAACAGCTCGGTAGAGACTTTGCTGACCAGCAGCTGACCCGCCACGGTGCCCAGATAGTAAACGATCATATAGGCGGCCAGCAGCTGCCCGCGGTTGCGTACCGTGCCGCTGCAGAGCAGCGCGCTCTCCACTACGACCCAAATCAACGCACAGCCTATCCCGGCGCTAAAGCGCAGTATCGACCAGGCCCAGAAGCCATCCATCATAATCAAACCGGCGGTCGCCGCGGCGAAAATCGCTGTCGCCAGATAGTAGCTGCGGTTGAAACCGTAATGCTTAATCAGCCCGCCCGCCATCAGCGTGCCTGCCAGATTGCCGGTATAAAAAGAGGAACTCACCACGCCTACCTGCCAGGTAGCCAGCGCGTCGTGAGTCAGCCACAGTGGAACCAGCGTATTGAGCACAGCAATTGCGACCGTCAGCAAAAGCAGGCCGCAAAGCAGCAGCACCACGGGACGTGACCAGGTTGACATAGGGATAAAACCAAAGAGAAGAGAGGAAGTTGCGCGCAGTTTGCCACCGGCGAAAATAAAGGAAAAGCACAAAAAAAAGGCGCAGCACATTTTGCTGCAGGATAATTTAATTTATTAATCTTCAGTAGGTTATAGAAGTGTCAAACAGGACGGCCTTTAGCGCTATCCTAATGAAAAACAGGATTTTTAAGCGCGACGCCACAGTGAGCGACGATAACATTTATTTCTGATAACTTTTCGCCGGCTGCCGGTTTCAGGCATAAAAAAACCCGGATCGCTCCGGGTTTTATTTAATGCATCTGAATCAGCCGATAAACTCGACGCCGTTCATATAAGGGCGCAGCACTTCCGGCACCTGAATACGTCCGTCAGCCTGCTGATAGTTCTCCAGCACCGCCACCAGCGTACGGCCAACCGCCAGACCTGAGCCGTTCAGGGTGTGCACCAGACGCGGCTTCTTGTCGGTTTTGCTGCGGCAGCGCGCCTGCATGCGGCGCGCCTGGAAATCCCACATATTGGAGCAGGAAGAGATTTCGCGATAGGTGTTCTGCGCCGGCAGCCACACTTCCAGATCGTATGTCTTGGTGGAGCCAAAGCCCATATCGCCGGTGCAGAGCAGCACCTTGCGGTACGGCAGATCAAGCAGCTGCAGCACTTTCTCCGCGTGGCCAACCAGCTCTTCCAGCGCGTCCATAGAGGTTTCTGGCGCAACGATCTGCACCATCTCCACCTTGTCGAACTGATGCATGCGGATCAGGCCGCGCGTATCGCGACCGTAGGAGCCCGCTTCAGAACGGAAGCATGGCGTGTGCGCGGTCAGTTTGATCGGCAGGCTCTCCTCTTCCACAATCTCGTCGCGCACCAGGTTGGTCAGCGGCACTTCCGCCGTCGGGATCAGCGCATAGTTGCTGCTCTCTGACTCCTCTTCCAGCGGACGGGTATGGAACAGGTCTTCGCCAAATTTCGGCAGCTGACCGGTGCCGTACAGGGTCGCGTGGTTGACCAGGTAAGGCACGTAGGTTTCCAGATAACCATGCTGTTCGGTATGCAGATCAATCATAAACTGGCTCAGCGCGCGATGCAGACGGGCGATCTGGCCCTGCATCACCACAAAGCGCGAGCCGGTCAGCTTCACGGCGGAGGCAAAGTCGAGGCCTTTGGCCATTTCGCCCAGCTCGACGTGATCTTTCGCCGGAAAATCAAACTGGCGCGGCTCGCCCCAGCGGCTGACTTCCTGGTTTTCGCTGTCATCTTTGCCCAGCGGCACATCGTCTGCCGGCAGGTTAGGCAGCGCCATCGTGAAGTCGCGAATGTCGTTTTGCAGGGCGTCCAGTTCCGCTTTGGCCGCATCCAGGCGTTCGCCCAGCGCATTCACTTCCTGACGCAGCGGCTCGATGTCTTCCCCACGTGCTTTGGCCTGACCGATGGATTTGGATCGGGAGTTGCGCTCTGCCTGCAGGTTTTCGGTTTCTACCTGCAGCACTTTACGACGCTCTTCGAGGGAGCGCAGCGTTTCCACATCCAGTTTGAATCCTCGGCGTGCCAGTTTTTCTGCGACTGCGTCTGGCTCATTACGCAGCAGATTGGGATCGAGCATGCTTATCCTGTGTAATAAAAGGTTGAAAGAATGAAGGGATGCACTCCCGCGGGAATGCATTGAAATCCTTGCTCACCTTACCGTAACGCCTGTTTCAGCGGTAGCGTTTTGTCGGGCTATTTTGATCCTGTTCAGCCAGCCAGGCGAGCTTTTCACCAATTTTGCCTTCCAGCCCGCGCTGGGTCGGCTGGTAGTAGCGCGTCTGTGCCATTTCCGGCGGAAAATAGACCTCACCGGCCGCATAGGCGTGATCTTCGTCATGGGCGTAGCGATACTCTTTGCCCAGTCCCATCTCTTTCATCAGTCTGGTCGGCGCGTTGCGCAGATGCTCCGGCACGTCGTAGTCGGGATGTTCGCGCGCATCGCGCATCGCCGCTTTAAAAGCGGTATAGACGGCGTTGCTTTTCGGCGCGCAGGCAAGATAGACGATCGCCTGCGCGATGGCACGTTCGCCCTCGGCGGGCCCGACGCGGGTAAAGCAGTCCCAGGCGGCGATCGCCACCTGCATGCCGCGCGGATCGGCGTTGCCGACATCCTCCGAGGCAATCGCCAGCAGGCGCCGCGCCACATAGAGCGGATCGCCGCCGGCGGTGATAATGCGCGCGTACCAGTAGAGCGCGGCGTCCGGGGCGGAGCCGCGCACCGATTTGTGCAGCGCGGAGATCAGGTCGTAAAAGCGGTCGCCCTTGTTGTCAAACCGCGCGGCGCGCTCGCCGGAGACCTCGGTCAGCAGCTGCGGCGTCAGCTCGCGCTTGCCCTGCGCGTTGCTCTCCGCCATATCCGCCATCATTTCCAGCGTATTCAGCGCGCATCGCGCATCGCCGCTCACCAGCTCGGCGATCATGCGGCGCGTGTTATCGGGCAGCAGAATATCACTGTCGCCGTAGCCGCGCGTCTTGTCCTGCATCGCCTGATCGAGCACCTGCTCGATATCCTCGGTGGTGAGCGACTTCAGCAGGTAGACACGCGCGCGCGACAGCAGCGCGGAGTTAAGCTCGAACGAGGGGTTCTCGGTGGTAGCGCCGATAAAGGTGATGGTGCCGTCTTCGATATGCGGTAAAAACGCATCCTGCTGGCTTTTGTTGAAGCGGTGCACTTCGTCGACGAACAGGATGGTGCGGCGCCCTACCTGACGGCTGTGCCGCGCCCGCTCAATCGCCTCGCGGATCTCTTTAACGCCGGAGGTGACGGCGGAGATACGCTCGACGTCGGCATTGCCGTAGCGCGCGATAATCTCCGCCAGCGTGGTTTTGCCTGTGCCCGGCGGTCCCCAGAGGATCATCGAGTGAAGATGGCCAGCTTCGATAGCGCGAGGCAAAGGCTTGCCTGGCGCCAGCAGGTGCTGCTGGCCAATGTACTGCTTAAGCGTTTCGGGGCGCATACGCGCCGCCAGCGGCTTAAAATCCTCAGAGGAAAAGTCCAGAGACAGATTACCCACGCTTACCTCACTGACGCTGGTCGTCTACCGTCACCCCTTTCGGCGGCGTGAAGGTAAATTTATCCGGGCTGATGGCGCCGTTCTTCTGGCTCTTCAGCTGATAGCTGCTGCGCTGGCCATCCTGCTCAATGGCGCTGAACTGGTTGATGGTGCCGGCAGAGGTCACGTTGATAGTGAACTGCTTGAGATTGCCATCGCTGTTTTTGGGCGTCAGCTCAAAGGCGTCGCCCTGCTGCTTGATGTTGTACTGCTGCCAGTCGCTCGGCTGGTTGCGCGCAATCAGCATGAACGGGGTGTTGCTGGTGGCATTTTTCAGCAGGCTAACGCTCGCCTGTTCCACGAACGGGTTATAGAACCACAGGTTTTTGCCGTCGGAGATGATCACGCTCTCATCCGGGGCGGTCATGTGCCAGTTAAACAGGCTGGGGCGTTTTACCCAGAGTTCGCCCTCGCCTTCCTGCACGTTGGCGCCATTGCTGTCGGTCACTTTTTGGCTAAAGCTGGCGTGGAAGCTATTCACTTTATTCAGGCGCTGCTGCAGGTCGCTGGAGGCGTCCGCCATTACGCTGGCTGATGCGAAAACGGCCAACAGGCCAGGCACGATTAGGTTTAATTTCATCCGCTTCAATTCCTTATTTATCTCTGTCCAGTGAAACCCGTTTTAATTCTGGTCGCCGTTCCGGCATTGAGCCAGGAGAAAAACCCGAAAGCGTTATCTGATATAGGGGGCAAACCGCGTATAAACAATGGGCCAGTGAAAACTGGCCCATGATTGTTTGTTGCAAAGCGTGTCGCGTTACATCTCGTGCGGCGGCGGCGAGAGCACTTCGCGGTTGCCGTTGTGACCCGGCTCCGAGACGATGCCCTGCGCTTCCATCTGCTCAATAATGCGCGCGGCGCGGTTGTAGCCGATGCGGAACTGACGCTGCACGCCGGAAATCGAGGCGCGACGCTTGTCGACCACGAAGGCCACCGCCTGATCGAACAGCGGATCCAGCTCTTCGTCGCCTTCCAGCCCGCCGCCGCCGCCTTCGCTCTCTTCGCCAGCGGTAATGCTTTCAATGTACTGCGGACGCCCGCGCGCTTTCCAGTCCTGCACCACCGCATGCACTTCCTGATCGCGAACAAAGGCGCCATGCACGCGCACCGGCATAGAAGAGTTCGGCGGCATGTAGAGCATGTCGCCCATCCCCAGCAGCGATTCGGCGCCGCCCTGGTCGAGGATGGTGCGCGAGTCGATTTTGCTCGACACGGTAAAGGCGATACGCGTCGGGATGTTGGCCTTGATCAGGCCGGTGATCACATCCACGGAGGGACGCTGCGTCGCCAGCACCAGGTGAATGCCCGCGGCGCGCGCCTTCTGCGCCAGACGCGCAATTAGCTCTTCCACTTTCTTGCCCACCGCCATCATCAGGTCGGCGAACTCATCCACCAGCACCACGATATAGGGCAGTTTTTCCAGCACCGGCGGCGTCATATCCATACTGTCGCCCGGTTTCCAGAACGGATCGGGGATCGGACGGCCCATCGCTTCCGCCTGCTCGACTTTTTCGTTGTAGCCCGCCAGGTTACGCACGCCCAGCGCAGACATCAGCTTATAGCGACGCTCCATCTCGCCGACGCTCCAGCGCAGCGCGTTGGCCGCGTCTTTCATATCGGTGACCACTTCGGTCAGCAGATGCGGAATGCCTTCGTAGACCGACAGCTCGAGCATTTTCGGGTCGATCATAATAAAGCGCACCTCTTCCGGCGTCGCCTTATAGAGCATGCTGATGATCATGGTGTTGACGCCGACCGACTTACCGGAGCCGGTGGTACCGGCCACCAGCAGGTGCGGCATCTTCGCCAGGTCTGCGACCACCGGCTGACCGGCGATATCTTTACCCAGCACCACAGCGAGCGGCGACGGGTTATCGCGGAATTTGGCGCAGTCCAGCACCTCGCGCAGATAGACCGTCTGGCGATGCTTGTTCGGCAGTTCCAGGCCAACATAAGGTTTGCCAGGGATCACCTCCACCACGCGCACCGCCACTGCGGAGAGCGAACGCGCCAGATCGCGCGACAGGTTGGAGATGCGCGCGGCCTTGACGCCAGGCGCCAGATCCAGCTCGAAGCGGGTAATCACCGGGCCAGGCGAGATGCCGACCACTTCCGCCTTGACGCGATAGTCGCCCAGGCGCGCTTCAACCAGACGCGCCGTTTGCTCCAGGGCGAACATGTCGACCGGCTCCTCTTCCGCAGGGGGCGAGGTAAGCAGATCCAGCGTCGGCAGCGGCGTAGAGGGTTTCTCCAGCGGCTGGTTATGGCGCATCAGGAAGGGATGGATCAGGCTGTTATCCAGCGAGCCGGGCTGCGGCTGGGCTGCGGCTGGGGTCTGAACTGCCGCAGCAGGTTCGTAAGCCGCAGGCGCAGGCGTCTGTGCTGGCGCAGCGGGTTCATAAGCCACGGGCGCAGGCGTCTGTACTGACGCAGCGGGTTGATAAGCCGCAGGCGTTTGCGTCGGCGCGGCGCGCTCGTACGCCGCTGGCGCAGCAGTCTGCGTCGGCGCGGCGGGCGAGTAAGCCGCGGGTTCAGACGCAGCGGAGCCGTAAGCGGCGGTCGTCGACGGCGCAGCCACAGGCATAGCGGGCTGCGCCACCGGCGCTTCCGCAGGCTGCTGCCACGGCGTATGCGTCGCCGCCGGGGCTTCCGGCTCCGGCGCGCTGGCGATGGTAAACAGCGGCTCGTTAGGGCCGTCATCCACCAGATCTTTCATCGGCGAGAAGTCAAACGCGGCAGAGGTGTCGAGACTAAAGACTGGCGCCTGCGCTTCCGGCTCTTCGCCGTAGCGCTGCTGCTGCTGCGCGGCAAACTGCTGCGCCAGCGCGGCCTGTTCCGCCGCCTCTTCGTGCTCTTCTTGCTGCGGCTGCCAGCTTTCGCCGTAGCGCTGCTGCTGCTGGCTGGCGAACGCGGCACGCAGCTGCGCCTGCTCCTGAGCATCCTCTTCCTGCCATGCTGGCTCAGCGTCAACGGGCTGCGCAACGGCGTCGGCGCGCTGCTGCTCTTCCGCTTTGGCTTTCTCTTCCGCCATGCGCTGTGAAGGCAGCTTAATGCCGTATGAGGCGAGTTCGCGGCGCGTCGGCAGTTTGACCGGGTTAGGACGTGGCAGCGCCGGACCGATACCCTGCTTCACCTGCGGATTGAAATCCCCTTCCGGGGCGATGTCGAACAGCGGCGTGGTCGCGGCCTGCGCGGCGGCGGCGGCTGTCGCCGCGCCAGCGGTGGCCGCAGCGCCCATATCGGCGTCGCGCCAGTTGCCCATCTGCGGGCCGTCGTCCTCTTCCCATTGCGAGAAGGCGGGCTCAGACGTCTGCTGAGGCATTTCAAAGTGATAACGCGGCGGTTCGACCGGCGCAGGCGCAGCCGGCGGCTCTGGCTGAGCGACCGCTGGCGTAAAGGCGCTGGTGACCTGCTGCGGTGCTGGGGTAGCGACGCTGCTAGCCTGCTGCGGCGCTGGAGTAACGGTACTGGCAACCTGCTGGGGCATAGCCGCTGCGGGCTGAAGTGGCGCAGAAGCGGCAGGCGCTGAAACCGGTACGGCTACCGGCGCTGGCCCGGCCTCGACAACCGGCGCCGGCGCGACGGGCGCGGAGACGCCTGCAGCTTCAACGGCAGAGGTCAGCGCGGCGTCGGTCGCCGCCGCCGCTTTTGCCAGCAGCGGATCGTCGGCAACCGGCGCAGCAGCCTGCGCATGGGCGCGTGGCGAAGAGAGCAGCACGTCGTGCTCGTCCTGCGCGGCCGTTACGGCGCGCGGCGCGTCCTCATACTCGACTTCATCCTCTTCGTGCCAGGGCTCATCGCGACGCGAGCGGTTGCTGGCGAAGGTCAGCACGCCCATGACCACGCCGCCGATGCGTTCGGCGATGGTCAGCCATGACCAGCCGGTGTAGAGCGTAATGCCCGCCGCCCAGACAAACAGCAGCGCCAGCGTGCCGGTGGCCGGGCTGAACCAGGGCGCAATCGCGCTGCTGACCAGGCTGCCGATCACGCCGCCGGAGGCGAAGTACCAGATATCGTCGGCGTTAAGCGCCGCCAGGCCGCAGGTGGTGACCACCAGCGCCAGCACGCCGATCAGGCGCAGGCCGATAGCGAAATAGTCGATGTAATCCTGGCGATCGCGCTGGCGAAAGGCGATCCAGCAGAGGCCGATGATCACCGGCGGAATGGCGTAGGCCATCACACCGAAAATAAACAGCAGCGTATCCGCCAGCCAGGCGCCCACGCCGCCGCCGAGATTGTGGATCGGCTCGTGCCAGGCGGTCTGCGACCAGCTTGGATCGGAAGGATTGAAGCTGACGAGAGAAACCATCAGGTAGATGGCGAAAAGTGAGACGAGAATAAGCAACGCTTCCAGCAGACGGCGTCCACTGCTCAGCGGTTTTAACGAAACTTCTTTGTCTTCTGTGTATTCCTGGCTCAAGAGAACTCTCCAGGTGCCTGTAAATTATGAAGGCAACAGCGTCGGGCAAGCCCGACGCTGGTCCTGTATGAATTCACAGGAGTGTATCGAAATATCACAGGTTTTGCACCTGCGCTGCGTTATCGGGTTTTAATCACCAGCCGATTGCTCTGTTTGACCTCTTCCATCACCACGTAAGTACGGGTGTCGTTGACCCCCGGCAGGCGCAGCAGGGTTTCGCCGAGCAGCTTACGATAGGCGGACATATCCGGCACGCGCGTTTTCAACAGGTAGTCGAAGTCACCGGAAACGAGGTGACACTCTTGAGTTTCCTCAAGTTTTTGCACAGCGGCGTTAAACTGTTCAAACACATCCGGCGCGCCACGATTCAGAGTAATCTCAACGAAAACCAGCAGCGACGCATCGAGATAGTGCGGGTTAAGTTGCGCGGTATAGCCAAGAATAAAACCCTGACGCTCCAGACGACGCACACGCTCAAGACATGGCGTAGGCGATAATCCTACGCGTTTGGAAAGCTCTACGTTGGAAATACGACCATCTTTCTGAAGTTCGTTCAGGATGTTTCTGTCGATTCTGTCGAGATCTTTTCCGGGGCGTTTCTTATTGTCTACCATTATTATTGTCTCTCTTAATTCCTTCCCTTTACCTGCCACACCCTGAAAACGGTCACTGTTCAAGGCATTATTGAAGTGAAGAATCAGAGCCTGTGCGCCCTCGCGCATCCATCCGCATGACGCATGTTGTCTGTCCACATCATGCGTCATTACCCATGTCAGGCTGTAATTTATCCGGTGTAAAAGGCAAAACAAGAGACGAAACCCTGTTTTGACTCCCTCCTTCTTCTTCGCTTCTGCCATTGTTTTCGCAAAAGCGCAGGCGATTGTCAAAGTAAAAAGACCAAATTCAGGACAAGATGCCAGACAGACCGCTGGGTTACTGTTTTTAAATGAGTATTTTTCCTCTCCTGCACCAGTAAAAACCGATTATTGCCCCCTTTTGGCGCAGACGGCGTGCAGAAACCGGTATTATCGTCTACGCCGTTTGCAGCTATCGGAAACAAAATTTTCCAGCCCTTTTTTTGCCTCGGTAAATTCCCTACAATCCCAGGTCATGTTGTCAGCCGATGAAACTGAGGATCATATGAGTACGGCCAAACACAGTAAATTGCTCATTCTGGGCTCCGGCCCGGCGGGTTATACCGCAGCGGTCTATGCTGCCCGCGCTAACCTGAATCCGGTACTCATTACCGGCCTCGAAAAAGGCGGTCAGCTGACCACCACAACTGAGGTAGAGAACTGGCCCGGCGACCCGCACGATCTCACTGGTCCCTCGCTGATGGAGCGCATGCACGAGCATGCCGAAAAATTCAACACTGAAATCATCTTCGACCATATCCATAGCGTCGATCTGCAGAACCGCCCGTTTCGCCTGACCGGCGACAGCGGCGAATACACCGCCGACGCGCTGATTATTGCCACCGGCGCCTCTGCGCGTTATCTGGGGCTGCCTTCTGAAGAGGCGTTTAAGGGCAAAGGCGTTTCCGCCTGCGCCACCTGCGACGGCTTCTTCTATCGCAACCAGAAAGTGGCGGTGATCGGCGGCGGCAACACCGCGGTGGAAGAGGCGCTCTATCTGGCGAATATCGCGGCGGAGGTGCATCTGATTCACCGTCGCGACAGCTTCCGCGCAGAGAAGATCCTGATCGATCGCCTGATGGAAAAAGTGCGCAGCGGCAATATCGTGCTGCACACCCATCGCACGCTGGAAGAGGTGGTCGGCGACCAGATGGGCGTTACCGGCCTGACGCTGCGCTCGACGCTTAACGACGCGGAAACCGAGTCGCTGGAGGTGGCGGGCCTGTTCGTCGCTATCGGCCACAGCCCGAACACGGCGATTTTCGACGGCCAGCTGGCGCTGGAAAACGGCTATATCAAGGTGCAGTCTGGCCTGCATGGCAACGCCACCCAGACCAGCATCCCTGGCGTCTTCGCCGCGGGCGACGTCATGGACCATATCTATCGTCAGGCGATCACCTCCGCCGGCACCGGCTGCATGGCCGCGCTAGACGCCGAGCGTTATCTGGATGGGCTGGTTAAAAACGATCGGTAAGTTGTTAATCTGTTGATCTAAGTTGTTCAGGGCGACTGTTTTTCAGTCGCCTTTTTTTATGCCGCCGTGCTAGATTCGTGCGCCTGAAGAGAAAGCCTTTTATCCTTTCGTTGGTCGCTGACAACGCTTACGGTCTCGCATGAACAAAACCCGGCAACATGAACTTACCCGCTGGCTGCGCCAGCAACGCGCGTCTGGCGGCCGCTGGCTGCGGCTGACGACGCTCTGCGGGCTGGGCAGCGCGCTGGCGATTATCGCCCAGGCCTGGCTGCTGGCGTTTCTGCTGCAGGCGCTGATTGTGGATCAGCGGCCGCGCGGCGAGCTTCTTCTCCCCTTCTCGCTGCTGCTGCTGCTGTTTGCGCTGCGCGCGCTGCTTAACTATGCGCGCGAGATCGCGGGCTTTCACGCCGGTCAGGCGATTCGCCGGGCGCTGCGTCAGCAGGTGCTGGATCGCCTTTCCGCGCTGGGTCCGGCCTGGATCCGCGGCAAACCAGCGGGCAGCTGGGCGACGCTGCTGCTGGAGCAGATCGAGGAGATGCAGGACTACTACGCGCGCTATCTGCCGCAGATGACGCTGGCGGCGCTGATCCCCTTGTGCATTCTCCTGACCCTGTTTCCGCTGAACTGGGCGGCTGGCCTGATTTTGCTGGCAACCGCGCCGCTGATCCCGCTGTTTATGGCGCTGGTCGGCATGGGCGCGGCCGACGCCAGCCGCCGCAACTTCGTGGCGCTGGCGCGCCTGAGCGGCGACTTTCTCGATCGCCTGCGCGGACGCGAAACCCTGCGTCTGTTTCACCGCGCCGAGGCGGAAACCGCCGCCATCGCCACCTCTACCGCCGACTTCCGCCAGCGCACCATGGAGGTGCTGCGTCTCGCCTTTCTCTCCTCCGCCGTGCTGGAGTTTTTCGCCTCGCTGGCGATTGCGGTGGTCGCGGTCTACTTCGGCTTCTCCTACCTCGGCGAACTCCATTTCGGCGCCTATGGTCAGGGCGTGACGCTGTTTGCCGGCTTCGTCGCCCTGCTGCTGGCGCCGGAGTTTTTTCAGCCGCTGCGCGATCTCGGCACCTTCTATCACGCCAAAGCGCAGGCGATCGGCGGCGCGGACGCCCTGGAACGCTTTATGCGCGAAAGTCCGGAACCTGAGCAGCCAGCCGGTTCGGCCGTACTGACCGACGACGCGGCAATCGCTATCGTCGCCCAGGATGTCGTTGCGCTCAGCGTGGATAAAAAAAGCCTGTGCGGTCCGCTGAGCTTTACCCTTGCGGCCGGCGAGCGCGTCGCGCTGGTGGGCGAGAGCGGCGCAGGCAAAACCGTACTGATGAACGTGCTGCTCGGCTTTTTGCCCTACCAGGGATCGCTGCGCGTCAACGGCGTTGAGCTGCGCGAGATGCGCCGCGAAGCCTGGCATCAGCACATCGCCTGGCTCGGTCAGAATCCGCAGTTGCCCGCCGAGACACTGCGCGACAACATTGTGATGGGCGGCGCGTCGCATCACGCCGATCTCGAGGATCTGCTGGCGGCGTGCGGCGTGAGCGAGTTTTTGCCGCGCCTGGCCGACGGCATCGATTCGCGTGTCGGCGATGACGGCGCCGGCCTCTCGGTAGGCCAGGCGCAGCGCATCGCGCTGGCGCGCGCGCTCTATAAACCGGCGCGCCTGCTGCTGCTGGACGAGCCCGCCGCCAGTCTCGACAGCCGCAGCGAACAGCATGTGATGCAGGCGCTCGACACCGCGTCGCGCCAGAAAACCACGCTGATGATCACGCATCAACTCGATCAGCTTCAGCAGTGGGACGCCATTTGGGTGATGCAGGATGGCAAACTGGCGCAGCAAGGCCGCTGGCAGGCATTGATCGCCGAGCCCGGCCCGTTTCGTCAGATGGTTTCGCATCGTCAACGGGAGATCGGCTGATGTCCGCACTGCGTCCTTTCCTGCGCCTGTTCCGGCGCCATCCCTGGCGGCTGCTGCTCGGCGTGCTGCTCGCCATCGTCACGCTGCTCGCCAGTATCGGCCTGCTGGCGCTGTCGGGCTGGTTCCTGGCCGCTTCGTCGCTGGCGGGGCTCGCCGGGCTCTACAGCTTTAACTACATGCTGCCGGCCGCCGGCGTGCGCGGCGCGGCCATCGCGCGTACCGCCGCGCGCTATTTCGAGCGGCTGGTGAGCCATGACGCCACTTTCCGCGTGCTGCAGCATCTGCGCGTCTTTACCTTCAGCCGCCTGATTGCGCTGGCGCCGGGCCAGCTGGCGGCATTTCGTCAGGGCGATCTGCTTAACCGCTTCGTCAGCGACGTCGATACGCTTGATCATCTCTATCTGCGGGTGATCGCGCCGCTGGCGGGCGCGTTCGTGGTGATTGTCGTGGTGACGCTGGGCATCGGCCTGGTGGATGTGCGGCTGGCGCTGGTGCTGGGCGGCGTGATGCTGGCGGCGCTGGTGGCGATGCCGCCGCTGTTTTACCGCCTGGGCGCGCCGGCCGGACGCGCCATTGCGCTGCAGGGCGCCGCCTGGCGCCTGCGGCTGATGCAGTGGCTGAGCGGCCAGGCGGAGCTGACGCTTTACGGCCTTGCCGCCGGCTGGCGTCAGCAGCTCGACATTGACGAGCGGCGCTGGCAGGCGGCGCAGCGCCAGCAGCAGCGTTTACAGGCGCTGTCGCAAAGCCTGCTGCTGCTGCTGAGCGGCGCGACCGTGACGCTGCTGCTGTGGATAAGCGCAGGTGGCCTGGCGCACGACGCGTCGCCCGGCGCGCTCATCGCGCTGGTGGTCTTCTGCGCGCTGGCCGCGTTTGAAGCACTGGCGCCGGTCGCCGGCGCCTTTCTGCCGCTGGCGCAGGTGATCGCCGCCGCCGAGCGCGTCAACGCCCTTATCGACCAGACGCCCACCCTGGCGTTTCCCGCCGCCTCGACCTCTGACGCAGGCAGTCTGGCGGTGGCGATCGACCAGGTCAGCTTTCACTATCCGCAGCGCCCGGATGCGGTGCTGGACCAGCTGTCGCTGAGCGTGCGCGCAGGCGAACGCGTGGCGCTGCTCGGCCCCACCGGCTGCGGCAAATCGACCTTGCTGGCGCTGCTGACCCGCGCATGGGAGGTCGACAGCGGGTCGATCAGGCTGCAAAACCTCGCGCTGCGCGACTGGGATGCGCGCTCGCTGCGGCAGCGCATCAGCGTTGTCACTCAGCGCGTGCATCTGTTTAACCAGACGCTGCGCGACAATCTACGCATCGCGCGGCCCGACGCCAGCGACGCGCAGCTTAGCGACGTGCTGCGTCAGACCGGCCTGGCGCGCCTGCTGGAGGGTGACGAAGGGCTGAACGCCTGGCTCGGCGACGGCGGCCGTCCGCTGTCGGGCGGCGAGCTGCGCCGCCTGGCGATCGCGCGCGCGCTGCTGCACGACGGCGATCTCTGGCTGCTGGATGAGCCAACCGAAGGGCTCGACGCCACCACCGAGCGCCATATCCTGGCGCTGTTGCAGCAGGTCACGGCGGGCAAGACCCTGATTATGGTGACGCATCGACTGAGCGGGCTGGACGCGCTGGATCGCATCTGCGTAATGGAAAATGGCCAAATCGTTGAACAGGGCACCCATCAGGAATTAATCTCAAAAGCGGGTCGCTACTGGCATTTCCAGCAGCGCTTTGCGCTATAGTCTTAGCGAAAATAGAGCGAGTAGAGATGCGATGAGACTGGTGCAACTGTCACGGGAATCCCTTCATTTTCCTCCGCCAGAGATGGCGCTGCGCGAGCCGAACGGCCTGCTGGCGATGGGCGGCGATCTCTCCCCTGCCCGCCTGCTCAGCGCCTACCAGCACGGCATTTTTCCCTGGTTCTCGCCGGGCGATCCCATTTTGTGGTGGTCGCCCGATCCGCGCGCGGTGCTGCTGCCGGAGACGTTTCACCTCAGCCGCAGTATGGCGCGCTTTCATCGGCGTTCGCCGTTTCGCGTTACCATGAATCAGGCCTTTTTCGACGTGGTCGAAGGCTGCGCCACCGGTCGCCAGGAGGGCACCTGGATCACTTTTGAGGTGAAGCGCGCCTGGCAGCGCCTGTATGAGCTGGGGCATGCGCATTCGGTCGAGGTGTGGCAGGATCGCCAGCTGGTCGGCGGCATGTATGGGCTGGCGCTGGGCCAGATTTTCTGCGGCGAGTCGATGTTCAGCCGCATGGAGAACGCGTCGAAAACCGCACTGTGGGTCTTTTGCCAGCATTTTATCAAACACCAGGGCAGGCTGGTGGATTGCCAGGTTTTAAACCCGCATACAGCCTCGCTGGGCGCGCGCGAAATTCCGCGCGTCGACTATTTGCAGTACGTTCAAACCCTTGCCTGGCAGCCCGTCAGCGCCGGATGCTGGCGCACCCAGACCCTTTTTTAAGCCCGCGCAGATGTTTTGCACACAATCAGGCGCAAAAGTGGTATAATAGTCGCGTTTGGTATGTCGTCCGCGCTTCGCAACGGCGAGCCGGAATTGCCAGGCTGGGAATCACTACGCACTCCCGGAACTGTTTCAGATGAGCGCGTGTTACCGCCGACTGATGCAGATTCTTAGCCCGCTAATCCCCCGCAGACGTCACATAAACACCCGAATTTAACCGAGATGCTCGCGCTCCGCGCGCGAAGCACGGCGAAGCGTTGGCCTTATCGCCAACGTTTCTTTACATAAATCGTGGAATTCGGCATTATTTTGCCGGTTCACTGAAAGCTAGTCCACCCAGAGGATTCGATGGCCAAAGAAGACAATATTGAAATGCAAGGTACCGTACTTGATACGTTACCTAACACCATGTTCCGTGTAGAACTTGAAAACGGTCACGTGGTTACCGCTCATATCTCCGGTAAAATGCGTAAAAACTATATCCGCATCCTGACGGGCGACAAAGTGACTGTTGAGCTGACCCCGTACGACCTGAGCAAAGGCCGCATTGTCTTCCGTAGTCGCTAAGCGGCTCCACTTCGTATTCGCCGCCTGAACGGCGGTGAAAAAAAAGGCCAGATTCGCATCTGGCCTTTTCTATTTCTACTCTACGGCAATCAGTGAACCGTGCCTTCCGTTTTGCGTTTTTCCGCGCTGAGGAAGTGGTAGGTCAGCTGGTTCTTCTCTTTGTCGAGCGCCACCGAAACCGATCCGCCATCCACCAGCGAGCCAAACAGCAGTTCGTTGGCCAGCGGTTTTTTGAGGTTTTCCTGCACCGTACGCGCCATTGGACGCGCGCCCATCGCCTTGTCGTAGCCCTTCTCCGCCAGCCAGTCGCGCGCTTCGTCGCTGACCTCCAGCGAAACGCCTTTGGCGTCCAGCTGCGCCTGCAGTTCGACAATGAACTTGTCCACAACCTGATGGATCACCTCCGGTGACAGGTGGCGGAACCAGATAATGTTGTCGAGACGGTTGCGGAACTCCGGCGTAAAGATCTTCTTGATCTCTTCCATCGCATCGGTGCTGTTGTCCTGATGGATCAGGCCAATGGACTTACGCTCGGTTTCACGCACGCCGGCGTTGGTGGTCATCACCAGCACCACGTTGCGGAAGTCCGCTTTACGGCCGTTGTTGTCCGTCAGCATGCCGTTGTCCATCACCTGCAGCAGCAGGTTAAAGACGTCCGGGTGCGCCTTTTCGATCTCGTCGAGCAGCACCACCGCATGCGGATGTTTGATCACCGCATCGGTCAGCAGGCCGCCCTGATCGAACCCGACGTAGCCCGGAGGCGCGCCGATCAAACGGCTGACCGTATGACGCTCCATATATTCGGACATATCGAAACGCAGCAGCTCGATGCCCAGCGCTTTCGCCAGCTGCACCGTGACCTCGGTTTTCCCCACGCCGGTCGGGCCGGCGAACAGGAAGGAACCAACCGGCTTGCGATCCTGGCCCAGTCCGGCGCGGCTCATTTTGATCGCCTCGGTCAGCGCTTCAATGGCGTTATCCTGGCCGAACACCAGCATTTTCAGGCGGTCGCCGAGATTTTTCAGCGTGTCGCGATCGGTGGCCGATACGCTCTTCTCGGGGATACGCGCAATACGCGCCACCACCGTCTCGATATCGGAGACGTTGATGGTTTTCTTGCGCTTGCTGGCCGGCATCAGACGCGCGCGTGCGCCCGCCTCGTCGATGACGTCAATCGCCTTGTCCGGCAGATGACGGTCGTTGATATATTTCACCGCCAGCTCCACCGCGGCGCGCACCGCTTTCGCGGTGTAACGCACGTCGTGGTGCGCCTCATATTTCGGCTTGAGACCGTTCAGGATCTGCACGGTTTCATCCAGCGTCGGTTCAGTAATGTCGATCTTCTGGAAGCGACGCGCCAGCGCGCGGTCTTTCTCAAAGATATTGCTGAACTCCTGATAGGTGGTTGAGCCCATCACGCGGATTTTCCCGCTGGAGAGCAGCGGCTTGATCAGGTTAGCCGCATCCACCTGGCCGCCGGACGCCGCGCCTGCGCCGATGATGGTGTGGATCTCATCGATAAACAGGATGCTGCTGTTGTCCTGCTCCAGCTGTTTCAGCAGCGCTTTGAAGCGCTTCTCAAAGTCGCCGCGATATTTGGTGCCCGCCAGCAGCGAGCCGATATCGAGCGAATAGATGGTGCAATCCTTCATCACTTCCGGCACGTCGCCCTGCACGATACGCCAGGCCAGCCCTTCCGCAATGGCGGTTTTACCGACGCCCGACTCGCCCACCAGCAGCGGGTTGTTTTTACGGCGACGGCACAGCACCTGAATGGTGCGCTCCAGCTCTTTGTCGCGACCAATCAGCGGATCGATTCCGCCGACGCGAGCAAGCTGATTAAGATTGGTGGTGAAGTTTTCCATACGTTCCTCCCCGCCTGCTTGCTCTTCGTTGACCGGATTCTCATTGTGCGGCGCCTGACCAGGTTCGTCTTTGCGCGTGCCGTGAGAGATGAAGTTCACCACGTCGAGTCGGCTCACTTCATGTTTACGCAGCAGATAAGCCGCCTGCGACTCCTGCTCGCTGAAGATGGCGACCAGCACATTGGCGCCGGCAACTTCGCTGCGGCCCGATGACTGGACATGAAACACCGCGCGCTGCAGCACGCGCTGGAAAGAGAGCGTCGGTTGCGTATCGCGCTCGCCTTCGCTGGCAGGCAGCACCGGTGTGGTTTGTTCGATGAAAGCTTCGAGTTCTTGCCGCAGCGCGGCAATATCGACGGTACAGGCTTCCAGTGCCTCTCTGGCCGACGGGTTGCTCAGCAATGCCAGCAACAGATGCTCGACGGTCATAAACTCATGACGGTGCTCACGCGCTCTGGCGAAAGCCATGTTTAAACTGAGTTCCAGTTCTTGATTGAGCATTTGGCACCTCCCCCAATTATCGCTCTGATAACCTCACCTCCAGGATATGAGGGCGAGTTCAGGCTTTTTCTAGCGTACACAGCAGTGGATGCTGATTCTCCCGCGCGTACTTGTTCACCATGGCGACTTTGGTCTCCGCCACTTCGGCGGTAAACACACCGCAGATCGCTTTTCCATGGTAGTGAACTTTCAGCATCAGTTGCGTTGCACGTTCAACATCATAAGAAAAGAACTTTTGCAGAACGTCAATAACAAATTCCATAGGCGTATAATCGTCATTGTTCAGGATGACTTTATACATAGAGGGCGGCTGGAGCCCCTCTTTCGCTTTGTCTTCGGCCAGGTGTTCAAAATTAAGCCAGTCGTTAGTGTTTGCCATAATGTTCCGTTGAAATTCTGCACATCGATACGGACGATTAGCTGTCCATACGTAGAGTTTAACACGCCTGTCAAGGGACCCACCGCCGCCGCGTTTTTAAGCGAAAAAACCGCACGCGACCTGCATCACAAAATTTGCAATAGCGTTAACTGCCTCAAATTTTGACGATTTTATGCCGGCGCTCTCCGGCGGTTTGCTTGACGCCAGGGGCCCTTTCTCTACATTCTACAGACACAAGCTGATTGAGTTTTAAACAAACTCGACCCCAGCTTTAATTTACTCACCTGATTATCAAAATGTCTTGCGAGGGAAGTAAAAGCATGGAGACGGGTACTGTTAAATGGTTCAATAACGCCAAGGGCTTCGGCTTTATCTGTCCGATTGGTGGCGGAGAAGATATCTTCGCGCACTACTCTACGATTCAGATGGATGGTTACAGAACATTAAAAGCCGGCCAACAAGTTCAGTTTGACGTTCATCAAGGCCCCAAGGGCAATCACGCCAGTCTGATCGTGCCGGTGGAGGCTGTGCAGCACGCCTGAACGGCACTCCCCCATTCTGAACGCTCCCCCAAAAAATGCCAGCCGTGTCGCTGGCATTTTATTTTATTGCGCACGTGCGGTTAATCCGCCTTGCCGCGCGCCAGCCACATCACGCGTGAAAACATCTGGCGCATCAATGGCGGCATCGCCTGCTCGCCGCGCTCGGCGGCGGCCATCGCCACGGCGATCGCCAGCTCCGGCTTGGAGGCGTGCTGAAGGGCATGGGTAATAATACGCCTCGGGCTCATCGCCGCGTTTAACGGCAGGTGCGCCATCTGCAAATAGACCTCTTTGAAGCCGGCGCTGAACAGGAAATGTTCCATATCGTGCGCCGGCAGCTGCGTCAGATGGTGGTCGCTCTCCTCATGCGGCTGAAGCTGACTGCGCGCCGTGGCGACATATTTGTTGCCAGCGTCGTCGCCGTCGGTCAGCACATGCCAGGCGATGCCCATGCGCGCGGCGAACTTCAGCAGCGGCTTCAGGCCGGACTGCGCGAACTCGATCACCTTTACTCCTTCCGCCGCGAAGTGGTAGCCGCACTGGCGCGCCAGCTCGTTGATGATCCACACCTCGGTTTCGCCCTCAACCAGCAGCCAGCAGCGGGCGAACAGCGCCGAGGGACGATTGACGCGAATATGAAAGCCGATGCGGCGGCTCTCTTCGGCGCTCAGCCCCTGAGGGCCGATGCGCCAGGCGGCGACGCGTGCGGGTTCGCGCACCAGCCGACAGACGTTCTCCACCGGCGTCAGCGACAGCAGCTCGCCGGAGTTGGTGGTGGCGATTTTCTGCAGCGGCATCAGCTCCAGCAGATTCCAGGTGACCGACAGCATAATCGGATGCAGCCGGGTTTCGGGATCTTCGATCAGCAGCAGCGGCCGCGCCTCGGGCGAGAGCGCCGCCGCGCCGCGCGCCTGCGCCAGCAGCACGAACATACGCAGCAGCACAATCTGCCGACTGCGCGAGTCGGTTTCGCCCATCAGCTGATTAAGCCGATCCAGCGCACGCCAGCCGTGTGCGCCGTCGCGCCTCTGCGGATCGCTGCGCTGCGCCTGGCCGTCAGCAGGCTGCAGCACCAGAAAGTAGTGCTCCATCAGCTGCTGCATCGTCGCGACGCCCTGGCGCAGCGTCTCGTCGCTAAGCTGATGCGGCTGCGACGCCAGCTGGCGCGTCAGGCTGGCGATATCCGTCGCCAGCGCACGCTGCGCATCGCCCTCGCGCTCATCATGGCGCAGCCGCCGGCTAAAGCGCGCGTCGCGCAGCCGCAGCACCGGATGCCGCCGCACCAGCTCGCCGATGGCCGCTTCGCTGCCCGCCAGCGGCAACAGCTCGCCGTCCGCGCGCAAAAAGCGGCGCGAGTCGCTGACCCCGTCGTCACGCAGCCGTGCGCGGGTGCTGAAGTAGAGCCGCCGCGCGCCCTGCGCGTCGTGCTGCCAGAACGGCGAGAAGGCGTCTGCCTGCTCGCTGCCGTCGTCGCGGAAATGAAGCACGATCTGCAGCCGCCGCGTCGGGGCCGCGCCGTTGCCGGGCGTGAAGTGAAAGTCGTGACGGGTAAAGGCGTAGCGCGTCTCCTGCGGCGCCAGCAGCAGGCTCAGGGCGTCCAGCAAACTCGATTTGCCCCAGGCGTTTTCGCCGATCAGCAGGTTGGTCTGGGTGAGCGGCAGCGACAGATGGCTAATGCCGCGAAAGCCGGTAATCTCGATATGTTCCAGAATCATGGGCATCCCTCCTCAGGTTCAGCCAGGCCGCGGTGATACAAGTGTTTACTCCTTCAGGCTTTTTCGCTAGCGTGTCGCCACTCTCTGTAAGGAAACGCATCCGTTATGTACTCTGGACTTCTTATCATTCTGCTGCCGCTGGTGCTGGGCTGGCTGCTGCCGCTGCGTCAGCCCGCCGTGTTACGCCTCGTTAATCGCCTGCTGGGCTGGATGGTCTACATCATCCTGTTTTTTATGGGCATCAGCCTCGCCTTTCTCGATAACCTTAGCCGCAATCTGCTTAGCGTGTTTCATATCGCGCTGGTGAGCGCACTGGCGATCCTGCTGTGTAATCTGCTGGCGCTGCGCCTGCTGGAAAAAAAACGCCCCTGGCATCATCAGCATAAGCAGGAAGCGCTGCCGTCGCGGCTGCGCATGGCGCTCGACTCCCTGACCCTGTGCGGCGTGGTGGTGCTGGGCTTCCTCGCGGGGCTGACGCAGTTCCCCTTGCTGCGCCACGCGTCGACGGCCAGCGAGTACGCGCTGATCTTTCTGCTGTTTCTGGTGGGCGTGCAGCTGCGCGGCAGCGGCATGACGCTGCGCCAGATCCTGCTTAACCGACGCGGCATGCTGGTGTCGCTGGTGGTGCTGCTGAGCGCGCTGCTGGGCGGCGCGATTGCCGCCGCGCTGCTGGGGCTGCCGCTGAAAACCGGCCTGGCGCTGGCCAGCGGCTTCGGCTGGTATTCCCTTTCCGGCATCCTGATGACCGAGGCGTTCGGCCCGGTGATCGGCAGCGCCGCCTTTTTCAACGATCTGCTGCGCGAGCTGATCGCCATTATGCTGATCCCGGCGCTGATCGCCCGGCACCGCTCCAGCGCACTGGGCCTGTGCGGCGCAACGGCGATGGATTTCACCCTGCCGGTGCTGCAGCGCGCGGGTGGCAACGAGATCGTGCCGGCGGCCATCGTGCACGGCTTTGTGATGAGCCTGCTGGCGCCGCTGCTGATCGCCTTTTTCTCTGCCTGAGGCGCAGCGCACTTTTTCACGGCTGCGCGCGCGCAACCTCGACTACGCTTCTCTTTTTGTCCGCCATCGGGACGATGGCTTGCAGCCAGAGGAGAAGAGAATGAAGCAGACCGTTGCGGCGCTGATCGCCAAAACGCTGGAAAACGCGGGCGTGAAACGCATCTGGGGAGTCACCGGCGACTCCCTGAACGGGCTGAGCGACAGCCTGAACCGCATGGGCACCATCGAGTGGATGCCGACGCGCCATGAAGAGGTTGCCGCCTTCGCCGCAGGCGCCGAGGCCCACGTCAGCGGCGAGCTGGCGGTGTGCGCCGGCTCGTGCGGGCCGGGCAACCTGCATCTGATCAACGGCCTGTTCGACTGCCACCGCAACCGCGTGCCGGTGCTGGCGATCGCCGCCCATATTCCCTCCAGCGAAATCGGCAGCGGCTATTTTCAGGAAACCCATCCGCAGGAGCTGTTTCGCGAGTGCAGCCACTACTGCGAGCTGGTCTCCAGTCCCGAGCAGCTGCCGCAGGTGCTGGGCATCGCGATGCGCAAGGCGATCCTGAATCGCGGCGTTTCCGTGATCGTGCTGCCGGGCGACGTGGCGCTGAAGCCGGCGCCAGAGAGCGCCACCGCCGCGTGGTATCCGCCGCTGCTGCCGCAGGTGCTGCCGCAGGAAGCGGAACTGGCGCAGCTGGCGCAGAGCCTCAACGAGGCGGGCAATATCACGCTGCTGTGCGGCAGCGGCTGCGCCGGCGCTCATGACGAGGTGGTGCAGCTGGCGGAGACGCTGAAGGCACCTATCGTCCACGCGCTGCGCGGCAAAGAGCATATCGAGTATGACAACCCCTATGACGTCGGCATGACCGGCCTGATCGGCTTCTCTTCCGGCTATCACGCCATGATGAATGCCGATACGCTGCTGCTGCTCGGCACTAAATTCCCCTATCGCGCCTTCTATCCCGAAAAAGCGAAAATCATTCAGCTCGATATCAATCCCGGCAGCCTGGGCGCGCACTGTCATGTCGATCAGGCGTACGTTGGCGCGGTGAAGCCGACGCTGCAGGCGCTGCCGCGGCTGGCGCAGAAAAGCGACCGTCATCATCTCGACAGCGCGCTGGAGCACTACGCCGACGCGCGCAAAGGGCTGGACGAGCTGGCCAACGCCAACGACAAACAGGCGATCCATCCGCAGTATCTGGCGCAGCAGATCAGCCACTACGCCAGCGACGACGCCGTGTTCACCTGCGATGTCGGCACGCCCACCGTCTGGGCGGCGCGCTATCTGAAGATGAACGGCCGCCGTCGCCTGCTCGGCTCCTTTAATCACGGCTCAATGGCCAATGCGATGCCGCAGGCGATCGGCGCGCAGGCGCTCGACCGCCTGCGTCAGGTGGTGGCGCTGTGCGGCGACGGCGGCTTCAGCATGCTGATGGGCGACTTTATCACCCTGGCGCAGCTCAAGCTGCCGGTGAAGCTGGTGATCTTCAACAACAGCGTGCTGGGCTTTGTCGCCATGGAAATGAAAGCGGGCGGCTACCTTACCGACGGCACTGAGCTGGATAATCCCGACTTCGCCGCTATCGCCGAAGCCTGCGGCATCAAAGGGTATCGCGTTGAGAAAGCGTCCGATCTCAACGGCGCGCTGGAGCAGGCGTTCGCCCATCCCGGCCCGGCGCTGGTGGACGTCATCACCGCCAAAGAGGAGCTGGCGATGCCGCCGCAGATCAAGATGGAGCAGGCGAAAGGCTTCAGCCTCTATATGCTGCGTGCCATTCTGAATGGTCGCGGCGACGAAGTGGTAGAGCTGGCGAAAACCAACTGGCTGCGGTAAAAGAGAAACAGGCCAGCGGGCATCTGGGTCCGCTGAAGATAGAGACAAGGTGCCTGCGCGGATAGCGTGGCCCGATCGCAAAGACGCAAAAAACGGCATCCCTGCCAGCTCGGCCCGCGCGCATACGCACCTCATCCCTGAGGTGCGCCCGTAAACGGGCCAACGCGCTGCGTTGTTCAAAAACGCTCCTGGCGTTTTTGTCCATGGCGCGGGACGCTTTGCTCCTCGGGCCACGCCATCCGCTCCTCACCCTGTGTGCCGTCTGTTCGGGCGTTTACGCCCGCTTTTCTTTTCTCAGGAGAGCCACGTGATCGATCTACGCAGTGATACCGTAACCCGGCCCAGCGCCGCGATGTTGCAGGCGATGATGGCCGCCGAAACCGGCGACGACGTCTATCGCGACGATCCCACCGTTATCGCGCTGGAGGCGGAAGCGGCGCGGCTCAGCGGCAAAGCGGCCGCGCTGTTCTTCCCTACCGGCACCCAGGCCAACCTGGTGGCGCTGCTGAGCCACTGCCAGCGCGGCGACGAATATATCGTCGGCCAGCAGGCGCACAACTACAAATATGAGGCGGGCGGCGCGGCGGTGCTGGGCAGCATCCAGCCACAGCCAATCCTCGCCGCCGCAGACGGCACGCTGCCGCTCGACGTCGTGGCGGCCGCCATCAAGCCGGACGATATTCACTTTGCGCGCACCCGCCTGCTCAGCCTGGAAAATACCCATCACGGCAAGGTGCTGCCGCTCGACTATCTCGCTCGCGCCTTTGAATTGAGCCGCGAGCGCAAGCTGGCGCTGCATATTGACGGCGCGCGCATCTTTAACGCGGTGGTGGCGCAAAACGTCACGCTGGAGGCGATCGCGCGCTACTGCGACACCCTGACCATCTGCCTGTCGAAAGGGCTGGGCACGCCGGTGGGCTCGCTGCTGTGCGGCGATGAAGCCTATATCGACAGCGCGCGCCGCTGGCGCAAAATGACCGGCGGCGGCATGCGCCAGGCGGGGATTCTGGCGGCGGCCGGCCTCTATGCGCTGCAGCACAACGTGGCGCGGCTGAAAGAGGATCACGACAACGCCGCCTGGCTGGGCCAGCAGCTGCAGCAGGTGGGCGTCGAGGTGGTGGATCAGCAGACCAATATGCTGTTTGTGCGCGTGCCCGCCGAGCAGGTCGAGGCGCTAAAAAGCTGGTTCGCCCAGCGCGACGTGCTGCTTAGCGTCGGGCCGGTGACGCGCATCGTTACCCATCTGGATGTCGATCGTTCTGCGCTGGAGCAGCTGGTGGCGCACTGGAGAGCCTTCCTGCAGCGTTAATCGCCGTATCTCTCCAGCAGCGCCCTGGCGATCGCCAGGGTTTCCGCGTCCGGCAAACCGCGATAGTCCGCCGGACGAAAATGCATCTGAAACGCCGCGATCAGCTGCTGCTGCTGGCGCGGCGTGGTCGCACCGCTCACGTCATAGCCGTAGCGCGACAGCGCCGACAACAGCTTTTCTGTCTCAACCGGAGCCTGCGCCGCGCGGCCCGCTAAGTAGTGCTGCACGCGCGCTGCCTCTGGCCAGGCGCCGATGCCCTGCTGCGCCAGCTGGCGCCAGGGAAACAGCGGACCGGGATCCTGTTTGCGCTGCGGCGCGATGTCGCTGTGGCCGACGATCTGCACCGGGGCGATGGCGTAGCGCTGAGTGATATCTTTCAGCAGCGGGATCAGCGCGGCGATCTGCGCCGCGCTAAAGGGCTGCCAGTCGCGCCCGGTTAGCGTGCGCGTATAGCCGCGATTCACCAGTTCGATGCCGATAGAGGTGTCGTTGATATGCGTCGCGCCGCGCCAGTAGCTGGCGCCGGCATGCCAGGCGAGCTGCGCCTCCGGCACCAGCTGCCACACCACCTGTTTGCCGGCGCGCTGCGGCGGCTGGCGCGGGATCAGATAGTGGGCGCTGACGTCGCGATCGGTCAGGGTCGCCAGCGACGAGGGAAAATCTTCGGCTGTGTAGTGAATAACGAGGGTTTTGATACGCGGCCTGGCGCCGTAAGCGGGATGCTGCGTATCGACCCAGTAGCCCTGCCGCGACTCCAGCCCGCTGTGGCAGCCCGCCAGCAGCAGCAGCGACAGCGCCGCCAGCCGCCGCCTCAACGCAGGATCACCGCCGTGCCGGAGACGCTGACCATCAGCATGCTGCCATCTTTGCCGACGGTTTCATAATCGATATCGATGCCGACCACCGCATTGGCGCCCAGCGATTTCGCCTGCGCTTCCAGCTCTTCGAAGGCGATTTCACGCGCCTTGCGCAGCTCTTTCTCGTAGGCGCCGGAGCGGCCGCCAACCACATCGCGAATACCGGCAAAAAAGTCGCGGAAGATATTAGCGCCGAGGATCGCCTCGCCGGTGACGACGCCGCAGTAGTCGCTGATGCTGTGTCCTTCCAGGGTGGGCGTAGTGGAAAACTTCATCGCTCTCTCCTTCTATGAAATGGCGTGCAAGGCTCTTTCAACTAAAAAGCACGGCTATACTCTATGCTAAAAATAGCGCTTTGCCAGAGAACAATAAGGAAATCGAGATGAGAAACAAAGCCTTTGCGCTGCTGATCCCCACCGCGCTGCTGCTCTCAGCCTGCACCACGGTCGAGCCGGTGATTAAGGACAACGGCCCCCGCAGCGCGCCCTGCGTCGACGGCGGCCCGGACAGCGTCGCGCAGCAGTTTTACGATCTGCGCCTTCAGCAGCCGACCCCAGGCCTGCCCGGCAGCGATCAGCTGGCAAAATATCGCCCCTACCTGAGCGAACGTCTCTACCAGGCGTTGCAGCAGGCCGGCAGCCAGAGCGGCAACGCCTCGGCAGCGTGGCGCAGCGGCGATCTCTTCTCCAGCCTGCCGCAGGGCCCGACCGCCGCCAGCGTGGCGGACAGCTCCACCATTCCCAACCGCGACGCACGCAATATTCCGCTGCGCGTCGAGCTGAGCCGCGACAACAAAAGCTGGCAGGATGAGGTGCTGATGATCCGCGAAGGCACCTGCTGGGTGGTGGACGACGTGCGCTACGTCGCCGACTGGCCCCATCCGGGCGGCGGCACCCTGAGCCAGACGCTGGAGCAGGCGAGAAAATAACCCCTGTTTCCTGACGCGCGCCGCTCTCCAGCGGCGCGTTTTTTTGCCCATGGCGACCTGCGCGGAATGGCGCGATATTGTGCTACGCTTTACCTGTTTCGCTGCAGTTTAATAAATTTTAACCCACTTCATTTGCATAACTATTCTGGTGCGGTTAAGATTCGCGGCACTAATGGCTATTCAAAATTTGCGCATGAGTATTCAACTAAACGGGATTAACTGCTTTTACGGCGCCCATCAGGCGCTGTTTGACATCAATCTGGATTGCCCGCAAGGCGAAACGCTGGTGCTGCTCGGCCCAAGCGGCGCGGGAAAAAGCTCACTCCTGCGCGTGCTTAACCTGCTGGAGCAGCCGCGCTCAGGCAGCCTGAAAATTGCCGGCAACCATTTTGACTTCAGCAAAACGCCGTCTGACGCCGCCATTCGCGAACTGCGTCAAAATGTCGGTATGGTGTTTCAGCAATATAATCTCTGGCCGCACCTCACCGTGGTGCAGAACCTGATCGAAGCGCCGTGCCGCGTGCTGGGCCTCAGCAAAAGCGAGGCGCGCGCCCGCGCCGACAAGCTGCTGGAGCGCCTGCGCCTGACGCCCTATGCCGACCGTTTCCCGCTGCACCTTTCCGGCGGCCAGCAGCAGCGCGTCGCCATCGCGCGCGCCCTGATGATGGAGCCGCAGGTGCTGCTGTTCGACGAGCCGACCGCCGCGCTCGATCCCGAAATCACCGCGCAGATCGTCAGCATTATCCGCGAGCTGGCCCAGACCAATATTACGCAGGTGATCGTCACCCACGAAGTCGAAGTCGCCCGTAAGACCGCCAGCCGCGTGGTCTATATGGAGAACGGCCATATCGTGGAACAGGGCGACGCCAGCCGATTTACACAGCCGCAAACCGAGGCGTTTGCACATTATCTTTCGCATTAAGTCAGGAAGCTCCCAATGAAAAAAATCGTACTTGCTGCACTGCTTGCTGGTCTGAGCCTGAGCGCGTCGGCGGCGCAGACTATTCGTTTCGCCACCGAAGCCTCCTATCCTCCGTTCGAGTTCGTCGATTCCAGCAACAAGATCCAGGGCTTTGACGTCGATCTGGCGAACGCGCTCTGTAAAGAGATGGACGCGACCTGCACCTTTACCAATCAGGCGTTCGACAGCCTGATCCCGAGCCTGAAGTTCCGCCGCTTCGACGCGGTGATGGCCGGCATGGATATCACGCCGGAGCGTGAAAAACAGGTGCTGTTTAGCCAGCCCTACTATGACAACTCCGCGCTGTTTATCGCCCAGAAAGGCAAAGTGGCCGATGTGGCTGCACTCAAGGGCAAACGCGTCGGCGTGCAGAACGGCACCACGCACCAGAAATACCTGAACGATCAGCATGGCGATATCACCACCGTGCCCTACGACAGCTACCAGAACGCGGTGCTGGACCTGAAAAACGGCCGTATCGACGCGGTGTTCGGCGACACGGCGGTGGTGAACGAGTGGCTGAAGCAGAACGCGAATCTGGCGGCGGTGGGCGACAAGGTCACCGATAAAGCCTACTTCGGCACCGGCCTCGGCATCGCCGTGCGTCAGGGCAACAGCGATCTGCAGGCGAAGTTCAACGCCGCGCTGGCGAAGGTGAAGGCCGACGGCACCTACAAAACCATCTACAGCAAATGGTTCCAGCAGTAATTACCGATGAGTGAGTTCTATCCTCTCGCCAGCGCCGCCGGCATGACCGTCGGCCTCGCTATTTGCGCCCTGATCGCCGGCCTTGCGCTGGCGATGATTTTTGCCGGCTGGGAGTCGCTGCGCATCAAGCCGCTGGCGTGGATCGGCACCGCGCTGGTGACCCTGATCCGCGGCCTGCCGGAAATCCTGGTGGTGCTGTTTATCTATTTCGGCGCCTCGCAGCTGCTGCTGCTGCTCTCCGACGGCTTTACCCTGAATCTCGGCCTGTTCCAGCTGCCGGTGCAGGTTCAGATCGAAAACTTCGACGTCAGCCCCTTTCTGTGCGGCGTGATCGCGCTGGCGATCCTCTACTCCGCCTACGCCTCGCAAACCCTGCGCGGCGCGCTCAAGGCGGTGCCGCAGGGACAGTGGGAGTCGGGCCAGGCGCTGGGCATGAAGAAATCGGCGATTTTTCTGCGCCTGATTATGCCGCAGATGTGGCGCCACGCGCTGCCGGGCCTTGGCAACCAGTGGCTGGTGCTGCTGAAGGATACCGCGCTGGTCTCGCTGATCAGCGTCAACGATCTGATGCTGCAGACCAAAAGCATCGCCACCCGCACGCAGGAGCCCTTTACCTGGTTTCTTATCGCCGCGGCGATCTATCTGGTCATTACGCTGCTGAGCCAGGCGGTGCTGCGTCGGATTGAGCTGCGCACCACCCGCTTCGAGCGAGGGGAGAGCTAATGCTGAGCTACCTGCCTGAAATTCTTAAAGGGTTACATACCAGCCTGACGCTGACGCTGGCGTCGCTGCTGGTGGCGCTGGTGCTGGCGCTGCTGTTCACCGTGGTGCTGTCGCTGAAAACCCCGCTGCTCACGCCGCTGGTGAAGATCTATATCACTCTGTTTACCGGCACGCCGCTGCTGGTGCAGATCTTCCTGATCTACTACGGCCCCGGCCAGTTCCCCAGCCTGCAGAGCGTTCCCTGGCTGTGGCATCTGCTGTCGCAGCCGTGGCTCTGCGCCATGCTGGCGCTGTCGCTCAACAGCGCCGCCTACACCACGCAGCTGTTTTACGGCGCGATGCGCGCCATCCCGTCGGGCCAGTGGCAATCCTGCGCCGCGCTGGGCATGAACCGCAAAGATACGCTGCGCATCCTGCTGCCCTACGCCTTTAAGCGTGCCCTCTCCTCCTATTCCAACGAGGTGGTGCTGGTATTCAAAGGCACATCGCTCGCCTACACCATTACGCTGATGGAAGTGATGGGCCACGGCCAGCTGCTCTACGGCCGCACCTACGACGTAATGGTGTTCGCCGCGGCCGGTCTGGTCTATCTGGTGGTGAACGGGCTGCTGACGCTGATGATGCGGCTGATTGAGCGACGCGCGCTCGCGTTTGAGCGCAGAAGTTAATAACCAGGCGAGCAATGCTCGCCTTTTTAATTTTTTACTCACAAATATTGCATAAAGATTCATTTACTGGCATCGTGTCAACCGTTCCGCCTCTGGCATGGTTTTCAGGAGTCACACAATGAAAAAATGGATCCTTGCCGCCGCGCTGGCGACTCTGGCAATGAGCGCCCACGCGGCGGAGACAATCCGCTTCGCCTCTTCCGCGACCTATCCCCCGTTTGAATCGCTGGATCGCGATAACCAAATCGTCGGCTACGATATCGACCTGGCGAAAGCGCTCTGTCAGCAGCTGAAAGCGGAGTGCACCTTCACCAACAACGCCTTCGACAGCCTGATCCCGTCGCTGAAATTTCGCCGCTTCGACGCGGTGATCTCCGGCATGGATATCACCGACGAGCGCAGCAAACAGGTGGACTTCACCCAGCCTTACTACGCCAACTCCGCCGTGGTGATTGCGCGTAAGGGTAAATTCAGCGACTTCGCCGCGCTGAAGGGCAAACGTATTGGCGTGGAGAACGGCACCACCCACCAGAAATATCTGCAGGAGAAGCATCCTGAGATCGCCACCGTCGCCTATGACAGCTATCAAAACGCGATTCTTGATATGAAAAACGGTCGCCTGGATGGCGTATTCGGCGACACCGCCGTGGTCAATCAGTGGCTGAAGACCAACAGCGACTTAGCGCCGGTGGGCGAGCACGTCACCGACAAGGCCTATTTCGGCACCGGTCTGGGCATTGCGGTGCGCAAAGGCAACGCGGCGCTGCGCGACCGTCTGAACGACGCGCTGGCGACGCTGAAAAGCAACGGCGCCCTGCAGCAGCTGAATCAAAAATGGTTTCCTGAGTAACGCCATTATGGGCCAGCGGACGAAAGTCTGACCGGTTCTGCACGCTCCTCAGTTCAGGCTGTCAGGACGCTGGCCCACCCTCTCTTTCCGCGCCACGGCGCGTCAGCAGGCAGAGCACCTCAAAGTGCGCGGTGTGCGGAAACATGTCGAACAGCTGCACGCGCGTGACGCGATAGGCCGCCAGCCGCGCGATATCCTGCGCCATGCTCTCGGGATTGCAGCTCGAGTAGAGGATAGTCTGCGGCGCCATGCGGCTGAGATAGTCGCACAGCGCGGCGCCGATGCCGCGCCGCGGCGGATTGACCAGCACCAGATCGGGCACCGCGTCGCGCCCGGTGGCGAAAGCGGTTGAGTCGAGCGCGGCAAAGTTCACCTTCTCCAGTCCCAGCATTTGCGCCGAGCGCTGTGCGCAGGCGATCGCCTCGGCGCTGATCTCAATGCCGGTCAGCTGCATCTGCGGCGTGGCGCAGTGCAGGCCGAAGCCGCCAACGCCGCAAAACAGATCCCACATGCTGCCGACGTTCAGCGCATGCACCCAGTCGCGCGCCGTGGCGTAGAGCGCGGCGGCCACCTGCGGGTTAGTCTGGAAAAAGCTTTGCGGCCGGATCCAGAGCGGCACCTGGTTAAAGCTCTCCGCCAGCGACTGCGCCGGCGTCAGCGCAATCTCCTCATCCCCTTCGAGAATCGCCATATGCACCGGCTGAATATTGGCCGAGATCACCTGAAGCTGCGGCAGCTGCTGCTGCAGCCACGGCAGCGCGGCGCGCAGCTGATCCAGCTTCGCGCGCGAGCGCAGCACAAAGCGCAGCATCATGCCGCCCTGGGTGCTTTCGGTCAGCAGCAGGAACTTCAGCTCGCCGCGCCGGCGCGCCACGTTATAGGGCGTCAGGCCCGCGCGGGCGATAAAGGGCCTGATGGCAGCGAACACTGGCGCGAAGCTGGCCGGATAGAGCGGACAGGCGCTGAGATCCACCGCCGTGCCGTCGCGCTGCACCATGCCGAGCACCGGACGTTCGACGCTGCCGCTGACCACCATCTTCGCTTTGTTGCGGAACGCCTGCTGCGCCGAGGTCACCGGCGGCAGCCACTCTCCAACCGGCTGCTGCGCCAGCAGCGCTTCGAGCCGCGCCTGTTTGTCGTGCAGCTGTTGCGAATAGGGTTTTTCCAGCCACTGGCATGAACGGCAGCGGTCGGCGTCATAGAGCGCGCATTGCATCGGGTAAGGCCTGTAATAATCGTGGGAGGTCGGGCGGAGCGCGATTGTATCACCGCTTACGGAAAAATGCGCGGCTGCCGGCGGGGACAAACAGCAGCCCCAGCACCAGCAGGTCGGGCAGCTTTTGCATCAGGGTATGATGGATGATTTGTGCGTTGCTGGCGCCGCTGATGCTGAAAATCTCCGGGTAGACGGCGCCGGTCGACGCCAGCAGCATATAGAGCAGCACCACCAGCTGCGTCGCCGCAAAGCCCCAGCGCCCGCGGTTGCTGCCGCGCAGCAGCAGAAAGGCGCAGCGCAACTCATAAAAGAAGATCAGCTGGCTGGCGATAAAGATCAGGGTAGAGTCCCAGGCCTGAGCGCTGCGATGAACGAAGTTGGCAATCTCCTCAAGCCCCAGCTCGTTGGCCAGCATCAGCACGCTCAAACAGCGCGTGGCGATAATAGCGATGCCCGCCACCGTCACCGGTACAGGCGCGAGAGAGATAAAATCGCTGTTCTTCAGGGTTTCCGACATCGGCAGGCTCCGTCACCACGCGTAGACGGGCGGCACCATCCGCCCGTCTTTATAGTGGCAAAAGTTACGGATTTCAGCCACGTCTGGCTTTCTGAATATCGCGAATACGCTGTTTTTCTTCGTGCGCCATCCAGCGCCAGGCGATAAAGCCCACCAGCCCGACGACAAACAGGATCAGCGACGCCAACGCGTTGATCTCCGGGTTCACGCCGCGCCGCACGGTGGCGAAGATCGCCATCGGCAAGGTGGTGGCGCCCGGTCCGGTGACGAAGCTGGCGATCACCAGATCGTCCAGCGACAGCGTAAAGGCGAGCAGCCAGCCGGTGACGATCGCCGGGGCAATCATCGGCACGGTGATCACGAAGAAGACCTTCAGCGGCGTCGCGCCCAGATCCATTGCCGCCTCTTCAATCGAGCGATCCAGCTCGCGCAGGCGCGAGTTGATCACCACCGCCACATAGGCGGTGCAGAAGGTAACGTGCGCCAGCCAGATGGTGAGCATGCCGCGATCGCTCGGCCAGCCGAAGGCGTTACCCATGGCGACGAACAGCAGCAGCAGCGACAGTCCGGTGATCACGTCGGGCATCACCAGCGGCGCGGTGAGCATAAAGGCGAAGCCGGTATGGCCGCGAAAGCGGCCAAAGCGCACCACCACCACCGCCGCCATGGTGCCGAGCACCACCGCCATGGTGGCGCTCAGCGCGGCGATGGTCAGGCTCAGCCCCACCGCGTCGAGCATGGCGCTGTCCTGAAACAGCACGCGATACCAGTGAAACGAGAAGCGCTCCCACACCGTCACCAGCTGCGAGCTGTTGAAGGAGTAGACCACCAGCAGCAGCATCGGCGCATAGAGAAACAGGAAGCCGCACGCCAGAATGGCGGTGCGCCACGGCGAGCGGATCGCAGGCAGCTGGTTCATTCCTTCTCTCCCATTTCACGGTTTTGATGCTTGTGGAACCAGACGATTGGCAGGATCAAAATCAGCAGAATAATCACCGCCAGCGCCGAGGCGACCGGCCAGTCGCGGTTGTTGAAGAACTCCTGCCACAGAATGCGGCCAATCATAATGCTGTCCGGGCCGCCGAGCAGTTCCGGGATCACGTATTCGCCTACCGCCGGGATAAACACCAGCATCGAGCCGGCAATAATGCCCCCTTTGGTCAGCGGCACGATCACGCTGAAAAAGGTTTTCAGCGGCTTCGCACCGAGATCGAGCGAGGCCTCCACCAGCGAATAGTCGATGCGCGTCAGCGCGGTGTAGATCGGCAGCACCATAAAGGGCAGATAGCAGTAAACGATGCCGATATAGACCGCCGTGTTGGTGTAGAGGATCACCAGCGGATGGTCGATGACGCCCAGCCACATCAGAAACCGGTTCAGGATGCCGTTGTTGTTCAGCAGCCCCATCCAGGCATAGACGCGCACCAGAAACGAGGTCCACGACGGCAGGATCACCAGCAGCAGCAGAATGGTGCGCATCGAAGGTTTGCTGTGCGCCACCGCCCAGGCGAGCGGATAGCCCACCAGCAGGCAGATCAGGGTCGAAACTGCCGCCACCTTCAGCGACTGCAGATAGGCGTCCACGTAGAGCGGATCGTCGGTTAGCGTCAGGTAGTTGCCGAGATTGAGCACGATGTTGAGCTGATCGTCCGCCCAGCTAATCAGCTCGGTATAGGGCGGAATGGCGCGCGCGATATCGGCAAAGCTGATCTTCAGCACAATCAAAAACGGCAGCAGGAAAAAGAGCACCAGCCAGACGTAGGGCAGCGCGATCGCCAGCTTGCGGCCGTGACGCATTTTCATGCGCGTCGCCCAGCGCTGCAGCGGCGTGCCGGCCAGGCGCGCGCGCACCGGCTTGCTGGAGTGAAAAAGTTGGCTCATTGCGTCTCCTTAAGCCGTCAGCACCACACAGCTGTCGACATCCCAGCAGAGGCGTACTTCGTCGCCCCAGGTCGGCAGCCCTTTGCGGAAGCGATGGGCGTTCTGCAGCTGGGCGCTGATCATCTGGCCGCTTTTCAGCCGCACGTGGAAGATGGAGAGATCGCCGAGATAGGCGATATGCACCACTTCGCCGACGGCGAAGTTGTAGCCGTCCGCCGGCACCTCGTCGCACAGCATCACTTTTTCCGGGCGCAGCGCGACGTGCACCGGCACGTTATCCAGCACCGAGACGTCGGAGTCGACCTTCAGCGGGTGCACCAGCCCGGGGCTGTCGATCACCAGACCATCCTCCTGGCGTTCGCGCAGCATGCCGTTAAAGACGTTCACCGAGCCGATAAACTCCGCGCTGTAGACGGTGGTCGGGTGCTCGTAAATCTCTTCCGGCTCGCCGATCTGCACGAATTTGCCGCGGTTCATAATGGCGATGCGGCCCGCCATGGTCATCGCCTCTTCCTGGTCGTGGGTCACCATCACGCAGGTGGCGCCGACGCGCTCCAGGATATCCACCACTTCCAGCTGCATCCGGTCGCGCAGTTTTTTATCCAGCGCGCCCATCGGCTCGTCGAGCAGCAGCAGCTTGGGCCGCTTCGCCAGGCTGCGCGCCAGCGCCACGCGCTGACGCTGGCCGCCGGAGAGCTGGTGCGGCTTGCGTTTCGCGAACTCCTGCATATGCACCAGCGCCAGCATCTCCTGCACGCGCGCGGCGATCTCGCCCTTCGGCAGTTTGTCCTGCTTCAGGCCGAAGGCGATGTTCTGCTCTACCGTCATATGTGGAAAAAGCGCATAGGACTGGAACATCATATTGACCGGACGCTGATAAGGCGGCACGTGGGAGAGGTCCTGGCCGTCCAACACGATCTGGCCGCTGGTCGGCGGCTCGAAGCCCGCCAGCATGCGCAGCAGGGTCGATTTTCCGCAGCCGGAGGCGCCGAGCAGCGCGAAAATTTCGCCTTTATAGATGGTGAGGCTGACGTCGTCGACGGCGTGCTGGCCGTCGAACGATTTGGTCAGATTGCGGATCTCCAGCAGCGGCGTTAACGCCTTTGCGGTTTTAGGTTGAGGACGAGGGATCGCGTCGTTCACTAACAGTTCACTCCGGTCTACGCGGAACGGCTGAGCCAGCCGCTAAAAAAAGGAAAACAGAGGCCAGCGCAGCGCCTCTGTTCCAGGTTGTTAACGTGCGGGTGCGCTAAACGCGGCTTATTTCCCGCTTTTTACGCGCGTCCACGCACGGGTGCGCGCGCGATCCAGCTTCGGATCCTGCACCTTCAGCACGAACAGCTTCGACATCGCCTCCGGCGTCGGGAAGATACCCGGGTTGTTGCGGATGTCAGCGTTGATCAGCGGCAGCGATGCCTTGTTACCGTTAGCGTAGGACATCTTGTTGGAAACGTCGGCAATGACTTTCGGATCCATGATGTAGTTCAGCCATTGATAGGCGGCGTCGAGTTTTTTCGCGTCTTTCGGGATCGCCATCATGTCGAAGAAGGCGAGCGCGCCCTCTTTCGGCACGCTGTAGGCGAGATGGACGCCGTTTTTCGCCTGCTCGGCACGGTTTTTCGCCTGCAGAATATCGCCCGACCAGCCGATGGCGACGCAGGTGTTGCCGTTTGCCAGATCGTTGATGTACTGCGACGAGTGGAAGTAGCGAATGCTGGGGCGCAGCTTCAGCAGCAGATCGGTCGCCGCGCCGGAGTAGTCTTTGGCGTCGCTGCTGTTAGGATCTTTGCCGAGATAGTTAAGCACGGTGGCGAAAATCTCTTCCGGCGCGTCGAGGAAGGAGACGCCGCAGCTTTTCAGCTTCTCGAGGTTTTCCGGCTTCAGCACCAGATCCCAGCTGTTGACCGGCGCGTCGGTGCCCAGCGCGGCTTTCACCTTGTCGACGTTATAGCCGATGCCGGTGGTGCCCCACAGGTAAGGGATGGCGTATTTATTGTCGGGATCGTGCTGCGCCACCTTCTTCATCAGCTCAGGATCGAGGTTTTTGTAGTTCGGCAGCTTGCTCTTGTCCAGCTCCTGGAACACGCCGGACTGCAGCTGACGCGCCAGAAAGCTGGAGGATGGCACCACCACGTCGTAGCCGGTGCTGCCCGCCATCAGTTTGCCTTCCAGCACCTCGTTGGAGTCGAACACGTCGTAGACCACTTTAATGCCGGACGCTTTCTCAAAATTGGGAACGGTGTCCGCCGAGATATAATCTGACCAGTTATAAACGTGCAGCGTTTTATCTTCCGCCATTGAGCCTGCAGAGGCGACCATCAGTACGCCAGCAATCGCACCTGACAACCATTTTTTTTGAATAGACATCTTTTTATTTCCTCCTGAGCGGATCATCACCACCGGGTCAACGCGGATCCCTGCATGGCAAGCTGTGCGCGAATTCAAGGACACAATGAATCAATATTCACTGAGAGTTTAATAGTAAAAACTGATACCTGCGCTGCGGATCCACGTCTCATGCAGCCCCGCAAGAATAGCCCCCCGACCCTGCCGCTGCCATACCCCAGCGTAAAAAACGCCTTTTAGCGACAGGTTATGCATGTTTGTGCTATGTGGTCTGGCAGGATTGGCATAAAGCACGAGAAATATCTGGCAGTAAAGGGCGAAATGCAGAATAAAAAATGGCGGCGCAAAAATAGAAACTGCCGCATAAAGCGGCAGTTAAAAAAGCAGGAAAATGGGGGGGCTTAGTGCAGCAGCGAATGGCTGAAGCTGACCGGCGCGCGCTCTTCTTCTTCGCCCATCATCAGCAGATTATTGGCGAACGCTTCCATGATCACCATCGAAACCTGCTCTTCGCTCTGCTTCATAAAGCTGGCGAACTGGCCAAAGGTCAGACCGGCGCTGGTTGCGAGGGACTGGCAGACAATCAGCTTTGGCAGATTATCATCCTGAATGTCGACAAAGGCTTTCACCGTCAGCGAGCTGGCGTTGATCTGCGACAGATCCCCGACCAGCGGGATCAGCGCCGTCGGCTTTACCTCCGCCAGCGCGGAGAAGAGAATGACGTTGTCGACCAGATCGATTTTGGCGTCAAACACCCCATCGAAATTTTGCATGTGCGGCAGATGAAGTGCCTGACAGGCATCACATTCGAACCAGGTGATATTTTGCTGATCCAGCCAGCGACGCAACAGGTCGATATCCGGAACGACAAGAGAATCCATCGTAGTGTCCCAAGGGGTGAATAAACAGGCGACTAAGCTTACGGAAAAAAAGGGCGGGACGCTACGAAAACCGCTGAAAAGCGCGCGTCAGCCGCCGGTTTTAAGAGTGAAGCCGGGCAAAGCGTTGCGCTCAATCCAGCCGATCATCAGGGCGGCGATATCGAGGCCGGTGGTGGTTTCGATCCCCTCCAGCCCAGGAGAGGCGTTGACCTCCATCACCAGCGGCCCGCGTCGGGCGCGCAGGATATCGACGCCCGCAACCGCCAGCCCCAGCGTCGTCGCCGCTTTCACCGCCATATCGCGCTCCTGCGGGGTGATCTCCACCGCGCGCGCGGTGCCGCCGCGATGCAGGTTAGAGCGGAAATCGCCCTCTTTCGCCTCGCGCTCAATCGCCGCCACCACCTCGTCGCCGATCACCAGACAGCGCAGGTCGCGTCCCTGCGCTTCCTGAATAAACTCCTGCACCAGAATATGGGCGTTGAGGCCGCGAAAGGCGTCAATGACGCTCTCCGCCGCCTGGCGTGTCTCCGCCAGCACCACGCCGATGCCCTGCGTGCCCTCCACCAGCTTCACCACCAGCGGCGCGCCGCCCACCATAGCGATCAGATCCTGAGTGTCGTCCGGCGACGAGGCGAAGCCGGTTACCGGCATATCGATCCCCTGACGCGCCAGCAGCTGCAGCGAGCGCAGCTTATCGCGCGCACGGGCGATCGCCAGCGACTCGTTGAGCGGATAGCTGCCGC
Organism: Pantoea sp. Z09; assembly: GCF_022394795.1. Classification (NCBI taxonomy): domain Bacteria; kingdom Pseudomonadati; phylum Pseudomonadota; class Gammaproteobacteria; order Enterobacterales; family Erwiniaceae; genus Pantoea; species Pantoea sp. Z09. The sequence continues at coordinate 2,565,169 of NZ_CP092373.1, forward strand.
ACATCTCGAACTGGCGCAGCACCGCAGTGCCGTAAAAGGTAGTGGCCGGGCCGATGCGCGGGATCACCGCGTCGAAATGGCCCAGCGGTTCACCGCGATAGTGCACCGTCGGCGACGCTGGATTGATGTTCATGTAGCAGGAGAGCGGATCGATGACCTGAATCTCATGCCCGCGCCGCTCGCCCACTTCGCATAAGCGGCGGCAGGAGTAGAGCGTCGGATCGCGCGACAATATAGCGATTTTCATCATCGATCCTCGTGCCGGTTAGCGCGTTGCCCAGCCCTGCTGATGCAGGTAGTCAAGCATAAATGGGCGCGTCTCTTTGACGATCAGGCGCTGGATCAGCTCGCTCCAGGTTTCGCTGCGCTGATTGCTGTCGCGCTGCTCGTAGTAGATCGCCGTGCGGCTGTCGTAGTCGGCCAGCACCTGCGGATCGACCGGCTGGTAGCGGTTCTCATGCACCAGCATCGCCTGCGGCAGACGTGGTTTAACGTCGGGCACCGCGTCGGGATAGCCGATGCAGAAGCCGAACAGCGGCAGCACGAATTTCGGCAGGCCAAGCAGCTCGGTAACCTGCGCGATATTGTTGCGGATGCCGCCGATAAAGACGCCGCCCAGGCCGAGCGATTCGGCGGCGACCATGGCGTTCTGCGCCATCAGCGCGGTGTCGACGCAGCCGAGCAGCAGCTGCTCGGCGCGGCCCAGCTGCGCGTCCGGGCAGATTTGCAGATGACGGTTGAAGTCGGCGCAGAACACCCAGAATTCCGCCGCGTCCGCGACCCACTGCTGGCCGCCGGTCAGCTGAACCAGCTGCTGACGCAGCGCGGGATCGGTAATGCGCACAATAGAAGAGCACTGTAGAAAGCTGGAGGTGGACGCCGATTGCGCCGCGGCGATAATCGCCTCACGCTGTTCCGCGCTAATGGCCTGATCGGTAAAGGCACGAATGGAACGGTGGCTGCACAATAGATCGATAGTCGGTGTCATTAAGGTCTCCGGCGAGTCTTGTTGTTGTTAGTGGTGCGACCAAACAGCTGCGGCGCCATGGCTCGGGCGGTACGCCACATCATCAGCCAGGCGGCGGGCAGCATCAGCAGAATGCCCACCATCAGCAGCGCGGTCGCCAGCGTCTTGCTGTCGAGGTGCGCGGGCAGCGGTAGCCAGCGGTTAGCCAGCAGCAGCGCGCAGAGCGCCATTAGGCCGCCGAGCGCCTCCATCAGCAGCAGAGCTTTGGGTAAACGTGCCAGTGGGGTCATGGCGTTCTCCTGGGTCGCACCGGGTTCAGGCCGCTAATTATGGTCAAGCTTCACAAACTTGCATAGGCGGCGCGCATCAGACTAACAGGCATTTCCCCCTTTCTTTAAGCGGTTCGAGCGGGCATCATATTGACCATCTGTTCTGAACTTATGTGACATGGGTCACATTGTAGAACCTGAATTAAGGAGCGTTTCATGGTTACTGTGATTTTTGGTCGTCCAGGCTGCCCCTACTGCGTGCGTGCGAAAGAGCTGGCCGACAAGCTCAGCGCCGAGCGCGACGACTTTAGCTACCAGTATGTGGATATCCAGGCGGAAGGCATCACCAAAGCGGATCTGGAAAAGAGCGCGGGCAAACCGGTAAGCACCGTGCCGCAGATTTTTGTGGATGAGCAGCATATCGGCGGCTATACCGACTTCGCCGCCTGGAGCAAAGAGAATCTGGGCGCGTAAGGCGTCAACGCACAGCTAACGGGCCGCTTCGGCCCGTTTTTTTATTCTGGCGTCAGCGCCAGACGATCCGCGCCAGACGCACCAGCAGCGCGCCGCTGCCCGCCCAGAAGAGCGCGCTCAGGCTCCAGGTGGAGAGCATCAGCCAGCTGGTGTGCGCCAGCAGCGCGTTGTTAAGCAGCAGCACGCCGAGCAGCGTGCCCCACAGCGCCATCAGCAGCGTGCTTTTTAGCGGGCTGTCCGCATGCAGCAGCGCCATCACCACGCCAGGCAGTAAAAACAGCAGCAGTTCAGGCTGGCCGCGCAGCGGCGTATTGCCGACCAGCCAGAAACGATGAGCATAAATAAACACCAGACTATAGAGCGCAACGCCGAGCATTGCCCCCGTCCAGCGCAGCGAACGCTGTGGCATATCACCCCACTTGTTGAAAATTATCACAATGACAATAACCTGCCGCGATCTGGTGGAAATAAAATGAAACAGGCCAGGGGCTGAATGACGTTTTCAGCGCATGGCTGAGGGTGATTTTTATGATTAGAATGTCTGCCGTTTCAGAGTGGCCTGTTTGGGTAAATAGCAGGCTCACCGCGCGGCCTGCACAAGATAGCGAAAAACAGGCCTGTCATCAACAGCTTACACGTAAACAAGAAGTTAAACAGTGAACATAAACGTCGCAAATTTGTTAAGCGGAAATGACGTTCTGTTATTATTTGTCGTTTTAGCGCTCGGGCTCTGTCTGGGTAAATTACGCCTGGGTTCGGTGCAGTTAGGAAATTCCATCGGCGTATTAGTGGTTTCTTTATTACTCGGGCAGCAGCACTTCGCGATTAATACCGCCGCGCTGAGCCTGGGCTTTATGCTGTTTATTTTTTGCGTCGGCGTAGAGGCGGGTCCCAACTTTTTTTCGATTTTCTTCCGCGACGGAAAAAACTATTTTCTGCTGGCGATGGTGATGGTGGTCAGCGCGCTGCTGCTGGCGCTCGGCTTCGGCAAACTGTTCGGCTGGGATATCGGCCTGACGGCGGGCATGCTGGCGGGGTCGATGACCTCGACGCCGGTGCTGGTGGGCGCTGGCGACACGCTGCGGCAAAGTATTAACGACCGCGCTCAGCTGGCGCTGATGCAGGATCATCTCTCTCTCGGCTATGCCCTCACCTATCTGGTGGGCCTGGTGAGCTTAATTTTTGGCGCGCGCTACCTGCCGCGCCTGCAGCATCAGGATTTGGCGACCTGCGCGCAGCAGATCGCGCGCGAGCGCGGGCTCGACGCCGACAGCCAGCGCAAGGTTTTTCTGCCGGTGATCCGCGCCTATCGCGTCGGCCCGGAGCTGGTGGCGTGGAGCGGCGGCAAGAATCTGCGCGAGCTGGGCATCTACCGCCAGACCGGCTGCTATATCGAGCGTATTCGCCGCAACGGCATTCTGGCCAGCCCGGACGGCGACGCGGTGTTGCAGCTGGGCGACGATATTTCGCTGGTGGGCTATCCCGACGCCCACGCGCGCCTCGACGCCAGCTTCCGCAACGGCAAAGAGGTTTTTGACCGCGATCTGCTCGATATGCGCATCGTCACAGAAGAGATTGTGGTGAAAAACCACAACGCGGTGAACAAGCGCCTTAGCAAACTGAACCTGACCGATCACGGCTGCTTCCTGAACCGGGTGATCCGCAGCCAGATTGAGATGCCGATCGACGACAGCATTATGCTGCACAAGGGCGATATCCTGCAGGTCAGCGGCGAGGCGAAGCGCGTGAAGAACGTGGCGGACCGCATTGGCTTTATCGCCATTCACAGTCAGGTAACCGATCTGCTGGCGTTCTGCGCCTTCTTTATTGTCGGGCTGATGATCGGGCTGATTACCTTCCAGTTCAGCAACTTTAGCTTCGGCATCGGCAACGCCGCCGGGCTGCTGTTCGCCGGCATTATGCTCGGCTTCCTGCGCGCCAACCATCCGACCTTCGGCTATATCCCGCAGGGGGCGCTGACCATGGTGAAGGAGTTTGGGCTGATGGTGTTTATGGCGGGCGTCGGCCTGAGCGCTGGCAGCGGCATCAATCACGGGCTCGGCAGCGAAGGCGCGCTAATGCTGCTGTGCGGCCTGCTGGTAAGTTTGCTGCCGGTGGTGATCTGCTATCTGTTCGGCGCCTACGTGCTGCGCATGAACCGCGCGCTGCTGTTTGGCGCCATTATGGGCGCCCGCACCTGCGCGCCGGCGATGGAGATTATCTGCGATACGGCGCGCAGCAATATTCCGGCGCTCGGCTACGCAGGCACCTACGCCATTGCCAACGTGCTGCTGACGCTGGCCGGCACGCTGATTGTGATTATCTGGCCAATTTTGCCCTTATAAAATTTTTTTGACTCAGTCCAGAACTTTTTTGTTAAGGCTGAGTCTGAATATGTGCCACTGCTTTTCTTTGAAATCCCCAAATTGTGGAGCCCGCCAGCTTTTTTGCTGACGGGTTTTTTTATGCCTGCGGTTTACTGCGTCGCAGCGGGCAAAGGCTGCGCGCAGCGTCACTGAACTTAAACCGTTCTGCAACCTGCGTGTCATTTAAGAACCGACGCTATATACCCCGGCGGGCCATGCCGCCAGGATAGGCTTTTTATTGCCATTTTGTGCGCAACGGTAGACGGGCGCAGGTTTATGACGAGGAGACTGACACCACGATGGAAGCGCTTAACCACTCACTGTTTTTACTGATCAACGCCACCCCGGATTCCCCCGCCTGGCTGCTGGCGCTGGCGACCTTTATCGCCAAAGATCTGATCGCTATCGTGCCGCTGCTGATTGTCGCGCTCTGGCTGTGGGGTCCGCGCGATCGCGTCCACTCGCAGCGCGTGCTGGTGCTGAAAACCGGCATGGCGCTGATTTACGCGCTGAGCATCTCATGGTGCGTCGGCCAGCTGTTTCCGCATCCGCGCCCGTTCGCCATCGGGCTGGGCTATCAGTTTCTGCATCATGCGCCTGACGACTCCTACCCGAGCGATCACGGCACCACCATTTTTACCTTTGCGCTGGCGTTTATTTTCTGGCATCGCCTCTGGTCGGGCGTGATCCTGATGGCGCTCGGCACGGCCATCGCCTGGTCGCGTGTTTACCTTGGCGTGCACTGGCCGATGGATATGCTGGGCGGGTTTCTGGTGGGGCTGCTCGGCTGTCTGGCGTCGCATCTCGCCTGGCAGGGCTACGGCGCGCGCATGCTGGCGACCTTTAGCGCGCTTTACCGCGCGCTGTTCGCCCTGCCGATACGCAAAGGCTGGATCCAGGATTAAGGCCTGTTTACAGACGCACCTCAGGGATGAGGTGCGTACCCGCGAGCCTTAACTAAACCACTTGCCGAACAGCGAGTGGAACTGCATCAGCACGAAATCGACGATGCGGCTGAAGAAGTTGCCTTCTGGCACCTCCTCCATCACCACCAGCGGACGCTGTTCGATGGTTTTGCCATCCAGCTGGAAGTCGATGGTGCCCACCACCTGATTTTTCTTTAACGGCGCTTCAAGCTGCGGCGTGGTCAGGTTATAGCTCGCCTTCAGGTTCTTCATCTGCCCTTTCGGCAGCGTCAGCGCGGCGTCTTTCTCGACACCCAGATTGACCTCTTTGCGATCGCCGAACCAGACGCGCTGCTGGGCGAACGGCTTATCCGCCTTAATCGGCGTCACGGTTTCGAAAAAGCGGAATCCCCAGGTCAGCAGCTTCTCGCTCTCGCGAAAACGCGCGGCGTCGGTGGCGGTGCCGAGCACCACGGAGATCAAGCGCATATCATTCTCGGTGGCGGAGGCCACGAGATTGTTGCCGGCACCCGAGGTGTGGCCGGTCTTGATGCCGTCGACCTGCAGATTGGTGCTCCACAGCAGCCGGTTGCGGTTCATCTGGCGAATATGGTTAAAGGTAAACTCTTTCTCTTTATTCAGCGCATACTCTTCCGGCACGTCGCGGATTAGCGCCTGGCCAATCAGCGCCATATCGCGCGCCGTGCTGTACTGCCCTTCTGCATCCAGCCCGTGCACCGTCATAAAGTGGGTGTTTTTCAGCCCGAACGCCTTCACGTAGTTGTTCATCAGGCCGATAAAGGCGTCCTGACTGCCGGCGACATAGTCGGCCAGCGCGATGCAGGCGTCGTTGCCGGACTGGATGACAATGCCTTTATTCAGCTCCGACACCGGAATGCGGTCGCCAGGCTTAAGGAACATCAGCGACGAGCCCTTGAGCTTAGGATTGCCGGTGGCCCACGCGTCCTGACCGATGGTCACCATATCGTCGCGCTTAATCTTGCCCGATTTCAGCGCCTGCCCGACCACATAGCTGGTCATCATTTTGGTCAGGCTGGCGGGATCGAGCCGATCGTCCGCGTTGCCTTCCGCCAGCACCTTACCGCTGGCGTAATCCATCAGAATCCAGGCTTTGGCCTCAACCTGAGGCGGCGCTGGGGCATCAACGGCAAGCGCGGCGGGCGCGACAAACAGCAGTAACGAGGCGGCGGCGTACCGCAGGCGGCGTGGAGAGCGAATAGTTGTCATATGCGAGGAAATTCCATGTTAAATCGCGGTTTTAAGGCAAAAAACGACAGAGTAAAACGCTACCCTCTGCAGCGCATGAAAAAAACCGCCCAACCGTAAAGTTTTATAGAGTTTAGTAGAGTAACCCTGGCACCAGCCGGACGCGCTGACCAGTGTCGCGCCGCGCGCGCGTGGAGAAAAGCCGGTTAAATTCCGATTTTTCGCAGAAGAGTTAAGACCGTCACAAAATTCTGCCAGGCTGATGGGAGTCAACTGAGGAGATGCACCATGGACTTAGCCGTATTTGACCTCGACGAAACCGTCATCTGCGCCGACAGTACTGGCCTGTGGCTGCGTTGGCTGGTGTCGCAGGGCTTCGCGCGGGAAACGCTGCTGGCGGAAGAGCAGGCGCTGATGGCGCAGTACTACGCCGGCACCCTGGCGATGGAAGAGTATATGGCGCTGACGCTCTCGCCGCTGGCCGGGCTGGCGGCGCCGACCGTGGCGGGCTGGGTGCGCCGCTGGATCCAGCGCGACATCCTGCCGCGCGTCTATCCAGAGGCGCGCGACCGCATTGGGTGGCATCAGCTGCGCGGCGACAAAGTGGTGATTTGCTCCGCCAGCGGCGAGCATCTGGTGGCGCCGATTGCCGAACGCCTGGGCGCGCACGGCGCGCTGGCGATTGGCGTCGAAGTGGTGGACGATCGCTACAGCGGCCAGACCTACGGCACCCTGACCTACAAAGAGGGCAAGGTGACGCGGCTGACCGACTGGCGCGCGCTGCAGCAGGAGAGTCAGTTTGATCGCACCTGGGCCTACAGCGACTCCATGAACGACCTGCCACTGCTGGCGCAGGCCGATCATGCGCTGGTGATCAACCCCGACGCGCGGCTGCATCAGGAAGCGCTCGCGCGCGGCTGGGAGGTCTGCCGCTGGGCGCGCTGATTAGCCGCGTGCGGCGCTGGCCTCTTGGGCCAGCCCGACCTTCAGCAGCTTGCCGTTGTCCTCATCGGTGAGCACATAGAGATAGCCGTCCGGCCCCTGACGCACGTCGCGGATGCGCTCGTGGCGATCGCCCAGCAGGCGCTGCGTCTCGACCACCTTATCGCCGTTGACGCTGAGGCGGATCAGGCTTTTCTCTTTCAGCGCGCCGATAAACAGCGACTGTTTCCACTGCGGAAAACGGGCGCTGTTGTAAAACGCCATGCCGCTAACCGCTGGCGAGACTTTCCAGTAAAACGCCGGCTGCTCCGTTCCCGCCACGTGCGTGCCCTTTGACTCCGGCACTTTACTGCCGCTGTAGTCAATGCCCCAGGTCGCCAGCGGCCAGCCGTAATTTTTGCCCTTTTGCGGAATATTCACCTCATCGCCGCCGCGCGGGCCATGCTCGCTCTCCCACATCTGCTGCGTCCAGGGATTGAAGGCCAGCCCCTGCGGATTGCGCAGGCCGTAGGCCCAGATCTCAGGACGCGCGCCGCTGCGGCTGACGAATGGATTATCTTTCGGCACGCTGCCGTCCTGATTCAGCCGCAGGATTTTGCCGGTGAGCTTGTCGAGATCCTGCGCGCTGCTGCTGTGGAAGTTGTCGCCGAAGACGATATAGAGATAGCCGTCGCCATCGAAGGCGAGGCGCGTGCCGAGGTTGTTGCCCGCCGACAGCTGCGGCGTCTGGCGCACCACCGTTTTAAAGCCGGTCAGGCGGCGATTATCCGCGCTGAGCTGACCGTAGCCCACCACTGCGCCCAGCTCGCCGCGGCTGTTGGCCTCGGTATAGCTCAGCCAGACGCGGCGGCTCTGCGCAAAATCCGGCGCCAGCACCACGTCGAGCAGCCCCGCCTGGCGACGCACCGCCGGTTTCGGCACGCCTTCGATCGGCTGCGACAGGCCACTCTGCGGCTGCCAGCTGCGCAGCTGGCCGCTGCGCTCGGTGATCAGCAGCGTCTGATTGTCCGGCAGAAACGCCACCGACCAGGGATGATCGAGTTTGTCCTGTAAAACCTGAACCTGCACCTCCGCCGCCAGCGCGGGAAGCGTCGTGAGCGCGCCGCCGAGTAGCAGCGCAGCAGTGAGTCGGGCCATAGAGTGCTCCAGTCGCCAGGGGATGAGCTTAAGGGTAGCCAGCGCGACGGGATAATGTTCAGGCTTTACAAAAGATTAAGGATGGCGTCCCTGCCAGTGCCCGCTGACTCAGGGCGCGCTAAAGTGCATAGCGTCGCTGACGGTCTCGTCAATGGCGCCTTTCACGTCGCCGTAGGTGATGGGCGCACTGCTGTTGTTCAGCGGCTTGCCAAACGCCTTGCGCACCACCTTGATCAGCGGTTTGCCGGTCTGGGCGTCACGCGCCTCGATTTCGAGGAACAGCGCGCTGTTCTGCGTGCGGTGCCCGGTCGCCGCCATAGTGCTGGCGATCACCGCCGCGACCGGCACCACCTCATAGAACTGCACGCCCTCGTTTTCCGCCGTGACGCCGGTGATGGCGCTGCGCACGATCAGCGTGCGCGGGCCAGGCTGCGTCACCAGCTTTTTACGCTCGCCAATCGCCGCTTTCAGCCGCGTGTCGGTGTAGCTGCGGATCTGATCCAGCGTCTGCTGGCTGACGCGCGCGTTAGGCTTTGCCGCCGGATAGTACACCACCGGCGTATAGACCACCGAGCTGTAGTCGCTGCTGCGATAGTCGGGCGAGATCCAGCGCAGCGTCGGTCGGTCGCTGGCGGAGGAAGCGGGTTTAAGCTGACTGTAATCCTGAATAAAACCGGAATAGTGCTGTTTATCGGCAACGTGAGAGGTACATCCCGCCAGCAGCGCGGCGCCTGCTAACAGGGTCAACAAGGAAATTTTGCGCATAGTGAGTTCTCAAGTGGAAACAGGACGTTAATAGCTTAGATAATCTAATGAGAACGCGCCGGAAGAAAAGGAAAGAAAACGCCCGCTGTGGACACAGCGGGCGAGAGGATTACTCGAAGCAGGTTTCCGGGTTATCGGAGAGAGAGATAAAGCTTTTGCCGCCTTCGGTCAGGGCGATGATTTTGCCTGACTCAATGTCGTAGACCCAGCCGTGCAGGCGCACTTTGCCTTTACGCAGCGCCAGCGCCACGGACGGATGCGTCTTGATATTGTTCAGCTGCGCGATAACGTTCTCTTTCACCATCTCGTTCAGCTTGGCTTCCGGCGTTTCGAACTCGCGCTCTTCCACCACGGTTTTCGCCGCGTCGGCGTAGCGCAGCCAGTGCTCAACCGCCGGCATGGTGTCCATGCACTGGCAGGAGGCGATAGCGTTCATCGCGCCGCAGTTGGAGTGGCCGCAGATGATGATTTCGCTGACGCCCAGCACCATCAGCGCATATTCGATGGTGGCGGAGACGCCGCCCGGCTCAGGACCAAACGGCGGCACGATATTGCCCGCGTTGCGGATCACGAACAGCTGGCCCGGCTCCTGCTGCGTCACCAGCTCCGGCACCAGGCGGCTGTCGGAACAGGAGATAAACAGCGCTTTAGGATTTTGGTTCGACGCCAGGCTTTTGAAAAGATCCTTCCTTTCAGGAAACACATTCTGTTGAAAACTCAGAAATCCGTTAACGATCTCTTTCATCATTGCGCTCTCACATTATCCACATAGTCGACTGCGGCGTCTGGTGTCCGCAGCTGCCTTGTTATCTGCTTATTATTGAATTCACAGTAAATTTGAATGTCGGATTTAAGCACCAGGCCGCGCTAAACTCAACCCTGTTGTGCGCGCCGGCTGGTTCCATCTGAAAGCGCTTTTTTGATTTTTTACTGAGATAACGCGAGGTTAGCCGGTAAACGCCCGGCCAAGGCGTTTGCACTTATTTACGTAATGGACCGAAGAAAAGGCGGTTTTCCCGCACAGGGAAGCGCCCTTTATCTGGTTGAAAAACCCCACGTTTTATCGGTCAATCGCGCCGCGTTTAGCCATACAACTTCTGGTGCGCCTGTTTGCGTGCCAGATAATCCTCATCTTCACGCAGGCGATCCCAGTAGGCTTTGAACACGGCCGCCGCAGCGGCCTTCTCCTCGTCGACGCCGCGCGGCAGCTCATTGCCGTCGGCGTCATATTTGCGTCCGCCCTTGTGGTTGCTGTAGCGACGCGCGCGGGTGTAGCCCATCTGAATGAATTTACGCGCCATATCCATACCAACGAAATCATCCTGCGCGCGATAGGCCTCGAACAGCTCCATGATCTTCGCCGCCGAGGCCTGCGCTATCGGCACGGTGCGAAAACGCCAGTGCGGCAGGATTTCGCTTTTATAGGGCTCCACCATCAGCACGCCCTGCTCGCCGCGGCCCACCTGATAGCGCTCCGGCTGCTTGCGGAAGTCGATGGTTTTAAAGTCTTGCTCGTAGTCGAATTTTTTCATGACCTGAGTTTAGGATCGAGTGCGTCGCGAAGCCCGTCGCCAAGCAAATTAAATGCTAAAACCGTGAGGAAAATCGCCAGGCTGGGGAAAATCGCCACGTGTGGCGCCAGCACCATATCGGCGCGCGCCTCGTTCAGCATCGCGCCCCACTCCGGCGTGGGCGGCTGCGCGCCCAGCCCGAGAAACGACAGGCTGGCGGCGGTAATGATTGAGGTGCCGATGCGCATAGTGAAGTAGACCACAATGGACGACACCGTGCCGGGCAGGATATGCCGCAGCAGGATGGTGGCGTCCGAGGCGCCGATGCTGCGCGCCGACTCGATATAGGTCTGATGCTTCAGCACCAGCGTGTTGCCGCGCACCAGGCGAGCAAACGCCGGAATGCTAAAGATTGCCACGGCGATGATCACATTGCTCATGCCGCTGCCCATAATCGCCACCACGGCGATCGCCAGCAGAATGCCGGGAAAGGCAAACAGCACGTCGCAGACGCGCATGGTAATGCGATCCCAGGCGCCTTCGTAGTAGCCCGCCAGCAGGCCGAACAGCGTGCCGATCGCCGCGCCGATGGCCACGGAAAAGAAGCCGGCGATCAGCGAGATGCGCGTGCCCACCAGCACGCGGCTAAAGATATCGCGCCCCAGCGAGTCGACACCAAACCAGTGCAGCGCCGAGGGGCCTTCGTTGAGCCGGTCGTAGTCGAAGTAGTTTTCCGCGTCGAACGGGGCGATCAGCGGCGCGATAAAGGCCACCACGATCAGCAGCAGCACGAACAGCCCGGCCGTCACTGCCACCGGCTGACGGCGAAAACGTCGCCAGAACTCGCTCCAGGGCGTGCGAACCCGATTTTCAGTGGTCAGCGGCAGGCTTTTCAGCGCCGCTTCACGTCGCCAGTTTTTCATTGCGACTCCTTACCTGTAGCGAATAGCGGGATTGATTGCCGCATAGAGCAGGTCGACAATCAGGTTAATCAGGATGAACTCCAGCGAAAAGAGCAGCACTTCGGCCTGGATCACCGGGTAGTCGCGCATCTCGACCGAATCCACCAGCAGACGACCCAGCCCCGGCCAGTTAAACACCACCTCGACGACGATGGAGCCGCCAAGCAGAAAGCCGAATTGCAGGCCCATCATGGTGACCACCGGGATCATGGCGTTGCGCAGGCCGTGTTTCACCACCACCAGCGATTCGCGCACCCCTTTGGCGCGCGCGGTGCGCATATAATCCTCCTGCATCACCTCAACGAAGGAGGCGCGGGTAAAGCGCGCCATCACCGCCGCCACCGCGGCGCCCAGCGTAATCGACGGCAGAATATAGTGTCGCCAGCTGTCGGCGCCGACTGTCGGCAGCCAGCCGAGTTCCACCGAGAACACCTGCATCAGCAGCATGCCGAGGGCGAAAGCGGGAAAGGAGATGCCTGATACCGCCAGCGTCATGCCAAGACGGTCCGGCCAGCGGTTGCGCCAGACGGCAGAGAGGATGCCGATCGCCATGCCGAACACCACCGCCCAGATCATACTGGCCAGCGTCAGCCACAGCGTGGGCATAAAGCGCGCGGCGATCTCGTCGGCAACCGGCCGCTTCGACACCAGCGACTGACCGAAATCGCCCTGCAGCGCGTTGAGCATAAAGTGCCAGAACTGCTGCGGCAGCGGCTGATCCAGGCCCAGCTCCTGGCGCACCAGCGCGACCACCGTCGCGTCCGCGTCCTGACCGGCAATCAGGCGCGCCGGATCGCCCGGCAGCAGGTGAACGAACATGAACACCAGCACCGCCACAATCAGCAGCGTGGGGATCAGCCCCAGCAGCCGTTTTATAAAATAGTTAAGCATGCGAAATCCTGCGCAGCGGCGGCCAGCCCAGACGGGCTGGCCTGTTGGGTTACTTCAGATCGGCCTCGTCGAAATTGAAGCCGGTGTCCGGCTGGACGTAGAAGCCGCTCAGCGAGGTGGTGTTGGCGGAAACCAGCTGCTCCACCACCAGCGGGATCCACGGATGATCGTTCCAGATTTTATCCTGCGCGTCTTTGTAGAGGCTCGCTTTACGCTCGCGGTCCGTGGTTTTCAGCGCGTCGGCCAGGTCTTTATCAACCTGCGGGTTGCTGTAGAACGCGGTGTTGAAGATGGCGGGCGGCCAGGAGGTGGTGGCGAACAGCGGCGTCAGCGCCCAGTCCGCTTCGCCGGTCGAGGCGGACCAGCCGGTGTAGAACATGCGCACGCCGCTCTCTTTCTGTGCTTTGCTCTCCACCTCGGCGGCGCGCTGACCAGCGTCCATCGCCGTCACCTTCACCTTCACGCCCACCTGCGCCAGCTGCTGCTGGGTAAACTGCAGCACTTTTTGCGCGGTGCTGTGGTTGTGCGACGACCAGAGCGTGGTTTCAAAGCCGTTGGGATAACCTGCTTCCTTCAGCAGCTCGCGCGCTTTGGCCGGATTGTAGGGGATCGCCGGATATGTTTGCGCAAAGTCGATGGCGGGCGGCACGACGCCGGTCGCCGGCGTGGCGTAGCCGGCAAAGGCGACTTTGGTCAGCGCCTCGCGGTTGATGGCGTACTCCAGCGCCTCACGCACCTTCGGATTGTCGAACGGCTTCTGGGTGACGTTCAGGCTGATATAGCGCTGCATAATCGACGGCGAGGTCACCACCTTCAGCTTCGCGTTCTTCTCCAGCAGTTTTGCCTGCTCGAAGGGGATCGGGAAGGCGAAGTTCGCCTCGCCGGTCTGCAGCATTGCGGCGCGGGTGTTGTTGTCGACCACCGGACGCCAGGTGATGGAATCGAGCTTCGGATAGCCCTTTTTCCAGTAGCCGTCCCACTTCTTCACCTTCACAAAGTCGGTCTGGTTCCAGGTCACCAGCTCATAGGGACCGGTGCCGACCGGATGGAAGCCGATCTCCTTGCCATATTTTTTCAGCGCGGTCGGGGAGATCATCACCGCGGCCGGGTGCGCCAGGTTGTTGATAAAGGCTGAAAAAGGCTGCTTCAGGGTGATCTTCACCGTGGTGGGATCGACCGCCTCGGTGGTGGCGATATATTTGAACAGGTTGTAGCGCTTCAGGTGATTGTCCGGATTGCTGGCGCGCTCCAGGTTGACCTTGACCGCTTCGGCGTTGAAATCCGTGCCGTCCTGAAATTTAATCCCCGGGCGCAGCTTGATGGTGTAGGTCAGCCCGTCCGGGCTCGCCTGATAGCTTTCCGCCAGCACGTTTGTCAGCTTCATCTCTTTATCGAAGCCGAACAGCCCCTGATAGAAGGATTTCGCCACCGACTGCGACAGCGTGTCGTTGGCGTCGTAAGGATCGAGCGTGGTGAAGTTTGAGCCGACGGCGATCACCGCATCTTTCGCCGCCCAGGCGGGCAGCGCCGTGATGGCGCTGAGCACGCCTGCCGCCAGTAGCCCTTTACGCATTGTGTTGTGCATCTGGTTCTCCTGTAGTCCCTGCTTAGTGTGAGTGTGATATCAGGTGCTGCTGATGGCATGGCGCGCGACGAAGTGGCCTGGCGCCACCTCAATCAGCGGCGCGACCTCCGGTTCGTCGCCCAGCGCGCGCACCGCGCTGGGGATTTCATCCACCAGCAGCGCGCGCTCGCGGCGGCGATGCGTCGGATCCGCCACCGGCACGGCGGCCATCAGCTTGCGGGTGTAGGGGTGCTGCGGCTGTTCGAACACCGCCTGGCGCGGCCCCATTTCAACGATCTGTCCCAGGTACATCACCGCCACGCGATGGCTGATGCGCTCCACCACGGCCATATCATGCGAAATAAACAAAAAGGCGATGCCGAACTCGCGCTGCAGGTCGAGCATCAGATTGACGATCTGCGCCTGAATCGAGACGTCGAGCGCCGACACCGACTCGTCGGCGATCACCACTTTCGGGTTGAGCGCCAGCGCGCGGGCGATGCAGATACGCTGGCGCTGACCACCGGAAAATTCGTGGGGATAGCGCTGCGCGTGCTCCGGCAGCAGCCCGACCTTTTCCAGCAGCCAGGCGACGCGCTGCTCCGCCTCGCGGCGCGGCATCACCTTGTGCACCAGCAGCGGCTCCATAATCGAGAAGCCCACCGTCAGGCGCGGATCGAGCGAGGCGTAAGGATCCTGAAAAATAAACTGAATGTCGCGCCGCAGATGCGCCAGCGCCGAACCGGCGAGCTGGTCGATGCGCTGGCCGTTAAAGGTAATGGTGCCGCCCTGGCTCGCCACCAGCCGTAGCAGCGAGCGGCCGGTGGTGGATTTGCCGCAGCCCGATTCGCCCACCAGCGCCAGCGTCTCGCCGGCGTAGAGGTCGAAGCTCACCTTCTCCACCGCGTGCACGCGGCGTTTAACGCGGTTAAGCAGGCCGCCGCGGATATCGAAGCGCGTCACCAGATCGCGCACCTGTAAAATGGGTGCTCTGTCGCGCTGCACCGTGTCCTGCGGCGTTTCCGGCTCGGCCTGCGCGTCGGCGCCCAGCAGCGGGAAAGGCGCGGGCAGCGGCTGGCCGCTCATGGCACCGAGCTTCGGCACTGCGGCCAGCAGCGCGCGGGTATAGGGCTGCTGCGGCGCGTCAAACAGCTGCTGCACCGGCGCGCTTTCCACCACGTCGCCGCGATACATCACCTGGACGCGGTCTGCCATTTCCGCCACCACGCCCATATCGTGGGTGATAAAAATCACCCCCATCTGCATCTCTTTTTGCAGCACGCGGATCAGCTGTAATATTTGCGCCTGAATAGTGACGTCGAGCGCCGTGGTCGGCTCGTCAGCGATCAGCAGCGCGGGCCGGCACGACAGCGCCATGGCGATCATCACGCGCTGGCGCATGCCGCCGGAGAGCTGATGGGGATAGCGCGACAGCACGCCCTGCGCTTCAGGGATGCGCACCAGATCGAGCATGCGGCGCGCTTCCGCCAGCGCCTGCTGGTGGCTTTTTCCCTGATGCAGGCGGATCGATTCGGCGATCTGCTCGCCCACGGTGAAAACCGGGTTAAGCGAGGTCATCGGCTCCTGGAAGATCATCGCCATATCGGCGCCGCGCACGCGCCGCATCACCCCTGGCGCGGCGCGCGAGACGTCCAGCAGCTCGCCGCTGCGGCGACGCAGCAGGATATCGCCGCTGACCTCGCCGCCCGCCTGCTCAATCAGCCGCATCAGCGCCAGCGAGGTGACCGATTTGCCAGAGCCGGATTCGCCGACAATCGCCAGGGTTTCGCCGCGCTGCACCTCCAGCGAGAGGTTGCGCACCGCCTGCGTCACGCGCCCTTCATGGCTGAAGCGCACGTTGAGATTGCGTACTGCCAGCACCTGCTCCGGCGCCATTTGCTGCGTCATGCCTGCTCCTTAGCTTTCGCGGTAGATGCCGACCTCAACCTCTTCGCCCACGCGCGCCACACCGCGATACATGCCTTCGCTGTTGAACGGCAGCGCAACGTTGCCGAAGCGGTCGACGGCGATTAGGCCGCCGCTGCCGCCCAGCTCGGGAATGGCGTCGTGGATGACGTTGACGCACGCCTGCTGCAGCGAGTGACCGCCGTAGCGCATCTGCGCGGCGATATCGTAGGCCGCCAGGGTGCGAATAAAAACTTCGCCGGTGCCGGTACAGGAGACCGCCACCGTGTCGTTGCTGGCGTAGCAGCCGGCACCCGGCAGCGGCGAATCGCCGACGCGGCCCGCCTGCTTGTTGGTCATGCCGCCGGTGGACGTCGCGGCGGCGAGGTTGCCCTCGGCGTCGAGCGCCACCGCGCCGACAGTGCCGAATTTATGGTCGGGATCGAGCGGATCGTCCGGCTGCGCCGCGCCGTCGTGATCCAGCAGCGTCTCGTCGCTGGCCAGCGCGCGCTGCAGCTGCGCCCAGCGCTCTGGCGTCGAAAAGAAATCGGGCTCAACCTCTTCCAGCCCGTTGTCCCGCGCGAACTGTTCGGCGCCCGCGCCGATAAAAAGCACGTGCGGGCTCACCTCCAGCACTTTGCGCGCCGCCAGCACCGGATTGCGCAGGCGCGAGACGCCCGCCACCGCGCCCGCCTCCAGCGTGCGGCCATCCATTACGCAGGCGTCAAGTTCATGCGTGCCCTGATGGGTAAAGACCGCGCCCCTGCCGGCGTTGAACAGCGGGCACTCCTCCAGCAGCCGCACCGCCTCGGTTACCGCGTCCAGCGCGCTGGCGCCCTGCGCCAGCATCGCCTGGCCGGCGGCGAGGATATCGCTCAGCGCCTGACGATACGCCTGCTCTTTTTCTGCGCTCATTGCCGAGCGCGTAATGGCGCCCGCCCCACCGTGAATGGCGATGACTGCTTTGACCATAACGCTTGCCCTGTCCTTTTACTGGAGTGAAAACACTGATTTAAAATGGTTTTCAGCCAATTTTAGTGATTTTTGACTATAGAAAGCCTGTTAAGGCTTGTAAAGCGGAATGTCGCCCGAGCGCCATAACCTTTTATTGTGGCTTATGCCGCGGCGCAGATGTGACTCCGCTGGCGATTAGCACCATAATAAGCAGCTACTCTCTTCACGCAGGTTGTTATTACCATGGAAAGCTTTACCGCAGGGCTCATCTCTCTGGAAGAAGCGCAGGCGAAAATGCTGGCGCAGCTTCAGCCTCTCCGCGATCGCCTTAGCGTGCCGCTGGCCGACGCCGCGGGCCGCATTACCGCATTGCCGGTCACCTCGCCCCTTGACGTGCCGCCGTTCGACAACTCCGCGATGGACGGCTATGCCGTGCGGCTGGCCGATCTTCACCCCGATCGCCCGCTCAGCGTCGCCGGCAAAGCCTTCGCTGGTGTCCCCTTCAGCGGCGACTGGCCGCCGGGCAGCGTGGTGCGCATTATGACCGGCGCGCCGGTGCCGGCCGGCTGCGAAGCGGTGGTGATGCAGGAAGAGACGCGCGAAGTCGACGGGGGCATTGTGATTAACGCGCCGGTGCAGGCGGGACAGAATATCCGCCTGATCGGCGAGGATATCCGCTGCGGCCAGCCGGTGCTAGCGGCGGGCGTGCGCCTCGGCGCGGCGGAGCTGCCGCTGCTTGCTTCGCTCGGCATCGCCGAGGTCAGCGTGCTGCGCAAGCTGCGCGTAGCGGTGTTCTCCACCGGCGATGAGCTGCAGCCGGTGGGCCAGCCGCTGGCGCCGGGCCAGATTTACGACACCAACCGCTTTGCCGTCTCGCTGATGCTGCACAAGCTCGGCTGTGAGGTGCTCGATTTAGGCATTATCAAAGATGATCCGCAGGCGCTGCGCTGCGCCTTTGAAGAGGCGGATCGTCAGGCCGATGTGGTGATCAGCACCGGCGGCGTGTCGGTGGGCGAAGCGGATTTCACCAAAACCATGCTGGATGAGCTGGGCGCGATCACCTTCTGGAAGCTGGCTATTAAGCCGGGCAAGCCGTTCGCCTTTGGCCGTCTTGCCAGCAGCTGGTTCTGCGGGCTGCCGGGCAACCCGGTGTCGGCCGCCGTCACCTTCTATCAGCTGGTGCAGCCGCTGCTCGCCGCCCTGACCGGCCAGCACGCCTCGCCGCTGCCGCCGCGCCTGCGCGCGCGCGCCGCCTCGCGCCTGAAGAAATCCCCTGGCCGCCTCGACTTCCAGCGCGGCATCATGCGCCGCGGCGCGGACGGCGAGCTGGAGGTGAGCAGCACCGGGCATCAGGGTTCGCACGTCTTTAGCTCGTTCGCTGCCGCCAACTGCTTTATCGTGCTGGAGCGCGATCGCGGCGCGGTCGAGCCGGGCGAATGGGTGGAGATTGAGCCGTTTAACGCGCTGCTGGAGGGGTAAATGCTGCCGGAACTCAGTGATGAAGAGATGCTGCGCTACAACCGCCAGATCGTACTGCGCGGCTTTGACTTCGACGGTCAGGAAAAGCTGAAGGCGAGCCGCGCGCTGATTGTCGGCCTCGGCGGACTGGGCTGCGCGGCGTCGCCCTACCTGGCGGCGGCGGGCGTCGGCGTGCTGACGCTGCTCGACTTTGATACCGTCGCCCTGTCGAATTTGCAGCGACAGATCCTGCATCACGACGCTGATATTGGCCGCGCCAAGGTCGACTCGGCGGCGGAGAGCCTGGCGGCAATAAACCCCCATGTGCAGATCGAAACGGTTAACGGCCTGCTGGACGATGCCGGACTTGAGGCGCTGATCGCCGGGCAGCAGGTGGTGCTCGACTGCACCGACAACGTGCAGATACGCGAGCAGCTTAACCGGCTCTGTCGCGCGCGTGGCGTGCCGCTGGTTTCCGGCGCGGCGATCCGTATGGAGGGCCAGATTAGCGTATTTAGCTGGCAGCCGGGCACGCCCTGCTATCGCTGCATCAGCCGCCTGTTTGGCGAGCAGACGCTAAGCTGCGTGGAGGCGGGGGTGATGGCGCCGCTGGTCGGGGTGATCGGCGCGATGCAGGCAATGGAGGCGATTAAAGTGCTGACGGCCTTCGGCACGCCCGCCACGTCGCGGCTGCTGATGTATGATGCGATGAGCGCGGAGTTCCGCAGCGTGAAGGTGGCGCAGGATGCGCACTGCGAAGTCTGTGGTCATCAATGACCAGGGGTAGCGTGCGCTACCCCCGTTTTATCGTCTGCTAGTTCATGCGTTAACGCGGGTGGCGTAGACCGACCGCAAAGACGCTTTACGCATCCCTGCTCGCTCGGCCCGCGCGGATACGCACCTCATCCCTGAGGTGCGCCCGTAAACGGGCCAACGCGTTGCGTTGTTCAAAAACGCTCCCGGCGTTTTTGTCCATGTCGCGGGACGCTTTGCTCTTCGGTCTACGCCACCCGCGTATTAGCGTTCTTCATCGTCTGTCAGAAGGATCTGCCGCCCTTAGTAAATACCCTGGCTGCGCAGATAGTCTTCGTAGTTGCCGGTGAAGTCCACCACGCGGTCCTCTTTGATCTCCAGCACGCGCGTCGCCAGCGAGCTGACGAACTCACGGTCATGGGAAACGAAGATCAGCGTGCCTTCGTACATCTCCAGCGCCATGTTCAGCGACTCGATCGACTCCATATCCAGGTGGTTGGTCGGTTCATCCATGATGAGAATGTTCGGTTTCTGCATCATCAGCTTACCGAACAGCATGCGTCCTTTTTCACCGCCCGACAGCACCTTCGCCGGTTTCTTGATGTCATCATGGCTAAACAGCAGACGCCCCAGAATGCTGCGCACCGCCTGCTCGTCGTCACCCTCTTGCTTCCACTGGCTCATCCAGTCGAAGACGCTGAGGTCGTCGGCGAAGTCGGCGGCGTGATCCTGCGCGTAATAACCGATGCGCGCATTTTCTGACCATTTAACGCTGCCGCTGTCGGGAGCCATTTCCCCTACCAGGGTTTTCAACAGGGTGGTTTTACCAATACCGTTGGCGCCAATGACCGCCAGCTTCTCGCCCACTTCCAGCAGCAGGTTAAGATTGTTAAACAGCGGGCCATTATCGAAACCTTTACGTAATGCTTCCACCTGCAGCGCATTACGGAACAGTTTCTTCTCTTGCTCAAAACGAATAAAGGGGTTTTGACGGCTCGAGGCTTTCACTTCGTCCAGCTTGATTTTATCAATTTGTTTTGCGCGCGAGGTCGCCTGACGCGATTTAGAGGCGTTGGCGCTAAAGCGGCTGACAAAAGACTGCAGTTCGGCAATCTGCGCTTTTTTCTTGGCGTTGTCCGCTAATAAGCGTTCGCGCGACTGGGTGGCCGCCGTCATATACTCGTCATAATTGCCGGGATAAACGCGTAATTCGCCGTAATCCAGATCTGCCATGTGTGTGCAGACCATATTCAAAAAGTGGCGGTCGTGCGAAATGATGATCATGGTGCTTTCACGCTCGTTCAGCACCTGCTCAAGCCAGCGGATAGTGTCAATATCCAGGTTGTTGGTCGGTTCGTCCAGCAACAAAATATCGGGATTAGAAAATAACGCCTGCGCCAGCAGCACGCGTAATTTCCAGCCCGGCGCAATTTCGCTCATCGGGCCATAATGCTGCTCAACCGGAATACCGACGCCCAGCAGTAACTCGCCCGCGCGCGACTCAGCGGTGTAACCATCCATTTCACCGTAGAGCACTTCGAGGTCCGCCACTTTATAGCCTTCCTCTTCGCTCATCTCCGGCAGCGCATATATGCGATCGCGCTCCTGCTTTACTTCCCACAATTCATGGTGACCCATGATGACGGTGTCCAGCACGCTATATTGTTCAAACGCAAACTGGTCCTGTCTTAACTTGCCGATGCGCTCATTGGGATCGTAAGAGACATTTCCGCCGGTGGGCGTCAGGTCGCCGCCGAGGATTTTCATAAAGGTGGATTTACCGCTGCCGTTTGCACCGATTAAACCGTAACGATTACCCCCGCCAAATTTTACGGAGATATTTTCGAACAGTGGCTTGCTGCCAAACTGCATGGTGATATTGCTGCTTACTAACACGGCATTAACCTTTATGGCTGAGTGGAGGAAAAAACGGCGGCCATTATGCCAGACATCGCCTTACGCATGCCAGCGCCAGGCGTGCGGGCGGAGGCAAACCGCTGGCGGCGGGGGAAAAATAAAAAAGCCGATGGCTGTGACGTCACCGGCTACCGCTTGCAAGGATGAGGTAAATTTAGCCGATCAGGAAATCGTCGAGGCTTTTGCCGGCGTCCAGCGCCTTTTTAATTGCCGCTGGAGTACGGCCCTGGCCGGTCCAGGATTTTTCTTCGCCGTTTTCGTCGGTGTAGGAATACTTGGCCGGACGCGGCGCGCGCTTGGCGCGTTTTTTACCGGTTTCCAGCGCGCCCAGTAATTCATTCGGATCAATTCCATCGGCCAGCAGCATTTCGCGATATTTAGAGAGCTTTTCTTCTTTTTCGCGGTTCTGCGCTTCTTCAGCTTCCACTTCTTCGCGGCGTTCTGTGACGACGACGGTTAATTTCTCCAGAATTTCTTCCAGATCGCTCAACGGCAGTTCGCGCGCCTGAGCACGCAATGTGCGAATGTTGTTCAGAACTTTAAATGCGTCACTCATTTTACAATGTCCTTGACTAAGGGGTTTAATAAAACTGTAGCGACAAGATTACCCAATTCAAATAAAAAAATAAATTAATTTTCGTCTACGGAAAATTCTGAAGCATAAGCGTTAATTTTCTCAGCAAAAAACCTGACGATCCTGGCTGCATTATTAACGATGAATTAACAGCAACCGCCGCGATAAAAACGCGCAGCTGAAATCGTTTTCATTGCCTGCCGCCCAGGTTAATAGCGTGGCATGCGGGAAAAAAGTGGATATAAAACGCCTTCACACTTTATGTTTTGCAAATAGTGCCTGATGGACGCTGCATGGTCTGGTTTGCGAAGAATCGCAGGCGCATGGCCTGAAAAAGGTGATGCAGCGCGAAAAATGGATAAAAAAAAGCCGGCGGTTAAGCCGGCTCAGGAACGAATTGATAACCTTTTATTATGAAGTTTTATTTAACGGCCGTCCAAGTGCTTCGTGAGCAGGCGCCGCATCGCGCGAGAGCGTTTCATGCAGATAATGTTCAATCTGCTCCAGACTGCGGTTACGCGTTTCCGGTACGCATTTTATTACAAATATCGCGCCCGCAATGCCGACCAGCGCAAAGATAAAGAACGCGCCCGCCAGCCCGACGCTCGCCAGCAGCACCGGGAACATCAGCGAAATAAGAAAGTTGGCGATCCACATGGCAAACACCGCGCCGCCCATAAAAATGCCGCGCAGGCGCGTCGGGAATATTTCCGACAGCAGCAGCCAGGTGACCGGCGATAATGCCCCCTGCTGAAAGCTCAAAAACATCAGCATGCCAAGCAGCACCATATAGCTGCGCAGCATATCGGGTTCACCGTTAATAGTTTCAGGCATAAAAAAGGTGACGGCGCCAATAAAGACCAGACAGGCGGTGCAGCCAAACTGGCCCAGCATCGTCATGGTGCGGCGGCCGATTTTGCCCAGCAGCCAGATGCCGACAAAGGTCATCAGCACCGAGATGGCGCCGTTGGCGATGGTGGCGAACAGCGCGGCGCTGTCGTCCATGCCGACCGCCTTCAGCATAGTCGGCGCGTAATACATAATGGTATTGACGCCGGTCAGCTGCTGGATGACCGCAATGCCCATGCCGATAAAGAACAGCTTAAACAGCCAGGGCTTGCGCAGCTCGCGCAGGCGCGGCCGCTGCTGCTCCTCTTCCGCCAGCGTCTCTTCGATCTCCGTCAGCTCCCACTCCACATCCTGTCGGGCGCGGGTGCGCTCCAGCACCTTACGCGCCTCGGCCAGACGTCCTTTCATCGCATACCAGCGCGGCGTATCGGGCATAAACATCATGCCGAAAAAGAGCAGCACCGCCGGCAGCGTCGCCACGGCCAGCATCCAGCGCCAGGTGGTTTCGCCGCCCCACGCGGCGTTAAAACCGGCGTTGGAGATATAGGCCAGCATCTGGCCGGAGACGATCATCAGCTCCTGCAGCGTCACCAGCTGACCGCGCCGGTTGGCGGGCGCGATCTCCGCGATATAGACCGGCACGGTCGCCGCTGCGCCGCCGACCGCGACGCCGAGCACCAGACGGAAGAAAATCATCCACTCTACATCCGGCGCCATCGAGGTGCCCAGCGCGCCGATGGCAAAGATGATGGCGAGTACCAGAATAATTTTTTTACGTCCGGCCGCCGCCGCGAAATGACCGGAGATAAGCGCGCCAAACGCGGCGCCAAACAGCAGACTGCTGGTGACCAGTCCTGTCGTAAAAGGCGTCAGATTGAGTTCGGGGCCCATAAACAGCAGCGCACCTGAAATCACGCCGGTGTCGTAACCAAACAGCAGGCCGCCCAGGGTGGCGACCACGGCGATGACTTTGACGAAGGGCTCGGTGCGGGTGGTGCTGTTCGGCCCTGAGGCTTTATTCAGCGTAAGGTAGGGTTCTCTGGACATGTCTTCTCCCGATGGTGTGCAGGTGTCCAGTGAAAATAGATTATTTCTATCGTGTAAACAAAATATGAAATATTAGTTTTGCGCGGTGAGTCATATGTTCCGCCTCATTTTGTATGACAGATCACAAATATTCCCTGCAACGCTTTACGTACAGAGATTATCTTCTTTCTCTTATCCGAAAGAAAATGAAAAAAGGAATGTTTATTTCATAGAAAGAAGCGGAAAAAGAGCAGCGTCGAGCAAGCGGGCTGCGGCGCCTGCCGCAGCCGCTATTGCGGCAGACTCAGTTGGCCTGCGTCGCCGGGCCGAAGACGTCGAACTGCGGCAGCGTGACGTTCTGGTAGTTCTCCCAGCCGCCGCCCAGCGCTTTGTAGAGCGCCACCAGATCGAGCGCGCTCTGCATGCGCGCCTGGGTCGCCTGCTCCTGCGCCTGTGCCAGCTGACGCTGGGCGTCCAGCACGTCGATAAAGGTTGAGATGCCCTGGCGGTAGCTGTCGCTGGCCAGATCGAAGGCGCGCTGCAGCGAACCGGTGGTTTCATCCAGCGCCGTGACGCGCGCCTGATCGGCGCGATAGCTTACCAGCGCGTTTTCAACATCCTGCAGCGCCGTCAGCACTGTCTGACGATAGTCGAGCGCCGCGCTGGCCTGCTGCGCGCGCGCCAGCTTCACGCTCGACACCAGCCGGCCGCCCTGAAAAACAGGGATCGACAGCGAGGGGCCGACGGAATAGAAGTGGCTGCTCCAGTTATCAAGGTAGCTGACGTCGGTATTGCGCACGCCAAGCTGTCCGGTGAGCGACAGGCTGGGGAAAAGCTGCGCCACTGAGACGCCGATATTCGCCGTCTGGGCATGCAGCGTCGCTTCTGCCTGGCGGATGTCGGGACGCCGCCGCGCCAGCGTGGCGGGAATGCCGACCGGCACCATCTGCGGCAACGCCGGCATCGGCTTCGTCGCATACAGCTCGTTATCCAGCGCGCCCGGCGTTTTGCCCAGCAGCACCGCCAGACCGTTCATTGCCTGCCGCGCCTGCGACTGATACTGCGGCAGCTGCGCCTGCAGCGAACTGAGCTGCGCGCGCGCGTTTTCCACATCGGTCAGCGGCGCGAGGCCGTTGCGCTGCTGGCTCTGGGTCAGCTCCCAGCTTTGCTGCGCCACGGCAATCTGCTGCTCCAGTGTGGCGACCGTGGCCTGCGCGCCGCGCAGCTGCAGGTAGGCGCGCGCCACTTCCGCTTCCAGCGACACCAGCGCGTCATTGCGCTGCTCTACGGCCGCCTGGGTTTGTGCGTCTGCCAGCTCGACCTGACGGCGCACTTTGCCCCACAGATCCAGCTCCCAGCTGGCGTCAAAGCTGCCCTGATAAAGCGTGACCGGCTGCTCCAGGCTGCTGAGCTGGCTGGCGGTGTCGCTGTCGAGCTGGTCGGTGACGCCATTCGCCTTGAGCAGCCCCTCCAGACCCAGCTGCTGGCGCGTGACTTTGGCGCTGCCGTTCAGGCTGGGAAACAGGCCGCCGCGCGCCTGCGCCAGCTCCTGACGCGCGCCCGCGATGCGCAACACCGCCTGCTGCAGCGTCAGATTGCCTTCAATAGCGCGATCGATCAGGCTGTTGAGCTGCGGATCGTTAAAGGTTTGCCACCAGCGCGCATTGACAGCGCCCGACGCGGTTTTCGACGCCTGCTGCGCGTCCAGCTGATGATAGCCGCCGGGCAGCTGCGGTTTTGGCGCCTGATAATCGGGCCCGACGGCGCAGCCCGCCAGCCAGAGCGCCAGCGTCAGCAGGCTGAGCGGCCTCAGCGAACGAGTAGAGATAACCTTCATGTCAGTGTGCTCCTGCGCTGCCTTCGCTCTTAATCGGCGACAGCAGCCAACAAAATGGGATCAAGATCAGGGCGACGATGCTCAGGCCCGAAAAAACGTCGATATATGCCAGGATGCGCGACTGCGCCACCATCTCCTGATAGAGCTGGCCGGTCGCCAGCGTCGCGGGATCGCCCACCGCCGAAGTGAAGTCACGGATCGCCTGCGCCCAGTGCTGCACGGTGATATTGAACGGCTCGTTGAGCGGCGACATGTTGTGCACCATATGCGCCGAGCGCACCTGCTCGCGCTCGGTGATCGCCGCTGTCGACAGCGAAATGCCGATAGAGCCCGCCACGTTGCGGAACATGGTAAACAGCGCCGACGCGTCGGCGTTAAGGCGCTGCGGGATGGTGACGAACGCGATGGTGGTCAGCGGCACGAACAGGAAGCCCAGCCCGATAGACTGCGCGCTGCGCATCAGCACCAACGTTTTAAAATCCACATCCGGCGTCAGGGTCGAGGAGTAGAAAAACGCCAGCGCCAGACAGCTGAAGCCGAAGGCGATGATGTAGCGCGTCTGTATGCGCGGCATCAGGTTGATCACCAGCGGAATGGTGAGCACAATCAGGATCGCGCCCGGCGACAGCACCAGCCCCGACCAGGTGGCGGTATAGCCGAGATCCTGCTGCGCCAGCTGCGGCAGAACCACCGAGCTGCCGTACAGGATCATCGCCATGCCCGCCATCAGCAGGCCAGACACCCAAAAGTTGCGGTCTTTCATCACCAGAATATCCACCACCGGCTTGCGTGCATACATCAGCCAGTAAATCGCCCCGACGATGCCGACCAGCGCCAGGGTGGCGAACAGCACGATAAAGTGCGAGGCGAACCAGTCTTCATCTTCGCCACGGTCGAGGAACACCTGCAGGCAGCCGAGGCCGAGGGTGATCAGGCCAATGCCGATGTAGTCGATCTTCAGCCGCCCTTTCGCCCACTTGCGCTCCCACGGCGGATCTTCAAGCAGCTGGTAGATCGCCAGCACCGTCAGAATGCCCACCGGAATATTGATAAAGAAGACCCAGCGCCAGCTGTAGTTATCGGTGATCCAGCCGCCGAGCGTCGGGCCGATAACGGGCGCGACGATGATGGCGATCGAGGAGAGGCCGAACGCTTTGCCGCGATCCTCTGGCTTAAAGTAGTCAAGCAGCACCGACTGCTGCACCGGCTGCAGGCCGCCGCCGAAAAAGCCCTGCAGCACGCGGAACAGGATGATTTGCCACAGCTCGGTGGCGATGCCGCACAGGAACGAGCAGATGGTAAACATCACGATGCAGATCAGGAAGAACTGCTTGCGGCCGAAGAGGCGGCTAAAGAAGGCGGAGATCGGCAGCACGATGCCGTTCGCCACCAGATAAGAGGTCAGCACCCAGGTGGATTCGTCGTAGCTGGATGAGAGCGAGCCGGCAATATGGGGCAGCGCCACGTTAACGATGGTGGTGTCCAGGATCTCCATAAACACCGCCAGCGTGACGGTCACCGCCACCAGCCAGGGATTGCTGGAGGGTTGCCAGCTCTGCGACTGGCTCATTCCACGGTCACCTTCGGTTCCACCGACAGGCCGAGCGGCAGCGGATGGTTGGGATCCAGACCTTTATCGATGACGATCTTCACCGGCACGCGCTGCACGATCTTCACGTAGTTGCCAGTGGCGTTCTCCGACGGGAAGGTTGAGAAGCGTGAGCCGGAGCCCATCTGGATGCTGTCGACATGCCCTTCGAGCTGCATATCGGGCCAGGCGTCGACGCTGATCGCCACTTTATCCCCTGGGTTCATACGCGCCAGCTGCGACTCTTTAAAGTTGGCGGTGATCCAGATATCGGGCGACACCAGCGAAAACAGCGAGCTGCCCGCCTGCACCAGGGTGCCGAGCTGGACGTTGCGTTTGGTGACGAAGCCGTCATAAGGCGCGCGCACCTGGGTATAAGAGAGGTTCAGTTCGGCGGTGTTGAGCTGCGCCTGCGCCTGCGCCACCTGCTGCTGCCGTGCCTCGACGTTGGTTTCCTGCTGGCGGATCTGCAGTGCCACCTGCGAGGCGACTTCCACCTGCGCTTTGGCGCTCTGCAATTGCGCCTGAGCCGAGCGCAGCTGCGCGGCGGCGGTATCGATATTGCGCTGGCTGGTGGCACGCGGGTCGACGCCGCGCTGACGACGATAGTCCGCTTCCGCGTTCAGCAGGTTAGCCTGGGCTTTCGCCTGGTCGGCCAGCGCCTGATCGCGCTGCGCCGGGTACTGCACCTTCGACAGCGCCAGCTGCGCCTGTGCCTGATGCAGCTGCGCCTGCGCCAGCCCGAGCTGCGCTTTCGCCTGATCGCGCTGGGCCAGGGTATCACTTGGATCGATTTCTACCAGCAGATCGCCCTTTTTCACCCGCTGGTTATCGTTGACCAGCAGCTTTACCACGTAGCCAGAGGCTTTCGGGGCAATAGTGACCGCGTCACCTTCGGTAAAGGCGTCGTCGGTGGTCTCCTGATTACGGGTGGTGAACCAGAACCAGAAACCGACAATCAGCATGATTACCACCACAATCGCGAGGATAATCAGCGGTTTTTTGCCGGGCCTTTTGCGTTCTGGCTCATCGTTATTGTTTTGTTCAGACTGGTCATTAGCAGGCTGCTGCGCGTTCTCTGCATCATCCTGATGGGATCCGCGTTTCTCATTCTCGCTCATAGTCAGTTCCGCATGGCTAACGCCCTAATTCCAGGGCATAAAAGGTCAGATCAACAGTAGATAAAAAACTGACATTTTCCAGCGTTTCTTGACCTTTCCCGACAAAAGAGGCACGACCTGCAACATTTTTTTAAGCGCAGCGCAAGTCAGGACAGCAGGCGCAGCAGCAGCCAGCCGCTCAGCATCGACCAGGCGAGCATCGGCAGCGAGAAGAGATGAAACTGCCACCAGACCCGGCGATCCTGCGCCATGCGCAGCGCAATCAGGTTGGCAAGGGAACCCGGCAGCAGCCCGAAACCGCCGATGTTAACCGCCCAGGCGAAAAGCTCGGACGGCGGGATTTTCTGCAACAGCAGGATGGTGGCGGGCACGTTGCTGATCACCTGCGACAGCCCGATAGCCAGCAGATAAATGGCGCCGTCGCCCAGATGCGCCACCGCATCGAAGTGACGCTGCACCAGTGGCAGATGGGTCAGCAGATAGACGTCGATAAACATGGCGATAAAAACCGCCAGCAGGCTCCAGTCGATGGTGGTCAGCACCCTGCGCGCCATCAGCAGGTAGCAGCCAATAATCAGCAGCAGCGCCCAGCCGGTCATCTGCCACTCCAGCGCGGCGACAAACACCAGGTAGAGCAGCACGCTAAGGGCGAACAGCGGCTTCTGCCACTGGCGCGCGTCGTCGTTGCCATGCTTCTCAATGGCGCGCGGCTTAAAGCTGAACCACGTCAGCGCCAGCAGCGTCAACAACAGCCAGATCGCCAGCGGGGCCATCTGCGCGATAAACCCCGCCACGCTGAGTTTACCGTGACTCCACAGCAGGATGTTTTGCGGATTGCCGACCGGGGTCAGCAGTGAGCCGGCGTTAACCGCCAGCGCCTCAAAGATGATCAATCGGGATAGCGGCAGGCGTGAAAACTTACGCAGCGTCAGGGTGAGCGGCACCAGGATAAACAGCGCCACGTCGTTGGTGAGAAAGGTCGACAGCAGCGCCGCGGCCAGCACCATAAACAGCGCCAGCGCGCGCTCGTGGCGGAAGCGGCCGATTAGCCGCGCGCCCAGTACATCAAAATAGCCGCTGGTTTCCAGCCCTTTGGTCAGCAGCAGCAGGCCCGTCAGGGTAACGATGGTGTGCCAGTCCACCGCGCGAGGCAGATCCGGCCAACGGAAGTCCGCCAGCAGCAGCAGCAGCGCGCCGAGCGCCAGCAGCAGATGCAGAAGACGATCGTGCAAAAAAGAGCGCAGCAGGGTCGACATGGTGCACCATCCAGAGGTTAACTGCGGCTTTCGTAGAATTTCTGAAATACGGCCAGGGTTTCATCACTGACGTGATGTTCGATGCCTTCAGAATCGCGACGCGCGGTTTCCGGGCTGATGCCGAGCGCGAGCAGAAAGGTTTCGACAATATGATGGCGGGCGCGACTTTCCGCCGCCAGCTTCTCCCCTTCTGCGGTTAAAAACACGCCGCGATAGGGAACCTGTTCAACCAGCCCGCCGCTGCTGAGGCGCTTCAGCATTTTCGCCACGGTAGGCTGCGAAACGCCCAGGCGCGCCGCCATATCCACCTGGCGCGCTTCGCCAAATTCACCGATTAAATCTGAGATCAACTCAACGTAGTCATCGATCAGTTCGCGGCGATGCGCTTCGCGAACCTGTCGAAATCCTTCGACATGCTCTTCGATATCTTTCAGGGGTCCTTGCGGCGCGGACACCCCAGTTTTGGCACGACGACTCATTCAGCTTCCTCTTTATTATTCTCCGTACCCGCGCAGCGAGACGGATTTGCTGCGCTCATTGTAAACCAGGCACAAAGAAGCTCAAATTTTTCGTAAATAGCATTGGCTACAGGGTATAGCCAGTGCTATATTTGTTGATATTGTAGGCAAACGCGCTGGCAATGGAGAAACGATCGTGCAGGATCCTTATCTGTTATTACTGCTGTTTCTTCTGTATGTCGCCGGGCTCTGCCTGCTATTATGACGTTACTGATTGGGAGGTCGATATGAGCACCCTGAAATGCTGCCTTGAGTGCGGCAAATGCTTCCAGACTGAAACACCGGCTTCATCCGCATCGCTGAAGTCATGGCTTTGCCTGCTGAGCCGCTCCCCGTTTTCACTGCGCCTGATGCTGGTTGAAAAACTGCTCGGCAGCAAACGCGCCAACCGCAACTGCCCTAATCTTATCTGGCGCGGTTAACGCGCTCGCGCTTCTTAACAGCCCTCCTCTCCGGTCAGGGCTGTTTTGCTATGCGCCTTTTTTAGCAGCTGCTGTCGCGCAAAAAGCATAAAAAAAACGGCCGCGAAGGGCCGTTTTTTTTTGTAACTGGTCTAAGCAAGAACTTAGAAGCTGTAACCTACGCCAGCAATCCAGGTACCTACGTCGACGTTACGGATACGGCTCTGCTCGTAACCCACGTCGATAGCAAACTGCTCGTACGGGTTGAACTGCAGACCGGCACCGTAGGAGAAGCCCACGTCGCTGGAGTCAGATTTGTCACGGACAACCGTGTCATTCTGCTGGAATTTGCCGTAGCCGATACCTACTACGCCGTAGATGCTCGCCCAGTCGTTCAGACGGTAAGCCGGACCTGCGGTGAAGCCGTAGTACTGGCCTTTGTTGTACACGCCAGAATCAGTGCGATCTTTTTCGGTGTAGGTGAAAGAACCGATCCAACCCAGCGGGTTAGAGCCGTCTTCGTAACGGTATTTCAGGTTGAAACCGTTCGCTTTGTTAGCCACGCCCTGATAGTCGGACTGAGCGTAACCGCCGGTGACTGTGCTCTGCGCCATTGCGGAACCCGCAGAAACTGCCAGAACACAAGCCAGTGCTGAAAGACATGCAATTTTTTTCATAACCACCTCAAATGTGATAATACTTCTCTCCTGACAACGCTAAAAATATAACAAAACTCAGCAAGAAACTCTGCCCGCAAATTATTGTCTAACAGAATGTTTGGTGTAACAGAAAGTTAATGAAGTTTCCTATGTTATTCATTTTACTTATATTTTGCGTCATTAAACTGCAATGAATTTCCAGCAATAAAAATTGTCGTTTAAGTAAAATCCTAAAAAAACCTGACGTTTCTTTACGTAAATGGCCCTGAAATGGGTTAAATTTCGCGCAGTCGCCAGCGGATTTTGCTGAATGTCTTCTCTGTTTTTCCCCTTGCTTCCATTAAACTGGCACCCTTTGTTACCTCTGTGTTGACTATCAGGACGCGTTTACAGGATGTCTCTTTCTCTCTCCGATAAAAACGCAGCCCCGGCTATGTCGGTCGCTGTACTGCTGATCGCCATGCTGTCGCTGCAGGGCGGCGCGTCGCTGGCGAAATCGCTGTTCCCCGCCGTAGGTGCCACCGGCATCACCGCGCTGCGCCTCGGCCTCGGCACGCTGATGCTGTGCGCGATCTTCAAACCCTGGCGGCTGCGCTTCACGCGCGAACAGCGCCTGCCCCTGCTGATCTACGGCCTGGCGCTGGGCTGCATGAACTTTCTGTTTTATCTGTCGCTGCGTACCGTGCCGCTGGGCGTAGCGGTGGCGCTGGAGTTCACCGGTCCCCTGACGCTGGCGCTGCTGGGCACGCGCCGCCTGCTGGACCTAATCTGGGTGGTGCTGGCGGTGGCCGGCCTGTGGTTCCTGCTACCGTTCGGCGAGAGTATGAAGGCGATCGATCCGCTGGGCGCGGCGCTGGCGGTCGGCGCGGGTGCCTGCTGGGCGCTCTATATTCTGGCGGGTCCGCGCGCAGGCGCGGAGCATGGTCCGGCAACGGTGGCGATGGGGTCGCTGATCGCCTCGGTGATCTTCGTGCCGCTGGGACTGACCTTCGCCGAGCCGGGCATCTGGCACTGGAGCGTGATCCCTGTGGCGCTGCTGGTCGCCCTGCTCTCCAGCGCCATTCCCTACGCGCTGGAGATGGTGGCGCTGACCCGTTTGCCGGCGCGCATTTTCGGCACCCTGATGAGCCTTGAACCCGCCGTGGCCGCGCTGTCGGGCATCCTGTTCCTGGGGGAAACGCTGTCGCTGAAGCAGTGCGCAGGCCTGCTGGCAATCATCCTGGCGTCCGCTGGCGCGACGCTGACGCTAAAGCCCAAAAATAATCAGCTGAAAGAAGTAGAAATAAACACGCCACCGCCGCAATAAGCTATTCCGCCGGCTTTAGCCGCCGGCGGATAATATTCGCCGGCTCCCGCTGGCTTTATTTTAACCAGCAATACACATTAGTATTATTATTCTGAAACATACTGTTTAACTTTGCCGCATCTTCAGATTTAACTGATTGTTAATAGGGTTCTTTATTCCGCGCATCTGCTGGCGCCGCTAATGCACTGCCCATATTTACGCTTAAGCCTTATCCGTAAATGCTGTCTATTTCAGCCATCGATAAGCTCAATACTGCAAACACGCCAGCTGCTGCTATACTTATTCCCATGCTTGATTAGGACAACCCATCAAAGAGAGGATTCATACGATGAGTACCGCAAAACTGGTTAAAACGAACGCTTCCGATCTGCTTTACACCCGTAACGATGTGGCTGACGACGAGAAAAAAGCCACCATTGAAGTGCTCAACCGTCTGGTGGTGGAATTTATCGATCTGTCGCTGATCACCAAGCAGGCGCACTGGAACATGCGCGGCGCGAATTTTATCGGCGTACATGAAATGCTGGACGGTTTCCGCACCACCATTACCGATCATCAGGACACCATCGCTGAACGTGTCGTACAGCTGGGCGGCGTAGCGCTGGGCACCACCCAGGTCGTTAACGACCGTACGCCGCTGCAAAGCTACCCGCTTAACATTCACAGCGTGCAGGATCACCTGAAGGCGCTGGCCGATCGTTACGCTATTGTCGCCAACGACACCCGTAAAGCGATCTCCGAAGTGAAAGATGAAGACACCGCTGACATCTTTACCGCGGCGTCACGCGATTTAGACAAATTCCTGTGGTTTATCGAATCTAACATCGAATAAAACTGAAAAGCGTTATCAGGCGGGGAGACCCGCCTTTTTTCTTTCTGCATCACAGAAAAATTACGATTTTTTGACCTCTATAACACTTCTGCACTCCCCTTCTTCCCACCCTTATTGCCGCATGCAAAGGTGCGATTGCACCAAAAACTCACTACGCACCATTATGGTGCCCATTTTTGGTGCAAAAGGTTTTACCCGTGCAAAATCGTGTCAGCTTTGTGGTTTAAGCTGTTGATTCTGGCTGAAATGAAAAGTTGGCATAGTTTTTTCATATGGTAAGCTGAAAACACCGCTTTCGGGCCGGGCAGTAATAAGGAAAAATGATGAAGTCACTGTTTAAAGTCTCTGTGGCCGCGCTGGCGCTGGCCTTCTCTCTCTCTTCTACCGCAGCAGAAAAAAAACTGATCGTCGCCACCGACACCGCTTTCGTGCCGTTTGAGTTCAAACAGGGCGATAAGTATGTAGGTTTTGACGTTGACCTTTGGGACGCCGTCGCCAAAGAGCTGAAGCTGGACTATACCCTGAAGCCGATGGACTTCAGCGGCATTATTCCTGCACTGCAAACGCGCAATATCGACCTGGCGCTGGCGGGCATCACCATTACCGACGAACGTAAAAAAGCGATCGAGTTCTCTGACGGCTACTACAAAAGCGGCCTGCTGGTGATGGTGCGCAACAACGAAAACGACATCAAAGGCATCAACGATCTGAACGGCAAAGTGGTGGCGGTGAAGAGCGGCACCGGTTCGGTCGATTACGCGAAGGCGCATATCAAAACCAAAGACCTGCGTCAGTTCCCGAATATCGACAACGCCTATATGGAGCTGGGCACCAACCGCGCCGACGCGGTGCTGCACGATACGCCGAATATCCTTTACTTCATCAACACCGCTGGCAAAGGCCGTTTTAAAGCGGTAGGCGACTCTATCGAAGCGCAGCAGTATGGCGTCGCATTCCCGAAAGGCAGCGACGAGCTGCGTGAAAAAGTGAACGGCGCGCTGAAGACCCTGAAAGAGAACGGCACCTATAACCAGATCTACAAAAAATGGTTTGGCAGCGAACCTAAATAATAAAATTCTGACGTTATTTTAGGCAGGGACGCGTTCCCTGCTTTTTTCCATCGCAACAAAACTGGAGTCACACCATGGAGTTTGACTGGAGCGTCATCTGGCCCGCTATGCCGGTGCTAATTGAAGGCGCGAAAATGACCCTGCTGATCTCGGTGCTCGGTCTGGTCGGCGGACTGATCATCGGCCTGGTCGCCGGCTTCGCCCGCGCCTACGGCGGCTGGATCGCCAATAATCTCGCGCTGGTCTTTATCGAGATCATTCGCGGCACCCCTATCGTCGTACAGGTGATGTTTATCTACTTCGCCCTGCCGATGGCGTTTCCCGATCTGCGTATCGATCCCTTCACCGCCGCAGTGGTGACCATTATGATCAACTCCGGCGCCTATATCGCCGAGATCACGCGCGGCGCGGTGCTGTCGATCAATAAAGGCTTCCGCGAAGCGGGCCTGGCGCTGGGTCTGTCGCGTCGCGAAACCCTGCGCTACGTGATTATGCCGCTGGCGCTGCGTCGCATGCTGCCGCCGCTCGGCAACCAGTGGATCGTCAGCATCAAAGACACCTCGCTGTTTATCGTTATCGGCGTGGCGGAACTGACGCGTCAGGGCCAGGAAATCATCGCCGGCAACTTCCGCGCGCTGGAGATCTGGAGCGCCGTGGCGATTATCTATCTCGTTATTACCCTGGTGTTGAGCTTTGTGCTGCGCCGTATTGAGAAAAGGATGAAAATCCTGTGATTGAATTCAAAAACGTTTCCAAGAGCTTTGGCACAACCCAGGTGCTGCACGACATCAACCTGAAGATTAATCAGGGAGAAGTGGTGGTGATTATCGGGCCGTCCGGCTCGGGCAAATCGACGCTGCTGCGCTGCATCAACAAGCTGGAAGAGATCAGCAGCGGCGAGCTGATCGTCGACGGCCTGAAGGTCAACGATCCTAAAGTCGACGAGCGCTTGATCCGCCAGGAAGCGGGCATGGTGTTCCAGCAGTTCCACCTGTTCCCGCAGATGAGCGCGCTGGATAACGTGGCGTTCGGCCCGATCCGCGTGCGCGGCGCAAAGAAAGCGGACGCACACCAGCTGGCGCGCGAGCTGCTGGCGAAGGTTGGCCTGGCCGAGCGCGCGCACCACTTCCCGTCTGAACTCTCCGGCGGCCAGCAGCAGCGCGTCGCTATCGCCCGCGCGCTGGCGGTGAAACCGAAAATGATGCTGTTCGATGAGCCGACCTCGGCGCTCGATCCCGAACTGCGTCACGAGGTGCTGAAGGTGATGCAGGATCTGGCGGAAGAAGGCATGACCATGGTCATCGTCACCCACGAAGTCGGCTTCGCGCAGAAAGTCGCCTCGCGCCTGATCTTTATCGACAAAGGTACCATCGCGGAAGATGGCGATCCCGACGCGCTGATTACCCAGCCGCCAAGCGATCGCCTGCGCGAGTTCCTGCAGCACGTCTCCTGATCCTCCGGGCCGACGCCTGTCGGCCCGTTGCTTTCTTCTTCTACAACAGGGCAGGCCGCCTGCCTTTCTCTACCGTACGATTAATGCCTTTCACCGCGTGCCTGGTTGACGCCTGACTATACTTCTCCACCTGTGAGCCAGAGGTTGCTAAGGAGAAAGCCATGTCGTCAGCCCACAAATATTGTCGCCTGTTGCGACAAGGGATCGCGCTGTTCCTGATGTTTTGCTGCATGCTGCCCGCAGCGCAGGCGGCCGTCACGCTGCCGCAGGCGGCGGTCGCCGCGCAGCAGTCATCGTCATCGTCCAGCGGCGTGCAAAGCGAGCCGACGCTCGACGAGAAAAAAGCCGCCTACGCCGCGCTGGCGAATATTCTGGAAGATGACCAGTCACGCAAAGCGCTGATCGCCCAGCTGCGCGGCGCCGCCAGCGCGACGGCGAAAACCAGTGCGCCAGCGCTGACGCCGCCCGCCGAAGAGGATGAGGATAAAACCGTGCTGCAGGGCGTGACCGACGTGACGCGCGAATTCGGCGGCAACGTGGCGGAAAAATTTGTCCGGCTGCATGACAACATCGCCGAGGCGCCGCATAAAACCTTTAATCCCGACACCTTTTTCAACGCGCTGCGCCACTTCGTGGTGCTGGCGGCGGCGCTGTTCACCTTTTACTGGCTGACGCGTCAGGCGATCGCGCCGCTCTATCGCCGCCTGGGGCGCTGGGGACGCGCGAAGAACCGCGAGCAGCACAACTGGGTGCAGCTGCCAGTGGCGATTATCGGCGCCTTTGTTATCGACCTGCTGCTGCTGGCGCTGACGCTGTTTGTCGGCCAGATTATCAGCGACAACTATCATGGCAACAGCCGCACCATCGCCTACCAGCAGGGGCTGTTTCTTAACGCCTTCGCGCTGATCGAGTTTTTCAAAGCGGTGCTGCGCCTGATCTTCTGTCCGGGCTTTAGCGATCTGCGCTTCTTCCACCTCAGCGACGGGCGCGCCCGCTACTGGAACACGCGGCTAAGCTGGCTCTCCGGCCTTATCGGCTATGGTCTGCTGGTGATCGTGCCGATTGTCTCTAATCAGGTCAACGTGCAGGTCGCGGCGCTGGTCAACGTGGCGATTATGGGGATCATGACCGCCTGGGCGCTGACGCTGATCTTCTCTAACCGCCGCAGCATTCATCATGCCTTGCAGCAGCTATCGGATCGCAGCATGGCGTTTTTCGCCTTTTTTATTCGCGCCTTCGCACTGGTGTGGCACTGGCTGGCGAGCGCCTACTTTATCGCGCTGTTTCTGCTCTCGATCTTTAACCCCGGTGACAGCCTGAAATTTATGATGTCCGCCTCGGTGCGCACGCTGGCGATTATCGGCATCGCCGCCTTTGTCTCCGGCATCCTGACGCGCTGGATCGGCAAGACTATTACCCTGTCGCCCGATCTGCGCCGCAACTATCCGGCGCTGCAAAAGCGCGTCAACGACTGGGTCAAGGCGCTGCTGAAGCTGGCGCGCATCATCACCGTGTTCGCCACGCTGCTGCTGCTGCTCAACGCCTGGAACCTGTTCGATCTCTGGCACTGGCTCACGGTGGGCGCCGGCGAGAAGATGGTAGATGTGCTGATCCGCATCGTGATGATCCTGCTGCTGTCGGCCATCGGCTGGACGGTGCTGGCGAGCCTGATCGAGAGCCGTCTCGCCTCAGACTCGCACGGCCGCCCGATGCCGAGCGCCCGCACCCGCACCCTGCTGACGCTGTTCCGCAACGCGCTGGCGGTGGTGATCAGCACCATCACCATTATGATTTTGCTGTCGGAAATCGGCGTCAATATCGCGCCGCTGCTGGCGGGCGCGGGCGCGCTCGGTCTGGCGGTGTCGTTCGGCTCGCAGACGCTGGTGAAGGATATTATCACCGGCATCTTTATTCAGTTTGAGAACGGCATGAATACCGGCGATCTGGTGACCATCGGCGCCATTACCGGCACGGTAGAGCGGATGTCGATTCGTTCGGTGGGCGTGCGCCAGGATACCGGCGCCTATCACATTATTCCCTGGTCTTCGATCACCACTTTCGCCAACTTTGTGCGCGGCATCGGCTCTTTCGTCGCCAACTATGACGTCGAGCGCGGCGAGGATAGCGATCGTGTTAATCGCGTGCTGCAGGAGGCGGTGAACGAGCTGCTGGAGAATGCGGATATCCGCGGCATGGTGATTGGCGAACCAAACTTCGCCGGGCTGGTGGGCTTAACCAATCAGGCCTTTACCGTGCGCGTCTCCTTTACCACTCAGCCGCTGAAACAGTGGACGGTGCGCTTCGCGCTCGACAGCATGGTGAAGAAACATTTCGACGCAGCCGGAATAAAAGCGCCGCGCCAGACGGTAGAGGTGATGCAAACCGGCACCAGCGTGGCCAGCGCGGCGGCCCTGCCCGCGCTGCCGGCGCCGGAGTAAAGCTACTTCGCCAGCCGCTGCGCGCGCGTCGCGGCGGGCATAAAGCTCCAGGCGAGGAAACGGCTCTGCTTTTGGCCCTGCGCCATGTTCACCACGCGCACCTCCGCCGCGTCGAGCGCCTGCAGCTGTTTTTCCAGCAGCGGCAGGTGCTCGCGGCGCGACACCAGCGAGGTAAACCAGACGCACTGGCGCGCCAGGGTCGCGCTCTCGGCGATCATCTTGCCGACAAAGGCTTTTTCACCGCCTTCACACCACAGCTCGTTATGCTGGCCGCCGAAGTTAAGCGGCGTGGCGCTCTCCAGCTTCAGATTGCGCACTTTGCGCTGCGAGCCGGCCGCCGCCTCCGCCGCCGAGGCGTGGAACGGCGGGTTGCAGATCACCGCATGGAAAAACTCGTTTTTGCTGATGACGCCCGCCAGCACCGCGTCGGGATTTTTCTGGCGACGCAGGCGAATGCTGCGCTGCAGGCCTGGATTGGCCGCCACGATGCGGTTAGCCGCCTTGAGTGCCGCCTCGTCGATATCGGTGCCGGTAAAACGCCAGCCATACTCGGCGTGGCCGATTAGCGGATAGATGCAGTTGGCGCCGCAGCCGATATCGAGAATATCCGCCATCGGGATCGCGCCGCGGTTGTCCAGCGCCAGCAGATCGGCCAGATAGTGCAGATAGTCGGCGCGGCCTGGCACCGGCG
Source organism: Pantoea sp. Z09 (assembly GCF_022394795.1). NCBI lineage: Bacteria > Pseudomonadati > Pseudomonadota > Gammaproteobacteria > Enterobacterales > Erwiniaceae > Pantoea > Pantoea sp. Z09. The sequence goes on from NZ_CP092373.1 coordinate 2,603,755, forward strand.
GACAGAGCGCGCCGGGCGCCAGCTGCCACTCCAGCCCGTAGAACAGCTTCAGCAGCGCCTGGTTCAGCAGCATCACCGCTTCCGCGTCGGCAAAATCGATCGACTGCGCGCCGTAGCCGTTGGGCCGCACTTTCGGCGCCAGCGGCGGATGCGCGGCGGTCAAGGCGGCGAAGTCATATTCGCCCTGATGGCGATTGCGGGCGTGGAAAAGATTACTGGCTGGCTTGTTCATGGCGTCTCCCGTTTTGCAGGCGCGTACAATACGCCGCAGCGCCGGGAAAATAAAGTCGCACAATCCGCTTACGCATTTCTTCCCGATGCAGCCGATGCTGTAGCGCTAAGATATTGTTAACTCTTCGCTACGGGATAAAAGATGACGCATAAACGCTACTCCTACCAGCCGCGCGCCGGTCATGGCCTGCCGCACGACCCGCTGAACGCCATTATTGGGCCGCGTCCCATTGGCTGGATCAGCTCAGTTTCCGCCGCCGGCCAGCGCAACCTGGCGCCTTACAGCTTCTTCAACTGCTTCAACTACCATCCGCCGATTATCGGCTTCGCCAGCAGCGGCTGGAAAGACAGCGTGCGCAACATCAGCGAAAGCAAAGAGTTCGTCTGGAACCTGGCAACGCGTCCGCTGGCGGAAGCGATGAACGAGAGTTCAGCCTCGGTGCCGCCGGATCAGGATGAATTCGTGCTGGCGGGCGTGACGCCGCTGGCCGCCTCGCAGGTTAAGGCGAGCCTGGTGGCGGAAAGCCCGGTTAACTTCGAGTGCCGCCTGACCCAGCTGATCCAGCTGCAGGACGCCCAGGGCAATCCCATTGACAGCTGGCTGGTGCTGGGTGAGGCGATCGCCATTCATATCGACGAGTCGCTGCTGGATGAGGGGATCTATCAGACGGCGCGCGCCGAACCGATCCTGCGCGCCGGCGGGCCGAGCGCCTACTACGGCATCAGCGAGAACGAGCGCTTCGACCTGATGCGCCCAGACGCGCGCCGTCGTTAAGCGATGTGACCGCAGGCGATAAAACGCTGCACCAGCGGCTTCAGCACCTTCTGCAGGGCTGAAGCCCGCTCCTGCCGCCAGGCGAACGGCGGCGTCTCGTCCATATAGTTGAGCTGCGCCAGCTCCAGCTGCACCGCCTGAATGTTCTCCGCCGGCTGACCGTAAGCACGCGTAATGTAGCCGCCCTTAAAGCGTCCGTTCACCACCCAGCTGTAGTCGCTCTGCGCCGCGCAGACCGCTTCCAGCCCCTGCGTCACCTCGGCGCGACAGCTTTTGCCGTCGTTAGTGCCGATATTCAGATCCGGCAGACGTCCTTCGAACAGGCGCGGTATCTCGCTGGCGATAGAGTGGGCGTCAAACAGCAGCGCGTAGCCGTGCTCCGCCTTAAGGCGCGCCAGCTCCTGCTGGATCTGCTGATGATAGGGCTGCCAGATATCGGCGAGATAGCCTGCGCGCTGCGCCGCCGTGGGCGTGCTGCCCGGCGCAAAAGTCGGCGAGCCGTTGAACAGGGTTTCCGGAAAGAGGCCGGTGGTGGCGGTGGCGTAGAGCGGCTGATTGTCCGGCGGTCGATTAAGATCGATAACGAAACGTGAATAGTGGCCGATCAGCACGCTGGCGCCGAGATCGCGCACAAAATCGAACAGCAGCGGAATATGCCAGTCGGTGTCGGGCAGGCCGCGCGCCGCCTCGCTCAGCCCCGCGTCCACCTCTGGCGTGAGCTGCGTGCCGGCATGAGGAATGCTGACCAGCAGCGGCAGGCTGCCCGGCGTAAAGTGAAAAGGTGTCATTGCGCATCTCCGCGATAGATAACGGTACAGGGCAGCTCGCCGCCCAGCCAGTAAACCAGTTCCGCCGGGCGTGCCAGCGGCCAGTGGACGAAGTTCGCCACTTTGCCCGCCTCCAACGAGCCGTGCGTTCTCTGCAGCCCCAGCGCTTTGGCGCCCCAGAGCGTGACGCCCGCCAGCGCCTCTTCCGGCGTCATGCCGAACAGCGTGCAGCCCATATTGAGCATCAGGCGCAGCGAGAGCGCGGGCGAGGTGCCGGGATTGGCGTCGCTGGCCAGCGCCATCGGCACGCCGTGCTGACGAAACAGCGCCACCGGCGGCCGCTGGGTTTCGCGCAGCAGATAGAAAGCGCCGGGCAGCAGCACCGCCACCGTGCCCTGCTCGCCCATCGCCCGCGCGTCCTCTTCGGTGGCGTATTCCAGATGATCGGCGGAGAGGGCGCCGTAGCGCGCCGCCAGCCGCGCGCCGCCCAGCGAGGAGAGCTGCTCGGCGTGTAGCTTCACCGGCAGGCCCAGCTCGACGGCCTTGTCGAACACGCGCGCCACCTGCGCCGGCGAGAAGGCGAGATGCTCGCAGAAGGCGTCTACCGCGTCCGCCAGCCCGTTGGCCTTTACCTGCGGCAGGATGCGCTGGCAAATCAGGTCGACCCAGCCGTCAGGATCCTGTTTGAATTCCGGAGGAAAGGCGTGCGCCGCCAGGCAGGTCGCCAGCACGTCAGCCGGCACACTCGCGCCAAGCTGGCGTATCGCGCTCAGCATGCGCAGCTCGCTCTCCTCATCCAGCCCGTAGCCCGATTTAATCTCCACCGTGGTGACCCCTTCCGCCAGCAGCCGGTTAAGCCGCCAGCGCGCCGACGCCACCAGCGCCTCTTCGCTGGCGGCGCGCGTGGCGCGCACCGTGGAGAGAATGCCGCCGCCCTGCGCGGCGATCTCGGCGTAGCTGACACCGTTAAGACGCTGTTCGAACTCCGCGCTGCGGTCGCCGCCGAACACCAGATGGGTATGGCAGTCGATCAGCCCTGGCGTCACGATGCCGCCGTCGAAGCGGTGCTGATGGCGCGGCGTAAAAGCGGGCATCTCTGCGCGCGGCCCTACCCAGACCAGCTTGCCGGCGTCTACCGCCAGCGCGCCATCTTCGATAATGTGATATTTGCCTTCGCGCATGGTGACCAGATTGGCCCCCAGCCACAGGCTCTCTATCTCTCCGCTCTCCGCCATACCCTCTCCTCCTGCGATGGACGATTTACTCCGCCCGCTAAAGTATGTATATGTATATACAACTACATCCGCTGAGGATCAACTATGGCAACCTGTTTTGCTCCACGCGCGCTGCTGGCCGACGGCTGGCGACATCAGGTGCGTATCACCGTTAACGACGCCGGGATCATCGAGAGCGTAACGCCCGACAGCGACGCGCAGGATGCTGTTCGCCTGCCGGGCGCGGTGATCCCCGCTGTCGCCAATCTGCATTCGCACGCCTTCCAGCGCGCCATGGCGGGGCTGGCGGAGGTGGCGGGCGATCCACAGGATAGCTTCTGGACCTGGCGCGATTTGATGTATCGCATGGTGCAGCGCCTGACGCCGGAGCAGGTCGGCGCCATCGCCGCCTATCTCTATATCGAGATGCTGAAAGGCGGCTATACCCAGGTGGCGGAGTTTCACTATCTGCATCATGACGCCAGCGGCGCGCCCTACGCCCAGGACGCGATGCTGCAGCAGCTGATGCAGGCGGCGGAGATCGCCGGCATCGGCCAGACGCTGCTGCCGGTGCTCTACAGCCACAGCGGCTTCGGCGCGCAGCCGCCGCTGCCGGGGCAGAAACGCTTTATTCAGCAAACCGAGGCGTATCTGCGCCAGCAGGAGCGGCTGGCGGCAAGCCTGCGCGGTAAGCCGCTGCTCAATCGCGGCCTCTGCTTTCACTCGCTGCGCGCGGTCAGCGAGGCGCAGATGCGCGAAACGCTGGACGCCAGCGACAGCGGGCTGCCGGTGCATATTCACGTCGCCGAGCAGGAGAAAGAGGTCAAGGACTGCGTCGCCTGGAGCGGCGAACGCCCGGTGGAGTGGTTACTTAACCGCTTCGAAGTAGATGCGCGCTGGTGCCTGATCCACGCCACGCATCTCGACGCGCGCGAAATCACGCAGCTCGCCGCCAGCCGTGCGGTGGCTGGCCTCTGCCCCACCACTGAAGCCAACCTGGGCGACGGCATTTTCCCGGCGGTGGAGTTTATCGCGCAGGGCGGGCGCTGGGGCATCGGCTCCGACAGCCACGTTTCGCTCAGCGCGCAGGAGGAGCTGCGCTGGCTGGAGTATGGCCAGCGGCTGCGCGATCGCCGCCGCAACCGCATCGCCACGTCGGCGCAGCCGTCGGTGGGCGATCTGCTGTGGCGCAGCGCAGCGCAGGGCGGCGCGCAGGCGTGCGGCGTCGCGCTCGGCGCGCTGTCGCCGGGCAAACGCGCCGACTGGCTGGTGCTGGCGCAGGATGAGTGGCTCGGCGGCGTCGACGACGCGGCGCTGCTCAACCGATGGCTGTTTGCCGGACGGCGGGAGCAGATCCGCGAGGTGTGGGTGGCGGGCCGCGCGGTGATCGCGGCGGGACGTCACGCCGCGGAAGAGGCCTGCGCCGCCGCGTTTCAACAGGCGATGGCGGCGCTGCGATGAGAACGCGCTTCCGCTACGCGGATCTCCCGGTCAGCCGCTGGCGCAACGGCGGCGGTGAAACGCGCGAGATCGTCAGCTATCCGCCGGGCGAAGCAAATTTCGCCTGGCGCGCCAGTATCGCTACCCTCGCCTGCGACGGCCCCTTTTCGCGCTTTCCCGGCATCGAGCGGGTGATCACCCTGCTGCGCGGCGACGCGGTGCGCCTGAGCGCGCCGGACAGCGTGCACCTCCTGCAGCCGCTCCAGCCCTGGCGCTTCCCCGGCGAATGGGCGATCGAAGCCGTGCTGCAGGGGGAAAGCGAGGATTTTAATATCATGACGCGGCGCGACAGCTGGCAGGCGCAGGTCACGGTGACGGAGCAGGCAGCCGTCAGCCTGCACGGCGTCGCCTGGGCGATCGCAGGCGAGTGGCAACTGGCGAGCGGCGAACGCCTGGGCGCTGCGGAAGGCGTGTGGTGGCTCAATGAGGAGACGCAGCTGACGCCCGCAACACCGGACGCCAGGCTGCTGCTGACGCGCCTTAGCCGTGTCCCTTGAAGCGGCCCAGCAGCTTATAGCGCGATCCCGGATAGAGCAGACGGGCATAGGTCACGATGCGGGTGTCGCTCCAGGTCTGACGCCGGATCAGCAGGCAGGGCTCATGCTCGTCCAGCGACAGATGTTTGCGCTGGCGCGCATCCGGCAGCACCGCCTCGACAATATGCTCGCCGGCGGTCAGCGGCGCGACCCGCATCAAGTAAGTGTAGGGGGTAAACTGCTGATAGTCCTGGCTGAGATAGTCGGGCGCCACCTGCGGATTGACCAGACGATCCTCCAGCTGAACCGGCAGGTCATCTTCGTAGTGCACCATCAGCGAATGGAAAATGGTCTGCCCGGTGCTTAAGCCGAGCACCGCCGCCTGCTCGGGATCGGCTTTATTCTGACCGATCGCCAGGATCTGACAGCGGTGCTGATGGCCGCGCTGGGCGATCTCATCGGCGATGTTATGCACTTCCAGCATCGCCGTGTAGCCTTTCATCTCCGCCACGAAGGTGCCGACGCCCTGCATGCGCACCAGAAACCCCTCGCTGGTGAGTTCGCGCAGCGCGCGGTTGATGGTCATACGGCTCACGCCCAGTTCGTTGACCAGTTCGCTTTCGGACGGCACGCGCTGATTCGCCTTCCAGCTACCCGCGCGGATCTGGCTGATAATCGCCTGCTTCACGCGCTGGTAGATGGGCGCCGGCTCATCGCTCATCGCGGCCGCCAGCTGCGCTATTGCCGAATGCTCAACCATATTCATTTCCTTATCACGATAGTGCCTGAAGTTTACTGTCTCGCGGCGCGAATGTATATACATCTGCAGCCGCCTTCGCCTTGCCAGCGCGCTATGCCCGTCACGGTAATTTGTGATCGCGCTGGCATAGCAAATGCTTATAGCTTGCCAGTTGTATAGACAAGAATAGACACTTGTGTTTCACTCGATTTTATTTGCTGCGCCGAGGAAAACCGTTTTGGGTTTTTGCTTAACGCGCTTACTTGTATAGACAGGAGTAGACTATGTCAGGTTCAGCTCAGGCGATGCGCCTGGTTCCCGGTGAAGTGGATCTTGCCGCGCTGCGCAGGGTGTATCAGGGCGGCGTTACGCTGACGCTCGATGAGCGGGCGCAGGAGGCTATTCTGCGCGCGCAGCAAACCGTGGACGATATCGTCGTCTCCGGCAGAGTGGTGTACGGCATCAACACCGGTTTCGGCAAGCTGGCGCAGACGCAAATCCCCGCCAGCCGCCTGGCGGATCTGCAGCGCAACCTGGTGCTGTCGCACAGCGTCGGCCTGGGCGATCTGCTGCCCGACAACGTGACGCGTCTGGTGATGGCGACGAAAATTATCAGCCTGGCGCGCGGCCACTCCGGCGTGCGTATCGCGCTGATCGAGGCGCTGCTGCGGCTGTTCAACGCCGGCGTGATGCCCTGCATTCCCGAAAAAGGCTCGGTGGGCGCGTCGGGCGATCTGGCGCCGCTGGCGCATCTCTCGCTAATGCTGCTGGGCGAAGGTCAGGTGCGCGTCGACGGCGCGCTGGTGCCGGCGCGTGAAGGGCTTGCCTCGGTGGGGCTGGAACCCTTCGTGCTCGGCCCGAAAGAGGGCCTGGCGCTGCTGAACGGCACCCAGGTCTCGACCGCGCTGGCGCTGCGCGGCCTGTTCGAGGCGGAAAACCTGATGGCCGCCGGACTGGTAGCAGGCGCGCTGTCGCTGGAGGCGATCAAAGGCTCGCTGAAACCCTATGACGCGCGCATTCATCAGGCGCGCGGCCAGCGCGGACAGATCGCCGTGGCCGCGGCGGTAGCGGCGCTGGTTGAAGGCAGCGAGATCCTCGGCTCGCACGTCAACTGCGGCCGCGTGCAGGATCCCTACTCGGTGCGCTGCGTGCCGCAGGTGATGGGTGCCTGCCTCGATAACCTCACCCACGCCGCGCGCGTGCTGCAGATTGAAGCCAACGCCGCCTCCGATAACCCGCTGGTGTTCAGCGACAGCGGCGACGTGATCTCCGGTGGCAATTTCCACGCCGAGCCGGTGGCCTTCGCCGCCGACATTATCGCGCTGGCCGTCGCCGAAATCGGCGCCATTTCCGAGCGCCGCATGGCGCTGCTGCTCGACACCGGCCTGTCGGGGCTGCCGCCTTTTCTGGTGCGCGACGGCGGCGTTAACTCCGGCTTTATGATTGCGCAGGTCACCGCCGCCGCCCTCGCCTCAGAGAATAAATCGCTGGCGCATCCAGGCAGCGTCGACAGCCTGCCGACCTCTGCCAACCAGGAAGATCACGTTTCAATGGCGACCTATGCGGCGCGCCGTCTCGGCAGTATGTGCTTTAACACCGCGGCGGTGGTCGGCATCGAAGCGATGGCCGCCGCGCAGGGCATTGAGTTCCACCGTCCGCTGCAAAGCTCGGCGCAGCTTGAGCAGGAGATTGCCCGCATTCGTCAGCAGGTCGCTTTCCTTGAGGAAGACCGCCTGCTGGCGCCCGATATCGAGGCCATGCGTCTCTGGGCCAGCCGCTGCGACTGGCCCGACTTTCTCACGGCGCTGCTGCCCAGCCAGCAGACCGTCTCTTCTGGTGAATAAGGAATCCGCGATGAGTGAAACTCTCTCCCAGGCCGTGGCGCGCGAAGTGCGTGCGCCGCACGGCACTACGCTGCACTGCGCCAACTGGCTGATCGAAGCCGCGTGGCGCATGATCCAGAATAACCTCGATCCCGACGTGGCCGAGCGGCCGGAAGATCTGGTGGTGTATGGTGGCATCGGCAAGGCGGCGCGCAACTGGGACTGCTTTGAGCAGATCCTGCGCTCGCTGGAGCTGCTTCAGCCCGACGAAACCCTGCTGATCCAGTCCGGCAAGCCGGTGGGCGTTTTTCGTACCCACGCCGACGCGCCGCGCGTGCTGCTGGCGAACTCAAACCTGGTGCCGCACTGGGCCAACTGGGATCACTTTCACGAGCTGGATAAGGCGGGGCTGATGATGTACGGCCAGATGACCGCCGGCTCCTGGATCTACATCGGCGCCCAGGGCATCGTGCAGGGCACCTACGAAACCTTCGTCGAAGCGGGCCGCCAGCACTATAACGGCGATCTGGCCGGACGCTGGATCCTGACCGCCGGTCTCGGCGGTATGGGCGGCGCGCAGCCGCTGGCGGGCGTGCTGGCGGGCGCCTGCGTGCTGGCTATCGAGTGTCAGGAGTCGCGTATCGACTTTCGTCTGCGCACCCGCTATGTCGACCATAAAGCCTATACGCTGGACGAAGCGCTGCAGCTAATTGACGCGGCGACGCAGGCGAAGCAGGCGATCTCCGTCGGCCTGCTGGGCAACGCCGCCGAGATCCTGCCGGAGATGGTGAAACGCGCCCGCGCGGGCGGCCTGAAGCCCGATATCGTGACCGATCAGACCTCGGCGCACGATCCGGTGAACGGCTATCTGCCGATTGGCTGGGACGTGGCGCGCTGGCAGGCTGAACGCGCCAGCGCGCCGAAAGCGGTGGAAAAGGCGGCGCGCGCCTCGATGGCGGTGCACGTGCAGGCGATGCTTGACTTCTGCCATATGGGCATTCCCACGGTGGACTACGGCAACAATATTCGCCAGGTGGCGCTGGATGAGGGCGTAGATAACGCCTTTGATTTCCCCGGTTTTGTGCCGGCCTATATTCGTCCGCTGTTCTGCGAGGGCAAAGGGCCGTTCCGCTGGGTGGCGCTGTCGGGCGATCCAGAGGATATCTATAAAACTGACGCGAAGCTCAAAGCGCTGTTTCCGCAGCATAAAAGCCTGCATCGCTGGCTCGATATGGCGCAGGAGCGCATCGCCTTTCAGGGACTGCCGGCGCGCATCTGCTGGCTGGGTCTGGGCGAGCGGCATCTGGCCGGGCTGGCGTTCAACGAGATGGTGCGCAACGGCGAGCTGAAGGCGCCGGTTGTGATTGGCCGTGACCACCTCGACTGCGGCTCTGTCGCCTCGCCGAACCGCGAAACCGAGTCGATGAAGGATGGTTCCGACGCGGTGTCCGACTGGCCGCTGCTTAACGCCCTGCTGAACACCGCGGGCGGCGCGACCTGGGTGAGCCTGCACCACGGCGGCGGCGTTGGCATGGGTTTTTCGCAGCATGCCGGCGTGGTGATTGTCTGCGACGGCAGCGAGCAGGCGGACCAGCGTCTGGGCCGCGTGCTGTGGAACGATCCCGCCACCGGCGTTATGCGCCATGCGGACGCCGGGTATGCGAGCGCGCAGGCCTGTGCGGCCGAGCACGGGCTTAATTTACCGATGATGAAGTAAGGGGCGCCAGGCCGGGCGCGGGCGGCGGCGGGTTCCGTCCCGCTCGGTGGTTGCCTGCTGCGCAGGCGGGCTAAGGTGCCGGTTTCGTTCGCCCGACAGCCGGGCAGTTTCATTTCGCCCGCTGCGGGCGACCGAGCAGGGCCGGTAGGCGCCGGCCCTGCTCCCGCGCCCCGGGCCAGCGCCCCCACAACCCCCGCTGCAAAGCTCATCTGTTTCATGACGACCATCATTGCTGTAAGCATGAACTTTGCTTTTAGACCACGCAGTCGTTAACAAAAAACAGAGGAATTGCAGGCGGGGGTGTGGTCGAGGCATCTGACACGCTGAGGCGCGCACGGCGGCCAGGACGAGCCGACAGGACGTCGGCGAGAGCGCGGCATGAGACAGGACAAAAACGTCGGGAGCGTTTTTGCACCGCGCAAAGCGCTGGCCCCGAAGGGGTGAGCCCCAGGGATGGGGCGAATAGGTCGAATCCGCGCGGTCCGTCGGCCGACGTAAGCAACGAAGGGACCGCGCGCAGCGCGGCGTGGAAGCTGCCGGAAGCCGGGATTGTTAAGGGGCTGGCGAGCCCCTTAACACGCTCGCCAGCAGCGGCGCTGCTGAAACTCCCTGCCGTCTGGCGGACGGAACCCGCTCAGAGCCGCCTGCGCAGCAGGCAAACCCACTCAAAGCCGCGCGCTGCGCGCAAAAGGCAAGCGGGGCCGCTACCCCGCACCGCCCTCAGCCGGTCTGCTGCCCCTTATTCCCTTTGGTTCTGACCTATAGCCAAATTCCCGCTGCGGAAGATAGACGCGCCTGCGCCTTGCCACTACAGTGGAGATTCATCACTACAGGAGCGCGATTTCGCATGACCTTATCCCCTGCCCTGCTCGACCAGGCCCAACAGTGGCGCCATCAGTTTCACCGCGAACCGGAACTCGGCTATCAGGAGCACAACACAGGCGATCGGGTTGCTCAGGAGCTGGAGCTGGCGGGATTACAGGTGCATCGCGGCCTGGCAGGCACGGGCGTGGTGGGCACGCTGCGCAATGGCGCAGGCCCCGTCATTGGCCTGCGCGCGGATATGGACGCGCTGCCCATCACGGAAAAAGGCAGCCCGCAGTGGCGCTCGACGCGTCAGGGCGTGATGCACGCCTGCGGCCATGACGGACATACCGCCATCCTGCTGGCGGCGGCGCTGCAGCTGGCGGCGACGCGTCGCTTCCGCGGCACGGTGCACTTTATCTTTCAGCCCGCCGAGGAGAACCTGGGCGGCGCGCGCAAAATGGTGGAAGAGGGGCTGTTTCAGCGCTTCCCGATGGATGCAGTCTATGCGCTGCACAACTGGCCAGGCATGCCGGTCGGCTCGCTGGCGGTCAATCCCGGCGCGATGATGGCCTCGCTCGACTCGTTTGAAATTACCCTTAACGGCAAGAGCTGCCACGCGGCGATGCCGGAGAGCGGCGCCGATCCGATGGTGGTGGCCGCCGAGCTGATTCTGGCGCTGCAAACCATTCCCTCGCGTCGCCTGTCGCCGCTCGCCTCGGCGGTGGTCAGCGTGACGCAGATCCACGGCGGCGAGGCAATTAACGTCATCCCGGAAACCCTGGTGCTGCGCGGCACGGTGCGATGTTTGCAGACCGACGTACGCAACCGGGTACGCGGTCTGATTGAAGAGTTTGTTTCTACCCTGCCGCGCCCGTTCGGCGTCAGCGGCGAGATCCACTGGTTTCCCGGCTATCCGGTCACCGCCAACCACGCCGCACCGGCTGAACAGGTGCGCGAGGTGGCGCGCCAGATGCTGGGCGACGATGCGGTGCGCTGGCAGGTCAATCCTTCGATGGCGTCAGAAGATTTCGCCTGCATGCTGGATGTCTGTCCCGGCGCCTATTTCTGGCTGGGCGCCGATGGCGCCACCCCTTCCGCGCCGCTGCACAATGCCGAATATGACTTTAACGACGCGCTGATCCCGCTGGGCGTCGAATTCTGGCAGCGGCTGGTCGAGCAGGCGCTGCCGCAAAACTAAGCTAGAATCCCGCGTCGCTCAGGCGTGCCAGCGCCTCTTCCAGCGACGCGCATTCCCCGCTGGCGCGCAAACAGCAGGCGAGTTGCAGGCGCAGCGCCTGCGGCACCGGACGCTCGCCATTGAGCACCGCTTCGCTCCAGCGCGCGGTCACCTGCGCCGATTTATCGGCAGGCAGTTCCAGCGCCACTTCCGGCTGACGTTCTACCCACACTTCCGCATCACGTTCCGCCCCGCCGATAAAGCTTATTGACGGGCAGCGCAGCGGGCTGGCGTAGACCTCGCCCTCCGTGCCGTTCAGCAGAATAGCGGGCGCGTCGATGTCGCTAAAAAATTTCGCGACGCGCGGCACATATTCCGGATGCGACACGCTGGAGAGACGCAGCGCTTCACGTTCGCCGAACGGCGTCGCCAGCTTCACCAGCGTATGCGCGCTGCTGCGCACGCCCATGCGCCAGCGCAGCGAGAGCTGTTTCGCCATCGGCGGACAGAGATGATCGATAGTGATAAAGGCGATGTCGCCCCTGTCGAGCGCCGCCTGCGCCTGCTGCCTCGTCGTCACCGCCGCGATCCCAAGCGCGGCGAACACCTGCTCGCTGGTGACGCGCGTCGCATCGTCGCTGACGCCGTGCACCAGCACGGGAAAGCCCAGGCGATGCAGCAGCAGCGCCAGCAGCGGCGTCAGGTTGCCCTGGCGGCGCGCGCCGTTGTAGCTCGGGATGACAATGGGCTGCGGACGGTGCGCGGGTGCCTGTAGCCGCATCATGCATGCCTGCATCGCCTGATAGAATCCGCGCATCTCCTCTTCGCCTTCGCCTTTGATGCGCAGCGCGATAAGGATGCCGCCCAGCTCCAGATCGGGCACCTCGCCCGCCAGCATCGCCGCGTAAAGCGCCTGCGCGGTGGCAAGATCCAGATCGCGCGCGTGGTTTTTGCCGCGCCCGATCTCCTTAATCACTTTATTCAGTTCCATTCTTCGCTTCCGGTCAGAGACCGCCGCAGAACGGCGGCCAAAAGAGGTTCAGGGTTTATCGCTTCGCCGTTGCTCGACGCACGGGACGGCGCGAATGGGCCGCCGGGGCCGGCGCGCGTTTCACTTTCAGCGCGGCGGGCGCTTCCGGCTGCTCGATGGGAAACACCGGCAGCGCGGCCAGCAAGCGGCTGCCATAGGCTTTGCTCAGCAAACGGCGATCGTAAATCACGATTTCGCCGTAGCACTGATGGCTGCGGATCAGACGGCCTACCTGCTGAATCAGTGTAAAAGAGGCGCTGGGCAAGCTCTGCACTTCAAACGGATAGCGGTTCAGGCTTTTCAGCCATTCGCCCTCGGTCAAAATTACCGGACTGTCCACCGGCGGAAAAGCGATTTTATGAATATGTACCTGACTCAGCAGGTCGCCTTTCAAATCCAGCCCTTCCGCGAATGACTGCAGGCCGATCAGAATGCTGGTTTCGCCCTTCGTCACCCGTTTGCGATGCAGATCCACCAGGCGCGAGCGCGGCTGATCGCCCTGCACCAGCATCGAGAGGCGTAGCTCCGGCAGCTGCGCGACAAACTGCTGCATCGCACGGCCGCTGGCAAAAAGCACCAGCACCCCTTTGTGCTTTGCGGTTTTCATCTGTTGACGGAAGAAAGCCGCCATCTCAGCGATATGCTCCGCCTCGGTCGCCATCAGCGGCTCATAGCGCATCTGCGGGATCACCAGCTTGCCCTGATCGACATGATTGAACGGCGAGTCGAGCGCCACAAAGCGATCGCCCGCTTTTTCATTGAGGCCCGACATCTCCTGCAGGCGACTGAAGCTGTTAAGCGAGCGCAGCGTGGCGGAGGTCACCACCACATGGGGAATTTTACGCCACAGCAGCTTCTCCAGCTGATCGCTGACGCGAATGCCGGCGCAGTGAAACAGCAGATGCGGCTGGCCTTCGCGCAGCTCGCGGCTGATCCATTTGGACACTGGCGCGCCCGAGGCTTTCGGCATCGCCGCCAGCCGCCACAGCTTGCTGACGGACTCAAACCAGCCGAACTGGCGGTTAAGCTGCAGCAAATTGCGGTGCAGGCGCATCAAATCGACGCTGCCGGTCTGCTCGCTCAGGGCGTTGATGAGCCCCTCCGCCAGCCCGCGCAGCGCGTCGCATAGCTTAAACAGGCGCGCGCAGAGCGACAGCAGCTCTTCTGGCAGCTCGCCCAGCACAAAGCGAAATTCTCCTGGCTGATGATCGGCGGGCAGCAGCGGATTCAGCGCCTGGCTCAGCGTGGTCAGCAGTTCGCGCAGCTCGTCGCAGTGCGCTTTAAGGCGCTCCGGGTTGCTGAGCGGCGGCGGTGATTTCGGGCGCATCTGCGTCATAATGCCCTCTACCAGCCGCACGAAGAGATCGAGCTGCAGGCTGCTCCAGCCGGGCGTGATGTCCGCGCTCATCTCCAGCGCGTCGCGCGCCACATCCGGCAGATGATGCCCTTCGTCCAGCACCAGCATCAGCTGTTTCGCCGGCGGCAGCACCGACTCATTTTCCATCGCCGCCATCACCAGCGCGTGGTTCGCTACCACCACGTCAACCTGCTCAATTTCACGGCGAGCGACGAAGAAGGGGCATTCGCGATACCAGCGGCAGTGGGAGCCGAGACAGCTCGCCTTGTCGGTGGAGAGACGCTGCCACAGGCTGTCGCTGATGTTCTCCTCGCTGTGGTCGCGCAGACCATCCCAGGCGTAGCCGCCGAGCGATTTTTCCAGCCGCGCGCACTGCGTCTGCTCCTCTTTGGTGCTGCTCACCGCCTCGTCGTCAAGATAGAGCAGCAGATCGCCCTGCTGATCGTCGCTGGCGGCCAGCGCCGCCAGGTTGCGCGGACAGACGTAGCGCCCGCGCCCGAAAGCGGCGGTAAAGGTCAGATCGGGAATGATCTTTTTCAGCAGTGGCAGATCTTTAGTGAAGATTTGATCCTGCAGCGCCACATTGGCGGTGCTGATGATTAGGGTTTTCTCTTCGGCGCGGCTCGCGGCGATGCCGGGGATCAAATAAGAGAGGGTTTTGCCGACGCCGGTTGGCGCTTCGATGGCCAGATGGCGCGCGTCGTTGCCCGCCAGGCACTTCGCCACTTCGGCGATCATCTGGCGCTGCGGCGCGCGGGGAATAAAGTCCGGCACCTGCTGCTGTAGCGCCTTATACCACTGCGCTATCTGGCTTTTAATTGCTGCTGTCAGGGCCATAGTCGTTTACCGCCGGGTGAAAATGGCCTGTATTTTTACACAGTAATCCGCCAGCGTCAGCTTCAGGGCGCATTTTTTCGCGCCGCCTCGTAGAATTCAGCACCGACACCCTCTTCGCCTGGCCAGCGGCCCGGCTTCGGCGCTATGGTGTGCCCTCACAGCCATTCTCATAAGGAAAGAGAGATGACTTTTGCCCGTATGACGCAGGTAGCGCGCCTGTTTCCAGCTCTCGCGCTGCTGTTTTTCGCCGCTCAGGCGAGCGCGCAGCCAGACTATCAGCTGGAAAAGGTGGTGGAGCTAAGCCGCCACGGCGTTCGCCCGCCGACGCCCGGCAACCGCAGGGAGATGGAGGCCGCCACGCAGCGCCCCTGGCCGATATGGCGCACGCGCGACGGCGAGCTGACCGGCCACGGCTACGCGGCGGTGGTGAATAAGGGACGCTGGGAAGGCGACCATTATCGCCAGCTCGGTTTGCTGACCGCCGGCTGCCCGCAGCCACAGACCATTTATGTGCGCGCCAGCCCGCTGCAGCGTACCCGCGCCACCGCCGAGGCGCTGGTTGACGGCGCTTTCCCCGGCTGCGGCGTCGCGATCCATCACGTGGCGGGCGATGACGATCCGCTGTTCCAGACCGACGCCTTTGCCGCGACCCGCTCCGATCCCGCGCGGCAGCGCGCGGCGGTCGCGGCGACAGCAGGGGATCTGGCCGCGCGCCAGCGGGCGCTGCAGCCGGCCATTCAGGCGTTGAAACAGGCGGTGTGCCTCTCCGAGGCTCGCTGCGCGCTGTTCGATCAGCCCTGGCAGATCCGCCAGAGCAAAAGCGGTAAGCCCTATGTCGCCGGGCTGAGCGTCATGGCGAGCATGGCAGAGACGCTGCGCCTCGGCTGGAGCGAAAACCTGCCGCTCAGCCAGATCGCCTGGGGCAACATCACGCGCGCCTCGCAGATCGGCGCTATCCTGCCGTTGCTGACGGCGAACTACGACCTCAGCAACGATGTGCTCTATACCGCGCAGAAGCGCGGCTCAATTTTGCTCGACGCCATGCTAAAACAGATCGCGGGAGAGGATGCCGCGCCGAATGCGAGCTGGCTCCTGCTGGTAGCGCACGACACGAATATCGCCATGGTGCGCACCCTGATGGGCTTTAGCTGGACGCTGCCCGGCTATACGCGCGGCAATATTCCGCCCGGTAGCAGTCTGGTGCTGGAGCGCTGGCGCGACAACGCCAGCAGCCAGCGCTTTCTGCGCCTCTATTTTCAGGCGCAGAGTCTGGATGCGCTGCGCCGCCTGCAGCCGATCGATGCGGCGCATCCGCTGCTGCGCGAAGAGTGGCGGCAGGCTGACTGTCGCGTGACGCCGGTCGGCACCCTCTGCCCGCTAAAAAGCGCCGTGCGCGCGTTAAGCCAGCAGATCGACCAGCAGGCGGTGACGCCGGTCAGCTATGCCTCGCCCTGACCGTCCAGCCGCTTGCCCAGGCACTGCGCCTGCGGCATCGCGGCATAGGGGCCAAACGACGCAATCGGCTGATAGCCGTGACGCGCGTAAAATGCCAGCGCACGCCCGTTTACGCGTCGCGTTTCCAGCCACAGCTGCTGGTAGCCTGCCTGTCGCGCCTGCTGCTCAAGGAAGGTCAGCAGCGCCGCGCCGACACCGCGGCTCCCCGGCAAGGCGAACATGCGTTTAAGTTCGGCCACGCCAGGCTGTAACGGACGGAACGCGCCGCACCCGACCGGCTGCCGCTGCGCATTGCGCGCCACGGCGAACAGGCGTCCCGGCATCATCATCTCCGCCGCATCAAAGCGGGCGCGGCCGCTGCTGCCGGTCAGCCGTGCCAGCGCGTCGGAAAGCTGATCCAGCAGCCAGCGCGCATCGGGATGATCCGCGCTTTCACGCGCCACCTGAATCATAGCCGGCAAGCCAGCTGCTTAAACATCACCGTCGTCGCCTCTCGTTCGCCGGTAATCGACTCGGCGTAGCCGGGGATCGCACCAGCGATCTGCCAGCCAAGCGACAGATAAAGATCGGTGGCGACGTCGCCGCTGCGGGTGTCGAGCACCAGCAGCGTTTTATCCAGCGCCTGCGCCCGCTGCTCGGCCAGCCGCATCAGCTGGCGCGCAATGCCCTGTCGGCGCGCGTGCGGATGCACCAGCAGCTTGCTCACCTCCGCGCGATGGCGGCCATTCGGCATACTGCCGACGCCGAGCATGACGCAGCCGACCACAACGTCGTGCTGAGAGGCGATAAGCAGCTCGCTCTCGCCGCTGACGAGGTTCGCCGCCCGACGGCGCCAGAACTGCTCTATCACGGCGCGATCCTGCGGGTCGGTAAAGCCGATGCTGGCGCCGTCCGCGACGCACGCCTGCAGCAGATCGCTCAGCTGGGTCAGCCGCTGGCGCGCCTGCGCGACATCTATCCAGGCAAAATTTGTCATGGCTTGCATACCACCAGTAGATAGCGCGCGCCGTCGGTGAGGTGCGCCTCAAACGCGGAGCGGCCTGTGAGATGAAAACGCAGGCAGTCGCCGGTTTGCAGCGTCCAGCTCTGCCCGTCCATGGTGATGGTCAGGCCGCCTTGCTGCAGCCAGATATGCTGCTCCAGCCCCTGCACGGGCGGCGCGTCGTAGTCGATGCGCGCACCGGGACGCAGCTGGCCTTCGACCAGCTCCGCGCGAAAATGAGCGGCGGGCGGCGAAACGTTGCGCCGCACGAAGCCGCTGCTCTCGTCGCGCCATACTGGCTGCTGCTCGGGCGTCAAAAGCAGATCGACGCCCTCTTCCACTTCACTTAGCAGCCGTGACATGGTAAGACCGTAGGCGACGCATAAACGATTTAATAACGCAGCCGTAGGGCTGGTTTCGCCGCGCTCAATACGCGACAATGACGCCCGGCTGATGCCGGTTGCCGTGGCAAGCTCATCAAGCGACCAGCCGCGCTGGAGGCGCAGTTCCGCCAGGCGAGCCGCCAGGCGTTGTTCAGTTTCTGCAATCAGCATCCGCTTCATCTCACATATGGGAAAATTATCTCACATATGAGATTAAGCGTGAAATACGCGCCAGGGTCAACTTGTACACTTAAAAAACATTTGTACAAGTTGATCCTGTTGGTTAATGTTATGGGATTGCTGCAGGAAGTTTGGGGAAGTTATGGCCTTTTACAGTATCGGCGACGTTGCCGAACGCTGTGGAATAAATCCAGTCACGCTGCGCGCGTGGCAACGTCGTTATGGCTTATTAAAGCCGCAACGCTCTGAGGGTGGACATCGTCAGTTTGATGACGAGGATGTTCAGCGCATTGAAGAAATTAAACGCTGGATCGAGAGCGGCGTGCCGGTGGGCAAAGTCAAGGCGCTGCTTGAAGGCGAAAACGTTAACGTTCATGACGGTTGGGTCAATCTTCAGGAAGAGCTGATGAGCGTGCTGCGCCACGTCAGACCGGCCAAGCTGCGGGCGAAAATCGCTACGCTGGGACGCGAAAATCCGGTGGATGCCCTGATCGATCACGTTATTATGCCGGTACGGCAAAAGCTCGGGCTGGATCAAAACACCGCGCGCGTGATGAGCAGCCTGCTGGACGGCGCGCTTATCGACTACGTCGCCTTCTGTCTCGCCGCCAGCCGCAAAAAAGCGGGTAAAGATGCGCTGATCCTCGGCTGGGCGGTGGAAGATCGCACCCGCATCTGGCTGGAAGCCTGGCGTCTCTCGCAGGAGGGATGGCGGCTTGACGTGCTGGCGGAGCCGCTGGATCTGCCGCGGCCGGAACTCTTTCCCGGCCAGACCATTTTTGTCTGGACCGGCAAAAAACTGACCCGTCGCCAGCAGGAGCAGCTGACGCACTGGCAGGAGCAGGGTTTTACCATTCGCGCGCACGAAACGCGCTTTCAGTAAAACGCACGCAGGGCCCTTTTCGCCTCGCCCTGCCCGCGTTATCATCCCCGCCTTTCAGGCTCTAATCAGGTTTCCGCATGAACTGGCAAAAAATCTTCTTCGCAACGCTGTTTTTCATTATGGCCGTCGGCGGCACCGGCGGGCTGATGCTGGTCGGCTACACCCTTATTCTCCACTCACGTTAAGCCGGCGCTGCAGGCGCTCAAACAGGCGATCGCTGACAATCGCCAGCAGCGCTACCAGCAGCGCCCCCTGAATGACATAGGCGGTATTAAAGCCGCTCAGGCCGATGATTACCGGCGAGCCGAGACTCTCCGCGCCCACGGTCGAGGCGATCGCCGCCGTGCCGATATTCACAATCACCGACGTCCGTACCCCTGCCAGAATCACCGGCGCCGCCAGCGCCAGCTCGACCTGCCATAAACGCTGCCAGGGGCTCATGCCGACGCCGTCGGCGATCTCTCGGCTGCTGGCGGGCACGCTGTCCAGCCCGGCCAGCGTGCCCTGCAAAATCGGCAGCAGGCCATAAAGAAACAGCGCCGCGACCGCAGGCCAGGCGCCGAATCCCATCACCGGCACGGCGATCGCCAGCACCGCAACCGGCGGAACGGTCTGCCCGGCCGCCACGATGGTCTCCACCAGCGGTCGAAAGCGCCGTCCTGCGCGCCGCGTGACCAGCACACCGCTGCCAACGCCCGCCAGCAGCGCCAGCGTGCTGGCGGTCACCACCAGAAAGAGATGCGCCAGCGCCAGCTGCACAAAGCTCTCTTGCTGGTAGAGCGGCCGCGCCTGCTCCGGGAACCACCAGGCGAACAGCGGACCGCTGTAGGGCAAACCGACCAGCAGCGCAATAAACAGGATAATCAGCCACAGCAGCGGATCCTTCAGCCAGCGCATTATTGTCCCTCGCGCAGCGTCAGCAGATCGCTGAAGTAGAGCACGCCGAGCGGCTGTTGACGCTCATCCACCACCGGCAGTTTGTCGGTGCGCTGCGCGATAAACTGCGACAGCGCCTCGCGCAGCGACTGGGCGGCCGCCAGCGGCTCGCCTTCCAGCCATTCGCCGCGCCGCGCCGCGTTGCCTACCTGCCCCAGCGACAGCAGGCGCACGCCCAGCTCGCTTCTGCCAAAAAAGTCGCGCACAAAATTGTTTTTCGGCTGGGTCAGCAGCGCAGCGGGCTTGCCCTGCTGCACGATTTCACCGTCGTCCATCAGCACGATGTTGTCCGCCAGCGTCAGCGCCTCGTCGATATCGTGCGTGACCAGCACGATGGTGCGGCCCGACAGACGGTGAATACGCAGCATCTCCTGCTGTAGCGCGCCGCGCGTCACCGGATCGAGCGCGCCGAAAGGCTCATCCATCAGCAGCACCTCTGGATCGGCCGCCAGCGCGCGCGCCACGCCAACGCGCTGCTGCTGCCCGCCGGAGAGCTGATGCGGCAGGCGACGCGCCAGCTGGGCGTCCAGTCCCAGCAGCGCCAGCAGCTCCTCTACCCGCGCGCGAATGCGGGCTTTCGGCCAGCCGAGCAGCGCCGGCACGGTGGCGATATTTTTTTCCACCGTCCAGTGGGGAAACAGGCCGATCGACTGAATGGCGTAGCCCATGCGGCGACGCAGGTCGCGCGCCTCGAGCCGCCGGATCGACTCGCCGGCGAACAGGATCTCGCCTTCGTCAAACTCCACCAGCCGGTTGATCATCTTCAGCGTGGTCGATTTGCCGGAGCCGGAGGTGCCGAGCAGCACGCTGAACTCGCCCTCGCCAATCTGCAGCGTCAGATCTTTCACCGCCGCCTTGCCGGCGAAATGTTTACTCACGCCGTTAAAGTGAATCATGGGTTCTCTCCAGCAGGGAAATCAGCAGGCGGAACAGCGCGTCGATGATAACCGCCAGTGCGATCACCGGGATCACGCCAAGCAGCACCAGATCGAGCGCGCTGCTGAGCAGCCCCTGAAAAATAATGGCGCCGAAGCCGCCCGCGCCGATTAGTGCGGCGACCACCGCCATGCCCAGCGTCTGCACCACCACCACGCGCAGGCCGGCAAGCCACACCGGCAGCGCCAGCGGCACGTCGACGGCGAAAAAGCGCTGCAGCGGGCTCATGCCCATGCCGCGCGCGCTTTCACGCACGTCGCGCGGCACCTGCTGCAACCCGGCCACCACGCTGCGTACCAGCGGCAGCAGCGCGTAGAGCGTCAGCGCGATCAGCGCCGGCGCCATGCCGATGCCGCTGATGCCCCATGCGCCGAGCCAGGGAAAGGTTTTCGCCAGTCCGGCAAGAGGTGCGATCAGCAGGCCGAACAGCGCCACCGACGGCACGGTCTGGATAACGTTCAGCACGCTGAAGACGCCGCTCTGCCACGCCGGACGCCGGTGCAGCAGCACGCCGAGCGGCAGCCCGATCAGCAGCGCCGGCAGCAGGGTGCCGCAGAGCAGCGTCAGGTGACGCGCCAGCGCCGCGTCGAACACCGCGTGACGGTTGGCGTACTCTTTTAGCAGCGACAGCGCGTTCAGCTCGCCGCTAAACAGCATCAGCAGTGGCAGCAGCCAGATCTGTAGATTAAGCAGCAGCCGCCAGAGGCTGTTGCGCGTCAGGTTGCGCGCCAGCTCCGCGCCGAGCAGCAGCGTGACGCCGCACGCCAGCCATAGCCCGCCGCCAAAGCTGGTGCGCGCCAGCGCGCTGCCCTGCGCCGCCAGCCGCGCCGCCTCGTGCCCGCTCAGCCAGATCATGCCGGTCAGCAGCGCGTCGCAGGCGAGCAGCATCAGCGCCAGCGAGACGCGTGACGGCCGCGCCCACAGCAGCAGCCAGAGCGCCGCCAGCGGCAGCGCCAGCCAGCCGGCGTCCTCCGCCTGGCCGAGCATCAGCGGCTGGCCGGAGACCAGCCGGTTGGGGGCGTAGCTCAGGAACGGCAGCCAGTAGAGCGCCAGACTCAGCAGCAACAGCAGCAGCAGCGCAACCGGCTGCCGCCGCGCCGGCAGCATCGCTTCCCGCGATAGCGCCATGGTTTACAGCAGCTTCTGCTGCTGCAGCCATTCGCTCGCCACGCTGCTGGCGTCCTGGCCTTCGACGGCGATTTTCGCGTTCAGCTGCTGCAGGGTTTTCTCATCCAGCTTGCTGAAAACCGGCTTCAGCCAGCTGTCGATGTCGGGATAGGCTTTCAGCACTGACGCGCGGATCACCGGCGTCGGCGCATAGATCGGCTGCACGCCTTTGGGATCGCTCAGGGTTTGCAGGCCCAGTGCCGCCACCGGGCCGTCGGTGCCGTAGGCCATCGCCGCGTTGACGCCGGAGGTCTGCTGCGCCGCCGCCTTAATGGTCACCGCCGTGTCGCCGCCGGCCAGCGAGAGCAGCTGGCTCTGGGTTAATTTGAAATCGTAGGCTTTTTCAAACGCCGGCAGGGCGTCGCCGCGCTCGATAAACTCCGCCGAGGCCGCCAGCTTGAAGGTGCCACCTTTTTTCAGGTAGCGGCTGAGATCCTCCAGCGAGCTGAGCTGGTTCTGCTGCGCCACATCCTGGCGCACCGCGATGGTCCAGGTGTTGTTCGCCGGCGCAGGCGTCAGCCACACCAGCTGATTTTTATCGGCGTCGAGCTTTTTCACCTTCTCATAGCCCTGGCGCGCGTTTTTCCAGGCAGCATCTTTTTCGTCGTTGAAGAAGAAGGCGCCGTTGCCGGTATATTCAGGATAGATATCGAGTTCGCCCGCGGTGATGGCGCCGCGCACTACCTGGGTGGTGCCGAGCTGGATTTTATTCACCGTTTTCACGCCGTGCTTCTCCAGCACCTGCAGGATCACATTGCCCAGCAGCGAACCTTCCGTATCGATTTTCGAACCCACGCGCACGGGATCGGCGGCCTGCGCCGCGCCTGTCGCCAGCAGCAGCGCGGCTGCCGTCAATGCCAGAAAACCAGACCTTGCCATGAGGTATTCCTTTAATTCGGTTATTTGTGAGGTGCTTATAGAGAATAGTCGTTTCGTCATGCATCGCGTAACACATTGCCTGAAGCGTGAAGTGTCGCGCCTCAACTTTTTCATACCGTTATCGGTCTGGTTATAACTGAAAAGAATTTACGTCCAGACGTCTGGACGGTAAGCTGTCCGTTCACTCACAATAATCACAGACAACATCATGACCGATCTTACTTCTTCTTCCGCCCATGTGGCGTTGACAGGGAGCCAGCCCGGCGGCGAAACCCAGTGGATCCGCAGCGCGGCGGACGTGTCGCGCCTGATCAATAGCGGCGACGGCGCGCGCAACAACGCGCGCATCGTGGTGGCGATCGCGCTGGGCGGCGTGTTTCTGGACGCTTACGATCTCGGCGCGCTGGCGTTCGGCATCAAGGATGTGGCGCGCGAGTTCAACCTGACCCCGACCGGCACCGGCATGGTCGCCTCCGCCATTACCTTCGGCGCCATCGTCGGCGCGCTGATCGGCGGCTATCTCACCGATAAAATCGGCCGCTATCGGGTTTTTATGGCGGATATGTTCTTTTTCGTGGTGGCGGCGCTCGCCTGCGCCTTTGCGCCCAACGAGTATGTGCTGGGCGGCGCGCGCTTTGTGATGGGGCTGGGGGTCGGCATCGATCTGCCGGTGGCGATGGCGTTTCTCGCCGAATTTTCCCGCCTGCGCGGCAAGGGCAATAAGGCGGCCAGCGTGGCGATGTGGTGCCCCACCTGGTATGCGGCGATCAGCATCTCCTATCTGCTGGTGCTGCTGCTCTACGCGGTGCTGCCGGAGAGCCACACCGGCTGGCTATGGCGGCTTATTCTCGGCTTCGGCGCGGTGCCTGCGCTGATTATTATCGCCATCCGCAGCCGCTATATGAGCGAGTCGCCGGTGTGGGCAGCGAATCAGGGCGATCTCAACGGCGCGGCGGCGATTCTGCGCAGCGGCTGGAATATTAACGCGCAGGTGGCGGAGGATGCGGCGGCGACGCCGCCTCAGCCCGCGCGTCGCGCCAGCTGGCGCAATTACGGCGCGCTGCTGCGGGGCGTTTACCTGCGCCGCACGCTGCTGGCGACCATTACCTCCGTCGCCTCTTCTTTCGCCTATAACGCGGTGGCGTTTGGCCTGCCGGTGATTATCAGCAGCTTTTTCGCCCAGTCGATGCTGACCACTATTTTAGTGTCGCTGGCGCTTAATCTGCTGTTCGCCTTTGTCGGCGGCGTGCTGGCGGTGCGGCTGGTGCCGCGTCTCGGCGCGTGGAAGATGTCGGTGGCGGGCTACGCCTGTCAGTGCGTGGCGCTGCTGGGCCTGGCGCTGATTGGGCGTCCCGAGGGCGGCCAGGAGGCGGCTATCGCTATCGCTATGCTGGCGCTGTTCCTGTTCGGTCAGGGCTTTGGACCGGGGTCGCACACCATGACCTTCGCCTCGCTTAGCTATCCCACTTCGCTGCGCGGCGTCGGCGTCGGCTTTAACCAGACGCTGATGCGCGGCAGCTCCACGGTGTCGCTGTTTCTGTTTCCGGTGCTGGTTGCCGCGCTGGGCACCGGCGTGTTCTGGGTGATTTTCCTCGCGCCGCTGGCGGGACTGCTGGCGCTGCTGGCGATCCGCTGGGAGCCGTCGGGCTACGATGTGGACGCGGAGGATTTTGCAGAACGTTAAAGAAATGGCCGCCCAATCGGGCGGCCATTTCTCTTTACGCCGGCATACTCAGCGCATTTAAATAGGCGGGTATGCGCGGAAAAGTGTAGAGAAACCAGGGGGTGAACTGCTGCGGCTCCTCCAGCATCGCGCGCTGGATGTCGCTCACCGAGAGATAGCGCCAGTCGTCCGCCTCTTGCGGATCCGGCGTCGGCAGGTCGTCGCTGATGGCGAAATAGACATGACCATACTCATGCTCGGTGAGACCGTTACTGAGCGGCAGGTTATAGCTCAGCTCGAATACCGGCGTCAGCGAGAGTTCCAGCCCCATTTCCTCATACAAGCGGCGCTCTGCCGCCTGCTGGGTCGGCTCGGCGGGATAAGGATGACCGCAGGTGGTGTTGCTCCACAAACCGCCGCAGTGATATTTGCCGCTGGCGCGGCGCTGCAGCAGCAGTTCGCCGCGCGAATTGAACACGTAAACCGTCACCGCGCGATGCAACAATCCCTTCTCATGCACTTCCAGCTTTTCCATTTTACCGGTGGGACGATCGAGATGGTCGACGAGGATAACTTCGATAGCAGACATGGGGATTCCTTAAGATAACTCCTACTATTCTGGCACATCCCAGCCGATTCATGCCGCGTGAATTCGTGCGGTTTCCCGCAAAAAAAAGGGCCCGCCTGCGCGAGCCCCTCCGGGTAAAGATTACAGACGGAAGCTTTGCACCACCTGCTCCAGCTGCACGCTCTGCTCCTCCATCGCCTGGGCGGCGGCGGAGACCTGCTCCACCAGCGCGGCGTTCTGCTGCGTGGTGCCGTCGAGCTGGGTGATGGCGACGTTGACCTGCTCGATGCCCATGCTCTGCTCGCGGCTGGCGGACATGATTTCGCTCATTAGCGTCGTCACGCTGCTGACGCCCTGCATTAGCTCGTCCATGGTTTCTCCCGCCTGCTCCACCAGCTGGCTGCCGGCGTCGATATTGGCCACCGACTCTTCGATCAGCTTTTTAATTTCGCGCGCCGAGTTGGCGGAACGCTGCGCCAGGTTACGCACTTCCGAGGCGACCACCGCGAAGCCGCGGCCCTGCTCGCCCGCCCGCGCCGCCTCCACCGCGGCGTTGAGCGCGAGGATGTTGGTCTGGAAGGCGATGCTGTCGATGACGCTGATAATATCGACCACTTTGCGCGAGGAGTGATGGATTTCGCCCATGGTGCTCACCACCTGACGCACCACCTCGGTGCCGCGCGACGCCACCTGCGACGCGTTGCCCGCCAGCTGGTTGGCGTGGGTGGCGTTATCGGCGTTCTGCCGCACCGTGCCGGTCAGCTGCTCCATAGAGGCCGCGGTTTCAACGATCGAGCTGGCCTGCTCTTCGGTGCGTGACGAGAGGTTGGCGTTGCCGCTGGCGATTTCACGCGAGGCGGCGGTAATCGCCAGCGCGCTGTCGCCGACCTGACGCATCAGCCCCTGCAGATAGCTGATAAAGTTGTTGAAACTCTGCGCCACGGCGTTGAATTCCGGGCTGTTGCTGGCGGGCAAGCGCTGGGTCAGATCGGCCCCGCCCTGCGCCAGCGCGTCGATATTGCGATGCAGCAGGTTAAGGCGCTGCATCATCGAGCGGATAAAGCCCAGCAGCACCAGCAGCAGCACGATCGCCAGCGGGATCTGCACCAGGCCGAGACGCGTCAGCATGCTGTGCGTTTGCGCGGTCAGCAGGCTGGTTGGCACGTCGCTGGCGAGATACCAGGGGCTGCCGGCGATCGCCTGCAGGAACAGCGTATGTTCGCCATCCTCGCCGTCGAAGGTGGTTTCCGTCGGCTGGCTGCCGGCGCTGCCCAGCAGGGATTTCAGCGGCGCCGCCATCGGCAGCTGCAGATCGCTCAGGTTTTCCAGCTTCGGCGTGCCGTCCACCAGCGCGGCGTTGCCCACCACTTTGCCGTCCGCCTCGACAATCAGCACGCGGCCCTGAATGGCGTCGCCCATCTCTTTCGCCAGATGGTTGAAGAAGCCGAGCGTGACGTCAATAGTGGCGACGCCCCAGACGGTGCCGTCGCGATAGATCGCCATGGCGCAGTTGGTGCGCGGCTGCGGGCTGGCAGCGTCCTGGTAGGCTTTCGCCCAGGCGCACTGCCCTTTTGGCGCGGCCATGCCGTCTTTGTACCAGGGCTGCTCCCAGTATTTGTCGGCGGCGTCGGAGTTCCAGTAGGTGTTGACCTGCAGCTGGTTGCTGGCGTTGCGCGCAAAGAAGCTGCTGTCTTTCTCTTTCGCCGCATCGCGTCGATTAGGCAGCGGCCAGATGCCGCCGCCGAAGACGTTGCTGTCCTGATACTGGTTCACCAGCGTCGGCAGTAAGGCGTCGATGGTGGCGCTCTCCATTACCCCCGCCGCCTCGGTAATGGCGCGCTGCTGCGCCTGCACGCGGTTCATCTGCTCGACGATGCCGGTCGCCAGCGCGTCGACCTGGTAGCGCACCAGCTGGCTCTGGTTAGCGGTTAACTGAGGCGCGATAAACTGCTTGATCACCACGACCGTGATCAGCATCAGAACGAGAAAAAAGAGAACAAGAACCGCGGTGAAGCGGGATTGAGTTGTTTTAAGCATCTGCTTTCCCCTGGCAGAATCGGCGCGATTGCCTGATCAGGGTTAACGGCGCGGGCAGAGGTAACTTGAGGCGCGCGCGATCACAAATTTAACAACTCGTTGACAGGGGTAATTATTTAGTTGCTCACCACTGACTCGCGCGCTGCCTGAACAGCGCGCCGCCGTCAGATGTCGCTCTCGACCACCTGCTGGCGCGGACGGAAAATATGGTTATTGCCCGCCGCCAGTAGCCGCTCCGCCAGCTGCTGACCGCCCAGCTCGTCCGCCTGGGCGAAGAGGCGCTCCGCTTCGGTGATGGGCGTCGCCCACAGCAGGTTGGGTCGATCGCCGTCGCGCTTCGGCAGGCTAAACTGCGCGCGCTCGTCCGCCAGCGCGTTCGCCAGCAGGAAACTCTCGAAGCCGACCGGCGCCACTTCAGACGCCAGCGTGTGGCCCTCGCCCAGCCAGGTGAGGCGCGCCCAGGGCAGATGGGCGAATTCCGCCAGCGCGCTCGCCATCTGCACTGCATTGCTCTCGGTCATCACCTCGCCGTCCACCGCCATCGCCAGCTCGATGCGGCGATACTGCGGCGCCAGCTCGTCGAACAGGTAGTCGACCTGCGGCATCGGACGGATGCTCATGCCGAGCGTAAGGAAATACCAGACGCCCTGATGCCAGTGCTGGGAGATGGCCATCGGCGGCCAGCTGCCCTGATCGATAGCGTAATACTTCACCGACTCGCCAAACTGCGCCTGATAGCGCTGCAGCAGCGCCTGCTGCACGCGGTCCCACTCATTGCCGTCATGCCAGTCGCGCCAGAACTGACGCTGGTGCTCGGCGCGCGCGTAGTAGTCGTTGGTGGAGGCGGAACCGAGCGGCGCGGTGAGCCGGTTTGGTTTAATACAGCCGGAGGAGAAGCTCACCTGTTTCTCCTGATAGAGGCTCCAGCCCGGGATCACCGCCAGCAGCTGGCCGTAGTACCAGAGCGCCGCGCCGTCGTCGCTCGGCTCCCAGAGCACCTGCAGACCCGCCGGATCGAGCGGCGGCTCCGCCTCAAGGGTGCGGCAGAACTCGGCGCTGAGCAGCGGCGCGATGCCCTGCTCCATCGCCTCGCGATCCTCCTGGGCCGGCGCCGGCAGCAGATTGCGCAGCCAGCAGCCGCGCACCGCATACTGACTGCGGAACAGATCCGTCGGCCAGATGTAAAAGTAAGCGGTGCGCGCATCCTGCTCGACAATCGCCGTCAGTGTATGTTGCTGATTGTGGACCTCAGCAATCAGAGGTTGGTAAGTCATAGCGCCTCGACAAAGCCTTAGGGATCCATTTCCCCGAGAGTAGAGCAGGATCCGCACTGCCGCCACGTGAGACAAGGGTAAAACTCTCAAAGTCAGATCGACGCCCGATTCCAGCAGTAAGCAACGGTTAAGCAGGCGGCGCGAAAAGCCGCGCAACCGCTCAGCAACGCTAATCCATTGCCCGCCGTGAGGGTGAAACGCTATTCGCGTTTTTCCGCCGCCGCCCCATGCTATGGTCGCGTTATCTCTTTTATCGGAGGCGCATGATGCTGCTGGTTCCCGATTTTTCCTGGCGCGAGTTAGCGCTGCTTGCCCTTTTTCTCCTGCTTCTTTATCGCTACACCTCGCTGACGCTGGCGATCGCGCTGATGGCGCTGGGCCTGCTGGCGCTGGCGCTGCTGCCCGCCGATCTCTGGCCGAGTCTGCTGTCGCTGGGAACGATCGGCGTCGGACTCGGCGTGCTGGCGCACCACTGTCAGCAGCGCCAGGCGACGCTGCGCCGTCAGGCGCGCAGGCCGCGCAGCTATACCCGGCCACACGATGAGTTCCGTACTTAACGCCGGGTTATCTTTTGCCACGCGGCGCGGTTAAGCCGCGCTGCAGCGGCGCCTGCTTTACGCCAGTAAACCGTTAAGAAGACGTTAAGGTTGCCGTCCCATGCGCAGCATGGCGCGGTGATAAGCGCCGCGCGTAATCGACCAGCGCAGGGTTTTCGCCAGCAGCCGCATCTCGGCGTCGAGCAGCGCGCGCGACAGCGCACTGACCTGCTGTCCCGACATCGCCTGCGCCCAGTCGGGCAGCAGCGCCATACCTGATCTCAGCATCACATGCATCGCCGGTTTCGCCTGCCATGTCGGCGCGGGCGCCTCGCGCAGCAGCCGCGTCACCTCGGCGGTGCGCGCATCAAAGCGCAGCTCGCCGCGCATGTCATGCAGATAGCGCGCTACCGCCGCGACGCTTTTCGGCACCTCTGTTGCCCCCAGCGCCTCGGCGATCAGCGCCGCCTCCTGATAGTAGCGATCCTGCTCCGCCAGGCTGAGCCGTGGATTTTTAAAGCGCAAATGGGCGGCGAGAAAGGCGCTGGTTTCGGCGACGTGCACCCAGGTGAGCAGATGTGGATCGCTGGCGGCATAGGGCTGGCCGTAGTTGTCGACGCCGCTGACGCGCAGATGGATCTTTTTGACCCGTTCAATCAGCAGGCTGGCGTCGTGGCGATTGCCGAAGGTGGTGACGGCGATGAACTGACTGGTGCGGCGCAGGCGGCCGAGCATATCCTGGCGAAAGTTAGAGTGATCCCAGACCCCCGCCAGCGCGGAAGGGTGCAGCATCTGCAGCAGCAAGGCGCTGATGCCGCCGCACAGCATTGAGGGAAAGTCGCCGTGCACGCGCCAGATGACGCTGTCCGGGCCGAACAGGCCGGGATCGCCTGGCGGCTGCGAGATGTCGAATTCATTGAGCGCCAGACCGTTAACGCGAAAAACCTGATTCTGGATACGATTGCGAATGGTGTTCACAGCGGGGACCTCGTTCTCCCGGCGGCTGCGCCGGGAGAAGACAGGGTGTGGGGTTACAGATAATCGAACTGCGCGCGCTGGGTGCGTACCGAATCCAGCCCAATCATCACGTTAAACGTGCCTGGCTCCGCCACCTGCTGCATCTGCTGGTTCCAGAACTTTAGCGCGTCCACGTCGATCTTAAAGCTGACCGTCTGCGACTCGCCCGCTTTCAGCATAATGCGCTTAAAGCCGCGCAGGTCGCGCACCGGACGACTGACAGAGGCGACCGGATCGTTAAGATACATCTGCACCACCGTCGCGCCGTCGCGATCGCCGGTGTTGGTCACCGTGACGCTCGCCTCAACCGTGCCGTTGCGCGGCATGGTTTTCGCCGACATTTTCACCGGCGAGACGCTGAAGCTGGTGTAGCTCAGCCCATAGCCAAACGGGTAGAGCGGGCCGTTCACCGTATCATAGTAGTGCGAGGTATATTTATTCGGCTTGGCGTAGTTATAGGGACGTCCGGTCGGCAGATGGTTGTAGTAGAGCGGGATCTGACCCACCGAGCGCGGGAAGGTGATCGGCAGCTTGCCGGACGGGTTGTAGTCGCCGAACAGCACGTCGGCAATGGCGTTGCCGCCTTCCGTTCCGCTGAACCAGGTCTCCACCAGCGCGTCCGCCATGCGATCTTCGTTGACCAGCGTCAGCGGCCGCCCGTTCATCAGCACGATCACCAGCGGCTTGCCGGTGGCCTTCAGCGCCGCCAGCAGCTTCTGCTGACTGGCCGGGATAGTGAGTTCGCTGCGGCTGGAGGCCTCATGCGCCATCCCCTGCGCTTCGCCGACCGCTGCGACCACTACGTCCGCCTGCTTCGCCTTCTCCACCGCCTCGTCGATCATCGCCTGCGGCGTGCGCGCGTCGACCGACACCGCCTGCTCGTAGAGATTAAGGAAGTCCTGAATGCCTTTGTTGTCGCTGATATTGGCACCTTTGGCGTAGAGCAGCGTCGCTTTGCCCGCCGTGGCGTTGCGCATGCCCTGCAGCAGGCTCACCGACTGTTTCGCCACGCCCGCCGCCGACCAGCTGCCCATGATGTCGCGCTGGCTGTCGGCCAGCGGTCCAATCAGCGCGATGGTACCGGCGCGCTTCAGCGGCAGGGTCTCCAGACGGTTTTTCAGCAGCACAATGCTTTTGCGCGCCACGTCGCGCGCGTCGGCGCGATGCAGACGGCTTTCCGCATTGGTGTCCTGCGGGTCGCTTTCCTTCGGACCGAGATGGCTGTAGGGATCGTTAAACAGCCCCATATCATATTTGACGTTGAGCACATGACGCGCCGCGTCGTCGATCTCCGCCATGCTTACCGCACCGCGTTTCACCAGCCCCGGCAGATATTTGCTGTAGTACTCGTCGCTCATGCTCATGTCGATGCCCGACTTCAGGGCGACGCGCACCGCATCCTCGGGATCGCTCGCCACGCCGTGCTTGAGCAGCTCTTTGATGGCGCCGTGGTCGCTGATGGTGATGCCTTTAAATTTCCACTCGTCGCGCAGCACCGTTTTCAGCAGCCAGCCGTCGGCGGTGGCGGGCACGCCGTTGAGCGAGTTAAGCGCCACCATGACGCCGCCGCTGCCCGCGTCCAGCGAGGCTTTATAGGGCGGCAGATAGTCCTGAAACAGGCGCTGCGAACTCATGTCCACCGTGTTGTAGTCGCGGCCGCCCTCAATGCCGCCATAGGCGGCGAAGTGCTTGACGCTGGTCATTACCGCATAGCGATCGGCGGCGCTTTTGCCCTGCATCGCCTTCACCATGGTGCTGCCCATCTGCGAGGAGAGCCAGGTGTCTTCGCCGAACCCTTCGGAGATGCGGCCCCAGCGCGGCTCGCGGCTGACGTCCACCATCGGCGCCCAGGTCATATTCAGCCCGTCGTCGGCGGCTTCATAGGCGGAGACGCGCCCGACTGTACTGACGGCGTCCAGATCCCAGCTCGACGCAAGGCCAAGGGGAATCGGGAAAATGGTGCGCTGGCCGTGCACCACGTCATAGGCGAAAAAGAGCGGGATCTTCAGGCGGCTGAGCTGCATCACCTGATCCTGCATGGCGCGAATATCCTGACGCGTTACGGTGTTGAAGATGGCGCCGACCTGCCCTTTGTGGATCATGTCGCGAATCGCTTCTTTCGGGTTGTCCGGCCCGACGCTGATCAGCCTGAGCTGGCCTATTTTTTCATCCAGCGTCATCTGGCTAAGCAGTTGGTTAACAAAGGCGTCGCGCGCCTGCGCGTTCATCGGATGAGGGCCAATTAGCTCCTCAGCCAGCGCGGGTTGCAGCGCGAGGGAGACAGCGAGACTAACAGAGTAAATCCATTTCATCAGGTCGGGTTCTCTTAAGTAACTGCGCAATATCGAATTAACAGCCGGCAGTGTGCCACAAGTTGAGAATAGCAGGTAGCCGTCAGCGTCACACTGCGCCCCGCTTTTCCCTGACGTGCTACAGTAAGGTCGCCATGTTATGACAAGGGAGTTGCACATGATCCATTCCGCTTTACTTGCCGACCTGCGCCGCCACGTTGGCGCCTCCCATCTGCTCACCGATCCGGCGCAGACCGCCCGCTACCGCAAAGGCTTTCGCTCCGGCGAGGGCGACGCGCTGGCGGTGGCGTTTCCCGGCACGCTGCTGGAGCTGTGGCGGCTGCTGCAGACGCTGGTCAGCGCCGACGCCATTATTCTGATGCAGGCGGCCAACACCGGCCTGACGGAAGGATCGACGCCCAGCGGCAGCGATTACGATCGGCCGGTGGTGATTATCAGCACGCGGCGGCTCGATAAGCTGCAGCTGATCGACGACGGCAGGCAGGTGCTCGCCTTCCCAGGCAGCACCCTGTATCAGCTGGAGAAAACGCTGAAGCCGCTCAATCGCGAACCCCATTCGGTGATCGGCTCCTCCTGCATCGGCGCCTCGGTGCTGGGCGGCATCTGCAATAACTCCGGCGGCTCGCTGATTAAACGCGGTCCCGCCTACAGCGAGATGGCGCTGTTCGCCCAGGTGGATGAAACGGGCAAGCTGAAGCTGGTGAACCATCTTGGCATCGATCTCGGCGCCTCGCCGGAAGAGATACTGGGGCGGCTGGATGACGAGCGCTGGCGCGCGGAGGATGTGCAGCACGACGAACGTCACGCTTCCGATCCCGACTACGCCGATCGCGTGCGGCACGTCGACGCCGATACCCCGGCGCGCTTCAACGCCGATGCGCGTCGGCTGTTCGAGGCCTCTGGCTGTGCCGGCAAGCTGGCGGTGTTTGCGGTGCGGCTGGATACCTTCCCCTGCGAGCCGAAGCAGCAGGTGTTCTATATCGGCACCAACGATCCCGCGGTGCTGAGCGAGATCCGCCGCCATATTCTCGCCCATTTTACCCACCTGCCGGTGGCGGGCGAATATATGCATCGCGATATCTATGACATCGCCGAAGTCTATGGCAAAGACACCTTTCTGATGATCGACAAACTCGGCACCGACAAGATGCCGCTGTTTTTCACGCTAAAGGGCCGCGTCGACGGCTGGCTGGCGAAGCTGAGCTTTGTGAAGCCGCACTTTACCGATCGCCTGCTGCAGCGCCTCAGCGCCCTGTTCCCGGCGCATCTGCCGACGCGCATGAAGCAGTATCGCGATAAGTATGCCCATCATCTGCTGCTGAAGATGTCCGGCGCGGGCGTCGACGAGGCGCGCGACTATCTGAAGGATTATTTCCGCGAAGGCGGCGGCGAGTTTTTCGAGTGCGAAGGCAAAGAAGGGGCGCACGCCTTTCTGCATCGCTTCGCGGCGGCAGGCGCGGCGGTGCGCTATCACGCGGTGCACGCCGACGAGGTCGAAGAGATTCTGGCGCTCGATATTGCCCTGCGCCGCAACGATCGCGACTGGTTTGAAACCCTGCCGCCGGAGATTACCCAGTCGCTGAGCCATCGCCTCTATTACGGCCACTTTTTCTGCCACGTTTTCCATCAGGATTACATTGTGAAAAAAGGGGTGGACGCCCATGCGCTGAAGGCGCAGATGCTGGCGATTCTGGAGGCGCGCGGCGCGGAGTATCCGGCGGAGCATAACGTCGGCCATCTCTATCGGGCGAAGCCGCAGCTGGCGGACTTCTATCGCCAGCTCGACCCGACCAATACGTTTAATCCGGGGATTGGCAAAACCAGCAAGCAGAAAGGCTGGGCAGTGAAGGCGTAAGAAAGCGCCGCTTTCAGGTGAGGATATCCTGACAGGCAATGCGGATGACGGTCAGATCCCGTCATCCGCGTCGGACTTAAGGCAGCGGATCCGCCGCCTGCTCCGCCATCTGCTGGCGGCGCTCGATAATCATGGTCTGCGGCGTCGACAGCACGATGCCCTCTTTGCGCAGGCGCGTCAGAATATCGAACAGCAGGTCGCTTTTCGCGCCGGAAATCTGGCGCTGGCTGGCGACGTTGCCGGTGACGCTCAACACAATGCCCTGCGACGTCAGATCCTTAAAAGAGACCGACGGCTCCGGCGTGTCGAGAATACGTTCGTTCTCGTTATAGACCTCCAGCAGCAGCTCGCGCACCCGCACCGGATCGATATTGAGCGGGAAGGTCAGCGTAATCGTCACCACGCCCTGCGCGTTGCCCATGGTGGCGTTGCGCACGTTCTGCGAGATAAACTGCGAGTTCGGCACGATCACCGTCGACTTGTCGCCCAGCTGGATCTCGGTGGCGCGCACGTTGATGCGGCGAATATCTCCCTCGATGCCGCTGATGGTCACCAGATCGCCCACCTTCACCGGACGTTCGGTCAGCAGGATCAGGCCGGAGATAAAGTTCTTCACAATCTCCTGCAAACCAAAACCGATACCGACCGACAGCGCGCTGACAATCCACGCCAGCTTGTTCCACTGCAGGCCCATAATCGACAGCGTCAGCAGGATCACCAGCACATAGCCGATATTGCTGAACAGCGTCACCAGCGACACGCGCATGCCGGCGTCCATGGTGGTCTTCGGCAGGAAATCGTTGTCGAGCCAGCGGCGCACGGCGCGCAGCACATAGATGCCCACCACCAGACAGATAATGGCGTTGACCATATGCGCCGGCACGATATTGAGCGACTCCAGCCCTTTGCCACCCCAGAATTCGATCGCCTTCTGCAGCAGCTCAATCGGCGTTGACGAGGCGAAGGTGCCGTTAAGCAGCGCCAGCGCCACAAAGCCGATCAGCAGGGTTTTGCCCAGCGCCGCCAGCAGCGTCGCCGCCTGCTGCAGGTGGCGCTCGTCGATATTGAGCGAGGTCTGCAGGCGTCGGCCGGTCAGGCTGTTGACGGAAAAGAGGCTTTCGCAGCCGTCGTTAACCAGATGGCTAAGGAAGTAGAACGAGCCGAACAGAATGCCGCACCACACCACCTCGTAGCTCAGGAAGCGCGCCAGGGTGACGTAGCCGATGATCAGCGACAGCAGAATGGCGACCGCCGTCAGCGTCAGCGCCATCTGGATCAGCCCCACCAGCGTCGAGCGCACCTCCGGCGCGCTCCCTTCCTGCACCATGCGACGCCGCACGCGGTTGGTGCGCATGCTGATCGCCAGCGCGGTGCTGCCGATCAGCAGCGCCGTCAGGCCGTTGGCGAAAATCGTGGTGTTCAGGCTGGTGCCGACGGTGTAGTTGAAGTTCTCTACCGTCTGGAAGATAAACACCAGCGCGGCGGTGATCGGCGGGAACGGCTTCAGCGCCAGCGCAACCTCGTTAGAGATGGCGGGCAGACGCCAGCTTGGGCGACGCGTCGAGAGAAAAGCGCGACCGAGGCCGGCGATCAGGCCGCAGAAGACGCTAAGCTTCACCAGGCTGACCACAAAATCCTGCACGTCGCCGGAAACCTCATCGCGGCGGGCGAACGCCAGCGCGGTGAAGTTAAAGGTCAGCACCACCGCCGCCAGCGTGGTCAGGGCGATGGCCGCGGCGAGGAAGCTGCGGCGTAGCCGCCCTTCCGGCATCTTATGAATGCTGATCCAGGCAAGAAACTCTTCGCTGTAGCGGCGCCCCAGCGTCATTACCAGCATCGCCGCCAGCAGCCAGGCGATAGTGCCGAAGCGGTAGCCCGGCTCCCACGACAGCGCGGCGGTGTCTTTCAGGTCCTGCAGAAAATCGTCGATCTTCTCGTTATCGAGATCCTGCTTCACAAACAGCGGCGCCCAGAAGCGCGGGCCGAGAATACTGCCGGAGTTAAGCGCCAGCTGGGTTTTCATCAGATCGCGCCGCAGGTTGGTGATCTGCGACGAAAGCATCAGCGCGCTGTTTTTGATGCCGTCCGCCTGCTTGATCTGATCGTCCAGCTTGCTTTTCTGCGCCTCCAGCGAGCTGCGTTTCCGCGTCACTTCCGGCGTCTCTTTCACGCCGCTGTCTGCTTTGGGCGCCGGGCCCAGCACCGCCAGCTGCGCGTCGAGCTGCTGACGCTGCGGCTGAAGCGCCTGCGCCAGCGTATCGGCGTTGCCCGACAGCTCCAGCGCCATCTCATTCAGCTGCGTCAGCTGGTTTTCGTTGGTCTGCCCCGACACCTGACCTTTGATCTTGTCGAGGACCTTCTGCATTTTCGGCAGTTCAACCGCCGCGTTCACTTTGGGCGCGGCGTCGGTTTGCTGCGCGGCATCGGTTGCCGCGTCGTCTGCCTGACTCACGGCGGGGAACAGCGCCGCCGTCAACAGCATCAGCAGCGGGAAAAAGAGGCGTAACCTATACATAAGCGTGGGATTCCAGCACAAATTCAGGCGATCAGTTATCGCATTGGCGCGTAGTTTAGGGCCAGGCGCACCGGGAAACTATAGGAATGCTGGCCGTTCTCAGCGAGTGAAACAAGGCGTCCGCGCGGGCGGACGCCGGTAACAGGGTTATTCGACCACCGCCGCGCCGTGGACGTTATTCACCACCAGCCCCGCCTTCTGCTTTTTATAGGCCAGCGCCGCCGCCGGCACCGGCGCAGCCTTGCCGGTTTCCAGCCAGTCGCGCAGACGGTTGGCGTCGGCGAAATGGGTATATTTGCCGAACGCGTCCAGCACCACCAGCGCCACCGGCCGGTTATTGATCGTGGTGCGCATCGCCAGGCAGTGGCCCGCCTCGTCGGTGTAGCCGGTTTTGGTCAGCTGAATGCGCCAGTCATTTTTATAGACCAGATGGTTGGTGTTGCGGAACGGCAGCGCATAGCTCGGATGGGTAAAGACGGCGGTCTCTTCTTTGGTGGTGCTCAGCTGACCAAGCAGTGGATAGTCGCGCGTGGCGCGCAGCAGCTTAACCAGATCCTCCGCGCTGGAGACGTTTTGCGTCGACAGGCCGGTCGGCTCGACGTAGCGCGTGTGGGTCATGCCCAGCGCACGCGCTTTGGCGTTCATGGCGCGAATAAAGGCGTCGTAGCCACCGGGATAGTGATGCGCCAGGCTGGCCGCCGCGCGGTTCTCCGACGACATCAGCGCCAGCAGCATCATATTGCGGCGGCTGATTTCGCTGTTGAGTTTGACGCGGGAGAAGACGCCGCGCATCTCAGGCGTGTGGCTGATATCCACCGAAATCGGCTCATCCAGCGACTGCTTCGCATCCAGCGCCACCATCACCGTCATCAGCTTGGTGATCGAGGCGATAGGCCGAACGCGGTTGGGATGGCTGGAGAAAAGCACTTTCCCCGTATTAAGGTCGACAATCATCGCGCTGCCTGAGGCGATTTGCGGCTCGGCGACCGGCGCCAGCTGAGAAAGTGAGGTTGCCGCCTGGGCGGGCGCAATGGCCGCCTGGCCGCCGAACAGCAGCGCCAGCGAAAGCAGTGAATAGCGAATGGTTACAGGCATCTTATAAAAAGACCGATTAAGACAGTACGCCGTGTCAGACACAGGCCGCCCGCCGCAAAGCCAATCACGCGGAGGCTGGCAGGGGCATAATACGCGGAAGCGTAAGAAATTTCCTGGTGAGAATGTTTCCGACCGTTAAAAAAAAGCGTTCCGCGACGCTAAGCCGGCGGAACGCCTGGTGAGCTGAGCGGCGCGTTAAAAGAGTCGCGGCCCGTAGCCCCACAGCACCACGGTCAGCGCCAGCAGCACCTCAAACACCAGCACGCCGATGGCCAGCGTCGAGCCGGAGAAGCGCAGGCTTTCGTCGCGGTCGATATTCAGGAACAGCGGAATGCCGAGATAGAGCAGATAGCCGGTATAGACCAGCGCCAGCGCGCCCACCAGCACGCAGAGCCAGACCAGCGGATAAAGCGCCACCAGGCCGCTTAAAAACAGCGGCGTCGCCACATAGCCGGCAAACACGGTGCAGCGCTGTATGCTGGGCCGCTGCGGGTAGTCGCGCGCCATCCAGTGGATCACGCGCCCCATCACCGCCACGCCGCCTAAGATAATCAGGTAAAACAGGACGCCGAGCGCAATGCCGGTCAGCAGGTTGAGTTGAATAAATTGCCCTTCGCCCAGGTTCCAGCCCAGCTGCGTGGTGCCGATAAAGGCGCAGATCACCGGGATCGCTGCCATCAGCAGAACGTGGTGGGTGTAGTGGTGCGAAACGCTCTCGTTCTCTTGCTTGATATCACGCATCTCCCGATCGGGATGCGCCATAAGACCCCAGACATGGTTCATATCATCACCTCTCTGATGCGATAAGCCGCCTTATCCATGCCGAGCGATTTTTCAGGCAGCGTCACTGAAGTATAAACGGGGTTGCTGCTTTTGTAGCCAGCGCGCCGGCGATCGGCAAAAAATTGTCGCGCCGCGCGTCGTCGGCCGGAAGGATTGGCCGAAGCGGTATAGAATGTAGAGATCGCGGACAAAGCAGGGAGTTCACTTTTGCATTTCGATATCAATGGATTAATTACGCAGTACGGCTACCTGGCGATGCTGATCGGCTGTATCGCCGAGGGCGAAACCTTTACCCTGCTGGGCGGCGTCGCGGCGCATGAAGGGCTGCTGAATTTTGGCGGCGTGGTGCTGGCGGCGATGGCCGGCGGGGTGATCGGCGATGAACTGCTCTACTGGATCGGCCGTCGCTACGGCACAAAGATCCTGCGCAAGCTGAAAAAACATCAGGACAAAGTGGTCAAGGCGAACCGCCTGATCCAGCGTCATCCCAGCCTGTTTGTTATTGGCGTGCGCTTTATGTACGGCTTTCGCATTATCGGCCCGATTATCATCGGCGCCAGTCACTTGAAGCCGATGAAGTTTTTCCTGCTCAATATCGTCGGTGCAGCGATCTGGGCGACCATCTTCGTCGCCCTGGGCTACTTTGCCGGCGGCATGATCGCCCCCTGGCTGCACAAGCTCGACCAGCACCTGAAACATATTCTGTGGCTGGTCGCGGCGGTGATCTTCGCCTTTGCGCTGCGTTGGGTGATCCGTCGCTGGAACACCCGCCGCGCCGGTTAGATATCTTTCCCGCCGTAGAACTGCGGATTGGCCAGCATAAAGCCGCCGTCGACGATAAAAGATTGTCCGGTGGTGTAGCTGGCCCACTCCGAGCAGAGCCAGGCAACCAGGCTGGCGATCTCGCGCACGTCGCCGGGCCGCCCAATCGGGATTTCCGGCGTCTTGATCTTCTGCGCGTCGCCGTCGCCCATGTTGTTCATCGGCGTGGCAATGGCGCCGGGCGCCACTGAATTCACCAGAATATTCTCTTTGATCAGGCTGATGGCCATCGATTTGGTCAGGCCGCCCATGGCGTGCTTCGCCGCCGTGTAGGCGACAGCGTCCGGCAGCGGCGTATGCTCATGCACCGAGGTAATATTGATGATGCGCCCGCCGTCGCCCTGCTCCACCATTTTGCGCGCGGCGATTTGGCCGCACACAAAGGCGCCGTCGACGTCGACGCTGAACACCTTGCGCCACTCGTCAAACGGCGTCTCGAGGAAGGGCGATTTGGCGTTGGCGCCGGCGTTGTTCACCAGCGCGTCGATGCGCCCTAACCTGTCGATCAGCGCCGAGAGCGCGCGGCCACCTTCTTGCGGATCGGCGAGATCGAGGTGAATGATTTCGGCGCGGCGGCCCTTATCGCGCACCAGGCGCGCGGTCTCCTGCGCTCCCGCTTCGTCGGAACGCCAGGTGATGCCGAGATCGTAGCCCAGATCCGCCAGCATCAGGGCGCTGGCGCGGCCAATGCCGGAGTCGGATGCGGTGACGACGGCGACTTTGGTCTGTGGTGTGGTCATAGTTGCTTCCTCAGGGTGTCGGGTAAGCTGAAGTATAGAAGCTCTCCGCGGTTGTCCAGCCGCCGCCTCCTGAGCCGCTTTGTCTATAGTTAACAGATTGCCCGCTATGGAGATGAGGATGAGCAAGATAAAACGCCCGATTGAAGATCACGGCATCATTGGCGATCTGCGCACCTGCGCGCTGGTGGCGAACGACGGCACCATCGATTATCTCTGCTGGCCGGCGCTCGACAGCCCGTCGGTGTTCGCCGCGCTGCTCGACAGCGACGACGCGGGACTCTTTTCGCTGGCGCCGGAGTGGAAAAACGTGCGGCGTCAGCAGCTCTATCTGCCCGACACCAACATTCTCCAGACGCGCTGGCTGGGCGAGGAAGGCGTCGCGGAGATCACCGACTATATGCCGATCTGCGACGACGCGAAAAAACAGCCGCGCCTGATCCGCCGCGTCAAAATGGTGCGCGGCAGCGCCTGGTTCACCATGCGCTGCGCACCGCGTCACGACTACGCGCGCGCCTCGACCCGCGCGCAGGCGGAAGGCGACTGCGTCGATTTTTACGCCGAGGATCAGCCAACGCTACGCCTCGCCGCCACGGTGCCGCTGAGCTGCGACGCGCACGCTGCTACGGCGCGTTTTCAACTCCAGTCGGGTGAGCACGTCGAGTTCGAGTTCAGTAATCAGCAGGACGCGCGCATCGGCGCCGTCGCCACCGAAACCTGCTTTGAAGAAACCATTAACTACTGGCGACGCTGGAGCAAAAAAAGCAACTACAGCGGACGCTGGCAGGAGATGGTGCAGCGCTCGGCGCTGGCGCTGAAGCTGCTTACCTCCAGCCAGCACGGCTCTATTGCCGCCGCCGCCACCTTCGGCCTGCCGGAAGAGCTGGGCGGCGAGCGCAACTGGGACTATCGCGCCTCCTGGATCCGCGACGCCTCGTTCAGCATGTATGCGCTGATGCGCCTCGGCTACGTGGACGAAGCGAAACACTTTACCCGCTGGGTCGGCCGCTGCGTCGAGAACAGCCATCATGACGAGATGCGTTTGCAGGTGATGTACCGTCTCGACAGCGGCATCGAACTGCACGAAATCGAGCTGCTTAACCTCTCCGGCTACGCCGACTCGCGGCCGGTGCGCATCGGCAACGACGCCTGGCAGCAGACGCAGCTCGATATTTACGGCGAGCTGATGGATGCGGTCTATCTGGCGAATAAGTATGGCGAAGCGATCTCGGAGCGCGGCTGGCAGCACGTGGCGCAGATGATCGACATGGTATGCGAAAACTGGAATCAGCCCGACGCCGGTATCTGGGAGATGCGCGGCGAGCCGGAGCACTTTCTGCACTCGCGCCTGATGTGCTGGGTGGCGCTGGACCGCGCGCTGCGTCTCGGCATGAAGCGCTCGCTGCCGATGCCCTACGCCCGCTGGGACAGCGCGCGCAGCGAGATCCGCGCCGATATCTGGCAAAACTTCTGGAACGCCGAGCGCGGCCACTTTGTCTCGACGCGTCACGGCGACTATCTCGACGCCTCAATGCTGCTGATGCCGCTGGTGCGCTTCGTCGGCGCCACCGATCCAGAATGGCTGTCGACGCTCGACGCCATCAAGCGTGAGTTGGTGAGCGACGGCATGGTGCGCCGCTACAATATCGACGAGACGCCCGCCGACGGCCTGACCGGCTCGGAAGGATCGTTCGGCGCCTGTTCCTTCTGGTATGTGGAGTGTCTGGCGCGCGCCGGGCGCATCCATGAGGCGCATTTCGAGTTTGAAAAGCTGCTGAGCTACGCCAATCCGCTCGGTCTGTATGCTGAGGAGTTTGACAGCCACGGCCGCGCGCTGGGCAATATGCCGCAGGCGCTGACGCACCTGGCGCTGATCAGCGCCGCCTTTTTTCTCAACCGGAAACTGAGCGGCGAGGTGACCTTATGGCAGCCCTGACGGCCCCGATGACACAGCTGGATACCTAAAGTCTGCGCTGGCTGCTAAAATCCTGATTCACAACATCGAAACAATGCCCATATAATGTGCAGCCGGTCACGCTGACCGGTACGGGTTCGATAAACTGACAAGCCTGCTAACAGGCCATAACGACTTGTAAAATATGAAAATGATTCGCGCGTTCGCTTCAATGGCTCTGGCGCTGGCTGCATTCAGTCAGTCCGCCTTCGCTGTGGTTTACCCCTTACCAGCCGCCAACAGCCGTCTGGTTGGGCAAAATATTGAGATCACCGTCCCGCAGGATAACAAGCTGCCGCTGGAAGCCTTTGCGGCGCAATACCAGATGGGCCTCAGCAATATGCTGGAAGCCAACCCTGGCATGGATGTCTATCTGCCGCAGGCGGGCAAAAAAATGATCGTTCCGCAGCAGTTGATTCTGCCTGACGCCCCGCGCGAAGGCATTGTGATCAACAGCGCGGAGATGCGCCTCTACTATTACCCGAAAGGCACCAAAACCGTGGTTGTGCTGCCGATCGGTATCGGCGAGTTGGGCAAAGATACCCCGATCAACTGGACCACCTCAGTGCAGCGTAAGAAAGCGGGCCCGACCTGGACGCCGACCAAAGCGATGCACGCGGAGTACGCCTCGCGCGGCGAGAACCTGCCGGAAGTCTTCCCGGCTGGCCCGGACAACCCGATGGGCCTCTACGCGCTCTATATCGGTCGTCTCTACGCCATCCACGGCACCAACGCCAATTTCGGCATCGGCCTGCGCGTCAGCCACGGCTGCGTGCGTCTGCGCGCCGACGATATCAAATGGCTGTTTGAAAACGTGCCGGTCGGCACGCGCGTGCAGTTTATCGACCAGCCGGTGAAGGCCACGGTGGAGCCGGACGGTTCGCGCTATGTCGAGGTGCACAACCCGCTCTCTACCACTGAAGAGCAGTTTAACTCGCGCGAAGTGGTGCCGATTACCCTGACTTCGGCAGTGACCAAAGTGATCACCGACGCCAGCGTCAGCCAGGATCAGGTTAACGCCGCGATTCAGAACCGCACCGGGATGCCGACGAAAGTCAACGGCGTTGCCGACAGCGTGCAGACCGCACCGACCGAGGTGCCGGAAGCGCCGGGCGCGCAGCCGAAAGAGGAGCCGATGACGCCGGTAACGCCGCAGGGCGCGAACGTCGTCGACCCGAATGCGGCGCCGCAGCCGCAGCCCGCTGCCGCTGATAATCCGTCATAAGGTTATCTCGCTGAAAAAAAGCCCGCAATTAGCGGGCTTTTTTACGGGCGGACTACCCTCGCGCCTGGCCAGCCTGTTTAAATTTTGGTTCGGGCAG
Organism: Pantoea sp. Z09; assembly: GCF_022394795.1. Classification (NCBI taxonomy): domain Bacteria; kingdom Pseudomonadati; phylum Pseudomonadota; class Gammaproteobacteria; order Enterobacterales; family Erwiniaceae; genus Pantoea; species Pantoea sp. Z09. Next base: position 2,646,496 of record NZ_CP092373.1, read on the forward strand.
CAGCGCGGGCGTGGAGTCCTGATAGCGCAGCCAGTTATCCCACTGGTTATGGATGCGCAGCTCGATAAGCTGGATAGCGCGATCGGCGCCCATCACGCCCCTAATAGTGCCGCCTTGCCAGTAGGTTGCGGTGGCGGCGGAGGCCTTCTCTTCCAGCGCGTCCCAGGCGTTATTTTCCGCCTCGAACGCCGCCAGCTGTTCCTGGCTTTGTTCTGCCGGCTCATCGCCGTTCTCGGCAAGGCGCTTCCTTATCGCCGTCAGATAGTGCCCCTTAACGGCTTCCACCTGCGCCTTCATCTCTCCATAGCACGCGTTCATATCGAGGGTGGTTTGCTGGGGATTATCCGGACAGCTTATCTGGAAGATCTCTGCGCCGTTCTCCAGGGTGCTGCCCGGTAAAGCAGCCCGCTCCGTCGCGGCAAAAACCGGCGCCGCCAGGCTGACCAGCAGCAGCGCGCCGGTGGTGTGAATAAGCGTCCTCAGCATAACACCTCCTCTTGTTTGAAAAGCTAAGCGGCTCTGAATTCATCGCCGCTAAACGTGGGCCGGCAAGGCCGCTCCTGGTTACTTCTTCTTATTCAGCATCGACTTTAAATCGGCAAACGGATTATAGGTGGCTTCACCCACCTCTTTTTGCGCATCCTCTCCCGCCACCACGCGGGTGCCGTACTGATCCGCTTCGGTATATTTTGAGTGCTCGTGGTCATGACAATAGAGACACAGCAGCTCCCAGTTGCTGCCATCTTCCGGGTTGTTGGTATGGTCATGGTCGATATGATGCACGGTTAATTCGCGCAGGTTGGAGTAGACAAACTCACGCGCGCAGCGTCCGCAAACCCAGGGATAGATTTTTAATGCCTTCTCACGGTAGCCGCTTTCCAGCCGCGCGTAGTTTTTGGGGATAAGAGCCATGGTCGATGTTACCTGTCAGAGAAAAATCGTGTTGCCGGGATAGTCTGGCTAACAAGGTACATCAAGTTGACTGCCGCGTCCGCTCTATGTTGCGAGTCGTAGCGGTTGCGGGGGCGGCAGACGCCGCCCCGCGCTATCAGGATTTGGGGAAGATCCACAGATGGTTTTCAGGCAGCGCCAGGTGGCAGTGCTGCGGATCGCGCACCTCGCTGCCGTAGGCGCGGATGACGAAATCGTCGCCCGCGGTGCGGAACAGGTATTCCCAGCGATCGCCAAGGTACATGCTGGTGAGCAGCGGCAGTTCCAGCTGGTTTTCGCCCGGCCCCTCTACCAGCTTCACGCGCTCGACCCGGATCACCGCCGTGGCCTCCTGGCCGAGCTGCACCCCTTCGCCCGCCTTGCCCCACAGCGTCCAGCCCTTACCCTCGATGCGCGCGTTGCCGTCGCGCAGCTCGGTGATTTTCCCGTGCAGCCGGTTGTTGCTGCCCATAAACTCGGCGGTAAAGAGGGTTTTAGGCGATCCGTACATCTCCTGCGGCGTGCCCTGCTGCTCGATCCTGCCGTTATTCAGCAGCAGGATGCGATCGGAAATCGCCATCGCCTCGTTTTGATCGTGCGTGACCATCAGCGCGGAGAGGCCGAGTTTAATAATCAGCTCGCGCAGAAAGACGCGCGCCTCTTCGCGCAGTTTGGCGTCGAGGTTCGACAGCGGCTCATCCAGCAGGATCACCGGCGGGTTATAGACCAGCGCGCGGCCAATCGCAACGCGCTGCTGCTGTCCGCCGGAGAGCTGGTGCGGATGGCGCTTGCCAAGATGGCCCAGCCCCAGCTGGTTCAGCACATCCTGCACCCGTTGCGCGATCTCCGTCGAGGGCACCTTGCGCAGCTTAAGCGGATAGGCCACGTTCTCGAACACCGTTTTATGCGGCCACAGCGCGTAGGACTGGAACACCAGCCCCAGATTACGCTCTTCCGCCGGGATCTCGCTGCGCGGCGTACCGGCGTAAACCCGGTTTTTGCCGATAACGATGGTGCCCTGCGTCGGTTTTTCCAGCCCGGCCACGGCGCGCAGCAGCGTGGTTTTGCCGCTGCCGGAGGGGCCCAGCAGCGAAACCACCTCGCCGCGCTGCAGGTTCATGGAGACCCCTTTCAGCACCGGGTTGTCGCCATAGGTTAAATGCAGATCTTCTACCGATAACTCAGTCATGTAATTTAACTCCGAATCGCAGGGCGATACCCAGACCGACCACCACCAGCAGGATGTTGATAAAAGAGAGCGCGGCGACGATATCAATGGCGCCCGCCGCCCACAGGGAAACCAGCATCGAGCCGATGGTTTCCGTACCGGGCGAAAGCAGGTAAACGCCGGTAGAGTATTCACGTTCAAAAATCAGAAACATCAGCAGCCAAGAGCCAATCAGGCCGTAGCGCGAGAGCGGAATGGTAACGTGACGCGTAATCTGCCCGCGCGTGGCGCCGGTGCTGCGCGCCGCCTCCTCCAGCTCCGGCCCAACCTGCAGCAGCGTCGAGGAGATCAGCCGCAGGCCATACGCCATCCACACCACGGTGTAGGCGAGCCAGACGCTGAAGATGGTGCTGCGCAGCGAACGCAGCCAGACGACCAGGTTATCGCGCAGCCACTGCGACCAGGCGAAGTCGGAGAGCCAGCCTGACTTCAGCGCGTTGTCCAGCCACAGCGGCAGGAACAGAAACACCCAGAGAAACGCCAGGCCCGCCAGCAGCCCCGGCACCGCGCGCGGCACCAGCACGCTGTAGTCGAGAAAGCGCGTGGTGTTGTCGGGCTTACGGTGCATGGCGATGCCGATAAACAGATAGCATCCCACCGCCAGCGCGCCGCCGATGACGCCGATCGCCATTGAGTTGACGATGGCGCGCAGCAGGTTCGGCTGTGCCCAGATGGTCTGGAAGGTTTTGACCGACAGCTCATCCCACAGCGAAACGCCGACGCCCCAGTTAGAGATAAAGGCGCGCAGCACCACGCCGATCAGCGGCACGCCGATGGTTACCGTCAGCCAGAACGCCACCACCGCGCCCGCCACCCAGCGCCATTTCCCCAGCGGCAGGGCGCGCGACTGGGAGGCTTTGCCCTTTAGCGTCACGAAACGGTTGGCGGTGCGCATCAGGCGACGCTGCAGCATCACCAGCGGGATGGTGATGCAGATCAGCACTACCGCCACCGCGGCCATCAGGTGATAGGAAGGCGTGCCGAGCTTATTGGTCAGCTGATAGAGATAGGTGGCGAGCACCATGTTGCCTTCTGGATCGCCCAGCACCAGCATCAGGCCAAACACCTCCAGCCCGAGGAAAAACAGCAGCACGATGGCGTAGAGAATTGAGGGACGCACCATCGGCAGGCTCACCGCGGTCATCACCTGCAGCGGCGAGGCGCCGGCGATGCGCGCGGCCTCTTCCACATCCGAGCCGACGCTGCGCAGCGCCGAAGAGATATAGAGATAGGCGTGAGGAACGTGCGTCAGGCCGGCAATCACCACGATGCTCGACATGTCGTAGATGTTCCACGGCACGAAGCCGAGCAGAGACTGCGCCCAGAGCGAAAAGAAGCCGACCGGCCCGGCGGCCACCACATAGCCGAACCCCAGCACCATCGGCGAGACGAAAATCGGCACGAGGATCAGCGGCTCGATAATGCGCCTGCCTGGTAAGTCGGTACGCACCATCAGGAACGCCAGAATGCCGCCCAGCGGAATGGCGATCGCCACCAGCCCAAAGGCGAGAATAAAGCCGCTTCTCAGCGCCTTATAAAAATCGGGATCGGTAAAAATAAATTCAAACGACTCCAGGCTCCACGCCTTCGACGGCGCAAAAAACGGCGCGGATAAAAAACTCTGGATAACAATAAACGACAGCGGAACGTAGATAACCAGCGCGGTTATCAGCACCACCACGCCACGCGGCAGGCTTTGCCACTTTCTGCGCAATGCACTCATATCGAGACCCTGAATGGCGAAATCAAGAGAAAGAGAAGCGCGGCGCAGCGGGCCGCGCTTCCGTACTGCCGTTATTTACCGGCGGCCGCGCGCCACTGTTTGATGTAATCGAGACGTTTTTTCGGCTGCAGATACTCCAGCAGCGTTTCGTCCACCCGGATCGGCTTCAGCGCGTTGCCAGCCATTTTGGTCAGGCCGTCAATGTCGTTTTTGCCTTCGATATCGTTGCGCAGCGAGGGGATGTCAGACTGGTTCGCCAGGATGCTCTGCCCCTTCTCTGAGAGCACGTAGTCGAGCCACAGCTTCGCCGCATGGCTGTTTTGCGCCTGCTGGCTGATAAAGGAGACGCGCGACAGCACCAGCATATAATCCTTCGGATAGGCGATACCCAGCGACGGATCGGTTTTGGCGCGTGCCTCCGCGTAGGAGCCGAGGATGTTGAAGCCAATCAGGTTTTCGCCGGACGACACCCTTTCCATCATGGTGCCGGTAGAGGACTGCACCGCCAGGCCACCTTTGGCCACGTCGGCCAGGGTGGTGAAGTAGTGCGGATCGGCTTTGGAATCCTGCACCGACAGCATAAAGCCGAGGCCCGATTTCTCAATATCGTAGGTGGTGACTTTGCTTTTGAATTTGTCGGTCTGGCTGGCGATCAGCTTTGCCAGCGCGGCGTGCGAGTCGGGCACGTCGCCGGCGGGGATCAGCCGTTTGTTATAGATGATCACCACCGGCTCGTAGGTGGTGCCGTAGGCCCTGTTTTTCCACACCGCCCACTTCGGCAGCTGCGGCAGCTCCGGAGACTGATACTCCTGCGCGTAGTCGGTGGCCAGCTTCAGGCCGGTGTCCATAGAGGAACTCCACACCACGTCGCCGCTGGTGCCGCCCGAGGCCTGCTCGCTGATAAAACGGTTGTACAGCTCGGTGCTGTTCATATCGTTGTATTCAACCTTGATGCCGGGATAGGCGGCCTCAAACCCTTTAATCAGCGGCCCGGCGGCTTTGGTGTCGGTAGTAGAGTAGATCACCACCTTGCCTTCTTTCGTTGCGCCGTCAATGACGCTTTGATAGTCCGCCGGATAGCCCTGTGGCGGCGCAGAGAAGGCGGAGCAGGAGAAGAGTACGGTCGCGGCTACCAGAGAAAGAGAAGATCTGTTCGACATTATATTTAACCTTTTAGTTACACTTTGGGAACTAAAGGTCAACATAGCCGATCGCTCTGGCGAGACAAGAGGTGGCGGAGCGTTATCTTCGCGAAGTGTGATTATTGGCGGTTTTTCGGCAATTAACACCATTAAAACCGCGCCCTCGCCCGCGCCCGATCACCCGCTTTTGCGATAGAGCCGCCGCGGGTGGCCGATGTTGCCGTACTGCATCTCCACGCCGATAAAGCCGATCTCTACGCAGTACTCCAGATAGCGGCGTCCCGTGGTTTTGCTGATGCCGACGCTTTCTACCACCTGCTCCACCGACCAGCTGCTGCCGGGCGCCTCGCTGAAGACGCGCTTCACCCGCTCCAGCGTCAGCGACTCGATGCCTTTGGTCGACGGCGCTGCCGGCGCCTCGCTGGCCGGCAAATTAAACAGCCGGTCCAGCGCGTGCTGATCGACCTTTTTCATCTGGCGCATCGTCTGCACCAGCAGCATAAAGCGTTCCAGCGAGGCGCGCAGGCGATGAAAAAACACCGGCTTAAGCAGATAGTCCAGCGCGCCACTGCGCATCGCGTGGCTGCAGGTTTGCATGTCGCTGGCAGCGGTGATGAAAATCACCGAGCATTCAAAGCGCTTCAGCAGCGGATCGTCGATCAGGCTGACGCCCTGGCCGTCCGGCAGATAGTTGTCGAGCAGCACCAGGCGCGGCTGATGCTGTTCGATCAGCTGGCGCGCCTGCGCCAGCGTGGCGGCAATGCCCACCACGCGCAGATGAAAATGGTGTTCGATAAACTCGCGATGCAGATCGGCCAGATGCGGCTCATCTTCCACAATCACGACATTAAGCGCTTTTGCGTTGCTCATAGGGCGATCCCTGTCGATGCGGGAGGCTGAAACGGAATAAACACTGAGAAAATAGTGCCCTGCGGCGAATTCTCTTCGATTTCGATACTGCCGCCCGCCTGATGCACATAGCTCGCCGCCAGATAGAGGCCGATGCCGTGCTCCGCGCCGAGCAGATCGTCGTCGCGGGCGGGCTTGCTGGTGACGCCCTGCTCGAACAGATGCGGTTTTAACGCCTCATCCACGCCGCAGCCCTGATCGGCCACCTCGATCACCAGCTCGTGGTTGCGATCGGAAATATAGAGTTCTACCGGCGGCGCCGGTCGGCTAACGCTGAGCGTGGCGTCGACGGCGTTATCCAGCACGTTTCCCACCACCGACATCAGCGCGGTTTCGCTGATGGCGGCGGGCAGACGGCTCAGCTGACAGGCGGGGTCGAATTTCAGCTCGACGCCCTTCTCGCGCGCGCCGACATATTTTCCCAGCAGCAGCCCGCACAGCGCGGGCGAGGTGAAGCGCGCCGAGACAAAATCGAGCACCTGCTGCGCCCCGGCGGACTGCGCCTGAATGTAGCGCATCGCGTCGTCGTAACGCTGCATCTGCAGCAGGCCCACCAGCGTGGCGGTCCAGTTAAGCTGCTCATGGCGCATAATGCGCAGGCTGTCCGCATAGCGTTTGACCTGGCTAAGCTGGCTGCTCAGGGTATTAATATCGTTTTTATCGCGAAAGCTGCACACCCAGCCGCCGGGCTCGCCGGGTTGCAGATCGATCGCCACCCGATTGACGATCACCTGGCGCTGATTAAGCACGGTGATGCGATCGTGCTGCCGACCGCTCTCGTCGCCGACGGGCTGGCTGAGAAAGGCGGGATGGATCTGAATGACCTCATCGAGCGGCTTGCCCAGCAGCTCGCTCTCGCTGCGATCGATAGCCAGCAGCTCTCTGGCGGCGCGGTTGATCAAAATCAGCTGCCGCTCGGCGTTGACGGCGAACACCCCTTCATACATCGCCTCTAGCAGCGCTTTCTGCTGCAGCACCAGCAGCGCGATATCTTTCGGCTCCAGCCAGAACATCTGTTTTTTAAGGTTGCGGCTAAACATCCACGAAAAAAGAAACAGCAGCAATAGCAGCGCCAGCCCATACAGGCTCGCCTGCCACAGCAGGCTAACGTTGATATTGGCGATATAGGAGGTGAGATAGCCCACCGAGACGATGCCGATCACCTGATGCTGCGCGTCGAAGATGGGCGCTTTGCTGCGCAGAGAGACGCCGATGCCTCCTTTGCGCACCGAAATAATGGTCTTCCCCTGCAGCACCTCTGCGTTGTCGCCGCCAATCAGCGGCAGATTAAGGCGCTCGGGCGATTCGGAGTGGTAGAGATGCTGCTGATGCACGTCGCCGATGACGATATAGCTGGCGTCGCTTTGATCGCGCAGCGGCTGGATTAGCCTGGCGATAGCGGCGAGGTCGCGGCTCGCCACCTTCTCCGCCAGCCCGGGCATCAGCGCGATTTCGCTCGCCTGCACCCGCGCGCGCTGCCCTAAATCGTGATGCAGCTGGCGGTCGATAAAATGAAACAGAATGACGCCCTGCAGCGCCAGCAGCAGGCAGGAGAACAGCACCAGCGAGAGAAAGAGTTTTACCTGAAAAGGGTATCGGCGTTTCATACAACCTGTCGTCAAGCACGGCGGAAGCGAGGCATGGAGAGAGACTAGCACGGCGACCGGCGGGCGATGACCGGCGAAAGCGGGAGTTGTGAGCTGGCTAGCGTCTCGCCGCGCGACCAGCGCTACTTTTTCGGCCGTCGCAGCGCCAGCCAGCCCGCGCCGCAGGTAAAGGCGAGCACCACCAGCACCAGGATAACAAAGCCGTGCGGGTTGCCCGCCAGCGGCACGCCGCCGACGTTCATGCCGAAGAAGCCGGCAACGATATTGATCGGCAGCGCCAGCACGGTAATGGCGGTTAACAGAAACAGCGTGCGGTTGCTCTGCTCCATCAGGCGCGCCGCAATCTCCTCCTGCAACAGGCGAATGCGCTCCATCAGGCTGGCCAGGTCGTTCAGCACCACGCTGAACTCCTCGGTGAACGCGCGCAGATCGCGCAGGGTATCGCGGTTCAGCCAGGCGGGCGGCCGATTCAGCAGGCGGAACAGTGCGGCCGGTTCCGGCGCCAGCAGGCTCTGGATGCGCAGCAGCATACGCCGCAGCTGCCCCAGCTCGCTGCGATTCGCCTTGATCGCCGGGCTGAGCAGCCGCTCCTCAATGGCATCCACCGCCAAACTGATGCGCCGCACCACCTGCTCCAGCTGGCGCTCCTGCTCGCCGAGCAGGCTGAGCAGCATCTCTTCAGCGTTGCGAAAGGCGCACGACTGCAGGCGCTGGTGCATCCGTTCAATCATATCGACCTGACGGTAGCGCGCGCTCACCAGCAGCTGACGACGACACCAGATCCACAGCGTGGCGTTCTGCGCACCGGGCTCTTCCCGACTAAAGGTGACGTCGTTGAGGATCGCCAGCAGCGCCTCGCCCTGCTCCGCCAGGCGAGTGCGCGACGAGGCGGAATGGATCTCTTCGAAGAAATCTTCATCAACCTGAAAATGGCGCTGAACCCAGTGCTGGGCGCGGGCGTGATTGAGGTTGATATGCAGCCAGAGGAATTCGCCGTCGCGGCGCGGCTCTGCGGCAATCTGCACCGCGTCGCGCGCGTTGAGACGGCGCGGCGGCGCCTCTGGTGAGATCAGGTAGCCGTGGATCAAACCCGCCACGTCGTCGTCAAAACTGGATTTATCAGGGGCAAACACCATGGATGGCATAACTATCAGAGCGGACCAGATCCACAGCCTGCTACAGCCTGATGACAGCACAATGACAACGGCCGCGCCACTTCATTGTTCTGTCATATAAAGCGCGTATCCCTTGCCAGTAATGGGCGCGAACAGGGCGCGCCTGCCACTCTCCACCGAGGTGTTTATGAGCGAAAACAGCTTATCGTCATCCCCATCGGTTGCCGGCCGTCCCAATCTAGCGGGCAAGCGCAACCGGTTTTCCAGACCGCTGTTCCTGATTTTACTGGTTGCCGGACTCTCTTTCGCCGGCTTCAACCTGTTCAGCGACGTGCAGGAGACCGACACGCCGGTCACCAGCTACGTGCCCTTCTTGCTGCTGGGCCTGGCGCTGGTGATCGCGCTCGGGTTTGAGTTCGTTAACGGCTTTCACGACACCGCCAACGCGGTGGCGACGGTGATCTACACCCACTCGCTGACGCCCGGCGTGGCGGTGGTCTGGTCCGGGCTGTGCAACTTTCTCGGCGTGCTGCTCTCCAGCGGCGTGGTGGCGTTCGGCATTATCTCGCTGCTGCCGGTGGAGCTGATTTTGCAGGCGGGCAGCGGCGGCGGCTTCGCCATGGTCTATGCGCTGCTCTTCTCCGCCATTATCTGGAACCTGGGCACCTGGTATTTGGGCCTGCCCTCCTCCTCATCCCACACGCTGATCGGCTCGATTATCGGCGTCGGCGTCGCCAACGCGCTGCTGCACGGCCGCAGCGGCATGAGCGGCGTCGACTGGGATCAGGCGATTAAGATCGGCTACTCGCTGATCCTCTCGCCGCTGGTGGGCTTTATCTGCGCCGCGCTGCTGCTGCTGGCAATGAAGGCGTTTATCCGCAACCGCGACCTCTATGAGGCGCCAAAAAGCGACGCGCCGCCGCCCGCCTGGATCCGCGGCCTGCTGATCCTCACCTGCACCGGCGTCTCGTTCGCCCACGGCTCCAACGACGGCCAGAAAGGCATGGGGCTGATTATGCTGATTCTGGTGGGCACCATGCCGATCGCCTATGCGCTGAACCGCTCGCTGCCGCCAGATCAGATCCCGCGCGTGGCGGCGCTGGCGCAGGTAACGGAAAACCAGCTGCTGCAATTGCAGCCTGCCAGCGCGCAGCAGCCCGCCGCGCGCGACGTGCTCACCGACTATGTGCGCAGCAACCAGATGACCCCCAACGTGCTGCCCGCGCTGGCGCTGACGCTGGGCGATATCAGCGATCAGATCCGCCGCTACGGCTCGATGGAGAATATTCCGGCGCAGGCGGTCTCCAACACCCGCAACCAGATGTACCTGACCTCGGAGTCGATCAAGCATATTCAGGCGAATAAGGTGGCGATGCCGGAAGAGACGCAGCGCAATCTGACGGCGATCAAGCAGGAGCTGGACAGCGCCACGCGCTTTATTCCGATGTGGGTGAAAGTGGTGGTGGCGATTGCGCTCGGCCTTGGCACCATGGTGGGCTGGCGACGCATTGTGGTCACCGTTGGCGAGCGCATCGGCAAAACCCACCTCAACTATGCGCAGGGCGCCAGCGCCGAACTGGTGGCGATGGCGACCATCGGCGCGGCGGACAGCTTCGGCCTGCCGGTCTCCACCACCCACGTGCTCTCCTCGGGCGTGGCGGGCAGCATGGCGGCGAACCGCTCGGGTTTACAGCTCGCCACGCTGCGCAATCTGGCGATGGCGTGGATTTTGACGCTGCCGGTCTCTGTCCTGCTGGCCGCCGGGCTCTACGCCCTGTTCTCGCAGTTCTGACGCTGGCGGCGCGACGCTATGCCGCGCCGCTGTCGCGCTGCGTCAGACGCAGCGTGATGGCGAAGGCGCCCAGCACCATCATCGCCGCCGCCAGATAGACCGACTGCATGCCCCAGTAGCCAATCAACAAGCCCGCCACCGGGCCGGTCAGGCCGAGCCCCAAATCGAGAAACGCCGAGTAGACGCCGAGCGCCGAGCCCTGATCCTGCCGTTCGACCTGCTTCACCGCCTCCACGCCCAGCGCCGGGAAAATCAGCGAGAAGCCGCAGCCGGTCAGCAGCGCGCCGAGATCCACCAGCACGCTGCTTTCTGCCTGCCAGATAATCAGCAGCCCGGCGCACTCCAGCAGAAACGAGAGCAGCGCGACGCGCAGCCCGCCGAAGCGCGTAATGGTGCGGCTGAACAGCAGGCGAAACAGCACAAAGCCGAGGCTGAACAGCGACAGCGCGAAGGCGGCGCCGCTCCAGTCGCGGCTGGCGAAATAGAGGGTAATAAAGGTCGAGATCACGCCGAAGCCGATGGTGCCGAAGCCGAGCGCCAGGCCGAACAGCCAGACGCGCGAAAAGACGCGGTGAAAGGGAATGCGCTGCCCCTGATTCACCTCGACCGCCGGTTTGCGGCTCGCCAGCAGGTAGCCCACCACGCCCATCACCGCCACCAGCCCGGCAAAGCCGCTGATGCCGAGCCCCTGATTGAGCAGCACGCCGAGCGGCGCGCCGATCGCCATCGCCAGATAGGTGGCGACGCCGTTCCAGGAGATGACGCGCGCCGTCTGCAGCGGTCCGACGATATTCATGCCCCACAGCGTGGAGCCGGTGCTGCTAAAGCTTTCGCCGACGCCGAGGAACAGGCGGCCGATCGCCAGCAGCAGCAGGCTGAGCCACGGCCAGTCGCGGCACAGCGCGGCGGCGATGGTCAGCACGCCGCTCATGCCGCACAGCAGCGTGCCGAGCATCACCACCCGCTTCGGCCCCAGACGATCCGCCAGCCGGCCCGACTGCGGACGGCTCAGCAGCGTGGCGAAATATTGCAGGCTGATGATCAGCCCCGCCATAAAGGAGCTGAAGCCGAGCTGGTTATGCACGAAGCCCGGCAGCACCGCCAGCGGCAGCCCGACAGAGAGATAGCAGAAGAAGGTGAAGATCAGAACAGAGAGAATGCGTTTGTTGAGTTGACCGTTAGTCAGTACCGCGACATCAGACATAGCAGGCTGGCTTGTTGTGAAAAATGGCTTTCACTATACGCTTAGCCTGCTAACGGGTCGCCTGAATTTTTGTCACAGGGCCAGCGAAAGCGCCTGTTGGTCAATCGCTTCGGCGATAGCAGAGGAGTGTTTCAGCGTGCGGATAGTGGTGAACAGGCCGTCAGCCTGCGGATAGGCTTTGCGCAGGTAGCCGAGCCACTGCTTGATGCGCGCGACGTGGTAGAGGCCGGTGTCGCCCTGCTTCTCCAGCCGCGCGTATTTCTGCAGCAGCGTCACCACGTCGGGCCAGGCCATCGGCGCCTCGTTATACTTCACCACCCGACTGAGATTTGGCACGTTAAGCGCGCCGCGACCGATCATCACCGCATCACAGCCGGTGGCGTTCATGCACGCCTGCGCACTCTGCCAGTCCCAGATCTCGCCGTTCGCCACCACTGGAATACGCAGCCGCTGGCGGATCTCACCAATCGCCTGCCAGTTGATCGCCTCGGCGCGGTAGCCATCCTCTTTGGTGCGGCCGTGCACCACCAGCTCGCTGGCGCCCGCCTGCTGCACCGCGTCGGCGATTTCAAAGCGCCGCTCGCCGGAATCCCAGCCGAGCCGCACTTTTACCGTGATCGGCAGATGCGCCGGCACCGCCTCGCGCATCGCTTTCGCGCCGCGGTAGATCAGTTCCGGATCTTTCAGCAGTGTGGCGCCGCCGCCGCTGCCGTTAACCAGCTTCGACGGACAGCCGCAGTTGAGATCGACGCCCCACGAGCCTAATTCCGCCGCGCGCGCCGCATTCTCCGCCAGCCATTCAGGATACTGCCCGAGCAGCTGCAAACGCACCCGCGTGCCGGATGGCGTGCGGCTGCTGTTGTGCAGCTCGGGACAGAGCCGGTAAAAGGATTTTACCGGCAGCAGCTGATCCACCACGCGCAAAAACTCGGTGACGCAGAGGTCGTAGTCGTTGACCTCGCTCAGCAGCTCGCGCACCAGCGAATCCAGCACGCCCTCCATCGGGGCAAGCAACACCCGCATGGCGTTACGCGGTTCCGGTTTTCTTCGCAGCCGGACGACGCGACGGACGCGCAGGCCTGTCACCCTGCGCAGGCTGGCCCTGACGGCGCGGCTGCGGCGCACGTTTGTCGCCCTGCGGACGTGCAGATGACGGCGCGCCGCCCTGTCCGCGACCGCGACCGCGCGGCTGCTGCTGCTGTCCGCGACCGTTCTGAATCGGCTCCGCTTTGATGCTCGGATCCGGCTCGTAGCCCGGCACCGCCATACGCGGGATCTCACGCTTCAGCAGACGCTCGATGTCGCGCAGCAGCTTGTGCTCGTCGACGCAGACCAACGAGAGCGCGGCGCCGGTGGCGGCGGCGCGACCGGTACGGCCGATGCGGTGCACGTAATCTTCCGCCACGTTCGGCAGTTCATAGTTCACCACGTGCGGCAGCTCTTCGATATCGAGACCGCGCGCGGCGATATCGGTGGCGACCAGCACGCGGATGGCGCCGGTTTTAAAGTCGGCCAGCGCGCGGGTACGGGCGCCCTGGCTTTTATTGCCGTGGATCGCCGCCGCGGTGATGCCATCTTTGTTCAGCTGTTCCGCCAGGTGGTTGGCGCCGTGCTTGGTGCGGGTAAACACCAGCACCTGCTGCCAGTTGCCTTCGCCGATCAGCTGTGAGAGCAGTTCCCGTTTGCGCTTTTTGTCGACGAAGTGCACCAGCTGCGACACCTGCTCAGAGGCTGTGTTGCGGCGCGCCACTTCAACCTGCTCCGGGTTGTGCAGCAGTTTTTCCGCCAGGGTTTTGATGTCGTCGGAGAAGGTGGCCGAGAAAAGCAGGTTCTGACGCTTCGCCGGCAGCTTCGCCAGCACGCGGCGGATGTCGTGAATAAAGCCCATATCGAGCATGCGATCCGCTTCGTCCAGCACCAGCACTTCGATCTGCGACAGATCGACCGCGTTCTGGTGCTCCAGATCGAGCAGACGGCCCGGCGTGGCGACCAGAATATCGACGCCGCCGCGCAGCTTCATCATCTGCGGGTTAATGCTGACGCCGCCAAACACCACCAGCGAACGCAGCTCGAGGTATTTACTGTAGTCGCGCACGTTTTCGCCGATCTGGGCGGCCAGTTCGCGCGTCGGGGTCAGGATCAGGGCGCGCACCGGACGGCGACCGCGGCCCGATGCGGCCTGAGTAGAAAGTTTTTGCAGCAGCGGCAGCGTAAAGCCAGCGGTTTTGCCGGTGCCGGTTTGCGCGCTGGCCAGCAGATCGCGGCCGGAGAGCACCACAGGGATCGCCTGGCGCTGAATAGGCGTAGGTTCACGGTAGCCCTGTTCAGCGACCGCACGCAAAATATCGGCACTCAGGCCGAGAGAGTCAAAAGACATTAAGTGTGTTACTCCGGTCCGCCCTGACCGCGATTCACGGTGTAGTTTTCAGGGGGGAAAGTGACGCCAGCCGGGGGCTAACGTGTGAAAAGGGCACAAACTACGATGCGTAAGGCAGGCAGTGTAGCAGCTTTCGCCGCAGGGTGCGAGAAGGCCGCAAACAACAAGGCCACCCGAAGGTGGCCCTGTGGCGAACGCGGCGCGTTAGCTGCGTTTCTTCTGGATACGTCCTGGCGGCTCTTTCGCCAGCAGCGAAACCAGCGCCGGTCCCACCAGCATCACTACGCCCAGCGTGCCGATCAGCAACGCGTTGTGGACATAGCGCGAGACGATAAACAGCGTCATCATCGCCGCGCCAAAGTAGTAAGTGGTGGTCGCTTCTTCAAGATAATCACCGATGCGACGCAAACGAACACTACGCTGCAGGACCAGCATGGCGATAAACACCACGGCATAGGCGGCTACCAGCGTGCTGCACACTTCGGTCAGGGCTTTGTGCTGCCAGCCCCAGACCAGCGCGGCGATCACCAGCGCGTGCATGGCGATATGCACGCAGGTTTGTCCGGTGATGATTTGAACACGATTAGACCATTTCATTCTTTTCTCCTGGCAGACCCAACGGGTCGCCCAAGTGCAACCGGCCCAGGCCGGAAACGGTTTCCTCACTGTAAAGCAATTTTCGGACAACGCCCTAAATTTCCATCCTCATCCGCACCCGTTTGTGACAAAGACTACACTTTACTTCTGTTGCTGATGAAAAGGAGTGCGTCGAGAGTATGCCACAAACTAAGCAAGGATTTTCCCTTAAAGTCCTGACGATCAATACCCACAAGGGATTTACCACCTTTAACCGGCGCTTTATCCTGCCGGAACTGCGTGAAGCGGTTCGCGCCACCTCGGCGGATATCGTCTTTTTGCAGGAGGTGATGGGCACGCATGCCATCCATCCTTTACACCATGAGAACTGGCCTGGCACGCCGCACTACGAGTTTCTGGCCGACACCATGTGGAACGATTTCGCCTACGGGCGCAACGCCGTCTATCCGGAGGGGCACCATGGGAACGCGATTTTGTCACGCTTTCCCATCCAGGAGTATGAAAATCGTGATATTTCTGTTGCAGGAAGTGAAAATCGCGGCATGTTGCACTGCCAGATCGCCCTGCCAGAACCGCACGGCACGCTGCACGTTATCTGCGTGCATCTCGGGCTGAAAGCGGCGCACCGCCACGCGCAGATGAAGATGATGTGCGAGATGGTCGCCTCGCTGCCGCCTGACGCGCCGCTGGTGGTCGCCGGGGATTTCAACGACTGGCAGCTGCGCGCCAACCGCATTCTGAAGCACGGCGCGGGGCTAAAAGAGGTGTTTAGCATGAAGCACGGCCGGCCGGCGCGCACCTTTCCGGCGCGCTTTCCGCTGTTACGCCTCGATCGCATCTACGTGCGCAACGCCACCGTCAGTCACCCCTGGGCGCTGCCGCGCCGTCCCTGGTCGCACCTGTCCGATCACGCCCCGCTCGCCGTGGAGATCCACCTATGAATTTTGAATGGCGAGATGGCAATCAGCTGCGCCTGCTGGAGAACGGCGAACAATTTTTCCCGCGCGTGTTCGGCGCGATACAGCGCGCCGAGCGCAGCGTGCTGCTGGAAACCTTTATCCTGTTTGAGGACGATGTCGGCAACGCGCTGCACCGCGAGCTGCTGGCCGCCGCGCAGCGCGGCGTGAAGATCGAGGTGATGGTAGACGGCTATGGCTCGCCGGATCTCTCCGATAACTTCGTCAACAGCCTGACGGCGGAGGGCGTGCGCTTCATCTATTACGATCCGCGCCCGCTGGTGATGGGGATGCGCACCAACGTCTTCCGCCGCCTGCACCGTAAAACCGTGGTGGTGGACGACACCATCGCCTTTGTTGGCGGCATTAACTTCTCCGCCGAGCACAACACCAGCTACGGACCGGAGGCGAAGCAGGACTACGCCGTCGAGGTCAAAGGCCCCATCGTGGCGGATATCACCCGCTACGTGCGCGAGGCGATGGGCAGCGAAGCGGTGACGCGCCGCTGGTGGGGCGGCCGATCCCAGCGCCCCGCCGTCAACGCCACGCCCGGCAACGCGCAGGTGCTGTTCGTCTATCGCGACAACGATGAGCATCGCGACGATATCGAAAAGCACTATCTTGATATGCTGCGCACCGCCAAAGAGGATGTGATTATCGCCAACGCCTACTTTTTTCCCGGCTACCGTCTGCTGCGCGAGATGCGCAGCGCGGCGCAGCGCGGCGTGCGGGTCAGGCTGATCGTGCAGGGCGAGCCCGATATGCCGATCGTCAAGGTTGGCGCGGAGCTGCTCTACAACTATCTGGTGGATGCCGGCGTCGAGGTCTATGAATATATTCGCCGCCCGCTGCACGGCAAAGTGGCGGTGCAGGATCGCCAGTGGGCCACCGTCGGCTCCAGCAACCTCGATCCGCTCAGTTTGTCGCTTAACCTCGAAGCCAACCTGATTATCTACGATCGCGATTTCAACCAGACGCTGCGCAATAATCTGGAGCAGCTGCTGGCGAAAGATTGCCAGCGCGTGCAGGAGGATCGGCTGCCGCCGCGCAACTGGTGGCAGCTGACCAAAAGCGTGGTGGTGTTTCACTTCTTACGCCATTTCCCGGCGATCGCCGGCTGGCTGCCCGCGCATACGCCGCTGATTGCGCAGGTCGATCCGCCGGTTCAGCCGGAAATGGAGACGCAGGACCGGGTCGAAACAGACAATGAAGGGGCAAAATCCTGATGGCGGAAAAACATCCTAAGTGGAAGCTGGCAAAAAAGGTGCTCACCTGGCTCTTTTTTATCGCGGTGATCGTGCTGCTGGTGGTCTATGCCCGCAAGGTCAACTGGGAAGATGTCTACAACGTTATCGTCAACTATAACCGCCTGGCGGTATTGAGCGCCGTGGCGCTGGTGATCGTCAGCTACCTCACCTACGGCTGCTACGACCTGATCGGCCGCGCCTACTGCGGCCACAAGCTGGCGAAGCGCCAGGTGATGCTGGTGTCGTTTATCTGCTACGCCTTTAACCTGACGCTCAGCACCTGGGTTGGCGGCGTGGCGATGCGCTACCGGCTCTATTCGCGACTGGGACTGGACAGCGCCACCATCACGCGCATTTTCTCGCTCAGCATCGCCACCAACTGGCTCGGCTATATCCTGCTGGCGGGCATAGTGTTTAGTGCGGGCATGGTGCCGATCCCCGGCGGCTGGTTTATCGGCGAGACCACACTGCGCATTATCGGCGTGGTGCTGCTGGCGGTGGTGGCGGTCTTTCTCTGGGCCTGCGCCTTTTCAAAGCGCCGCAAGTGGAACATTCGACGTCAGACGCTGCAGCTGCCGTCGCTGCGCATGGCGCTGTTTCAGTTCGCGGTCTCCTCCGCTAACTGGCTGGTAATGGGCGCGATTATCTGGCTGCTGCTGGCGCGTCAGGTGGATTATCCCATCGTGCTCGGCGTGCTGCTGATTAGCAGTATCGCAGGGGTGATTATTCATATCCCGGCGGGCATCGGCGTGCTGGAGGCGGTGTTCCTGGCGCTGCTGAGCGGGCAGCACGCGTCGCACGGCACCATTATCGCCGCGCTGCTCGCCTATCGCGTGCTCTACTTTATCCTGCCGCTGCTGCTGGCGCTGGTGCTCTATCTGATGCTGGAGAGTCGCGCGAAGCATCTTCGCGCGAAGAATGAACAGAAACTGCAGAAGAGTGCGTAACGCAGATTCGCCCCATCCCCCTGTCAGGGATGGGGCCTCTCGTTAACGGCGGTTGCCGAAGATGCGCAGCAGCATCAGGAACAGGTTGATAAAGTCGAGGTAGAGCTTCAGCGCGCCCATGATGGAGTAGCGGCGCAGCGATTCGCGGTCGCGCACGTCGATCTGCTCGCCCATCTGGCGCAGCTGCTGGGTGTCATAGGCAGTCAGACCCACAAACACCACCACGCCGATATAGGTAATCGCCCACATCAGCGCCGGGCTTTTCAGCCAGAAGTTCACCAGCGACGCCAGCACAATACCGATTAGCGCCATAAACAGCAGACTGCCGAAGCGGCTCAGGTCGCGTTTGGTGGTGTAGCCGTAGAAGCTCATGGCGCCGAACATTCCCGCCGTCACAAAGAAGGTGCTGGCGATAGAGGTGTAGGTGTAGGCGAGGAAGATGCTGGCCATCGTCAGCCCGGTGAGCACCGAATAGAGCATAAACAGTCCGGTCGCCAGCGCGCCGCTCAGGCGATGCACCATGCCCGAGAGCACGAACACCACCGCCAGCTGGGCGATAATCAGGCCGAAGAAGGTCATCCGGTTAGAGAAAATGAAGAACATAATGCGCTCGTTGCCGGCCGCATACCAGGAGACAAAGGCGGTCAGCAGCAGGCCGCAGGTCATCCAGCCGTAAACCTGGGCCATAAAAGTCTGCAGGCCGGTGGCGGCGGGCTGCACGAGCGAGTCATTGCGTGGATATCGGTCCATGATGCACCTCATGTTGGTGAAAAGGCGTCGGAAAACCGACGGACAGGCTTAAGTGTGGCACAGCACGCCTTAACTGCGCCACAATGCCGCACTCAGCGGCGCGACAGGCAGCTCTGATAACGGCTGTCGACGCGCTGGGCGAACCAGGCCGTGGTGAGATTACGGGTGATTTTCGGGCTCTCCAGCTTGATGCCCGGCAGCATCTCGCGCGGCAGCGGCCGCCCGGCCATCTTATCCGCCAGCGCGAAGACCTGCTTCCACAGCGTGCTGTCGCTAAAGCTCGCCTGCTCCCCTTTCTCCAGGTCGCGGCGGATGGCGCTGTCGCTCATGTCGATCTGCTTGGCCAGCGTGCGCACCGCCAGCTCCGTCGCGCCCGCCTTGTCCGACCCATAGAGGATCAGATCGCCGTCCAGCGCCAGCTTCATGCCGGTAGCGCGCGCCACCGCCGCCTGGAACGCGGCGTTGCGGCTGGCGTACCAGCCGGCGTTAAAGTCGGCGAAGCGGTAGATCGGTTTACTGTAGTCCGCCGGGTAGCCCAGCAGATGCATAATGCCGAAGTACATGCCGCCGTGACGGGTAAAGACCTCGCGGCGGATAGAGCCGTCGATCGGCCAGGGATAGCCTTTGGCGTGCGCTTCGGCGAAGCTGATGCTGACCTGCATCGGGCCGCCGGTGTGAATCGGATTGAGGTTGCCGAACAGCGTCTGCCCCATCGGCACCATATCGATAAAATCGTCGAAAATCGCGCTCAGCTCTTTTTCGCTACGCACCTTATCGAGCCGCGCCGCATAACTTTCGCCGTTTGAGGATTTAATCATCAGCGCGGTGCGCACCACAAACGCCGGCACATGCACCTTCGCCGCACGGCGATCGATTTCGCCCCAGGCGATTTTCGGCAGGCCGGGCACCGCCGCCTCGGCGCTGAAGTTCGACTCCTGATCCGCCACGGCGATAGCGGCGCACAGGTTGCTGACGCTGGGGTCGAGCTGCTGGGTGCGGAACGCGGTGTAGATATCGGTGGCCCAGCCCGGCTTGTCGCTGACGTGGGCGGGCAGCAGACGCTGGATCTGCGCCTTGACGTCGGCCGGCTGGCGCGCCGGCGCCTCGGGCGTTTTTTTGGTGCTACAGCCCGCCAGCACCAGCGCGGCGAGCAGCGAGAAACGTTTAAGCGAAAATGACACTGAGAGAGCGCTCCCTGCAGGAAAACAAACCCTTACCTTAGCACTGACGCGCCGACAAACCATCAGACAGGGCGTAAATTCCCGCCTTGCCGTCGCGCTTGCGAATCGGCGTTTATCAGCCAGACTCCCTTTTTCTCGCGTAAAAGGACATAGTTATGCAAAAACTCTGGATCGGCGCCGCAGTGGCGCTCCTGCTCAGCGGCTGCGGCGCCAACAACACGCCGGCGCAGGTCGCCTCGCCCGGCGCGCCCACCTCGGCCAAAATGAAAGCGCTCGCCACCGGCGCCGACCTGCTGCAGTCGCGGCCGCCTATTGAGGCGATCAACACCTACCTTGACGGCTTTCACTTCTACAACGGTGACCAGAACGGCCAGATGGAGGCGCACCACTATGTGACGGTGCTGAACGATGACGTGATGCAGGCGGTGATTTACGACGGCAATACCAAAGACGCGCGGCTGATGGGCGTGGAGTACATTATCAGCGCGCGGCTCTATCAGACGCTGCCGCCGGAGGAGAAAAAGCTGTGGCACAGCCACGAATATGAGGTGAAGTCAGGCACCCTGATCGCGCCGGGCCTGCCGCAGGCGGCGGATCATGCGCTGATGGCGCGCATTGCCAACACTTACGGCAAAACCTGGCACACCTGGCACACCGATCGCGATAAAACGCTGCCGATCGGCATTCCGGCGCTGATGATGGGCTTTACCGCCGACGGTCAGCTCGATAACCGCCTGCTGGCCGATCGCGACAAGCGCTTTGATATCGACAGCCGCAAGGTGCGGGCGTCGCGCGCCGATATCGTCACGCAGCCGGTGCTGCCGGGCGCCAACGCCTGGCAGCGCGGCGAGGTGATCCAGCTTAAACGCGTCTCTGGCGGCGGCGAGCATGCGCACGGCCATACCCATTTTGGCCCGGCGGAGCAGCTCAGTAAGCCCTAATCCCAGCGCTGCGCGGCCTGATGGTCGCTGTCGCGGGCGTCGACCCAGCGATCGCCCTGTTCGGTGGCCTCGCGCTTCCAGAACGGGGCGCGGGTTTTCAGGTAGTCCATAATGAACTCCGCGGCGGCGAAGGCGCTGCCGCGGTGCGCGCTGGTGACGCCAACAAACACGATCTCATCGCCGGGAAACAGCTCGCCGATGCGGTGGATCACGCTGACGCGCTGGAGCGGCCAGCGGCTGCGCGCCTCGTCGACAATCTCCTGCAGCGCCTTTTCCGTCATGCCCGGATAGTGTTCGAGCGTCAGCGCGGCGACGCTGTCGCCAAGGTTGTGATTGCGCACTTTTCCGGTAAAGGTCACCACCGCGCCGTCGGCGTCGGAGGTAGAGAGCCAGGCGTACTCGTCGGCCATGCTGAACGGCGCTGCGCCGACGCGGATCTGCGTTGCCATCTCAGCCTCCCGTCACCGGCGGGAAAAAGGCCACTTCATCGCCCGCCTGCAGCGGATGCGACATCGGCACCAGCGTCTGGTTTACGGCGGCCAGCAGCTTGCCGGAATCGAGCGCCAGCGCCCAGCGGTCGCCTTTTTGCGCCAGCGCGTCGCGCAGCGTCGCCACGTCGGGGAAAGTCTCGGGCATCTGCAGCGCGCTGGTGCCTACCAGCTCGCGCACCTGGGCGAAAAACAGCACGTTAATCATGGGTCACCGCCTGGAAATCGCCGGACTTGCCGCCGCTTTTGCTCAGCAGACGCAGCTGGTCGATAACGATATCTTTCTGCACCGCTTTACACATGTCGTAGATGGTCAGGGCCGCCACCGAGGCGGCGGTCAGCGCCTCCATCTCGACGCCGGTTTTGCCGCTCAGGCGGCAGAGCGAGGTGATGCGCACGCGCTGATGTTCCGGCTCGGCGACCAGGTTGACTTCGACCTTGCTCAGCATCAGCGGATGGCAGAGCGGGATCAGCTCCCAGGTGCGCTTGGCAGCCTGAATGCCAGCGATGCGCGCGGTGGCGAAGACGTCGCCTTTGTGGTGGCTGCCGTCGACGATCATCTGCAGCGTGTCGGCGGCCATCAGCACCAGCGCTTCCGCGCGCGCCTCGCGCACCGTTTCCGCTTTGGCCGAGACGTCGACCATATGGGCTTCGCCCGCGGCGTTAATATGGGTCAGTTGCATGGCTTACAGCTTCTTTAAGTGTGAAACGAAATTACAGGGGCCGGTGCGGGCGTCGATCTGGTCGGCGATAATGCGCTCCCAGGCGCTCTCGCAGGCGCTGGTCGATCCCGGCACGGCGAAGATCAGCGTGCCGTTGGCGATGCCGGCGACGGCGCGCGACTGCAGCGTCGAGCCGCCGATATCCTCCCAGGAGAACATACGGAACAGCTCGCCGAAACCCTCTATTTTGCGATCGAACAGCGGCTCAATCGCCTCTGGCGTGATGTTCTTCGCGTTGAATCCCGTGCCGCCGTTGATCACCACCACCTGCACATCCAGGCTGGCGATCCAGCGCGACACGATGGCGCGAATGCGGTAGCGATCTTCACCGACAATGGCGTGATCCACCACCACATGACCGGCTTCGTGCGCTGCGGCGCGCAGGTAGTCGCCAGAGGTGTCGCTGCTGGCGTCGCGTCGGTCAGAGACGGTCAGCACCGCCAGGTTGACCGGAATAAATTCACCCGTAGATTTGCCCATTGTCTCGCTCCTGAGATTATCCGCCGATAAAGGAAAGGTTCTGCGTGATGCCGGTATTGCCCTGGTGCAGGAAGTGCGTCTGCTTCTTCTCACCCAGGCTGTGGGCGATGCGCGCCTGCAGCTCCGCCTGCTGATCGTCGGAAACCAGCAGATCGCGCAGCGACACGCCGCTGTCGCCGAACAGACAGAGATGCAGATTGCCGTGCGCCGAGACGCGCAGACGGTTGCAGCTGGCGCAGAAGTCGCGCGAATAGGGCATAATCAGGCCGATCTCGCCGACATAGTCAGGATGCCAGAATACCTGCGCCGGGCCGTCGCTGCGGCCGCGTTCGCGGCGCTGCCAGCCCTGCGCCACCAGCTGGTCGCGGATCACCGCGCCAGAAACGTGCTGATCGCGGAACAGCGCGCCGCCCTCGCCCGTCTCCATCAGCTCGATAAAACGCAGCTGGATCGGGCGGGTGCGGATCCACTCCAGGAAGGTATGCAGGCTGCGGCTGTTGAGGTCGCGCATCAGCACGCTGTTGACTTTGACCTGCTGGAAACCGGCGTCAAAGGCGGCGTCGATGCCCGCCATCACCTGATGGAATTTGTCCTGACCGGTGATGGCGTGGAACTGGCGCGCGTCGAGGCTGTCTACGCTGACGTTCAGCGCGGTCAGTCCGGCGTCGCGCCAGGCGGCGACGTCGCGCGCCAGCCGATAGCCGTTAGTGGTGACGGCGATCTGGCGAATGGCGCGGTTTTCCCGCACGGCGGCGATAATGTCGGTAAAATCGCGACGCAGCGACGGCTCGCCGCCGGTCAGACGCACCTTTTCGGTGCCGGCCGCGGCGAAGGCGCGCGTGACGCGTCGGATCTCATCGAGCGAGAGAAAGCTTTTGTTGCGCACGCCCTGCGGTTTATAGCCGTCGGGCAGGCAGTAGGTGCAGCGGAAGTTACAGACATCCGTCACCGAGAGACGCAGGTAGTAAAACCGACGTGCAAATGCATCAGTAAATTGTGACACCAGAACACCTTTTCCAAGTACGGGAGATGCAGGCATTTCTTTCTGCACCCTGGCAGCGCGTCGGCTGCGGCCTGAACCCCCTATCGTTTGACTTAGGCATTCAGGCTTTGAGTGTATGTCATCCACATGGACGACAGGGTTGGCAAATGGTAGCGCGATTTTTGCCGCTCTGCCATCCACTACGTGCGCTATATATATTGATACATAACGTATTTTCGCCGCATTTTCGCGGCAGTAGGGTTAAAATAGCCCGCTAAAAAAGCGCCGGTACGACGTGTCGGCTGCGGGCGTAAAGAGGAACTATGAACCGAACTTTGTCAGATCTCGATCGCGTGGTGGCGCTGGGCGGCGGACACGGCCTGGGACGCGTGATGTCCGCGCTGTCGCCGCTGGGTTCGCGCCTGACCGGCATCGTCACCACCACCGACAACGGCGGCTCTACCGGACGCATTCGTCGCTCAGAGGGCGGCATCGCCTGGGGCGATATGCGCAACTGTCTTAATCAGCTGATCACCGAGCCGAGCGTCGCCTCGGCGATGTTTGAGTATCGCTTCGCCGGCAACGGCGAACTCGCCGGGCATAACCTGGGCAACCTGATGCTGAAGGCGCTGGATCACCTGAGCGTGCGCCCGCTGGAAGCGATAAACATCATCCGCAACCTGCTCAAGGTCGACGCCTTTTTGATCCCGATGTCGGAGCAGCCGGTGGACCTGGTGGCGTTAGACAGCGAAGGCAATATGGTTTACGGCGAAACCGCCATCGACGCCATGCAGCAGCCGCCGCAGGAGCTGATGCTGCACCCCAACGTCGCGCCAACGCGCGAAGCGCTGGAGGCGATCGCCGAAGCGGATCTGATCCTTATCGGCCCCGGCAGCTTCTACACCAGCCTGATGCCGAGCCTGCTGATGGAAGAGATGGCGCGCGCGCTGCGCCGCACCCCTGCCACCATGGTGTTTATCGGCAATCTGGGGCGCGAGCTGAGTCCAGCCGCCGCCAGCCTGACGGTGGCGGATAAGCTGGCGATGATGGAGAAATATATCGGCAAGCGGGTGGTTGACGCGGTGGTGGTCAGCCCCTCCGCCGACACGGCTGGCATGGAAGATCGCCTGATCGTGCGCGAACCGCTGGAGGCCGCCGATATCCCCTATCGTCACGACCGCCAGCTGCTGCGCGTGGCGCTGGAGCACGCCATCCAGCGCTTTAGCTAAGCCGCTAGGAGGCGGCGATAAAGAGTTCGCGCAGCTGATGCAGCTTGTCGCGCACGTTCGCCGCCTCTTCGAACTCCAGGTTTTGCGCGTGCTGCTGCATCTCTGTCTCCAGCTCGTGGATCTTCTTCTGCAGCGCCTGCGGCGTCAGTGCCAGATAGCTGGCGTCCGCCTCGGCGGCGCTGCGGCTGCTGGCTTTGGCCTTGCCGCGCGTCTTGATAACGTTCTGACCCAGCTCGAGGATATCGGTGATCTTCTTGTTGAGCCCCTGCGGCACAATGCCCCTTTCCTCGTTGTACTTCTGCTGCTTCTCGCGACGACGCTCGGTCTCTTCGATGGCGCGCGCCATCGAGTTGGTGATCTTGTCGGCGTAGAGGATCGCCTTGCCGTTGACGTTACGCGCGGCGCGGCCGATGGTCTGGATCAGCGAGCGTTCAGAACGCAGGAAGCCCTCTTTGTCCGCGTCGAGGATCGCCACCAGCGACACTTCCGGCATATCTAACCCTTCGCGCAGCAGGTTGATCCCCACCAGCACGTCAAACTCGCCGAGACGCAGATCGCGAATGATCTCCATACGCTCGACGGTATCGATATCAGAGTGGAGATAGCGCACCTTCTCGCCGTGCTCTTCGAGATATTCGGTGAGATCTTCCGCCATGCGCTTGGTGAGCGTCGTGACCAGCACGCGCTCGTTGATGGCGACGCGCTTGCGGATCTCCGACAGCAGATCGTCCACCTGGGTCGCCACCGGACGCACCTCCAGCAGCGGATCGAGCAGGCCGGTCGGGCGCACCACCTGATCGATCACCTCGCCGCCCGATTTCTCCAGCTCGTAGTTGCCTGGCGTCGCCGAAACGTAGATGGTCTGCGGCGCCAGCGCCTCGAACTCTTCGAATTTCATCGGACGGTTGTCGAGGGCCGAAGGCAGGCGAAAGCCATACTCCACCAGCGTCTCTTTGCGCGCGCGGTCGCCTTTATACATACCGCCGATCTGCGGAATGGTGACGTGCGATTCATCGACGATCAGCAGCCCGTCGGCGGGCAGGTAGTCGAACAGCGTCGGCGGCGGCTGGCCCGGCCCGCGCCCGGAGAGGTAGCGCGAGTAGTTTTCGATGCCTGAGCAGTAGCCCAGCTCGTTCATCATCTCCAGATCGAACTGGGTGCGCTGCGTCAGGCGCTGCTCTTCCAGCAGCTTATTGTTCTCCAGCAGCACGCGACGGCGATCCGCCAGCTCGACTTTGATATCTTCCATCGCCTGCAGAATACGTTCGCGCGGCGTCACGTAGTGGGTTTTCGGATAGATGGTAAAGCGCGGCACGGTAGAGAGGATTTGCCCGGTCAGCGGGTCGAACAGCGACAGCCGCTCGACCTCTTCGTCGAACAGCTCGACGCGCAGCGCGGTATCTTCCGACTCCGCCGGGAAAATATCGATCACTTCGCCGCGCACGCGGAAGGTGCCGCGCTGAAACGCCTGATCGTTGCGCGCATACTGCAGCTCCGCCAGACGGCGCAGAATGCTGCGCTGGTCGATAATCATGCCGCGCGTCAGGTGCAGCATCATTTTCAGATAGAGATCGGGGTCGCCCAGGCCGTAGATAGCAGAGACCGACGCCACCACGATAACGTCGCGGCGCTCCAGCAGCGCTTTGGTGGCCGACAGACGCATCTGCTCGATATGTTCGTTTACCGAGGCGTCTTTTTCGATAAAGGTGTCGGAGCTGGGCACATAGGCTTCCGGCTGATAGTAGTCGTAATAGGAGACGAAGAACTCCACCGCATTATCGGGGAAGAACTCTTTCATCTCACCATAGAGCTGCGCCGCCAGGGTTTTGTTGGGCGCCAGCACCATCGCCGGCCGGTTGAGATCGGCGATCACGTTGGCGACGGTAAAGGTCTTGCCGGAGCCGGTCACGCCGAGCAGCGTCTGATGGGCAAGACCATCCTCCAGCCCCTCTTTGAGGCGACGAATCGCCTCTGGCTGGTCGCCGGAGGGCTGGAAGGCGGAATTTAGTTTAAAGACTTTACTCATGACTTGCGGTTCCTGCTGAAGAATGCGGCGGGTAGCCGAGTCATTTTACTCTGCCGTGGCGATTTTGCCAGAAAATAATACTGGATAAACCACCAGTAAGCGGGCAAAGTGAGGTGCGCAGGCCGCGCCGCGCTTAAGCCGGTGTAACCAGGAGAAAAGGTTTTTGCCGTTGCGCAAGGTTATCCCCAGCCGGAGCGGATTTATAACATTTGTCAAGAGAGCGTCATTAAATTTCAGTCAGGTTACGCAGCGGATAATTCTCAGGCTTGTTTTTTAATAACTCGTTGTTTTTAAAAAAATTATGTCAAAAGCCCAGTTTCTCAGCATTATGTAACCAGGCCGCGTATTTCCTCGCTTGCGCTCTGTTTTCACGGTCTAATGCACAAGGTTATCCACAGGAATAGTGGATAACTAAGCACAGCCCTTTGCCCATCGGCTGTGCATAATTTTTTGTTGTTAAGCCACACGCGTGAAAAAAAATTTTTTCCGCTTAAATTCCTGCCAGAAACGGCGACCTCCGCTATGCTTTTTCAGCCTGCCGCCTGCTTTTTGCTCAGCCGCCTCCGCCTGCAAGAGAGGACATAATTCAACAGGCTGCCCGTTTGTTGCTCTAATGCACCAGAAACGTTAAGTCATTAGCACCGTGAAAGTGCAGCGCCCTGATTAACCCTGGCAATTGTTAAGCACCATTTACCAATAACCGGTAAATCGTGCCTGCCCGCGCCGGTTTAAGTGAAAGGCGATTCTGGCCCGCTAATTGCAGGGTATTTCCGCGAGAAAATGTCGGGGCGAGCGCGCCGCCGTGGAAGACTTGTTTGCCATACGTCAAAGCGCGGAAGCATTCAGGCGAAATCTGGAAAGAGGAGAGTCAGATGCTGAGTTTACGTTCGGTGAATCAGTTTTACGGGCAGAACCATATCCTGTGGGATGTGGATCTCGACCTGCCGCCCGGCACCTGTACCGGCGTGCTGGGTCGCCCAGGCATGGGCAAAACCACGCTGGTGAACTGTATTATGGGCCGTCTGCCGATCAACAGCGGCTCGATGACCTGGCAGGAAGATGGCTCGCCGCCGCGCGATCTGCTGCTGCAGCCCGCCGAACAGCGCGCGCGCATGGGCATCGGCTATGTGCCGCAGGGGCGGCATATTTTTTCGCAGATGAGCGTAGAGGATAACCTGCTGATCGCCCTGCTGGCGGGCAGCGGCCAGGGGGACAAATCGCACGTTATCCCTGAGATGGTGTTTGACCTGTTCCCCGCGCTCTATTCGCTGCGGCAGCAGCGCAGCGGCGAGCTGCCGGTCGACCAGCAGCAGCAGCTGGCGCTGGCGCGCGCGCTGGTGCTGCGTCCCAGGCTGCTGATCCTCGACGAGCCAACCGACGGCATGTCGCCCTGGCTGGAAGAGGAGATGGGCAACCTGATCCGCCGCCTCAATCTCGATTACGGCCTCACCATTCTGCTGCTGGAGCAGCGCGTGTCGCTGATCCGCCGCGTCGCCGACTATTTTCTGCTGCTGCACCGCGGCCGCAACGTGGCGCAGGGGCGCGTGGCGCAGCTCGACGACGTCACCGTCGACAAGTGGCTGACGGTGAGCTGAGAGTCAAACCGGCAGCGTCAGGAAGCGGCCGCACGCTGCCTGCGCCGCCGCATCCGGCAGCCAGGGGATCTCGCCGAGAAACGGCGCGGGAATACGCTGTTTTAGCGTCGCCATATAGGCCTGATGGCGCTTGCCCGGCGGCTCGATATCGTTGGCGATCCAGCCCGCCAGCCGCAGGCCGCGCGCCAGCACTGCGTCGGCGGTGAGCATCGCGTGGTTGATACAGCCTAGCTTAACGCCGACTACCAGGATCACCGGCAGCTGCTCCTGCGTCACCCAGTCGGCGAAGGTTTGCGTCTCCGACAGCGGCGTATACCAGCCGCCTGCGCCCTCTACCAGCACCCATTCCGCCTCTGCCTCCAGCGCGCGCAGCCCCTGCGACAGCGCCTCGAACGCTATCGGCCTGCCCTCTTCCGCGCTGACGATATGCGGCGAGGTCGGTTCGATAAACGCCAGCGGGTTCACCTGCTCATAGCGCAGCGCCACGCTGCTGTAGCGCTGCAGCGCCAGCGCGTCGCTGTTGCGCACCCCCTCCGGCGTCTCTTCACTGCCGGAGGCGACCGGCTTATAGCCCGCGGTGCGATAGCCCGCCGCGTTTGCCGCCTGCAGCAGCGCGCCGCTCGCCACGGTTTTGCCGACCTCGGTGTCGGTGCCGGTAATAAACCATTTCATCGTTGTGTGACTCCAAAAAGCAGTTGATAGGTCAGGCGGTAGCCCTGCGCGTCGTACGGCCACAGCGCCTCAAGCTGCGCCAGCCGCCGCCGCGTCAAGGGCGCGCCGTCCCGTCCCTGGTGCAGATGGGTGGCGCCGATCCCTTTTAGCGAGCGCATCGCGCTCAGGGCGCTGGGAAAATGCATCACCTGGGTCTGCGGAATAAACCGTAAATTCAGCCCGGCGCCCGCCGCGCGCACCTGCGCCTCGGTTAAAAAGCGGTTGGCGTGCTCGCCGCCGCCCAGCGGCCGCCAGGCGTCGTGCACCTCCTGCAGCGAACCGGCCAGCAAGGTCGAAAAAAGCATCACGCCGTCGGGACGCAGCACGCGGGCAAACTGCTGCAGCGCGGTGCGCAGATCGCTGCTCCACTGCACCGCCAGGTTGCTCCACACCCGATCGACGCTCCCGCTCGCCAGCGGCAGCGCGTCAATATCGCCCGCCAGATAGAGGCTGGCCGCGTCGAGGCGGCGCGCCTGTTGCAGCATCTGCGGCGAGAGGTCGAGCGCCACCACGCGCTGCCCGCGCTCGCGCCACAGGCGGCTGTACCAGCCGGTGCCGCAGCCCGCGTCCAGCAGATTGCCGCGCGTTGTGGGCGGCGCCAGCGCCAGCAGCGCGTCGCCGCAGCGGCGCTGCAGCTCGGCGTGCTGTTCGTAGTGGCCCGCCGCGCGGCCAAAGGCGCGCGCCACCGCGGCTTTATTCACCGGTAGCGTCATGCAGCGCCTCCAGCAGTGCGTCGATATCGTCCGGCCGGTGCGCGGCGGTCAGGGTGATGCGCAGCCGCGCGGTGCCGGGCGGCACGGTAGGCGGACGGATGGCGCTGACCCAGCAGCCCGCCTGCGCCAGCCGCTGCGACAGCGCCAGCGCGGCGTGATTATCGCCGACGATCAGCGGCTGGATCGCGCTGGCAGAGGGCATCAGCGACCAGGGCAGGCCCGCCGCGCCGGCGCGAAAGCGCTGAATATTGTCCTGGAGCCGCTGACGCAGCGCGTCGCCGCGCTGTATTTCGCCCAGCGCCGCCAGCAGCGCGCTCGCCTGCGCGGGCGGCATCGCCGTG
Source organism: Pantoea sp. Z09 (assembly GCF_022394795.1). Classification (NCBI taxonomy): domain Bacteria; kingdom Pseudomonadati; phylum Pseudomonadota; class Gammaproteobacteria; order Enterobacterales; family Erwiniaceae; genus Pantoea; species Pantoea sp. Z09. The sequence continues at coordinate 2,676,429 of NZ_CP092373.1, forward strand.
GAGTAGATAAGATGACGGGAAAACTGCAGAAAATAGTCGGCGGTGGCGTCGTCGCACAGCAGCGCCGCGCCGCTAACGCCGAAGGCTTTACCGAAGGTCACCACCAGCAGATCGGGCCTGACATCCTGCTGCCAGCAGCTGCCGCGCCCCTGCTTGCCCACTACGCCGATGCCGTGAGCGTCATCCACCAGCAGCCAGCCGTCGGCGCGCTTGGTGGCCGCGGCGATCGCCGCCAGCGGCGCGCTGTCGCCATCCATGCTGAAGATGCCCTCGGTGATCACCAGCGTTTCGCCGTCACACGGCGACGCCAGCCGCTGCGTCAGGCTGTCGACGTCGTTATGGTGAAAGCGACGCAGCTCGGCGGGCGTATGGCTCGCCGCGTCCAGCAGCGAGGCGTGCGCCAGCCGGTCGGCGAGCAGGCGATCCTGTTTCTGCGCCAGCAGATGCACCACCGCCTGGTTGGCGGCAAAGCCGGAGATAAACAGCAGCGCGCGCGAATAGCCGAGCCAGTCGCCGAGCTGCGATTCCAGCTCGGCGTGGCAGCGGCTGTAGCCGGTGACGTGGCCCGACGCGCCGGCGCCGGGCGCGCCCTGACGCCAGCCGGCGATCACCGCCGGATGCTGGCTCAGGCCGAGGTAGTCGTTGCTGGAGAAGTGACGGTAGCGCTTTCCCTCCACCTCCAGCGTGCGGGTGTCGTTGTGCGTGACGAGGCGGCGCTGACGCCAGCCAGCAGCGGCGCGGCGCGCTTCCAGCGCCTGCGCCATTCGGGCCGGGAAGCTCATTACAGCGCCGCGTTGTAGAACTGTTCGCTGTCGGCGTGTAGCAGCTGCTCGCTTAGCTGCTGCTGCTGCTCGTTGTCGCCGTGCGCGGTGTGGCTATGCTCCGGGTTAAGGCCCAGCTTGCGGAACAGCAGCAGGTCCTTATCTTCTTCCGGGTTCGGCGTGGTCAGCAGCTTGCAGCCGTAGAAAATGGAGTTGGCGCCCGCCATAAAGCACATCGCCTGGGTCTGCTCGCTCATCTGCTCGCGGCCCGCCGACAGGCGCACGTGCGAGGTCGGCATCATGATGCGCGCCACGGCGATGGTGCGGATAAAATCGAACGGCTCGACGTCGTCGTTGTCCGCCAGCGGCGTGCCTTTCACCTTCACCAGCATGTTGATCGGCACGCTCTCCGGCGGGGTCGGCAGGTTCGCCAGCTGCACCAGCAGCCCGGCGCGGTCGCTGACGGTTTCGCCCAGCCCGACGATGCCGCCCGAGCAGACTTTGATCCCTGCGCCGCGCACTTTGCCGAGCGTATCCAGCCGCTCCTGGTAAGATCGCGTGGTGATAATGCTGCCGTAAAACTCCGGCGAGGTGTCGAGGTTATGGTTGTAAAAATCGAGTCCCGCGCCCGCCAGACGCTGCGCCTGGTTGTCGCTGAGGGTGCCGAGCGTCATGCAGGTTTCCATCCCCAGCGCCTTCACGCCCTGCACCATCTGCTCAAGATAGGGCATATCGCGATCGTGGGGGTTTTTCCACGCTGCGCCCATGCAGAAACGGCTGGAACCCGCCGCTTTCGCCTTGCGCGCCGACGCCAGCACCTCCTGCACCTCCATCAGCCGCTCTGACTCCAGCCCGGTTTTATAGCGCGCGCTCTGCGGACAGTATTTACAATCCTCCGGGCAGGCGCCGGTTTTGATCGACAGCAGGGTGCTGACCTGAACCTGACGCGGGTCGAAATGCTGGCGGTGAACCTGCTGCGCCTCAAACATCAACTCGAGAAAAGGTTTATCAAACAGCGCCTGCGCCTGCGCCAGCGTCCAGTGTTGTGCCATTGCTTACTCCAAAAAAAGGGGTTCATCCCGACGGTTAACATGGTTATACTTGTAAACTAAATCTTTTTATTTTGGTTTACAACTACCATGTTTACCCTTCAGGACGCCGAATTTGATCGCCAGCATATCTGGCACCCCTACACCTCAATGCGCGATCCGCTGCCCTGCTATCCCGTGGTCGCCGCGCAGGGGATCCATCTGCAGCTGGCCGACGGCCGCGAGCTGGTGGACGGCATGTCCTCCTGGTGGGCGGCGATCCACGGCTACAACCACCCGCGTCTCAACCAGGCGCTGCAGGAACAAATGGCGCAGATGTCGCATGTGATGTTCGGCGGCATTACGCATCCGGCGGCGGTCGCGCTCTGCCGCCAGCTGGTGGCGATGACCCCCGCCGCGCTGGAGTGCGTGTTTCTCGCCGATTCCGGTTCGGTGGCGGTGGAAGTGGCGATGAAGATGGCGATGCAGTACTGGCTGGGGCGCGGCGAAACGCGTCAGCAGTTCCTGACGCTGCAGCGCGGCTATCACGGCGACACCTTTGCCGCGATGTCGGTGTGCGATCCCGACAATTCGATGCACAGCCTGTGGCGCGGTTATCTGCCGGAACATCACTTCGCCGCCGCGCCGCAGTGCGGCTTTGACGATCCCTGGGACGAGCGCGACGCGGATGATTTTGTGCGCCTGATAGCGTTGCATCACCCCAGGCTGGCGGCGGTGATCCTCGAGCCGATCGTGCAGGGCGCGGGCGGGATGCGTTTCTATCACCCGCGTTACCTGCAGCGGGTGCGCGAATGCTGCGACCGCTACGGCGTGCTGCTGATCGCCGACGAGATCGCCACCGGCTTCGGCCGCAGCGGCAAACTTTTCGCCTGCGAGCATGCCGAGGTGACGCCCGATATTCTCTGCGTCGGCAAGGCGCTGACCGGCGGCATGATGACGCTGGCGGCGACTCTCGCCACGCGCCACGTCGCCGACGCCATCAGCAACAGCCCGGCGGGCTGCTTTATGCACGGCCCGACCTTTATGGGCAACCCGCTGGCGTGCGCCGTCGCGGCGGAGAGCCTCGCGCTGCTCAACGAAGGGCGCTGGCCGCAGCAGGTGGCGCAGATAGAACAGCAGCTGCGCGACGAGCTTCTGCCGCTGCGCGCCGCGCCGCAGGTGGCGGACGTGCGCGTGCTGGGAGCGATTGGTGTGGTTGAAACGCATCGTCCCGTCAATATGGCTGCGCTGCAGCGCTTTTTCGTCGAGCGCGGCGTCTGGATCCGTCCCTTTGGCCGTCTGATCTACCTGATGCCGCCCTATATTGTCACGCAGGAGGCGCTGCGCCAGCTGACCCAGGCGATCGCCGAGGCGCTGAGCATTGAGGCGCATTTTGCCTGACAAGCGCTAACGGCTGGAACCGCCTGCGTTTTTCGCTAAGATGAAAGGCGTTGATACGGAAGGTTTAGACAACCGAGGAGAGAAGATGCGCGTTTTCAGCAATGACTTTAAAGACGGCGACAAGATGCCGGAGCGTCAGGTGTTTAACGGGATGGGCTATCAGGGCGACAATATCTCCCCGCATCTGGCGTGGGATGAGGCGCCGGAAGGCACCAAAAGCTTCGTGGTGACCTGTTACGATCCTGACGCGCCGACCGGCTCCGGCTGGTGGCACTGGGTGGTGGTAAATATTCCCCCCAGCACAACGCTGCTGGAGCAAGGCGCCGGCTCGGGTCTGGCGCAGCTGCCGCCGGGCGCGCTGCAGACGCGCACCGATTTCGGCAAAGCGGGCTACGGCGGCGCGGCACCACCGCAGGGCGAAAGCCATCGCTATATTTTTACCGTGCATGCGCTGGATGTAGAGGCGATTGAGGTGGACGCCGAGGCGAGCGGCGCGATGGTCGGCTTTAACGTGCATTTTCATGCGCTGGCGAGCGCCAGCATCACGGTGAACTATTCGTAACGGTGCGTAAAAGCGGCGCGCGAAAGGCGGCGCCGCTACGCCAGCGATTAATGGCGGATCTGCGCCAGCTCCGCCTCGCTCAGGCCCGTGGCTTCCTGTACCGCATCTGTGGGCATGCCCATCTTCAGCAGGCGTCCAGCGACTTCGAGTTTGCCCTCGTTGCGCCCTTCCTGACGGCCAAGCTGGATGCCTTTTTCAATCCCTTCCTGTTTAAGCTGTTCTGCAATGGTCATCAATTCGTCCCCCTGTTGCGGCATCCGCTGTGCCAGTTCGCGAACAAAAGCTTTGGCGTCCGAGGTTTCCCCCGCCTGAAGAATATAGTGTACCAGCGATACAAAAGAGCCAGACTCCAGCTTTAGCGTACTGAGATCGCAGACGGCGCGCAGTTCAGGCGGAAGGTGGATTAGCATAAAATCGCGGGCGATTTCCGGATGGGTGAGAAACTGCCGGAACGCAGCATCGTGCGGGGTGGGCGTGCGGTTTTTTTTCTTCATGCTAAAGGCGTGCGGGGCCGCCGCCCCGCATCGTTTTAATCCAGCTGATGGATCACCACCCACATCGGGCCCTGGCCCACCGCGTAGCGCGCCAGCGGCGTTAGCAGGCCCTGCGGCTCGCTGATGCGATAGAGTTCGATATGGTGCGATTTCTGCCCCGCCGCCACCAGATAGCGGCCGCTATGGTCGATATTGAAGCCGCGCGGCTGGGTTTCCGTCGGCTGATAGCCTTCGATGGTGAGCAGGCCGCCATCTTCGCTGACGCTGAAGACCGTAATCGTGCTGCTGGTGCGATCGCAGGCATAAAGGAAGCGGCCGTCAGGCGTCAGATGAATATCCGCTGCCCAGCGGGTTTCGTTAAAGTCCGGCGGCATCATATCCAGCGACTGCACGCGCGCTACCTCGCCGTGCGCGTTATTCAGCGCCCAGACGTCAACGGTACTGTCCAGCTCGTTGACGCAGTAGGCGTAGCTGCCGTTGGGATGAAACGCCATATGGCGCGGGCCTGCGCCCTCGACCGTGGTTACCTGCGCCTGCGGGCGCGGCGTCAGGGTGCCGTCGGCGCTCAGGGCGTAGAGGCAAATGCGATCCTGCTTCAGCGCCGGCACGAACAGCGTCTGGTTGGCGTTATCGATATTGGCAGAGTGGCAGCCGTCCAGCTCGCGGATCACCTGGGTCGGCGCCTGCGGCAGGCCATCTTCGCCAATCGGGCTGACGCTGACGCAGGCGTCGTTATAGGAGCCGCAGAACAGAAAGCGGCCGGCGCGATCGGTGGAAATATGGGTCGGGCTGCCCGGCAGCGGCGCGTCGCCCGCTTCGCTCAGGGTGCCGTCGGCGGCAATGCGGAACGCCAGCACGCGGAAGTTCGGGCGCACGCCGACGTAGAGAAAATCTTTCTTCGGGCTGACTACCATCGGCTGAACCTGGCCGGAGATGTCCGTCACCTGCAACAGCGAAAGTGCGCCCTCTTCATCTAACCGCCACGCGTGGATCTGCTGGCTCTCGGGACTGGCGGTATAAACGACTTGTTTCATGCATTCTCCTTGTTCGCAGCCTGTCTGTAGTGTCTCTGTGGCTCACTGTAGCCTGTTTTGCCACGGTGCGCCGGAATCATTTGTGCCCTGCTTTTTGTCTCAGCACCGCGCCCGGGTGTAGACTCGATGCCTCGTTAATCCCTTCAGACGGAATAAGTCATGAGCTATCGCGTAATCGCCCTCGACCTCGACGGCACACTGCTGACGCCCGCTAAAACCATCCTGCCGCAGTCGATCGAGGCGCTGAAACGCGCGCGGCAGGCGGGCGTTAAGGTGGCTATCGTCACCGGGCGTCACCACTGCGCCATCCACCCTTTTTATCAGGCGCTGGAACTCGATACACCCGCAATCTGCTGTAACGGCACCTATTTGTATGATTATCAGGCGAAAAAGGTGCTGGCGGCCGATCCGCTGGACAAGGATCAGGCGCTGCGCGTGATTGAGATGCTGGATGACCAGCACATTCACGGTTTGCTCTACGTGGACGACGCGATGCTCTATCAGACCCCGACCGGCCACGTCACGCGCACGCTGAAATGGGCGGAGTCGCTGCCGCCGCATCAGCGTCCACGGTTTGTGCAGGTGCCGAACCTGGCGCAGGCGGCGCGCGACGCGCACGCCATCTGGAAGTTTGCGCTCTCTCATGAAAACACCGATGAACTGCAGCGGTTCGCCACGCAGGTGGAAGCGGAGCTGGGGCTGGCGTGCGAATGGTCGTGGCACGATCAGGTGGATATCGCGCAGTCCGGCAACAGCAAAGGCAAGCGGCTGGCGGAGTGGGTCGCCTCGCTCGGCCTCAGCATGCAGGATGTGATCGCCTTCGGCGACAACTATAACGATCTCAGCATGCTGGAAGCCGTCGGGCTGGGCGTGGCGATGGGCAACGCCGACGAGGCGATCAAGGCGCGCGCCAGCCGGGTGATCGGCACCAATCTGGAGCCGGGCATCGCCGAGGTGATTGAGCAGCTGCTGCTGTAGTCAGGCGCTCACCGACACGCTTTTAATCTGGGCATAGAGCCACTGATCCGGCCGAATGCCCAGCTCATCCCGCGCCCAGGGCGAAATGCGCGCCCAGAGTTCGCTGACGCCGATGCGCAGACGCACCTCGATCTGATCGCCCACCTCCAGCAGCTCCACCACCTGCGCCGGCAAGATATTGCGTATCGAGCTGTGCTGCGGCGGCTGCAGCGCCAGCGAGACGTCGGCCGAGGCGATGCGGATGCGCAGCGCGGTTTTCACCGGATAGTTAACCCGGCTTACCCAGATATGCTGGTCGCCCAGCGACAGCGCGCTCATCGGGTAGTCGGGATGATGCTCCAGCACCTGCACGCGCAGCACGCTGGTCAGCTCGTTCACCGGCAGCCAGGGGCGCATCGCGCTGCTGCTCCAGACCTTCTCTAGCGGGCCAAACGCCTTTACGCCGCCGCGATCGAGCACCAGCACGTTCTCCGCCAGCTGCAGGATCTCATCCAGGCTGTGCGTGACGTAGAGCAGCGGGATCTCCACCTGCTTCGCCAGCTTCTGCAGATAGGGCATCAGCTCACGCTTGCGCGGCAGATCGAGCGAGGCGAGCGGCTCGTCCATCAGCAGAATATCGGGGGCGCTCAGCAGCGCGCGACCGATGGCGACACGCTGCTTTTCGCCGCCTGACAGCGACAGCGGAAAGCGATCCAGCAGCGTTTCCAGCCCGAGCAGCGCCACCAGCGCGTCGAACTGCGCTTTCATTGTGGGCGCCATGCCGTACTGCAGGTTGCCGCGCACCCGATAGTGCGGAAACAGCCGCGCGTCCTGAAACACATAGCCAACGCGGCGTTTTTCCGGCGGCAGCATCACGCCCTTTTCCACGTCGAGCAGCAGGCGATTGTTGAGCGAAATGGTGCCGCGCTGCGGCTGCGTCAGTCCGCTGATGGCGTTGATCAGCGAGGTTTTGCCGGCGCCAGAGACGCCGAACACCGCAGTAATGCCCTTCGCCGGGATCTGCGCGTCGATATCGAGCTGGTGATCGCCCAGCCGCTGGGAGAAGTTGAGTTTTAGCATCAGGCACCCATCCTTTTGCGGCCCCAGCGCGCCAGCCATTCGGACATCAGCAGCGAGATCAACGCCAGCGCGATGGCGATAGCGCAGAGCCGCGCCGCCGCGCCCTCGGCGCCTGGCGTTTCAATCAGGGTAAACATCGCCAGCGGCAGCGTGCGCGTCTCGTCCGGGATGTTGGAAACAAAGGTAATGGTGGCGCCGAACTCGCCCAGCGAGCGGGCAAAGGCCAGCACGGTGCCGACGATCACCCCAGGCAGCGTCAGGGGCAGCGTGATGGTGAAAAAAACGCGCCAGCGCCCGGCGCCGAGCGTGCGCGCCGCCTGCTCCAGCCGCGGATCGACCGCTTCCAGCGCCAGCCGAATGGCGCGCACCATCAGCGGAAAGGCGATCACCGCTGAGGCGAGCGCCGCGCCGCGCCAGCTAAAGGCGAAGCTAAAGCCGAACCAGTCGTAAAGAACCTGGCCAATCACGCCGCGTCGCCCCAGACCGATCAGCAGCAGATAGCCCACCACCACCGGCGGCAGCACCAGCGGCAGATGGATCAGGCTGTCGAGCAGCGATTTGCCTGGAAACCGGCAGCGCACCAGGATCCAGGCCATCAGAACGCCAAACGGCAGGCTAAACAGTACCGCGATGCTGGAGACTTTCAGGCTAAGCAGAACCGCCTGCCATTCGGGATCGCTGAGTATCATGCTTTCGGGGAGAATCCGTACTGTTTAAACACCGCGGCCGCTTCCGGCCCTTTCAGATAGTCATAAAACGCCTTCACCGCGGCGCGGTTATGTTCTTTGACTATCGCCATCGGGTACTCCACCGGCTTATGGCTGTCGGCCGGGAAGGTGCCGACCACCTGCACCTTTGCGCTGGCGACCGCATCTGAGCCGTAGACGATGCCGTACGGGGTTTCATTGCGCTCCACCAGCGCCAGCGCGGCGCGGACATTATTGGCGCGCGCCAGCGACGGCGAAACCGTCTCCCAGGCGCCGAGCTTCTGCAGCGCTTCCTGGGCGTAGATGCCGGCTGGCACATGGTCAGGATCGCCCACCGCCAGCCGCTCGCCTTTCAGCAGGCTTTTCCAGTCGGTCTGTTGATTCAGCGTCACCGGTTTCGCGCTGTCGCTACGCGGCGCTACCAGCACCAGCTCGTTGCCGAGCAGCGTGACGCGCGTGGCGTCATCCATGCTCTTTTTCGCCACCGCATCGTCCATCCACTGCTGATCCGCAGAGATAAAGAGATCGGCGGGCGCGCCCTGCTCAATCTGGCGCGCCAGCGTCGAGGAAGAGGCGAACGACGACACCACCTCGACGTCGGTGTGCTTTTTATACTGCGCTGCAATCTCCTGCAGCGCGTTGGTCAGCGACGCGGCGGCGAAGACGGTGACTTTTTCTGCGGCCACGGCCTGTCCGGCCAGCGTGACGCTCAGCGCGGCGGCAATGCCCCAGCGGGTGGATAGTAATGACATGGTTTTTCTCCTGCTTTCGTTGTATAGGCGATGATACAACGCGATTCCGGGGAGCGTGACAAAATTATCGGCAGAAAGAGAGGAAGGTTGAGCAGAAGCAAATAAAAACGCCCGCTCAGGCGGGCGTCGTAAAATCAGCGGGTGGAGCGTGAAGCGTGCTCGCGGCGGCCGAATTTCGAGATGACGTTGAACACCTCGCCCAGACCGTAAATCAGGCCCAGCATAATCGCCATCACCACCGGCACCATAATCACCGCCACAGCAAGGCTTTTTAACAGTTCCAGCATGGAAGTCTCACTCAGCAAAGCAAAAAAGTGATTGTAACGTCTGAGGAAAAAAACGCACTGCCCTTTTCGTGCTTTTACTTTTTACGCCCGGCACCGCTATGATCGCTATATTTCCCCGTTCTGGAGCACCGCTATGCAGGCTGAACTTTCCCTCTCTATCCGGCTGCAGCAAAAGCTGTTCGCCGATCCGCGCCGCATGGCGCTACTGAAGCGCATTCGCGAAACCGGCTCTATCAGCCAGGGCGCAAAGCTGGCGGGCATCAGCTACAAAAGCGCCTGGGACGCCATTAACGAGATGAACCAGCTGGCGGATGAAACGCTGGTCGAGCGCGCCACCGGTGGCAAAGGCGGCGGCGGCGCGCAGCTGACGCGCTACGGCGAGCGGCTTATTCAGCTGTTTCATCTGCTGGAGCAAATCCAGCAAAAAGCGTTTGACGCGCTGCAAAACGACTCGGTGCCGCTCGACAGCCTGCTGGCGACCATCGCCCGCGTCTCGCTGCAGACCAGCGCGCGCAACCAGCTGTTCGGCACCGTGGTGGCCCATGACGACCAGCATGTGGTGCAGCATCTGCAGCTGCGGCTGGCCGACGGCGCCAACCAGATCAACGTCGCGCTGACGCAGCGCAGCGTCGAGCGCCTGCAGCTGGAGCCAGGTAAAGAGGTGCTGGTGTTGATCAAAGCGCCGTGGATCCAGGTGAGCCGCGAAGCGTCGCAGTCTGATAATCAGCTGCGCGCGCAGATCGGCCAGATTGAGCTTGGCGAGCAGATGAGCGAAGTGCTGATGACGCTGCCGAGCGGCGAAACCCTCTGCGCCACCCTGCTCAATCAGCAGGTCGCGCAGCTCAATCTGCAGCCCGGCGACAGCGTGACGGCCAGCTTCAATGCCGAACACGCGATTATCGCCACGCTGCTCTAAGGGGCACGCCATGATTTGACTTCGCTGACGGCTCTGGTTACAACTCAGTAACTCGATGCGTAAAGTGGGACAAATCATGGCATTATTGCAAATTTCGCAAGGCACGTTTCGCCTTAGCGACACCCGTTTACTCCACCTGAACGATTTAAGGCTGACGGGTGGCCAGAGCTGGGCCTTCGTCGGTGCCAACGGCAGCGGCAAATCGTCGCTGGCGCGCGCGCTGGCGGGCGAGCTGGCGCCGGAACACGGGGCGTTCGAGAGCCGTTTCGCCCGTCCGACGCGCCTGTCGCTGGAGCAGCTGCAAAAGCTGGTCGCCGACGAATGGGAGCGCAACAACACCGATCTGCTGAGCGAAGGCGAAACCGATACCGGCCGCACCGCGCGAGAGATCATTCAGGATGAGATAAAGGATGAGGCGCGCGCGCAGGCGCTGGCGGAGCGGTTCGCCATCGGCTACCTGCTGGAGCGACGCTTTAAATACCTCTCTACCGGCGAGACGCGCAAGGTGCTGCTCTGCCAGGCGCTGATGAAACAGCCCGATCTGCTGATCCTCGACGAACCCTTCGACGGCCTCGACGTCGCCTCGCGCGCCAGCCTGACCGAGACGCTGGCGAGCCTGCAGCAGCCCGGCTTTGCGCTGGTGCTGGTGCTCAATCGCTTTGACGACATCCCCGCTTTTATTCAGCAGGTCGGCGTGCTGGCCGAGTGCACCCTGACCCACGTCGGCGCGCGCGAGGCGATTCTGGCGGAGGCGCTGGTGGCGCAGCTGGCGCACAGCGAGCAGCTGGAGGGCATGGCGCTGCCGGAACCGGACGTTCCCGGTCAGCTGCCGCCGCTGGCGGAAGAGACGCCGCGCGTCAGCCTGCGCAACGGTGTGGTCTCCTATAACGACAAGGCGATCATCGACGGGCTGAGCTGGCAGGTCAACGCGGGCGAGCACTGGCAGATCGTCGGACCGAACGGCGCGGGCAAGTCAACCCTGCTGAGCCTGGTGACCGGCGATCATCCTCAGGGCTACAGCAACGATCTCACGCTGTTCGGCATCCGGCGCGGCAGCGGCGAAACTATCTGGGACATCAAACAGCATATTGGCTACGTCAGCAGCAGCCTGCACCTTGACTATCGCGTCAGCGTCAACGTGCGCACCGTGATCCTCTCCGGCTTTTTCGACTCTATCGGCCTCTATCAGGCGGTGTCGGAGCGGCAGAAGGCGCTGGCGCGGCAGTGGCTGGCGCTGCTCGGCATGGATAACGCGCTGGCCGACGCGCCCTTCCATAGCCTCTCCTGGGGCCAGCAGCGGCTGGTGCTGATTGCTCGCGCGCTGGTGAAACATCCCGCGCTGCTGATCCTCGACGAACCGCTGCAGGGGCTGGATCCCATCAACCGCCAGCTGGTGCGTCGCTTCGTCGATATCCTGATTGGCGAAGGCCGCACCCAGCTGCTGTTCGTGTCGCACCATGCGGAAGACGCCCCGCAGTGCATCACCCATCGGTTGAGCTTTGTGCCGACCGCAGAAGGCTACCGCTATCAGCAGGATCGCCTGCGTTAACCTCTGAGACGCCGCCTGGCGGCGTCCTCTCTTCCCTCGCCGCGCGCCAGATGTAACCGCTACCATTGCATCGCTTTTTCATCGTGATATTTAGCGATAAAAAGGCGTTGAATAAGATTTTTCAGCTTGTGTAAACGATTCCATTTATCCAGACTTGATCACGCTTTAACGGGCGCTGATGTGCTACTTTTTAACATTGCCGGTCTGGCTTTTTGACGTTAACCAGGACTCAACATGGAAAAATTTAACCCGGTCGATCATCCGCATCGCCGTTACAATCCGCTGATCGATCAGTGGATCCTCGTTTCGCCCCACCGTGCCAAACGTCCGTGGCAAGGCGCGCAGGAAACCCCTTCGCAGGAGAAACTGCCGGCGCACGATCCCGACTGTTTCCTCTGCGCCGGCAACACACGCGTCACCGGCGACAAGAACCCTGACTACACCGGCACCTACGTTTTCACCAACGATTTCGCCGCGCTGATGACCGACACGCCGGAAGCGCCAGAGAGCAGCGACGTGCTGATGCGCTGCGAAAGCGCGCGCGGCACCAGCCGGGTGATCTGCTTCTCGCCGGACCACAGCAAAACCCTGCCGGAGATGTCGCTGCCGGCGCTGGAAGAGGTGGTGAAAACCTGGCAGGCGCAGACCGCCGATCTCGGCCAGCACTATCCCTGGGTGCAGGTGTTTGAGAACAAAGGTGCGGCGATGGGCTGCTCCAACCCTCATCCGCACGGTCAGGTGTGGGCCAACAGCTTTCTGCCTAACGAAGCGCAGCGCGAAGATGATCATCAGCGCGCCTACTACGCCGCGCACCACTCGCCGATGCTGGTGGACTACGCCGCGCGCGAGTTAGCCGACGGCAGCCGCACCGTGGTTGAGACCGAACACTGGCTGGCGGTGGTGCCCTGGTGGGCGGCATGGCCGTTTGAGACGCTGCTGCTGCCGAAAGCTCATATCAAACGCCTCACCGATCTCTCGCCGTCGCAGAGCGCGGATCTGGCGAAGGCGCTTAAGCAGCTAACCAGCCGCTACGACAACCTGTTCCAGTGCTCTTTCCCCTACTCCATGGGCTGGCACGGCGCGCCGTTTAACGGCGAAGATAACGATCACTGGCAGCTGCACGCCCACTTCTATCCGCCGCTGCTGCGCTCAGCCACGGTGCGCAAATTTATGGTCGGCTACGAGATGCTGGCCGAAACCCAACGCGACTTGACGGCGGAACAGGCGGTGGAACGCCTGCGCGCCGTCAGCGATATTCACTTCCGCGAGGCAGAATAATGTTAAAAACCACCACGCAGCAGATTTTCACCGAGTCCTTCGGCTATGCGCCGACCCACACCATTCAGGCGCCGGGCCGCGTTAACCTGATTGGTGAACACACCGACTACAACGACGGCTTCGTGCTGCCGTGCGCCATCGACTACCAGACCGTTATCGCCTGCGCGAAGCGCGACGATCGCCAGGTGCGCGTGGTGGCGGTGGATTACGACAACCAGCAGGACAGCTTCTCGCTCGACGCGCCGATCCTCAGCGTAAAAGAGCCGATGTGGGCCAACTACGTGCGCGGCGTGGTGAAGCATCTGCAGCAGCGCGACGCCAGCTTCGGCGGCGTCGATATGGTGATCGCCGGCGACGTGCCGCAGGGCGCGGGTCTGAGCTCCTCGGCGTCACTGGAAGTGGCGGTCGGCACCGTGTTCCAGCAGCTCTATCATCTCAAGCTCGACGGCGCGGCCATCGCGGTTAACGGCCAGGAGGCGGAGAACCAGTTTGTCGGCTGCAACTGCGGCATTATGGACCAGCTGATCTCCGCGCTGGGCAAGAAAGATCACGCCATGCTGCTTGACTGCCGCACCCTCGGCACCCGTCCGGTGCCAATGCCGAAAGAGATCGCGGTGGTGATCATCAACTCCAACTTCCGCCGCAATCTGGTGGGCAGCGAATACAACACGCGCCGCGAGCAGTGCGAAACCGGCGCGCGCTTTTTTGCTCAGCCGGCGCTGCGCGACGTGGATATCAACCAGTTCAAAGCGGTAGAGCATGAGCTGGATCCGCAGGTGGCGAAACGCGTGCGTCACGTGCTGACCGAAAACGCCCGCACGGTAGAGGCGGCCGACGCGCTGAGCCGGGGCGACCTGAAGCGCATGGGCGAGCTGATGGCGGAATCGCACGCCTCGATGCGCGACGACTTCGAAATCACCGTGCCGCCGATTGACGCGCTGGTAGAGATCGTTAAGGCGGAGATTGGCGATCGCGGCGGCGTGCGCATGACCGGCGGCGGCTTCGGCGGCTGCGTGGTGGCGCTGATGCCGTTCGATTTGGTCGATCGGGTTAAAGCGGCGGTGGCAGAGCAGTATGAAGCGAAAACCGGCATTAAAGAGACCTTTTACGTCTGCACCGCCTCAGAAGGAGCGGGCCAATGCTAAGCGACGTTAATTCACACGCGCCAGACGGTCAGCCGTGGCGCATCACCGTGCTGCGCAACGCCAGCGGCATGGTGGCAACTTTCATGGACTGGGGCGCCACCTGGCTCTCGGCGCGGGTGCCGATGCGCGACGGCAGCGTGCGTGAAGCGCTGCTCGGCTGCGCCACGCCGTCCGACTATCTGCATCAGGAGGCCTATCTCGGCGCCACCATCGGCCGCTACGCCAACCGCATCAATAAAGCGACGCTGACGCAGCAGGGGATCGCGCTGGCGGCGAATCAGGGCGAGCACCAGCTGCACGGCGGGCCGCAGGGCTTTGACAAACGCCGCTGGCAGATCGTCAGCCAGAGCGAAAACAGCGTGGTTTACCGCCTCGACTCGCCGGACGGCGACCAGGGCTATCCCGGCAATCTGCTGGCGCAGGTGCGCTATACGCTGGACGACGATAACTGCCTGTCGATCAGCTATCAGGCAGAGGTCGATCGCCCCTGTCCGGTCAACCTGACCAACCACGCCTACTTTAACCTTGACGCGCATCATGGCGACGCGCGCCAGCATCGCTTACAACTGCTGGCCGAGCACTATCTGCCTGTCGACAGCGAGGGTATTCCCAACGCGCCGCTGAAAGCGGTGGCAGGCACCAGCTTCGATTTTCGCGCGGCGAAAACGGTGGCGCAGGATTTCCTCGCCGACGCCGATCAGCAGGCGGTGAAAGGCTACGATCACGCCTTTCTGCTCAGCAGCGCCGGCGACGTCAGCCAGCCCGCCGCGCAGCTCCTGTCCGCCGACGGCGAACTGCAGCTCACCGTGACCACCACCGCGCCCGCGCTGCAGTTCTACACCGGCAACTATCTGGCGGGAACGCGCGCGCGGGAACAGGAAAGCTATACTGCTTTCCAGGGCATTGCGCTGGAGAGCGAATATTTACCCGATTCGCCCAATCACCCCGAGTGGCCGCAGCCGTCATGCTGGCTGCAGCCGGGCGAGCGCTGGGAGTCGGTGACGCGCTACCGCTTTACCCCGCGCTGAGCCGCCGGCTGAAAAACGCGCAGTGCGTCGCCGACAGGCTTACACCCTGCGCCGTTTTCCGCTATGGTATGGCGCTATCCATGTGCCGCCGGGCGCGCGCGTCGGGTTGGTTGCAGCAAGGTTTCCATTATCGTAGAAACATCAAAGAGTTAAGGAGTTAACTATGGCCGTAACTAAGCTGGTTCTGGTCCGCCACGGCGAAAGTCAGTGGAACCAGGAAAACCGCTTTACCGGATGGTATGACGTGGATCTTTCTGACAAAGGTCGCACCGAAGCCAAAGCAGCCGGTCAGCTGCTGAAAAAAGAAGGTTTCGTCTTTGATTTTGCTTACACCTCCGTGCTGAAACGCGCCATTCACACCCTGTGGAACGTTCTTGATGAGCTGGATCAGGCCTGGCTGCCGGTTGAGAAATGCTGGCGCCTGAACGAGCGTCACTACGGTGCGCTGCAGGGTCTGGACAAAGCGGAAACCGCCGCCAAATATGGCGACGATCAGGTGAAACAGTGGCGTCGCGGCTTCGCGGTGACCCCGCCGGAGCTGGATCGCGGCGACGAGCGTTTCCCTGGCCACGACCCGCGCTATGCGAAGCTGAGCGCTGAGCAGCTGCCGACCACCGAGAGCCTGGCGCTGACCATCGATCGCGTGATCCCATACTGGAACGAGAGCATTCTGCCGCGCATCAAGAGCGGTGAGAAAGTGATCATCGCTGCGCACGGCAACTCGCTGCGCGCGCTGGTGAAATACCTCGACAACATGAGCGAAAATGAGATCCTCGAGCTGAACATCCCGACCGGCGTGCCGCTGGTGTATGAGTTCGACGAGAATTTCAAACCGATCAAACACTACTATCTGGGCGATGCCGACGAGATCGCAGCGAAAGCCGCAGCCGTCGCTAACCAGGGTAAAGCAAAGTAAGCGTGAGCTGAAAGGTTAAAAGGCCAGACACTGTCTGGCCTTTTTTATGGCTGCGGATTTGGCGCTGACGCGAACAGCATAAACCGATCGCAAAGACGCAAAAGACGGCATCCCTGCCAGCTCGGCACGCGCCGATACGCACCTCATCCCTGAGGTGCGCCCGTAAACGGGCCAACGCGCTGCGTTGTTCAAAAATGCTCCCGGCATTTTTGTCCCTGGCGCGTGACGCTTTGCTCTTCGGTTTATGCCATTCGCGTTTCAAGCATCTCCGCCGTTGTTAATCAGCCGCGGCGCTGCTTCACGGCGGCGGCCAGCTGGCGCAGCACCTTGTCGGTGTCGTTCCAGCCGATGCAGGCGTCGGTGATGCTTTTGCCGTAGACCAGCGGCTCGCCGCTCTCCAGGCTCTGGTTGCCTTCCACCAGATGACTTTCGATCATCACGCCAATCACGCCGCGCTCGCCGCCGGCAATCTGCGCCGCCACGTCGTCCGCTACTTCCAGCTGCTTTTGATACTGCTTGCTGCTGTTGGCGTGGCTGAAGTCGATCATCACCTGCGGCGGCAGACCCGCCTTCTCCAGCCCGGCTTTCACCGCGCTGACGTGCTGCGCGCTGTAGTTCGGCTCTTTGCCGCCGCGCAGAATAATATGGCAGTCCGCGTTGCCGCTGGTTTCGACAATCGCCGAGTGACCATATTTGGTGACCGACAGGAAGCAGTGCGGCGAACCGGCGGCGTTGATGGCGTCGATGGCCACTTTAATGGTGCCGTCGGTGCCGTTCTTGAAGCCGACCGGACAGGAGAGCCCCGACGCCAGCTCGCGATGCACCTGCGACTCGGTGGTGCGCGCGCCGATAGCGCCCCAGCTCATCAGATCCGCCACATACTGCGGCGTAATCATATCGAGAAACTCACCCGCCGCCGGCAGACCGCTGTCGTTGATCTCCAGCAGCAGCTGGCGCGCCAGACGCAGGCCGTCGTTCAGCTGGAAGCTGCCGTCCATATAGGGGTCGTTGATCAGCCCTTTCCAGCCCACGGTGGTGCGCGGCTTTTCAAAATAGACGCGCATCACCACTTCCAGCTCGCCTTTCAGCTCGTCGCGCAGCGTCAGCAGACGCGCGGCGTACTCTTTCGCCGCCTGCGGATCGTGAATCGAACAGGGGCCAATCACCACCAGCAGGCGATCGTCTTCGCCCTGCAAAATCTGGTGAACAGACTCGCGGGCCTGCGCGACGGTGCGCGCGGCGCTATCGGTGGCGGGGAATTTTTCCAGCAGCGCAACGGGAGGCAGCAGCTCTTTAATCTCGCGAATGCGTAAATCATCGTTCTGGTAATTCATAACTCATCCATTAATTTCTGGCCCAACGCGCGTCGGGCGCAACCTGACCAATTTATCCCGTTGCGTGCGGAGTGTAAATTCAGGGCGCCGCTTAAATGCATGCGTGAAATTTGCATTTATAGGGTTCTCAGCTAGGCTTTTACATGTAAGCACTGAGGAACGCTTCGCTTACATTATTTATCTCTTCCGGACGACCTTTGGGTGAAATTAAATTTCGCCGGAACCGCTTTGCGTCAAACGGCAGCATCGGGTTTAAAACAGCAGCTATCATTGATTACAGGAGCATAATGATGAATAAGTTTGCAATGATCTTTCTGACGACAGCAATGACCTTAGGTAGCGGCGCGGCACTGGCCGACAACAACGGCACCGCTAACCAGGCAGCGGAAGCAGGCGCGGCCGCAGGCGGCGCAAAACAGAATTTGCCGCCAAACAACGTCGACAACAGCAAAATCAATAACACCGATACCAATACCAATCCTGCGGCCAACGGCGGCAGCACCGGCAGCAGCAATATGTCCGCCAACGAAATGGACCAGAATAGCCAGTGTAAAGATGGCAAATGCCCGAATATTAACAGCAAGGTGCAAACTAAAGAGGGCGGCGGCAAGGTCGACCGCAAAACTGACGGCACCTCGCAGTAATATCTTCTGGAGAGCTTCGGCTCTCCATTATTTTTCTCTGCGTTAACTTCCGCTATGCTGAGGCCATGAATTCTGTCAGGAAATGTTCATGGCCTCGCTGTTATTAATAGACGACCATCCGCTGGTTGAAGTGGCGCTGGAAGCCGCGCTCGAACGGGCACCCTTTCCCATCCTTTTACGCTCCGCCGCCAGCGAACAGCAGGCGCGCCAGCTGCTGACGCAGCCCACCGACATCATTGTGCTGGATATCGGCCTGCCGGACGGCGACGGGCTGGAGATCTTGCGGCGCCTTAACATCCACTTTCCCGCCATTCCGGTGCTGATTTATTCGGCGCAGCAGAGCAGCCACTATTTGCGCAGCGCGCAGGCGCTGGGCGCGGCGGGCTATGTGGTGAAAAGCCAGCGTATGGAGCAGCTGCTGAGCGCTATCCTCGCCGTGCTGGGCGGACAGCAGGCCTTTCCCCCCGAGGTGATCGCGCCTGCCCTGCCGCTCACCAGCAAAGAGCAGCAGGTGCTGGCGCTGCTGGCGAGCGGCCTCTCTAATCTGCAAATTGCCGAACAGCTGCATATCAGCAATAAAACCGTCAGCACCCATAAAAAGAATATTCTGGAAAAAACCGGCGCGCGCTCGGTGGTGGAACTGGCCGATCTGTGGAAAGCGCAGCCGTGAGGCGCCTGCTTCTGCTGCTGCTCTGCCTGACCGTGCTGCCAGGCTGGGCGGAGATTCGGCCGGTCAGCGGCCTTGATCTGCCGATGATGATGCCGGTCAACGGCGCCGATGCGATGCAGGGCAAAACCCTGCGCGTCGGGCTGCTGGAGGAGAGCAACGCCCCCTGGACGATGCGCGTCGGCGACGAGCTTTACGGCCTTGATGCCGACGCGCTGGCGGCGCTGCACCAGCTGACCGGCGCCCGCTTTACCCTGAAGTTGTTCGCCGATCGCGCGCAGCTTGTCGCGGCGCTGCAAAGCAGCCAGATCGATTTCGCGCTTGGCGCGCTGCCCAATCCTCTGCCGGCGGGCGTGCTGCACAGCGAAAGCTGGTTTAGCAGCCCGCTGCGCATCTATCGCAGCCAGCGCAACGCGCGCGCCGTAATGTTTAACAGCCAGAACGCGCAGCTCGCCATCAGCGACGTGACGCTGGCGCAGCTGCCCACGGCGGTGGCGCAAAAGCATCGCTGGCGCACCTACAGCAACGACCTGCAGGCGCTCTCTACGCTGCTGAATCAGCAGAATGACTATGTGGTGGCGGATGAGATCAGCGCCAGCTTCCTGCTCAGCCAGCTGCAGCAGGGCGAGATCTATCAGATCGCCTCGGATCTGGATGTCGGCCAGCTGACGCTGCGCGCCTTCGCCCGCGACGCGGCGCTGATCGACTGGCTCAACCAGAGCCTGCGCCAGCTGCCCGCCGAACTGGTGACCAATCTGCAGTCGCGCTGGGGCGCGCCGCTGCCGCGCTATCAGGATACGCAAACCCTGATGCTGAGCGCGACGGAGCGGCAGTGGCTGGATGCCAATCCGGTGATCTACTACGCGGCGGAGAGCGACAACGCCCCGTGGAGCTACCGCGACAGCAGCGGCGCGGCGCGCGGCTACAGCGTCGATCTGCTTAACGCCATCGCCCAGAGCAGCGGCATGCGCTTCGCGCCGCGCTGGGTCGCCGGCCCGCAGCAGGCTGACGCGCTGCTGGCGCAGCATCAGGCGATGCTGCGGCTCACCCAGCCGCTGAACGGCGAAGCGATGCAGAACGCCACGCTGCCGGTGTGGCGCGCGCTGTGGGGCATCTACAGCCAGCGCGATGCCGCCATCAGCCGCTGGCATGACCTGGCGGGCAAACGCGTCGGTATTCTGCGCGACGACGTCGCGGCGCAGCTGCTGCCGACTGAGGTAACGCCGCAGGTCTTTGCCGATCGCGCCAGCCTGTATGAGGCGCTGGCGAACGGCCAGATCGACGCGCTGGCCGATAACGTGCTGTCGGCGCGCTGGCGCATCGCCGCGCGCTACGACGATAGCCTGCATCTCGCCTTTGCCGCCAGCGATATCGCCTGGCCGATCGCGCTGGGCGTCGCCGCCGACCAGCCGCTGCTGCGCCCGCTGATCAACCGCGCGCTGCAGCAGATCCCCGTTGATACCCAGCGGCAGATGCGCGACGGCTGGCTGACGCCGCCGCAGCCGGGGAATGCGATGGCGATGCGCTCGCTGCCGCGGCTGGTGCTCGCCGCGGCGGGCGTCGCCATCGTCGTGCTGCTGGTGCTGCTGGCGCGCCGCTACTGGCAGCAGCGTCGCGAGCGCCTGCAGCGTCAGCAGGCGGAGCGCGCCAATGCGATGAAAAGCCAGTTTCTCGCCACCGTCAGCCATGAGCTGCGCACGCCGATGCAGGCAATTCTTGGCCTGCTGGAGCTGGAGAAGGCGCGCTCGTCGAACCTGGCGCTGGTCTACAGCAGCGCCCGCTCGCTGATGACGCTGCTCAATGACCTGCAGGATCACGCGCGCATCGAGAGCAACAGTTTCGCTCTGACGCCGCGTCCGCTGGCGCTGCGTGAGTGGCTGGCGCAGCAGCAGCGGTTCTATCACCCGCTGATGCGCGCAGAGGGCCCGACGCTGCGGGTCGACGCGCGGACGCCGCTGCCGGAGAGCGTGCTGATTGACGCCGATCGCCTGCAGCAGGTGATCAACAACCTGATGACCAACGCGCTCAAATTTACCGCCCACGGCGAGATCCGCCTGACGCTGGCCGTTGCCGCCGATCGGCTTATTTTCGCCGTGCGCGACAGCGGCAGCGGCATTCCGCCCGACGAGCAGCCGAAGCTGTTCGATCCCTGGTATCAGGCGCCGTCGGGCAAAAAGGTGTCGGTGCAGGGCAGCGGACTGGGCCTGTTTATCTGCCGCGAGATCGTGCAGCGCATGGGTGGCAGCATCGCGCTGCGCTCGCAGCCCGGCGAAGGCACTGAGGTCACGGTGAGCCTGCCGCTGCAGCAGTGCGAAGCCGCGCCGCAGGAGAGCGCCGCCCTGCCCCGCTACGCCGCGCTGCGCTGCGCCGTGGTCGACGATCATCCGGCCAACCTGATGGTGCTGCAGCAGCAGCTGGCGCAGTTCGCCATCGAGGCGGACTGCTTCGCCGACGGGCGCGCCTTGCTGCGCGCCGACGCGGCGCAGCCCTACGATCTGCTGTTTATCGATCAGATGATGCCGCGCCCTGACGGTCAGCTGCTGCTGCGCCTGCTGCGCCGCCGCGATCGCCAGCGTGGTAAACCGGCGATGCGGGTGATCTGCTCCGCCGACGCGCAGCTGCTCAGCCTGCCGCTGCTGGCAAACGAGCGCGTGCTGATCAAGCCGGTGCAGCTCGGCGATCTCGCCGCACTGCTGGCGCATGTCGACCCGGATCCGCTGGCGGCGCTGGATGACAACCTGCGCCAGCTGGCGCAGAAGAGCGAGAAGTTCCTCGCGCGCCTCAGCCAGACCCTGCGCGACGCGCTGAACAGCGACGTGGCGCGCATCACGACGGCGCGTGCGGCGCACGACTGGCCGCAGCTGGCGCAAGCGGCGCACCGCATGAAGGGAAGCTGGCTGCTGATTGGTCTGGAGCAGGGTGCCGACCTCAGCCAGCGGCTGGCGGATCGCGCCAAAGCGCAGCAGGACGCGCCGGATGAATGGGATTTGCTACTATTACTCACCAACAGGTTACTGATAAAACTGGACTCTTATGGCTCATCACCACACTCATAGCGCGCCGGCGGGCAATCGCAAACGCCTCGCGGCCGCCTTTGCCGTCACGGCGATCTTTATGCTGGCAGAGGCGATCGGCGGCTGGATCTCCGGCTCGCTGGCGCTGCTTGCCGACGCCGGGCATATGCTTACCGACGCCGCCGCGCTGCTGATGGCGCTGCTGGCGGTGCAGTTTGCCCAGCGCAAACCCAACGCACGTCATACCTTCGGCCTGCTGCGCCTCACCACGCTGGCGGCCTTCGTCAACGCCATCGCCCTGCTGGCGATTACCGCGCTGATCGTCTGGGAGGCGCTGCGACGCTTTTACCAGCCGCAGCCGGTGACCGGTGGGCTGATGCTCGGCATCGCCGTGGCGGGCCTGCTGGCCAATATGCTGTCGTTCTGGCTGCTGCACCACGGCAGCGAAGAGAAGAACCTCAACGTGCGCGCCGCCGCGCTGCACGTAATGGGCGATCTGCTCGGCTCGGTGGGCGCGATTGTGGCGGCGCTAATTATCCTCTACACCGGCTGGACGCCCATTGACCCGATTCTGTCGCTGCTGGTGTCGCTGCTGGTGCTGCGCAGCGCCTGGTCGCTGCTGCGCGAGAGCCTGCATGAGCTGCTTGAAGGGGCGCCGTTGCTGATCGACGCGGAGAAGCTGTCGCGCGACCTGACGCTGAATATTCCTGAGGTGCGCAACGTGCACCATGTGCACGTCTGGCAGGTGGGCGAAAAGCCGGTGGTGACGCTGCATGTGCATGTGATCCCGCCCTACGATCACGACGCGCTGCTGCAGCGTATCCACCGCTATCTGCACCAGAAGTATCAGATTGGTCACGCCACGGTGCAGATGGAGTATCAGCCGTGCGCCACGCCCGACTGCGAGCTGGGCCTCGGCGACGGCTCAGCGACGGCGCATCACCACCACCACCACGGCGAACAGGCGCATCATCACTGACGCGCCAGCGCGCGCGAGCCGTGCTGGCGCGCGCTCGCTATCCACAGGCGCGAGCCGTTGAGGGCGATCAGCGTCAGAATGACATACTCCAGCGCCATGGCGTAGACGCCCTGGCGCGCAAAGATCATCACGCTGATGACGTCGATCACCACCCACAGCAGCCAGTTCTCGACATATTTGCGCGTCATCAGGATCATTGCCACGATGGAGAGCACCATCATGCTGGCGTCCCAGAACGGAAAGGCGTCGGGCTGCAGCGTCGGCATCGCCACCTGCAGGCCGAGCGCGTTCATCAGCGACACGGCGATCTGCGTCAGGAAGGCGAATACCGGGTCGATATAGCGCGTCATTAGCGCGATCGCCACCACGCAGACCGCGCCCCAGCCCAGCGCCTTCGGCAGCGGCAGCCAGCGGATTTTCAGCGCCGCCTGGCGATCGTCGCTCTGCCGGCTCCACGCGTACCAGCCGTAGAGATTGGCGACAAAGAAGAAGAGCTGCAGCAGCAGGCTGGCGTAGAGCTGGATCTGAAAGAAGATGGCGGCGAACAGCGTGACGTTGATCAGGCCGAACGGGTAGTTGATCACCTTTTCCAGGCTGGCGAGCCAGATGCAGAGCAGCCCCGCCAGCGTGCCGATGGCTTCAATCCACGAGAGATCGTAGCCGCCCGCGCCAAGCGGAATATGGACCAGGATGTTGCTGGTGCTGAAAAAATCCATCAGGCGTTCCCTTTGACCTTCAGTTTGAGTTCCGCTGCGAAAGCGAGCATGCGGTCGAGCGGCAATAATGCCGCCTCGCGCAGCGCGGCATCAACCTCTATTTCATGCTGCGCCCCGCCCTGCTCCAGCCCGTCGGCGATCGCCTTCAGGCCGTTCATCGCCATCCACGGGCAGTGCGCGCAGCTGCGGCAGGTGGCGCCCTCGCCGGCGGTCGGCGCTTCGAGCAGCGTTTTTTCCGGCACCGCCTGCTGCATTTTGTAGAAGATGCCGCGGTCGGTCGCCACGATCATCTGCGGATGCGGCAGCCGCTGCGCCGCCTGGATCAGCTGGCTGGTGGATCCGACCGCGTCGGCGAGGTCCACCACCGCCTGCGGCGACTCCGGATGCACCAGCACCGCCGCGTCGGGATAGAGCGCCTTCATGCGCAGCAGCGCCTGGGTTTTGAATTCATCATGCACGATGCAGGCGCCCTGCCAGCAGAGCACGTCGGCGCCGGTTTTCTGCGTGACGTAGCGGCCGAGATGGCGGTCCGGCGCCCAGATGATTTTTTCACCCAGGCTGTCGAGGTGGTCGATCAGCTCGACCGCGATGCTGGAGGTGACCACCCAGTCGGCGCGCGCCTTGACCGCCGCCGAGGTGTTGGCGTAGACCACCACGGTGCGGTCGGGATGAGCGTCACAGAAGGCGCTGAATTCGTCTATCGGGCAGCCGAGGTCGAGGGAGCATTCCGCCTGCAGCGTCGGCATCAGCACGGTTTTTTCCGGGCTGAGGATTTTGGCGGTTTCGCCCATAAAACGCACCCCCGCCACCAGCAGCGTGGAGGCGGGATGGCTGCTGCCGAAGCGCGCCATTTCGAGCGAGTCCGCCACGCAGCCGCCGGTCTCTTCCGCCAGCGCCTGAATTTCCGGATCGGTGTAGTAGTGCGCCACGATAACCGCGTTGCGCGCTTTTAGCAGCTGTTTGATTTTGTGACGGTAAAACGCCTTTTCATCGTCGCTGAGCCGGGCGGGCTTCGCCGGAAAGGGCCAGGCCGCGTGTTCTGTTTCGAATAAAGCACTCATTACACCGCTCTCGTTTTGTCAAATGAACGAAAATCGCTACAGATGGCGAAAACAGGCGTTCATCCCGCCATCGTGTTTTATATGCTAAACACGATAGCGGAAACGCGCGGCGGTGTCGTGCTCTTTTTTAGGCGCGCGGCGGCGCGGGCTCGTCGGCGAACAGCGGCAGCACGGCGGCCTGCCGCGGCATTTCCAGATCCAGCAGAAAGGCCTTAACCTCCAGCCCGCCGGCAAAGCCGGTCAGCTTGCCGTTGGCGCCGATGACGCGATGGCACGGCGCGACGATAGAGAGCGGATTTCTGCCGTTCGCCGCGCCGACCGCGCGCACCGCCTGCGGATGGCCGATCTGCCGGGCGATTTCGCCGTAGCTGCGCGTTTCGCCGAAGGGGATCGCCACCAGCGCGTTCCACACTTTTTTCTGAAATTCGGTGCCGACGAAGTCGAGCGGCAGCGCAAAGAGGCGGCGCTCGCCGGCGAAGTACTCGCGCAGCTGCCGCTCGGCTTCGATGAGAACGGGATGCGCGTCGTCGCGGGTTTGCGGCAGGAAGCGCGCGCCCTGCGGGTCGTCGTTTTTCCACAGGATGGCCGTTAGCCCGCGCTCGCTCGCCACCAGCTTCAGTTCGCCCACCGGCGTGGAGATCAGTGTGTAGTGATACATGATGCGTTCTCCCTGTTTGAGGTCGTGGTCATTATTGCATGTTGACGCGGGCGCGCTGGCCGTTTTCGGTCATCAGGGTAAACTGCTTTGCTGTCCGAAAACAGCGAGTGCGCAGCACAAACCGGGTATAGGCTCTGTTTATTTGCAGGAGTGATTATGTTTGATTCAGAAACGGCCTGGCAGGCCCTGACCTCGCGCGATACCCGTTTTGACGGCGTGTTTTTCGTTGGCGTCACCTCCACCGGCATTTACTGCCGCCCCATCTGCCCGGTTAAGCCGCCGCAGCAGAAGAACTGTCTGTTTTTCGCCAGCGCCGAAGCGGCGGAGAAGGCGCACTTTCGCCCCTGCCTGCGCTGTCGGCCCGAGCTGGCGCCCGGCAACGCGCCGGTCGATCAGCCTCACCGCGTGGCGGACAGGCTGATTCAGCGCATTGAGGAGGGGCTGCTGGAGGAGCGCGAGGGGCTGGAGGCGATTGCCGCCGAGTTCGGCATGAGCCTGCGTCAGCTGCGCCGCATCGTGCAGCAGGAGCTGGGGGTGTCGCCGCTGGAGCTGCGGCAGACGCGCCGTATGCTGCTGGCGAAGCAGCTGCTGACGGAGACGCGGCTGCCGGTGACGGAGGTGGCCTACGCCAGCGGCTTTCGCAGCCTGCGCCGCTTTAACGACGTGTTTCAGGCGCGCTATCGCATGACGCCGAGCGCGCTGCGCCGGGGCGTCGACGCCGCGGTCAACGCGCAGTCGGGCGACAGCGCGACGCTGCTGCTGGTTTATCGCCCGCCGTATGACTGGGCGGCGATGCTGGCGTTTTTGCAGACGCATCTGATGAAGGAGGTGGAGGCGGTGCAGGATGGCGCCTATCGGCGCACCGTGGCGCTGGGCCGCTGCCGCGGCTGGGTGAGCGTGTCGCATTTGCCGGCTAAGAACGCGCTGCGGGTTGAGTTTTCCACCTCGCTGACCCCGGTGCTGCCGCTGCTGCTGCGTCGCCTGCGCGATCTTTTCGACCTTAACGCGCAGCCGCAGCTTATCGCCGCCCGTCTGGCGCAGGATGCGCTGCTGGCGCCGAGTCTGGCGCGCAGCCCCGGCCTGCGCGTGCCGGGCGCGTTCGACGCGTTTGAGCTTGGGGTGCGCGCCATTATCGGCCAGCAGGTGACGGTGAAGGCCGCGACCACGGTGAGCAGCCGTTTTGCCGCCGCCTTTGGCGAGCCCTGCGAGACGCCCTTTACCGATCTGACGCGCTGCGCCGCGCGGCCGGATCGCATCGCCAGCCTGACGGTGGATGATGTGGCGCCGCTGGGCATCGTCAGCGCGCGCTCGCGCGCCATTATCGCCTTTGCGCAGGCGTGCGCCGGGGAGTCGCTGCGCTTTAACGCCACTCAGTCGCCGGAGTCGGTGATGAAGCAGCTGGTGGCGCTGCCGGGGATCGGCCCCTGGACGGCGCACTATATTGCGATGCGCGCCCTGCGCTGGCCGGATGCCTTTCCTAAAGAGGATATCGCCATCCGTAATAATCTGGGCGGTCTGAAGCCCGCCGAGGCGGAGGCGCGCTCGCAGCAGTGGCGGCCGTGGCGCAGCTATGCGGTGATGCATATATGGGAGAGCCTGGCGGTGGTGAAGCCAAAGAAAAAGTCGTGACGGCGCGCGGAAATATCATGGCGGCGGGTATTGTGCTGGGTGCAGGAGGAGCGGGCGCGATCGCAAAGGAAGCCCACTTCCCTGTGGGTCGGCCTCGCGGCTACGCACCTCATCCCTGAGGTGCGCCCGTTCCGGGCCAACGCTGCGCGTTGTTCAAAAACGCTCCCGGCGTTTTTGTCACTGGCTCGGACGCTTTGCTCTTCGGACCCGTTAACCCCGCGCCAGTGTGACAATGGAATGGCTTTAAGAAATGGCATAGCGCAGAAACAAAAAAAGCGCCCATTGGGCGCTTCTTTTTGAAATGGTGGGTCGTGCAGGATTCGAACCTGCGACCAATTGATTAAAAGTCAACTGCTCTACCAACTGAGCTAACGACCCGCTGGGTGCTGACAACCCGCAAACCTGAAGCCTGCGTTAAAGATGGTGGGTCGTGCAGGATTCGAACCTGCGACCAATTGATTAAAAGTCAACTGCTCTACCAACTGAGCTAACGACCCATCTTAAGGCTGTGAAGCGGTGCTGAAGTTTCTCAGGAACAGAAGGGGTACTCTGTTCGCTGGGAAGATGGTGGGTCGTGCAGGATTCGAACCTGCGACCAATTGATTAAAAGTCAACTGCTCTACCAACTGAGCTAACGACCCATCTTCAGGCTTGCCAGACACATTTGCATTCTGTCCCGGCAACGGCGGCATATATTACTGATTTACCGAGGTAGCGCAACCCTTATTTTCCGCAAGGGAGTTCAACTGCTTACCTTTCATGCTGCCAGACCAGAAATCAGGCAAATTCCGGTGCTGGCTGCACAAATTACAGCCCGTCGAGACGTTTTTGCGCCTGTTTCGCTGAATCGGTGTTGGGGTAAAGTTTGAGCACCTGCTGGTAAACCGCTTTGGCTTTCGCCGTGTCGTTTTTCTCCTGCATGATGACGCCAACCTTTAGCAACGCTTCAGACGCCTTCGGCGACTTCGGGTAATTTTTGACCACGGTGGCGTAATAGTAGGCCGCGTCGTCTTTTTTACCTTTGTTGTAGTTCAACTGTCCCAGCCAGTAGTTGGCGTTCGGCTGGTAGGTTGAATCGGGATAGCGCTTCACCCACGCCTGCAGCGCGGCGATCGCCTGGTCATACTGTTTCTTTTCCAGAATCAGCGCCACCGCGGCGTTGTAGTCGCTGTTGGCGTCGCCGCTCTGCACCGGCGCGCCCGACGAGGCTGCTGCTGCACCTGCCGCCGCGCCCGCGTCTGCGGATGCCGCTGGCGCCTCTGCGCCGCTTTGCGCCGCACCGCTGGCGCCGCTGCTGCTCAGGCTGTCGATCTGCTGATAGAGCTGCTTCTGCCGCTCGATCACCTGATTTAGCTGATAGCTGTTTTGCTGGATTTGCCCACGCAGCGCGTCGATATCGCTTTGGTTGTCGCTCATCTGCTGCTGCAGTTGCTGCAGAAGCTGAGCCTGGGCGTTAGAAATTCGTTCAAGAGTGGTGACACGGTCTTCGACCGAGCCAGAGCCGACGCTACTGATTGACGCCTGGGCATTAGCGGCCCAGGGGGCCGCTACGCCAACCAGTAACGACAGACTCAACAGATGAAGTCTGAAGTTACTAATCATGTGATTCTCTTAGTAGACCAGAACGGCACGACGGTTTTTAGAGTAAGCCGATTCGTCATGACCCAGCACAGCCGGTTTCTCTTTACCGTAAGAGACGATAGACATCTGGTCAGCCGACACGCCTTTGCCCTGCAGGTACATCTTCACGGCGTTAGCACGACGCTCGCCCAGCGCGATGTTGTATTCCGGCGTGCCGCGCTCATCCGCGTGACCTTCGATGGTCACTTTGTATGACGGGTTGCTACGCAGGAAAGCAGCATGCTGGTCCAGCATCTGAGCGTAATCAGACTGGACGTCATATTTGTCCAGGCCGAAGTAAACGATGTTGTTCTGCTGCAGCTGCTGCATCTGCAGACGCGCCTGCTCGTCAGAAGACATGTTGCCGTTGCCGCTGCCGTTCATGCCAGCGCCGTTGCCGTAAGCGCCGTCTGCGCCCATGCCGGTCTGGTCGTTGTTGTTGTTTTTGTGTGAGCTACACGCGGCTACAGCCAGAACCGGCAGAGCCAGCATCAACCCTTTCAGCACTTTGTTCAGTTGCATTTTTTTATCCTGTTATATTGATTATCATACATTTAACCCCCCGCTACGCAGGGGACCTATGCATTACAGATACGGCGACCAGGCAGGCGATTTTACCTGTCCATCAGTTGCCGGAAGACGCGCTTTGAAACGCCCATCTGTTGATACCAACTGCAACACGGAACCCATCCCCTGAGTAGAGCTATAGATTACCATCGTGCCGTTTGGCGCCAGACTTGGCGATTCATCCAGGAACGTGCTCGTTAACGTTTGAACGGCTCCCGTTACCAGATCCTGTTTGGCGACATGCTGAGCGCCACCGGCGCTGCTGATCATCACCATGGTTTTACCATCGGCAGAGACGTCCGCGTCCTGGTTTTGTGCTCCTTCCCAGGTAATACGCTGTGGCGCACCGCCGTTGATACCAATTTTATAAATCTGAGGCGCACCAGCCTGATCCGAGGTGTAGGCCAGCGTCTGGCTATCCGGGAACCAGCTCGGCTCAGTGCTGTTGTAGCGACCGTCGGTGATTTGGCGGGTCTGGCCAGACGCCAGGTCCATCACATAGAGGTTCAGGCTACCGGTTTTCGACAGCGCGAAAGCCAGCTTGGTGCCGTCCGGCGAGAAGGACGGCGCACCGTTGTGGCGCGGGAACGAGGCAACCTGACGGATGGCGCCGTTTGACAGCGTCTGCACCACCAGCGCCGATTTACCGCTTTCAAAGGTCACATAGGCCACTTTGCTGCCGTCTGGCGACCAGGCCGGCGACATCAGCGGCTGAGGCGAGCGGTGAACGACAAACTGGTTAAAGCCATCGTAGTCTGAAACACGCAGTTCATACGGGAACTGACCGCCGTTGGTCTGCACCACATAGGCGATACGGGTGCGGAACGCCCCTTTAATACCGGTCAGCTTCTCGAACACTTCGTCACTGGCGGTGTGCGCCGCGTAGCGCAGCCACTGTTTGGTGACCTTGTAGGAGTTCTGCGCCAGAACGGTGCCCGGCGCGCCGCCGGTGTCCACCAGCTGATAGGCGATTTGATAGCTGCCATCGGGATTAGGCGTCACCTGACCGACCACCACCGCGTCGATACCCAGCGCGCTCCAGGCGGCAGGCTGCACTTCCTGCGCGCTGGTCGGCTGCTGCGGCAGACGTGAACGGTCGATGGGGTTGAATTTGCCGCTGTTGCGCAGGTCAGCAGAGACAATGCCGCCAACATCTTCAGGCGCCGCGCCTGAGCCCGCCCATTTAAACGGCACCACACCAATGGGGCGCGCGGTGTTGACGCCCTGCGTAATTTCAATGCGTACTTCTGCGTGGAGCATCGCAGCCCACAGCAGAACAAAAAAACCTAAGGTTACACGAAGTGCCTGCTTCATCTTTTCTCCCTTACCTGAACCTGAGTTCATGATAATTCGCACAGTTCCTGAAAAACACGAGTATTCGTTAAGTACGGCAAGCTAACCTTAGTCCAACCTGCCGTGGGTTACTGCATTATTCCGGTTTGAAACGCATCGGTGCGTTTTTAAACACTTCATACACGGCCTGCGATGGCGGCTTAGGAATACGCGCCTGCTTCGCCGCCGTGATCGCTGCCTGGCATAACGCCGGGTCGCCACCTTCCGATTTAACGTCAATCAGCAAACCATCCGGTGCCAGCTTGATACGCAGGTTACACTCTTTCCCTTTGAAAGTGTCAGCATCGTAGAAGCGGCTCTGAATCGCCCCCACAACCTGTCCCAGATAAGAGTTAATCTCTGCGCCTGATGCACCGGCTTTCTTCTGATTGCCCTGCCCTGCCGCCGCGCCGCCAGCGTTGCCGGCGGTGCCACTTTTCGGTGCATTCTTACCAGAGGTCAGGCCGCCCAGCAGATCGTCAACGTCGCTGCTGTTTTTCGCCGCTTCCGCCGCCGCTTTTTTC
Organism: Pantoea sp. Z09; assembly: GCF_022394795.1. Taxonomy (NCBI): domain Bacteria; kingdom Pseudomonadati; phylum Pseudomonadota; class Gammaproteobacteria; order Enterobacterales; family Erwiniaceae; genus Pantoea; species Pantoea sp. Z09. Next base: position 2,707,069 of record NZ_CP092373.1, read on the forward strand.
TTCGCGTCGGCCGCCGCTTTCGCCTTCGCCGCCGCGTCCGCTTTGGCTTTCGCCTCGGCCGCCGCTTTCTCTTTCGCGGCTTCCGCCTTCTCTTTCGCTTCCTGCGTGGCTTTCGCTTTCGCCGCCTCGGCTTTCTCTTTCGCGTCCTGAGCGGCCTTCTCTTTTGCCGCCTCAGCCTTTTCTTTCGCCTCTTCGGCCGCCTTCTCTTTGGCCGCTTCAGCTTTCTCTTTCGCTTCCTCGGCCGCTTTGGCTTTCGCCTCCTGCGCCGCCTTCGCCTTCGCCTCTGCCGCCGCTTTCGCTTTCGCGGCAGCGGCGGCCACGGCTTTCGCCTGCTCTTCCGCCTTTTTCTTCGCGTCGGCGGCGGCCTGTTTCGCCTGCTCTTCCGCCTTCTGCGCCGCCTCGGCAGCCGCTTTCGCCTGCGCCTGGGCTTCTGCTTTCGCGTCCGCCTTCGCCTGTGCGGCGGCCGCCTCAGCCGCTTTCTGCTGCTCCTGCGCCGCTTTCGCCGCCGCTTCCGCCTGTTTCTGCTGCTCAGCCTGCGCCTTCGCCGCTTCCTGCGCCTGCAGGCGCTCTTTCTCCAGCGCTTTCAGGCGCTGCTGTTCGGCAGCCTGCTTCTGCTGCAGCTCTTCAGCCTGCTGCTGCGCCTGTTTTTCACGCTGCTGCTCGGCGCGCTGGCTGTCGCTTTTCTGGTTCTGCTGACGATTGTACTGCTCGACCACGGCGCCCGGATCGACCATGACCGCGTCGATATCGCTGCCCCCGCCACCGCCGCTCGCCTCTATATTCTCGTTAAACGAGCTCCAGACCAGCAGCGCGATCAGCACGATGTGCAGAGCCACCGATATGATTATCGCGCGCTTTAACTTCTCGTTTTGCTCGGTTGCCTTCGACACACTCGGTTCCCAAAAAACGGTTCGACTTTAAATCGGCTGCGTCATCAAACCGACAGATTTAACGCCTGCCTGATGCAGCAGGTTCAGCGCTTTAATAATTTCGTCGTAGGGCACATCCTTCGCGCCGCCGATCAAGAAGACGGTTTTTGGATTCGCCTCAATGCGACGCTGCGCCTCGCTCACCACCTGTTCCGGCGGCAGCTGCTCCATACGATCGTGATCCACCACCAGGCTGTACTGGCCGACGCCTGAGACCTCGACGATCACCGGCGGGTTATCGTCGCTGGAGACCGTTTTCGAGTCGGTGGCGTCTGGCAGATCCACTTCTACGCTCTGGGTAATGATCGGCGCTGTCGCCATAAAAATCAGCAGCAGCACCAGCAGGACGTCGAGCAGCGGAACGATGTTGATTTCCGATTTCAGGTCGCGGCGGCCGCGACCACGTACTCTGGCCATGGTTACCTCCGCTTACTTCGCGTTTTCGCTGGAGAAAGCCTGACGGTGCAGGATGGCCGTGAACTCTTCCATAAAGTTGTCGTAGCCCTGCTCGAGCTTGTTGACGCGCTGGTTCAGTCGGTTATAGGCCATGACCGCCGGGATCGCGGCGAACAGGCCGATCGCGGTGGCGATCAGCGCTTCGGCGATGCCGGGCGCGACCATCTGCAGCGTCGCCTGCTTCACCGCGCCCAGCGCGATAAAGGCGTGCATGATGCCCCAGACGGTGCCGAACAGGCCGATATAGGGGCTGATCGAGCCGACGGTGCCGAGGAAAGGAATATGGTTCTCCAGCGTCTCCAGCTCGCGGTTCATCGAGATGCGCATTGCGCGGCTGGCGCCTTCCACCACCGCTTCAGGGGCGTGGCTGTTGGCGCGGTGCAGGCGTGCGAACTCTTTAAAGCCGGCGTAGAAGATCTGCTCGGAGCCGCTCAGCTCTTCGCGACGGCCCTGGCTCTCCTGATAGAGGCGCGACAGCTCGATGCCGGACCAGAATTTGTCCTCGAACGCTTCCGCCTCGCGGCCCGCCGCATTCAAAATACGGGTGCGCTGAATAATGATGGCCCAGGAAGCAATGGAAAAGCCGATCAAAATCAACATGATAAGTTTGACCAGAAGGCTCGCCTTCAGGAACAAATCAAGAACGTTCATGTCAGTCACTGCTTGAACTCCGCGACAATAGACTTGGGAAGCGCAATCGGCTTCATAAGATGTGGGTTGATGCAGGCAATCAGGACTTCTGCTTCATTCAGGACCTTGCCTTCTGCATTCACGATACGCTGGGAAAACGTCATGGTCGCGCGCGTCATCGCGGTGACTTCGCTCTGGATCTCCAGAAGGTCATCGAGACGTGCTGCCGAAACATAGTCCACCGTTATGCGCCGCACCACAAAAGCGACCTGCTGCTCCAGCAGGCTGTGCTGATTGAAATGGCGCTGACGCAGCATTTCGGTACGTGCTCGTTCATAAAAAGCGATATAGCTGGCATGGTAAACCACGCCACCGGCGTCGGTATCTTCGTAATAGACCCGAACCGGCCAGCGAAACAGCGTTGTACTCACTCTACATCCCGGTCTCGTTTTTAAACGTTGCTACTATACGCAAGAGATTTGGGGTTGGGAATGGGATGCCAGAGCCAGGAGAAAATAATTATCAGACGGAAACAATTGGAAGGATTGGCGGCAGATATCTTGACCGACCGCTGACAATACTCCACTGCCAGCGGCGGATGCGAGCGGCTAGCGCCAGAACCAGTAGAGGGCGAACAGCAGCGCAATCAGGGCCAGCGACGGCGAGAAGAGCGCCTGCCAGCGCGTGCGGCGCGGACGAAAGCCCACGCCGTGGATCACCCCGGCGCAAACCGCCCAGATCACCAGTACCCCCTGCCAGACCGACAGCGTGCTGGTGTGCGCGGCGTAGCGCGAGGGATCCCAGAACAAACAGCCCGCGACGATCAGCGCCAGGATGAGCGAAAGGGCCCGCAAAGGCCCTTTGTCCATCAGACGGTATGACGTCCGAATCGGCTTGCGCATCAGGCGTGCTCATCCTGCGCGGCGCTGTCTTCGATATGTTCAATCGCCAGCGCGGTGATGATGCCAAAGGCGCAGGCCAGCAGCGTGCCGAGGATCCAGGCAAAATACCACATGCGTCAACTCCTTAATCAGTAGAGAGAGTGCGTATTGCGCTCGATATGTTCTTTGGTGATGCGCCCGTACATCTTGTAGTAGCACCAGCTGGTGTAGGCCAGGATGATCGGCACGAAAATCATCGCCGCGAAGGTCATTACCGTCAGCGTGCGCTGGCTCGAGGTGGCGTCCCACATCGTCAGGCTCATACCGGGTTCGATGCTCGACGGCATAATGAACGGAAACAGCGCGATGCCGGCGGTCATGATGACGCACGCCAGCGTCAGCGATGAGCTGACAAACGCCCAGCCGCCCTTCTCCGCACGCGAGAACAGCACCGTCAGAAGCGGCAGCACCACGCCGAGCAGCGGGAAGAGCCACAGCGCCGGCAGATGATTAAAGTTCGCCAGCCAGGCGCCCGCCTCGCGCACCACGGTTTTTCCCAGCGGGTTCGACGCCACGTGATGGTCGATGGCGCTGGTCACCACATAGCCGTCGATGCCATATTTCACCCAGACGCCCGCCAGCGCGAAGCCAGCCATCATCACCAGCGCCGCTATCTGCGCCACGGCCCGCGACCGCACGTGCAGTTCGCCGACGGTGCGCATCTGTAAATAGGTCGCGCCCTGCGTCAGGATCATCGCCACGCTGATCACCCCCGCCAGCAGCCCGAACGGATTGAGCAGCTGAAAGAAGTTGCCGGTGTAGTCGAGGCGTAGATACTCATCCGCGCGAAACGGCACGCCCTGCAGCAGATTGCCGAACGCCACGCCGATGACCAGCGGCGGCACGAAGCTGCCGATAAAGACGCCCCAGTCCCACATGCCGCGCCAGCGCATATCTTCAATTTTAGAACGATAATCGAAACCCACCGGACGAAAATAGAGCGACGCCAGCACCAGAATCATCGCCACGTAGAAGCCAGAGAAGGCGGCGGCATAGACCATCGGCCAGGCGGCGAACAGCGCGCCGCCGGCGGTGATCAGCCAGACCTGGTTGCCGTCCCAGTGCGGCGCGATGCTGTTGATCATAATGCGGCGCTCGGTGTCGTTGCGCCCCATCAGGCGCGTCAGCATGCCAACGCCCATATCAAAGCCGTCTGCCACCGCGAAGCCCACCAGCAGGATGCCGATCAGCAGCCACCAGACAAAGCGCAGTACTTCATAATCAAACATGGTTGCTCTCCTTAACCGCGTGCCGGCTCAGCCGCTGCCGCGACCTGCTCATGGTGATAGCGTCCGGTTTTCAGGCTGCTGGGACCAAGACGCGCGAACTTAAACATCAGATACATTTCCGCCACAAGGAACAGCGTGTAGAGACCGCAGATCAGCAGCATGGAAAAGAGCAGATCGCCCACGGTCAGCGAGGAGTTGGCCACCGAGGTCGGCAGCACTTCGCCGATCGCCCAGGGCTGACGGCCATATTCGGCGACGAACCAGCCCGCTTCGACGGCAATCCACGGCAGCGGTATGCCGTAGAGCGCCGCTTTCAGCAGCCAGCGATGTTTGCCGACGCGATTGCGGATAACGCTCCAGAAGGAGAAGGTAATGATGCCCAGCAGCAGCACGCCCGCCAGCACCATAATGCGGAAGGCGAAGTAGAGCGGCGCCACGCGCGGAATGGAGTCTTTTACCGCCTGCTGGATCTGCGCCTCGGTGGCGTCCGCCACGTTCGGCGTGTAGCGTTTCAGCAGCAGGCCGTAGCCCAGATCCTGCTTGCTCTGGTTGAAGGCGTCGCGCACCGCGGGATCCGCGCTGCCGCTGCGCAGCTGGTTGAGCAGCGCATAGGCCTTCATGCCGTTGCGGATGCGCACCTCATGCTGCGCCATCAAATCTTTCAGGCCGGTGACCGGCGTATCGATGGATCGCGTGGCGATCAGGCCAAGCAGACCGGGGATCTGCACCGCGTCGGCGTTCTCCTGCTTCTCCTGATCCGGCAGGCCAAACAGCGTAAAGGCGGCCGGCGCGGGCTGGGTCTCCCACTCCGCTTCGATGGCGGCCAGCTTGGTTTTCTGCACGTCGCCCATCTCGTAGCCCGACTCGTCGCCGAGCACAATCACCGACAGCACCGCGGCCATGCCGAAGCTAGCGGCGATGGCGAACGAGCGTTTCGCGAAGGCGATGTCACGCCCTTTCAGCAGATACCAGGCGCTGATGCCGAGGATAAACATCGCGCCGGTGGTGTAACCCGCCGCGACGGTGTGCACGAACTTCACCTGCGCCACCGGGTTAAGCACCAGCTCGGAGAAGCTCAGCATCTCCATGCGCATGGTTTCGTAGTTGAACTCGGAGGCGATAGGGTTCTGCATCCAGCCGTTCGCCACCAGGATCCAGAGCGCGGAGAGGTTGGAGCCGAGCGCCACCAGCCAGGTGACCGCCAGATGCTGCCGTTTGCCCAGGCGATCCCAGCCAAAGAAAAACAGCCCGACAAAGGTGGATTCGAGGAAGAACGCCATCAGCCCTTCAATGGCGAGCGGCGCACCGAAGATGTCGCCGACGTAGTGAGAGTAGTAAGACCAGTTGGTGCCGAACTGAAACTCCATGGTCAGCCCGGTAGCAACGCCCAGCGCAAAGTTAATGCCGAATAACTTGCCCCAGAATTTGGTCATATCTTTATAAATCTGTTTGCCGCTCAGGACGTAGACCGTCTCCATGATCGCCAGCAGAAACGCCATACCGAGCGTTAGCGGGACAAACAGGAAATGGTACATCGCCGTTAAGGCAAACTGTAAACGCGACAGCTCGACGATATCAAACATTAATGACTCCTTGCTCCTCGCATGAATTTGCTCTGCGAATAACAACGGCAAACAACAGGATGTGATGCGCAGAGTAAGATTCAGGAACGACTGATTATTGATTCCAGTTTTTGTTACCGACGGATCATCTTCCTCCGCGGCCCGACGTGAGCGAGTAACAGTGGTGAAAATTCCCCGAAAGCGATCAGTTCAGTGCGTTCAGGCAGGCGAGAGAGAAGCGCCGCTGGCAGGGGTTATATAGCCGCCTGGCACAATCTCCTGGATGTTTTTGGAAACGACTGAATTGATGCAGCGCAATTTAAACCGGTTGGCTTAGGCTTTGCCAGCGGTAAAGTTTGTTAAATGTCGAAGTTTATTGATCTGAATTAACGCTTTTATTCGCCAGATATGTAGCCTAAAGAATATTGTTAATTAGTTGTCAAAGTCAGTTTGCTTAATTAAGAAAACAGTTACCTCCCCCTTATATTCTTTAACCTTCATAAGCAAAAGAGAGCATAAAAATAGCGGCGCCTCACGCCGCTTTTTGCTTTGTGACAGGCAAAAAAAAGCCACCTCGAAAGGTGGCTGATGGCGTGTGAAACGCGCTTATTTAGCTGGCAGCACCGCTTTTACCGCGTCGCCGATATCCGCCAGGCTGCGAACGGTTTTCACGCCGGCCGCTTCCAGCGCCGCGAACTTCTCGTCCGCCGTGCCTTTGCCGCCTGCGATGATGGCGCCTGCGTGGCCCATACGCTTGCCTTTCGGCGCGGTAACGCCCGCGATATAGCCGACAACCGGTTTGGTGACGTGCTCTTTAATGAACGCCGCCGCCTCTTCTTCCGCGCTGCCGCCGATTTCGCCGATCATCACGATCGCTTCGGTCTGCGGGTCATCCTGGAACATTTTCAGGATGTCGATGAAGTTGGAGCCTGGGATCGGGTCGCCGCCGATGCCGACGCAGGTGGACTGGCCGTAGCCGATGTCCGTGGTCTGCTTCACCGCTTCATAGGTCAGGGTGCCGGAACGCGACACGATGCCGACGCGGCCTGGCTGGTGAATGTGGCCCGGCATGATGCCGATTTTGCATTCGCCTGGGGTGATCACGCCCGGACAGTTCGGTCCGATCATGCGCACGCCCGCTTCGTCCAGCTTCACCTTGATGGTCAGCATATCCAGCGTCGGGATGCCTTCGGTGATGGTGATGATCAGCTTGATGCCCGCGTCGATCGCTTCCAGGATGCCGTCTTTGCAGAACGGCGCCGGAACGTAGATCACGGTCGCCGTTGCGCCGGTCGCTTCTACCGCTTCGCGCACGGTGTTGAACACCGGCAGGCCCAGGTGCGTGGTGCCGCCTTTGCCCGGCGTCACGCCGCCGACCAGCTGGGTGCCGTATGCCAGCGCCTGCTCAGAGTGGAAAGTACCCTGACCGCCAGTGAAACCCTGGCAAATCACTTTAGTGTTTTTGTCGATCAGAATTGACATTATTTCCCCTCCGCAGCCGCAACAACGCGCTGTGCCGCGTCGGTCAGGCTGGTTGCTGCAATGATATTCAGTCCGCTGTCCGCCAGTTTCTGTGCGCCCAGCTCAGCGTTGTTTCCTTCCAGACGCACCACCACCGGCACGTTGACGCCCACTTCAGCCACCGCGCCGATGATGCCGTCGGCAATCAGGTCGCAGCGCACGATGCCGCCGAAGATGTTGACGAATACCGCTTTCACCGCGTCGTCGGAGAGGATGATTTTAAAGGCTTCGGTCACGCGCTCTTTGGTGGCGCCGCCGCCGACGTCGAGGAAGTTAGCCGGCTGGCCGCCGTGGTGCTTAACGATGTCCATGGTGCCCATCGCCAGGCCTGCGCCGTTAACCATACAGCCGATGTTGCCTTCCAGCGCCACGTAGTTCAGTTCCCACTGTGTCGCGTGCGCTTCGCGCGGGTCTTCCTGGCTCGGATCGCGCATTTCGCGCAGCTCCGGCTGACGGAACAGCGCGTTACCGTCCACGCCCAGCTTGCCGTCGAGGCAGACCAGATCGCCCTGTTTGGTGATCACCAGCGGGTTGATCTCAACCAGCGCCAGGTCGCGCTCCAGGAACAGCGTCGCCAGGCCCATAAAGATTTTGGTGAACTGGCTGACCTGTTTGCCGGTCAGGCCGAGTTTAAACGCCAGCTCGCGGCCCTGGTAAGGCTGCGGGCCGGTCAGCGGATCGAGCGCCATTTTGTGGATCAGGTGCGGGGTCTCTTCCGCCACTTTCTCAATCTCAACGCCGCCTTCGGTCGAGGCCATAAAGACCACGCGACGGGTTGCGCGATCGACGACCGCGCCCAGATAGAGTTCCTGATCGATATCGGTCGCCGCTTCCACCAGGATCTGGTTGACCGGCTGGCCGTCGGCGTCAGTTTGATAGGTCACCAGACGTTTGCCCAGCCAGTGCTCAGCGAAAGCGCGGATCTCTTCCTTGCTGTTCACCACTTTCACGCCGCCCGCTTTACCGCGTCCACCGGCATGAACCTGACATTTCACTACCCACGGACCGGCGCCAATTTTAGAGGCCGCTTCTTCCGCTTCGCGTGGCGTCGTGCAGGCGTAGCCGGTCGGAGCCGGCATACCATACCGTGCAAACAGCTGTTTCGCCTGGTATTCGTGTAAGTTCATGATGTTCTATCCATTCAGGTCTGAAAAGAGTAATTAGGTTGGGCGCGCCTTGCGCGGCGCGCCCGGTGAAAATCAGACGTCCAGCAGCAGACGCGCCGGATCTTCCAGCAGCTCTTTCACCGCCACCAGATAGCTGACCGATTCGCGGCCGTCGATCAGGCGGTGATCGTAGGAGAGCGCCAGATACATCATCGGCAGCACCACCACCTGACCATTTACCGCCATCGGACGATCCTTGATGGCGTGCATGCCCAGGATAGCGCTCTGCGGCGGGTTGATGATCGGCGTCGACATCAGCGAGCCGAAGACGCCGCCGTTGGTGATGGTGAAGTTGCCGCCGGTCAGCTCGTCGACCGTCAGCTTGCCGTCGCGGCCTTTCACCGCCAGCTCTTTGATTTTCTTCTCGATGTCCGCCATGCTCAGCGCGTCAACATCTTTCAGCACCGGGGTCACCAGGCCGCGCGGCGTGGAGACGGCGATGCTGACGTCGAAGTAGTTGTGGTAAACCACATCTTCGCCGTCGATAGAGGCGTTCACTTCCGGGAAACGCTTCAGCGCTTCAACCACCGCTTTCAGGTAGAAAGACATAAAGCCCAGACGCACGCCGTGACGCTTCTCAAATGAGTCGCCGTACTGCTTGCGCAGATCCATGATCGGCTTCATGTTCACTTCGTTGAAGGTGGTCAGCATCGCGGTGCTGTTCTTCGCTTCCAGCAGACGCTCCGCCACGCGCTTGCGCAGACGGGTCATCGGCACGCGTTTTTCGCTGCGGTTAGCGACGGCCTGCTGCGGCGCCGCTTCAGCGGCGGCCGGCGCGGCTTTCGCGGCGGCAGGTTTGTTCGCCAGATGTTTTTCCACATCTTCGCGCGTGATACGGCCGCCGACGCCGCTGCCTTTAATCTGCGACGCGTCCAGATCGTGCTCGGCAATCAGGCGACGGATGGCCGGGCTCAGCGCATCGTTGCTCTCTTCTTCCAGCGAGGCGGTCTGGCGCTGCGCCGGGGTCGACTCTTTGCTGTCTGCTTTGGCGCTGGTCTCTTTGCCGGCGCTGTTGCCCTCTTTCAGGCGGCCCAGAATCTGGCGCGAGGTGACGGTCGCGCCTTCATCTTCCAGCACGGCTTCCAGCACGCCGTCAGCCTGGGCTGGCACTTCCAGCACCACTTTGTCGGTTTCGATCTCTACCAGCACTTCGTCGCGGCTTACCGCATCGCCTGGTTTTTTGTGCCAGGTTGCCACGGTGGCATCGGCAACGGATTCAGGCAGGTCGGGAACGAGAATATCTACGCTACTCATTATCTTTCCTTTTAAATTAACCAAGGTTCAGCGCGTCATTAACCAGGTCTTGCTGCTGTTGTTGATGTACGGACATATAGCCCACAGCCGGTGAAGCGGAAGCCGGACGGCCCGCATAGCGCAGCGAGGCGCCAAACGGAACCACTTCGCGGAAGTGATGCTGGCTACAATACCATGCGCCCTGATTCAGCGGCTCTTCCTGACACCAGACGAAATCCTGCACATGGGCATAATCTTTTAACGCGTCCTGCACCGCTTTGTGCGGGAACGGATAGAGCTGTTCGATGCGCACGATGGCGACATCGGTCTGCTCGTTTTTGCGGCGCTGTTCCAGCAGGTCGTAGTAAACCTTGCCGGAGCAGAGCACCACGCGTTTCACCTGCTGCGCATCGAGCGCGTCGACTTCGCCGATTGCCGGCTGGAAGCTGCCGTTGGCCAGCTCGTCCAGCGAGGAGATCGCCAGCGGATGACGCAGCAGCGACTTCGGCGACATGACGATCAGCGGACGACGCATCCCGCGCAGCGCCTGACGACGCAGCATGTGGTAAACCTGCGCCGGCGTGGAAGGCACGCACACCTGCATATTCTGCTCGGCGCAGAGCTGCAGATAGCGCTCCAGACGCGCCGAAGAGTGTTCCGGGCCCTGGCCTTCGTAGCCGTGCGGCAGCAGCATCACCAGGCCACACATGCGGCCCCATTTCTGCTCGCCGGAGCTGATGAACTGGTCGATCACCACCTGCGCGCCGTTGGCGAAGTCGCCAAACTGCGCTTCCCAGATGGTCAGGGTGCGCGGCTCGGCGGTGGCGTAGCCATATTCGAACGCCAGCACCGCCTCTTCCGACAGCACGGAGTCCCACACCTTGAACTGACCCTGACCGTTGTGAATATGGTGCAGCGGCGTGTAGGTCGAGCCGTTGGCCTGGTTATGGATCACCGCATGACGATGGAAGAAGGTGCCGCGGCCGGAGTCTTCGCCAGAGAGACGCACCGGAATGCCCTCATCCACCAGCGTGGCGTAGGCCAGGTTTTCCGCGCCGCCCCAGTCGAACGGCTTGTTGCCTTCGGCCATCTCTTTGCGGTCGTTGTAGATTTTCGCCACGCGCGCCTGAACCTCGACCGCTTCCGGGATCTGGCTGATACGGCGCGCCAGCTCCTGCAGACGTTTCGGCTCGACGGTCGCCGGGTAGCTCTCATCCCACTCATGGTTGAGGTAAGGCGACCAGGTAAAGGAGTGCAGGCTCATCGGACGCCACTCTGGCACCACGCATTCGCCCGCGTCCAGCGCGTCGCGATAGAGGTTGACCATTTCAGTGGCGTCTTCCGCGCCGGCGGAGCCTTCTGCCGCCAGACGATCGGCATAGAGCTTACGCGGCGTCGGATGTTTTTTAATTTTCTGGTACATCAGCGGCTGGGTCGCGCTCGGCTCGTCGGCTTCGTTGTGGCCGTGACGACGGTAGCAAACCAGGTCGATAAAGACGTCGCGCTTGAAGGTGTTGCGGTAGTCGAGCGCCAGGCGCGTGACAAAGGCCACCGCTTCCGGATCGTCCGCGTTGACGTGGAAAATCGGCGCCAGCACCATTTTGCCGATATCGGTGCAGTATGGCGTAGAGCGCGCGTCACGCGGGTTAGAGGTGGTGAAGCCCACCTGGTTGTTGATCACGATGCGCACCGTGCCGCCAACTTCGTAGCCGCGCGCCTGCGACATGTTCAGGGTTTCCTGCACCACGCCCTGGCCGATAACCGCGGCGTCGCCGTGGATGGTGATCGGCAGAACCTGGTTGCTGCCCGGCGAATCGAGGCGATCGAGACGCGCGCGCACCGAGCCCATCACCACCGGGCTGACGATCTCCAGATGCGACGGGTTGAACGCCAGCGCCAGGTGCACCAGGCCACCTTCGGTTTCGACGTCAGACGAGAAGCCCATGTGGTACTTCACGTCGCCGGTGCCGAGGTGATCTTTATGCTTGCCGGCGAACTCGTCGAAGAGATCCTGCGGCTTTTTGCCCAGCACGTTGATCAGCACGTTCAAGCGACCGCGGTGCGCCATACCCAGCACCACTTCGCGCGTGCCGCTCTTGCCGGCGTGACGGATCATTTCGCGCAGCATCGGGATCAGCGCGTCGCCGCCCTCGAGCGAGAAGCGTTTCGCGCCGGGGAATTTCGCGCCGAGGTATTTTTCCAGCCCCTCTGCCGCGGTCAGCTCTTTCAGGAAACCTTTTTTCTCTTCGCTGCTGAACGCTGCGCGGCCCGCCACCGATTCCAGACGCTGCTGGATCCAGCGCTTCTCTTCGGTGTTGTTGATGTGCATGTACTCTGCACCAATGGAGCCGCAATAGGTCTGCTGCAGCGCGTCATAGAGGTCAGCCAGCTTCATGGTCTCTTTGCCGATGGCGAAAGAGCCTACGTTAAAGCTTTCCTGAAAATCGGCGTCGGTCAGATCGTGAAAGGCGGGGTCGAGGTCGGCGACGCGATCCTGCTTCCACAGGCCAAGCGGGTCGAGATTCGCATGCTGATGGCCGCGGAAACGAAAGGCGTTAATCAGCTGCAGGACTTTAACCTGCTTAGAATTGGCGGCCGGATCGGAGACGGTGGAGGTGTAACGAGATGCATCTTTTGCCAGGCGACGGAAGTATTCGCGCGTGGTGGAGTGAAACTGTTCCGGTTTCACGCCGGTGCCCGGCAGCTGTTGGAACATCGTGCGCCACACTGCATCGACAGAGTCCGGATCGGTCAGGAACTCCTCATAGAGTTGCTCTATGTAAGACTGGTTCGCGCCGGCCAGCCAGGAGGAGTCCAGCCAGGGCTTCATCGCGCTGTTCTGCATTGTGATCCCTTAAGCATTACTATGCTTTTTTGAGGTTTCATTTGTTGCCGCTTTCGCGGTTTGCCGTAGTGAGTTCAGCGATACGAGCCTGTGCGCTCACACGCGCCCTGCCCGTAAGGGAACCTTGCTAAGCGTGGCGCTGCCGCGCTTAGCAAGGCTTCCGTAAAACGCCGGGAACCTGAGGTTCCCGGACGGATACTGTTTTACGCGCCCCGTTGCAGTAGCATCGACTTGATGTGGCCGATGGCGCGCGTCGGGTTGAGTCCTTTCGGACAGACGCTCACACAGTTCATGATGCTGTGACAGCGGAAAACGCTGAAAGCGTCGCTCAGGTTGTCGAGACGCGCCTCAGTTTCGGTGTCGCGGCTGTCGATCAGGAAGCGATAGGCGGCCAGCAGACCCGCCGGACCGACGAACTTGTCCGGGTTCCACCAGAAAGACGGGCACGAGGTGGAGCAGCAGGCGCAGAGAATGCACTCATACAGACCATCCAGATGCTCGCGCTCGGCAGGCGACTGCAGATGCTCGCGCGCCGGCGGATTCTCTCCGTTATTCAACAGGTAAGGCTTAATCTTCTCATACTGCGCGTAGAATTGCCCCATATCCACGACCAGGTCGCGCACCACCGGCAGGCCCGGCAGCGGACGGATAACGATCTTCTTCGTGCCGTTGCCCAGCGCGGAGACCGGCGTGATACACGCCAGACCGTTTTTGCCGTTCATATTGAGGCCGTCGGAGCCGCACACGCCTTCACGGCAGGAGCGACGAAACGCCAGCGTCGGATCTTTCTCTTTCAGACGGATGAGCGCGTCCAGCAGCATCATGTCGCGGCCGTCTTCAGATTCCAGCGTGTAATCCTGCATGCGCGGCGCGGCGTCGACGTCAGGATTGTAGCGATAAATAGAAAACTCGAGTCTCATGATCGTCTCCGCAATTAGTAGGTACGCACTTTCGGCGGGAAGGCCGCGCGCAGTTTCGGCTGCATGTTCACCTCACGGCGCGTCATGCTCTCGGTTTCGGGGACGTAGAGACTGTGGCACAACCAGTTTTCATCATCGCGATCCGGGAAGTCGAATCGACTGTGCGCGCCGCGGCTTTCGGTGCGGAAGTTAGCCGCGACCGCCGTGGCGTAAGCCGTTTCCATCAGGTTATCCAGCTCCAGGCACTCAATACGCTGGGTATTGAAGTCCGGTGAACGGTCATCCAGACGGGCTGATTTCAGACGCTCACGAATCTGTTTCAGCTCGGCCAGACCCTGCTTCATCGCATCGCCTTCGCGGAATACTGAGAAGTTGTTCTGCATGCAGCGCTGCAGCGCTTTACGAATTTCGACCGGGTCTTCGCCGGTGGTGTTGTTTTCCCAGCGGTTGAAGCGCGCCATGGCGGCGTCGATCTCTTCCAGCGTGGCGTCGCGCAGCGGGCCCTGCTGTTCGATGCACTCCATCAGATGCACGCCGGCCGCGCGGCCGAACACCACCAGGTCGAGCAGCGAGTTGCCGCCGAGACGGTTGGCGCCGTGCACCGATACACAGGCGATTTCGCCGACGGCGAACAGGCCAGGGATCACTTCATCTTCGCCCTGCGCGTTAACGCGCAGCGCCTGACCGGTCACTTTGGTCGGAATGCCGCCCATCATGTAGTGGCAGGTCGGGATAACCGGAATCGGCTCTTTAACCGGATCGGCGTGCGCAAAGGTGCGCGACAGCTCAAGGATGCCCGGCAGGCGCGACTCCAGCACCTCCGCGCCAAGGTGGTCGAGCTTCAGCTTGATGTGCGGGCCCCACGGGCCGTCGCAGCCGCGGCCTTCGCGAATTTCGATCATCATCGAGCGCGCCACGACGTCACGGCCCGCCAGATCTTTGGCATTCGGCGCGTAACGCTCCATAAAGCGCTCGCCATGTTTGTTCAGCAGGTAGCCGCCTTCGCCGCGGCAGCCTTCGGTCACCAGCACGCCCGCGCCGGCAATGCCGGTTGGGTGGAACTGCCACATCTCCATGTCCTGCACCGGCACGCCTGCGCGCAGCGCCATGCCGACGCCGTCACCGGTGTTGATGTGCGCGTTGGTGGTGGACTGGTAGATACGACCTGCGCCGCCGGTGGCCAGAATAGTCGCTTTGGCTTTGAAGTAGACGGTTTCGCCGGTTTCAATGCAGATAGCGGTGCAGCCGACGATGGCGCCGTCCTGGTTTTTCACCAGATCGAGCGCGTACCATTCGGAGAAGATGGTGGTTTTGTTCTTCAGGTTCTGCTGATAGAGCGTGTGCAGCAGCGCGTGGCCGGTACGGTCCGCCGCCGCCGCGGTGCGTGCCGCCTGCTCGCCGCCGAAGTTTTTCGACTGGCCGCCGAACGGGCGCTGATAGACGCGGCCATCCTCCAGACGGGAGAACGGCAGACCCATATGCTCCAGCTCCAGAATCGCTTCCGGGCCGGTTTTACACATATATTCGATCGCGTCCTGGTCGCCGATATAGTCGGAACCTTTGACGGTGTCGTACATGTGCCATTCCCAGTTGTCTTCATGGGTGTTGCCGAGCGCGACGGTGATACCGCCCTGCGCGGACACGGTGTGGGAACGGGTCGGAAACACTTTTGATAGCAGGGCGCAGGTCTGGCCCGACTGGGAGATTTGCAGTGCGGCGCGCATACCTGCGCCGCCTGCGCCGATCACCACGGCATCAAATTCTCTGACTGGCAAATTCATTTACACACCCCACACCACAACAGTTCCATAGATTGCATACGACAGCAGCGCGACCACGATCGCCATCTGCAGGATCAGGCGGACGGCCAGATGCTTGACGTAATCGGTCAGCACCTGCCACATTCCAATCCAGCCGTGGATCAGAATCGAGAACAGCGTTAGCAGGGTGAAGACTTTGGTGAACGACGAGGCGAAGAAGCCGCGCCAGACATCATAGGTCAGCGTATCGGTCAGGGCGATGAAGCCGACGATGTAAAGGATATAGAGCGTGATGAGGATTGCCGACGCACGCAGCAGCAGCCAGTCCTGAATGCCGCTACGGCCCAACGCGGATGCATTGCTTACCATACGAGAACTCCAGCCAAGATTGAAAGCACGACAGTAATGCCAAAGGAGACCCAGGCGGATTGACGGCCGATGGCCAGCGTCTCAGCAAGGTATCCAAAATCCATCAGCATATGACGGATGCCGCCCACGGTGTGGAATGCCAGCGCCGTGAGAATGCCCCACAGAATAAACTTCACGAAGAAGCTATCCATTATGGCGGCAGCGTGCTGAAAACCTTCCGGGGAAGAGAGAGATGTGCCCAGCAACCAGAGCAGGATACCGAGAGCCACAAAGGTAATGACGCCGGAAACGCGGTGGAGAATGGACGATATTGCAGTAACGGGAAACCGGATCGTCGAGAGATCCAAGTTGACAGGTCTTTGTTTTTTCACGGTTTTGCCCACACAGCTCTTTTTTATTTTGCTTCCTCCGGTCCCTGAGGCGGAGTCGAATCACAGGTGTGTTCAGACTTTAACCGTCACCAAATCAGCAACATCCAGTGTTAATTGACGCGGTAGAAACGCTGGGTGGCTCCTGGTGTCAGGGGGTTTCCGGAGACCTGGCGGCAGTATAGGGCGATCACATTCTTATTACAATTACCCTACAATCTCTTTGGGTACATTTGGGTGAAACAGTGATCCGACTCACGAATTTCACATTTAATACAAATTTAATTATCTGATTTGACAAAAGTTCAACAATTCAGTTACAAACTAGGGCATCAAACCCCAGTGATGCACAAAAGTTATGGGGATACACTTTCCCCTAAGCACAAGTTATGTAACATTCAGGTTATGAGCACCCTAAAACAACAGGTTGTTGATTACCAGGAAGTTATGTCCAGACCGGATCTTTAACAACCGCGATATGCAGATTTTCATGACTGCCTCGTTCCCTGCTGGGACACGCCTCTCACTCTGTACCCTGCACCCGCGTTGTTACCGCAGAGTGTTATTGTGAAGTTAATGGCGACCGCAACATGACCGCTTTTCAGGTGTCTAAGATCCATACTTACATAAGGCGCTATGGAGACGAAAATGACAGATAAAAAAGTGACGCTAACCCTACAAGATGACACGGCTCTTGAGCTGGATGTGCTGAAAGGCACGCTTGGGCAGGATGTGGTTGATGTCCGCGCCCTGGGCTCCAGTGGCCTTTTCACCTTCGATCCGGGTTTCACCTCTACAGCGTCCTGCGAATCCAAAATCACCTTTATCGACGGCGATGAAGGCATTCTGCTGCATCGCGGTTTTCCTATCGACCAGTTAGCGACCCACTCTAACTATCTGGAAGTGTGCTATATCCTGCTGAACGGCGAAGCGCCAACGCAGCAGCAGTTTGAAGAATTCCGCGAGACAGTGACCCGCCACACCATGATCCACGAGCAGATTACCCGTCTGTTCCACGGCTTCCGTCGCGACTCGCACCCGATGGCGGTGATGTGCGGCGTGACCGGCGCGCTGGCGGCGTTCTACCACGATTCGCTGGATGTGAATAATGAGCGTCACCGTGAAATCGCCGCGTTCCGTCTGCTGTCGAAGATGCCGACCATGGCGGCGATGTGTTACAAATATTCTATCGGCCAGCCTTTCGTTTATCCGCGCAACGATCTCTCTTACGCCGGCAATTTCCTGCATATGATGTTCGCCACCCCGTGCGAAGAGTATAAGGTGAACCCGGTGCTGGAGCGCGCAATGGACCGTATTCTGATCCTGCACGCCGACCATGAGCAGAACGCCTCGACCTCTACCGTGCGCACCGCGGGCTCGTCCGGCGCTAACCCGTTCGCCTGTATCGCCGCGGGCATCGCCTCGCTGTGGGGACCGGCGCACGGTGGCGCCAACGAAGCGACCCTGCGTATGCTGGAAGAGATCAGCACCGTTGAGCATATTCCGGAATTTGTGCGTCGCGCGAAAGACAAAAACGACTCTTTCCGCCTGATGGGCTTTGGTCACCGCGTCTACAAGAACTACGACCCGCGCGCCACCGTGATGCGTGAGACCTGCCATGAAGTGCTGAACGAGCTGGGCATGAAGGATGACCTGCTGGAAGTGGCGATGGAGCTGGAGCACATTGCGCTGAATGACCCCTACTTTATCGAGCGCAAACTCTACCCGAACGTCGATTTCTACTCCGGCATTATTCTGAAAGCGATGGGGATTCCGTCCTCAATGTTCACCGTGATTTTCGCCATGGCGCGCACCGTCGGCTGGATCGCTCACTGGAAAGAGATGCATGACGAAGGCATGAAAATTGCGCGTCCGCGTCAGCTTTATACCGGCTATACCGAGCGTGAGTTTACGTCTGCGCTGAAGAAATAATTCAGGCCCTGGACGATAAAAAAGCGGAGAGAAATCTCCGCTTTTTTTATAGGTTCGGTGATGATTAGGAGCAACAGGTTTCAGTCGCCTGAAAGCCTGGTGCCAGTCGCAGGTAACCGGGTCCGATCGCAAAGACGCAAAAAACGGCATCCTTGCCAGCTCGGCGCGCGCGATTACGCACCTCATCCCTGAGGTGCGCCCGTAAACGGGCCAACGCGTTGCGTTGTTCAAAAACGCTCCCGGCGTTTTTGTCCCTGCCGTGGGACGCTTTGCTCTTCGGGCCCGGTTACCCGCTCATCCTGACAGTTGAGCTGTCTGTGACAGCGGACCGTGCTCTAATTTATCTCAGTGCTGGCAACCCGGACACCAGTAAAACGGCCGCGACGACAGGGTTCCCTTCTGAATAATCTCACCGCAGCGGCGGCACTTTTTGCCCTGCCGGTGAAACACCTCAAAGCGAAACGCCGCGCCGTGATGGTACTTCTTCATGGTGCCGCGCATCCGGTAGGAGTGACGCGGTATCGCCAGCAGCGCCTCGCTAAGCACGTCAAGCTGCGCATCCGTTAAATCCTGCGCGCGATGCTGCGCCAGCAGACCCGCCTGCCAGAGGATCTCCACGCGCAGATAGTTGCCCAGCCCTGCCAGAAACGCCTGATCGAGCAGCAGCCCGCTGAACTGACGGCGGCGAAAGCGTGGCGACAGCAGCCGCTCGCGCACCGTCGCCACGTCAAGCTGCGCGTCGAGCACGTCGGGGCCGACGCGATTGAGAAACGGGTGCGCCGCCAGCGACTCGGCGTTGAGCAGCTCAATATCCGAGGCGCTATAGAGCAGAATGGCGCGATCGGCGACCGCCAGCCGCACGCGCAGTTGGCGTTTGGTTTCCGGCACCGTGCCGCTCTCCACCACGCGCCAGAGGCCGTACAGCTGATTATGGCTGTAGAGCGTCAGGCCGTTGGAAAAGTGCGTCAGCAGCGCTTTGCCGCGCGTCTCGATGGCGTTGACCTGCTCACCCAGCAGCGCAGGCTCGTAGGTTTTTAGTTCGGGAAAGGCAAACCAGACGTCCGTCAACGGCTTGCCGACAATGGCTTCTTCAAGCTGATCCGCCGCGCGGCGGATCTCCGGTCCTTCAGGCATGCTGGTCCTCTTAGTGCGTGGCGCCGCCGGCGACTTTCAGGTCCGTTTCCGTCTCCAGCGAGACGCGAATGGCGATCTCCAGCGCCTGCATTACGCTCTCGCGCGCCATACTGGGCGCGCCGGGATGCTGCGCCGCCTGCTCCGGCAGGTAGGGAATATGCACGAAACCGCCGCGCACGCCATTGCCCTGCGCATGCAGCCGGTGCAGCAGGCCGTACATCACGCGGTTGCAGGTGAAGGTGCCAGCGGTTTGCGACACCGATGCGGGAATGCCCGCTGAACGCAGCGCGGCCACTATCGCCTTGATCGGCAGCGTGGAGAAATAGCCCGCCGGGCCATCCGCCACGATCGGCTCATCCACCGGCTGCTGGCCGGCGTTGTCGGCGATGCGCGCGTCATCGACGTTAATGCCGATGCGCTCGACGGTGATATCGCTGCGCCCGCCCGCCTGGCCGACCGAGAGAATCAAATTGGGCTCGACTTCATCCATGGCGGCATAGAGCACGCCGAGCACGTCGCTAAAAACCACCGGCAGCTGACGCGCCACGATGCGCGCGCCGCCGATCGTTTTGCCTTCGAGCGCGCGCACCGCTTCCCACGAGGGATTGATCGTTTCGCCGCCGAAAGGCTCGAACGCCGTGACTAATACCGTCTTCATACTGACCTCACCGGAACATCAGGAAATAGAGCAGAAACACGTTAACGATTAACAGTAGCACACCGGTCGGCACCTGAGCCTTGATCACCGCGTTGCGATCCGGCAGCTCCAGCAGCGCGGCGGGCACAATGTTGAAGTTGGCCGCCATCGGCGTCATCAGCGTGCCGCAGTAGCCCGAGAACATGCCGATGGCCGCCATCACCGCAGGATCGCCGTGATGCTGCAGCACCAGAATCGGAATGCCGACGCCGGCGGTAATAATCGGGAACGCGGCGAAGGCGTTGCCCATCACCATGGTCAGCAGCGCCATGCCGACGGCGTAGACCGTCACGGCGACAAAGCGGTTGTCCACCGCCAGATAGTTCTCGGTAAGATGCGAAATGGCGCTGCCGACGCCGGCGCTGGTGAACAGCAGGCCGAGCGTGGCAAGAATTTGCGGCAGGATAAAGGCCCAGCCGATGGCATCCAGCAGACGCCGCGTCTCCTGCATCGACTGCACCGGCTTCTCATGCGTAAGCTTCAGGGCGATCAGCCAGCCGAGCAGGCAGCCGATCATCATCGAGAAGAGCGTCACCAGCGTTGCATGGTTGCCTGCACCGAATACCGCTTCCTGCAGGCCGGGAATATGGTTAAAGGCGAGCACGCCGATCACCGTCACCACCGGGATCGCCAGCGCGGGCAGGAAAAGCCGGTTGCCGAGGCGGCGGGCGCTCACCTGCTTCTCCTCGTCGCTGCGCTGATGGTAGCGTCCGAGGCGCACGCCGCCGCAGCCAGCGATCAGCGCCATCGCCACCACCAGCACGCCGACGCCGATGTGCAGATAGCGCGTGCCCAGCTCTGTGGTGCCGAAGAGCGCGCTCATCAGCTGCGTGGTCCAGTCGCCGACCAGAAAAATCAGGCCGTAGAGCGCCCAGAACAGGCCGGTGGTGAAGCGGCGCGGATTATGGCTGTCGCGCCAGGAGAGCACGGCGACCACCAGCAGAATCAGGCCCGCCAGCCACATCAGATACTGTTGTTGAAACATCAGCGGCCTCCTTTAGCGTTCAGCGCGGCGTGATTCAGCGTTTGCAGCTCGCGCGCCAGCCTGCGGTCGAGGCGCACCAGGCGCGCCGAGTGGATCAGAAACGCCGCCACGGCGGTGGGAATACCCCAGACGGCGATATGCAGCGGTTCGGTCTGAATATTGGCCGACTCCAGCATAAAATTATGCATAAAGATAATTGCGCCGAAGGCGACGAAAATATCCTCGCCGAAAAACAGCCCGACGTTGTCCGTCGCCGCCGACATGGCGCGCAGACGATGCCGCACCTCTGGCGACACCTCGCCGTAGCGGTTTTCCGTCGCGCCTTCGGCCATCGGCGCCAGCAGCGGCCGCACCATCTGCGGATGCCCGCCGAGGCTGGTCAGCCCGAGCGCCGCCGTGATTTCACGCACAAAGAGATAGACGATCAGCAGCCGTCCAGCGGTGGCGGTTTTGATCTGCGCGATCCAGGCCTGCGCGCGCTCCTTCAGGCCGTGCCGCTCCAGCAGGCCGATAACCGCCAGCGGCAGCAGCAGGATCAGCGGCAGGTTGCGCGTATTAAGAAAGCCCGCACCCAGTTTTTCCAGAATGTCGCCCAGCGGCATCAGCGCGGCAAAACCGGTGACGAAGCCGGCAACAATCACCACTAAAACCGGATTGAAGCGCAGCAAAAAGCCGATGACGATTGCCGCGATGCCCAGAAGCGGCCAGAGGTTGATCACGTTATCCATGTTGACCCTTATGTTGAAAAGCCCGGCTGCGAGGCCGGGCGAAAAAGAAAAATCAGGCGCTGGTGACAACGATCTGCTCGGCGGCGAAGCGCTCGCGCAGGCGCTGTGCGAACAGCAAGGCGTGCGCGCCGTCGCCGTGCAGGCAGACGGTTTGCGCCGTCACGGCGACCCACTCGCCGCTGATGCTTTCAACTTTTCCCGCTTTAACCATGGTCAGGGTTTGCTGAATGGCGCGATCTTCCTCTTCGATCATCGCGCCCGGCTGGCTGCGCGGCACCAGCGCGCCGCTGCTGAGGTAGCCGCGATCGGCGAACACCTCTTCGCGGGTGCGCAGCCCGTGATGGGCGGCGGCGCGAATCGACTCGCTGCCCGCCAGCCCCACCAGAATAAGCTGCGGGTCGACCGCCTTCACCGCGCGGGCGATGGCGTCCGCCAGCGTGGCGTCGGCGGCGGCCTGGTTATAGAGCATGCCGTGCGGCTTCACGTGCGCCAGCCGCTCGCCTTCGCTTTCCGCCAGGTTTTTCAGCGCGCCGATCTGATAGATCACCTGCGCATAGACCGTTTCCGGCGGCAGCTGCATCGCGGTGCGGCCAAAGTTTTCCCGATCCGGGAAGCTGGGGTGCGCGCCGATCGCCACGCCGAAGGCTTTCGCCCAGCGCACCGACTGCAGCATGGTTTCTGCGTCGCCAGCGTGGAAGCCGCAGGCGATATTGGCCGAGCTGACCAGCTGCAGCAGCGCGCGATCGCTGCCGCTGCCTTCGCCCAGGTCGGCATTAAGATCAATTTTCATCAGCAAGTCCCCACGCCATGTGGTCCAGCGCGCGCTGCTGATGCATGCGGGCCTGCATGGCGACCGGCAGCGAACACGGGATAAAGTGAATTGGCTCGCCCAGACGGATCTGCGCCAGCTGATAAAGATCGGCGTCGATCACGCAGGCGATGCGCGGATAGCCGCCGGTGGTCTGCGCGTCGGCCATCAGCACGATCGGCTGCCCGTTCGGCGGCACCTGCACCACGCCCGGCACCAGCCCGTGCGACAGCAGCTCGCGCGGCGTGTCGCGCTTCAGCTCCGGCCCCTGCAGGCGGTAGCCCATGCGGTTGCTCTGCGGACTCAGCATCCAGGGCGTGCGCCAGAAGGCCATCTGCGCCTCGCGGCTGAACTCATGGTATTCCGGCCCCGGCAGCGCGCGGATGCGGTTGCTCCACAGCAGCTGGCGCACGCCCGCTTTACGGGTGAAGGCGCGCGTCGGCTTGCCGAGCGGCAGCCGGTCGCCATCTTCCAGCTTGCGTCCCTGCCAGCCGCCGAATCCCGCCTTGAGATCGGTACTGACGGAGCCGAGCGCCGGCGCAACGTCGAAGCCGCCGTGGATCGCCAGATAGCTGCGCATGCCGTGCAGCGGCATAGAGAGCGTAAGCACCTGCCCTTTTTTCACCGGCAGGCGCCAGCCGGTCCAGACCGGCTTATCGTCCAGCTCGGCGTCGCAGGTCGCGCCGGTCAGCGCGAACCAGCCGTCGCGCATAAATTCCGCCTTGAACTGGCCCAGCACGATCTCCAGCACCGCGCTGTCGGGATCGTTGCCCACCAGCAGGTTAGCGGTGCGCATCGCCGGCCGATCGAGCACGCCGCCAACGCTGACGCCGAACTGCCGCCAGCCGGTGCGGCCGCTGTCCTGTAAAGTGGTCGCCAGGCCGGCGCGTAATATCCTCAACATACGCCCTCCTTTTGTGGCACGAAACGCACACTGTCGCCGGGACGCAGCAGCGTCGGCGGCTGCTGGCGCGGATCGAACAGCGCGACGGGCGTGTGGCCCAGCAGCTGCCAGCCGCCGGGCGTAGCGAGCGGGTAGATGCCGGTCTGGCTGCCGCCGATGCCGACGGAGCCTGCCGGCACGCTGAGGCGCGGCTCGGCGCGACGCGGCGTGTGGAGGCGGCTGTCGAGCCCGCCAAGATAGGGGAATCCCGGCTGAAAGCCGATGAAGTAAACCACATAGTCGACGCTGCTGTGCAGCTCAACCACCTGCTGCGGCGTCAGGCCAGCGTGTTCGGCCACCACCTGCAGATCCGGTCCCGCCTCTTTGCCATACACCACCGGGATCTCCACCAGGCGCGACGCCATCTCCTGCGCCTCGCTCTCTTCCCACCAGCGCTGCAGTCGCTCAATCGCGTCCAGCGGACTCTGCTGCGGATCGCGCAGCAGCAGCGTAACGTTGTTCATGCCGGGAATGACTTCCGCCACCTGCTCATGCTGCTGCAGGCGCTGCGCCAGCCCCCAGATACGCTGCTGGCTTTGCAGCGATACCGGTGGTTCAAGCTCCAGCACCACCGCCTGTTCGCCAAGCAGATAACATCGTGCTCGTTGCAAATCCCACCTCCCTTTTCCCGCTGCGCTACGCGCGCTGCGGCTGCTGATTATCAGAACAAAGCGAATAGTTATGCGAAAGTGGCAGAAAAGTGTCAACAGATTTGCGCCCGGAAGGGCGCAAAGAGGGAGATCGATCAGGCGGGATTGGGAATATCGATAAAGGTGACGTCGAGGCCGTGCTGCTCGGCCAGCCACTCGCCCAGCGCTTTAATGCCGCCGCGCTCGGTGGCGTGATGGCCGGCGGCGAAGAAGTGAATGCCCTGCTCGCGCGCGCTGTGGATGGTCTGCTCTGAGACTTCGCCGGTGATGTAGGCGTCAACGCCGAACGCGGCCGCGCTGTCGATAAAGCCCTGACCGCCGCCGCTGCACCAGGCGACGCGACGGATCTGCGCCGGGGCGTGGTCGCCGCAGTGCAGCGGCGTGCGTCCCAGGCGCTGTTCAATGCGCTGCGCCAGCGCCTCGCCGCTCAGCGGCGTCGCCAGCTCGCCCCAGAACACCAGCGGCTGCACTTCCCCTTTCACCTCGATATCCAGCAGCTTCGCCAGCTGCGCGTTGTTGCCCAGCTGCGGGTGCGCGTCGAGCGGCAGATGCCAGCCATAGAGGTTGATGTCATTCGCCAGCAGCGCGCGCAGGCGGTTGCGCTTCATGCCTGTGATCACCGCCGGCTCGCTTTTCCAGAAGTAGCCGTGATGCACCAGGATCGCATCGGCGTTGCGCGCCACGGCCTCATCCACCAGCGCCTGGCTGGCGGTGACGCCGGTGATCAGGGTTTTTATCTCGGCGCGTCCCTCAACCTGCAGGCCGTTTGGCGCATAGTCGCTAAAGGCGCTGCTGTTAAGCTGCTGGTTGACGATATTTTCAAGTTCGTAGTGATTCATAACGGCTCCGTGCCGCCTCAGGCTGCGTTTTTCGCGCGCTCAAAGGCGTCTAATGTCTTTTTACGTGCCTGCTTATGTTCCACGATTGGCGCGGGATAATCGAGTTTCTTGTGGTTTTTTTCCGCCCAGCGCTGCGGCTGATGGATGTCGCTGTCTGGCACTTCTTTCAGCTCCGGCAGCCACTGGCGAATAAAAGCGCCCTGCTTGTCGAACCGTTCGCCCTGAATGGTGGGATTGAAAATACGGAAGTACGGCACCGGATCGACGCCGGTCGAGGCCGCCCACTGCCAGCCGCCGTTGTTCGCCGCCAGGTCGCCGTCGATCAGCTTTTGCATAAAGTAGCGCTCGCCTTCGTGCCAGTCGATCAGCAGATCTTTGACAAGAAAGCTGGCGGTGATCATGCGCAGCCGGTTGTGCATCCAGCCCAGCGCGTTCATCTGTCGCATCGCCGCATCCACAATGGGATAGCCGGTTTTACCCGCTTGCCAAGCGGCGAAGTGCGTCTCGTTGCGCTGCCAGTCTACGCGGCGCGTCCAGCCGACAAAGGGCTGATGGCGACAAAGCGCCGGCCAGGCCACCATCAGATGGCGATAAAATTCGCGCCAGATCAGTTCGTTAAGCCAGCTAAACAGCGTGCTCTCCTCCAGCGCGCGCGGATGCTCTTTAAGCACCCGATGCAGGCACTGGCGCGGCGACAGCACGCCGGTGGCGAGATAGACCGACAGGCGGCTGGTGCCGTCAACGGAAGGGGTATCGCGCTGCTGATGGTAGTCGCATATCGGCTGCTGGGCGAAGTGGCGCAGGCGCTGCAGCGCCGCGCTTTCGCCCGGCGGGAAGCGCTCGCGATCATACTCTTCTATCGGGTAGTCAAAGCGCTGTGGCGCGTCGGGCGACTTAAGCGCCCCGCCGCTGCGCGCTTTCGGCGCGGCGACGCACGCCGGCATAGCGAGCTGCAGCCGGCGCACAAAGGCTTTGCTGAACGGGGTGTAGACCTTGTACATCTTGCCGTCGCCGGTCTGTACGCTGCCCGGCGGCAGCAGCAGGCTGTCGTCAAAGCCCTGACAGACTACGCCCGCTTTATCGAGGCGTTTTTCCGCCTCGGCGTCGCGCTGGCGCTCGTTCAGCTCATACTGGTAGTTGTAGAACAATGCGTCGACCTGCTGCTGTTCGCAGAAGGCGCTGAGGATATCCAGCGACGCGGCGAAATCGTCGCACGCCTGCGTCACCAGCTCGATGCCGCGATCGGCCAGCGCCTGCTGCAGTTCCAGCAGGCTGTCATAAATAAAGGCCGCCTGTTTTGGTGCCATGTCGTGCTGGCGCCACTGCCCAGGCGTGGCGATATAGAGCGCAATGACCTTTGCCTCGGCATCGCGGCAGGCGGCATTGAGCGCCAGATTATCGTTGACGCGCAGGTCATTGCGCAGCCAGACCAGGTGCGTGCGCATCTTACTGGCCGTAGCGCAGGCGCAGCGCCTCCGGGTAGGGATCAAAGTAGCGCTGCTGCGTCAGCCAGGGGTGCGGATACTGCGACATGTAGTGCTTCAGCATGGTGATCGGCGCCAGCAGCGGCTGCACGCCGCAGCGGTAGCGATCGATCAGCTCCGCCAGCTCCTGACGCTGCGGCGAGCTGAGCTGACGACGGAAATAGCCCTGCGCATGCATCAGCACGTTGGTGTGGTTGCGCCGCGACGCCGGCTGCGACAGCAGCGCCATCATGCGGTTGCGATATTCAAAGGCAAAGGCTTCCAGCGAATCCCACTGGCT
The DNA here is from genome assembly GCF_022394795.1 of Pantoea sp. Z09. Lineage (NCBI taxonomy): Bacteria > Pseudomonadati > Pseudomonadota > Gammaproteobacteria > Enterobacterales > Erwiniaceae > Pantoea > Pantoea sp. Z09. The sequence goes on from NZ_CP092373.1 coordinate 2,733,478, forward strand.
CATTGAGGCGACGAACGGACCCAGCTCGCGATATTTTTCCTGCGAATGCGCCAGCATCAGCAGCTTGTAGCGGCTGTGGAAGGCGATCAGCTGCGCGCGCGTCAGGCCACGTTGCCACATCTGATTAAACTCGTGCAGCGCGCAGATGCGGCCGACAAAATTTTCGCGCAGCACCGGATCGTGCAGACGGCCATCCTCTTCCATCGGCAGCCAGGGCATCTCCGCCTTGAGCTTCTCGGCAAATAACCCCATCCCCGCTTTGCGGTTGTTGTTGGTGTCCGGCTCGTAGACGCGCACGCGCTCCATGCCGCAGCTGGGCGACTTGGCGCACAGAATATAGCCGCACAGGTGATGCAGCGATTTAACCCGCTCGGCTGACCAGTCGCGCATCTGATCGGTCATCTCCTTGCCGCCCTCTTTGCTGAAGCAGAGGTGGATCGCTTCATCGCTCTGCTTCACCAGGCGCAGCGCCGGACGCGGCGTCGGCAGGCCTATCGCCATTTCGGGGCAGACGGGTTCAAAACGTACAAAGGGCGCAAGCTCGTTGACGGCGAACGCCAGCCGTTTGTGGCCGCCGTCAAAACGCACTTGTTCTCCCAGCAGGCAGGCACTGATACCCAGCGGAATTTTTACGCTCATACTTGTACAACCTCCGAAATCTTGTAGAGGTTTAAGTGTAGCTGAAAATCGGATGAATAACAGCCTCAACCCGGTGCTGGAGGGGCTTTTCTCTGTGATGCCGCTTCAAAAACAACAAAGCCCGATAGCAACATCGGGCTTTGTTTCAGGACGCCAGCCGGTTACCAGAACAGGCCGCCTGCGGCTTCGGTTTGCGCCAGCCAGACCGGCTTGGCGCTGGTTTTGCACCACATGCGGTGCAGGTAACTGTAAAAACGCGCGCGATCCTGGCGAAACAGCATTACCGGCAGCGCGCCGACGCCCAGCAGGACAACCAGCGCGCGACGCAGCAAGATTTTATACAAAGGATATTTCTGGTACATCAGTGGCCTCCTCTACAGCAGCGTGATGAAATGTGATCTCGCTCAGATATTACGCTGCCCTGTGTAATTTTGCTACTCATCCGACCACTATTTTGCACTTTAACCCCCTTAGATCAAAGAATAGTGAAAGGAAGTTACAGAATGGTTAAACGCATGATCATCTTATGATCCATACGCAGCCCCTGCTTTTGCTGCTACAGTAGCGGCAATTTTTCCGGCATGGAGCAACGCTGCGTGGCCACCGTTTTAATCGTTGAAGATGAGAAAGAGATTCGGCGCTTTGTGCGCCTCGCGCTGGAGGGCGAAGCGCTGAAGGTGTTCGACGCCGATACGCTGCAGCGCGGTCTGATTGAGGCGGCGACGCGCAAGCCCGATCTGGTGATCCTCGATCTGGGATTGCCCGACGGCGACGGACGCGATTTTATTCGTGAGGTGCGTCAGTGGAGCGCCGTGCCGGTGATTGTGCTGTCAGCGCGCGTGGATGAGCAGGATAAGATCGACGCGCTCGACGCTGGCGCGGATGATTATCTGACTAAGCCTTTCGGCATCGGCGAGCTGCTGGCGCGCGTGCGCGTGGCGCTGCGCCGTCATCCCGGCCAGCAGCCGGAGCCGGTGATCCGCTTCGCCGACGTCAGCGTCGATCTGGCGGCGCGGCGCGTGATGCGCGGCGCAGATGAAGTGCACCTGACGCCGATTGAGTTTCGTCTGCTGGCGCTGCTGCTGAATAATATCGGCAAGGTGCTGACCCAGCGTCAGCTGTTAAGCCAGGTCTGGGGGCCGAACGCGGTAGAGCATAGCCACTATCTGCGCATCTATATGGCGCATCTGCGCCAGAAGCTGGAGGCGGATCCGGCGCAGCCAAAGCATCTGCTGACCGAAACCGGCATCGGCTACCGCTTTATGCCATAAAAAAAGCGCCCGATGGGCGCTTGATGCTTGTGTCATCGTGCAGACGCGGATGGCATGGACCGTCGCGCGCGGCATCGCCGCCCGCTCGGCCCAGTACGTTATCAGGCGTTTTTCAGCACTTCGCTGACAATCTCTACCGCTTCTTTCTCGATCTGCGCGCGGTGTTCCGCACCCAGGAAGCTCTCGCAGTAGATTTTGTAGGCGTCTTCGGTGCCTGACGGACGCGCGGCGAACCAGCCGTTTTCCGTCATCACCTTCAGACCGCCGATGGACGCACCGTTGCCCGGCGCCGCCGTCAGACGCGCGGTGATCGGATCGCCCGCCAGCGTGTCAGCGCTGACCATCTCCGGTGACAGCTTCGACAGCGCCGCTTTCTGCGCTGAGGTGGCTGGCGCCTGCAGACGGTTATAGCTCGGCGCGCCAAAGCGCTCAGCCAGCTCGTCGTAGTGCTGCTGCGGGTTCTTGCCGGTGACCGCGGTGATTTCCGCCGCCAGCAGGCAGAGAATGATGCCGTCTTTGTCAGTGGACCAGGCAGAGCCGTCGAAGCGCAGGAAAGAGGCGCCCGCGCTCTCTTCGCCGCCGAAGCCGAAGCTGCCGTCGAACAGGCCGTCAACGAACCACTTAAAGCCCACCGGCACTTCCACCAGCTTACGGCCGATGTCGTTGACCACGCGGTCGATCATCGCGCTGGACACCAGCGTTTTGCCGACGGCGACCTCTTTGCCCCACTGCGGACGATGCTGGAACAGGTAGTTAATGGCAACGGCCAGATAGTGGTTCGGGTTCATCAGGCCTGACGGCGTCACGATGCCGTGACGGTCATAATCTGGGTCGTTGCCGAACGCCAGGTCGAACTTGTCTTTATAGGCCAGCAGACCCGCCATAGCGCACTCGGACGAGCAGTCCATGCGCACCACGCCATCTTTGTCCAGATGCATAAAGCGGAAGGTCTGGTCGATGGCGTCGTTAACGATGGTCAGGTCGAGATTGTAGTGCTCGGCGATGCGCTTCCAGTATTCCATGCCGGAGCCGCCCAGCGGATCGACGCCGAGCTTCAGGCCCGCTTTCTGGATAGCGGCGAAGTCGATCACCTGCGCCAGCCCTTCGACGTACGGCTGGATCAGATCTTTTTCGACGATGCGGCCGCTCGCCCACGCCTGATCCAGCGGCAGGCGTTTCACCTCTTGCAGACCCGCTTTGATCAGCTGATTGGCGCGATCTTCTACCACTTTGGTGACGTTGGTGTCGGCCGGGCCGCCGTTCGGCGGGTTGTACTTGATGCCGCCATCTTCCGGCGGGTTGTGCGACGGCGTGATCACAATGCCGTCCGCCTGCGCCCCGCCCTGCTTGTTATGCTCGAGGATGGCGTTGGAGATAGCGGGTGTCGGCGTATAGCCGTTGTCCTGCTGAACAATGACATCGACGCCGTTGGCAGCCAGCACTTCCAGCACCGACAGGATCGCCGGCTCAGAGAGCGCGTGCGTATCTTTGCCGACGTAGCAAGGTCCGGTAATGCCGTTTTTCTTGCGCTCTTCCGCAATCGCCTGCGCAATCGCCAGAATATGGTGCTCGTTAAAGCTTTGACGTCCTGCGCTGCCGCGATGGCCGGATGTGCCGAATTTCACCGCATGGTCCGGGTTCGCCACGTCGGGCTGCAGGACATAATACTGTGACGTTAACTGTGCAACGTTAATCAAATCGCTCTGCTGGGCGGGTTGCCCGGCACGGGGGTGACTGGCCATTGGCGCTTCTCCCTGACGCTTCAGTTTAAATGGTGCCGCAAACTTTCTCTGCCAGCTCCTGCGGGAACTGCATCGAGACCATGATGTGTTCCACCATGCTGCATTTACGGCCGGTATTGGTATTGGTGATCACCCAGTACGGCGTGCCGGGAACGTGCTTCGGCTTAGTATGGGTGCCATTTTGCAACAGCGTTTGCTCGTCGCCCGCGAAATAGACGCGAGTACGGCCCTGCAGCGACGCAGTGGCTTCAGCAAATGCTGAAGGATCAAGACGATAGAGCGTTGACAGAATCATCATAAAGCGATTGACCGCTTTCTTCTGTTCGGCGTATTCGTCGGACAGCAGCAGCTCACGCACGGCGCGTACGCGATCCTGTGGACGGTTTTCCGCCCGCACCGGCTGGATCGCCTTCTGCGCCGCATCACCTGAGGCTAACGGCGGGGCCGCCGCAGGCGCGCTTTGACCGGCGTTAAATTTTAGCATCCGCCGTAAAATGTCAGAGGCGCTCTCGCCGATATGTTGCGTGTGGCTGGCGATATAGCGGTAGAGGTCTTCGTCAACTTCGATCGTTTTCATCTTTTTCCGTACGGTTTCGACTTATGACAGAACCATGCCAGCCTGGAAATCGCCGTCGGCAAACGCCGGACGGTCGCTGAGCGGGCGGGTTCTAACACAAGGATTATAAAGTTAAATCCAGACGGCCTGATAGCATTCGCACGCTCTGACGGCAAAAGTCGGAATATGCCCTAAAGCCTGCCCTGTCGGCGCGCCCGGAAAGGTGAAAGCATGATAACCTAAGCCGAGGTCCCCATCTTAAGAACTTTGCCATGATTTTAAATGCTCGTTTGCAAACTGACCAATCTGTTGCGGATTCCCTTCCCATCCTGCTTATTCACGGCCTGTTCGGCAGCCTGGACAACCTGGGCGTGCTGGCGCGCGGCTTAAAGGATGCGGGGCCGCTGATTCAGGTCGACGTGCGCAATCACGGCCTCTCGCCGCGCGCCGATGAGATGAGCTATCGCGCCATGGCGCAGGATATGCTCGACACGCTGGACGCGCACCATATCGATCGCGTCGCGGTCATCGGCCACTCCATGGGCGGAAAAATCGCCATGGCGATGAGCGCGCTGGCGCCGCAGCGCCTGGAACGGCTGGTAATGATCGACATCGCGCCGGTGGACTATCAGACGCGCCGCCATGACGAGATCTTCGCCGCCATCCGCGCCGTGAGCGACGCGGGCGTGCGTCTGCGCAGCGAGGCCGCGCAGGTGATGCGCGCCCATATAAAGGAAGAGGGCGTGATTCAGTTTATCCTCAAGTCGTTCCAGGAGGGCGAGTGGCGCTTCAACGTGCCCGCGCTGTGGGAAAACTACGCTACACTATCAGGCTGGGAAGCGGTGCCGGCCTGGCCGCATCCGGCGCTGTTTATTCGCGGCGGGGAGTCGCCCTATCTCGACAATCAGTACCGTGACGCGCTGCTGCGCCAGTTTCCCGCCGCCAGCGCTTACGTTATCAGCGGCGCCGGACACTGGGTGCACGCCGAGAAACCTGATGCGGTATTGCGCAGCGTTCGCCGCTTTTTTGCGCTTTAAAAGCAAAAGCTTGCCGTTCGCGGTTTTGCATTGGCGTCATCACTTCTGCTGGAGTATGATGGCGCGCTAAATTTTGCCGCAGCCGGTTTTTCGCCGCGGCAATCACCTGTATCGTCATCAACGCGCCTGTTCGCGCCTCTAGTTTTACTAAGCCATGGCAAAAGAACACACTGACCGCACCACGCTGGATCTGTTCGCAAACGAGCGTCGTCCCGGTCGACCGAAAACCAGTCCGCTCTCGCGTGATGAACAGCTGCGCATCAATAAGCGCAATCAACTAAAACGCGACAAAGTGCGCGGGCTGCGCCGTGTCGAACTCAAAATGAGCGGCGAAGCCGTGGATGCGCTGAACACCCTGGCCGAGCAACGCAATATCAGCCGCAGCGAACTGATTGAACAGATGCTGCTGGCGCAACTCAAACTGGACTGAACCGCGCAAAGCGCACGCAGAAGCAAATGGCGCGCCTTTTCAAGTTCCGCCCCGTTGCCCGCTCTGCTATCATTCGCTTAATTGTGCGCTCTGCGCATGCATCTCATTATCAGGATTTAAGAGGTTATTGATCCCATGGCAATCGTAGGCATCTTCTTCGGCAGCGATACCGGCAACACCGAAAACATTGCAAAAATGATCCAGAAACAACTGGGCAAAGACGTTGCGGAAGTGCATGACATTGCCAAAAGCACGAAAGAAGATCTGGAAGCGTTCGACATCCTGCTGCTGGGCATTCCCACCTGGTATTACGGCGAAGCGCAGTGCGACTGGGACGATTTCTTCCCGACGCTGGAGGAGATCGACTTCAACGGCAAGCTGGTGGCGCTTTTCGGCTGCGGCGACCAGGAAGACTACGCGGAATATTTCTGCGACGCGATGGGCACCATTCGCGACATTATCGAGCCAAACGGCGCGGTAATCGTCGGTCACTGGCCGACCGAAGGCTACCACTTCGAAGCCTCTAAAGGCCTGGCGGACGACAAGCATTTCCTCGGCCTGGCCATCGATGAAGATCGTCAGCCAGAGCTGACCAGCCAGCGCGTCGACGCCTGGGTAAAACAGATCTATGACGAGCTGCAGCTGCAGGCGATCATCGAAGCCTGATTACCCACATACTCAATGTGGGCGCTGGCTCACATTGAGTTAAAGGTTTTTCCTATAGAAATAATAGCTACAGATTTTTAACTTTTACCGCTGTTTCTGTACAATACCCACATCGGTTATCTGCTTATTTCTTCCGCGAGGTCAGGAAGTTAGCGAGATGATAACGAACCTCCTGCATTTCTCCGCCCGGCGCCGTTACGCATTTCCTTACAGCCCGTGTTGATTTCAGGCGTTTCCCTCGGTTTTCATTTCAATGCTTCGCCTCTATAATGAGACGCAAATGAGAATAGACACCGAACGACATTCAAGGCAAGGCGCCTCAAGTAACCAGCAAAGTAACAGGACACTATCCGCATGACTGACAACAACACCGCATTAAAGAAGGCTGGCCTGAAAGTCACGCTGCCCAGACTTAAAATTCTGGAAGTGCTTCAGGAACCTCAGTGCCATCACGTCAGCGCGGAAGATCTTTATAAACGCCTGATCGATATGGGCGAAGAGATTGGTCTGGCGACCGTTTATCGCGTACTCAACCAGTTTGACGATGCGGGCATTGTGACGCGTCACAACTTTGAAGGCGGGAAATCGGTTTTCGAACTGACCCAGCAGCATCACCACGATCACCTGATCTGCCTCGACTGCGGTAAAGTGATCGAGTTCAGCGACGAATCGATCGAAGCGCGTCAGCGCGACATCGCCACCCGCCACGGCATCAAGCTGACCAACCATAGCCTCTATCTCTATGGCCACTGCGCGCTGGGCGATTGCCGCGAAGACGACACGCTCCACGACCAGTAATATGTGCTATGCAGTAATGCTAAAAGCCGGTATGCATACCGGCTTTTTTTATGGGTGGCGGTCAGGCGACCAGGGTTTCGTGCAGGTAGCGCCAGCGAGGAATGGAGGTGCTGCAGTCGAGGATCGCCAGCGCGATACGCGTTTGATCGCTGCCGTTCATCATCTGCAGTTCGCGATACTGGATAGTCACCTCATCTTTTTGCTGCGAGATCACCGCGTGTTCGCTGGTGGCAATGCGCATGCCTTCGCGCTTCCCCTGCAGCTGACGAAACAGCTCTTCGGTCTGATTCAGGTCGAGCTGCCTGCCCTGCGGCGTGACCATGCGGAAATCGGGATGAAAATGGGAGAGCAGCAGGTGGAAAGTGTCATCTTCGCCTGACGGCTGGTTAAACATACGTTCGATCAGCTGATGTAAAACCACCACGCTGTGTTTTGCTTCCTGACCAAGAGCCGTCATTTGTTATCCTTTATCTGCCCGCATAGCCTCTTTAGAGAGCGGATAGCCTACCTGAAAAAATGAAATTCACATCTGGAAATTGATTAATTTTCATTAACTCAGATAACTGCCAGACTGGTCCGACAAGTTATTATTATCGCCTGTAGCATAAAAACATGCCGGTTCCCTTATGGCAGCCATAAAAAAGGGCGATTGCTCGCCCTGTTATCATTTTATGATGCGGTTAACGCAAAAATTTAATCGCCGATTTTCGCCCAGGTGTCGCGCAGACCCACGGTGCGGTTAAACACCAGCTGGTTCGGACGAGAATAGTGGCTGTCGACGCAGAAGTAGCCTTCGCGCTCGAACTGATAGGGCGCGTCCGGGCTGGCATGCTGCACGCCTGGCTCGACGAATCCCTGACGAATGCTCAGCGAGTCAGGGTTGATGGTAGTGAGGAAATCCTCCGCCGCGCCTGGGTTCGGCACGCTGAACAGGCGATCGTAAAGACGGAATTCCGCCGGCAGCGCATGTTCGGCAGAGACCCAGTGGATCACGCCCTTCACCTTGCGGCCGTCAGCCGGATCTTTGCTCAGGGTATCGACGTCGCAGGTGCAGTAGATGCAGGTGATATTCCCCTCTTCATCTTTAGCAACGCGCTCAGCGCGGATCACATAGGCGTTGCGCAGACGCACCTCTTTGCCCAGCACCAGTCGCTTGTACTGCTTGTTGGCTTCCTCGCGGAAATCCGCGCGGTCGATCCAGACTTCGCGTCCAAAAGGCACATCGCGCGTGCCCATCTCCGGCTTGTTCGGATGGTTCGGCATGGTGATGGTTTCATGATGGCCTGCCGGCAGGTTTTCAATCACCACCTTCAGCGGATCCAGCACCGCCATGGCGCGCGGCGCGTTTTCGTTGAGATCGTCGCGAATGCAGGACTCCAGCGACGCCATCTCCACCACGTTGTCCTGTTTCGTCACGCCGATGCGGCGGCAGAACTCGCGGATAGAGGCAGCGGTGTAGCCGCGACGGCGCAGGCCCGACACGGTCAGCATGCGCGGATCGTCCCAGCCTTCCACCACTTTTTCGCTCACCAGCTGCGTCAGCTTACGCTTCGACATCACCGCATATTCAAGGTTAAGACGCGAGAACTCATACTGACGCGGATGCACCGGAATCGTAATGTTGTCCAGCACCCAGTCATAGAGACGGCGGTTGTCCTGAAACTCCAGCGTACAGAGCGAATGGGTGATGTTTTCCAGCGCATCGGAGATACAGTGGGTAAAGTCGTACATCGGGTAGATGCACCACTTTGTGCCGGTCTGGTGATGCTCGGCGAACTTGATGCGATAGAGCACCGGATCGCGCATCACAATAAAGCTGGAGGCCATATCGATTTTGGCGCGCAGGCAGGCTTTACCCTCGGCGAACTCGCCGTTGCGCATCTTCTCAAACAGCGCCAGGTTCTCTTCCACGCTGCGGTCGCGGTACGGGCTGTTTTTACCCGGCGCGGTCAGGGTGCCGCGATATTCGCGGATCTCTTCCGGCGTCAGTTCGTCGACGTAGGCCAGACCTTTGTTGATCAGTTCAACCGCGTAGTGATAAAGCTGATCGAAGTAATCTGAGGAATAGCGAACGTTACCACTCCACTCAAAGCCCAGCCACTGCACGTCGCGCTTGATCGATTCCACGAACTCCATATCCTCTTTCACCGGATTGGTATCGTCGAAACGCAGATTGCACTGACCCTGATAATCCTGCGCGATGCCGAAGTTCAGGCAGATGGATTTAGCATGGCCAATATGCAGGTAGCCGTTAGGCTCAGGCGGAAAACGGGTATGCACGCTGTTGTGCTTGCCGCTCGCCAAATCTTCGTCGATGATCTGACGAATAAAGTTAGTTGGGCGGGCTTCAGCCTCACTCATCTCTCAATCCTCAATACGTATAGCGGGTGATGTGTACCACGAAGTAACGGAGTATGATCCACAAAGCGTCGCAGGGAAACAACCGGTTTGTTAGGGCGCGAAAACGAAAAAGGCAGGAATCGCTTCCTGCCTGCTTTTTTTTACGTCAACGGAGAGAAGGCGTTAGCCTTTTACCTCGTAAAGCGGGGTTTCACCCGCCACCACCGTGCCGGTCGCCAGCAGCGTCAGCCCGGCGAAATCTTCGCTGTTGCTGACCACCACCGGACTGATCATTGAGCGCGCGCTGGCGTTAAGGAAATCGAGATCCATCTCCAGCACCGTCTCACCCGCCGCTACCGTCGCGCCCTCTTCTACCCGACGGCTGAAGCCTTTGCCGCCCAGCGCCACGGTATCGAGGCCCATATGCACCACGATCTCAATGCCGCTCTCGGTCTCCAGGCAGAATGCGTGGTTAGTGTCGAAGATTTTCACCACCGTTCCCGCAATCGGCGCCACCACGTTTTTGCCGGTTGGCTGGATCGCCAGTCCTTCACCCACCGCCTTGCTGGCGAAGGCTTCGTCAGGTACCTCTTCCAGCGCCACCACCGTGCCGCTGACCGGCGCCAGCAGCGTGGCGAGGGTCTTGCTAGCGGTGACGGGCACCGCCTGAGGCTTCACCGCGACTGGCGCCGCCGCCGGGGCACTGCCCGCCGAGGCGACCGGTCCTTTGGTCAACACTTTCTTCATGGCGGAGGCGATGCTCTCCGCCTGGGTGCCGACAATCACCTGCACGCTCTGCTTGTTGAGGCGGATGACGCCAGAGGCGCCGAGGCGTTTCGCCACCGACTCGTTGACCTGCGCCGAGTCTTTCACGTTCAGACGCAGACGGGTGATACAGGCGTCGATGCCGGTCAGGTTGTCGGAGCCGCCCACCGCGCCGATATAGCGACGCGCCAGCGATTCGGTAGCGCTTTCGCCGTTGTCGGTGTGGTCGACGTTGACGTCGTAGCCGTCGCTTTCATCGCCTGCTACCGCCAGCTCGCGGCCCGGCGTCAACAGGTTGAACTTCTGAATGGTGAAGCGGAACACCACATAATAGAGGGCAAAGAAGACGATGCCCTGCGGGATCAGCATCCACCAGTGGGTCGCCAGCGGGTTACGGCTCGACAGCACCATATCCACCAGCCCGGCGCTAAAGCCAAAACCGGCAATCCAGTGCATGCTGGCGGCGATAAAGACCGAGATGCCGGTCAGCAGCGCGTGGATCACATAGAGCACCGGCGCCACAAACATAAAGGAGAACTCCAGCGGCTCGGTGATGCCGGTGAAGAAGGCGGCAAACGCCGCGGCCAGCATGATACTGCCGACTTTCACGCGGTTTTCCGGACGCGCGCAGTGGTAGATTGCCAGCGCCGCGCCCGGCAGGCCGAACATCATAATCGGGAAGAAGCCCGCCTGATAGCGACCGGTGATGCCGACGATGCCGGTGCCGTTGGCGATAGACTGCGCGCCGCCGAGGAATTTAGGAATATCGTTGATGCCTGCCACGTCGAACCAGAACACCGAGTTCAGTGCGTGGTGCAGGCCAACCGGGATCAGCAGACGGTTAAAGAAGGCATAGATACCTGCACCGACAGAACCCAGTTTCTGAATATGTTCGCCGAAGTTAACCAGAGCGTTAAAGATTACCGGCCAGATATACATCAGGATGAAGGCCACAATGATCATCAGGAAAGAGACGAGGATCGGGACCAGGCGTCGCCCGCTAAAGAAAGACAATGCTTTTGGCAGTTCGACATGGCTGAAGCGGTTATAGACTTCCGCCGACAGGATACCCACCATAATGCCGACAAACTGGTTTTCGATTTTGCCGAAGGCGGCAGGCACCTGATCCAGTGGTATTTTCTGGATCATCGACACCGCTGCTGGAGAGCAGAGCGTAGTGACCACCAGGAAACCAACGTAGCCGGTCAGCGCCGCGGCGCCATCTTTATCTTTTGACAGGCCGTACGCCACGCCGATTGCAAACAGCACCGACATATTTTCAATAATTGCCGCGCCCGACTTGATCAACAGCGCCGCCAGCGCGTTGCTCGCGCCCCAGGCGTCTGGGTCGAGCCAGTAGCCGATCCCCATTAATATTGCCGCCGCTGGCAGAACCGCCACCGGCACCATTAGCGCGCGGCCCACCTTCTGTAAGTAACCTAACATTGTCCTTCCCCCTATGAGACTGGCTTGTCGCCCTGCGCCGCGTGCTTTTTATTGTCAGCTGCAGGGGTTGATAGACACTACACTTCACGATGCGCAGTGTAATGATAAATTAATTCGCCTCGCAAATTATACGCGTCTCTTCTGTGATAATTATCACCAAAAAGCATGGATGATCATCGAGACGACTGGCGATCGAAAGCAACTTATTTTATGATGAAAAATATCAGCACGCAGCGATCGTACAACGCACCAGCCTGAAACTTACACGCTGATGAAGCCGCAACGATGACTGCATTACCCCCTTTTCTTTTTTCAGAACGAGGTGAAACATGCGACTTATTCCTTTGGCCACGCCTGGACAGGTAGGCAAATGGGCAGCCCGCCATATCGTCAACCGCATCAATGCGTTTAACCCGACGGCGGACCGCCCTTTTGTGCTGGGTTTACCGACAGGCGGCACGCCGCTGGAAGCCTACAAGCATCTTATCGAGATGCACAAAGCGGGCCAGGTCAGCTTTAAGCATGTTGTAACGTTTAACATGGACGAGTATGTCGGCCTGCCGAAAGAGCACCCGGAAAGCTACCACAGCTTTATGTATCGCAACTTTTTCGATCACGTTGATATTCAACCAGAAAATATCAATCTTCTGAATGGCAATGCGCCAGATATTGACGCAGAATGTCGCCAGTATGAAGAGAAGATCCGTGCGCTGGGTAAAATTCACCTGTTTATGGGCGGCGTCGGCAACGACGGCCATATCGCCTTTAACGAACCCGCGTCATCGCTGGCCTCACGCACCCGCATTAAAACGCTGACGCACGACACCCGCGTGGCCAACTCGCGCTTCTTTAACGGCGACGTCGATCAGGTGCCGAAATATGCGCTGACCGTCGGCGTCGGCACGCTGCTGGACGCCGAAGAGGTGATGATTCTGGTGACCGGCCATGTCAAAGCGCAGGCGCTGCAGGCGGCGGTGGAAGGCAATGTCAACCATATGTGGACCATCAGCTGCCTGCAGCTGCATCCGAAATCGGTGGTGGTGTGCGACGAGCCCGCTACCATGGAACTGAAAGTGAAAACCGTGAAATATTTCCGCGAAATGGAAGCGGAAAATATGAAAGGTGTGTAAGACGATGTTGTAAACGCCCGCCGTTACGCTGCGGTGGGCTTAGCCGGGAGAACCACGATGTACGCATTAGTAAACGGCCGAATTTATACCGGCCATGAAGTTCTGGATAACCACGCGGTGGTTATCGCCGATGGGCTGATCGCGCGTGTCTGTCCACGCGACGCGCTGCCTGCCGATATCGCGCTGCGCGACGTCTCCGGCGCGCTGATCGCTCCCGGCTTTATCGATTTACAGCTCAACGGCTGCGGCGGCGTACAGTTTAACGACGACATTGACGCGCTGAGCGTCGAGACGCTGGAGATTATGCAGCGCGCCAATGAAAAATCGGGCTGCACCAGCTTTCTGCCGACCTTGATCACCAGCAGCGACGCGCTGATGAAGCGCGCCATCGACACCATGCGCGCCTACAAGCGCCAGCATCAAAATCAGGCGCTCGGCCTGCATCTGGAAGGCCCGTGGCTGAATAAAGCTAAAAAAGGCACCCATAATCCCGATCTGATCCGCCTGCCCGACCCGGCGCTGGTGCGCTATCTGTGCGATAACGCCGACGTCATCACCAAGGTGACGCTGGCGCCGGAAAACGCCGGCGACGCGGTGATCCGTCAGCTCACCGAGGCGGGCATTATTGTCTCGGCGGGCCACTCCAACGCCACCTTCGACGAAGCGAAAGCGGGTTTCCGCGCCGGCGTCACCTTCGCCACCCATCTCTATAACGCCATGCCGACCTTCGCTGGACGCGAACCTGGCCTGATCGGTGCGCTGTTTGATTCGCCTGATGTATACTGCGGCATTATTGCAGATGGTTTACACGTCCATTACGCTAACGTACGCAACGCGAAACGGATCAAAGGCGATAAGCTGGTGCTGGTCACCGACGCCACCGCGCCCGCAGGCGCGCAGATTGATAAATTTATTTTCGCTGGCAAAACAATATACTATCGCAATGGCCTGTGCGTGGATGAGAATGGAACGCTGAGCGGCTCCGCCATCACCATGATTGAATCGGTGCGCAACGCCGTCGAACATGTCGGCATCGCGCTGGATGAAGCGCTGCGCATGGCGACGCTCTACCCGGCGCAGGCAATGGGCGTGGACAAACAGCTAGGCACTGTCGAAGCAGGAAAAGTCGCCAACCTCACTGTTTTTACGCGTGATTTTGAAATCATTAAGACGTTTGTCAACGGAGACGACGTCCTGAGCGAGTAAGCACTGAATGACCACTGGCGGCCAGACACAAATAGGAAATGTCGATCTTGTCAAGCAACTCAACAGCGCGGCCGTTTACCGGCTAATCGATCAGCAAGGTCCCATTTCGCGCATACAGATTGCCGAACTCAGCCAGCTTGCGCCCGCCAGCGTCACAAAAATTACCCGCCAGCTTATTGAGCGCGGCCTGATCAAAGAGGTGGACCAACAGGCTTCCACCGGCGGTCGCCGCGCCATTTCCATCGTCACCGAAACCCGTAATTTTCACACCATCGGCGTGCGGCTCGGCCGCTACGACGCCACCCTGACGCTGTTCGACCTCAGCGGCAAATCGCTGGCGCAGGAAGATTACGCCCTGCCGGAGCGGACTCAGGAGACGCTGGAGCACGCGCTGTTCGCCGCTATCGGCAGCTTTATCGAGGCGCACCAGCGCAAAATCCGCGAGCTGATCGCCATTTCGGTGATCCTGCCCGGCCTGGTCGATCCAATCAACGGCGTTATCCGCTATATGCCGCACATCGCCGTCAGCCACTGGCCGCTGGTGGCCGGCCTGCAAAATCGCTTTCGCGTCACCAGCTTTGTTGGCCACGATATCCGCAGCCTGGCGCTGGCGGAGCACTACTTTGGTGCAAGCCGCGACTGCGCCGACTCGATTCTGGTGCGACTGCATCGCGGCACCGGCGCGGGCATCATTGCCAACGGTCATATCTTCCTTGGCAGCAACGGCAACGTCGGCGAGATCGGCCATATTCAGGTCGACCCGCTGGGTGAGCGCTGCCACTGCGGCAACTTCGGCTGCCTGGAAACCATCGCCGCCAACGGCGCCATTGAAAACCGCGTGCGCCATCTGCTGAGCCAGGGTTATCCCAGCGTACTGACGCAGGAGGCGTGCCAGATGGCACAGATTTGCAAAGCCGCCAACCAGGGCGACGCGCTGGCGTGCGAAGTGATCGAATATGTCGGACGCTATCTCGGCAAGGCGATCGCTATCGCCATCAACCTGTTTAACCCGCAGAAAGTGGTGCTGGCGGGCGAGATCACCGACGCCGAAAAAGTGCTGCTGCCGGCGATAGAGGGCTGTATCAACACGCAAGCGCTCAACGCCTTCCGCAAAAATCTGCCGGTGGTGCGTTCCGAGCTTGATCATCGTTCAGCGATAGGCGCCTTCGCCCTGGCGAAACGCGCCATGCTTAACGGCATTTTGCTGCAACATCTACTGGAAGAGTAATCGCGACCCGGACTGACTCTATGACGATAAAAAGCGTAATTTGCGATATTGACGGCGTGCTGATGCATGACAACACCGCCGTGCCCGGCGCGCAGGAGTTCCTACAGCGCATCCTGGATAAGAAGATGCCGCTGGTGGTGCTCACCAACTACCCTTCGCAGACGGCACAGGACCTGGCGAACCGTTTCGCCAACGCCGGCGTCGAGGTGCCAGACTCGGTGTTTTATACCTCGGCGATGGCCACCGCCGACTTCCTGCGCCGCCAGGAGGGCAAAAAAGCCTATGTGATTGGCGAAGGCGCGCTGATCCACGAACTCTATAACGCGGGCTTTACCATCACCGACGTCAATCCCGATTTCGTTATCGTCGGCGAGACGCGCTCGTTTAACTGGGAGATGATGCATAAGGCCGCCTTCTTCGTCGCCAGCGGCGCGCGCTTTATCGCCACCAACCCCGATACCCACGCGCGTGGCTTTGTGCCTGCCTGCGGCGCGCTCTGCGCCGGGATTGAAAAAATTTCCGGCCGTCGTCCATTCTACGTCGGCAAACCCAGCCCCTATATCATGCGCGCCGCGCTGAATAAGATGCAGGCGCACTCGGAAGAGACGGTGATTGTTGGCGACAACCTGCGCACCGATATTCTGGCCGGCTTCCAGGCGGGCCTGGAGACGGTGCTGGTGCTCTCTGGCGTCTCGAAGCTGAGCGATATCGACGCCATGCCCTTCCGTCCTGACTGGATCTACCCGTCCGTCGCCGATATCGATCTGTTTTAATCGCGCTTTCCTGCGCCGCCTGCTCTCAGGCGGCGCGCCTTTCCTGCTCAACCCTTAACCACTTTCCGCCATTCATTGCCGATCCATCAATAAAACACGTCTTTAATTAGACGATATTCAAGATTAAGGCCTAAGCAACATCCTTTTTATCAGCAAAAGGTGAATATGCTTGCATTGCATGCCTGAAATAGCGCATTTTCTTATACATCACGCAGCCACTGGCTGCCGGACAAGGCAACGATAACATCGCCGACAGGCGAGCTCAGGAGTCAGAATATGTGTTCTATTTTTGGTGTGTTGGATCTGAAAAGCGATCCAGTTGAACTGCGTAAAAAAGCGCTGGAGAGTTCTCGCCTGATGCGTCACCGCGGACCGGACTGGTCTGGCGTCTATGCTGACGATAAAGCGATTCTTGCGCATGAGCGTCTGTCCATCGTCGACGTCAACAACGGCGCCCAGCCGCTGTACAACGCCGATCACACCCATGTTCTGGCGGTTAACGGCGAGATCTACAACCATCAGGCGCTGCGCGCCGAGCTGAGCGATCGCTATCAGTTCCAGACCGGCTCTGACTGCGAAGTCATTCTGGCGCTCTATCAGGAAAAAGGGGTCGACTTCCTCGATGACCTGCAGGGCATGTTCGCCTTTATCCTGTGGGACAGCGCAAAGCAGCAGTATCTGATCGGCCGCGACCATATCGGCATCATCCCGCTCTATATGGGCAACGACGAACACGGCAACCTCTATGTCGCGTCGGAAATGAAAGCGCTGGTGCCGGTGTGCCGCTCAATTAAAGAGTTCCCGCCGGGAAGCTATCTCTCCAGCACCGACGGCGAAATTCGTCGCTACTGGCAGCGCGACTGGATGGAGTACGCCGCGGTTGAGCACAACACCACCGATGCAGCGGGCCTGAAGCACGCGCTGGAAGAATCGGTAAAAAGCCACCTGATGTCAGACGTGCCCTATGGCGTGCTGCTCTCTGGCGGTCTCGACTCCTCAATTATCTCGGCGGTGACCAAACGCTTCGCCGCCAAACGCGTCGAAGATCAGGATAAAAGCGACGCCTGGTGGCCGCAGCTGCACTCCTTCGCGGTCGGTCTGGAAGGTTCGCCGGATTTGAAAGCGGCGAAATCTGTGGCAGAGCACCTCGGCACCGTCCATCACGAAATCCACTTCACCGTGCAGGAAGGGCTGGATGCGATCCGCGATGTGATTTACCACATCGAAACCTACGACGTCACCACCATCCGCGCCTCGACGCCGATGTATCTGATGTCGCGTAAGATCAAGGCGATGGGCATTAAAATGGTGCTCTCCGGCGAGGGCGCCGACGAAGTGTTTGGCGGCTATCTCTACTTCCATAAGGCGCCGAACGCCAAAGAGTTTCACGAAGAGAACGTGCGCAAGCTGCTGGCGCTGCATATGTACGACTGCGCGCGCGCCAACAAAGCGATGTCCGCCTGGGGCGTGGAAGCGCGCGTGCCGTTCCTGGATAAAAAATTCCTCGACGTGGCGATGCGCATCAACCCGCAGGACAAGATGTGCGGCAGCAACGGCAAAATGGAGAAACATATCCTGCGCGAATGCTTCTCCTCTTATCTGCCGGAAAGCGTCGCCTGGCGCCAGAAAGAGCAGTTCTCCGACGGCGTCGGCTACAGCTGGATCGACACGCTGAAAGAGGTCGCGGCGAAGCAGGTCAGCGATCAGCAGCTGGCGACCGCACACTTCCGCTTCCCGTACAACACGCCGGCGTCGAAAGAGGGCTACCTCTATCGCGAAATCTTTGAAGAGCTGTTCCCGCTGCCGAGCGCGGCGGAGTGCGTGCCGGGCGGTCCGTCGGTGGCCTGCTCCTCTGCCAAAGCGATTGAGTGGGACGAAGCGTTTAAGTCGATGGACGATCCCTCTGGCCGCGCGGTGGGCGTGCATCAGTCCGCTTATAAATAAGCAAAATAAGCGATAACAAAATGGGCCTTGCACGGGCCCTTTTTTTTAGCTTTGATGTGGTTACGATCAAAATTTGCCGAATAATTCATCAGCCTGGTTACAAGCCAGACAAACAGGCGCGCGAAGGCGAAAATCGGCAAAAAATGTGTTGACGCTCCACAGCTCAATACGCATAATGCGCCCCGCAACGCCGATGAAGGTAACGCGAAAAAAGATGGCTACGTAGCTCAGCTGGTTAGAGCACATCACTCATAATGATGGGGTCACAGGTTCAAATCCCGTCGTAGCCACCATCTTTTTTGCGGGAGTGGCGAAATTGGTAGACGCACCAGATTTAGGTTCTGGCGCCGCAAGGTGTGCGAGTTCAAGTCTCGCCTCCCGCACCATTTCAGTCTTCGGCAGCCGGATGGGGTATCGCCAAGCGGTAAGGCACCGGTTTTTGATACCGGCATTCCCTGGTTCGAATCCAGGTACCCCAGCCAATCCGATGCGCTCTCGTGGATACGAGTCGACAGATGGGATATCGCCAAGCGGTAAGGCACCGGTTTTTGATACCGGCATTCCCTGGTTCGAATCCAGGTATCCCAGCCACATCGGGGTGTAGTAAGCAGTACATTTGGCTACGTAGCTCAGCTGGTTAGAGCACATCACTCATAATGATGGGGTCACAGGTTCAAATCCCGTCGTAGCCACCAAATTATTGGGGTATCGCCAAGCGGTAAGGCACCGGATTCTGATTCCGGCATTCCGAGGTTCGAATCCTCGTACCCCAGCCAAACAAAGACAATTTGAAAAGACACTATTGGGGTGTCGCCAAGCGGTAAGGCACCGGATTCTGATTCCGGCATTCCGGGGTTCGAATCCCTGCACCCCAGCCAAATTGACAACAGGCCCGCTTTCGCGGGCTTTGTTGTTTTTGTCGTCTGGTGATTTTTTCACATAGCTACGCTGCTGCTCACTGGCTGCAGAGCCTCTCCCCAAAAAGCAAAGCGTCCCGCGACAAGGACAAAAACGCCGGGAGCGTTTTTGAACAACGCAGCGCGTTGGCCCGTTTACGGGCGCACCTCAGGGATGAGGTGCGTATCTGCGCGGGCCGAGCGGTCATGGATGACGAACAGCGACTTTGCGATTGGGGAGAGACTCTGCGGCCGCGCACGGACCCCGCAGCCACGCTTGCTATGACGCAGCCTGCGCCTAAAGCCCCAGCGCGTACCGCAGCACCTTGCGCTTCAGCACGCCCGACCGCTCAGCGGCCATCAGCCCCAGATTACGCGCGAACTTCAGCGGCGGCAGCCGGTTGCTAAAGGCGAAATAGAACAGATCCATCCCACTCTGCATCAGCAAATTATCCCGACGACGCTGCGACTGATAACGACGCAGCACACTTTCCGACGCCCAGTCCTGCGCGTTGCCGCGCGCCTCCACCAGCACCTCCACCAGCGTGTCGACGTCGCGATAGCCCAGATTAACGCCCTGCCCCGCCAGCGGATTAATGGTGTGCGCTGCATCGCCGATCAGCGCCAGCCCCGGCAATACATAGCGCTGCGCATGCCGCCGCACCAGCGGGAAACCGCCCGCCGCATGCGCTTTAAAACGCCCCAGCCGCGCCGGGAACGTCGCCGCAATCTCTTTCTCCAGCTGCGGCAGTCCCATCGCCTGCAGCTGACGGATGCGCGCCGGCGCGTCATACCACACCAGCGAGGCGCGGTTGTCATACAGCGGTAAAAAGGCGCGCGGGCCGTGCGGCGTAAACTGCTGCCAGGTGGCGTCGCCCGCCGGATGCTCGCAGGTTACGCTAATCAGCAAACAGGACTGCGCATAGCTCCAGCCGTCAATGCCGATGCCGGCCATCTGCCGCACCTGCGAATTCGCGCCGTCGGCGCCCACCACCAGCCGGGTATGCAGCGCCTCGCCGTCGCCTAAATCGAGCCGCCAGCCGCCATTCTCCTGCCTCAAATCGGCCAGCGTCGCAGGAGAGCGTAATGCAATATCGAGCTGCACCATGCGCTCCCACAGCGCGCGCTGCAGCACGCTGTTTTCAACCATAAAGCCCAGCTCCGGCAGGCCCAGCGACGCGGCGTCGAAACTGACGTGCGCCGTCTGCCACTCCCAGGTCTCAAGCTTGCGATAGGGCGCGCAGCGCATCGCCTCGACGCGCGGCCAGACATCCAGCTGCTTCAGCAGCCCCACCGACGCGCTGCCAATGGCGGAGATACGCACGTCGGGATCGCTGCTGGCGTCGAAAGGCGCAGGCTCCGCGCGATCCACCACCGCGACGCGAAACCGCTGCAGCGCCAGACTGCACGCCAGCGCCGCGCCGACCATGCCGCCGCCCACCACCACCACATTAAAGCGGTTATCCTGCATTGCTCATCTCCTTCTGATCTCTGCCCGCCTCAGAGGCGGGTTCACTGGCGCAAAGTGTACCGGAAAAACGCCTGACCGACAGAAAAGCCCGGCCAGCGCGCGGATAATGTTCAGACTTTGCGCGCCCTCGCGGGAAGTATGACGGCTATGCGCTGGTCACAACAGCGTCAAAGCATTACAATACGCGCCCTGCACCTCACTGCACTGAATCAATGGCTAGTTCGACAATGAAAAAACTGCATATCAAAACCTGGGGCTGTCAGATGAATGAGTATGATTCATCGAAGATGGCCGACCTGCTGAACAGCACCCACGGCTACACGCTGACCGAGGAAGCTGACGAGGCGGACGTTCTGCTGCTCAACACCTGTTCCATTCGCGAGAAGGCGCAGGAGAAAGTGTTCCACCAGCTGGGCCGCTGGAAAACGCTGAAAGAGCGCAACCCTGATTTGATTATCGGTGTCGGCGGCTGCGTGGCGTCGCAGGAAGGGGATCATATTCGCCAGCGCGCCAGCTACGTAGATATCGTATTCGGCCCGCAGACCCTGCATCGCCTGCCGGAAATGATCAACAGCGTGCGCGGCAGCAAAAGTCCGATCGTCGATATCAGCTTCCCGGAAATCGAAAAATTCGACCGCCTGCCTGAACCACGCGCGGAAGGCCCGACCGCGTTCGTCTCCATCATGGAAGGCTGCAACAAATACTGCACCTTCTGCGTGGTGCCCTACACGCGCGGCGAAGAGGTCAGCCGCCCCTGCGACGACATCCTGCTGGAGATCGCTCAGCTGGCGGCGCAGGGCGTGCGTGAAGTGAACCTGCTGGGACAGAACGTCAACGCCTATCGCGGCGCGACCTTCGACGGCGAAATCTGCACCTTCGCCGAACTGCTGCGCCTGGTGGCCGCGATTGACGGCATCGACCGCATTCGCTTCACCACCAGCCATCCGATCGAATTCACCGACGACATTATCGAGGTCTACCGCGACACGCCGGAGCTGGTAAGCTTCCTGCATCTGCCGGTGCAGAGCGGCGCGGATCGCATCCTGACGCTAATGAAGCGCGCCCACACCGCGCTGGAGTACAAGGCGATTATCCGCAAGCTGCGCGCTGCGCGCCCGGAGATTCAAATCAGCTCCGACTTCATCATCGGCTTCCCCGGCGAAACCCAGCAGGACTTCGAACAGACCATGAAGCTGATCGCCGACGTCAACTTCGACATGAGCTTCAGCTTTATCTACTCCGCGCGCCCCGGCACGCCGGCGGCGGATCTGCCGGACGACGTTTCGGAAGAAGAGAAAAAACAGCGCCTCTACATCCTGCAGGATCGCATCAACCAGCAGGCGATGGCCTGGAGCCGCCGTATGCTCGGCACCGTGCAGCGCATCCTGGTGGAAGGCACCTCGCGTAAAAACGTGATGGAGCTGTCAGGCCGTACGGAAACCAACCGCGTGGTGAACTTTGAAGGTTCGCCAGAGATGATCGGCAAGTTTGTCGATGTCGAAATCGTCGACGTCTACACCAACTCGCTGCGCGGCAAAGTGGTGCGCACCGAGGAGGAGATGGGCCTGCGCATTGTCGAAAGCCCGGCATCGGTTATCGCGCGCACGCGCAAAGAGAACGAGATCGGCGTCGGCACCTTCCAGCCTTGAGAGCTGTTTCCCTCTGCGGCAGTGCGTGCAGCGCTGCCGCCCTTTTCTTCTGCGCGCCCTTGGTTTCTGGAGGCGCTGCCCAAATATCCTTAGCAACGCTTGCGCCCTGGCGACATGCCATAAATAATTCCTTTAAGTGCCGTCGTTAGCCAACCCGGCATCAGACACCCATTCCAACTGGCCCTGAGTGACCCAAAGGATTCGTTTGAATATCGAAACTCGTGAAATCGCCCTTGAACCGGCTGATAACCGCCGGCTGATGAGCCTGTGCGGTCCGTTCGACGACAACGTGAAACAGCTTGAGCGTCGTCTGGGCATTGAAATCAACCGTCGCGACAACAGCTTCAAGCTGGTGGGCCGCGCCCTCTGCGTTAACGCCGCCGAAAATATTCTGCGCACGCTCTATGTCGACACCGCGCCGGTGCGCGGCGTCATTCCGGACATCGAGCCGGAGCAGATCCATCTGGCGATTAAAGAGAGCCGGGTGCTGGAGCAGACCGCCGACAGCGTGCCGGACTACGGCAAAGCGGTGCATATCCAGACCAAGCGCGGCGTTATCAAGCCGCGCACGCCGAATCAGGCGCAGTACATCGCCAATATTCTCGACCACGACATCACCTTCGGCATCGGCCCGGCCGGTACGGGTAAAACCTACCTCGCAGTGGCGGCGGCGGTGGATGCGCTGGAGCGCCAGGAGATCCGCCGTATTCTGCTGACGCGTCCGGCGGTAGAGGCGGGCGAAAAGCTCGGCTTCCTGCCTGGCGACCTGAGCCAGAAGGTCGATCCCTACCTGCGTCCGCTCTATGACGCCCTGTTTGAAATGCTCGGCTTCGAGCGCGTGGAAAAGCTGATGGAGCGCAACGTTATCGAAGTCGCGCCGCTCGCCTATATGCGCGGCCGCACGCTCAACGACGCCTTTGTGATCCTCGATGAGAGTCAGAACACCACCATCGAACAGATGAAGATGTTCCTGACCCGTATCGGCTTCAATTCCAAAGCGGTGATCACCGGCGACGTCACGCAGATCGACCTGCCGCGCAGCACCAAATCGGGCCTGCGCCACGCCATCGAGGTGCTGTCAGAGGTGGAAGAGCTGAGCTTTAACTTCTTCCAGAGCGAAGACGTGGTGCGACACCCGGTAGTAGCGCGTATCGTCACCGCCTATGAAGCCTGGGAAGAGGCGGATCAGAAACGTCGCGACAAGCTTGCGGAAGAGCGCAAGCGCGACGCGCTGGCGGCACAGGAGCCTAAATGAGCGTAGCGATTCTCGATTTGCAGCTCGCCTGCGAACAGACCGGCGGCCTGCCTGACGAGGCCGCGTTTCAGCGCTGGCTGGACGCGGCGGTCGCCCCTTTTCAGCCAGAGAGCGAAGTCACCATTCGCCTGGTAGACGAGGCGGAGAGCCATGAGCTTAATCTGACTTATCGCGGCAAGGACAAGCCGACCAACGTGCTCTCTTTTCCCTTCGAAGCGCCGCCGGGCATTGAGCTGCCGCTGCTGGGCGACCTGATTATTTGCCGTCAGGTGGTTGAGCAAGAGGCGGAGGAGCAAGGGAAAAGCGTTGAGGCGCACTGGGCGCATATGGTGGTGCACGGCACCCTGCATCTGCTCGGCTACGACCACATCGAAGATGAGGAAGCCGAAGAGATGGAAGCGCTGGAGACGGAGATAATGCTTGCTCTTGGTTATCCCGATCCGTACATTTCGGAAAAAGAAGACGCCTGAGCCGCTGGCTCAGATTACGCTGCTGCTGGCGAGGACGCCGGCAGCGATATCCCCTCACCAGAGAGATCTCTAAAATAACGCCATGAGCGACGACCATTCTCAAAACAGCGATGCACCCAGTAGTAAAAAGGGATTCTTTTCCCTGCTTATCAACCAACTGTTTCACGGCGAACCGCAAAACCGTGACGAACTACTGGAGCTGATCCGCGACTCCGAACAAAAAGAGCTGATTGACGAAGATACCCGCGACATGCTCGAAGGGGTGCTGGATATTGCTGAGCAGCGCGTGCGCGACATCATGATCCCGCGTTCGCAAATGATTACCCTGAAGCGCAACCAGACGCTGGACGAGTGCCTGGACGTGATTATCGAATCCGCCCACTCCCGCTTCCCGGTGATCAGCGAAGACAAAGATCATGTAGAAGGCATTTTGATGGCGAAAGATTTGCTGCCGTTTATGAGCAGCGAATCAGAGCCGTTCAGCATGGAAAAAGTGCTGCGCCCGGCGGTTGTGGTGCCGGAGAGCAAGCGCGTCGACCGCATGCTGAAAGAGTTTCGTTCCCAGCGCTACCATATGGCAATCGTCATTGATGAATTCGGCGGCGTCTCCGGCCTGGTGACGATTGAGGATATCCTTGAGCTGATCGTCGGGGAAATCGAAGATGAATATGATGACGAAGAAGATCGCGATATCCGTCAGCTGAACCGTCAGACCTATACGGTGCGCGCCCTGACCCCGATTGAAGATTTCAACGAGGTGTTCGGCACGCAGTTCAGCGACGAAGAAGTGGACACGATTGGCGGACTGGTCATGCAGGGATTCGGCCACCTTCCCGGACGGGGAGAGAGTATTGACATCGACGGGTATCTTTTCAAGGTCGCCATGGCCGACAGCCGTCGCATCATCCAGGTGCATGTAAAAATTCCGGACAATTCGCCGTTACCTCAACTGGATGACGAATAACCCTATGTCTTTGGCCCGACTTTACCCGCGCCAGCGGGTACGTTTGTTGCTGGCACTGTTAACGGGTGCCCTCGGCACCCTCGCCTTCTCTCCCTATGATTTCTGGCCCGCCGCGCTGCTGTCGCTGGGCGGCCTGCAGCTGCTGACGCTGGATCGTCGCAGCGGTCAGGCCACCGCCATCGGCTTCGCCTGGGGCTTCGGCCTGTTCGGCAGCGGCGTCAACTGGGTTTACGTCAGCATCGCCACCTTCGGCGGCATGCCCGGCCCGGTCAACGTGTTTCTGGTGATCCTGCTGGCGGCCTATCTGTCGCTCTATCCGGCGCTGTTCGCCGGCGTGCTTAACCGCTTCTGGCCGCGCGCCACGCTGTGGCGTCTGGTGCTGGCGGCGCCCGCGCTGTGGCAGCTGAGCGAATTCCTGCGCGGCTGGGTGCTGACCGGCTTTCCCTGGCTGCAGTTCGGTTACAGCCAGATCGACGGCCCGCTGAAAGGCCTGGCGCCGCTGGCAGGCGTGGAAACCCTGACCTTTATTCTGATGATGGTCGCGGGTCTGCTGGCGTTTGCCCTTCACCAGCGCAGCGCAAAGAGCGCCATCGCCGCGCTGCTGCTGCTGGCGCTGCCCTGGCCGCTGCGTAATATCCACTGGACCCAGCCGCAGCCAACGCGCAGCGTCGAGGTCGCGCTGGTGCAGGGCAATATTCCGCAGTCGATGAAGTGGGATCCGCAGCAGCTGCTTAACACGCTGCGCGCCTATAACGGTCTGACGCAGCCGCTGGTGGGTCACGCGCCGCTGATCGTCTGGCCCGAGTCGGCAATCACCGATCTGGAAAGCAACCAGCAGCCGTTTTTGCGCGCGCTGGACAGCGAACTGCGCCAGCGCGGCAGCGCGCTGATCACCGGCATCGTTGATTCCCGTCTGGAGCAGAATCGCTATCACGATTACAACTCGGTGATCGTGCTGGGCGGCAAGACGCCCTACAGCTACCAGAGCATGAACCGCTACCAGAAAAACCATCTGGTGCCCTTTGGCGAGTTCGTGCCGCTGGAGAGCCTGCTGCGTCCGCTGGCGCCCTTCTTCGATCTGCCGATGTCCTCATTTAGCCGCGGCAGCTATCTGCAGCCGCAGCTGCAGGCGGCGGGCTATCGCCTCACCAGCGCCATCTGCTATGAGATCGTGCTGGGCGAGCAGGTGCGCGCCAACTTCCGTCCCGACACCGATTTCCTGCTGACCGTCTCCAACGACGCCTGGTTCGGCCACTCAATCGGCCCGTGGCAGCATTTCCAGATGGCGCGGATGCGCGCCCTGGAGCTGGGCCGTCCGCTGCTGCGCAGCACCAACAACGGCGTCACCGCCGTGGTGAATGCGCAGGGCGAGGTGCAGAAAATCCTGCCGCAGTTTACCCGTGACGTGCTGCTGGATAAGGTGACGCCGACCACCGGCGAAACCCCCTACGCTCATGCCGGCCTGTGGCCGGTCTGGCTGCTGACGCTGGCCGCCGCGCTGCTGGCGCTGTGGCGTCGCAAAGCCTGACGTCTCTTATCGGCGGCGGGAACCCTCTCGCCGCCGCTGCGCCATTTTCCGCCTGCTTTTCCGCCTTCTTCCCCCATTTTCTGCTATGCCGGTTAACTGGCACGATGCTTGCTATCTGTAACACCGTTTCCGGCAAAGCTAGCGGCACAACCGGTTAACGCAGGGCGAACTGCACCGTAAAAAGGCAAGGCGGCGCACCTTTAGCGCGCAACGCTGAAAAGACGCCTCAATTTGGTGCGGAACACTTCTCAAAAAGAGAAACTTTTTCGTTTCATAACGTTAACAATCCGCTATGTTAGAGCCTGTTCTCAGCGCGTTCACCCGCCGGGAAAACATAAAAAGCAGCAGGAAATACACACAACATCACACATCTGCGCAGTTTATATTCTGTGCAATATCTCTTGAAGGAGTTGGACCATGCAGATACGCAAAGTGGCATTATCGCTTTTGCTGGCAGGCGTAGCAGCAGCGGGCGCGGCCCAGGCGGAAGATCTCGGCGGCACCCTGAAAAAAATCAGCGACAATGGCGTTATCGTCGTGGGGCATCGCGAGTCCTCTGTTCCTTTTTCTTATTATGACAACCAGCAAAAAGTCGTCGGCTATTCGCAGGCTTACTCCAACGCCATCGTGGACGCCATTAAAGCGAAGCTGAACAAGCCGGATCTGCAGGTCAAGATGATCCCGATCACCTCGCAGAACCGTATTCCGCTACTGCAGAACGGCACCTACGATTTTGAGTGCGGCTCAACCACCAATAACCTCGAGCGCCAGAAACAGGCTGCCTTCTCCGACACCATTTTTGTTATCGGCACCCGTCTGCTGGTGAAAAAAGGCGGCGACATCAAAGATTTCGACGACCTGAAAGGCAAAACCGTGGTCGTCACCTCCGGCACCACCTCGGAAGTGCTGCTGCATAAGCTGAACGACGAGAAGAAAATGGATCTGCGCATCATCAGCGCCAAAGATCACGGCGACTCGTTCCGCACGCTGGAAACCGGCCGCGCCGTTGCCTTTATGATGGATGACGCCCTGCTGGCAGGCGAACGCGCCAAGGCGAAGAAGCCGGACAACTGGGAGATCCTCGGCACGCCGCAGTCGAAAGAAGCCTACGGCTGTATGCTGCGTAAAGACGATCCGCAGTTCAAAACCCTGGTAGACGACACCATCGCCAAAGCGCAGACCTCGGGCGAAGCGGCGAAGTGGTTCGACACCTGGTTTAAACAGCCGATCCCGCCGAAGAACCTGAACCTGAACTTCGATCTGTCAGCGGATATGCAGGCGCTGTTTAAAACGCCGAATGACAAAGCACTGAACTAACAACGACAACAAGGGCGGCCTCGCTGCCCTCTCGATTGCTGAAAACCCGGCGCGGACAGACACCCTGCTCAGGTCGTTCCCCTGAAGCAGGCCACACAGACGCCGTTCATCAATCTTCAGGGTAGCTTCGCTACCCTTTTTTACCGGAGCTCGTTATGGGTATCGACTGGAACTGGGGCATTTTTCTCGAACAGGCCCCGTTCGGCAACACGACCTACCTTGGCTGGCTGTGGTCCGGATTTCAGGTGACCATTGCGGTCTCCTGCTGCGCCTGGATTATCGCCTTTTTTGTAGGTTCCTTATTTGGCATTCTGCGTACCGCGCCTAACCGCTTGCTGGCGGCGATCGGCACCTGCTACGTAGAGCTGTTCCGCAACATTCCGCTGATCGTGCAGTTCTTCTTCTGGTATCTGGTGGCGCCGGAGCTGGTGGGCGAAAAGCTCGGCATGTGGTTTAAATCGGAGCTGGATCCCAATATCCAGTTCTTTACCGCCTCGGTGATCTGTCTCGGCCTGTTTACCGCCGCCCGCGTCTGCGAGCAGGTGCGTGCCGCCATTCAGTCGCTGCCGCGCGGGCAGAAGAACGCCGGTCTGGCGATGGGTTTGACCCTGCCGCAGACCTATCGCTACGTGCTGCTGCCTAACGCCTACCGCGTGATTGTGCCGCCGATGACCTCGGAAATGCTTAACCTGGTGAAAAACTCCGCTATCGCCTCGACCATCGGTCTGGTGGATATGGCGGCGCAGGCGGGCAAGCTGCTCGACTATTCGGCGCACGCCTACGAGTCGTTTACCGCGATTACCCTGGCCTATATCGCCATTAACCTGGTGATCATGCTGATTATGAGTCTGGTGGAGCGCAAGGTGCGCCTGCCGGGTAATCTGGGAGGAAAATAATGTACGAGTTTGACTGGAGTTCGATTCCTCCCAGCCTGCCCTACCTGCTTAACGGCATGGTGATTACGCTGAAGATCACCGTAACCGCGGTGGTGTTCGGCATTATCTGGGGCACGCTGCTGGCGGTGATGCGGCTCTCGACCTTTAAGCCAATCAGCTGGTTCGCCAAAATTTATGTCAACCTGTTCCGCTCGGTGCCGCTGGTGATGGTGCTGCTGTGGTTCTATCTGGTGGTGCCGAGTTTCCTGCAGCAGGTGCTGGGCCTGTCGCCGAAAACCGATATCCGACTGATTTCAGCCATGGTCGCTTTTTCGCTGTTCGAAGCGGCCTACTACTCAGAAATTATTCGTGCCGGCATCATCAGTATCTCACGTGGACAGGGTAACGCCGCGCTGGCGCTGGGTATGACGCACTGGCAGTCGATGCAGCTGATTATTCTGCCGCAGGCGTTTCGCGCCATGGTGCCGCTGCTGCTGACGCAGGGCATCGTGCTGTTTCAGGACACCTCGCTGGTGTATGTACTGAGCCTGGCTGACTTCTTCCGCACCGCCTCGACCATCGGCGAGCGCGACGGCACCCAGGTGGAAATGGTTCTCTTCGCCGGTCTGGTCTATTTCGTTATCAGCCTGAGCGCGTCATTGTTGGTCGGCTATCTAAAAAGAAAAAGGACGGTTTAAATGATTAACCTGAAAAACGTTTCTAAGTGGTATGGTCACTTTCAGGTGCTGACCGACTGCACGACCGAAGTCCAGAAAGGGGAAGTGGTGGTGGTGTGCGGGCCGTCCGGCTCGGGCAAATCGACCCTGATAAAGACCGTTAACGGGCTGGAGCCGATTCAGCAGGGCAATATTCTGGTGAACGGCACTGAGGTGAATAACAAGAAAACCAACCTAGCGCAGCTGCGCAGCAAGGTTGGCATGGTGTTCCAGCACTTCGAGCTGTTTCCCCACCTCAGCATCATCGACAACCTGGTGCTGGCGCAGGTGAAAGTGCTGAAGCGCGACAAGACCGCTGCACGGGATAAAGGTCTGAAGCTGCTGGATCGCGTCGGGCTGACCGCGCATGCGCAGAAGTTTCCCGGCCAGCTGTCGGGCGGCCAGCAGCAGCGCGTAGCGATCGCCCGCGCGCTCTGCATGGATCCTATCGCCATGCTGTTCGACGAGCCCACCTCGGCGCTCGATCCGGAGATGATCAATGAAGTGCTCGACGTGATGGTAGAGCTGGCGCAGGAAGGCATGACCATGATGGTGGTGACGCACGAAATGGGCTTCGCCCGTAAAGTGGCGAACCGCGTGATCTTTATGGATGAAGGGAAGATTATCGAAGACACGCGTAAAGATGACTTCTTTAATAATCCGCAGTCGGATCGCGCGAAGGATTTTCTGGCCAAAATTCTGCACTAATTAACCCGTCGCGCGTCATTAAGCACTGAACGACGGCGCATTCGCCTGGCAAGTGGAGAGGATGGCCCGAACGCCTTTGCAATCGGGCCATCTTATCCGCGTGAGCACAATCGTCCCGCGCGCATCGTCTTAGGGCTCAAACGGCTGGCGCTGGAACTGATCGTGTCCGCACTCCGGACAGCGCGTTAAGGTCTCTGGGGTATAAATCGCGCGGGTAAAGTGACACTTCTCGCACACCAGATTGCCCAGCCCGACCACTTCGCCGCTCTGATACACGCCGTGATGATGCAGATCCTGAAACACCTCGCGCCACTCCAGCTGGCTCTTGTCGGTGATATCCGCCAGCTCTTTCCACAGACTCTCACGTATCACGCGCATAAACAGCGAATCGCTGACGCTTTCTGGCTGATGCACCTCCTGATAGCTGCGTGCAAACTCCTCTAAATCGCGGCGAACCGCCGCCAGCGCCTGATCGATCTCGCCCGGCGTTGCGGACTCGCTCGCCATCAGCTGCTGACGGCGCGCGGTCACCAGCGCGTCGATATCCCGATCGCCGTGGCGCAGACGCTCGGTCAGCGCGGCCAGGGACTC
This sequence comes from Pantoea sp. Z09, assembly GCF_022394795.1. NCBI lineage: Bacteria > Pseudomonadati > Pseudomonadota > Gammaproteobacteria > Enterobacterales > Erwiniaceae > Pantoea > Pantoea sp. Z09. The sequence continues at coordinate 2,763,889 of NZ_CP092373.1, forward strand.
ACGGTAAATTTGCGCCACTTTGTTCATTTTGTTCTCCTTTCTGCGCGATAAGCCAGCTTTAAGTTTAGCCGCTTTGCGCCGCTTGCCTGGTTGTTTCGGAAAGCGGATCGGAATCGCGCAAAGGGATGCGGCCTTCCGCGAGAAATCGCCGCATCAGGGCGGTGAAGTGTTGTTGACCGGCAGCCATATGGGTATGCTATGCGGATCTTAAAGTAAGCTAAGCGTTATTCATTAAGGACCACAGGCTGCCATGCAAGAGCAATACCGCCCGGAAGAGATAGAATCCCGCGTCCAGCAACACTGGGACGAGAACCAAACGTTCAAAGTGACCGAAGATGAGAGCAAAGAGAAATATTACTGCCTCTCCATGCTGCCCTATCCTTCCGGCCGCCTACATATGGGCCACGTGCGTAACTACACCATCGGCGACGTCATCGCCCGTTACCAGCGTATGCTCGGCAAAAACGTGCTGCAGCCGATCGGCTGGGATGCGTTCGGCCTGCCGGCGGAAGGCGCCGCGGTAAAAAACAACACCGCGCCCGCTCCCTGGACCTACGACAATATCGAATACATGAAGAACCAGCTGAAACTGCTGGGCTTCGGCTATGACTGGAGCCGCGAGCTGGCCACCTGCAAGCCGGAATATTACCGCTGGGAGCAGTGGTTCTTCACCAAACTGTATGAGAAAGGCCTGGTTTATAAAAAAACCTCGGCGGTGAACTGGTGCCCGAACGATCAGACGGTGCTGGCCAACGAGCAGGTAATCGACGGCTGCTGCTGGCGCTGCGACACCAAAGTTGAGCGCAAAGAGATCCCGCAGTGGTTTGTGAAAATCACCGACTATGCCGATGAGCTGCTCAACGATCTCGACACGCTGGAAGAGTGGCCTGAGCAGGTCAAAACCATGCAGCGCAACTGGATCGGCCGCTCTGAAGGGGTTGAGATCACCTTTGACGTCGCCGACAGCGAAGAGAAGGTCACCGTTTACACCACGCGCCCGGACACCTTCCTCGGCGCCACCTACGTCGCGGTCGCCGCTGGCCATCCGCTGGCGCTGCAGGCGTCGATGGGCAACCCGGTGCTGGCTGACTTTATCGCCGAATGCCGCAACACTAAAGTGGCCGAAGCCGATATGGCGACGATGGAGAAAAAAGGCATGGCTACCGGCCTGTTCGCCATCCATCCGCTGACCGGCGATAAGGTGCCGGTGTGGGTCGCCAACTTCGTGCTGATGGAGTATGGCACCGGTGCGGTGATGGCGGTGCCGGCGCACGATCAGCGCGACTGGGAGTTCGCCACCAAATACGATCTGCCGATCGTGCCGGTGGTGCTGAACCAGGACGGCAGCGAGCCGGACGTCAGCGCCGCCGCCATGACCGAAAAAGGCACCCTGTTCAACTCTGGCGAATTCAGCGGCCTGAGCCATGAAGCGGGCTTCAACGCCATCGCCGACGCGCTGGCTGCGAAAGGCGTCGGCGTGCGCAAGGTCAACTACCGCCTGCGCGACTGGGGCGTTTCCCGTCAGCGCTACTGGGGCGCGCCGATCCCGATGGTGACGCTGGAAGACGGCACCGTAATGCCGACGCCGGAAGAGCAGCTGCCGGTGATCCTGCCGGAAGATGTGGTGATGGACGGCATTACCAGCCCGATCAAAGCGGACCCGGAGTGGGCGAAAACCACCGTTAACGGCCAGCCGGCGCTGCGTGAAACCGACACCTTCGACACCTTTATGGAGTCCTCCTGGTACTACGCGCGCTACACCTGCACCCACTATGATGAAGGCATGCTGGATCCGGCGGCGGCCAACTACTGGCTGCCGGTGGATCAGTATGTCGGCGGTATCGAGCACGCCATCATGCACCTGCTCTACTTCCGCTTCTATCACAAGCTGCTGCGCGACGCGGGTCTGGTGACCTCGAACGAGCCGGCGAAGCGCCTGCTGTGTCAGGGCATGGTGCTGGCGGACGCCTTCTACTACGTCGGCGCCAACGGCGAACGCAACTGGGTTTCGCCGGTTGACGTCACCGTCGAGCGCGACGAGAAAGGCCGCATCATCAAGGCGACCGATAATCAGGGCCGCGAGGTGATCTACGCCGGCATGAGCAAAATGTCGAAGTCGAAAAACAACGGCATCGACCCGCAGCTGATGGTCGAGCGCTACGGTGCCGACACGGTGCGCCTGTTTATGATGTTCGCTTCGCCGGCGGAAATGACGCTGGAGTGGCAGGAGTCAGGCGTTGAAGGCGCCAACCGCTTCCTGAAGCGCGTGTGGAAACTCGCTTACGAGCACACGGCGAAAGGCGCGACCACGCCGCTGGATCTCAGCAGCCTTAACGACGAGCAGAAAGCGCTGCGCCGCGACCTGCACAAAACCATCGCCAAAGTCTCCGATGACATCGGCCGTCGTCAGACCTTCAACACCGCCATCGCGGCGATTATGGAGCTGATGAACAAACTGGCGCGCGCGCCGCAGGAAAGCGAGCAGGATCGCGCGCTGATGCAGGAAGCGCTGCTGGCCGTGGTGCGTATGCTCTATCCGTTCACCCCGCACGCCAGCTATGTGCTGTGGCAGGAGCTGGGCGGCGAAGGCAGCGTAGACAACGCCGACTGGCCGGTGGCGGACGACGCGGCGATGGTAGAAGAGTCGCTGCTGGTGGTGGTACAGGTAAACGGCAAAGTCCGTGGTAAAATTACCGTGGCTGCCGACGCGACGCAGGAGCAGGTTCAGGCTCGCGCGGCGCAGGAACACCTGGTGGCGAAGTACCTTGACGGCGTCACCATCCGCAAAGTGATTTATGTACCCGGCAAACTGCTTAACCTGGTCGTAGGTTAAGTTCAGGAGGAACTGTGCGACATCTGATTATCAGGCTGTTTGTCCTGCTGGCGGTGACCATCACCGCTGGCTGTGGTTTCCATCCGCGCGGCACCACTCAGGTGCCGACCGAGCTGAAAACCCTGATCGTAAACAGCGGCGACCCTTACGGTCCGCTGGCCCGCACGGTGCGTCAGCAGCTGCGTCTCAACAACGTCACCATCGTTGAAGATACGAAGCAAAATCGCACCGATATCCCTACGCTGCGCCTCGGCGGCGAAGTGCAGGGTCGTGATACCGCCTCGGTGTTTATCAGCGGTACCACGGCGGAATATTCGCTGATGATGAGCGTGTCGGCACAGGTGCTGCTGCCTGGCAAAGGCCTCTACCCGATCAGCACCACGGTCTATCGCTCGTTCTTCGACAACCCGAACGCGGCGCTGGCGAAAGATGCCGAGCAGGATATGATCGTGCAGGAGATGCGCCAGCGCGCCGCAGAGCAGCTGGTGCGTAAGCTGCTGACCGTGCATGCGGCACAGATGAACCACAAAGAGACGCTGCCCGCGTCGGCCAGCGAACCTGCGGTGCCCGCGGCAGCCTCCTCTTCCGCTACGCCTCTGCAATGATCAGGATCTATCCTGAGCAACTTGGCGCGCAGCTCCGTGAGGGGCTGCGCGCCTGTTATTTGTTAGCCGGGAACGAGCCGCTGCTGCTGCAGGAGAGCGCCGACGCGGTGCGCGCCGCCGCCGCCGCGCAGGGGTTTGAAGAGCACTTCAGCTTTACCCTCGACGCGCAGACCGACTGGGAAAGCCTGTTTGCCAGCTGCCAGTCGCTCAGCCTGTTCGCCCAGCGCCAGACCATGACGCTGCAGTTCCCGGAAAACGGCCCCAACGCCGCCATGGCCGAACAGCTGAACAAGCTGGCGAGCCTGCTGCACCCCGATATTTTGCTGCTTTGCCGCATGGCGAAGCTGACCAAAGCGCAGGAGAACAGCGCCTGGTTCAAGGCGCTGGCCGCGCACGGCGTGCTGGTGCCCTGCCAGACGCCGGAACAGGCGCAGCTGCCGCGCTGGGTCGCGGCGCGCGCGAAAAGCATGAAGCTCTCCGTGGACGACGCGGCGATCCAGCTGCTCTGCTACTGCTATGAAGGCAACCTGCTGGCGCTGGCGCAGGCGCTGGAGCGTCTCTCGCTGCTCTGGCCCGACGGCACGCTCACGCTGCCGCGCGTGGAAGAGGCGGTCAGCGACGCGGCGCACTTCACCCCTTTCCACTGGGTCGACGCGCTGTTAGCCGGCAAAAGCAAACGCGCGCTGCATATTCTGCATCAGCTGGAAAAAGAGGAGAGCGAGCCGGTGATCCTGCTGCGCACTCTGCAGCGCGATCTGCTGACGCTGCTGCACCTGCAGCGCCACCAGGCGCAGCAGCCGCTGCGCGCCTTAATGGATCAGCAGCGCATCTGGCAGAACCGCCGCGCGCTGTTTACCGAGGCGCTGCAGCGCCTCGACGCCGCTCGCCTGCAGCGCGCCATTCACCTGCTGGCGCAGATCGAACTAACCCTGAAACAGGATTACGGGCAGCGTATCTGGCCACAGCTGGAAACCCTGTCGCTGCTGCTGTGTCATCGCCACTTTCCTGCGAGTTTTGCCAGTGTCTGACCTTCACGCCCTGTTTGGCGGCACCTTCGATCCGGTGCACTTCGGCCATTTACGCCCGGTGGAGGCGCTGGCGCAGCAGACCGGTTTGGCCCGCGTGCTACTGCTGCCGAACAACGTGCCGCCGCATCGCCCGCAGCCAGAAGCCAGCCCGACGCAGCGCGTCGAGATGCTGCGCTGCGCCATTGAGGATCGGCCGCTGTTCGCCATCGATACGCGCGAACTGCAGCGCGACACGCCGTCGTGGACGGTGGCGACGCTGGAGGCGCTGCGCGCCGAGCGCGGCCCGCAGCAGCCGCTGGCGTTTATCATTGGCCAGGATTCGCTGCTGAACCTGTCAGGCTGGCATCGCTGGCAGGATCTGCTGTCGTTCGCCCATCTGCTGGTGTGCAAGCGTCCGGGCTATCCCGCTGAGATGGGGTCGCCAGAGATGCAGCGCTGGCTGGAAACCCATCTGGCGCGCGACGTGGCGCAGCTGCATCAGCAGCCCGCCGGCGCCATCTGGCTGGCCGATACGCCGCTGGTGGATATCTCCGCCACGGAAATTCGCCGCCGCCGCCGCGCGGGGCTCTCCTGCGACAGCCTGCTGCCGGCGGCGGTGATCGACTATATCGATCGCACGGGCCTCTACCTGAAATAACCGCGATCCGGGCATATATCGCGCAGGCAAAGACATGCTATACTGCGCGGCTTAATTTTTTGGCTGCCCTATCGGGGCCAGCAGCCGGCCCGCCACTATCCGTATTGAAGGGGAACCTTTTGCAAGGCAAAGCACTCCAAGAGTTCGTTATTGATAAGATTGATGATCTTAAAGGTCAGGATATCGTTGCGCTCGACGTTCAGGGCAAATCCAGCATCACCGACTGCATGATCATCTGTACCGGCACCTCCACGCGTCACGTCTCGTCGATCGCCGACCACGTGGTGCAGGAGTCGCGCGCCGCAGGCCTGAAGCCGCTCGGCGTGGACGGTAAAAGCGCCGCTGACTGGGTGGTGGTCGATCTGGGCGACGTCATCGTCCATGTGATGCAGGAAGAGAGCCGCCAGCTTTACGAGCTGGAAAAACTCTGGAGCTGATGCGTGAAACTGCAGCTTGTTGCCGTAGGCACCAAAATGCCCGACTGGGTGCAGACCGGCTTCACTGAATATCTGCGTCGTTTTCCCAAAGATATGCCGCTGGAGCTGGTCGAAGTCCCGGCGGGAAAACGCGGGAAAAACGCCGATATCAAGCGCATCCTCGAAAAAGAGGGCGAGGCGATGCTGGCCGCAACCGGCAAAGGCAATCGCATCGTCACGCTGGATATTCCCGGCCAGCCGTGGGAAACGCCCCAGCTTGCGCAGCAGCTGGAGCGCTGGAAGCAGGATGGCCGCGATGTCAGCCTGCTGATTGGCGGTCCGGAAGGGCTCTCGCCCGCCTGCAAAGCCGCCGCCGAGCAGAGCTGGTCGCTGTCGGCGTTGACGCTGCCTCATCCGCTGGTGCGCGTGCTGGTCGCCGAAAGCCTCTATCGCGCCTGGAGCATCACCGCCAATCATCCTTATCATCGTGAATAACCGGTAAGGCCACCCCCGACATTTTAAGTAGCGGATGAAATTACAAAGCAACGCCTTTCGCGATTACAGCGCCGAGCAGAAACTCTTTGTCCGTCGGGCATTAATTGCTTTCTTCGGAATTCTGGTGCTTTCCAGCGTACTGGTGGTCAATCTTTACCACCTGCAAATCCTGCGCTTTGAAGATTACAGTACCCGCTCCAACGAAAACCGCATCAAGCTGGTGCCGGTGGCGCCGAGCCGCGGCATTATCTACGACCGCAACGGCACCGCGCTGGCGCTTAACCGCACCATCTATCAGGCGGAGCTGGTGCCGGAGAAGGTCGACAACCTCAAGCAAACGCTCGAGGATCTGCGCCCGGTGCTCGACATTACCGACGAGGATCTCGACGCCTTCGACAAAGAGCGTAAACGCTCGCGTCGCTTTACCTCGATTCCGGTCAAAATTGGCCTTAACGACGTGCAGGTGGCGCGCTTCGCCGTCAATCAGTACCGCTTTCCCGGCGTTGAGGTCAAAGGCTATCAGCGCCGCTACTACCCCTACGGCCCTACCCTGACGCACGTCGTCGGCTACGTCTCTAAAATCAACGACCGCGACGTGGCGCGCCTCGACAAAGAGGGCAAATGGCCCAACTACGCCGCGACGCACGATATCGGCAAGCTGGGCATCGAGAGCTACTACGAAGATGTGCTGCACGGCATCACCGGCTATGAAGAGGTCGAGGTCAACAACCGCGGCCGCGTGATCCGCCAGCTGCACGAGCAGTCGCCGCAGGCCGGACGCGATATCTGGCTGACCATCGATCTCAAGCTGCAGCAATATATCGAAACCCTGCTGACCGGCAGCCGCGCCGCGGTGGTGGTGAGCGATCCGCGCACCGGGGAAATCCTGGCGATGGTCTCCACACCCAGTTACGATCCGAATCTTTTTGTCGACGGCATTTCAGGTAAAGATTACCGGGCGCTGCTGAGCGACGAAAACCGTCCGCTCTACAACCGCGCCATTCAGGCCTCCTATCCGCCCGCGTCGACGGTGAAGCCCTATGTCGCGGTTTCTGCGCTGAGCGCAGGCGTAATAAACCGTAACACCAGCCTGTTCGATCCCGGCTGGTGGCAGCTGCCTGGCTCGGAAAAGCGCTACCGCGACTGGAAAAAATGGGGCCACGGCCGTCTTAACGTCACCAAATCGCTGGAGGAGTCGGCGGACACCTTCTTCTATCAGGTGGCCTATGACATGGGCATTGATCGCCTGTCGGAGTGGATGAACAAATTTGGCTATGGCCATCGCACCGGCATCGATCTGCCGCAGGAGAGCGCCGGCAACATGCCGACGCGCGACTGGAAAATGAAGCGCTTTAAAAAGCCGTGGTATCAGGGCGACACCATCCCGGTCGGTATCGGCCAGGGCTACTGGACCGCAACGCCGCTGCAAATGAACAAGGCGATGATGATCCTGATTAACGACGGCGTGGTGAAAGTGCCGCACCTGCTGCGCGCCACGCGCGAAGGCCGCACCATGGTGCCGTGGCGCCAGCCGCCGGGCGAGCCGATCGGTGACGTGCACTCCGGCTACTGGGAGATCGCCAAAGACGGCATGTACGGCGTGGCGAACCGCGCTAACGGCACCGCTCATAAAAGCTTTGCCGACGCGCCCTATAAAATTGCCGCCAAGTCGGGCACCGCGCAGGTCTTCGGCCTGAAAGAGAACGAGACCTACAACGCGCACAAAATTGCCGAGCGGCTGCGCGACCATAAACTGATGACCGCCTTCGCGCCCTACGACAAACCGCGCGTCGCCGTCACCATGATTCTGGAAAACGGCGGCGCGGGCCCGGCAGTCGGCACGGTAATGAGACAGATCCTCGACCACATTATGCTGGGCGATAACAATACGGCTCTGCCGGATGCGGCCCCTGTGCCGCCTGGCTATGAAGGTGAATAACGATGTCGATGAACGATAGCCCGCAGAAACGATCGATCTGGACGCGTATCCATATCGATCCGCTGTTTATGCTGGTGATCCTGGCGCTGCTCGCCTACAGCGCCATCGTGATCTGGAGCGCCAGCGGACAAGATCCCGGCATGATGGAGCGTAAAATCGGCCAGATCGCCATGGGTCTGGTGATGATGCTGGTGCTGGCGCAGGTGCCGCCGCGCGTCTACGAAGGTTGGGCGCCCTATCTCTATATTATCTGCGTCATCTTGCTGATCGCGGTGGACGCCTTCGGCCATATCAGTAAAGGGGCGCAGCGCTGGCTCGACCTCGGCGTGGTGCGCTTTCAGCCCTCGGAGATCGCCAAAATCGCCGTGCCGCTGATGGTGGCGCGCTTTATCAACCGCGACGTCTGTCCGCCGACCTTAAAGAATACCGGCATCGCGCTGATCCTGATCTTTATGCCGACGCTGCTGGTGGCGGCGCAGCCCGACCTCGGCACCGCGATCCTGATCGCCGCGTCGGGGCTGTTCGTGCTGTTTCTCTCCGGCATGAGCTGGAAGCTGATCGGCGTGGCGGTGCTGCTGGTGGCGGCGTTTATTCCGGTGCTCTGGTTCTTCCTGATGCACGACTACCAGCGCGATCGCGTGATGATGCTGCTCGACCCGGAAAGCGATCCGCTCGGCGCGGGCTACCATATTATTCAGTCTAAAATCGCCATCGGCTCCGGCGGACTGCGCGGTAAAGGCTGGCTGCACGGCACCCAGTCGCAGCTGGAGTTTTTGCCGGAGCGCCACACCGACTTTATCTTCGCCGTGCTGGCCGAAGAGCTGGGTCTGGTGGGCGTGCTGATCCTGCTGGTGCTCTATCTGCTGCTGATCTTGCGCGGTCTGGTGATCGCCGCGCGCGCCCAGACCACCTTTGGCCGCGTGATGGCGGGCGGATTAATGCTGATTTTGTTTGTCTATGTTTTCGTTAATATTGGCATGGTAAGTGGTATCTTACCGGTGGTTGGCGTTCCGCTGCCGCTGGTGAGTTATGGCGGCTCGGCGCTGATCGTGCTTATGGCGGGATTCGGCATCGTGATGTCGATCCACACCCACAGAAAAATGTTATCTAAAAGCGTCTAAGAGGCTGCACATGCGTAAGGAATGGCCTGCCGTTGCTCTGGCACTACTGGTTTTGACCGCCTGTACCACCACACCGGAAACGCAAAACAGCGCGCCACCGCAGCCGGCCTATAACGGCCCGGTGGTGGAAATTCCGGGCGTCGAGCCGAAATATGAGCCGATTAATCCCGCCACCAGCCAGGATTACAGCGCCAACGGCAAATCTTATCGCATCGTTAAAGATCCCTCGAACTTCAGCGAAGTGGGATTAGCCACCTGGTATGGCGACGAAGCGCAGGGCAAGCGCACCGCCACGGGCGAGAGCTACGATCCCGACGCGCTGAGCGCGGCGCATCCGACGCTGCCGCTGCCGAGCTACGTGCGCGTCACCAACCTGGCGAACGGTCGTCAGATTGTGGTGCGCGTCAACGATCGCGGCCCCTATATGCCGGGACGCATTATCGACCTGTCGCGTGCGGCGGGCGATCGCCTCAACATCTCTAACAACACCCGCGTGCGCGTCGATTACATTCAGGTGGCGCCGGACGGCTCGCTCTCGGGTCCCGGCACCATCGGCACCACGGTGGCGAAGCAGAGCTACGCCCTGCCCGCACGGCCCGATCTCGGCGGCAACGGCGTGATGAACGGCGCCAGCGAACCGGCTGCCGCGCCGGTGCCGGCGCAGGATATCCGCGCCGTGGACAACAGCACGCTGCAGAGCAACGGCAATCTGGGCGCGCCGGTCAGCAGCAGTGGCTTCCTTGGCGCGCCGCAGCCGCTGGCGAACGGCGTGCTGGAGGGCAGCGAGCCTGAGCCGCAGACGGCTGCCGCGCCCGTGATTGCCGCCCCTGCGGCGGCCGCGCCTGCCGCCAGCCGCCCGGTTGCCGCCTCTGCCGGCGCCTGGGTAGTACAGGTTGGCGCCATCAACGACGCGGCGCGTGCGCAGCAGCTGGCGAAAAGCCTCGGGCAGAAATATGGCGTGCCTGGCTCGGTCGAGAACGCTGGCAACAACGTCTATCGCATTCAGCTCGGCGGCTTTAGCAGCCGCGCCGACGCCGCTGCGCTGCAGCAGCGCCTGAGTGCAAACGGCCAGGCGGCGTTTATCACCAGCGCGCGCCGGTAACGCGACGGGACCTCTCTGTTAACAAGCGAAGGCAGAAGCAAGATGCCTGTAAAAAGGGCATTTGCTATGATGAGTCACTTTTTTTAACCCTAACTTCACGGATGTTGTAGTCCATAACATGAACCAGCTGAAATCTTCTCGTTTCCTGAAACGCCTGACAGTGGGATCACTGATCGCTTTCTCGCTCAGCCATGTAGCGCTTGCTGATGACGTCAACCTCAAAACCATGATCCCGGGCGTGCCGGATATCGATGCGGAAGCCTATGTTCTGATCGATTACAACTCAGGCAAAGTGCTGGCCGAAAAGAACGCGGATGCGCGCCGCGATCCCGCCAGCCTGACCAAAATGATGACCAGCTACGTGATTGGCCAGGCGGTCAAAGCGGGCAAGATCCATCAGGAAGACGTTGTCACCGTCGGTAAAGACGCCTGGGCGACCGGCAACCCGGTGTTCAAAGGCTCTTCGCTGATGTTCCTGAAGCCTGGCGACCGCGTGCCGGTGTCGCAGCTGACGCGCGGCATCGTGCTGCAGTCGGGCAACGACGCCTGCGTGGCGATGGCGGACTACGTCGCCGGCAGCCAGGACGCCTTTGTCGGCCTGATGAACAACTACGTCAAGGCGCTGGGCCTGCAGAACACCCACTTCCAGACGGTGCACGGCCTGGATGCGGACGGCCAGTACAGCTCGGCGCGCGACATGGCGCTGATCGGTCAGGCGCTGATCCGCGACGTGCCGGACGAATATTCGGTCTATAAAGAGAAAGAGTTTACCTTTAACAACATCCGCCAGACCAACCGTAACGGTCTGCTGTGGGATACCAGCCTTAACGTCGACGGCATTAAAACCGGCCATACCGAAGCGGCGGGCTATAACATCGTCTCCTCCGCCACCGAAGGCCAGATGCGTCTGATCTCGGCGGTGCTGGGCGGCCGCACCTTCAAAGGCCGCGAAGTCGAGAGCAAAAAGCTGCTCACCTGGGGCTTCCGCTTCTTTGAAACCGTGGCGCCGCTGAAGGCGGGCAAAGAGTTCGCCTCTGAGCCGGTCTGGTTCGGCAACAGCGATCGCGTGCAGCTCGGCGTAGAGAAAGACGCCTATCTCACCATTCCGCGCGGCCGCATGAAAGATCTGAAAGCGAGCTACGTACTGAACAACAGCGAACTGCACGCCCCGCTGCAGAAAAATCAGGTGGTGGGCAGCATCAACTTCCAGCTCGACGGTAAAACCGTGGAGCAGCGCCCGCTGGTGGTGCTGAATGAAGTACAGGAAGGCGGATTCTTCAGCCGTATCATCGATTACATCAAACTGATGTTCCATCACTGGTTCGGCTAACCGACCTGGCGGTTGAAAAATCGCCACGCCGTCACCATAACTACGCTATGATAATGCTCCCGCTTCGGCGGGAGCCTGTTTTTTATGCACCGGAGTCAATATGAAAACCAAACTGAATGAACTGCTCGAATTCCCTACCCCTTTTACCTATAAAGTGATGGGTCTGGCGCAGCCGGAGCTGGTTGATCAAGTGGTTGAAGTGGTGCAACGCCATGCGCCAGGCGACTATTCGCCCGACGTGAAGCCAAGCAGCAAAGGCAACTACCACTCGGTGTCGATCACCATTAACGCCACGCACATTGAGCAGGTGGAAACCCTGTACGAAGAGCTGGGCAATATCGATATCGTGCGCATGGTGCTGTAAGTGCCGGCGTCGGCAAAGGGTCTTGGTCTTGCCCTTTGCCGACGTTATACTCAGCCTTTCCCCTTAACCGGACCGCCGTTTTGTCAGCAGATACGCTTCTAATCCGTCAGCTTGGCCAGCGCGACTGGCAACCCGTCTCCGATGCCATGCATCAGTTCACCGATCGCCGTCACAGCGACAGCCGCGACGAAGTCTGGCTGGTGGAGCATCACGCCGTTTTTACCCAGGGTCAGGCCGGCAAGGCCGAGCATCTGCTGATGCCGGGCGATATTCCGGTGGTGCAGAGCGATCGCGGCGGCCAGGTCACCTATCACGGGCCGGGTCAGCAGGTGATGTACGTGCTGATTGACGTTAAGCGCCGCAAGATCGGCGTGCGCCAGCTGGTGACGGCGCTGGAAGAGACGGTGATCGCTACGCTGGCGCACTTTGGCGTCGAGGCGCGCGCGCGACCCGACGCGCCTGGCGTCTATGTCGGCGAGGAGAAGATCTGCTCGCTCGGCCTGCGCATCCGCAAAGGCTGCTCATTCCACGGCCTGGCGCTCAACGTCGCGATGGATTTAACCCCCTTTTTGCGCATCAATCCCTGCGGCTACGCCGGCATGCGCATGACGCAGCTGAGCGCGTTTCAGCCCGGCGTCAGCCTGGCCGACGTGCAGCCGCTGCTGGTCGCCGCCTTTGCGCGCCTGCTGGGCTTCGCCGAAGTAGAGTGGCTGGCGGCAGAAAACGCGCCGCTGCCTTAACCGCGCATGCGAATTTACAAAATTGTAACTTTCCCCGCCGCCGGATGGCTGCTTCTGCCTGGCGGAACTGATATAATTTTTGAAATTTTATCAAAAAAAGTTGAAAGCTTTACCGCTGGCCTGAAGGCGAAAGCTCTCATCACGCAATCCGACCGGAACCTGCAGACTTATGAGTAAACCAATTCAGATGGAACGCGGCGTCAAATATCGTGACGCAGATAAAATGGCGCTGATCCCGGTGAAAACCGTGGTGACCGAACGCCAGGAACTGTTACGCAAGCCCGAATGGATGAAAATCAAGCTGCCTGCGGATTCCAGCCGAATCCAGGGCATCAAGGCGGCGATGCGTAAAAACGGCCTGCACTCGGTGTGCGAAGAGGCCTCCTGCCCTAACCTGGCGGAATGCTTTAACCACGGCACCGCGACCTTTATGATCCTCGGCGCCATCTGCACCCGCCGCTGTCCGTTCTGCGACGTGGCGCACGGCCGTCCTAACGCGCCGGACGCCGGCGAGCCGCTGAAGCTGGCGCAAACCATCGCCGATATGGCGCTGCGCTATGTGGTGATCACCTCGGTGGACCGCGACGACCTGCGAGACGGCGGCGCGCAGCACTTCGCCGACTGCATCACGGCTATCCGCGAAAAGAGCCCGTCGATTAAAATCGAAACCCTGGTGCCCGACTTCCGCGGCCGTATGGATCGCGCGCTGGAGATCCTCACCGCCACGCCGCCGGACGTCTTCAACCACAACCTTGAGAACGTGCCGCGCGTTTATCGTCAGGTGCGCCCGGGCGCCAACTACGACTGGTCGCTGAAGCTGCTGGAGCGCTTTAAAGAGGCGCATCCCGATATCCCGACCAAATCGGGTCTGATGGTCGGCCTCGGCGAAACCAACGCGGAAATTGTCGAGGTGATGCGCGATCTGCGCCGTCACGGCGTCACCATGCTGACGCTGGGCCAGTATCTGCAGCCGAGCCGTCACCACCTGCCGGTTCAGCGCTATGTCAGCCCGGCCGAGTTTGATGAGATGAAAGAAGAAGCAATGGCGATGGGCTTTACCCATGCCGCCTGCGGTCCCTTTGTTCGCTCCTCCTACCACGCCGATATGCAGGCGAAAGGGCTGGAAGTGAAGTAAGCCGCTGCGCATCATTCAGGCAATAAAAAACCAGACGCAAAGGTCTGGTTTTTTTATGTCCGTGAGAAATAAATCGTTACATTTACTCTCGCGCGCACGCGCATTATTCTTTATGAGTCACGCGCTCTGCCGGAACATCTTCAGCTGTTGTTTTGGCTGCGGTGGGTTCTTCATCTTTCATGGCTTTTTTGAAGCCTTTGATTGCGGAGCCCAGATCGCCACCCAGTGAACGTAACTTGTTGGTGCCAAAAAGCAGTACGATAAGCGCACCGATGATCAGCAGTTTGGCAATACTGATACCTTCCATACTTTACCTTTCAACCTAAGCGAAAAATGAACAGCGCTATTTACGCGCAGATCGGCGCCAACCTCAACTTGATTCTGTAACAGAGTAAGATCGTTTACGCCTCGTTAAATAAAACGGCTAAGAAAGGCCTGGGTGCGCGGATGTTGCGGATCCGCAATCACCTGCTCGGGCGGCCCCTGCTCTACCACCACACCGCCGTCCATAAACACCACCCGGTCAGCCGCCTCTCTGGCGAAGCCGATCTCATGGGTCACCACAATCATGGTCAGCCCCTGATCCGCCAGCGTGCGCATGGTGGCCAGCACTTCGCCTACCAGTTCAGGGTCAAGCGCCGAGGTCGGCTCGTCGAACAGCATCAGCGTCGGCTTAATCGCCAGCGCGCGAGCGATGGCCACGCGCTGCTGCTGGCCGCCGGAGAGATGACGCGGCCAGGCGTCCGCTTTGTCGCTTAAGCCCACCGTCGCCAGCAGCGCGCGCGCATAGGCGATCGCTTCGTGACGCGGGAATTTATGCACGCCAATCGGCGCCTCGACAATGTTCTGCAGCACCGTCATATGGGGGTAGAGATTGAACTGCTGGAACACCATGCCGATCTTCTGTCGCTGATGCGCGATTTTGCGCGGCGAGAGCCGATGCAGGATGCCCTTTTTCAGCTCATAGCCAATCTGCTGATCGCCCACCATTATCGAGCCGCCGTTCATATCCTCGAGATGGTTGATGCAGCGCAGAAAGGTCGATTTACCCGAGCCGGACGGGCCGAGGATCACCACTACTTCGCCGGGAAAAACGTCGAGATCGATCCCTTTCAACACTTCATTGTGGCCGTAACTTTTATGCACGTTACGCGCGCTCACCAGCGGTGCGACAGCACTCATAGATCCTCCTTCTGCATCAGGCGTGCGCCAGAGAGCGGCGCGGCAGGCCGGGATTTCGCCACGTCGACCGTGCGGCGCGTGCCGCGCGCATAGTAGCGTTCAATCGCCGACTGGCCGACGTTGAGGATCGAGGTGATCAACAGATACCAGATCACCGCCACCATCAGCATCGGAATGATTTCGAACGTGCGGTTATAGACCGCCTGCACCGAATAGAGCAGATCGCCCATCGCAATGACGCTGACCAGCGAGGTCGCCTTGATCATGCTGATCAGCTGGTTGCCGCTGGGCGGAATAATGGCGCGCATCGCCTGAGGAATGATGATGCGTCGCAGCGCGCGGCTGCGGCTCATGCCGAACGCCTGTGTAGTTTCGACCTGGCCGTTATCCACTGAGAGCAGGCCGGCGCGAATAATCTCCGCCATATAGGCCGCTTCGTTCAGCGCCAGCCCGGCGATCGCCGCCGTCAGCGGCGTGATCAGATCGTTGGTGTTCCAGCTGGCCCAGGTGAGCGAGGTCCAGGGCAGCGTCAGCGACAGCGTGGGAAACAGCGTCGACAGGTTGTACCAAAAGATAAGCTGCACCAGCAGCGGCGTGCCGCGGAAAAACCAGATATAGAGGCTGGCGATGCCGCTCAGCAGTCGATTTTCCGACAGGCGCCACACCGCCATCAGCAGTCCCAGCAGGGTGCCAAGGATCATCGACACCAGGGTTAGGCCGAGCGTGATCTCTAGCCCCTTCAGCACTGAGGCCTCGGTAAACCACTGCAGCACCACCTTCCATTCGAAGTTGGGATTGGTGGCGACCAGCCAGAGAAAATTCGAGGCGACGATCAGCACCACAACCCAGGAGACCCAGCGTCCCCAGGCGGGCGCACTGCGGGCGTAGGCCACGTCGCGCTGCTGCACGTCGGCCCTGTCCGTGGCTCGTGTATCGTGGTTAGCTGAACTCATTTAGCTGCCCCCTTCGCCAGATTCAAACCCGGCGCGTCGATCATATTGCCGTCCAGCTTCCACTTTTTCATGATGGCGGCGTAGGTACCGTTTTGGTAAAGCGCCTTATAGCCATCCAGCACCACCTGGCCCAGCGGCGATCCTTTCGGCACCACCGTGCCCTGGAAAATATCGCCGAAGCCGTTTTTCTGCCCCTTGCCCGCCAGCTCAAGCTGGCCACTCGCCTGCTCGATAAAGTATGTCAGCGGCGCCTGCGAGGAGAAGAAGGCGTCCGAGCGCTTTGAGCGCACCGCCAGAATCGAGGAGGGCTGATCGGTAAAGGATTGCACCACCACCGCAGGCTTGCCCGCCGCCACGCAGGCGTCCGACTGCTTGCGGATCACCTGCTCCGCCGAGCCCGCCGCCATCACCGCGATACGTTTGCCGCAGGTATCCTCCAGCCCGTTGATTTTTTGCGGGTTGCCTTTCTGCACGCCAAACACCACAAACTCCTGCACAAAGTCGACGAAATCCACCTTCTGCTGGCGGTCCGGGTAGTCGCCTATCGGGCCGATAGCCAGCTGGTAGCGGTCGGAGTTAATGCCGGAGAGCACGCCCGACAGGCCGCTGACCGTGGCATGCTCGATGCTGACGCCCAGCAGCTGGCCCAGCGCCGTGGTGAGATCGGCAGAGGCGCCATCCATCGCGTGCGGGCCGTTGACAATCTCATAGGGCGGAAAGGATCCGTTGTTCACGGAGATCATCTTGCCCGACTTTTTGATGGCGTCGGGCAGGCGATCGTGGAGCGCCTGATCGACTTTTTGCGTCGGAATCGCGTCGGCGGCATGGGCCAGCGAGGCGCTCAGGCCAAGCGCCAGCAGGATGGCGGTTGCACTCTTTTTCACGGTTTGTCTCCCAGGCGTGCCTATTCTGTTTTTAGTTCCGGACGGGCGAAGCGGCGATTTTCCAGCACCGGCAGCACGCTGCGCGCGTACGCGATGCGCTGCGGGTCAAGGTCGGCAAAGACCAGCGCGGCCGATTCCGGCGCTTTGGCGATGGCGACGCCGAGCGGATCGATCACCAGGCTATTGCCGATATTGCGCGGACCGCACTCCCCTACCGCCACCATATAGCAGGTGTTCTCCAGCGCGCGCGCCGTGGTCAGCAGCTCCCAGTGCATCTCTTTCAGCGGTCCTTTTACCCAGGCGGCGGGCAGCACCAGTACCTCGGCGCCGTCCAGCACCAGACGCCGCGCCAGCTCCGGGAAGCGCACGTCATAGCAGGTCATCAGGCCGACCTGCATTCCGGCGACCTCCACCAGCGGCGGGATCGCATTGCCAGGATTGACGCGCTGCGACTCCTGCATCGCGAAGGCATCGTAGAGGTGCAGCTTCTCATAGGCGGCGATAATCTCGCCGTTGCGCAGCGCCACCAGCACGTTCAGCGCCTTGTCGCCGTCGGCTGGCACATGCACGCTCATCATGGTGGTGAGCGCACTGCCCTGGCTCTGCGCCAGCAGCTGCGTCAGAAAGGGGCCGTCCAGCGGCTGGGCCGCCTTCAGCACCAGATCCGGATCGGCGATATCGCGCGCCAGTACGCCTTCCGGCAGCACCAGCAGATCGGCGCCGCCCGCCTCGGCGCGCGCCATCAGGTCGAGGCAGATAGCCGCGTTTTCCTGCCATTCGCGGCTGACCGCGAATTGTCCCATCGCTACTTTCATTACAGTTCCCCTTTGCTCGCCGCCGGGAAGATCGCTTCCGGCGTCAGGTGCGTTTTTGTCAGACCCTGCTGGTAAAGCTCACCGGCAAAATCGGCAATCATCTTCTTGTTAACCTCAAAGCCGTTTTGATTCCAGCTGGCGGGCAATTCCTGCGCGGTGCGTCGCAAATCGTCCAGCAGCCAGGGCGTGGTGTCGGCGTACTTCTCCCGCTTCTGCATCCAGAGCTGCCAGGAGCGGTCGATAAGCGCACTGAGCGCCTGCGGCAGCCAGGGATGCGCCTCGGCCAGCGCTGGTTTCAGCGCCAGAATATGGATGCCCGGCACATAGCCGACGCGGTTGAAGTAGTCGCGCTCCGCCTGCCAGAAATCGGCCTGAAGCTGGCGCAGCCCTGAGCCCGGCAGGAAGAAACCCTCCGGCATAAAGGGGGTGAAAACCGCATCCAGCTCCCCTGCTTTCAGCAGCTCCAGCAGCGGGCGCTCGCCCGGTGCGGCCTCAATATGCCCCGGTCGGCCAAAGCCCGCCAGGCGATCGACGACGGGATGCGCCTCCGTCAGGCGGCCGGCGAACCAGTACGCATCGTCTATCTCCACCCCCGCCTCGCGCAGCACGGTGCGCGTCCAGGTGTTGCCGGAGTCCTGCCAGCCGGTGACGCCGATGCGTTTGCCCTTGAGCTGCGCAGGGGTGGTCAGCGGACTGTCGGCGGTGGTGATAATGCAGCGCTGGCGAAAGCCGCGCATCAGAAAGTGCGGCAGCCCCAGCAGGCTGCTGTCGCCTCGGGCGCGGCCCTGCGCATAGCGGCTAAAGGAGACTTCGCCGCCGTCATAATCGGGGCTGGTCGCCAGGTTATCTACCAGCGTACCGACACGGTCGATAGCCAGTTCAAAGCCGTCTGGTTTCAGGTCGCCCAGCGCCAGCGGCGTAAAGTAGTCCCAGTCACGCACCGCCAGTCTGACGAGTAGTTTGCTCATGATTGCCCCATATTCAGGAGGCGCCTGCTGCGCCGATGATTTATTCAGCAAATAGTGCTTGAATTTGATACTAATTCGGGAATACTTATCTGAACAATCATTAATTTGTTACTGAACAAAGTATTTTCTTATGACGCAAACGGTCGATCTAATCTGGTTAAGCGAGCACATCGCCGAGCGTTCAGTAAAGGGGATAGCACTGGCCGCCTCTACGCTGATCCGCGAGGGAAAAATTGCGGTGGGCATGCAGATGCCGGCGGTGCGCGATCTGGCGGAACAGCTGGGCGTCAGTCCGGCAACCGTCTCGGCCGCCTGGGCGCAGCTAAAAAAGCAGAAGGTGCTGGCGGGCAAAGGGCGCGGCGGCGTCTGGGTGTCCGGCAATACGGTCATGCCGCGCCCTATCCGCTTTGAGAAAATCGGCAACTACGGCGATAACATTCGCGCCGACCTGGCAATGGCCGCGCCCGATCCCACGCTGCTGCCCGATCTGCAGCCCGCCCTGCAGGCCGCGCTGCGCTCTCCTCACCTCAATAGCTATCTGCGCGAGGCGATTTCGCCGCTGCTGCTGGCGGCGATTCAGCCGCGCTGGCCCTATGCCGCCGAAGCCTTTCTGGCGACGGACGGCGGCTTTGACGCCATGAATCTGGTGGTGCAGACGCTGGTTTCCCCCGGCGATCGGGTAGTAATTGAAGATCCCACCGCGACGCGGCTGCTGGATATGCTGGATAACGTGGGCGCGGAGATCCTGCCGCTGGCGTGTGACGAGGAGGGACCGCTGCCAGAGATGCTCGCCGCGCTGCTGCAAAAGTCGCCGGTGATGGTGATCTACCAGCCGCGCACCCACTCCGCGACCGGCAACAGCATTAGCGCGGCGCGTCAGGCCGCGCTGGCGGAGACGCTGGCACAGAGCACCACGCTGATTGTCGAGGATGACGGCATCGGCGATCTCTCTGCGGCGCCCGCCTGGAGTCTCGGCAGGCTTTTTCCCGAGCGCACGCTCCACGTCCGCTCGTTTTCCAAAGCCTATGGCCCCGATCTGCGTCTGGCGGTGCTTTCTGCCACCGCCGAGATGGTGAGGCGCATTCAGGCGTGGCGCAATTTTGGCGTCAGCTGGACCAGTCGGATTTTGCAGGATAGCGTCGCCTGGCTATTGCAGGATGTCGCCACGCAGGAGAAGGTGGTGGCCGCGCGCGCTATCTATCGACAGCGGCGCGAAAAGATGCTGACGGCGCTGGCGGCGCACGGCCTGACCCTGCCGCTGCGCGACGGGCTGAGCATCTGCATTCCGGTTGCGTCGGAGCAGTACGCCATGATCACCCTGGCGGCGCGCGGCATCGCTGTCCTGCCGGGCGAGCGCTGTCGGCTGGGGCCAACGCAGTTTATTCGCGTCAGTATCGCCTGCCTACAGGAGACGCAGCTGGAGATGCTGGCCAGCGCGCTGGCTATCGCCTCCGGGCGCGAGGCCAGGCTCAGCTCAGATCTTTGATGTGATAGCGCGGCGACTCGACGTAGCCTTCGCGCTGGTAGAACTGGTTCGCCTTTAGCCGCGAGGCGTGGCAGTGCACTTCCATCCGGTCGCATCCGCGCTGCGCCGCCATCGCTTCGGCATGTTGCAACAGCTGCTGGCCGACCCCTTTGCTGCGTTCTCCTTCAGCGATGCAAAAATAGCTGATGCGGGCAAAGTCACCCGCCAGCGCCAGCTGCGGGATAAAATGCATCGACAGAAATCCCAGCACCTGGGTGCCGTGCTCCGCCACCAGCAGCATCTCATCGGGATCGCTGCTGAGCTGCGCCAGACGTTTGCCAATAAAGCTTTCGGTGCCGCCGTAGCCTAATTCCGCCAGCAACGCGCTGAGCGCAAAGCTGTCTTTCGCCTGTGCCTGCCTTATGTTCATCCCGCCTCCTGAAGAAGATTATGCTGCCGCTCTGTTATATAGCGTCGCCGGGAAAAAAGCTGCAAGTAAGGGTTGTTATAATAATGTTACGAGGCTTTTATGTGACTGACGCCGCAGATTGAAGCAGGTCATCAATTCGTCATCGGAAACTAAGGCGGCGTTAATCTTCGTCTGTAAAGCTGGGATGACCGCATCAGGTCGAGGAGAGTGAAATGAACGTTGTGATCCCACGCAGCATAGAGGAAGCCGTGGCGCTGATGCTGGCGTTAGGCAGCGTGGTCGGCGGGTGTTACACCTTTTTCCAGCCATAAAAAAACCCGCCATGCGGCGGGTTTTTGAAATTCTGACTGTTAACTTACAGGCTGATAACGTTAGCAGCAGATGGGCCTTTAGCGCCTTCGGTGATTTCAAACTCAACGCGCTGGCCTTCAGCCAGGGTTTTGAAACCGTTGCTCTGGATAGCAGAGAAGTGTACGAACACGTCTTTGCTGCCATCTTCTGGAGTAATGAAACCGAATCCTTTAGATTCATTAAACCACTTAACGTTACCTTTGATCTTGGACATCTATATTACCTTTACATGAAAAATGGACACTAAACTGTGTCGGCGTCTAGTACAGCAATTGCGGTGACATTTGTCCAGCGCCAATTGAATAAAAAGTGATAAATCTCCCCTTTTTTACGCTTCCTTACCCCTGACCTTCACGGCACCGGGCTAAAACTGAAAGCGCATCCAGGCGAAGTAGACGTTGCCGTTGTTATGCGTGCCGGGAATATAGGTCATCTGGAAGTTTACTGGCCCGTATCCCACCGACGCCAGCGGCAGTAGCGCGGGCACGGGAACGTAACTCCAGTTATGGCGCGCCGTGACCCCAGCGGTGTAGCCGGCACCAAGGTGAAAACGCTGGTCGCTCAGCGGACGCCAGGTTGCCTCCCAGCCGTAACCGCCAAAGGGCTCCCACTTATTAAACGAATCTTTAAACGCCATCAGGTAGAGGCCGTGCCAGTTGCCCTTGTCGTCATAGCGCGAGATACCGCCGCCGGCGCCCCAGGGACGCTCGTTGTAGCGATTGATATGCTCGTCGTCGTAGGTCCAGCGGTTATGCCAGGTGATAGCGGGCAGATAAAAATCTTTATGCTGCGGCTGCTGCCAGGTTTGCTGCACGTTATCGCTGAAGGTCTGCCAGCCGTTTTGCAGATGGTCGCTTAGCGTCGCAGCCTGCGCGGAGCAGGTGAGAACAAGCGCGGAGCACGCTCCGGCAAGGGCGCTCAGAGTTTTCCGGTTCACAACAGTTTTCCTGTACTGATCGACGGCGGTCAGACCGGCTCGCTCCTTAAAGGTCGCGCCTGTCGGGTTAAGAAAAATCCTATATATTGAGCGTTATTATGCCCACCCCAACTAAAACGGTGCTAAAACGAGCGGGTAAAATGCTGGATTTTCTTAGGCAGGCAGTCATAACCTCCAGCTGTAAAGGATTCAGCCTGGTCGATGCTGTCGCTGGCCCAGATGCAAGTCTGCTTCCAGCCGCAAACCATCACCCTGCGCAATTAACAAGAAATAGATGAGTAAAGCCAAACGGTAACGCGCATTAATTGTTTAGGATTTTTGATAAATTTTATGGAGGGATTTGTTAGAATGCCTGCTGTTCGTTTCGGGCAAGGAGAGCATACACATGGTGATGAAAATTCGCTGTACCGCCTGCGGCAGCGCAAAGTTTACGTTTACCCATGAACCTTCATCAGACGCAGACTTTCACGGCGCGCGCTGCGCCAGCTGTCATAAAAAGCTCACAGCGCGGGATCTGTTGCCGAATACGCCGCTTGATCCCATAACCCGCTGTCTGGTTTCGCGTGTGAAGAAGGAGACGAATAAGGGCACCTGAGCGGTGCCCCTGTTAATTCAGAAGATGAGCTTAAATACCCCAGTCAGCGTCAGTAACCCTACGATGAAAATGATGGCGATAATCCACAAAATTATTTTCATATCCTTGTTCCTCTGCCAGTAAAAAAACGTTTCAGGATAAGAGTATAGCTTATCGCTGCGTTTTTGCCGGTGCCCGTTCCTCTCCGCTGTGATCCGCGGCTGCGCTCTGAGGCCGATGCAATTTCTGCGACGCCGGTCGCAGCTGTTGTTTTTTTAACCGCCTTGCGCTTCGTTTCTCCCCTTGTTGCTCGCTAAACTTTTAGCGGCAAAGGTAGGCCTCTGCGCGTACCAACGTAAGACGAGTAATAAGGAGAGATTATGAGCACAATAAATACCAGTATGGGACGCTACAGCCTTAAGGCGAAAAATGCTGGCGATCACATCAAAGGCTCTTTCGCTATCAACGATGAAGGCGGTTCACAGCTCACCATGCAAGAGTTCGACGAGCACTACCTTGATGATGTCGTCAACAATGTGATCTACCCCGTCACCGGCGGTAATCGCGAAATTACCCGCGCGCTGCGCGAGCAAATGGTCAAAGCCGGCTTTGAACAGCCGCATTAACCCCTGCATTGGGCCACGCATTGTGGCCCTTCTCGCTTTTTGACATCCGCGCTTGCCGTGGCGGTTTTTTAGCCGCAGGATGCCGTGTGCCCTCAAAAAGGAGAAGAGCAAGATGAGTGAACTCACCCATATTCACCCCACGCAGCTGCATGCGTTCGTGCAGGCGATATGGCTGCACGCCGGCAGCAATGCTGATGAGGCGCGCCTGGTGGCAGATCACCTGGTGGCGGCCAATCTGGCCGGACACGACTCCCACGGCGTCGGCATGATCCCCAGCTACATGACCTCGTTTAGCCAGGGGCATCTGCAGCTTAATCAGCATCCGGTGCTGGAAAAAGACGCCGGCGCGGTGCTGACCTTTCACGCCCGTGGCGGATTTGGTCAGGTGGCCGCGTTCGAGGCGATGCAGCAAGGCATCGCGCGCGCCCGGCAGACCGGTATTGCGGCGGTCGGCCTGCATCACTCGCACCATATTGGCCGTATCGGCCACTGGGCCGAACAGTGCGCGGCGGCGGGATTTATCTCTTTTCACTTCGTTAACGTGATGGGCGATCCGATGGTGGCGCCGTTCGGCGGCAGCGACCGTCGTTTCGGCACTAATCCCTTCTGCGCCATCTTTCCGCGCCGCCAGGGCAAACCGCTATTGCTTGATTTCGCCACCAGCGGCATCGCCTTCGGCAAAACACGCGTCGCCTGGAACAAAGGGGTCGATGTGCCGCCGGGTTATCTTATCGATCATCAGGGACAGCCGACGCAGCATCCTGGCGTGATGCATGAAGCGCCCTACGGCTCACTGCTGCCGTTTGGCCTGCACAAAGGCTACGCGCTGGCGACGATGTGCGAAATCCTCGGCGGCGCCCTCTCTGGCGGCCGCACCACCCACGAAGAGACGGTACTCGCCAGCCATGACGCCATCTATAACTGCATGACCACCATTATCCTCAACCCGGAGGCGTTCAACGCGCCGGCGATGCAGGAGGAAGCAGAGGCTTTTCTGGACTGGGTAAAGCGATCGCCCCAGAGCGGCAGCGAGCCGATTCAGGTGCCGGGAGAATGGGAAGAGATGAACCGCGCGCTGCGCCAACGCGAAGGGATCCCGCTGGACGCCAACAGCTGGCGGCAAATCTGCCTGGCGGCGACGCAGGCGGGCATGCCCGAAGAGGAGCTGGCCGCGTTTCGCGCGCAGGCCAGCTGACATCCGCCGCCGGGCAGCGCGCCCGGCGGCATGGGTTAAATCACGTACGACAGCAGCATACAGCCCACCAGCCCGCACACCGAGATAATGGTCTCCAGCGCCGACCAGGAGCGAATGGTTTCGCCGATGGTGAGGTTAAAATACTCTTTAAACAGCCAGAAGCCCGGATCGTTAACGTGGGAGAAGATCACGCTGCCCGAGCCCACTGCAATCACCATCAATTCTGGGCTGGCGCCGCTGCTGGCAATCAGGGGCGCGACGATGCCGCCCGCCGTAATCGCCGCCACGGTGGCGGAACCCAGCGCAATGCGCAGCACAGCGGCGATTGACCAGGCCATAAAGATCGGCGAGACGTTGCTCTCCTGCATCATCGCGGCGATATATTTATCGACGCCGCTGTCCACCAGCACCTGCTTAAACGCCCCGCCGCCGCCGATAATCAGCAGCATCATGGCGATGATTTTTATCGAGTCGGTAATGGTGCCCATCACCTCATCCATGGTGCGCCCGCGATTCAGGCCAAAGGTAAAGATGGCGATCAGCACCGAAATCAGCGTCGCCATCACCGGATCGCCGAAAAACTCCGCGTAAGGCAGCAGCGCGTGCCCTTTCGGCAGCACCATTTCCGCCAGCGCGCGCAGCGCCATCAGCACCACCGGCACCAGCGCGGTCCAGACGCTGACGCCGAAGCCCGGCATCTCTTCTTCGCTAAAGGTTTTTGGGTTATAGAGCCCCTGCGGGATCGGTTTATCGATTTTTTTCAGGAAGCGGGCGTAAACCGGTCCGGCGAGGATCACCGTCGGAATACCGAGCAGCGTGCCCCACAGCAGGGTTTTGCCCATATCGGCGTTGAACAGCGTCGCAATCGCCGTTGGGCCGGGATGCGGCGGCAGAAAGCCGTGCGTCACCGACAGCGCGGCCGCCATCGGCACGCCGACGTAGAGCAGCGGCACGCGCGCCGAGGCGGCGACGCTGAACACCAGCGGCAGCATCAGCACAAAACCGACCTCGTAAAATAGCGCGAAACCGACGGTAAAACCGGTCAGCACCAGCGCCCACTGGATATATTCCTTGCCGAACTTGTCAATCAGCGTGGTGGCGATGCGCTGCGCGCCGCCGCAGTCCGCCAGCAGCTTGCCGAGCATGGCGCCGAATCCCATGATCAGCGCCAGGCTGCCGAGCGTGCCGCCCACGCCGTTCTTAATCGAGAGAATAACTTTATTGACCGGCATGCCCTGCATCATGCCGACCACCAGCGCCACCAGTATCAGCGCGATGAATCCATTGAGTTTGAAGCGAATCATCAGCAGCAGCAGCAACGCCACGCCGATCGCCACAATAAGTAATGGCATAGGTGTTCTCCAGCTTGCAGACCGGCCAGCGGCCAGCAGCGTGTTGTTATCGTGGGTCCGAAACGGACGTTGGGTACAGCATCGGAAAAACGGGTTAACAGTCGGACACAACCTGTTACCAGTAACATGTTAAGGGTAACATCGTCAGGAAAGCACCTCCTCGCCTGCGCTGAATTTCTGTTTTGCGAAGGTGATCAACTTTTCATCGCCCTGTTACAGGAAAGTTTGTCGCGGTTGCGCTTCCGCTTTTGGTTACACTCCTGTTTTCCCTTTTTACATAAGGATGTCGCGGTGAGTGAGAATCTGATCGAGCTGTACAGTAATCAACGAACCCTTTCTGGACGCGGCAGCATCCGTCAGCTGGTGCCGCTGCTGCGCGCCGATCCTCAGCCCACGCTGCTGTTTTGCGGGCGTTCGTTTTTAAACGGGCCTGTCTATGCACAGCTGAAAAGCGACCTGAACGATCTTATTATTGGTTATGAAATCGTCGCGCATGAAGCGTCACCGGCTGAGATTGACGCCTGGGTCACACGCTGGCGCGGCCATGTCGATCGTGTGGTGGCGATCGGCGGCGGCAGCGTGCTGGATGGCGCCAAAGCCTTTAGCGCCATGATGCAGCATCCGCTGCCGACGGCGCGCTATCTGGAAAAAGTCGGCGATACGCCGGTGCAGGCGGTGACGCTGCCGCTGATCGCCGTGCCGACCACGGCGGGCACCGGCAGCGAAGCCACGCAGAACGCCGTGGTGACCGATCAGCTCGACATCAAAGTGAAGGCGTCGCTGCGCCATCCGGTATTTGTGCCGCAGGTGGCGATTCTGGATGCGGATCTGCTGAAAGGCGCACCTGATAAGGTGCTGGCAACCTGCGGCATCGACGCCTTTACCCATCTTTTTGAGGCCTATCTCTCCAGCAAAGGCAATCTGTTTAGCCGTGAGCTGGCGCTGACCGGGCTGCGTCAGTTTGTGCAGGCGTGGCCTGCGCTGAACCGCACTGATGCGCAGGGCGACGCGGCGCGCGAGGCGATGATGCTCGCCTCCTGGCTCGGCGGCGTCTGTCTGAGCAGCGCCGGGCTGGGCGTCATTCACGGCCTCGCAGGAGAGCTGGGCGCGATCAAACCCTATCACCACGGCGAAGTGTGCGGCCGCCTGCTGTTTCCGTTCCTCGAGCAGCTGGCGGAGAGCCGCGATGCGCAGCAGCAGCAGCTGATGCAGGCGTTGCACCAGCAGCTGTTCGCCACGCCGGACGCGCAGCCGGCGCGCTTCCTGAAAAGCTGGCTACAGCAGCAGGCGATCGTCCCTTTCTGGCAGGAGACGCAAACCCTGAGCGAGGCGGATGTCGAATGGATTCTGGCGCGCGCCAACAGTAAAAATTCGCTGGTGAGCTATAGCCAGCAGGCGATGCGCGCAATGCTGACCCAGGCGTGGCAGGTTACACCCTAGCTCGCCAGCGCGGCGTTCAGGCAAACGGCGGTTCGCCCGCCAGCATCGCCTCAATCACCTGCAGCACGCCCGCGTCGTTGTTGGCGGGCGCAGCGTAGCGCGCCGCCGCTTTGACTCGCTGCGGCGCGTTCGCCATCGCAAAGCTAAAGCCAGACTGTTTCAGCATTTCCAGGTCGTTGCCGCCGTCGCCGAACGCCAGCACCTGCTGATGATCGATGCCCCAGCGCTGCGCCAGAATATTCAGCCCGTTGGCTTTATGATGGCCCGGCACAATCAGATCCACCGAGCCGTGTCCGCTGGAGGTGGCCGCCGCCGCGCCCGCATGCA
This sequence comes from Pantoea sp. Z09, assembly GCF_022394795.1. Classification (NCBI taxonomy): domain Bacteria; kingdom Pseudomonadati; phylum Pseudomonadota; class Gammaproteobacteria; order Enterobacterales; family Erwiniaceae; genus Pantoea; species Pantoea sp. Z09. Next base: position 2,791,133 of record NZ_CP092373.1, read on the forward strand.
GACGCTGAATATCCGCCATCAGCGGCTCGACGTAGTCGTCGGAGAGATTAAGCGCGAATTTAAACAGCCGGTCGTCGCCGGTCTCTTCCAGCGTGTTAATCGCCTTTAACCGATGGCAGTAGTGACGCATTTTTTTCAGCCACTGCTCCTCAACGGCGCCACTAAAGTAGTAGGCGCTTTCCCGTCCGCACAGAATATAACGCAGCCCGGGATAGTGGCCGTTTTGCAGCGTATCGAGCACCGCATTGACGTCCGTGCGGGAAAAGGCGCCGCAAAACAGCTCCTGCTCGCCGTCCAGCACCCAGGCGCCATTCTCTGCCACAAAGGCGATGTCGCTGGCGAGGGTCGGAAAGAACGATTTCAGCTGGTAGTACTGATTGCCGCTGGCGACGACGAATTTAATGCCGCGCGCCTTCATCTCTGCATAGCAACGCATGAAGCGCGGCCGATCGTACTGCTTCTGGTCATCAAGGAAGGTGCCGTCCATATCAACCGCCACCATTTTTACCACTGTCATTGCGACTCCTTATCAGGCGAAAGGAAAGAAGCAAAGCATAGCCTGGGGAGCGTGAAAAAAAGAGGAACAGGCGCGCATCGGCGCAGCCGGTTTTTATCAGGAAGAAGAGAGAAAGGGGCGGCCTGCGCCGCCCCGGAGGCTGGTTTAGTTAAAGGCGTTGCTGAGGATCAGCGAGGTGATCACACCGGTAGCGGCGGCAATCAGCACGTAGTTACCGTCGATATAGGACCAGTATTCGCCGCGCGGCGGCTCTGGCAGGCGGCGAGCGCGCCAGTCATCTACCCGATAGTGCGGGCCGCGATATTCCGGCGGCATCGGATGACCGCGACGGAAGTCATGGCCGTTCCAGGCAAAATGATCGCGGCCGCGATCGTCATGGCGATCGCCGCGCGGGCCGCCGGCGAAGCGGTCACGATCCGGTCCATGGCCCTGCGGACCGCGACCGCGGTCGTCGTGACGATCGTCATGGCGATCGCCGCCATGCTGCTGCCACGGCTGGCCGTGATGATCGCCCGGGCCATCAGCCCAGGAGACGGTGGAAATCAGTGAGCTGCATGCAATAAAAGTCGCGATAACGCGTAATGTTGTTTTTTTCATCATAACCTCCAGTAGCAACAGCGAGAGTCGCGCCGTTAAGATGTACTATCGGTGATATGGGGGGCGCTCCGCATCTCCTAAACTCTTAAAAATCGGTAACTTACAGACTATTACTCTGCTTAGCGCTTCCTTAACACTCGGCAGAAATTGTGGAGAGAGCTGGATCTGAATATGGCAGCGGCAAAAAAAAACGAAAATGCCGGTTCGGGAGGCGAGACGAGACGAGGTTATTAAAACGGGCCGGTTACAGAGTGGCGTAGAAATGAAAAACCCGACCGTAAACGATCGGGGGAATAGGATTCCTTAATACCGAATACCGGCTAATCCTTGCCAAATCAAGGAAAAAAACTAGAGAACACAACACCACATCACCAGTGTTGAGCGGCTATCTTAACACTGATAATTCTGTTTGGGCATAATTAATGGCGCAGATTAGGATATTTCTCTATTAGTCAGTTTACACCAGAGGTTAATTTTCAGCGTGAATGAACAAAGCGGATAAATATCCACGTACGCAGCAGCGCATGCGCATTTTACAGGTCTGGGGTCTGACCAGACTGGTGAATTAATTATTTTCGCTATTAATATGCCTGCTAAATATTTCAGCGCTAAAAGAGTGTAACGATTCGGCGCCTAGACGGCGTCACATCTGGGCTGATATGCGCTACGCCGCGAAAAAAAACCCCGCATTTACCCGCCTCTTTTCGCTTTCTTTACGTTTTTTCGCGGGCTTTTCAGGTTATGACGTTAACTTCTTGCGCCCGCGAAAATATAATAACAATCTGAATAGTTAAGGCACGAAGAAAAAAAGACCTTAATCGCCCTGCTTGGTGCTTAAATAGTAGCGTCGCCCTGGATTAAATGCTGAGGCAGCTCGTCAATTTCCAGCGCAGGAAAATAGTAGCCCTGCAGCCCGTAAAGCGGAATATGTTCCAGCGCCGCCAAATCTTCTTTATTTTCTACTCCTTCAACAATAATTTTCGGACAGTAGCGCTGAATATTCGCCATCAGCACGGGAAAAATAGATTTCTCTTTTTGTTCCCAGAAAAAGCGTTTGTCCATTTTCACCGCGTCGAACAGGCCGGTATAAAGCGCGTCCAGATTGGCGAAGCCGGTGCCGAGATCGTCGAGGAAAAAGTGCATGCCGCGCGCCTTGAGCTGCTGCAGCGCCTGACGCGCCTCAACATCGTGCGAAAAATCGATATTCTCGGACACCTCCAGCCGCAGCACGCTGGCGATGCTGAACAGCCAGCTCAGCTGCGCATCCTCTTCCACCATGCGCACCATATCGCGATCGATATTAATACTGACGAATAAGCCCCGCTGCTCCAGCAGCGCGACGGCCGGCGACAGCGCGTTCAGCTGCTCAAACAGCAGATCGCGCTTCTCGCTGAAGGGCATATTTTCAATCACCATAAAAGGGTTGCGCGATTTACCCGCCACCGACGTATAGCGTGTCAGCAGTTCAAAACCGACAAAGCCGCCGGTTGGAGAGATCACCGGCTCAAGGATAAATTTTTTGTTCAGCGTGGAGGCCAACGTATGTGGAGTCATAAACACCTCGGGCAAAGCCCAAATGGCAGCACGCTGGCGTCGGAAAAGCGTCATCTTTTCTGGCGGCACGCCGCGCTGCCCAAATTAATAGTCTGTATTTGCACTCCCTGTTGCCTGGTTTATTACGCCCGGTGCGAAATAAACGCGCGGATTTCACCACGTTTTCGGGTTTTGGCAAGCTTTTTCGCTAGTGGCGTTAGAACGCGGGAAAAAAGATCGGAATCAAAATAAAAAGCAGCTGGTTTAAGAGTAGCGAAAGATGGCGCGGTGAAAAGGTAAATTAACCGCGCGTTTTGTCAACGCGCGGCCAGCGGGTTCAGGGATAGCTCAGGGTCACGGGCGCGTCCGGCAGACGGGTAAAGTGCGTCACGATAGTATGGAAGTCAGCGGTGGGATCCAGCCGGGCGAACGTTTGCGGGTAGAGATCTTTCGCCAGGATCTCCATCCCGATGATGTTATAGGGATGGTTATAGAAATGGTGGTAGACGCCATAGACGCGGCCCTTCTCTACCGGCGCGATCTGCCTAAGGCCGGTGCGGTTGAGCAGACCGCTAAAGGTGGCCGACAGCGCCTGGGCGGGAATGTTATAGCCGAACGGCAGCACGCCTGCATTCGGCCGCTTTGAGCCGGTCATAATGTAGACGTCTGGCTTCATGGCGATAATCTTCTCCAGCGAGACGAAGCCCGCATTGCCCGGCAGCAGCGCGGATCCGATATTCTTTCCGCCCACCGCTTCCACCAGCCCGCCCCAGCCGTTGTGGCCGTGGGTAAAGCAGCAGTTATCGCTGTTGCCGGCGATCGGTTCGATAAACACCGTCGGCTTCTGCGCCACCTGCGCGATGGCCGCATCAAGCTGCTGTAAACGCTGCTGATAGAAGGCGGTGTAGTCACTCGCCTCTTGCTCGCGGTTCAGCACCTTGCCCAGCAGCGCCACGCTGCGCGCGGTGTTCTCTTTCGGATGCAGCTCATAATCGATAAACAGCACCGGAATATGCAGCCCCTTTAGCGTCTCCAGCACGCCGGACTGCTGCAGCGCCGACTTTGCGCGCAGCTGCGCGATCATCAGGTCCGGCTTCTGCGCCAGCACGCTCTCAAGATTGACCTGCCCCTGATCGTTGAACCCCATATCAACGATGTTCGCCGCCTGCGGCCAGCGCTGCTTCAGCAGATCCCAGGTCTGGGTGTCCTGCTTTTTCGGCAGATTGTTCCAGGCGACGACGCGCTGAAAGGGATTGTCGCGATCCAGCAGCGCCAGCGCCAGCACGTCGCGGCCATCCTGCAGGATCAGATGCTGCGGCTCGTGGTCGAGTCGGATAACGTTGCCGTCCAAATCGGTGACCTGCAGCGGGTATTGCGTGGCACCGCACGCCGTCGACAGCAGCAGCCCAGCCAGCAAAAGCGTTTTTTTCATGCGAGGGATCTCAGGTAACTAATACGTATTCTCAACAACGGTAGCACGCGGCCAGCAAAGAAAACCAAACAAAAGCTAAACGGCCCGCGCTTAACGGGCCGTCAGGCTTAGCTGACCAGAGAGTAGAAAATGGCGGAGATTGCCACCAGCCCAATCAGCACCACAAACAGATTACTGAGCTGCCCGCTGTATTTGCGCATCGCGGGCACTTTATGAATGGCGTACATCGGCATCAGAAACAGAATAATGGCGATGACCGGCCCGCCCAGGGTTTCGATCATATCGAGAATGCCGGGGTTCCAGCTCGCCACCAGCCAGGTGCTGAGCAGCATAAACAGCGCCGTGGCGCGGTTCAGCGTGGCTGGCGCCAGGGTTTTGCCGCGGCTGTGCAGCATTTTATTCACCAGCCCGTTAAAGCCTTCGCGCGCGCCAAGATAGTGGCCGAGGAACGATTTGGTGATGGCGACAATGGCGATCAGCGGGCCGAGCCAGGCGATAACCGGCACCTGAAAGTGGTTGGCGAGATAAGAGAGAATCGAGATGTTCTGCGCCTTCGCCGCCGCCAGGTCCGCAGGCGACAGGCTAAGCACGCAGCTAAAGACAAAGAACATTACCGTCGCCACCATCAGCAGGTGGGAACAGGCCAAAATGCGCGAGCATTTCCGCTCCGCGTCGTCGCCATACTCCGCGCGCTTCGCCACGGCGAAAGAGGAGATAATCGGCGAATGGTTAAACGAGAACACCATCACCGGGATCGCCAGCCACAGCGTCATCCACAGCCCTTTGCCGCCGCCGTCGGGGTGCAGAGACAGGGTATGCAACGCCGCGCCGTGCCAGTGCGGGATCAGGTACACCGCCAGCAGCATCAGCACCGCGACAAACGGGAAAACGAGGATACTCATCGCCCTGACGATCATCTGTTCGCCGAAGCGCACCACCGTCATCAGGCCGATAATCAGCATCAGCGACAGCAGCACGCGCGGCGGCGCGACCAGCCCCAACTGATGGGTAATAAAGCTCTCTACCGTGTTGGTGATCGCCACGCTGTACATCAGCAGAATAGGAAAGATGGCGAAGAAGTAGAGCAGCGTAATGATTTTGCCGGCGCCCGCGCCGAAGTGCTCCTCGACCACATCGGTGATATCGCCGCCTGCCTGCTTGCCGGAGAGCACGAAGCGCGTCAGCGCGCGATGGGAATAATAGGTCAACGGAAAGGCGAGCAGCGCCATAACAAGCAGCGGCAGCAGTCCGCCGACGCCAGCATTAATCGGCAGAAACAGCACGCCTGCGCCGATAGCGGTGCCGTAGAGTCCCAGCATCCAGATGGTGTCGGTTTTGCGCCAGCCGCGTTCTGCTGGCGCCTCTGCGGCCGCGGTGAGCGTGCCGGTTTGCGTGGTTTTCATCTGCCCGTCCTGTCTTGATTACGTCAACGCCGTCGACGGTGAGGTGGCGTCGACGGCCAGATTGCCGCGCCGCCCTGCTTCGCCGCGAAGCGGCAGCGCGGAGTGACGGCCGCAGCAAAAATTCGCCTAACCGCAGCGGGTGTAAACGATTGCGCAGGATTTTTACACACCTTGACGACAGGCTTCAACCAGCATGCGTTAATCATGCATATTTCAGGCAAAATCCGTTATCGCAACGCAGCGCCGCCTTTGCCGCCCGCGGCTGGCTTAAATTTTTAAACGAAACCACGGTTCGGCATTACAAACCTCGTCGGGCGTTCTATAGTTCATCCGCAACACTTAACCCTGAGGCTTATGCATGCGTGTTAAAGGATTAAAACTCGGTTTCTTTATCCTGATCCTGGCGATAGTCACCGTGGCGTTTTTCGATGTGCTGGCGCCCTACTTCTCGCCTATTTTGTGGGCTGCCATTCTGGCGGTGATTTTTGCGCCACTGAAAACCTGGCTACGCCACAAGATGGGCGATCGCAACGGCCTGGCGTCGCTGGTGACGCTGCTGATTATCTGCCTGATCGTCTTTACGCCGCTGGCGATTATCGCCTCGTCGCTGGTGGTCGAGATCAACACCGTTTATCTCAAGCTGCAGACTAATTCGGCGCAGTTCCCGACGGTATTCGCCGATCTGCTGCAGCATCTGCCTGGCTGGCTGCGCAGCTTCCTCTCCGAGCATCAGCTGAATAACGCGACGCAGATCCAGCAGAAGCTCTCTTCTTTCGCGCTGAAAGGCGGTCAGTACATGGCGGGCAGCGTCTTCCTGATCGGCAAAGGGACCTTTACCTTTACCGTCGGCTTCGGCGTTATGCTCTACCTGCTCTTTTTCCTGCTGAAAGATGGCTCTTACCTGGTGCATCTCATCCTGGAGGCGCTGCCGCTCTCGACCTACGTCAAGCATCACCTGTTTATGAAGTTCGCCGCCGTCTCGCGCGCCACGGTGAAAGGCACGGTGGTGGTGGCGCTGGTGCAGGGCATTCTCGGCGGGCTGGCGTTCTGGTTCGTGGATATCGACGGCAGCCTGCTGTGGGGCGCGCTGATGGCCTTCCTGTCGCTGATCCCGGCGGTGGGTTCGGCGATTATCTGGGTGCCAGCGGCGGTATTTTTCTTCGCCACCGGCGCGCTGTGGAAAGGGCTATTCCTTGTCGGCTTCTTTGTGGTGATCGTCGGGCTGGTGGACAATATTCTGCGTCCGCTGCTGGTGGGCAAAGATACCAAGATGCCTGACTATCTGATCCTGATCGCCACCTTAGGCGGCATGGAGATCTACGGCATTAACGGTTTTGTGATTGGTCCGCTGATCGCCGCGCTGTTTATCGCCTGCTGGAACCTGCTGTCGGGCAAGGATAACCGCGATAATGTTGAAGAGATTGACGAAGAGTTTATCGAAGAAGGGAAAAAGCTGTCGGACGAGGCGGCGGTCGAGAAGTAGCGCAGGAAGCTGAATTCTCCTAAACGGCATTAATGCCTGCCCTCTCTCCCGCACTGGCATACTCAGGGCCGCGTAAGCGGCCCTGCTTATTAGTGAATCGCGTTGGTGTTACCATGCCAGTGGTTATAGAGGCGCAGCGCCGCCGGCTGAATCTCATCGGTGCTTTGCAGATAGGCGATCTCATCCATGCCGTCGAGTTTTTCCACCTCGTCGACGTCGCCATGCAGCGCAATCGCCTGCAGCGACGGCTGCAGCTCGGCAGGCAGCGCGGGCCACTCCGCCAGCGCCACGCCCGTCATATAGCCGAAACACCACTCTTCCACCACCAGCAGCTCGCGACCGTCCATCTCTCGGTAGCCGAACAACGGTTCAAACTGTTCCGGATAGCGGCTGAGGCGCTCGGCGATATCATTCATCATCTGCGCCGCCAGCGAATTAAAGCGCTGCTCGTCTGCCGGATCGTCCCACTCCGGCGCGGTTTCGCCCCAGATAACCGGCTTCAGCGCGTCCAGCGCCAGCGGCGACGGACTGGAGAGCGCGGCGGTGAAAAGACCGTCCAGCTCGCTGATGTCGATCAAGCCGTCTTCGCTGTCGTGCTCCATCAACACGTCTTCCATCCACTCGATTTCGTCTGCGTTCAGTGGGCCTGTAGCCATGGTAATTCCTCTTGTGGTGTGTCGAAGATGTGGGTGGTCGCGCTGCTGGGCTGACCCACGAGAAAGTTGGGTGAGAGAACAGAATCTCGGTAAGGCGTAAGTTTAGCTGCGGGTAGTGTGCCTGAGAGCGGCCGGGATGCCAACAAAACCCGCGCGCTATGAAGCCGGTCACGAATTTGATCAACGGCGGCGGCGCCTTGTCGCAGAGCTTTGGGCGCCGCGCGCCAGCCGTTGTCAGGGATCGCTGCATCCAGCGAGCAGATTGATGCGTGTTATGCATTAATCAATACGGAAATAGCACTTATTAACTGCGCCTTCCTGTTCCAGTCTTGCATCACAACAAAGTAATGAATCATTAACATTACGTATCAGCTGGAGCCTTTTATGCAAACAACCTCTGTACCTGCTAACACGCTGCGCGCCCGCGCGGGCGCTATCTTGCGCGTCACCTCGGGAAACTTTCTCGAGCAGTTCGATTTTTTTCTTTTTGGCTTTTACGCCACCTATATCGCCCACACCTTCTTTCCGGCGAGTAGTGAATTCGCCTCGCTGATGATGACCTTTGCCGCCTTTGGCGCCGGCTTTCTGATGCGGCCCATCGGCGCGGTGGTGCTGGGTGCCTATATCGATAAAGTCGGCAGACGAAAAGGGTTGATCGTCACGCTCTCGATTATGGCGACGGGCACCTTTCTTATCGTATTGATCCCGTCTTATGAGGCAATTGGCTACTGGGCGCCGCTGATCGTGCTGCTGGGACGCCTGCTGCAGGGCTTTTCGGCGGGCGCGGAGTTAGGCGGCGTCTCGGTTTACCTGTCTGAAATCGCCACGCCGGGCAGAAAAGGCTTCTATACCAGCTGGCAATCGGGCAGTCAGCAGGTGGCGATAATGGTGGCGGCGGCGATGGGATTCGCGCTGAATGCATTAATGGAAGAGAGCACTATTCGCGAATGGGGCTGGCGCATTCCCTTTGTCTTCGGCTGCCTTATCGTTCCCTTTATCTTTTTCCTGCGCCGCAAGCTTGAAGAGACGCAAGCCTTTAGCGAACGCCGTCAGCATCCGGAGATGAAACAGGTATTCAGTACGCTGCTCGGCAACTGGCGCATCGTGATCGCCGGCATGTTAATGGTGGCGATGACCACAACCGCGTTTTACCTCATTACCGTCTACGCGCCGACCTTCGGCAAAAAAGTGCTGATGTTAAGCGCATCGGACAGCCTGCTGGTAACCTTGCTGGTGGCGGTCTCTAACTTTATCTGGCTGCCGATTGGCGGAGCGTTGTCCGATCGTATCGGCCGCAAGCCGGTGCTGATCGCCATGGCGCTGATCGCTATCGCCACCTCCTACCCCGCCCTGAAATATCTGGCGGCCGATGCGAGCTTTTACACCATGCTGGGCGTGCTGCTCTGGCTGTCGTTTATCTACGGCCTGTATAACGGCGCCATGATCCCGGCGTTAACCGAAATCATGCCGGTGTCGGTCAGGGTGGCGGGATTTTCGCTGGCGTACAGCCTGGCCACGGCGCTGTTCGGCGGTTTCACGCCCGCGATCTCTACGGCGCTGATTGAAGTGACCGGCGACAAAGCCGCGCCAGGGTTATGGATGAGCTTCGCCGCCGTGTGCGCGCTGCTGGCGACCCTGTTTCTTTATAAGCAGGAGGCCCGTCCTCGTCACGCGGCCAGGCCTGGCCCAGAGGGTCACAGACAGAGCGCCTGACCTTCCGCGGCGTTGGCCGCGATAATCATCTGTTCCAGCTCACCGGCAAGATGCGGCAGTTCCTGTCCGGTGCGCTTCACTATGCCGACCGTGCGGCGCACGGTCGGCTCCGTCAGCGCTATCGCTGACAAAAAAGGATGGCCCGACTTCGGCATCGCCATTGAGGGCACTGCGGCGATGCCCAGCCCCGCTTCCACCATCCCCAGCAGCGTGGTGACATGACGCGTCTCACAGACGCTGGCCCGCTCAGGAACGATTCCCGCCAGCGCCTGGTCGAGCAGATTGCGGTTGCCGGACGTTTTGTCGAGCCAGACATAGGGATAGCGATAAAACTCGCGCCAGGTCACGCTTTTCTTCTCTGCCAGCGGATGCTGACGCGGACAGACGGCCACATAGGCCTCATCCACCAGCGGTAAAAAACGGATATCAGGCTGAGGTGAACCGGTAAAGCTCAGGCCAAAATCTGCCTCTCCTGAGATCACCGCGTCGTAAACCTCGCCGGCGCTGGCGTCGATCAGTTTGATGCGCACGCGCGGATAGTGAGTCTGAAATTGCGCAATCACCGTCGGCATAAAGTAGTAGGCGGCGGACGGCACGCAGGCCACGGTCACCAGCCCGGCGCGGTTCGGGTTGATATCGCCGATTTCGGCAAGCGCGCTTTCTAAATCCCTGAGCAGCTGCTGCGCCCTGGGCGCAAAGCTTCTTCCCGCCAGGGTGAGATTGACGCGCCGCGTGGTTCTTTCAAACAGTTTTACGCCCAGGGAGGTTTCCAGCTTATCGATGCGTCGACTCAGCGCAGGCTGGGAAATGTGCACGGCTTCGGCGGCCAGCTTAAAGCTTTTGCACGTCGCCAGCGCCTGAAAAGCGTAGAGATCGTGAAGATCGAGGTTTAACGTCATCGGTTTCATATCGCGTCGCGCCCTGCCAGACTGTGTGAGAGCACGCTATTTTACAGGCAATCGTCTCGATTGCAGGACTCTTTGCCGCGCCTCACTTATTTTTATCCTGCTGCACCTGCGGCGCAGGCGTTAAATTAGGCTATACGCGCGTCAGAATAAACGCGTAAAACAGATAACGTTATTTAAGCCTGTAAAAAACACAGCAGATATTTCATTTTGTGAATAACTTGCCGAATGTGCTTTTAACGGCCACGCTTAAAGAGTCACGAAGCAGAATTATTCCCGAGACCGAAAGGTTGCATTTTTAACGGAGGAACTATGGTAGACAAATCAAAAGTTTTAGATCACGCTCAGGTTGTTGACGCTAACGGTGAACACGTTGGTATTGTTGACCATTTTGACGGCGATGACAAAATTAAGCTGGCGAAAAGCGATCCGGAAGCGGGCGGTAAACATCACATTATCCCGTTCAGCTGGGTAAAAGATGTCGACGACAATAAAGTTATTCTGTCTAAGTCGAAAGCGGACGTGGAAAAAGAGTGGCAGACCGCATAATAGTTTAGTCGCGGCGTTGATTTTATTCTCAACGCCGCGCTCGCGCTTAATCCCCTTCTCTTTACTGCTGCGATTGACTATTTTCTTCTGACGTATTTGCGTGCGCGCTGCGCGCAAGTCGATCCTACCGGGAGAAAACGTGCTATTACCTGAACACGCCTTGCATGCATTGCTTGCCCAGCAGACAGAGAGCCGTTTTCCTGCTCTTTCGATGGCCATCGGCAGAGGCAGTGAAACGATCTGGCAGGCCGCTGTAGGCTATGCTGACGTGGAAAAGCAGCGCAACAACACGCCAGACATGGCGTTTGGCATCGGCAGTATCACCAAAGTCTTTATCGCCGTGCTGCTGCTTCAGCTCTGCGAAGAGGGCCAGTTACCGCTCGACGCGCCGGTTTCACGCTGGCTGGAGGCGAAGCGGCTCGCGGGGATCGCCAATGCGCAGCGCGTGACCACCAGACAACTGCTGTCGCACTATGCCGGAATGCGAAGCTGGGAGGATGAACCGGCCTGGATTGCCGACGCGCGTGGACAGCGTCTTACGCCGGAAAAAACGTGGCGTCCGGTGGAAAACCTCGATTATATCCGCGACAAACCCGCGCGCTTCGCGCCGGGAGAAGCCTTCCACTACTCCAACACCCATTTCACCCTGCTGGGTCTGTTAATCGAGACGATTACGCAAAACAAGCTGGAAGCGGTTTTGTACCAGAGAATTTTTCAGCCGCTTGCGCTGCAGCACACCTTTCTTGAGGGCTATAGCCCTGCAGGCAGCCGCAAGATAGCGCGCCGTTACCACCGGCTCGACCCTGACTTTTTGCGCAACGCGGGTCTCTCACCGCATATGAAGCCCGTTTCTGACGGCCTGATCGATGTCTCCGCCAGCAACCTTTCGGTAGAGTGGGCCGCCGGCGGCATCCTTTCTACCGCGCAGGATCTTATGACGTTTATGCTCGCCCTGAGAAACGGGCGGTTGCTCTGCGCGCAGAGTATGCGGGAGATGCAGCGCTGGCTGCCGGCGGATAACGACAAGATGGGGTTAAGCCTGTTCAACATCGATAGCGCCTGGGGCACGGCTTCTGGACACGGCGGCAATGTGCTGGGCTTTAGCGCCTGCGCATGGTGGTATGAAGAAGCGGACTGCGCTCTGGCGATCCTGACCAACGTCGGATCGATGCACGCGGCCCCGCTGGCCGACAGCGCCAGCCGCTTTTTCCGGCAATCCGACGCAGGTAGACTGGCGCAGGCGATATGCACGCGCCACCACCGATGATCCTGACTCTGCAGGGAGAAGATAATGTCCTCGATAGTGGAACGTGGCGAGTCGCCTTTTATTGCAGGATTCCAGCTGCAGGATGTCACGCTGCCCAACGGCGTTACGCTGCGCGTAGCGATGGGCGGCCAGGGCGCGCCGCTGCTACTGCTTCATGGCCATCCTCAGAACCACCTTACCTGGCGCAAGGTCGCGCCGCGCCTGGCGGAAAAATATCGCGTGATACTGCCCGATCTGCGAGGCTACGGCGACAGCGACAAACCCGCCAGCGATGAGCGTCATCGCCCCTATTCGAAGCGCGTTATGGCGGACGATATCAGCCTGCTGATATCCGCGCTGGGCTATGACAAGGTGGCGTTTGTCGGCCACGATCGCGGCGGTCGCGTGGGCCACCGCCTGGCGCGCGATCATGCCGACCAGCTGAACTGCTGCGTGTTTATCGATATTGCGCCCACCGCCACCATGTATGCGCTGACCGATAAAGCGTTCGCCACCCGCTATTTCTGGTGGTTTTTCCTGATCCAGCCCGCACCGCTGCCTGAAACCCTGATCGCCAACAACACCGCCTTTTTTCTGCGTAAGCATCTCGACGGCCAGCTAAAAACCCCTGACGCCACCCCGGAGGCGATTTTCAACGACTATCTGCGCTGTTATCAGCAGCCCGAGATGATCCATGCGGTTTGCGAAGATTATCGCGCCGCCGCGACTGTCGATCTGGAAGATGACGCGGCGGACAGCCGTCGCATCGCCTGTCCGCTGTTGCTGCTGTGGGGCGCAAAAGGAACGGTCGGAGAACTCTATGACGTGGTGGACACCTGGCGCGATAAGGCGCAGCAGGTGAGCGGCGAGGCGCTGCCCTGCGGACATTCGCCGCAGGAAGAACGGCCGGAGATGTTTCTCGACCGGCTGAGCGCTTTTCTGGCGGCACAGCGCTTAACAGAGAGCCTGTAGCGCTTCCCTTTTGTTTCAGGCCCTGCGCCGGTCATCCTGCGCAGGGCCTGCCTCGCTCTTCCGCTGCCTTACTCCTCGGGCAGGATGCCTGAAATCTTGTTACCGGCCAGCACAACAGCCCGGCAAAGACGGCAAAAAATCGCTATGCCACACTCCCCTTATAGTGAATCGAGCGCAGCCGATGAGCCTTTAAATATTGATTATCGTCGTCGCGATATCGCTATACACGCCCTGTTCCATTCCTTATTTCATATTCCTGACAGGAAAGACGATATGACCACTGCTTCAGATTTAGCTCAACAGGCAATTGATACGATTAACGCGCTGAAGACGCTGGCTGAAAATAGCGCCAGCGTACCGGATGATATTCAGGCCCAGCTCGACAGCTATGCCGTGCAGGTAAAGGATCTGGAAGCGCGTCTGGAAACGCAGCAGGATGTAAGCGAGGTGTATCGCAATGAAATTCTTAGCAACAGCGAGTTCCTCGGCTTTGCCGTGGAAATTATCAATAAAATTCAGGCGTTGCTGGATAGCGGCGTGATTAATACCATGCCGGTAGAAGAACAGCGACAGCTGCAGGAAACGCTGATGTATATTAAGGAACGTCAGAAAAATGACGACGACTACCGTAAAGCTGGCGATCCCAAACCGCGCTCTTTTGAGGAATATCGCAATCCCGTTTAAGGGCTAGCGTAAAAGCAAACCGCTGAAAGGCGGTTTTTTTATGCGGGAAAGGGGGAAACAGAGAGTGTTATAAATGGGCCGCACACCGCTTTTACAGGCTTTACGCCGTATTTTTAAAACAAGCATAGGGTAAAGAACAGCAGGAAATCAGAACGACGCGATGGAATGGCGATTTTGCAACGTGAAGCAGGCTGGAGAAGAAGAGAAAATGGCACCCCTACAGGATTGAATAATAACAAACAATCTATTGTTTAATAACATTATTTATAGGTTTCAAAATCACACATACCCCCAAAGATACCCCCAAATGTTTTTGTGACACCTCATTTTGACTGTTTTTCATCCACCACAGGCGCATTCAACTCACTGCATAACGCGATAAGCTGAAATCCTTATTGTATGATAGATCTCTCCTACATTAAGGAACCGATCAGCCATGAGAATGACCAGCCGTAAAAAAGAGATACTGAGCTTCTTTGATCCTGAACACCGCGAATGGGTAACTGGTACGATTGGTGCGCCGCCGTTTGATGTATCCGGGGTCGCATATCTTCTCAGTGGCATGAACTCATTTAAATCACGGCATCACATGGAATCAGCCAGGAGAACGCTGGAGGCGATGGTTAACGATGGGCTGCTGGAGAAGATCACCAGCTATGAGCAGCGGCAGGACAGCACGCAGTCTGGGGCAGGTAAAGGTGTCTGGTGTAACTGTTCCCGATACGGGCTCATCGGTCAGTGTCTGGTAATGCGTGATCGTGATGGCAGTGATAATTATATTGAAGGTGAATTCGACAGGGTAAATTGAGGAAGATTTACAGGAATCAATACTGCTCGCTCATGACATTAGAACATAAGCAGCTGTATAGGAGCGATTAACCACGGAGCTACATGAGATTTTTCTAATGCATATGACAAAACACAAGAAAACCATACTCAGCTACTTTGAACCCGCCAGACTTACCTCTATAGCCAACATAATCGGACCGCCACCGTATGATGTTTATGGCATTTCATATTTGCTTCATGGGCCAGATGAATACAAAAACCCCATAAGGCGTGAATCGGTGCGCCGATCTCTGGAGCTGATGGTATCTTTTGGGCTACTGACAAAGTCCTCTCACCGAGAGGTCAGGAATGGCATGACGTGTGTGGTATGTCGCTATAGCCTGAAATCTGAAGAATGAACGCCTGGGAAGTTTGCGTACTACAGCCCAATCAGGACAGACAAACTCAAAGATGAGGCGATTATTAGTTTTGCTAATGACGTTTTCTTATTGTAGGAGGGAAGTAGTTTTTTCTCTCTATACAAATAAATAAAAACGTGTCGTTCAGTTAGTTCAGTTGGTTCAATTTGTAAAGATGATTGTTTTAAAAGGATTAATTTTAAAAAAGTGAACCAACACAACCCCGAATTGAACCAACAACTGTGCGATCTGAACCAACACATTTTAATGTCTTACATTGTCTTACGGTGGTAAAATGGCCGCCTGTTCCCTCTATCTGGTGCGTTATGAGAAAATCCCTGTCCGTTACCTTCCGTGTGCCTGCTGAATTAAGCGAGGCTTTTATTGGCGCTGTGAATGCTGCTGATGGAGATAAAACCGCCTGGCTGGTCGATGCCATCCGGCAGAAACTGAGCCTGCCAGAGAGTAATCCGGACGCTCGCATGATGGCTCTGGTAGAGCGAATGGAGTTGGCTGCCGCAGCTCTGATTGGCGGGAAGCAAGGCATCCCACCTTTGCCATACAATGAGGAAGCAGTGATCCGTATTGCTTCGGAAACCATCCGTCAGGGTTTTGATAATGGTCGTATCATTGCAGAACGCCTTAATGAAGCCGGATATCAGACTAAAGCGGGAAAAGCTTGGGATAAAGATATCTATAGTGCATGGAAACGTCAGGCAGACCATAAAGCGAAAGTTGATGCGGCCATGCCCAGAAATGAGTAGCCTGATCTTTTAGGTTTGTTGATGTTGCATGGATGAAAAATGAAAAAAAGCTTTTGGTTAGTTCCAGGTATTGTGTTTGTTACTGTGTTCTTTGGAATGAAAGATTTATTGGGAGGTGGGTGTGCAGATGGCTGGCACTCATCGTCAATTGGTATGCAGGGAGCTTGCTCACACCATGGCGGCGTAGGAAGCGGAGGAGGGATATCGCTTATTAGTGCCTTGGCTCTGGCTGGCTATAGCTTTTACAGATTAGACAAAGCGGAAGCTGAAAAAAACCGCAGGAACTATCAATTATCAAAGCAGAATGAATGGCTGAGGCTTGATCTAACCTCAGCGCCATTCAATCCACAGGAACACTATTCAATTACGGGAAATGCCCTTTCATATACCTACGTAAGGCGCATTGGTTCTGATCCTGAATCTTTAGCGGTGACCATTAGCGATGCAGATTCAAGCATAATTGAGAAGTTGGCCCTCGCATTAGCTTCACAGAGCCATGCCACGTCTATGCTGGTTCTCGATGGTCTTGATGTTTCCCTAACCATGAATCTCGGTGAGATAACAACCTTCCAAGCACACCAGATTTCAGATATTGCTTCTTTGGGGAACGCAGCTGTCTTACTAATTGAGACGCTCGATAAGCATTTACCCGCTAACGCTTGATTATTCTTCTTTCAGCAGGCCTCCTCCAAGTAAATTCAGGCGCAATCATCCTCTGACGGTGGCGCTCTTTAGCCTGCGGGGCCTGCGCTACTCCGTTTCGGATAGTGTATAGTGTAAAGCGAACGCCGGTACAACGGCTCGCCGTTAACGCATTAAGATTGGTAATTTTCGATGCGTAGATTCACAACATTCTCTTGCTTAGAATTTAAGCCAATGCGACATTCATAACTAAGCTCACTCTTGACGATATACACCATCTTAAACATAAGGAGATTTGCATGAGCAAAAACATCGACAGGCGGCCCGGGTTAATTAAAAAATCTTTTAATATCGGTCATGCTGAAAATTTAACTCGAGTTTTCATAACTCGGGTAGCAGATTATACTCCCGGAACTGAACTAACACGCGACATTACGTTCACTAAAGATGTTCGGTATATACTAGAATTCACCTATCCCAATGGGAGATCTCCAGAGCCTTTTAGGTCAACATCAATCGAATCCATTAAAAATGAAATAGTTAGCCGCCTTAATGGCTATGATCAGGCTTCGATAAATAAGCTTTTCCAAACTGAAGACTGGAAAGAGATAGCTTAATATATTATCCTGATTAAATTACCTCTTTAATCTTTTTTTATATTCTGCTTTCAACATTGCCATGGTTTTTATACAAGGCCATGGTTTTTGTGGATAGGCGTTTTATACTGAATATTAAACTAGCCTGTATTTTTTCTGATCGAATTTTCTTCAGCAAAAAATAAAATTTGTTACGGCTAGCTCTTATTATTGAATGTAATGTATCAGCCGCTTTGGCTAAAATAAAACCGCCCTCTGAGGGCGGTTAGCATCAACTTAGACTAAGTCATCTAAAAAGGTCATAGTTCCTACCATTTTAAGCTCAGGCTGCCCTTTCACATTTCCTGTAAATGTGATGCCTACGGGACCTTCGGTGAAAGACAGATCCAAATCTAGCTTATCAAGGTTACCGAAAACTGTAGTCACTTGTTTGTTGTGACGGACGACTCTTAAATCAGCTTTGTTACCGATCATAACCCCTTGATAATAGCAGACATAATCGCCACCATTAATCGAAGAGCCGCTTACAGAGATGATTCCATCACCGTAGTCATTTTGATTGCTATCAAAATTTACTTTGTAAATCCCGTCTTTCACTTCAACCTCCTTTTTCATTAATGGAGATGTCAGATTAGTACCAAATACTTAAAGAGTGTAGAAAAAACAACAATCATTTTGAGCGCTGGCTAATGTGGTATATTTTGGTTACGCCACTTTCCCAAGCCTTTTGGCTTTCCTTTCAAAATAGTCATCAGCAACTTTATCGTATTCGTCGCGCGTAAATCCTTTCTGGTCAGGATACTTGGCGGCCAGCAGCATGGTGAACTCTGTCATTGTTAGTTGTTCTGCTTCACTTCTGCTCATGCCAAAGTGATTACGAGCGGCGCTGATGTACTCGAATGCGTTGAATTCGCTGGTGGTCTGCCCGCCCTCATGGCGCTGAAGCCGGCGCACTTGGGCTTTGCCTATGATGCCGTGCGTCATCAGCGAATGCGCGAAGATAATAATGTCTGCGGCGGGCATCTTTCCCGGGCGATACAAGAAAGTGCGCTTTTTGGTTTTGCTCGGCACCAATACGCCCACCAGCGGTGAAGCGTCACGATTACAGCAGGCGGTTAACACATCCATAGCGGCATATATTGCTGGCTTGGTAAACTCAGGTCGCCTGGCGTGATCGATCACCCAGTGGGGAATAGCTCCATAAGCATCGTAGGCACGACGCAGTAATGGCTTTGCCGCGTCGCTGTGTAGCGCGTGGAACGTAGAAACAATCTCTCCGGGCTCACCAATACTCGACATAGCTATCAGGGATGGACGGAAAAAGTATTCATCATCGCCGTCAATTACCAGGCATTCGCCAATCTCTTTCAATGGTGTCATGTCAGTTAGAAACCCTCAGTTTCTGCAATCTCTTCGGCCGCCAGCGCCAGCGGTTTGCCAAATACCTCGACGCTCCAATGGTCTGCGACTGCTCTGTAACCATCATGGTCAAACGTGCCATTCTCGCGCGCGTAGTCCGCTCTGACGGGTGGCTGTGGGCCATTAATAGATTTGCTGCCTTTATCTCTAACAACCTTCTCCAGCGCAGCCAGGCGGGCTTTAATGCTCATCGCTATTACCCACCAGCAACGCTTGCAGTTCTGATGACTGCGGGAAGTTATGCCCACACATTGACAGGCGCTCCATGGCCTTCTCATATGCTCCTGAAGGGGCATTGCCGGCTAACTCATCCATCAGGGTTGAAATCACCTGTACATCACCATCTTTCGGCGTCATGGCCTTTTCCAGCCGGTTGAGTCGTGCCAGTAGACTACCCATGATGATTACCCGGCAGTGCAAGCTGATTATGGCGCTGCGCTTCTTCAGCCGTAGCGGTACGGAAAAGCCCCTTATCCTTCACCCAGCCGCCACCACACTCGCGGGAACCGTCCGGGCTGACGCCAATCAGCCAGATTTCATCGGGTCCGCTGCTGGTGGTCTGAGCTCCGATAGTGGCCTCAAGTGCTTCGATTCGTCGTAACAGGCTCATTGTCCGTTCCCCTGTGTTTTCTCCAGCTCAGCGATACGCTCAGCCAGTTCTGTAATTTCGATAATTTTCGCCATGTTCGCCAGGCCATCCAGAATCATTTTCCCTTGGTCGGCCGGCAGTTCTCCCGCGGCTATCGCCTTAATCACCGAACGGGCCGCTGCGGGTAAATCGCTGTCGTCCAGCTCAAAAGATACCGGCTGATATACCGGCTTACTCGGTGGCACAACTCTGTCCAGGATGAGGCGGCAGGCAGCCATATCGCCTCCTTTAGCCGCGTCCATGATAGTTTTCACAGCATCATCAGCACCGCTTTCCAGAACCCGGCGCAGTTCAGCTGCTTTACTGCTGCGGCCACCTGGATTACCCGACGCGCCTTTCTTCCATTTGCCGCCTTTATCACGGCTGGCCTGTTCTTTCGTGCTGTCAGGCATCTGTCTGCCACCTTATGCTTTTTGTCATACCCGCTTTACCTTGACCAAACTCAACATGATCGCGTCTCTGCGAAACCCTTAATCACTTCTTAATCCGCTTTTGAAGAAAGCCACCATCCCGGGTGCTTTGCTCTCGCGCTACTTTCAGGGCAACTATTTCCATCTGTTGGATCATTTGCTTCTGCGTGGCGTCATCAATACCGTTAGTGGTAGTGATGTTGAAATTGACCTCTAGGCTCACACCTGCGTTGCCGCCAGCGCCGGCGATATCTTTATTACTAATTACCTTTCCGCTATCACCCGGAATCATGTACTGGCTGCCGTTAGACGCCTTGAAGATTTCGGGCTTACCGCCTTCACCTACCCGGTACATTGAGTTAGCCAGAACAGGCCCGCCATGCTCACGGGCTCCAGCTACTGCCAGCCCTTTGGAAGCCATCAATGCGGTTGAGTAGGCCGTTGTGCCAACAGTTGAGGCTGTACCCATAGTGGCGATAGAGGCGCTCACAGCTGCTGGTCCCCACATGCCCGCAGCGGCAGTAGCCTGAGTTGCTGTTGCTCCAAGTGCCGCTGATGCCGCCACCTGCCCCATAACCATGTTTTTCACATACTGTAGGCCCATCTCCACCAGCCCACTCACAACGCTGTTAAGGATCGTGCTTCCGATGTTGGCGAATGCTTCACTAAGGCTCTGAGTGCCATTCAGAAGGCCGGTAATGGCATTTGTCGCGCCACCTTGAAGAGAATCAACCGCGTCAGCCAGCAGGCTGTTAGCGGCGCTCTGGTTGCGGTATATCTCCCACTGAGCAGCGATGCGCTGTTGCTCATACTGCGTGTTAGCGGCATTCATTAATGCCAGACCATTGAGGGTGATTTGCCCTTTAGCGGTTTCGAACTCTTGTATTAACGCGAGCTTTTTGGCGTTCTCATTAGCCAGTGCCTGAACAGGATCGATAGCGCCTTGTGCTTCTTGTAGTGGGGTAACTCCGACGTTCTGCGTGGCCCTTATTCGGGCTAAATTTACCTGGTGCTGTTGCTCCATCTGCTCGGCAGCCGTGTCGTGCTGCTTCTGTGTGATGGTCTTTTGTTCCAGGGCGGTTTTGAGATCGGCAACATCTTGTTTGTATCGAGTGTTCTCTGCCTGCTCCGGGATTAGCTTCATAGCTGCTGCTTGAGCGCGTATTGCGGCGGCTTTATCCCACGCTGCGCCAGCATCCTTCTCTACCTGCGCTATTTGAGCTGGTGTAGGATTTACCAGTTTCTGACGTGCCTGAAGAACTGCCTGAGCACGGGATAGTCCATCAACCGAATCAGCAGAAAGCTCGGCCTTTTGCCGATACTGTTCCAGTACCTGAGCATTACGGGATGCCTGGCCGGCTGATTTCTTCTGCTCAGAGTTAAGCTGCTTCGTTGCTTCTAAATTTTTATAAGTGGCGACCGCATCATCTTCCATCTTTTTGGCGTGAGGGTCGTCTTTAGCAAATCCTGCATCTTCAGCAGCATATTGGGCTGCGAGTCTGGCGCGAGCTTCGCCCTGAAGTTTTGATAGCGAGAGGTTTCTTTCTGCCTGCTTTAACAGGTTTTTCTGCCCATCAGTAAGGTTGTCAGTGGTACGCTTGAGGCTATCGACATTGAATTTTGCATTCGCAGCTTCTCGAGCTAAATCTACTAACTTTCCAGCCAGAGCGGTTATCTGCGCCTGTCCATCCTTGCTGGATGAAGTCATATCCTGCAGGCGAAGAGCTAAGGCTTGGAGGGCTTGAGGAGACGGGTTTTTGCTTAGGTCGTTCAACTGCTTTGCCAATTCAAAGGCAGCCTGGTCAGTAATACCCAGCCGGGAAGATAATGCCCCAACGGTGTTCGTAAATGTCGATATGGTCGCTTCGTTCGCAATACTGCTTTTGCTTACCTGATTAAAAGCATCGGTGAAGCTGTTCGTTTTGACTTCAGCGGCGTCAAGAATAGTGCTAAGCAACTTAACACTGACTGTGCCGCCAGACAGTGCGGCTTTGGCTGTATCGCCGAAAGAGAAAAATTCGCTGGTGGTATCAGATATGGTCTTTGAAACCTTCGTCATTGCCTGGTTGTATTCCAACAGCACCTGATTTCTCATCAGCGAGGCAACTTCTGCGTTAACCCTGGCAAGGTTTGCATACTTATCTGACAGCGCGGCCACACCATTTTGTGAAATGGTGATCACCTTATCCATGGCGTCAGCGGCTTCTCGGAGAGCATCCATTGCGTTTTTACCGCCGCTTAGAGCGGTAATTAACGTACCTGCGATTACTGTACCTAAAGCAATCACCGCGCCTACAATCGCACCGCCTGGGCCAAATGCTCCCGCCAACTGAGAACCCTGCTGACTGAAAGCGACTAGTGCCGATTGCCCGCCCTGAACCTGCACGATGAAGTCTTGGATCTGGTAACCAGCCTGCTGAAACTGGCTGCGGAAAGCGCCCCCTGCTTTTGTGGCCTGATTTACCGCTGTGGCGGTGGTTTTTGCCTGTGTCTCAAGCGCCTTGATGCCGCCAGCAGAATTTTTAGCACTATCCCCTAATGCTTTCAGCTCTCGTTTAAGCTGTTCGCTGTCTTCAAGTGCCTTCTTCAGCTCAATATCGACTTCGTAATAAATTCCACCAGCATTATATGACTCGGCCATCTCACGCCCCTCAATGATTAATGCGAGCCGCGGCTTTTTTGAGCGCGATACGGTGCATGTTGTCGATGAGACTTAGGCCATAATTGGTTATCTGATGTTCTCTGCCATCCAGAGAGATCATTTCCATTAACATCGAGTAAGCTTCACGTTCATAATCGACCTTGCCGCTATTTCGGGCAGCATAAACGCAGTTATCCACTAGCCCGGACGCCAGTAAATCACGGCGAACTTCACCTGTTTTTCCGTCATGCGAAAACTGAGTGTTCCCATGCTCTCGGAGCCGATTATGGAGGTAAGCGTCCGCAACAGCTTCGGCCAGGCGTTGTAATTGTTCCATTACGCCTCCTGAGCAAGTTGAGCCAATGCCTTATCCATCAGGCCGCGAGCGATAACGTGAATTGTTGGGGCAACACCTAGAGGGGATTTTGCTCGCTCTTTTTCCTGTAATTTCCGGAGTTCTTCATACTGTTCGACTTTAATGAGGACTGTTTTTACTGTGCACTTTTGCATAACCACCTCCTGATAAATATACAGTGATTATAATTGCACAAAGTGAAATGATCTCTATTTGTATGCCGATTTATGAAATGATGATTTGATCGTTTCGATCGAATATTTTGCTCATAAAAAACCTCGCCGGAGCGAGGTGTGGTTACAGAATTTTATAAGCGTTTATATAGCAATATAGAGAAAAAGGTTTATAACGAGCTTTTCTTAGCTTCTTCAATTTCTGCGTTGCAGGCATCTATGTTGTCAAAGTCATACTGAAGGAAAACATATCCCTCGCTAGAGCCATTGGCTCTTGCTTCCATAGATACTGATGCAAGCTTGTTTTTAAGAGGTGTTGCGGGCGATCCTTCCCATTGGGCTGAGAGGAAACGTTCCTTTTTGTTCAGCGCCATCATCCAGTCTTGAGGTTCTTTCCAGATTGATCCTGAAAGTAAAAAATCGGTACTTTTAGGTTTGCCATAGATTGAAGATAGAGAATCTAAGAGCTCTTTGAATTTTGACTGGAGCGCAAGTCCATAGCTGTCTGTATCAATGTTTTTACCTAACGCTCTAATTTGGCATAGGCCAGATTTTGGAGAAATGAGTAGACCAAAACCCTCAAATTCAGCGTTCTTTTTCGGTGGCGATTTTACCGTGTAGAGATTCGGCACGCCATCATAAGGCTTAAGCTCTTCACCGGTCATATCTTCGATATTCTTTTTGCTTAAACCTGACTCCAGGCCAAATGGCCCATCTCCCGGCGGAAGCAATGGCTGGCTATTGCTAGCCTGGGCTGGCTTCTCGATTTGCTTTGCTTCAGCAACGTTGCTCTGCTTCAAATCAGATGGCATAGCGTTAGCAAGTCCATACTTGGCTGACAAATATCGTTGTTGAAGCATCGCCATGGTTTGCTCCTGAGTTGCGATTGCTGCCAGTTTCATCGCAAGAACCAGGCCACCGCTATATTGGTTGGCTTCTGCTTTAGCCTGAGAAATCTGAGCATTTAACGCATCTATTTCGCTTTTAACTGACTCAGCCGCCACCTCATCCGGTTTTGTTCCGGGTACATCCATTGTTATTTTTGCGCCTGACTCAATAGCATCAATTCGCTGCTTAATCAGCGCCTGGTTTGTTTTGAGAATCTCAACTCTGGCGCTGATTAACGTCTTGATCAGCCCGCCAGAGTAGTTCTGATTGGTGGCATTCGCAGACGAAATCTCACTTTCTGTTTGTGATAACTCCACCTTGAGTTGTTCTATTTTTTGTTTCTCTTCCGCAGAAAGCTCTTTTGGACCACATCCTGTCAAAATGAACACAGATATAAAACATGCCAGAATAGACTTTTTCATTTCCTTGCCCCCTAGAAAAAAACCACCCGAAGGTGGCTTGCTATCAGATGTGGTTTTCACATCCCATCTGTGATTTGTCGATAATTTGCGTACCCTCAACACGGAAACCGTATGTGCCGAAGAGGAAGGCGTGGTTTAACTGGTAGATAACCACATCGCTCAAGCCAACCGCACACTTATCTTTCTCAATAGCGTGATCCATAGCCGTTTTAACGTTCGGAATACCTAAAGGGAAAATTACGATTGGCGCTTTATCTTCGCCGGTCACGCGAGCACCTTTCTCAAACTTAGCTGCGTTCAAATTGTAGTTTTTGGTGCTTGCGACAGTCATATCAGCAACACGCACAGTACATCCTGAAAGTAACAACGCCCCAAGCGCCACTGCCAAAACCTTTTTCATTTTTTATATTTCCATTGATTGCAATCGGAAACATCCTATCAATAATTATTAACATTGCAATTGTTGTTACTTACTTTGTTTTCCGACCTTCCTTGATTGATAACTCACTTCATCTTTCAACCTGAAGGCCTCGCCGTCCGGTTTGGCTAACCCCATTCTGCGCTGTGTGTCGCCTGCGGCTCTGGTGACATCGCCAAAGGTGTCAATAAGCACAGCAGGGCGAACACGCTTCGCCAGACACTGATTGCGGCGGGATCTGATTCACTCCCGCCCGACTTCTGTGTCGCAATTGTCGAACACCTCCAGCCAGCGAGAGGCTGCTCTTCTGTGCAAACCTTTCGCTTCAAGTTCTTCTGCTTTTTTGTCACTTACCATGTGCGCCGACCTGAAAAATAATGTTTTTACGCTGAGTATGTTGGTTCAAAACAGCCCTTTGTTGGTTCAGTGTTGGTTCACTTTTGAATTTAATTTCCTTATAAATCAAAGATAATAAAGGATTGAACCAACTGAACCAACTGAACCAACACTAAAATCCTCACATGTGAGGCTTACTCTTCCTGTGCCTCATCCTCTGGCCGGTACTGGATCACGTAGACGTTGTACTGACGCTTGTTAATCCTGGGCGACTTACGCTGGAAGCCTCCGCCGCTGGTCGGTGGTGTCAGCATGCCGCTCTCTGCCAGCACCCGGGCGAACTGCTTGGGATTGAATCCACTGGCTATCTCTTGCTCGAACGTTGCCGGGAAGGTGTAAAAGACGATCGGGTCATCGTCATGGTTGCCGCTGGCGCGATAGCCAGCCATCTCACGGATTGGCATCGACTGAGGGTCATACGGGAAAGGGGCAAACCGGCTGTAGCCATTGGAGTTCAGAAACGCTTCACACTGGGCGATGATCTGCTGATGTTCTTTATTGCCGGTGCCAAACTCTCTCACCCAGGCGTTATAGCTGTGCTGAACGGCGTCGCGGCACGTCTGCTCGTCCCATCCAGTGATAACGCGGCCCAGCAGTAACGCAGCCTCAAGAATGGCAAAGCGTGCGCCCACGCGGTGTACCTGCTCGCCGTATTCTGCCGGGATAAGACTTCGCCAGCGCGCCTCCGCTTCTCTGACAGCCTCAGTAGCCTGTTGCTGATTGCCTGCTAACCATTTGATCCATTCACGTCCTGCTGCCCCGTGATGATTCTGATAAGCGTCTTTCAGCGCATCGGCGTGCTGCTTGCCGTTCTCGTGCTGGTGGAATCTCACAGCCTTACTCAGTGGGATATTCAGCAGCCTGACCAACTGCCCGGCCTTCGCTTTGCGACCCGCCATAGCGATGAAGGTTTCTAAATCCATCTCGCCGGTGCTGATCGCCACTGTGCGCCAGCGTTTCAGATCACGGTTACCGCCTTCTTTGGCTCCCTGAAGTTTCCCTACGCCGTTAAAAAGCGCATAAGCTGACTGCGAGACGCTAACTGGATCAGCGCCTTGCCCCACTTCATCCAGCGGCATCAGCGCATCATTGTGGGCGGCAGCTTCATTAGCCAGCCCTAGAGCGGTGCCGTACCATGTCAGTCGCAGCTGGTCAGGGTTGCCGTAGAGACTACTGGCGACATTCGCGGTCGTAGTTTTGCCGGCGCTCGATTGCTCATAGAAGTGGATACCGAAGCCATCAGCACCAGACAAGCCAATCAGCGGGGCAGCTAGGGCAGCAGCAACGCCTGTCATCATCGAATAGTTACCGGCGGCCAGCGCTCCAACGCTTTGACGCCAGCTCTCTGCGCTTCCCCTGCAGGTGTAACCGGCTGCGGCAGAACTGCGGCCATTGAACAGTACCGGCTTATCAGGCGCGCCGATGATCTCCCCGTCAGGCATGATATAAGCGCCGCACTGCCACCCTGTAGCATGCGCTACTCTCCAGACCTCCTTTGACCCGTTCCGCTGTAGCCAGTCCGCCAGAATTGCTCTCAGGCCGCTTTTGGTGGTCACGTTCACGCCACCAGCCTTGAGCGTTCTCCAACCTTCTCGCTCGCCAATGTCAGCCAGCGGGATAGCTTGAGTGGTTTCACTCTCTGAACCCCATGCCTGCCAGCGGAGGATTAGAAACTGGTCTTTGTCATCGCGACCGGTGCCGACTACCTGCAGAGGGGAGCACAGCCAGCTTTCACGGTTAATGATTTCTCCTGTCTGCTTATCGGTGTTTGGCTCAACCCAGTACACACCATCCTGACGGCTTTCAATCCGGGGCTTTAGCGCGTCGCGATCAGGCGCTGTTGCTTTGCCACCTTCAATCACTTCCAGTTGAGCGACCATGCTTTCCCCCTGCGGTTGGTACAGTGATTCGTTAAATGCTGCTGTGGTGCTCTCAAGGCCATTCTGCTGGCGGTAATCATCCCAGTCGGCCTTATGGCTGGTGGGCGGCAAGGAAACCGAACCATTGATGGCCTCGGCAGCTTTATCAGCGAATATCTTGCCGGTATTCACTTTTGGTTTGCCGCGGTCATTAAGCTCGCCAGGCTCATGCCAGTCGTTATCGCTGGCAATGATGATTGCGGCATCCGGGTACCGCTGACGCATAGCTTCCGCAACAGGTGGCAGATTGCCGGCATCAAGAGCTACGACAGCGAGCGCTGCAGGGCGTATCAGGTGAGCTGTGAGCGTTGTGGCAAGCCCTTCAGCGATAATAATTTCCTTCACTTCCTGCGGCTGATTAACAAAATGCCACGCTCCGCGCTTGGCTGAGCCGTAGAGCACCTTCTTTTCACCTTGTGGCGTGATGGTCTGCGCTGCGGCCACATCGCCGGACTCATCCACCAGCGGAAGAAGAATTGATCCATCGGGCAGGCATGACAGAGTGAAGCCATCAAGTCCTTTGGCAATCAGGTATTCGCTTTCGCCTGGCGTGGTTTGTCCTGCGAGCCTCTGGTAGTGGCTTACAAAATTCTCTCGCCGCTGTTCTGCTTCTGCTGCCTCTTTCTTCTGGCGCTCCTGCTCATGCTGGTGGCGCTGCTCATCAAGCTGCCGCCTTCTCTGGCTGGCTGCTTTCTGGTCAATTTCAGTCACCCGGTAATCAATACCCAGTACATCAGCCGCCATGCGGGCGGCCTCAGCAGTACCGCACTGATTAACTTTTTGGATGAGGTCTAAACCATCACCCGCGCCGCACTGGTTGCAGAAGAAGCTGCCGCGCCCTTTATCATCGAAGCGAAAGCGATCTTTACCGCCACAGGCCGGGCATGGCACGTGCTGGCGGGGTGAGCGTGGCACATCAATCCCCAACTGGCTGAGCACCATCGGCCAGCGGTCAGCTGCGGCGCTGGTTGTTTCGCGGATCAGGTCGTAATTACGCATGGAAGCTCACCTCGGCTTTTGAAAGAGAGGCGCTCATGTCGTCAATCATGCTCTGCCAGATGCTTTTACCCTGCGCTGACGGTTCATTCCCGTCCAGGCAAAGGCTTAGCAGGTTGAATGCCATACCTTCCCAGTGAGGATATTCGCGTTTCATTGGCTCCAGCAGATAGCTGTCCACCAGCAACCTGATGCCGGCTGAACCATCCACAATGGCAACCTCAATCCTCTGCCCGCTGATTTCCATCGGGAACCAGTCGCCCCCGTTCAGCTGCCTGACATGGTTATAAATGGCCGCTGAATACTGGTTGGCCAGCGCATTAAGTCGGAAGTTTTTAGTGATTAGCATCATGATTCCCCCTTTAATGCGCTGTCGGTGCGGCAGGAATGCCTTCAGTATTGAGAAGCTCGATAAAGCCATCATGAAGCATGGCCATGCCGTCGCGTCCCCATGCAGAGAGAGTCATGCCACCATCTGCAGACGGTTCCAGCATTGACTGGTAAAGCATGAGCGCTTTCTGGTACGGATCATCATGTGTGAAGTCTTTCAGCATCAGCTCTTCAACGTTGAGCGCCAGTGAAAATCGCTCTGTTGTCGGATAAACCACAATGCCGCCGTGCTCACCCACGTAACGCACCGCATAAGTCGTTGTGCCGTCATTCTGGCTGACCGCAACTGTGCCATTTGCCTTCATCTGCTCGACGATAAACACGCCCGCCACCATCCAGCGCCAGACGCTTACTTGCTGCTCCAGGCTGGGTTTGAACCAGCCGTTAATTTCAGCCAGGGATAACTCAGCAATCACGCCAAAACCCTCTGAGAGCGGGTTACCAAAGCGCCCGTCATTCAGCTGGCGGATAGCTGATGAGTAACCAATAACTCTGTTGCCACAGCGCACACCATCAGGAGTCGCTTCTGCTGAGAAAGAGCCGGATTTCTCCGGCATTTTCGGGAATTTGAGGACGTTACTCATGATTTTGTCTTTGCCCCCTTTTCGCGTGATTTCAGCTCGGTATCTACTGCCGCCTCAAGCGCCTCAATGGTGTCGTGAACGGTGTCGTGCGCCAGATTGATGAGCCAGGTGTAATCCTCGTTAATGTCGGTGCTAGGCATCGTATCGAGAAGGATTGAGAGAACGGCACGAGCCTTCTTCAGATTGGCTGCTTGCCCGTCAATATCAGCAAATGAAATAGCCATCAGATAGCACCTCCATGAGCAAGCTGACTGGATAGCCTGGCGATACGCATACCAGCCCGATCAGTAGTTGAGCACAGCTCAGCAAACAGTGTGGCGATGCGGACTGCGGCTTTTGGATCATGCTCCATAAGGGCTGCGTGCACGCTGCCGTTGTAGATTTCAGCGAGCAGATTCGCGTATTTGTCAGCGTTATGAATGTCGATAGACACAGATCTGAGGGGCGATTGCTGCTGAGTAAGAACGGCAACCGGCTGCGGGTGCTTGTTAGATACAGCGACGTTGAGATGTTTCATGCTTTTCCCTCCTGCGCCTGACGCTCTCTCGCAGCATCACATTCTTCAAAGCGAGTCAGATTGTGGATGCCATCTACGAGCAGGTACACCTCACGGCGCTGCTCCTCGTCCGTAATCTGAGGGATTACCACAGTCAGCAGGTGGAGCAATCCGGCCTGAGCGCGCAGCAGGCGATCACGAGAGATATTCTCAGGCGTGTTTGGCGTCGGGGCGCTCTCATTACCGATGATGGCCTGAGTACGCTTGAAATCTTCAGTGTGGGATTTAATGGTGTCGTTATGCATGAGCCACCTCCTGAACTGGCAGGCGTGCGGCTAATGACAAGATGAAATGTGGTGCCAGAACGCGGCGGGCTTCTTTCTCGTTTACGGCCTGAACGGATACGCGGCAAGGCTTGGCCTGCATGTCAGCGCGTGACAGAGCCAGAAAACGAAACTCAAATTTGGGCGTGGTTTGGGTGAGGGTAGTAGCCATGGTGGCAGCCTCCTTGTACTGGGATTTGATCCCACCACCGGAAACGCCAATTTCGCTGGTGGTGAGCTGAACAGGGTTGGCGTAACCGGCGTACAAGGTAACCGGCGCGGATTTCTCCGCCCCCATCCAGCCCACCATTACTTTGTGAGCGACACGGATTATAACCATATCGCTAAAAAAAGGGTGAACAGATGCGAGGACACAAAAAAAGACGCTAGGCGCGTCGTGTGTCGCCTTGTACTTTGCCAGGACGCCAATCCTGGCACCGGATTTTGCCGGTGCAGGTTGAGGATAGTCCGAAGATTGCAAAGAGGGCAAGCGGTTTTTTAAGTGTTTGTGACAGGCGCTGCCGACAGTGTAAGACACTGCCTTACGCATCATGGCTTTACGCATCGTCAGGCACAAAGCCAAATTACTGGCTGAGTAGGCGTCAGGTTTTGTGAAGTTGCTGACGTCATCATTTGTCATCAACTGGCTAAGTTTGGCTAAGTTCTCCGGGCGTAGTGACAGGCCAGCCAGCGAGTAAGCATTGCTCTGAACGGCCATCATGGCTTTATCTCCGTAAACTCACGCATAAAGCGCTCTAGTGGTTGTTTGCAGGGCGATGAGTACCCGTCTCGGTAGAACGTCACGCGATTAAATTGCACGCTGTGTACTGTGACCATCGCGCCGCTGGCGTCCTGATAGCGAGCGTTTGGGGTTGGATTTCTGGTGGGCTTAGTCATGGGCTGCCTCCAGGCGTTTAGCCAGCCACCGCTGAGACAGACGCATCAGTTCGGCTTTCCGCTGGTCATAGGCCATGCCCATATCAATCAGCGTGATGTTGGTGCTTTCGAGATAGGTGAGGTGCTTCAGCTGAGATGAATTCATGCCGTCGCGTGGTTCGCCCTGAACGCCATTTACCTGCGCCCACTGCTTAGCCGTGAGGCCACCCAAGACAATACGGGCGATCATGTTGCTCTCGTTGCTGTAGTGACGGGATAAAGTCTGTTTCCCCTGTTCTGCACGGGCAACATCCAGAGCGGCGCACATAGGCTTAAACATGTTGGCGGCACTCAGGCGGGCTTTAAGCTGGCGGCGATACTGTGCGGCAATCTCAGGCACGCTGCGCTGTAGTGCCTCTTCACACTGGATGAAGTAGCGGCGTATGGCACGGCCCTGCTCATTGCGCTCAACCATAGCCACTTCTTTTGCCATCCCAAGCGAAAGGCCGTAATCCTTACTGCGACGATCACCGCCGCGCTTCGTGACCCATCCGCGCTCGGCCTGCTCAATATTTGCACTTTGATTCCTGAAATCTGAGGAATCAAAAACCACGTAATCAGCACCGAGGGTAAACCCATATTCATCAATGCGGAGTTTTACCCAGGTAGAGAAGTCATTACCCACGCCTAATGCTTTATGCAGAGCTTTTGCACTTACAATATTGGTTTCACGCCCACCGATTTGGCCGGAAATAACCGGGACAATAGTGGCAAAGTCGTTTCCTGAAATATCGCTGATGCTGGTTGTGGGCTGAGGGGCGGCCTCAGAATTTAATCTGCTTTTTTCAGTTTTCATTTGTCAGGCTCCGTTAAGCGGCGCTGAACGCATCCGGGTAGAGGGAAAGAATGTCGTTAATCTCATGCTGAGACAGGCCGGTATAGCCACCAGCAGCGGCATTGCTATTAACGAGTTGAATCACTCGCATCACGTCAGCGCGGCAGGTGATCCGGTAACGGAAGTGGCTACCGATGCCATCACCATTAGGCTCGTCAATGCGCTCCAGGCGAATATCAAGCCTTCTTTCCAGCTCAGTCGCGTAATTACGGGCGCTAGACAATCGGCAGTAGCGGAGGATTTCGTTCTCAGTGAAACCATTAACTCCGGTTCGCATCATATAGACGCGGGCGCGGTGCTTCTTTGGGATTGGCTTAATGATTGCGGCAGGCGTAATATCAGAGGTGCCAACTCCCTGATTAGCCGCCTGTGATGGGCGGTTTTTCATTTCCATTACGCCACCTCACCGCGTGATTCAGCGATGCGCTGATTAATCCAGTCATCAACTTCACTTTCGACGAAAGCGATAGCGCGTGAGCCAATTTTCACAGATTGAGGAAAGCGACTTTCTTTAAGCAGGCGATAAATCCACGCCTTGCTATAGCCTGTACGGCGCTGAACTTCTGATAAGCGAATTAGCGATTGAGACATATTTACCTCGTAACGTCTATTGCGGTTTACGAGATTCATTTCATCAAAGTCGGGCTGCTTATTGTGGAAATTACCAAAAGAAAAATGGAAGTATTCTTTTGAAAGTTCAAGCTACTAATGAGGGTTTTATTGAGTATTTTGGAAATGAGAAGTCTGCAAATGCGGGACTTTAGAAATCGTTCCCGCATCGAGTTTTTGGTTGGAAATGGACACTACTCGCTTTCAGGGAGGATGACTTCCAAAGCCTCTTTGATAAGATTTGTCATTTGCTTATCGGTCACTACTATTCCTTGATAATTCTGGCTTGCAAGGTTTTGAGCCACAGAACGAGCTATTGCCAGCTTGTTCAACTTGTCACCATTCTTAAAGGACTTACTCGATTTCTCAAGTGCTAAAGCCATGCCAGCAATCATCATGAGAGCCGTGTTCTTTCCAGGAAACTCCCCCCACTGATCAAGGTATTTGGTCTCTAATGTCTGTGTTATTTCTGTTTTTTTATGTGCCAGAGGCAGAGGCCAATGAAAATTATGCTTTGTTACCCAAGACTCAACTTCAGTTCGAATTAATACACAATCCCTGCGGTCGTGATCATAATTGTCATAATGTGTTATATCTTTCGCAGTTAGCTCACCGCTATCCACGGCATCCCATAGCGAGTCTTTGTATGAATTAACTATTGTCTGCGCTTCACTTTTCAAGCCTAAATTTGGATTTTCATCTGCTAGAAAGTAAGCCGCATGTTCCAATGAGATATTAACCCTAGATAAATAGGGGACCATCCACTTAGGAAGCGTGTTCTTTAGAGCCCAAGAATATTCATCTAAATTATCGTGCAAGTTAATACCCAAAAGCTTCTCAATTTCAGAGCGATCGAAGCCCACAAAGTCGAAAGAATTCATTCTTCACCCTCAAAATGGGACGTTGTCATCAAAAATAGATTCGCTACTATTATGCAAATCCAGTTCGCTAGTTCTTGATGGGGACCAACCTTCGTAAGGCGCTTCATCCATATCAGGATTAACCATTACCTGATTAAGAAGCTCATAAGAGTTGAAACTCGGATCGCTAAGGCTCGGCCTTCTCGTTAAACCCCGGGAGTCCTGTATAAGTAGCTGAGGAGCATATTGCTCAGCTTCATCCAATTTAATAACTATCCAATTTGCAATTTGATCTCGAGTCATATCAGGAAATTTACTTTCGATTCTAATAATTAACTCTCGGATGCTAATGAACTGCTGCTTTTTGGCCTTTAACTCAATGATTGGATTTGTCATACGCCACCTCGCGTGCCTCTTTTTTTGGCGACTATGCCAGCCCGTAGAGGTGTACGGGTCTTCGGGGATCAGCCTAGACATAGCCTATTCTGTATACGTCTACTTAAGTCTACTATCGTCACCTAACACTGTCTATTCATCCAGTTATGCTCTTCTGCCAAACGAGCCATGAACCACGTTCTCGCCATTCTCCAGCGCATCCATATAGTCGGCATACCACTGAAGCATTTCACGACGTCCGTCCAGATACTGGGCATGGTTGTAGGTGCCACGAATACTGTTCTTATCTGCGTGAGCCAGCTGCGTTTCAATCCATGCAGTGTTGTAGCCCTGCTCATGCAAAATGGTGCTCATAGTGTGTCTGAAGCCGTGACCGGTAGCTTTACCGTCATAACCGATTCGTTTGATAACCTGATTGATACTGGCCTCGCTCATCGTCTTCCCTGCATCGTTGCGGCCGGGGAACACATAGCGACCTCTTCCCGTCAGTTGGTGAATTTCTTCAAGGAGAGATTTAGCCTGGATGGAAAGCGGCACTACATGAGGGCGGCGCATCTTCATACGTTCTGCAGGTATCTGCCAGATGCCTTTCTCTAAATCGAATTCAGCCCATTCAGCGGCGCGTAATTCAATCGTGCGTGTGCCAGTAAGCATCAACAGCCGGGTGGCATTTTGTGTAACCTTGCTGCCAGTGTATTCACTAAGTGCGCGAAGGAAGCCGCCAATTTGTTCGGTGAGAGGATGAGGGAAATGCTTTTGCTTTGGCGCTTTTAGTGCGCCGGCGAGATCGGTAACAGGGTTATGCTCTGCCCTGCCGGTGATGACGGCGTAGGTAAAAATCTGGCGGCAAGCCTGACGTGTTTTCTTCAATTTATCCAGAACGCCACGCTGCTCCATCTTTCTGAGCACCAGCAGCATCTCTGCTGCTTTGATTTCTGCGATGGCACGTTTACCGATAAACGGGAACACATCTTTTTGCAGGTACTCCAGGATGTCACTGGCATAGCCCAGTGACCAGTTAGGGCGCTTATGCTCATGCCATTCAATCGCCAGTGCTTCGAAGCTGTTACTGACCGCCAGAATCTTAGCCTGCTTTTCCGTCTGTTTAACCTCACCCGGATCACCACCAGCAGCTAAAGTGCGTTTTGCTTCATCACGCTTCGCCCTGGCATCGGCCAGAGAGACATCAGGATATACCCCCAGCGCCAGCAGCTTTTCTTTTCCCGCAACGCGGTACTTTAAGCGCCAGTATCGTGAGCCATTGGTGTTAACGAGAAGGTAAAGACCGCCGCCGTCAGAGAGCTTGTAGGCTTTATCTTTGGCCTTTGAAGTGTCCACTGTGCGGGCATTAAGTTTCAATTTGGGGGTATCTCATCTCATTGAACAGAACTATACCCCCAAATGTACCCCCACATGATTGTTGATTTCAATAGATGATAGTAGACGTTGAGATAACGAGATTCTCGGGAAGGTGCTTACTGACTGGGATTTTGTGGACTTTAGTAGACGACAGGAGAAGTGAAAATGGCACGCCCTACAGGATTCGAACCTGTGACCTACGGCTTAGAAGGCCGGTGCTCTATCCAGCTGAGCTAAGGGCGCACGGGGATGGCGAGGATTATACGGCGAGACCTCAACGAGTCAACGCTTTTGGCCGACCGTGCGACGCGTATGCCGAAGAATCAGACAACCCGCGATAATTCAGAACCTGACAGCGCCTCACGCTTCTGACAGAATAGGCGCCTTTCCCCGATTCAACACAACACAGTGGATTTCCTCTCTGATGGCAGCAAAAATTATTGACGGTAAAACGATTGCGCAGCAGGTGCGCCTTGAGGTTGCGGAAAAAGTAAAGCAGCGTCTGGCAGCCGGTAAACGCGCGCCGGGACTGGCGGTCGTTCTGGTAGGTGAAAACCCCGCTTCGCAAATCTATGTCGGCAGCAAACGTCGCGCCTGCGATGAGGTCGGCTTTGTGTCGCGCTCATACGATCTGCCTGCCACCACCAGCGAAGCCGAGCTGCTGCAGCTGATTGACGATCTCAATAACGACCACGAGATCGACGGCATTCTGGTACAGCTGCCGCTGCCGGCCGGCATCGACAACGTCAAAGTGCTGGAGCGCATTACGCCCGATAAAGACGTCGACGGCTTCCATCCCTACAACGTTGGCCGTCTCTGCCAGCGCGCGCCGACGCTGCGTCCCTGTACCCCGCGCGGCATCGTCACGCTGCTGGAGCGCTACAATATCGATACCTACGGCCTGAACGCCGTGGTGGTTGGCGCGTCCAACATCGTAGGCCGTCCGATGAGCATGGAGCTGCTGCTGGCGGGCTGCACCACCACCGTAACGCATCGCTTCACCAAAGATCTGCGTCACCACGTCGAGCACGCGGATCTGCTGGTGGTGGCGGTCGGTAAACCCGGTTTTATCCCGGGCGACTGGATTAAGCCGGGCGCGGTGGTAATCGACGTCGGCATCAACCGACTGGAGAGCGGCAAAGTGGTGGGCGACGTTGATTTCGACGCGGCTGCCGAGCGCGCCTCCTACATCACCCCGGTGCCGGGCGGCGTGGGGCCGATGACCGTCGCAACGCTGATCGAAAACACGCTGCACGCGTGCGAAACTTACCATGATAAAGAGGAAGCATAATGGCGACTTTTGCCCTGGGTAAACACCCGCATGTCGACCTGTGCGATCTGCTGAAGCTGGAAGGCTGGGTAGAGAGCGGCGCGCAGGCGAAGATCGTTATCGCCGACGGCGAAGTCACCGTCGACGGCGCGGTAGAAACGCGCAAGCGCTGCAAAATTTTGGCCGGCCAGACCGTCGAATTCGCCGGACAGCGCATCACCGTCACCGCCTGAAACGAGGCGTCCTGCGGGACGCTTCAGGCCCGCCACCAAAGTCAGCCAGCGTAAGAACTGGACCGAAGAGCAAAGCGTCCCGCGTCAAGGAAGACGCGGGACGAGCTGGCAGGGATGCCGTCTTTGCGTCTTTGCGATCGGGCCAGTTCTTGCGCGTTAGCACCCTGCGACTACCTCTACTCCTCCGCGATTCGCGTTTCGCCCTCATACTGCTCCAGCCGAATATGATTCACCGGCGCATGCTGCGCAATCAGCTGCGCGAGGCGCGGCGAATGGCTGGTGATCCAGAGCTGACAGAACTGGCTCGCTTCGGCAATCAGGTGCGCCAGCGCCGGCAATAAATCCTCATGCAGACTGTTCTCCGGCTCGTTGAGCGCCATAAACTGCGGCGGCCTTGGGCTGAGCAGCGCCACCACCAGGCAAAGAAAGCGCAGCGTGCCGTCCGAGAACTCGACGCTGTCGAGCGGGCGCAGCACCCCGCGCCGCGACATCTGCATCTGAAAGCGGCCGTTCTGCACCTCAACGTGAAACTCGCTGTCGGGAAACGCCTGCGCGGTCACCGCATAGAGCAGCTCATGATGGCCGCGCTCGACGATAGTCGCCCAGGCGGCGGCGAGGTTGCTGCCGTCATGCGCCAGCACCGGGGATCGCACACCCGTCTGCGGCGCGCGGATCGGCGATCCGGGCCAGACGGCGAATTCATGATAGAAGCGCCACTGGCGCAGCCGTTCGCGCAGCTGCGACAGCTCGGGATAGCGATGCGGCTCGCCCAGCTGGCCGAACAGCGACTCTTCGGGATGCAGCGTCGCGGGATAGGCCACGCGCTCGCCGTCGACGTTATGCAGAAACGCCGTCTGGTTTTGCCGCTGCATAATGCAGGAGGCGGGCCGTCGTCGCTGGCCGCTCAGCCAGATGCGCTCCTCTTTCACCAGCGGGTCGAGGTTGAACAGCGAGGTAGCCAGCGGTTCCGGAAAGCCGATGTCGAGCTGATAGTCGAGATCGTCCATCTGCGCCGCCAGCGTCAGGCGTCTGGCATCGTGGCGACGATCGCCGCCCGCCCACATGACCTTCTGAATACCGCCCTCTTCCGCCAGCGCCGCCGCAAGCCGCCCGCTGGCGGCGTCGTGCAGCAGCCTGACCGCTTTATAGAGGTTCGATTTGCCGCAGCCGTTGGGGCCGCTGATGACGTTCAGCTGCCCCAGGGTCAGCGACAGCTGGCGCACCGAACGAAAACCCTGGATCTCAATCTTTTCAACCGGCATAAAAAAAGGGCGCCAGCGCGCCCTCTCCGTTGAGGTTACTTACGACGCCAGGTTGAGCCCTGCGGCCCATCCTCTACAATCACGCCCAGCTCGTTGAGCTTGTCGCGCGCGATGTCAGCCTGCGCCCAGTTTTTCTCTTTACGCGCGTCGGCGCGTGCCTGCACCCAGTGCTCGATCTCAGCCACTTCATCGGCGTTGCTCTGCGCGCCGCTCTGCAGGAACTGCTCGGGATCCTGCTGCAGAATGCCCAGCACGTTGGCAATTTCGCGCAGCTTCGCCGCCAGCGCGTTGGCCGCATCGCTGTTCTCGCCTTTCAGGCGATTAACCTCGCGCGCCATGTCGAACAGCACCGAGTAGGCTTCCGGCGTGTTGAAGTCGTCGTCCATCGCCGCGCGGAAGCGCGCGTCAAAGGCTTCACCGCCCGCCGCCGCGACGTTCGGGTCGGTGTGACGCAGCGCGGTGTAGAGACGCTCCAGCGCCGCGCGCGCCTGGTTCAGGTTCTCTTCGCCGTAGTTAAGCTGGCTGCGGTAGTGGCCCGACATCAGGAAGTAGCGCACCGTTTCGGCGTCGTAGTGCTGCAGCACGTCGCGCACGGTGAAGAAGTTGCCGAGGGATTTCGACATCTTCTCGCGATCTACCATCACCATGCCGGAGTGCATCCAGTAGTTGACGTACGGGCCGTCGTGGGCGCAGGTCGACTGGGCAATCTCATTCTCATGGTGCGGGAACATCAGATCCGAGCCGCCGCCGTGAATATCGAAATGCGCGCCGAGCTGTTTGCAGTTCATCGCCGAGCACTCGATATGCCAGCCCGGACGCCCGTTGCCCCACGGCGACGGCCACGCCGGTTCGTCCGCTTTCGACATTTTCCACAGCACGAAATCCATCGGGTTGCGCTTCACTTCGGCCACTTCCACGCGTGCGCCGGCCTGCAGCTGCTCCAGATCCTGACGCGACAGCGCGCCGTAATCGGCGTCGCTCGGCACGTCGAACATCACGTCGCCGTTGTCGGCGACATAGGCGTGACCGCGTGCGATCAGACGCTCCACCAGCTCGATAATCTCCGCGATATGACGCGTGGCGCGCGGCTCCTGATCCGGCGGCAGAATGCCCAGCGCGGCGAAATCTTTATGCATTTCGCCGATCATACGGTTGGTCAGGGTTTCGATGCTTTCGCCGTTCTCATTGGCGCGCTTGATGATTTTGTCGTCAATATCGGTGATGTTGCGCACGTAGTTCAGGCGATAGCCGCAGTAGCGCAGGTAGCGAGACACCACGTCGAATGCCACGAAGGTGCGTCCGTGGCCAATATGACAGAGGTCGTACACCGTGATACCGCACACGTACATGCCGATTTCGCCAGCATGGATAGGTTTAAATTCCTCTTTCTGTCGACTCAGGGTGTTATAAATCTTTAGCATTGAACAGTTCCGTTTAGACGTGTGCGGTAAACACTTTTATCAGGTTATTCAGTTATTGTGCCGTATTTTTCGCGCTTGCGCGACGGCAGCGTGCCGACAGCGCCGCGGGCGTGCTGACGCGTCATTGGAATTTATGATATAAGAGGCGTCGACTAAAATGGTCAGCGCGCTTTGCGACGACCAGACGACTGACGACAACCTTTACAGGACGAGAATGATGGTTACCTTCCAGACCAACCACGGCGACATCGTAATTAAAACCTTCGACGATAAAGCGCCTGCTACCGTGCAAAACTTCCTCGAATACTGCCGTGAAGGTTTTTACGACAACACCATTTTCCACCGTGTTATCAACGGCTTTATGATCCAGGGCGGCGGTTTTGAGCCGGGCATGAAGCAGAAAGCCACCAAAGCGGAAATTCGCAACGAAGCGAACAACGGCCTGAAAAACACCCGCGGCACCCTGGCGATGGCGCGCACCTCTGCTCCGCACTCCGCGACCGCGCAGTTCTTTATCAACGTTGCTGACAACGACTTCCTGAACTTTCGCGACGAAAGCCTGCAGGGCTGGGGCTACTGCGTGTTCGCTGAAGTGGTTGAAGGTATGGACGTGGTTGAGAAAATCAAAGCGGTCTCTACCGGCCGCAGCGGCATGCACCAGGACGTACCGAAAGATGACGTCGTCATCCAGAAAGTCACCGTCAGCGAGTAATGTCGCGCACCCTGTTTATCGCAGATCTGCATCTGTGCCAGGAAGAACCGGCGATCACCGCCGGTTTTCTGCATTTTCTGGCGCGTGAAGCGGTGCACTGCGACGCACTCTATATCCTGGGCGATCTGTTTGAAGCCTGGATCGGCGACGACGATCCCAATCCGCTGCATCAGCAGGTCGCCGACGCGCTGCGTGCGCTGCCGGTGCCGGTCTTCTTTATCCATGGCAACCGCGACTTTCTGCTTGGCAAAGCTTACGGCCGCGCCAGCAACATGACGCTGCTGCCGGAAGAGCAGGTGCTGGCGCGCTACGGCCATCGCGTGCTGATCCTGCACGGCGATACGCTCTGCACCGACGACGTCGGCTATCAGCGTTTTCGCGCCAAAGTGCATCAGCGCTGGCTGCAGCGCCTGTTTCTCGCCCTGCCGCTCGCTTTGCGCCAGCGCATCGCCGCGCGCATGCGCGACGGCAGCAAACAGGCAAACAGGCATAAGTCGCAGACCATTATGGACGTTAACGCCGAGGCGGTTGAGGCAACGATGCTGCGCCAGCAGGTCAGCCTGATGATCCACGGCCACACCCATCGTCCGGCGATCCACCGTTTTGCCTTACAGGGCCAGCCCGCCGAGCGCGCGGTTCTGGGCGCGTGGCACCAGCGCGGCTCGATGATCCAGCTCGACGCCAGCGGCGTCAGCCTGATTGAATTCGACTTTTAGATTCTCGCTGAACGCGCCGGAATCGCGGCGACGCAACCGTTTTCCTTCCGACTTTCTCATGCTATTCTCTGTGCCCTTCTTTACCTGACCGACCGGCCAGGTTCGTTTGTTTATTCACAGGAGTTGACCGCATGTCATCCAACGCCGCCCCGGCCCGCATTGCTATTGTAATGGGCTCCAGAAGTGACTGGTCCACCATGCAGTTCGCTGCGGAGATCCTTACCAGCCTGGACGTGCCCTTCCATGTCGAAGTGGTCTCTGCGCACCGCACCCCGGACAAACTGTTCAGCTTTGCCGAAACGGCCGCGGATAACGGCTATCAGGTGATTATCGCGGGCGCGGGCGGCGCGGCGCATCTGCCGGGCATGCTGGCGGCGAAAACGCTGGTGCCGGTGCTGGGCGTGCCGGTGCAGAGCGCGGCGCTGAGCGGCGTCGACAGCCTCTACTCTATCGTGCAGATGCCGCGCGGCATTCCGGTCGGCACCCTGGCGATCGGCAAAGCGGGCGCGGCCAACGCCGGCCTGCTGGCGGCGCAGATTCTGGCGATCCACGACGCGGCGCTGGCGACGCGCCTCGGCGCCTGGCGTCAGGCGCAGACCGACGAGGTGCTGAATAACCCGGACCCGCGGGAGGATGCATGAAGCCGGTTTGCGTACTGGGCAACGGCCAGCTGGGCCGCATGCTGCGTCAGGCGGGCGAGCCGCTGGGCATTGCCGTTTACCCGGTCGGCCTTGACGCCGAGCCGGAGGCGCTGCCGATTGCGCAGAGCGTGATCACCGCCGAGATCGAGCGCTGGCCGGAGACCGCGCTGACGCGCGAGCTGGCGGTGCATCCCGCCTTTGTTAACCGCGATATTTTCCCGCGTCTGGCGGATCGCCTGACGCAGAAGCAGCTGCTCGATCGGCTGCATCTCGCCACCGCGCCCTGGCAGCTGCTGGCGGCGAAAAGCGAGTGGCCGCAGGTGTTCGCCTCGCTGGGCGAGCTGGCGATCGTTAAGCGCCGCACCGGCGGCTATGACGGCCGCGGTCAGTGGCGACTGCGCGCGGATGAGACCGACGCGCTGCCGGACGACTGCTACGGCGAGTGCATCGTCGAGCAGGGCATCAATTTTCTCGGCGAGGTGTCGCTGGTGGGCGCGCGCGGTCAGGATGGCCGCACGGTGTTTTACCCGCTGACCCACAACCTGCATCAGGAGGGGATTCTGCGCACCAGCGTCGCCTTCCCGCAGGCGGATGCCGCGCAGCAGGCGCAGGCCGAAGCGATGCTCAGCGCCATTATGCAGGAGCTGAACTATGTCGGCGTGATGGCGATGGAGTGCTTCGTGACGCCGCAGGGCCTGCTGATCAATGAGCTGGCGCCGCGCGTGCACAACAGCG
Source organism: Pantoea sp. Z09 (assembly GCF_022394795.1). NCBI lineage: Bacteria > Pseudomonadati > Pseudomonadota > Gammaproteobacteria > Enterobacterales > Erwiniaceae > Pantoea > Pantoea sp. Z09. Next base: position 2,832,476 of record NZ_CP092373.1, read on the forward strand.
GGCACTGGACGCAAAACGGCGCCTCGATCAGCCAGTTCGAACTGCACCTGCGCGCCGTGCTGGGTCTGCCGCTGCCGCAGCCGGTGGTGTTCGCGCCGTCGGTGATGGTGAACCTGATCGGCACCGCGCTGAACAGCGACTGGCTGCAGCAGCCGCTGGTGCATCTGCACTGGTACGATAAAGAGGTGCGGCCTGGCCGCAAGGTCGGCCATCTGAACCTGACCGACAGCGACAGCGCGCGGCTGACGGCGGCGCTAGAGGCGCTGGTGCCGATGCTGCCGCCGGAATACGCCAGCGGCATCGCCTGGGCCGTAGAGAAGTTCTGATTAGGCAGTATGTCCCGCGAGGTTTATTAATAAAGTGCCAGCGCGGGTAACATGACCCGATCGCAAAGACGCAAAAAGCGGCATCCTTGCCAGCTCGGCCCACGCCATCCCTGGCGTGGGACGCTTTGCTCTTCGGTCCATGTTACCCGCTTGCAAGCTTTGATTGCGGCCTGCAGTAAGCTTCAGAATCCTTCTGCGCGCCGGAACAGCGCCTTGCCGCGCAGTAGCCGCACACCCAGCCAGCCGCCGCACAGCGAAAGCAGCAGCGCGCCGCTCAGCGGCAGCGCCAGCCACAGCGTCCAGTCAGGCTGCCACGGGAAATCGAAAATCTTGCGCTGCAGCGCCCAGAGCGCCGCTTCCGCGCCCAGCGCCGCCGCCACGCCGGAGACCACGCCAAGCAGCGCGAACTCGCACCACAGCGTCGCGCGCAGCAGCTTTTTGCTGGCGCCCAGCGTGCGGCAGACCACCAGCTCCTGACGCCGCTGGCGCATCCCCACCTGAATCTGCGCCAGCAGCAGCAGCACGCCGCAGAAGGTCACCAGCACCACCATAATTTCCAGCGCCTGGCTCACCTGCGTCAGCACCTGACCGATCTGCCGCATAATGCTGCCAATATCCAGCAGGCTCAGCGTGGGAAAGGCGCGGTTAAGCTGCGCCAGCAGCGCCGCATCGTTCTCCAGCCGGAAGCTGGTCAGCCAGGTTTGCGGCTGCGCATCCAGCGCGCCAGGCGGGAAAATAAAGAAGAAGTTTGGCCGCAAACTCTCCCAGTCCACCTTGCGCAGGCTGCTGATGGTCGCGCTAAACGCCTGGGTGTCGCCGGTAAAGGTCAGCGTATCCCCCAGCTTCACGCCCAGCCGACCGGCCAGCTCCGCCTCCATCGACACCTCGCCGGCCTTCGGCGGCCAGCTGCCCGCCACCAGCGGATTATGATCGGGCCGCTCGCGCATCCACGTCAGATTCAGCTCACGGTTCAGGGCGTTATCCAGCTTTGGATCGGCCTCTTTGCCGTTCAGAGAGGTCAGACGCACGCGCGCCACGGGATAGAAGGTCTCCGGCTTTACCTGATGCGCGGCGAGGAAAGCGCGCACCTGCGGCACCTGCTCCTGCGTCATATTGAGCAGGAAATAGTTAGGGCTGTCCGGCGGCAGCTGCTGCTGCCAGCGATCCAGCAGATCGCCGCGCATCACCAGCAGCAGCGCCAGCAGCATAAAGGAGAGGGAAAACGCCGCCAGCTGGCTTAGCGTCATGCCCGGCTGACGCAGCAGCCGGTTGACCGCCAGCCGCATCGCCAGGCTGCGCACCGTCAGCCGTCGCAGCAGCAACAGCGCGCCCCAGCCCAGCAGCGCCAGCACGCCCGCCAGCGCCGCCACGCCCGCCAGCAGCGCCCAGAGCATTTTACTGCCGCCCACCAGCAGCGCCAGCAGCACCACCACCACCGCGCCCATCGCCGGAAGATAGCGCTTCAGCGGCCAGATATCGGCCACCGCGTCGCGGCGCAGCACGCGCAGCGGCTGGGTCGCCAGCAGCAGCCGATAGGGACGAAGCCCCACCAGCAGCGAAATCACAAACAGCGAGCCGATCGCCCAGAGCCACGGCCAGCCGCTGGCGGGCGGCAGCGTCGCCGGCAGCACCGGCTTCAGCATCTGCATCAGCAGCGCCTCGACGCCCAGCCCCAGCGCCCCGCCGCACAGCGCCGCCAGCAGCAGCACCGCCAGCCACTGGCCGATAATCAGCCGCCGCAGCGCATGCCGGGTCGCCCCCAGGGTTTTCAGCACCGCCACCAGATCGTAGCGGCTGCGGCAGTAGTGGCTCATCGCCACCGCGACGGCGGCGATCGCCAGCAGCAGCGTCAGCAAGGCGGAGAGCAGCAGAAACTGCTGGGCGCGCTGCATCGAGCGCCCCAGCGCGTCTTCGGAATTCTCAACGCTGATCCAGCGCTGATCCGCCTTTAGCTGCGGCTGGATCCAGCTGTCGTAGCGCGCCAGCTGCTGCGGATTGCCAGCGAACTTATAGCGCCAGGTCAGGCGGCTGCCGGGCTGGATCGCGCCGGTCTTTGGCGCATCCTCAAGATTGATCAGCAGGCGCGGCGCCATCTGGAACGGATTAAAGCCGCCGTCCGGCTCCTGAATCACTTCGCCAACGATGCGCAAGCTGGCGTCGCCGACGTCCAGCCGGTCGCCCGCCTTGAGGTTAAGTAGCGCCATTAGCCGCGGCGCAGCCAACGCGGTGCCGGGTGCCGGCTTCAGGCCCGGCGGTTCAGTCTGCAGCTCGCCGAACATCGGGTAGCGGTTATCCACCGCCTTGACCGCCGCCAGCTGCGGCGTCTCGCCGGCGAAGGTCATGGTCATAAAGCTAAGCTGACCGCTAACGCGCAGCCCCTCCTCGCTCGCTTTTGCCAGCCAGGCGTCCGGCGCGGCCGAACTGCTGCGCAGCGTGCGGTCGCCCGCCATAAAATCGCGGCTCTGCTGGCTCAGCCCTTTTTCCATGCGGTCGCTGATGGCGCCGAGCGCCAGCACGCAGGCCACCGCCAGCGTCAACGCCAGCCAGACGATCAACAGCGAGGGCGAGCGCCACTCGCGCCAGAACCAGCGCCAGATCATTGCTCCTCCCACACTTTGCCGTCGCGCAGCCGCAGGCGACGGTCGCAGCGCGCCGCCAGCTGCTCGTCATGCGTCACCAGAATCAGCGTGGTGGCGTAGTCGCGGTTGAGGGAAAACAGCAGATCGGCGATGCGGTCGCCGGTTTTACGGTCCAGATTGCCGGTCGGCTCGTCGGCAAACAGCAGGCCGGGACGCCCGCTGAAGGCGCGCGCCAGCGCCACGCGCTGCTGCTCGCCGCCGGAAAGCTGCGCGGGCAGATGGGACAGACGCTCGGCCAGCCCCAGCTGGGTTAGCAGCTCGCGCGCCTGCTCGCGGCTCTGGCGGTCGCTCTCGCCGCGCAGCAGCGCAGGCAGCTGCACGTTCTCCAGCGCATTGAGCGTTGGCACCAGCATAAAGGACTGAAACACGAAGCCGACCTGCGTCGCCCGCAGCGCGGCGCGCTGCTCTTCATCGAGCTGATGCAGCGGTTGCCCCAGCAGGTTGACCTCGCCGCTGCTGCCGTCGTCGAGCCCGGCCAGAATGCCCAGCAGCGTCGACTTGCCGGAGCCGGACTCGCCGATCAGCGCAATGGTCTCGGCCCGTTTGACAATGAAGTCAACTCCGGTGAGGATGATCAACTGATGCTCTCCCTGACCGACGGACTTTGTAAGATGATGAACTTCAAGAATGTTTTCCGCTGGCATTACGCTTTCCTGTTTTCCGTTCTTCTGCTGGTGTCGCATGTCTCCGCTGCGAGCACCCTATTAGTGTTAGGCGACAGCCTGAGCGCCGGCTATCGCATGTCGGCCAGCGCGGCCTGGCCGAGCCTGCTGAACAACAGCTGGCAGCAGCCTGAGGTGGTAAACGCCAGCATCAGCGGCGATACCGCCGCGCAGGGGCTGGCGCGCTTACCGGCGCTATTAAAACAGCATCAGCCGCAGTGGGTGTTAATCGAACTGGGCGGTAACGACGGACTGCGCGGCTTTCCGCCGCAGGCAATCGAGCAGGATCTGCGTAAGATCATCGACGACGTGAAGGCGGCGAACGCCAGACCGCTGCTGATGCAGGTTCGCCTGCCCGCCAATTACGGGCGGCGTTATACGGAAGCGTTCAGCGGGATCTATCCCAGACTGGCACAGCAGTACAACATTCCTCTGGTGCCCTTTTTTATGGAGCAGGTCTATCTGAAACCGGAATGGATGCAGCAGGACGGCATTCATCCTAACCCCGATGCGCAGCCCTTTATCGCCGAGCTGATGGCGAAAGAACTGGCTCCCTTAGTTAAGCACGAGTAACCGGGGCGCGCGCTTTTTATGGGTAAAGATATGCAAAAAACCATTGTCATCACCGGCTGCTCCAGCGGTATCGGGCTGGTCGCGGCGCAGGATCTGCAGGCGCGCGGCTATCGGGTGATCGCCGCCTGCCGCAAGGCGGAAGATGTAGCGCAGATGCGCGTACAGGGCATTATCGGCGTCGCGCTGGATCTCGACGACGCGGCAAGCATCGACCGCGCGGCCGATGAGATCCTCGCGCTAACGGATCATCGCCTGTTCGCGCTGTTCAACAACGGCGGCTTTGGCCTTTACGGCCCGCTGCGCACCCTGTCGCGCCAGCAGCTGGAGAAGCAGTTCTCCACCAATTTTTTCGGCACCCATCAGCTGACGATGCGGCTGCTGCCAGCGCTGGAGGCGAGCGGCGACGCGCGTATCGTCAACACCAGCTCGGTGATGGGGCTGATCTCCACGCCCGGCCGCGGCGCCTACGCCGCCAGCAAATATGCGCTGGAAGCCTGGAGCGACGCGCTGCGCCTTGAACTGCGCGGCAGCGGCGTGCGCGTCAGCCTGATCGAGCCGGGCCCAATTCATAGCCGCTTTACCGATAACGTCACTCAGGGCGAGCCGGGCAAACCGGTGCGCAATCCCGGCATCGCCGCGCGTTTCACCCTGCCGCCGCAGGCGATTTTACCCAAGCTGCACCACGCGCTGGAGAGCCCGCGTCCGCGCCTGCGCTATCCGGTGACGCTGGTCGCACATGCGATGAGCATCCTGAAAAGAGTGCTGCCGGGCTGGATGCTGGATCGCATTTTGAGCAGCCGCTGAGAATTCATCTTGAAGCGGGGCCGTCTGGCCCCATATTCTTTAAACACTTTCTGCCAAGAGACTTAGTCATGTCACCACAAGCTTCGATTATCGACATCAACGAATCCAACCTGCATCAGACGCTGGAACAGTCCATGCAGATCCCGGTGCTGTTCTATTTCTGGTCGGATCGCAGCCAACATTGCCAGCAGCTGACGCCGCTGCTGGAGCGGCTGGCGCAGGAGTACGCCGGCCAGTTTATTCTGGCGAAGCTCGACTGCGACAAAGAACAGATGGTGGCGTCGCAGTTTGGCCTGCGTTCGATTCCCACGGTCTATCTGTTCCAGAACGGCCAGCCGGTCGACGGCTTCCAGGGGCCGCAGCCGGAAGAGGCGGTCCGCGCGCTGCTGGAAAAAGTGCTGCCGCGCGAAGAGGAGCTGAAAGCGCAGCAGGCGCTGGCGCTGATGGACGAAGGCAAGCCGCTGGAGGCGCTGCCGCTGCTGAAAGAGGCCTGGCAGCTTAGTCAGCAGGCGAGCGAAATCGGCTTCCTGCTGGCGGAGGTGCTGATTACCCTGAACCGCAGCGATGAAGCGGAAGAGGTGCTGGCGAAGGTGCCGCTGCAGGATCAGGATACGCGCTATCAGAGCCTGATGGCGCAGATCGATCTGCTGAAGCAGGCGGCGGATACGCCGGAAATTCAGCAGCTGCAGGCGCAGCTGGAGCGCGACCCGGCTAATGCAGAACTGGCGGCTAAGCTCTCATTACAGCTGCATCAGGTCGGACGCAACGAAGAGGCGCTGGAGCTGCTGCTCGGCTTTCTGAAGCGTGATTTAAATTCGGGTGAGGGTCAGGTTCGTAAAATGCTGCAGGAGATTCTGGCGGCGCTCGGCACCGGCGACGCACTCGCCGCCCGCTATCGCCGTCAGCTCTACTCGCTGCTTTACTGAGTCGCCCCCGCGGCATCGGGCCGAAGCGACTCGGCCCGTTATCTAACAATCTGGAGGTTATATGTTGACAGTCATTCCCGCGCTGATTGTGCTGGCGCTGGTCACGGTATGGGCGGGCGTTAAAATCGTGCCGCAGGGCTATCAGTGGACCGTGGAGCGCTTCGGGCGCTACACCCGCACGCTGCAACCGGGCCTGAGCCTGGTGGTGCCCTTTATGGATCGTATCGGTCGCAAGATCAATATGATGGAACGGGTGCTCGACATTCCCTCGCAGGAAGTGATCTCCAAAGACAACGCCAACGTCACCATCGACGCCGTCTGCTTTATTCAGGCGGTGGATCCGGCGCGCGCCGCCTATGAGGTCAGCAACCTTGAGCTGGCGATCATCAATCTCACCATGACAAATATCCGCACCGTCCTCGGCGGCATGGAGCTGGATGAGATGCTGTCGCAGCGCGATAACATCAACACCCGGCTGCTGCATATCGTCGACGAGGCGACCAATCCCTGGGGCGTGAAGATCACCCGCATCGAGATCCGCGACGTGCGGCCGCCGCAGGAGCTGATCGCCGCCATGAACGCGCAGATGAAAGCGGAGCGCACCAAGCGCGCCGACATTCTGGCGGCGGAAGGGGTGCGTCAGGCGGCGATCCTGCGCGCCGAAGGCGACAAGCAGTCGCGCATCCTGAAAGCCGAAGGGGAACGCACCTCGGCGTTTCTGCAGGCCGAGGCGCGCGAGCGCCAGGCGGAAGCAGAAGCCGCCGCGACGAAAATGGTCTCCGAAGCGATCGCCGCGGGCGATATCCAGGCGGTGAACTACTTCGTGGCGCAGAAATACACCGACGCGCTGCAGAAAATCGGCGAAGCCAGCAACAGCAAGGTGGTGATGATGCCGCTGGATGCCAGTAGCCTGCTGGGATCGGTTGCCGGCATCAGCGAGCTGCTGAAAGGCTCCTCCTCTGAGTCGACACGCTGATGCTGATGGAGATCGTCGCCCATCCGCACTGGTTCTGGCTGACGCTGGGCGGCCTGCTGCTGGCGGCGGAGATGCTCGGCACCAGCGGCTACCTGCTGTGGAGCGGCATCGCGGCGGTGCTGGTCGGCGTGGTGGAGTGGCTGGCGCCCTTTAGCTGGACGGCGCAGGGCTCGCTGTTCGCCGTGTTGACGCTGGTCTGCGTCTATCTCTGGTATCGCTGGATGCGCCATCGCGAGCGCAGCCAGCAGCCCAATTCGCTTAACCAGCGCGGCGCGCAGCTGATCGGCACGCTGCTGACGCTGGATGCGCCGCTGGTGAACGGCATCGGCCATGTGAAGCTGGGCGACAGCAGCTGGCGCGTGCAGGCTGACCAGGATCTGCCCGCAGGCGCCAGGGTTATCGTCACGGGCATTGAGGGCATTACGCTGCATATCAGGCTGCGCTAGTCCGCCCTTCCCTCTTTACGACCGCAGCAGCCTGCCAGGTTATTGATGATCGGGCACTCTGCGCTCTCGTCGCCGGGACAGGCCTCGGCCAGCGCCAGCAGCCGCATGCGCATCGCCTGCAGTTCGTCGATATGGGCGGCGATCTCCGCTGCTTTTTGCAGCGTGCGCGCCTTAACGTCGGCGCTGTGACGCGTCGGATCGTTGAACAGCGTCACCAGCTCGCGACACTCATCGAGGGTAAAGCCCACCTGCCGCGCCTGGCGCAGTAAATTTAGCTCATCAAGATGATGCGCGCTGTAGCGGCGATAGCCGTTGTCGCTGCGCAGTGGCGGCGTCACCACGCCCTTCTCTTCATAGAAACGGATCGCCTTGCTGGTCAACCCGGTTTTTTTCGCCACATCGCTGATGTTCACTCTGCTCTCCCGGTAAAAAATCGATCGCGGCCCGTGCTCTTAAAAATAGTTTGACCTTCCCCTTGATGGAAGGTTTAGCCTGTAACACGAGTGATAAAAAGCTCGCATTGTTAACGGCAACACAACAGGAGCCTGATATGTCTCAAACCATTTCTCTGGCGCTGGAAGGTCTCTCCTGCGGCCACTGCGTTAAACGCGTTAAAGAGGCGCTTGAACAGCGCGATGATGTCGAACAGGCCAGCGTTACCCAGCAGGAGGCGCAGGTCACAGGCAGCGCCGACGCCGCCGCGCTGATTGCCACTGTGGAAGAGGCGGGCTATCACGCCACGCTGAACGGCGACAGCCACCCAAAGCCTGAGCCGTTGACAGCTTCAGAGCCGCCGCCGGAGGCGCTGACAACGGTGGCAGAAACCCAACCGGCACAGCAGCCTGAAAACGCGCAGTTTCTGCTTATTGACGGCATGAGCTGCGCCAGCTGCGTCAGCCGGGTGGAAAAAGCGCTGGAGAAGGTGCCCGGCGTGACTCAGGCGCGCGTCAACCTCGGCGAACGCAGCGCGCTGGTAATGGGCGACGTCTCTGCGCAGCAGCTGGTCGAGGCAGTTGACGCGGCCGGCTACCACGCTCAGCCGGTGCAGGATGAACAGGAGCGACGCGACAAACAGCAGAGCAGCGCGCGCAAAGCGATGCGCCGCTTTAGCTGGCAGGCGGCGCTGGCGCTGACGTTCGGCGCGCCCCTGATGATCTGGGGCATGATCGGCGACAATATGATGCTCAGCGACGCCAACCGCAGCCTGTGGCTCGCCATCGGCGCGGCGACGCTGCTGATTATGGTGGTGGCTGGCGGCCATTTTTATCGCAGCGCCTGGCGCAGCCTGCGCAACGGCAGCGCCACCATGGATACGCTGGTGGCGCTTGGCACCGCCGCCGCCTGGATCTACTCCATTAGCGTCGCGCTCTGGCCCGCTTTTTTCCCGATGCAGGCGCGGCATCTCTATTTTGAAGCCAGCGTAATGATTATCGGCCTGATTAACCTCGGCCACGCGCTGGAGCAGCGCGCGCGCCAGCGCTCCTCTAAAGCGCTTGAGCGGCTGCTCGATTTGACGCCCGCGCAGGCGCGCCTCGTCAGCGAACAGGGCGAAATGCGGGTACCGCTCAGCGCGGTGCAGCCGGGCATGACGCTGCGCCTCACCACGGGCGATCGCGTGCCGGTGGACGGCGAAATCAGCGAGGGCGAGGCGTGGCTCGACGAGGCGATGCTGACCGGCGAGGCGGTGCCGCAGGGCAAGCGCGTCGGCGACAAGGTCTATGCCGGCACGCTGGTGCAGGACGGCGCAGTGCGCTTTGTGGCGCGCGCAACGGGCCAGCACACCGCGCTGTCGCGCATTATCCATCTGGTGAGTCAGGCGCAAAGCAGCAAGCCCGACGTCGGTCGCCTTGCCGACCGCATTTCGGCGGTGTTTGTGCCGGTGGTAGTCGCCATCGCGCTGATCAGCGCGGCGATCTGGTATCTGTTCGGTCCACAGCCGCAGATCGCTTACACGCTGGTGATCGCTACCACGGTGCTGATTATCGCCTGCCCCTGCGCGCTGGGCCTAGCGACGCCGATGTCGATTATCGCGGGTGTCGGGCGTGCCGCTGAATTAGGCGTGCTGGTGCGCGACGCCGACGCGCTGCAGCGCGCCAGCCGCATCGATACGCTGGTGTTTGATAAAACCGGCACGCTCACCGCCGGCGCGCCGCAGCTTGATGAGGTGCTGACGTGGCGCGACTGGTCGCGCGACGCGGTGGTGCAGGCCGCCGCCGCGCTGGAGCGAAACGCCAGTCATCCGCTGGCGCAGGCGATCGTCGCGGCGGCAGGTGCGGCGAGCAGCGGCGAGATAGCGCAATTTCGTACAATACGCGGCAAAGGCGTCAGCGGCATACTCGACGGCAAGGCGCTGCTGCTGGGCAACGCGGCGCTGATGCAGGATAACGCTGTCGATCTGCAGCAGGCGCAGCCGGATATCGAGCGGCTGTCGCGTCAGGGTGCCACGCCGGTGCTGCTGGCGCAAGAGGGCGAACTCGTTGGCCTGATTACGCTGCGCGATCGGCTGCGGCCGGAGAGCAAAGCGGCGCTGGCGCGGCTGCGTCAGGCGGGCTACCGCCTGATGATGCTGACCGGCGACCGGGAAGAGACCGCGCGCGCCATTGCGCAGGAAGCGGGCATCGACGAGGTGATTGCCGGCGTGCTGCCGGAAGCGAAAGCGCAGACCATCGCCGCGCTGCAGCAGCAGGGACGTCGCGTCGCTATGGTGGGCGACGGCATTAACGACGCCCCGGCGCTGGCGCAGGCGGATGTCGGCATCGCCATGGGCGGCGGCAGCGACGTCGCGGTGGAAACCGCGCCTATCACCCTGATGCGCGCCGATCTCAACAGCGTCGCCGACGCGCTGGCGCTGGCCAGCGCCACGCTGCGCAATATTCGTCAGAACCTGCTGGGGGCGTTTATCTATAACAGCCTGGGCATTCCGCTGGCGGCGGGCGCGCTCTATCCGCTGACCGGCGCGCTGCTCAGCCCGGTGGTGGCGGGCGCGGCGATGGCGCTCTCCTCGATTACCGTGGTCGGCAACGCCAACCGGCTGCTGCGCTTTTGCCCGCGGCCGCGACAATAGCCGCTATTGCCCTGTTTTTCAGCGACGGGAATCGCTAGCATGGCGTTTTGACTGAGTAAGGACAGGGAATGACAGGCAGCATGTGGCGCAGTGTGCAGGGGCTGATCGGCCGACTCTTTCCCGCCAGCTATCGCTGGCCCGCCCAGGATATCCGGCTGGACTATCGTCTGCTGCATCTGGTCGGCAGCATTCATATGGGCACGCGTGATATGCAGCCGCTGCCCGCGCGGCTGCTGCGGCAGCTGCAAAAGGCGGATGCGCTGATTGTCGAGGCGGATATTACTCAGGGCGGCTCACCGTTTGACGACATCGATCCGCGCGAGCCGCTGGAGAGGCGGCTGACGGCTGACGACCGCTCGCGTCTTGAGGCACTATGCGGCGAACTTCATCTGTCGCCGACGATGTTCGACACCCTGCCCGCCTGGCAGATCGCGCTGATGCTGCAGGCGCAGCAGGCGCAGCGGCTGGGGTTACGTCCCGGCTACGGCATCGACTACCAGCTACTGCAGGCGGCGAAGCAGTTGAATAAACCGGTGATTGAGCTGGAGGGGGCGGAGGTGCAAATCGCGCTGCTGAAATCCCTGCCGGACGACGGCATGGCGCTGCTGCAGGATACGCTCACGCACTGGCATACCAACGCGCGGCTGCTGCAGATGATGGTGAGCTGGTGGCTTGACGCGCCGCCGCGCCAGCCGCGCATCGCGCTGCCTTCAACCTTTAGCTCGGCGCTGAACGATACGCTGATCGCCCGGCGCAACAAGGAATGGCGCGATCGGCTGCGCGCCCTGCCGGCCGGACGCTATGTGGTGGCGGTGGGCGCGCTGCATCTCTACGGTGAAGAGAATCTGCCGACGCTGCTACAGCAATAAAAAAAGAAGGCCGGTATTGCTATCGGCCCTTCAAAGAGGAATTTGTTTATCATTTTGGTTATCGCTCAGCCTTTCGGCCGGCGCGGAGCCAATTCTCGCGCAAAGCACAAACTTTCGCCACCATTAATTTATTTAATTTAGGAATAAGATTTTTCTTATAAGGAGATTTTTATGACGCCTGCTGTAAAACTGCTGGAAAAACAAAAGGTCGCCTTTACGCTTCATCCTTACGACCATGACAGCGCCGAAACGAATTTTGGCGACGAAGCGGTAAGAAAACTCAACCTTGACGCGCGCCAGGTCTATAAAACGCTGCTGGTGGCGCTAAACGGCGAGCCGAAGCAGCTGGCGGTGGCGGTGACCCCTGTCTCCAGCCAGCTCGATCTGAAAAAGGTGGCGAAAGCGCTGGGCGCGAAAAAGGCGGATATGGCGGATCCCCAGCTGGCGCAGCGCGTGACCGGCTATCTGGTGGGCGGCATCAGCCCGCTGGGGCAAAAAAAGCGCCTGCCGACGGTGATCGATCGCTCCGCCGCCGACTTCGCCACTATTTTCGTCTCCGGCGGCAAGCGCGGTCTGGATCTGGAACTGGCGGCGCAGGATCTGGCGCGCCTGCTCGACGCCACGCTGGCGGATATCGCCCGGCGCGACTAAGCGCGCGGCTGGGCGCAGAGCTGGTCGATCATCCAGCGCCCCGCCGGCCCGGGCGGATTACGCCGTGACCAGATCGCTTCTACCGCAATATGCTGCGGCCAGCCCGGCAGCGCCAGTTCCTGCAGCACCTCATGACCAAACTGCGTGACCAGCCAGCGCGGCAGCACGCTCCAGCCAAACCCCTGTTCCGCCATCTCCAGCAGCAGCAGATAGGTCGGGGCTGACCAGACGCGTCCCGGCGGCGCCACCGCGTTCGGCTCGACCCAGGTGTTGAGCCGCAGCTGACGCACCTGCTCCAGCGCGCTTTCTGTTAGCCCTGGCTGCTGCGCCAGCGGATGGTCGCGATGAATATAGATCGCCATCTCCGCATTGACCTGCAGCCGCGCCACGGCGATATCGGGCGGCAGCGCCGGCTGCGCGCGCACCACGCCGAGATGCACCCGTCCCGCCTGCAGCAGATCCAGCACGTCGGCATCCTCCGCGATCATGCACTCCAGCTCGATTTCCGGAAACTGTGCGTCAAACTGCTTTAGCAGCTGTTCATGATGCTGGGTTTGCCAGAAGTCCGAGACGGCAAAACTCAGGCGCGGCTCGACGCCCTGCGCCAGCCTGATCGCCAGCGCGTCGAGCCGTTCGCTGGCGGCCAGAATCTGCTGCACCTGCGCCAGCACGCCTCTGCCCTGATCGGTCAGGATCGGCTGACGTCCGCGGCGATCGAACAGCGTCACGCCGAGATCGTCTTCCAGTCCGGCAACCGCCGTGCTGATGGTGGACTGGCTTTTGCCCAGCGCGCGCGCCGCCGCAGAAAAAGAGCCGCTGCTGACGGTCTGCACAAAGGCTTCCAGTGATTCAGGGGAATAACGCATCTTCATCCATCGCTTTTATCGATAGGTCATCATTTTATCTTATCACTGCAGGCTGCCAGAATGCCCGCCTGACTGATGGAGGTTAACAATGCGTACCCGTTCGCTGAAAGAACGTTTTCTACATGCGCTGGGGTTCGAAACCCTGGCGATCCTGACCGTGTCGCCGCTGGCAGCCTGGGCGATGGCGAAGCCGCTGTTCGAGATGGGCGCGCTGGCGATCATGCTTTCTACCGTGGCGATGCTGTGGAATATGATTTACAACGCGATATTTGACAGGATCTGTCCGCCGGACAAGGTGCATCGCGGCGTGCTGATCCGCATCCTGCACGCGCTGCTGTTTGAAGGCGGCTTTATTTTGATCGGCCTGCCGATTGCTGCGTGGATGCTCGGCATCTCGCTGTGGCAGGCGCTGCTGCTGGAGGTGGCGTTTTTCCTCTTTTTCCTGCCCTACACCATGGCCTACAACTGGGCCTGGGACAGGCTGCGCCCGCGCTGGGTTGAACGTAAGGGCTGCGAGGCCTGACTTCCCAGACGGCTACGATAGCCAACAGCGGGTCGTATAGATCGAGGAGCACAGCGTCCCGCGCATGGATGCCTTGAGCAACGTTGCGATTGGGCCATACTACCCGCGAGCTCATCCCGCCAGCCTTACGGCGCGTTATGCGCCGTTTCCCGTCCCCATGGCCAGATCCACGCCAGAATCATCTGCGGATAGCTGCGCTTGTGCGGCTTATCGCGCGCCTTTTTCTCCGCCTCCGTCAGCGTATGAATCGTCTCCGTCGGCGCATAGTCGGCGGCTTTCAGCGGCGAGTGGGCTTTAACGTAATCGCGCAGCACCTCGGCGTCGATGCTGCCTGAATTCTGGTAGCCCGCGTGCGTATCGATGCGTGGATAGCCGTCGCCGCCCGCCGCGTTAAAGCTGTTGGTCGCTAAGCGGTAGGTTTTATTCTCCTGCAGCGGCTGGCCGTTGATGCGTACATTGCTCACCGTGCTGCCGTCCGCGACCAGGCTAACGCGCGCGAACTGCGCGAAACCGCCCGCGTCCGGTTTAATGTTGGCCACTACGTCGAGATACTTTTTCACCTCGGCGCCGGTCAGCGTCACCGACACCACCTGATTGCCGAACGGCTGAACCTGCAGCAGATCGCGCCAGCTCAGCTTGCCGACGGGCAGCGACGCGCGAATGCCGCCGCCGCTCATCACGGCGAAATCCGCCTGGGTTTTTGCCATCTGCGCGCGCAGAATCAGCTGGCCGAGATTGGTCTGGGTAAAACGCACCTGTTCACGCTCGCCGTTGAACTGCCCTTGTGCGCTGCCGACATTGACATTCAGGCGCGCCTCGGCCCGCTTCTGATAAGGCATCAGCAGCTTCATCATGGCGGTGTTTTTCGGGATCTCCTGCTGCCAGGTGAGCCAGGTTTCGCTGCCGTCGGCGTTTTTAATCTGATGCTTGAGGTTAACCGGCACCAGCGCGTAGGACTCCAGCGCCACTTCGCCGTTGCGCCAGGTAAAATCGCCACGGCCGACATATTCGCCCCACTTGCCGGCCTGCATAATCCAGTCGCCGTTCTGCTTGTCCGGCTGGCAGGCCGCGCCCGGCTGCCAGGCTTTTTCCCGCTGGTTGGCTTTCGCCATGCACAGCGTGTCGTGCGAGTGGCCGCCGACGATCATCGCCACGGTGCCGGGCGGCAGGCTGCGCGCCAGCGTGACGTCGCCCGGCGCGTTGCTGCCGTGTTCGCCGTTGTCGTCATAGCCGAGATGGCTCAGCACCACGATCACGTCTGGTTTTTCGCCGGCGCGCAGCTCCGCCACCGCCTTTTCCGTCTCGCTAACGGGATCGCGGAACTCTACGTCGCGTAAGTGCGCCGGATTCGCCCGCTTCGCGGTATCAGGCGTGGCGAGGCCCAGCACGGCGATCTTCAGCCCCATGCGATTAAATATCGCCCAGGGCTTAAACAGCCGCTCGCCGGTGCTTTTCTGATAGAGGTTGGCGGCGAGAAAAGGAAAGCGCGCCCAGCTCTCCTGCTGGCGCAGCACCTCGAGCGGGTTATCGAATTCATGATTGCCGAGCGCCATGGCGTCATAGCCGATCAGGTTCATGCCGCGAATATCAGGCTCGGCGGACAGCTCGTCGGACTCCGGCACCCCGGTGTTGACGTCGCCTGCCGAGAGGATCAGCGCCCCGCCGCCTTTGGCCTGCACGTCGTAGCGCAGGGTGTCCATCAGCGTTTTTTGCGCCGCCAGACCATATTCGCCCTGCGCGTTGTACCAGAAATGGCCGTGCTCATCATTGGTATGGAGAATGCTAAAGCGGTAGGTGCGATCCGCCTCGGCGGCCTGAGAAAGCGCGGGCGCCAGCGCCAGCAGCGCAAGGCCGGTGGCGGCCCATCGTGATAACAGCAAAGCCTGTCTCCTTATTGTATGAAGTGCCCGTTCCGGGTGGTATCAGCATGCTGACCCACTGTGTCGCATATTCCGCAGGCTAACTCAAGATGAAACGCTGATATCGCTGGCCCTGAAATTGCTTTAACCTTGATCTTCAAAAGATAATCTCTGTTATAAATCGCATCCAACGCCGTGCCCACGCTACCTTTGCCTTTTTCTACGCGCAACCTTGCCTTATCGAGGGCATCCATCGGCTATTTTGCCGCAGCATAGTGTGATGATGCGCCTCGCTGACTTGCCTGATAGCGCCTCCAGTTAACGAAAACCCGATAAAATAGCCCTTCGACCTCGCTTTCCTCTCATTTTCAAACTTTTTTCTTATTATCCTGCAAAAAAACCAGCGAAAAAACGCTGTTTATCTTAAACTCAATTGTTACAGGCAGACACATTTGCACACAAGGAGACAGGCATGCATCACACCACACCGTTGATCACCACCATCGTCGGGGGACTGGTCCTGGCGTTTCTCCTTGGCATGATCGCAAACCGCCTGCGCATTTCGCCGCTGGTCGGCTACCTGCTGGCGGGCGTGCTGGCGGGTCCCTTCACGCCGGGTTTTGTCGCCGATACTAACCTGGCGCCGGAGCTGGCGGAGCTGGGCGTCATCCTGCTGATGTTCGGCGTCGGCCTGCACTTCTCACTGAAGGATCTGATGGCGGTAAAGAGCATCGCCATTCCCGGCGCCGTGGCGCAAATCGCCGTCGCCACGCTGCTGGGAATGGGCCTCTCCGCCTGGCTGGGCTGGTCGCTGATGACCGGCCTAGTGTTTGGCCTCTGCCTCTCCACCGCCAGCACCGTGGTGCTGCTGCGCGCGCTGGAGGAGCGTCAGCTGATTGACAGCCAGCGCGGACAGATCGCCATCGGCTGGCTGATTGTCGAAGATCTGGTGATGGTGCTGACGCTGGTGCTGCTGCCCGCCATCGCCGGCATGCTGGAACAGGGCAACGCCAGCCCGCAGCTTCTGGCGTGGGATCTGCTGCTGACCATCGGCAAGGTCGCCGCCTTTATGGTGCTGATGATGGTGGTGGGCCGTCGCGTGGTGCCGTGGATCCTGTCGAAAAGCGCCGCCACCGGCTCGCGCGAACTCTTTACCCTCGCGGTGCTGGCGCTGGCGCTCGGCATTGCCTTCGGCGCGGTGGAGTTTTTCGACGTCTCTTTCGCGCTCGGCGCCTTCTTCGCCGGGATGGTGCTGAATGAGTCGGAGCTGAGCCACCGCGCCGCTCACGACACCCTGCCGCTGCGCGACGCCTTCGCCGTGCTGTTCTTTGTCTCGGTAGGCATGCTGTTCGATCCGATGATTCTGGTAGAGCAGCCGCTGGCGGTGCTGGGCGCGCTGGTGATTGTGGTGCTGGGCAAATCGGCCGCCGCCTGGCTGCTGGTGACGCTGCTGGGCCATTCGCGCCGCACCGCGCTGACCATCTCCGTCAGCCTGGCGCAGATTGGCGAGTTCGCCTTTATTCTGGCCGGGCTCGGCATCTCCCTTAATCTGCTCAGCAGCGAGGGACGCAACCTGGTGCTGGCCGCGGCGATCCTCTCGATTATGCTCAACCCTATCCTGTTCAGCCTGCTGGAGCGTTTCCTGGCGAAAAGCGAAAGCCGCCAGGAGCAGGCGCAGGAAGAGGCGACCGAAGAGGAAAAACAGATCCCGGTGGATATCTGCCATCATGCGGTAATCGTCGGCTATGGCCGCGTCGGCAGCCTGCTGGGACAGAAGCTGCTGGAGGCGGATGTGCCTTTCGTGGTGGTGGAAAACTCCCGTGACCGCGTCGAGACGCTGCGCGAGCAGGGCATCAGGGCGGTGCTGGGCAACGCAGTGCGCGCCGACACCATGGAGCTGGCGCGGCTCGACTGCGCGCGCTGGCTGCTGCTGACTATTCCCAACGGCTACGAGTCAGGCGAGATTGTCACCACCGCGCGCGAGAAATTTAACGACATCGAGATTATTGCGCGCGCACACTATGACGACGAGGTGGAGTACATCATGGCGCGCGGCGCAACGCGCGTGGTGATGGGCGAACGGGAAATCGCCTCCAGCATGCTGCGTATGCTGGAGGCGGAGATCGCCGAACGTCCGGTGGTGCGTGAGTGTCCGATCTGATTTGCCAGCTTCCTGCTTAGCGATCCCAGTAGGACTCTTCCAGACTGTCTTCACGCTCCGGCAGGCCGCGCGTCAGGCGCGGCGAATGCTGGTTCAGCACCTGATAGCTGACGCGGTTGGCGTATTTGCACACCTGCGCCAGCGAGGAGTAGGTCAGGTACTCGCGCGCGTGCTTGCTGGAGTTCGGCACCTTCTGCCGATGGTAGTTATTCGCCGTGATGTCATGCAGCAGCGCCGCCAGTGCGCCATCGCCTGCGCCGTTGGTGTTCATGATCTTCTCCGGCCCGCCCATATAGGGCGCGATATGGGAGAAGATGCGGCACGGCTGCTGGCACGCCTGCTGACGCATGGCGCGGCTGAATTCATACTGATTGAATTCCGCGATCGCGCCCGGCAGCAGCGGATGGTTGGTTTTACGCTTAAATTCCTCTTCGGTATAGCCCGCCATATAGAGGCCGGTCGGTCCGGCGGTGCAGAGCACCAGGTCGACCCACTCCAGCGCCCTGTCGGCCGCCAGCAGCGGATCTGATTCGCCGGTCAGCGCCAGCGCTTCCTCTTCGTTCATCGCCAGGATGGTGACGTGTTCGCGCAGGAAATCGCGCCAGAACTGCGGGTTGTCGCCGATAACATATTTGGTGCCCAGCGTCAGCACCACCGGCACGTTGTGGCGTTTCGCGTAGTCGATCGCCTGCAGCGTGGCCTGCGGCATCGGCTCGCCTTCGCCGCAGCGCACCAGGTAAGAGGTGAGCACCAGCGCCGAGGCGCCGGCGATCACCGCTTCGGGAATGCTTTCGGCGCGCAGCTGGTTCATCTGCCCAGGGCTGATGGCGAAGGTGCGTTCGCCCTGCTCGCCAATCAGGGTGAAGCAGCGGCCAATGGCGCCATCCACGCCCTGCAGATAGTTGAGATCCATGCGGCTGGAGGTGTTGCAGAGGTAGCGATAGGCGTAGCCGCCGATCTGAATATTGCTGCACATCACGCCCAGCAGCACCGAGCGGTCGTCCGCCAGCACCGAATAGTTGTGCAGCGTGTTGCCGATGGTGCCGCCGGCAAACTGATGGGTGATCAGGTTATCGCGCATGAGCTCGTGATAGAGCGCTTCGGCAACGTCGTCGGCGATCACTAACGAGTGCCCGGCGCTCAGGCCGTAGCGAACCAGAAAGGCGTCGTCGACTTTGGCTTCAATATCCACCAGCGTCTGATCGATGCCGACCACCCAGCTCCCCTCTTCCACCTCCTGCGAGGCGGCATGGAGCAACGGGTCGCGGGCGCTAACCGGGAAATAGTGTTTGGATTTGCGTTTGCCGGGAAATTTCATGATGGGTGCCGTCAGAAAAACAGGCGGAGGATAATAGCATATTCTCCGCCGCGGCTTTAACGACGCGCGTTGACCAGCTGCACCATCATATCGATATGTTCGGCATCGGCGTTGAGCGCCGGAATATACTCAAATTTCTCGCCGCCGCCGTGCAGGAAGAATTCGCGGTTCTGCTCGCTAATCTCCTCCAGCGTTTCCAGGCAGTCCGCCGAAAAGCCCGGGCTCATCACCTGCACATGCTTAATGCCCTTTTTCGCCAGGCCCTGCATGGTTTCGTCGGTGTAGGGCTGCAGCCAGGGTTCGCGGCCGAAGCGTGACTGGAAGGTCATCATAATCTGATCGTCGCGCAGGCCGAGCGCCTGCTGCAGCAGCGCGGTGGTGTCAGCGCAGCGCAGCGGGTAGTCGTCGCCCTCGTTGGCGAAGCGCTGCGGGATGCCGTGAAAGGAGAGCACCAGCAGATCCGGCTGGCCGTGCGTCGCAAAAGAGCGCTCTACCGACGCTTTCAGCGCGGCGATATAGGCCGGATGTTCGGCGTAGTCGCGGATGAGGTCGATATGCGGCAGGGTGCGCGCCTTTTTAAACGCGCTGTAGAGGCCGTCCCAGACCGCCGCCACCGTGGAGCAGGAGAACTGCGGATAGAGCGGCAGCACGATCATGCGCGTTACGCCCTGCGCCATCAGGCTATCCACCGCGCTCTGCAGGCTGGGATTACCGTAGCTCATGCCGAGTTCGACCGGCATGTCGACGCGCGCCGCCAGCGCCTCGCGCTGCTGCTTGCTGTAAACCATCAGCGGCGAGCCGCCTTCCATCCAGACGGAGGCGTAAAGTTTCGACACGCGCGGCGAGCGAAACGGCAGCACGACGCCGTTAAGGATCGGCCACCAGAGCCAGCGCGGCGTATCGACCACGCGCGGATCGCTGAGAAACTGTTTCAGATAGCGCTTTACAGCAGCTGTGGTCGGGGCGTCTGGCGTACCTAAATTAACCAGTAACACGCCGGGCTTGTCTTGCCTCATTGTTAGTCCTTGATAGCGGGGGATGCGTGAAAACAGGGGAAATTGTAGCGGAAACCGGGAGAGGGAAAAGCAATTACTGCAAAAGGGGCTGGCACTGCCAGCCCCAGGCGCGTTAGCCGAGGATGCGCGCCAGCTGTTTGCTGACGTCGGCGACCGGCTGGGTGCCGTCGATTTTGTGGTAAGCGGTGTTGCCCGCTTCCGCTTCTTCGCTGTAGTAGGCGATCAGCGGCGCGGTCAGCTGATGGTATTCCACCAGGCGCTTGCGCACGGTCTCTTCCTGATCGTCTTTACGCGTGGTCAGCGCTTCGCCGGTCACGTCGTCCTGACCTTCCACCTTCGGCGGATTGTATTTAACGTGATAGACGCGGCCCGACGGCGCATGCACGCGACGGCCCACGATGCGATCGACGATCAGCTCATCCGGCACGGCGAACTCCAGCACGCAGTCAATTTTGATGCCGGCCTCTTTCATCGCGTCCGCCTGCGGAATAGTGCGCGGGAAACCGTCCAGCAGAAAACCGTTTTTGCAGTCTTCCTGTGCGATACGCTCTTTCACCAGCGCGATAACCAGCTCGTCAGTGACCAGTTTACCGGCGTCCATGATGGCTTTCGCCTGATTGCCGAGTTCGGTGCCGGCTTTTACCGCCGCACGCAACATATCGCCCGTGGAGATTTGCGGAATGCCGTATTTCTCCATGATGAACTGAGCCTGAGTGCCCTTACCTGCGCCCGGAGCACCGAGCAGAATAATACGCATTGCGTAAATCCCCTTGCGAATCGCATTGATCAATCTGAGAAGGCGAAGACCATACCATTATGACCCGCTCTCCACAAGAAAGGTGCGGACGGCGGCAGCCTGTTTCTCCATATCGTGCGGCGGGCGGGCGCGGCTAGCGCGCTTTTTCAGATTTGCCGCCGGTGTTGAACAGCGTCTGCACGCGCCGGCCGATCTGCGGCGTCAGGTTGGTCTGTTTGCGGCCGCCGCCGCGCTGGCTGGCGCGCACCAGCAGATAGCTCTGCTGCGGCCACAGCTCCACGTCGCTGGCCGGGGTCAGCGCCGCCAGCTGCGCCCGCGACAGCGCGAAGCTGGCGAACGGCAGGCCCGCCTGATGACCGGAGGCGATCGGCAGCGGCAGGCTCAGGGAGATCGCCTCGACGCTGGCCTGATTATAGGGCCGCCAGCCCTGCTCTTTGCTGCGGGCCAGCGCCGCCAGCACCGGCGTATCGAGCGGCAGCCCCTGTTCGAACAGCCGCAGCTCGCTGCGCACCAGCGTGCTGAAGTCGGCGGTGCGCAGCGCCACCAGCACCAGTCCGCCGGGCAGATCGGCATGGCGATCGAGGCGCGCGACAAACAGCCGGGCGTGGTTGATCACCTCTTCATGCAGCACGCTGGCGAAGCTTTCGCTGACGTCGACTACGCCCTGCTGCTGGCAGAGGTGCAGCGGCCGCACCCGACCGTAAGGCAGTTCGATATGCGCGACGAAATTGATGTTGCCCGCCATCAGCGGCACGGCGGGCAGCACATTGAGTTCCGTGACCGGAAAATGGGTGGCGTAGCGCGTCTGGTTGCGCGCCTGCTCCTGGCGCAGAAAGAGCTGCGACAGCAGGATGCGCGCCACATGTAGCGAAGGCGCGAAGAACAAGTCGTACTGCTCCAGCCGGTAGTGGCGTGACAACAGGGTACGTAACCGGTCTCGCGCCTCGGAAGGACGATCGGCCCAGGGGTGAAGTGCCATCGCGTTGTGGTTCTCTTGTTATCGGTCGGGTGATGGCGGAACGACGGCAAATGCTGACCACGCATAGCTTTGCCTGCGAGTCAACCCGCCATAATCAGCGGGCAAGGTTAGGGGAATGCGGCTGGACTTTAAAATGATATAAACTGACAATCCCTGTTAGGTTTTTACACAGGGGATGAGTATGACCCGGCTACCTCCGCTAAGGGCGCTGCACCATTTTCACCAGGCGGCGTTACATAGCAGCTTTAGCGTGGCGGCCGAACGCCTGCACGTCACTCACAGCGCCGTGAGCCACCAGATCCGCCAGCTGGAGAGCTGGATGGGCAAGCCGCTTTTTGTGCGCACCAACGGACGCGTGAAGTTAACCTCACACGGCGAGCGTCTGCTGCTCAGCTGTCAGAAAGCGTTTAGCGAGCTCTCCACCACCTGCGCCAGCATTCGCACCGGCATGCGTCACCATCTCAACGTCTCCTGCGCGCCGAGCTTTCTGTCGCAGTGGCTGATCCCGCGCATCGGCACCTTTTACCAGCGCTATCCCGATATTGAGGTGCAGTTTCAGCCGCAGCTGGAGCTGGATCAGCTGCGCAGCGAGCATGTTGACGTGTTAATACTCAGCTTTGAGCAGCCGCCGGATGGCGATATCGACGCCACGCTGATCAGCGACGACTATCTCGGGCCGCTCTGCGCGCCGCTTTTCGCCTCGCGCTTTCGCAGCGCGCAGGATTTCGCCGCCCTGCCCTTGCTGCATGTCGATACGCGTCTGCACGCCTGGGCGGAGTGGTCGACGGCCGCCAACGTGCGCGGCAATTTCTGGTCGGGCAAGCATTTTGACAATCTGACGCTCGGCATTCAGGCGGCGAAGAACGGACTGGGCGTGATTGTGGCGCCGCGTCTGCTGGTGCGCCAGGAGCTGGAAGAGGGATCGCTGATTGCCCCGCTCGGCTTTGTGCGCGTTAACCGCGCCACCTGGATGATGACCAAGGAGTCGCGCCGCAACGACGGGGAGATTACGCTGTTTCGCGACTGGCTGCGCGAGGCGGCGCAGCAGTAGGGGCACCCAACTCAAGGAGCGGGTGGCATGGCCCGAAGAGCAAAGCGTCCTGCGCCAGGGACGGCGCAGGCCGAGCTGGCATGGATGCCGCTTTTTGCGTCTTTGCGATCGGGCCATGCCACCCGCGACCGCACCGCTGTAAAAAAAGGCCGATGCATATGCACCGGCCCTAATGTCTGTAGTTGCGAGCTTACGCAGGTCGCGCTGACCGATCGCAAAGTCGCTATTCGCATCCCTGTCGCTCGGCCCGCGCGGATACGCACCTCATCCCTGAGGTGCGCCCGTGAACGGGCCAACGCTTTGCGTTGTTCAAAAACGCTCCCGGCGTTTCTGTCCTTGTCGCGGGACGCTTTGCTCTTCGGTCAGCGCAACCTGCGTTTTAGCAAAGGTGCCGTCTGGAATAACCAGACATTAGCCGTTGCTTAAGCGGTCAGCAGCTGATTCATACGACGGATAAACTGGTTTGGATCGTCCAGCGTGCCGCGCTCGGCCAGCAGCGCCTGATCCAGCAGCAGCTCAACCCATTCGCCGAAACGCGCCTCATCCTGGGTATCCGCCACGCGTTTCACCAGCTGATGGTCCGGGTTGATCTCGAAGATATACTTCACTTCCGGCACCGCCTGGCCCGCCGCCGCGAACAGCTTCGCCATCTGAGTGCTGATTTCATTGGCGTCGGTGGTGACAATCGCCGGGGTATCGGTCAGACGATGCGTCAGACGCACCTCTTTCACGCGGTCGCCCAGCAGGGTTTTCACGCGGTCCACGAACGGCTCCAGCGCCTTCTCCGCCTCTTTCTGCTCTTCGCTCTCTTCGTCCGCCAGCTTGCTCAGCGACTCGTCCGCCTTGCTCACCGACTGGAACGCCTTGCCGTCGAACTCGGTCAGGTAGCTCATCATCCACTCGTCGATGCGATCGGAAAGCAGCAGCACCTCGATGCCTTTCTTACGGAACAGCTCCAGATGCGGGCTGCTCTTCGCCGCGGCGTAGCTGTCGGCGGTGATGTAGTAGATCTTCTCCTGACCTTCCACCATGCGGCTGACGTACTCCTCCAGCGACACGGTCTGCTCGGCACTGTCGCTGTGCGTCGAGGCGAAACGCAGCAGCTTCGCGATCGCTTCCTGGTTGGCGCTGTCTTCCGCCGGGCCCTCTTTCAGCACCAGGCCGAACTCTTTCCAGAAGGTCTGGTATTTCTCGGCGTCGTCTTTGGCCAGCTTCTCCAGCATCTGCAGCGTGCGCTTCGTCAGCGCTGCGCGCAGGGTCTGGGTCACGCGGCTGTCCTGCAGGATCTCGCGCGACACGTTGAGCGGCAGATCGTTGGAGTCGATCAGGCCGCGCACGAAGCGCAGGTAGTTCGGCATAAACTGCTCGGCGTCATCCATAATAAAGACGCGCTGCACATAGAGCTTCAGGCCGTGCTTATGGTCGCGGTTCCACATATCGAACGGCGCGCGCGACGGAATATAGAGCAGGCTGGTGTACTCCTGCTTGCCCTCGACGCGGTTGTGGCTCCAGATAGCGGGGTCGCTGAAGTCGTGCGCGATATGCTTGTAAAACTCGTTGTACTCTTCGTCGCTGATCTCAGACTTGTTGCGCGTCCACAGCGCCTGGGCTTTGTTGATCTTCTCCCAGGTGGTGGTGTCGTTCTCTTCGTCTTTGCTTTCAATTTCAACCGGCAGCGCGATGTGATCGGAGTACTTGCCGATAATGCTGCGCACGCGCCAGGCGTCGAGGAACTCATCTTCGCCTTCGCGCAGGTGCAGCGTGATCTCGGTGCCGCGATCGGCTTTGGTAATATCGGCGATGGTGTATTCGCCCTCGCCCGCCGACTCCCAGAACACCCCTTCGTCCGCCGCCGCGCCGGCCGCGCGGGTGCGCACCGAGACTTTATCCGCGACGATAAACGCCGAGTAGAAGCCGACGCCGAACTGGCCGATCAGCTGGCTGTCTTTCGCCTGGTCAGAGCCCAGCGACTCGAGGAAGGATTTGGTGCCCGATTTGGCGATGGTGCCCAGGTTCTCAATCACCTCGTCGCGACGCATGCCGATACCGTTGTCCGACAGGGTCAGGGTGCGCTTGTCCTTGTCAACAGAGAGACGCACGCGCAGCTCGCCGTCGCCTTCATACAGGCTGGCGTCCGACAGCGCGCGGAAGCGCAGCTTGTCGGCGGCGTCCGAGGCGTTGGAAATCAGCTCGCGCAGGAAAATCTCTTTGTTTGAATAGAGGGAATGGATCATCAGGTGCAGAAGCTGTTTTACCTCTGACTGAAAGCCACGCGTCTCTTGTCCTTTCATGGTCATTGTTACCTCAACAGGATCAGGTTGAACGAAGGTTGAGGTTGATGTGGGGATGGTGCGGAGAATTTCAAGCCGACGTCGCGAACGACGTCGGCAAGCGTTCAGAAAGTAATCTTGTGACGTCCGGCCAGCGAGTGCGACAGCGTGGTGCCGTCCACCATCTCCAGCTCGCCGCCCACCGGCACGCCGTGCGCGATGCGGCTGGCGTCGACGCCGTACTGGCCGCACAGCTCGGCGATGTAGTTGGCGGTCGCTTCGCCCTCCACCGTGGGGTTGGTGGCGAGGATCACCTCTTTCAGGCTTTCGCTCTCCAGCCGCTGCTCAAGGCGATCCAGCCCGATGTCCTGCGGGCCGATGCCGTCAAGCGGCGACAGATGGCCCATCAGCACAAAGTAGCGGCCGGCGAACTGGCCGGTCTGCTCGATGGCGTGAATATCCGCCGGGCTCTCCACCACGCAGATCAGCCCGTTCTGCTGACGCCGCGGATTGGCGCAGATGGTGCAGATCTCCTGCTCGGTGAAGGTGCGGCAGTCGGCGCAGTGGCCGATTTCGGACATGGCGCGCGTCAGCGCCTGCGCCAGCCGCATGCCACCGCTGCGATCGCGCTGCAGCAGCTGAAACGCCATGCGCTGCGCCGACTTCGGCCCCACGCCAGGCAGGCAGCGCAGCGCCTCCATCAGGGATTCAAGCAGTGGACTGGTTTGCATCAGAACGGCATCTTAAAGCCCGGCGGCAGCTGCATGCCGGCGGAAACAGAGGCCATTTTCTCTTTCTGCGTTTCGTCGATGCGGCGCGCGGCGTCGTTAAAGGCAGCGGCGACCAGATCTTCCAGCATATCTTTGTCATCTTCCAGCAGGCTGGGGTCGATCTCCACGCGGCGGCAGTTGTGCGCGCCGTTGATGGTCACTTTCACCAGGCCCGCGCCCGATTCGCCGGTCACTTCCAGCGCGGCGATCTCTTCCTGGACTTTGGCCATCTTGTCTTGCATCTGCTGGGCCTGCTTCATCAGGTTGCCCAGTCCGCCTTTACCAAACATAGTTTTCTCTCTCAGCTAAGGCCGCATCGCTATCCAGGAGACAGCGGCAGCGTGGTCAAACGGGTCGGATACTCTCTTCATCCAGATCGGCGTCGAAGAACCGACGCAGCGTCTGGATGTGGGTATCGCTAATGATAGACTGACGCGCCTGCGCCAGCTTCTCTTCGTAAATGGCCTGCCGCCACTCGAGTGGCGTCAACACCGCAGGATTATCATCTTCAATGATAGTCAATTCAACTGTCTGGCCGGCGGCGTCGCCTAGCGCGGCCGCCAGCACCTGCTGCGCCGAGGCGGAGTTCAGGTGACGCTGGCTGGATCGCAGGTGCAGGCAAACGCCCTGCTCCGTGCGCTCTTTCCAGGCGTTAAGCGCCAGCTGCTGCACCAGCTTCGGCAGCGGCAGCGCGGCGATTTCCGCCGCCCAGGGATCGCGCTGCTGCGCCTCTTCCATCAGGCGCGCCGCCAGCTCAGGGGTTTTCTCATGCTCAAGCGCCGAACGCAAGGCTTTTGGCGTCGCCACCGGCTCCGGCGCCGCTTCGACCGGGGTCTGCGCCTTCCAGCGGTACGCCTCTTTTTTGGCTGGCGTCGCCTCGCGCGGACGCGCGGCCTGCGCGCGTTCGGTCACCGAGGCCAGGCGCTCCAGCGCGGAGGTGGCCGGCCGCGTCAGAGACGCTGCCGGCTCACTCTTTTTTGCTTTGCTGGCCCCCTGACGCAGCAGCTGAGTGCGCGCCTGCAGGAGCTGGCTGGTGGTGTCGGAAAAAGAGCCGTCAGGCGCGGCGGCGGGCGGCGCGGCAACCGGCGGCGCGACCTGTTCCGGCGGCGGCGCAGGCGGCGCCATCTGCGGCTGCGCGGCGGCGACATGCTGCTGCGGCGCCACGGCGTGCGACGGCGACGGTGCGGCGGTGGACGGCTCCGCCTGCGGCGTCAGGGTGGGACGCGCGGCCGGTTCGGCAATCGCCGTGTGCGGATGGAACGCCAGCGCGCGCAGCAGGGTCATTTCGACGCCCATGCGGCGATCGGGCGCCAGCGGCAAATCTTTGCGTCCCATCAGCAGCGTCTGATAGTAGAGCTGCACGTCAGCGGGCGGCACCACGCGCGCCAGCTCGCGCAGGCGCGGCGCGTGGCTCTCTTCTTCGTCGCTGATCGAGCCGGGCAGCAGCTGCACCATGGCGATGCGGTGCAGCAGACGCAGCATCTCCACCAGCAGCGCCTCCCACTCGACGCCGCGCGAGGCGGCCTGGTTAAGCAGCGTCATCACCTGTTCGCCGCTGCCGTCCACCAGCGCCTCGATCAGGCCCAGCGGCTGCTCGTCGTCCAGCGTGCCGAGCATCTGGCTGACGATGTGGCTGCCAACCACGCCCTGCCCCATGGCGATGGCCTGATCGGTCAGGCTGAGCGCGTCGCGCATGCTGCCGTCAGCGGCGCGCGCCAGCAGCTGCAGCGCGCGCGGCTCGCTCTCGATCTGCTCCTGCTGCAGCACGTAGTCGAGCTGGTTGCGGATCAGCTCGACATCCAGCGCCTTGAGGTGAAACTGCAGGCAGCGGGAGAGGATGGTGACCGGCAGCTTTTGCGGATCGGTGGTGGCGAGCAGAAATTTAACGTGCGACGGCGGCTCTTCCAGGGTTTTCAGCAGCGCGTTGAAGCTGTGGCGCGACAGCATATGCACTTCGTCGATCAGATAGACCTTAAAGCGGCCGCGCGCCGGCGCGTACTGCACGTTGTCCAGCAGGTCGCGCGTGTCTTCGACTTTGGTGCGCGAGGCGGCGTCAATCTCGATCAGATCGACAAAGCGGCCCTGTTCGATTTCGCGGCAGTTGTCGCACTGCCCGCACGGCGTGGCGGTGATGCCGGTTTCGCAGTTAAGGCCTTTCGCCAGCAGGCGCGCAATGGTGGTTTTGCCCACGCCGCGCGTGCCGGAGAAGAGATAAGCATGATGGAGGCGTCCCAGTGACAGTCCATTCGCCAGCGCAGTCAGGACATGTTCCTGACCGACAACGTCAGCAAACGCCTGGGGACGCCATTTTCGCGCAAGTACCTGATAGCTCATGTGGATTCGATCACTGGATGTGGTTGGAAAGATGAGCGCAGACGCGCTGCAACCCCTGTATATCGTTGCAGTAGTTTAACAGCGACGGCGGGCGTTGCCTATCACTTGCTGGCCTCGCGCGCGGCGAGGCCATCGTCACTCAGTGACCGGGGAAGTTGACCAGGCTGTAGCAGTTGACGCCCAGCGCTTTCAGGCGCGTTTCGCCGGTCAGATCGAAGAGATTGATCACAAAGGCGGCGTCTTTAACTTCGCCGCCGGCGCGGCGGATCAGCTTGACCGTCGCTTCGATAGTGCCGCCGGTCGCCAGCAGATCGTCCACCACCAGCACCACGTCGCCGGGCTTGATGGCGTCTTTATGCAGCTCGAGCGCATCGGTGCCATATTCCAGCTCGTAGGATTCGCTGAAGGTGGCGCGCGGCAGCTTGCCTGGCTTGCGCACCGGCACAAAGCCGACGCCTAACGCCAGCGCCACCGGCGCACCGAACAGGAAGCCGCGCGCTTCGGTGCCCACCACTTTGGTGATGCCTTGATCGCGATAGCGCTCGACAAACAGCGCGATGGTCGCGGCGTAGGCTTGCGGATCTTCCAGCAGGCTGGTGACGTCGCGGAAGAGGATCCCGGGTTTCGGGTAATCCGGAATGCTTTTAATGCTCTCTTTAATGAATTCAAGCTGCTGCGCAGTTGCGGTCATAATGTTACGCCTGGTAAAAACTTTATATCGCGCAGCTTCCATAGCGTCAGATTCCGAAATGAATCAGACGCAGAGAGTAAAAAAAGGGAAGCCACGCACGAAGATGCCCAAATCTAAGCAAATGCCCGGCTAATTGCAACCTTATCGCGGCGGCGCGCGATCGTCGGGCGATTCCGCCACCACAGGAATACGCCACATCATCAGCAGCAAAACGCAGAGCATTACGCTAAGCATGACGCGCACCCACAGAATATTCACCAACCCGATCGAGACGCCGAACGTCACCAGCATCACGGCAATCGCCCGCCCTTTCGCGCCCGGCGGCATGGCGCGATGACGCTGCCAGTGGCGCAGATAGCGGCCGAACGGCGAACGCCACAGCAGCCAGTGATGAAAATGCGGCGACGAGCGGGCGAAACACCAGGCCGCCAGCAGCACGAATGGCGTGGTGGGTAATAATGGTAATACAATGCCCAGCGCGCCGAGTATGATGGCGAGCCAGCCGAGAGTGAGCAGTAAAATACGTTGCATAGCCTTGCCTGGATCCTTTGCCTCCGCGCTACGTTAGCACAGATAAGGAAAAGATGATGGCGGACGCCACCACACAACAGCGTCTCGCCGCCTGCCTGGCGGCGCTTCAGGCGCAGATTGCGCGGCATCCCGACGGCCGCTGCCGCACGCCGCGCTTCGATCGCCAGCTGTTCAGCACCACCGGCACGCGGCTGGCGGACTATTTGCAGGAGACGGAACGCAACCTGCAGCTCTTTTGTGCCTGCGACAATGCGCAAGAGCGCGTCTGGCTGGCTGATAAGCTGGTGAATCAGATCGCCGCCCTGCAGCGCGAAGCCAGCACGCAGCAGCTGCGCCTACGCCGCGAGCGGCCCATCGCCAGCCCGCGCCAGCAGAAGCTGGAAGAGTATCGCGAATATGAACGGCGGCTGCAGGCGATGATCGACCAGCGCGAGCAGCGGCTGGCGCTGGCGGAGAGCCTGGCGCAGCAGCAGCAGCTGAAGCAGGATCTCGAGGTGCTGGAGGGGCGCATGGCGCGCTGCCGCCAGGCGATCAGCGCAGTAAGCTGGGCGCTTTCGCTGCGCGGCGACGCCCTTTGACGCCTATACTTAGCGCCACGCGTTCAGGAGCCTGAAAGGGGAATCGTTGCCGGCGCGCTGCTGGTGGCGGCGAAACTGCGCATATAAGGAGCGACAATGTCACTGGAAAACGCACCTGACGAGGTGAAACTGGCGGTGGATTTGATCCAGCTGCTGGAGGAAAACCGTCTGCCCACCGAGACCGTGCTGGCGGCGCTGGCGATTGTGCAGCGCGATTTTGAGAAGAAGCGCGCCGCCGGTCAGTAGCCCTGGCGGGCTCCGGTCAGCGTCGGACTCAGGCGCAGCATATCAATAAAGGCCTCGACAATTTGCGGCGCGGCCGCCGCCAGGTCGAAGCTTTCCGGCGTAAACAGCCAGCTCTCCATCATGCCGTTGACGTAGCCGCGCAGCAGCAGCGCCGCCTGACGGGTGTTGAGCGCCACCGGTAATTGCCCTGCCTCAATGCACTCTTTCAAAACATCTTCTATTTTGTCATAGCACTCGGTGAGCAGGCTCTGCTGCATATTTTGCAGCGCGGCCATTTCGCCGACGAACTCGCACTTATGGAAAATGATCTCCATCAGGGCGCGGCGCTGAGGATCCTTTGCTGTGGCGTCAAAGATATAGATCAGCATCGCGCGCAAGACAGAGAGTGGATCGCCGGGGTATTTTGTCTGATACTCAAGTTCCACATCATCAAGCCCAGCGTCGGTGCGCAGCCATATTTCGTGTAACACATCGGCTTTATTTTTAAAGTGCCAGTAGATCGCGCCGCGCGTAACGCCGGCCGCCGCGGCAATATCTGCCAGCGAGGTCGCTGAAACGCCCTGGCGAGAGAATAACGCAAGCGCCACATCAAGAATTTGATGACGCGTTTCAAGGGCCTGGGCTTTGGTTTTTCGTGCCATAGGGGACTTTTATTACAAACTGGCAAGTTTACATACATTTGTGAATGTATGTACCATAGCACGACCCGGATTTTAGCGCAGCAATGGGTTGAGCGGTTTGTGATCCATTGATCAATTGATATCGGACACTAGAGGTTTATTTATGAATAAAAACAGAGGATTAGCGCCTCTGGCGGCCGTCCTGATGCTTTCAGGCAGCTTTGTGTTAACAGGATGTGATGATAATAAATCCCAACAAGCCGCCCAGCAACACCCGCCGGAAGTGGGGGTTGTCACCCTTAAAAGCGAACCCCTGAAGATCACCACGGAGCTGCCGGGCCGGACCTCCGCCTATCGTGTGGCTGAAGTGCGTCCTCAGGTTTCCGGTATCATTCTGAAGCGTAATTTCGTGGAAGGCAGCGATATTAAAGCGGGCGAATCGCTTTATCAGATCGATCCCGCCACCTACCAGGCCAGCTACGACAGCGCGAAAGGCGATCTGGCGCAGGCGGAAGCCAACGCGCGCATCGCGCAGCTGACGGTTAACCGTTACAAGCCGCTGCTCGGCACCAAATATATCAGCCAGCAGGATTACGACAACGCCGTGGCCACCGCCGCGCAGAATGCCGCCGCCGTGCAGGTGGCGAAAGCGAACGTCGAAACCGCCCGTATCAATCTGGCCTATACCAAAGTGACCTCGCCTATCAGCGGACGCATCGGCAAATCGTCCGTCACCGAAGGCGCGCTGGTGCAGAGTGGGCAGACCACCGCGCTGGCCACTGTGCAGCAGCTCGACCCGCTCTATGTCGACGTCACCCAGTCGAGCGACGAGTTTATGCGTCTGCGCGCGGAGCTGGAATCTGGCCAGCTGAAGCAGGTGGACGGCAAAGCGAGCGTGACTCTGCTGATGCAGGACGGCAGCGAGTCGGCGCAAAAAGGCACGCTGGAGTTCTCGGACGTCACGGTTGACGAAACCACCGGCTCTATCACCCTGCGCGCTATCGTGCCGAACCCGGATCATAAACTGCTGCCGGGCATGTTCGTCCGCGCGCGTCTGGAAGAAGGCACCAACCCGAATGCGCTGCTGGTTCCGCAGCAGGCTGTCGCGCGTACCCCGACCGGTCAGGCGACCGTGATGGTGGTCGGCGCTGACAACAAGGTGGAAGTGCGCAGCGTCAACGCTTCACAGGCGATCGGCGACAAATGGCTGGTGACCTCGGGTCTGAAAGCGGGCGAGCGCGTGATCAGCGTCGGCACCCAGCGCGCCAAACCGGGCGCGCAGGTGACGCCGCAGGAAGTCTCCGCCGAGCAGAAATCTGACGCCAACGCGCAATCTCAGCCTCAGGCTGAAAAATCTTCGTCTTAACAGGAGCCGTTGATACATGGCTAAGTTCTTTATCGATCGCCCCATCTTTGCGTGGGTAATCGCCATCATCGTGATGCTGGCGGGTGCGCTATCGATTCTTAAACTGCCGATCGAGCAATATCCCAACGTTGCTCCACCGGCGGTGCAGATTCGTGCCGCTTATCCGGGCGCCGATGCGAAAACGCTGCAGGACTCCGTGACGCAGGTTATCGAACAGAATATGAACGGTATTGATGGGCTGATGTACTTCTCATCAAACAGTGATTCTTCCGGTAACCTGCAGCTGACCCTGAGCTTCGAATCCGGCACCGATCCCGATATCGCGCAGGTTCAGGTGCAGAACAAACTGCAGCTGGCGATGCCGCTGCTGCCGCAGGAAGTGCAGCAGCAGGGTATTCAGGTGCAGAAATCCTCCAGCAGCTTCCTGATGGTGGCGGGTTTCGTCAGCGATGACGGCTCCATGACCCAGAACGACATCTCCGACTTTGTCGCCTCGAATATCAAGGACCCCATCAGCCGTACCACCGGCGTGGGCGACACCCAGATTTTCGGCGCGCAGTATGCGATGCGTATCTGGATGGATCCGGCGAAGCTGAATAACTATCAGCTGACGCCGGTTGACGTTATCAGCGCCATTAACACCCAGAACGCCCAGGTGGCAGCGGGCCAGCTCGGCGGCGCGCCTGCCGCGCCGAACCAGCAGCTTAACGCCTCGATCATCGCGCAGACGCGTCTGACCTCGACCGACGAATTTGGCAAGATCCTGCTGAAGGTGAACACCGACGGCTCGCAGGTTCGCCTGCGCGACGTGGCGAAGATCGAGCTGGGCGGCGAGAACTATGAGGTTATCGCGCGCTATAACGGCAAACCCGCTTCCGGTATCGGCATCAAGCTGGCGACCGGCGCAAACGCGCTCGACACCGCCAATGCGGTGAAGGCGGAGCTGGGCAAGCTGCAGTCGACCTTCCCGGCCGGCCTGAAGGTGGTTTACCCTTACGACACCACGCCGTTTGTTAAGATCTCTATCTTCGAAGTGGTGAAAACCCTGTTCGAAGCGATCGTGCTGGTGTTCCTGGTAATGTATCTCTTCCTGCAGAACTTCCGCGCCACGCTGATCCCGACTATCGCGGTGCCGGTGGTACTGCTCGGCACCTTCGCCATCATCAGCGCCTTCGGCTACTCGATAAACACGCTGACGATGTTCGGTATGGTGCTCGCCATCGGCCTGCTGGTGGATGACGCCATCGTGGTGGTGGAAAACGTCGAGCGCGTGATGGCCGAAGAGGGCCTGCCGCCGAAAGAGGCGACCAAGCGCTCGATGGAGCAGATTCAGGGCGCACTGGTGGGTATCGCGCTGGTGCTGTCGGCGGTATTTATCCCGATGGCCTTCTTCGGCGGATCCACCGGCGTGATCTACCGTCAGTTCTCTATCACCATCGTTTCCGCGATGGCGCTGTCGGTGCTGGTGGCGTTGATCCTCACGCCGGCGCTCTGCGCCACGATGCTGAAGCCGATCAAGAAAGGCGATCACGGCAAAACCACCGGCTTCTTCGGCTGGTTTAACCGCCTGTTCGACAAGAGCACCAACCACTACGTCGACAGCGTCGGCCATATTGTGCGCAGCACCGGCCGCTATCTGGTGATCTATCTGGTGATCGTGGTGGGTATGGCCTATCTGTTCCTGCGCCTCCCCTCTTCGTTCCTGCCGGAAGAGGATCAGGGTCTGCTGCTCGCGCAGGCGCAGCTGCCTGCGGGCGCAACGCAAGAGCGTACCCAGAAGGTTATGGATCAGATCACCGACTACTTCCTGAATAAAGAGAAGGACAGCGTGAAGTCGGTGTTTACCGTGAACGGCTTCGGCTTCTCCGGCCGCGGTCAGAACACCGGTATCGCCTTCGTCAGCCTGAAACCCTGGGATGAGCGCAGCAGCAGCGATCTGAAGGTGCCGGCGATCGCCGGTCGCGCCATGGGCGCGCTGGGCCAGATTAAAGATGCGATGGTGTTCCCGTTCAACCTGCCGGCGATTATCGAGCTGGGTAACGCCACCGGCTTCGACTTCGAGCTGATCGACCAGAACAACCTCGGCCATGAAAAACTAACCGAGGCGCGTAATCAGCTGCTGGGCATGGTGGCGCAGCACGGCGATACGCTGGTGGGCGTGCGTCCTAACGGCCTGGAAGATACGCCGCAGTACAAGCTGACCATCGATCAGGAAAAAGCGCAGGCGCTCGGCGTTTCGCTCTCCGATATCAACACCACGCTCGGCTCGGCCTGGGGCGGCTCTTACGTTAATGACTTTATCGATCGCGGTCGCGTGAAGAAGGTCTACGTCATGGGCGAAGCCAAAGACCGTATGCTGCCGGACGATATCAGCAAGTGGTATGTGCGCAACAGCAGCGGTACCATGGTGCCCTTCTCCGCCTTCTCGTCGGCGAAGTGGCAGTATGGCTCGCCGCGTCTGGAGCGCTATAACGGTCTGCCGTCAATGGAGATCCTGGGCCAGGCTGCGCCAGGCAAGAGTTCCGGCGATGCCATGAACCTGATGGAAGAGCTGGCGTCGAAGCTGCCGGCGGGCATCGGCTACGACTGGACCGGCATGTCCTATCAGGAACGTCTCTCCGGCAACCAGGCGCCTGCGCTCTATGCGATCTCGCTGATTGTGGTCTTCCTCTGTCTGGCGGCGCTCTATGAGAGCTGGTCAATTCCGTTCTCGGTGATGCTGGTGGTGCCGCTCGGGGTCATCGGCGCGCTGATCTTCACCACGCTGCGTGGACTGAGTAACGACGTTTACTTCGTGGTCGGCCTGTTGACCACTGTGGGTCTGTCGGCGAAGAACGCCATCCTGATCGTCGAATTCGCCAAGGATTTGATGGAGAAAGAGGGCAAAGGTCTGGTGGAAGCGACGCTGGAGGCGTGTCGTATGCGTCTGCGTCCGATCCTGATGACCTCGCTCGCCTTTATCCTCGGCGTGTTGCCGCTGGCGATCAGCACCGGCGCAGGTTCCGGCGCGCAGAACGCCGTCGGTACCGGCGTAATGGGCGGCATGGTCACGGCGACCGCGCTGGCGATCTTCTTCGTTCCGGTGTTCTTCGTGGTGGTGCGCCGCCGCTTCGGCAAGAACAAAGCGGAGCTGGAAAAAGGCCATCCGACCGAACAGAGCCATCAACACTGATTTTTGCTGAATGACAAAAGGCCGCGCAAGCGGCCTTTTTTTATGGCGGCGGCGGCAGCGAATGGATCAGGGTTGCATTTCCAAAAGAGGAGGCGCACAATAATGTTACTTTATAACATAACATTTGCGAGGCGTTATGAAACCGAACATTCATCCTGCTTACCGTCCGGTCGTGTTCCACGACACCACCGTCGATAAGTATTTCAAAATCGGCTCCACCATCAAAACCGAGCGCACCGTCGAGTTCGAAGGTGAAACCCTGCCCTACGTGACGCTGGACGTCTCTTCCGCCTCCCACGTCTACTACACCGGCAAGCAAAAAGATTTCACTAAAGAGGGCAGCGCCGCGCGCTTTAATCAGCGCTTTGGCCGCTTTCTTAAAAAAGGGAGCGAATGAGGATGCAGGTATTAAGCTCGCTGGCGTCGGCAAAAAAACGCCACAAGGACTGCAAGATCGTTCGTCGTCACGGACGGGTATTTGTGATTTGCAAATCAAATCCGCGCTTCAAGGCGGTGCAGGGAAGAAAGAAAAAACGTTAGGACGTGTCGTGATCGCTGGCCGGGGAACTCCCCGGCCTTTTTTTATTGCATGCTGTGGGCCATCGCCTCAACGTTATGGCGAAACGCCGCGATATAGGTCGGCGCCGGACCGGAAGGCTGAGACAGCGCTTCCGGATAGAGTTCGCCGCCCGGCTGCGCGCCTGTCGCGCTGGCGATCTGCTTCACCAGGCGCGGATCGGTCTGGTTCTCGATAAAATAGCTGTGGATATGCTCGGCCTGCAGCTGCTTGATCAGTCCGCCTACCGTGCTGGCGCTGGCTTCCGCCTCGGTAGAGAAGCCCACCGGCGCCAGGAAGGCCACGCCGTAGCGCTGACCAAAATAGCCAAAGGCGTCATGGCTGGTCAGCACTTTGCGCTTCGCCACCGGGATTGCCGCAAAGGTGGTTTCCGCCCAGCGGTCCTGCGCCTGCAGCTGCTGAATATAGTGTTCGCCGCTGCGGCGAATGGCGTCACCATCCTGCGGGTCAGCCTTGATCAGCGCATTCATCACGTTGGTAGCGTAAATGACGCCGTTGCGCATGCTGTTCCAGGCGTGCGGATCGGTGACGGTTTTCCCCTCTTCCTCCATGCTGCGCGTCGAGACGCCGCGCGAGGCGACCACCGGCTGGCCTTTATAGCCGGAGGCGCTCACCAGCCGATCCATCCAGCCCTCCAGCCCCAGGCCGCTGACAAACACCACGTCCGCTTTCGCCAGCGCCTGGCTGTCCTGCGGCGTCGGTTCAAAGGTGTGAGGATCGCCATCCGGCCCGACCAGCGATTTCACCTGCACGTGCTCACCGCCGACCTGCTTCACGATATCCGCCAGTACGGTAAAACTTGCGACGGCGTTAACGGTGTTCGCCATGGATAATGGGCTGATCAGCAGCGCGCCGATCGCCAGACTTACTGGTAACCTTTTCATATATACCCCTGTTTAATGGCGGCGGAGAATGCCGCCGCACGGTCCTGCCAGAATGGAAAGAAAAAAGAGCAGCGCGGCGCTCAGCACCACCGCCGGGCCGGCCGGCAGTGAGTAACGCCAGGAGAGCATCAGGCCGATTAGCGCGGCGGCGATCGCCAGCGCCATGGCGATGGCCAGCATCCAGGCCAGATGACGGCTCCAGAAACGGGCGCTGGCGGCGGGCAGCATCATCAGCCCCACCGACATCAGCGTGCCGAGCACCTGAAAGCCCGCCACCAGATTGAGCACCACCAGCATCAGGAACAGACCATGCACCAGTGGCGCGCTCCATCTGCCCTGGGCGCGCAGAAAGTCGGGATCGAAGGCGTCGATCACCAGCGCCCGGTAGATCGTCGCCAGCATCAGCAGGGTAAAGGCGGCGATGGCGCCGACCAGCAGCAGCGCCGGGCTGTCAACCGCCAGCAGCGAGCCGAACAGCACGTGCAGCAGATCGACGCTGGAGCCGCGCAGCGACACCAGCGTTACCCCGAGCGCCAGCGATCCCAGATAGAAACCGGCGAAGCTGGCGTCCTCTTTTAGCGGCGTGTAGCGGCTGACCGCACCGGAGAGCAGCGCCACCGCCAGCCCGGCGATCAGCCCGCCGACGCCCATCGCCACCAGCGACAACCCTGATATCAGATAGCCAATAGCGGCGCCCGGCAGCACCGCGTGCGACAGCGCGTCGCCAATCAGGCTCATACGGCGCAGCGATAAGAAGACGCCGAGCGGCGTGGCGCTGACGGCCAGCGCCACACAGGCCACCAGCGCGCGACGCATAAAACCGAACTCAATAAACGGCTGAATAAGCGTCATGATGCGAAGCGCCGTAGCGAAACGGACGCGAGGCGATCCCGACTCTCATCCAGCGACAGCACGTCGCTGAAATAGCGCTCAACCAGCGGCCGATCGTGCAGCACCACCAGCAGCGTGGTGCCCGCCTGCTGCTGCCGTTGCAGAATCGACATCAGCAGCGTCACGGTTTGCGCGTCAATACCGTTGAAAGGCTCATCCAGCAGCCAGAGCGGACTGCGCTGCAGCAGCAGGCGGGCAAAGAGCACGCGCTGCAGCTGGCCGCCCGACAGCGTGGCGGGCTGCGCGCCGGTGAACGTCTGCATCTGCACCGCCTCCAGCGCCTCATGGATTTCGCGCCGCATCTGCCGGTCGATGCCGCCAAACCAGCCGCAGCGCGGCCAGCAGCCCATCGACACCAGCTCAAATACAGTTAAGGGAAAGCGCGTCTCCAGCTCGCTGCGCTGCGGCATCCAGCCGATCGCTTTGCGCGGCAGACTTAGCTCGCACGCGCCGGCCACCGGCCGCAGCAGGCCAGCGATGGTTTTCAGCAGCGTTGACTTGCCGCTGCCGTTGGCGCCGATTAGCGCCGTCATGCTTCCCGCCATGAGTTCAGCATTAATTTCCGGGGTGACCGCGACCTTCTGATAACCCGCCTGCAGTTGGGTAAAACGCATCACGCACGCATTCCCCATACCATCGCCAGCGTCAGCAGCGCGATGACCAGCAGCGCGACCGCCACCCGACCACCCAGTGAAAGCAGCATTCCACTTTGATTCATGATCCACTCAATATGTTATAACATAACAATACACTACCTTATCTGCAGGTGGGCGGCGAGAGCAAACTGTTTCAAAAGTTATCAGCGGGCCGCAACGGCTGGCAGCAGAGATACGCCATTGCGCTGATTTGGCGAGAAAAAAGGCTAAACGAATAACAATGACAGGTTTTACCGTCTTTCTGCCTGTTGCAAAGTGGTTGCATAAGTCTAATGATCGGTTTATCAATCCAGAGAGCCGGAAAAAGATATGTCACTACAGCTCGAAAGCAATATCAATGGGGATAACCCAGGCATCCCAGAATTAACGGCGTTTATCCAACGGAATATTCCCAAAATAGCGCAGCCCCTGGCCGGGATCTGCAATGGTATTCACCCCACGCGCAGTTACTTCCTGAGAGTTTTAAAATAAAGTCTGTCGAAAAGTTAGCCAGCAATCGTTTTAAAATGCTTTATCAATTTAGCGGTCATATATTTAGTCCTTGTCTGGATTTAAACGAAACATTTACGCGTGAAGAGCAGGTTATGTTTCAGGTTTTTCCCGGCAGAGTTGAGTTCGAGCTGATTGACAACCAGCAACCCTCCCCTGCTGACGAATTGTAATATTTGGTAATTGAGGTGAGCAAATCTAATGATTGTGACGTATATTTAATGTGTCTTTCACTCTGACCGCTATTCAACATCGCTTCCTGGCCGCTTAACCTAAACTCGCCGCGCTGCGGCATCCGTGCAAGCTATGGAGGGGAAAAAGATGGACGAGTACTCACCGAAACGGCATGATATTGCCCAGCTTAAATTCTTGTGTGAGAGCCTGTTTGATGAAAGTATGGCGACGCTGACCGACAGCCACCATGGCTGGGTTAACGACCCGACTTCAGAGAGCAATTTACAGCTTAATGATTTGATTGAGCACATCGCTTCTTTCACGATGAATTACAAAATAAAGCATGCTGAAGATGAAGCCCTGATTACGCAAATCGACGACTATCTTGATGATACCTTTATGCTGTTTACTAATTACGGTATCAATGCACAAGATTTGAATCGGTGGCAGCGTTCCGCCCGGCGCTTATTTAATATTTTTAGCGAAGAGTGTGCTTACCTTCAGCAACCCAGTCACTCCATTTAGGTAAACATGAGACCGGTTTATTTATGAACGATAAAATGTTGACGAAAACCGATTATTTGATGCGGCTGAGACGCTGCCGCTCAATCGACACGCTGGAGCGCGTGATCGAAAAAAATAAGTATGAACTTTCTGATGATGAACTGGCGGTATTCTATTCAGCTGCCGATCACCGTCTGGCTGAACTGACGATGAATAAGCTTTACGACAAAGTGCCCGGCTCGGTATGGAAGTTTGTGCGTTAATAGCCTGTTTTGCTTCTCCCTTTGCTGCAACCTGCCCTTTTTGTTTCAGATAAATGTGTAACTCGCCATGGAATGGCGGTTATGAGCGTCGCTTGAGGATTTTTGGCGGGGAGAAAGTGGTGGAGGCCCTGCCAGCCACATCCCGGCACACGCGTCACCTGCTGCGGCTGCTTCCTTCCGGACCTGACCGAGTTCACAAGTTAGCATTGCGGGAGGACCAACAGAGCCTCCATTGACAAGCCCTCTTTCGAAGGCGGGGGCATTATCAGGGAAGGCCCGGCCAATTGCAAGCGCCGCCCGGGCGACCGTTGTTTTCTTGAACAGCACATCAACGCAGCGCCTCCTCTCTCTGTGCTACAGTGGCATTTTGCTTCTGGGACATCGCTATGGATCCGCAAGAGAGTTTTCAGCAGCGCATCTGGCACATCGTTGCCGCTATTCCCGCTGGCAAAGTCGCCACCTATGGCGATATCGCGCGGCTTGCCGGTTCACCGCGCGCCGCGCGCCAGGTCGGCGGCGTTTTGCGCCGTCTGCCGCCAGGTAGCCAGCTTCCCTGGCATCGCGTGATTAACCGACACGGCACCATCTCCCTACAGGGCGACGATCTGCTGCGGCAGCGCGACGCGCTGGCGGAGGAAGGCATAGAGATAAGCGACAGCGGACAGGTAGAGCTGGCACGCTATCGCTGGCAACCCTGACAAGCGGGGCGAAGACGCCCCGCTGCGAGTCGATTACAGGCTGGTCGGCGCAGGCACCGAAGAGGATGGCGTCACCTGGGTCGGTGACGTAGACGGCACGGTAGTGACCGCGCCCGGCTGCGTCAGCAGCGCGGTTTGCGGCACCGGCACCAGCAGCAGCTCCGCTTTGGTTCCGCCCTGATTGATCACCGGCTTCACGGCATCGGTAATAAACGCCAGCTTGCCGTCGATGGTAATCGCCGCGCTCAGCAAGATGCGCGCGTTGGGCTGGATATCGGCCGGATTAAACGGCAGGACAAACTGGAACGGTGCCTGCTTGCCCTGCGTGTGCACGGCGCGCTGCGACAGCACTTTTGACGGCGCATCCGACAGCGAGGCGTCGGAGAGCGTCACCGTCAGCACCGCGTCTGGCGGCAGCGCGATACGCTGACGGATATAGACCGTACCGCTTACGTTAGGCTGCGCGATAGCCGCCTGCTGCCCTGCTGCGCTGGCGCCCAGCGTCGGCACCGGAACCGGTTTGCTGTGATCGGCACAACCGGCGGCGGCTGCAATTAAGGTAATACCACTTACCACTTGCCAGAGTTTCATTGATGTCGTCTCCATCTGATCACTATGATTATCGGCTGCGAATGTCTCGTACAGGGTTTCACTCGCCTTATGTCCTTAATCCTGGCATAAAATGCAGATATTTCCTGTCGCCCTCCGGCGCACTCTTTGATTGACGGCAACTGGTCGGATCTTTCACACTGAGCCGGTTAACTTTGTGAGGATTGCACTATGAGCCAGGCGCTGCAAAATCTGCTGAATTTATTAAATCTGGAAAAGCTGGAAGAGGGCCTGTTTCGTGGCCAGAGCGAGGATTTAGGACTGCGTCAGGTGTTTGGCGGTCAGGTAGTGGGTCAGGCGCTCTATGCAGCGAAACAGACCGTGCCGGAAGCGCGCATCATCCACTCTTTTCACAGCTACTTCCTGCGACCGGGCGACAGCAAGAAAGGGATTATTTACAACGTGGAAACCCTGCGCGACGGCAAAAGCTTTAGCGCGCGCCGCGTCAGCGCCATTCAGAACGGCCAGCCGATTTTCTATATGACCGCGTCGTTCCAGGCGCCGGAGAGCGGCTTCGAGCATCAGAATGCCATGCCCGAGGTGCCCGGCCCGGACATCCTGGCCTCGGAGCAGGATCTGGCGCAGAAGATGGCGCATCTGCTGCCGGAAAAGGTGCGGGAGAAGTTTATCGCCGAGCGGCCGCTGGAGATACGCCCGGTGCAGATCCACAACCCGCTAAAAGGCCGCGTCGATGAGCCGGTGCGTCAGGTGTGGATCCGCGCCAACGGCGGCCTGCCTGCCGATCTGCGCATTCATCAGTATTTGCTGGGCTACGCTTCTGACCTCAACTTCCTGCCGGTCGCGCTACAGCCGCACGGCAAGGGTTTTCTGGAAGCGGATATGCAGGTCGCCACCATCGACCACTCGATGTGGTTTCACCGCCCGTTCAACTTCAGCGACTGGCTGCTCTACAGCGTGGTGAGCACCTCCGCTTCCGGCGCACGCGGCTTTGTGCGTGGCGAGTTCTATAACCAGCAGGGCGTGCTGGTCGCCTCTACCGTACAGGAAGGGGTCATGCGCCAGCGCAGCGAATAGGCAAGATCGCGCAGGCAAAAAAAAGGGGCGAATCATCGCCCCTTGTTGCTGTTGTTATTATTTAGCGCACTGCTCTTCTTTGCCCGACGGCTTACTGGTTGTAAGCGTTCTCGCCGTGGCTGTTGACGTCCAGACCTTCGCGCTCCTGCTCTTCCGGCACGCGCAGACCGACAATCATATCCGCCAGCTTAAAGCCGATAAAGGCGACCACTGCCGACCAGACGATGGTGACGCCGACGCTGAACAGCTGCACCCAGACCTGATGGCCCATGGTGACGCCTTCAGCATAGCCGACGCCGCCCAGCGAAGAGGAGGCGAAGACGCCGGTCAGGATACAGCCGACGATGCCGCAGACGCCGTGCACGCCGAAGACGTCGCACGGGTCATCCACGCGCAGCATTTTCTTCAGCGAGGTAACGCCCCACAGTCCAGCCAGACCGCCCACCAGACCAATAATCAGCGCGCCGCCGACACCCACGTAGCCGCAGGCTGGGGTGATCGCGACCAGACCCGCGATAAAACCTGAACAGGCGCCCAGCAGCGACGGCTTGCCGCGCACCGCCCACTCACCGAAGGTCCATGACAGCACCGCGCCCGCGGTCGCCACCACGGTGTTGAGGAAGGCCAGCGCGGCGATTTCATTAGCGGCGGAGGCGGAGCCGGCGTTGAAGCCAAACCAGCCGACATAAAGGATCGCGGTGCCGGTAAACACCATCGGCAGGTTGTGCGGTTTAAACGCCTCTTTGCCAAAGCCGGCGCGCTTGCCCACCAGATAGGCGCCCACCAGGCCGGCGATCGCGGCGTTGATATGCACCACCGTGCCGCCGGCGAAGTCCAGCGCCCCATCCTGTGCCAGGAAACCGCCCGCCCAGACCATGTGCGCAATCGGCAGATAGGCCAGCGTGACCCACACGCCAACGAAAATCAGCACGGCGGAGAAGCGAATACGCTCGGCGATGGCGCCGACGATCAGCCCCACGGTAATACAGGCGAACGATGCCTGGAACGCCACGTGGATATACTGATAGAAGCTGCCCATCACTGCTTTCAGCTCGATGTTTTTCAGCATCGCCCACTGGAAGCTGCCGAAAAAGGCGTTGCCTTCGCTGAACGCCAGCGAATAGCCATAAATAATCCACAGCACGCAGACCAGCGCAAAGGTCACCGCCACCTGCGTCAGCATCGAAAGCACGTTCTTGCCGCGGATTAAGCCGCCGTAAAACAGCGCGATCCCTGGAATCGTCATAAACAGCACCAGCGCGGTGCAAATCATCATAAATGCGTTATCGGCCTTATCCGCAACGGCAGGCGCAGCCATCGCCAGCGACGGTACCAGCGCCAGGCTGATGAGGCCCAACAAGGTGAATGCTTTATTCATTTTTTTCCATCCCATCAGATTACGTAGCCGAAATTACAGCGCTGCTTCGTCGGTCTCGCCGGTGCGAATACGGATAACGCGCTGAAGCTCAGCGACAAAAATTTTGCCGTCACCGATCTTGCCGGTGTAGGCCGCTTTGCTGATCACATCCACCACCTCGTCGAGCTGGTCGTCAGCGATGGCGACATCGATTTTGACC
This sequence comes from Pantoea sp. Z09, assembly GCF_022394795.1. NCBI lineage: Bacteria > Pseudomonadati > Pseudomonadota > Gammaproteobacteria > Enterobacterales > Erwiniaceae > Pantoea > Pantoea sp. Z09. The sequence goes on from NZ_CP092373.1 coordinate 2,875,877, forward strand.
TTGGGCAGAAAGTTCACGCTGTACTCGGCGCCGCGATAGAGTTCCGCATGGCCCTTCTGGCGGCCAAATCCTTTAACTTCAGAGACGGTCAGCCCCTGAATGCCGATAGAGGAGAGGGCTTCGCGCACATCCTCCAGTTTGAACGGTTTGATGACCACGGTAACCAGCTTCATTGCATCCCCTCCGGGTAGTAGACAAGTGAGTCGCGTCAGACACGCAGAGACAGAAGCAAAGGCTGTGCCAGGAATACAAACAGGGACAGAAAGAGAGGTAAAAGCAGCGCAGTACGGCTCGGGTCAGGAGAGCGAAAGCGGCTGCTCAGAAAAGCGAGGCGTAGCGGTTAAAAAACTGCACTTCTTTGGTGCTGGTGGCCTCAAAGAAGTGCACAGATACAGAACATTCTGATAATTGCGCGCAAAAAAGGTGCAATCTAGTCAACGGCGGCGATCGCCTTGCCCGACGCGAGTTCATCACCCGCCTGCTGCAGCTGATACATCTGCCAGTAGCGTCCCTGCCGCGCCAGCAGCGCGGCGTGATCGCCCTGCTCTACCACCTGACCGCGATGCAGCACCAGAATGGTGTCCGCCTCGGTAATGGTCGACAGACGATGAGCGATAACCACCAGCGTGGTGTGCTGGCGCAGCGCGCGCAGCGTCTGCTGAATCGCCTGCTCGGTGCCGGAGTCGATGTTGGCGGTCGCTTCGTCGAGGATAAGGATCTGTGGCATCTCCACCAGCACGCGCGCCAGCGCCAGCAGCTGCTTCTGCCCGACCGACAGCGTGTTGCCCTGCTCGCCCAGGCGCGTATGGATGGTATCGGGCAAGGCGCGCGCCAGCGACGCCAGCTGCACCCGCTCCAGCGCCTGCCACACCGCCTCTTCGCTGATATCGCGGCCAAGGCGCACGTTAGCCAGCAGGCTATCCGCCAGCACCACCGGATCCTGCTGCACCATGGCGATGCCGCGGCGCAGCGTCTGATGGCTGAGCTGGCTAATGGGCCGGTCGTCCAGGCATATCTCGCCGTGCGTCGCCGGGTAGTAGCCCATCAGCAGGTTGGCGAGCGTGCTTTTGCCGCTGCCGGTATGCCCGACCAGCGCGATAAAACTGCGCGCCGGCACCTCAAGGTTGATATCGCTCAGCACGTTGCGATCGGCGCGATAGGCGAAGCTGAGGTGCCGCAGCGCGATGCGGCCAGACGCCAGCGGGCGATCGTCGGCGCCGTAGCGCTGCTGAGCCGCATCCATCAGCTCGAAAATACGTTCCCCCGACACCACCGCCTGCTGCAGCATCGACTGCTGCGTGGTGAGTTCGATCAGCGGTTCGTTCAGGCGCCCGAGATAAGTAATAAACGCATAGAGCACGCCGACTTCGAAAATGCCCGGCGAGGAGAAGCTAAACAGCAGCAGCAGACCGCAGAGGATCATCGCTGAAAACAGGCTAAGCAGCGGACGCAGCAGAAACCCGTCGAGCCGCAGCGTCTGCATGCGCGCCAGATAGTGCGCACGGCTGGCCTCGCTCATGCGCTCGCCGAAGCGCGCCTGCTGGCGAAACTGCTGGATGACGCTCATGCCGTTGATCACTTCGTTGAAGCCGTTATTGATATCCGCCAGATAGCTGCGCACGCGACGCGCGATCGGCGTGCTGTAGCGCTGATAAATCAGCATCACCGTCAGCACCAGCGGAAAGATCGCCATCGCCACCAGCGCCATGCGCCAGTCGAGGCTAAACATCGCCACCATCATCGCGCCGATCAGCGCCGCGCTGCGCAGCACCGTCGCCACCACCGTCACGTAGAGATCTTTAATCACTTCGGTGTCGTTGGTGACGCGTGAAATAATCTGCCCCACCGGTTGAGTGTCGAACGCGCTGAGCGGCTGACGCAGCGCCGCGTCCATCACGTCGCTGCGCAGCTGCTGCACGACGCCGATCGCCGCGCGGTTAAACAGCAGCGCCTGAAAATAGTGCAGCCCCGCCGCCAGCAGCTGCAGCAGAATAAAGCTCACCGCCAGTCCCGCCACAATGCCCAGCGGCATCTGATGTTTTGCCACCAGCTGGTCGATAAAGTAGCTGACCAGCACCGGCCCGGTCACTTCGGCCGCGGCGGCGATCCATAGCATGCCGACCGCGAGGCTCAGCGATTTACGCCACGGCTTGCCGTAGGCGAGCAGACGCTTTAGCGTCGGCCATAAGCGTTTAGATTTCGCCATCGCGCGCCTCTTTTGCCGGTTCGTCTTCGTCCAGCGCCGCCTCAAGCTGCTGATAGCGATACATATCGCGATACCAGCCCGGCTCGGCCGCCAGCGCCTCATGATCGCCACGCTGAGCCACTTCGCCCTGCTGCAGCACCAGAATTTCGCTCGCCTCCGTCAGCGCCGACAGACGATGCGCGCTGATGATCAGCGTGCGTCCTTTGCCCCACTGACGCAGGTTGTGCAGGATGTCATGCTCGGTGCGGCCGTCGACCGCCGATAGCGCGTCGTCGAGGATCAGGATCTCCGCGTCGAGCAGCAGCGCGCGCGCAATAGCGATCCGCTGCTTCTGTCCGCCGGAGAGCATCACGCCGCGCTCGCCCACTTCGGTCTGATAGCCCTGCGGCAGCCGCAGGATATCCTCATGCACGCAGGCCAGCGTCGCCGCGCGCTCAATCGCCTCCTGCGTGGCGCCAGGCCTGCCCAGCGCGATATTGCTCGCCACGCTGTCGGAGAAAAGAAACGGCGTCTGGCTGACCACCGCCAGGCGGCTGCGCCAGCTGTCGATGCGCAGCTGCGTCAGCGGCACGTCGTGATAGCGGATCTCTCCGCTGTCGATATCGAAGTGGCGCTGCAGCAGGCTGAGCAGCGTGCTTTTGCCACTGCCGGTCGGGCCGCACAGGCCGAGCATCTGGCCCGGTTTTAGCGTAAAGCGCAGATTGCGCAGCACCGGCGCGCCGCTGGCCGGATAGCGAAACTCGCGGATAGCCGCCTGCAGCGTTCCCGCTTCGGCGGGCAGCTCCTGCTCGCCATCCTGCACCGCTGGCGCCTCCGCCAGCAGCGCGCCGATGCGGCTCCAGGCGGCGCTGCCGCGCTCGACGATGTTAAACATCCACGCCAGCGCCAGCATCGGCCAGATCATCAGGCCGAGGTACATCACAAAGCTGGTGAGCTGACCGAGCGTGAGCTGTTGATGCCAGACCATCCAGCTGCCGCCGCCGATTGCCAGCAGATTGGCGAGGCCGATGGCGATGTAGATAGTCGGGTCAAAACGGGCGTCAACGCGCGCCACGCGCAGGTTTTTCGCTCCGGTGTCGCGCGCAATGGCGGAGAACTGTTCAGACTGGTGCGACTCAAGGCCGAACGCCTTGATCATGCGGATGCTGGTCAGGCTCTCCTGCGTCTGATCGTTCAGGCTGGAGAAAGCCGCCTGCGCCAGCTTGAAGCGATCGTGCAGCTGGTTGCCGTAGCGGTGGATAAACAGCGCCATAATCGGCATCGGCACCAGCGACAGCAGCGTCAGCTGCCAGCTGATCTGCAGGCTCATCACCAGCAGCACCACGCAGCCCATCACCAGCGAATCCACTAGCGTCAGCACCCCTTCTCCTGCGGCGAACACCACGCGGTCGACATCGTTGGTGGCGCGCGCGATCAGATCGCCGGTGCGATGGCGCAGGTAAAACGCCGGGTGCTGGCGGCTGAGCTGCCGATAGAAATCTTCGCGCAGCTCGACGGCGAGCTGATAGGAGGCGCCGAACAGCAGCACGCGCCAGACGTAGCGCAGCAGATAGGTCGCCACGGCGGTCGCCAGCATTACGCCGATCCACATCATAATGGTGCTGCCGCTCATGCTGTGGCGCGTGACGCCGTCGACGATCACGCCCACCAGATGCGGCGGCAGCAGCTGCAGGATCGCGATGATGATCAACAGAGTGACCGCGCCCAGATAGCGCCGCCACTCGCGAATAAAGTACCAACTTAACTGGCTGAATAATCGCACAAGCTATTCTCTTTCTTTTGCTTCAGGGAGCAACGGGCAGCGCCGTGGTGTATTTGATCTCCTCCATGGCAAAGCTGGAGGTGACGTCAATCAGGCCCGGCACGCTGTTGACCAGACGTTTGTAAAAATCGTCATAACGCTTCATATCCGCCACCTGAACGCGCAGCAGATAGTCGTACTCGCCCGCCATACGATAGAACGCCAGCACTTCCGGCATGCTCTGCACCGCCGAGACGAAGCGCTGATACCATTCGCGGCTGTGCTGCTGGGTTTTCACCAGCATAAACGCGGTGAGCGACAGGCCGAGCTTTTCCGCATCGAGCAGCGCGACGCGTGCGCGGATGATACCGTCATCCTCCAGCTTTTTCAGTCGCTTCCAGCACGGCGTGGTGGTCAGATTGACGGCGTCCGCCAGCGCCTGCAGCGAAAGCGTGCAGTCGCGCTGCAGCAGATCCAGCAGATGGCGGTCAGTTTTATCTAACATTTGCTCCTCCGGGAGAATTTTTTTCTCCAATGGCGCCATTATAGCGAAGATAAAGCAACCTCTTTTTCCTGCCCGTGCCTTACAATCAGCGCATCTTCTCTGCCGGAATCGCATCATGAGTAACTGGACTCGCCACGCCATTAATGAAATCAACGCGGACTTTCAGCGCTCCGCCGAAACCCACCTGATTCGCTTTCGCCTGGCGGATTATCCCGGTATCAGCTTCTATCTGAAAGATGAGAGCACCCATCCCAGCGGCAGCCTGAAGCATCGCCTGGCACGCTCGCTGTTTCTCTACGGGCTGGCGAACGGCTGGATTAAAGAGAACCGGCCGGTGATCGAGGCGTCCTCCGGCAGCACGGCGGTGTCGGAAGCCTATTTCGCCCAGCTGCTCGGCCTGCCCTTTATCGCCGTAATGCCGGCGAGCACCGCGAAGCGCAAAATCGCCCAGATCGAATTTTACGGCGGGCAGTGCCACTTCGTCGCCGATCCCTGCGAGCTTTACAGCGCCTCGGCGCAGCTGGCGCGCGAGCTGGACGGTCACTTTATGGATCAGTTTACCTACGCCGAGCGCGCCACCGACTGGCGCGGCAATAATAACATCGCGGAGAGCATTTTCCGTCAGATGGCGCTCGAGCCCTTTCCGGTGCCGCATACCCTGATCATGAGCGCCGGCACCGGCGGCACCTCGGCAACGCTGGGCCGCTATATTCGCTATCAGGGCTTCGCCACCCGGCTGCTGGTGGTCGATCCCGAGCACTCGGTGTTCTTCGACTACTGGCACAGCCGTGACGCGACGCTGCGCAGCCCGCGCGGCAGCCTGATCGAAGGCATCGGCCGTCCGCGCGTCGAGCCCTCTTTTATGCCGGACGTGATTGACGAAATCATGAAAGTGCCGGACGGCGCGACCCTCGCGGCGATGCGCAAACTGGAGCAGATTATCGGCCGCAAACCGGGCGCCTCTACCGGCACCAACTTCTGGGGCATGATGCAGGTAGCGAAACGGATGCGGGCGCGGGGGGAACAGGGATCGCTGGTAACGCTGATGTGCGACAGCGGCGAGCGCTATCCTGACAGCTACTATGACGAAAGCTGGGTGGCGCGGCAGTTTGGCGATATCAGCCGCTGGCAGCGCGAGCTGGAATAAAAGCGCGGACCTCCTGTCCGCGTCACGGAAATCCTCAGCATTCGGGGGAATACGCGAGGTGCGGCGTCGCCATCCAGTGATCTAAATAGTGAGACACCGCCTGTGTCTCGCAATGGCCGATAACCGGCAAATGGGGCAGCGCGGACTTGAGCTGGCTCATGGCGTTGCCCATCACAAAACCTTTGCCCACCAGCGACAGCATTTCACGGTCGTTCATGGCGTCGCCGAAAGCCATACACTCCGCCAGCGTCAGCGAAAGGTGCTGACACAGCATGGCGAGCGCGCTGCCTTTGTTGCAGTTGAGCGGCAGCACTTCCAGACAGTCCCACGCCGAGAAGCAAATCGTGGCGCGATCGCCGATCGCCGCCTCCAGCTGGCTTTGCAACGGAAGGAGCGCGTGGTGATCGTCGACAAAGCAGATTTTTGTCACCTGGTGCGCGGGAAAGCTTTTCAGGTCGCGCAGCTGATAGCCGAAGCCGCTTAGCGCGTGCGCCTGCAGCATCTGCGGCACCGGCACGTCGGTAAACCAGCCGTCGTCGTTGAAAACGTGCACCGTCGCCGTGCTCTCCCAGCGGCTGTGCAGCACCTCCTCCGCCACCGACGGCGAAAGGTCGCTGGCGAACAGCAGATGCCCCTCCAGATCGTGCACGCGCGTGCCGTTGCCGGTGATCAGCCACGCGGGCAGCGTGATGCGCTGGCGCAGGATCTGCATCTCCAGCAGATGCCGGCCGGTGGCGAACGCCAGATGCACATCGCGCTGATGCAGCGCCAGCAGGCTGGCGAGCGTCTGCTGACCCAGCTGATGGCTGGGCAGCAGCAGCGTGCCGTCCATATCGAATGCGGCGAGTCGTGCCATTGCTCTCTCCCGTTGAAAAAACAGCCTTCACTATCGCCTGGTAATCCCGGAACTAATAGTGAATACTTTTCGAAAACGCTTCCGGGTTTATGATGCGCCAGCTTAATCGCCTTAATCAGTTTCAGCGCCTGTGGCAGCAGAGCCAGGGCGCGCCCCAGCAGACCTGCGTGGCCGAGATGGCCAGCCGCTGCTTCTGCAGCGATCGCCATCTGCGCACCCTGCTGTCGCAGTGGCAGCAGGCGGGCTGGCTCTACTGGCAGGGAGAGTCGGGGCGCGGAAAGCTCGGGCGGCTTACCTTTCTGCGCACCCCGGAGCAGCTGCGGCAACAGCTGCTGCAGACGCAGTTGCAGGCGGGCAACGCCGCCGAAGCGCTGCAGCTGCTGGATATGGCGCCGGATCGGCTGGTTAACCTGCTGCGCCCGCTGATGGGCGGCCAGTGGCAAAACGACGCGCCGGTGCTGCGCATCCCCTACTATCGCCCGCTGGAATCGGTGGCGCCGCTGCAGATCAGCGGACGCGCCGAACAGCATCTGGCGCGCCAGCTCTTTTCCGGCCTGACGCGCTTCGAGGCGGATGAGCCGGTGGGCGACCTCGCCCATCACTGGCACTGCAGCGACGACGGGCGCGTCTGGCTGTTCTGGCTGCGTCCGCAGCTGTTCTGGCACAGCGACGAGCCGATTCAGGCCGCGCAGCTGGTGGAGCAGTTTCAGCGCATTCTGCAGGACGATCGCGCGCGACGCCTGCTGGCGCAGGTTGAACGCGTCGACGCGCCCCACCCGCTGGCGCTGCGCTTTCAGCTCAGCAGCAGCGACCACTGGCTGCCCTGGCGGCTGGCGCATCAGCTCTGCCTGCTGCCCCATCCGCAGCAGCCGCGCCTCGGCAGCGGCGCCTGGAAGCTGGCGCACTTTACCCCCGAGCTGGTGCGTATCGAGAGCCATGCGCGCTGGCACCTACAGCTGCCGCTAATGCAGGCGGTGGAGTACTGGATTACCCCGACGCTGTTCGATCGCGCGCTGGGCACCAGCTGCCGCCATCCGGTGCAGATCGCCATCGGCGACGCGGCGGATCTGGCGTCGCTGCGCTCGGTCAGCCGCAGCATCAGCCTCGGCTTCTGCTACCTCGCCTGTCGGCCGCGCGCCGGCTTTAGCCCGGCGCAGGCGCGTCGCCTGTTCCGCCTGCTGCAGCAAAGCGGCATCGTGGCGCAGCTGCCGCTGGAAGAGGGATTAATCACGCCGAGTAAAGAGCTGCTGCCGGGCTGGCCGGTGCCCTTGGTTGAAGAGGAAGAGGCGTGCCAGCTGCCGCCGCATCTGACGCTGCACTATCAGCTGCCGGTGGAGCTGCATGAGATGGCGCAGGCGCTGCGCCAGCTGCTGCGCGCCGAAGGCTGCGAGCTGACCCTGACCTTTCACGACGTCAAAAGCTGGCGGCGCACAGAGGATCTGGCGCAGGCCGATCTGGTGATGGGCGATCGGCTGATTGGCGACGCGCCGATCTTTACGCTGGCCAGCTGGCTGGAGCTTGACCAGCTATGGCCCGCTGAAAACAGCCGTCCCCTTCGCCAGCAGCTGTCGGCGATCCAGCAGCTGGCTGAAAGCGAGGCCCGCAGCGCCGCGCTGCATCAGCTCTACCATCGATTGATGCAAGACGGTCTGCTGCTGCCGCTGTTTAACTATCGCTATCAAATTTTCGCGCCGCCGGGCGTAGAGGGCATTCAGCTCAACACGCTGGGCTGGTTTGACTTCAGCCGCGCCTGGGTGGCGCCGCCGCTGGCGGTGTGACGCGCCGCGTCAGGCTGTTCAGCGGCGCGCAGAGCCATTACCATAGACGCAAAATTTTCGACCAGGACATTATGATGAAACGAGCCGTTGTCGTGTTTAGCGGTGGACAAGACTCCACCACCTGCCTGATCCAGGCACTGCAGCAGTATGACGAAGTGCACTGCGTCACCTTTGACTACGGGCAGCGCCATCGCGAAGAGATCGACGTCGCGCGCGAGCTGGCGTTAAAGCTGGGCGCGCGGGCGCACAAGGTACTCGACGTGACGCTGCTCAACGAGCTGGCGGTGAGCAGCCTGACCCGCGACAATATTCCCGTTCCCTCTTACGATCCCGCCGCCAGCGGCCTGCCGAGCACCTTTGTGCCGGGACGCAATATTCTGTTTCTCACTCTGGCGTCGGTTTACGCTTATCAGGTAGAGGCGGAAGCGGTGATCACCGGCGTCTGCGAAACCGATTTTTCCGGCTATCCCGACTGCCGCGACGAATTCGTCAAGGCGCTGAACCACGCGGTCATACTGGGGATGGCGTGCGAGGTGCGTTTTGAGACCCCGCTGATGTGGCTGAATAAAGCGGAGACCTGGGCGCTGGCCGATTACTGGCAGAGCCTGACGCTGGTGCGCGAAGAGACGCTGACCTGCTACAACGGCGTGAAGGGCGACGGCTGCGGCGAATGCGCTGCCTGTCATCTGCGCGCGCGCGGCCTGAACGACTATCTCGCCGACCGCGACGGCGTGATGACAGCGATGAAAAGCAAAAGCGGTTTAGCCTGATCCTGCTCCTGGCCCTGCCTCTGCTCCTGAGCGCGGCGTCTCGCTGACGCGGCGCTGATTCAGGTCGAGAAAGCTTCCAGCCGCGCGCGCAGCTCGCTCTCCAGCGCCACCGCTTTCTGCGTGCGCAGATCGATGCAGACAAAGGTTAGCGCCGCGTCCGCCACCAGGGTGTCGCTGCCCGCCAGCGTCACGCGCTGGGTAATCACGCCGCTTTTGCCGTTCAGCTGCGTCATTTCGCTGTGGATCGCCAGCACGTCGCCCAGCACCGCCGGGCGACGATAGTTGATATTGATGTTCACCACCACAAACGCCAGCTGCTGCTGCTGCAGCCAGCTAAAGGCATCGGCCTCTTCGAGCCACTGCCAGCGCGCCTCCTCAAGAAACTCCAGATAGCGCGCATTGTTAACGTGCTGATACACGTCAAGGTGATAGCCGCGAACTTTAATGGTGGTCTGCATGCCTGACATCTCCTGCTGCAAAAGGGCTCACTGGTAAGACCTCTTCAGCGTAGCAAAAGCAGCTCGCGCGTGCGGCAAAAGCGTCAGGCTTGCGTCTTAGCTCACAGTTTCAGCCGATCGGCGTTGCGTTCAATCAGCGCATTGCCGATGCCTGGCACCTCTTTCAGCTGTTCAATGGCGGTAAAAGGGCCGTACTGCTCGCGGTAGCTGACGATGGCCTGCGCCTTTTTCAGCCCGATGCCGTTCATCGCCGCCGACAGCTGCTCGGCGCTCGCGTCATTAATGCTGAGCGGCTCGCGGCTGGGTGGCGCGGCCTGCGCCGCCGGCGCGTCAGTGGCAGGTTCCGCCGCCGACAGTGCGGGATAACCGAGGGCGCCGCCCAGGGCCAGGGTGAAGCAGAGTGCGGGAAAAAGTGATTTAGTCATGCTGTGTTCCTCCATGTGTGTAACAGCAGGCACAGCGTGACAGAGAGATGGCGCAGCGGCAAAAGGCGCCTTTCAGAAATGGAAAAGGCCGCGCAGGCGGCCTTTTCGGTTTTCAATGCTTGCTACATTTTTGCGAGCGTTACTGCATTTGCGCCGCCGCGCCATATTTAATTTTGGCCTCTTTGCGCAGGTTAACCAGCAGCGCTTCGAAAGCCAGCTGCGCGTTATTCTGCGTGACGCCTTTGACCATTTCGTCGATCTGCGCCTGCGGCAGCGAGCCGCTGTTGACCTTGTCCAGCGCCACCAGCACCACGTTGCCCTGCATATCTTCGCTGACGCCCCATGAGGCTTTGTTGTCGGCGGGCTGCGGCAGGCTGAAGGCGGTCTGGGCAACCGGATCCTGGCTGTTGCGATCCACGGTTTTGCTGGCGCTCAGCGTCAGGCCGGCCGCGCTGAGCACATCCAGCTTGCCGGCGTTAAGATCGGCCAGTAACTTCTCTGCCTGAGCTTTCGCCTGCTGTGCGGCTTTGTCATGCTTCAGCGTGTCGGCGATCTGCGCTTTCACCTCATCCAGCGGTTTGACCGCCTCGGGTTTATGCTCGCTGATGCGCAGCACAAAGGCGCGGTCGCCATCTACAGTGATCACGTCGGAGTTATTGCCCGGCGCGCCGTTCTGGCCGGTCAGACCGCCGTTGAACACCGCATTTTTCACCGGATCGAAGTTCAGCTCCGGCGGCACGCTGTCGTGGCTGAACCAGCCGGTCTCAATCACTTTCAGCCCTGAAGCCTGCGCCGCGCCGGCCAGCGACTCGTTGTCGTTGCTCGCCGCTTCGCTCACCTTCTGCTGCTGCTGATAGAAGGCGTCGACCGCTTTCTCCTGCTTCGCTTTATCGGCCACGGCGTCACGCACCTCAGCCAGCGGTTTAATCTGCTCCGGCTGGGTATCATCCAGGCGCACCACCAGGAAGCCGACCGACGATTTGATCACGCCGGAAAGCTGGCCTTTCTGCGTCAGACCCGCCTCTTTCAGCTCGTCCGGCGTGGTGGCCGGCTCCAGCCAGCCCATGTCGCCGCCTTTGCGCGCCGAGATGGGATCGATCGATTTGCTTTTCGCCAGCGCAGCAAAGTCGGCGCCGCCCTTCAGCTGTTCCAGCACCGCAGCGGCGTCCGCTTCGGTTTTGGTCTGGATCACGCTGTAGCGGTTGCGCTGCGGCTGGGTATAGTCTGCTTTATGTTGGTCGTACCAGCTCTGAATATCCGCGTCGCTGACGTTGGCCTGCAGGCTGGCGGCATCCATTTTGATATAGCTGACGCGGAACTGCTCCGGTGCCATAAAGTTGCTTTTATGCTGCTGATAATATTGGGCAATCTCGTCGGGCGTTGCGGTTTGTTTGGCCGCCAGCGCGTTAACGTCGATGGTCGCCTGACGAATGTCGCGCTTCTGCGACACCAGCTCTACCAGCTTGCTGGTTTCGCCTTTCAGCATAAAGTCGGTGTTGGCGATGGCGTTGATCAGCTGCTGGGTCGCCAGCTGTTTGCGCAGCGCTTCCGCATAGCGATCGGCGGTGAAGCCCATGCTGCTCAGCAGGCCGTTATATTTTGCGTTGTCGAATTTACCATTGGTCTGAAACGCCTGCTGGGCGAAGATCGCCTGCTTTACCTGATCGTCGCTGATAGAGATATGGAGATCGTTGATGTACTGATCGAGCAGCGCCTGGTCCACCAGCTGCGACAGCGCCTGCTGGCGCATCTGCTGCATAAAGCCGTCGTTGCCAGCCAGCTGTGAGAACTGGTCGCCCAGCATCTGCTGCTGGCGGCTGCGCTCGCTGTTGAACGCCTGATCTAACTGCGCCCGGCTGATTTCCTGGCCGTTCACTTTGGCGGCATAATCGCCGCTGCCGCCGATAAGGTAGTTGCCAACGCCGGTCAGCACGAAGGAGAGAATAATCAACCCCAAAATAACCTTGAGCACGACATGATTCGACGCCGCGCGTAAATTGTCCATCATGGTATGACAACGCTCCGCTGTAGTGTGGATGTAAACCTCGGGCGCAACGCCTGTCGGATTAAGGCCGTTACGCAACTGCCGTTTAGCCTGGCAGCTTCACTCCTGTTGAGACAAGTCGTAGCGCGATTTATCCCCGGATCCGAATAAAAAAGGCACATCAAATTTGATGTGCCCGTATGTTACATGAGAACGGATGAACCGTCCTCTAGTCCACGGAAGAAAATGCTTCTGCGGACAGATGCGTTGTCATGCGTTGACAGCGTCTTTCAGCGCTTTACCGGCGCGGAAGCCCGGTACTTTGCCAGCAGCAATGGTGATCTCTTTGCCAGTCTGCGGATTGCGGCCGGTACGTGCGGCACGCTCGCGTACGGAGAAAGTGCCAAAGCCCACCAGCGCCACTTCGTCGCCGCCTTTCAGCGCGTCGGTAACAGAACTGGTGAATGCGTCTAAAACACGTCCCGCTGCTGCTTTAGAAATGTCAGCGTCTGCAGCAATTTTGTCGATCAACTGTGACTTATTCACTCTCTTCATCCCCTCTTTTAATTATTTCACTTCACATCCGCGCGTCCTGCCGGATACGAATGCGCAGCACGTTATATCAAGCCTGTTGAGCCGAAACAACGGAATTCATCTTAATCGCTGTTTCCGCAGCCCCCTAAATTAGCGGCACTAAAAAAAGCTGGCAAGCGCTCATTCGCCTGCCAGCTTCGCTTTTTAATGCTTTATGTCGCGAATCACTATTTTGCGGTCGCAACCTGCATGCCGTAAGGGGCATTTTCCAGCGCGAGGCCTAACACTTCCTCGATGCGCTTCACCGGATGGATCTCCAGATCGGCGATCACGTTGGCCGGGATCTCTTCAAGATCGCGTTTGTTATCGTCTGGGATCAGCACCACTTTAATGCCGCCGCGATGGGCCGCCAGCAGCTTCTCTTTCAGGCCGCCGATCGGCAGCACCTGACCGCGCAGCGTGATCTCACCGGTCATCGCCACGTCAGAGCGCACCGGGTTGCCGGTCAGACAGGAGACCAGCGCGGTGCACATCGCGATACCGGCGCTCGGGCCATCTTTCGGCGTCGCGCCTTCCGGCACGTGCACGTGGATGTCGCGCTTCTCGTAGAAGTCGCCGTTGATGCCGAGCTTCTCGGCGCGCGCGCGCACCACGGTGAGCGCCGCCTGAATCGACTCCTGCATCACTTCACCGAGCGAACCGGTGTAGGTCAGCTTGCCTTTACCCGGCACGCAGGCGGTTTCGATGGTCAGCAGATCGCCGCCCACTTCCGTCCACGCCAGGCCGGTTACCTGACCCACGCGGTTTTCGCTTTCGGCGCGGCCATAGTCGAAGCGCTGCACGCCCAGGAAATCCTTGAGGTTTTCGCCGTTAATGGTGATGTGCTTCTGCTCTTTATTCAGCAGCAGCGTTTTCACCGCTTTACGGCACAGCTTCGACAGTTCGCGCTCAAGGCTACGCACGCCCGCTTCGCGGGTGTAGTAGCGAATGATGCCGACGATGGCGCTGTCTTCAGCGGTAATTTCGCTCGCCTTCAGGGCGTTACGCTCAATCTGCTTCGGCAGCAGATGCTGTTTGGCGATATTGAGCTTCTCATCCTCGGTGTAACCCGACAGGCGGATCACCTCCATACGATCCAGCAGCGGCGCCGGAATGTTCATGGAGTTAGAGGTCGCCACGAACATCACGTCGGAGAGATCGTAATCCACTTCGAGGTAGTGATCGTTAAAGGCGATGTTCTGCTCGGGATCGAGCACTTCCAGCAGCGCGGAAGCGGGATCGCCGCGCATATCAGAAGACATTTTGTCGATCTCATCCAGCAGGAACAGCGGGTTTTTCACGCCGACCTTCGCCATCTTCTGGATCAGTTTGCCCGGCATCGAGCCGATGTAGGTGCGACGGTGACCACGAATTTCCGCTTCGTCACGCACGCCGCCCAGCGCCATACGCACGTATTTGCGTCCGGTCGCCTTGGCGATCGACTGACCCAGCGAGGTTTTACCCACGCCCGGCGGCCCCACCAGACAGAGGATCGGGCCTTTGATTTTGCTGATGCGGCTCTGTACGGCGAGGTATTCCAGGATGCGGTCTTTGACGCGCTCCAGGCCGTAATGGTCGGTGTCCAGCGTCTCCTGGGCCTTGCGCAGGTCTTTCTTCACCTTGCTGCGCGCGTTCCACGGCACCTGAACCATCCAGTCGATATAGCCGCGCACCACCGTCGCTTCGGCGGACATCGGCGACATCATTTTTAATTTTTGCAGCTCGGCTTCTGCTTTTTCGCGCGCTTCGGCCGGCATTTTCGCCGCGTCGATTTTGCGCTTCAGGGCTTCGTACTCGTCCGGCACGTCGTCCATTTCGCCCAGCTCTTTCTGAATGGCCTTCATCTGCTCATTCAGGTAGTACTCGCGCTGGCTTTTCTCCATCTGCTTTTTCACGCGGTTGCGAATGCGCTTCTCAACCTGCAGCAGATCGATTTCGGACTCCATCATCGCCATCAGATATTCCAGACGTTCGTTAACGTCCGACATCTCAAGCACCGACTGTTTATCCGCTAATTTCAGCGGCATATGCGCCGCCACGGTGTCGGCCAGACGCGCTGCGTCGTCGATATTGTTCAGCGAAGTCAGCACTTCCGGCGGGATCTTTTTATTCAGCTTGATGTAGCCTTCAAACTGATTGATGGCCGTGCGCACCAGCACTTCCTGCTCGCGCTCTTCGATTTCCGGCGAGATCAGGTATTCCGCCTGCGCGGTAAAGTGGTCGCCGTTGTCGGCCAGCGTGGTGATGTGCGCGCGCTGCAGGCCTTCGACCAGCACTTTGACTGTGCCGTCAGGCAGTTTCAGCATCTGCAATACAGAGGCTACGGTCCCTACAGAGAAGAGATCGTTAATGCCAGGTTCATCCGTTGACGCCTCTTTCTGGGCAACCAGCATGATCTTCTTGTCATGATCCATCGCCGCTTCAAGGCAACGAATCGATTTTTCCCGACCAACAAACAACGGAATTACCATGTGCGGATAAACCACCACGTCGCGCAGAGGCAACACGGGGATTTCAATGCGTTCAGAACGCTCAGGATTCATAGAGCTCTCTCTTAGTTAGTGTCCGCCAGGTGATGGGCACCGCAAATGCAGGAACGTGCAGTTAAACCCACAGGATTATGAGTATATGGGGATGATCGTTCGACATTCAACGGCATGAAAGCGAGAAAAACAAAAGGGGAAAGAATTTTCCCCTTTTTTAATCATTTCAACACCCTTGGCGTGGTGAATTATTCGCCAGACGCCTGGGCTTCGTGCTTGCCGTAGATCAGCATTGGCTCTGACTGGCCGTCGATAACCGACTCGTCAATCACCACTTTTTCTACGTCTTCCATCGAAGGCAGATCGTACATGGTTTCCAGCAGCGCGCCTTCAACGATCGAGCGCAGGCCGCGCGCGCCGGTCTTACGCGACATCGCTTTTTTGGCGATGGCGGTCAGGGCTTCGTCGCGGAACTCCAGCTCGACGCCTTCCAGGTTGAACAGCGCCTGGTACTGCTTGGTCAGGGCGTTCTTCGGCTCGCGCAGGATCTGGATCAGCGCCTCTTCACTCAGCTCGCTGAGGGTGGCGACCACCGGCAGACGACCGATAAATTCCGGGATCAGGCCGAATTTGATCAGATCTTCAGGTTCAACCTGAGAGAGCAGCTCGCCTTCAGTCGCTTTCTGCGATTTGCCTTTCACCGTGGCGCCGAAGCCGATGCCGGAGCCGGTTTCCACGCGCTGGGAGATCACTTTATCCAGACCCGCAAACGCGCCGCCGCAGATAAACAGAATCTTCGAGGTGTCGACCTGCAAAAACTCCTGCTGCGGATGCTTACGGCCGCCCTGCGGCGGAACCGCCGCGACGGTGCCTTCGATCAGCTTCAGCAGCGCCTGCTGCACGCCTTCGCCGGAAACGTCGCGCGTAATGGACGGGTTGTCCGATTTACGCGAGATTTTATCGATCTCATCGATATAAACGATGCCGCGCTGCGCTTTCTGCACGTCATAGTCGCACTTCTGCAGCAGCTTCTGGATGATGTTCTCCACGTCTTCGCCCACGTAGCCCGCTTCGGTCAGCGTGGTGGCGTCGGCCATGGTGAACGGCACGTCCAGCAGGCGCGCCAGCGTCTCCGCCAGCAGAGTTTTACCGCTACCGGTAGGACCAATCAGCAGAATGTTGCTTTTGCCCAGCTCAATGCCGTTGCTGGTATCGCCGTTGCGCAGGCGCTTGTAGTGGTTGTACACCGCAACCGCCAGCACTTTTTTCGCCCTTTCCTGGCCGATAACATAATCATCGAGGTGATGGCGGATTTCGTGCGGCGTAGGCAGCGCGCTACGTTCGCGATGCGGGGCAACTTCTTTAATCTCTTCGCGAATGATGTCATTGCACAGATCGACACACTCGTCGCAGATATACACTGACGGCCCGGCAATCAGCTTACGCACTTCATGCTGGCTTTTGCCGCAAAAAGAGCAGTACAGCAACTTCCCTGAACCGTCTTTGCGCTTATCTGTCATCAGTTAACCTCTTCTTGTTCTCAGGCCATACTGGCGTACGGCGCAGGCCGTGCGAACACGGCCAATATTCATTCAACTCAAACCCGTTTCCCAGTAACTATAGCGTAAGGAGCCGGGCAGATGAGTCTTATTCACGATGCGTCAGGACAGAGTCGACTAAACCATACTCTACCGCTTCACTCGCCGAGAGGAAACGGTCGCGCTCGGTATCGCGCTCAATTTCTTCCAGCGACTTGCCGGTGTGCTGCGCCATCAGCTCATTCATGCGCTGCTTCACTTTCAGGATCTCTTTGGCATGAATTTCAATGTCGGTCGCCTGGCCCTGATAGCCGCCCAGCGGCTGGTGGATCATCACGCGCGAGTTCGGCAGGCAGAAACGCTTGCCTTTGGTGCCGGCGGTGAGCAGGAACGCGCCCATTGAACAGGCCTGGCCCATACAAATGGTGCTGACGTCAGGCTTGATGAACTTCATGGTGTCGTAGATCGACATGCCCGCGGTGATCACGCCGCCAGGGGAGTTAATGTAGAGATAGATATCTTTCTCAGGGTTTTCCGCTTCCAGAAACAGCATCTGCGCCACGATCAGATTGGCCATGTGATCTTCAACCTGACCAGTCAGGAAGATGACGCGCTCTTTCAGCAGGCGGGAATAGATGTCGTAGGAACGCTCGCCGCGCGAAGTCTGTTCAACCACCATGGGCACCAGCGCATTGCGCGGCGCAGTAAATTCACGATCGCCACTGTATGACATTACCGTCTCCTGGATATAGTTCATTGGCAACATTCTGTACCGATTTTCACTGAAGCGAGCCCGCATCGCGCGTCTCCGCTTCGTTTCCGACACCTTCAAGGACGGTTAATCAGCCAGTCTAACTCTCTTGTGCATACTCCCTCAATCTGGGGATACTGCCTTGCTGTTTCAAGCATAACAACCTTTTCTCTATTCGCTAACCGGGAAAAAGCGCAACGTGAATAATTTGCCGCTTTATTAGGCGAATAGCGACGCTGAGGCCGCAAAAACAAAAAAGCCCGCGACTTTGCAGCCGCGGGCTCAGCACTTCTGGTTAAATCAGCGATCAGGCAGCAGAGGTCTGATTCATCAGTTCCTGGAAGCTGGTCGCTTTCTCAGTGACTTTCGCTTTTTCCAGAACGGCTTCAACCGCCTGCTCTTCCAGCGCCACGTTGCGCATGTTGTTCATCAGCTCGTTGTTCTTGCTGTAGAACTCGATCACTTCCTGCGGATCTTCGTAGGCAGACGCCATCTCTTCGATCAGCGCATTAACGCGCGCTTCGTCCGCTTTCAATTCGTGAGTGCGGATCACTTCACCCAGCAGCAGACCGACGATAACGCGGCGTTTCGCCTGCTCTTCGAACAGCTCGCGCGGCAGTTCCAGCGCTTGCTTCTCGTTGCCGCCGAAGCGCTGCGCAGCCTGGCGACGCAGCACGTCGATTTCGCTGTCGATCAGGGCAGTCGGGACGTCGATCTCGTTGGCTTTCACCAGACCGTCGATCGCCTGCGTCTTCACGCGGTTACGGATAGCGCCTTTCAGCTCGCGATCCATGTTCTTACGCACTTCGGCGCGCAGACCCTCAATTGAGCCATCTTCCACGCCGAAACGCTTGATGAACTCTTCGGTCAGTTCCGGCAGCTCGCGCGTTTCCACTTTCTTCAGCACGATCTCGAACTTCGCGTCTTTACCTTTCAGGTTTTCCGCGTGGTAGTCTTCCGGGAATTTCACGTCGATAGTGAAGGTTTCGCCCGCTTTATGACCGACGATGCCCTCTTCGAAGCCCGGGATCATGCGGCCCTGGCCCATGGCCAGCACGAAGTCAGAGGCTTTGCCGCCTTCAAACTCTTCGCCGTCAACAGAGCCAGAGAAGTCGATGGTCGCGCGATCTTCAGCGGTTGCCGCTGCATCGCTCTCTTTCCAGTTCGCCTGCTGCTTGCGCAGCGTGTCCAGCATGGCGTCGACGTCAGCGTCGGTGACTTCAACCAGTGGTTTTTCCACTTCGATGCTGTCCAGACCCTGCAGCTCAACTTCCGGATAGACTTCGAACTCTACCGCGTAGGTGAAGTCTTCGCCTTCTTTGTACTCGCCCGGCACGTAGTTCGGCGCGCCAGCCGGGTTGATTTTTTCTTTGATGATGGCGTCAACGAAGTTGCGCGTCATCAGCTCGCCCAGCACGTCCTGACGAACAGAAGCGCCGTAGCGCTGTGCGATGATATTGGCCGGCACTTTGCCTTTACGGAAACCATCGATACGGACTTTTTTCGCCACTTCCACCAGTTCTTTCTTCACTGCGCTTTCAATGCTGTCAGCAGGGACAGTAATCGAAATGCGACGGCCCAGACCCTGAGTGGTTTCTACTGAAACTGTCATCTTGTTACCTCAAAAAATCGCGTGCTCGGTCAACTTCAGACACCACACATTGTGTAATGCGCCGTATCCAACAACCGGGACGGCTTCCATTAAGAGAACCTGATCCCTGTCACCAGAAGCGTCCCGAAGACATTCCGGAAAAATAGACGCCGCATTATAGCGGCATCGTCCTGGTGAGTCGAGGCTGGAAACTCACCACTTTTTAACGGCTTTGCTGCTTTTTTGCGCCGGAGATCGCGTTTATCGCTAAATAATGAAAAAAAACGGCCCGCAGGCCGTTTTTAGAAAAGGGGAATTCAGGCGAGGGTGCCGGCGCCGCGGCAGTTCGGGGAGGCCAGCACGGTATCCTGCAATCCTTCCCACTCTTTGAGGGTGTAGGTGTGCAGCGCCAGCGCGTGCACGCTGCCCGCCAGCTCAGCGGCCAGTTCGCCGTAGATGGCGCGGTGGCGCGCCAGAAAGCGCTGGCCAGCAAACAGATCGCTGACGATAACCACTTTAAAATGGCTCTCCGATCCTGCCGGCACGTTGTGGCGGTAGCTTTCGTCATGCACTTCCAGATGTGCCGGCTGGAAAGCCAGGCGCAGCTTCTCTTCGATTTGTTCGCGGATCATTGTTTTTTCCTCAATGGCGAGCGCTGTGCCCCATCTGGTTAAATATTAGTAGCTTTTCAGGCGCAACCGCACAAATGTGTGAAAATATTTCCGCGGTTGTCTAAGCCAGACGGCATCATAGCGCAGCGAGAGAGGCGATCAACAGGCCGCTTTGAGCAGGCGGATAAAAAAGGCGTTTACCGCGAATTTACACCCGGCCAGGGCTTTTTTCACTGCCGCGCAGTGCTATGATGGCCGCAGTTTTTGCAAACCAACCCACAACATTAACGAGAAGAAGCATGTTGAAAAAACTGTTATTTCCCCTGCTGGCCGCGTTCATTTTGGCCGGCTGCGCCACTAACAGCAATACGTTGACCATTCAGCCTAAAATCGAGCTGCCACAGCAGGACCCGAGCCTGATGGGCGTCACCGTCAGCATTAACGGCGCCGATCAGCGCAGCGATCAGGCGCTGGCGAAAGTGAATCGCGACGGTCAACTGGTGACCCTGACGCCATCGCGCGACCTGCGCTTCCTGCTGCAGGAGGTGCTGGAGAAGCAGATGACCGCGCGCGGTTATATGATCGGTCCTGACGGCGCGGTCGATCTGCAGATCGTGGTGAACAACCTCTATGCCGACGTGACCCAGGGCAATGTGCGCTACAGCATCACCACTAAAGCGGATATCTCGATTATCGCCACCGCGAAAAACGGCAATAAGCAGGTGAAAAACTACCGCCAGACCTACAGCGTAGAAGGCGCGTTCAGCGCGACCAACGACAAGATCACCAACGCGGTGAACTCGACGCTGGGCGATGTCATCGCCGACATGGCGCAGGACACCAGCATCAACAACTTCATTAAGCAGAACGCGCACTAATCCGCCGCACCCTGTGCCCGGCGCGCTGCCGGGCACTGCTTCAGGATCCGCATGAATCATTATCTCCGTATCTTCACCCAACGAAATGCCGCCGTGTTACTGCTGCTGGGCTTTGCTTCAGGATTGCCGCTGGCGCTCACCGCCGGCACGCTGCAGGCGTGGATGACGGTGGAAAATGTCGACCTGAAGACCATCGGCTTCTTTTCACTGGTCGGTCAGGCCTACGTATTTAAATTTCTCTGGTCGCCGGTGATGGACCGCTTTACCCCGCCGTTTCTCGGACGACGACGCGGCTGGCTGCTGCTGACGCAAATCGCGCTGATTGGCGGGATTGTAGCGATGGGCTTTATGCAGCCAGGGCGCGACCTGACGCTGCTCGCCGCGCTGGCGGTGCTGGTCGCCTTCTGCTCCGCCTCGCAGGATATCGTTTTCGACGCGTGGAAAACCGACGTGCTGCCGCCGGAAGAGCGCGGCAGCGGTGCGGCCATTACCGTGCTGGGCTATCGGCTGGCGATGCTGGTCTCCGGCGGGCTGGCGCTGTGGCTGGCGGATCGCTATCTCGGCTGGCAGACGACCTACTGGCTGATGGCACTGCTGATGGCGCCCGCGCTGATCGCTACCCTGATGGCGAAAGAGCCCGACAGTCGCGTGGCCCCGCCGCACTCCCTGCGCGACGCGGTCTCGCTGCCGCTACGGGATTTTTTCCAGCGCGACAACGCCTGGCTGCTCATCACCCTGATCGTGCTGTATAAGCTCGGCGACGCCTTCGCCGCCTCGCTCACCACCACCTTTTTAATTCGCGGCGTCGGTTTCAACGCCGGCGACGTCGGGCTGGTCAACAAAACGCTCGGCCTGCTGGCGACGATTATTGGTGCGCTCTACGGCGGCGTGCTGATGCAGCGCCTGAGCCTGTTCCGCGCCCTGTTGATCTTTGGCGTGCTGCAGGCGGTCTCGAATTTCGCCTACTGGCTGCTGGCGGTGACGCCGCACCATTTATGGAGCATGGCCAGCGCCGTCTTTGTCGAGAATCTGTGCGGCGGCATGGGCACCGCGGCGTTTGTGGCGCTGTTAATGACCCTGTGCAACAAATCTTTCTCTGCGACGCAGTTCGCCCTGCTCTCGGCGCTCTCGGCGGTGGGCCGTGTCTATGTCGGCCCGGCGGCCGGCTGGCTGGTGGAACTCTGGGGCTGGCCGACCTTCTACGCCTTTACCGTGCTGGCGGCGCTGCCAGGCCTGCTGCTGCTGCTGCTGTGCCGCAGCACGCTTGATGCGGCGCAGAAAAGCGAGCGTTTTTTCCCACGCACCCGCTTTGCCGTCGCCTATCGCTGGACGACGCGCCTGTTCTGCGTGGGCGGCGCGCTTATTGCGCTCTGGCTGGCGGCGCTAGCCTGTCAGGCGCTGGGAGGGTGGCAGCTTGAGGGCCAGCCTGGCGGGCTGTTTGAGGCGGGCATGGCGCTGCTGGCGCTGGCGGTGTGCGGCGGCGTTACGCTGGACGTGCTGGCGCAGCGCAGCGCCTCCGCGGCGCGCCAGCCGCGGTAATTAACATCAGGTATGATTTCATCAGGAAAGTAAATCAGGCCGCCTTTTCGGGCGGCAAAAGTTAAACTTTGTCATCGCGTGTTATTTTCCTGAAAATATTAAGATCGCGATTGCTTTTTTAGCCAATATATTAAAAACCGGTGAGCAATTATTTTGTAGAATTTTCATCACACAAATGATGCAGATTTGTTAAAGAATTGAGCACCAAAAGTAAGGTTTATTCTTTCCCTGATTTCTTTAAGGATACTTTCATCGGTTTTTGTTATATTAGTGCCAACTGCTTGTCGCAGTTAATAATTTGTCACCCCAGGCAACATCTGTGACACCCTTAGCAAAAGGTGTCAACACGCTGCTGACACATCCTTATGCTGGTTTACACTGGGCTTTGTTGAATAAATCGAACTTTTGCTGAGTTGAAGGATCAGATCACGTATCTTCCCGACAACGCAGACCGTTCCGTGGCAAAGCAAAAGTTCAAAATCACCAACTGGCCCACCTACAATAAAGCCCTCATCAACCGTGGCTCCATAACTTTCTGGCTGGATGATGAAGCTATTCAGGCCTGGTATGAGTCAGCAACACCTTCTTCACGAGGCAGACCTCAGCGCTATTCTGACCTTGCCATCACGACTGTGCTGGTCATTAAACGCGTATTCAGGCTGACCCTGCGCGCTGCGCAGGGCTTTATTGATTCCATTTTTTCTCTGATGAACGTTCCGCTACGCTGCCCGGATTACAGCTGTGTCAGCAGGCGGGCAAAGTCGGTTAATGTCAGTTTCAAAACGCCCACCCGGGGTGAAATCGCACACCTGGTAATTGATTCCACCGGGCTGAAGGTCTTCGGTGAAGGCGAGTGGAAAGTCAAAAAGCATGGCCAGGAACGCCGCCGTATCTGGCGTAAGCTGCATCTCGCCGTTGACAGTAAAACACATGAAATCATCTGCGCTGACCTGTCGCTGAACAACGTTACGGACTCAGAGGCCTTCCCCGGGTTAATCCGGCAAACCCACCGGAAAATCAGGTCAGCCGCCGCCGATGGCGCTTACGATACCCGGCTATGTCACGATGAACTGCGGCGTAAGAAAATCAGCGCGCTTATCCCTCCCCGAAAAGGTGCGGGTTACTGGCCCGGTGAATATGCAGACCGTAACCGTGCAGTGGCTAATCAGCGAATGACCGGGAGTAATGCGCGGTGGAAATGGACAACAGATTACAACCGTCGCTCGATAGCGGAAACGGCGATGTACCGGGTAAAACAGCTGTTCGGGGGTTCACTGACACTGCGTGACTACGATGGTCAGGTTGCAGAGGCTATGGCCCTGGTACGAGCGCTGAACAAAATGACGAAAGCAGGTATGCCTGAAAGCGTGCGTATTGCCTGAAAACACAACCCGCTACGGGGGAGACTTACCCGAAATCTGATTTATTCAACAAAGCCTTTACACTGCATAAACCTTCCCGTAAAATGCGCGCACACTTAAACGACAATAAGCCCTTTGTCATTGAGGTCGTTAAATGAGACTCAGGAAATACAATAAAAGTTTGGGGATTTTGTCATTAATCGCAGGCACTTTGTTAATGAGTGGCTGCGATAATGCGTTGTTAAATCCCAAGGGACAGATTGCACTTGAGCAACGTTCGTTGATTCTGACAGCCTTCGGCTTAATGATGATCGTCGTTATTCCGGCAATCTTGATGGCGGTGATGTTTGCATGGAAATATCGTGCATCCAACACTGAAGCGAAGTACAGCCCTAACTGGTCACACTCTAACAAAGTGGAAGCCGTGGTCTGGACCATTCCGATCCTGATCATTCTCTTCCTCGGCGTGCTGACATGGAAATCGACCCACGCGCTGGAGCCGAGCAAACCGCTGGCCTCTGACGTGAAACCGGTTGAGATCCAGGTTGTGGCGCTGGACTGGAAATGGTTGTTTATCTACCCGGAACAGGGTATTGCGACCGTTAACCAGATCGCTTTCCCGGCTAATACGCCGGTGAGCTTCAAAATTACCTCCAACTCCGTGATGAACTCCTTCTTTATTCCGACGCTCGGCAGCCAGATTTACGCCATGGCGGGCATGCAGACCCAACTGCACCTGATCGCCAATGAGCCAGGAACGTTCGACGGCATCTCTTCGAACTTCAGTGGTCGCGGTTTCTCTGGTATGAAGTTCAAAGCCATTGCAACCAAGGACGATGCGGAATTCCAGCAGTGGGTCGCCAAAGTTAAAGCGGCGCCTAACACGCTGACCACAATGGAAGATTTCGAGAAAGTGGCGGTGCCAAGCGAAAATCATCCGGTGGAATATTTCTCTTCAGCGAATCCTGAACTGTTCAAGCAAGTCATCGCTAAGTTCATGACCAGCCACGGGAAGATGGACATGTCGCAGCACGAAGGCATGGACATGAGTCACACCGCTTCCGCGGGAGCCGAGGAATAATACGATGTTCGGAAAATTAACACTGGATGCAGTGCCGTACCATGAGCCGATTATCATGGTTACGGTTGCCGGGATCATCATTGGTGGTCTGGCAATCATCGCTGCCCTCACCTATTTTGGTAAATGGCAGTACCTGTGGTCGGAGTGGCTCACCTCCGTCGACCACAAAAAACTGGGTATCATGTACATCATCATGGCGTTCGTCATGCTGCTGCGCGGCTTTGCCGATGCGATTATGATGCGTACCCAGCAAGTCATGGCTTCCGCTGGGGAAGCCGGCATACTTCCACCGCACCACTACGACCAGATCTTTACCGCGCACGGCGTGATTATGATCTTCTTCGTGGCGATGCCTTTCGTGGTCGGTCTGATGAACATCGCGGTACCGCTGCAAATCGGTGCGCGCGACGTGGCATTCCCGTTCCTGAACAACCTGAGCTTCTGGTTTACCGCGGTCGGTGTGATCCTGGTTAACCTTTCTCTGGGCGTGGGCGAGTTTGCACAGACCGGCTGGCTGGCCTATCCGCCGCTGTCTGGCGCGGAGTACAGTCCTGGCGTCGGGGTCGATTACTGGATCTGGAGTCTCCAGCTTTCCGGTATCGGGACCACGCTGACCGGCATCAACTTCTTCGTAACCATTCTGAAGATGCGTGCGCCGGGCATGGACCTGTTCAAAATGCCGGTATTTACCTGGGCTTCTCTTTGCACCAACGTCCTGATCATCGCTGCGTTCCCGGTTCTGACCGTGACCCTGGCGCTGTTGACGCTTGACCGTTACCTCGGCTTCCATTTCTTTACTAATGAAATGGGCGGTAACATGATGATGTACGTCAACCTGATCTGGGTCTGGGGCCACCCGGAAGTGTATATCCTGGTGCTGCCGGTGTTTGGCGTCTTCTCTGAAGTCACTGCGACCTTCTCGAAAAAGCGTCTGTTTGGCTACACCTCACTGGTGTGGGCAACCATCGCCATTACCGTACTGTCGTTCATCGTTTGGCTGCACCACTTCTTCACCATGGGTGCGGGCGCGAACGTTAACGCCTTCTTCGGCATCATGACGATGATCATCGCGATTCCGACCGGCGTGAAAATCTTCAACTGGCTGTTCACCATGTACCAGGGCCGCATCGTGATGCACTCTGCCATGCTGTGGACCGTGGGCTTCCTGGTCACCTTCTCTGTAGGTGGTATGACCGGTGTTCTGCTGGCAGTGCCGGGCGCGGATTTCGTGCTGCACAACAGCCTGTTCCTGATTGCGCACTTCCATAACGTCATCATTGGCGGCGTGGTATTCGGTTGTATGGCCGGCGTGACCTACTGGTTCCCGAAAGCCTTCGGCTTTACCCTGAACGAGACTTGGGGCAAACGCGCCTTCTGGTTCTGGATCATCGGCTTCTTCGTTGCGTTTATGCCGCTGTACATCCTGGGCTTCATGGGTATGACCCGTCGTCTGAGCCAGGATATCGATCCGCAGTTCCACTCGCTGCTGGTTGTTGCCGCTGTGGGTGCGGGCCTGATTGCCTGCGGCATCATCTGCCAGCTGACCATGTTCTACGTCTCTGTGCGTGACCGTCATCAGAACCGCGATCTGACCGGTGACCCGTGGGGCGGCCGTACGCTGGAGTGGGCAACCTCTTCACCGCCGCCGTTCTACAACTTCGCTACTATCCCGCATATCCACGAGCGCGACGCGTTCTGGGAAATGAAAGAGAAAGGCGAAGCGTATCAGCAGCCGGCGAAATATGAAGAGATTCATATGCCGAAGAACAGTGGCGCGGCTATCGTGATCGCTGCCTTCGCAACGGTATTCGGTTTTGCCGCAATCTGGCATATCTGGTGGCTGGCTGGCCTTTCCTTCCTGGGCATGATCGTGACCTGGATTGTGAAGAGCTTCGACGAAGACGTGGACTACTACGTTCCGGTTGCCGAGATTGAGAAGATCGAAAAGCAGCACTTTGACGATATCAGCAAAGCGGGTCTGAAATAATGTCAACTGAAACTCTGACAAAACACCACCACGACGCCCATGCGGAGCATGGGCATCACGATGCAGGAGCCAATAAAGTCTTTGGCTTCTGGATCTACCTGATGAGTGACTGCATTATCTTCGCAACCCTGTTTGCGACCTATGCAGTCATGGTCAACAGCACTGCCGGCGGTCCGTCAGGCAAAGATATCTTCGAACTGCCGTTCGTGCTGGGCGAAACAGCGCTGCTGCTGCTTAGCTCCATCACCTACGGCATGGCGGTTATCGCCATGAACCACGACAAGAAAAGCTCGGTGCTCAGCTGGCTGGCGCTGACTTTCCTGTTCGGTCTTGGCTTTATCTGCATGGAAATCTATGAGTTCCATCATCTGATCGAAGAGGGCTTTGGCCCGAACCGCAGTGGCTTCCTGTCTGGCTTCTTTACGCTGGTCGGCACCCACGGTCTGCACGTGACCTGCGGCCTGATCTGGATGCTGGTGCTGATGTTCCAGATCGCCAAACGTGGACTGACGTCGACTAACCATACGCGCATCCTCTGCCTGAGCCTGTTCTGGCACTTCCTGGATGTGGTGTGGATCTGCGTGTTTACCATTGTCTATCTGATGGGGGTCATGTAATGAGTCATTCAGCTAACGGAAATGTTGTTCCGCACAGCAGCGTGAAGTCCTACATGATCGGCTTCATCCTCTCTGTCATCCTGACCGGTATTCCGTTCTGGATGGTAATGAGCGGCGGGTCATCCCAGGGTATGACGCTGGGCGTTGTCGTTGCCTGCGCAGTTATCCAGGTCGTTGTTCACCTGATCTACTTCCTGCATCTGGACACCAAGTCCGAAGGCGGCTGGAACATGGTGGCCATCGTCTTCTCGGCGGTCATTATTCTGATCGTCGTAGTGGGCTCGCTGTGGATTATGTGGAACCTCAACTACAACATGATGGTTCGCTAAAGAGTCGCGTAATGATTAAGCAATACCTGCAAGTAACCAAACCAGGAATTATTTTCGGGAATTTAATTTCTGTGATCGGCGGATTTTTGCTGGCCTCGAAAGGCAGCATCGATTACGCCCTGTTCCTCGCCTCGCTGATCGGCGTATCGCTGGTTGTCGCCTCAGGTTGTGTTTTTAACAACGTGATCGACCGCGATATCGACGTGAAGATGGAGAGAACCCGGAATCGAGTGCTGGTTAAAGGCCTCATCTCCGCGAAAGTAAGCCTGATTTATGCTACCGCGCTGGGTATTGCTGGCTTTGCGTTGCTCTACTTTGGCGCCAATCCGCTGGCCATGTGGCTGGCGGTCATGGGCTTCGTGGTTTACGTCGGTATTTACAGCCTGTACATGAAGCGTCACTCAGTTTACGGGACGCTGATTGGCAGCCTGTCAGGCGCCGCGCCGCCGGTGATTGGCTACTGCGCCGTCACCGGTCAGTTCGACGCCGGCGCGCTGATCCTGCTGGCGATCTTTAGCCTGTGGCAGATGCCGCACTCCTACGCGATTGCCATCTTCCGCTTTAAAGATTACCAGGCGGCCAACATCCCGGTTCTGCCGGTGGTGAAAGGCATCTCCGTGGCGAAGAATCATATTACGCTCTACATTCTGGCGTTTATGATCGCGACGCTGATGCTGACGCTGGGCGGCTACGCGGGCTATAAATATCTGGTCGTCGCGGCGGCGGTGAGCGTCTGGTGGCTGGGAATGGCGCTGTCAGGTTACAAAACCTCAAACGATCGCGTTTGGGCACGTAAGCTGTTCGTCTTCTCTATCGTCGCCATCACCGCGCTGAGCGTGATGATGTCGGTCGACTTCATGGCCCCGGCGTCGAAAGATCTGCTGACCTATGTGTGGTAAAACCGCACGGCAATAGCATGCTAAGGGCGCGATTTCGCGCCCTTTCTTTTTGTTACCACTTCTTAAACACTATTGTTTTACCCGCCCTCCCCTGCTCCCTAAAATAGATGCGGCAAACTTACAGAGGTTGGAATGAACGATAATAAAATGACGCCGGTGGAGCGACGCGCCACATGGGGTTTGGGTACGGTATTTTCCCTGCGAATGCTGGGCATGTTTATGGTCCTGCCGGTGTTAACCACCTACGGCATGGCGCTTCAGGGTGCAAGTGAAACGCTTATCGGCCTGGCGATCGGCATCTACGGTCTGGCGCAGGCGATTTTTCAAATCCCCTTCGGCCTGCTCTCCGACCGCATCGGGCGTAAACCGCTGATCGTCGGTGGGCTGCTGCTGTTCGTTCTTGGCAGTATTATCGCCGCCACCACCAGCTCGATCTGGGGCATTATTCTGGGCCGCGCGCTACAGGGTTCCGGCGCCATCGCCGCCGCCGTGATGGCGCTGCTCTCTGATTTAACCCGTGAACAGAATCGCACCAAGGCGATGGCCTTTATTGGCATCAGCTTTGGCGTCACCTTCGCCATCGCAATGGTCATCGGCCCAATCGTTACCCATGCGCTTGGCCTGCACGCGCTGTTCTGGATGATCGCTATCCTCGCCTCGCTGGGCATCGTGATCACCCTGCTGGTGGTGCCCAATGCTCCTAACCACGTGCTGAATCGCGAATCGGGCATGGTGAAAGGCAGCTTCCGCAAGGTGCTCGGCAATTCACGTTTGATTAAACTCAACGTCGGCATTCTCTGCCTGCATATCCTGCTAATGTCCAGCTTCGTCGCCCTGCCCGGCCAGTTCGAGCAGGCGGGCCTGCCCGCCTCCGAGCACTGGAAAATCTATCTGGTCACGATGCTGATCGCCTTTGTCGGCGTGGTGCCCTTTATTATTTACGCCGAGGTGAAACGCCGCATGAAGCGGGTCTTTGTCGCCTGCGTCGGGCTGATCGTGATCGCGGAGATTGTGCTGTGGGGCGCGGAAGGCCACTTCTGGACGCTGGTGATCGGCGTGCAGCTTTTCTTCTTCGCCTTCAACCTGATGGAGGCGATTCTGCCTTCGCTGGTGAGCAAAGAGTCGCCGGCGGGCTACAAAGGCACGGCGATGGGGCTTTACTCCACCAGCCAGTTTATCGGCGTGGCGATTGGCGGCAGCCTCGGCGGCTGGGTGTTTGGTCATTTTGACGCGCAGACCGTGTTTCTGGTGGGCGCCATCGTCGCCGCGATCTGGCTGTTCGTCGCCATGACCATGCAGGAGCCGCCTTACGTCAGCAGCCTGCGCATCGTGCTGAGCGACAACGCGCTGGCGGTGCCGAATCTGGAACAGCGTCTGAAGGCGCAGCCGGGCGTCTCAGCCGTGCTGATCGTGCCGGAAGAGAAAAGCGCCTATATCAAGATCGACAGCAAGGTCACCAGCCGTCCCGAGCTGGAGGCGCTGCTCGCCAGCAGCTAAGCGCGTTCGCTGCATAAAAAAACCCGGCCTGCGCCGGGTTTTTGCTTTTTACCTTGCCGCTCAGAGCGACATATCCACCACGATGCGCCCCTCGATTTTACCGGCGCGCATGCGGTTGAAAATGTCGTTGATATTGCTCAGCGGCTCCACGGCGACGCTGGCCTTGACCTTATGCTGGCCGGCAAAATCGAGCGCCTCCTGCAGATCTTTGCGCGTGCCGACAATTGAGCCGCGCACGGTGATACCGTCCAGCACCATATCAAAGATAGAGAGATCGAATTTGCCGGGCGGCAGGCCGTTCAGCACCATGGTGCCGCCGCGCCGCAGCGTGCCGATCGCCTGTTCAAACGCCGTGGGCGAAACGGCGGTCACCAGCGCACCATGCGCGCCGCCGAAGGCGGTATGGCAGACCTGCGCCGGATCCGCCTTGCGGGCGTTAACCACCACGCTGGCGCCGAGACGCTGCGCGAACGCCAGTTTATCGTCGTCGATATCGACCGCCGCGACGTTGCGCCCCATCGCCACGGCATACTGGATCGCCAGATGCCCCAGCCCGCCGATGCCGGACACCATCACCCAGTCACCGGGTTTGGTATCGGTCATCTTCAGTCCCTTATAGACGGTGACGCCGGCGCAGAGGATTGGCGCGACCTCGGCGTATTCAAGGTTATCCGGCAGCAGGCCGACATAATTCGCGTCCGCGAGGCAATATTCGGCAAAGCTGCCGTTAACCGAGTAGCCGGCGTTTTGCTGGCTCAGACAGAGCGTCTCCCAGCTCTCCAGGCAGTGTTCGCAGTGGCCGCACGCCGAGTAGAGCCAGGGAACGCCAACGCGATCGCCCAGGCGAAGATGGGTCACATTGGGCCCGAGGGCCACCACCTCGCCAACGCCTTCATGGCCGGGAATAAAAGGCGGCGTCGGTTTGACCGGCCAGTCGCCCTCCGCCGCGTGCAGATCGATATGGCAGACGCCGGTGGCGGCGATTTTCACCAGGATCTGGCCCGGCCCGACCTGCGGCACCGGCACCTGCTCAATCTCCAGCGGCTGACCAAAGGCTTTCACTACGGCGGCTTTCATCGTTTTCATGATTCGTCTCCTCAGTAGACAGGCTTCTGAAGAAATGTGCGCGACTTTGCCGTGCATCGTGTTGATGTAGAGCAGGATTGGGTGAAAAGCGTGCGGCGCGCAGGACGCCGCACGTTAAAAGGGGGGATCAGTCGCGGAAGTTTTTAAACTGGAATGGCTGACCGAGGTTGCCGCCGCGCACCAGCGCCATCGCGCTCTGCAGATCGTCGCGCGACTTGCCGGTCACGCGCAGCGACTCGCCCTGAATCTGCGTCTGCACTTTGATCTTGCTCTCTTTGATCAGCTTGACGATTTTCTTCGCCACTTCTGTCTCAATGCCCTTTTTCATTTTGGCATCGACGCTCCAGCTCTTGCCGCTGTGCTCGATCTCTTCCGGGATATCCAGGGCAGCGCCCTCAATGCCGCGCTTGAGCATCTTCTCACGCAGCATATCCACCAGCTGTTTCACCTGAAAATCAGATTCGCTGGTGACTTTGATGGTTTCATTCTTTTCGTTAAGCTCAAAACTGGCGCTTACGTTACGAAAATCGAAGCGGGTCGTTAATTCACGGTTGGCATTTTCGACCGCGTTGCGGACTTCCTGCATGTCGATTTCGGAAACGATATCGAAAGATGGCATCTCTTCTTCTCCTGACGCTAAAGTGACATGCATAATACGCGTCTTGCCGCACTAAACAAAATCAGGCTGCGCACAACGCTATACTTATTGCTGTGTAGTATGAACAAACGACAACCCCGGATGCGGGAGGCAGTATGAAGATTACCGTGTTGGGTTGCGGCGCCATCGGCCAGATCTGGCTCGCCGCGCTTGCACGCCAGGGCCATGAGGTGCAGGGATGGCTGCGCGTGCCGCAGCCCTACTGTTCCGTTAACGTTATCGATTATCAGGGCAAGGTGAGCAACCACACCTTTATCGCCAACGATCCGCTGTTTCTGGCCGACAGCCAGCTGCTGCTGGTGACGCTCAAGGCGCCGCAGGTGTCGCCCGCGGTGCGCAACCTGCAGAGCGTGCTGTCGGACGATTGCCCAGTGTTGCTGCTGCACAACGGCATGGGCACGCTGGATGAGCTAAAAGGTCTCAGCCAGCCGCTGCTGCGCGGCATCACCACCCACGCGGCGATGCGTGACGGCACGGTGATAAAGCATGTTGCCAGCGGCATCACCCATATCGGGCCGGCCAATCGGAAAAGCGCCGCCTGGAGCGATCTCGCCGATATTCTGCACGCGGCGCTGCCGGACGTCGCCTGGCATGACAACATCGGCGCCGCCTGCTGGCGCAAGCTGGCGGTTAACTGCGTCATCAATCCGCTCACCGTCGAGCACGACTGCCAGAACGGCGCGCTGCGCGCCTGGCCGCAGCAGATCGATCTGCTCTGCCAGGAGCTGAGCTGGGTGATGGAGCGCGAAGGCCAGCACATTACCGCCGACAGCCTGCGAGACATCGTTTACAACGTGATTGAGACCACGGCGGCCAACACCTCGTCAATGCTGCAGGACGTGCGGGCGCAGCGCCTGACCGAAATCGACTACATTACCGGCTTTCTGCTGCGGCGCGCTCGCGCGCAGGGCATCGCTGTGCCGGAAAACATCCGGCTTTATGAGTTAGTTAAACGCAAGGAGTCCCATTATGACCGCGAACATGCCAGTGCTGGTTTGCCTCGCGCATGGCAGTGAAGAGACCGAAGCGGTCACCACCATCGATCTGCTGGTGCGCGGCGGCCTGCAAGTGGTCACCGCCAGCGTCGAGAGCGACGGCACGCGTGAGATCCACTGTTCGCGCGGCGTGCGCCTGCTGGCTGACGCGCCGCTGGTGGAGGTGGCCGATAACGACTACGCGGCCATCGTACTGCCGGGCGGGCTAACAGGCGCGCAGACCTTTCGCGACAGCCCGCTGCTGGTGGAAACCGTGCGCCAGTGCCATCTCTCTGGCCGCATCGTGGCGGCGATCTGCGCCGCGGCCGGCACGGTGCTGGTGCCACACGATCTCTTCCCGGTCGGCAATATGACCGGATTTCCCGGCTTAAAAGAGACCATTCCGGCGGAGAAGTGGATGGAGCGGCGCGTGGTGTGGGATCCGCGCGTTAATCTGCTCACCAGCCAGGGGCCAGGCACGGCGATGGATTTCGCGCTCAAGCTAATCGATCTGCTGGCAGGCAAAGAGAAAGCGGCGGAAGTGGCGTCGCAGCTGGTGCTGGCGCCGGGGATCTACGATTACAGCGAATAGCACGCAGCGCGCCGTCGGCAGCGCCCAGAGAGGGTTGCCGACGGCGCGCGCAGCTTACGGACGGTAAACCTTTACGTTTTTAAAGCCCTGCTCGTGCAGGTAGAGCGCCTGCAGTTTGCTCATCACGCCGCGGTCGCAGTAGAGCAGCCAGGTTTTGCTCTGGTCAAGATCGCCGAACTGGCTGCTGAGCTTGTAGAACGGCAGCGATTTCACCTCGGTGCCCTGCAGCGTCAGCGGCTTATCTTCCTGCTCGTCGATGGCGCGAATATCGAGCACCACGTCGTCGCTGCCGAACGAGTCAACGGTTTCCACTTCCACCACCTCCTCTTCGGCCTGCTCGGCGATGTCGCGGATATCGACGTTGCTCGCCTCTTCCACCACGCGCTGCAGAATAGCGAAGTCGAAATGCTGCTCTTCCGCCTCGATCTTCGCCTTCACCGCTTTCACCGTCGGGCTTTTCGAGATCACGCCGCAATATTCCGGCATGGTGCTGGCGAAATCTTCGGTGCCGATTTCGCGCGCCACCTTGATGATGTGCTCTTTATCGTGCGAAATCAGCGGACGCAGGATCAGGGTGTCGGAGGCGTTGTCGATCAGGCGCAGGTTGGTCAGCGTCTGGCTGGAAACCTGGCCCAGCGCTTCGCCGGTTACCAGCGCCTGCACGCCGTAGCGCTCGGCGACCATTGACGCCGCGCGCACCATCATGCGCTTCAGCACCACGCCCATCTGGCCGTCATCCACTTTTTCCAGAATCTCGCCCACTACCGGCTCGAAGTTGATCGCCACAAAGCGCACGCGATGGGAGCGGCCGAAGCGGTTCCAGATATAGTGCGCCACCTGGCGCACGCCGATTTCATGCGCCGCGCCGCCGAGGTTAAAGAAGCAGTAGTGCACGCGGCAGCCGCGGCGCAGCAGCATATAGCTGGAGACACCGGAGTCGAAGCCGCCGGAGATCAGCGACAGCACATCTTCCTGGGTGCCGATCGGGAAGCCGCCCAGCCCTTCGTAGCGGCCGGTGATCAGCATCAGGCGATCGTCGTCGATTTCGAGATGAACGGTGACGTCCGGCTTGTTGAGCTGCACCTTCGCGCTGGCGATATGCTGATTAAGCCCGCCGCCGACGTAGCGCTCTACGTCCTGCGAGCTAAACTCATGTTTACCGCGTCGTTTAACGCGCACGCAGAAGCTTTTGTTTTGCAGGCTGTCGCCGTAGAGCGCCAGCGTCTGCTCGAAGATGTCGTGCACGCTGGTATAGCTGCGGTCTTCCACCGACAGCACGTGATGAATACCGGGAATGCGCGTGAGTTCATCGACAATCACGCCGCGCAGCCCTTCGTCTTTGGAACGCACTTCAATGTGATCCCAGTGACGCACCACGGCGATATCTTCGCCAACGGTTTTCAGCACGTTGCGGATATTGCTGGTGAGAATTTTAATAAAGCGCAGTCGCACCGACTGACTTTTGATGGTGATTTCAGGAAATAACTTGATGATAAACTTCATGGCGACACGAATTCGTTGGGCAAATAAGTGCGAGCGAGCAGCACTTAGCTGGTAAAATCACAAATATTGCGGGCTAAAGGGCGCATCCGCATCCGAGGCGCGAGAGTATATCACCTTTGTCAGATGACTGCTTCTGCAACCGCAGTCACATTGATTATTTTGCTAATCAAACGCTCTCCGCTACCATGACCGATTACGAGATAAAGTCTTACACGTGAGTCGACACTGAATATGCCGAAAAAAGCCGAACAGCCTGCCAGTTTTGAAACCTCCTTACAGCAGCTGGAGCAGATCGTCAGCCGACTGGAGAGCGGCGAGCTGCCGCTGGAAGAGGCGCTGAATGAGTTTGAGCGCGGCGTCCAGCTGGCGCGCAACGGTCAACAAACCCTACAACAGGCGGAGCAGCGCGTGCGCATTCTGCTCAGCGACGATAAAGACGCCGATCTCAGCGCCTTCACGCCGGAAAACAGTTAATGGATTTTATTCACCTGCTGAGCGTTTACCCGGAACGCGTAAACGCGGCGCTGTCGCGCTTTTTAGCGCCGCTGCCCTTTCAGAGTTCTCCTCTGGTTAATGCCATGCGTTATGGGGCATTATTAGGCGGTAAACGCCTGCGTCCTTTTCTGGTCTACGCCACCGGCGAAATGCTGCGCGCCGACGCGGCGAGCCTTGACGCGCCCGCCGCCGCCGTTGAATGCATTCACGCCTACTCTCTGATCCATGACGACCTGCCCGCGATGGATGACGATGCGTTACGCCGCGGCCAGCCGACCTGTCATATTAAGTATGGCGAAGATACCGCGATCCTTGCGGGCGATGCGCTGCAAACCCTGGCGTTCTCTATTCTGGCCGACGAGCCGATGCCGGGCGTTAGCGACGCCTGTCGAGTGGCGATGATCGCCGAGCTGGCGCGCGCCAGCGGCGTCGCCGGTATGTGCGGCGGTCAGGCGCTCGATCTGGCGGCGGAAGGCCAGCGCGTCGGGCTGACGCAGCTTGAGCAGATCCACCGCCATAAAACCGGGGCGCTGATCCGCGCCGCGGTGCGCCTTGGCGCGTTAGCGGCAGGCGAACGCGGACGCGCCGCGCTGCCCGCGCTGGACACCTATGCCGACGCTATCGGCCTCGCGTTTCAGGTGCAGGACGATATTCTGGATGTGGTCGGCGACAGCGCGGTAACCGGTAAAAAACAGGGTGCCGATCAGGATCTCGACAAGAGCACCTATCCGTCGCTGCTTGGGCTGGAAAGCGCCCGCGCGAAAGCCAGAGAGCTTCACCAGCAGGCGCTGAGCGCGCTGGACATTCTTGCGGCGCAATCGTTAGACACCACAGCATTGCAGGCGCTGGCAAGCTTCATAATTGAACGCGACAAATAACTTCCATAATGAGTCTCTGATGAGTTTTGATATTGCAAAATACCCGACACTGGCGCAGGCCAGCACCGTTGAGGAGCTGCGCGCTCTGCCGAAAGAGTCGCTGCCGGCGCTGTGCGACGAACTGCGTCAATACCTGCTGGACAGCGTCAGCCGCTCCAGCGGCCATTTCGCCTCGGGTCTGGGCGTGGTCGAGCTGACCGTCGCACTGCATTACGTCTACAACACGCCGTTCGATCATCTGGTGTGGGATGTCGGTCATCAGGCCTATCCGCATAAAATCCTGACCGGCCGTCGCGACCGCATCGGCACCATTCGTCAGAAAAATGGCCTGCACCCCTTTCCCTGGCGCGGCGAGAGCGAATATGACGTGCTGAGCGTCGGCCACTCGTCGACGTCGATCAGCGCCGGTCTCGGCATGGCGGCGGCGGCGGAGCGCGAAGGTCTGGGCCGTCGCACCGCCTGCATTATCGGCGACGGCGCGATCACCGCCGGCATGGCGTTTGAGGCGATGAACCACGCGGGCGACATCAAGCCCGATATGCTGGTGATCCTTAACGACAACGAGATGTCGATCTCAGAGAACGTCGGCGCGCTGAATAACCGTCTGGCGCAGATCCTCTCCGGCAAGACCTATTCGCGCCTGCGCGAAGGCGGCAAGCGCGTGCTAGGCGGGCTGCCGCCGATCAAAGAGCTGGTGAAGCGCACCGAGGAGCATCTGAAAGGCATGGTGGTGCCGGGCACGCTGTTCGAGGAGCTGGGCTTTAACTATATCGGCCCGGTAGACGGCCATGACGTGCTGACGCTGGTCGCCACGCTGAACAACATGCGCAGCCTGAAAGGGCCACAGTTCCTGCATATCATGACCAAAAAGGGCAAAGGCTACGCGCCGGCCGAAGAGGATCCGATCGCCTGGCACGCGGTGCCGAAGTTCGATCCCGCCAGCGGCGCGCTGCCCAAGAGCGCCGAAGGCCTGCCGAGCTACTCGAAAATTTTCGGCAACTGGCTGTGCGAAATGGCGCAGGATGACGCGAAGCTGATGGCGGTGACGCCGG
The DNA here is from genome assembly GCF_022394795.1 of Pantoea sp. Z09. Taxonomy (NCBI): domain Bacteria; kingdom Pseudomonadati; phylum Pseudomonadota; class Gammaproteobacteria; order Enterobacterales; family Erwiniaceae; genus Pantoea; species Pantoea sp. Z09. The sequence goes on from NZ_CP092373.1 coordinate 2,912,720, forward strand.
CGATGCGCGAAGGTTCTGGCATGGTGGAGTTTTCGCGCCGCTATCCGTCGCAGTATTTCGACGTGGCGATTGCCGAGCAGCATGCGGTGACCTTCGCCGCCGGCATGGCCATCGGCGGCTATAAGCCGATCGTGGCGATCTACTCGACCTTTCTGCAGCGCGCCTACGATCAGCTGATCCACGACGTGGCGATCCAGAAGCTGCCGGTGCTGTTCGCTATCGATCGCGGCGGCATCGTCGGCGCCGACGGGCAGACGCATCAGGGCGCGTTCGATCTCGCCTTCCTGCGCTGCGTGCCAGAGATGGTGATCATGACGCCGAGCGACGAAAACGAATGTCGCCAGATGCTCTACACCGGCTATCACTATCAGGATGGGCCGAGCGCGGTGCGCTATCCGCGCGGCAACGCGGTCGGCGTCGAGCTGACGCCGCTGCAGAGCCTGCCGCTGGGCAAAGGCGTGGTGAAGCGCCAGGGCGAGAAGCTGGCGATCCTCAACTTCGGCACGCTGCTGCCGGCGGCGGCGGAAGCGGCGGAAGCGCTTAACGCCACGCTGGTGGATATGCGCTTCGTGAAGCCGCTCGACGAGGCGCTGATTGCCGAGCTGGCGCAGAGTCACGAATCGCTGGTGACGCTGGAAGAAGGCGCGATCAAAGGCGGCGCGGGCAGCGGCGTCAACGAGACGGTGATGGCGAAGCGCCTGCGCGTGCCGGTGCTCAATCTGGGCCTGCCGGATGAGTTTATCCCGCAGGGCACGCAGGATGAGGTGCGTCACGACTATCAGCTGGATGCGCAAGGCATTCAGCAGCAGATCCGCGACTGGCTCGCCGAGTAAATTCCCTGCCCCGCTCTCCTGCTATGCTTAACCGATTGTTAATGCATAGCAGGAGCTTTCATGAAAACCACGCAGTTAGGCAATACCGATCTTCAGGTTTCCCGTCTCTGTCTCGGCTGTATGACCTTTGGCGAACCGGACCGCGGCCGTCACGCCTGGACGCTGCCGGAAGCGAGCAGCCGCCCGCTGATCCAGCAGGCGCTCGACGCAGGCATTAACTTTTTCGATACCGCCAACAGCTACTCCGACGGCAGCAGCGAGGAGATTGTCGGCCGGGCGCTCAAGGCGTATGCGCGTCGTGATGAGATCGTGGTCGCCACTAAGGTTTACTTCCCGCTCAGCAATCTGTCGCAGGGGCTGTCGCGCAGCAATATCATGCAGTCGATCGACGACAGCCTGAAGCGTCTCGATATGGAGTATGTCGATCTGCTGCAGATCCACCGCTGGGATTACGAGACGCCGCTGGAGGAGACGCTGGAGGCGTTAAGCGACGTGGTGAAGGCGGGCAAAGCGCGCTATATCGGCGCCTCTTCCATGTACGCCTGGCAGTTCGCCAAAGCGCTCTATACCCAGCGTCAGCACGGCTGGGCGCCGTTTGTCAGCATGCAGGATCAGTACAACCTGATTCAGCGCGAAGAGGAGCGCGAGATGCATCCGCTCTGTCAGGCGGAGAATGTCGCCGTGCTGCCGTGGAGTCCGCTGGCGCGCGGTCGTCTGACGCGTCCGTGGGGCGAAACCACCGCGCGCTCGGTGTCGGACGAGTTCGGCAAGACGCTCTACAGCGCCACGGAAGAGAATGATGCGGCCATCGCGCAGCGCGTCGAGGCGATTGCGGCGCAGAAAGGGGTGAGTCGCGCGCAGGTGGCGCTCGCCTGGCTGCTGCATAAGCCGGCCGTGACCGCGCCGATTATCGGCGCCTCGCGCGCCGAGCAGCTGGCGGATCTGGTAAAGGCGGTGGAGGTCGATCTAAGCGCCGAGGAGATTGCCGAGCTGGAGACGGTTTATCAGCCGCATCCAGTAGTGGGATTTGAATAGTAGCCTGCGGATTAAGTGCCTGCACGGGCGGCATGGCCAGATCGCAAAGTCGCTCAAGGCATCCCTTGCGCGCTCGGCCCGCGCCATCCCTGGCGCGGGACGCTTTGCTCTTCTGCCCATGCCGCCCGCTTGTAAGATAGAGTGCGCGCTGAAAGAGGTTTCAGCACGCGCCAGCAAAAGTCAGGCCGCCAGCCACACCCCTGCCGCATACAGCAGCGCCGCCGAGATCACGCCGGCGATAATATCGTCCACCATAATCCCCATGCCGCCGTGCACGTTGCGATCGAACCAGCGGATCGGCCAGGGCTTCCACATATCGAAAATGCGGAACACCACAAAACCGGCCAGAACCCACTGCCAGCTGTTGGTCGGGATCGCCATTAGCGTAATCCACATGCCAATAAACTCATCCCAGACGATGCTGCCGTGATCGTGCACGCCCATATCTTTGGCGGTGCGGTGGCAGATATAGACGCCAATGCTAATGCCCAGCAGCACGATCAGCGAATAGAGATCCTGCGGCAGCCGCGCCATCAGCCACCAGAAGGGGATCGCCGCCAGCGACCCCATGGTGCCCGGCACATAGGGGCTTAAGCCGCTGCCAAAGCCGGTGGCGAGCAGATGCCAGGGATTGCTCAGCCGCAGGCGACCCTTCGCCACATCCTTATTTCGCGTCAAAATGATCAAATCCTTTATGGCTGAAGGTAACCGGTTTGTTGTGCTCCAGCAGCGTCAGCCCTTCCGCTTCCGGCATCAGCTGGCCGATACAGGTAAAGGGCACGCCGAGATGACCCAGCGCGACGTCGAGCGCGCCGCGATTCATCTCCGGCACGGTAAAGCAGAGTTCGTAATCCTCGCCGCCGCTCAGCGCCCAGCGCAGCACCTGCTCAGGCTCGAAATGGTCGCGCAGCGCCGACGACAGCGGCAACGCCTCCAGATTGAGCCGCGCGCCGCAGCCGCTGGCCTTAAGAATATGGCCGAGATCGGAAATCAGCCCGTCGGAGAGGTCGATGGCTGCCGAGGCGAGCGAGCGCAGCGCCTGCCCCTGCAAAATGCGCGGCATCGGGCGCAGATGACGCTTGATCAGCACCTCATGCACCGCCGGATCGTCGATGCGGCGATGATGCTGCAGCAGCGCCAGCCCCGCCGCGCTGTCGCCCAGCGTGCCGGTGACGTAGATCCAGTCGCCCGGCTTCGCGCCTGAACGTTTCAGCGCGCGTCCCTGCGGCACCAGGCCGTGGATGCCCAGCGTCAGGCTCAGCGGGCCGCGCGTGGTGTCGCCGCCCACCAGCTGCATATCGTAATACTCCAGCAGCTCAAACAGGCTTTCGCTGAAGGCTTTCAGCCAGGCTTCGTCGACTTCCGGCAGGGTCAGCGCCAGCGTCAGCCACGCCGGATCGGCGCCCATGGCCGCCAGGTCGCTCAGGTTGACCGCCAGCGCTTTATAGCCGAGATCGGCAGGATGGATATCGCGTAAAAAGTGGACGCCCGCCACCAGCGTATCGGTGCTGATCGCCAGCGTCTGTTTCTCCGGCACGCTCATCAGCGCGCAGTCGTCGCCGATGCCGGTCTCGACGTCGCGGCGGCTGCGGGTTCTGCGATTGAAATAGCGTGCGATGAGTTCGAATTCGCCACAGGACATGGTTACGTTCCGCTTACTGAAGAAAAAAGGCCAGCAAGCTGGCCTTTTCTTTATTTGCGATTGGGTCTGATTTGTGGAGCGGCTTTGTCCAGCACGCCGTTGACAAACTTATGGCTGTCTTCGGCGCCAAACACTTTCGCCAGCTCGATGCCTTCGTTGATGGCCACTTTATAGGGCACGTCAGCGCGCTTGCTCAGTTCAAACAGCGAAATACGCAGGATTGCTTTTTCTACCTGGCCCAGCTCTTCCAGCTGACGCGACAGGTAAGGTTTCATCAGCCCATCCAGATACGCGCTGTTGGTCGCCACACCGGACAGCAGTTCGCGGAAATAGGTAATGTCGACGTCTTTGACGTCTTGTTCCGCCAGAAACTGGTATTCCACATCAGCAATGTCATTCTTAGACAACTGCCAGGAGTAGAGCGCCTGGACGGCGCACTCGCGGGCGCGGCGACGAGCAGCAGGTTTCACAAAATTCCCCTTACAAAAATCAGGCTTTGATGGCTTTCAATACGTTAATCATTTCGAGTGCGGTCAGGGCCGCTTCGGCACCTTTGTTACCCGCTTTAGTACCGGCACGCTCAATAGCCTGCTCGATATTTTCCGTGGTCAGCACGCCGAACGTTACCGGGATTTCGCTGGTCATCGCGACGTTGGCGATGCCGGAGCTGGCTTCGCCGGCGACATATTCAAAGTGAGCGGTGCCGCCGCGGATCACGGTGCCGAGCGCCACGATGGCGTCGTGCTTGCCGCTGTTCGCCAGCGCGCGGGCTGCCAGCGGCAGTTCGTACGCGCCTGGCACCCAGACGACGGTGATGTTTTCATCTTTCACCTGACCGATACGTTTCAGGGCATCGATCGCGCCGTGCAGCAGGCTGTCGTTGATGAAGTTGTTAAAACGCGCAATAACGATGGCGACATTGGCCTCAGGCGTGGCAACAGCAGCTTCGATAACTTTCATACTTATCCTTTCAGGGTTTTGTTATGGCCCCGCAGGGGGGCGGATTCTATCACACTCTTTGGCGGCGTGCTCTCGCTTTTCCGCCGCGCTCAGCGCGGCGTCAGCGTCAGGCGCAGATCGGGGCCGACCTGGCGCACGTCGCGAAATGAAAAGGCTGGCGCATCAGCCAGTTGTTGCAGGCCAGGGAGCTGGCACAGTCCGCGCGCGGCGTCGCCCAGCAGCGTCGGCGCCAGATAGAGGATCAGCTCGTCTACCACGCCCGCCTGCAGCAGCGCGCCTGCCAGCGACGCGCCCGCCTCCACCCACAGGCTGTTCACCTGCTTTTTACCCAGCAGCATCATCAGCGCCACCAGGTCCAGCTGCTCGCCGCGCAGCGGCACGCCGATCTGCGTCACGCTCGCCGGCCAGGGCTGCTCATCCGGCGCGGCGCGCATCAGCCAGCTTTCGCCCGGCTGGGAAATGAGTTTGTGCTGCGGCGTGACGCGATTGCGGCTGTCGACGATGACGCGCAGCGGCTGGCGCAGCGTCGCTTCGTCGAGCAGCGATTGCGTCTCCGCGTCCAGCTCGGACCAGCGCACCGTCAGCGACGGATCGTCCGCCAGCACGGTGGCGCTGCTGCTGAGGATCGCGGCGCTCTGCGCCCGCAGCCGCTGCACGTCGCGGCGCGCGGCGGCTGAGGTGATCCACTGGCTCTCGCCGCTGGCCATCGCAGTGCGGCCATCCAGCGAGGCGCCGAGCTTGAGCTGCACCCAGGGGAAACCGGTGCGCATCCGCTTCAGGAAGCCGCGATTCAGCGCCTCCGCTTCCGCCATCATCAGGCCGTGGCTCACCGCAATGCCCGCCTGCTGCAGCCGATAGAGGCCGCGGCCGGCGACCTGCGGGTTGGGATCCTGCATCGCCGCGACGACGCGGCTGACGCCGGCGGCGATCAGCGCGTCGCAGCACGGCGGCGTGCGGCCGTGGTGGCTGCAGGGCTCGAGCGTGACGTAAGCGGTGGCGCCGCGCGCCTTCTCGCCCGCCATTCGCAGCGCGTGCACCTCGGCGTGCGGCTCGCCCGCGCGCTGATGCCAGCCCTCTCCCACCACTTCGCCGTCGCGCACGATAACGCAGCCGACGTTAGGATTCGGCATGGTGGTAAAACGGCCGCGCCGCGCCAGCTCCAGCGCGCGCGCCATATAGCGTTCATCGGTCATAGTTAATCCTGTAACTTGGCAATCTCGGCGCCGAAATCGCGGATATCTTCAAAGCTGCGGTAGACCGAGGCGAAGCGGATATAGGCGACCTTGTCGAGCTTTTTCAGCTCGTCCATCACCAGATTGCCGATCAGCTTGCTGGGGATCTCGCGCTCGCCGGTGGCGCGCAGCTGCGTTTTGATATGGTTTACCGCGCTCTCGACCGCATCGGCGCTGACCGGGCGCTTCTCCAGCGCCTTCATCATGCCGCTGCTCAGCTTGTCTTCGTTAAAGGGTTCGCGCACGTCATTGCTTTTCACTACCCGCGGCATCACCAGCTCCGCCACCTCAAAGGTGGTGAAGCGCTCGTGGCACACCAGACACTGACGGCGGCGGCGCACGGACGAGCCTTCACTAACCAGACGAGAATCAATGACTTTGGTGTCCACAGCAGAGCAAAATGGGCAGTGCATGACGTTTCCTGACGCTAACTAAATGAGCCATACAGTGTAGCGCGAATGCGTTTTCAACAAAATGTATAAGCGTGCCTTTTGGCTTGCGGCAGGAGAGGACGCGAGAAAATGTCTATGCTTACTGTTGTCGTCAGAAAGGCGACGTACACCCTAACCATCTGGAGGATATCTATGGGTTTGTTCAACTTTGTGAAAGAGGCAGGCGAAAAACTGTGGGACGCGGTGTCCGGCCACGACGATGCCAGCAAAAAGCTGAAGGATCATATCGACAAGCTCGGGCTGCCAGATAGCGACAAGGTCAACGTCGCGGTTAACGGCGACACCGTCACGGTAAGCGGCGACGGGATTTCTCAGGAGCTGAAAGAGAAAATTTTGGTGGCGGCCGGTAACGTCGCGGGCATCACCAAAGTCGATGACCAGGTTAAAACCGCCGACAACGCACCGGAAGCGGAGTTCTATACGGTGAAGAAAGGCGACACCCTGAGCGCCATCTCGAAAAGCGTGTACGGCAACCCCAACGAGTACAACAAGATTTTCGAAGCCAATAAACCCATGCTGACGCACCCTGATAAAATCTATCCAGGCCAGGTATTACGTATTCCTAAATAACGCACAAGGAAGGCTTTATGATCAGGATGGTTTGGGCGCCGCTGGCGTGCGCGATGGCGCTGTTGAGCGGCTGTAGCTCGACGCCCAGCAGCCCAAAAGTGACTCAGCTGCATCAGGAAGTGAGCCAGCTGAATCAGCAGATGCGTCACCTGACCAGTCAGGCGGGCGCCATCGAAATCCAGGGGCAGCTCAACAGCCACTCGACGCAGGGCGCCTGGCTGGTGCCGCAGGCCAACACGCCGGTCGAACTGCAAACCCAGCTTGGCACGCTGCGGCTGTCGCTGACGCGCCCGACGGCGGAAGCGAATGGCGCGCGCGCCACGCTCACCTTCAGCGCGACCGGCAGCCAGCCGGTGCCGGCGCTGCAGGCGCGCGTGGTCTGGGGCGAGCGGGATCCCGCCACCGGCAAACCGCTGGAAGCGAGCAGCCTAAGCCAGACCATCGAGGTGCCGGCCGCCCTGCTGCCGCGCGCCTCGGTGAGCGTGCCGCTGCGTCTGAGCGGCTTTGCGCCGTCGCAGATCGGCTTCGTGCGCGTGCATGACGTGGTGGGCGACGCGCCCGCCGCGCCGCCGCAGTAAGCCACGCGCCCAAACAAAAGGGGCTGCCATCTGGCAGCCCCTTTTTTATTATCACGCGTGCGCGTTACGGTAGGATAGAGGGCTGATCCGCGCCCTCTTTCTCGACCTTCTGCACCAGCATATGCTCGCGCTTCATGCCCAGCTTCAGCGCCAGCGCGGAAGAGACATAAATCGACGAGATGGTGCCGATGGTGACGCCGATCAGCATCGTCAGCGAGAAGCCTTTCAGCAGCGCGCCGCCGAAGATGAACAGGATCAGGATCATCGCCAGCGTGGTCAGCGAGGTGATCAGGGTACGGCTCAGCGTCTGGGTCAGCGACACGTTGGTGATATCGTAAGAGGAGCCGCGGCGGATCTTGCGGAAGTTCTCACGAATACGGTCGGAAACCACGATCTTATCGTTGAGCGAGTAGCCGATCACCGACATCAGCGAGGCGACGATGGTCAAATCGATCTCGATGCGCGCCAGCGACAAAATGCCGCAGGTGATGATCACGTCGTGCGCCAGCGCCAGCACCGTGCCGAGCGCCAGACGCCATTCAAAGCGAATGCCGATATAGATCAGGATCGCAATCAGCGCCGCCAGCAGCGCCATCGCACCCGCCTGCGCCAGGTCGTTGCCCACGCTCGGGCCAACGAACTCAATGCGCTTCACGGTCGCGTTCTGCTGCGTGGTCTGATTGATGATGGTGATGATCTTGTTGCCCAGCTCCTGGCCCGCCGGACCGTCCAGCGGCGCCATGCGCACCATCACGTCGCGGCTGCTGCCGAAGTTCTGCACGATAGGATCGGCATAGCCCGCTTTTTCCAGCCCGTCACGCAGCGTATCCAGCTCGGCCGGTTTCTCCAGCGCGATCTCGATCACCGTACCACCGGTAAAATCGAGACCCCAGTTGAAACCGCGCACCGAGATCATGGCGATGGACGCCACGATCAGCAGGCCCGAGATGATAAACGCCAGCGTGTCCCAGCGCATAAAGTCGACGACTTTACGCCCGTGGTTCAGCTGTTCAATATTGTATTCCTGTGCCACAACGCACTCCTCAGATAGACAGCTTGTTGATGCGTTTGCCGCCGTACACCAGGTTCACGATGGCGCGCGTTCCAACGATCGCGGTAAACATCGAGGTGGCGATACCGATCGCGGTGGTGATCGCAAAGCCTTTAATTGAACCGGTACCAACCGCATACAGGATGATGACCTTGATCAGCGTCGTGACGTTCGCATCGACGATACTGGAGAAGGCGCCTTTGTAGCCTTCATGGATCGCCTGCTGAACGGAACGGCCGTTTCTCAGCTCTTCCTTGATACGCTCGTTGATCAAGACGTTCGCATCCACCGCCACCGCCAGCGTCAGCACGATACCGGCGATGCCCGGCATGGTGAGCGTGGCGCCCGGCAGCAGCGACATAATGCCGACAATCAGCACCAGGTTGCAGAGCAGCGCGCTGGTAGCGATCAGGCCGAACTTTTTATAGAACACCACCATAAACAGAATCGAGGCGATCAGGCCCCACAGGCAGGCTTCAAGCCCCTGGGTGATATTCTGCGCGCCCATGGTCGGGCCGATGGTGCGCTCTTCCACGATCTGAATCGGCGCAATCAGCGCGCCCGCACGCAGCAGCAGCGAAAGCTGACGCGCTTCGTTCGGGTTGTTGATACCGGTGATGCGGAAGCTGTTGCCGAGGCGAGACTGGATATTGGCGACGTTAATCACCTCTTCCTGTTTCACCAGCACCGCGCGGCCGTTGGCGTCTTTCTTACCGCTGTCTTTATACTCCACGAACAGGGTCGCCATCGGCTTGCCGATATTGTCCTTGGTGAAGTTCGACATGATATTGCCGCCCGCGCCGTCCAGGGAGATATTGACCTGCGGCTGGTTGTACTCGTCCATGCTCGAGGTCGAGTCGGTGATGTGGTCACCGGTCAGGATCACGCGCTTGTAGAGCACAACAGGCTGGCCTTCGCGCGTCTGCTTCACTTCTGAGTCGCCCGGCACGCGGCCGTTGGCGGCGGCGGTCGGATCGGCGGTGGTGTTCACCAGACGGAACTCCAGCGTCGCTGTAGCGCCGAGGATCTCTTTGGCGCGCGCGGTATCCTGAATGCCCGGCAGTTCAACCACGATGCGGTCAGTGCCCTGACGCTGCACCAGCGGTTCGGCAACGCCGAGCTGGTTAACGCGGTTACGCAGGATGGTGATGTTCTGCTGAACGGCGTACTCACGCGCTTCGCTGAGGCGCGCGTCGCTCATCACCGCACGCAGGCCGTCGTTGCCGCTGGAGGAGATCACCATGTCGCGATGGCGGCCAGAGAGCCAGCTAATCGCCGCGTCGCGGCTGCTGCCGTCGCGGAAACGGATTTCCACGCCGTAGTTGGCGATTTTATTGACGTTGGTATAGGGGATATTCTTTTCGCGCAGATCGCTGCGCAGGCTGTCGGCATTCTGCTCCTGCAGCTTGCCCAGCGCGGTGTCCATATCCACTTCCATCAGGAAGTGCACGCCACCGCGCAGATCCAGACCGAGCTTCATCGGCTCAGCCGCCAGCATACTCAGCCAGCGCGGCGTTGCCGGCGCGAGGTTGAGCGCGACGACGTAGTTCTCGCCAAGCTTATTCACAATCGCTTCACGGGCGCGCAGCTGCACATCCGTATTGGCGAAGCGCGCCAGAATGGCGCCGTTTTCCAGCGCGAGGGATTTGCTCTGGATATTTTCCTGTTTTAACAGGGTTTGAATCTGATCCAACGTTTGCTCACTGGCGGCGCCGCCGCGCGCGCCAGTGATCTGAACGGCCGGATCCTCACCATACAGGTTGGGAAGCGCATAGAGCAGGCCGACGAGAATCACGACGACCAGCATCACGTACTTCCACAAAGGATAACGATTTAACACGGCAGTTCCCTTAGGGAAGTAAATATTAGAGCGCCTTCATCGTACCTTTCGGCAGGACGGCAGCCACGAAATCACGTTTGATAACCACTTCGTTGGTTTCATTCAGGGCGATAGAGACATAGCCCGTCTCGGAAACTTTAGTGACGCGGCCTACCAGGCCACCGCTGGTCAGCACTTCGTCGCCTTTAGAGATAGACTCCATCAGCTTTTTGTGCTCTTTCGCACGCTTCTGCTGCGGACGCAGGATCATGAAGTAAAAAATCAGGCCAAACACCACCAGCATGATCACCAGAGAATACGGACTTCCCTGCGACGGTGCACCTGCGGCAGCCACGGCGTCAGAAATGAAAAAGCTCATTTAATTTCCCTCATTGATAGAATTATCAGACGTTTAACGGCGGAACCGCTTTGCCCGTCCGTTGGTAGAACTCGCTAACAAAGCGCTCCAATTTACCCTCTTCGATAGCCTGGCGTAAACCTGCCATCAGGCGCTGGTAGTAGCGCAGGTTATGAATGGTATTCAGGCGCGCGCCGAGTATTTCGTTACAGCGATCAAGATGATGCAAGTAGGCGCGGCTGTAATTGCGACAGGTGTAGCAATCACACTCCGCATCCAGCGGCGAGGTGTCGTCTTTGTGCTTCGCGTTGCGGATTTTCACCACGCCGTCGGTCACAAACAGGTGGCCGTTGCGCGCGTTGCGCGTCGGCATCACGCAGTCAAACATATCCACGCCGCGACGTACGCCTTCCACCAGATCTTCCGGCTTGCCGACGCCCATCAAATAACGCGGTTTATCCTGCGGGATCTGCGGACAAACGTGCTCGAGGATGCGGTGCATATCCTCTTTCGGCTCGCCGACCGCCAGGCCGCCCACAGCGTACCCATCAAAGCCAATCTCTACCAGACCTTTGACTGAGACATCACGTAAATCTTCGTAAACAGAGCCCTGGATAATGCCGAAGAGCGCGTTCTTGTTGCCCAGGCTGTCGAAGCGATCGCGGCTGCGTTGTGCCCAGCGCAGCGACATCTCCATCGAGCGCTTCGCGTAGTCCCAGTCCGCCGGGTATGGCGTGCACTCGTCGAAGATCATCACGATGTCCGATCCCAGATCGTACTGGATCTCCATCGACTTCTCGGGATCGAGGAAGATCGGATCGCCGTTGATCGGGTTGCGGAAGTGCACGCCCGCTTCGGTGATCTTGCGAATATCGCCGAGGCTGAACACCTGGAAGCCGCCGGAGTCGGTCAGAATCGGCCCTTTCCACTGCATAAAGTCATGCAGGTCGCCGTGCAGCTTCATGATCTCCTGGCCAGGACGCAGCCAGAGATGGAAGGTGTTGCCGAGGATAATCTGCGCGCCGGTCTCCTGCACCTCTTCCGGCGTCATGCCTTTTACCGTGCCGTAGGTGCCCACGGGCATAAACGCCGGGGTTTCCACCACGCCGCGATCGAAAATCAGACGGCCACGGCGCGCGCGCCCGTCGGTTGTGTCGAGTTCAAACTTCACAAAGCCTCCATCAGAGAAACAGTCTGATGCGATGGTTAAACAAGCAGTTTACGGCAGCGCCGTAAACCGGACGTCATCAGCCGCCGACTTTTTCCGTCGGCGCCTGCGGATTTTTGGTGATAAACATGGCGTCGCCGTAGCTGAAGAAGCGATAGGCTTCCGCCACCGCTGCCTGATAGGCCGCCATGGTGTGCTGATAGCCGGCAAAAGCGGACACCAGCATAATCAGGGTCGATTCCGGCAGATGGAAATTGGTGATCAGCGCGTCAATCACCTGATACTGGTAGCCGGGATAGATAAAAATCTGCGTATCGTCGAAGAACGGCGCGATAAGCGCCTCTTTGCTCGCCTGCGCGGCGCTCTCCAGCGAACGCACCGAGGTGGTGCCGACGGCGACCACTTTATTGCCGCGCGCTTTGCACGCCAGCACCGCGTCGACCACCTCCTGCGGCACTTCGGCATATTCAGAGTGCATCACATGCTCTTCGATGCTGTCGACGCGCACCGGCTGAAAGGTGCCCGCGCCGACGTGCAGCGTAACGAACGCCATCTCGACGCCCTTGTCGCGCAGCGCCGCCAGCAGCGGTTCGTCGAAGTGCAGACCGGCGGTGGGCGCCGCCACTGCGCCAGGACGGGCGCTGTAGACGGTCTGATAGAGCTCGCGATCCGCCTCTTCGTCGGGACGATCGATATAGGGCGGCAGCGGCATATGGCCGACGCTGTTGAGAATATCCAGCACCGCGCGGTCGTCTTCAAAGGCGATTTCGAACAAGGTGTCGTGGCGCGCCACCATGGTCGCCTTAACGCTCTCGTCATCGCCGAGCAGCAGCTGCGCGCCGGGCTTCGGCGCTTTAGAGGCGCGCACGTGCGCCAGCACGCGCTTGTCGTCGAGCATGCGCTCCACCAGCATTTCGATTTTGCCGCCGCTCGCCTTGCGGCCAAAGACGCGCGCCGGGATCACCCGCGTATTGTTAAACACCAGCAGATCGCCGGGATTCAGCTTCTCCAGCACGTCGGTAAACACCCCGTGCGTCAGCTGCCCGCTCGGACCGTCCAGCGACAGCAGGCGACAACCGCTGCGCTGCGCCTGCGGATAGTGGGCGATAAGGGATTCAGGCAACTCAAACGTAAAATCGGCGACACGCATGGCTAACTTCTTACTCAGGCATAAAAACAGGCGGCACAGTTTAGCGGAAAAGCGGCCAATTCTGAACAACTGGCTGCGCCTTCGCACTTCTGGCTATAATGCGGCATGAACTTTCTCGCTCATCTTCACCTCGCTCACCTCGCCGAAAGCTCGCTGCTTGGCAACCTGCTGGCGGATTTCGTGCGCGGCAATCCGCACCAGCAGTGGCCGACGCCGGTCGCTGACGGCATTCTGATGCATCGTCGTCTTGACGCGATGACCGACGCCCTGCCCGAAGTGCAGGAGGCGCGTCCGCTGTTTCGCGCGGAAACGCGCCGCGTGGCGCCGATTACGCTCGACGTGGTGTGGGATCACTTTCTCGCGCGCCACTGGGAGAGCCTCTGTCCGGATTTCTCGCTGCCGGCCTTCTCGCGTTTTGCCGAACAGCGCATCGTGCCGCAGCTGGCGGGCACGCCGGAGGGCTTTCAGGCGCTGAACGCCGTGATGTGGCGCGAGCGCTGGTTTGAACACTACGCCGAACCGGCGCGCCTGGCGCGCGTGCTGAGCGGCATGGCGCAGCGCCGGCCGCGTCTCGCCTCCCTGCGCGACTCCTATCACGATTTCACCGCGCACTACGACCAGCTGGAGCAGCTGTTTTTCCGCTTCTATCCGCGCCTGATGGCGCTGGCGACCAGCAAAACGCTCTGAGCTTTTCCCGACTTGCCAGCCCTGCCCATTTGCGGCTTAATGAAACCCTGCTTATCAATAGCGCGTCTGCGGCGCGCTATTTCCGGCGAATGATCGATTCAGCCGCGTGACAAACCATAAGAGGGAAAGGATGTCATCCGCTTCGCAAACTGAAACAGACGCGCGTTATCACCACGCGTGCGAAATCGCCCGTGCGGCCGCCAGCCGCGCCTATGCATGGTATCAGCAGCGCCAGCAGCTGGTGGTGGAACACAAGCGGGATTTACAGGATGTGGTCAGCGAGGCGGACCGCAACGTAGAAGCGCTGATTAAGACGCTGATCGCCGAGCGCTTCCCGGACGACGCGGTGCTGGGCGAAGAGAGCGGCGGCGCGGTCGAGGGCGCGCGCTGGGTCTGGGTGGTCGACCCCATCGACGGCACCGCCTGCTTCCTCAATGGCCTGCATAACTGGTGCGTGTCGCTGGCGGTGCTGTGCGACGGCGAGGCGCTGATCGGCGTGGTGTGCGACCCAAACCATCAGGAGCTGTTTCACGCCCGCGCCGGCCACGGCGCCTGGATGAACGACACGCGCCTGCAGGCGCACGGCGCGCAGCATCTCAGCGAGGGCGTGCTGGGCATCAGCAACTCCAGCCGCACGCCAGCCGCGCAGACCGCGGGCGTTATTCAGGGGCTGCTTGAGCAGGGCGGCATGTTTGTGCGCATCGGCTCCGGCGCGCTGACCACCGCCTGGGCGGCGGCGGGGCGTCTGATCGGCTACTACGAGGCGCATATGAACCCCTGGGACAGCCTGCCGGGCATCGTGCTGATGCGCGAGGCGGGCGGCGTCGTCAACGATTATCTGGCCAACGACGGCCTGAAGAACGGCAATCCGGTGCTGCTGGCCAACCCGGCGATCTATGCGCAAATTAACGCGCTGCTCGGGCCGGATGCGGTCGCCGAAGCCTGACATTGCCCTTAAAAAGCGTTTGCCACGCGGAGAGTCTGCCTGCTCTCCGCGTCTGCGCCCTGCTCGCGTAATCCGCCTTTAGTCTGGCTAATCAGTCGCCCTTTTTTTCTTAATCGTTGCTGCACTGTTTTTTCAGTGTCGGTGCGAACTTTTCTATATTCGCGACGGCATGATTTCACCGCGCTTTTTTGACGTAACATAACGGCGTCAATCATCCCTTTATTATTATTTTTTTGTTTTTTTTGCTTAATTCGGCGACTGGATTCGCCGATTTCTTTATTGGCGGCGCGTTAACGATACAAGCGGTATTCAATACGTTTATCGATACTCGGGGATCCGATAATGAAAACACGCTCTATACAGGGTTATCGTGCGGATATCGATGGCCTGCGCGCCGTCGCCATCCTGCTGGTGGTGCTGTTTCACGCGGGCGTCAGCGCCCTGCCCGGCGGCTACGCGGGCGTCGATATATTCTTTGTTATCTCTGGCTTTCTGATCGGCGGCATCCTGAGCCGCGATATCGCGTCCGGCCAGTTCTCATTTTATTCGTTCTATGTGCGACGCATTCGCCGCATCGCGCCTGCCCTGATGGTGATGCTGTTCAGCCTGCTGTTTATCGGCTATTTCCTGTTGTCGCCGCTCGAATATGGCCAGCTAGCGAAATACAGCTTCGGCGTCTTTCTCTCGGTGCCGAATATTATTCTGCTCAAGGGCAGCGATTATTTCAGCGCCTCGGCGGATTTAAATCCGCTGCTGATGAGCTGGTCGCTGGGGATTGAAGAGCAATTTTATGTCGCGCTGCCGTTTGTCTTGTTGCTGGCGGCCTGGCTGCGCCGATCCATGGCGGGGCTGGTGCTACTGCTGAGCCTGCTGTCGCTGGCGGGCTGCATCTGGTTAACGCCGCAAAACAGCTCGCAGGCGTTCTATCTGCTGCCGACGCGCGCCTGGGAACTGGGCGCGGGCGTCATGCTGGCGCTGTGGAAACCGCAGCCGCTCAGCGGTCGCTGGGCCAACCTCTTTACCCTCGCCGGACTGGCGCTGACGGCGTACTGCGCCCTGACGCTCAACAAAAGCGACGCCTTTCCCGGCTATCTGGCGCTGCTGCCGGTGCTGGCGGCCTGCCTGCTGATTGCGGCGCGCGGCGCGCTCAGCCGCCTGGTGCTGGAAAATGCGCCGATGCGCTTTATCGGCAAAATCTCCTACTCCTGGTATCTGTGGCACTGGCCGCTGCTGGCGCTGGCGCGCATCTGCAGCGATGGCCCGATCAGCGTCTCGCAGGGGCTGGGCGTCAGCGCGCTTGCGCTGGTCGTCGCCTGGCTCTCATGGCGCTATGTCGAACAGCCGTTCCGCCGTCCGGTCAGAAAGCCGCGCAGCGTCATCCCTACCTACTGCTTAATGTCGGTGGCCGCGGCGGCGGCGATGGTGGGCCTGTGGGCCAGCGGCGGCCTGACCTGGCGCGTCAATGACAAAGTGATCAGCAGCGAAGCCTATAAAATCGCCGCCCAGACCAATCCCTGCCTGCTCGATGCTGGCCCTAACCTGCCGTCGCAGGATAAACGCTGTCAGCCAGACGCCTCCCGTCCTGGCGTCGCGCTGGTGGGAGACAGCCATGCCGCCGCGATGCGCACCGCCGTCGCGCGCTACGCCGAGGCACAGCAAAAACCGCTCTATCAGCTCACCAAAGCGACCTGCCCGCTGCTGGCGGCGGGAGTCACGCGCGCGGTCTACCAGCAGCCCGCGCACGCGAAGCAGTGCGCGGCGTTTAATGATGCGGTGATGAAAGAACTCTTGAGCGATCGCATCAGCGAAGTGGTTATGACCGCCTTCTGGGCGTCGGGCATTGAAACTCTGCCCGGCGCCGGGTATCGCGATATCAACCACCCTGACAAAGATAACCTCAGCGCCCTAAAACAGGGCATGGACGCAGTCATCGCTCAGCTGCGGCAGGCGGGCAAAAAAGTGGTGCTGATAGAGGACGCGCCGTCGCTGTCGCTGGATGCCCTGCGCTACAGCAACAACCGCAATATGCCGCTGCGCCGCGAGCTGAGCCAGTGGCTAAGCGACTGGAAAACCCTGCCGACGCAGAACGAACGCACCACGCGCTATTCGCTGCCGGAAGATGCGCTGACGCGGCTGCTGCGCGGCTATGAACAGCGCGATGTGCGCGTGGTGTCGCTACGGGAAAATTTATGCAACCGCAGCGGCTGTCTGGTGACCTGGCAAGGGCTGCCGCTCTACTACGATAACAACCATCTGAGCCCGCAAGGGGTGGAAATCGCGCTGGGCAGCCGCTGGTAGGCTACTAAAACAGACGGCTCGTAATCCATACGCGACAGGCAAAGCCCGAAGAGCAAAGCGTCCCGCGCCAGGGACGGCGCGGGCCGAGCTGGCAGGGATGCCGCTTTTTGCGTCTTTGCGATCGGGCTATGCCTGCCGCGCTGGCACGACGCTTCAGGCGGAAAGACAATCCTTGCCGTAGCTAAATTAAGGCTTACGCACCAGCTTATAACCCGCCAGCAGCAGCACAATCCACACCAGCCCCACATAGAGCGAAATCCGCGTATCGGGGAAGTAGCCGATCAGCGCGATGATAAAGGCGAGGAACAGCACGCCGAACAACGAGGTCCAGATGCCGCCCGGCACCGCGAACTGCAGCTTGCTCGCCGCCTCTTTGCCGATCTTGCGGCGGAAGGCGATCTGCGACAGCAGGATCATAATCCACACCCAGACGGTGGCGAAGGTCGCCAGCGAGGCGATCACCAGGAACACCTTCTCCGGCATCAGATAGTTGAGATAGACCGCGATCAGCATCGCCGCCATCATCACCACCACCGTCACCCACGGAATGCCGCGCGCGGAAACCTTCATAAACATCTTCGGCGCGTGGCCCTGCTGCGCCATACCGTGCAGCATACGGCCGACGCCGAACACGTCGCTGTTGATCGCCGACAGCGACGCCGTCAGCACCACGAAATTGAGGATCGAGGCTGCCGCGGCGATGCCGAGATGCTGGAAGGTCAGGACAAAAGGCGAGCCGTCAGTGCCGACCTGGTTCCACGGATAAATCGACATGATGACGAACAGCGTGCCGACGTAAAACACCAGAATACGCATCGGCACCGAGTTAATAGCGCGCGGAATCGACTGCGCCGGATCTTTCGCTTCGCCGGCGGTAATGCCGATAATCTCGATACCGCCGTAGGCGAACATCACCATCTGCAGCGACAGCAGCATGCCGACCACGCCGTGGGCGAAGAAGCCGCCGTTGCTCCACAGGTTATGGATGCCGGTCGGCTGACCACCGTTGCCGATGCCCCAGATAATCATGGCGAACCCGGCAACAATCATCACCACGATGGTGGCGACCTTAAAGAAAGAGAACCAGAACTCTACTTCGCCGAACACCTTCACGCTCATCAGGTTGACCGCGCCGATAATCAGCACCACGCTCAGCACCCATATCCAGTGCGGCACCTCCGGGAACCAGACGCCCATATAGATGCCGAAGGCGGTGACGTCGGCGATGGCGACGATCAGGATCTCGAAGCAGTAGGTCCAGCCGGTGATATAGCCCGCCAGCGGCCCGAGATAATCCTGCGCGTAGCGCGAAAACGAGCTGGCCTGCGGGTTATTTACCGACATCTCACCCAGCGCGCGCATAATAATATAGGCCACCGCGCCGCCGATAATATAGGCGAGCAGCACGCTCGGCCCCGCCATCTTGATGGCATCCGCTGACCCGTAGAACAGTCCGGTGCCAATCGCCGATCCCAGCGCCATAAAACGGATGTGGCGCGTGCTCAGTCCGCGTTTGAGCTTATTGGTTTCTTGCATAACAACCTGTACCTGTGAAAAGAAAAACCACGGGCAAGCCCGTGGTCAGAGTAAACAGCTGTGGCGGTTACGAGTGAGCCGTAACCTGCTCGCGTCCTTTCACGCGATCCACAATCGCCGCGACCAGCAGCATCACCAGCGAAGGCGGCAACCAGGCGAGTCCCTGATCCGCCAGCGGCAGATGCTGGCTAAACGCCGGCAGCATATCTTTCAAACCGGTGGTTTTCACGCCGTCGATAATGCCGAAAATCAGGCTGACCAGCATGGTCGGCGCAATCACTCGGCTGCTTTTGTTCCACCAGTTCAGGGTGAAACTCAGCACAATCAGCACGATGCACGGCGGATAGATCGCCGTCAGCACCGGAATCGAAATCTGGATCAGATGGCTCAGACCGAGGTTTGACACCACCATCGAGAAGAGACCCAGAATAAAGACCAGTGCTTTATACGACAACGGCAGGTATTGCGCAAAAAATTCCGCACAGGCGCAGGTGAGGCCGACCGCCGTCACCATGCAGGCGACAAAAATCAGCGCCGCGAGGAAGAAGCTGCCCATGCCGCCAAAGGTCTGCTGCACGTAGGCGTGCAGGATCGCCGCGCCGTTGGCGCTCTGCGCCACCAGCGCCCCGCTGCCGTTGCCGAGCTTAAACAGGCTCAGGTAGACCAGCGTCAGGCCGACGCCGGCGATCAGGCCGGCCAGAATGGTATAGCGGGTCAGCAGGCTGGCGCTCTCAACGCCGCGCGAGCGCGCCGCGTTGACGATCACGATGCCAAACACCAGCGCGCCCAGCGTATCCATGGTCAGATAGCCGTTGACGAAGCCGCTGGAGAAGGCGGCGCGCTGATAATCTTCCGTGGCGGGCGCGGTGGTGCCCGCCGGCCAGATCAGCGCCGCGACGCCGAGCACCGTCAGCGCCACGATCTTCAGCGGCGCAAGGAAGTGGCCCACGGTATCGAGCAGCTTGCCCGGATAGAGCGACACGCCAATCACCAGCACGAAATAGATCAGGCTATAGACAAACAGCGGCAGCGCGCCTTCGCCGGTCAGCGGCGCGATGCCCATCTCGAATGACACGGTGGCGGTGCGCGGCGTGGCGAACAGCGGACCCACCGCCAGATAGCAGACGGTAGCCAGCAGCAGGCCGGCACCCTTGCCGATCGGCGTGCTGAGCGCGTCAATGCCGCCGCCGACGCGCGCCAGCGCGATAACGGTCATCACCGGCAGGCCAACCGCGGTGATCAGAAAGCCAATGGCGGCGGTCCAGACGTGTTCGCCTGACTGAATACCGACCATCGGTGGGAAAATAATGTTACCCGCGCCAACAAACAGGGCAAACGTCATAAAGCCCAGCGCGAGGATATCCTTCGAGGTTAAACGATGTGTCATACAACTGTATTGCCTGTAACGAGTGTTGCGGTGGAAGTTGGGTTTATGTTGTCCCCAGACCGCGCGTTGACAACGACTTAGCGCACGATGCCAGCGCATTGTGCTTGCCTTAATCGTGTCGCGCAGGTGAATTAAGCTGCTTTTGTTCTGTTCACAAGTGGGATGATACGACAACGGCCGTAAGTAGAACGTTTATAGCGGAGAAAGGCAATACGGGATCGGAAAACCAGAAGGTTATGACGGAAAACAGAGCAAAACCAGTGAATATCTCGGATATATCTCCGCAGGGCATCAGATGATGTGCTTATTTTTTCTCCAGCGCGTAAGAAATTTCAGCGTAAGTGCGCATCCTGATGCACAAAAGGCGCGTTTTACGCGCCTGTTTGCACAAGTTTACAGCATTACCACACCTGACCAGCGATATCGACCACCAGACGGATCTTCGCCCACTGCTGCTCTTCGCTCAGGCTGTTGCCCTCTTCGGTAGAGGCGAAGCCGCACTGCGGGCTGAGGCAGATCTGATCGAGGCTGACGAATTTCGCCGCCTCCTGCAGGCGCGCCTTCACCTGCGCCGGATCTTCCAGCTCGCCGTTTTTGGTGGTCACCAGGCCCAGCACCACTTTCTGATGGCCCGGCTTGATAAAGCGCAGCGGTTCGAAACCGCCCGAGCGCTCGTTGTCATACTCGAGGAAGAAGGCGTCGATATTGACGCCGCCGAACAGGATCTCCGCCACCGGCTCATAGCCGCCTTCTGAAATCCAGGTCGAGCGGAAGTTGCCGCGACAGACGTGCAGGCCCACGGTGAGATCGGCGGGTTTGCCCTCCAGCGCCTTGTTAAGCACGCGAGCATAGGTTTGCGCCAGCTGCTCGGGATCGTCGCCGCGCTCGCGGATCTGACGTTTCTGATCTTCCGAGCAGAGGTAGGCCCAGACGGTGTCGTCGAGCTGCAGATAGCGACAGCCCGCGTCGTAAAAGGCTTTGATCGCCGTTTTATAGGTTTCCGCCAGGTCGTCGAAGTAGGCCGCCAGATCGGGATAGACCGTCTCGTCGATCACCTTGCGACCGCCGCGGAAATGCAGCACGCTCGGGCTGGGAATGGTCATCTTCGGCACGGCGTCGCCCGCGACGCTCTGCAGAAAGCGGAAGTGCTCCAGCATCGGGTGATCGCGGAAGCCGAGCTTGCCCACCACGCGCACGCCGTGCGCTTTGGTCTGCACGCCGTTGAACTGAATGCCCTGATCGGCTTCGAACAGCTCAACGCCCTCCAGGCCGCCGAAAAAGTCGAAGTGCCACCAGGCGCGGCGGAACTCGCCGTCGGTCACCACCTGCAGGCCGTTGGCGATCTGCTTGCTCACCACGTCGCGAATCGCTTCGTCTTCGATGCGGGTCAGCGCGGCTTTGTCGATCTGGCCGGCGGCATACTGCTCGCGCGCGTGTTTAATGGCGGCTGGACGCAGGAAACTGCCGACGGTATCGGTGCGGAACGGGGCGGTCTGTGTGGTCATCTCTACTCCTGGCACCCTGACGATTAGTGACGTCGCGGGATAATTTCGCTAAGTTATGTGCAGCCATCTGGATGGCTAAACGTCTGCGTTGAGAGTGACACGGGCGCGCCCTGTGTGCAACAGAAGAAAATTCAGTGGAGATGAAATAAATTCATGTTAGCGCTTACTTCGCCTCAATAGCCTGCAATGCCTGCGCACGCTGCGCGGAAGAGAGCGGCAGATAGCCCGCCTCGCTGACGCGCTGCTGGCCCTGGGGCGACAGCACCTGATGCAGAAAGGCGTCCACCAGCGGCGGCAGCGGTTTGCCCGGCGCTTTGTTAACGTAAAGATAGAGCGGGCGTGCCCAGGGATAGCGACCGCTGCGGATAGAGTCGGCGTCCGGCGCCACCGCCTCGCCCTGCGCGTCGGCCACGGCGAGCATCTTCACGCCGCTGAGATGAAAGCCGAAGCTGGCGTAGCCGATGCTGCGCGGGTTGGCGGCAACCGCCTGCACCACGGCGGCCGAGCCGGGAAACTCCGCCACGTCGGCGCGGAAATCGCCGTTGCACAGCGCCTGCTGCTTAAAGAAGCCCCAGGTGCCCGAGGCGGAGTTGCGCCCGTAGCGCTGCAGCGGACGGCGCGCCCAGTCGGGCTGACGCACGCCGAGATCGCCCCAGCGCGTCGGCTGCTGCGTGGCGCCGCACAGGCGCGTGATGGAGAAAACCGCATCCAGCTGGCGCGCGGCGATCTGCGTCAGCGGATTGCGCTGATTGACAACCACCACTAGCGCGTCGAGCGCCACCGGCACGGCAAGCGGCGCATAGCCATAGCGCGCCTGAAACAGCTGGCGCTCTTCCGCCTGCATCGGGCGGCTCATCGGGCCGAGCTGCGCCGCGCCCGCCGCCAGCGCAGTGGGCGCGGTCGAGGAGCCAGAGGCCTGCACCTGCAGATTCACCCCCGGCGCGCGCGCGCTGAAATCCTCGCTCCACAGCATCATCAGCGTGCCCAGCGTGTCGGAGCCGACGCTGCTGAGGTTGCCGGCCAGCATTTCGGGCTGCGGCGCCGCCGAAACCACGGCGGGCGTGAAGAGAGAAAGCAACAGCAGCAAGGCGCGCATAACCGATTCCATTAAGGATTAATGGACCGCATTCTCCTGTAATCCCGCGCTGACGATCAACCTCGACGGCAGCGTAAAGGTAAAACAGGTCTCTTTATCGGGAATGCTGGTGATCTCCAGCCGCGCGTTATGGTGACTGAGGGCGTGCTTGACGATTGCCAGCCCCAGCCCGCTGCCGCCGGTGGCGCGCGAGCGCGCCTTATCCACGCGGTAGAAGCGTTCGGTCAGGCGCGGCAGATGCTCGGCGGGAATGCCTGGGCCGTTATCGCACACCTTAAACTGCGCGCCCTGACGGTTGCGCAGCCAGCTGATGTCGATGCGCGTGCCTTCAGGCGTGTGGTTCACCGCGTTATAGACCAGATTAGAGAGGGCGCTGCGCAGCTGATCGTCGTCGCCGAGCACCTTGAGGTGCGGGTCGGTATGAAAATGGATGCTATGACGGCCGCCGCTTAGCGTCTCCGCTTCGCGCTGCAGCAGCAGCAGCATCATCGGCACATCCACGGTCTCTTTCATATCGATCGCCGGCGCGGCCTCGATGCGCGACAGCGTCAGCAGCTGGCGCACCAGGCTGTCCATGCGGCGCGTCTGCTCCTGCATGGTTTGCAGCGCTTTACCGCGCGAGCGCTCGTTCATCACCGAGTCGCTCATCATCTCCAGATAGCCCTGCAGCACCGTTAGCGGCGTGCGCAGCTCGTGGCTAACGTTGGCGAAGAAGTTGCGCCGCGCCCCTTCCAGCTGATGCATTTGCGTGACGTCGCGCGCCACCATCAGCCACTGCCCTTCGCTGTAGGGCATTACGCGGAACTCCATATGGTGCTGGTTATTGAGGATCAGGGTGAGGGGCTTATTGAAGTCGCGCTGGCGAATATAGCGGGAGAATTCCGGGTAGCGCAGCAAATTGAGGATGTTCTGGCCGTTGTCTTCTGGCCAGCGCAGGCCGAGATGCTGCTGCGCCAGCCCGTTGCACCAGAATATAGTGCCCTCTTCCGTGGTCAGCACCACCGCGTCGGGCAGGGTTTCGGCGCCGCTGCGAAAGCGTTTGATCAGGTTGCCCAGCTCGCGCCGCCGCCGCCGGTTGCGCAGCTGCATCTGATAGAGGCCGTAAAACAGCGGCTCCCAGCTCGCCTGACCGGTGGGCGGCGTCATGGTGCGGTCCACCCACAGCCAGTGCGACAGACGCATCAGATTATAGAAGTGCCACAGCAGCACCGTCAGCACACTGAGCAGCAGCAGCCAGGGCAGATAGCCGAAAATCAGTCCGATAATCAGCGCCGGCAGGCAGGCCAGCGCCAGCTCGGAGAGCAGTCTCTTCCAGGAGAGTCGTTCCAGCACGGTGGCAACTCCGTTTAGTAGCGGGCGGAGAAACGATACCCCGTTCCGCGAACGGTTTGAACCATGCGATCGTGGCCGGAGAGTTCCAGCGCCTTGCGTAAGCGGCGGATATGCACGTCAACGGTGCGATCCTCCACATAAACATTGGTACCCCAGACGTGGTTCAGCAGCTGTTCGCGGCTGTAAACCCGCTCGGGATGGGTCATAAAGAAGTGCAGCAGCTTATATTCGGTCGGCCCCATCTCCAGCGGCGTCGACTCCGACATTACGCGGTGCGACGACGGATCCAGGCTCAGGCCCTGCATCTCGATCACCTCTTCCACCGCCATCGGCGAAATGCGGCGCATCACCGCTTTGATGCGCGCCATCAGCTCTTTCGGCGAGAAGGGCTTGGTAATATAGTCGTCCGCGCCCACTTCCAGCCCGCGCACGCGATCTTCCTCTTCGCCGCGCGCTGTCAGCATCATCACCGGGATATCGCGCGTTAACGCTTCGCGCTTCAGGTGCTTGATAAACTGAATGCCGCTGCCGCCTGGCAGCATCCAGTCCAGCAGGATCAGATCTGGCCAGGGCTCAATCAGTTTCCCTATCGCGCTGTCATAATCCTCGGCCTCGATGGGCTGGTAGTCGTTCTGCTCCAGAACGAAACACAGCATTTCACGGATAGGGGCTTCATCTTCCACAACCAAAATGCGCTTAGCCATTGTAACTCCTGCTGATGTGACCGCTGTCACCGTTATATGCGGCGCCATTATGCGTCAGATTTATGACACTTTTATGAAAAACATAGCCGCTCAATCAGCGCTTTAACACCGCTTTATCACCGCCGGCGCGGCTTTTTTCGCTTTTGCCCCATAGCCGGTATAATCGTCCGGCAAACCGATTCGTCAGGGAGTTTTATGCGCATCATTCACACCGCGGACTGGCACCTCGGTCAGTTTTTCTATAACAAAAGCCGGGCGGCCGAGCACCAGGCCTTTCTCGACTGGCTGCTGGCGCGTATTGAGGCGCATCAGGTCGACGCGCTGATCGTCGCAGGCGATCTGTTTGATAGCGGCACGCCGCCGAGCTACGCGCGCGAGCTGTTCAACCGCTTCGTGGTGGCGCTGCAGCCGACCGGCTGTCAGCTGGTGGTGCTGGCGGGCAACCACGACTCGGTGGCGACCCTTAACGAGTCGCGCGCCCTGCTCGCCTGCCTCAATACCCAGGTGATCACCACGCCGCAGGCGGATCACAACCTGCTGCTGCTGCGCGATCGCGCCGGCGAACCGGGCGCGCTGCTGTGCGCCATTCCCTATCTGCGGCCGCGCGATATTCTGCGCAGCCGCGCCGGCCAGTCGGGCCGCGAAAAACAGCTCAGCCTGCTGGAGGCGATCGCCGCGCACTATCAGCGCAGCGTCGACGCGGCGCGCGCCCATCCGCTGGCGCTGCCGGTGATCGCCACCGGCCATCTCACCACCGTCGGCGTCAGCAAAAGCGATTCGGTGCGCGATATCTATATCGGC
This sequence comes from Pantoea sp. Z09, assembly GCF_022394795.1. Lineage (NCBI taxonomy): Bacteria > Pseudomonadati > Pseudomonadota > Gammaproteobacteria > Enterobacterales > Erwiniaceae > Pantoea > Pantoea sp. Z09. Next base: position 2,937,860 of record NZ_CP092373.1, read on the forward strand.
ACCCTCGACGCCTTTCCCGCCTCGGCGTTTCCTGAGGTCGACTACGTGGCGCTCGGCCATATTCATCGCGCCCAGCGCGTCGCCAACAGCGATCATATCCGCTACAGCGGCTCGCCCATCCCGCTCAGCTTCGACGAACTCGGCAGCGAGAAAAGCGTCTTTTTGCTGGAGCTGGATAGCGCCGGTCTGCAGTCCGTCACGCCGCTGCCCGTTCCCCTGTTTCAGCCGATGAAGATGCTGAAAGGCTCGCTGGCGGAGATTGAAGCGCAGCTGGCGCCTTTCGCCGATCATCAGGGCGAGAAAGCGGTCTGGCTCGATATTGAGGTCACCACCCAGGAGTTTCTCAGCGATCTGCAGCGCCGCGTCGAGGCGCTAACTGCCGACCTGCCGGTCGAGGTGCTGCTGCTGCGCCGCAGCCGCGAACAGCGTCAGCACAGCCTGGCGCAGCTGAAAAACGAAACCCTGAACGAGCTGAAGGTGGAAGAGGTCTTCGCCCGCCGCATCGCGCTGGCGGAGGATATCGAAGAATCGGAGCATGCGCGCCTCAGCGAGCTGTTCCGCGCCACCCTCGCGTCGCTGGAGGAGAGCGAATGAAAATTCTCACGCTGCGTTTCAAAAATCTTAACGCGCTGAAAGGCGAATGGTTTATCGACTTTCGCAGCGAGCCGTTCGCCAGCAACGGCCTGTTCGCTATTACCGGCGCCACCGGTGCAGGTAAAACCACCCTGCTCGACGCCATCTGCCTGGCGCTCTATCACCAGACGCCGCGCCTCGGCGTGCTGTCGCAGACGCAAAACGGGCTGATGACGCGCGACACCGCCGAATGCCTGGCTGAAGTGGAGTTCGAGATCAAAGGCGAAGCCTGGCGCGCCTTCTGGAGCCAGAACCGCGCGCGCGGCGCCGCCGACGGCAAATTGCAGGCACCGCGCGTCGAGCTGGCGCGCTGCGTCGACGACAAAATTTTCGCCGACAAGGTTAACGACAAATTAAAGCTGATCGAGTCGCTGTCGGGTCTCGACTTCGAGCGCTTTACCCGCTCAATGATGCTGTCGCAGGGACAGTTCGCCGCCTTTCTCAACGCAAAGCCGGGCGAACGGGCCGAACTGCTGGAGGAGCTGACCGGCACCGAAATCTACGGCCAGATCTCCGTCGCCATCTATGAGCGCCACAAAGCGGCGCGGCTGGCGCTGGATAACCTGCGCAGCCGCGCCGGCACCCTGACGCTGCTCGACGCCGACGCGCGTGAGGCGCTGCAGCAACAGCTGGCCGGGCTGACCGAGGCGGAGCAGGCGCTGACGCAGCAGAGCGGCAGGCTGCATCAGCAGCATCAGTGGCTGACGCAGGCGCAGCAGCTGGAGAGCGAGATACAGGCGGCGCAGGCGGCGCTGGCGGCGGCGGAGCAGGCGTGGCGCGATGCGGAAACGGATCGCCAGCGGCTGGCGCGCAGCGAACCGGCGGAGAAGCTGCGCGACCGGCTGCTTCAGCGCGACAGCCTGCTGCAGGAGCAGCAGCAGCTGCAGCAGACCCAGCAGCAGCTGGCGCAGCAGCAGCTGGCCGCCGAACAGCAGGCGCAGCGCGACCAGCAGCAGCGCGAAACCCTACAGGCGGCGCGCGACGCCGCGCTGTGCCAGCAGCAGCAGCAGGAGACGCTGCTGACGGAACAGATTATCCCGCTGGATCAGCAGATTGCCGCGCTGCTCGCCCAGGCGCAGCAGCAGCAGCGCGAGGCTGAACAGCAGCAGCAGACGCTGACGCAAAGCGAGCGCGCGCTGCACAACGACAGCGCCCAGCGCGACGCGCTGCAGGTCACGCTGGCGCGGCTACAGAGCTGGCGCGCCGATCAGGGCACGCTGCCGCAGTGGGGATCGTCGCTGACGCTGTGGCAGGAGCGTTTCGCCCAGCTGGCGCAGCGGGAAAGCGCGCTGGCGGCGCTGCGCGAAGCGCAGCAGCAGCAGCAGCAGGCGCTGAGCCGCCAGCAGGCGATGCTGAGCGAACTGACGCAGCAGGCCGAGCCGCTGAGCCATGCGGAGCAGCAGGCGGCAGGTGCGCTGCAGACGGCGCAACAGGCGCTGGCCGATCTGGAGCAGCAGCATCCGCCGCAGGCGCTGCAGGCCAGCCTGGCGCAGAGCGAGGCCAGCCGCCCGCTGCGCCAGCAGCTGGCGGTACTCGCCTCGCAGTGGGCGCCGCTGCAGCAGCATATCGGCGCGCGGCAGCAGCGCCTCGCCGCGCTGGAAAAGCGTCTGCAGCAGGATGATGCCTCGCTGCAGGCACTGCGCGCCGCCTGGGCGCGAGAAAAAAGCGTCCTTGCCGATATTAAAAAGATCTGCGAGCTGGAGCAGCATATCGCCGATCTTTCCGCCTGGCGCGCGCGCCTCGAGCCGGAGCAGCCCTGCCCGCTGTGCGGCTCCTGCCAGCATCCGGCGGTCGCGCGCTACGCCGCGCTGACGCTGAGCGAGAATCAGCAGCGGCTGGCCGAGCAGGAGCAGCGCGTCGAGGCGCTGCGCGAAGAGGGCATCAAAACCGGCGAGGCGCTGAAACAGGCGCAGACCGAGCAGCAGCGGCTGCGCGACGAACTGGCGGCGGAAACCCAGCAGCTTGACGCGCTCAGCCAGCAGTGGCAGGCGCTACAGCGTGAGCTGGTGCTCACCTTCGACCCAGACGACAGCGCGGCGCTGGCCGTCTGGCAGCAGCAGCAGAACCGCGAAGAGCAGACGCTGCAGCAGCGCGTTCGCCAGCAGGAAGCGGCGGCGCGTCTACTCCAGCAGGCGAAAGATGAACATCTGCGCCATCAGCAGGCGCTGCAGCGGCATCAGCAGCAGCGGCAGCTGGCCCAGCAAACGCTCGCTAACCTGCAGGAGCGCGCCACAACGCTGACGCAGCGTCTGGCGCAGGAGGAAAGCGACTGGCGGCTGCGCAGCGATGCGCTGCGTCAGGCGCTGGCCGACGCCGGCCTCGCCCTGCCCGACGCGGCAACGCGCGACGGCTGGCTGCAGCAGCAGCAGCAGCGCTGGCAGCAGTGGAATGAGAGCGAGCAGCAGCTTGCCCAGCTGCAGCCGCAGCTGGCGCGCGCCGAGGCGCAGTGCGTTAGCCTGCAGCAGCGCGTGGAGAGCGAGCGCCAGCGGCTTGACGCGCTGCTGCAGCAGCGCGCGCAAAGCGAAACGACGCTGGCGCAGCAGCGCGACAGGCGGCTGGCGCTGTTTGGCGAAGACGACGTCACCGCGGCGCGGCGGCAGATGCAGGCGCAGATCCAGCAGCAGGAGGCCGCGCTGGCCGCCGCGCTGGAGGCGCAGCAGAATACCCACAGCGCACTCAGCCAGCTGGCCGGTCGTGCAGCGGAGCTTGACGCCCGTCGGCAAACCCTCGGCCAGAGGCTGGACGCGGCGCAGCAGCAGTTAGCCGCTGCGCTGGCCGCCGCCGGCTTCGGCGATGAAGCGAGCCTGCGCGCCGCGCTGCTGGATGAAGAGGAGGCGCGCGCGCTGCGCGCTCGGCTTCAGCAGTGCGATCGGCAGCGACACGCCCTGCAGGCTCAGCAGCAGCAGCTGGAGCAGCGTCGGGCGACGCATCAGCGCAGCCAGCCCGAAGAGACGACCGAGAGCGCTGCCGCGCTGGCGGCGCAGCTTGAGCAGCTGCGTCTGGCGCTGCGCGACAACGCGCGCCAGCAGGGGGAAGCGCAGCAGCAGCTGCAGAGCGACGCGCGCCTGCGTGAGCAGCAGCAAAGCCTGATGATGCAGATCGAAGAGGACGAGGTGGCGCTGGATCAGTGGAGCCAGCTGAACGATCTGATCGGCTCTGCCAGCGGCGATAAATTCCGCCGCTTCGCGCAGGGGCTGACGCTGGATCACCTGGTGGCGCTCGCCAACCGCCAGCTCGATCGGCTGCACGGCCGCTATTTGTTACAGCGCCGCGCCAGCGACGCGCTGGAGCTGGACGTGATCGATACCTGGCAGGCGGACGCTGCACGCGATACGCGCACCCTCTCCGGCGGCGAAAGTTTTCTGGTCAGTCTGGCGCTGGCGCTGGCGCTTTCAGATTTAGTCAGCGTGAAAACCCGTATAGAGTCTTTGTTTCTCGACGAGGGCTTCGGTACGCTGGACGCCGAAACGCTCGACACCGCGCTGGACGCGCTCGATGCGCTTAACGCCAGCGGCAAAACTATCGGCGTCATCAGCCACGTCGAGGCGATGAAAGAGCGTATTCCGGTGCAGATCCGGGTGCGCAAAATTAACGGGCTGGGCTACAGCAAACTGGAACTGCCCCGCGCTCAGGAGGCGTAATGAAAACAGGCATGGCGCTGCTGCTCGCCAGCATACTGCTGGCAGGATGCAGCAGCCAACCCCAACCACCGCGCGATCTGGCCTGCGGCCGCGACGACAACGCCGCGCAGTGCCGCTATCTGCACGCGGTGCAGCAGCAGCTGATCGACAGCTTCAACAGCACGGTCGCGCCGCGTTATCCCAGTCAGCGCTGCCTGGTCTCCGCGCATCGTCGCGCCGACGGCGGCTACAGCGTGCTGCGCACTGAAGGCGACGAGGCGCTCTGCCTGCGCGCCTGGCAGCAGGTGAGCAGCGCGCGCAACCTGCCGCTGCCGCCGGTCGGCGTGCCGGAAGACTGGCAATTCGCCTTCGGCCAGCGGCAGTGACGCACCAGGCTTAACGTTTCAGCGGCCAGAGCCAGGCCGCGCCGCGCACCCCGCTCGAATCGCCGTGTTTCGCTTTCAGCACCGGCGTTTCGCACTCGCCGCCGAATACCCACTGCTTCATCAGCGCGGGCACGGTGTGATAGAGACGATCGTTATTACTCATGCCGCCGCCGAGCACGATCGCATCGGGATCCAGCAGGTTCACCACCTGCGCCAGCGACTTCGCCAGCCGGGTTTCGTAGCGCTGCATCGCCTGTTCGGCAATGGGATCCTGCTGCGCGATCAGCCGGGCGATCTCCGCGCCTTTCAGCGCCTGCCCGCTCAGCCGCCGGTAGTCGATGCCGAAGCCGGTGCCGGAGACAAAGGTTTCGATGCAGCCCTTCTGCCCGCAGTAGCACGGCACCTCTTCGCGGTAGCGCAGCTCCTCTTCATCCATCCACGGCAGCGGGTTGTGGCCCCACTCGCCGGCGTTGCCGTTGCCGCCGATACGCGCCTCGCCGTTGATCGCCACGCCCGCGCCCGATCCGGTGCCGATGATCACCGCGAACACCAGCGGCTGGCCCGCGCCCGCGCCGTCCACCGCCTCGGAAACCGCCAGGCAGTTGGCGTCGTTGGCGATGCGCACCTCGCGCTGCAGCGCCTGCGCCAGATCGCGATCCAGCGGCTGGCCGTTGAGCCAGGTGGAGTTGGCGTTTTTGACGCGGTGCGCGTAAGGCGAAATGGTGCCGGGAATGCCGACGCCGACGCTGCCGGTCTGGCCGGTTTTCACCTCGGCGAGCCGCACCAGATCGGCAATGGCCTGCACCGTGGCAGCATAATCGTCGCGCGGCGTATCCACGCGGTGGCGAAACAGCTCGAGTCCCTCGTCAGACAGGGCGATCACTTCGACTTTGGTGCCGCCCAAATCAATACCTATACGCACGGTTTATTCCTCATTATTCAGCAGGGTGAGAGATACATTAGGAGCGGCGTCGGGGAAAGGCAATGAAACCGCTGCGATGTTTCGCTATCATGCGCGCTGACCTCTCGACTTGTGCGCCAGATCGCGCGCCCGGTAAGGAATTGTGATGTTGTGGTTTAAAAATATGATGGTTTATCGTCTGAACCGGGAGATCCCGCTCTCCGCAGACGACATGGAAAAACAGCTTGAGGCTTACACCTTTTCGCCCTGCGGCAGCCAGGATATGAGTAAAACCGGCTGGGTGTCGCCGATGGGCAACCGCAGCGACGCGCTGACCCACGTCAACAACGGCCAGATCGTGATTTGCGCGCGGAAAGAGGAAAAAATCCTGCCGTCGCCGGTGGTCAAGCAGGCGCTGGAGGCGAAGATCGGCAAGCTGGAGGCGGAACAGAGCCGCAAGCTGAAGAAAACCGAGAAAGATTCCCTGAAGGATGAGGTGCTGCACAGCCTGCTGCCGCGCGCCTTTAGCCGTCTCAGCCAGACCTTTGTCTGGATCGATACCGTCAACAATCTGATCGTGGTCGACTGCGCCAGCGCGAAAAAAGCGGAAGACACGCTGGCGCTGCTGCGCAAGAGCCTGGGTTCGCTGCCGGTAGTGCCGCTGACGCTGGAGAAGCCGATCGAGCTGACGCTGACCGAGTGGGTACGCTCTGGCGATCTGCCCGCCGGTTTCGCCCTGATGGACGAAGCGGAGCTGAAGGCGATCCTCGAAGATGGCGGCGTGATCCGCTGTAAAAAGCAGGATCTGGTGTGCGACGAGATCGCCAACCATATCGAAGCGGGCAAACAGGTGACCAAACTGGCGCTCGACTGGCAGGAGCGCATCCAGTTCGTGCTGGCGGACGACGGCTCGCTGAAGCGCCTGAAGTTCAGCGAGACGCTGCGCGAGCAGAACGACGATATCGATCGTGAAGATTTCGCCCAGCGTTTCGACGCCGACTTTATTCTGATGACCGGCGAACTCGCCGCGCTGACCAGCAATCTGGTGGAAGCGCTGGGCGGCGAAGCGCAGCGTTAACAAACCGCGCTCGGATCCCCAGAAACGCAACGGGCCGCTTAGCGGCCCGTTCTTTTTAGTCTTTCAGGTAACGGCAGAGATAGGCACTCGGCTCGCCCACCTGCAGATGAAACTCGCTGTGGCCCGGCACGTTGAACACCGAGCCCGCTTCAAACCATTGCCACTCGGTTTCGCCCGGCAGCAGCACCTTCAGCGATCCGCTCACTACCGTCATCTCTTCCGGCTGCGCCGTGCCAAAGGTGTATTCGCCTTCCGCCATCACGCCAACGCTGGCGCGGCCGGTGCTGGCACTGTCGAAACCGATAGATTTCACTTTTCCGTCAAAATACTCACTAACATTGAGCATGTTACTTCCTCACAGCACATTAAGGTAGCTGGCAGTGTAGAGCCGAACTCGCTGATCTGTCACGCGAATTGCAGCTTCGCCTCCTGGTTTGTGATCGCGCCGGTATCAGACAATCAGTTCGGCGGCCAGTTTGGCCACCAGCACGTTGGAGAGCAGCACCGGAATGCCGAGCAGCTTCTGTAAAAAGTCGCGATGCATCTGGTTATAGCCGACGCAGTCCAGCACCACCACGTCCGCGCCCTGCTCCTGCAGCGAGAGCGCCGCGTCGGTCAGCGCCTCGTTATCGGCAATATAGGGGCTGGCGACGGCGAAACAGGGCCGACGCTGAAGATTGCGCCACTTATTCGCCTGCTGCTGGATCTGCTCCGCGACCGGCACCACGATGCCGACCTGATGGTCATGCACAATGGCGGAGACCAGCGGCGGAATAATGCGGTCCGGCTCCAGCAGCAGCGCGCTTTTTGCCGTCAGCGCGCCAAACTCGCCGGTGCACAGCAGCAGGATGGTGTCGTAGCCTTCCGCCTCCAGCGCGTTGATTTTTGCCTGCAGCCCCTGCTCAACCTTCGCCGTCGCCAGCCGCACCTGGGTGCCGTTGCGCAGACGCGACACCAGCACGCCGTCCTGCTCGTCAGGGGCGAAACGCGCGGCGATCTCCGCCTCGCTCAGCCCATCCAGCAGGCCGACATGATCGGTCTGCTCGTCGGGCAGGTAAGCGGTCAGCAACGGCATAATATCGCTGCGCGGCGACTGACCAATGGTCAGGGTAACCAGGGATTTCGTCATCGTTAGTCTCGTTTACGCAGGTGACTCAGGCTGCCGTACAGCGTCAGCAGACGCGCATACTCGTCTGCGTCGTAGAAACGGCAGGTTTCGCGGCCAAACTCTTTTGCCACTTCCACCGCAAACTTCGCCGCCGCCGCGATATCCACTTCGTGGCTCGCGCCGGTGCCGCAGCCCGGCACCACCGACTCGGCGGTGATCGCCACGCCAACCACCGGCACGTCGGTGGCGGTTGAGGGCTGCAGAATGCTGTTGAGGTGATAAATGCCGTTGCCGTAAGGGGTAATATCCTGGGTGGTAATCGGGAAGGTCACCGCCGGACGGCCGGTGGTCATCTCCATAATGCGCAGCAGATCTTCCGACACGCGCAGGATATAGCCCTCTTTTACCGTAGGCGACAGCGCAAATCCCTTGTGGTTGATAATGCGGTTGCCTTTGGTGGTATCGATCGACAGGATGGCGTCCACCTCCTGCACCACCTCATTATCGTTCATGGTGACGTCGTCGATAGGCGAATCCATAAAATCCACCGGCTCGTGCGGGCGCGTCGGCGCATCCGGGCAGATATGGGTGGTGACGATCACGTCGCCCGCCAGCACGTCGCCTTTGCTCTGCATCACCGCCAGCTTCAGCGCGCTGGTCACCGCCGCGACGGCGCCGTCGGCGTCGGACACCATGCCGATGCGCGTCGGACGCGCGCCGATGCCGCCAAGACGGCCGATAATGCCCAGCGTCGGCGCGCTGCCGCCGCCCGCTTTGCCCTGCGCGCCCGGAATATCGATGCGCACGAAGTCGGTGCGCCCTTTAGGTCCGCTGACGCGCTTCACGCTGGCGGTGACGCCGGGGAAAGCGGCAAACAGATCCACTACCTGCTGACCGTCGACCAGCGCGCTGTCGAATAACTCAAATACCTGTAACGTCTGCTGCAGACTCATGGGATCCCTTATTTATTTTTTACCGCTGGCAAACAGCGAGTGAAAGAAGCTATAGAGCGCGTCGCCGGCGATAAAGCCCGCCGCCATCACCTCCATCGGCGAGCGGCCGCGCTCGCCCCATACGCGGATAATCACGATGCGCAGCGCAATGCCGACCACCACCGCCCAGCCGGCCATGGCGTTATTGATCAGCAGGCCGGTGGCGAGCAGCACGCCGAGCTGGCGTTTCGGCCCGCCGATCAGCTGAATAATGGCGCCTGGGATCGCCCACATCAGCAGGCTGCTGGCGATGCCCGGCTCCGCGCCCGCCTGAATGGTTTTTGCGTAGACGCGTGCCACCGGCGGCAGCAGGTTTTCCGCAAAGAAGAGGTTATGGGCGAACCAGACCACCGGAATAGAGACCAGAAAGGCGATCATCGCGGCGATCAGCTGGATGCGACGGCCCCACAGCTCCTGCTGCAGATCCGCGCCGTTGCCGCGCAGAATAAAGCCCGCTTTCAGATCGTATCCCATATCGGCGAAGGCGGGCCCGGTGGCGGCGGTGAAGCCGCACAGCAGGCAGAGCGCCAGCGGTGGAAAGCCAATCAGGATGCCGACGATCAGGGTGATCAGCGCCACTGCAAACGCCGGAAACCAGCCGGAGTGCATCGCGGCGATGCCGACGATCAGCTCATGGACGAAAGCGGCGAACGCGGCGTAAAGCACGAACAGCAGCAGCATCGGCAGGCTCATTTCGCTCCACAGCCCGCCCGCCAGCGCCAGCAGCGCCGAAATAATCAGGTAGCCTACGCCGCCGAGGCCGAGGGCGCGCTTCACCTCGCTGCCGCCGCGGCTCACCTTCTGCTCGTCGTGGCGGCGGCTGCGGATCACCATCACCACCTGGATCAGCGCCACCAGACCCGCACCGACCATCACGCCGTGCGGCAGATAGAGCGCGTTGATATCGATGCCGGCAACCGGTTGCGCATAGGCGCGCACCAGAAAGCCGACGCCCAGCATGCCCAGCGCCCAGATATTGCCGATAAACGCGGTGCCGAAGGCGGACATCGGGATCTTCAGCATTGAGCCGACGATGCCGCCGACGATGCCCGCCGCCAGCAGCCAGGCCTGGCGGCCACCCCGGTCGCCCGCTTTAATCGCCTCGGCGGCGGCCACGCCCGGCGGCCAGGCGTTGCTGGCGGGAAAGACACGCGTATCGAACAGGCGGTAGAGCAGATAAGCGTCCAGCAGCATTGCGGCGCTGACGCCGCAAAACATCGGCAGCACCAGCTGCGGCTGACCCAGCGCCCAGGGCACTGCGATCGGCATCAGCAAACTGTTCGCCGCGCCGAAGGTAGCGGAAGAGATCGCGGTCTGCGCGAGATTCTGAATTTCAATCGAGCGATAGCGGCGAAAGGCCTGCAGCGGAATACGCGCCAGCAGCATCGCGAATAGCGCGCCGATAATAGAGGTGTTTGGCGTCACGCCAATAGTGGTAATAAGCTGCACGCCAATAATGGCGCCCGCCACAGACAGGGCAATTAATACAATCGCCACGCCAGCCTGCTTTACTGGATTAACCTTCTCCATACTGTCCCCGTCAGGAATGCCGGTAGAAATGAAATGACGCTTCGCGAGCCTGAATAAGGCTCGCTTACGTCGTTTTTATATTTCGTCCGTGAGTGTGAATAAACAGGCCCGAAGGCCTGGTGTTTTCCCGGTGTGGCGAAAGTATTGCGCCGATAAAAAAGAGAATTCAGTCTGGCGTTGCGCCATATTTTTCGGCCACGTCGCGGGCCGTGATGCGTAATTCGTCGAGCAGCGCGGGCGGATAGCCCGGTGCCTCCTCTCGCGAGAGAAACGAGAGGCAGAGCGCCACCGTATCGCCGTGAAATTTATTATGCAGCGCGACGGCCAGCGAACTGATGCCGGGCAGCGTTTCGTTACGCGCCAGCGACCAGCCCTGCTGGCGGATCGCCGCCAGCTGCGCGCAGAGCGCATCGAGCGTTTGCGGCGAGTTCGGCGGTAACGGCTGCCAGTCAGGCTGATAGCGCTGGCGCACCTCCTCTTCGCTGAGCTGCGCCAGCAGCACGCGCCCGGTTGAGGTGGCGGCGGCGAGCATACGGCTGCCTGGCGGCGTCACCAGCTGGGTAAAGTGACGCCCGTGAAACATGCGCATCACCACCAGATCGCGTCCGTCGAGGCGCGAGATATAGCCGATGCAGCCGGTCTGATCCGCCAGCCGCGCCATGGCGGGCGCGGCGCTATCCACCAGCGGCGCGGAGAGGTAGTGTCCGGCGACCGACAGCAGCACCCGTCCGATATGAAAACAGCGGCTCTCCGCATCGCGCTCCAGCATCCCCTGACTTTCCATGGTGGCCAGCAGACGCGACACGGTGCTTTTCGGCAGGCGCAACGCTTCGACGACATCGGTAAACGTCAGCCCGGGATTGCCCTGCGTCACGCCTTTTTGCTGAAACAGCTTAAGCACCGCGGCGGCGTTTTCGAGTGTGGTCATAATGAAAGTTTCACTATATGGAACTGAGTTCCTGCGTCGATGGGTTAAAACTAAAGCGCGGGGGAAAATGGGTCAAGCGTCAATTTTTGTCAGTGAGCCTGTGGCGTAGTCAAATAACCGGAGCAGCGGCGGAGAGAAATGATTTTATAGGGGAGATAAGAGAAATAGCAGAATGGATAACAGCTTCGCTGCCGAGAGGCAGTTAATAACAGCAAATCGCAGCAGAGAGTAAATTAAATTCTGGCTGGCGTCCTTGCCAGAGAGATCGCCCTACTCTTTTTCCACATCTTCATAACGGACTTTTGCATCCTGCGCTTCCGCTTCTGACGTATGCTCGCTAATTAACGTATTAGGCGATGGATGATCGGCGCGTAACTCCCATGATGTCACGGTGCTGCCCGGCGGCCCTTTTTCGACGGTGACGACGCGCGCTTCACGTGGATAAGGTGGTCTGGTCGGCATATTCAATCCCTCCTGGCTGATCGTATTCCACACGACGAGACGATTCCCGTCTGAGGATCAGTATAGCCAGGCTGCGCAACCCAGGCGGGAAAGCGGGAGAATTCTGAGGAAAAAGCGCGGCCGCTAGCTGGCGCGCGCCAGCGAAAGCTGCTGCAGGATGTCGTCAACCACCCGCTCCGGGCTCTGCATGGCGTTGACTTCATGATGGGCGGCGTCGCGGTAGAGGTGCGCGCGCTGGCGCAGAATATCGCCCATCTCTTCGGCGATAGGACGGCCGGTCAGCGTAGGACGCTGCGCCGCTTCGGGCTGGCTCTCCAGCCGCTGCGCCAGAATATGCGATGGCGCGCTGAGCCAGATCACCTGCCCATGCTCGCGCATAAAGCGACGGTTATGCTCCGCCAGCACCATGCCGCCGCCGGTGGCGATCACCGTGGCGGGGGCGGTCACGGCTTTCAGCGACGCGGTTTCGCGCGCGCGAAAACCGTCCCAACCCTCATCCGCCACAATCTGCGCCACGCTGCGCTGCGTGCTGAGCTGCAGATGGTGATCGGTGTCGCGAAAGGCGTAGCCCAGCGCGCGCGATAAGGCCTCGCCCACGGTGGTTTTGCCGCAGCCGCGCGCGCCGATCAGGTAAATGGGTTGAGACATCTGGGCAGTTCCTCCGCCGTTGCAGGCTCGATAAGACGATGTATCGCTTACTAATGCGACGCATGATAACTGGAAACCGCTGGCGCCTCCACCCGCGAAGCAAGAAATGCGCATCCTTTTCGGACTTTAGTGGCTAATTCCTTTATTTTTAACCGGTTAACCCTGCGCATTTCGTGCAGATCGCGTTAAATCAAGCGGCGGCAACATTTGCTTACCTGGCGGATTTTACTTTGTCGCGCCCCGCCCCCATATACTTATTTATCGCAACAGGAGAGCCATTATGTATAGCCAGGAACACCAACTGATTGAGGGTTTGTTCAGCCGTCTGAAACAGGCCGAGAGCCAGACCGGCCCGCGTGACGCGGCGGCGGAACAGCTGATTAAAGAGCATCTGCAGCAGCAGCCCGGCGCGCCTTACTATATGGCGCAGGCAATTCTGATTCAGGAAGCCGCGATGAAAAAGCTCAACGAGCGCATCACCGAGCTGGAGAACCGCGTGGCGCAGCAGCAACAGCAGCCACAGCAGAGCAGCGGCGGCTTCCTGTCGAGCCTGTTCGGCGGCGGGTCGCGTCAACAGCCTCAGCAGCCGCAGCAGCAGTCGGCGTGGAGCAACGCCCCCCAGCAGCCGCAACAGCAGCAGCCGCAGTACAACACTGCCCCGGCGGCGCCGTCGCGCGGCACCGGCTTCCTCGGCGGCGCGCTGCAAACGGCGGTCGGCGTTGCCGGCGGCGTGGTGATGGCGGATATGCTCACCAGCCTGTTCCACCACTCGCAGCCGGAGGAGATCGTCAATATTATCAACGAGCCCGACGCGCCGCTGCCGCAGGTGGATGACAATCTCGACACCTTTAACAGCGGCGGCAGCGGTTTCCTGGACCAGAACAACGGGTGGGACAACAACTACGCGGACAACAACGACTTCAACGATCTCGGCAACGACAGCTTTAACGACTTCAACGACGACGACGACAGCTTCGTCTGAGTTCAGCGTCGACGCTGCGTCAGCCAGCTGTCGAGCGCGTTGGCAAACTGCTGGCGGTCTCGCGGGCTCATGGCCGCCGGACCGCCTGTCTGCACGCCGCTGGCGCGCATGGTGTCCATAAAGTCGCGCATAGTGAGCTTTTCGCGAATGGTGGCGGGCGAATAGCGCTCGCCGCGCGGATTAAGCGCCGCGCCGCCTTTCTCCAGCACTTCCGCCGCCAGCGGAATATCAGCGGTGATCACCAGATCCCCCTCCTCTACCCGCTTCACGATTTCGTTATCCGCCACGTCGAATCCGGCGGGCACGCGCAGGGTTTTCAGCCAGGGCGACGGCGGCACGCGCAGCGACTGGTTGGCGACGAAGGTCACCTGCGTTTGGGTGCGGTCCGCCGCGCGGTAGAGCACTTCTTTAATGACGTTGGGACAGGCGTCGGCATCAACCCAGATAACCATGTTCTTTCCTTACTCTTTGGGAATGATGGAGATCTTGCCGGTCTTCTCCAGAATGGCAAACTTTATTTGGTCCAGCCGCTCCAGACCCTGCGTGCTGCGCGCGCTTTGCAGAATATCCTCTTCGTCAATGCCGGCGCGCTTCGCCCGCTGGCGCAGCAGTTTTCCCTCTTCCACCAGAATCAGCGAAGAGCCGTCGATCAGCCGCTCCATGCGCGGAAAGCGGGTTTTCATCACCCCGAACAGAATATCGATCACGATCAGCGTAACGATGGTCAGCCCGGCGCCGGTCACGGAGAAGTCATCCCCCAGCAGCGCCTGCTGCGTCGCCTCGCTGATAATCAGCAGCAGGATCAGGTCGAACGAGGTCATCTCCATCAGCGTGCGGCGTCCGGCGATTTTAAACACCACCATTAACAGCAGATACATGCTGGCTGCGCGCAAAACCGTTTCCATGTCGATCTCCTAAGGGTAAACAAACTGGCTAAAGCGCACGCTTGAGGCGTCGTCCAGCGTGACGGTGACGCGATAGCGGCCGAAATCCTGCGGCTGGGTGCCGATCCAGACCGTCGCCTCCTGCTGATCGGCGCGCCGGTGCCAGCGCAGCATCAGGCTGTCGCCAGTGCTCCAGGCCTCGTCCGGCTGCGGCTGCAGCGTTTGCAGCTGAATATTGTCCAGCTGCGGGCCGCGCAGCTGAAGCTGGTACGAATCGCCGCGCAGCTGTTTTAGCCGCAGCGTCATATCCATATTGCTTTCGCGCCGGCCAAAGCGCTCGTAGTCGACGCTCAGCCGCCTGTCCGGACTGGTGACGCTTTGATTGCTCAGCCAGCCCTTGGAAAACAGCCCCGCCGCGCCGGCGAGGACGATCAGCAGCAGCAGCGCAAAACCGGCGTGCTGAATGCGCCACTCAATCCGTTGCCATCGCATATTCTCTTTCACCGGATAGTGCCGGCTCTGATTTTCATTGTCCTCCATGCAGGTTCCTCTTCGCTGACTTGTTATTAATCCTGGCTGAAGTAAGCTAACGCGTTAAGATTTTCGAACTTTCTTAAAGGATACGGCGATGCTGGAGAAGAAAATTGGGTTTGTCGGCGGCGGCAATATGGCCAAAGCCATTATCGGCGGACTGGTGAAAAGCGGCCAGGTGGCACCCGCGAACATCTGGGTATTTGACCGCAAAGCGGAGGCCAACGAGGCGCTGGCGCGCGAGTACGGCATCCACGCCGCCGAAAGCGCCGAGGCGCTGGCGCGCGAGGTAGATATCCTGTTCGGCGCGGTCAAACCCAACGTGATCCTGAAAGTGCTGAAAGATCTGGCGAACCAGCTGAAAAAAGAGGCGCTGGTGGTGTCCATCGCCGCCGGCGTGACGCTCGACTCGCTGGCGACGGCGCTGGGCCACGACCGTAAAATCGTGCGCGTAATGCCGAATACGCCGGCGCTGGTTAACGAGGGCATGACCTCGGTCACGCCAAACGCGCTGGTCGAGCAGCCGGAGATCGACGAGGTGGTGACCATCTTTGAAAGCTTCGGCAAAGCGGCGGTGGTAAGCGAATATCTGATCCACTCGGTGGTCGGCGTCAGCGGCTCCGCGCCCGCCTACGTGTTTATGTTTATCGAAGCGATGGCGGACGCCGCGGTGCTCGGCGGCATGCCGCGCGCGCAGGCCTATCAGTTCGCCGCGCAGGCGGTGAAAGGCTCGGCGCAGATGGTGCTGGAGACCGGCAAACACCCCGGCGAGCTGAAGGATATGGTCTGTTCGCCCGGCGGCACCACCATCGAAGCGGTCAAAGTGCTGGAAGAGAAAGGCTTCCGCGCCGCGGTGATCGAGGCGATGCAGCAGTGCATGGCGAAGTCCGAAGCGCTGAGCAAGAAGTAACGCGCGCGGCGGAGCCCAGGCTCCGCCCGCTCTCGCTACGCCTGGCCGCTCTCTGCCCGCGCCAGCGCCTGCCCCATCGTCATCGGCTGCTGCATCTCCAGCACCAGCGCCGCCGTCAGGGTATACATGCCGCAGGAGAAGACCGCCGCCAGCTTGCCCTGCTGACCATAGAGCGCAATAAACTTTTTCTCCTCCAGCGAGCCGATTAAGCGGTACTCATCCCACGTTTCCGCATGGCCGAGATACTCATAGCGCGTGCCGAAATGGGTGGTCCAGAAAAAGGGCACGCGGTCGTACATCATGCGCTTGTCGAGCATGTTAAAGGCGGCAATGCGCCCCTGCTGATGCGCCACGCGATAGTGCTCGATGCGCAGCGGTCCCTGCGGCGTCAGGTAGCTGGCAATATCCCCGGCGATCCAGACGTTCTCCCTGACCCGCAGCTGGCTGTCGGCGAGCAGGCTGCCATCCTCACACAGCGACAGGTCGTGAATAAATCCAGTGGCGGGCTGAATGCCGGTCGCCAGCAGCACCACATCCGCTTTCAGACGCTGGCCGTCCTGCATACGCAGCGAGGTTACGTGATGCTCTCCTTCCAGCGCCGCCGGATCGCCATCGACAAAGCGCACGCCGTTGCTGCCGTGCAGATCGCGGAAATAGCGGCCTATCTGCTCGCCAAACTGGCGCGCGAAGGGCAGCGGATGACGCGCCACCACCGTCACCTCGACGTCGCGGTTGCGCAGCGCGGAAGCCATCTCCATGCCGATAAAGCTGTTGCCAATAATCACCAGCTGCTGGCTCTGATCGACCTCTTTCAGCAGGTCGTCCGCCTGCTTCAGCGAGCGCAGCAGGTGCACGCCCGCCAGATCGCTGCCGGGCAGCTCGGGACGCTGCGGCGCGCCGCCGGAGGCGATCAGCAGCTTGTCATAAAACAGCGATTCGCCGTCGGCGAAGTGGATGCGCTGCTCGCGCGTATCGAGACGCGACACCTCGCCCTGCACGCGGTCGACATGCTGCAGGATATCCTCTTTCAGGATGCGCGGCACATCCTTGATATCCATCTTGCCGGCGGGCACGAATTTCGTCAGTGCGGTGCGGTCGTAGGGTGCTTCCGGCTCGCGCTCCACCAGCACCACCCTGCCTTTAAAGCCTTCACGACGCAGCGTCCAGATTGCCGCGCTGCCTGCCGCGCCGCCGCCCAGCACCGCATAGACCGGCGCCTCGCCGCCGCTGCCGATGGGCGTCGCAGATGACATCGCTTTTGGGTTGACCTGCACGATGCCATTCTCGACGCGCAGCGGATACTGCTTCAGATCGGCCAGCGCCAGCGGTTCGCACATATGGCCATCCTCCAGCGCGAACACCGCTTTGTGCCAGGGACAAACCAGCTTATCGCCGCACAGGGCGCCCTGCTCCAGTGGCGCGCCCGCATGGGGACATTTGGCCTGATACGCGCGCACCTTTTCCCCGTCGCGCACCAGCAGGATCTCAGTGTCGGCTATTTTGGTTTTGGTGGGCTGGCGATCGGGCAGATCGTTTAAGGCGATAACAGGCTGATAGTTCATGACGCGGCTCCTTGTTGGTCGTTATTGACATGCGCAAGCTGAGCAGGCGCAAACCCCTACAAAGAGTAAGTGTGGCAAAGGAAAGCGGAACCCTGCGTCTGAAAAGCAGAAATGCAGCTAAGCCGTTGTTAAGCAGCCGGTTTAAAGTTTTAGCAAGTGTGAATGGCGCGAGAGGAAGCGTCACACAGCCGGCGCGCGGCCGTGTGACGCAGGGGTCAGGCTTTTTTCAGGCAGCTGCTCATAAAAGTTTTACGCGCGTCGCCGCTGAGCTTTTTATCGCCCGCCTCGCCGTTGCAGCTTTTCATTTTCATCTGCTGCGGCGTCATGCCGGAGAGCTTGCTCTCTTTTTTCAGGCATTCGCTCATAAAGGATTTACGCGCGTCGCCTTTGAGATTTTGCGTGCTGGCGTGCTGATTGCACTGCGCCATTTTTTGCTGCTGCGCGGTTTTCTCCGCCGCCTGCGCCACGCTCATGCCGCCAGCCAGCACACCGGCCATCACGACAGCCGCTATATACCCTTTCATCATCTGCACTCCCCTGATAGTTAACCTCGTTAATTCTGGCATGCGATAAAGGCAGCGGTGAAATTTCGCACGAATTTGCAGTGTCGATCGCACTGCGGCAGCGATCAGACGCGTGGATGATTCAGAAGTTTATCGAGGTAGTTGCGCAGCAGCAGCGCATCTTCGCTGCTGGTATCGGCACCCGCGTTGTGCATGGCGTGATCGATACCGGCGGCGATGGCGTGCTGTTGTTCGGGCTCGAGCTTACGCAGCATCGCGGTAACGATAATTTCCAGCGCCTCAACCTGAGCCACCAGTTCTTTTGACTCTTCTTCTTTTGCCGCCAGTTTTACCAGGAGTTCTGCGATAAGGTTCTTCATGCCCTTGTCCCATGGCTAAATAAAGAGCGAAGTTATCACCCGCTAAAATAAAACAACAGCGTTTTTAGCGGCTTTTCCGGTAATGACTCCAACTTACTGATAGTGTTTTATGTTCAGATAATGCCCGATGACCTTGTCATGCAGCTCCACCGATTTTGAGAACGACAGTGACTTCCGTCCCAGCCTTGCCAGATGTTGTCTCAGATTCAGGTTATGTCGCTCAATGCGCTGAGTGTAACGCTTGCTGATAACGTGCAGCTTTCCCTTCAGGCGTGATTCGTACAGCGGCCAGCCATCCGTCATCCATACCACGACCTCAAAGGCCGACAGCAGGCTCAGAAGACGCTCCAGTGTGGCCAGAGTGCGTTCACCGAAGACGTGCGCCACAACCGTCCTCCGTATCCTGTCATACGCGTAAAACAGCCAGCGCTGACGTGACTTAGCACCGACGTAGCCCCACTGTTCGTCCATTTCAGCGCAGACAATCACATCACTGCCCGGTTGTATGCGCGAGGTTACCGACTGCGGCCTGAGTTTTTTAAGTGACGTAAAACCGTGTTGAGGCCAATGCCCATAATGCGTGCACTGGCGCGACATCCGACGCCATTCATGGCCATATCAATGATTGTCTGGTGCGTACCGGGCTGAGAGGCGGTGTAAGTGAACTGTAGTTGCCATGTTTTACGGCAATGAGAGCAGAGATAGCGCTGATGTCCGGCAGTGCTTTTGCCGTTACGCACCACGCCTTCAGTAGCGGAGCAGGAAGGACATCTGATGGAAATGGAAGCCACGCAAGCACCTTAAAATCACCATCATACACTAAATCAGTAAGTTGGCAGCATTACCGCTTTTCCTGCTCTTTTTTCTCGGGATTTTGGCGAATAAAAGGAGAGAAGGCGGCGAGTAAAAACAGGCGAAAGGTTTTGCCGTTAATAAAGCGAGACGGTAAACCTTTTCGCCCTGAATAAAAGAGCGTGAGGGGGAATTAACGCGGGTCAGCAAATCCGTGACCGTGGCCGCCCCAGCCGCCGCCGCCGCCACCTGGGCCACCCCAGCCGCCACCACCACCCGGAGGCGGGAAAAGACAACCGCTCAGCGCGGTGACCAGCGCCACGACTGCGGCAAGTTTGACAATACGTACCATAACAACCTCAGAGTGAAGGAAAACGCGCTGAGTGTATGAGCGGCCAAAAGAGGCGACAAGAGAGAATTCTCTGACTACGCGTGGTATTAACCATTGCATACCAGGCTTAACGATTTACTGGCACGAAAGTGGCAAAAAAATCGCATCCGGCGGCGTCTGCTACCCGATCGGGGCCGCAAAATTCACCGCTGACGCCGCCGATCCTCTTTACAGCGCAGGGCAAAAGACGCATTGTGAGCGCAATACATTTTGAGGGCGTTTCTATGTCACTGTTGCAGGCTTCACTGAATGAGATCCTTTCCCGCCGCGATTGGGAAAATCCGGTGGTCACCGGCCACCATCGTCTTGACGCGCATCCGCCGTTCGCCAGCTGGCGCAGCGAGGCGGCGGCGCGCGACGAGCAGCCTTCCCCGGCGCTGCGCTGCCTGAACGGCCAGTGGAGCTTTAGCTACTTCAGCCAGCCAGAAGCGGTGCCGGCCAGCTGGCTGCTGCAGGACCTGCCCGACGCCGACACCCTCCCCGTGCCAGCTAACTGGCAGCTGCACGGCTATGATGCCCCCATTTATACCAACGTTCAGTACCCTATTGCGGCGACGCCGCCTGCGGTTCCCGCCGACAACCCGACCGGATGTTACTCGCTCACATTCACCGTTGACGACAGCTGGCTGGCGTCTGGCGAGACGCGGATCATCTTCGACGGCGTCAACTCCGCCTTCCATCTCTGGTGCAACGGCCGCTGGATCGGCTATTCGCAGGACAGCCGCCTGCCCGCCGAGTTCGACCTGACGCCCGCACTGACGCGCGGCGCCAACCGGCTGGCGGTGATGGTGCTGCGCTGGAGCGACGGCACCTGGCTGGAAGATCAGGATATGTGGCGCATGAGCGGCATCTTCCGCGACGTGTCGCTGCTGCATAAACCTACGACGCACCTCGCCGACGTGCAGCTGGAGACGCCGCTCAGCCCCGAGTACCGCAGCGCCGAGCTGGTGGCGCGCGTGCGCGTCGCCGCGCCGCAGCCGACGCAGCGTTTGCGGCTGACGCTGTGGCGCGATGGCGCGCGCATCGGCGCCCTCGAACAGCCGCTCGGCAGCGCGATCATCGACGAGCGCGGTCACTATGCGGAACGCGCCGAACTGCGCCTGCCGGTTGACGCCCCCGCGCTCTGGAGCGCCGAAACCCCTGCGCTCTATCGCGCCACGCTGGCGCTGCTCGACGCGCAGGGCGAGGTGGTGGACGTTGAAGCGTATGACGTCGGTTTCCGCCGCGTCGCCATCGAAAACGGCCTGCTCTGTGTGAACGGTCAGCCGCTGCTGATACGCGGCGTCAACCGCCACGAGCATCACCCGGAGAACGGCCAGGTGGTGGATGAGGCAACGATGCGGCGCGACATCGAACTGATGAAGCAGCATAACTTCAACGCGGTGCGCTGCTCGCACTACCCTAATCATCCGCTCTGGTATCGGCTGTGCGACCGCTATGGCCTCTATGTGGTTGATGAAGCCAATATCGAAACCCACGGCATGCAGCCGATGAGCCGCCTGGCGGACGACCCGCGCTGGTTCGCCGCCTTTAGCGAACGCGTGACGCGCATGGTGCAGCGCGACCGCAACCACTGCTCCATTATTATCTGGTCGCTGGGCAACGAGTCGGGACACGGCAGCACCCATGACGCGCTCTACCGCTGGGTGAAAAGCGCCGACGCGACGCGTCCGGTGCAGTATGAGGGCGGCGGCGCCAACAGCGCGTCGACCGACATTCTCTGCCCGATGTATGCGCGCGTCGACGAGGATCAGCCCTTCCCCGCCGTGCCGAAATGGTCACTGAAGAAGTGGATCGGCCTGCCTGGCGAAAACCGGCCGCTGATCCTGTGCGAATACGCCCACGCGATGGGCAACAGCTTCGGCGGCTTTGCGAAATACTGGCAGGCGTTTCGCCAGTTTCCGCGCCTGCAGGGCGGCTTTGTCTGGGACTGGGTCGACCAGAGCCTGACGCGCTACGACGACAACGGCGCGCCCTGGCAGGCCTACGGCGGCGATTTCGGCGATAAGCCCAACGATCGTCAGTTCTGCATGAACGGCCTGGTGTTTGCCGACCGCACGCCGCATCCGGCGCTGTTTGAAGCGCAGCGCGCGCAGCAGTTCTTTCAGTTCGCGCCGGACGCGGGCGATCCCTGGTGCTTCACCGTCAGCAGCGAGTTCCTGTTCCGCCGCAGCGATAACGAGGTGCTGCGCTGGCGCGTCGAGCAGCAGGGCGAGGTGGTGGCGCAGGGCGAGGTTGCGCTGGATATCGCGCCGCAGGGCGCGCAGCGCATTGTGATCCCGCCGGTGGAGAATCTGACGGGCAGCTGCTGGCTGAACGTCGCTGTGCATCAGCGCGACGCCACCGCCTGGTCGGTTGCCGACTGGCGCGTCGCCTGGCATCAGTGGCCGCTGCCCGCCGCGCTGGCGCTGCCGCCGCAGCCAGCCGGCGGCGAGCCGCCGACGCTGGAGGAGGATAGCGAGCATGTTGTCATCCGCCATCGCGGCCAGCGCTGGCTGTTTAGCCGCCGCAGCGGCGAGCTAACGCAGTGGATGACAGATGCGCAGGCGACGCTGCTGTCGCCGCTGCAGGACTGCTTTATTCGCGCGCCGCTGGATAATGATATTGGCACCAGCGAAGCGGAGCGCGTCGATGCCAACGCCTGGTCAGAGCGCTGGAAAGCGGCCGGCTACGACGCCCTGACAAGCCGCGTCGAGCAGTTAAGCGCTGAGGCGCTGACGGACGCGGTACAGGTCAACGTGCTGCACGGCTGGTACGCGCACAACAGGCTGGCGTTTCTCAGCCGCAAGCGCTACCGCATCGACGCGCAGGGCGAGATGCAGCTGGAGGTTGAGGTAGAACAGGCCGCCGGTCTGCCCGCGCCCGCGCGCATCGGCCTGCGCTGTCAGCTTGCCGCCGCGCCGCAGCAGGTCGCCTGGCTGGGGCTGGGTCCGCACGAGAACTACCCTGACCGCCAGCTGGCGGCGCAGTTTTCGCGCTGGCAGCTGCCGCTCGACGCGCTCTATACGCCCTACGTGTTCCCGAGCGAAAACGGCCTGCGCGGCGCCACCCAGCGGCTGGAGGTGGAAAACTGGCGGATCGGCGGCGACTTTAGCTTTGCGCTGGGCCGCTACAGCCTCGAACAGCTGCGCGCGACCTCGCACCGTCATCTGCTGCGCGCGGAGCCGGGCTGCTGGCTTCATCTGGACGCCGCGCATATGGGCGTCGGCGGCGACGACTCCTGGAGCCCGAGCGTCAGCGCCGAGTTTCTGTTGACTCAGCGTCGCTGGCGCTATGCGCTGCGCTTTTCCCTTTTGGCTCAAGCACCGTGCGCGGACGACGGTAAAATCGTTTTAGCAGCACCACGTTGATCAGCACCACCAGCGCGGTGGCGAAGAAGACCCAGCGGTAGCCGGTTACGGCCGACACCGCCGCGCCGAGCAGCGGGCCGGCGACGTTGCCGAGATACATAAAGGACTGGTTATAGCCGAAGATGCGGCCGGTGATATTGTCGCGCGAGTGGCGCACCAGCAGCGTCTGCACCGCCGGCATCATCGCGCCGTCGGCAAAGCCGAGCAGAAAGCGCAGCACGCCAAGCTGGGTGGCGCTGGTGACGAACGACATGGCGATCAGCAGCAGCAGCGACACCACCATCGTCGCCAGCAGAATGCGCTGGGTGCCGATGCGGTCGCCCAGCCTGCCAAGGCGTGGCGCGGCGATCAGCGCTGAAATACCCGGCAGCGCGGCGATCACCCCGCTGAGAAAGGCGATATTCTCCGCCGTCGGCGCCAGCTCGCGCACAAACAGCGTCAGGATCGGGTTAACCGAGCCGTTGCACATCTGGATCACCATGGTGGTGACGAACAGACAGAGCATCAGCTTCGGATTATCGAGCGAGGCGAAAACCTCGCGCCCGCTCAGTTTGTCTTTCTTGCTCACCGGCGTGTAGCCGGTCTCTTTAATCAAAAACAGCGTCACCAGAAAGCTGACCAGCAGCAGCGCGGCGGTGACGATAAACACCATGCGCAGGCCGACCCAGTCCGCCAGCAGACCGCCGAGCATCGGGCCGAGGATCACGCCGCCAATCTGGCCAGTAGAGACGCAGCTCAGCGCCCAGCCGCTGCGGTCGCGCGGCACCTGCGCCGCCACCAGCGCCATGGCGTTGGGAATATAGCCGGAGGTTAAGCCCATCAGCGCGCGCAGCAGCAGCTGCCAGGCCTGAGTGACAAACGCCTGCAGCAGGATCACCACCCCCATGCCGAACGCCGCGCGCAGCAGCATCAGCTTGCGCCCTTTGCGATCGGCGAGGCTGCCCCACAGCGGCGCGACGGCGGCCGAAACAACAAAGGTGATACTGAAGGTCAATCCTGACCAGAGGCTGAGCGCGTCGCCGCCGGAAATGCCCAGCTGTTCGATATAGAGCGGCAGAAAAGGAATGATTTGGCTAATGGCCAGGCCGGTAAAAAAACAGCCGAACCAGACCGAGATAAGATTGATTTTCCAGGGTTCTATTGTGCGTGGCATGAGCAAGCTGGCGATAACAGAGGGAGGCGACAGTGTAGCAACGCCCTTTTGCCGCCGAGCGGCAAAACATGGCACGAAATGAAAAAAACCGTTTTCCGCTGCGCCACGCGCTTTTTGCTGACGCATATAGGCTGTTAACGCCTTTTGCCAGTGGATCCTGAGCCGCTTTCAGCGCCGCAGCGGCGGCGAGTCAGCAGAATGTCAGCAGCGATGAAAAAATATGTCAGCCTGTTACTGACAAGTTCTGATGTCGGTTGTATGTTTAAAAAAACGCCAGTTTTCGCTGACGTCGGTGGGCCGTCCTGGCCACGCTAACGCCTCCGCCGCATCCTGTCGCGAGGTTCACAGTTAACATCACGCTGAGTCTTCACGCTGCGCCCGCGCCTCGTGATCGCTACGCCGTCGCTTTAGCAGAGGTGGTTATGAGAGTTCAAAACAGTGCCAGCCGTGCGATTGTGGACTATTTCAACAGCCCCGCCTGGAATGCTCCGCAGGAGTCCGATCTGCTGGCGGTGATCCTGCGTGAATTAATGGAGGCAGGTCAGCCTGCGACCAATAAAGCGGTGATCGCGCGCGTGATCCAGCGGCTGGAAGTGGAAGGCGATGCGCGTCGGCTGGAAAATTATCGTCAGCTACTGGCGCAATTAATGGAAACGGGCGCGCAGGAATAGGCAAAAAAATTCCCGCCGAAGCGGGAATAAACAAGACGAGCATTGCATATTGAGAGTGACGAGGAAATCTCTGTTATCCACAATCTATCCTCGCTGTCGGCGATGACAGCCGCATGACAATGGGTCGCTTTTTTTATGACGCCTCAGCCGCAGTAAACCTGGGTGATAGTGTCGCTTTTATCCGCGAGGAAATTCAGGCGGTGCAGATTAAAGTCCATTGTCACCGCGCTGTTCCACGGAATGGCGCGCACCGGCGTGTCGAAACGCAGGCTGCTAACGGCGCTGAGCGGCTTGCCGACATAGCTCTGATACTGCGAGGCGCCACAGGTGTCGTTTTGCGCATCCGCGCCCGCGGCGGCGGCGTCAGGTTTACCGGCTGACTGGCAGGCAGTTAAGGCCAGCACGCCTAGCGCCAGCAGCGTTTTCCCGTAATGTTTCACGTTGTCTCCTCATAAACGTGGTGAGTTTGCTTCCAAGAGTAGCAAAGCCCGGCGGCGCGCTTCACCCCTTTCGGCCCCTCACCCGCGCGGCCATCCCGTGATAATGGGCGATCCCGGCCGCATTTTTTAGGATAAATCGCACGTCCTGACTAAAATCCCCGCGCGCAGCCACTAAAATTATTAGGACTTTTCTGAGGAGGAAACGATGGAACTGGCAATTTTTGTGGGCTTTGCCGTTCTGATGACCGCCGTGGCGGTCAAAGTGCGCTAAGCCCGAATCAGTGTGGTATGAGATGTGCTGTCCAGAAGCGCAGCGAAGGCCAGCAGCGGCATCGGGCGCCCTAAAAAGTAGCCCTGCCCCTCTTCGCAAGAGAGCCGCTTGAGCTGGTCGAGCTGCGCTTCTGTCTCAATGCCTTCCGCCGTAATCGTCAGCGCAAAGGCGTGCGCCAGCGCGATAATGCCCGCCACCACCGACTCCGCCTGCTGCGATTCGGGAAAATCCTTCATCCATGAGCGATCGATCTTCAGCCCGTTAAACGGGAAGGTCTTCAGGTAGCCGAGTGCCGCATAGCCGGTGCCGAAGTCATCCACCGTCAGCCGCACGCCCAGCGCGCGCAGCCCCTGCATCACCTCCAGCGCCTGCTGCGGATGTTCAAAGGTGACGTTTTCCGTGATCTCCAGCTCCAGCCTGGTTGCCGGCAGCCCGCTGCTCGCCAGCGCGCGCGCCACGCGCTCCACCAGATCGGTGGTGCGAAACTCCACCGGCGAGATATTGACCGACACGTAGCGATCCGCGCCCCAGCCGCTGGCGTCGCGGCAGGCGCGCGCCAGCACCCAGTCGCTGATCGCCACGATCAGCCCATTCTCTTCGGCCAGCGGAATAAACCGATCCGGCGGGATCGGCGGACCGCCCGCGGGCTGCCAGCGGATCAGCGCCTCCGCACCCGCCAGCCTGCCGCTTTGCAGCTGATAGCGCGGCTGGTAGTGCAGCGTGAATTCGTCGTCGCGCAGCGCCTGCTCGATGCGCTGCGCCATATCGCGCTTGTGGTCGCGCTGGCTGGCCATATTGTTGGCGTACCAGACCCAGCGGTTGCGTCCCGCCGCACGCGCTTCGTTCAGGGCGATGTCCGACATGCGCAGCAGCGCCTCGGGATGGCTGGCGTCCTGCGGCGCGCAGGCGATGCCGATGCTGGCCGTCAGATAGTGCGCATGCTGACCGGTGAAAATCGGCTGCTGCACCTCATGCAGCAGTCGGGTGCAGCGGTGCGCCACCGTCTCGGCGTCGCCCTCTTGCAGCACCAGCACGAAATCGTCGCCACCCAGCCGCGCCGCCAGCTCGTGCGCCCCGACGCCGCGCTGCAGCCGCTGCGCCATCTGATTCAGCACCTGATCGCCCGCCGCGTGGCCCCAGTGATCGTTAAGCGGTTTGAACTGATCGAGATCGAGGCTGACGATCGCCAGCGGCGACGCCAGGTGAGGTGGCTCCAGATGACGCGTCAGGAACTCCTGCAGCTGAATGCGGTTGGAGAGCCCGGTGAGCGCGTCGTGACGCGACAGAAACTGGATGCGCGCCTCCGCCTCCATGCCCTGCGTGATGTCCGACACCGTGCCGCGAAAGCCGGCGCGGCGGCCGTTATGCCAGATGGTTTTCGCCACCAGATGGCCGATGCGCCGTTCGCCCTGCGCGCTGAGAAACTGACAGCGCAGCGGCGCGGAGGAGCTGTTCTCCTCCTGACGCATCAGCCAGGCCACCAGCGAATGGCTGGGATGGGTCAGCAGGCGATCGATATGCTCGCCCGTCCAGTCGGCAATTTGATGGCCGGTGAGGCGATGAAAGCGGGAAGAGAGATAGATAAGGCGCCCTTTCTCGTCGGTTTCCCAGATCCAGTCCGAGGCGGCCTCGGCCAGATCGCGGAAGCGCGCTTCGCTGTTCGCCAGCTCCTGCTGGCTAACCGTCAGCATTGCGAAGCGACGATCGGAGAGCACCGCGTTATGCAGCGCATGGCGGCTGACGCGCCGCGTAATCCAGCCGGTCAGCAGCGCCATCGCCGCCAGAATCGGCAGCAGCAGCGCCAGCAGGCGCGAACCGGGATCCTTCGCCTGCCAGCGCAGCACCACTGACGCGCCCTCCCTGACCCCCAGCGTCATACGCGGCTGCTGCAGGGCGTCGCGGGCGTCCAGCGCGGCGCGCGGCGCGCGCACGTCGAGCATCTTGCCCAGCACGTCGAGTTTGGCGGGGGTGAAGAGGTTAACGAACACCAGCACCGACGGCGGCCCCGGCACGGCGGGCAGGCCTGGCACCTTGCCCATCGAGATGGGCGCCGCCACCACGATGGCCGGCTGCCGCTGGATCTCGGCGTTGCGCGCCAGGGCCCCGTTGTCGAGCCGGCGCGCGTCGCGCAGCAGCGCGGCGCTCTGCGCGCCGAGCCAGGCCTCCAGCGGCAGGTCAGCGCGTTTGCCGTCGATCACCGCGTAGCGCGTGCGGCCGGCGCCATCTACCACGAATACCCCTTCGTAGTGATACTCCTTATAGAGGCCCGGTCCCAGATTCTCCTCGTCCCAGGCCCAGCGCGTATTCAACGTGACGTGCAGGTTGCGCCACGCCTCGCCCCAGAAGGCGTAGTCACGCACGTCCGTCAGCATGGTATCCTGCCGCGCCTGCCACGCCTGGCTCAGCAGCTGGCGATCGTGCGCCGTGGCGTCGCGATCCTGTCTCAGGGCGATGGCGATCACCATCAGCACAGAGAGCAGCAGCACGCCCGCCAGCAGCAGCGAAAAAATACGCAGGCTGCGGCGCGTCGTGCGCAGCGTGCGATGTTCAGCCGCCAGCGTAAACGGACGCGACGGCGATTCCGGTGGAACAAAAGTCATCAGGGGCGCTCACAGCAAAGCGGTAAAATGCGTTCCGGCGGCCAGGCGCCGACGACCGAAACAGGTTTAAGCCGTTATCGGCGCGCGGCGGCGCGGTTTTAGCCTGAAGGCGGAATTTCCTGCGTTAAGTTTGTACGCGCGCCTCCCTCGACAGGGATCGGGCGCGTTGCTACTATGCGCTTTCCTTCAATGGCTGGGCCGTCTATGAACACCAATCCCGACAGAGTAACGTTGACGCTGTTCTACGTCGGCAGCTTTGTGGTCTATTACCTCGTGACGATGCTGATTACGCTGTTTCCCAACTACAGCGTGCTGCGTAACGACGGTCTTCTAGTGCCGGTGCTCTGTTTGTTTGAATTCGCGGTGATCTACCCGCTCTACCGTTTCTACTGCCAGCGTCGCAACGATTTGCCGCTGGGCGAGCTGCGTATTCGCCAGACGCTGCTGTTTATCCTCGTGCTGTTTGTGCTGATGGCGGCGCAGACGCAGTTTTTACAGCCGGAAGGCTGGCTGGTGGAGCAGGCGCAGCAGGGTCGCAATTCGATGCTAATCCTGCTGCTGACCGCCGTGCTGCTGGCGCCGGTGTTTGAAGAGGTGCTGTTTCGCGGATTTCTGCTGCAGGCGTTTTTGCTGTGGGCGCCGCGCAGCCGCTTCGCCTGTATGCTGCTGACGTCGCTGCTGTTCGCGGTGATGCACACCCAGTATGTGCACTGGGAAACCCTGCTGGCGCTGACGCTTTTTTCCCTGCTGCTCTGCTATGCGCGCCTGCGCAGCAATAGCCTGGCACTGCCGATTTTCCTGCACACGCTCAACAATCTGATCGCCCTGCTGCCCGCCTGGTTTTTCTCCTGAGGTGATTTACCGCTCGGGCTGATAACGCCGCGCCGACACCTTTGTCTATACTGGATCGTTAAAAAGGACCATAAGCATCACAGTCCGTGCCAACGAGACCGTGTAAAGGAGTCGAGCCATGTTGATTGGATTTGTGTTGTTAGTGAGCGCCTGCGGCCACGATGCCTGCGATGCCCTGCCGGTGTCGGAGCGGATTTACCCGACCAAAGCGGCCTGCGAAACCATGGCGGATCGTATTCATAAAGTCCGGCCTGGCGTGGTGTTGCTGTGCGGCGAAGTCCATCGTTAATCAGACCTGTTAACGCTGTTGTGTGAAAAAGAGGCGGTTCAGACGTTGCAGCCGACGCCATCAGCGTTCAAAATATAAGCTGTTTTAAACTATTATCGTTGTGATCCCCATGAAAACACCACGCCCCCGTCGTCCGACTGGACGCTGGGTTTATTATTTGTTGTATGACGGCATTCTCTGGCCCTGTCCGGTGCGCTGGGAGTGGGAGAGCGGCTACGGCGGCTGGCTGCCGTTTTACTATTCGCCGACCTTTGAATTTGTCGCCGGCGATCCGGGCAAAGCGTACCGCATCGCCCGCAGCGACGTGCGCGCGAAACGGCGCGAGCAGGAGCGTGAATATGTGTAAGGCGCTTCAGTGAGCGACCCAGGGCAGCCAGGAGGCGGTCAGCAGAAAGTGGATCAGCTCCAGCGCCAGCACCACCATCACTAATACGCCCAGCTTGTGCCGGCAAATCCACGCCTTCAGGCCCATATCATCGCCGCCCAGCGGATCAGCATCAACGCGCCGCAAATAAGGAGCAGCACCAGCACCATTTTCCAGTGTCGTTTTGCCGGCAGATATTTCGCCACGCTTCCCCTCCTTCCGCAGAAAGAAAAGATGCGCCCCAGGGCGCATCCAGTGCGGTTCGCACGAACCGATATCAGCCAGCATAGCGCGGTCGCCGCGTCAGGGCGACCTGCTGGATCAATTATTCAGGGTATAGTCGAGCGTGATCTCGGCGTTCAGCACCTGAGAGACCGGACAGCCCGCTTTCGCCTTCTGAATAATGTCGTCAAAGGCAGCGCTGTCGATGCCTGGCAGGCTGATGGTGCTGGTCAGCGCCACTTTGGTGATGGCGAAGCCCTCGCCTTTTTTGTCCAGCGAGACGTCGGCCGTGGTATCGATGCTCTCTGGCTTATGGCCGGCATTGCCCAGCATCAGCGACAGCGCCATCGAGAAACAGGCGGCGTGCGCCGCGCCGATCAGCTCTTCCGGGTTGGTGCCCTTTGCGCCTTCGAAGCGGGTGTTGAAGCCGTAAGGGGTCTGGCTCAGCACGCCGCTCTCGGTGCTGACGCTGCCTTTACCTTTGATATCGCCTTCCCAGTGCGCCGATCCTTTCTTGTGAATAGTCATTGCATTCCTCCTGTTGATGAACAGTGAGTAAGTATAGACAAGGCTCAGCTAACGGCACGCGGACGCGGCGCGTCTGCTGCGCTATTGAACAACGCGCCGGCCTCCACCAGCGAACTGCGCGTGATATCGCTGATGCTGTTGGCCCCGGTCAGGGTCATCGCCACGCGCATCTCTTTTTCAATCAGCGAGAGCAGATTTTCCACGCCGCGCTGGCCGTGCGTCGCCAGCGCGTAGAGGTAAGCGCGACCGAGCAGCACGCTGTCGGCGCCGAGCGCAATCATGCGCACCACGTCCAGCCCGTTGCGAATGCCGCTGTCGGCGAGGATCGCGATATCCCCTTTTACCGCATCGGCGATGGCGGGCAGCGCGCGCGCCGAGGAGAGCACCCCGTCCAGCTGGCGGCCGCCGTGGTTGGAGACCACGATACCGTCCGCGCCGAAACGCACCGCGTCGCGCGCGTCCTCAGGGTCGAGGATCCCCTTGATCACCATCGGGCCGTCCCAGAACTCGCGGATCCACTCCAGATCGCGCCAGGCGATAGAGGGATCGAAATTCTTCGCCAGCCAGCCGATGTAATCCTCCAGCCCGGTGGGTTTGCCGAGATAGGTGGAGATATTGCCGAGGTCGTGCGGGCGACCGTGCAGGCCGACGTCCCACGCCCACTGCGGATGCGTCGCCGCCTGCCAGTAGCGGCGCAGCGCGGCGTGCTGACCGCTCATGCCGGAGTGCGCGTCGCGGTAGCGCGCGCCGGGCGTCGGCATATCGACGGTAAACACCAGCGTCGAGCAGCCGGCGGCTTTGGCGCGCTCCAGCGCGTTGCGCATAAAGCCGCGATCGCGCAGCACGTAGAGCTGAAACCACATCGGGCGGTTGATCGCCGGCGCCACCTCTTCAATCGGACAGACAGAGACCGTCGAGAGGGTAAAGGGAATGCCCTTCAGCGCCGCCGCGCGCGCCGCCTGCACCTCGCCGCGTCGCGCATACATGCCGCACAGGCCGACAGGCGCCAGCGCCACCGGCATCGCCAGCGTCTCGTCGAACAGCCGGGTTTGCAGGCTCAGCTCGGACATATTCTTCAGCACGCGCTGGCGCAGCGCCACGTCGGCGAGATCCTCGACGTTGCGCCGCAGCGTACGCTCGCTGTAGGCGCCGCCGTCGATGTAGTGAAAAAGAAACGGCGGCAGGATACGCTGCGCGGCGGCGCGATAATCGGAGGCGGAGGAGATAATCACAGGTCGGTTTCCTTGCGGTTAAAGAGAGTCATCGCCTGGCAGACGCGTGCTGCGCGCCTGGCGCGCCTCGTCTTCATGCAGGCTTTTCAGGGTGGCGTGAACAAAGCCGAGATGCTCCATCACCGTGCGCCGCGCCGTTTCCGCCTCGCCGGCGAGAATGGCGTCGAGCAGACGCTGATGCTGTTCGGTGAGGCGGGCGAAAATGGTCGGCTGGCTGTACATGCGCTGTCGGCTCTGCAGCACCGAGGACTGCAGCAGTTCAAAGAAGCCGCGCATGGTCTGCAGCAGCACCAGGTTGTGCGACGCCTCGGCGATGGCGAGATGAAAGCGCACGTCAGCCTGCGCGGCGAGGTCGGGATCGTCACGCTCCGTCAGCTTCAGCGTGGCGTCAAAGGCGAGCCGCAGCCGCTCTTTGTCCGCCTCGGTGGCGCGCTGCGCCGCGTACCAGGCGGTGCTCGCCTCTATCGCATGCCGCGCTTCGAGGATGTCATAGCGGTAGTCGGGATCGTCCTGCAGCAGCTGGCGCACCGGCGCGACGATGCGCTGTTCCGCCCAGGGCGCCAGCTGCTGACGCAGCCAGGTGCCGCCGCCGCGCCGGCTGATCAGCAGGCCGCTGCTCGCCAGCTGCTGCATCGCCTCGCGCAGCGATGAGCGCGACACGCCCAGCTCGGCGGCGAGCTGGCGCTCGGCGGGCAGCTTCATGCCGGGCGTCAGCTTGTGCTGGTCTATATAGCGTCGCAGCCGCACCGCCAGGTGCTCGGCCGCAGACGCGGTGGGATCGATCATGGCGCCATCCAGAAGCGGTTGGCCTGTTTTGGTCGGACCAGACAGGCAAGTAAAGTCGGTATGGGGTTAAAGAGTTAATGATTTGTTATGGAGAGACAACCGCACGGCGGGAATTTTTGCGCTTCTGTGAGATACGCTGAAAAGCGCGCCTTGATTGGTAGGACCAATTCAGCATGCGGCGCCCATAAAAAAGCCTCCAGAAGGAGGCCTGGTGCAACCGGACGGCGGTGTCAGGCGCTCTTCGCCAGCTTTTCCGCCGTCATCATCTCCATCGCCAGCGCAAACAACGGCTGCTGGTTCTGTTCTGCGTTTTCGGCGTAGCAGCCGATCATTGAGACAACCTTGTCAGCAGATAAGCTTTCACCGTGGACATGCAGCGTTAAGACTGCGCGGCCAACGATTTTCAGCACATCTTCATGTGATCCCTGGGCAATATTACTCAATGGAAAACCCTCAAACTGTCGTTGTAATAGAAGTATGGCGCGCTAAATATAAAGCAATTAACGTGATTATTTTATCGGCTGCATGTGTGAGATTTTTTAATGGTTAATTGTTTTGCTGGAGGAGAAAAAAAGGAATTATCTGATACTAAAAGAGATTAACTTTACCTGACGGCTATTTATCCAGCTATCGCTGGCCCTTATTCAGGTGGGTAAACTGCACGAAAAGTCCGCTCGGGGATGAAAACATTAAAAGATAACATCCATTCTCATGCATCTTCGGGTTATTCCTAATCGCCTGCGGCGCGAAGCTTTCGTTCAGGTAACCCTTTTCCGCGGTTGCCGCGCGACGCGCATTCTGCCAGACTTGCCGCGCGTTTTTTCTACCACCTTTTTGCCGCCGAGGCCGCCCGTGACCGCATTTACCACCCTTACCGATCTTCCCGCCAGCCAAATCGCCAACCTGAACGATATGGGTTACACCGAGATGACCCCTGTTCAGGCCGCCACGCTGCCCGCGATCCTGGCGCGCCGCGACGTGCGGGCGCAGGCCAAAACCGGCAGCGGCAAAACGGCGGCGTTCGGCATCGGCCTGCTGCAGCATATCGACAGCACCCGCTTCGTCACGCAGGCGCTGGTGCTCTGCCCGACGCGCGAGCTGGCGGATCAGGTCAGCAACGTGCTGCGTCAGCTGGCGCGCTTTACCCGCAATATTAAAATCCTCACCCTGTGCGGCGGCCAGCCCATCAGCGCGCAGCGCGACTCGCTGGTTCATGCGCCGCATATCGTGGTCGGCACGCCCGGCCGCATCCTCGATCACCTGCAGCGCGAAACCCTGAAGCTCGATCAGCTTGCCACGCTGGTGCTCGACGAGGCGGATCGCATGCTGGAGATGGGCTTCCGCGACGATATGGAAGCGGTGGCGGCGCGCACGCCCGCCAGCCGCCAGACGCTGCTCTTCTCCGCCACCTGGCCCGAGAGCATTGCGTCGCTCAGCGCGCGCTTTCAGCGCGACGCGCTGCATGTCGCCACGGAAGAGGTCAGCGAGCTGCCGGCTATCGAGCAAGAATTTATCGAGGCGAGCCCGAAGGAAAAGCTGCCGCTGCTGCAGGCGCTGCTGGCGCAGCGTCAGCCCGCCTCCTGCGTGGTGTTCTGCAACACCAAACGCGAATGCGACGATGTCGCCGCCGCGCTCAACCAGCAGGATATCAGCGCGCTGGCGCTGCATGGCGACCTTGAGCAGCGCGATCGCGAACGTGTGCTGATCCGCTTCGCCAACGGCAGCGGACGCGTGCTGGTGGCAACCGACGTGGCGGCGCGCGGGCTGGATATCAAAGCGCTGGCGATGGTGGTCAACTACCAGCTGGCGTGGGATCCGGAAGTGCACGTGCACCGCATCGGCCGCACCGGCCGCGCGGGCGAACAGGGCAGCGCGGTCAGCCTGGTGGCAGCAGATGAGATGGCGCGCGCCCATGCGCTGGAGGATTTCCTGCAGCAGCCGCTCAACTGGCTGGCGGCAAGCACCCTGAAAAAAGGGGCACGGCAGCCGCTGCCGGCGGCGATGATGACCCTCTGCATCGACGGCGGACGCAAAGCGAAGATACGTCCCGGCGATATTCTCGGCGCCCTTACCGGCGAAGCGGGTATGCGCGCCGACCAGATTGGCAAAATTGATATTACCCCCAGCCATGCGTACGTTGCCGTCGCGGCAGGCGAAGCCAAAGCGACGCTGGTGAAGCTGAAGCAGGGCAAAATTAAGGGCAAAAGCGTACGGGCGATCCTGCTGAAGGATTAAGCGAGCGGATCATGACGCGGCCCACGCCGGAGAGGCGCGGGCCGCAAAAGAGAGGCGTCGGCGATCGCTGCCGGTTACGGCTCGTCAATCTGCGTGACGTGCAGCACCGTTTTGTCGCCTTTACCGTGCACGCGGCCGCTGACGCGCACCTGCTCGTCCGCTTTATAGGTTTTGCCGCCAAAGGTTTTGGTCGGCGCGATAATGGTGATGGTGCCGGTGCTGTCGCGGAACTGATAGTTATCGCCCTGCTCTTTCTTCAGAATATAGCCTTCAAGCGTCACGTAACCGTCCTGACGAAAATCGCGGATCTGGTTGATATGGGTCTGTCCGGTGTCTTCTGACCCTTTATAGCCGGCGTCCTGTTTTTCCTGCGGCGGCGGCGTGGCGCCTGCTTCAAAACCGCCCTTTTCAGCCAGCGCCGGCAGGCTCAACAACGCTAACAGCGTAAACGTCATGACTTTTTTCATGGTGCGCTCCTTTAATGAAATTTTTCCGTTGTGACCTGTTAAGCCTGGCACAAGAATCGCTAATCGCCTGGCCAATCAATTTTACGCCGCTCTCTCTCACTTTTTAGCCCGTGGTGCCGATAACTTTATTATCACCCACTTTTGCCGCGCCACAGGCGGCAGCAAGGCAGAGCCTACGATGGATAATTTTCAAAAAGAGATAGATGAAAGAGCGAATCTGGCGTTATCGAACCGCTTTGAGCTGCTGCTGTTCCGCCTGGGCACCGATCAGGCAAAAGGCAAATCGGAGCTGTTCGGCATCAACGTGTTTAAGCTGCGCGAAATCGTGCCGATGCAGCCGATCACCCGCGCGGCAGGCATGCGTTCGCCGCTGCTGGGCATGACCAATATTCGCGGCCAGTTTATTCCGGTTATCGATCTGCCGGCGGTAGCGGGCTGCACGCCGGAAACCGGCCTGAACCTGCTGCTGGTCACCGAGTATGCGCGCAACACCCAGGCGTTCGCCGTGGAGTCGGTGGACAATATCGTGCGTCTCGACTGGAGCCAGGTGCATACCGCTGAAAAGGGCATCGGCGGCCGCAACATCACCAGCATCGCCTGCCTGGACGACGAGAAAGGCAGCAACAGCCTGGC
This sequence comes from Pantoea sp. Z09, assembly GCF_022394795.1. Classification (NCBI taxonomy): domain Bacteria; kingdom Pseudomonadati; phylum Pseudomonadota; class Gammaproteobacteria; order Enterobacterales; family Erwiniaceae; genus Pantoea; species Pantoea sp. Z09. Next base: position 2,973,174 of record NZ_CP092373.1, read on the forward strand.
GATGGTGCTCGACGTCGAACAGATCCTGTATGACGTTATCCCCTCGGTGCGCGGCGTCGAGCCGACGCCGGAAACGGTGCGCAACTTCAAGCTGAAGCCTGGCGCGGTGGCGATAGTGGCGGAAGATTCGAAAGTGGCGCGTCAGCTGCTGGAGCAGGGCCTGAAAAGCATGGGCATCCCCGCGTTAATGCATAACACCGGCCTGGAGGCCTGGATCAAGATCAAAGAGATGAGCGACGCGGCGCAGGCGGCGGGCGAGTCGATCCACGACAAGATTGCGCTGGTGCTGACCGACCTCGAAATGCCGGAGATGGACGGCTTTACCCTGACGCGCAATATCAAGCGCGAAGAGGCGCTGAAGCGCATTCCGGTGGTGATCCACTCATCGCTCTCCGGCAGCGCCAACGAAGATCACGTGCGTAAAGTCGGTGCCGACGGCTACGTCGCCAAGTTCGAAATCAACGAGCTTTCGTCAGTGATCCACAGCGTGCTGGAAAAAGCGCCCTGATCCACGCTGAACGCGCGACGCCCGTCGCGCGCTTCCTCTCTCTTTTCCGCCTTTTGCTCTCTTTGCTTTTCCCTGCTCGCCCGCGGCTTAACGGCGTTATTTCAACCGCTTATCCAGATTAATCAGTCGATCGCCTCGCGCCTCACCACCTCTTATCTGGCTAATGTATTCTGCCTGACACCGCTTTTTCGCCGCCGGATGGCACCGCTGACGCCAGGAAAAAATTAAAGTCAAAACAGAAACATCCGATAACCTGTGCGCCAGCTCTCATTTTACGCCGCGACTGGCGGCATAAGGGTTCGGCACAGGCAGCTAAGGAACAGGCGTTAAAAACTTAACTATTGCAGCGGAACGTTTATGTCTACGCGGGGAGAAGAGTGATGTGGAGTTTAAAAAATATGAAGGTCGGTGCGCGGCTTGCCATCGCCTTTGGCATTGTCGTGGTGCTGATGATCATCATCGGCGTGACCACCGTCAGCAAAATTCAGAGCATTAACAGCGGCATTTCTGCCATCGTCGACGACCGTTATGTCAAAGTGCGCCTCGCCTTCGACGTGCGCGACGGCGTCAACGATCAAATTAAATTTCTGCGCGGTCTGGTGATCGACACCACCCATCCCGACAGAAACCTCAAACGCTATGGGCAGCTGGATGAGGCGACCCAGCGCACCAACACCGCGATGCACCGCATCGCCGACATTCAGGTTACCGCCGTCGGCAAAAAGAAGATTCAGGGGCTGATTGAGGCGGGCCAGCAGTTTGAAAGCGCGAAAACCGCGCTGATTGCGCTGGTCAAAGCGGGCGACTTCGAAAATGCCAGCGTCTACGCGCTGAAAACCATGACGCCGTCGCAGAACGCCTTCCTGGAGGGCGCGCAAAAGTTCGCTAACTCGCAGGATACGCAGCTGCGCAGCGAAGGCCAGAGCATCGTCGCCGCCGCCAGCACCGCCATTACTATCACCCTGGCGTGCGCCGCGCTGGCGATCCTCGCCTCGATTCTGCTGGGCGTCTACCTGACCCGCTCTATCGTGCGTCCGCTGACTGAAGCGGTCGGGGTGGCGGAACGCGTCGCCGCGGGCGATCTCAGCTCGAAAATCACTATCGACAGCCGCGACGAAACCGGCGTACTGATGCGCGCGCTGCAGCAGATGAACGATAATTTGCTGAGCATCGTCACCGAAGTGCGCACCGGCTCCGATACCATTGCCGTCGCCTCGAACCAGATCTCCAGCGGCAACCTCGATCTCTCCACGCGCACCGAGCAGCAGGCCAGTTCGCTGGAGGAGACCGCCTCGGCGATGGAGCAGATGACCTCAACCGTGAAGCACAACGCCGACAACGCGCGCGAAGCAAATCAGCTGGTGGCGAACACCTCCGCCGTGGCGCGTGAAGGCGGCGAAGTGATGGAACAGGTGATTGTGAAGATGGAGGCCATCGCCCTGTCGTCGAAGAAAATCGTCGATATCATCAGCGTCATCGACTCTATCGCCTTCCAGACCAATATCCTGTCGCTTAACGCCGCCGTCGAAGCGGCGCGCGCGGGCGAACAGGGGCGCGGCTTCGCCGTGGTGGCGAGCGAAGTGCGCAACCTGGCGCAGCGCTCGGCGTCGGCGGCGAAAGAGATCAAGCTGCTGATTGAGGATTCCGTGTCGAAGGTAGAGGAAGGCAGCAGACTGGTTTCTCACGCCGGCTCCACCATTGGTGAAGTCGTTAACAGCGTGAAGAGCGTGGCGGGCATTATGAGTGAAATCACTATCGCCAGCAGCGAACAGAGCACCGGCATCAGCGAGATCAATATGGCGATCACCCAGATGGAAGCGGTGACGCAGCAGAACGCCGCGCTGGTGCAGGAAGCCTCAGCGGCCTCGCAGGCGCTGCAGGATCAGGCAGAGCGCATGGCGCAGGCGATGAGCGTGTTTAAAACCGGCGCGCTGCGTCCGGCGCAGTAGGTCAGCATCGGGCGGCCTTGTACAGGCCGCCCGAGCGGTTTAACGCAGATAAACCACAGAAACCTTGAACCCGGTGGTGTGTAGCGGATGAAGCACATCCATCAAAAAGCACGCGCCTTATACAGGGCGTAAAGACAGTAGTAAGCCGTAAAGCTGTTGAAGTTCATAATAATGTATTTCAGCTTTTCGTTACGGTTCAGCAGGATAAAAATCCCTTTCGAATATTTTCCGCGCTTAATCTCATTAATTTCCCGCGAGATTTCGTTGTGCGTAAACGAGTCGTGATACATCGAAGTAACAATCTGCATATCCAGCGCCAGCACCCGCTTCGACACCCCTTTGAGAAAATAGTCGAGGTCGCGATGCTGATATTTACGCATGATGGTGTCGTAAAGCCCGGTCAGGAACTGCTTGCGCGCCTTGAGTTCGTTGTACTGCACGCGCTTTTTTGACAGCGAATCCATCACGTTTTCGTAGTGATAGGCGGCGCTGTCAATCACCTGACAGTTGGTGATGCTGTTGAAATAGCGCAGGTTGAACAGCAGATCCTCGCTCATGGAGATCCCTTCGAGGAAATGCAGCCCGTTCGCCTCAATGACGCGTCGGCTGTAGCACTTGTTGTGCAGATAGCCGATGTTGTCGCTCATCTCCAGCTCGCCCAGCAGATAAGGCATCTCCTGCGCCGCAAAATAGCCATATTTACGGATGCTGCCGATGCGATCGTCCACCAGATTACCGACGATTAAATCCACCGGCCTGCCGTGGCTGTTTTCCAGCGTCTGCGCAAAGCTGGCGAGGAAGTGATCGTCCACCCAGTCATCGGCGTCGAGGAACAGAACAAAGTCCCCTTGCGCCTGCTGCAGTGCGCGATTACGCGCCGCGCTGACGCCGCTATTCGGCTGATGGATAACCTGAATATTCGGCTGGTAGCTAAACTCCTCCAGCAGCGCGGCGGTGTTGTCGGTGCTGCCATCATTGACCACGATAACTTCCCAGGCGTCGCAGGTTTGCTGCAGCACGCTGATAAGGGTTCTTCTCAGCGTCTTCTGCGCATTCCACGCGGGAATAATAATGCTGAACTTTGGTGTTGGAATCATTTTTAATTCCTCTTAACTATCTGAGGGTTTTGGCTTCGTTTAATAAAAACCATATTTTTTTAGGACTAAAAAAAGAGCGATGAATAGTGAACATCGGTTGAGCGGCAAAAAAGTAATTCAGCAGCGTAAACGAAAGCAGCTCGGTCAAAATCACGCTAAAGGCCGCGCCGGTTAGTCCATAGAGCGGCACCAGCACGGCAGAGGACACCAGGCAAATCAGCAGCACGAAAAAGGTTTTTTTCACCAGATAGGCGTAACCGTTGTATTTGATGATAAAGCGGTCCATGACGCTGCTCAGCAGGCCGAACATGGCGCCCAGACAGAGCCAGACCGTGGGTGCGACCGCATCCTGGTAGGCCGGGCCGTAAAAATAGTGAATAAAAGGCGGCGCCAGCAGCGCGACGGCGGCGATCACCATGGCCGACACCCCCACCACCAGCAGGTGCAGCTGCTGGATTTTAACGATGGCGCGTTTTGGGTCGCGCTCCGAGAAAAAGGCGGGATAGAAGGACGCCAGCAGCGCGTTGGGCAAAAAGACCCAGGCGCCGGAGAGCGTGAGTGCCACCGAGAAGACGCCCGCCTCTTTGACGCCGAGGAAGTAGCTGACGCTGAACTGGTTAAGGCGCGTGTAGAGCGCCACCGCGATCACCGAGAAGATCAGCGTGCCGCCGGAGGCGAGCATATAGCGCGAATAGGCCTTCAGCTGTTTACGGCTCGGCGCGCGCATCGCTCCTTCATAGCGGCGGAACAGCGCCAGTTTGATCACGAATGGAATAAAGGTCGCCAGCACGATCGGCAGCGCCAGCCAGGCGGGATCCAGCTCGAACCAGGAGATAGCAAAGCGGATCGAGAGGCTGACGATCAGGCCAACGGCGTTAGCAATCACGTTCAGCTTCGCATTCAGCATCGCCTCGTTAAAGACGTTGACCAAATCGATGGCGGAGAAAAGGCAGGCGACGGCGGCGGCGATAATAAAAATCTGCGCCTGCGAGGTCATCTCTTCACGCATTATCGCCATGCCCGCCGACGCCAGCAGCAGATAGAGGGTAAAGATCAGCACCGACGCGGAGAGCATCAGCTGAATGCCGGAGCCTTTATTCTGCGACAGCCGTTTCAGCAGGATCACGTCGCTGCCCATATAGGCCACCGTCTGCAAAAACTGAAACACCAGCAGCGAGAGGGAAATAATGCCGAAGGTGGTCGGCCCAACATATTTCGCCACGAATGAGGTGACGAAAATCAGGCCAAATACCGCAATGATCTTTTCGGCAATCATCCACAGCGAGTTCTGTAGTTTCTCTTTCATGATAAGGCTCCGCGCGCCGCGTTTTGCGCCAGCTTGCGCAGCTGCGACACCAGGCGCGGCGAACAGAAAAACAGCGTGAAGTAGAGACTCCAGCCGTTTACGATCATGCCTGACGAGAGATAGGATTTAAACGCCTGACGATAGCGGCGAATATGATCGTTAATAAAGGCGCGATTAAATTCGCCCGAGGCAATCGCTTTATATAAATAGGCGGAAGAGACCTTCAGCAGCAGGAAATAAAAAAACTTATCGTTGCTGCGCGTCAGCAGCCGCTGCATTTCGCTAAAGGAGCGCGCGAAAGAGAAATGTTTTTCCCGCACCGCTGAGCGGGTGGCAGAGTTTTCCGACTCAACGTAGTGATAAATCACGCTGTTGATGCAAATCACCCGCTGGCTGTCGAGCAGGCTGAGATACTGCATCACAAACAGCAGATCTTCGAAATTGGCGATCTGTTCGTTAAAGCGCAGCTGATGCGCGCGAATTAATTCGCCGTTAAAGAGTTTGTCGCAGATGCCGTGACGCGGATGAAAATAGAGCAGATCGTTCACCGCGTCGCGGGCGCTGAGCACGCGCTGCGCCTCGGCGGGAAATGCGCGCGCAATCGGCTCGCCCAGCGGCGTAAAGTGCTGCGACTCGCCGACAATCAGCCCGACGTGTTCATCGATCGGCGCCAGGCAGAGGCTGAGCGCGTCGGCAGGCAGAAAATCGTCCGCATCGACAAAGCGCAGCCAGCTGCCGCGCGACGCGGCAATGCCGGCGTTACGCGCCGACGAAACGCCGCCGTTGCGCTGGGTGATAATGCGCACCTGCGGATGATCGCGCCAGCTCTCCAGCATCAGCGGCGAACTGTCGGTGGAGCCGTCGTCAATCAGGATCAATTCGACGCGCGGCACCCGCTGCGCCAGCACGCTCTCAACGCAGCGAATAATCGACTCTTCGGCGTTATACACCGGCACGATTACGCTAATTAACGGGTTGTTCAGCGTCACCATAAATCCTCTGGAAAAATCCTGTTGCGGCTGCGGGAAAATAAGCAGCCATAACCGCAATAAACGTTTAGTACCGGGATCGCTTGAGCGTTTTTTCTTTTTCCCCGAAAGGTGGTCGAGAGACTCAAGAAAAAAGCAGCATTGAATGAAGAGATATTACGTGTCGCTTTTATTACGTCAATGGGGGGAAGGTGAAACCGGAATTTCCGTATGACCGCTCTGTTTTCTCATCAGAATGGATGGATAAGCGGGCGTTACGCTTTACATTAAGAATTATCCCGGCAATGAGAAATAACCTTGACCTACGCTTTATTACGTACGTCGCGCGCCCTCGCCGATCGACGAAAAATAGCTTTTCGCGTTCGGATTTATCCTGGAGAAAAAAAAGAGAAAACGCTGTGATTTCAGGGGCGGAACATCTTTATGCAGCTATTGCATTAAGCGGCCTTCATCATCGATTATTCGCGACACGCTTTTTAATTATTAGCCGTCGGTAATGCACTCTTAAGCTTGAGAGCGGAATGTTATTAAATTCTGATGCCAGATTAAACAGGCAGAATAGCGAATAAAGGGCGAAAAAGTGGGAAAAATTTAGCGTGGTTAATGTGATCGCTGTCGCGTAAATGTGGGGTGTCAGGTTAGGAATTGGGTGAGGCGTCAGGACAGAGAGAAACCAGGCACGGGCGCGGCGCAGAGAGGTGAAGGGCTGGCCTCAGCCCTTCACGCAAAATATTACAGGGAATTCAGGGCGTTCATCACCGCGTCCGGCATACTCGGCCTGCCGTTGCTCAGGCAGGTGGCCACGAAGGTCGCTTCGGCATACACCACGCCGTCGACTTTGATCTGCTGGACAAAGTTAACCCGATTGCGCTTTTCGTTCTCCTCCAGCGCACAGGTGACCTCCAGACGATCGCCCTTTTGCAGGCTTTTACGGAAGCGCAGCGAGTACTCCAGCACCATGTAGAGCCGTCCCTGCTTGAACTCCTCTTCAATGTCGATGCCGAGCGCCTCGCGCATATAGGCGTGACGCGTCCACTCCATATAGAAGGGGTAGTAGAGGCCATCGACGATGCCCTGGAAATCGATATGGTTTTCATCAACCTCGTAATGCTTAGCGAACATATCCGTATCCTGTCGTGGTGAGTAAATAGATTAACAGACTGATTTTGCTAATCTAACCTGAGGAGGGGGTGGATGCATCGCTTTTCTGCCGCGCGGAGAGGTCAGGTTTAGGTCGGTAGACACGAGGTCGGCCATGCGCCAGCATTGATATAGATCATATAAAATAGGGCAAAACCAGGTTATTAGTTATTTATATTTTTCCTGCCTTGTACTAAAAGATTTTGAAATTTAATTAATGCCCCTGGATAAAATGGAATCTTATATGAGCTTTATAAAACGGAGCTTTACTGTGTTGTTATTGACATTTAGCTGCGCAACCTATGCGTCTGCCCACCTGTCACAACAGGAAAAATTAGAGAAAACGCGTTACTTTTCCATCGGAATGAACGGATTCGTTGGAAAAATCAGTGATGGTGAGAAAATATATCGGGAAATAATTAAAGATAGCAAGGCAGAAAAGACCTTTATTAATATATTCAAAGGTGAGAATTCCACTAATGAAGCTAAACTTTACGCTGCCTGCGGACTTTATGCACTGAACTCAAAAGAACTTGATTCATTGCCTCATGAAAATAACAATGAATATGTCACCCTTCTTCAGGGGGATATCCTCTACAAAAAACGGTTTAATGACGTTATAAAATCAATTAAATCAAACGGATGCGAATAGATAAAAATAAATTTTACTCAAAAAATGAGAATGTAATGAGACCGCTAAATAAAGAAATGATGGAGAATGTGAAGGGAGGAATGAACTGGACGGGCAATCGAGAATCCGCGAACGTAGCTGACCTTAGATTGAGGTAACAACCCCCCTCTTGAAATAAGGTTTTGTCTTTCGCAACTGAAAACCGTTAACTTTTAACCGCCAGAGAAGCCTATCTAACCTAAAGTCGGCTCTATTTCGCAAGGTAAGCATAGACATCAAAGATGGATCTGTGCGATTGACAAGACGTTGTCGAGGAATTGCCGGAAACAGGAGTCGAACCTGCGACCTTCGCATTACGAATGCGCTGCTCTACCAACTGAGCTACACCGGCATATAGGTGGGGACTACGGGGCAATACGTTAGAAAAAAGCGGCACCTCCGTCAAGAGCCGCAGCGCGCGGATGCTGCTTTTCTCGTCATCTGACCATCAAAACCGCCCTGCCGCGTCGTCGCTCTGCGCGTTCAGCCGTCAGAAACAAAAAAAGGCGAGGCCGCAGCCTCGCCAAAAACGTGCTTCTCATCAATCGTAATAAGGAACCTTGCGGTCGGTACCATTGATATTGATCAGCACAAAGCCCGAAGGCGTGGTTTTATTTGTCGGCGTACCCGCGGTCGTCGCGAGCGTAAGTACACCTTTCTCGTTGGCGCCGATACCCGCCAGTCCATTATGCAGGCCAAAGCGTGCCGCCGGTTTCAGCGTCCCCATTTTAGTGGTGTCCGTCACCACCGACATGTCGGACTGGAACAGCGAGCAAGAACCGGCATCGAAGCGCGTCGGGCCGGTACATTGCAGGTTGAACATGGTGTCCCCACTGTTCGCGGCTAGCTTTACCCAGACCACCGCGTAGGTGGTGCCGACGCGGCTGTAACGGATATCCTTCACCGCCGGCTGCCCCATATGGCAGGCGTCCGCCCAGACGGTTTCCAGCCGCTGCAGGTTAATCCAGGTTTTACCGGTCCCCACCATATTCACCGGCGTGGTGGCGGTGGCGGATGGCGAGGTGGCGTCGCCTTTGCCGATCATCTCAATCACCCACTGCTGGTTGGCGTTGGGGAAAAAGAACTGACCCAGGCGATACCAGTTTTCGGTGTCGGTGTTGTTAGTGACCTTATAACCGCTGAAATACCCTACCCGCAGCGAGCCGGTCATAAAGGTGCCGTGGTTTTCATCGCGGCGATAACCGTACTCGAACGTTGAGAGCCAGCGGCCGCTGGCGGCATCCTGCGAAATCCTGGCGCCCGACTGCAGGCCGATCTGACGCATCACCACGCGCGCATTGTTGAGGTTGAACGGGTTGCCGCAATCCTCAATGTTCAGCGTGTCGATGGTCCAGCCGCCGTCGGAGAGATCGCCGGGGTTACGCGTGTGCTCGATCCAGACGTTACGCAGGATCCCCTGGGTCACGCGCGGCATATAGAGCGTGGCGTCGCCGTAGCCGGTCTGGAAGTTGGCGTTGGACAGCTCGATAGCCGTTGAGTGGTCCCAGACGCCTTTCGGTGAGTTTGACCAGCCCACATCAAACACGCGCGAATAGGTGTAGAGGGTATAGATCTGGTCAAACTTACTGTCGAGCGTATCCAGCAGCTTGAACACCGTGCCGCCGGTGTTCTGCGCGCGGAAGCAGTGAATATTCACCGTTTCCCCTTCGATACAGGTGTTCTCAAAGAACGGCTGGTTATTGCTCACCAGATCGGCGGTGATGGTGCCGGTATTTTTCACGGTATCAGCGCTGGCCTGGCCGTTCCACGCCATCCCGCTGATCACCGTGCGGCGCGCTTTCACCTTGAACACCGGCGTGGCGGTTTTATCGGAGATAATGGTGGTGCGCGGCAGCGAGCCGAGCGGCGAGTCGTCGCCGAGCAGGCCAAAGAAGGTCGCTTCCGTGGCGCTCAGATCGATAGGCTTGATCAGGAACTTACCGCCAGGGAAACGCACCGGCAGCGCGACGCAGTTGGCGTTCCAGGTTTTGGTCCAGTTGTACATGCGCATAAAAGCCGCGGTGTCGTCGGTGTAGCCATCCCCTTTCGCGCCGAAGTGCAGCACGTTCAGCTCGGCGGGATCGTTGATGGTGCGCTTCCAGTAGAAGCCGTCGCCCACCGCGATGGTGCCGCCGTCATCTGCCAGCGTGGTGGTGCCGAGATAGCCGATAAAGTCACCGCCGCCACGGAAGGTAGAGTCCTTGTCGTAGTAGCGGTTCAGGCTGGCGACCTGGCCTGCAGCTGCGGGTTTGGTGGTACGCAGTTCGGCAAAAGAGTTCACTTCAATCATGGTATCCTCCTCAGGATATTAACGGTTTGATGCATCAATGTTTTTCAGGTTTGGCCGGCTGGCCGCAGAGCTGGTCCCACATGTCGTTGTGGGTATTGATGGCGCGAACGGTGCGCACGTCTATGCGCTGCGCGTCGTCGCCGTGGGTGTAAATCGGGGAAAAAAGCACGCAGGCCGAATCGGTGACGGCCACGGGCTCAGGGCTGGTTGTATTTCGACTGCTGCAGCTTGTCGCGAGCAGCAGCGTCATCAAGATTGCTGTTTTCGGTTGCAACACGGCTTGCCTCCTCACGATGCTGTTGTTGCTGCTGCGCGACGGCGGCGGTTTGCGCCGCCTCTTTCTGCGCGCTCTCCGTATCGGCTTTGGCCTGCTGCTGCACCTTGCCGATCTTTTTGCCGCCGAAGTAGCTGGCGCCGAGCGCGGCAATCAGCGCGCCGACGACGGCGATCCAGTGCCAGCCGCCGCTTAGCAATGCGGTGAATAGACTCATGGTTTTTTCGCCTCTAACTGTTGCTTCTGCTGCACCAGATTCTTCTGCCGCACAAACTGCGCGATCACGCCCATCGCCACCATAAAGGCGCCGATCATGCCGAGGTAGTTGTGGGGAAGAATGGACTTCACGTCTTCCGGCAGCGTGTTCCACGCGTCCAGCGACGCCGAAGGAAAGGATTGCACCCAGGCGCTGAGCATTGAACCGAGCGACGCCAGCCAGACCGACCAGGTTTTAAACAGCAGGCGCGCGTGCGCCACAAACTCCAGCGTGGTAAAGCGCTGCATGATCAGCAGCACGACGATGACCGTCAGCACGGCGATAATAAAAATCAGCCATTTCATAGCAGCCCCCGATAGACGTCGTAGGTGCCGCTGCGCATCACTTCGGCGTGACGACGGGCGCGACCCGGCGTCTGACGCGCCCACAGGCTGTTCAGCATGGCGTTGGCCGCGCTGTCGTAATTTTCCGCCGCTACCGCGCTCAGCATGCTTTTAAACAGGGTCAGGCCGTCGACGCCCAGCTGATACGCCATGCTGTAGAGCACGTCACTGCGCGCGTCGTTGCACTTCGCCAGCGCCTGCTGCAGCAGCGGACGACTCTGCATCTGCTGCGCTTTGCCCTCAATGATGCACTTCTTCCAGACGTCCCCTACCTGACGCGGCACGCGGAACACGTAGTTGCTGAGCGCTGCGCCTTTCGGCCCGATGCGAATGCCGCCCGCCACGGTGGGAAACCCCTGCGTGTCGAGATAGGGCGCTTCCACATATCCCTCTTCAAAATTAAGAATTTCAATAATCTGGCTCATAAGCATTCCTCTTTTCCGGGCATGGGAAAGTTTTCCCGATGCGACAGCGACAGTTAAATCGCACTGATCAGTGCCAGGAATTACCCCAGCGTCACCCCATGCGAAACCTGCAGCGGGACTAAACAGTGCGTTGAGAATTCCCGTCCAGACGAAACGGGAGAAAAAGGTGAAGTAAAGCGGGTCAGGCAAGAAAAGGAGCAGGTTCAGCGCACGGCGTAGATATGCACGTGCGGCAGGCAGCAGTTGTCAAAACTTGCCGGTTCTGAACGGTTTACATGTGTCGATGTTATCGCCCGATCGACGCGTGAGGTCACCGGGCGCTGAACAATGCGTTCAGCGCGACGTAAGGGGGGGGTTTCGGGTTCGCAGCCCAGCGCCTGGTCGATGCTGAGCTTCAGTCTGCTAAGCGGCTGGCGCCGCCGATGCCTGCGGGTGCGGGCGTTACCAACAAATACGCTTTTGCCATAGTGTATTATCGCCATAACTCCTCCTGTGAATGAGTCTTTGGCGATGGGGTGGCAGGCGCGGGTTTTCGGCAAGCCGAACCGTCCCGGATACCGCGTTTTACGCTCACGGCGCAGTGCCCCGGCTGTAATAACAGCCAGGCTAAGCGCGAGTAGGGAGAAAAAGGCGGCATCTGACGACGCTGCATGTGCGCATCCACCCCATCCCAAAGTTCACTGACTTTGGATGGTTTGATTCGCGCTTGTGCAGCGCCTCGATTGTTTAAGAGCGGCTCAGTCCATGAGTAAGGTGCTTCGTTGGTCCACGCTCAAATTATTAACCTGTTCTTATGCTTTATCAAACACTGACAGTTAATTTTTTATTTACTATTGGTTAAATTTTTGAATTTTGCTGAGTTATTTTTTTCTACAGGGTGGCGCGGACCGGTTTTTAGCCGGTCTTTAGCCCAAAATCTGGTAGTGACGCGCCTGACTCAGGATCACTTTGGCCACCACCTGCATGCTGTCGACATCCTCCCGATTAAGATACCAGGTTTCGTAACGCTTATTGTCTGAAATAACAGCAATTTTTTTATGCTGCAGCTGCAGACGCTTGAGATAGAGCTGATTATCCAGCGTAAAAATGTAGATGCCGTCGCCGTCGAAAATCTTCACGCTGATATCCACAAACAGCTGATCGCGCGGCGCGAAGGTCTCGACCATCGAATCGCTGTTGATGGCGATCAGGCGAATGTTTTCTGCCGGACGGCCGTTGAACAGCACGCGCGCCTCATCGACGCCATACTCGATGGCGTGGATGGTTTCGACGAACTCGTCGCGCGTATGCAGCCCGGACGCCGACTTTTGCCCAATATCGAGGCTTTCAATACGAAAGACATTGCGCTGCGCGTTGAGGCTGTCGAGCGACAGCGACGCAGCAGGCTTCTCCATTCCATATTGCAGCCACTCCACGCGTACGCCCAGCAGACGGCTTAGCGCCAGCAAATTATTGTCATCGGGAATGGACTGGGCGTTAAACCACTTCCAGACCCCCGGCGTCGATATTTTGCACCCCAACTGCTGTAACGCTCTGGCAACCTGTTTGTTTCGTCCATGTCCGACAATTCCCGCGCTTTCGCACGCGGCAATCAGCCTGGCAGTAAAAGCTTGTCTCGTACTCTCTTTTTTAACCATTAGTTAATAATCTGCCATAGAGGAGATACTGAATGTTATTTTCATTATTGCTACCAGTTCATTTTATATTACCGTCCGTTTGCTACCCAATTGCTTTTGTAAAGCAGCGCTAATTATCATTATCTTCTTCGCAGGGCACGCAGCCAGTCTCAAACCCTTTACAGCCTGACGCAGCGCGGCTTTCAGGAATGTTCTGTAGAAAAATGCGCAAAAAACATGCGGCCGCCCTACAGAAAAAATAGTTGCCTCCAGGCGCGCCGTGCGGGGTGCCTGAAAACTCCAAAATTAGCTGGTTCGAAAAAACGGCGTCAAAAAAAAGGGCGCCCGTCGCGGACACCCTTTTTGTTAAATAAAAACGCGATCAGGGGCGCAGCGTATCGTCGCCCCACGCCACCCATTTGTAGGTGGTCAGCGCCTCCAGCCCCATCGGGCCGCGCGCGTGCAGCTTTTGCGTGCTGACCGCCACTTCCGCGCCGAGGCCAAACTGGCCGCCGTCGGTAAAGCGCGTGCTGGCGTTGACATAGACCGCCGAGGAGTCGACCTGCTTCACAAAGCGGCTGGCGTTTTGCGTGCTGCGCGTCAGGATGGCGTCGGAGTGCTGGGTGCCGTGCGCGCGGATATGGTCGATTGCCGCATCCATGTCATCCACCAGCTTGACGTTGAGATCCAGCGACAGCCACTCATCGTCGTAGTCGCCCTCTTCTACCGGCGTGACCTGGGCAGGACCGTCCTGAAGGCGCGCCAGCAGGTTGTCGTCGGCGTGCAGCGGGATCCCCTCCTGCGCCATGCGCGCCGTGAACGCCGGTAAAAAGCGGTCGGCGATGGCGCGATGGATCAGCAGGGTTTCCAGCGAGTTGCAGGCGCTCGGGCGCTGTTTCTTGGCGTTGACGATCACCTCCAGCGCTGGCGCGATCTCCATGGTTTCGTCGAGATAGATATGGCAGACGCCGATACCGCCGGTGATCACCGGAATGGTGGAGTTTTCGCGGCACAGCTTGTGCAGGCCTGCCCCGCCGCGCGGGATCAGCATATCGACATAGCGATCCAGCTTCAGCAGCTGGTTCACCAGCTCGCGGTCTGGGTTTTCAATCGCCTGAACCGCCGCCGCCGGCAGCCCATATGCCTGAAGCGCATTCTGGATGACGCGCACCGTCGCCGCGTTGGTGCGCCACGTCTCTTTACCGCCGCGCAGGATCGCCGCGTTGCCGGTTTTCAGGCAGAGGCTGGCGACATCCACCGTGACGTTGGGGCGCGCCTCGTAAATGACGCCGACCACGCCGAGCGGAACGCGGCGCCGTTCGATGCGCAGGCCGCTGTCGAGCTGGCCGCCGTCAATCAGCTGGCCGACCGGATCGGCGAGCTGGCACACCTTGCGCACGTCATCGGCGATGGCGCTCAGCCGCTGCGGGTTGAGCGTCAGACGGTCGAGCAGCGCGGCGCTCATGCCGTTGGCGCGCGCATCGGCGAGATCCTGCTCGTTAGCCGCCAGAATCGCCTCGCGCTCGGCGTCAAGGCGATCGGCGATGGCGAGCAGCACCAGGTTTTTTTCAGCGGTCGACAGGTCGGCCAGTTTATATGCGGCGCCGCGCGCCGCTTTTCCCATTTCTTCAAGCACTGGAACGCTCCTTAACTGACGATCATATCGTCGCGATGCACGGCCACCGGACCGTATTCATAGCCGAGGATCTCCCCGATCTGCTGGCTGTGATGGCCAGCAATGATACGCAGCGCGTCGCTGTTGTAGCGCGAGACGCCGTGGGCGATATCGCGGCCCTGCAGGCTGCGAATGCGGATCACCTCGCCGCGTGAAAAGTTGCCGCTTACCTCGCGAATGCCTTTCGGCAGCAGCGAGCTGCCGCGCTCCAGCATCGCCGCCAGCGCGCCGTCGTCTACCGTGATTTCTCCTGCCGGCGGCGCGCCGAAGATCCAGCGCTTGCGGTTCTCCAGCGGCGTCTGCATGGCGTGAAAACGGGTGCCGACCGGCTTGCCGGCGATCACGTCGGCGATCACGTCTGGGCGACTGCCCGCGGCGATAATGGTGTCGATGCCGGCGCGACAGGCGACGTCGGCCGCCTGCAGCTTGGTGGACATGCCGCCGGTGCCGAGGCCGGAGACGCTGTCGCCCGCCAGCGCGCGCAGCGCGTCGTTGATCTCATGCACGTCGCTAATCAGCTCCGCCTGCGGGTTACTGCGCGGATCGGCGGTGAACAGCCCCTGCTGGTCGGTCAGCAGCAGCAGCTTGTCGGCGCCGCCCAGCATCGCCGCCAGCGCCGACAGGTTATCGTTGTCGCCGACTTTGATCTCCGCCGTGGCCACCGCGTCGTTTTCGTTGATCACCGGCACGATATGGTTATCCAGCAGCGCGCGCAGGGTGTCGCGGGCGTTGAGAAAACGCTCGCGATCTTCCATGTCGGCGCGGGTCAGCAGCATCTGGCCGATATGGATGCCGTAGATGGAAAAGAGCTGTTCCCACAGCTGAATTAAACGGCTCTGCCCCACCGCAGCCAGCAGCTGCTTTGAGGCGATGGTAGGCGGCAGGTCGGGGTAGCCCAGGTGTTCGCGTCCGGCCGCCATGGCGCCCGAGGTGACGATCACGATGCGATGGCCCGCCGCGTGCTGCTGCGCGCACTGACGAACCAGCTCCACCATATGCGCCCGATTTAACCGGCGTGACCCGCCGGTAAGGACGCTGGTACCCAATTTGACCACCAGGGTCTGACTGCCGCTCATATTTCCTGCCGTTTCAGTAAAAAAGAAAAAATTTCTGCGAAGGGACGTTTTATCAGGAGTCGCAAGCGAAGCCAACTCTCCGCCGGGGAAAAGCGCGAAATTCCCCGGACAATTCGCTAGACCAAAAGTTCGCACATCACAAGAAACCCGAAAAAATGTCATAAAACCTTCATCAACTCCCGGTAAAACGTCCCCTGTCTTATAAGCCCTTCTCAGGGGCATAACACATTTTACTCATTGGGATTGATAGCAAATGAAGAAAAGTACACTGGCATTGGTGGTATCTGCTCTGGCGCTGACTTCTACTGCTCACGCGGCGGAAGTGTATAACAAAGACGGCAACAAGCTGGACTTCTACGGCAAAGTAAAAGCGATGCACTACCTGAGCGACGCGGACAGCCAGGATGGAGACAAATCCTATGTGCGTATCGGCTTCAAGGGCCAGACCCAGATCAACGACCTGATGACCGGTTACGGCCAGTGGGAATACCAGTATAACGTCAACAACTCTGAAGGCTCCGACGCCAACAGCGGCAACAAAACCCGTCTGGGCTTTGCCGGTCTGAAATTTGGTCCGTATGGCTCTATCGACTACGGCCGCAACTACGGCGTGCTCTATGACGTCGAAGCCTGGACCGACGTGTTCCCGGAGTTTGGCGGCGACGGCACGGCGCGTTCCGACAACTTTATGACGCAGCGCACCACCGGCGTCGCGACTTACCGCAACAACAACTTCTTCGGTCTGGTTGACGGCCTGCGCTTTGCGCTGCAGTACCAGGGCCGCAACGACGCTAACGGCGGCAACTCACGCACCGACATCAACCGCCAGAACGGCGACGGCTACGGCGCGTCGCTGGGCTACACGATCGGCGACACCGGCATCAGCGTGATGTCGGCGATCACCTCATCCGACCGCACCAACCAGCAGCAGGCGCGCGTCTACGGTCAGGGCGACCGCGCGGACTCCTGGGGCGCGGGCGTCAAGTATGACGCCAACAGCGTTTACCTGGCGGCAATCTACACCGAAACGCGCAACATGACGCCGTTCAGCGGCACTGACCGCGCCACGGGTCTGGCGGCTGCGGGCGCGGCGAACAAAGCGCAGAACATCGAGCTGGTGGCGCAGTATCAGTTTGATTTCGGCCTGCGTCCGTCGCTCGGCTACGTGCAGACCAAAGGCAAAGATATCGAAAACGGCATCGGCGACGCGGATCTGGTGAAATATATCGACGTGGGCGCCACCTACTACTTCAACAAAAATATGTCGGCGTTCGTGGATTACAAAATCAACCAGCTGGACGACGACAACCGTCTGAGCCTGAACAACGACGACGTGGTTGCCGTGGGTATGACCTACCAGTTCTAAAAATCTGACGCCGCCGCGACGCGATGCGCGACGGCGACAGTGCTTTCCCCTCAATGTGTCTGATAAACAAGGGCCGCCTCATCAGCGGCCCTTTCTTTATACAGCTCCATAGTCAAGAAGGGGATGGCATGGTCTGAGGAGCAAAGCGTCCCGCGACAGGGATGTCGCGGGACGAGCGCGCAGGGATGCCTTGAGCGACTTTGCGATCAGACCATGCCATCCGCTTTTGCACCTTTTCTTTAAGAACCACCTTACGGTGGTTCTTACCTTCCCACTCAGAACGTCCAGCGCACGCCGGCGTTATAGCGCCAGCCCTTCGCGCCGTTGCCGTCGATCTCCTTGCGGTAGTCCGCCTCGGCATAGAGCGAAACATCGCTGCGGAAGCGGGTGGTGCCACCAATGCCGACGTCCCACATCTGACCGAACCTGCCGCTGTTGAAATCCTCGCTGAAATCGCTCTGCGCCGCGCCGACTTTTACCTTCGACCCGCCGCCCCAGCCGCGAGAATAGTTGGCGCGCAGATAAGGGGTATATTCGCGCTGCGCGTCATCCTGCCAGGTGCGATCCAACCGCGCGCCGAGGCGGCCGATAGTCTGATCGTCGTCGTCGAACGCCACGTCGACGCCATCCTTATCGCTGGCGTCGTCGAACTTCAGACGCATCCAGGTGAGCTGCGCCTGCGGCTCCAGACGGAGGCCGTTGGCGAAGACAAAGGGATAGCCCGACTCCAGCGAGGCGCTCCAGCCGTCAGCCTTCAGCTTCGCCACCTCTTTTTGCCGCGCGATATCGGTGTCGCCGCGGTGCCAGCTCCAGCTCAGCGAGCCGTCAAGATAGAAGCCGCTGTCGCGCTGCCAGGTGCCGTAGAACGAAACGCTGTCGCTGTCGAAGGTGGTGGAGCTGTAGCCGTCCGCCGCGTGCGGGCGAATACGCGTGTTGCCGCGCGTATAGGCGACGCCGCCGCGCAAGCTGTCGCGCTCGCCGTCCAGCTGTAGCAGATTGCCGCCGAGCTGCACCGCGCTGTAGTCGATGTCGGCGTCAAAGCCGTAGTCGCTAAAGCTGCGGTTGCTCCTGTAGGTCAGGTTTGAGCCAAGATAGCGCAGGAACAGCTCGCCGCCCGTGCCGCTGCGCTGACCGTCGCGCAGTTCGCCAAGGCGCTTATGCAGATCGTCGGTGATCGCCTGGGTGTAATAGGCCAGACCGACCGGGGCGGAGAGATAAGAGGCCACCTGCGGCGCCAGCGCCGGACGCGCTGCCGCCGAGGTCGCGCGGCCTGCCTGCGGCTGACAGAGCGCGCCATCTTCGCAGATATAGCGGCTGGCGAGCCGGTAATCCCATCCGTCGCTGCTGCTGCCGGGCGCAAACGCATACAGACCATACTGCCAGGGTCCGACGGCGAGATAGCCGCCCTTCAGCGCGAAGCTGTCGGCCCCGGCGCTGCCGGAAGCCTGCGCCAGCGAGACGCCCTCGCCGCCGTCGATTACGCCGTCGCCGTTGGCGTCGCTCTGCGTGACGCCACGGCTGGCGACGGCGCGATCGTCAATCAGCGTGGTGCCGGTGACGTCGCCGTTTACCCGCAGCGCGTCGCTCTGCCCGCCTGTGCCGTTGAGCCGGGTCGCCAGCCGCAGCGTGCCGCCGAGCGACGCCAGCGTGCCGTTGATGGTCAGCAGATTACTGGCCGCGCCGCCGTTGCTGAGATCCAGCGTGCCGGCGTTGTTCACCAGCAGCGAGTCATCGGTCGCGCCCGACAGCAGCGGATTGACGTTATTACCGGCAAACAGCGTGGAGTCGCGATCGATATTGATGGTGCTGTGCGCCAGCTTCAGGTTATCGGTCAGCGTCCACCTGGTTTTGTAGAAGTTGAGCGTGCTCCAGCCAGCGCCAAGGTTGACCCCTTTGCTGAGATCGTCGCCGCTGAAGGAGCCGCCGCTGGCGTCGATATTGTTGAAGCTGAGCGTGCTGCCCGCGCCGCCGGCGGTGGTGATATGGCGGGTGTTCGCCAGGCTGACGTTCTCGATCAGCGCCTGGTTATTTTCGCCGCTGCCCATGGTCAGGCTGCCGTTAAGGGTGCCGCCGGTGACCGCCAGGGTGTCGCTGCCGTTGCCGGTGTCGATCTCACCGACGACGCTGCCGCCGATAAACGCCAGCTGGTCATTGGTGGCACCGCCCGCCACGATCGGCGTTTCCGGGTATTCGGCGCTGATATCGCCCTGGTTAATAAACAGCGTCTGGCCGCCGCGCAGGTCGATAACCGGCGCCACGCGGCTGTAGGAGACGATGGTGCCGCGGTTAATCACCTCGCTGGCGCTGCGGGTGACAATCGCCGATCCGCCCGCTTCGCTGCCCACGGCGATAAAGCCGTCGGCGAAGACGCGGCCGGTGGTGTTGGCGCGAATGGCGTCGCCGCTGCCGTTGACGATAATCGCATAGCCCGGCGGCACCACCAGATCGTTGGCGGTGGCGGAGCCATCTTCGTGCTGGAACAGATAGCCGACGCCTCTGCCCTGCACGTCGATTGTCGCCTTACCGTTATAGTCGAAGGAGGTGGCGGAGCGGATGCCCGCGCCGTCGGTGGGAATAAGATAGGCGTTATCCAGCGCAATGTTCGCGGTTTCCGCGCGGTTGTTAATGGCGCTGCCGCCGCCCGCGGCGCTAAGAATGATTTCGCGCGCCTGTAGCCCCGCCGCGCCGCGATCCAGCAGCACCGCATCCGCGCCGCCGCTGGTCCAGATGCCACTGCGGAACAGCTGATCGCCGTCAAGGCTGAGCGTGGCGCTTTCGCCGACGCGCGCCCCGGCGATGCCGCCATCCACCTGCACCGTGCCGTTATAGCTTTGATAAACGCCGCTGCCGTGACTGACGTCGACGCCGACGCCTGAGGCAACATGGATCCAGACGTTGTTGATCAGGCGGCCACCGTCCAGCAGCCGCGCGCCGGTGCTGTTTTCGCCGTCAAGGATAATGGTGCCGTTGTTCATCACCGTCGCCCCGCCGGAGGCCTGCAGCGCGGTAACGTTTTTGCCGCTGCCGATGATATTGCGGTTGCTGAACACCACGCCGTCGCCGTTCTCGCTGATCGCGCCAATGGTCTCGTCGCCGTTCAGCCACACGTCGCCCAGATCGCCATAGGCGCCGTTAGAGGCACGCAGCGCCACTGCGCCCTTGCCGTTGACGAAGTAGGTTTCATTGTCATACAGCGTAGCGCTGCCGGACATTTTCACCCCGGTGGTGTTGGCGCCGCTCAGGGTGACCTCCCCTAACCGCTGCAGCGAGAGAATGGCGCCGTCGCCCAGCTGGTAGAGCGTCGAGCCGTCGGTGGAGACATCCTGATTACTGCCGTACGCATAGATGGTGCCGCCTCCCTCCACCACCCGATAAGCGGTCTGGTTGGGGTCGTGGAACACCACCTTGCTCTGCTGGCCAAGCACCAGCGCGCCGCCATAAAGCGCCTCGCCCGCCAGCGCGTTACCACCATAGAGATTGATGACGCCGTCTTGCTCGATGCGCGCCGCATCGCCCGTCGCGTACAAGCCGGTGGTGGGGAAAAAGCCGTCCGCGCTGCCTGCCGTCACGTTCAGCGTGCCGCTGCTGCTGATGGTGCTGCTTTGCGGATCGGCAAAGGCGTAGCCCGCCGCAAAGAGCGCCACCGCGCCGTCGCTGACGCTGATATTGCCGCTGCTGGTGGCCTGGCCGCCGACCAGCGCCTGGATGCCGTAGCTCTGTTCGCCGCGCAGGCTGATGTCGCCGGTGTTGGTTAGCGCGCCGCCGTACTGGGCAATCAGGCCGACCTGCAGCCCGCTCTGACCGTTGATATTCGCGTGGTTGACCAGCGTTGAGGCGAAGGGATGGTCGAAGCTGTTGGTGATGTAGCGCGTCAGGTTGTAGTAGTTGCCGTCCACCACCGCCGCCGTCGCGCCGCCGACGTTGAGGTTAAGCTGCGTCGCCGCGTCGATAGTGCCCTGCGCGCCGCCCTCGATGCGCAGGCCGGTAGAGGTGTTGCCGATATTGAAAGTCGCGCCGTGGGTGTTGACCACCGAGCCTTCGCCCACTGCTTCAATACCGGTGGAGAAGGCGGCGCCCGGCGCGATGGTCAGCCCGGCGCCGTCGAAGTCCGCGCCGTCCTGATAGCGGAAAATAGTGGCGTACCAGTCGTCAGGGCCGGTGGCGTAGTTGCCCGCCGTGGGCAGGTTGATTCTGGCATCCGGTC
The DNA here is from genome assembly GCF_022394795.1 of Pantoea sp. Z09. Lineage (NCBI taxonomy): Bacteria > Pseudomonadati > Pseudomonadota > Gammaproteobacteria > Enterobacterales > Erwiniaceae > Pantoea > Pantoea sp. Z09. The sequence continues at coordinate 2,994,359 of NZ_CP092373.1, forward strand.
CGATGGCCAGAAAGCCCATCTGATACTCTCCGTTGCCGCCGAGCTGCGGCACCGCGTCGGCGGTAAGATCGACCGTCGCGTCGCCCTCAGCGCGAATGCCGACCGCGCCGTAGCCCTGCAGGACGATGGGGCCGCTCAGCGTGGCAGACGCCTTGCCGCTGCCTTCTCCCTTGACCCACACCGCCGTGTTAAAGCTGCCGTTGAGGGTGTCGGCGCGGCCGGTGACGTTGATCGCCCCACTGGAGAAGGCGCTGGCGCGCTCGCCGTCGCTGGCGATAACTTTGATGCCAGTGCCGCCGTCGCCGTTCAGGTTGATGGTGCCGCTGTTGCCCACCAGCCCGCCGCTGCCGGCGTTGATCGCCAGCAGGCCGACGCTTTCCGCCGGACGAAACTGCGCGCGGCCGTTGAGGTCGATGGTGCCGTTGTTCAGGGCGATCGCATCCGGGCCGCTTTCGACGCGCATGGCGGCGGCGTTTTGCACCTTGCTGCCGAGCACGATGCGACCGTCGTTAATCACGGTGGAGTTGTACAGCTGCGCAATGGCGTTGACGCCGCCGCTCTGGTTGATCGCCACATCCTCGGCGACGTCATTTTTGCTGTTCTGCGGCGCGCGGCCGACATAGATCACCCCGCCCGCGCCGTTGATAAAGCTGGCGCCGCTGCTGTCGAGCACCACGCCGCTGCTGCTGGCGCCGCCGGAGGCGTCCGTTACGCCGACGTTGATCGCGCCGTTGTTGATGCCCTGCGCGTCGCTTAGCCGCAGCGCGCTGCCGCCTTGCGCCGTGGCGACGTTCAGCACGCCGTTGTTGACGAAACGGCTGCCGTCGGTTGCCAGCACCGCGCTGCCGCTGTAGCCCAGCGTCGCCGGATCGACGCCGCTGCCGTCGGCGTTATTGAAAAAGCCGCCGTTAATCACGCCGTTGTTGATGCCGCTGGCACCCGCCAGCCGTAGCGCCGTGTTTTCATGCGCCGCCGAGCCGCTGGCGGCCAGCTTGCCGTCGACGATGGCCTTCGCGCCGTTGGTGGCGCGCATCGCGCCGCCGTCGGAGTCGACCACCTCCAGCGTGGCGCCCTTCTGCACCGAGACGCTGGCGCCAGGGCCGTCGGCGCTCAGCACCACGCGCTCGCCCACCGGCAGCGTCACCTCGTCGTAGTACTCATCGGCGTCGATCACATAGGCGATGGGCGCGCTGTAGAGCGACAGCGCCTTATTGAATTCGCCGTTGTAGCTGCCCGCGCTGAGGTTGCCGCTCTGCAGCTGCGTAATCAGCCAGTCGTTGTACTGCCGCAGATCGTTCAGGCTGGCGACGTTGAATTCGCGGCTGTTGCCGTCCAGCGTAGTGACGCTGAACGGCCCGCTGTACTGGGCGACATTGTCCACCCAGTACGCGAGGTTGTAGGTGTATTCGGTGTAGGATCCGGTAAAGGCGATACGGTTGGCTGACTGCCAGTTCATTGCGCCGCTGCCGCTGGCGGTGAAGAGCTGGCTCTGTTTCGCTGCCATGCTCCAGCCGTTGGTGGCGGCGCTGGTCGCCGCGCCGTCGACGCCGATATCGACGTTGATGGTGCCGTTGCTGACCTGCGCCACGCGGGTGTTGATATACTGCTGGCCGTTGACGTTGTAATAGTTGGGCAGTTCGCTCTCAGGCGTCACCGACGCCAGCGCGCTGATGCTGGCGGAATTGTAGACCTGCAGCTGATTATTTCCGCTGCCGTTAGCGTCAGGCACGTTAATCACATAATTCTGCGCGCCGAATGTCAGGCGATCGGCGCCGATGACGTTGTCATCGGAAATAATTCTGCCGCTCCCTAATAATTGGCCGATGGTAATGGATCCGCCGCCATCTTCGCCCGGCTGAAAACGCTGAATACCGCTCAGGGTTTGCGTCGATCCATTACAAACGCAAAATACGCCCGCTTTATTGTCATTTAATAAAGGCGAAAAAGGTTTTAACGTAGCGGCCTGACTAAAGGTAACCGGAAAAAAGAGCCCGGGCGCAGCAGCCAGGCTTAATAATATGGGGTTTAATTTAAACAAGACGTTTTCCTCCAGAGAGACAGCGCAGGACCACCCAGACTTTTAGGTGTCTGGGTTGGCATTCTTTTTGGCGATAACAAATGGAGAAAAGCCGCGACAAACGCGGTCGCGCTGGCGGGTATCACACCATTTCGTTAAGAAAACGTCTACAAATCGTCAGTGCGATCGGCCTCAATAAAATGAGAATAAGAATAATGCCGTGCCGCACTCTATTTTAGCTGGACCGGTTATTTTGCCTGCTCATGTTGATTACAAAGGTTTTATAATTCGAGTTTAGTAAATAACCATAATCAAATAAGCAGGCGAAATGTTTGGGGGAATTAAAGCGCGGCGGTGAATCAGGTGATAAAGAAAAAGAGACGATGACGGGAAGGAAAAAATAAGGCAGAACAGGCATAGCCGAAACGCATCGGACTATGCCTGCCGTTGTCAGGCGCTGAGTTTTACCGGCTGCTCGTCGAAGCCGCTGGCGGGCGTCAGCCCCAGATTCAACTCCTGCAGCATCGCTTTCAGGCGCGTGTGGAAATTGCGCAGCGTCTCTTCCACCTTCTGGTTATTCTCTTTACCTTTAATGTTTGCGACGGACCAGTCACCATCTTTATCGAACAGGCCGATATGATAGACATAGGTAAAATGATCCTGATGCGCTTCCAGCTCCATCCACCAGCCCCAGAACTCGCGGCTTTCTGGCGCAGGTTTAACATTGACGCAGGCGGCCAGGCAGTCGAAAAAGAACCGCGTTTCTTCACATTTCCCTTCGCGGATATACGGTCCCAGCTCGGTGAAGCGCTTAAGCAGGCGACTACGGGGATGACCACTCGGTAACGTCATGCTAATTCTCCATAAGTTTGACCGTTAGTATTAAAGCAAACCGCACGTAATTTGCCAGCTACTGTTGTAACCGCTTTGCCAGCCAGTCGCAAACCTGATTCAGGGCGCGCTCGAAATTGGCCAGCGCCGGTCTGGCGGCAATCGGCAGCAGTTTGCCGTCGGCGGAGGAGCTGGCGATCAGCCGCGCGTCCTCTTCCGGGCCGAAAGGATCGTCTGGCCAGTAGCCCGCCAGCATCGGCGTCGGCGTGCGGCGACCCAGCAGCCCCTGCACCTTCAGCGAGTATCGATTCAGCTCGGTGCGCAGCGCGCTGTCACTGGTAAAGGCCATGCCGAGGCGGCTGGCAAGCATATCCATATACATATCGGGGATGGCGTCCTGCTGCTGCGCGCTGGCCAGCAGGCTGTGCACCATCGGGCCGAGCGTTGCCGCCGCACGCAGACGCGGCACCTCCAGATAGGCGAGCCGCACCGCGACGTTGGCGCCGAAGCGATAGCCGAACGCCGCCACGCGCCGGTGATCGACCCAGGCCACATTCTCCAGCTGGCGCAGCACCTGCTGATGCAGAAAGCTGGTGTCCTGGTTGAGCCGCCACTTTACGGAGAAGCCCACCGAGGGCATATCCAGCGTCAGCATGGCGATGCCGCGCGGCGCAAGGTAGTCGTGGAACAGGCGATAATGGTCGCTTTGCAGCGAGTCGAGGCCGCCACACAGCAGCACGGTGGGATACGGGGCCGAGGCGTTGGGCGGCATATGCAGGAAGCCGGTAATAGGGCTGCCGCCGTCGATAGTGAAGCTGAGCGCTTTGAGTTCGCCGGGCAGACGCCGCGTCGCCTCTTCATAGGCGCGGTTCGCCAGCGTCTGCGCCTGATCCGCCAGCTCGTCGCCTTTGATATAGGGATAGGCGGCGAGGCTGAACAGGTGCGAGGCGTGCAGCCAGTGCTCGCCCGCCAGGCTGTCATCGCCCTCTTCCTGCGCACGCTGCTGCCAGAGGCCCGCCTGCTTCGACCACTCGAACGCCCAGTTGCCGCTGCGAAAGCCGATCACGGTGTCGAGCAGCGCGTCGTCGGTGTGCCGCTGATCGCTGATGGCGATACGCGCCAGCACCTCGCTGATCTCCTGCGGCGGCACGCCGCGCCACGTCCACATCAGCTTGTTGAGCATGCGATACCAGCCGTGCTGGCTGCTGCCGTCCAGCGTCGCGTCGACATCGACAGCGGCGTGGTGCTGGCGATGCACCAGCGACGAGGTTTCGGGATAGTTGTAGTGCGGTTTGAATAGCTCTTCGCTGAGGTTTTTGCTCGACATGCTCGGTTCTCCTGGCGGCCTGGCAGTGGCTAAGTGTACTGCAGGGTCAGGAGCGGCGCGAGGTGCAAAAGAGCGCAGTGCGCGGCGGGTAGCATGGCCTGTCCGCAAAGACGCAAAAGATGGCATCCTTGCCCGCTCGGCCTGCGCCATCCCTGGCGCAGGACGCTTTGCTCTACAGGCCATGCTACCCGCCGTAAAAAGCACAACGCCCGGCAAGCCGGGCGTTGTTAACACGAAAGATCAGGCGCCTTTCACAATGGGCGGGATATAAACCACGCCCATGTCCCACGGCTGCTCGATCCAGGTGTTCTGCGGAATATCCACCACGTAGTCATCCACCAGCGGGCGACCTGCCGGCTTGGCGAAAATAGTGACGAAGTGCGCTTTGGGATACATTTCGCGGATCGCCTGCGCGGTGCCGCCGGTGTCGACCAGGTCATCGATGACGATAAAGCCTTCGCCGTCGCCTTCCGCGCGCTTGAGCACTTTCATCTCGCGCTGATGGTCGTGGTCGTAGCTGGAGATGCAGACGGTGTCGACATAGCGAATGCCCAGCTCGCGCGCCAGCAGCGACGCAGGCACCAGGCCGCCGCGGCTGACCGCGATAATGCCTTTCCACTGTTCAACAGGAAGCAGGCGCTGAGCCAGTTTGCGGGCATGAATCTGCAGCATGTCCCAGGTAACGACGTATTTCTCACTCATGAATAGCGATCCCAGCCAACTTAATCGGCTTAAAAATGTGCAACGGGAAAAAGGTTGCGCGAGATTATAAGGATCCTCAGCGCTAAAAACCAGCATCCGAACCACTGGTTGCGGCTTTTTAGCGCGCCTGAGTACGCACCCGGCGCTAACAGTGATATTCTCAGCCCCATCACGTCAGATCCGCTGACGGCGACCATTCACCGGAAACACGCGCGCCTCGGCCTGGCCGGCGCACTGACACAGGAGACCTGTCGTGTCTGAATTGTCTCAGCTTTCTCCCCAACCGCTGTGGGATATCTTCGCCAAAATCTGCTCCATTCCGCACCCCTCTTTTCATGAAGAAGCGCTGGCCAGCTATATCGTTGGCTGGGCGAAAGAGCAGGGTTTCTGGGTCGAGCGCGACGCGGTCGGCAATATCCTGATCCGCAAACCGGCCACCGCCGGCATGGAAAACCGCACGCCGGTGGCGCTGCAGGCGCACCTCGATATGGTGCCGCAGAAAAACAACGACACCGCCCATGACTTCACCAAAGATCCGATTCAGCCCTACATCGACGGCGAATGGGTGAAGGCGCGCGGCACCACGCTGGGCGCCGACAACGGCATCGGTATGGCCTCTGCGCTGGCGGTGCTGGCCGACAGCAGCCTGACTCACGGCCCGCTGGAGGTACTGCTCACCATGACCGAAGAGACCGGCATGGACGGCGCTTTTGGGCTGCAGCCGAACTGGCTGCAGGCGGAGATCCTGATCAACACCGACTCGGAAGAGGAAGGCGAGATCTACATGGGCTGCGCGGGCGGCATCGACTTTATCACCACCCTGCCGCTGACGCGCGAAGCGGTGCCGGCTGACTTCGAAACGCTGAAGCTGACCCTGAAAGGGCTGCGCGGCGGCCACTCCGGCGCAGATATCCATATGGGTCTCGGCAACGCCAACAAGCTGCTGGCGCGTTTCCTCGCCGCCCACGCCGCAGAGCTGGATCTGCGTCTGATTGACTTCACCGGCGGCACGCTGCGCAACGCCATCCCGCGCGAAGCCTTTGCCACGCTGGCGGTTGAGAGCCATAAAGTCGACGCGCTGAAAGCGGCCGCGGCGCACTTCCTGCTGGCGCTGCAAAACGAGCACGGCGTGAAAGAGAAGAACATCAACGTCGTCACCGAGCCGCTGGCGCATCAGGGCGAGGCGCTGAGCGCCGAGAGCCGCGACCGCTTCCTTAACCTGCTGAACAGCACGCCGAACGGCGTGATCCGCAACTCCGACGTGGCGAAAGGCGTGGTGGAAACCTCGCTCAACGTCGGCGTCGTTACCATGGATCACGACAAGGCGGAGATTAACTGCCTGATCCGTTCGCTGATCGACACCGGCCGCGACTACGTGGTGCAGATGCTGACCTCGCTTGGCCAGCTGGCTGGCGCGCAGACGAAACCGAAAGGTGGCTATCCGGGCTGGCAGCCTGATGCTAATTCGCCGATTATGGCGCTGACGCGTCAGACCTACATCGCGCTGTTCGACAAAACGCCGAATATCCAGGTGATCCACGCCGGTCTCGAGTGCGGCCTGTTCAAGAAGCCCTATCCAGAGATGGATATGGTCTCTATCGGCCCAACCATTACCGGCCCGCACTCGCCGGACGAGCAGGTGCATATCGAGAGCGTCGGCCTTTACTGGAAGCTGCTCACCACCCTGCTGAACGCCATCCCGGCAAAATAAGCGCCCCTTTGCATCCTCAACCAGGCTCCGGCCTGGTTTTTTTATTTCTGCCCTTCCGCCCAGCATAAAACACCACCTTCCTTTTATTCCCTGCTGTAAAACACCAGCGTTATCTGGCGTGCCAGCTTTAGCCGCCAAACAATCCAGATGTCTGGATGGCTAATAAGATTTCGTGCTAGCTTATGCGCTTTCGGCTGTTGCCGCGCCTGATGCTTCAGGAAAAAATTGCGGCCAGTCAGACACAGGGGAGCCTGAACTAATGAGCGCGTTAAACCGCCTTGAGATGCGGAATATCTCACTCGCATTCGGCGGATTCGCTGCGTTGACGCAGGTCGATTTTGTCGCGGAAGGTCACTCGGTACACGCCCTGACCGGCGCCAACGGCGCGGGCAAGTCGACGCTGATGGCGGTACTTTCCGGCGCGCACAGCCACTACAGCGGCGAGATCCTGCTCGACGGCGTGCCGGTGTCGATACGCAGCCCGCGCGATGCGAAACGGCTTGGCATTCATCTGGTGCAGCAGGAGGTAGACGTTGCGCTGGTGCCGCAGCTGAGCGTGGCGGAAAACATTCTGCTGGATCGGCTGGCGCAGCCGGGGCACGGCTTCCGCTGGGGCGCCATTCGCCAGCAGGCGCGCGCCCTGCTGGCGCAGCTCGACGCCCACATCGACGTTAACCGGCTGGTGGAGCGCTGCACGCTGGCGGAGAAGCAGCAGATTTTGCTGGCGCGCGCGCTGTCGCACCACTGCCGTTTTCTCATCCTCGACGAACCCACCGCGCCGCTCGATCAACATGAGAGCGAGCGCCTGTTCGCCGTGGTGCGCCGCCTGCAGGCCAGCGGCATCGGCGTGGTGTTTATTTCGCACCGCATCCATGAGCTGAAAGCGATTTGCGACCGGCTGACGGTGCTGCGCGACGGTCGCCTGATCGAGAGCGGTCCGATGGCGGCGCTGAGCGGCGAGCAGATCGTTGAGAAGATGCTCGGCCATGCGCTGACCGATATCTATCCGCCGCGCCGCCCTGCCCGCGCGCAGCCGCTGCTGCTGGCGGTGGAGGGGCTGCACGACGAGCGTCTGCTGCAGGATATTTCGCTGCGGCTGCACCAGGGCGAGATCCTCGGCATCGCCGGACTGGCGGGCGCCGGCAAAACCGAGCTGTGCAAGGCGCTGTTCGGCGCCAGCAAAAGCCGCGTAACGCGCGGCGAGCTGCACGGCAAGCCGTGGCGGCCGCGTTCGCCGCACGACTCGGTGAGCCGACGCATGGCGCTGGTGCCGGAAGAGCGACGCAAAGAGGGCATTTTTATTGACGAACCGGTGGCGATGAACCTCAGCGTCAGCGCCGACAACAGCTTTTCGCGCTGGAGCCTGTTCGGCCATCGTCAGGCGTGGCGCTGGGCAGAAGCGGTGATCCAGCGCCTCAACGTGCGCACCACCGGCCCCGGCCAGTCGCTGCGTCGCCTCTCCGGCGGCAACCAGCAAAAGGTCGCCATCGGCAAGTGGCTGCGCAGCCAGGCCGACGTGCTGATTTTCGATGAGCCGACCAAAGGGGTCGATATCAAGGCGAAAACCGAACTGTTTCGCCTGATCGGCGATCTGGCGCAGGAAGGCAAAGGGATTATCTACGCCTCTGGCGAGTTTTCCGAGCTAACTGGCCTGTGCGACCGCATTTGCGTGCTGTGGGACGGGCGCATCGTCGCCGAACTGGACGCCCGCGACGCGACCGAAGAGACGCTTCTGCTTTATTCCACTGGAGGAACCCCTGCGTGAGCAGCAAAGATATAACCCTGAACGCAGCAGCGACACCGCTGCGCCACCGACTGTTCGATTTCCTCTATAAATGGGGCATGCTGATCACCGTCGCCCTCCTGATTGCCGGTTTCGGCCTCGCCTCCGACAGCTTTCTGGAGCCGAACAACATCATCAATATCCTGCGATCCATCGCCATCGTGACGGTGATCGCCGTGGGCGTGTCGGTGTCGCTGACCGTCGGCGGCTTCGACCTGTCGGTTGGCTCCACCGCCTCGCTGGCCAACGCGCTGGTGATTTCGCTGTTTGTCTGGTACGGCATGAACAGCGTCGAGGCGATTGCCCTGACGCTGGCGCTCTGTACGCTGATCGGCCTGTTCAACGCCTTTCTGATCGTGATCCTGCGCATCCCCGATATGCTGGCGACCCTCGCCACGCTGTTTATTATCCAGGGCGTGGCGATGACCTACAGCTTCGGCGGCTCGATCACGGAAAATATGGTGATGCCGAGCGGCGATATGGCGGAAGGCGCGATCCCGGCGGGCTTCGGCCTGCTCGGCCAGGTGCCGGTGATCGTCATTATTATGCTGGTGGTGACCGCGGCGGCGCAGCTGGCGCTGTCGCTCACCACCCACGGCCGCCGCATGTATGCGCTGGGCGGCAACCCGGAAGCGGCGCGCCTCTCCGGCATCCGCACCACGCGCTACCGCGTGCTGGCCTACGTTATCGCCTCGCTGCTGGCGGGACTGGGCGGCATTCTGCTCGCCTCGCGTATCGGCTCGTCACAGGTTAACGCCGGCGGCGGCTACCTGATGGACGCCGTGGCCGCCGCCTGGATCGGCCTGTCGCTGGCCGGCTCCGGCAAACCTAACGCGCTGGGCACGCTGGTGGGCGCGGTGCTGCTCGGCGTGCTGCAAAACGGCCTGGTGATGCTCTCTGTTCCCTATTACGCCATGGATATTATTAAAGGACTGGTGCTGGCTCTGGCACTGGCGATGACCTACGTTCAGCGCCGCTAACGCTGATTAACCTGGAAAATGACAATGAAAAAATATCGCTTTCTCTGCTGACCCTCAGCCTGCTTTCTGCCAGCGCCTTTGCCGACACCGTGGCGCCGGTGCCTGCGCCCATCGCCAGTCATGAAGGGCCGGTGCGCATCGCGGTGATCCGCAACCTGGGCTCTGACGACAACACCACGCAGTTTGTCGCGGGCGCCATTCAGGAGGGCCGCAAGCTGGGCTTTAAGGTCAGCACCTTTCTCAGCAACGGCGATGACGCGCGCTTTCAGGACTTCGTTAATCAGGCGATCAGCCAGAAGTATGACGGTATTATTCTGTCGCACGGCAAAGCGCCCTACGCCAGCGGGCTGGTGAAGCGCGTCGCCGACGCGGGCATTAAAGTGTCGGTGTTCGACACGCCGGTCGATACGCCGATCCCGGGCGTGACCGTGACCGCGCAGGATGACGCCTCGCTGGCGCAGTCGTCGCTCGGCCAGCTGATCAAGGACTTCAACGGCAAGGCGAATATCGTCAAGCTGTGGGTCGCCGGTTTCCCGGCGATGGAGCGCCGTCAGGTGGTGTATGAGAAGCTGCTGAAGGAGAATCCAGGCATTCATCAGCTGGAGTCGATTGGCGCGGTCTCCTCTGACGTGCAGGGCGACACCGCCAACAAGATTGGCGCCATCCTCGCCAAATACCCGAAAGGCAAAATCGATGCGATCTGGGGCGCGTGGGACGCCTTTAGCCAGGGTGCCTATAAGGCGCTGCAGGAGAACGGCCGCACCGAGATCAAACTCTACAGCATCGACGTTTCCAATCAGGATCTGCAGCTGATGCGCGAGAAGAACAGCCCGTGGGTGCAGACCGTGGCGGTCGATCCGAAAACCATCGGCGCGGTGAATATGCGTCTGGTGGCGAACAAGATCGCCGGTGAAGCGACGCCCGCCAGCTACGATTTTAAAGGCGCCTCTATCTCTCAGCAGCAGCTAAACAGTCAGCAGGGCGCGATTAACGTGGCGTCGCTGAATAAGATCGTGCCCGGCTGGGGCGGCAATAACGATTTCGTCGCGCCGTGGTTCGCCACGCTGGAAGCGAAATATAAGAAATAAAACAGCAAGGGCCTGAAGGCTAATGCCAGTCAGTTAAGGTCATGTTCAGGTAAGGCCGCTATTTTCTTAAAATGGCGGCCTTTGTTTTATGCGCGTGCCGGTGCGGTGGCCTCAGACAGGGTGCCCTTTGCAGCAGTAAAAACGCTGCCGTCCTTTTCAGCAGCGCACACGGAAGCTGGCCAGCAGGCTGGAGCCGCTCAGGGGCGGGCATTTCGCAGCGCTGAACAGAGTGAGTCTGTCAGGAGAGCCCGCAGGGATGCGGGCGAAAGGTGGGGCTGGAACAGGGAGGTTCCATCCCCACCGGTCCGTCAGGCAGACGAATGGCGTGAAGGGACCGCGTCAGCGGCGCGAGGACCGCCAGTCCCTGAGCGGCCCCAGCCTGCGTTATCACCACAAGCATTAGCCTGAAGACCGCTTTTTTACCGTATCGCGCCGCCCATCTTCAGCGTCGCGGCGATATTCCTGGCCGCCAGCCGCAGGTTGTTTTCCGCGTTGGCCAGCGCCTCTTCCAGCGTGCAGATGCTGTAGAGCACGCTGAACACCGCATCCAGACCGTGCTGATGCACCACGCCAACGTCCGCCGTCAGGCTGCCGGCAATGCCTATCACCGGCTTGTTGAACTGTTTCGCCACCTGCGCCACGCCAATCGGCACCTTGCCGTTGATGCTCTGGCTGTCGATGCGCCCTTCGCCGGTGATCACCAGCGCCGCGTCTTTGACCTGCTCCGCCAGCCCCAGCGCCTCGGTAACGATCTCGATGCCGCGCCGCAGATCCGCCTGGCAGAAGGCGTGCAGCGCCGCGCCCATGCCACCTGCCGCGCCGCCGCCGGGAATATGCAGCACGTCGATGTCGAGATCGCGCTGAATAATCGCCGCGTAGTGCGCCAGCGCGCGATCCAGCTGCTCCACCAGCGCCGGGGTCGCCCCTTTTTGCGGGCCGAAAATGGCCGAGGCGCCGTCGCGACCGGTCAGCGGGTTGGTGACGTCGCACGCCACCTCGAAACGGCACTGCCGCACGCGCGCGTCCAGCCCGCTAATGTCAATTTTCGCCAGCCCCGGCAGCGCGCCGCCGCCGAAGCCGATCTCTTGTTCCCCCTCGTCCAGCAGCCGCGCGCCCAGCGCCTGCATCATGCCCGCGCCGCCGTCGTTGGTGGCACTGCCGCCGATGCCGATAATGATATGCTCAACCCCTTTGTCCAGCGCGCTCTTGATCAGTTCGCCGGTGCCGAAGGAGGTCGTGGTGAGGGGATCGCGCTGCGCGGCGGGCACCAGCTCCAGCCCGCTGGCGGCCGCCATCTCGATAAAAGCGGTGCGCGCGTCGCCGGAAAGGCCGTAGAACGCATCGACCGGCGCGCCGAGCGGCCCGGTGACGCGCAGATTGACGAGACTTCCCTCTGTCGCCGCCACCATCGCCTCGACCGTGCCTTCGCCGCCGTCGGCCACCGGTATCTTCACGTAAGTAGCGTCAGGAAAGATCTCGCGGAATCCCGCTTCAATCGCCGACGCCACGCCTGAGGCGGATAAACTCTCTTTGTATGAATCCGGTGCGATTACGATTTTCATAGGCAATCCAGGCGCTGTTGATGGACGATTCATCATCCATGATGACGCTGGCGGCGGTCACGCCGGACCGCCGCAGAGCGTTAACGGGTAATCTCAACCTTGGCTAATTTTTCATAATAGCAGGCGAGCGCGCTGTGGTCGGCGTTGCCCTGCCCGTCGGTGCGCAGCGCCTGCATCATCTCCATCACCGCGGCGGTGAGCGGCAGATGCGCGCCGATGCCGTGCGAGGTGTCCAGCGCATTCGCCAGGTCCTTGATGTGCAAATCGATGCGGAAGCCCGGCTTGAAGTTGCGATCCAGCACCATCGGCGCTTTGGCGTCGAGCACGGTGCTGCCCGCCAGCCCGCCGCGGATCGCCTGATAGACCAGTTCGGGATTGACGCCCGCTTTGGTCGCCAGCGACAGCGCTTCCGACATCGCCGCGATGTTAAGCGCCACGATCACCTGATTCGCCAGCTTGGTGACGTTGCCCGCGCCAATATCGCCGGTGTGCACCACCGAACCCGCCATCGCCTTCATGATGTCGTAGCACTGGTCGAAGATCGCTTTGTCGCCGCCCACCATCACGGAGAGCGTGCCCTCGATCGCTTTCGGCTCGCCGCCGCTCACCGGCGCATCGAGCATCCTGATGCCCTTCTCCGCCAGTGCGTCATGCACTTCGCGGCTGGCGAGCGGCGCGATAGAACTCATATCAATCACGATCAGGCCCGGCTTCGCGCCGTCGATAATGCCGTTTTCGCCGAGGCAGACCTCTTTCACCTGCGGCGAGTTAGGCACCATGGTAATAATCACGTCGACCTGCTCCGCCACCGCTTTCGGCGATGTCGCCACGGTGGCGCCCAGCTCAACTAATTCCGCTTCGTTGCTGGCGTTGTGATCGCGAACCACCAGCGAGTAACCCGCTTTCACCAGGTTTTTACTCATCGGTTTGCCCATAATGCCGAGGCCGATAAATCCAATTTTCATTGCCTTTCCTCTCTGTCAGTTACTGCTTGAATTTGTCGCACAGCGCCTGGGTGGCGTGGCGGAAGACCCCTAAATCGCTGCCCACGGCAACGAAGCTGGCGCCCCACTCCAGATAGCGGCGCGCGTCTGCTTCCACCGGCGCAAGAATGCCGCTCGGCTTGCCCGCCGCCTTCGCGCGCTCAAACACATGCTTGATCACCTTCAGCACTTCCGGGTGAGCAGGCTGGCCGAGATAGCCGAGCGCGGCGGAGAGATCCCCCGGGCCGACAAAGATGCCGTCGACGCCCTCAACCGCCGCGATGGCGTCGATATTGTCCACCGCCTGCTGGGTCTCGATCTGCACCAGCAGCGTGATGTTGTCGTTCACCGTGCTGTTGTAGTCCGGCAGCGTGCCGTACATGTTGCTGCGGTGCGACACCGAGACGCCGCGGATGCCGGCGGGCGGATAGCGGGTAGACGCCACGGCGCGCGCCGCTTCCTCTTCAGTTTCCACAAACGGGATCAGGAAATTGTAGAAGCCGATATCCAGCAGGCGCTTGATGATCACCGGCTCGTTGCACGGCGGACGCACCACCGGCGCGCTGACGCTGCCCTTGAGCGCCATCAGCTGCGGCACAAAGGTAGTGATATCGTTGGGCGCGTGTTCGCCGTCCAGCACCAGCCAGTCGAAACCGGCCAGGCCGAGCACTTCGGTGGTAATCGGGTTCGCCAGCGCGCACCAGCTGCCGATCAGGGTTTCGCCCGCCAGCAGGCGTTGGCGAAAGGCGTTCGGCCAGGCTCTGTTACTCATCATCTCTTCTCCCGTTACAGCCGCTCCCCGCAGGGAGCGAAAAAGTTAGCGCACCAGACAGGGACGCTTATTGTCGAAGGTCCAGTTCGGCACGAGGAACTGCATCGCCTGCGCATCGTCGCGCGCGCCCAGCCCATGTTTCTGATAGAGCGCGTTGGCCTGCATCACCTGATCCATATCCAGCTCGACGCCGAGGCCTGGCTTCTGCGGCACCTGCACCATGCCGCCTTTAATTTGCAGCGGCTCTTTGGTCAGGCGCTGATTGCCCTCCTGCCAGATCCAGTGGGTATCGATGGCGGTAATGGCGCCCGGCGCGGCGGCCGCGACGTGGGTGAACATCGCCAGCGAGACGTCGAAGTGGTTGTTGGAGTGCGAGCCCCAGGTGAGGCCGAAGTCGTGACACATCTGCGCCACGCGCACCGATCCCTGCATGGTCCAGAAGTGCGGGTCGGCCAGCGGAATATCGACCGACTGCAGCGACAGCGTGTGGCCCATCTGGCGCCAGTCGGTGGCGATCATATTGGTGGCGGTCGGCAGGCCGGTGGCGCGGCGGAACTCCGCCATCACTTCGCGGCCGGAGTAGCCCTGCTCTGCGCCGCACGGATCTTCCGCGTAGGCCAGCACCCCTTTCAGCTGCTTGCCGAGCAGGATCGCCTCGTTGAGCGACCAGGCGCCATTGGGATCGAGGGTAATACGCGCCTCCGGGAAGCGTTTTGCCAGCGCCGTCACCGCTTCCGCCTCTTCGCCGCCGCGCAGCACGCCGCCCTTGAGCTTGAAGTCGTTAAAGCCGTACTTGTCGTACGCCGCCTCGGCCAGCCGCACCACCGCGTCCGGCGTCAGTGCCTCTTCGTGGCGCAGGCGATACCAGTCGCAGCGTTCATCTTCCTGACTCTGGTAAGGCAGCGCGGTTTTCTTACGATCGCCGATGTAGAACAGGTAGCCGAGCATCTCGACGCGGTCGCGCTGCTGGCCGTCGCCCAGCAGCGTGGCGACGTTGACCTGAAGGTGCTGCCCTAACAGGTCGAGCAGCGCCGCCTCAATGCCGGTCACCACGTGGATGGTGGTGCGCAGGTCAAAGGTCTGGCTGCCGCGCCCTGACGAATCGCGATCGGCGAAGGTGCTGCGCACCAGGCTGAGCACGTTTTTGTACTCGCCGACCGTTTTGCCGATCACCAGCGACGCCGCGTCCTCCAGCGTTTGACGAATTCGCTCGCCGCCGGGAATTTCGCCGACGCCGGTATGGCCTGCATTGTCCTTAATGATCACGATGTTGCGGGTGAAAAAAGGCGCGTGCGCGCCGCTCAGGTTGAGCAACATGCTGTCATATCCGGCTACCGGAATAACCTGCATCGCTGTGACTTTCGGTGTCGAACTCATTTCCTGCTCCTTACACTGTGGCGCGGCCAAATGCCGGGCGCTTGCGGTCGAAGGTCCAACCGGGAACCAGATACTGCATGGCGGTGGCGTCGTTGCGCGCGCCCGCCGGCAGCGATTTAAAGAGGTCGTTGGCCTGGCGCAGCCGATCCCAGTCCAGCTCAATGCCGAGACCCGGCGCGTCGGGCACGGCGATTTTGCCGTTGCGGATCTGCAGCGGCTGTTTGGTCAGACGCTGATCGCCCTCTTGCCAGATCCAGTGGGTGTCGATGGCGGTCGGTTTGCCCGGCGCGGCGGCGCCAACGTGGGTAAACATCGCCAGCGAAATATCGAAGTGGTTGTTGGAGTGACAGCCCCAGGTGAGCCCCCAGTCGTCGCACAGCTGCGCCACGCGCACCGCGCCGCTCAGCGTCCAGAAGTGCGGATCGGCCAGCGGGATATCGACCGCGTTGAGCATCACCGCGTGGTTCATCTCACGCCAGTTGGTGGCGATCATATTGGTGGCGACCGGCAGCCCGGTGGCGCGGCGGAACTCCGCCATCACCTCGCGCCCGGAATAGCCCTGCTCGGCACCGCACGGATCTTCTGCATAGGTCAGCACGTCGCCCATGCCTTTACAGAGGCGGATCGCCTCGTCCAGATGCCAGGCGCCGTTGGGATCGACAGTGATGCGCGCGTCCGGGAAGCGCCTCTTGAGCGCCACGGCGGAGGCGATCTCCTGCTCGCCCGGCAGCACGCCGCCTTTGAGTTTGAAATCTTTAAAGCCGTACTTGTCCTGCGCCGCCTCGGCCAGCCGCACCACCGCCTCCGGCGTCAGCGCCTGCTGATGACGCAGGCGATACCAGTCATGGCTGCCTTTTTCGCCGCTCTGATAGGGCAGATCGGTTTTTTCCCGGTCGCCGATATAGAAGAGATAGCCCAGCACCGTCACCTCGTCGCGCTGCTGACCGGGGCCGAGCAGCTCTGCCACCGGCACGCCAAGCGCCTGACCGAGCAGATCGAGCAGCGCCGCCTCCAGCGCCGCCACGGCGTTGACGCGTAGTTCAAAGGTCCAGGCGCCTTTGCCGAAGGTGTCGAAATCGGCGGTCTGGTTGCCTTTGTGCACCTGCTGCACCAGCCGGTTCATGCGCGCCACCTGCTGCCCTTTCACCTGCGGGATCGCCTCTACCAGCGTCTGATAGATGGTGTCGCCGCCTGGCGCTTCGCCAACGCCGGTATGGCCGGCGCTGTCGGTCAGCACCACGATATTGCGAGTAAAGCAGGCGTTATGCGCGCCGCCGATATTCAGCAGCATGCTGTCGTATCCGGCGACGGGGATCACCTGCATCTCGGTGATAACCGGTGAACTTTGCGTGTTCATACTCTCTCCTCAGGTCCGGTGCTTCAGTTCGATACGTTTGATGTCACCCGCGATCACCAGGAAGCTAAACGCGGCGACAAACGCATGGATGCCGACATAGATCAGCGCGCCTTCAAACGAGCCGCTGGTGGCGATGATGTAGCCGATAGCGATAGGCGTCACGATGCCGGAGAGGTTGCCGAACATATTGAACAGGCCGCCGCTCAGGCCGCTGATCTCTTTCGGCGCGGTATCCGCCATCACCGCCCAGCCCAGCGCGCCGATGCCTTTGCCGAAGAAGGCGAGCGCCATAAAGAACACCACTACCCACTCCGTGTCGCTGTAGTTACACATCACCATGCTGATAGAGAGCAGCATGCCGAGCACGATCGGCGTTTTACGCGCGATATTGAGCGAGCCGGTTTTTCGCATCAGGTAGTCGGAGATGACGCCGCCGAGCACGCCGCCAAGGAAGCCGCACACCGCCGGAATCGAGGCGATCATCCCCGCTTTCAGGATCGACATGCCGCGCGCCTGCACCAGATAGACCGGGAACCAGGTGATAAAGAAGTAGGTCAGCGCGTTGACGCAGTACTGGCCGAGATAGATGCCCAGCATCATGCGCGAGGAGAGCAGCTGCTTGATCTGGAACCACTTCTCATTCCAGCTCACTTTGTGCTCCGCCTTTTTCGCATCCATATTGATCAGCGCGCCGCCCTGCGCCATATACTCCAGCTCCGCTTTATTGACGCCGGGATGGTCGTTGGGATCGTGGATCACCTTCAGCCAGATAAAGCTGAGAATGATGCCGAGACCGCCCATAAACCAGAACACGTGCGCCCAGCCCACTTCCGCCACCAGCCAGCCCATAATCGGCGCAAAGATCACCGTGGCGAAATATTGCGCGGAGTTGAAAATCGCCACGGCGGTGCCGCGCTCCTGCGCCGGGAACCAGGCGGCCACGATGCGGCTGTTGCCCGGGAAGGAAGGCGCTTCCGCCAGGCCAACCATAAAGCGCAGCAGAAACAGCGAAACGATGATGCCGAAGCCGCTGAAGATATCGACGAAGCCCTGCAGCAGGGTAAAGAGCGACCAGGTAAAGATGCTCCAGAAGTAGACGCGTTTCGAGCCGAAGCGGTCCAGCAGCCAGCCGCCGGGGATCTGCCCGATGACGTAGGCCCAGGAGAACGCCGAGAAGATGTAGCCCAGACCGACAGAGTCGAGGCCGATATCTTTCGACATGGCGGAACCGGCGATGGAAATGGTGGCGCGGTCGCCGTAGTTGAACGAGGTGACGATAAACAGCATCACCACGATCCAGTAGCGGGCGTTGGTGCGCTTCTGCACCGCTTCCGCCGTCTGGCTGTAACTATTCATGATGCACTCCTGAAATATAGCGTTCGCTACATTCGCTCTGACTGCATACACATCGCGTTGGGTATCAGAGAGAAGTCGGGTTAAACACGGCGATTTTTTTATAGGGGCAAACCGATAGTGCGTCGTGACGAATAACCTAACGTCGAATAACGAAAGCCAGTATAGGAAGGGCAAAAGCGGGAGGCACTGGAAGAACGCCTGACAATTTCCTTTGATTCACAGGGATTATATGGCAGTTGCACAGCCGACTGCGGCGCGCTTCACGGAACCCGGTTTTTTGGCATCAAAATGCTTAAGAAATAAGCAGCGGGCGGGCGCTTTGTGAGACTCTTCACTTGCTTTTGGAAAAGCGAACCAAAAAGCGGTGATTTCTCGCCTTAATGCCGTTCAGTTGCACAATGCGGCGGGCAAATCCCTTCCATATACTAAAGCTGGCAAATTCGATGTGCGTCTCTGAGAACGATAACGCGCCGCCACGTACGGCGCATGACTGGAAGGTGAGCGATGAACCCCATGACCAAAGAGCCGCCGCTCTGCATCAAAGTCCATGAAAACGACAATGTCGCAATCGTGGTCAACAACCAGGGATTGCCGGCCGGCACACAATTTCCCGACGGGCTGACGCTGACGGAGCATGTGCCGCAAGGACACAAAGTCGCGCTGGCCGCCATTGCGCAGGGTGCGGCTATTCTGCGCTACGGCGAAGTGATCGGCTATGCCCTGCGCGATATCGCCCAGGGCAGCTGGATTGACGAGTCGCTGGTGGCGCTGCCCGAGGCGCCGCCGCTCGCCAGCCTGCCGCTGGCGAACAACGTGCCGCCCGCTCTGCCGCCGCTGGAGGGCTACACCTTCGAAGGCTACCGCAACGCCGACGGCAGCGTCGGCACGCGCAACCTGCTTGGCATCACCACCAGCGTGCACTGCGTCGCGGGCGTAGTGGACTATGTGGTGCAGATTATTGAGCGCGATCTGCTGCCCCGCTATCCCAACGTCGACGGCGTGGTGGCGCTGAACCATCTTTACGGCTGCGGCGTGGCGATTAACGCGCCGGCGGCGGTGGTGCCGATCCGCACCATTCACAACCTGGCGCTCAACGCCAACTTCGGCGGCGAAATCATGGTGGTGAGCCTCGGCTGCGAAAAATTACAGCCGGAACGGCTGCTGACCGGCACCGACGACGTGCAGGCGATTTCGCTGGATGATAATGACATCGTGCGGCTGCAGGATGAGCGCCATATCGGCTTTGGCGCCATGGTGGAGGAGATCCTCAGCGTGGCGAAAAGGCACCTTGAGCGGCTCAATCAGCGTCAGCGCGAAACCTGCCCCGCCTCGGCGCTGATGGTCGGCATGCAGTGCGGCGGCAGCGACGCCTTTTCCGGCGTGACGGCGAACCCCGCGGTGGGCTTCGCCTCCGATCTGCTGGTGCGCTGCGGCGCCACGGTGATGTTCTCGGAAGTGACCGAAGTGCGCGATGCGATCCACCTGCTGACGCCGCGCGTGATCGATGAAGCGGTCGGCAAGCGGCTGCTGGAAGAGATGGCGTGGTATGACGACTATCTCGATCAGGGTAAAACCGACCGTAGCGCCAACCCCTCGCCCGGCAATAAAAAAGGCGGGCTGGCGAACGTAGTGGAAAAAGCGCTGGGATCGATCGCCAAGTCGGGGCGCAGCCCGATTGTCGAAGTGCTGTCGCCGGGCCAGCGTCCGACGCGGCGCGGGCTGATCTACGCCGCGACGCCCGCCAGCGACTTTGTCTGCGGCACGCAGCAGATGGCGTCGGGCATTACGCTGCAGGTTTTTACCACTGGACGCGGCACGCCTTACGGACTGGCGGCGATCCCGGTGATCAAGATGGCGACGCGCAACGCGCTGGCCGAGCGCTGGCACGATTTGATGGATATTAACGCTGGCACCATCGCCACCGGCGAAGAGACCATTGAACAGGTCGGCTGGCGGCTGTTCCATCTGATTCTGGATATCGCCAGCGGCCGCCAGCAAACCTGGTCGGATCGCTGGGGCATTCGCAATCAGCTGGCGGTGTTCAACCCGGCGCCGGTGACCTGATGCGCCACGCGCGCGGCAGGCACGCCGCGCGCGATGCGCTTAAAGCGCTTTGCCCCAGGCTTCCACCCACGGCGAGGTGACCGACTCTGGTTCGGGATGCTCGGTGGCGTCCACCAGCAGCACCTCGCCGACGCGCGTTGCGCTCTGCTCCTGCAGCAGCGCGTCAAAGGTTTTGCCCGCGCCGCAGAAGTGGTCGTAGCTGCTGTCGCCCAGCGCGATAACGCCGTAGCGCAGCGTCGGCTGATAACCCAGCTTATCTTTGACATCCTGATAGAGTCGGGCGATGTTGTCCGGAAAATTGCCCTGCCCGGTGGTCGAGGTGATCACCAGCGCCACGTCGCCGCCGTAGCCTTGCCACTGCGCCAGAGTCGGATCGTCATAGAGCGCGACCTCATGCCCCTGCGCCTGTAAAATCGGCTGCGCCTCTTCCGCCACCAGCAGCGCGTTGCCGTATACCGTACCTACAAAAATGCCAATCTTCGCCATATGCCTGCTCCTTAAGCTGAAGTGCTATCCTCGCCCGCCGCGGCGGCAAACTCAAGTCCCGCGGCGGCGAACGCCGCCTGCCAGCCGAACTGCTGCGCCAGCTGGTGCCATACCGCATCCAGCCCGGCGCGGATCACCAGCGGCTCGCCGGTGATGGGATGCGTCAGCGCCAGGCTGCTGGCGTGCAGCATCAGCCGATCGGCGCCGAACTGCTGCGCCGCGCCGCGATTTTGCCGCAGATCGCCGTGGGTGGTGTCGCCGATAATCGGATGCCGCAGGTGCGCCATATGGCGCCGCAGCTGATGCTTGCGGCCGGTGCGCGGCGAGAGCTGCAGCAGGCTGTAGCGCGCGCTGGCGTAGCGGCCGATCGCCACCGGCATTTCCGCCCAGGCCAGCGCCTGATAGTCGGTCACCGCAGGCTGCGCGGTGCGCGCTTGCGTGGCGAACTTATCGGCGATTTTGTCCAGCTCTTCCACCAGCGGATAGTCGAGCGTGCCGCTCTCCTGCAGCCAGCCGCGCGTCACCGCGTGGTAGGTTTTCTGCATCTGATGCTGTTCGAACTGCTGCGACAGCAGCCGCCCTACCTCGCTGGAGAGGCCCATCAGCAGCACGCCGGAGGTGGGACGGTCGAGGCGATGCGCGGTAAAGACGTGCTGGCCGATCTGGTCACGCACCGTCTGCATCACCACCACTTTCTCTTTGCGATCCAGCCAGCTGCGGTGCACCAGCCAGCCGGCGGGCTTGTTGACCGCCACCAGCCACTCATCCTGATAGATAATCTCCAGCATCAGGCGCGATCGTCCATAAACAGCGCGTCGAGCTGGGTCAGGCTGCGCAGGATCGGCGCATGGCCTGGCGTCGCGGCGGTCAGCGCGACTTCAAAATAGGGGGCGATGGCGAAGTTTTGCGGCAGCGGCTGCTGCGCGGCGATAAGCGCCCGCAGGCGCGGGATCAGCACCCACTGGAGCCACTCGAGCGGCTCCAGGGTATCGAGGCAGAAAGGCTGATCGCTGGCGAGCGCGCTGGCGGAGGGGGGCGTCTCCTGCCAGTGTTGATGATCGCGCAGCAGCGTTTCGAGCTGCTCCAGCCGTTGTAACAGTAAAGGGGTCATACGCCACCTCCAGCGAGCGGTAAATTCGGGCGGCAAGCATACCACCGCCGGACGCGGGCGCAAAAAAAGGGAGCACTGTTAAAACAGTGCTCCCGGTTCGTTTGCAGCTTTCCCGCTACGCTGATGCTCCCTGCTCATCCGTGACAACTTTTCCTGCGCGCCATCCTGCGCTTATCGTCCTGATAATTCCTTTGGCATCCAGGCCCGCCACCCATCATGTGCGGCTCTCGTTCTCCTTCCTGGAGGTGTCCCTGACTCACTCCTGAGTATCCTGCTTCATCCTGAAGCCTTCCGTGTGACGTAAACTCCGTTACGGTCCCGCCTCCTGGCATGACGTATCCTGACGCTATCTTTAATCCTCTGGCTTCCTGCCAACTGCTGACTATTCTGGCAGAGGCCGCTGAATAAACAAGGTACTAAAAAGCGTTACGCTATTTGTTTATAGACCAAATTTAGGACTATCGCCATTAAGTCGATGATTCACAATATTTTTACATTGGAGACTTCTGGATGGCTCTCAATTAAAATGCCAATCTCTCACAACGTATGTAAGAGATATCGCACAAGAATGACAGCCAATATCTGCAAATCAGCCAGTAACCGGTTGTAAATTCGTAAGAAATATCTGAATGTTTTGCGCTAAAACCTCGCGCTTTTTGCTGCCAGGCTGTTCGAGAATGATTTCGCCACTCAGGTTGCAGAGCGAGACGATCTCCTGCTCTGACTCGGTGGCGGCGATAAACAGCGTCGGCGTCTGTTTCAGGCGGCGCTTCATAATCAAATGACCGATTAAATTTTCCTGCAGCCGGACAAAGTCCTCTTCGCTCCAGACCTGCAGCAGCGACAGCTCGCGCTGCTCAAAGCGCGCCGCCATATCCCCGGCGAACTGCGCGGTGTAAAACGCGGCGACATCCTGCTGCAGCTGAAGATCCAGCGCGCGCTCGACCGCCTCCAGCGTCGCGGGCAAGGTAAAGGGCTGCGGCTGCCACCAGACTTCGTCCGCCTGAGTGGCGACGATGCAGGGCGACGGCACGCCGAAAAGCGCCTGGCTGGCGGGCGCATGGCCGGTGCGCTGTTGCCAGGCATTGCAGTAGCGGGCGGTAAATTCGCGCAGGGCGTCCACAGTCTGTTGCATCACTCTTTTTCTCACGTCTGATGGGTTACACTGATCCACTTTGTTTTGTCTCACGGGTAACCGCTATGTCTTTATATGAAAAGGATCAGGCGCTGAGCAGCCTGACCCTGGGCAAACCCACAGCCTACCACGATAAATACGATCCCAGCCTGCTGCAGGCGGTGCCGCGCAGTCTGAACCGGACGCCGCTGGGGCTGCAGTCCGATTCGCTGCCCTTTACCGGCGCGGATATCTGGACGCTATACGAACTCTCCTGGCTTAACAGCAAGGGCGTGCCGCAGGTCGCGCTGGGCGAGGTAGTGCTCAACGCCACCAGCGAACATCTTATCGAGTCGAAGAGCTTTAAGCTCTACCTTAACAGCTTTAACCAGACGCGTTTCGCCGACTGGGGCGAGGTGCGCCAGACGCTGGAGCGCGATCTCGGCGCCTGCGCGCAGGGCGAGGTCAGCGTGGCGCTGTTCCGTCTGAGCGAACTGGAAGGCCAGCCTATCGGTCAGTTTAGCGGCTCCTGCATTGACGAGCAGGATATTGAGATTAGCGACTACCGCTTTAATGCCGACTATCTGGCCGAGGCGGCGGGCAGCGAGGTGGTTGAAGAGACGCTGGTCAGCCATCTGCTGAAATCCAACTGTTTGATCACCAACCAGCCTGACTGGGGATCGGTGATGATCCGCTACAAAGGCCCGCGCATCGATCGCGAGGCGCTGCTGCGCTATCTGATCTCTTTCCGCCAGCATAATGAGTTTCACGAGCAGTGCGTGGAGCGCATCTTTAACGACCTGCTGCGTTTCTGCCGCCCGGAGCAGCTGACGGTCTATGCGCGCTACACGCGCCGCGGCGGGCTGGATATTAATCCCTGGCGCAGCAACGTGCCCTTCCGTCCCGGCTTTTCCCGACTGGTGCGCCAGTAGCTTTGCGAGGCCTCTCGCAGCCTGCGCGTCAGGGATTGCGTTCCCCTTGAGCATTCGCGGTCGACAAGGCACTCTGTTGAAGGCGGCGATCGGAGGATTGCCGACCAGGGATTTTCGCCACCGCGACAGCGGTGTCATCAGTCACCCAGGCGGGTGTAAAGGAGTTCATTTGATTACGCATATCAGCCCTCTTGGCTCGATGGATCTGTTGTCTCAGCTGGAAGTCGACATGCTCAAGCGCACGGCGAGCAGCGACCTTTACCAGCTGTTTCGCAACTGCTCGCTCGCCGTCTTGAATTCAGGCAGCCAGACCGACAGCAGCCACGAACTGCTTTCCCGCTTTGAGAATTTCGACATCAATGTGCTGCGCCGCGAGCGCGGCGTTAAGCTGGAACTGATCAATCCGCCGGAAGAGGCCTTTGTCGACGGGCGCATCATCCGCTCGCTGCAGGCCAACCTGTTCGCCGTGCTGCGCGACATTTTGTTCGTTAACGGCCAGCTGGCGATTGCCGGGATGGAAGAGGCGCCGCCGGATGATTCGGCGCATATCACCAACCAGGTTTTCTCTATTCTGCGCAACGCCCGCGCGCTGCACATCGGAGAGTACCCGAACACCGTGGTCTGCTGGGGCGGTCACTCGATTAACGCGGTGGAGTATCAGTACTGCCGCAACGTCGGCACCCAGCTCGGCCTGCGCGAGCTGAATATCTGCACCGGCTGTGGGCCGGGGGTCATGGAGGCGCCGATGAAAGGCGCGGCGGTGGGTCATGCGCAGCAGCGCTACCGCGACAGCCGCTTTATTGGGCTGACCGAGCCGTCGATCATCGCCGCCGAGCCGCCGAATCCGCTGGTGAACGAACTGATCATCATGCCGGATATCGAAAAGCGGCTGGAGGCGTTCGTGCGCATCGCGCACGGCATCATTATCTTCCCAGGCGGCGTCGGCACGGCGGAAGAGCTGCTCTACCTGTTGGGGATCATGATGAACCCGCAGAACCACGAGCAGGTGCTGCCGCTGATCCTCACCGGGCCGCGCGAGAGCGCTGACTACTTCCACGTGCTGGACGACTTTATCGTCAACACGCTGGGCGAAGCGGCGCGCAAGCACTACACCATCGTTATTGACGATGCCGCCGAAGTGGCGCGCCTGATGAAAAAAGCGATGCCGCAGGTGAAAGAGTATCGTCGGGAAACCGGCGACGCCTACAGCTTCAACTGGTCGATTCGCATCTCGCCCGACCTGCAGAAGCCCTTTCTGCCGACCCATGAGAACATGGCCAACCTCAATCTCTACACCAGCCAGCCGGCAGAGCAGCTGGCGGCGGATCTGCGACGCGCCTTCTCCGGCATCGTCGCCGGCAACGTGAAAGAGATTGGCATCCGCGAAATCCGCGAAAAAGGCCCGTTTAAACTGCACGGCGAGCCGGACATTATGCGCCGCATGGATGAGCTGCTGCAGGGGTTCGTCGCCCAGCACCGCATGAAGCTGCCGGGCACCGCCTATATCCCCTGCTACGAAATCATTAAATAAACGCAAGGAAGGCAGCCCGCACGGGCTGCCGTTTAGCCTATGTCATTTCACCTTCTTATCGTGGACGCGCTTAATCTGATACGCCGTCTGCACGCCGTGCAGGGATCGCCCTGCGTCGAGGGCTGCGTCGCGGCGCTGCGCCAGCTGCTGGGGCATACGCAGCCGACGCACGTCGTGGCGGTTTTCGACAGCGAACAGCGTCACCAGGGCTGGCGTCATCAGCTGCTGCCGGACTATAAAAGCGGCCGGCCGCCAATGCCGGAGGATCTACAGGCCGAGCTGCCCGCGCTGCAGGAGGCGTTTCGCCGCGTGGGCGTCAGCTGCTGGACCGCCGAGGCGGATGAAGCGGATGACCTGGCGGCGACGCTGGCGGTCAAGATGGCGCAGGCGGGCCATCAGGCAACCATCGTCTCGACCGATAAAGGCTATTGCCAGCTGCTGGCGCCGCAGATCCGCATTCGCGACTACTTTCAGAAGCGCTGGCTCGATCTGCCGTTTATCGAAAGTGAGTTCGGTGTCGCGCCGCAGCGACTGCCCGACTACTGGGGGCTGTGCGGCATCAGCAGCAGCAAGATCCCCGGCGTGGCGGGCATCGGCCCGAAAAGCGCGAAAACGCTGCTGCAAACCTTTGGTTCGCTGGAGGCGATCTATGCGCAGCTTGATGAGGTGCCGGAGAAGTGGCGCGCGAAGCTGGAGGCCGGGCGTGAGTCCGCCTTAATCAGCCGACAGGTGGCGATGCTGAAGCAGGATTTGGTGCTGCAGGGGAATTTAAAAACGCTGCGGTATGCAGGCCAGGCGGCGCAGCGCCCGGCCTGAGACGCTTAGCGTTCGTCGCGGCGGCCTGGAATGGCGCCCCAGATGCGGCGAATATGCACCGTGACCTCTTCGCGGTCGTGGTAGAGCTGGCGGGCGCGGATCTGCGCGTTGATGCCCTGCGCCTTCAGCGCCTCGTCAATCATCGCCAGGTTCTGCGTCACCTCTTCGTAGCGCTTTTTCATCGGCAGCTTGAGGTTGAAGATCGCTTCGCGGCACCAGCCGTTGACCAGCCATTCGGTCATCAGGCTGGCAACGCGCACCGGCTTCTCGACCATGTCGCACACCAGCCAGTCGTTGTTGTTGCGCGTCGGGCGAAACTTAAAGCCATCTTCGCGACAGTGCGTTACCTGCCCGGTGTCCATCAGGCTTGGCGCCATCGGGCCGTTGTCTACCGCATAAACCCACATGCTGCGCTTTACCAGCTGATAGGTCCAGCCGCCGGGACAGGCGCCGAGATCGACCGCGTGCATGCCGCCCGCCAGACGCTCGTCCCACTCGTCGGCAGGAATAAAGACGTGAAACGCCTCTTCCAGCTTCAGGGTCGAGCGGCTCGGCGCGTCGGCCGGAAACTTCAGGCGCGGAATGCCCATATAGAACGGCGAATGGTTGCCGACCACCGAATAGCCGACATAGCAGGCGCCAGGCGCGATAAAGAAGACGTGCACCACCGGACGCTTCGGGCTTTCATAGTTGAGCAGGATCCCCGCGTCGCGCAGGCTGGCGCGCAGCGGCACGGTGAACTTGCGGCAGAATTTGGTCAGCTCTTTCGCTTCGTTGGTGTCTGGCACCTCGACGCGCAGTTCGCCGCCCTTCTCCACCACGCCGGTCAGCATGCCGACGATTGGCGCAATGCGGTCGTCCGGCGGCAGGTCTTTCAACAGCTCGCCGACCACCAGCATCTGGCGGGCAAAGATCAGCGTCTCAAACGGCAGCTCGCGCGCCAGCCGATCGGCGTCTTCGTGCTGATAACATTCGAACAGCACGTAGCCGCTGTTCTCTTTCACCCGCGGGAAACCATAGATCTCACGCTCGGCGGCGTGCGCCGCGATTTCCGCCGCGCACTCTTTTTCAAAACCAGGACGGCAATAGAGTAAAACTTTATTCATGGCGATCTGCCTTTCGTTTCAGACGCAGCGCGCCAATCAACATCAGGAACCAGCCGACCAGAAAGCAGAGCCCACCGATCGGCGTAACAAAAACCCAAAACTTCAGATGCGACAGCGCCAGACAGTAAAGGCTGCCGCTAAACAGCACGATGCCGAGGGCGAGAAATGCGCTGCTCCAGTAAAACCAGAGGTTGGCGCGGCGCAGCATCGCCGCGCCTAAACCGATCACCGCCAGCGTATGGTACGCCTGGTACTCCAGCCCGGTGTGGATCCAGGCCATTTCGGCCGGACCGAGCGAGCGGCTTAATACGTGCGCGCCAAAAGCGCCAAACGCCACCAGCAAAAATCCGCTGATGGCGGCAAAGATAAACATGGCACGACTGGACATCTGACTATCCTCAAGGTGCATCTGTACTTCACTCTACAGAAATCAATAATTTAGTGGTCGTAACGAAAGCGAAATTTTTCTTGTTCGCTGGCGGCTTTCGCGAGGATCCACTGTCGAAAGGCGGCTATTTTACCCAGTTCTGCCTGGCTGTCATGACAAACCAGATAAAAAGCGTTTTTACTGACTAACACATCGTTAAACGGACAGATCAGGCGGCCGGCTTCAATCTCGCTCTGCGCCATCACATTATTCGCCAGCGCGACACCCTGACCGTGGATCGCCGCCTGCAATACCATGGCGCTGTGGCTGAAAATCGGCCCCTGCTGCACGTTGATATGCTGCAAGCCTAGCTGGCGGATATAGGATTGCCAGTCGCGGCGCGAGGCGTCGTGCAGCAGCGTAAAGCGCGCCAGATCCAGCGGCGTTTTCAACGGGTTATCGCCGGTCATCAGCGCGGGCGAACAGACCGGCAGCAGATACTCGGCATAGAGTTTCTCCACCCGCAGCCCCGGCCAGTTGCCGCGGCCGTAGAAGATCGCTACGTCGACGTCGTCCGCCAGCTTCTCTTCGTCGCGGTCCACCGCCTGGATGCGCACGTCGATGCCCGGATAAGCCATATTAAAGCTGGAGAGGCGCGGCACCAGCCACTGAATGGCGAAGCTGGGCAGCAGGCTCACGGTCAGGGCGCCTTTGGCGCTGCGCGCCTGCAGCTTGCGCGTCGCATCGTTCAGGGCGGTGAAAATCTCTTTGATATCGAGATAGTAGCTTTGCCCCTCTTCCGTGAGTAAAAGCGAACGATTCCTCCGGCGAAACAGCTTTAACCCCAGAAAATCTTCCAGCGACTTTATCTGATGGCTTACAGCTGCCTGGGTGACAAACAGCTCTTCAGCCGCTTTGGTAAAGCTAAGATGACGCGCCGCGGCATCAAACACGCGCAGTGCATTAAGAGGAGGAAGGCGTTTCGACATGGTTTTCCGTGCTCGGATCAGGGGCAAAACACGTGCGCTTATAAAAAGCGGTCACATATTAGTTTTAGTAATCCGAGGCATTATAAATTGTCCGTTGAGGAAGCTCCAGCAAATACCTATAGTTGCCGCACTTCCTGAGCCGGAACGAAAAGATTTCAGGATTTGTGAGTGAGTTCGCAGATTTCCGGAGAGCTTTTGGCTTGTGGTCGTGATGTTGTGTTTGCATTTTGATCTGACGCTTGCAGATCAAGCTTTTAATTCCTGTAGATTTACCCTGTCTGTCCATAGTGATTTTGAATAGCACCGCAAATTGCGGTGCTTTTTTTTGCCTGCAGCCAGCGAATTGCCGCTTACTGCATCTCGACCATCTCTTTAACGTCAGCGCGGTTGATCTGCTGCTTGTTGCCGTTAGCGTCTTTATAGCTGATCATACCGGTGTCGCTGTCTACGGAAGGCTTGCCTTCAGAAACAATGGTGCGACCATCGTTGGTATGCATGACATAATTGCTTGAACACGCGGCCAGAGTAAAAGCCATGGCGCAGATGGCCAGCACTGCTGAAAGTTTTTTCATTTTCTATCTCCTTGCAGATTGATTGCATCAAACCGCCCGCGTTGGCTAACCGGTAGTCAAATCGACTAAAGAAGGTTGCTCCTTGTGCGGGTTTTGGTTTAAACCTTGCATTAATCAGCATAACGCGCTTTTACAGCTTTGCCAGCAGAGAGCCAGGCTTTTGATCTGGTCCACTTTATTTGTATGACGAGACAAAGCATGACCGCATTCAACCCCACCTCATTTCGCCAGCAGTTTCCGGCGCTGAGCGACGCCGGCGTTTATCTCGACAGCGCCGCCACAACGCTTAAGCCGCAGGTCGTGATCGACACCGCCCAGCAGTTTTACAGCCTGAGCGCCGGCACGGTGCATCGCAGCCAGTACGGCGCGGCGCGCCAGCTCACCGAACGCTATGAGCAGGCGCGAGATCAGGTGGCGCGCCTGCTGAATGCGGCGCATGGCCACCAGATCGTCTGGACGCGCGGCACCACCGAGGCGATCAATCTGGTTGCCAACGGCTGGCTGCTGCCGCGTCTGCAGGCGGGCGACGAGATTGTGGTGAGCGAAGCGGAGCATCACGCTAATCTGGTGCCCTGGCTTATGGCGGCGCAGGCGCGCGGCGCAAAGGTGGTGAAGTGGCCCATCGGCGCGGATCGCCTGCCCGATATCGCGCTGCTGCCGTCGCTGCTTAATACGCGCACCCGCCTGCTGGCCGTTGGGCAGATGTCTAACGTTACCGGCGGCTGTCCCGATCTGGCGCAGGCGATCGCGCTGGCACACGGCGTCGGCGCCAAAGTGATGGTGGACGGCGCGCAGGGCGTGGCGCACTGCCCGCCCGACGTGCAGGCGCTCGATATCGACTTCTACGCCTTCTCCGCGCACAAGCTCTACGGCCCGACCGGCATTGGCGCGCTGTATGGCAAAGCCGAGCTGCTGGAGGAGATGACGCCGTGGCAAGGCGGCGGCAAGATGCTGACCCAGGTCGATTTCAACGGTTTTACGCCGCAGCCCGCGCCCTGGCGTTTTGAAGCCGGCACGCCCAACGTGGCGGGCGTGGTGGGATTGAGCGCCGCGCTCAGCTGGCTTGAGCAGCACGACCGACTCAAGGCGGAGATGTGGAGCCAGCAGCTCGCCAGCCTGGCGGAAGAGCAGCTAGGCGAATTCCCGGGATTTCGCAGCTATCGCGTTGGCCGCTCAAGCGTGCTGGCGTTCGATTTCGCCGGCGTACACCACAGCGACATCGTGACGCTGCTGGCGGAACAGGGCATCGCGCTGCGCGCGGGCCAGCACTGCGCGCAGCCGCTGATGGCAGCGCTGGGCGTGAGCGGCACGCTGCGCGTCTCGTTCGCGCCCTATAATAATCTGCAGGATGTGGATGCGCTGACGCGCGCCATCTATACCGCGCTCGACCTGCTGTCGGAGGAGGAAGCATGAGTCAAACCCTGGCGGGTCCGCACCCGTTCGGCGATCTGATCACCCTTGTCGGGCTGAAAGAGAAATTCGCCCATTTCCAGCAGTGGGAGGATCGCTATCGCCAGCTAATCCAGCTCAGCCGTCAGCTGCCCGCGCTGCCGGAGGCGCTGAAAACGCAGGAGATTGAGCTAACCGGCTGCGAAAACCGCGTCTGGCTCGGCAGCCAGCTGCGCCACGACGGCACGCTGCACTTTTACGGCGACAGCGAAGGTCGCATCGTGCGGGGGTTACTGGCGGTGCTGCTGACCGCCGTGGAAGGACGAACGCCGCAGGCGCTGCTGGCGGACGATCCGCTGCGGCTGTTTGACGAACTCGGCCTGCGCGCCCAGCTCAGCGCCTCGCGCAGCAGCGGCCTGAAGGCGCTGGCGGAGGCGGTGCATCAGCAGGCCGCGCGCGCAGCGCAGCCCTGAGTCGTTACGCCGCCTGACGCGCCGCGCGCGCCAGATATTTCTTCAGCGCATGGGAAACGGCGACAAAACCGAAGGTGGCGGTCACCATGGTGGCGGCGCCGAACCCTGCTTCGCAGTCCATTCTTTTCGGCCCTTCGGCGGTGCTGCGCGCGGCGCAGACGCTGCCGTCCGGCTGCGGATACATCAGCGCTTCGGTTGAGAAGACGCAGTCGATGCCCAGCTTGCCTTTGCTGTTTTTCACTACGCCAAGCGCCTTCAGCCGCTCGCGCAGCTTCGCTGCCAGCGGATCCTGAATCGTCTTCGCCAGATCGGCGACC
This sequence comes from Pantoea sp. Z09, assembly GCF_022394795.1. Lineage (NCBI taxonomy): Bacteria > Pseudomonadati > Pseudomonadota > Gammaproteobacteria > Enterobacterales > Erwiniaceae > Pantoea > Pantoea sp. Z09. The sequence goes on from NZ_CP092373.1 coordinate 3,025,472, forward strand.
TGAATCTGCGTCGGATCGATCTGGCCGCCCGCGCCGCCGGTGGTGATCAACGGGATCTTGTTGCGGCGGCACCAGGCGATCAGCGCCGCTTTGGGGCGCACGCTGTCGATGGCGTCGATCACGTAGTCATAGCCCGCTGCCATCAGCTCGGCGGTGTTGTCCGGCGTGATGAAGTCGTCGATGCAGATCACCTCGCAGTCGGGATTGATGGCGCGCAGCCGCTCGGCCATCACCTCGGTCTTCGCCTTGCCCACGTTGCCGTTCAGCGCATGGATCTGGCGATTGGTATTGGTGATGCAGACATCATCCATATCGATCAGGGTAATTTTGCCGATGCCGGTGCGCACCAGCGCTTCCGCCGCCCAGGATCCCACGCCGCCGATGCCGATAACGCAGAAGTGCGCCGCGGCGAAACGCGTCAGCGCATCCTGCCCATAGAGACGTGCCGTGCCGCCAAAACGCTGACGCCAGGCCTCGTTAACCACACTCATAATCAACCTTGTTGCGACGTGCGGGCCGTGCGGCCCGCAGAGAAATCAGTTTGAACCCAGTAACAGCGAGCCATTATCACCGTTTTGCGGGCTGCTGAACAGCGGCTGCCCGGCGCCCGGCGCGGCTTTCAGCACCCAGACGCGGCCATAGTGGTTATAGAAGCCCGCCAGGTGCGCCGCATCAGGCCCGATGCCCTGATAGATATCGAAATGCTGGCCCTTGATGGCCCCGCCGACGTCCAGCGCCACCATCAGGCGCATCTCATATTTGCCGTTGAACTTGCCCTTTTCATTCAGCTGCGGCACCTCCGCCAGCAGCGCGGTGCCCGCCGGGATCAGCGAACGGTCTGACGCCACCGAGGCTTTCGCCACCAGCGGCACCGCGCTGGCGCCGCGCACCGGCGTATAGGGTTCCGGCTTAAAGAAGACGAACGACGGGTTGGTTTCCAGCAGCGCGCGCACCTCCTGTTCGGAGTGGGACGCCGCCCAGTCGCGGATCGCCTGCATCGACATATCTTCGCGCTTGACCTCGCCGCGATCGATCAGCTCTTTACCGATGCTGTGATAGGCCCAGCCGTTTTTGCCGCCGTAGCCGAAGAAGGTCATCGGCCGACCGTCGCCGTAATCCACGTAGCCGCTGCCCTGCACGTCCATAATAAAATTATCGATCAGCGAATTGCTCCAGCCGATGACGTAGCGCTCATCCAGACCGCCACTATAGATAGAGGCGCGGCTCGGCAGCTTCGCCCCGCGCTTGCGCGGCGGCATGCGGTAGATGGGGTACTGGAATTCCCCCTGGCGCGTGTAGCGCGCCTGCACCACCGGCGTGTAGTAGCCGGTAAACTGCACGTTGCCGTAGTTATCGGTGCCTTCCATCTGGAAGGCGTTCAGGCCGAACTGACGCAGCTGGCGCGTGTCGGCGCCCGCCATCAGCCAGCTCTCAATCGCGCTATAGGTGCCGGTGTGGCGTCCATAGAGGGCGGACGAGGCGGACTGGATCTGCCGCACCTGCTCGCCGAAATCTCTGCCGTTGACCGGTCGTCCTTTGGCATTCGGCTGGTTAACCAGCGCCAGCGGCTGTTCCAGCTTGCCATCTTTATACTGCTGCCCGCGATCGGTCGGTTTCGAGCTACAACCCGCCAGCAGCGCAAACAGTGCACCCGTCAGTGCATACTTCGCCCAGTGTCCTTTATTCATCGCCGTCTCTTTTATTCATCAGTGTTCGCCCCGCGACGATAGCAAAGCGTCTGGCAGATTGAAATCGGCCTGCCCTTTCCGCAGGCGCGGCTGTGCGATATTTAGCCAGATGGAGAAAATATTCAGCAAACAATCCCTAATTTGGCGCTTCGCGCGAAAAAGGGGTTGCATCATCGGCGCCAGGAGGTATAGTGCGCATCCACGGACGCGGGATGGAGCAGCCTGGTAGCTCGTCGGGCTCATAACCCGAAGGTCGTCGGTTCAAATCCGGCTCCCGCAACCAACTCTTCTGATGAAGAGACAATGTGAAAAAAGACGCAATGCGCACTACGGACGCGGGATGGAGCAGCCTGGTAGCTCGTCGGGCTCATAACCCGAAGGTCGTCGGTTCAAATCCGGCTCCCGCAACCAACATTTAAGCACCTGAAAGGGTGCTTTTTTGTTTTTGTGCCTTGTGAAAGCGGGACGGCCTGCGCCATCTCCCCGCCTCTTTTAGCGTCGCGCCCCACCCTTGTCGAAGTAAGCCTTTATGCCGTGAAAAATTGCCTCGGCCACCTGCTGCTGGTAGCGGCTGGTGCGTAGCTTGCGCTCCTCTTCTACGTTGCTGATAAAGGCAGTCTCCACCAGAATCGACGGAATATCGGGCGCCTTCAGCACCGCGAAACCCGCCTGGTCGACGGTGCGTTTGTGCAGATGGTTGATGCGCCCCATTCGATGCAGCACCTCTTTACCGAAGTTCAGGCTGTCGTGAATGGTCTGGCGCTGCACCATGTCGAACATGGTGTGGTCGAGGTAGCGGTCGCCGCTCTTGCTGACGCCGCCGATCAGATCCGACTCGTTCTGCGTCTGCGCCAGAAAGCGCGCCGCCGCCGAGGTGGCGCCTTTGGTGGAGAGCGCGAACACCGAGGAGCCGCGCGCGCTGCGGCTGGTAAAGGCGTCGGCGTGGATCGAGACAAACAGATCGGCGCGCTGCTTGCGCGCTTTCGCCACCCGCACCCGCAGCGGAATAAAGACATCTTCGTTGCGCGTCATATAGGCCTTCATATTCGGCTCTTTATCTATCAGCGCCTTAAGCCGCCGCCCCATCTTCAGCACGATATCTTTTTCGCGCGTTTTGTATTTGCCGTGCGCGCCGGGATCCTCGCCGCCATGTCCCGGATCGATCATGATGATCATCGGCCGATCGCGCCCCGCCTTGCCGGGCAGCGGCGCAGTCGCCGGCTCGTTGCGCTCCAGGTCGCCCTGGTTGTAATCCTTGAGCAGCGCCAGCAGCGGATCGTCTTCAGCCGTGTCCTGGCTCGGATAGAGATCCACCACCAGCCGGTGCTTGATCCCGGCCACCGGCGCCAGGGTAAAGGTTTTCGGCGCGACGTTGCGCTTCAGCTCCAGCACGATACGCACGGTACTGGCGTCAAACTGCCCGACCCGCGCGCTTTTAATAAAGGGATCGTTAACCTGCACCAGCTTATCGACGCCCTTTAGCACCGGGTTGAGGTGCATATTCTGGATGTCGACCACCAGCCGATCCGGATGCGAGAGCGCAAACTGCTTATAGTGAAGCGGCACGCTGGACTCCAGCGTCATACGTGAATAGGTCGATGAGGGCCAGATGCGCACCGCTACGATATGGTTTTTCGCTGCCAGGCCTGCGCGGCTGACGCTCAGCAGCAGTAGTGCGCCGCTACCCTGCAGGAGCCTTCTGCGGGAAAACAGGGGATTTGATTCTGACATGCCGCTCCAGCTGCTCTGTTCTGTCTAAAAAACCGCCATCTTCATAAACGGCGGTGAAAACTTTAGCCCATCACTTTGGGGAAGTCATTCAGGAATTGCTAAATAATGCAGTCTCTTAGCAGCGAGTGCACCCAAAAAAACGTAAATTTACGTCAGGTTTAATCCTTGCAAAAAAGGCGCTAAAAGAATAAAAATACAGAAATTACGAATAAACATTCATTGAGGGTTTGCCGTGAAGGAACGTAGTACTGAGCTGGTTCAGGGTTTTCGCCACACCGTTCCCTATATTAATGCCCATCGGGACAAGACCTTTGTCATCATGCTGGGCGGCGAAGCCATCGAACATCAGAATTTCTCCAGCATCGTCAACGATATCGGTCTGCTGCACAGCCTCGGCATTCGTCTGGTGGTGGTGTACGGCGCGCGTCCGCAGATTGACGCCAGCCTGGCCGCGCATCAGCTGGAGCCGGTTTACCACAAGTACACCCGCGTGACCGACGCGCAGTCGCTGGAGCTGGTGAAGCAGGCGGCGGGACGGCTGCAGCTGGATATCACGGCGCGACTCTCAATGAGCCTGAACAACACGCCGCTGCAGGGCGCGCATATCAACGTGGTGAGCGGCAACTTTATTATCGCTCAGCCGCTCGGCGTGGATGATGGCGTCGACTACTGTCACAGCGGACGAATTCGCCGCATCGACGAAGAGGCGATCCATCGTCAGCTGGATAACAATGCGATTGTACTGCTCGGCCCGGTAGCGGTTTCCGTCACCGGCGAGAGTTTTAACCTGACGTCGGAAGAGGTCGCCACCCAGCTGGCGATCAAGCTGAAGGCGGAAAAGATGATCGGCTTCTGCTCTGAACAGGGCGTTACCCGGCGCGACGGCGCGATTATCTCTGAGCTGTTTCCCAACGACGCGCAGGCGCGCATCGACGAGATGGAGAGCGACGGCGACTATCTTTCCGGCACGGTGCGCTTCCTGCGCGGCGCGGTTAAGGCCTGCCGCAGCGGCGTGCGCCGCAGTCATCTCATCAGCTATCAGGAAGATGGCGCGCTGCTGCAGGAGCTGTTTTCACGCGACGGCATCGGCACGCAGATCGTGATGGAGTCGAGCGAGCAGATCCGCCGCGCCACCATTAACGATATCGGTGGCATTCTGGAGCTGATCCGTCCGCTGGAGCAGCAGGGTATTCTGGTGCGTCGCTCGCGCGAGCAGCTGGAGATGGAGATCGATAAGTTCACCATTATCATTCGCGACAATCTCACCATCGCCTGCGCAGCGCTCTACCCCTTTATGGATGAGAAGATTGGCGAAATGGCCTGCGTGGCGGTGCATCCCGACTACCGCAGCTCGTCGCGCGGCGAGATGCTGCTGCAGCGCGTGGCGCTGCAGGCGCGGCAGATGGGGCTGGAGAAGCTGTTCGTGCTGACGACGCGCAGCATTCACTGGTTTCAGGAACGCGGCTTTACGCCGGTGGATATTGAGTCGCTGCCGGAGAGCAAAAAGCAGATGTACAACTATCAGCGGCGCTCGAAGGTGCTGATGGCGGACCTGACCTGAGTCAGGCCAGACAGCACAGTCGCTGATGGCGGACCTGACCTGAGTCAGGCCAGACAGCACAGTCGCTGATGCGCGGGCGGCATGGGCCGTGGAGCAAAGCGTCCTGCGCCAGGGATGGCGCAGGCCGAGCGGGCAAGGATGCGCAAGCGACTTTGCGTAACGGCCCATGCCGGCCGCGTTCGCTCCTGATGCGTCCTTTATACCAGACTTAATCTTTCCACCAGCCCGCTGCGGCGCTGGGTTTGCAGCTGCACCGCGCGCTGAAACACCGCAGGTTCGCTGTAGAGCGTCAGCCGCTTGCGCGCGCGGGTAATGGCGGTGTAGACCAGCTCGCGCGTCAGCACCGGCGAGAACTGGGCCGGCATCACCAGCGCGGTGTGCTCGAACTCCGATCCCTGCGACTTATGCACCGTCATCGCCCAGGCGGTATCGTGCGGCGGCAGGCGACTCGGCTGCACCGCTTTGACCGAGCCGTCCGGCAGCGGGAAAAAGACCTTGAGCTGATTTTCCGCGTCGCGCAGCGTAATGCCGATATCGCCGTTAAACAACCCCAGCGCGCTGTCGTTGCGCGTCACCATCACCGGCCGTCCCGCATACCAGCGGCTGCCGATGGCGGGACGACGAATGCGCTGCAGCTGCACCAGACGCTGCTCGATGCGCTGATTCAGCCCCTGCACGCCAAACGGCCCGTCGCGCAGCGCGCACAGCAGCTGAAAGCGGCTAAACGCCAGCAGGATCTCCTCAACCGGCGCGCGCGCCTGCACCAGCTTCAGGAAAGGCCGGTAGCCTTCCGCAACGGCGTCGAGCATGGTCTGATAGGCCTCGCCGCTCTGCAACGCCTGAAAATCGATATCTTCGAAGGCGGCGTTAATCACCTTCTCGACTTCGCGCGCGTCGCCCAGGTTAACCGCCCGCGCCAGCTGTCCGATCCCTGACGAGGCGTCAAAGCGGTAACTCTTGCGCAGCAGGCAGATGCTGTCGCGCACGTTGGGCGCGCGCGCGTCATCCGCGCCGTCCAGCGCACACTGCGTCAGCGCCACCAGCTGCTGCGCGCGCGCCAGGCTGTAGCCCGCTTCGGCGCAGCGGCAAATATCGCCCAGCACGGCGCCCGCTTCCACCGACGCCAGCTGATCGCGATCGCCAAGGAAAATAACGCGCGCATGATCGGGCAGCGCCGCGATCAGCTTCGCCATCATCGACAGATCGACCATGGACGCCTCGTCCACCACCAGCACATCAAGGTGCAGCCGGTTGGCGGCGTGGTAGCGCAGCCGCTGGGTATCGGGCTGCGCGCCGAGCAGGCGATGCAGCGTCGTCGCTTCGCTGGGGAAACGCGCCCGCTCCTCGTCGCTGACCGACAGCGCCTGCAGCGCCTGCCCGAGCGACTCGGTCAGACGCGCCGCCGCTTTGCCGGTCGGCGCCGCCAGCTGAATGCGCAGGCTGTTGTGGCTCAGGCGGATCATCGCCGCCAGCAGCTTCGCCACGGTGGTGGTTTTGCCGGTGCCGGGCCCGCCGGAGATCACCGCCGTTTTGCGCGTCAGCGCCACGGCCGCGGCGATTTTTTGCCAGTCATCGGGACCATCGCCAAACAGCGCGCTCAGCACGTTTTGCGCGGCGGCGATATCCATCTCCGCCATCTCCGCCTGCAGCGTGAAAAAGCGCGCCACCTGACCTTCGCTCTGCCACAGGCGATGCAGGTAGAGCCGCTCATGATTAAGCACCAGCGGCGTGGCGATGCCGCCGTCGCTCAGCGCCGGCCAGTCGGCCAGCGCGGTTTTCCAGCACGCCGGCGCGCCCGCCGCGCGCCACAGCGCCTGCGCCAGCTCCGGGTGACGCCCGGCGAAGAGTTTTTCGCCCTCCAGATGCGTCAGCGGCAGGCAGACATGGCCGTCGCCCGCTTCGGCGCTGACGCAGGCGGCCGCCAGCAGCCACGCCGGCTGCGACGGGTCGGCCAGCAGCCGCGCAAACTGCAGATCGAGCGGCCGTAGCAGACGCTTCTCAACCGCCTGATCGAGCAATGGCATGATTTCCGTCATACTTCCTCCTCTTCCGCCCGGCGAAACAGCGCGTCCAGCCCGGCGACAAACTCAGCCGAAGGACGCGCGGTAAAGATGCCGTTTTCCGGCGAACTGCCGTCGACGCCGCGCAGAAACAGATAAAACACGCCGCCAAAGTGGCGCTGATAGTCGTAACCCGGCAGGCGATGCTGCAGATAGCGATGCAGCGCCAGCGTATAGAGCTGATACTGCAGGTCATAGCGGTGATCGACCATCGCCTGCGCCATCGCCTGCGGCGTATAGGCCGCTTCGCTGTCGCCTAGCCAGTTGGACTTGTAATCCAGCAGATAATATTGACCGTTCCAGCGAAACACCAGATCGATAAAGCCTTTCAGCATCCCCTGCACCTGATGGAACTCCAGCCGCGGCGCGCGCGCCGACAGCGCATCGTGCTGGCGCATCAGCGCATCCAGCTGTGCCGCATTAAGCATGCGCTCCAGCGGCAGATAAAAGGCCATCTCCACCAGCCGGTCCTGGTTCTGCAGCGCGCCGAGCATCAGGCCGTCGCTATTGAGCGGCGTGTGCAGCACGCGCGCGATCCAGGCCTCCAGCACCGGCAGCCAGTGCTGCCCATAGCCGTTCTGTTCCAGCTGCGTCTCCAGCAGCGTCCGATCCGGCGGCCGGGTGAAATCGATAGACTCAAACAGGCCGTGCAGAAAGGTGCCCGGCGCCGCGCCGCGCGGAAAGTGGTGCGGCGTCAGCTGATTTTCCGCCTCGCCGCCCTCTTCGCCCGCGGCGTCGATATCGAAAGTGGGCATCGCCTCCAGCAGCGGCGAGCTGCTGTGCTGCTGCAGCCCGGAGTAGCTGGTGACGCGCCAGGCGTCGCGCAGGTCGCGCGTCACCTCGCGGCTGCTGAGCGCCTCGTCGGGGGGGGTCCTTTCGCGCCAGTTTTCGCCGGGGATAAGATCGTCGCTCACGATGTCAGTATCGCCATCCGCCAGCGTGTCGAGGCAGGCGCGCAGGCGGCTGGCATCGCCGCCCTCTCCCCGCTGCACCAGATAGCCCAGCGCGCTTTTATGCAGATCGCTGTTGCCCTCTTTTTTGCGCGCGCCCTTGAACAGCGGCGCGATGCCGACGCTACAGTGAAACACCGAGCGCGTCAGGGCGACGTAGAGCAGCCGCAAATCTTCCGCCAGCCGCTCCTGCTCGGCAAGCGCCATGCTCTGCTCGTCGCCCTGCACGTCGAGCAGCGTCGCAAAGCTCTCGCGGTCGTGGTAGAGCGCGCTGGACGCCTCGCGAAAGCCAGCGGCGAACGGCAGCCACACCAGCGGATACTGCAGCCCTTTGGATTTATGGATGGTCACGATCTGCACCAGATGGCGATCGCTCTCCAGCCGCAGCTGCTGCTCCGCTGACTGGCTGTTGGGCCGGGCGATCTGCTGGGCGAGAAAGCGCACCAGCGCATGGGGGCTGTCGAGCTGGGTCGACGCCTCCTGCAGCAGCTCGCCGAGGTGCATCAGATCGGTGAGCCTGCGCTCGCCGTTCTCCGACGCCAGCATGTTTTCCGCCAGCTGCCGCCGGTTCATCACGTCGCGCAGCATCGGCAGCACGCCGCGCTGATGCCACAGCTGCTGCCAGGCGGCAAACTGCTCGACCAGCGCGTCCCACTCGCGCTCGTTCTGACTCAGGGTTTCCAGCGTGGCGGCGTCGATGGCGAAGATAGAGGTGGCCAGCGCGCTGCGCAGCAGCCGCTCCTGCTCCGGCGCCTGCACCGCCTGCAGCAGCCAGAGTAGCTCGCGCGCCTCCGGCGTGGTGTAGACGCTGTCGCGGTTGGAGAGGTAAACCGACGGAATCGACAGCCCGTTGAGCGCGTCGCGCACCAGGCCCGCTTCGTTGCGGCTGCGCACCAGCACGGTGATATCGGAGGCTTGCACGGGACGCAAATCGTCGCCTTTGCCCAGCAGCGCCCGACCCTGCTGTCCGGCCACCAGCCAGCGGCTGATATCGGCGGCGCACTGCTGCGCCATAAACTGCTGATAGTCGCTGACGCCGACGCCGTCGCCGGGCTGCAGCCAGAAACGCAGCGCCGCCTGCGGCTGGGCGTCTTTCACCAGCGTCAGCTGCTGGTTCGGCTCTGCGGGCTTCACCGGCAGAAACGGGATAGCCGAGAAGAGAAACGGCGAATCCATGCGGGCGAACAGGCGGTTCACGCTCTGCACCATGCCGGGCGACGAGCGCCAGTTGGTGTCGAGCGTATAGTGGGCCGCGACCTCGCTGCGGGCGCGTAGATAGGTAAAGATATCCGCGCCGCGAAAAGCGTAGATCGCCTGCTTGGGATCGCCGATCAGCAGCAGCGCCAGCTCAGGCTGGCGGAGATAGAGCGTGCGGAAAATGCGGTACTGCTGCGGATCGGTGTCCTGAAACTCATCGATCAGCGCCACCGGATAGCGAGCGCGAATGGTGTCGGCCAGCAGCGCGCCGCCCGGCTGCTGCAGCGCCTCGTCGAGCCGGCTCAGCAGATCGTCGAAGCCGAGCAGCGCGCGCAGCCGCTTCTCTTTGCGCACCGCGTCGCGCACTTCCACCAGCGCGCGGGCGATAATTAAATCGCGCAAGGAGAGCGGCTCGGCGAGGAAGGCCTCTACCGCCTGAAACAGCGGATGCTGCGGCGGCTCGCCCTTTTTGGTTTTTTCCAGCAGTACGCCCTGGGCGAAACGCTCCAGCTCTTTGGGAAAAAGATAGTCGGTGGTGTCGCTGTTGGCCCACTGCGTGACCTTCGCCACCCAGAGCGGCAGGTATTTGCTGCTGTAGCTGCGCTTATCGACGCCAGACTGACTGACGATGCCTTCGACTTCGTCGCTGACCGCCTGCCACTGCTGCTTGATCGCCGCGATGCGCGCCAGATTAGCGGCATGCCGGGTCGCCAGGGTTTCGTCGTCGGCCGGCGGCCGTTTCAGCCGCGGCGATTCCCCCTGCAGCCAGGGCCGAAGCGTGGTCAACAGGCTCTCCGGCCCGTTCCACTCCGCGACGATGGCGCGCGCGACGTCCAGCGTCAGCGGATAGCAGTGACGCCGCCAGAAGTCCGCCGTCGCCTGCTTAAACAGCGCCGCCTCATCTTCTATCAGCTCCTGCTCAAACAGCATGCCCGACTCGAACGCGTTCAGGTTAAGCATGCGCTGGCAGAAGCCGTGGATAGTGAATATCGCCGCTTCGTCCATCTGCCGCTCCGCCGCCAGCAGCAGCGCCGCGGCCTGCGAAAGATCATCAATCTGATCCAGCAGCTGCGTCAGCACCGGATTGCCGCTGGCGCCGCGCACGCACGCCAGCCGCAGCTCATGAATGTTCTCGCGGATGCGCCCGCGCAGTTCAGCGGTGGCGGCCTCGGTAAAGGTCACCACCAGAATCTCTTCAACCGACAGCGGGCGGCTGTAGCTGTTTTCGCCGCCCAACCCCAACAGCAGGCGCAGGTAGAGCACGCCGATGGTAAAGGTTTTGCCGGTGCCCGCCGAAGCCTCGATCAGACGCTCGCCGCGCAGCGGCAGCGTCAGAGGATTCAGCGACTCAGGGTAATTCATTGCGTCTCACTCTTAACCGGTAGCGACTGCTGCAGTTTCGCCACCTCATTCCAGGTTTTCCATCCGGGCAGCGGCGCGAACGCCAGCTTGTCGGCGCTGTTGCCCGCAATCTGCGAGGTCATCGCCATGCCCTCTTTCTGCATTACGGCGCGATGGAAGAAGTCCGCCAGCGCGTCCGGCGTCAGCTTCTGGATCTCCTCAATCACTTTCTGCCGCGTATCGAAGGCGTAGTTCTGGCGATCAAAGTCGCGGCTGTAGCGCGACGCCTCTTCATCGAGGGTTTGCGGTCGCTGCTTCAGCTGGTTGATCATCGCCTGCTGATACTGAACGAAGTCGCTCTGCGGCATGGCGCGCAGTCGCTTCTCCGCCTGCGGGTAGAAGGCCTGATAGCGCTGCAGCAGGTAGGCGGGCTGCTTGCTGTTGCTCTGCAGCAGGAAGCCGATGCCCCACTGACGGCCGACCGGCATCTGGAAAGCGAACACCGCATAGCCCAGCTGCTCTTCGGTGCGCAGCTGATTGTAGAACCAGGGCTGCACGATCTGGCTCAGCATCGAGCTGTTGGCCATGCTCTGATATTCGCCATAGCCGAGCGGCACATAGAGCGCCGCCAGCGCCGAGTCGGTGCTGCTGCCCGCTTTTTGCAGGTTGGCCTTCACCGGTTTGGCGAAAGAGACATAGTTATTACGCCAGAGCTGCGTGCCCTGGGTCTGCATCTGCTGCTTCAGCTCGCGACCCAGCTGGATCACGCTGTCCGCGCTGAGGTTGCCCACCGCCAGCAGTTCAGGGGTCGCATGATGGATCAGATTGTCGCGATACGCCACCGCCTCATCGAGGGTAATCGCTTTCACCAGCGCGCGGCGCGTCTCGCGCTGCGTATAGGGCAGCTGCGACAGCATCTGCATCGGCTGGATCGCCAGCTCGAACGCCTTGCCTTTGTCCGCCGCGTCCAGCTGATCCAGATACCAGGATTTCGCCTGCTCCAGCTGCTGCGCCGTCGGCTGGAAGGTGGCATAGCCTTCCACCAGTTTTTTCAGCAGCGTCGGTAGCCGCTGGGTAAAGCCACTGGCGCTGAACACCAGCCCATCGTTTTCGCTGGTAGAGAAGCTGATGCCGCCCACCGACGCCTGCGAGTTAAGCTCGTCCAGCGCCAGGCTGGAGAGATAGTCGTTCAGGCCGAACAGCACCTGCTGGCGCGCGTCGCTGATCGCTTCCTGATTGCGCAGCGCCAGCATCACCGAGGCTTTCGGCTCGCTGGCGTAATAGCGGCTCGGCATCCAGTAGATCGGCATGCCGCCGTCGTTGGGCAGCGCGACCGGATGGCTGTAGCTTTTGCCGTCCGACGGGATCAGGGTGAAGTCGTCAGGAATATAGGGGTTCAGCGTCGGCATCGCCAGCTGGATCTGGCTGGCGCGCTGCTGCCAGTCGGCGAAGGTCTGCTCGCTGATGCGATCGACCTGATAGGGCGCGTTAACAAAGTAGGCCTCTTTGTTGTGCGGCTCCTGCGGGCTGATGTACCAGATGCGCGCATGCTGCGGCGTCATCTCGTCGAGGCGCGCCTTGATGGCAGCGGCGTCATACTCATCGGCCAGATAAGGCGCGTCCAGCGTGTGCTCCACCGGCACGCGCAGCATGGTATCCGCCAGCCACTCGATATAATCCATATCGCGCGTGATAGAGGGATAGCGAAAATCGAGCGCCAGCACGTGGGAGACTTCGTCGAAATAGCGTTTATCGACGCCCTGCTCGCGCAGCATGGCGATATAGCTGAAGATCGCCGCCACCACTTCGTCACGCTGCGCCAGCCCTTTATCGGTGAGCGAGGCGGTGATGGCGAACACGCCGCTGCTGCGTTCGCTCACTGGATCGGCGCCGGCGTTGACGCCGTCGGCCAGCCCCTGCTTTTGCAGCCAGTCGGCCAGGGTGTTTTTGCTGCGGTTGCCGATCAGGTAGCCGATCAGCGTATCGCTCTTGCTGCGGAAGCGATCGCTGTTATTGGCGATGCGGAACTCAATCTTCAGCTGCTTGCGCGGCTGCGCCGGCACGTAGTGGATAATGATCCCCTGCTGCGCCTCGGTCACCACCGGCGCGTCGATAGCCGGAACCGTCGCGTCGTGGTTCGCGATACGCCCAAAGGTGTTAGCGGCGATCTGCGCCATCTCCGGCAGCGGTTTATTGCTGTAGAGCACTGCCTTCATCAGATTGGCGGAGTAGTGGGTATGGTAGAAGGTGGAGAGCGCCTCCAGCAGTTTGCTGTCCGGCTTATCCTTCAGCGTATCGAGGTTGCCGCCGGAGAAGCGCGAACCGGGATGCGCCGGGTTGAGCGTCTCCGCGCCGACCTGCGCCATACGCAGACCGTCGCGCGAGCGCGCCATCGTCAGCTCGGCGTTGACGGCGTTGCGTTCGCGATCGGCGTTGACCGGATCGAGCAGCGGCGCGGCAATGGCGTCCGCCATACGATCCACCGCCGGCTCCAGCGCGCTGTTTTCCACCTCAAGGTAGAAGGCGGTGCGATAGGAGGCGGTGCTGGCGTTGTGGCTGCCGCCATGCTTTTTCAGGAACTCCGCCAGGTTATCGGGCTGCGGATAGCGCTGCGATCCCATCAGCACCATATGCTCGAGAAAGTGCGCCAGGCCGAGCTGCTGGTCCGGATCGTCCAGCGAGCCGATCGGCAGCGTGAGCGCCGCCAGCGATTTTGGCGCCTGCGCGTCGGAAACCAGCAATACCGTCAGGCCGTTGGCCAGCTTTATCGCCTGATACTGGCGCGGGTCTTTTTCGCTTTTGCGAATGGTTTCATTGATCGGCTCCCAGCCCGTCGCCGCCTGCGCCAGCGAGGCGCAGGTCGCCAGGCTCAGCATCAGCGCCGCTATCCAGCAAGCGTATCTACGCATGTAAACCCCTTCTGTTACCCTTGGAACCGCGCTGCCAGGCAGACGCAGCCGAAAATAGTGCAAACTGACGTAACCTTGTTATATGCCGTTGACGCGTCAGATCTCGTCGAACCGCTTGCTATTCATCATCCAGGTGAGCCTGCAGCACCGGCAGATACCAGCGCTGCGCGGCCTCAACGATGTCGTTGAGCTGCTCTTCATTTAATACCCGGCACAGCCGTTGCAGATAGGGATCGCCGCCCTCGCCCTCCTGCTGATAGCCGCCGGTCCAGGCCTGCAGCAGGCGATTGCGCGCCTTGACCTGCGTCGTTTCATCCAGCAGCAGCTGCCGCGTTTTTTTGTCATAACTCGCCGTCAGCCAGGCGCCGCCGCTTTTATTCAGCAGCAGCAGCGGGCGCGCCATGCCCTGCTTATAGCCCTGCATATAGCGCGTCAGCAGCGCCTCCGCCTCTGGCTGCGCCACCGCCGCGAAGCGCCAGCGGCTGTTCTCTCTGCCCATCATGCGGCTTTCGCCGCTGCCGCCCAGCGCGCAGTAAATCAGGTGCTCCAGCCAGAGCAGCAGGCCGTCGTTCATATTGAGCACGCCGGGACGCCAACGCAGCAGGCCGTCGCGCTGCACCTGGGTCAGCCAGCCGGTCAGCGCAACGCCGTCGAGCGGCAGATTGACCTCCCAGCTCTCGCCTTCGCTGCGCTGGTCGATGACCGCCGCCGCCACCTCCTGCATCTCCTCCTGCTGCGCCTGCCAGAACAGCTCGCCGAAGGCGCCGTAAGGCAAATTGCCCGCCGCGCGATGCAGGGCGAAAAGCCGCTGCGTATCCTCGCCTTCTACCAGCGCGTTCAGCAGCTCGGCGTTGATCTGGTAGCGCTCCAGGCTGTCGAGCGCGAAAGGCTCGTTGTCTGACAGCTCGGTCTCCTCCAGCCAGAAGGTGACGCCGAGCCGCTGATGAAACCAGGCGCGCGCCGGATGACGCCAGAAGCGCAGAAACTGCTCGCAGGAGACCGATTCAATCGCCGGCAGCGGCAGCGGCTGCACAAAGTCGGGCTGCGCCTCGCCTTTGCCCTGCGCGGCGGGCAGCCATTCACGCGCAAAGCTGTGGCAGCGCGACTGCGGATGAAAGTTCTCCGCCGCGAACGGCATGCGGCTGTGCAGATGCTGAATATGGCGCTGCACGCGCTGCGCGCTCTCATCCAGCTCCTGCGCCTCGTCGCCCGGCAGGCAGAAGCTCTGACCGATATAATCCAGCAGCTCTGTGACCAGCACCGAGGGATAGCGTTCCGTATTATCCTGAATAGCCCGTCCGATATAGCTGATATAGAGCCTATCCTGCGCCGACAGCAGCGCCTCGAGAAACAGATAGCGGTCGTCGTCGCGTCGGCTGCGATCGCCTTTGCGCGTCTGCTGCTGCATCAGGTCAAAGCCCGGCGCCGGCAGCGTGCGCGGATACACCCCGTCGTTCATGCCGAGCAGGCAGACCACGCGGAACGGGATCGATCGCATCGGCATCAGCGTGCAGAAGTTAATCTGTCCGGCGAGAAAGCGCTGGCTGATACGCTGCTGATCGAGGCGCGCGCGCAGATCGTCGCGCAGCAGCGTCACCGGGATCGCCGCCTGATAGCGCGCGGCCTGACCATATTCGATCAGCTGTTTCCACTGCTCCTCCACCAGCAGCAGCGCCGCTTCCGCTTCGGCGTCGCCGTGGAAAAAGTCGTTGATCATCTCGCGGCAGAGCGGCAGCCAGCCCTCCAGCGGACGGGATTCGCTGAGCCGCGCGCGCCAGTGGTTGAGGCGCATCAGCAGCTCTGCCAGATGGCCGGCCAGTTCGCCCACCAGGCCGCTCGACTCGTCGTAGGGCAAAATGCCCTGCCAGTCGCCGTGGTGGCTCTCCATCGCATAGCCCAGCAGCATGCGCTCCAGGCCAAAGCGCCAGGTGTGCTGGCCCGTAACCGGCAGCGACAGCGCCTCGGCGCTGTCGTCGTCCAGCCCCCAGCGCACGCCGGACTCATCCACCCAGCGACGCAGCAGGCGCAGCCCGCTCTCATCCACCGAGAAGCGGTTCGCCAGCGCCGGCACTTCCAGCAGCGCCAGCACATCTTCGGCCGCGAAGCGGCTGTCCGGCAGCGCCAGCAGGCTCAGGAAGGCGAAAATCGCCGGGTGCGCCTGGCTGGCGCGGCGGTCGGAGATCGAGAACGGCAGATAGCGATCGGCGGGCGCGTTGGCGAAGACCGCCTGAATAAAGGGGGCGTAGCTGTCAATATCGGCCACCATCACGATAATATCGCGCGGCTTGAGCGAGGGATCCGCCTCCATCATCGCCAGCAGGTGATCCTGCAGCACTTCCACCTCGCGCTGGGCGCTGTGGCAGATCTGCACGCTGATCGAACGATCGTCGGGATCGAGCAGACGCTTGTTGCCGCTCCAGGCCAGCTCCTCCGCGTTCAGCCCCAGCACCGCCCTGTCCTGCAGATTCAGCAGGTCGTGCTGCATCGCGTGCAGCAGGTTATCTTCCTCGACCTCGACAAAGGCGTCGACGTCATCCGCCTCGTCCATCTGGCTCAGCAAAAAGAGGTTGTCACGCCCCAGCTTGCCCCAGGAGGCGAGCAGCGGGTTGCTGAGCTGCTGTTCGCCTTCGGCGTTAAAACGCGCGGGCGCCTCCTGCGGATCGCTGAACAGGTCGCGCGCCTCGTCGCTGTCAAGGCGACGACGCTGGCGGCTCTGCAGCTTCGCCAGGAAGGCATAATCCTGAATATCGCCCCAGTAATCGCGGCAGGGGTTGGTGAACAGCAGATGAATATCGATATGGCGGCCCAGCGCCTGCAGCGCCTGCAGATAGACCGGCGGCAAGGCGGAGATGCCGCAGATAAAAACGCGCTTCGGCAGGCTGGCGGGCGTCTGCTCGGCCCGCTCCAGCGTATGAATAAAGCGCGCGTAAAGGTTGGCGCGGTGCCACTTCGGCTGGCCCAGCGCCTCGGTGTAGGCCACCAGATCGCGCCAGAGCGCCGACTGCCACAGCTGCGCGTCGCCTAATCCTTCCACCAGCTCGCCTTGCTCCCAGCGGTTCAGCCAGTCGGCGCGATAGACCAGATACTGGTCAAAGAGATCGGCGACGCGGGAACAGAGCTGGAACAGCTTGCGCTTATCGCTGTCGTCGTGCAGGTAGTGGCGCAGCGAGAGGAACGCCTCCTGGGTCAGCAGCTCCGGCAGGCGATGCATCAGTTTCCAGCTCATGCTGGCTTTGGTAAAGGCACTCTCCGCAGGGATCTCCGGCAGCACACGCACGAACATATCCCAGATAAACGAGGCGGGGAGCGGAAAGTCGATATTGGCGGCGATGCCGAACGTTTGCGCCAGCTCCATTTGCAGCCACTGCGCCATGCCGGGACTCTGCACCAGCACGGTTTCGGCGGAAAAAGGATCGCTGAGGGGGTCATGTTCTATCACCGCTGCCGCGAGAATCTTCAGAACATCGAGCTGGTTTGAGTGATAAACGTGAAACATGCAAACTCCTGTGGTGATACTCTCTGGCGCGGCAAAGCGGCAGACTGGTCACTCTACCGCGTATCGTCGGGGATGCCCAGCGTACGCCGGGCTCTTTTGCCTCTCAGCAGCGTAAACGCGTCAGCGCGGCGTGCGCCTGATGCGGCCCGCTGACCTCGACGCGCTCCAGCGTACAGCCTGCGACACTGGCGCTGCGCTGCAGCGAGGCGCGCCAGCCCTCAACGTCGTGACCCATCAGGCGCTGCGCCGCGACGCGCACCGCGGCCCGCTGCTGCCACTGCTGGCTAAAGCTCAGCGTCAGCGCCCGATGATACTGCAGCAGCGCGCTGACGCTGGTCGCCATCAGCAGCAGTGCAAACAGCACCTCCGGCAGGCTAAAGCCGCGCTGCTCACAGGCAGCCCTGCGCCGTCGCCAGCGGGCAGTAGTCGATCCAGCCGTGCGGCAGCGGTCTGAGCCGCGCGCCCTCCTGCGCCACCCAGCGCCATAGCGCCAGCTCGCCTGCCGTCGCACGGCCTTTAAGCAACATCCGCTCATCGTCTACCTTCTGTAAACAGCTCTCCCAGCCCTGCTGCCGCTCCTGCTGACAGCCCGGCGTCTCTGGCCAGCTTAGCGTCAGGCCCCACTGCAGCGCCGACTGCGCCGCCCAGAAAGCGCGATAGTGCTGCCGCTCATCCGCCACCAGCGACATTCCCTGCTCCAGCCGCTCCCGGCTGGCGTGCAGCGTCAGGCTGCCGATGAGCAGGATGGTCAGCACCATGCCCAGCGCGCTGTGTCCGTGTTGATTCACAGGTTTTCGCCCTCTACCCAGCTCTCCAGCGTTTCCAGCGCCTTGCCGGCGCGCCCGACCAGACGCAGTTTGACCAGCCTGCCCGCGCGTTCGACGCTGAACTGCTCAATAGCAAGAAAAGCGGGATCGGTCAGCCGCTCCCAGCCGGTTGCGCCGCACGCCGCCACGCCGCGCTGGGTTTCCAGCTGCTTTTGCCGCAGGCGAAAGCCGTAGTAGTCGCTTTCGGCGTGCGCGACGCCTTCCCATTTGCCGTTGCTGTTGTCGTCCCAGCGCAGCAGCAGGCAGTCGGCGGAGAGGCTGAGCGCGCCGGCGCCGCAGTCGCCGTTGCAGTAGCCGGCGCGGCGCACCGCCTTTTCCAGCGTTTGCATCAGCTGCTGCAGCTCTTCCCGCAGCTGAACCCGCTGCAGTAAACGCAGGTTTTCACTTGTCAGCAGCGGCAAGAAGCGCCCTGCGCTCAGCATCAGCACCGCGCTGAGGGCCATCGCCACCAGCATCTCCAGCAGGCTGAACCCGGCGTTTTCTAGTCGCATCCCTGCTCCTCCGGTTCACAAAGGCGAATGCGCGCGCGGGCGGAAATGACCAGCCGCAGCGTGCCGCTGGCGTTGCCGAACGCCAGGCTGCCCGCTTTCGCCACGTTACGTCGGCCGTAAAAGCCCGGCTCACCGCGCAGGCTAAGCATCTTCACGCCGGGATAAGGCGCCACGAACCGTAGCCGGCTGCCGCGTGCACAGCCTGCCGCCGGTTTTGCGCCGCTGCCGAGGCACCAGCGATCGCCCGCTATCAGCCACAGCGCGCGATCCTGGTTCTGCCAGTTCGCCTGGGCGCGCAGCCGCTGGAGAAAGCCCTGCAGCTGCTGCGCGGTGTCGCGCAGCTGCTGTCGCTGCTGCCAGCGCTGCCAGCCGTGGAGCGCGCCGAGGCTGAGCATGCCGACGATAACCAGCACCAGCAGCAGCTCCGGCAGCGTAAAGCCGTGGTCTGTTTCTTTTTTCATCGCGCCACTCTGCCGCGATGCGCCCGCCGCCGCCAGCGGCGCGAGCCAGCGGTGCGCGCCGCTTTCCAGTAAAAAACAGGGGAGTTACAGCGGGCAGCAAAGGAGTGCGAGAACGCGCGCAGAAAAAGGATAAAAAAAGCCCCGGCGAGCAGGGCTACGCCGGGGCTGGATGATTGCAGGTCGCGAGGTTATACCGCGACCGGCGCCTTGATGGCGGGATGAGGATCGTAGCCTTCTATCTCGAAATCCTCGAAGCGATAGTCGAAGAGAGAATCAGGCTTGCGTTTGATCACCAGCGTCGGCAGCGCGCGCGGCTCGCGCGTCAGCTGCAGGCGCGCCTGCTCCAGATGGTTGCTGTAGAGGTGGGTGTCGCCGCCGGTCCAGACGAAATCGCCAACCTGAAGATCGCACTGCTGCGCCACCATATGCACCAGCAGCGCGTAGCTGGCGATATTGAACGGCAGGCCGAGGAAGATATCGCAGGAGCGCTGATAGAGCTGGCAGGAGAGCTTGCCGTCCGCCACGTAGAACTGGAAGAAGGCGTGGCATGGCGCCAGCGCCATCTGGTCCAGCTCGCCGACGTTCCACGCCGAGACGATAATGCGGCGTGAGTCGGGGTCGCGCTTCAGCTGCTCGATCACCTTTGTTATCTGGTCGATCTCTTCGCCGCGCGCGTTGCCCCAGCTACGCCACTGTTTGCCGTAGACCGGGCCGAGATCGCCGTTTTCATCCGCCCACTCGTCCCAGATGGTGACCTTGTTCTCGGTCAGGTAGCCGATATTGGTTTCGCCCTTCAGGAACCACAGCAGCTCATGAATAATTGAGCGCAGGTGCACCTTTTTCGTGGTCACCAGCGGAAAACCCTCTTGCAGGTTGAAACGCATCTGGTGGCCGAAAATCGACAGTGTGCCGGTGCCGGTACGATCCGATTTTGGCGTGCCGTGGTTCAGCACATGTTGCATCAGGTCCAGATACTGTTTCATTTTACCTCACGAGTCTGCTGCTGCGGGCGACGACGATACGCCCAGATCATCATAATAATGCCGGCCAGGATCATCGGAATAGAGAGGATCTGGCCCATGCTGACGCCGCCTTCGAACAGGCCGAGCTGCGCGTCCGGCTGGCGGAAGAATTCCACGATAATGCGAAACGCGCCGTAGCCTATCAGGAACAGGCCCGAGACGCTGCCCATCGGGCGCGGCTTGCGGATAAACAGGTTGAGAATAATAAACAGCACCACCCCTTCCAGCATCAGCTCATAGAGCTGCGAGGGATGACGCGGCAGCACGCCGTAGCTGTTCAGCAGCTCCTGATAGCGCGGGTTATTCACCGCCAGCGCCACATCTTCACTGCGCGAGCCAGGGAAGAGCATGGCGTATTTAAAGTCAGGCGCCACGCGGCCCCACAGCTCGCCGTTGATAAAGTTACCGAGACGACCGGCGCCGAGGCCGAACGGGATCAGCGGCGCGATAAAGTCGGAGACCTGGAAAAAGGTGCGCTTCGTGCGGCGCGCGAAAATCAGCATCACTACGATAACGCCGATCAGGCCGCCGTGGAACGACATGCCGCCATCCCAGACTTTAAACAGGTAGAGCGGATTGTCCAGAAACAGCGGCAGGTTGTAGAACAGCACGTAGCCGATGCGGCCGCCGAGGAAGACGCCGAGGAAACCAGCATAGAGCAGGTTTTCCACCTCTTCTTTTTTCCAGCCGCTGCCGGGTTTGTTGGCGCGGCGCACCGCCAGCCACATGGCAAAAATAAAGCCGACGAGGTACATCAGTCCGTACCAGTGCAGCGAAACCGGTCCGACAGAGAAGATCACCGGATCGAACTGCGGAAATGCGATATAGCCGTTATTCATCATTCACCATTCAATTTTCAGCCCTGAAAAAGGGGCGCCAGGCGGATATGTTAAAAGGCTGCGCATGATAGCACAGCCTGGTTTTTTACAGAGCAGCGTAAATGTAAACGAGGATAACGCCTAGCGCCCGCCGCGGATCAGGCCGCCCAGTCCGCGCCGCTCCATAAAGGCAGCCACCAGATGGCGCACTTCCGACGCGGTGTGGGCGCCAAGACCTTGCTCGCTCAGCTTTTGCGTCTCTTCTTTATCCAGATGGCGCAGCAGGTATTTTACCCGCGGCACGTTCTTGCCGTTCATGCTGAGGTGGTGATAGCCCAGCCCCACCAGCAGCGCGACGCACATCGGATCGCCCGCCATTTCACCACATAAACAGAGTTCGAGATTCGCCAGACGGGCTTCGGTGGCGATCGCCTGCAGCGCGCGCAGCATCGCAGGATGCAGCGGATCGTACAGGTTGGCGACGCGCGTGTTGTTGCGATCCACCGCCATCAGATACTGGGTCAGGTCGTTGGTGCCGACCGAGACGAAATCGACGCGCGACTGCAGGTGTGGGATCATAAACAGCATCGACGGCACTTCGATCATCACGCCGACGCGCGGTTTGGGAATAACGTAGCCCAGCATCTCTTCCACTTCGCGTCCGGCGCGCTGGATCAAGCGCACCGCGTCGTCGATCTCGTCGATATGGCTGATCATCGGCAGCAGAATGCTGAGGTTGCCGGAGGCGGCGTTGGCGCGCAGCATGGCGCGCACCTGCACCAGAAAAATCTCCGGCTGATCGAGCGTCAGGCGAATACCGCGCCAGCCAAGGCAGGGATTCTCTTCGCTGATCGGCATATAGGGCAGCTGCTTGTCGGCGCCGACGTCGAGCGTGCGCAGCGTCACCGGCTTGTTGTGAAACAGCTGCAGCATGCCCTGATACTGCGCCACTTGCTCCTCTTCGGAGGGGAAGCCGCTCTGCAGCATAAAGGGAATTTCGGTGCGGTAGAGGCCAATGCCGTCGACCCAGCTGTCGAGCGTCTGCTCGTGCTCCGGGCTGAGGCCGGCGTTGAGCATCACCTGAATGCGCTCGCCGCTTTTCAGCTCGCCGGGCTGATCGACTACTCCTTCTGCCATTTTGCTCAGCGCATTCTCTTCGCTGATCAGGCGCTGATACTCTTGCACCAGCACCGGCTCGGGATCGATCAGCAGTTCGCCGCGGTAGCCGTCGACAATCAGCAGGCGTTTATTAAGCTGCGCCGGCAGGATATCCGCGCCCATCACCGTGGGAATGCCCATGGCGCGCGTCAGGATGGCGGCGTGCGAGTTGGCCGCGCCGTCGCGCACCACGATGCCTGCCAGCCGCTCGTGCGGCAGCTCTGCCAGCGTGGTGGCGGTCAGCTCGTCAGCCACCAGCACAAAGCGCTCCGGCCAGGCGTTGGTGCCGACCAGCGAGTCGTCAAGGTGGAACAAGAGACGCTGGCCGAGCACGCGCAGGTCGCCCGCGCGCTCGCGCAGGTAGTTATCGCTCAGGCTGGCGAACTGGGCGGCGAACTTTTCGATGACCTTTTTGACCGCCCATTCGGCAACCGATCCCTGCTCGATCTCGGCAAAGAGATCTTTTTTCAGGCGGGCGTCGGTCAGCAGGTGGGAGTAGAGATCGAAGATTGCCGCGCTCTCTTTCTGCACGCCGGCGGCGAAGCGTTTGCTGAAGCGGCGAAATTCGCTGGCGGCTTCGCTCATCGCCACCACCAGCCGTTCGCGTTCGCGCTGGGTGTCGAGCGTCGAGGCGGCGGAGACCTGATCGAGCAGCGGCTGGGTTTCATCGACCCAGCCAGGCGCGACGGCGACGCCGGGCGCGGCGGCGATAGCGCGCACCCGCGTCTGGCGGAACTGGCCGAACAGCTGGCCGAGCTGCGACTGCGACAGCAGCGTCGCCATCTGTGTCGCCAGCGTGACGAGGAAAGACTCTTCGCTTTCGTCGAACTGGCGATGCTCGCGCTGCTGCACCACCAGCACGCCCAGCAGCTGACGGCGGCTGATGATCGGCACGCCGAGGAAAGAGCGATAGCGCTCTTCCTTTACCGCGGGAATATATTTGAAGCTGGGGTGGCTTTGCGCATCCGCCAGGTTGATCGGCTCGGCGAGACGTCCCACCAAACCGACAATCCCTTCGTCGAACGCCAGCGTAACGGTGCGGCCACGCGGTTTTTTCAGGCCGCGCGTGGCCATCAGGTAGTAGCAATGGTGATCGTGATCCGCCAGGTAAACAGAGCACACTTCCGTGTCCATCGCCAGGCAGATCTCATTGACCAGAATGTCGAGCGCGTCGTTGAGACGCGGCGCGCTCGCCACCTTTTCGACTATTTCGCGCAACTGAGTGAGCATAAGGGCGTGGCCTATCCTCTTTTCCGTCGATGGGCTGGCGCGCTGCGCTGCTGCCCTGCACTCTCCTGCATCGACATCACCACGCCAGCGAATTCCTTCATCACGCGGCGATAGACATCGCGTTTAAAGGAGACAACCTGACGCACCGGATACCAGAAGCTCACCCAGCGCCAGCCGTCGAACTCCGGCGTGCTGCTGTGTTGCACATTGATATCCGCGTCACTGCTCATCAACTGCAGAAGAAACCACTTTTGTTTCTGGCCGATACAGACCGGCTTCGTGTCCCAACGCACCAAACGTTTTGGCAATTTGTAGCGCAACCAGTTTCGGGTAGATGCAAGTATTCGAACATCTTTACGGTGTAAACCCACTTCTTCGAACAGTTCGCGATACATCGCCTGTTCGGCGGTTTCACCGGGATTGATGCCTCCCTGAGGAAACTGCCAGGAGTGCTGTCCAAAGCGCCTGGCCCACAACACTTGTCCTTGCCTGTTACAGATTACGATACCAACATTCGGGCGGTAGCCATCATCATCGATCACTGGACTACCTCAAAGCTAAATTTGAATAGCCTGATTGTTTCACACTCCTTACAGGCGGTAAACCACTGGATTCGCGGGGAGAACGCCGCCTTAGCCCTGGATAACTCACAGGGTTATCCAGAGTTATAAACAATGAAGCGCATAAAGCGCCGATCTTATTCACGTTTTCTGTGGATAGCGCTGTGCAGAACGCGGGAATTAGCTGAATAAACTTTTCCGCGCTCTGCCGGCCCCATGCACACTATGCCGTTTTTTATCATTGTAAAACAGGCGATTAAACAACTCTTATTCAGAATGCCGCCGCCTGAATAGCTTTTCCCGACGCCAGAAAATTCGCAGCTGGTTAAAGATCAAGCGACGCCGTTTTTATCCACAGACAATGGAGTAAACTTGGTCGCCTGTGACCAGAAAAGCCGCATCAGGCCCAAAGTCAAGGCTGTAAATCGAACCAGTAACCCTGTTACGGCCGGGTTATCCCACCGATCTGTGGATAACTCAGACGAAGATCCTGTTCATTGTTGCCGACAGTCAGGGATAACCCGTGAATTCCGTCAGCGGCGAAAAAGCGTCGTGGTTAAAAAAGCATGATGAATCATGCTATTATCGTTTTCCCTTCTTGCAGTGCTGCTGTGGACAACGTTCTGCGGGAAAAAACTGTCTATTTTTTGACCAGATGAGTAGCCATCATGACCCAGCTCCCCTCCCCGCCTGAAAACGAAGCGATTCTGCTGGCGCGCGCTCATGCGCTGGCAGGCGAAACGCTGGCCGCGCTGGCGCAGCGGGCCGATCTGCCGATCCCGGCCGACCTGCGCCGCGATAAAGGCTGGGTCGGTATGCTGCTGGAGCGCTATCTCGGCGCCAGCGCGGGCAGCAAAGCGGAGCAGGATTTTGCGCATCTCGGCATCGAACTCAAAACCATTCCCATCGACGCGCAGGGCAAACCGCTGGAGACCACCTTTGTTTGCGTGGCGCCGCTGACCGGCAATAGCGGCGTTACCTGGGAAACCAGCCATGTGCGCCACAAGCTGGCGCGGGTGCTGTGGATCCCGGTCGAGGGCGACCGCGCTATTCCGCTGGCGCAGCGTCGCGTCGGCGCGCCGCTGCTGTGGAGCCCGGATGAAGAGGAGGAGCGGATGCTGCGTCAGGACTGGGAAGAGCTGATGGATATGATCGTACTGGGCCAGGTGGAGCGCATTACCGCGCGCCACGGCGCCTGGCTGCAGATCCGGCCCAAAGCCGCCAACAGCCGGGCGCTGACGGAGGGTATCGGCGAGCAGGGCGAACCCATTATGACGCTGCCGCGCGGCTTTTATCTGAAGAAAAGCTTTACCGCCCCGCTGCTGGCGCGCCATTTTTTACTGTAAGTGCCTTGAATTGAATGCGTATAATCGCCGTTTACTTTTCGTTTAACATTGAGAGTGCGCATGTTTGAGTGGATAACCGATCCCAACGCCTGGCTGGCGCTGGGCACGCTGACCATCCTCGAAGTGGTTCTGGGCATTGATAATATTATCTTTTTATCGCTGGTGGTCGCTAAGCTGCCTAAACATCAGCAGGCGAGCGCCCGCCGTCTGGGTCTGATGGGCGCGATGGTGATGCGCCTTTGCCTGCTGGCCTCTATCGCCTGGGTCGCGCGTCTGACCCATCCGCTGTTTACTCTGTTCGACCACGCGTTCTCCTGGCGCGACCTGATCCTGCTGGGCGGCGGCCTGTTCCTGCTGTGGAAATCGAGCATGGAGATCCATGAAACCATCGAAGGAGGCGAAGAGGAGCACAAGACCAACGTGCACTCTTTTCTTGGCGCCATCGTGCAGATCATGCTGCTGGACATTATCTTCAGCCTCGACTCAGTGATCACCGCCGTTGGCCTCTCCGATCATCTGTTTATTATGATGGCGGCGGTGGTGATTGCGGTGCTGATGATGATGTTCGCCGCGCGCGCCATCGGCGAGTTCGTCGATCGTCATCCGTCGATCAAAATGCTGGCGCTGTCGTTTCTGATTCTGGTGGGCTTTACCCTGATCCTCGAAAGCTTCGCGGTGCATGTACCAAAAGGTTACATTTATTTCGCCATGTTCTTCTCGATGGCGGTTGAGTGCCTGAACCTGATGCGCAGTAAGAAAAACAGGGCGTAAGAAAGTCAAGGGCGGCTATGGCCGCCCGTTTATTTTCAGATTCATGCGATAACGCAAAGCGTCAAAACGATTTATTACTACACTTTTTGCAGTTAATGCTGCGCGCCCCTGGCTGGCGACGCGGCCCACTGGCTGACGGGAGTGAGAGGAATAAGCGTGATGAAAGAGTTGGCAGGCGTAGCAGTGTTGATTTTTGCCGCCGTAACGCTGAGCGGGTGCAGTTCAGATTATGTGATGGCGACAAAAGATGGACAGATGATCATGACGGAAGGCAAGCCGACCATCGATAAAGAAACCGGCCTGGTGAAATACACCGATCAGTCCGGTCATGAAGTGCAAATCAACGGCGACGAGGTGTCGACCATCATTGAGCGTTAAGTGCCATTTCAGGTCACCTGGCCGGCGATTTGCGTGGACAGGTGATTTCCCCGATTTTCCCCACTTCCTTCCCCGCTGATTCACGCGTTATAGTCCCACAGGACACACCATTACATTCCATAAGAATAAGGAAGACGGCTATGCATTATCACCGTATCCCCCATAGCACGCTGGAAGTCAGTCAGCTGGGGCTAGGAACCATGACGTTTGGTGAACAGAACAGCGAAGCCGACGCCCATGAACAGCTCGATTACGCCCTCGCCAACGGCATTAACCTGATCGATACCGCGGAGATGTATCCCGTGCCGCCGCGTCCGGAAACCCAGGGATTAACAGAGCAGTACATCGGCAGCTGGCTGAAGAAGCGCGGCAGCCGCGACAAGGTGATCCTTGCCAGCAAGGTGGCCGGGCCGGTGCGCGGCGCCGACGCCTCGATCCGTCCGCATCAGGCGCTGGACCGCAAGAATATCCGCGAGGCGCTGGACGCCAGCCTGAAGCGTCTCAATACCGACTACCTCGACCTTTATCAGCTGCACTGGCCGCAGCGGCAGACCAACTACTTTGGCAAGCTAGGCTATCAGTACAGCGAACTGACCAATCCGGTGACGCTGCTGGAGACGCTGGAGGCGCTGACCGAGCAGGTGCGCGCCGGCAAGATCCGCTATATCGGCGTGTCGAACGAAACCGCCTGGGGCGTGATGCGCTATCTGCAGCTGGCGGAGAAGCACGAGCTGCCGCGCATCGTGACCATTCAGAATCCCTATAGCCTGCTGAACCGCAGTTTTGAAGTGGGGCTGGCCGAAATCAGCCAGCACGAAGGCGTCGAGCTGCTGGCTTACTCCAGCCTCGCCTTCGGCACGCTGAGCGGCAAGTATCTTAACGGCGCGAAACCGGCCGGCGCGCGCAATACGCTGTTTAGCCGCTTTACGCGCTACAGCGGCGAGCAGTCGCAGCAGGCGATCGCGGCCTACGTGGCGCTGGCGCAGAAGCATCAGCTGGATCCGTCGCAGATGGCGCTGGCCTATGTGCGTCAGCAGCCGTTCGTCGCCAGCACCCTGCTGGGCGCCACCACGATGGAGCAGCTGAAGATCAATATCGACAGCTTTAACCTGACGCTGGACGCCGACGTGCTGGAAGGGATCGAGGCGATTCACCGCCGCTATACCTATCCGGCGCCTTAAGGGGGTGAGCAGCTGTTGCGAGTGGGTTTAGTGAGGTGGGCGTAGGCTGTTTGTCAGGTATTTGCGCTGCCAGCCTGGCCCGATCGCAAAGTCGCTCAAGGCATCCCTGCGCGCTCGGCCCGCGGCATCCCTGCCGCGGGACGCTTTGCTCTTCGGCCCAGGCTGGCAGCGCCTTGATTTTAGCGTTGCCTGTTAGCTAACGATTAGGTTTCGTTTGCAGCTACAGCCCCAGCAGCAGCTGCCGCTCAAGCTGCGGATCCAGCAGCGTAACGTGCAGCCCCACCAGCCGCACGCCGCGTCCGGCGCGCCGCTCGTCCCAGGTTTTGCGCGCCACCGCGATCAAATCCTCTTTGTTCAGCTCCGGCCAGATATGCTCCTGCGTCGTCAGCTGAAAATCGTTGAACTTGAGCTTCACCCCCTGGCGCGCGATCTGCCGGTCGGGCCGCACCTGAGTCAGCCGCCGCTCCAGCTCTGCATAGAGAAAGTCGATAATCTCCAGGCACGCCTCCCAGCTGTGAATATCCTCCGCCAGCGTGCGCTCGACGCCAACCGACTTGCGCTCGCGCTCCACCACCACGCCGCGCTCGTCGATGCCGTGGCTGCGCTCCCAGAGCACGCGCCCGAACTTGCCGAAGCGCTTGAGCAGCTGCGCCACGTCCGCTTTCTGCACGTCGGCGCAGGTGTGCAGCCCCATCTCCTCCAGCTTTTTTGTCGCCACTTTGCCGACGCCGGGGATCTTCGCCAGCGGCAGCGACAGCAAAAAGCCCGACATCTCCTGCGGCGTAATCACGTACTGCCCGTTCGGCTTGTTAAGGTCGGAGGCAATTTTGGCGAGAAACTTAATCGGCGCGATCCCTGCCGAGGCGGTCAGCCCGGTTTCGCGCAGGATGGTGTCGCGAATGTCGCGGGCGATCAGCGTGGCGGAGCCGTGACAGTGCGGGCTGTCGGTAACGTCGAGATAGGCTTCGTCCAGCGACAGCGGTTCAATTAGCGGGGTATAGCGCAGAAAAATGTCGCGGATCTGCTGCGAGGCCTCTTTATAGGCGTCGAAACGCCCCGGCAGCAGCTTAAGGTGCGGACAAAGCTTCAGCGCCATCGCGGTGGGCATCGCGCTGCGCACGCCAAAGGTGCGCGCCGGGTAGTTGGCCGTGCTGATCACGCCGCGTCGTTCACGGCTGCCGCCAATGGCGATGGGGATATCGCGCAACGCCGGGTTGTCGCGCATCTCCACCGCTGCATAGAAGCAGTCCATATCGACATGTATGATTTTCACGCTGGTTCGCCGTCAGAGTTTCGTCTGCCCTAATGATACTGTATAGATGTACAGACGCAAAAGGCGCGCGACGGATCCCGCTTCTCTGCCGCCACTAAAGTTTACAAATTTCTGGCCGTCAACCCTTGAGGAAAGCGTGAATTTACCCGGCGGCGTCTTGATAAAAAAACAGACAATGCTAATGTTGCGCTGCGGTAGCGGAGTTTTCCGATAATGCAAGTCTGAGACGCGTCTCGCGTCACCGTTCTTCCTCACTCAAGGTACACACAGCATGGGCAAAATCGCACTTCTGTTTGCGATGATTTTGATGCCAGCCCTCAGCATGGCAATGACTCCCGAGCCGACGCAGCAGATGTCGACGCCGGTAAGCAAAGAATTAAAGAAACAGTTACTCGGCACGCCGATTTATATTCAGATTTTTAAGGAAGAACGCACGCTGGAGCTGTACGGCAAAATCGGCAACGAATTTCGCCTGCTCGACACCTACCGCATCTGTAACTTTTCCGGCGGCCTCGGTCCGAAACGCCGCGAAGGGGATTTTAAAAGCCCGGAAGGCTTTTACAGCGTCAGGCTCAACCAGCTGAAGCCAGACAGCCGCTTTTATCGCGCCATCAACGTCGGCTTTCCTAACCAGTACGATCGCGATCACGCCTATACCGGCAACTACCTGATGATCCATGGCAACTGCAAATCGATCGGCTGCTACGCCATGACCGATGCCTATATGGATGAGATCTTCACCTACGTCAACGCGGCGCTGCGCAACGGCCAGCCGCAGGTTGAGATCAGCATCTTTCCGTTCCGCATGACCGACAGCAACATGCAGCGCCACCGCTACTCGACCTACGCCAGCTTCTGGCGCGAGCTGCAGCCGGGCTATGCCTGGTTTGCGAAATACCATCAGCCGCCGACGGTCAACGTCGCCAGCGGCAGCTATGTGATGAACAGCAGCCCGGTTATCGTCAATCCCGAAGCCGCCTCTAAATCATTCCTGGCGCTCACCAAGGCAGAATAACGCCCACTCACCTGGCACAATCCGGTGCCAGGTTTCATTTCCCGTCAGCGGCTGCGTCGCGATCACTGTCACCACGTCGTTGGCGGTGGTGTGCTGCTGGAAGTCAATCTCGACGTCCTGATCGAGCAGCTGCGCTTTGCCAAAGGGCGCGCGGCGCGTGATCCAGTAGAGATTGGTTGAGCAGAAGGCCATCAGATAGCGCCCGTCCGACAGCAGCATATTAAACACCCCTTTCTGCCGCAGCTCACCCGCCAGCTCCGCCACATAGCGAAACACCGCCGGCCAGTTGGCGGGCGTGCGCGGATAGCGCGTCGCCAGCTTGTGCAGGATCCAGCAGAACGCCTTTTCGCTGTCGGTTTCGCCTACCGGACGAAAATGGCCGGTTTCCAGCTGGCGATAGCCTTTTAGCTGGCCGTTGTGCGCGTAGGTCCAGTTGCGTCCCCACAGCTCGCGGGTAAAGGGATGGGTGTTTTCCAGCGACACCGGCCCGCGATTCGCCTGGCGAATATGCGCCACCACCGAATGGGACTTGATGGGGTACTCCTGCACCAGCCGCGCGATGGGCGAGTTATAGCTCGGCAGCGGATCTTTAAAGGTGCGGCATCCGCGATCTTCATAAAAGGTGATGCCCCAGCCATCTTTATGCGGGCCGGTTCCGCCGCCGCGCTGCACCAGGCCGGTAAAACTGAAACAGATATCGGTTGGAACGTTAGCGCTCATCCCGAGCAATTCGCACATAGCTACCGCCTTAGTCAGAAATGCCGCCAGCCTGCTGCCCGGCGGCCAGCGCCTTTACTTCACCATCTCTTTTTCAATCAGCAGCATCAGGATATGGATCACTTTGATGTGGATCTCCTGAATGCGGTCGGCGTAGCCGAAGTGCGGCACGCGGATCTCGATATCCGCCGAGCCCGCCATCTTGCCGCCATCTTTGCCGGTCAGGGCGATCACCTTCATGCCCTGCGCGCGCGCCGCCTCAATCGCCTTGATGATATTGGCCGAGTTGCCGGAGGTCGACAGCCCCAGCAGCACGTCGCCCGGACGCCCCACCGCCTCGATATAGCGCGAAAAGACGTAGTCGTAGCCGAAGTCGTTGCTGACGCAGGAGAGATGGCTGACGTCGGAGATGGCGATAGCCGGATAGCCCGGACGGTTTTCGCGATAGCGGCCGGTCAGCTCTTCGGCAAAATGCATCGCGTCGCAGTGCGAGCCGCCGTTGCCGCAGGAGAGCACTTTTCCGCCCGCCTTAAAGCTGTCGGCCAGCAGCACCGCCGCGCGCTGAATCGCGTGAATATTGGCTTCGTCGCTGAGGAAGTTATTAAGCGTATCCGCTGCTTCATTCAGCTCGGAGCGAATGATGTCCTGGTACATAGGGATGTCCTTGTAGGTAAAAGAGTGACGCTACAAGTTTAACGGAATGGCGGGTTGCCGCAAAGCGCGCGCCGCGCGGTTCTTCCGCGCCGCTGGCGCAGGGATTTTGTGAGTCAGGTTGTAATTGCGATGTAAACAAATTGATAATTATCGCCCGCTGTCATACACCTCTAGCATAACAGGTCAGACCTCTTACTACTTACGGAGCCGTGATTATGATGGTTGTGTCGATCGTTGCGACGCTGGTGCTCATCAGCGCCCTGTTTTATCACCGCGTTTCCCTGGCGGCGAGCAGCGCGATTTTGCTGCTGTGGACCACCGGCTGGAGCGCAGCGCACCTCTGGACGCCCTGGCTGCTGCTGCCGCTGGCGCTGATCCTGCTGCCGCTTAACCTCGCTTCGATGCGTCGTTCGCTGTTTTCAAAGCCGATGCTGCAGCGTTTTCAACAGGTGATGCCGCCGATGTCACGCACGGAGAAAGAGGCGATCGACGCCGGCACCACCTGGTGGGAAGGCGATCTGTTTCAGGGCAAGCCGGACTGGCAGAAGCTGCATAACTATCCGCAGCCGCGCCTGACGCCACAAGAGCAGGCGTTTCTCGACGGCCCGGTGGAAGAGGCGTGCCGCATGGCCAACGACTTTGCCATCACCCATGAGATGGCGGATCTGCCGCCGGAGCTGTGGGCCTATTTGAAAGAGCAGCGCTTTTTCGCCATGATCATCAAGAAAGAGTATGGCGGCCTCGAGTTTTCCGCCTACGCGCAGGCGCGCGTGCTGCAAAAGCTGGCGGGCGTCTCCGGCATTCTGGCGATTACCGTCGGCGTGCCTAACTCGCTCGGCCCCGGGGAACTGCTGCAGCACTACGGCACTGACCAGCAGAAGGATCACTATCTGCCGCGCCTGGCGCGCGGCGACGAAATCCCCTGTTTTGCCCTGACCAGCCCTGAAGCGGGCTCCGACGCCGGCGCCATCCCCGATACCGGCGTGGTCTGCATGGGCGAGTGGCAGGGCAAGCAGGTGCTGGGCATGCGCCTGACCTGGAACAAACGCTATATCACGCTGGCGCCGGTGGCGACGGTGCTGGGACTCGCCTTTAAGCTCTCCGATCCCGATCGCCTGCTGGGCGACACCGAGTCGCTGGGCATTACCTGCGCGCTGATCCCCACCAGCACGCCGGGCGTGGAAATCGGCAAGCGTCACTTCCCGCTTAACGTGCCGTTCCAGAACGGCCCGACGCGCGGCAAGGATATTTTCGTGCCGATCGACTTTATTATCGGCGGGCCGCAGATGGCGGGCCAGGGCTGGCGGATGCTGGTGGAGTGTTTGTCAGTGGGACGCGGCATCACCCTGCCCTCCAACTCCACCGGCAGCCTGAAGAGCGTGGCGCTGGCCACCGGCGCCTATGCGCATATTCGCCGTCAGTTCAAAGTCTCTATCGGCAAGATGGAGGGCATTGAGGAGCCGCTGGCGCGCATCGCCGGCAACGCCTACGTGATGGACGCCGCGGCAACGCTGATCACCACCGGCATTATGCAGGGGGAAAAACCGGCAGTGCTGTCGGCAATTGTGAAGTATCACTGCACCCATCGCGGCCAGCGCGCCATTATGGACGCCATGGATATCGCCGGCGGTAAAGGCATTATGCTCGGTAACAATAACTTCCTTGCCCGCGCCTATCAGGGCGCGCCGATCGCCATTACGGTGGAAGGTGCCAATATTCTGACGCGCAGCATGATTATCTTTGGTCAGGGCGCGATCCGCTGTCATCCGTTCGTGCTGAAAGAGATGGCGGCGGCGGCGAGCCAGGATCTCAATGCCTTTGACGCCGCGCTGTTCAGCCATATCGGCTACGTGGGCAGCAATGCGGTGCGCAGCCTGTGGCTCGGCCTGACGGCGGGACGCAGCAGCGCCGCGCCGACGCGCGACGCCACGCGCCGCTACTACCAGCATCTCAACCGCCTGAGCGCCAACCTGGCGCTGCTGTCTGACGTCTCGATGGCGGTGCTGGGCGGCAGCCTGAAGCGACGCGAGCGTATTTCGGCGCGTCTGGGCGATGTGCTGAGCCAGCTCTATCTCGCCTCCGCGACGCTGAAGCGCTATGACGACGAAGGACGCCACGAGGCCGATCTGCCGCTGGTGCACTGGAGCGTGCAGGATGCGCTGCATCAGGCGGAGCAGGCGATTGAGGATCTGCTGCGCAACTTCCCTAATCGGCTGGCGGCGGGCGCGCTGCGCATGATGATTTTTGCCGGCGGCACGCACTGCCCGGCGCCGAGCGACCGGCTGGATCACAAGCTGGCGAAGCTGCTGCAGCTTCCTTCCGCGACCCGTACCCGTCTGGGGCGCGGCCAGTATCTGACGCCGAGCGAGCATAATCCGGCGGGCCAGCTTGAGCAGGCGTTGCAGGAGGTGATGGCGGCGGAGGCGATCCACGATCGCCTGTGCAAACAGCAGAAGCAGCACTTCTCGTTCACCCGGCTGGACGCGCTGGCACAGCAGGCGCTGAGCGCGGGCTGGATTGACGCCGCCGAGGCTGAGGTGCTGACGCGCGCCGAAGCGAGCCGTCTGCGCGCCATTAACGTCGATGAGTTTGCCGCGGATGCGCTGGCGGTGCCGGTGAAGCAGCCGGCGGTGAAGGCGGCGCGGGAAAGCGAGGCGGCGTAAGATACAGGCACGTATGCTTTAACCCACAACGCGCACTAAAGTCAGATAGCGGGTAGCATGGACCGAAGAGCAAAGCGTCCCGCGACAAGGACAAAAACGCCGGGAGCGTTTTTGAACAACGCTGCGCGTTGGCCCGTTTACGGGCGCCCCTCAGGGATGAGGGGTGTATACGCGTGGGCCGAGCTGGCAGGGATGCCGCTTTTTGCGTCTTTGCGATCGGGCCATGCTACCCGCGTTCGCGCGGAGTTAACCGGCGCGTATTACCCTTAGCCTGCCTGCCGAATACGCGCGAGCAGCGCCTCGGCATCCTCCACATGATCCGCCGCCAGAATCAGCGTGCGTCCCAGCGTAATGCAGCTGCGGATGCACTCGGTGCGCATCGCCTCATCCTTAATCAGCCTCATATCCGCCACGTGCGACATGCCGACGGTGCGGCGGATCAGCTCGGTGCCGCAGTAGCCGATGGTGTCGGCCCACACCTTGCGCAGAAACGCCTGCGCATAGCCGGGATACGCCAGCGCCACGTCCGTGGTTTTCTCCTGCGCCAGCGCCAGGAAACGCGCAGCAAAGGTATTCCACACCTCGCGCACGTCGTTAAGACGACGCTCGCGCCCTTCCGCCGCCTCGCGCGGGGCCAGCAGCCCCGGCAGACCGCAGTAGTTGATCAGCAGGTTGCCGAGCGCGGTGCCGACGTCAAAACCGATGGGACCGAAATAGCCGAACTCCGCGTCGATCGCCTTCAGGCTGTTGTCGGCGACGAAGATCGAGCCGCTGTGAATATCGCCGTGCAGCAGCGCTTCGGCGTGGGCGAAAAAGCGGTGCTTTAGCCCTGCGACGGCGACGCGCAGCGCCTCGTCGTCGCGCAGGCTGGCGACCAGCGGCTCCAGCGCCGCCGGATAGCTGTTGCGCTCGTGGTCGGTATAGGGATCGTTAAAGAAGAGATCTTCGGTGATCTCGCACATCTCCGGGTTGATAAAGCGCGCCACCTCCGCCTTTTTCTTATGCGGATGCAGCACGAAATCAGAGGTGTGAAACAGCGTCTGCGCCAGATATTCGCCCAGCTGCGCCGCCGCCTGCGGATAGTACGCGCCCTTCACCAGCTCGCCGCGCCAGATACGGTGGCTGGAGAGATCCTCCATCACCATCACCGCCAGCGTCTCGTCGTAGTGCGTCACCTTCACGGTGTGCTGCGGACAATATTTGTAGTGCTCGACCAGGGTTTGCGCCTCGAGCCGCGCGCGATCCAGCGTCAGCGGCCAGGACTCGCCGACGCAGCGCACGTAAGGCAGCGCCTGCTTGACGATAACCCGGCTGTGGCCCTGCCGATCGAAAATCTTAAACACCAGGTTGAGATTGCCATCACCAATCTCTTGCGCCTCGACCAGCGCAGCGGGATCGTCCACGCCGCCAAAGGCGCGGGCATATTCAACGGCGTCCGCCGCGGTGAAGGTACGGTATTGCGACATTGCCCTCTCTCCAACACAAGTCTCTGAATCGAAAATCCCGCCACGGCAGGCTAACAAGCCGTTCAGACGTCTATACATCCGTTCCGCATGTTGGCACAATACGCAATAACAACGCAACAGGGATTTCACAGACAATGCAAACACTCCGCACCACCAGCTTACAGGTTCGTGACAATCAGCTCTGGATCCTCGATCAGCAGGCGCTGCCGCAGCAAAAAAACTGGCTGCCGGCGCACGATGTGGCGCAGCTGGTTGGGCATATTCACGCCCTGCGCGTGCGCGGCGCGCCGCTGATTGGCCTTTCCGCCTCGCTGCTGCTGGCGCTGCTGGCCGAGGCGGGCGCCAGCCGCGACGCGCTGAGCCAGGCGCTGGAGGTGCTGCGCGCCGCGCGTCCGACGGCGGTCAACCTGATGAATAACCTGGACCGCATGAAGCTGGCGCTGGCGCAGCCCGATTTCGTTGCCGCGCTCAGCCAGGAGGCGCTGCGTCTGGTAGAGGAAGATCGCCAGCTGTGCGACAGCATCGCCGAGGCGGGCAGCGCGCTGGTGCAGCCCGAAAGCCGCCTGCTGACCCACTGCAACACCGGCGGGCTGGCGACGGCGGGCGTCGGCACCGCGCTGGGGGTCATTGCTCGCGCGCATCAGCAGGGCAAGGTGGCGAGCGTCTGGGTGGATGAGACGCGCCCGCTGCTGCAGGGCGGACGGTTAACCGCCTGGGAGCTGGGCGAGCTGGCGATCCCCTATCGGCTGATCGCCGATTCGATGGCGGCCAGCCTGATGGCGAGCGGCCAGGTCGACGCCATCTGGGTCGGCGCGGACCGCATCGCGGCCAACGGCGACGTGGCGAATAAAATCGGCACCTACAGCCTGGCGGTGCTGGCGCGCTACCATCAGATCCCCTTCTACGTCGCCGCGCCGCACACCACGCTGGATCGCCAGTGCGCCAGCGGCCGCGATATTCCTATCGAGCAGCGCGCCGCCAGCGAAGTAACCGCCGTGGCGGGCAGCTTCGGCAGCGTGCAGTGGGCGCCGGAGAATGCGGAGGTCTACAACCCGGCGTTCGACGTGACGCCTGCGGCGCTGATCAGCGGCTGGGTGCTGGATACCGGCGTGGTGACGCCTGAAGCGGTGGCGGCGGGCGTGTTTCAGCCTTAGTCGGGCGCGCGACGCGCGCCCTGATGGCATTACGGCAGGCGCGGATAGGCGTCGGCGATGGCGTCGCCGGTAAAGTGCGCCACCCAGCCCTCCTGATTATCGAAGATACGGATGGCGGTGAAGTTCGGCGAGGATCCCATATCGAACCAGTGCGGCGTGCCCGCCGGCACCGAGATCAGATCGTTTTTCTCACACAGGATCTGATAGACCTGGCCGTCGAGATGCAGGCAGAACAGGCCCGCGCCTTCGACAAAGAACCGCACCTCATCTTCGCCGTGGGTGTGCTCGGAGAGAAACTTCTCGCGCAGCGTCTCTTTTTGCGGGTGGTCGGCGCGCATGCTGATCACGTCCCAGCTCTGATAGCCCTTCTCCGCCACCAGCCGATCGATGGCGTGCTGATAGGCCTCGATCACGTCGGCAGGCTGGGGATTGTCGCCTAAGTCGCGATCCGCCGCCCAGCGCTCAAAGCGCACATTTTTTGCATTCAGCCGCTCGCGGATCATCTCCGCATCGGTACTGTGCCACACCGGCAGCGTGGCTTCGGTATCGGTAAAAATGGTCAATGCACTCATGCTAAAACGACTCCCGAAAAGGTGTTCACCTGATGATGGCGGCTGTCGCTGTCTGCGGGGCCGCGAATTAACTGCACAGTATTCCATCCGGCTTCCGCTGCCGCATCCAGCTCCTGACGAATGTCGGAGAGGAACAGCAGCTGCTCAGCGGGCAGGCCGGTTTGGTCGGCGATAGTGCGGTAGGAAGCGACCTCGCGCTTGGCGCCAACGCGCGTGTCGAAATAGCCGCTAAACAGGTCCGTAATATCACCTTCATCACTGTAGCCAAATAACAGTTTTTGCGCCGCTACCGAACCGGAAGAATAGACGTAGAGCTGAATGCCCTGCTCGCGCCAGGCGCGCAGCGCGGGCAGTACGTCAGGATAGAGATGGCCGGTAAAACGGCCGTTGACGTAGCCGTCGCGCCAGATCATCCCCTGCAGCGCTTTCAGGCCGGTGGATTTACGATCCTCATCCATAAAGCCCAGCAGGATCTGCGTCAGCGCAGCGAGATCGGCGTCGGGCTGCTGCGCCTCCGCGCGCACCGCGTCGAGCGCGGCGGCCACCTCAGGCTGATGCTGCTGC
This sequence comes from Pantoea sp. Z09, assembly GCF_022394795.1. Lineage (NCBI taxonomy): Bacteria > Pseudomonadati > Pseudomonadota > Gammaproteobacteria > Enterobacterales > Erwiniaceae > Pantoea > Pantoea sp. Z09. The sequence goes on from NZ_CP092373.1 coordinate 3,062,726, forward strand.
GCGCGGATAAACGCGGCGAGATGCTGGCGCGCGTAGGGGAAAAGCACCTCATGCACAAAGCGAATATCGCTGGTGGTGCCTTCAATATCGGTAACAATGGCGCGGATCATTGGGCCTCCAGCAGGCGACGTTGACGTTCGCATTCAAATAAAAATTCCAGACCTTCCAGATGGCGACGCGCTTCGCTCACGTCCTGGCCCCAGCAGGTTAAGCCGTGGCCGCGCAGCAGAAAACCGTAGCGGAACGGCGTTTCCGCGGCGTATGCCTCAATGCGTCGCGCCAGCGCGTCGATATCCTGGTCGTTATCGAACAGCGGGATCGCCACGGCGTCGAGATGGCTGCGCTGGCCCGCCAGCGACTTCTGCATCTCGTAGCCCGCCAGCCGCAGCGCACGGCCTTTTTCCACGCGTGACAGCACGGTGGCGTTGACCGTATGGGTGTGCAGCACCGCGCCCGCTTCGGGAAACAGCCGGTAAATCAGCGTGTGCAGCCCGGTTTCCGCCGAGGGTTTGCGCCCGGACGGTGCGCGGCTGGTGGCGATCTCCACCTGAATAAAGTCGTCGCGCGTCAGGCTGCCTTTATCCTTGCCCGACTCGCTGAGCAGGCAGAAGCGGGCATCTTCGCGAACCGACATATTGCCGCCGGTGGCGGGCGCCCAGCCTTTGGCGCCGATCCAGTGGCAGGCCGCCACCAGCTGGTCGAGCGGAGAGTGTTCAGACATAGCGTTTCGGGCATCCTGTAGGTGGGTTTTAGACGTCTAAGCGTCTCGATTGCCAAATATTAACATCCTGTTTATAGTGGCTTCAACAAGGGGTTACTCCGCAATGACATTCGCGCTTAAGGCCATTAACCATGACGCAGCCCAACCTGACGCCGGAGAGCAAGCTTCCCGCCCTCGGCACCACCATTTTTACCCAGATGAGCGCACTGGCGCAGCAGCATAACGCCATCAACCTGTCACAAGGCTTTCCCGATTTCGACGGCCCGCGCTATCTGCAGGCGCGCCTGGCGCATCACGTTAGCGAGGGCGCGAACCAGTATGCGCCGATGACCGGCGCGCTGCCGCTGCGCGAGGCGATCGCCGAGAAAACCGCCGAGCTGTACGGCTATCGCCCCGACGTCAACAGCGACATCACCGTGACCGCCGGCGCGACCGAAGCGCTCTATGCGGCGATCACCGCGCTGGTGCGACCGGGCGACGAGGTGATCTGCTTCGACCCGAGCTACGACAGCTATGCGCCCGCCGTGGAGCTGTCGGGCGGCGTGCTGAAACGCATCGCGCTGCAGCCGCCGGGCTTTCGCGTTGACTGGACGGCGTTCGCCGCGCTGCTCTCCCGCAAAACCCGCCTGGTGATCCTCAATACGCCGCACAACCCCTCTGCCACCGTCTGGCGCAGCGCCGATTTCGCCGCGCTGTGGCAGGCGATCGCCGACCAGGAGATCTACGTGCTGAGCGACGAGGTCTATGAGCATATCTGCTTCGACGAGGCGGGCCACGCCAGCGTGCTGGCGCATCCGCAGCTGCGCCAGCGCGCCGTCGCCGTCTCCTCGTTCGGCAAAACCTTTCATATGACCGGCTGGAAGGTGGGCTACAGCGTTGCGCCCGCCGCTATCAGCGCCGAGATCCGCAAGGTGCATCAGTATCTGACCTTCTCGGTCAATACCCCGGCCCAGCTGGCGATCGCCGATATGCTGCGCCACGAGCCGGCGCACTACCGCGAACTCTCCGCCTTTTACCGCGCGCGCCGTGACCGGCTGGCGCAGGCGCTGGAGAGGAGCCGCTTCAAGGTGCTGCCGTGCGAAGGCACCTACTTTCTGCTGGCGGACTACAGCGCCATCTCCGACCTCGACGACGTCAGCTTCTGCCAGTGGCTGACAAAAGAGGTGGGCGTGGCGGCGATCCCGCTGTCGGTGTTCTGCGCCGGGCCGTTTCCGCATAAGCTGATCCGGCTCTGCTTCGCCAAACAGGAGGCGACGCTCGACGCCGCTGCGGAGCGCTTATGTCAGATTTAAACATCACGGTTTTACAGGAAACCCTGCACTGGATGGACGGCGAGGCGAACCTGCGCCACTTCGACGGTGTGCTTGAGGGCATTACGGGCCGCGATCTGATCCTGCTGCCGGAGATGTTCACCACCGGCTTCGCTATGGAGGCGGCGCAGCGCTCGCTGCCGCAGGCGCAGGTGGTGGAGTGGCTGCATAAACACGCCGCGGCAAGCGACGCGCTGGTAGGCGGCAGCGCGGCGATCCAGACCGAGAAAGGCGCGGTGAATCGCTTCCTGCTGGTGGAGCCGGACGGCACGCTGCATCAGTATGACAAGCGCCACCTGTTCCGTATGGCGGACGAGCATCATCACTATCTGCCGGGCGACACGCGCGCGGTGCTACAGTGGCGCGGCTGGCGCATCCTGCCGCAGATCTGCTACGACCTGCGCTTCCCGGTCTTCTCCCGCAACCGCGACGACTACGATCTGGCGCTCTACGTGGCGAACTGGCCGGCGCCGCGCGCCCTGCACTGGCAGGCGCTGCTGCTGGCGCGCGCTATTGAGAATCAGGCCTATGTCGCGGGCTGCAACCGCGTCGGCAGCGACGGCAATCAGCATCACTACAGCGGCGACAGCCAGATTATCTCGCCGCAGGGCGAGATCCTCAGCGCCGCCCAGCCCGGTGCGCAGGCGCGGCTGGATGCGACGCTGTCGCGCGAGGCGCTGGATGCTTATCGCGCCCGCTTCCCGGCGTGGCGCGACGGCGATGCCTTTACGCTGAGCTAGCAACAGGCAAAAAAAAGCCGCAGCGGACAGGCTGCGGCTTTCTCTTTTTTTACCCGATTAGATATCGAAGCGATCCAGATTCATCACTTTGGTCCAGACGGCCACGAAGTCGGTAACGAACTTCTGGTGGGCGTCGCCGCTGGCGTAAACTTCCGCCAGCGCGCGCAGGATGGCATTTGAGCCAAACACCAGGTCAGCGCGGGTGGCGTGGAACTTCACCTCGCCGCTCTGACGGTCGCGCCCTTCAAACAGCTCCTCGCTCTCGTCGGTGGCGCGCCATGCGGTACGCATATCGAGCAGGTTCGAGAAGAAGTCGGTGCTCAGCACGCCGGGACGTTCGGTGAACAGGCCGCGGTCGCTGCCGTCGAAGTTGGTTCCCAGCACGCGCAGACCGCCCAGCAGTACCGTCAACTCCGGCGCGCTCAGGGTCAGCTGCTGCGCTTTATCCAGCAGCAGGGTTTCGGTAGATGAACCGCCCTGCACACGACGATAGTTGCGGAAACCGTCCGCCAGCGGCTGCAGCAGCGCAAAGGAGTCGACGTCAGTCTGATCCTGGCGCGCATCGACGCGGCCCGGCGTAAAGGGCACCTGCACCGCTACGCCCGCCGCCGCGGCCGCCATTTCGACACCGACGTTGCCCGCCAGCACGATAATGTCCGCCAGCGAGGCTTTGCCTGTGGTGTGCTGAATATCCTGCAGCACCGGCAGCACGTCGCGGATCACGCTGGCGTTGACCGCCCACTCTCTCTGCGGCGCCAGCGCCAGACGGGCACCGTTCGCGCCGCCGCGCTTGTCGCCGCCGCGGAAGGTCGACGCAGAGGCCCAGGCAGCGGAAACCAGCTGGCTGACGCTCAGACCAGATGCCGCGATTTTCGCCTTCAGCTCGCTGATGTCGCTCTCGCTCGGCTGATAAATCGCCGCCGGCAGCGGATCCTGCCACAGCAGATCTTCCTTCGGCACTTCCGGGCCAAGGTAGCGCGCTTTCGGCCCCATATCGCGGTGGGTCAGCTTGAACCAGGCGCGGGCGAAGGCTTCGTTAAACGCCTGCGGATCGTTAAGGAAGCGACGGGAGATCTTTTCGAACTCCGGGTCGAAGCGCAGCGTCAGGTCGGTCACCAGCATGGTCGGCTTGCGCTTTTTCTCTGGATCGAACGGATCGGGAATAATCGCGTCGGCGTTGCTCGCCTCAAACTGAATGGCGCCCGCCGGGCTGTGCGTCTGCACCCACTCATATTTGAACAGGTTCTCGAAGAAGTAGTTGCTCCACTGGGTCGGGGTTTGCGTCCAGACCACTTCCAGACCCGACGTAATGGCGTCTGCGCCTGCGCCGCTGCCGTAGCTGCTGCGCCAGCCGAAGCCCTGCGCTTCAATCGGCGAGGCTTCCGGATCGACATCAAGATGGCTGGCCGCGCCCGCGCCGTGGGTTTTACCCAGCGTATGGCCGCCGGCGATCAGCGCCACGATCTCTTCGTCGTTCATGCCCATGTTGCCAAAGGTGGCGCGAATGGCTGGCGCGGCCGAGGCCGGGTTGCCGCTCGCTTCCGGGCCTTCCGGGTTGACGTAGATCAGGCCCATTTCGGTGGCGCCGAGCGGCGCGTTGGCGAGGCTTTCCGGATGACGATGCGCCAGCCATTCGGTCTCGTGGCCCCAGTCCACATCCATATCCGGTTCCCACACGTCTTCACGTCCGGCACCAAAGCCGAAGGTGCGGAAGCCGGCGTTTTCCAGCGAGACGTTGCCCGCGAGAATATAGAGATCGGCCCAGGAAATTTTCTGGCCATACTTCTGTTTCACCGGCCACAGCAGGCGACGCGCTTTATCCAGGCTGACGTTGTCCGGCCAGGAGTTGAGCGGCGCGAAACGCTGCTGACCACGGCCAGAGCCGCCGCGACCGTCGATGGTGCGATAGGTGCCTGCGCTGTGCCATGCCATACGGATAAACAGGCCGATATAGCTGCCCCAGTCGGCTGGCCACCAGGATTGGGAGTCAGTCAGCAGCGCGCGAATGTCCGCTTTCAGCGCCGAATAGTCGAGCTTGCTGAATTCGTCGCGGTAGTTGAAGTCGTCGCTGAGAGGATTGGAACGGCTGGAGTGCTGGTTCAGCAGGTCGACGCGCAGCATGTTAGGCCACCAGTCGCGGTTGGTGGTGCCGCTGCCAGCGCCACGCGCCAGCACGCTTTTCTCTTCAGAGGCGCCGTGGTTAAACGGACATTTACCGGCGTCGGCGCCGCTCTCATTCTGATTTTTTTCTTGCGACGCGCCATGAGGGAAAGGGCATTTACCTGCGGCGTTATTGTTATCTTCGGGCGTGCTCATTATCGGCTCCGTTGGCTTTTGGTTACCCGGCTACGATAGCGTTACACTGCGCCAAACACTATCTGGATACACCAACGGTTTTGATAGCCGCAGGCTTTCAAAATTAGCTTCCGCGATAGGTCGACCACGACCACGGCGAGATGAGAAAAGGCAGATGAAAATGGCTGCCCGCGGCGGCGATCACGAAGTCAATCTGCGCGGAGACGTAGAGCGCGTCGCGGCCATCTGCGGCAAAGTAGTCGCCGATTTCGGCCGTCAGGCGATAGTGGCCCGGCGTCAGCGGCTCCGGCGTTAAGTCGCCGATGCGCCCGTCGCTGTCCGTCTCGCCGTCGGCAACCGGCAGCCAGCCCTCCGGGCTATTCTGCTCAAGGGAGATAGCGACGCCGACCGCCGGTTTGCCCAGCGCGGTGTCGAGAATATGGGTGGTGATGGTGCTCATAGCAGTCTCTCCTTCAGACGCAGCAGGGTGATCTCCCGCAGCTGCTGTAGCGCTTCGCGCGTTTCAGTGGGTTCATCGTGTGTCAGGCGACGCTGAAGCTGCGCCAGCATCTCTTCGCCGCTGCGCCCGCTGGCGCGGATCAGGAAGACGCGGCCGAAGCGCGCTTCATAGGCCTGATTGCCCGCCCGCATCGCCTGCTTCAGCGCCGCGTCGGCGTCGCCCATCGCGGACTGCTCCTGCCGCGACAGTGCCGCCTCTTTCTCTGCGCCGCTGGCGCGTTCGCCAATGCGCGGATGGGCCAGCAGCGCCTGCTCCAGATCGTCGCGGCTCCACGCCTGCGTCAGCCGCTCCGCTTCCGCCAGCAGCGCCGCCAGCGAGGCGAAAGGCCTTGCGGCCGCCAGCGCCTGCTGCCAGCGCGGGATTGCCACGCAGTGGGCGATTGCCGCCTGTGCCGCCGACGCCGGTAGCGCGTTGAAGGTCGCGAGGTTCATGGCGCGCCTCGCTGCGCCAGCTGGCACACGGCGTGCAGATAAGCGCGCACCGCCAGCGCCACGTCCTCGGTCATTACCGCTTCCGCCGGATGGTGGCTGATGCCGCGTTCGTTGCGCACGAACAGCATGCCGACCGGCCAGCGCTCGGCGATGGCGATAGCGTCATGGCCCGCGCCGCTCGGCAGCGCCAGCGTGCGGCCCTGCACCGTCTCCACCGCGCTGCTCAGCGCCTGCTGCAGATCGCTGTCGCAGGCGGTGGCGCTGATGCGGTAATACTCTTCCGCCTCGAAGCGCAGGCCGCGCCGCAGCGCGATCGCCTCGCCCTGAGTCAGCAGGCTCGACAGCAGCCGCTCCAGCGGCAGGTCCTGCGGGCCGCGCACGTCGAGCGACAGCGTCACCTCGCCAGGAATAACGTTGACCGCACCAGGCGCGCAGCTCAGCGTGCCAACCGTGGCCACCAGCTGCGGATCCTGCTCGCGCGTGGTCGCCTCGATAAACACCATCCACTCCGCCGCCGCCGCCAGCGCGTCTTTACGGTGGACCATCGGCACCGTGCCCGCGTGGCCCGCCTCGCCGCTGAAGCGGCAGCTAAGACGGCGCGCGCCGTTGATGGCGGTGACCACACCCAGCGCCAGCCCTTCCTGCTCCAGGCAGGGCCCCTGTTCGATATGCAGTTCAAGATAGGCGACGATGTCGTTCAGGTCACGCGCCGCGCGCGGGATCGCTTCCGCGTCCAGCCCCACGTCCGCCATCGCCTGCGCCACGGTGATGCCGTTGCCGTCTGGATGCGTGGTCCAGCTCTCTGGCCAGCTGCCGGCGATGCCGCGGCTGCCAAGCAGCGTAATGCCGAAGCGCGTGCCCTCTTCGTCGCCGAAGCCGACGATCTCCACCGCCAGCGGCAGGCGCTGCCGCCTCTGATGCAGCCACTGCACGGTTTCAATTGCGGTCAGCACGCCGAGCATGCCGTCGTAGCGACCGGCGTTGCGCACCGTATCGAGATGCGAGCCGAGCAGCAGCGCGGGCGCGCCCTCGCTTGCGCCGTCGTAGCGGCCGCAGATATTGCCGACTTCATCCTGCCAGACGCGCATGCCGGCCTGCGCCATCCACTCGCCGACCTGCGCGTTGGCGCGCAGATGCTGCGGCGAGAGGTAGACGCGCGTCAGCTGATCGGGCGATTCGCTGATCGCCGCCAGCGCGTCACAGCGCGCCATCACCCGTTCGGCGGCGAGCTGCGCCTCAACGGCGTTCATCATCATGCCTCGCTCCCGTAGCGATCCCAGGCCGCCTGCATCGCCGCGCCCTGGGTTGCGCGGAAGCCGACGTGCGTCAGCACCGCCTCCAGCGCCGCCAGCGTGGTCATCACGCAATCTTTACGCGCGTTGTAGCCCATGGTACCGATGCGCCATACCTTGCCGTGCAGCGGCCCGAATGAGGTGCCGATCTCGATGCCGAAATCCTCCAGCATCAGCGCGCGCACCTGGTCGCCGTTGACGCCCTGCGGGATCACCACGCCGAGCACGTTGTTCATCTTGTGCTTCAGGTCGCCGAAGGTTTCCAGCCCCATGCCCTGAATGCCCTTCAGCAGCGCCTCGCCGTGCAGCTTGTGCCGCGCGATACCTGCGTCCAGGCCCTCCTGCAGGATCAGCCGCGCGCACTCGCGCGCGCCGAACAGCGCGCTGGTCGCCTCGGTATGGTGGTTAAGGCGCTCCGGCCCCCAGTAGTCCATGATCATGCCGAGATCGAAATAGTTGGAGTAGATCATCTCTTCGTCGCCGTCCTGATGCGCGGCGGTGCGGATCCCCTCTTCCACGCATTTGCGGCGGCGGATCGCCGCTTCCATCTGCGGGCTGAGGGTGATCGGCGAGGTGCCGGAGGGGCCGCCGAGGCATTTCTGCATCCCGGCCGACACCGCATCCAGCCCCCAGGCGTCGGTTTCCAGCGCGTTGCCGCCGAGCGACGCGGTGGCGTCGGTGTAGAAGAGCACGCCGTACTTCTGGCAGATGGCGCCCAGCTCCGCCAGCGGCTGCAGCATGGTGGTCGAGGTGTCGCCCTGCACCGTCAGCAGCAGGCGCGGCTTCACGCGCTTAATGGCGTCCTCGATCTGATCCGGCGTAAACACCTCGCCCCAGGGCACCTCGATGGTGTGCACCTCGGCGCGACAGCGGCGGGCAATCTCACACAGCAGATGGCCAAAGCGGCCGAATACCGGCACCAGCACCCGATCGCCAGGACGGATCGCCGACAGCAGGATCGCCTCGATCCCGGCGCGCGAGGTGCCGTCGATCAGCAGCGTCCAGCGGTTTTCGGTGCGGAAGACCCCGCGATAAAGCGCCATCACCTCGTTCATATAGTGGGTCATCGCCGGATCGTACTGGCCGATCAGCTGGCTGGACATGGCGCGCAGCACGCGCGGATCGGCGTTGATCGGGCCAGGGCCCATCAGCAGACGCTGCGGCGGATTGATTTGCGGGTAGCGGTTTTCCATGTTGATTTCCTGTCTAAATTAGAGTCGCACCGAGGAGATAAACTGCTTCAGCTCCGGCGTCTGCGGCGCGGCGAACAGGGTTTTGCTGCTGCCCTGCTCCCAGACGCGCCCCTGATGCATAAAGACCACGCGGTCGCCGACGTCGCGGGCGAAGTTCATCTCATGGGTGACGAGGATCAGCGTCATGCCTTCGGCGGCGAGCTGCTCCAGCACTTTCAGCACCTCGCCCACCAGTTCGGGGTCAAGCGCCGAGGTGATCTCGTCGCACAGCAGCACCTTCGGGTTCATCGCCAGCGCGCGGGCGATGGCGACGCGCTGCTGCTGGCCGCCGGAGAGGTTCGCCGGAGAGTAGTCGAGGCGTTCGCCGAGGCCGACTTTCTCCAGCATCTGCGTCGCCAGTGCGCGGCACTCCGCCTCGCTTTTCTTCAGCACGCGGCGCGGCGCCAGCATCACGTTTTCCAGCGCGGTCATATGCGGAAAAAGGTTGAAGTTCTGGAACACCATGCCGACCGAGCGGCTGATGTCGCGCGCCTGAGAATCGCGGTCGGTGATGGTCATGCCGCCCAGCTTGATGCTCCCTTCCTGATAGCCTTCCAGCCCGTTCATGCAGCGCAGCAGCGTGCTTTTGCCCGATCCACTGCGGCCGATTATCGAGATCACTTCGCCCATCTCGATATCGAGATCGACGCCTTTCAGCACGTGATTATCGCCGTAGTACTTCTGCACCTGATTAATGGTGATGAGCGGCATGGAATTTTTTCTCCAGATACTGGCTGTAGCGGGACAGCGGATAACACATCAGGAAGTAGCCCAGCGCGACCAGGCCAAACACCTTAAAGGGCTGATAGGTCACGTTGTTCAAAATGGTGCCGGCTTTGGTCAGTTCGATAAAGCCGATAATCGAGGCGAGCGCGGTGCCTTTGATCACCTGTACGGCGAAGCCCACCGTCGGCGCGATGGCGATGCGGATCGCCTGCGGCGCGATCACCCGGCACAGCGTCTGGCCAAAGCTGAGGCCGAGGCAGCGCGACGCCTCCCACTGCCCTTTCGGCAGCGCGCGAATGCTGCCGAACCAGATATCGAGCAGAAAGGCGCTGGTGTAGAAGGTTAACGCCAGCGAGGCCGCAGTCCAGGGCGCGACGTCGATGCCGAACAGCCCGACACCAAAAAAGGCGAGAAACAGCTGCATCAGCAGCGGCGTGCCCTGAAACAGCTCGGTGTAGCCGCGGATCAGCCGCGTCAGCCACTTACGCTGCAGCAGGCGCAGAAAGAGCAGCGGCAGCGTCACCAGCGTGCCGCCGACAAAGGCGGTCAGCGACAGCAGCAGCGTCCAGCGCGCCGCCAGCAGCAGGTTGCGCAGAATATCCCAGTCGGTAAAGGTGCTCATCATGCCTGCGCTCCCAACCATTTACGTCCCACCGCCAGCAGCACCTGGCGCATGGCGATCGACAACAGCAGATAGATCAGCGTGGTCACCAGATAGACCTCGAAGCTTAAAAAGGTGCGCGACTGGATCAGGTTGGCGGCGAAGGTCAGCTCTTCATAGGAGACCTGCGACACCACCGACGAGCCGAGCATCACGATAATGCACTGGCTCACTAGCGCCGGATAGATGCGCTGCAGCGATGGCGGCAGCACCACGCGCAGAAAGGTTTGCGCGCGCGTCAGCCCCAGCACGCGTCCCGCTTCCCACTGCCCTTTCGGCGTCACCTGAATGCCGGCGCGGATAATTTCGGTGCTGTAGGCGCCGAGGTTAATCAGCATCGCCAGCAGCGCCGCTTCGCCCGCCGTCAGCTTCAGGCCCAGATTGGGCAGGCCGAACACGATAAAAAAGAGCTGCACCACGAACGGGGTGTTGCGGATAATCTCCACGTACAGCCCCCAGAGGCGACTGGCCCAGCCCGGCTGGCCGCTGCGCAGCGCCGCACCGAGGATCCCCAGCCCGACGCCGCCGACGGTAGCCAGCACCGTCAGCTGAATCGTGACCCACAGGCCGGCGAGCAGCTCCGGCCAGTAGGGCAGGAGCGCAGGAAAGTTAAGTTGCCCGAGCATAGCTGGACCTTATGCGCCGAGGCTGGCGGGCAGCGGCGCTTTCAGCCACTCTTCCGACAGCTTGTTCAGCGTGCCGTCTTTGATGCCCTGCTCGATCAGCGCGTCCACCTTCGCCTTCAGCGCCGGCTCATCTTTTTTCAGGCCGATATAGCAGGGCGAATCCTTCAGCATAAACTGCGCCACCGGCGCTTTTTGCGGGTTCTGCCGCGCAATCGCCGCCACCACCAGGTTGCCGGTCGCCACGTACTGCACCTGGCCAGAGAGGTAGGCCGACAGCGTGGTGTTGTTGTCTTCGTAGCGCTTCACCTGCGCCTCTTTCGGCGCCAGGCTGCTCAGCACCATATCTTCCACCGCGCCGCGCGTGACGCCGATGCTCTTGCCGCTCAGCGCCGCCGCGTCTTTCAACGCCTCGCCTTTCGGGCCGAAGACGCCGAGGAAGAACGGTGCATAGGCGCGGCTGAAGTCGATCACTTTTTCACGCTCCGGGTTTTTCCCCATGCTGGAGATCACCAGATCGACCTTATCGGTTTGCAGATAGGGCACGCGGTTGGCGCTGGTGACCGGCACCAGCTGCAACTTAAGTTTCATCTGTTTCGCGAGGTATTTCGCCGTGTCGATATCGTAGCCCTGCGGCTGCAGATCGGTGCCGACCGATCCAAACGGCGGAAAGTCCTGCGGCACCGCCACGCGCAGCACGCCGCGCTTCTCGATATCCTGCAGCTGATCCGCCAGCGCGCTGCCGGTCTGAACCATCAGTAACGCCGCCGCTGCGACCGCCATTAACGTCTTTTTCATTATGCACCCCGGTAAGTTGACCTGAAACAAAAGATTCTTGTTTATGTGATTTGCAACTAATGTGCCAACCCCGGCGCTAGCAAGCGCGCCGGGAAAAAGGGGATTATTCGCCTTACAGGCGGCTTCCCGGCGGCGGCAGCGAGAGATCATAATGAGGCAAAGCACCAAAATGGTGCTCTTTAGCGGTGCTCCAGCTCGTCCAGCTGCTGGTAGAGATCGGCGATCTGATGAATGCGCTGGCGGCCCTGCGACAGCATTTCATGCAGCAGCGCGTTGGCCAGCAGGTTAATCAAACTCATCGCCGAGGCGTAGCTGTCGAAGGCGGAGACGCTGTCGAGCGGCGCGCAGAGCTGCCAGCGCGCCAGCCCAGTCACCGACTGCGCCTGCGGCTCGCACAGCATCAGCAGCGGGATCTGGCGCTGCTGCAGCAGCTGCATCAGCGGTCGGATCAGGCGCGTGCGGCGGCGAAACGCCATCACCACCACCATATCGTCAGGGGTGATATCCACCACCTCTTCCGCCAGCGTCTGTCCCGGCTGCGGCAGGATAATCACGTCGCGGCGCGCCTGCAGCAGCTGCTGGCGCAGGTGCAGCGCCAGCGGCCAGGAGTTGCGCATGCCGATAATGAAAATGCGTTTCGCCTGCGTCATCTGCTGCACCGCCTCGCTAAACTGCTGCGCGTCGAGCGTGTTGACCCACTGCGTCAGGTTTGCCATCTCCTGCTTGTAGTGGCGCGCCAGCAGCGTGTTGCCCTGCACCGCGTCGCGATTGTCGGTCAGCGGCATGCCGCTCTGGCGCAGGGTGCGCAGCTCGTCGCGCATATCTTTATATTTGTCGTAGCCCAGCCGCCGGAACAAGCGGCTGACGGTGGCCTTCGACACGCCGCTGAGCCTTGCCAGCTCGGCGCTGTTATAGCTGATCAGATCGTCGAAATGGTCAAAGACGAAATCCGCAATGCGCTGCTCCTGCGGTGACAGCTGCGGATAGTGGCTTCTGAGTCGTTCATCAAGCTGTTTCATGCGTCGTCCTGTAACTTTTGTTTCAGCAGAAGCTAGCATAATTCGATCCAGGTTACCGCCGCACCGCGCCCGCGCAAAAAACTGGAACGGCTCTTGCTTGAGAGTTCCCTCCTCTACCCGATGAAAAGAGTGATTATGATCCAGAGCAATATGGCTCCGCTCGGCATGGCGGTGGCGCCGCATCACCTGGCGAGCGAGAGCGCGCTGGCGGTGCTGCGCGACGGCGGCAATGCGATTGAGGCGATGGTCGCCGCCGCTGCCACTATCGCCGTGGTCTATCCCCATATGAACGGTCTCGGCGGCGACGGCTTCTGGCTGGTGCTGCCGCCCAACGGCGATCCGGTTGCTATCGACGCCAGCGGCGCGGCAGGCTCGCTGGCCACTATCGATTTCTATCGCGGCGAACGCGCCATTCCGCATCGCGGACCGGCCGCCGCGCTGACGGTGGCCGGCACGGTCAGCGGCTGGCAGGAGGCGCTGACGCTCTCCGGCGAGCTGGGCGGCGAGCCGCTGCCGCTGCCGCGCCTGCTGCGCGACGCGATCCGCTACGCCGCCGACGGTATTCCGGTGACCGCCTCGCAGGCGGCCGCCACCACCGCGAAGCAGCATGAGCTGGCGCATCAGCCCGGCTTCGCCGCCACCTTTCTGCCGGACGGCGACGCGCCGCGTCCCGGCAGCCGCTTTACCCAGCCGGCGCTGGCGCAGACGCTGAGCCTGCTGAGCGAGCAGGGCCTCGACAGCTTTTATCGCGGCGAGCTGGCGAACCATCTGGCGCGCGAAATGGTGGCGCTCGGCATGCCGGTGACGCTGGCGGATCTGCAGCAGCAGCGCGCGCGTCGCTGCACGCCGCTGCACGTGGCGCACAGCGAAGGCGACCTGTGGAATATCGCGCCGCCAACGCAGGGGCTGGTGTCGCTGGCGATCCTCGGCGTGACCGACCATCTGGCGATGGCGCAGGCTGACGAAGCGCAGACGGTGCACCGCATCGTGGAGGCGACGAAAAAAGCCTTTGCGCTGCGCGACGCCCATCTCACCGATCCGCGCGATATGCGCTGCGAGGCGCAGTCGCTGCTGACCCAGGATCACTTCGCCACGCTGGCGAGCCAGGTGAGCGAGACGCAGGCCGCGCCCTGGGGAACCGGGCGTGGTCCCGGCGACACGGTGTGGATGGGCGTGATGGACAGCAGCGGCCTCGCCGTCTCCTTTATTCAAAGCATCTACCACGAGTTCGGCAGCGGCGTGGTGATCCCCGGCACCGGGATTACCTGGCAGAATCGCGGCGCGGCCTTCAGCCTCGACGCAGATCACCTGCTGGCGCTGGCGCCGGGCAAGCAGCCGTTCCATACCCTCAATCCCGCCGCCGCGCGCCTGAAAGATGGCCGCACCCTGGTTTACGGCGCGATGGGCGGCGATGGCCAGCCGCAAACCCAGGCGGCGATCTTTACCCGCCATGTGATTCAGGGCATGCCGCTGCAGCAGGCGGTGAGCGCGCCGCGCTGGCTGCTGGGACGCACCTGGGGCAACGCCTCCGACTCGCTCAAGCTGGAGGGCCGCTTTGCGCCGGAGAGCGTCGCCAGGCTGCGCCAGCTGGGGCACGAGGTCGAGCTGCTGCCCGACTTCAGCGAAGCGGTAGGACACGCCGGCGCCATCGTGCGCCACAACAACGGCATGCTGGAAGGCGCATGCGATCCGCGCAGCAACGGCAGCGCGAGCGGTTTCTGACAGGAGAAAAAAGATGGAGCAGACAACAGACTGGGCGCGCTATCTGGCGCAGATGGAGCAGCTGCTGGCGCTGGAGCTGGACGAGGCGCGCCGCGCCGAACTGGTGATTCAGCTAGAGCGCATCGCCACGCTGGCCGCGCCGCTGATGGCCTTCCCGCTTGACGACCGGCTGGAAGTGGCGGGAGTGTTTCATCCATGAACCTCAGCGAATTTTCTATCCAGGCGCTGCAGCAGGCGATTCAGCGCGGCGATCTCAGCGCGCGCGAGGTGGCGCAGCTGACCCTGCAAGGGATTGAGCGCCAGCGCGCGATTAACGCCTGGACCGAGATCACCACAGAACGCATGCTGCGCGAGGCGGACGCCATCGACGCGCAGCGGCGACGCGGCGAGGATCTGCCGCCGCTGGCGGGCGTGCCCTACGCGGTGAAAAACCTGTTCGACGTGGCGGACCACACCACGCTGGCGGGCGCCGCCCTGTTTCAGGATCGACCGGCGGCGACGCAGGACGCCTGGGCGGTCAGCCGCCTGAGCCGCGCCGGCGCGCTGCTCTCCGGCATGCTGAATATGGACGCCTATGCCTACGGATTCACCACCGAGAACAGCCATTTCGGCGCCACGCGCAACCCGCATGACATGACGCGGGTCGCCGGCGGCTCGTCGGGCGGCTCTGCGGCGGCGGTCGCGGCCGGGCTGGCGCACTTCTCGCTCGGCACCGACACCAACGGCTCGATTCGCGTGCCCGCGTCGCTGTGCGGCATCTTCGGCCTGAAGCCGACCTTTGGCCGGCTGTCGCGCAGCGGCAGCCATCCCTTTGTCGCCAGCCTCGATCATATCGGCCCTTTCGCGCGCCGCGTCGAGGATCTGGCGCTGGTGTATGACATGCTGCAGGGGCATGACCCGCAGGACGCATTCCAGGCGAATCGCCCCGCCGATCCGGCGCAGCTCGGGCTGGAAGAGCGCGGCCAGCGCTGTGCGCTGCTGGGCGGCTTTTTCTCTACCTGGTGCGACGACGACGCGCGCGACGCGCTGGCACAGGCCGCGCGGGCGCTGGATATCCAGGATGAGGTAACGCTGCCGGAAGCGGAGCTGGCGCGCTCGGCGGCCTTTATCCTGACCGCCTGCGAGGGCGGCAACCACTATCTGCCCGCGCTGCGCGCCTCGCCGGAGCGGTTCGAACCCGCCTCGCGCGAGCGGCTGCTGGCGGGCGCGATGCTGCCCGCCGCCTGGTATGTGCAGGCGCAGCGCTTCCGCCGCCACTTTCAGCAGCAGGTGCTGCCGCTGTTCAGTCGGTTCGACGTGCTGATCGCCCCCGCGACGCCCTGCGCCGCGCCGCTGATCGGCCAGGAAACGATCGCGGTCAACGGCACGCATCTGCCGACGCGCGCCAGTATGGGCATGCTGACGCAGCCGATCTCCTTCCTCGGCCTGCCGGTGTGCAGCGTGCCGCTGGCGACGAAAAGCGGTCTGCCGATTGGGCTACAGCTGATCGCCGCGCCCTTTAACGAAGCCGCTGCGCTGCGCGTCGCCTTTGCGCTGGAGCAGCAGGGTATAACCTCTCTGGGTAAACCGAATGAACAGTGAAGAGATTAATCTGCCGCACGTGGTGGCGGAGGTGACCGCCGCTTTTTATCGCTATGAGCAGGCGCTGGTGAGCAATGATATCGAGACGCTGGACGCGCTCTTCTGGCACGACGAACGCACCGTGCGTCTCGGCGCGGGCGAGAACCTCTACGGCATCGAGCAGATCCGCGCCTTTCGCGCCCAGCGTCCCGCCGCCGGGCTGGCGCGCACCCTGCGCAACAGCGTTATCACTACCTTCGGCGACGACTTTGCGGTTTGCAGCACCGAGTTCACGCGTGACGGCACGACAAAAATCGGCCGTCAGCAGCAGAGCTGGGTCAGGCTGCCGCAGGGCTGGCGCATTGTCGCCGCGCAGGTCAGCTTGATGAGCGAAGGCTAGCCTGACGCTGCGCCGCAATGGTTTCAGCCTGCTGCAGCAGCTGCTGGAGATCGTCTTCGTCAATATCCAGCAGCTGGCCACTTTCCAGCGCCTGATGCAGGTCGTCGCGGGTAATCGGCACCGCCAGCGTGACCGGCTCCGGCTTCGCCTCGGTGGCGGCCAGCGGATGCGGATAGCGCCGCCCCGCCAGGTTGTTGAAGAGGATCGCCAGCAGCGCCAGGCAGAGGGAGTTAAGCAGCACCGGCGTCAGAATATAGTGGTAGCCCAGCTGATGAACGCTGCCGCCGCCGAGGATCGCGGTTAGCGCCACCGCGCCGCTGGGCGGATGCAGGCAGCGCAGCTGAAACATCGCGGCGATGGCGAGGCAGGCGGCGACGCCACAGGCCAGCGGCGCATAGGGGATGGTCATGGCGGCGGTCACGCCGATCGCCGCCGCCACCATATTGCCGCCGACAATCGACCAGGGCTGGGCCAGCGGGCTGTTGGGCAGGCCAAACAGCAGCACGGCAGAGGCGCCCATTGGCGCAACAAACCAGAGATTAACCTGCCCCAGCAGCCAGTGGCTGATCAGGCTGGTGATGGTCAGCCCAAACCCGGCGCCGACGCTGGCGATAACTATCTGTTTTTTCGCGACCGGCAGCGGATGCGGCCAGAAGCGGGCAAGAAACGTGCGCAGCGCGCCTCTCCTTTTCGCCTGCGGCGATGTAGTCATGTTCACGACGCTTAGTCATAAGAAAAAATTATGGAAGCGGCGATTGTCGCTGATTGATTTGGCGCGAACAACCGCCGCTTTTAGCCGACGTTGAGGATTCGGAATAATACGCAGGGCTGGCGCGCGGCCAGCCCATCCGGCTAGTTGACGACCGGATTTTTTTTCAGCGACAGCGCTGAGAGAAAGGTTTCGTCGAGCTGCAGATGCTGCGCCACCAGCTCGCGCGGCGTGCTGGCAAGCCACTGGTTCAGGGAGATATCGGCGTAGTAATCGCTTTTGAACAGCTCCAGAAAGCGCAGCGGCCCGCTGCCGGTGTTCTCGATATAGTGTCCCATGGCGAAAGGCACATAGCCGACGTCGCCCGCCCGGTAATCAAAGGTTCTCGCCTGGCCCGACGAGGCGAACACGCCCATGCGCCCCTCGCCTTCCAGATAGTATTGCCACTCGTCGTTATTGGGATGCCAGTGCAGTTCGCGCATGCCGCCTGGCGCAATCTCCACCAGCGCGGCGGCAATGGTTTTCGACACCGGAAAAGTCGAAGAGTCGGTAATGCGCACCGTGCCGCCCGGCGCGTTGATGGGCGCCTGCGCCAGCATACGATGGGTGAAGCGGCGTTTCGATTTCGGCGCGCCCTGAATCGCGTCCGAGGCCAGGCTACCCGGCACCTTGCCAGCGAAAATATACTCATCGTCCGGCGACGGAAGTTTTGCAAAGGTTGAGACCGGCACGCTGAAGTTTTTCGCCAGAATGTCAGGCGGAATATGTTTGAACCAGTCCGACAGCAGGAAGGTGCTGTCTTCGTCAAAGCCGCCGCTGTCGAAGGCAAGCAAAAACTCGCAGCCGTCCGGCCCCAGTCCCTGAATCGAATGCGGAATGCCCGGCGGAAAGTACCAGAGGTCGCCGACGCCGATATCGTCAACGAACCAGCCGCCGTCGCTGTCAAAGGCGGTCACGCGCGCATTGCCGAAGGTCATATAGGCCCATTCGCCCTCCTTATGCCAGTGCAGCTCGCGGATGCCGCCGGCGTTAAGGCGCATATCGACACCGGCGATGGTAGTGGAGATGCCCAGCTCGCGCTGCGTCACCTGACGCGTCCAGCCGCCGCTGCCCTTGCGCACGTGGGCGTCGCTGAACGAGAAGCGCAGGTTGGGCAGCGTGCCGCTGTCGGTGGCGGGCGGATTGACGATATCGGGATTTTGCCCCTCGCGCGCGGCATCGTGCGGGCCGGGATCGCGCGGCGTGTTGGCGGGCCATGAGGCGATGGCGTCGTGGGCGTGCACCTGGCCTGCCGCCAGCGCCACTGTGCCACCGGCCGCGAACGCCATAAAATGCCTTCTGGAGAGTTTGCTCATCAAAGCGGTTCCTTATTCCGTGATTGACCCGGAATATCTATACGCGCAAAGCGCAAACCCGGCGGCAGGCAAGATGTAACAGCGCGCTAAGCGGTGCAGAACCTCACGCAGGTTAATTAATTTTGTTGCGTAAATATTTTTATTTCATTTAAACATTGTTAAAAAAAGCCGCCAGACGCGGGGTTACGTCGCGCACGAATGGCTAACGGTTGAGGGGATGCATTAATTTTCCTGCTCAATAACCGCTTACAGTTTTCCCTGACGCGCGGCGGCGGCAGCCGCGCGTCTGGCTGTCAGGGTTGCGGCGCAGGATGGGTGGCAATCCAGTGATCGGCGATCTGCTGGCGCGTGCAGATCCAGACGTCGCTATGCTGCTGGATATGATCAAGGAAGTTCTGCAGGGCTTTGAATTTCCCCGGTCGTCCCAGCAAACGGCAGTGCATGCCCACCGACATCATCTTCGGCTGGGTTTCGCCCTCTTCGTAAAGCACGTCGAAGGTGTCGCGCAGGTAGGTGAAGAACTGCTCGGCGGTATTAAAGCCCTGCGGCGTGGCGAAGCGCATATCGTTGCACTCCAGCGTGTAGGGGATGATCAGATGCGGCTTCACCGTGCCGTCCTGACGGGTAACCTGCGTCCAGAACGGCAGATCGTCGCCGTAGTAATCGCTGTCGTAGCTGAAGCCGCCCTGCTCCACCACCAGCCGCCGCGTGTTAGGGCTGTCGCGTCCGGTGTACCAGCCGGTCGGCGCTTTGCCGAACAGGTCGGTGAGCACGTCGACCGCCTGCTGCATATGCTGGCGCTCGGTTTTGGCGTCCATCGCCTGATAGTGGATCCAGCGCCAGCCGTGACTGACCACGTCATAGTCAGCCTGTTTGATCGCCTCAACAATTTCTGGATGACGCGCCAGCGCCATCGCCACGCCGAACACCGTCAGCGGCAGGCCGCGTTTCTGAAACTCGCGGTGAATGCGCCAGAAGCCGGCGCGCGAACCATATTCATACAGCGAATCCATCGACATATGGCGATCGGGATAGCTTGCCGCGCCGATGATATCGGAAAGAAACTGCTCGGAGCCGGCGTCGCCGTGCAGCACGTTGTTCTCCGCGCCCTCTTCATAGTTGAGCACGAACTGCACCGCTACCCGCGCCTTGTTGGGCCAGGCGGCGTGCGGCGGCGTCGCGCCGTAGCCGATCAGATCGCGCGGATAGTTTTTGTTGAAGCTGTACTCTTTCTTCTCTGCACTATCCATTGAGAAAGTCCTGTGAGGTTAAGGCAAGGTTTGGTTAGTTTAGATGCTGAAACGCCTCTGAGAGAAGTTTGGCGATCGGCCGCGCGAGATCGCCATGCTTGCTGGTGCCGAAGCCAAGCGCCACCAGCGCCTCGACCATCTTCACCGCCGCACTGACGCCGTCGATCACCGGCATGCCCAGCTCCTGCGTCAGTTCGCGCGCCAGCGTCGCCATGCCGCCGCAGCCCAGCACAATCGCGCCGCTGCCATCCTGCTGCTTCGCCTGCAAACACTCTTCGCGCACCTTTTCCTGCGCCAGGCCTGAACCATCCTCCAGCGCCAGCACCGGCAGATCGATGGCGTGCAGCGCGGCGCAGTGGTGGGTAAAGCCGTACTGCTGCAGCAGATGGCGCGCGATGATCAGCGTGCGCGGCAGCGTGGTAACAATAGAAAAGCGCGTCGCCACCAGCGTCGCGGTATGCATCGCCGCTTCGGCGATGCCGATCACCGGCCCGGTGGCCAGTTCGCGCGCCGCCAGCAGGCCAGGATCGCCGAAGCAGGCGATGACGTGGCCGCTGACGCCCTGCTCTCTGCCGCGTTTAACCTGCTCCAGCACGCCAATCGCCGCGATAGCCTCGTCGAAGTGGCCCTCGATTGAGGGCACGCCCTGCGACGGCGAGACCGCGATAATATCGGTGCCTGGCGACGCCGCCGCGCGCGCCGCCGCGCCGATGGTTTCCGTCATCGCCTGGCTGGTGTTGGGGTTGATCACCTGGATCTGGCTCATGATGTCACCTCTTTATGACGGGCAAATAACCGGGAGAAATCGGGCAGCGTTTCGCCGCTGCGCTCAAAATGCAGGCTGGAGACGATATGGTCGAAGTGGTGCTGCAGCGCCTGGGTGAGCGCCGCCAGATCGCCTTCGCGCAGATGGGTCACCAGCCGGTCGTGATCGTCGCAGCGGCAGCCCTGCTGCCAGGGCGCGCCCCAGGCGGCGATCACCAGCGAAGAGCGCTGCGTCAGGCGCGTCACCAGCTCGGTCAGCACCTGGTTGCCCGCAATCGCCTGCAGTTCGATATGAAAGGCGGCAGAGAGGCGAATGGCCGCAGCGCCATCGCGATCCTCATGCGCCTGCTGCTCCTGCGCGATGCGCTGCGTCAGTGCCGCCAGATGCGGCGGCTGCAGATGCGCCAGCACCGCCGGCAGATTGGCGCACTCGATTAGCGCGCGGGTGCGAAAGATATCGCGCGCTTCGTCGACGCCGGGCGTGGTCACCTGTGCACCGCGCCTGGGCAACAGCGTCACCATCTGCACTGCGGCGAGGCGCTGCAGCACTTTGCGAATGCCGGTGCGGCTGACGCCGAACACCTCCGCCAGCGCCTCTTCCGGTAGTTTGCTGCCCGGCGGCAGCTGATGCTCCACAATGGCGTCTATCAGCGCCTGGTAGATAAGCTCGTCTTTATCTCCGGCATCGACGGCCATGCTGTGGCCTGTATCACTTCTCATCATCGGCTCCCTCAGGTCGTTCTCTCCGCACATCGTATACGTGAACGCAAAATTTTGTATACAAGATTTCGATTCTGGCCTGGATCCTGCA
Organism: Pantoea sp. Z09; assembly: GCF_022394795.1. NCBI lineage: Bacteria > Pseudomonadati > Pseudomonadota > Gammaproteobacteria > Enterobacterales > Erwiniaceae > Pantoea > Pantoea sp. Z09. The sequence continues at coordinate 3,083,666 of NZ_CP092373.1, forward strand.
ACAGCCTCTCTGTTGCTTTGACCCCTAAACGTCGTTATGAGGAGCAGGTTTCATGCCAAACCAATCTAACAGCCCTTCTGCCTCCGCAGAGGTGCGCTATAGCCCACGGCTGACTAATGCGGATCTGGCGCCGACGCGCCAGCAAAACTGGAGCTGGTACAACATCTTCTCTTTCTGGATGTCAGATGTGCACAGCATGGGCGGCTACGTGGTGGCGGCCAGCTTTTTTACCCTCGGGCTGGCGAGCTGGCAGGTGCTGATTTGCCTGCTGGCGGGGATTTGCATTGTGCAAATCTGCGCCAATCTGGTGGCGAAGCCGAGCCAGATGGCGGGCGTGCCCTATGCGGTGATCTGCCGCCAGGCGTTCGGCGTCTTCGGCGCCAATATTCCGGCGGTGATCCGCGGTCTGATCGCCTTCGCCTGGTATGGCATTCAGACCTATCTGGCGGCGAATGCGCTGATGCTGGTGCTGCTGAAATTCTTTCCGTCACTGGCGTCGATGACCCACGCCAGCTGGCTGGGGCTTTCGCTGCTCGGCTGGTGTTGCTTTGGGGTGATGTGGCTGCTGCAGGCGATGGTGTTCTGGCACGGCATGGCCGCCATCAAGCGCTTTATCGACGTGGCGGGCCCCGCTGTTTATGTGGTGATGGTGGCGCTGGCGGGCTGGATTGTATACAAGACGGGTTTCGATGGCATTTCCTTCACCCTGGCGAGCAAGTCGCTGACGGCGGGAGAACAGGGCTGGCAGATGATCACCGCCACCGCGCTGGTGGTCTCCTATTTTTCCGGTCCGCTGCTTAACTTCGGCGACTTCTCGCGCTACGGCAAAAGCATGGGCGAAATTCGCCGCGGCAACCGCTGGGGTCTGCCGTTTAACTTTTTGCTCTTCTCGGTGGTGACGGTGGTGATCGTCTCTGGCACCCAGTCGCTGTTCGGCAAAATGATCACCGATCCGATTGAGACGGTGAGCATGGTCGGCAACGATCTGGCGGTGGCAATTGGGCTGTTGACCATGATCACTGCCACCATCGGCATCAATATCGTAGCCAACTTCGTCTCGCCCGCCTTCGATTTCTCTAACTGCTCGCCGCAGAAAATCAGCTTTCGCACCGGCGGGATGATCGCCGCCGTCGGCTCGGTGCTGCTGACGCCGTGGAATCTGTTTCAGTCGCCGGAGCTGATCCACTATACGCTGGACGTGCTGGGCGCCTTTATCGGGCCGCTGTTCGGCATCCTGCTGGCGGATTTCTATCTGATCAAGCGCAGTCGCGTGTTTGTCGACGATCTGTTCGATGCCACGCCGCAGGGGCGCTACTGGTATCGCGGCGGCTTTAACCCGAAGGCGATCGCCGCGCTGCTGCCATCGGTCGCCATCGGCTTGTTGATTAGCTTTATTCCCGCGCTGCACGAGGTCGCTAACTTCAGCTGGTTTATCGGCGCAGCGCTGGGCGGCGGATGCTACCGCTATCTGGCGCGTCATGAGCGCGAGACGCACGCGGCGCGCGGCTTCGCCGGCGGCGTGGCAATGCAGGAAAAATAGGGGCGGAAACAGCAAAAGGCCGATTCATTGCTGAATCGGCCTTTCTGAAGAGTTGGCGGTGCGGACGGGACTCGAACCCGCGACCCCCGGCGTGACAGGCCGGTATTCTAACCGACTGAACTACCGCACCGCGCTGTGTTCCCCGTCGGGAACGAGGCGCATATTAATGAGCTGCCGCACCCCCGTCAACGCTTTTTAGCGCCGCCGCGCGCGTTTGCTGTTTTTTTACGCTTAACGCTGATTTAACCGGCGAAACCGCCTGTCAGCCGCGCCACAGACAGCTGCCGCCCTTTTTCATCACCAGGTCGAGGCGCGACTCATGCGCCATTACCTCTTCGTCCGACGCCGCTACCACGCGCAGCGCGGAAGCGGGACGCGCGATGCGCTGGATGGTTTCGCCTGCGTTCTGCTGCGAGCGCTCACCCTCCAGCGAAAATGCCAGCGACGTCTGACCGCCGGTCATGGTCAGGAAGACTTCCGCCAGGATTTCCGCATCGAGCAGCGCGCCGTGCAGCGTTCGCTTGCTGTTGTCGATCTCGTAGCGCGAGCAGAGCGCGTCCAGGCTGTTGCGCTTGCCGGGGAACATTTTTCGCGCCATCGCCAGGCTATCGGTGATGCGGCAGAAGGTTTCCGTCTTTTCAATGCCGCGCTTCAGCATGGAAAATTCGTAGTCCATAAAGCCGATATCGAACGAGGCGTTGTGGATCACCAGCTCGGCGCCGCGAATATAGTCGAGGAACTCATCGGCGATATCGGCAAAGGTCGGCTTGTCGGCCAGGAACTCATCCGCGATGCCGTGCACGCCAAACGCTTCTGGATCCACCAGCCGATCGGGTCGCAGATACATATGGAAGTTGTTGCCGGTCAGGCGACGGTTCACCACCTCCACCGCACCGATTTCAATGATGCGGTGACCTTCATAGTGCACACCGATCATGTTCATGCCGGTGGTTTCAGTATCGAGAACGATCTGGCGGTTATTTGCAGTGCTCATAGGATTCGTTTTATGTCAGACTTGGCGTTTTTATCAGAAGGGAGTCTACCAGAGATGCGCAAGCAGGTAGAAATATTCACCGACGGATCCTGCCTCGGCAATCCCGGTCCCGGCGGCTACGGTGCCATCCTGCGCTACGGTCAGCACGAAAAGCTGTTCAGCGCCGGCTATCGGCTCACCACCAACAACCGTATGGAGCTGATGGCGGCAATCGTGGCGCTGGAAGCGCTGAAAGAGCCGTGCCATGTGGTGCTCAGCACCGACAGCCAGTATGTGCGCCAGGGCATTACCAGCTGGATCCATAACTGGAAAAAACGCGGCTGGAAAACCGCGGATAAAAAGCCGGTGAAAAATGTCGATCTCTGGCAGCGCCTCGACAGCGCGCTGGCGGGGCATGAGATCCAGTGGGAATGGGTCAAAGGCCACGCCGGCCATCCGGAAAACGAGCGCTGCGACGAGCTGGCGCGCAGCGCGGCGTCGCGCCCGCAGTCAGAGGATATCGGCTATCAGGTCGCGTCCTGATCGTTGCTCGCACGGAACTGCCGCGTGGCGTTGACCGCCGGACGCAGCTGCGCCTTGCTCAGCGACTTTTTCGCTTTGGTCGGCGTCAGCGGGAAAGTGCGCTTGCGCGCCACAACGATATTCAGGCAGCCCAGCGCCGGCAGATGCGCGCTGATAACCTTACCGCCCTGCTGATGCCAGGGCACCACCTGAAAGCGGGTGCGGAACATCACTTCGTAATTAAGCAGGTTTAGCCAGTCCAGCAGGCGCATCTGGCTAAACATGCGGCCGCTCCACGGCGCTTTACGCTGGATGCCGGGCACCATTTTGCTGATGCCCAGCAGCGAAAAGGGGTTGAAGCCGCTGATGATCATCCAGCCGTCGTCAATCAGCACGCGATCCACTTCGCGCAGCACGCGGTGCGGATCCTGGCTCCAGGCGAGCGTATGCGCCAGCAGGCAGGCGTCGATCGACTTCGACTCAAACGGCAGCTGCGTCGCCTGCGCCAGCACCTGCAGCAGGTCGCCTTCGCTGCCGACATTCACCTGATGCGAAATAGCGCAGTGCTCGGTATTGATTTCTGCACTAAGGTTGCCAATCTTAAGCATATGAAAGCCATATAGCTTTCCGAGGTAAGGCTGGAGTTGCTGAGTCAGGGCGTCGCGAAAATAGTCTCCCCACGGCATATCGCGCCAGGAGTGCGGCGCGGTCAGAATCTGGCGAGTTTTAGCGGGCTTCATGCTTTACCATCTTCCTTTTCTAACGGCCTGCGAGAGGTGATTATGAATCTTACCAGTATTCCTGCACTGCAGGATAACTACATCTGGACGCTGAACGACGACGCGGGCAACTGCCTGATTGTCGATCCGGGCGAAGCGCAACCGGTGCTGGAAAAAGTCTACGCGAACGGCTGGACGCCCGTCGCCATTTTATTAACCCACCACCATCAGGATCACGTCGGCGGTGTGGCGACCCTGCGGGAAAAATTCCCGGCGATCCCGGTTTTCGGTCCACAGGAAACCGAGAGTAAGGGCGCAACCGAGATCGTCAGCGAAGGCGACACCTTCTCTTTGCTGGGCCTGACCTTTAGCGTGCTGCACACGCCTGGTCATACTTTAGGACATATCTCATATTACAGTTCACCTTATCTTTTCTGTGGAGACACGATGTTTTCAGGCGGCTGCGGACGGCTTTTTGAGGGCACCGCTGAGCAAATGTATGAGTCTTTTCAAAAGATTGACCAGCTTTCCGGCGATACACTGGTCTGCTGCGCGCATGAGTACACTTTATCTAACCTGAAGTTTGCTGCGGCTATTCTGCCTCATGACCCGGGAATTATGGCCGAATATCAGAAAATTAAGGACTTACGTGCCAAAAATGGCATTACTTTACCCACAAAACTGGCGCACGAACGGCAAATAAATTTATTTCTCCGCACGCAAGACCCTGATTTACAAAGGGCGTTGAACATAAATTTAACACCTGAGCATATATGGCAACCATTTGCCCTGTTACGTGAGAAGAAAGACCAATTTTGATCTTACGGGTTGTGTTGTGACAGGGGGTCACGTATAGTTGCTCGTCTTTTAAGCGAACTATTGACACACACATGAAGGCTAAAGCGATATTACTCGCCTCGGTCTTGCTGGTGGGATGTCAGGCATCACGGAATGACGCCAATATCCCCGAACAGCATGCCCAGAGTCTGTCTTCAGCTGGTCAAGGTGAAAATGGAAAGTACGGTGATCGAATGTTGTCGCCGCGATGGCAGGAAGATGGAACTGGCCTCGCAGAAGATACCGATCTCTGGAGTTTCATTAGTGACGAGTTGAAGATGGGGATTCCGGAAAACAGCCGGATCCGCGAACAGAAACAAAAGTACTTAAAAAATAAGAGCTATCTCCACGATGTAACATTACGGGCAGAGCCGTACATGTACTGGATAGTCGAGCAGATACATAAACGTAAAATGCCGATGGAACTGGTACTGCTACCCATAGTGGAGAGCGCTTTTGACCCCCATGCAACCTCATCCGCCAATGCCGCCGGCATCTGGCAGATCGTTGCAACAACGGGCAAAAATTATGGTTTGAAACAGAACCAGTGGTACGACGGGCGCCGCGATGTGGTGGCCTCGACCAAAGTTGCGCTGGATATGATGCAACGCCTGAACAAGATGTTTGACGGCGACTGGTTACTGACCGTCGCGGCCTATAACAGCGGTGAAGGGCGTGTGCTGAAAGCGATAAAACAGAATAAGGCGCGCGGTAAGCCGACCGACTTCTGGAATTTATCGCTGCCGCGCGAAACCACGGTCTACGTGCCGAAAATGTTGGCCTTAAGCGAGCTGCTCAAGAACAACAAGCGCTACGGTATTAAACTGCCGACCACTGACGAAAGCCGCGCGCTGGCGCGTGTCGAAGTCGGTCAGCAGATGCAGTTAACGCAGGCTGCCGAAATGGCGGGAATGTCGCTCAGCAAGCTTAAGAGCTTCAATACCGGCTATAAGAAAGGGGCCACCGCGCCAAACGGACCACAGTACATTTTAGTGCCTAAGTCCCACGTGGCGCAGCTGCGCAGTTCGCTCGCTTCCGGCGACATCGCAGCGGTTCAGCCGACGCAGCTGGCGAAAAACAGCGCGTCAGGCAGCAGCTATAAAGTACGACGCGGCGATACGCTTTCGGGCATCGCCAGCAAACTGGGCGTTAGCGTAGCCACGCTAAAACAGCAGAACCATCTGCAAGGCGCCAGCATTCGTCCCGGTCAGACGCTGACCGCCGGCGACAGCGGCACCAGCCTGGCTGATAATAGCAACAGCATCACCTATCGCGTGCGTAAAGGTGATTCTCTTGCCAGCATTGCACGCCGCCATGGCGTTGATATCAAAGACGTGATGCGATGGAATACGGTCCTGAGCAGCACTAAAGATATCCAGCCCGGCGACAGGCTAACGCTCTTTGTAAATAATAGCGCATCGCCCGATACCTGATGCGTCGAAAAGGCCAACAATTGTTGGCCTTTTTCATTTCTGTTCGCTTCTCTTCCCCTTCTCTTTCACAACAGCCTGCGTGTTAAAGCGCGTGACAGCGATCAATTATTAATCACAAAATACTTGTATGGCAGACAATGCCGATCCATGTTAACAACCTTGTATTTTCGTGTAGCCAAAATGTTTCTTCTGGCGCGGTTGCGCGAAGGTTACTCTATGCCGCCTGCGGCACCCTTTTCGCCTTTGAGGCCAACATGACAGGGTAAGGTAATGAGCGATAGCCTGGATCAGCCGTTAAAAACAGCACAGCAGCCGGTGAGCGAGGAGCAGCAGAGCGCGCCTCCAGCGAAGCGCGGCTTTTTGCCGCGCGCCCATCCGCTTTCATGGTGGATGCTGGTGATCACCACGCTGGCAATACTGATGAATTCCATTGACCGTATCATTCTGCCCACGCTGCTGCCTGCCATTATGAAAGATTTCAATATTAGTGAGGTCGAGGCGGGCTGGATCAATTCGCTCAGCTTTATCGGCACGCTGACGGGCGCGGTGCTGTTCGGTTTGCTGTCTGACTATATTGGTACCGGCTATCGCCGCTGCTACAGTTGGTGTCTGGCGGTGCTGGTGGAGATCGTCTCCGGCGTCGCCACCGCCTTCTGCAAGACGCTGAGTGCCTTTCAGCTGCTGCGCGTCTTTATGGGTATGGGAACCGGCGGCTCGGAGCCGATTAACGTGGCGCTGCTGGGAGAGTGGTGGCAAAAAGAGAATCGCGGGTTCGCCATCGGCGTCCACCATACCGGCTTTCCGCTGGGACAGTTTATTGGCCCGGTGCTGATCGCCGCGATCCTGATGTTTGGCGACTGGCGTCAGGCGTTTCTGTTTATTCCGCTGATCGGGCTGGTCATTGTGGTGATGCAGTTGGCGCTCGGCACCAAAAAGAATCACGACAAGGTATTCCGCTGGATCGATGATAATCGCCTCACCCGCCCTATTGCGGCGCAGCCGCAGTCGTCCAGCCTGACCTCTTCCTTTAGCTGCCTGAAAAATCGCAACTGCCTGATGGCGATAGCGCTGGTATTCGGCTTTACCTGGGCGGAGATGGGCATTGCTAACTTTCTGACGCTGCAGCTGACGCGCAAGGTCGGGCTCGATCTCTCTACCGCCGCGATTATTTCTGGCGCATCGGGCATTACCGGCTGGATTGGACAGATCCTGTGGGGGAGTTTCTCCGACGTGCGCGGACGCAAATCGTCGCTAGGTTTTATCATTGCCGGCTGGATCGTCGCCTGCGCGCTCTGCACCTTTATCCATTCCGCCGCGCTGGCCTGGGGGATCCTGATTTTCTGGGGGCTGTTTCGCAACTCTCCCTACCCTGTCGCCTATGCGCTGCTGATCGATTCCGCGCCCCATGCCGCCGCCTCCAGTATGGGCCTGATGATTGGTCTCGCCGTGGGGATTGCCGGCATTCTGGTGGCGCCGGTAAGCGGCTGGATTATTCACAGCTGGGGATTCGGAATTCACTATGCGGTGATCGTCGCGGTGCTGCTGCTTTCCTGTGTGCCGCTGCTGCTGATTAAAGAAACCGTAAACGTTAAGCGAGGATAAGATGACCGCACTCTGGACAGCATTACGCAACAGCGACGTCGTCGAGCTGAACCATCTTTACCAGCCGCTGATGCCGGTATGGCCGACCCATCCTGCGTTTTTACTCGGCGAGAATGAAAGCTATGCGGGCGGAGACGGCAACTATAACTGTCAGCTGGTTATGGGAGATCACTGCGGCACTCACGTCGACTCCCCTTCTCACTTTATACCGGATGGCAAAACGATTGAGCAGGTGGATGTGCGTCAGCTAATTGGTCGAGGCGTGCTGATCGATGTGCGCCACGTGGCTGCCAGGGCGACCTTCGGCGTTGAGGAGATTGGCCGCTGGGAGCGCGCGCATGGCGCCATTGGTGAGGACGATATCGTTATCTTCCATACCGGCTGGGATGCCAAATGGGCGCGTCGCCCCGACCAGGGCGCCTTTCTGTCGGACTGGCCTGGGCTTTCTGCTGAAGGCGCGGCCAGCCTGATTGCTAAAGGCGTTAACGTATTCGGAACGGATGCGCTGTCGCTTGACGCCTTCGGCAGTGAAACGAACCCGGTGCATCAGCTGCTGCTGGGCAACGATAAGCTGATTATCGAAAACCTGGCTAATCTGGCGCGTCTGCCGCCCTGCTTCACCTTTATCGCCCTGCCGCTGCGCATCGAGAAGGGCTCAGCGTCGCCGGTGCGCGCTATCGCCCTGCTGACGCGCTGACTTTAGCGTGCGGCGTTGAATTCAACCAGCAGCGGGTTATGGTCCGACGCGCGCGTCACCAGCACTGAGGCCTTGCTGACGTTGATATCGCGGTAGAAGACGAAATCAAGCGGGCGGCCAAACGCCTTGCGGCGATGATCGTCGGTGAACCGCACCTCTTTCAGCGCCATTTCGCGAGCAAAACGGTAGAGCGCATGGATGCGCTGACGGCTCCAGGCGTTGAAATCTCCCGCCATAATGACCGGGCCGTTGTGATGCACGATCTGCTCGCCTATCGGTCCCAGCTGCTTGCTGTAGACATCAATGCCCAGGCTGAAATTGACCGCATGGATATTGACCACCATGAGCATCTCGCCGGTTGGCAGCGGATAGGCGGTGACCAGCGCAGATTTCGCCAGACGCAGCAGCGGCTCTCGCTCGCGTAGCGGGCAGCAGTAGACCGGATGGGCCGAGGCCAGCGTCATCACGCCTGAAGGGTGCTGCGGCAGCACAAAAGCGGGCACCTGATCGGCGGCAAGATAGTTGCTGGTGGCAAACTGCACCAGTTCCGGCGTGGTTTGCGCCTCTTGCAGCAGCACCAGATGCGCATCTTTGCCGAAGCCCTGTAATACCGACATCCAGTCAGCGCGCTGCTGTTTAAAGATATTCCACACCAGAACTTTAAGGTGCGCATCGGGCGTCAGCGGCGCGCCAGGCGGGAGCGCCTGACCGAGATGTAGCATGGCGCCCGGCGGAAAGATCTGTTCGACCGGTTGTCCCGCGACATATCGCATTGCATAAGTTTTCTTTCGCACGTTATTGCCCAATTCTTCCGTACCCGTTGCACCTTTCTGTTATAGGGATTTTAGTCCGGGGTTTCAATTGCTGTTCTTAATTGTCGGAATCATCGTGTGCTGACAGTGCTTTTTAACGCAAAAGAAAAAGCCCTGACTTTTCAGTCAGGGCTTATCTATGAGGTGGCGGTGCGGACGGGACTCGAACCCGCGACCCCCGGCGTGACAGGCCGGTATTCTAACCGACTGAACTACCGCACCACCGAATACTGCTGCTACCAGCGGGGTCTCGCTGATAACCGGTGTCACCCTCGCGGGTGCATACCAATTTGGATGCCTGGCAGTTCCCTACTCTCGCATGGGGAGACCCCACACTACCATCGGCGCTACGGCGTTTCACTTCTGAGTTCGGCATGGGGTCAGGTGGGACCGCCGCGCTAGTGCCGCCAGGCAAATTCTGTTTTCCGCACCGCCCGAAGGCCGCACGGTGTATCCGTCAACAAGCTGAAAATCTCGCGTCTCACAAAACGCCTCTGGCGTTGTAAGGTTAAGCCTCACGGGTCATTAGTACCGGTTAGCTCAACGCATCGCTGCGCTTACACACCCGGCCTATCAACGTCGTCGTCTTCAACGTCCCTTCAGGACCCTCAAGGGGTCAGGGAAAACTCATCTCGGGGCAAGTTTCGTGCTTAGATGCTTTCAGCACTTATCTCTTCCGCACTTAGCTACCGGGCAGTGCCATTGGCATGACAACCCGAACACCAGCGGTGCGTTCACTCCGGTCCTCTCGTACTAGGAGCAACCCCCCTCAGTTTTCCAGCGCCCACGGCAGATAGGGACCGAACTGTCTCACGACGTTCTAAACCCAGCTCGCGTACCACTTTAAACGGCGAACAGCCGTACCCTTGGGACCTACTTCAGCCCCAGGATGTGATGAGCCGACATCGAGGTGCCAAACACCGCCGTCGATATGAACTCTTGGGCGGTATCAGCCTGTTATCCCCGGAGTACCTTTTATCCGTTGAGCGATGGCCCTTCCATTCAGAACCACCGGATCACTATGACCTGCTTTCGCACCTGCTCGAGCCGTCACTCTCGCAGTCAAGCTGGCTTATGCCATTGCACTAACCTCCTGATGTCCGACCAGGATTAGCCAACCTTCGTGCTCCTCCGTTACGCTTTGGGAGGAGACCGCCCCAGTCAAACTACCCACCAGACACTGTCCGCAGCCCGGATAACGGGCCTACGTTAGAACACCAGCCATTAAAGGGTGGTATTTCAAGGACGGCTCCACGCAGACTGGCGTCCACGCTTCGAAGCCTCCCACCTATCCTACACATCAAGGACCAGTGTTCAGTGTCAAGCTGTAGTAAAGGTTCACGGGGTCTTTCCGTCTTGCCGCGGGTACACTGCATCTTCACAGCGATTTCAATTTCACTGAGTCTCGGGTGGAGACAGCCTGGCCATCATTACGCCATTCGTGCAGGTCGGAACTTACCCGACAAGGAATTTCGCTACCTTAGGACCGTTATAGTTACGGCCGCCGTTTACCGGGGCTTCGATCAAGAGCTTCTCCTTGCGGATAACCCCATCAATTAACCTTCCGGCACCGGGCAGGCGTCACACCGTATACGTCCACTTTCGTGTTTGCACAGTGCTGTGTTTTTAATAAACAGTTGCAGCCAGCTGGTATCTTCGACTGGCCTCGGCTCCGGGAGCAAGTCCCCTCACCTACGCGCCAGCGTGCCTTCTCCCGAAGTTACGGCACCATTTTGCCTAGTTCCTTCACCCGAGTTCTCTCAAGCGCCTTGGTATTCTCTACCTGACCACCTGTGTCGGTTTGGGGTACGATTTCGTGTTGCCTGATGCTTAGAGGCTTTTCCTGGAAGCAGGGCATTTGTTGCTTCAGCACCGTAGTGCCTCGTCGTCACGCCTCAGCCTTGACTTTCCGGATTTGCCTGGAAAGTCAGCCTACACGCTTAAACCGGGACAACCGTCGCCCGGCCAACATAGCCTTCTCCGTCCCCCCTTCGCAGCAACACCAAGTACAGGAATATTAACCTGTTTCCCATCGACTACGCCTTTCGGCCTCGCCTTAGGGGTCGACTCACCCTGCCCCGATTAACGTTGGACAGGAACCCTTGGTCTTCCGGCGAGCGGGCTTTTCACCCGCTTTATCGTTACTTATGTCAGCATTCGCACTTCTGATACCTCCAGCGGCCCTCACAGGCCACCTTCGACGGCTTACAGAACGCTCCCCTACCCAACAGTATCGCTACTGCTGCCGCAGCTTCGGTGCATGGTTTAGCCCCGTTACATCTTCCGCGCAGGCCGACTCGACCAGTGAGCTATTACGCTTTCTTTAAATGATGGCTGCTTCTAAGCCAACATCCTGGCTGTCTGGGCCTTCCCACATCGTTTCCCACTTAACCATGACTTTGGGACCTTAGCTGGCGGTCTGGGTTGTTTCCCTCTTCACGACGGACGTTAGCACCCGCCGTGTGTCTCCCGTGATAACATTTCTCGGTATTCGCAGTTTGCATCGGGTTGGTAAGCCGGGATGGCCCCCTAGCCGAAACAGTGCTCTACCCCCGAGAATGAGTTCACGAGGCGCTACCTAAATAGCTTTCGGGGAGAACCAGCTATCTCCCGGTTTGATTGGCCTTTCACCCCCAGCCACAGGTCATCCGCTAATTTTTCAACATTAGTCGGTTCGGTCCTCCAGTTAGTGTTACCCAACCTTCAACCTGCCCATGGCTAGATCACCGGGTTTCGGGTCTATACCCTGCAACTTAACGCCCAGTTAAGACTCGGTTTCCCTGCGGCTCCCCTATACGGTTAACCTTGCTACAGAATATAAGTCGCTGACCCATTATACAAAAGGTACGCAGTCACCCCATAAAAGAGGCTCCCACTGCTTGTACGTACACGGTTTCAGGTTCTTTTCACTCCCCTCGCCGGGGTTCTTTTCGCCTTTCCCTCACGGTACTGGTTCACTATCGGTCAGTCAGGAGTATTTAGCCTTGGAGGATGGTCCCCCCATATTCAGACAGGATACCACGTGTCCCGCCCTACTCATCGAGCTCACAGCCTGTGTGTTTTCGTGTACGGGAGTATCACCCTGTACCCTGCGACTTTCCAGACGCTTCCACTAACACACAAGCTGATTCAGGCTCTGGGCTGCTCCCCGTTCGCTCGCCGCTACTGGGGGAATCTCGGTTGATTTCTTTTCCTCGGGGTACTTAGATGTTTCAGTTCCCCCGGTTCGCCTCGCAACACTATGTATTCATGTTGCGATAGTGTGTCGAAACACACTGGGTTTCCCCATTCGGACATCGCCGGCTGTAGCGGTTCATATCACCTTGCCGGCGCTTTTCGCAGATTAGCACGTCCTTCATCGCCTCTGACTGCCAGGGCATCCACCGTGTACGCTTAGTCGCTTAACCTCACAACCCACAGGCGTCTTGCGACGTCGCGGTTGTGATTATTGAGAGACTCGAACGCGTTGCCTTTATTCCTTATTACGGAGGAATAACGCAAAGCGTCGTTTCAATTTTCAGCTTGTTCCGGATTGTTAAAGAGCATAATACTTCACAGCCCACCGTTTCCGGTACGCTCTGAACTATTTCAGAAAACAGTATGGTGGAGCTAAGCGGGATCGAACCGCTGACCTCCTGCGTGCAAGGCAGGCGCTCTCCCAGCTGAGCTATAGCCCCATACAGTTACTGCAGAGACCGTCTACTACCACTCAACCTTTCCCTTAAGGAGAAACGTGAATTCGTGCTCAGGCAAGGCATGTTTTCGCGAAGCATAGTGAACTATGCGAGACGGAAACATAACGCAGCATGAGTGCGAATTGGTAGGCCTGAGTGGACTTGAACCACCGACCTCACCCTTATCAGGGGTGCGCTCTAACCACCTGAGCTACAAGCCTGTAGAGGTTTTTCTGCTCGTTACTTTCTATCAGACAATCTGTGTGAGCACTTCGAAGGCAGTATCTTCAGGTAAGGAGGTGATCCAACCGCAGGTTCCCCTACGGTTACCTTGTTACGACTTCACCCCAGTCATGAATCACAAAGTGGTAAGCGCCCTCCCGAAGGTTAAGCTACCTACTTCTTTTGCAACCCACTCCCATGGTGTGACGGGCGGTGTGTACAAGGCCCGGGAACGTATTCACCGTGGCATTCTGATCCACGATTACTAGCGATTCCGACTTCACGGAGTCGAGTTGCAGACTCCGATCCGGACTACGACGCACTTTATGAGGTCCGCTTGCTCTCGCGAGGTCGCTTCTCTTTGTATGCGCCATTGTAGCACGTGTGTAGCCCTACTCGTAAGGGCCATGATGACTTGACGTCATCCCCACCTTCCTCCGGTTTATCACCGGCAGTCTCCTTTGAGTTCCCGACCGAATCGCTGGCAACAAAGGATAAGGGTTGCGCTCGTTGCGGGACTTAACCCAACATTTCACAACACGAGCTGACGACAGCCATGCAGCACCTGTCTCACGGTTCCCGAAGGCACTAAGGCATCTCTGCCAAATTCCGTGGATGTCAAGAGTAGGTAAGGTTCTTCGCGTTGCATCGAATTAAACCACATGCTCCACCGCTTGTGCGGGCCCCCGTCAATTCATTTGAGTTTTAACCTTGCGGCCGTACTCCCCAGGCGGTCGACTTAACGCGTTAGCTCCGGAAGCCACTCCTCAAGGGAACAGCCTCCAAGTCGACATCGTTTACGGCGTGGACTACCAGGGTATCTAATCCTGTTTGCTCCCCACGCTTTCGCACCTGAGCGTCAGTCTTTGTCCAGGGGGCCGCCTTCGCCACCGGTATTCCTCCAGATCTCTACGCATTTCACCGCTACACCTGGAATTCTACCCCCCTCTACAAGACTCTAGCCTGCCAGTTTCGAATGCAGTTCCCAGGTTAAGCCCGGGGATTTCACATCCGACTTGACAGACCGCCTGCGTGCGCTTTACGCCCAGTAATTCCGATTAACGCTTGCACCCTCCGTATTACCGCGGCTGCTGGCACGGAGTTAGCCGGTGCTTCTTCTGCGGGTAACGTCAATCGACGCGGTTATTAACCGCATCGCCTTCCTCCCCGCTGAAAGTACTTTACAACCCGAAGGCCTTCTTCATACACGCGGCATGGCTGCATCAGGCTTGCGCCCATTGTGCAATATTCCCCACTGCTGCCTCCCGTAGGAGTCTGGACCGTGTCTCAGTTCCAGTGTGGCTGGTCATCCTCTCAGACCAGCTAGGGATCGTCGCCTAGGTGAGCCGTTACCCCACCTACTAGCTAATCCCATCTGGGCACATCCGATGGTGTGAGGCCCGAAGGTCCCCCACTTTGGTCTTGCGACGTTATGCGGTATTAGCTACCGTTTCCAGTAGTTATCCCCCTCCATCGGGCAGTTTCCCAGACATTACTCACCCGTCCGCCACTCGTCACCCAAGAGCAAGCTCTCTGTGCTACCGTTCGACTTGCATGTGTTAGGCCTGCCGCCAGCGTTCAATCTGAGCCATGATCAAACTCTTCAATTTAAGTTTGATTTGCTTAAACAAGTTAAGCGGTGCTCATCTGTAAAACGTCATAATGAATGTCATTATGTGTCCACTCGTGAGGCTTGATATTTTTTAAGCCCGGAGGCTTTGATATCTGCTCTCGAGTGCCCACACAGATTGTCTGATAAATTGTTAAAGAGCGGTGCAGTCAGCGGCTGAGCCTGCTGCTGCGAGGTGGCGTATGTTACGCTACTCTCTGTGTCAGTCAAGCGTTTATTTTCGCTTTAACCGACGGTGATTTTCATCACCTCAACACCACATTTCGTAAGCCGTTGTGCCGTGTCGATGGAGGCGCATTATAGGGAGTCGTTCAGAGAGCGCAAGAGGCTTTTTTAAAGTTTTGTGTCGTTCGTCTGAATATTGTGCAAAGCGCGCGTTTTTAGCGCTTTTTAATTGCCTGAGGCAGGTCGGCGAGGCTATCCAGCACCCAGTCAGCGGCCGCTTCCCCTTCCGCCGTCACCGCTTTACCGCTGCGCACCAGCACCGTGGTGCCTACGCCCGCCGCTTTGCCCGCCAGCATATCTTCCGTTTTATCGCCCACCATATAAGAAGCCGCCATATCGATATCAAGATGCTTCTGCGCCGAGAGCAGCATGCCGGGCTGAGGCTTACGGCAGTCGCACTGCTGGCGATACTCCTCAACGGCCGCGTCCGGCAAGTGGGGACAAAAATAGATGCCGTCGAGATCGACGTCGCGGTCCGCCAGCGACCAGTCCATCCACTCGGTCAGCTGCATAAACTGATCTTCGGTGAACATACCGCGGGCAATGCCGGACTGATTGGTAATGACCACCAGCGCGAATCCCATCTTCTTCAACGCCTGCAGCGCCTCGATAGTGCCGTCGATAAACTGGAAGTTGTCGATTTCATGGACATAGCCGTGATCGACATTCAAGGTGCCGTCACGATCAAGAAAAACAGCCGGGACTTTATTCGCCACTGAGAAACTCCTGCTACTAAAGATGCTACTAAAATTGCCGCCTAGTATTGCATGATTGCAATAAAAGAGAGAATGGCAGTTTAGATGACTTTGATTGATTTAGACGTCTGGATGCCTTAACATCCGCTCAGCTTTCGCACTCTGGTTCGGCGCGAAGGGTTCCACACCACGGACAACGTAAGACGATAATAAATAAACTAATGATTAAACTCGAAAATATTACCAAAGTGTTCCAGCAAGGCTCACGTACTATTCAGGCGCTCTCCGACGTTAGCCTGCACGTGCCGGCGGGACAGATCTATGGCGTGATTGGCTCGTCTGGCGCAGGTAAAAGTACGCTGATCCGCTGCGTTAACCTGCTGGAACGCCCGACCTCAGGCCGCGTGCTGGTCGATGGCCACGACCTGACCGCGCTGAGCGAGCGTCAGCTGACGCAGGCGCGCCGTCAAATCGGCATGATTTTCCAGCACTTCAACTTAATGAACTCGCGCACCGTTTTCGGTAACGTGGCGCTGCCGCTGGAGCTGGGCAGCCTGTCGCGCGACGAGATTAAGCAGCGCGTCACTGAATTACTGGAGCTGGTCGGCCTGGCCGATAAGCATGACGCCTGGCCCGCCAACCTCTCCGGCGGACAGAAGCAGCGCGTCGCCATCGCCCGCGCGCTGGCCAGCAACCCGAAAGTGCTGCTGTGCGACGAAGCCACCAGCGCGCTCGATCCGGCTACCACCCGCTCTATCCTTGAGCTGCTGAAAGATATCAACCGTCGTCTCGGCCTTACCATTTTACTGATCACCCATGAGATGGACGTGGTGAAGCGCATTTGCGATCAGGTCGCGGTGATCAGCAATGGCGAACTGATCGAGAAAGACAGCGTCAGCGAAGTCTTCTCCCATCCGAAAACGCCGCTGGCGCAGCAGTTTATTCAGTCGACGCTGCACCTCGATATCCCAGAAGATTATCAGCAGCGCCTGTCGCCGCAGCCCGCCGCCGAACGCGTGCCGCTGCTGCGTCTCGAGTTCACCGGCAAATCCGTTGACGCGCCGCTGCTTTCGGAAGCTGCGCGCCGCTTTAACGTCAATAACAACATTATCAGCGCGCAGATGGATTACGCCGGCGGCGTGAAGTTCGGCATTATGCTAGCAGAAATGGACGGCGCGGAAAGCGACGCCAAAGCCGCTATCGCGTGGCTGCAAGAAAATCATGTAAAAGTAGAGGTACTGGGTTATGTCTGAGGCGATGATGGCTTTACTGGCGCGCGGCGTCTGGGAAACGCTGATGATGACCTTTGTCTCCGGCTTCTTTGGCTTTGTGCTGGGCCTGCCGGTCGGCGTGTTGCTCTACGTTACCCGTCCGGGACAGATCCGCGAGAACAGAACGCTCTATCGCGTGCTCTCCGCGCTGGTCAATATTTTCCGCTCTATCCCCTTCATTATTCTGCTGGTATGGATGATCCCCTTTACCCGCGCCATCGTCGGCACCTCTATCGGCCTGCAGGCGGCTATCGTGCCGCTGACCGTCGGCGCCGCGCCGTTTATCGCGCGTATGGTGGAGAATGCGCTGCTTGAGCTGCCAACCGGCCTGATTGAAGCGTCGCGCGCCATGGGCGCCACGCCGCTGCAGATCGTGCGCAAGGTGCTGCTGCCGGAGGCGCTGCCAGGCCTGGTCAACGCCGCCACCATCACGCTGATTACCCTGGTGGGCTACTCCGCTATGGGCGGCGCCGTCGGCGCGGGCGGACTGGGACAGATTGGCTATCAGTACGGCTATATCGGCTATAACGCCACGGTAATGAATACGGTGCTCGTGTTACTGGTGGTTCTGGTGTATTTAATTCAGTTTTGTGGCGACCGCATCGTACGTGGCGTGTCCCATAAATAAGTCAGCAATATCATTACGTCTCCATTAAGGAAGAGATATGACTTTTACATTCAAAAAGATTGCCGCTGTGGGTGCCCTGCTTGGCGTGATTGCGCTGGCGGGATGCGATCAAAAAGCCAAAGATCCAAACCACATTAAAGTGGGCGTGATTGTCGGCGCAGAGCAGCAGGTTGCTGAAGCAGCGCAGAAAGTGGCGAAGGATAAATATGGCCTCGACGTTGAACTGGTAACCTTCAACGACTACGTGCTGCCGAACGAAGCGCTGAGCAAAGGCGATATCGACGCCAACGCCTTCCAGCACAAACCTTATCTGGATCAGCAGATCAAAGATCGCGGCTACAAGCTGGTGCCGGTCGGCAACTCCTTTGTTTATCCGATCGCGGGCTACTCGAAAAAAATCAAATCGCTGGACGAGCTGCAGAACGGCGCGCAGGTCGCTATTCCTAACGATCCGACCAACCTCGGCCGTTCGCTGCTGCTGCTGCAGAAAGTGGGCCTGATCAAGCTGAAGGATGGCGTTGGCCTGCTGCCGACCTCGCTGGATATCGTTGAGAACCCGAAAAACCTGAAGATCGTCGAGCTGGAAGCGCCGCAGCTGCCGCGCTCGCTGGATGACCAGCAGATCGCACTAGCGGTGATCAACACCACCTACGCCAGCCAGATCGGCCTGACGCCGGCCAAAGACGGTATCTTCGTCGAAGACAAAGATTCACCCTACGTGAACCTGATCGTCAGCCGCGAAGATAACAAAGACGCGGAAAACGTGAAGAAATTCGTGCAGGCCTATCAGTCTGACGAAGTGGCAGAAGCCGCGAACAAGATCTTCAACGGCGGCGCAGTCAAAGGCTGGTAATCCCTTTCCCAATGGTTCCAGTCAGGGCGGCGCTTAGCCGCCCTTTCTTTTGCGCCGCACCCGGCGCGACTTGTTATTTCCCCTTGTCCTTGTTTCAATAACGCCACTTTTTACAACCTTGAGGATGTTGCCATGCGTTTATTACCGCTCTGCTTGTTGGCATTGATGCTGACCGGGTGCGTTCACGAATATCACCCTATAAGCAGCGGACCCGTTCATTCGCAGCCATCCCGCGAGCCGGCGCGTAAGCCGACGCCGCGTCCCGCACCGGTCAAAGTCTACACCGACGCCGCCGACCTGGTCAGCAAGCCGTTCCGCGACCTGGGCGAAGTCGCTGGCGACGACTGCCAGAGCAGCCGTCAGGATTCGCCGCCCAACCTCGCCACCGCACGCAAGCGCCTGCAGGTAAAAGCCTCCTACCTGAAAGCCAACGCCGTTTTGCTGCACAAGTGTGAAATCGTCAGCAGCACGCCGGGCTGCTATCGTCAGGCGATCTGTCAGGGATCGGCGTTGAAAGTGAATCAATGAGCGCCTTCGCCTTCGAGCAGATCGGCGTGATCCGTTCGCCGTGGAGAGAGAAATTCGCCGTTCCGCGTCAGCCTGGCCTGGTGCCGGACGGTCAGGGCGAACTGCATCTGACGGCGCCCTATAATCAGCCGGAGGCGGTGCGCGGGCTGGAGAGCTTCAGCCATCTGTGGGTGCTGTTCGTGTTTCATCAGACCATGGCGGGCGGCTGGCGTCCCACGGTGCGGCCGCCGCGCCTGGGCGGCAATGCGCGCATGGGCGTGTTCGCCACCCGTTCGACCTTTCGCCCGAATCCCATCGGCATGTCGCTGGTCGAGCTGAAGGGCATCCGCTGCGAGAAAAATCAGGTGATCCTGCAGCTCGGCAGTCTGGATCTGGTCGACGGCACGCCGGTGGTCGATATCAAGCCCTATCTCCCCTTTGCCGAGGCGCTGCCGCAGGCGCGCGCCGGGTTCGCGCAGGAGGCGCCCGCCGCCGATATGCCGGTGCGCTTCTCGCCGCAGGCTGAGCAGCAGCTGGCGCAGCAGCAGTCGCGCTATCCCCATCTGGCGCGGTTTATTCGCGACGTGCTGGCGCAGGATCCGCGTCCCGCCTACCGCAAAGGCGACGCGCAGGCGCGGGAATATGCCGTCTGGCTGCTCGATTTTAATGTGCGTTGGCGCGTGGATGACACCGGCACCGAAGTCATCGCGCTCGACCCGCGTGAAAACGCGCTTTTGGGCCCGTGATCTCGCTGGTACACTAGCCGCCAACACATTTTTGTCAGTGACTTTCCGTTTAACTGGAATCTTAATCAATGCGTACTACTCAATATTTGCTCTCCACTCTGAAGGAGACGCCCTCCGACGCGGAAGTGATCAGCCACCAGCTGATGCTGCGCGCCGGGATGATCCGCAAACTGGCTTCAGGTCTCTATACCTGGCTGCCGACCGGTTTACGCGTGCTGAAAAAAGTCGAAAACATCGTGCGCGAAGAGATGAACAACGCGGGCGCGATTGAGATCTCCATGCCGGTGGTTCAGCCTGCCGATCTGTGGCAGGAGAGCGGTCGCTGGGAACAGTATGGCCCGGAGCTGCTGCGCATCGCCGATCGCCACGAGCGCCCTTTCGTGCTCGGCCCGACGCATGAAGAAGTGGTGACCGATCTGATCCGCAACGAGCTGAGTTCTTACAAGCAGCTGCCGCTGAACCTCTATCAGATCCAGACCAAATTCCGCGATGAAGTGCGCCCGCGTTTCGGCGTGATGCGTTCGCGCGAGTTCATCATGAAGGACGCCTACTCCTTCCACACCACGCAGGAGTCGCTGCAGGAAACCTACGACGCGATGTATCGCGCCTACAGCAACAGCTTTAGCCGCATGGGCCTCGACTTCCGCGCGGTGCAGGCGGATACCGGCTCTATCGGCGGCAGCGCGTCGCACGAATTCCAGGTGCTGGCGCAGAGCGGCGAAGATGACGTGATCTTCTCGACCGAATCGGACTACGCCGCCAACATTGAAATGGCCGAAGCGGTGGCGCCGGCCGGCGATCGCCCGCAGCCGACCCAGGCGATGACGCAGATCGACACGCCGAACGCCAAAACCATTGCCGATCTGGTCGAGCAGTTCCAGCTGCCGATTGAGAAAACCGTGAAGACGCTGATGGTGAAAGCCAGCGAAGAGAGCGGCCATACGCTGGTGGCGCTGCTGGTGCGCGGCGATCATGAGCTGAACGAAATCAAAGCGGAGAAGCTCGACGTCGTCGCCTCGCCGCTGGTGTTCGCCACCGAGGAAGAGATCCGCGCTCAAGTGGGTGCAGGCCCAGGCTCGCTCGGTCCGGTCGGTCTGGCGATGCCGATTATTGCCGATCGCAGCGTCGACAAGATGAGCGACTTCAGCGCGGGCGCCAACGTCGACGGCAAGCACTTTGTCGGCATTAACTGGGAACGCGATCTGCCGCAGGCGATCGTTGCCGATATCCGCAACGTGGTGGAAGGCGATCCGAGCCCGGATGGCAAAGGCACGCTGCAGATCAAACGCGGTATTGAAGTCGGCCATATTTTCCAGCTCGGCACCAAATACTCTGAAGCGATGAAAGCGGCGGTTCAGGGCGAAGATGGCCGCAACCAGGTGATGACCATGGGCTGCTACGGCATCGGCATCACGCGCGTGGTGGCAGCGGCGATTGAGCAGAACCACGACGATCGCGGCATTATCTGGCCGGCGGCGCTGGCGCCGTTCGAAGTGGCGATCCTGCCAATGAACATGCACAAATCTTTCCGCGTGAAAGAGCTGGCGGAAGAGCTTTACACCACCCTGCGCGCGAAAGGCGTCGAGGTGATCCTCGACGATCGTAAAGAGCGTCCGGGCGTGATGTTCGCCGATATGGAGCTGATTGGCGTGCCGCACACCATCGTTATCGGCGACCGCAATCTCGATAACGAAGAGATTGAGTACAAGGCGCGCCGCGCCGGCGAGAAAGAGATGATCAAGCAAAGCGAGATCGTCGACTTCCTGCTGAAGGCCCTCAACAAGTAATGGTCCTCTCGCCCCCGCTTGCGGGGGCGTTTTTTTACACCACTTTTCCCCGTAGCGATTTTGTCGAGCTGCGCCGCGCTTTCCCCTCCAGCCGCCGCTCTTTCGACGCGCGCGTCGGCCGCGTGGCGCGACGGGCTTTCTCCACGCGGGTCAGCTCCTGTATCAGATTCACCAGCCGCTGCACCGCCGCCTCGCGGTTCATCTCCTGGCTGCGATACTCCTGCGCTTTAATAATCACCATGCCTTCCGGGGTGATGAGATGGTGCTTTGCCGCCAGCATGCGCTGCTTGTGAAACGGCGGCAGCGACGAGGTGGCGATATCGAAACGCAGATGAATGGCGGTGCTGGTTTTATTAACGTGCTGGCCGCCAGCGCCCTGGGCGCGAATGGCGCTCAGCTCAACCTCGCTCTCTGGCAGTTCGATCGTGCGTGAAACCTTAATCATTTGTCACCTGATACCCTGATGCGTTGTTTAACCCGTTCATCGACTTAACCTTTTGTGCTTGCGTTTCCTGCTGCTTAACCAGCGTATTCTGTCACTTTAGCCGCTTTCGACCACGCGATCCTGCTTTGCCGTGGCTGAAATCCTGGAAATGCCTGTGATATAGTCCTCCTGGCAACCAGAGTATTCTTGCTCTGCTGAGGAGGTGAACGTGCAAAAATATTGTGAATTGGTTCGTCGCAAGTATGCCGAGATCGGCAGCGGCGATCTGGGATATGTGCCCGACGCGATCGGCTGCGTTTTACAGGCACTCGATGATATTGCCGCTAATTCTGCGCTAAACTCTTCTGTCAGGGAACAGGCAGCCTATGCCGCTGCAAACTTACTGGTGAGCGACTATGTTGACGAATGAAGCCTACAGACCCATCAACTGCGATGACTATGACAACCTCGAACTCGCCTGCACCAGACACTGGACGCTTGAGCTGACCCTGAAAAACGGCGAGGCGCTGAAAGCGAAAGCCATCGACATGGTTTCACGCAAAAACGTGGAATACCTGACGATCGATCTCTCTGGTGAAACGCGCGAGCTACGCCTCGATCACATCGCCAGCTTCAGCCATCCTGAGCTGGGCACCGTTGTCGTCAGCGAAGAGTAACGACAACGCCTCGGGCGGGATTTTTCCCGCCCCCTTCCCTTTCCCTTACGGCTTTAGCGACCCATAGTAAGCCGACACATCCGCCATATCCTCATCGCTTAATCCCGCCACAAACGCCTTCATCACCTCTGCCTGTCCGCCGCTGCGCTCGCCTTTTTTGTACGCCTGCAGCGCATGGTTCAGGTAGGCGGCGTTCTGTCCCGCCAGGTTGGGATAGAGCGGCACGCTGCTTTTTCCCTGCGCGCCGTGACAGGCGGTGCAGGCGGCGGACTTCTGCGCGCCCGCGTTGATATCGCCATCGGCCAGCGCCGGCAGCGCCGCCGCCAGCAACAGCATGGCCATAACTCTCTTCATTTTGCTCTCCAGCATTATCGTTATTTTTGCCAGATCGCCTGCCAGCCGTGTTCGTCAACGGCGGCGCCCTGCCGGGTAATGAACAGGCCTGGCGCGCAGACAAGCGTCTGATTGTAATAGATCAGCGGAATACGTTCGCGCTGCCACGGCGGGATGGCCAGTTCCTGCCACACTTTTTTTATCTCCCGTCCCCCGGCGCGACCGGCCAGATGCACCTCGCCCTGCGCATGAAAACGCACGCTGACCTCTTCATCCGCATCGGGCTGACGCAGCGCCGACGGCGCGCGGTGCGCCAGCAGCACGCCGAGCTGCTGCGGCAGCAGCAGTGGCGCGCGCCGGTCGGGCCAGGGCAGCAGCCGATCCTTTAGCGACGCGCAGCGCGGCACCCAGTAAAGCCGATCGCGATAGCGGCGCGCCTCCGCCTCGCCAAAGCGTAAGCGCGGCTGCGCGTCCTCGCGGCTCAGCATCACCTCCTGGCGCAGACGCTGCAGCGCGGCGCGCGACACCATCGGCGCGCCCTGGCGGGCGATCCAGCGCCGCAGCAGCGCGTTGGCGCGCGTCTCGCTCATCGTTAAAAGCGGCGGGAAATGGAGGCTGCCGTCCGCCTGCGTCAGCGCGGCTAGCTGCTCCGCCAGCAGCTCGTCCAGCAGCTGCTCCTGCTCGCCGCACAGCGCCGCGCTGCGCGCGCAGGCTTCAGCGAAGTGCGGCCAGCGCGCCTGCAGCTCAGGCAGCAGGCGCTGGCGCAGAAAATTGCGGTCGTAGCGCGCGTCCTGGTTGCTTTCGTCTTCTATCCAGCGCAGCTGATGCTGCCGCGCATAGGCTTCCAGCTGCTGGCGCGACTGGCCGAGCAGCGGACGCAGCAGCACGCGGCCATAGCGTGTATGGCGCAGCGGCATCGCCGCCAGCCCGGCTGGTCCGCTGCCGCGCTTCAGCGCCAGCAGCAGCGTTTCGCACTGGTCGTCGAGGTGCTGCGCGGTCAGCAGCAGCTCGTCAGGCTGCATCGCCGCCGTCAGCGCCTGGTAGCGCGCCGCGCGTGCCGCGCCCTCAACGCCCTGCTCACGCGCGTCGACCTGCACGCGCAGCACCTCGCAGCGCAGCTGCCAGTCGGCGCACAGCGCCATGCAGTGCGCCGCCCAGCTATCGGCGTTGGGGCTTAATCCATGATGAACATGCAGCGCGCGCAGGCGCGTTTGCGGGTGCGTCTGCTGCCAGCGCAGCAGCTGATGCAGCAATACGGTGGAATCGAGGCCGCCGCTGAACGCCACCACCAGCGCGGCATCGGCGGGCAACAGCGAGGCGAGATGAGACAAAGACATGACGCGTTCCAGATTCAGGGCCGCCGGATGCGGCCCCTGCGCGCGCTATTTTACGCCTGATAAAGCTCCAGCGGCAAACCATCTGGATCGGCAAAGAAGGTGCACTGCTTGCCGGTCAGATCGTCAATGCGGATCGGCTCGCACACCACCCCTTTTTCCGCCAGCGTGGCGACCGCCGCCGCGACGTCCGGCACGGTAAAGGCGAGATGGCGCAGGCCGCAGGCTTCAGGATGAATGACGCGCGCCGGCGGCGAAGGAAAAGAGAACAGCTCGATGGTGTACTGGCCGTTCAGCGCCAGGTCGCCTTTCCACGAATCGCGCGCCTCGCGGTAAACCTCGCTCATCAGGCTAAAGCCGAGCACGTCGCAGTAAAAGGCCTTACTGCGCGCATAATCGGTGGCGATAACGGCGATGTGGTGGACAGAAGATAACTGCAGCATAACGACTCCATGACGGTTTTTTGCTTATCCTGAAGCGTGCGGCAGCGGCTTGCAATGCGCAATTGTCTGAAGCCGCTGCCTTTTCCCCTATTTCAGCACGCGCACGCGATAGTCGCCCTCTTCCGTCAGCGTCGCGCCGTGAATATCGGTCTCAAAGCCGGGATAGTGGCGTCCGATGGTGCAGAGCATCAGCAGGAAGTCGAGCACTGCGCGGCTCTCTTCGGTGATCATCTCGCCCGGCATCACCAGCGGCACCCCAGGCGGATAAGGCAGGATCATATTGGCGGAGACGCGGCCCACCAGCTGCCTGAGATCCACGGTTTCCACCTTGCCCTGCACCTGCTGCTGAAACGCCTGATGCGGCGTCATCTTCATCTCCGGCAGCACGTCGAACGCCTTCAGCATCAGGCGCGGCAGATCGTGCTGGCGGATCAGCTGGTGGATCCCCTGCGCCAGCGTCTGGATGCGCATATTGCGGTAGAAATCGGGATCTTCGGCGTAGAGATCCGGCAGCATGTTCTTGACCCGCAGGTTGAGATCGTAGGCGCGCTTGAACTCGGTCAGGCCGCGCAGCACGCTCATCGCCCGCGTCTTGTCGATGCCGATGCTAAACAGAAACAGCAGGTTGTAGGGGCCGGTTTTCTCTACCACGATGCCGCGCTCGTCGAGGAATTTTGCCACCAGCGCCGCGGGGATCCCTTCATCCGCCATCTCGCCCAGCTCGCTCATGCCCGGCGTCAGGATCGTCACCTTGATCGGATCGAGATACATATGATCGGCGTCCGCCTGGGTAAAGCCGTGCCACGCTTCCTCGCCCGGCTGGATCGGCCAGCATTCCGCTTCATCGACGTGCTCCGGCTGCCAGATATCGAAGAACCAGCTGTCGGACTCCTCGCGCAGCCGCTGGATCTCGCGGCGAAAATGCAGCGCGCGCTCGACGGAGCGGTTGATCAGCCGCCTGCCGGGATTGCCGCGCAGCATCGCCGCCGCGGTTTCAATCGACGACACAATCGCGTAGTTGGGCGAGGTGGTGGTGTGCATCATGTAGGCTTCGTTGAAGGTGTGCTCGTCGTAGTCGCCTTTGATATGGATCAGCGAGGCCTGCGAGAAGGCAGCCAGCAGCTTGTGGGTCGACTGGGTTTCATAGATTACCTTGCCAGGCGTGCGCTCGCCGCTCATGCCGCTTTTGCCGGCATAGATGGGATGGAAGTTGGTATAGGGCACCCAGGCGGAGTCGAAATGGATCGACGGCACCTCCAGCGTCTGCTTGATGTACTGCGTGTTGTAGAGCAGGCCGTCGTAGGTGGAGTTGGTGATCACAGCGTGCACCGGCCAGCTGGCGCGCGGCGTCGCCGCCACTTTTTGCTCGATGCTGGCGCGGGTAAACTCCCGCTTCGGAATGCCGCCGAGAATGCCCAGCGCGTTGCGCGTCGGCTTCAGCCAGATCGGCACGATATCGCTCATCATCAGCAGATGGGTCAGCGACTTGTGGCAGTTGCGGTCGATCAACACCGTGCTGCCCGTCGGCGCGGCGTACATGCCGACGATTTTATTCGAGGTCGAGGTGCCGTTGGTCACCATGTAGCTCTGCTCGGCGCCAAAGGTGCGCGCCACATACTCTTCCGCCTCCAGATGCGGGCCGGTGTGATCGAGCAGCGACCCCAGCTCGGTGACCGAGATAGAGATATCCGCCTTCAGGGTGTTGGCGCCGAAAAAGTCGTAGAACAGCGTGCCGACCGGGCTTTTTTGAAAGGCGGTGCCGCCCATGTGGCCCGGCGTGCAGAAGGTATATTTCCCCTCTTTCACATAGGTAAACAGCGCTTTGGTCAGCGGCGGCGTGATGTGATCGATGTAGTCGTCGGTGTACTGGCGGATATGCAGCGCGATATCGTCCGCGGCGTTCAGCGCATATTCAAAGAAGTGCAGCGCCATGCGCATCTCGTTGATGCTGACGTCCATCTGCGAATGGGTGTTGATAAAGGCATAGAGCGGCAGGTATTCGTTGAGCTGGTTGATGTCGGCGCACAGCGCCGGACTGTTGTGCGCGTCCCAGTCGAAGATCACGCCGCAGACGCGCGGGTTGTGCTCTATCAGCTTCAGCAGGTCGTCGATATTTTTGGGGTAAACCGGTTGAAAGCCCTGCTGCGTCAGCGCCGTCTCCAGCTCGCGCAGCGGTTCGTCTTTATAGAAAACGCCGTGTGAGCCCATGATCGCCAGAATATTCAATGCGCACCTCCCTTTTAATGTGCACTGCTAAGCATAGCGAAGAGTGGCGGTCGGCTGCTGTCAGAATGCTCCTCTCTGTGTCCAGACGGCCGCGCGCGGGCATAAAAAAAGCGGACCGGAGTCCGCTTTCTCAGGCTACTGCGCGATTACGCGTAGCCATAGCTCATCAGACGCTGATAGCGACGGTCGAGCAGCTCTTCGGTGCTCAGGGTGTCGAGATCGGCGAGATCCGCCAGCAGCTGGTTTTTCAGCGCCAGCGCCATATCCACCGGCTGACGATGCGCGCCGCCCAGCGGCTCCGGAATGATGGAGTCGATCAGCTTCAGCTCTTTCAAACGGTTAGCCGTGATGCCCATCGCTTCTGCCGCCAGCGGGGCTTTATCCGCGCTTTTCCACAGAATCGAGGCGCAGCCTTCCGGCGAGATCACCGAGTAGGTGCTGTACTGCAGCATATTCACTTTGTCGCCGACGCCGATCGCCAGCGCGCCGCCTGAGCCGCCTTCGCCGATCACGGTGCAGATCACCGGGATTTTCAGGCCGGACATTTCACGCAGGTTGCGGGCGATCGCTTCCGACTGGCCGCGCTCTTCCGCGCCAACGCCCGGATAGGCGCCCGGCGTGTCGATAAAGGTGATCAGCGGCATTTTAAAACGCTCGGCCATCTCCATCAGACGCAGCGCTTTACGGTAGCCTTCCGGCGCCGGCATGCCGAAGTTGCGGCGGATTTTCTCTTTGGTTTCGCGACCTTTTTGATGACCAATGACCATCACCGGGCGGCCGTCGAGACGGGCGATGCCGCCGACGATCGCTTTGTCGTCGGCGTAGGCGCGGTCGCCAGCCAGCTCGTCAAAGTCGTCAAAAGCGTTGCGAAGATAGTCCAGCGTATAAGGACGCAGCGGATGGCGCGCCAGCTGCGCGACCTGCCATGCGCCTAAATCGGCGAAGATTTTGCGCGTCAGCTCGACGCTTTTCTCGCGCAGACGCTGCACTTCTTCGTCCAGATTAATGTGTTTATCATCCTGACGACCAATCGACGTGAGCGAATCAATTTTCGCTTCAAGTTCGGCGATTGGCTGTTCAAAATCCAGGTAATTAAGACTCATAATGTTCCTGTTTTAGTCAAACTCCAGTTCAACCTGCTCCGACCCTATCAACGAGCGCAACTCGTTGAGCAGGCGATCGCTGGGCGAAATACGCCACGCTGCACCAAAGCGTAGCTTCGCTCGCGCGTCGGCTCTCTGGTAGTAGAGATTCACCGGAATCGTCCCTGAGCGATGGGGCTCAAGGGACTGGCGGAGCCGGTTTAATAGCTGGTCATCAATTTGCCTGTCCGTCAGCGAGATAGCAAGTCCACGCGCGTATTTTTCGCGCGCTTCGTCAATGTCCATGACTTCTCGGGCGGTCATTTTAAGGCCGCCGCTAAAATCATCAAAGCTGACCTGTCCGCTGACGATCAGGATACGGTCTTTCTCCAGCAGCTGCTGGTATTTGTCTAACGCATCGGTAAATAACATCACCTCCAGACGGCCGGAACGGTCGTCCAGAGTACAGATACCAATTCGGTTGCCGCGCTTGGTCACCATCACGCGCGCCGCCACCACCAGACCGGCGGCGACGGTAATTTTACCACGCTCGGTAGGATGCATGTCCTTCAGGCGCATGCCGCCTACATAGCGTTCGATCTCTTTCAGATACTGATTGATCGGATGGCCGGTGAGATAGAGGCCGAGCGTTTCGCGCTCGCCGTCCAGCTGCACCTGCTCGGGCCACGGCGTGACGCTGGCGTAGGATTTCTCCACCTGCTCTGGCTCTTCCGCCAGCACGCCGAACATGTCGGCCTGGCCGATCGCCTCCGCTTTAGCGTGCTGATCCGCCGCTTTCAGCGCGTCGCCGAGCGAGCTCATCAGCGCCGCGCGATGCGGGCCGAGGCGATCGAAGGCGCCGGACATGATCAGCTTCTCCATCACGCGGCGGTTGATCTTTTTGGTGTCGGTGCGCGCGCAGAGATCGAACAGCTCGCGGAAGTAGCCGTCCTGGTTGCGCGCCTCGAGGATCGCCTCGATCGGGCCTTCGCCGACGCCCTTGATGGCGCCGATGCCGTAGACGATCTCATTGTCGTCGTTGACGTGAAACTGGTAGAGGCCGGAGTTGATATCGGGCGGCAGCACCTTCAGGCCCATGCGCCAGCACTCATCCACCAGGCCGACCACCTTCTCGGTGTTGTCCATATCGGCGGTCATCACCGCCGCCATAAACTCAGCCGGATAGTGCGCCTTCAGCCACAGCGTCTGGTAGGAGACCAGCGCATAGGCGGCGGAGTGCGACTTGTTGAAGCCGTAGCCGGCGAACTTCTCCACCAGGTCGAAGATCTTCATCGACAGCTCGCCGTCGATGCCCATACTCTCCGCGCCCTCTTTAAACACCGAGCGCTGCTTGGCCATCTCTTCCGGTTTCTTTTTACCCATGGCGCGACGCAGCATATCCGCGCCGCCCAGGGTGTAGCCAGAGAGCACCTGAGCGATCTGCATCACCTGCTCCTGATAGAGGATGATGCCGTAGGTGGGTTCAAGCACCGGCTTCAGGCTTTCGTGCTGCCACTGAATATCGGGATAGGAGATCGCCTCGCGGCCGTGCTTACGGTCGATAAAGTTATCCACCATGCCCGACTGCAGCGGGCCGGGACGGAACAGCGCCACCAGCGCGATCATATCCTCGAAGCAGTCCGGCTTCAGGCGTTTGATCAGATCTTTCATGCCGCGCGATTCCAGCTGGAACACCGCCGTGGTTTCCGCGCGCTGCAGCATGTCGAAGCTTTTTTTATCATCCAGCGGGATGGCGGCGATATCGATCGGCGGCAGGCCCTGCTTCTCCCGCCGCGGGTTGATCATCTTCAGCGCCCAGTCGATGATGGTCAGGGTGCGCAGCCCCAGGAAGTCGAACTTCACCAGGCCGGCGTACTCGACGTCGTTTTTATCGAACTGTGTCACCGGATGGTTGCCGTTTTCATCGCAGTAGAGCGGTGCGAAATCGGTGATCTGCGTCGGGGCGATCACCACGCCACCGGCGTGCTTGCCGGCGTTGCGCGTCACGCCTTCCAGCTTGCGCGCCATGTCGATCAGCGCCTTAACCTCTTCGTCCGCGTCGTACATCTCCGGCAGCTGCGGCTCGACGGCGAAGGCTTTTTCCAGCGTCATGCCGGGATCGGGCGGGATCAGTTTGGAGATGCGGTCGACGAAGCCGTAGGGGTGCCCGAGCACGCGGCCGACGTCGCGGATCACCGCTTTCGCCGCCATGGTGCCGAAGGTGATGATCTGCGACACCGCTTCGCGCCCGTACATCTCGGCGACGTGGTCGATCACCTGGTCGCGCTTCTCCATACAGAAGTCGACGTCGAAGTCAGGCATCGAGACGCGCTCCGGGTTAAGGAAGCGTTCGAACAGCAGGTCGAACTCCAGCGGATCGAGATCGGTGATCTTCAGCGCGTAGGCGACCAGCGAGCCGGCGCCCGAGCCGCGTCCCGGCCCGACCGGAATGCCGTTATCTTTCGACCACTGGATAAACTCCATCACGATCAGGAAGTAGCCAGGGAAGCCCATCTGGTTGATTACGTTAAGCTCGATCTCCAGACGCTCGTCATATTCCGGCCGTTTCTGAGCGCGCTCTTCCGCATCGGGAAAGAGAAACTCAAGGCGCTCTTCCAGCCCCTCGCGCGACTTCATCACCAGAAAATCTTCGGTGCTCATGTCGCCGGTCGGGAACTGCGGCAGGAAGTATTCGCCGAGGCGCACCGTCACGTTGCAGCGCTTAGCAATCTCTACGCTGTTTTCCAGCGCTTCCGGGATGTCCGAGAACAGCTCGCACATCTCCTCTTCGCTGCGCATATATTGCTGAGGGCTGTAGTTGCGCGGCCGTTTGGGATCGTCGAGCGTGTAGCCGCCATGGATCGCCACGCGGATTTCATGGGCGTCGAAATCCTCTTCATTGAGGAAACAGACCTCGTTGGTGGCGACCACCGGCACGCCTTCGGCGATGGCGAGTTCGACTGCGGCATGCAGATAGCTCTCCTCGTCGGCGCGGCCGGTGCGCGTCAGCTCAAGGTAGTAGCGATCGGGGAAATGGGTCTGATAAAAGCTCAGGCACTGCGCCACCAGCGCGCTGTTGCCGCGCAGCAGGCTGCGGCCGACATCGCCGCAGCGGCCGCCGGAGAGCAGGATCAGGCCTTCGCCCAGCTCCAGCAGCCAGTCGCGGTCGATCACCGGGCCGGCAATGCCGTAGCCGCGCTGATAGGCGCGCGAGATCAGCAGCGTCAGGTTCTGATAGCCGGTATTGTTGGCGGCCAGCACGGTGAGCTGCGTCAGCTCATCGCCCATCAGCTCGCTGGCGACGTTAAAGTCCGCGCCGATAATCGGTTTGATCCCCGCGCCGTGCGCGCTGCCGTAGAAGCGCACCAGCCCGCACAGGTTCATGAAATCCGTAATCGCGATAGCCGGCATGCCGAGCGCAGCCGCCTTTTTGACCAGCGGCCCGGTTTTCGCCAGACCATCGACCATGGAGTAGTCACTGTGGACACGCAGATGTATAAAACGGGGTTCAGCCATATCGGTTTCCGGTTAAAACAGCGTCAGGCGATTAAAGCGGTGCCGGCTGGCCAGCGGCCAGCACTTCAGCGTCGATCAGGGCGTTGCGCACCGGCGCAAAACTGCGGCGATGATGCGGCGTGGCGCCGTGCTGCGTCAGCTTTTCCATATGCAGCGCCGTGGGATAGCCTTTATGCTGGGCGAAGCCATATTGCGGGAACAGCCGATCCAGCGCCGCCATTTCGCGGTCGCGCGTTACTTTGGCGATAATCGACGCCGCGCTGATTTCAGCCACCAGGCTGTCGCCTTTCACCACCGCCTGCGAGGGCATCGGCAGCGCCGGGCAGCGGTTGCCGTCCACCAGCACGAAATCGGGCGTCAGGGCCAGGCCCGCCACCGCGCGCTGCATCGCCAGCATGGTGGCGTGCAAAATATTGAGCTGGTCAATTTCGTCCGGCTCGGCGCGGCCGAGGCTCCACGCCAGCGCGTTCTGCTTGATCTCGTCGAATAACGCCAGGCGGCGCTTTTCCGACAGTTTTTTCGAGTCCGCAAGGCCCTGAATTGGCCTGGCGGGATCGAGGATCACCGCTGCCGTGACCACTGCGCCAACCAGCGGGCCGCGGCCCACTTCGTCGACGCCCGCGATCAGGCGGGCAGCGGGATAGATAAATTCAGCCATGGGCGATCTCCAGTACGGCGTCCGCTGCCTGTTCA
This sequence comes from Pantoea sp. Z09, assembly GCF_022394795.1. Classification (NCBI taxonomy): domain Bacteria; kingdom Pseudomonadati; phylum Pseudomonadota; class Gammaproteobacteria; order Enterobacterales; family Erwiniaceae; genus Pantoea; species Pantoea sp. Z09. The sequence continues at coordinate 3,115,767 of NZ_CP092373.1, forward strand.
TCTGCGTTCCAGCGGATCTGCTGATGCAGCTCGCTAAAGGTCGCGAGCAGCGCATCGCGCTCTGGGCCGGCGTGCAGCAGCGGATCGAGCGCCGCCGCCAGCGCGTGCGGTTCGCACTCGTCCTGCAGCAGCTCTTTCACCAGTTCGCGTCCCGCCAGCAGGTTCGGCAGCGAGACGTAAGGCGTTTTCACCAGCCGCTTCGCCAGCCAGAAGGTTGAGGGCTTCATGCGGTAGCCGACCACCATCGGACATTTTGCCAGCATACACTCCAGCGCGGCGGTGCCGGATGCCAGAATCGCGGCGTCGCTCGCAATCATCGCCTCGCGCCCTCTGCCATCCAGCAGATGCATCGGCAGCTCTGGGGCAACCTCGGCTTTGATCTGCTCGAACTGCACGCGACGTTTCGCATTGACCAGCGGCACCACAATCTCCAGCGCCGGATAGCGCACGCGCAGCAGCTGCGCCGCGCGTAAAAAGTCGGCGCTGAGCATCTCGACTTCCGCATGGCGGCTGCCGGGCAGCAGCGCAAGGCAGATCGCCTCGTCGGCAATGCCGAGTTCGCGCCGCGCGGCCGCTTTGTCCGGCTGCAGCGGCATCGCATCCGCCATGGTATGGCCGATAAAGCGGCATGACACGTTGAAGCGATCGTAAAAGGCTTTTTCAAACGGCAGGAAGGCGAGCACCAGATCGGTATTGCGGCCGATTTTAAACACGCGCTTTTGCCGCCAGGCCCAGACCGAGGGACTGACGTAGTGAATGGTGCGGATGTTGTTGCGCTTGAGCCGCCCTTCCAGCCGGATATTGAAATCGGGCGCGTCGATGCCGACGAAAACGTCGGGCCTGAGATCGGTAAAGCGCTGCGTCAGGTCGCGGCCGATTTTCATCAGGCGCGGCAGACGGCCCAGCACTTCGACGATGCCCATCACCGCCAGCTCTTCCATCTCATACCAGACTTCGCAGCCTTCGGCCTGCATGCGCGGACCAGCCACGCCGACGAATCGGGCATCGGGATGACGCGCTTTGAGCGCGCGGATCAGGCCGGCGCCAAGAATATCGCCGGAGGTTTCTCCGGCGACCAGGGCTATCGTAAGGGGACGCACTGACATGAATTAACGAATCAACCCACGCGTTGAACGGGCGAAGAAGTCGTAGAAGGGCTGCACTTCGCTGTGCTGCTTCGCCAGCGCTTCGATCTCCGGCTTCGCTTCGTCCAGCGTTTTATTGCTGCGGTAGAGCACTTTATAGGCGTTGCGAATGGCGTGCAGCGCCTCTTTGCTGAAGCCGCGGCGCTTCAGGCCTTCGATGTTGATGCCGAACGGCGTCGCGTGGTTGCCCTGCGCGATAACGTACGGCGGCACATCCTGCGCCACGCCTGAACACCCGCCCACCATCACGTGCGCGCCGATAGTGCACCACTGATGCACCGCCGTCATGCCGCCGATAATCGCAAAGTCGTCCACGGTGACGTGGCCGCCCAGCGTGGCGTTGTTGGCGAAAATGCAGCGGTTGCCGATCACGCAGTCATGGGCGATATGCGCGTTCACCATCAGCAGGTTATCGCTGCCGATGGTGGTCACGCCGCCGCCCTGCACGGTGCCGCGATGAATGGTAACGCTCTCGCGGATGCGGTTGCGGTCGCCTACTTCAACGCGCGTCGGCTCGCCGGCGTATTTGAGATCCTGGTTCACTTCGCCGATAGAGGCGAACTGATAGATCTGGTTATCTTTCCCGATGCGCGTATGGCCGTTGATAACCACATGCGACTTCAGGACCGTGCCTTCACCGATCTCGACATGGGCGCCGATAAAGCAGAACGGGCCGATATGCACGTTGGGGCCGATAACGGCGCCCTCTTCGATGACGGAACTGGCATGGATGGTGGCGGTTGGATCAATCACAGATTATGCCTCCCGGCTACGGGCACACATCATGGTCGCTTCACAGACAATCTTGCCGTCAACGGTAGCAACGCCTTTAAAGCGCGTCAAACCACGGCGGGTTTTCTCGAAAGTCACTTCCATGATCATTTGATCGCCCGGTACCACCGGACGCTTGAATCGGGCTTCGTCGATGCCGGCGAAATAGTAGAGTTCGCCCGGCTCCAGCTTGCCGACGCTTTTAAACGCCAGGATGCCGGTAGCCTGCGCCATCGCTTCGAGGATCAGAACGCCTGGGAAAATCGGTTTACCAGGGAAGTGCCCCTGGAAAAACGGTTCGTTTACGGAGACGTTCTTCACCGCGCGCAGATACTTGTGCTCTTCAAACTCCAGCACGCGATCAACCAGCAGAAACGGGTAGCGGTGCGGCAGCAGCTCTAAAATTTCTTCAATTTTCAGAGTATGAGTTTCAGTAGTCAAAATACTCTTCCTGTCCTAAAAATCTGATGACATCAATAACACGGCCTGCACAGATCAAAACGATCCTCCGCAGGCCGAAATCGGTTCAATGGCGCCTGGCTTGCCTGCTTAGCAGTTTTTATTAGCAAGCCGGTCGCATGTGGGATGGCGTTTAGTCGTCTTTGCCGACCTTCCGCTCGATGGCTTTTAAGCGCTTGCTCATGTCATCGATGTTCATCACCAGCGCTGCAGTTTTGCGCCAGGTTTTGTTGGGTTGTAGCGGAATGCCCGAGGAGTATACCCCAGGCTCTGTGATAGGACGCATCACCATGCCCATTCCGGTCACGGTCACCTTGTCACAGATTTCCATATGGCCGTTAATGACGCTGGCACCGCCAATCATACAGTAACGTCCAATTTTCAAACTACCCGCCATGATCACACCACCCGCAACCGCGGTATTGTCGCCAATAACCACGTTGTGTGCGATCTGACACTGGTTGTCTATGATAACACCATTGCCGATCAGAGTGTTATCCAGCGCGCCACGATCGATGGTGGTACAGGCGCCGATTTCAACCCGATCGCCGATAATAACAGCGCCAAGCTGCGGGATTTTCACCCAATTGCCGCGATCGTTGGCGTAGCCAAAGCCGTCAGCGCCGATCACGGTGCCAGACTGAATCAGACAATCCTGACCGATTTCGATTTCGTGATAAATGGTCACGTTGGCCCACAGGCGGCTGTTGTTGCCGATGCGCGTCTTTTTACCGACGAAGCAGCCCGCGCCAATCACCACGTTGTCGCCCAGCACCACGTCCGATTCGATCACCGCATTGGCGCCGACCGAGACGTTCTGCCCCAGCGTCGCGCGGGGATCGATCACCGCGCTGGGCGCGATATTCTGCGCCGGCTGCGGGGTGGTATCCAGCAGCTGAGCCATGCGCGCATAGGTCAGATAGGGATTCTTCACCACCAGCGCGGCCGTGTGACACCACTCCAGATCCGCTTCCGTCAGCACCACGGCCGATGCCTGACACTGGGCGAGCTGCTCGCGGTAGCGGCTGTTGCTAAGAAATGTGATTTGGCCGGTTTGGGCGGATTGCATAGAAGCAATGCCGGAGATGGCGAGGTCGCCATCTCCGTGCAATTCTGCATCCAACTGCTGGGCTAAATCAGCCAGTCGAATTGATGACATCGATTATTTAACCTGTTTCAGCACGTCAGCGGTAATGTCTTTCGCGTTAGCCGCGTAAGCCACGGCGTTGGCGTCGATCACCACGTCATAACCTTCATCGCTCGCCACTTTCTTCACGGCGTCCTGAATACGGCTCAGCAGCTTGTTGCGCTCTTCCATCTGACGACGACGGTTGTCCTGCTCAAACGCCTGCGCTTTAGAGGAGAAGGCTTCGCGCTGCGACATGACGTCTTTTTCCATGCGGCTGCGGTCGCTGGCCTTCATGGTTGAACCGTCACGCTGCAGACGCTGCATTTTGGTCTGCAGGTCGCGCTCCTGGCTCTGCAGCTCGGTTGCACGGCCCTTGAACTCGTTTTCCAGCTGTTTAGCAACGGTCGCACGCTGCGGTAACTGTTGGAAAATGCTGGACACGTTTACCACTGCGATTTTGTCAGCAGCCTGAGCGCCTGCGGAAACAGCTAAAGCAAGACCCAGTCCTGCGGCACACAACAACTTTTTCACTATAAACTCCTTACCATCAACGTTTGTGTCAGCGACACAGTGTTTGCTCCGAACCGCTATCGAGACTGCGGTTCGGTAGCAAGACTTCAGCTTACGCTTCCTTGCTCAGAACCTTACCAGGTTTTACCAATGTTAAACTGGAACTGTTCTGATTTGTCCCCTTCCACTTTCTTGACCGGCTGCGCATAGGAGAAGACCAACGGTCCCAGCGGAGACATCCACTGCAGCGCGATACCGCTTGAAACGCGGATATTGTTTGGATCGCTGTAGTCCGGGATGCCGGCAGCGCGGGTTTCATCGGTGTTCTGCCACTTGGTGTCCCAGACGGTGCCCGCATCGACGAACAGCGAGGTGCGCACCGAGTTGGCGTACTTCTCGCTCAGGAACGGCGTCGGCGTAATCAGCTCGAGGCTGGCCACCGCCATCGCGTTGCCGCCCACCGCGTCGCTCGACTTACAGATGCCGTTCGGATCGCTCAGCGTACAGGTTGAGGAGCCGTCGTTCAGGTAAGCCGCTTTCGGACCGATGGTGTTGGAGCGGAAACCGCGCACCGTGCTGGAGCCGCCCGCATAGAAGTTCTCGTAGAACGGCATCTCTTTGCCGCCCAGACCGTCGCCGTAACCGACGCGGCCGCGGCCTAACAGCACCCAGGTGCGATCGCGGTTCAGCGGCACGTACTGCTGCGTGTCCAGCGTCGCTTTATAGAAGCTGTTGTCCGAGCCCGGAATGGTGACCTTGCCGTTCAGGTTGGTACGGTTACCCGCCGTCGGGAAGAAGCCGCGATCGAGGGTGTTATAGGTCCAGCCGTAGTTGAAGGTGAAGTCATCGGCGGAGAAGTCGCCTTTGTCGTTCAGCTCCTGCGGCTTGCCAACGGAGTCGAGATAACGCCACATCGCCACCTGCGGCTGCATGTTGGAGAGGTCGTTATGCACATAGCCCAGACCGACGCGCAGCGTGTTGTTCTCGTTGACCGGGAAGCCGAGCGTGCCGTCTACGCCATAACTCTTGTTGGTGTAGTCGGAGAGATCCGCGTCGTCCGCTTTAAAGTCGTTGTAGAACACGCGGCCGCCGAGGCTCACGCCGTCCACCGTAAAGTACGGATCGGTCAGCGAGAATTCCGCATAGGTCTGGTAGTCGTTTTTGGTGCCGCTGATGCTCACCGTGTTGCCGGTGCCCAGCCAGTTATCCTGGGTGACGCCAACCTGGAAGCTGACGCCGCTTTCGGTGCCGTAGCCGACGCCGAAGTTAAAGGTGCCGGTGTTGCGCTCTTTCACCTTGTAGACCACGTCCACCTGATCCGGCGAACCCGATACGCGCTGGGTATCGACGTCCACGGTTTCAAAGTAGCCGGTACGGTTCAGGCGCTCTTTGCCCTGCTCGACCAGGTCGCTACCCAGCCATGCGCCTTCCATCTGACGCATTTCGCGGCGCAGCACCGCGTCTTTCGAGGTGTCATTGCCCTCAAAGCGCACTTTACGCACGTAGTAACGGTTGCCGGCATCCACGCTGATATGCAGCTTCACCGTTTTATCGGCGTCGTTGATCTCCGGCTGCGTCATCACGCGCGGATAGGCGTAGCCGTAGCGGCCCAGCAGCTTCTTGATGTCATCTTCCATCTGGGTGACTTTGGTGCCGTTATACAGCTCGCCCGATGGGATTTGCGTCAGATGTTCGATCTCTGCCGAGTGGCCCGCCATGCTGCCGTTGACGATCACGCCGGCGATTTTGTACTGATCGCCCTCGGTGATGTTAACGGTGATGTAGATGCCTTTTTTATCCGGCGTCAGGCTGACCTGCGTCGAATCGATATTGAAGCGCGCATAGCCGCGATCGAGGTAGAAGCTGCGCAGGGTTTCCAGGTCGCCCGCCAGTTTCTGCTTCTGATATTTGCGATCGCCGACCACGTTCCACCACGGCACTTCGTCGCGCAGCTGGAAACGGGAGATCAGCTCATCAGAGCTGAAGGCTTTATTGCCGACGATGTTGATCTGCTGAATTTTGGCGGAGACGCCTTCAGTGAAGACCAGCTTCAGGTCCACGCGGTTACGCGGCAGCGGCGTGACCACCGCCTTCACGTTGGCGGTGTATTTGCCCACGCTGTAGTAGAAATCCTCCAGCCCTTTCTCGATCGACGAGAGGGTGGTGCGGTCCAGGGCTTCGCCTACGCGCACGCCAGAGGCCTCAAGGTTCTGCTTGAGCTGATCCTCTTTCACCGCTTTGTTGCCGGTAAAGGTAATGCTGGCAATGGTAGGACGTTCTTTAACCTGAACAATCAGCGTGGTTCCGTCGCGCAGGACCTGAACATCCTCAAAGTTGCCGGTCGCGAACAGGGAACGAATGGTGTTTTTGACATCTTCGTCATTCACCGTATCGCCAACTCGTACCGGCATGCTCAGCAGAGCCGCGCCGACGGCGACTCGCTGCAGCCCTTCGAAATGAATATCCTTCACCACGAAATCGTCTGCACCGTAAACGGTGGCGCTGCTAAACAGCAGCGACGCTATGAGCAACTTTTTCATCGCCATCGTTATTATGCGTTTTCCTAACACATCCCGCGTCTGTCTGCGTTCCAGCGATTACAGACGTGAGAAATCATTGAAAAGTGCAAGCCCCATTAACAACACCAGCAGGATTGAGCCAATGCGATAACTGAAGTCCTGAACTCGCTCGGACACCGGTCCACCTTTGATCTTTTCGATCGCCAGAAAGAGCAAATGCCCACCATCTAACACCGGCAGTGGGAAGAGATTGATGATTCCGAGATTGACGCTAATCAACGCCAGAAACATCAGGTAGTAAATCATCCCGTATTCCGCTGACAAACCTGCGCCCTGCGCGATCGAAATCGGCCCGCTCAGGTTGTTCAGCTTCACATCGCCGGTAATTAACTTGCCCAGCATGGAGACCGTCAGCTTCATCAGTTGCCAGGTCTTCGCGCTGGCCTCACCAATAGCGTCGAACGCGCCATACTGCCTTACCGTTTTATAGGCTTCCGGCAGCGGGATCACGCGCGGGATCACCCCGGCGAAACCTTCTGCTTTCGCGCCTGGTCTGGCTTCCGGCGTCAGGTGCAGCTGCACCGTTTCGCCGTTGCGATCCACGTCCAGAACCATCTCTGTGCCGGGATTATCCCGCACCTGCGTGACAAAAGCCTGCCATTGCGTCAACGGCTGACCATCGACTTTAACGATCCTGTCGCCCGCTTGCAAACCGGCAACGCTCGCGGGTGAGTTTGCCTGCACCTCCGCCAGCGTGGTTTCGATTTGCGGCCCGCGCGGACGAATGCCCAACGCGACAACCGGATCCTCTTTGTCTGGCTCGAACTGCCAGTTGCGCAGGTCGACCGCTTTCTGCTGCGTCGCCTCTTCGCCGAAGCGCGAGACGGTCAGCACCGTTTGCGCGTCACCGATTTTGCCGATCAGCGCCATACGCACGGCATCCCAGTCAGGCGTTTCGATACCGTCTACCGCTTTAAGTTCCATTCCGCTGGCAATTTGCGCCTCCGCCGCCACCGAACCGTTCACTATTTCGCCGACCACCGGACGCACGCCAGGCACGCCGTGCATAAACACGACCCAGTAGGCGAACACGGCGAAGATGAAGTTGGCGACGGGACCGGCGGCGATAATCGCCGCGCGCTGCCAGATGGCTTTGTTGTTAAACGCCTGATGACGCAGTTCGGCGGGCACGCTTTCCACGCGCTCGTCGAGCATTTTGACATAGCCCCCGAGCGGGATCAGCGCGATGACATATTCGGTGCCCTGCTTATCGCGACGCTGCCAGAGCGCCTTGCCGAAGCCAATCGAGAAGCGCTCAACGCGCACGCCGCAGCGGCGCGCCACCCAGAAATGGCCAAACTCGTGAACGGTGATCAGCACGCCGAGGGCGATGATAAAGGCGACGAAACTCCACAATATACTCAACATCTACGCCTGTCCTCAGAGGGTGCGGAACACCAGCAATAGCAAGCAGGCGAAAACCGGCACCGCAGCGGTGAGGCTGTCGATGCGATCGAGAATGCCGCCGTGACCGGGGATCAGGTTGCCGCTGTCTTTGATGCCCGCTTCGCGTTTGAACATGCTTTCCGTTAAATCGCCCAGCACCGACGCGAGCGTCGCCAGCACGGCGCAGATAACCAGCGTGCCGGCAGAGACGCTCAGCGGCGCAAGGCTGGCGAACAGCCAGGCGATCAGCGCGGAACAGACCAGTCCGCCAAAGAAGCCTTCCCAGGTTTTGCCGGGCGACACTTTCGGCGCCAGCTTATGCTTGCCGAACAGTCGGCCGAACATATAGGCACCGGAATCCGCGCCCCACACCAGCAGCATCACAAACAGCAGCCACCAGGAGCCGGCAAAGCGATCGCTGTCGTAGTGATACTGACGCAGCGCCACCATCCCCCAGAAAAAGGGAACCAGCGTAAGCAGGCCAAACAGCAGACGCAGCGGACGCGAATGACGCCACAGCGCGGCCGACGCGGGATAGGACAGAACCAGCAGCAGCGCGGCAATCCACCACGCCAGCGACGCCCAGAGCGACGTGGCGACCTGCGGCAGATGCACGTCGCGCTGATAAGGAGGAAGGGTAAAAAGCATCGCTGACAGCAGCAGTCCGCAGAGAACCGAGAGCCAGATGCGCTGCTGACGCGACGCCATGCCCGCAAACTGACCCCATTCCCAGGCGGCCAGCATGCAGATGACGATCATCGTCATCGCAAAACCTACAGGCGGTAACCAGAAAAGCGCAGCAATCACCAGCGGAATAAGAATAAGCGCGGTAATCAGACGAGACTTCAGCAAAGGTTACCCCCTGTTTGCTCAGGCGCCGCCTGGTGCAGCGCCGCCAAAACGACGCTCCCGCAGAGAGAATGCATTCAGTGCACCTTCAAAAACGTGTTCATCAAAATCAGGCCAGAGAACATCGGTAAAATAAAACTCAGCATAGGCGATCTGCCACAGCAGGAAGTTGCTAATCCGATGCTCTCCCCCGGTCCTTATCACTAAATCCACTGGAGCCAGCCCCTGCATGCAGAGATGCGCAGACAGGTTCTCCTCGGTGATCTGGTCAGGACGCAGCAAACCTTCCTGAACCTGCTCAGCGAGTTTTTTTACTCCCTGGATAATATCCCAACGTCCGCCATAGTTCGCGGCAATATTGAGAGTCAGTCCACTATTTTGCTGAGTCAGTTCCTCGGCGCGACGAATACGCTCCTGAATACGGTTACTGAAACGGCTCACGTCGCCGATAATGCGCAGACGCACGTTGTGCTTGTGCAGGCTCTTCACTTCACTGTCGAGCGCCCAGACAAACAGCTCCATCAGCGCCGTCACTTCCTGAGGCGGACGGCTCCAGTTTTCACTGCTGAAGGCATAGAGCGTCAGCGCTTCAAGATTGTTGCTGACGGCGAAGCTGACGGAGCGGCGCACCGCTTTTACGCCCGCCTTATGGCCGGAAATACGCAGTTTTCCCTGATTTTTAGCCCAGCGACCATTGCCATCCATGATGATAGCGACGTGACGCGGGCCTGTTCCCTGCTGGTCATCGGTTTTGTTGTGATTATTGGACGACATAACGCGTAATTAATTCCTGTTGTCAGAAATGCTGTGGTTTCTGAATACATTGCGCCCGGTACTCTCTCGCCCAAAAAGGGGCGAGGCGCATCTGATACGATGCTATACCCGGAAACGCGAGCGAGCGACTATACCATTTTCGCCACAGGCGAACAAATAGCGGCGCGCGTTAACGCGAGGAGGCGAAACGCGGCAGCATCGCTGTGGCTCGGGCGCGCGCGGCGCGGTCGATATCCAGCACGGCGTCCACGGACTCTGGCTCTGCGAACGTCTGCGCCGCCAGCACCTCGCTGTTGAGCGCCGCGATGTCGGTAAAGCGAATCTGGTTGTCCAGAAAGGCCGCCACCGCAACCTCGTTGGCCGCGTTCAGCGTAGTGGTCGCCGCCTGGCCCGCCTCGCAGGCTTCTATCGCCAGCTTCAGGCAAGGGTAGCGGGCAAAGTCGGGTTCGGCGAACGTCAGCGCGGACATGCGGGTGAAGTCCAGCGGCGTCACGCCTGCCGTGATACGCGCGGGCCACGCCATGCAGTGAGCAATGGGGGTGCGCATATCCGGTGAACCGAGCTGTGCCAGCACGCTGCCGTCGCAGTAGCGCACCATGGAGTGGATCATCGACTGCGGATGCAGGATCACCTCCATTTGCGCTGCGCTGGCGTTAAATAACCAGCGGGCTTCAATGTATTCGAGACCTTTATTCATCATGGTGGCCGAGTCGACGGAGATTTTACGCCCCATCGACCAGTTCGGATGCGCGCAGGCCTGATCCGGCGACATGGTCGCGAGGTCGGCCAGCGGCGTGTCACGAAAAGGACCACCCGATCCCGTAAGGATAATGGACTCAATGCCATTTTCTCGCAGGTCAGCGTATCCTAACTGATGCTGGATGGAAGCGGGCAAACTCTGAAAAATGGCGTTGTGCTCGCTGTCGACGGGCAGCAGCTGCGCCTGATGGTGACGCACCGCCTCCATAAACAAACGGCCGCAGGTGACAAGGGACTCTTTATTGGCGAGCAGCACACTTTTGCCAGCGCGGATTGCCGCCAGCGTCGGCAGCAGCCCCGAGGCGCCGACGATCGCCGCCATCACCTGATCGACCTCGTCCAGCGCGGCCAGCTCGCAGGCAGCCTGAACGCCGGAGAGCACTTCGGTCGCCACGTTGAGTGCTTTCAGTCGTTCACGCAGCGCCTGCGCGGACGCCTCGTCTGCCATCGCGGCATAGCGCGGCTGGAAGGTCTGGCACTGCTCCGCCATCAGCGCGACGTTTTGTCCGGCCACCAGCGCGGTGATCTGGTAAAGCTCGGGATGGGCGCGCACCACCGCCAGCGTGCTGGCGCCAATCGATCCGGTGGAACCCAGCAAGGTTAATCGCTTCATTTCGCTCTCCCTGTGAAGGCGCTGAATCACTCCGCAAGCGCGGAAGGCATAATGTAAAACGCCGCCAGAGCGCATTCGCAATGAACGCAGCTCTGAACGGCGTTTGATACCCAACGAGGTTGAGTATAGAGCGCAGCTGACGGGATTAGAACTCCATCAGCTCCTTCTCTTTTTCGGCCAGCGCCGCATCAACGTTTTTGATGCGCACGTCGGTCATTTTCTGGATCTCGTCCTGCGTGCGACGCTCGTCGTCTTCGCTGATCTCTTTGTCTTTCAGCAACGCTTTGATCTTGTCGTTGGCGTCGCGGCGCACGTTGCGCACGGAAACGCGACCCTGCTCGGCTTCGCCGCGCACGATCTTGATCAGATCTTTACGACGCTCTTCGGTCAGCGCAGGCAGCGGAACGCGGATGTCGCTGCCGGCTGAGTTCGGGTTCAGGCCGAGGTCGGAAGCCATAATGGCTTTTTCCACTGCCGGGCCCATTGAGCGGTCGAACACGTTGATTTTCAGCGTGCGCGAGTCTTCTACCGTCACGGACGCGAGCTGACGCAGCGGCGTCGGCGTGCCGTAGTATTCGACCACGATACCGTCGAGCAGAGAAGGAGAAGCACGACCGGTGCGCACTTTGCTGATGGTGTTTTTAAACGCTTCGACGCATTTGTCCATGCGCGTTTCAGCATCTTTTTTGATGTCGTTAATCACGTTGAAACCCTTGGATTCGGTTTGACCTGGCCATTCCGGCGGCGCCGGAAGCGGTATCGCCGTTGAGCGATAATCCTGAATGGTGCGCGGTGGCGTTCACCGCGCCGACAGAATATACCTTATTTTATCTTGCGTCGGGTATTAATGCGTAATCAGGGTGCCTTCTTTTTCACCCATCACCACGCGACGCAGCGCGCCAGGTTTGTTCATATTAAATACGCGGATCGGCAGCTGGTGGTCACGCGCCAGCGTAAAGGCCGCCAGATCCATCACTTTCAGCTCTTTTTCCAGCACTTCGGCGTAGGAGAGCTGATCGTACAGCGTCGCATCCGGGTTTTTCACCGGGTCAGCTGAATAGACGCCATCGACTTTGGTGGCTTTCAGCACCACGTCGGCTTCGATTTCGATGCCGCGCAGGCAGGCCGCCGAGTCGGTGGTGAAGAACGGGTTGCCGGTGCCGGCAGAGAAAATCACCACGCGGTTGTTGCGCAGCAGGCTGATCGCTTCCGCCCAGCTGTAGTTGTCGCACACGCCGTTCAGCGGGATAGCTGACATCAGGCGCGCGTTGACATAGGCGCGGTGCAGTGCGTCGCGCATCGCCAGGCCGTTCATTACGGTCGCCAGCATGCCCATGTGGTCGCCGACTACGCGGTTCATGCCCGCCTGCGCCAGGCCCGCGCCGCGGAACAGGTTGCCACCGCCGATCACCACGCCCACCTGAATGCCCAGCTCGACCAGTTCTTTCACCTCTTGCGCCATGCGGTCAAGCACGCTCGCGTCGATACCAAAACCTTCGGCACCTTGCAGTGCTTCGCCACTCAGTTTCAGCAGGATACGTTGATATACAGGTTTTGCGTTGGTCGCCATGGTCGGTTCTTCCTGGAAGAGTTGAAAAGGAGAAATTAAATCTGATCGATCATCCGCTTAGCCAGTGCAAATTACTATTGGGATGAGACTGAAAAGCGTCTGCTTTGCGCAGCAGACAAAAAAGAACCGCCTTCTGGCGGTTCCTTTTACAGCATTAAGACTGTTTGGACATTGCCGCTACTTCAGCAGCGAAGTCGCTTTCGACTTTCTCAATGCCTTCACCCACTTCGAAGCGGATGAAGTTGATGACGTCAGCGCCCTGCTCTTTCAGCGCCTGGCCAACGGTTTTGCTCGGATCGATAACGAAAGCCTGACCGGTCAGAGAGACTTCGCCGGTGAATTTCTTCATGCGGCCTTCAACCATCTTCTCTGCGATCTCTTTCGGCTTGCCAGACTGCATCGCGATGTCCAGCTGAACCTGGTACTCTTTCTCAACCACTTCAGCAGAGACGTCTTCCGGCTTAACGAATTCCGGCTTGCTGGCAGCAACGTGCATAGCGATCTGCTTGATCAGCTCTTCGTTAGCGCCTTTCGCAGAGATCAGCACGCCGATACGCGCGCCGTGCAGGTATGAACCCAGCTGCTCGCCTTCCAGCACCGCGATACGACGGATGTTGATGTTCTCGCCGATTTTCGCGACCAGCGCCACGCGCTCTTCTTCGAACTTGGCTTTCAGCGCTTCAACGTCGGTGATGCGCTCAGCGGTCGCCGCGTCCAGCACTTTGTCAGCGAAGGCCTGGAAACCGGCATCTTTCGCAACGAAGTCGGTCTGGCAGTTAACTTCCAGGATCACGCCGTAGTTGCCGTCGATTTTGGTTTTGATCACGCCGTCAGCAGCCACGTTGCCTGCTTTTTTCGCCGCTTTGATCGCGCCGGACTTACGCATGTTCTCAATCGCCAGCTCGATGTCGCCGTTCGCTTCGGTCAGCGCTTTTTTGCAGTCCATCATGCCCGCGCCAGTACGCTCGCGCAGTTCTTTTACCAGTGCAGCGGTAATTTCAGCCATTCCAGAATCCTCGGTTCGTACCCCTGTGCTCGCGCACCAGGGCACCTGTTGCGGAAAATTACTCTGTCCCGCCCGCCAGATAAGGAGGCGTGACAGACGGAGATAAAATAAAGGGGCCAAGACTGGCCCCTTAACAGATTACATCTGATGTCTAAGGGCTCTTTGCCAGAGCGAACCTTATTAAGCGTTTTCTAAAGACGCTTCTTCAGCCTGCTCAGCCAGATCCTGTGAACGGCCTTCGCGCACGGTAGTGGCAACGGCAGTCAGGTACAGGCTTACAGCACGGATTGCATCGTCGTTACCCGGGATAACGAAGTCAACGCCGTCTGGATCAGAGTTGGTATCAACGATAGCAAATACCGGGATACCCAGGTTGTTTGCTTCTTTGATCGCAATGTGCTCGTGATCGGCATCGATAACGAACAGCGCGTCCGGCAGACCGCCCATGTCTTTGATACCGCCCAGGCTGTTTTCCAGCTTGGCCAGTTCGCGACCGCGCATCAGCGCTTCTTTCTTGGTCAGTTTGTCGAAGGTGCCGTCCTGAGACTGAGTCTCGAGATCTTTCAGACGTTTGATAGACTGACGAACGGTTTTCCAGTTAGTCAGCATACCACCCAGCCAGCGGTGGTTAACGAAGAACTGGTCGCAGCTCAGTGCAGACTCTTTTACCGCTTCGCTGGCAGCGCGCTTGGTACCGACGAACAGGATCTTGCCTTTACGGGCAGAGATTTTGTTCAGCTCAGCCAGAGCGTTGTTGAACATCGGTACAGTCTGCTCAAGGTTGATGATGTGAACTTTGTTACGCGCACCGAAGATGAACGGCTTCATTTTCGGGTTCCAGTAACGGGTCTGGTGACCGAAGTGAACACCAGCCTTGAGCATGTCGCGCATGGAAACAGTTGCCATGATTACCTCTAGATTAAGTTTGGGGTTGGGCCTCCATGTATCCCATACGACCGACCTCTTGCGAAGCACCCCGGCGTATGTGTCGATACATGTGTGTTTTAGTACACAAAGTGAGTTTTTCGCGTTTCTTGCCGACCTTTAACGGCCTGACAGAGAATCGTCGGCGCGCTTTATACCACAACCCCGCTGCTGAAGCCAGAATTTGTTCAGCGCAGGGCCGCGCGACGCGAACTGTTTGGCTGCCTGGTTTTCGGCTGCTAACATGACAGCACATCGTTCATTATTGCTGAAATTTTCGGCAACTGCGGATTAATTTAATGGCAATTTCAATTAAAACCCCTGAAGAAATCGAAAAAATGCGCGTCGCCGGCCGCCTGGCCGCCGAGGTGCTGGAGATGATCGCCCCGCACGTCAAACCCGGCGTGTCAACCGGCGAACTGGACCGCATCTGCCACGATTACATCACCAACGAGCAGCACGCCATCTCCGCCTGCCTCGGCTATCACGGCTTCCCGAAATCGGTCTGCATCTCGGTCAACGAGGTGGTGTGTCACGGCATTCCCAGCGACGATCGCCTGCTGAAGGATGGCGACATCATCAACATCGACGTCACCGTGATCAAAGATGAGTACCACGGCGACACCTCGAAGATGTTTATCGTCGGCAAGCCGACCATCCAGGGCGAGCGCCTGTGCCAGATCACCCAGCAGAGCCTCTATCTGGCGCTGCGTCTGGTGAAGCCGGGCATCCGCCTGCGCGAGCTGGGCCGCGCTATCCAGAAGTATGTGGAATCTCACGACTTCTCCGTGGTGCGCGAGTACTGCGGCCACGGCATCGGCAAAGGCTTCCACGAAGAGCCGCAGGTGCTGCACTATGACGCGGATGACGGCGGCGTGGTGCTGCAGGCGGGCATGACCTTTACCGTCGAGCCGATGGTCAACGCCGGCGACTACCGCATCCGCACCATGAAAGATGGCTGGACGGTAAAAACCAAAGATCGCAGCTTGTCCGCGCAGTACGAGCATACTATTGTGGTGACCGATAACGGCTGCGAAATCCTGACCCTGCGTAGCGATGACACCATCGACGCGGTGCTGGTCAACGAAGGGTAATCCTCCCCCACTGATAAAAAGCCGGCCCTGCGCCGGTTTTTTTATGGCTCAAGAAGAGAGAAGCGGTATGAGCGCGATCCTGACGGATGAGGTCATTGACGGCCTGAAAGACTCCCCGGCGCACTGGGATGACGCGGCGCTAACCCGCGACACCCTGAAGCAGAAGCTGGAAACCTTTAACGCCTTTCTCTCCACGGCGTTCGACGCTGGCGAATCGGCAGAAACGCTGATTGACGCGCGCACCCTGTTTATCGATCGGCTGCTGCGCCGGCTGTGGCGCTTTTACGGCTTCGACGCGCAGCCCGCTATCGCGCTGGTGGCGGTGGGCGGCTACGGCCGCGGCGAACTGCATCCGCTCTCTGACGTCGACATCTTGATCCTGAGCCGGGATGCGCTCGACGAGGCCAACGCGCAGCAAACCAGCGAGCTGCTGACGCTGCTGTGGGATCTCAAGCTGGAAGTGGGCCACAGCGTGCGCACGCTGGAAGAGTGTTTGCTGGAAGGGTTAGCCGACCTGACCGTCGCCACCAACCTGATCGAGTCGCGCATGCTGACCGGCGACGTCGCGCTGTTTCTCGAGATGCAGAAGAACATCTTCAGCGAAGGCTTCTGGCCGTCGGCCACCTTCTACGCCGCCAAGATCGAGGAGCAGCAGGCGCGCCATCAGCGCTACCACGGCACCAGCTACAACCTGGAGCCCGATATCAAAAGCAGCCCAGGCGGCCTGCGCGATATTCATACGCTGCAGTGGGTGGCGCGCCGCCACTTCGGCGCCACCACGCTGGATGAAATGGTCGGGTTCGGCTTTCTTACCGAGGCGGAGCGCAACGAGCTTAACGAGTGCCAGGCGTTTCTCTGGCGCATCCGCTTCGCCCTGCACCTGACGCTGACGCGCTATGACAACCGGCTGCTGTTCGATCGCCAGCTTAACGTCGCGCAGCGCCTCAACTATCAGGGCGAAGGCAACGAGCCGGTCGAACGCATGATGAAGGATTTCTTCCGCGTCACGCGCCGCATCGGCGAGCTTAACCAGATGCTGCTGCAGCTGTTCGACGAAGCGATTCTGGCGCTCTCTACCACTGAAAAGCCGCGCCCGCTGGACGACACCTTTCAGCTACGCGGCAACCTGATCGACCTGCGCGACGAAACGCTGTTCGAGCGCGAGCCGCAGGCGATCCTGCGCATGTTCTACGTGATGGTGCGCAACGAAAACATTCGCGGCATCTACTCCACCACGCTGCGCCAGCTGCGCTACGCGCGCCGTCATCTCAAGCAGCCGCTGTGTCAGATCCCGGAGGCGCGCCAGCTGTTTATGGCGATTCTGCGCCATCCCGGCGCGGTGAAGCGCGCACTGCTGCCGATGCACCGCCACAGCGTGCTGTGGGCCTATACGCCGCTGTGGGGGCATATCGTTGGCCAGATGCAGTTCGACCTGTTTCACGCCTATACCGTCGACGAGCACACCATTCGCGTGCTGCAAAAGCTGGAGAGCTTCGCCAGCGAGGCGACGCGCCCGATGCATCCGCTCTGCGTCGAACTCTGGCCGCGCCTGCCGCAGCAGGAGCTGCTGCTGATGGCGGCGCTGCTGCACGACATCGCCAAAGGGCGCCACGGCGATCACTCGATTCTCGGCGCGCAGGACGCACTGGAGTTCGCCGAGCTGCACGGCCTCAACTCGCGCGAGACGCAGCTGGTCGCCTGGCTGGTGCGCCATCATCTGCTGATGTCGGTGACCGCGCAGCGCCGCGATATTCAGGATCCCACCGTGATACAGCAGTTCGCCGAGGTGATGCAGAACGAGAACCGGCTGCGTTACCTGGTCTGCCTGACGGTGGCCGATATCTGCGCCACCAACGAAACCCTGTGGAACAGCTGGAAGCAGAGCCTGCTGCGCGAACTCTTTTTCGCCACCGAGAAGCAGCTGCGGCGCGGCATGGAGAACAGTCCGGATCTGCGCGAGCGCGTGCGGCATCACCGCCTGCAGGCGCTGGCGCTGCTGCGCATGGACAATATCGACGAAGAGCGACTGCACCATATCTGGAACCGCTGCCGCGCCGACTATTTTCTGCGCCACACGCCCAACCAGCTGGCGTGGCACGCGCGCCATCTGATGGAGCACGATCTGCGCCAGCCGCTGGTGCTGGTCAGCCCGCAGGCGACGCGCGGCGGCACCGAGATTTTTATCTGGAGCCCGGATCGCCCCTATCTCTTCGCCACCGTGGCGGGCGAACTGGATCGCCGCAATCTCAGCGTGCACGACGCGCAGATCTTCACCAGCCGCGACGGCATGGCGATGGACACCTTTATCGTGCTGGAGCCGGACGGCAGCCCGCTGGCACCGGATCGTCACGCCATGATCCGCCAGGCGCTGGAGCAGGCGATAGCCCAGACCAGCTGGAATCCGCCGCGCACCCGCCGCGCCTCCGCGAAGCTGCGCCACTTCAGCGTCGACACCGAGGTCAACTTTTTGCCGACCCATACCGATCGCCGCAGCTATCTGGAGCTGGTGGCGCTCGATCAGCCTGGCCTGCTGGCACGCGTCGGCGAAGTCTTTGCCGATATGGGCGTGTCGCTGCACGGCGCGCGCATCAGCACCATTGGCGAACGCGTCGAGGATTTATTTATTCTCGCCAACAGCGAGCGGCGCGCCCTTGATGCGGAAATGCGCAAAGCGTTGCGACAACGGTTGACAGAAGCCCTTAATCCAAACGATAAAGTGTGACCGCAATCGATTTACATACTTTTGCTGTCGGGATGTGGCCCGACACGCACCAGAGAGATCAGGAAAAAATTATGCAACAGTTACAGAGCGTTATTGAAGCGGCCTTCGAGCGTCGCGCCGAGATCACCCCAGCGAACGTGGACACCGTGACCCGTGAAGCCATTAACGAGGTGATCGCTCAGCTGGACAGCGGCGCGCTGCGCGTATCTGAAAAGATCGACGGCCAGTGGGTAACGCATCAGTGGCTGAAAAAGGCGGTGCTGCTGTCGTTCCGCATCAACGACAACCAGGTGATGGAAGGCGCGGAAACCCGTTTTTACGACAAGGTGCCGATGAAATTTGCCGGCTGGGACGACGCGCGCTTTAAAGCCGCCGGCTTCCGCGTCGTGCCGCCGGCCGCCGTTCGCCAGGGCGCCTACATCGCGCGCAATACCGTGCTGATGCCTTCCTATGTCAATATCGGCGCTTACGTCGACGAAGGCAGCATGGTTGATACCTGGGCGACCGTCGGCTCCTGCGCGCAGATCGGTAAAAACGTGCACCTCTCCGGCGGCGTCGGCATCGGCGGCGTGCTGGAGCCGCTGCAGGCCAACCCGACCATTATCGAAGACAACTGCTTTATCGGCGCGCGTTCTGAGATCGTGGAAGGCGTGATCGTGGAAGAAGGCGCGGTGATCTCAATGGGCGTCTATATCGGCCAGAGCACCAAAATCTATGACCGTGAAACCGGTGAAGTGCACTACGGCCGCGTGCCGGCAGGCTCGGTGGTGGTTTCCGGCAACCTGCCGTCGAAAGATGGCAGCTACAGCCTCTACTGCGCGGTGATCGTGAAGAAAGTCGACGCGAAAACGCGCGGCAAAGTGGGCATCAACGAACTGCTGCGCACCATCGACTAACGCCTTTCGACGGGCCGCTGCGGCCCGTCATCTTTTCTTTACACTTCCCCTCATCCCGACCTGATTCGCGTGGCGAATTAACAGGTGCGTTTACTTTTTACCCAGGTCATAATCCGCGCCAGTTATCTCCCGTCGCGCCGTGTTCATCTCGTTTGTTGTCTACAGTTATTTTTTGTGCCGTGAACACCGCTGCGCGCCTCTCTCTTTTTGGTGGAAAAATCGCTATGTATGACAATCTCAAAAGCTTAGGCATTAACAATCCCGACGATATCGATCGCTACAGCCTGCGTCAGGAAGCCAACAACGACATCCTGAAAATTTACTTTCGCAAAGATAAAGGCGAGTTCTTTGCCAAGAGCGTGAAGTTTAAATATCCGCGCCAGCGCAAGACCGTGGTAGCCGACAACATTAATCAGGGATACAAAGAGGTGCAGGAGATCAGCCCTAACCTGCGCTATGTGATCGACGAGCTGGATCAGATTTGCCAGCGCGATCAGGTGGAAGTGGATCTGAAGCGTAAGATCCTGGCGGATCTGCGCCATCTGGAGAGCGTGGTGACCAATAAAATTGCTGAGATTGAAGGCGATCTGGACAAGCTGACGCGCAATAACCGCTAACGCGCCTGGTGTTGCCTGCTACAGAAGGCACCAGTGCCACTGCACCTTTTCTGCTGCCGGGCCGCGGCCCTTTCCAGCAGCGCACACGGAAGCTGGCCAGCAGGCTGGGGCCGCTCAGGGTCTGGCATTTCGCAGCGCTGAACAGAGTGAGTCTGCCAGGTGAGCCCGCAGGGAGGCGGGCGAAAGGTGGGGCTGGAACAGGGATGTTCCATCCCCGCCGGTCCGTCAGGCAGACGAATGACGTGAAGGTACCGCGTCAGCGGCGCGAGGACCGCCAGCCCCTGAGGGGCCCCAGCCGGCGTTATCTCCAAAGCTAAACTGACAAGCATTACATGCCTTTTTTGTTGCCCTAGCTCTGCTCGTCCAGCTGCAGCGCCACATAGAGCAGCAGGCGATCGTCAAACTGGCTGAGATTCAGCCCGGTTAGCTCGGAAATGCGGTTCAGCCGGTACTCCAGCGTATTGCGGTGAATAAACAGCGCGCGCGCCGTGGCGCTGGGCTGCACATTGTGGGTAAACCAGGCGACCAGCGTGCGCCGCAGCAGGCCGTTGTTATCCATGCTCTTCAGCTTCGCCAGCGGGCGCGCCAGCTCGTTCGCCTGCCAGCCGCCGCGCAGGCTGTCGAGCAGCACCGGCAGCACCAAATCCTGATAGAAATAGCTGCGCAGATCCGGCATGCGCTGCTTGCCGACCATCATGGTGGTGCGCGCGGTGCGATAGGAGCGCGCGATGCTGCCCGGCCCGGTGAAATAGTTGCCGAGCGCAATGCGCATCCGCACCTGGCCGCTCTCCTTCATGCGCTGTAATAACTGGTCAACGCGCTTGCGGTGATCCTCCTGATCGTAGCGCCCGTGCGCATTCAGCGCCGGCTTCAGCACCACCATCTCCGTCAGGGAAACAATGGCGATCAGGTTGTCGCGCTCTGGCGTGGTGAGCAGCGTTTGCAGCTGCTGCAGCTCCGACATGGCGCTGTCGACGCCGAGCTGCCCGCTGTCCACCTCTACCACCGCCACCACGCGCGGCTGATGCAGATCGATGCCGAGACGCTGCGCCCACTCGGTCAGCTGCGGCGTCAGGGTCTCGCTGCGGATCAGATTGAGCACCAGCTCCTCACGCAGGCGGCTGTCCTGCGCCAGCATATGCAGCAGTCGGGTCTGCTCCAGCATCATCTCCGCCGTCATGCAGACCAGCTCGCCGTAGTGGCGCAGCGCCAGCGGATCGCCGGTGAGGCCAATGACGCCGACGATCTCACCGTCGATGCGCAGCGGCAGATTGATGCCCGGCCGCACGCCGTGCAGATGCTTCGCCACCGCCTCGTCGATGTCCACCACGCGCCCCTGCGACAGCACCAGCAGCGCACCTTCGTGCAATTCGCCAATACGCTCGCGATCGCCGCTGCCGATAATACGGCCGCGCGCATCCATCACGTTGACATTGCTGTCAATAATCTTCATGGTGCGCGCCACGATATCCTGCGCAAGGCGCGCATCAAGATGATAGGTTGCCATCTGTTGATCCTGACAGAGAGAGGAAGCTACAGCATACGCATGGCCGCGCAGCCAGGCATTGTGCAAATGCACAGAGCCAGGGCGGGATTTACCGATTTTGCGGCGCGGGTCACACTCTGTCCGCGGCGAAAAAAAGGCGGACCGCAGTCCGCCTGAGGGATAAAACGCGTTACTGCATCAGCAGATAGATGCTGCTGTCGCCGCGCTTGACGTTCAGCGCCAGCACCGAGGGTTTGGTGTCGAGGATTTTACGCAGCTCGCCGAGGTTGGCGACGCGCTGCTGGTTGACGCCGAGGATCACATCGCCTTTTTTCAGGCCGATGCGCGCCGCCGCGCTGCCAGGGTTCACGTTGTCGACGCGCACGCCTTTGTCGCTGCCGCTGTCGTTGCTGAGATCGGCGCCTTCAATGCCGGTGTAGATGGTGGCCGATTGCACTTTATCCTGGGTGCTCTGCTGCAGCTCAACGGTGACGCTAACCGGTTTGCCGTCGCGCAGCAGGCCGAGCTGCAGTTTGGTGCCAATCGGCAGCGAGCCGACTTCGGCACGCAGCGCGGCAAAACTGCTCAGCGGCTTGCCGTTCATCGACACCACCACATCGCCCGCCTTCACGCCCGCTTTCGCCGCGGCGGAGTTCGGCAGCACCTGGCTGACAAAGGCGCCGCGCTGCGCGTCAACCTTCATCGCTTTCGCCAGCTCGGAGTTCAGCTCAGCGCCAAGAATACCCAGCTCGCCGCGTTTCACCTGGCCGAACTCCACCATCTGGCCGGTAAGGTTTTTCACCATATTGCTCGGAATGGCGAAGCCGATGCCGATATTGCCGCCGTCCGGCGCGAGGATCGCCGTGTTGATGCCGATCAGCTCGCCGTTGAGGTTCACCAGCGCGCCGCCGGAGTTGCCGCGGTTAATCGCCGCATCGGTCTGAATAAAGTTTTCGTAGTTTTCGACGTTAAGGCCGCTGCGTCCCAGCGCCGACACGATGCCCGAGGTCACGGTTTCGCCCAGGCCGTACGGGTTGCCGATCGCCACGGTGTAGTCGCCGACGCGCAGATTGTCGGAGTCGGCGATTTTAATCGCCGTCAGGTTTTTCGCGTCGATCAGCTGCACCAGCGCAATATCGGAACGGGGATCTTTGCCAATCACCTTACCGTCGTAGCGACGGCCATCGCTGAGCTGCACCTGAATTTTGGTGGCGTTGTCGACAACGTGGTTGTTGGTGACGACATAGCCTTTCTCAGCGTTAATCACCACGCCGGAGCCCAGCGCGCGGAATTTTTCCTGTTGGGTATTGGCGCCGTCACCGCCGCCCGCACCGCCCTGACACATCGGCGAACTCTGGAAAGGCGAACCGTCCTGGCAGAACGGCGAATTATCGCCGAAGAACTGCTGGAACTGCTGCGGCAGACGCGGCGTTTTCACCGTGGTGCTGCCTTCGACACTGATGCTGACCACCGAAGGCATCACTTTTTCCAGCATCGGCGCCAGGCTTGGCAGCTGCTGGCTGGTAGAAGAGGCGGATTCAGCGGCGAAAACGGCGGCAGGGCTTAACGCCAGGCCAAGACTGAGCGCCAGCGCGCTCAACGTTAAGGTGTTTTTTTTCATTCGTATGAGTCTCATCCAGTAATTAACGTCAGACCCTTGCTGTGGTCAGTTATGAGATTAATCTTTTACCGCGAAGTTCCAGCAAAAGTTTGCGCTAAAGGTAAAAATTTATTCTGGCTCTTTACAAAACTCGCGTTATTCCACCGCCATCAGGCGACGGTACTCATCCCAGGCGTAGAGATCGGTCATGCCGCTAATATAGTCCTGGATGAGACGAAAGCGGTAATAACGTTCCCACAGCAGGCGCTGGTATTTGTGCTCCACCACCAGCGAGCGCATTTTTTGCTGATAGGCTTTGCGATGTTTGCCGGAAAGCTTATGAAACAGCCGGGTTTCAATGGGATGCGCGCGCAGAAAATCGTCATTAATCAGGCTGGTAAAGGCTTCAAAGGTCAATGTCATCAGTGGTTGATATATTTCTAACAATCCCTTAATGACTCGATAACCTTGTAATTCCAGCTGTTCTACTTCGGCATGATTA
This sequence comes from Pantoea sp. Z09, assembly GCF_022394795.1. Taxonomy (NCBI): domain Bacteria; kingdom Pseudomonadati; phylum Pseudomonadota; class Gammaproteobacteria; order Enterobacterales; family Erwiniaceae; genus Pantoea; species Pantoea sp. Z09. The sequence goes on from NZ_CP092373.1 coordinate 3,139,158, forward strand.
AATACATGACGGCGCGCCACCGTTTTAAACATCTGCAATAAACGCCCCTCTTCACCATCATCTTCTAATAGCGCATGATTAAAATCGCCGTTAAAAATCGCGGGTAAATTATCGACAAAGCGTTTTACCGCATGGCTGACCAGCACGCTCTGGACGTTAACGCGCAATGACATAAAGAACTGATCGCTTCTGCTGCGACGCTTTTTGTTACAGGCTTCGCGCCAGGCATCGCCGACCGTTCGGCTGAAAGCGTCGTTATTTTTTACCGGCCCCCAGTTTTTACATAAATAGTCATAAAGCGCATCAATGTTAAATATATCTTTTTCGACCGCGTCGTCCAGATCGGCGATGCAGTAGGAGATATCGTCCGCCGCCTCCATAATATAGGTCAGCGGAAAACGATGATGCTCTTCCAGACTGGTGGCCGCGCGCAGCTCGGCAATATAGTCGCGCTCAGAGAGATAAAAGCCGGGCTTTTTCATCAGCGCGCTAAACTGCGCGGGCTTGTCGCCCTGCCACCAGGCGGGCGCGGTATATTTCAAAATGCACGCGACCTGCGAGTAGCTCAGATTCAGCTGCAGCAGCGTATGCACCATGCGGATCGCCTGCGCGTTGCCTTCAAAATGGCACAGGTCCTGGCGGATCATCGCGTTTAGCTGATTAAAATCGGCGCGCTGCTGCTCCCCTTCCACGCCCGCCACCAGCGGATCCACCAGCTCCAGCGCAAGATGCTCTTCAAACCAGTCGTTGATGGCGGCCTCACCGAAGTGGCCAAACGGCGGATTGCCGACGTCGTGCAGCAGGCAGGCCATCTCCACCAGGCTTTCAAACGCTCCTTCCATCTCATCCAGCCCGTACTGCGCCAGTCCGCCCTGATTTTTCAGGGTTTGCAGGATCTCTTTGGCGATATAGCGTCCGGTCTGCTGCACCTCAAGCGAGTGGGTCAGGCGCGAGCGCACCGCCGCGTTGCGCTCCAGCGGAAAGACCTGGGTTTTTTGCTGCAGCCGGCGGATCGCCGCCGAGTTGATAATACGGCCGCGATCGCTCTCAAAGTGGCGGGTAATATAGTATTCCCCTTCCGGATCTTTGCGCGTGTTATAAGGACGGGTGAAACTGATCTTCTTCCTGAAATTAACCGTCGCCATCGTTACCCCTTCGTGAATCAATCGCCTGCCAGCCATGCTAGACTATGCCCTAATTTTTACGACCACTTCCACCACATTAGCGAGACCTATTTATGAAAGCAGGCATTATTGGCGCGATGGAGCAGGAAGTGACCCTGCTGCGTGACAAAATCGAGAACCGCCAGACCCTGACGCTGGCCGGCTGCGAGATTTACACCGGCACGCTTAACGGCGTTGAGGTCGCTCTGCTGAAATCGGGCATCGGTAAAACCTCGGCGGCGCTCGGCACCACGCTGCTGCTGGAGCTGTGCAAGCCGGACCTGGTGATCAACACCGGCTCGGCGGGCGGCCTGGCGCCGACGCTCTCAGTGGGCGACATCGTGGTCTCTGACGAAGTGCGCTACCATGACGCCGACGTCACCGCCTTTGGCTACGAGCCAGGCCAGATGGCGGGCTGCCCGGCGGCCTTTCGCGCCGACGCGCAGCTGATCGCCGCCGCAGAGGCGTGCATCAGCGAGCTGAACCTGAACGCGGTGCGCGGTCTGGTGGTCAGCGGCGACGCCTTTATCAACGGCGCCGAGCCGCTGGCGCGCATCCGCGCGACTTTCCCGCAGGCGATTGCCGTGGAGATGGAGGCGACCGCCATCGGTCACGTCTGCCATCAGTTCAAGGTGCCATTCGTCGTGGTGCGCGCCATCTCCGACGTGGCCGACAAGGCGTCGCATCTCAGCTTTGAAGAGTTCCTCGCCGTGGCGGCGCAGCAGTCGTCGCTGCTGGTGGAGAAGCTGCTGGCGCGTCTGGCGCGTGGCTAACCCCCGCTGGCTGCTCGGGCTGCTGCTGCTTTGCAGCAGCCTGTTCGCCGCCGCGCCGCGTGTTATTACCCTCTCCCCGCATCTCACCGAAATGGCGTTTGCCGCCGGCATTACGCCGGTAGCGGTCAGCGCATGGTCCGACTATCCGCCCGCCGCGCAGGCGCTGGAGCAGGTCGCCAACTGGCAGGGCGTTAACGTCGAGCGCATTCTGGCGCTGAAGCCGGACGTGGTGCTCGCCTGGCGCGGCGGCAACCCGCAGCGCCAGATCGATCAGCTCAGGCAGTTCGGCGTCAACGTCGTCTGGATCGATCCGGACTCGCTGGAGCAGATGGCGGACGCCGTGGCGTCGCTGCAGCGCTGGAGCCCGCAGCCGCAGCAGGCGATCGACGCCGCGCAGCAGCTGAAGCGGCAGGCAAACGCCCTGCGCGCGCGCTACGCCGCCCTGCCTCCCGTGCCGGTGTTTCTTCAGTTCGGCCAGCAGCCGCTGTTTACTGCCGCGCGCAACACCCTGCAAAACAGCATCATCACGCTGTGCGCCGGCAAAAATATCTTTGCCGACAGCCGCGTCAGCTGGCCGCAGGTCAGCCGCGAGCAGGTGCTGATGCGCCATCCGCAGGCCATTATTATCGGCGGCAGCGCCGCCCAGGCGCAGAACGTCGCGCGCTTCTGGCAACCGCAGCTCAACGTACCGGTTATCGCCATCAATGATGACTGGCTCAGCCGTCCCGGTCCGCGTATGCTGCTGGCGGCGAAGCAGCTCTGCGCTGCGCTGCACCCGGAACAATAAATCAGCAAAAAGCGATTAAAGATCCGGCTAACTTTGCCGTTAATCAAGAAACGAGACGCCGACGCCACGTAAGCTCAGCGTCCTTTTATGCGCCCCGCGCATTTTGACTACACCAGGAATCATACATGACCAGAGCCTTGCTGCTGGCCATCGCGATCGCGGCCGTCGCGCCTTTTGCGACTGCGTCGACCACGGGAACGATTGGCGTTCAGCTCACGATCTTTTCGCGCTGTGAAATTAACAGCCAGCCGCAACGGGCAATGCCGCAGATTGATTGCGGTCGCCTCGCCAGCGCGCAGCCGCGCGTGACGGAAAGTCTGTTAGAGAAGGATGCGATGCGTAGGGAAACGGCGAAGTTGATAACGATCGAGTGGTAAAAAAAGGGCCGTCGCAAGACGGCCTTTTTTGTATCAGATGCTGAACGAGGAGCCGCAGCCGCAGGTGGTTTTGGCGTTTGGGTTGGTGACGATAAAACGTGACCCTTCCAGGCCTTCGGTGTAGTCCACCGAGCCGCCGACCAGATACTGCAGGCTCATCGGATCGACCACCAGCGCCACGCCCTGCTTCTCAATGGTCATGTCGCCGTCATTCATTTTGTCGTCAAAGGTGAAGCCGTACTGAAAGCCGCTGCATCCGCCGCCGGTAATATAGACGCGCAGTTTCAGATCGGGATTCTCTTCGTCGGCAATCAGGTTTTTTACCTTGCTGGCCGCCGCATCGGTAAACTGTAACGGCAGTGCTGCAACATCATCACTCATCTTATACTCCGGTAAACGTCCAGGTCAGAAAACGACCTCAATTGGCGTATTATCTGCCAGCCCGTTAGCGCAATCAAGTTTTGCCCTTCGCACTGCGTGCCGCCGGCCTTCAGCTAAGGTAAGTATAGCGCGCCGTTTCTGGCCTTTCGTCATGCCCTGCTCTTCCCGTAGAATGGCGCGAGTTTTTTTCTGAACCGCTGGAGCCGAATAAATGAGTAAGTCCGAAAACCTGTTTGCCGAAGCGCAGCGTCTGATCCCCGGCGGCGTTAACTCGCCGGTGCGCGCGTTTAACGGCGTAGGCGGCACGCCGCTGTTCATCGAACACGCCGACGGCGCCCACCTGTATGACGCCGATGGCAAAGCCTATATCGACTACGTTGGCTCATGGGGCCCGATGGTGCTGGGCCACAACAATGCCGAGATCCGCAATGCGGTGATTGAAGCCGCCGCACGCGGCCTGAGCTTCGGCGCGCCCACCGAAATGGAAGTGAAGATGGCGCAGCTGGTGTGCGAGCTGGTGCCGAGCATGGATATGGTGCGCATGGTGAACTCCGGCACCGAGGCGACCATGAGCGCCATTCGTCTGGCGCGCGGCTTTACCCGCCGCGACAAGATCATCAAGTTTGAAGGCTGCTATCACGGTCACGCCGACTGTCTGCTGGTGAAAGCGGGCTCCGGCGCGCTGACGCTGGGCCAGCCAAACTCCCCTGGCGTGCCGGCCGATTTCGCCCGTCATACTCTGACCTGCACCTACAACGATCTCGATTCAGTGCGCGCCGCCTTCGAGCAGTACCCGGAAGAGATCGCCTGTATTATCGTCGAGCCGGTGGCGGGCAATATGAACTGCATTCCGCCGCTGCCGGACTTTCTGCCGGGCCTGCGCGCGCTGTGCGACGAGTTCGGCGCGCTGCTGATCATCGACGAGGTGATGACCGGCTTCCGCGTAGCGCTGGGCGGCGCACAGGAGTATTACAACGTGAAGCCGGATCTGACCTGTCTCGGCAAGATCATCGGCGGCGGCATGCCGGTGGGCGCCTTCGGCGGACGCCGCGAGGTGATGGACGCGCTGGCGCCGACCGGTCCGGTTTATCAGGCGGGCACCCTTTCCGGCAACCCGATCGCGATGGCAGCCGGTTTCGCCTGCCTGACGCAGATCGCCCAGCCGGGCACCCATCAGACGCTGACCGAGCGCACCACGCAGCTGGCGCAGGGTCTGCTGGCGGCGGCACAGGCGGAAAATATCCCGCTGGTGGTGAATCACGTCGGCGGCATGTTCGGCATTTTCTTCACCGATGCTGACAGCGTGACCTGCTACGCCGACGTGACGAAGTGCGACGTCGAGCGCTTTAAGCGTTTCTTCCATCTGATGCTGGAAGAAGGCGTTTACCTGGCGCCTTCCGCCTTCGAAGCGGGCTTTATGTCGCTGGCGCACAGCGTCGAGGATATCGACCGCACCGTCGACGCCGCGCGTCGCTGTTTTGCGCAGCTGTAAACGCGTTATTCATTCAGACGGCTCCCCCGTCAAACAGCGGATGACAGGGACTGAAGAGCAAAGCGTCCCGCGACAAGGACAAAAACGTCGGGAGCGTTTTTGAACAACGCAGCGCGTTGGCCCGTTTACGGGCGCACCTCAGGAATGAGGTGCGTATCCACGCGGGCCGAGCGAGCAGGGAGGCCTTGAGCGACTTTGCAATCAGACCCTGTCATCCGCGTGAGCTCGCAGTCAACAACCTCAGACCGGCATATTGCCGGTCTTTTTTTTACCGCGAGCGTCTTAGCAGCCAGATAAAGTACGGCGCGCCGATAAAGGTCGCCATCAGTCCCGCTGGCAGCTGATCGGGAAACGCCAGCATGCGTCCGCACCAGTCGGCCAGCAGCATCAGTCCTGCGCCGAACAGCCCCGCCATCGCCATCTGCGGCAGCGCGCGGCGGAAACCGAGCATGCGCGCAATATGCGGCGCCATTAAGCCGACAAAGCTCAGCGGACCAATCGTCAGCGTCGCCGCGGCGGTCAGCGCGGCCGCCAGCAGCAGCAGCGCCAGACGCGAGGCGTTCAGCGCCATGCCCGCCGAGCGCGCCGTGGCGGAACCGAGCGGCAGCAGCGTCAGCCAGCGGCTGGCGAGCGGCGCCAGCGTCGACAGGATCAGCGCCAGCCCGACGCTCTGCAGCGCCGCCTTTTCGCTGACGTTGTAGGTCGAGCCGGAAATCCAGCTCAGCAGGCCGCCCATGCGTGGATCGCCGCTTGCCAGCAGCAGCATCAGCAGCGTGACGAACGCGCTGTTAAGCGCCATGCCCGCCAGCAGCATACGCTCCGGCGAAAAGCCGCCGCGGCTCGCCACCAGCATAATAATCAGCAGCGTTCCCGCCGCGCCGAGCGCGCCCGCCGGCAGCAGAAACGCCAGCGCGTCGCCCGGCACAAAGAACAGCATCACCACTACGCCGAACGCCGCGCCGGAGCTGATGCCCAGCACTTCCGGGCTGGCCATCGGATTGCCGGTCAGCCGCTGGATCAAACAGCCGGCTACGCCGAGCATCAGCCCCACCGCCAGCGCCGCCAGCAGACGCGGCGCGCGCCACGGCAGCAGCTGGCGTAACAGATCGCCGCTCGACCAGTTCCAGCCGTGCGCGTCGCGGCCGAAGGCGAGCGCGGCCCAGACCAGCAGCGCCAGCAGCGCCAGACCCAGCAGCGTCCAGCGCGGCACCGCATGACGTTCCGTCGGCACCCTGTCGCCCATATCAAGCGCGGGCGGCACCGAGCCGGTGCGCAGGCGCGGCAGCAGCCAGAGCAGCAGCGGCACGCCGGTCAGCGCGGTCAGCGTGCCGGTAGAGAGTTCGCGCCAGTGCGCGCTCAGCCACAGCACGCAGGCATCCGCCAGCCACAGCAGCAGCGCGCCGATTAGCGGCGCCAGCAGCATGCGGCTCAGCAGCCGACGCGCGCCCAGCAGCTTCGCCAGCAGCGGCGCAAAGAGCCCGATAAAGCCGATAATGCCCGCCACGCTCACCAGCTGCGCGCTAAGCGTAATCGCCAGCGCCAGCGTGCCGACGCGCGCCAGCGTCAGCGCCATGCCGAGGTTCTTCGCCACGCCGTCATCCAGCCCCATCAGCGTCAGCGGACGCAGCAGCGCCAGCGCCAGCGCAAAGGCGAGCAGCAGACGCGGCCACAGCAGGCTGACGTTCTCCCAGCCCATCTGGTTCAGCGAGCCGGTGCTCCAGAGAAACATCGTCTGCAGCTGGTCGTGATTGAAGATGGCGAAGATCTGGTTCACCGCGCCGCTGTAGAGGCTCAGCACCAGCCCGGAGAGGATCAGCGTCACCGGCGACAGCCGTTTGCCCCAGGCGATGCCGAACACCACCGCGCCCACCGCCAGCGCGCCGATCAGCGCCGCCAGCTGCGTGGTGGCCGCGCCGCCCGGCAGCTGCCACAGCGTGGCGACGGTGATGCCAAGCTGCGCACCAGAGGAGACGCCCAGCGTGGTCGGCTCCGCCAGCGGGTTGCGCAGCGTCTGCTGGAACAGCAGCCCCGCCAGCCCGAGCCCGGCGCCGACCAGCAGCGCCAGCCCAAGGCGCGGCAGCAGGCTGTAGTGAAACAGCATCTGATCGATATTGTCGAGATCCGGCGACAGCAGCGCCTGCGGCCACTGTGCCGCCGGCAGCGCCGCGCGCAGATTAATCAGGCTCAGCAGCAGCGCCAGTAGAAACAGCAGGCTGAGCAGCGCGGCAGGGAAATAACGATGGCGCATCAGCGCGTCTCCAGCGCGCGTTCCAGCACGCGAACAAAATGCAGCGCCGACAGGGTCGCGCCGTAGTACCACACCGCCGGAACGCGCTGAAAGCGTCCGGCCCGAACAAACGGCAGCGCCTGCCACAGCGGGCTGCGGCTCAGCTGCGCCATATCGGCGTCGTTGTCGTGATCGAAACAGATCGCCTCGACATCGCGCAGGTGCGCCAGCCGTTCGATGCCGATCACCGCGCTGCCCCAGAAGTTGGTTTCGCCCTGCCACGCACTGGTCAGGCCAAGATGCTCCATCACCTCAAGAAACAAACTGTTTTTGCCAAAGGCGAGCGCGTGGCGGCTGTCCATCAGCGACATCAGCAGGATCGGACGCGCGGCCCAGGGCGCCAGCCGCTGGCGCGCGGCGGCCAGCTCGCGATCCAGCATCTGCAGATGCGCCTCCGCTTCGGCTTCGCGGCCGATGCGCGCCGCCAGCGCACGCAGCGAGTCGCGCGCGGCAGAGAGCGGCCTGCCGTCGCCGCGATTGAGGTCGAAGCCCATGATCGGCGCGATGCGCCTCAGCTTATCCGGCGACGGGCCGTAGCCGTTGGAGCAGAGGATCAGCGACGGCTGCAGCTGCGTCATCAGCTCAAGATTCGGTTCAGTGCGCAGGCCGACGTCCAGCGTGTGCGGCGGCAGCGGCGGCTCGCCGACCCAGATGTTGTAGTTGCGCGTGTCGGCGACCGCCAGCGGCATGACGCCGAGCGCCAGCAGCAGTTCGGTCGGTAGCCACTCCAGCGCGATAATGCGCGCCTGCTCGGGCGCGGTCGCGGCGCGCAGCGGCCAGGCGCTCAGCCACGGCGACAGCGCCAGCGCCGCCAGCAGGCGACGACGAGTGATTTCCATGATCGGGTCCTTAGTAGACAAAGCTGACCGGCGCGCCGCCCTGCGGATGCGGCAGGATGCCCATCGGAATGCCGTAGATCGCGCCCAGCACCTCGGCCTGCATAATGGCGTCCGGCGCCCCTTCGGCGATCATTTCGCCGCCGCGCAGCGCCACCAGATGGCCGCAATAGCGCGCCGCCATATTGATGTCGTGCAGCACGGCGATCACCGTCAGGCCGCGTTCGCGGCTGAGGCGCTGGATCAGCGCCAGCACCTCAACCTGATGTGCGATATCCAGCGCCGAGGTCGGCTCGTCCAGCAGCAGGCAGCGGCTGTTCTGCGCCACCAGCATCGCCAGCCAGGCGCGCTGACGTTCGCCGCCGGAGAGGCTATCCACCAGACGCGCGGCCAGCGGCTTCAGCCCGACCTGGGCGATCGCCTCCTCTACCCGCACGCGATCTTCCTGACCAAAGCGGCCCAGCGCGCCGTGCCACGGATAGCGGCCAATCGCCACCAGCTCGCGCACCGTCATGCCTTCGGCGGCGGGCAGCTGCTGCGGCAGATAGGCGACCTCACGCGCGAAGGCTTTGCCGTTCCACGCCTCGACCGGACTACCGTTAAGCAGCACGCGGCCTTCGCTGGCGTTCTGGTGGCGGCCCAGCATCTTAAGCAGGGTGGATTTGCCGGAGCCGTTGTGGCCGATAAGCGCGGTAACCTTGCCAGGCGGAAAGGTGAGCGAGAGCGGATGCAGCAGCGTGCGGCCGGGCACGTGAAAGCTGACATCCTCCAGCGTAAAAGTGGCTGCGTCGTGCGGAGGCTGCATGGTTATCCCAGGTTAAACGGGCGCCGCAGCGCCCGGTTGCATCAGAAACGGAAAGTGGCGGTGCCGACGATTTGACGCTCAGCGCCCCAGTAGCAGGCGTAGTCGCGGTAGCAGCTGGCGACATAGTCGCGGTCAAACAGGTTTTTCACGTTGACGCCCACCGAGGAGCCCGGCAGGCCGAAACGGCCAAGATCGTATTTCAGCATCGCGTCCACCGTGGTGTAACCGGCAACGTCGAAGTTCTGGTTGGTTTGCGTGCCGGTGCTGTATAGCCCTTTGCTTTCCCCGACGTAGCGCACGCCTGCGCCGACGGTGACGCCAGAGAGCGCGGTTTCATGGAAGCTATAGTCCGCCCACAGCGACGCCATATGCTTCGGCACCTGCACCGGCGTGCGGCCTTTCAGCTGCGTGTCGTGGGTGTACTCCGCGTCGGTGTAGGTGTAGGACGCCGTCAGGTCGATATTGGCGTTTACCGCCGCTTTGGCTTCCAGCTCGACGCCGCGCGAACGGATTTCGCCACTCTGCACGCTGGCGAACGGATGGTTTACCGTATCGGGATCCGCCGTCAGGTTTTTAGTCTTCGTCAGCTGATAAACCGCAGCGGTCATGGTGATCGGACGATCTTTCGGCACATATTTCACGCCCGCTTCATACTGCTTAGCGCGCGACGGATCGAAGGCCTGGCCTTCATAGGTCGAACCCGAATTAGGAATAAAGGCTTCGCTGTAGCTGAAGTAAGGGGCGATACCGTTGTCGAATACATAGTTCAGCCCGCCGCGCCAGGTAAAGGCCTGATCGTTCTGGCGGCTCAGCGTGCCGTTATAGCGATCGTACACCGAGGTCATGGCGTAATCGTAGCGGCCGCCCAGCGTCAGCACCCAGCGGTCCCACTCCATCTGATCCTGAACATAGAGGCCGGTCTGGCGCTGTTTATTGAGATGCTGATACGGGTCATACGGCGTGACGCTCTCATCGCCATACTGCGGAGCAATGGCGTTCAGGCTACTGGCCGAGCCAAACTGCGCATTGATATCATTGCGCGTGCGCTGGAAATCCACGCCCAGCAGCAGCGTATGATCCAGCGCGCCGGTGGCGAATGTCGCCTGTGCCTGGGTATCGACGGCGAACTGGTTTAGCGTCTCGTCCGACACCGCCGAGCCGCGCGTAATCGACTGGGTCGCCGCGTCGAAGCCGTTGCCGTAGATGCTGCGGTAGTTAGTGCGCAGATCGGCGTAGCGCAGGTTCTGACGCACCGTCCAGGTGTCGTTGAAGCTGTGCTCGGCGCTGTAGCCGATCATTTTGGTATTGCGCGAGATCTTATTGCTCTGCTCGCCTTCGTCGAAGTTGGTCGGTAGCTTATATTCGCTGCCGTCCGCGCGCGTAATCGGCACCACCGTGCCCTGACGCGGCAGCCAGCCGTAGTAGCCGGTTTGCGGCTCATTCTGGAAATAGGTCAGCAGGTCGATGCGGGTGTTGGCGTCAGGACGCCAGCTAAAGGCGGGCGCGATGGTGTAGCGCTTCTCTTTGTTCATCTCCTGCTGCGCGTCGGCGCTGTGGGCGAGGCCGGTCAGACGATAGCTGTAAACGCCGTCGTCATCCAGCGCGCCACCGAAATCGAAGCCGGTGGAAAAGAGGTTGTCGCTGCCCATCTGGAACTGCACTTCGCGCAGCGTCTCCTGCGTCGGACGCTTGCTTACCAGCGCCACTACGCCGCCGGGATTGCTCTTGCCGTAGAGCACCGACACCGGCCCGCGCAGCAGTTCGGCGCGCTCAAGGAAGTAAGGATCGATGGCGAATTCGGAATAGTTGTCGCCCTGCAGTTTCAGGCCGTCAAGGTACTGGTTGGTGTTGGTTTCGCTAAAGCCCCGGATCGACAGCGCGTCGATAACGCCGGAGCTGCCGCGGTTGCCGGTCAATACGCCCGGCGTGTAGTTAAACGCCTCTTTCACCGAGGCAATCTGCCGCGTCTCCATCTCCTCGCGCGTTACCACCGACACCGACTGCGGGTTTTTCTCAATCGGCGTGTCGGTTTTGGTGCCGGTGGCGCTCTTTTTCGCGGCAATGGTCGGCGCCGGTCCCCATGCGCTCTCCTGCGCCGCCTCAGCGCCGCCTGCCGCGGAAACCACCAGCGTCTCCTCAGCCAGCGCCGAGGCGCTTACTGAGCCAAAAATTACGGCAATGCTTAAAGCCAGCGGGCGGCGGGAAAAAGCGCCGCGCAGATAACAAGGAAAAGTCGTTCGCGCATTCATAGTAGTGTCTCTTGAATAAAGTAGTGGGCAGGCGAATGGAAACGAGAATGATTATTATGCCGGATGGATTTTAGGCGAAACTGCGCGTTTTCCGCAAGCGATAATCCCGCGCGCAGCGCCGTCTGGCGGGCATTCGCGCAGTATTGATCGGGCACAAAAAAAGGGCGCCTTAGCGCCCTTTTTAACCGGTGGTTTAGTTACCGCCGAACATATCTTTAATCCAGCCCGCGACGCCGTCGCCCTCTTTCTTCTCCGGCTGCTGCTGCGGTTGCTGCTGCATCTGCTGCTGGTTTTGCTGCTGGTTCAGCATCTCCTGCTGCTGTTGTTGCTGCTGCTGCTGGAACAGCTGCTGCTGCTGCTGACAGAGCGCATCGGGATCGAGCGCCCACACCGGCAGCGAGCGCCAGGTGCTGCTGCCGGTGCCGCAGACAAAGTTGCCCGCGGTGTCGACGTTCATCATCGAGACATCTTCCGGCGGCGTCAGCACCAGCGGCATCGGCGCCTGGTTATCCAGGTAGCGGCGATAGATCTGCATCGCGCCGCTGGCGCCGTAGAGCTTGCTCGGCTGGTTGTTATCGCGGCCGACCCAGGTAATAGCGACTTCCTTGCCGTCAACCCCGGCGAACCAGCTGTCGATCAGGTCGTTGGTGGTGCCGGTTTTACCCGCCAGATGCGCCTTCGGATAGCGCGCGCCCAGCGCACGCGCCGTGCCGTGATCGGCAACCTGCTGCATGGTGTAGAGCGTCAGATAGGCGGCCTGCGCCGGCTCGACGCGCTGCGCCTGTGGATAGCTCTGGTAAAGCACGCTGCCGTCTTCGGCAATTACCGAGCGCACCGCCGACAGCGAAGCGCGGTTGCCGCCGCTGGCAATCGACTGGAACGCCTGCGCCACTTCGATCGGCGTCAGGTTAAGCGCACCGAGCAGCATCGAGGGCACCGGGTTGAGCTGATCTTTCGGCACGCCCAGTTTGGTCCAGGTATCCACCACCGCGTCCAGTCCCAGCGTCATGCCGAGGTTAACCGTCGGCACGTTCATGGAGTTGGTCAGCGCGTCCACCAGCATCACCTTGCCGCTGAAGCGACGATCGTCGTTCATCGGCTTCCAGACGCTGCCGTTCGGCTGTTTTAGCGCGATCGGCTCATCGGCGATCCAGCTGTTAAGACGATAGGTGTTCGGCTGGCTGAGTGCGGTCAGGTAGGTCGCCGGCTTCGCCAGCGAGCCGATAGAGCGACGCGCCTGCAGCGCGCGGTTATAGCCGGCGAACTGCGGATCCGCGCCGCCGACCATGGCGCGCACTTCGCCGCTGAAGCGATCGACCACCACCATCGCGGTTTCCAGATCTTTCAGGCCGCGCTGTTTTTTCAGCGCCGGAATGCCGTCAAGCACCGCCTTCTCCGCCGCATCCTGCGACACCGGATCGAGCGTGGTGAAGATCTTCACGCCGGAAAGATCTTTGACCTTGTCGCCCAGCTTCGCCTGCAGCTCGCTGCGCACCATCTGCATAAAGGCGGGCTGCGGGGTGATCACGCCGCCTTTCGGCTGCACGCCGAGCGGACGCGCCGAGAGCATGTCGTACAGCTCCTGGTCAATCACCTTCTGCTGCTGCAGCAGACGCAGCACCAGGTTACGGCGCTCCAGCGCCAGCTTGGGATTACGCCACGGGTTGTAAAGCGAGGCGCCCTTCACCATCCCCACCAGCATCGCCTGCTGATCGAGGCTCAGCTCGTCGACCGGACGGCCAAAGTAGTAGAGGCTCGCCAGCGGGAAGCCGCGGATCTGGTCGTTACCCGCCTGGCCGAGGTAAACCTCGTTCAGGTAGAGTTCCAGAATGCGATCCTTGCTGTAGCGCGCGTCCATAATGACCGCCATATAGGCTTCGCGCGCTTTACGCCACAGCGAACGCTCGTTGGTCAGGAACAGGTTTTTCACCAGCTGCTGCGTCAGCGTACTGCCGCCCTGCACCGCTTTGCCGGCGGTGATATTGGCGAGGAAGGCGCGGCCGATCGAGTAGGGGCTAATGCCGTCATGCTCGTAGAAGTGGCGGTCTTCGGTGGCGATCAGCGTGTCGACCAGCAGATCCGGGAAGCCGGCGCGCGGCACGAACAGGCGCTGTTCGCCGTTCGGCGACTGCAGCATGGTGATCAGGCGCGGATCGAGGCGGAAGAAGCCGAAGTCGCGGCCGGAGTCGAGGTTTTTAATCTCGCCCAGCTCGTCGCCGTCAAACACCATCTGCGCGTGCACCTGGCCCTCTTTGCTGTCCGGGAAGTCGAACGGACGGCGCAGCAGATCGATGGTGTTGCCTTTAACCGAGAATTCGCCGGGACGCGTAATGCGCGACACCTCGCGATACTGCGTGCCTTCCAGCAGCGCGATCATCTCTTTCTTGTTATAAGCCATGCCAGGCTCAAGGCTGACCATGCGGCCGTAGACGGTCGCGGGCAGCTGCCACACTTTGCCGTCGATGCGGGCGCGGATCTCCGAGTCGAGGTAGACGCCCCAGGCGGCCATAATCACCACAAACACGAGGAACAGCTTGATCAACCAGCCTAACCAGCGGCGCTTCCCGCGCGGCGGACGCTTTCCTTTACTTTTACGCGGCACAGGCGCTTTCTCCTCGACCTCATCGTCAAAATCATCTTGTTCAAAATCGTCTTCATCCCTGCGGCGACCCCGACGCGTAGCGTTACGCGGCGGCTTGGGTTGTTTTCCTTTGCGCCCAATGGGTTCGCGATCGTTCCCAGACATTGGTTTCATTCTCCAGGCATTACGTTGGCTGCGCCGATACTCTAGCGACTTTTACCGCGTCCGCATGGCGGAACCCTCCTAAATCGATCCAGCGGGCTCAACCTTGCGGGGAATATTTTTTCGTGCGCCTTGTGGGCAAGGCGCTGGCCGGATCGTCAGGCCAGGGATGGCGGGGATAGCGCCCTTTCATCTCTTTCTGCACTTCAGGGTATGCGCCGCGCCAGAAGGCGGCCAGGTCGCGGGTGATCTGCAGCGGCCGCTGCGCGGGCGACAACAGCTCCAGCACCAGCGGCACGCGCCCTTCCGCCACCGCAGGATTGCTCGCCTCGCCGAACATCTCCTGAATGCGCACCGCCAGCGCGGGCGGCTTATCGGCGTGATAGCGAATCGGCAGCCGGCTTCCGGTGGGCACAGTGTAATGAGTTGGCAGCGCACTATCCAGCCGCTGACGTTGTGACCATGTGAGCAAATGTAATAGCGCGCTGACAAGGTTGACCGCCTGCAGCGATTTGAGATCGCGCACCGCGCCCATCTCAGGCAGCAGCCAGCGGTCAAGCGTCGCCAGTAGTGACGCGTCGTCGACCGCGGGCCAGCCCTCTTCCGGCAGCCACTGCGCCGCGCACTGCAGCCGCACGCGCAGCTGCTGCGCCGCCTCGCTCCAGCCCAGCACCGCCAGCCCTTTTTGCGCGATCCAGCGCAGCATCGCCGCGTGCAGCACCTCGGGTTCCGGGCGCGCCATCGGCTGCGCCTTCAGCACCAGCGCGCCGATCTGCTCGCGGCGCAGCGCGCGCAGCGTGCCCTTCTCTTCGTCCCACTCCACTTCGGCGCGCACCTCGACCAGCGCCGGTATCGCCTGACGCAGCGCGTCAATATCGATCGGCAGCGCCAGCAGCATGCGCGCGTCGGGCGTCGCGCTGCCCTGCAGCAGCGCGGGCGCGATCAGCCATTCATAGCGGTTCAGCCCCTCTTGCCCATCGAGCATCGCGCCCAGCCCGTTGGCGAGCTGGTAGCGGCCGCCATTGTCGCGGCGCCGCGCCAGCCGGTCGCCGAAGCCCGCCGCCAGCAGTGCCGGAAAGCGATCTTCATCGACGCGCCCGCCGCTGACGCCGAGCCGCGTCTGCCACTGCTTCGCCCGCCGCTGCCACTGCGGCTGCGGACGGTGCAGCGCGTCGCGCAGGTCCGGGCTGCCGCTGCGCGGCGGATCCTCAAGGATCGCCACCAGCAGCGCGGCGCTGGCGACCGCGTCGGCGTCCTGTCCGGCGGCGCAGAGCACGGCGCTGAGGCGTGGATCGGTGCCGAGCTGTGCCATGCGGCGTCCCAGCGCGCTCAGGCCACCGTTCTCTTCCAGCGCGCCAAGCTGCGTGAGCAACTGCCTCGCCGCGTGCAGATGTTTTTCCGGCGGCGCGTCGAGCCAGGTGAGCTGATCCGGCTGGCGGCAGCCCCACTGCAGCAGCTCGATCCAGAGCGCGGCGAGATCGCTGTGCAGCATTTCCGCCTCGCTCTGCGCGGCGGCGCGCGACGCCTGCTCTTCGGGGATCAGATGCAGGCAGATGCCGGGCATCAGTCGTCCGGCGCGGCCAGCGCGCTGCGTCATCGACGCCTGGCTAATGCGCTGGGTCAGCAGCCGCGTCACGCCGCTGCGCGCGTCGAACTGCGCGGTGCGCTCCAGCGCGCTGTCCACCACCAGCCGAATCCCTTCAATGGTCAGGCTGGTTTCGGCGATATTGGTGGCGAGCACCACTTTGCGGCGGCCGGGCGGCGCGGGCAAGATGGCGCGGCGCTGCGCCGCCAGCGGCAGCGCGCCGTAGAGCGGCGTAAGGTCGACATCCTCCGCCACGCGGGATTCCAGCTCGCGCCGCACCCGTTCGATTTCCGCCACGCCGGGCAGAAACAGCAGCAGCGAGCCGCTCTCTTCGCGCAGCAGCTGCGCCGTTTCGCGCGCCACCGCCTCTTCGAAGCGCAGCGTGGTGCTGAGCGAGGCGAAACGCCGCGTCACGGGAAAGCTGCGGCCCTCGGAGACGATCAGCGGCGCGTCGGGCAGCAGCGCCGAGAGGCGCGCGTTGTCGAGCGTCGCCGACATCAGCAGAATTTTCAGATCGTCCCGCAACCCCTGCTGCACGTCGAGCAGCAGCGCCAGCGCCAGATCCGCCTGCAGGCTGCGCTCGTGGAACTCATCGAGGATCACCAGCGACACGCCGCTGAGTTCCGGGTCGCGCTGCAGCTGGCGCGTCAGCATCCCTTCCGTCACCACTTCCAGTCGGGTAGTGGGACCGACGCAGTTTTCGCCGCGCATGCGATAGCCGACGGTGCCGCCGGGCTGCTCGCCAAGCTGCTCCGCCAGGCGCTGCGCCACGTTACGCGCCGCCAGCCGACGCGGCTCCAGCATAATAATGCGGCCCGGCAGACTGGCCTGTTGCAGCAGCTGCAGCGGCAGCCAGGTTGATTTGCCCGCGCCGGTTGGCGCCGCCAGCAGGATTTGCGGCGCGACGTCGAGCGCCTGAAGCAGGTCGGGCAGCACGGCGCTGACCGGTAAATCACTCACGGCAAACTCCCGTTCAGCCTGTGTTAAGATGGCGCGCATTGTAGCACTCATCCGCGAGGATTGCCGGAGACCGCCATGGAGACGCAACGCCTGTTTTTTGGCATCGGGCTGCCTGACGCGCTGCAGCAGCAGCTGGTGCGCTGGCGCGCCGATCGCTTTCCCGACGACGCCGGTCGCCCCATCGCGGCGGCCAACCTGCATCTGACGCTCGCCTTTCTCGGCGAGGTGAAAAGCGAGACCGCACAGAAGCTGCAGCAGCTGGCGGCGCGCATCGAACAGCCCGCCTTCGATCTCGATCTGGACGACGCCGGACACTGGCCGCGCCCTGGCGTGGTGTGGCTCGGCTGTCAGCGGCCGCCGCGCGGCCTGCTGCAGCTCGCCGATCTGCTGCGCGCCCAGGCGGCGCGTCACGGCTGCGCCCAGAGCGCGCAGCCGTTTCATCCGCACGTGACGCTGCTGCGCGACGCCGCGCCGCGCATCGCGCTGCCGCCGCGCGGCTTTCACTGGCGCCTGCGCGTCGACCACTTTTCGCTGTTTTCGTCGCACTATGCGCGCGGCCGCACGCGCTATCAGGCGCTGGCGAGCTGGCCGCTGACCTGACCCTGGAGCGCTATGCTGTTTTCACCGCCGTTAAAGCCCGCCCGCCTGATTGCCCGCTATAAGCGTTTCCTCGCCGACGTGGTGACGCCGGAAGGGGAAACCCTGACCATCCACTGCGCCAACACCGGCGCCATGACCGGCTGCGCCACGCCGGGCGACAGGGTGTGGTACTCCACCTCGGACAGCCTGACGCGCAAATACCCGCACAGCTGGGAGCTGACCGAAACGCAGCAGGGCCACTGGATCTGCGTTAATACGCTGCGCGCCAACCAGCTGGTGAAAGAGGCGCTGGCGGCGGATCTCATCCCGGCGTTATCCGGTTATCAACGCTGCCAGGCGGAAGTGAAATATGGCGCGGAGAAAAGCCGCATCGATTTTCTGCTTCAGGCAGCCGACAGGCGCAACTGCTATATTGAAGTCAAGTCCGTGACCCTTTTACATCAAGGAAAAGGCTATTTTCCGGATGCGGTGACGGTTCGAGGCCAGAAGCACCTGCGCGAGCTAAGCGCCGTCGCGGCTGCCGGCCACCGGGCTGTTTTGCTGTTTGCGGTTCTGCACTCGGGGATTGAGGACGTTTCCCCCGCGCGCCACATTGACGCACGTTACGCAGACCAACTGGTCCAGGCGCAGCAGGATGGCGTAGAGATCCTGGCGTATCGCGCGGATTTATCGCCGGCAGGCCTGTTTCTGAAAATGCCGGTTACCGTAACCTTGTAATATCTTTTGCAAATTGTTGTGGTATGAATGGTTAACGCGAGGCGCCAAATACGCTGTTCCTCACAGGCTTGTCAAGGTGCGATCATCAATAATTGCCAACCTTGACTGCTTCTGTTATTTATAGCGGCCTGTTTTTCCCCGTAGGGGGATCGATGTACCCATTTGTGGCAACGCGGCGAAAGTTGCCAGGCAAAATGTAGCGCACTGACTACACTCAACCGCCTGACGCCTCATCGCCGTCGCTGAACCACAAAAGGTATAGTGCGTGTTATCCAGGAGAAACAACATGCAAGAAGGGCAAAACCGTAAAACATCGTCCCTGAGTATTCTCGCCATCGCTGGGGTGGAGCCATACCAGGAGAAGCCGGGCGAAGAGTATATGAACGAAGCCCAGCTGCAACATTTTCGCAAGATTCTGGAAGCCTGGCGCAATCAGCTGCGTGATGAAGTTGACCGCACCGTCTCGCATATGCAGGACGAAGCAGCGAACTTCCCCGATCCGGTTGACCGCGCCGCGCAGGAAGAGGAATTCAGCCTCGAACTGCGTAACCGCGACCGCGAGCGTAAGCTGATCAAGAAGATCGAGAAAACGCTGAAGAAAGTCGAAGATGACGACTTTGGCTACTGCGAGTCCTGCGGCGTGGAGATCGGCATCCGTCGTCTCGAAGCGCGTCCGACCGCCGATCTCTGCATCGACTGCAAAACGCTGGCTGAAATCCGCGAGAAACAGATGGCTGGCTAAGGCCACGCCTGATCTCACCGCACTGCGGAACAGCATGCTGTCGCCCCGCTGTGCGGTGAACTTTACCGCCTATGTCTACGCTTCCCTGCATCGGGCGTTTCGCCCCCTCTCCGTCTGGCGAACTGCATTTCGGCTCGCTGATTGCCGCCCTTGGCAGCTATCTTAGCGCGCGCGCGCAGCACGGCCGCTGGCTGGTGCGCATCGAGGATATCGATCCGCCGCGTGAAGTCGCCGGCGCCGCCACGCGCATTCTGCATCAGCTGGAGCACTATGGCCTGCACTGGGACGGCGACGTCTTGTGGCAGTCGCAGCGCCATGCAGCCTACCGCGAGGCGCTCGCCTGGCTGCAGGCGCATCGCCAGAGCTACTACTGCACCTGCACGCGTCGCCGCATCCAGCAGATCGGCGGCTTTTACGACGGCCACTGCCGCGATCGCCAGCTGCCAGCGGACAACGCCGCGCTGCGTTTGCGCCAGCATGCGCCGGTTTTCAGCTTTGACGACCAGCTGCGCGGTCATTTGTCGGTGGATGCGCGCCTGGCGCAGGAAGATTTTATTATTCATCGTCGCGACGGCCTCTTCGCCTATAACCTGGCGGTGGTGGTGGACGATCACTTTCAGGGCGTCACGGAGATCGTGCGCGGCGCCGACTTAATTGAGCCGACGGTGCGGCAGATCGCGCTCTACCAGCAGTTCGGCTGGCCGGTGCCGGCATATCTGCATCTGCCGCTGGCGATCGCTGCCGACAGCAATAAGCTGTCGAAGCAGAATCACGCGCCGTCGCTGCCCGCAGGCGACCCGCGTCCGCTGCTGGTGCAGGCGCTGCGCTTTCTCGGGCAGCCGGTCGCGGCGGGATGGGAAGACGAAACGCAGGAGAAACTGCTGGAAAGCGCCATCTCACAGTGGAATATCGCTTTGATACCCCGTGAGAACGCCCTGAAACCGGCAGAGCCGACAACACCATTCCTAAATGATTCGCAACAGGCTATGATTAGCCGCTGATTTTATTTACACCACTTTACGTCGCTGTCGAGGTGTCCCATTTTTACCCGAGTTGCTAATTTTTGCCGGAAAGTCCTCATGCGTGATGAGGAGGCGCCCGTCGAGGTTGAAGCTGAGCGTCATCAGATGACCATTATCCCTCGTGAGAGCCATAACATCTCGCGCAAAGACATTAGCGAAAATGCCCTCAAGGTACTCTATCGCCTGAACAAAGCAGGCTATGAAGCCTATCTGGTGGGCGGTGGCGTTCGCGACCTGCTGCTGGGTAAAAAGCCCAAGGACTTTGACATCACCACCAACGCCACGCCAGAGCAAATGCGCAAGCTGTTCCGCAACTGCCGTCTGGTGGGGCGTCGCTTCCGTCTGGCGCACGTCATGTTCGGCCCTGAAGTGATTGAGGTCGCCACCTTCCGCGGCCATCATCAGGCCGAAGAGGATGCCGAAGAAGATCGCAATCAGTCGCAGCGCGCCCAGAGCGGCATGCTGCTGCGCGACAATATCTTCGGCAGCATCGAAGATGACGCCCAGCGTCGCGACCTGACCATTAACAGCCTCTACTACAACGTCGCCGACTTTACGGTGCGCGACTACGTGGGCGGCCTGCAGGATCTGCAGCAGGGCGTGATCCGCCTGATTGGCGATCCTGAAACGCGCTACCGCGAAGATCCGGTGCGCATGCTGCGCGTGGTGCGCTTCGCCGCCAAGCTGGAGATGTCGATCGCCGCAGAGACCGCCGAGCCGATCCCGCGCCTCGCCACGCTGCTGCGCGACATTCCGCCGGCGCGCCTGTTCGAAGAGTCGCTGAAGCTGCTGCAGGCGGGCTACGGCTACAGCACCTATATCAAGCTGCGTGAATTCCAGCTGTTCCAGCCGCTGTTCCCCACCATTACGCGCAACTTCACCGAAGAGGGCGACAGCTTTATGGAGCGTATGGTGGCGCAGGTGCTGAAAAACACCGACACCCGCATCCATAACGATATGCGCGTCAATCCCGCCTTCCTGTTCGCGGCGATGTTCTGGTATCCGCAGCTCGAAGCGGCGCAGCGCATTGCTCAAGAGAGCGGCCTGACCTATTTCGACGCCTTTGCCATGGCGATGAACGATACGCTGGATGAAGCCTGCCGCGCGCTGGCGATCCCGAAACGTATCACCACGCTGATCCGCGATATCTGGCAGCTGCAGCTGCGCATGTCGCGCCGCCACGGCAAACGCGCCTGGAAGCTGATGGAGCATCCGAAGTTCCGCGCCGCCTACGATTTGCTGGCGCTGCGCGCTGAAGTCGAGAACAACCCGGAGCTGATCCGCCTTAGCCACTGGTGGGGCGAGTTCCAGGCTGCCGCGCCGACCCAGCAGAAAACCATGCTCAATACGCTGGGTGACGACCCGGCGCCGCGCCGCAAAACGCGTCGTCCGCGCCGCCGTCCCGCCGCGCCGCGCCGCGACAGCCAGAACGCCTCGTGACCCGCGTCTACCTGGCGCTCGGCAGCAACCTTGCCGATCCGCTGCATCAGGTCGACGCAGCGCTGCGGGCGCTGGACGCGCTGCCTGACACCGCGCGCGTCGCCACCTCCGCTTTCTACCGCACGCCGCCTTACGGTCCGCCGGATCAGCCGGATTACCTGAACGCGGCGGTGGCGCTGGAGACCGCGCTGACGCCGGAAGCCCTGCTGGATCACACCCAGCGCATTGAGCTGGAGCACGGCCGCGTGCGCAAAGCGGAGCGCTGGGGACCGCGCACGCTCGATATCGATATCCTGCTGTTCGGCGCGCAAATCATCAACACGCCGCGCCTGACCGTGCCGCACTACGATATGCACAACCGCGCCTTTATGCTGGTGCCGCTGCTGGCCATTGCGCCCGACGTGACGCTGCCAGACGGCCGCCCGCTGCGCGACCTGCTGGCGCGCCTCGACGCCAGCGCCATCTCTCCCTGGCACGGCTGACGCCGCACAGATTGATACGCAGGAGATTCCGCTCTCCCGCGCTATCCAGTACACTGCGCCCATCTGAAATACCTGAGTTGAGAGCGCAATGAAACCCACCACTATTTCTCATCTGCGTCAGTGGAAAGCCGCCGGACGTAAGTTCGCTACCCTGACCGCCTACGATTTCAGCTTCGCCCGCCTGTTCGCCGACGAAGGCATTCAGGTGATGCTGATCGGTGATTCCCTCGGCATGACCGTGCAGGGCCACGAGTCGACGCTGCCGGTCACCATCGCCGATATCGCCTATCACACCGCCGCCGTGCGCCGCGGCGCGCCGCAGGCGCTGGTGATGGCCGACCTGCCCTTTATGAGCTACGCCACGCCGCAGCAAACCTTCGACAGCGCCGCGCAGCTGATGCGCGCCGGCGCCAATATGGTGAAGCTTGAAGGCGGCGCCTGGCTGGCGGAGACGGTGCGCATGCTCACCGAGCGCGCGGTGCCGGTGTGCGGCCATCTTGGCCTGACGCCGCAGTCGGTGAATATCTTCGGCGGCTATAAGGTACAGGGCCGCGACGAGGCGGCCGCCGAACGGCTGCTGGCCGACGCGCTGGCGCTGGAAGCCGCAGGCGCGCAGCTGATGGTGCTGGAGTGCGTGCCGGTTTCGCTGGCGCAGCGCATCACCCAGGCATTGACCATTCCGGTGATCGGCATCGGCGCGGGCAACGTCACCGACGGCCAGATTCTGGTGATGCATGACGCCTTCGGCATTACCGGCGGCCATATCCCGAAATTCGCGAAAAACTTTCTCGCCGAGGCGGGCGACATCCGCGCCGCCATCCGTCACTATATCGCCGAAGTCGAAGCGGGAACCTATCCTGCGGCTGAACACAGTTTCCAGTAATAAGGGAGCCTTACCGTGCTGATCATTGAAACGCTGCCGATGCTGCGCCGTGAAATTCGTCGCTGGCGGCAGGCAGGAAAACGCATCGCGCTGGTGCCGACCATGGGCAATCTGCATGACGGTCATCTGACGCTGGTGGACGAGGCGCGCGAACGCGGCGACATCGTCGTCGTCTCTATTTTCGTTAACCCGATGCAGTTCGATCGCCCCGACGATCTGGCGCGCTATCCGCGCACGCTGCAGGAGGATTGCGAGAAGCTAAATCGCCGCAGCGTCGACGTGGTGTTCGCGCCGGCGCCTGCGGAAGTCTATCCGCAGGGGCTGGAGAACCAGACCTTCGTCGAGGTGCCTGGCCTCTCGTCGCTGCTGGAAGGCGCCAGCCGTCCCGGCCATTTTCGCGGCGTCGCCACCATCGTCAGCAAGCTGTTTAATCTGGTGCAGCCCGATATCGCCTGCTTCGGCGAAAAGGATTTTCAGCAGCTGGCGATTATCCGCAAAATGGTGGCGGATATGGGATTCGATATCGAGATTGTCGGCGTGCCGACGGTGCGTGCCAAAGATGGTCTGGCCCTCAGCTCGCGCAACGGCTATCTCAGCGC
Source organism: Pantoea sp. Z09 (assembly GCF_022394795.1). Classification (NCBI taxonomy): domain Bacteria; kingdom Pseudomonadati; phylum Pseudomonadota; class Gammaproteobacteria; order Enterobacterales; family Erwiniaceae; genus Pantoea; species Pantoea sp. Z09. Next base: position 3,162,081 of record NZ_CP092373.1, read on the forward strand.
GGAAGAGCGTCAGCTGGCGCCCGTGCTGGCGCAGGTGATGAACGGCATGGCGGCGCGCCTTGCCAACGGCGAACGCCATATTGAAGAGATTATCGAGGCCGCCGAGGCGGAGCTTAGCGAGAAAGGGTTGCGCCCGGACGGGCTGGCGATTTGCGACGCCAGTACGCTGGAGCCACTGACGGTAGAGAGCCGTCGCGCGGTGATCCTGATGGCCGCCTGGCTGGGCAAGGCGCGTCTTATTGATAATCAACAGGTCGACCTGACGCAGTAAGCGGGGTCGTTTTCAGGCAGAACAACAAGGTCTTCTGGTTATGATTCGTACCGTTTTACAAGGCAAGCTGCACCGCGTGAAAGTGACCCAGGCGGATTTGCACTATGAAGGTTCCTGCGCCATCGATCAGGATTTCCTCGACGCATCCGGCATCCTGCAGTATGAAGCCATTGATATCTATAACGTCACCAACGGCCAGCGTTTCTCTACCTACGCTATCGCCGCCGAACGCGGATCGAAGATTATTTCGGTGAACGGCGCCGCCGCGCGCTGCGCCTGCGAAGGGGATATCCTGATTATCTGCTCTTACGTGCAGGTAGAGGATGCAGAGGCGCGCCAGTGGCAGCCGAAGGTTGCCTATTTCGAGGGTGACAACGAGATGAAGCGTCTGGCGAAGGCGCTGCCGGTGCAGGTCGCCTGAGGGTAAGGTGCTTACGTGGGCGACGTGAACCGATCGCAAAGACGCAAAAGACGGCATCCCTGCCCGCTCGGCCCACGCCTTCCATGGCGTGGGACGCTTTGCTCTTCGGTTCACGTCGCCCACTTGTCAGGCTACTGAGCCGTCTGAAAAAAAGCAGCCATCCGGCTGCTTTTTTTATCAGGTGCGCAGGCCGCGTCCGCGCTGGATCAGCGTGTAGACCAGAATATAAAACACCAGGATAAAGGCGATCAGCACCGACAGGGTAAACACCAGCGGCACATCGTTGATGCCGAGGAAGCCGAAGCGGAAACCGCTGATCATATAAACAATCGGATTCAGCTTTGACACCGCCTGCCAGAACGGCGGCAGCAGCGTCAGCGAGTAGAATACCCCGCCCAGATAGGTCAGCGGCGTCAGCACGAAGGTCGGGATCAGGCTGATGTCGTCAAAGGTGCGGGCGAACACCGCGTTCAGCAGCCCGGCCAGCGAAAACAGGATCGCCGTCAGCAGCAGCGTCAGCGCCACCATCGACCAGGAGTGGACGTGGAACGGCACGAAAAACAGCGAAATCGCCGTCACCAGCACCCCGACGCAGAGACCGCGCGCCACGCCGCCGCCGACATAGCCGGCGATAATGATATGCGTCGGCACCGGCGCCACCAGCAGCTCTTCGATATTGCGCTGAAACTTGGCGCTGAAGAACGACGAGGCGACGTTGGCGTAGGCGTTGGTGATCACCGCCATCATAATCAGACCCGGCACGATAAACTGCATATAGCTAAAGCCGTGCATATCGCCGATGCGTGAGCCGATCAAATTGCCGAAAATAATAAAATAGAGCGTCATGGTGATCACCGGCGGCACCAGCGTCTGGATCCAGATGCGGGCGAAACGGTTAATCTCTTTGGCCCAGATGCTCTTCAGCGCCACCCAGTACAAATGCGTCATGCTCTCACTCCTTTGCCCTGCACCAGGCTGACAAACAGCTCTTCCAGGCGGTTCGCTTTATTACGCATGCTCAGAACCTGCACGCCCTGCGCGCTGAGCTGGCCGAACACGCTGTTCAGACCCTGCTCGCGCATCACTTCCACTTCCAGCGTCGCACCATCCACCAGTCGATACTGAAACCCTTCCAGCGTCGGCGGCGCGCTGCCCGGCGCGAGATCGAGAATAAAGGTTTCCGACTGCAGCTTGGCCAGCAGCCCCTTCATCGAGGTGTTCTCCACCAGCTCGCCGCTCTGGATAATGCCGATGTTGCGGCACAGCATCTCCGCCTCTTCCAGATAGTGCGTGGTCAGAATAATGGTGGTGCCCTTTTCGTTCAGCTCTTTGAGGAAGGTCCACATCGAGCGGCGCAGCTCGATATCGACTCCCGCCGTCGGTTCGTCGAGGATCAGCAGCTTCGGCTCATGCATCAGCGCGCGCGCGATCATCAGACGGCGCTTCATGCCGCCGGAGAGCATGCGCGCGCGCTCGTTGCGCTTGCCCCAGAGATCGAGCTGCGTCAGGTACTTCTCCGCGCGCTGCTGCGCGTCGCGGCGCTCAACGCCGTAGTAGCCCGCCTGGTTAACCACGATCTGCAGCACGGTCTCGAACGGGTTGAAATTAAACTCCTGCGGCACCAGACCCAGCTGGCGTTTGGCGTTGACCACCTCTTTCTCCAGGTCGTAGCCGAACACGCGCACGCTGCCGCCTGATTTATTCACCAGCGAACTGATAATCCCGATGGTGGTCGATTTGCCCGCGCCGTTTGGTCCCAGCAGCGCATAAAAATCGCCGGCTTCGACGTTAAGATCTATGCCTTTCAGCGCCTGCACGCCGCCGGAATAGGTCTTGGTCAGCCGGGAAAGTTCCAGTGCATAAGTCATTCCGAATCCATATCCTGTTTTAATGTCGGTGTGTCGCGATGGACATAGCGAGCCGCTGGCTGACGCGATGTCGCCGCAACGTTGCTACTTATGATGAGCCACCCTGAGCGTAAAATCTTCCTGGATGGGCACTTTTTTGCGGAGGTGAAGGCTGAACTCCTGAATCGGAGCACAGCCTACACCAGGCTGACGCGGTCAGCCTTGGAAGATTGTGCGGTCAGGCTCAGGATTCGAGCGGCACCACTTTGCCGATATAGGGCAGATGACGATAGCGCTGGGCGTAGTCGATGCCGAAGCCGACCACGAACTCGTCAGGAATGGCGAAACCGACATACTCCACCTGCACCTCGACTTCGCGTCGCTCGGGCTTATCCAGCAGCGTGCAGATGGCAAGGGACTTCGGTTCGCGCAGGCGCAGGATCTCGCGCACCTTGCTCAGCGTGTTGCCGGAGTCGATGATATCTTCCACAATCAGCACATCTTTGCCGCGAATATCTTCGTCGAGATCCTTAAGGATTTTCACGTCGCGCGAGCTGGACATGCCGCTGCCATAGCTGGAGGCGGTCATAAAATCGACTTCGTGGGGCACCTCGACGGCGCGGCAGAGATCGGCCATAAACATAAAGGAGCCGCGCAGCAGCCCGACCAGCACCATCTCGCTGCCGCTGTCGCGATAGCGCTCGGAAATCTCTTTACCCAGTTCGGCAATGCGCGTCGCGATCGCCTCTTCGGAAATCATCACTTCAACAGTATGTTTCAAAACCTGTACTTCTCGTTGATTTTAAAGGGATCGTTCATCCTCAGCAGCGGATGAACAGAGAGAACCCGCTCAGACCTGAGCGGGGCGATTCGCAGGAGAGTATCACAGCTTGCCAGACGCGGCGAGATGCAGCGCGACGCCGCGGGCGACCGCAGGGTGAGCGGAAGGTATAAACTTAGAACTTACCGGCCTTTAACAGAACAATTCGCTACGTGTTAGCCTGTGCTCAACATATCCTTACCTTACATCTGCCCTGAGCAGGAGATCCCATGTCCCATAACTCCAGTAAAAAAAACCATATTGGCGATCGCAAGCTGCATCCTGAAACCCAGATGCTCAACTACGGCTACGATCCGCGCCTGTCGGAAGGCGCGGTCAAACCGCCCGTCTTCCTGACCTCAACCTTTGTCTTTAACAGCGCCGAAGAGGGCCGCGACTTCTTCGATTACGTGGCGGGACGTCGCGAGCCGCCGGAAGGCAAAAGCGGCGGCCTGGTCTATTCGCGCTTCAACCATCCCAACAGCGAGATCGTCGAAGATCGGCTGGCGATCTATGAAGAGGCGGAGAGCTGCGCCCTCTTCTCGTCGGGCATGTCGGCCATCTCCACCACGCTGCTGACTTTTGCGCGTCCCGGCGATGTGATCCTGCACTCGCAGCCGCTCTACGGCGGCACCGAGACGCTGCTGAGCAAAACCCTGCACAACCTGAATATCGAGCCGGTGGGCTTCAGCGACGGCACCGATGAGGAGAAAGTGCGCGCCGCCGCGCAGAAGGCGCTGAGCCTCGGCCGCGTCGCGCTGATCCTGATTGAAACCCCGGCCAACCCCACTAATAGTCTGGTGGACATCGCGCTGATTGCGCGCATCGCCGACGAGATCGGCCAGCAGCAGGGTTCGCGCCCGGTGGTCGCCTGCGACAACACGCTGCTCGGCCCGCTGTTCCAGCGTCCGCTGAACTTTGGCGCCGATATCTCGCTCTACTCGCTGACCAAATATGTCGGCGGCCACTCCGATTTGATCGCCGGCGCGGCGCTGGGCAGCAAGGCGCTGATAAGCCAGGTGCGTTCGCTGCGCAGCGCCATCGGCACCCAGCTCGATCCGCACTCCAGCTGGATGATCGGCCGCTCGCTGGAGACGCTGTCGCTGCGTATGGAGAAGGCCTGGCAGAACGCCGAGGCGGTGGCCGCCTTCTTACGCGGCCATGAGAAGGTGGCGAAGCTGCAGTGGCTGCCCTACCTCGACGAAAACAGCGCCGAAGGACGCACCTTCCGCCAGCAGTGTAGCGGCGCCGGCTCGACCTTTTCGTTCGATATCGTCGGCGGACAGCCCGCCGCGTTCCGCTTCCTTAACGCGCTGGCGCTGTTTAAACAGGCGGTGAGCCTGGGTGGCACCGAGTCGCTGGCCAGCCATCCCGGCAGCACCACCCATTCCGGCGTGCCGGAGGCGGTCAGAGAGCGCATCGGCATCAGCGACGCCACCATTCGCCTCTCCATCGGCATTGAGAACGCCGGCGATCTGATAGAGGACATTCGCCTGGCGCTGGCGCAGGCCTGATTAGCCGACGCTGAAGCCCAGCATCATGCCGGTGTCTTCATGCTCCAGCAGATGGCAGTGCGCCATATAGGCGTGTTCGGCGGCGGCGCGGTGGTCAAAGCGCACCAGCACTTCGCTGCGCCAGCCGTCGACATTGACCATATCTTTCCAGCCCTGACGGTGCGGCGCAGGCGGCTTGCCGTTTTCCGACAGAATGCGGAACTGCGTGCCGTGGATATGAAAAGGATGCAGCATCTTGTCGCCTTCGCCAGAGATGGTCCATTTTTCCAGCTGGCCGGGCGTGACGTTGAACATCGGCTTTGCCATGTTAAAGGCCTGGCCGTTGATCTTGTTGCCGTTGTGGAAGTCATAGCCTGCGCCGTGCGCGCTATGCATCCCCGCCATATCGTGGCCCGCCATATTCATGGTGTCGCCGCCGTTTGACGGCATGGCGTGATCGCCGTGCGACGCGCCCATCGCTTTATCGCCGTAGCGCTGCATCAGCGCGGCCATGCCCTGCTGATCGAGCTGCGGATCCATCATCAGCTGCAGCCAGCGCGCGTTGGCGCCTTCCGCCGAGGGCACCGGCGGCAGCGTCACCAGACTATCCGGCAGCGTGGCGCTCGCCATCACGCGCAGCGGCAGGATCTGCACCAGCGGCAGCGGCTGGTCGAACGGTGCCAGCGTCATGCCCATCTGCTCGACCGGCAGCGTGACGATATCGAAGCTTTTGCCGTCGGAGGTATCGACCATCACCTCGAAGCGCTCGCCCGGCAGCAGCGGCAGCGAGGCGACCTTGACCGGCTCCGCCAGCAGGCCGCCGTCGCTGCCGATCACATAGAGCGGACGGTTGTCGCTGGCGGCGATATGCAGCGAGCGCGCGTTGCAGCCGTTCAGCAGGCGCAGGCGCAGCCAGCCGCGCGGCACCGCCTGCTGCGGATACTGCACGCCGTTGGTCAGCATCATGTCGCCGAACCAGCCTACCGCGGCGCTCATGATGTCGAGCTGGTAGTCAATGCGGCCGCCGTCCTGCGTCAGTCGCTTGTCCTGAAAAATCAGCGGCACGTCGTCCGATCCCCACTGTGACGGCAGCCGCAGCTTGTCGGTTTCCTCGTCCTGCAGTAGGATCAGCCCCGCCAGCCCCTGCGCCACCTGATGCCCGGTTTTGCCATGCAGATGCGGGTGGAACCAGCAGGTGGCGGCGGGCTGATCCGGGGTAAAACTCACCTGTCGCGTCGCACCGGGTTCGATACGCGCCATCGGCCCGCCGTCGACGTCGCCGGGGATCGCCAGCCCGTGCCAGTGCAGCGTGGTCGCTTCCGGCAGTCGGTTAAGGATATTGACCGTCGCCGGTTTGCCGCGCCGCAGCACGATGGCTGGCCCCAGCAGCGCGCCGTTGTAGCCCCATGTCGGCACATCCTTGCCCTGCCACTGGCTGGTGCCGGTCATGGCGGTGATCTGGATCTGCCCGCGCGGATCGGGCTCCAGCCGGGAAGGAACCGGCAGCAGCGGACGGCTGGCGGCCATCAGGGAGCGGCTCCAGAGCGGCAGCGCCCCGGCCGCGCTCAGCGCTGCGGTCAGTTTAAGAAAGTGGCGACGATGCATAGCTTATTCATCCGTGTGATAAGAAGCCTACAGCCTAAACCCTTCCCCTGCGGGAGGGTCAAGCCTTGATAGCGGAAACGCCTGAAAAAAGTGCTGGCGCCGGCGGCAGCGGCAAAATAATCGGAATCCTGCCAGTCACTCTGTGCTATCGTCACATGATGATTAATGAGTGAGAATGATTATGAAGAAAAGCATCAGGATCCTGTTACTGGCAGGACTCTTTGGCTTCTCCTCCACCAGCTTTGCCCTGAGCGAATCCGAAGCAGAAGATCTGGCCGATCTCACCGCGGTGTTCGTTTATCTGAAAAATGATTGCGGCTATCAGGACCTGCCTGATGCGCAAATCCGCAAAGCTCTGGTGTTTTTCGCCCAGCAGAACCGCTGGGATTTGAGCAATTACGCCACCTACAATATGAAGGCGCTCGGCGAAGCGAGCTACAAAGATTTGAGCGGCATCGCCATCACCAACGACAAGAAGTGCAAGTCGCTGGCGCGTGACTCCCTCAGCCTGCTCGCCTACGTTAAATAATCTGCGCCCCGCCTCTCTGCCGATCATTCGACCGTGCATGCACGGTCACTCCTGGTTATGATGTGCCGCTCTTTTTCATGGCGACGTCAGCAGAGAGGAGCCCACCATGGCGCACAAAGAAATGTGGTATGAAACCCTTCATGCCGGTTTCGGACAATATTTCACGGTCGACAACGAGCTTTACCGGGAAAAGACCGCGCATCAGGATTTGATCATCTTCGAAAACGCGCAAATGGGCCGCGTAATGGCGCTGGACGGCGTGGTGCAGACCACCGAGCGCGACGAATTCATCTATCACGAAATGATGACGCATGTGCCGCTGCTGGCGCACGGCGCGGCGAAGCGCGTGTTGATTATTGGCGGCGGCGACGGCGCGATGCTGCGCGAGGTTTCGCGTCATCAGCAGCTGGAAAGCATTACCATGGTAGAGATTGACGCCGGCGTGGTGACCTTCTGCCAGCAATATCTCCCCAACCATAGCCAGGGCGCGTATAACGATCCGCGTCTCAATCTGGTAATCGACGACGGCGTAAACTTCGTCAGCCAGACGCAGGAAAAATTCGACGTGATCATTTCCGACTGCACCGATCCTGTCGGTCCGGGCGAGAGTCTGTTCACTTCGGAATTTTATGTGGGCTGTAAAAAGGCGCTGAACCCCGGCGGAATTTTCGTGGCGCAAAACGGCGTCTGCTTCCTGCAGCAGGAAGAGGCGGTCAACAGCCATCGCAAACTGAGCCACTATTTCAGCGACGTCAGTTTTTATCAGGCGGCGATCCCCACCTATTACGGCGGCATTATGACCTTCGCCTGGGCAAGCGACAATGCGGCGCTGCGTCAACTCGATCTCGCCACATTGCAGACGCGTTTCGCTGAGGCTGGCCTGCCGTGCCGCTACTACAATCCAGCGATCCATGTCGGCAGTTTCGCGCTGCCGCAATACCTGCTGAACGCCCTTTATAAGGAGGTGAACCAAATTGCAAAAGCTTAAACTGCATGGCTTCAACAACCTGACCAAAAGCCTGAGTTTTTGTATTTACGATATTTGTTATGCGAATACTGAAGCCGAGCGCGATGGCTATATCGCCTATATCGACGAGCAGTACAACGCCAATCGTCTGACGGAGATCCTGACGGAGACCTGCTCGATCATCGGTGCGAACGTGCTGAATATCGCGCGCCAGGATTATGAACCGCAGGGCGCCAGCGTCACCATTCTGGTGAGCGAAGAGCCGATCGATCCCAAAGATATCGACAACTCGGAACATCCCGGCCCGCTGCCTAATTCCGTGGTGGCGCACCTCGATAAAAGCCATATTTGCGTGCACACCTATCCGGAAAGCCATCCTGAAGGCGGCCTCTGCACCTTCCGCGCCGATATCGAAGTTTCCACCTGCGGCGTGATCTCTCCGCTGAAGGCGCTGAACTACCTGATCCACCAGCTGGAGTCCGATATTGTCACCGTCGACTATCGCGTGCGCGGCTTTACCCGCGACGTCAACGGCGTAAAACACTTTATCGACCATGAGATTAATTCGATCCAGAACTTTATGTCGGAAGATATGAAGGCGATGTATGACATGGTGGACGTAAACGTTTATCAGGAAAATATCTTTCACACCAAGATGTTGCTGAAGGAGTTCGATCTGAAGCACTACCTGTTTAATACCCGCCCGGAGGATCTCAGCCCGACCGAGCATAAGCGGATTACCGACCTGCTGTGGAAGGAGATGCGCGAGATTTACTACGGCCGCAATATCCCGGCAGTGGGGTTGAAGACGGTGTGATTATTAAGCGCGCGATGCCAGATAATGACGGCAGGCGCGCGCTTTTTTATATTGGAGTTTAGGTTTATGGGTGCTAATGGAAGAGATTGATTTCTAAGCTGCCTGTACGGCAGTGCACCATGAACCACAGGCCGCGCTTCACGCACAGCTTTTCTAAGCTGCCTGTACGTCAGTGAACTGCTACCTTACCAAACTAACCTACTCATATCTCAATAAAAAACAGCAATATTAAAGCTATACCCTTTTATTTGGCACATGTTCCCACGCCTTGTTTTTCAATAAGTTATATCCGACCGCCAAAAAAGGGTGTGAAAAAGTATTCCTGACTAAAAGCCCAGGCGGAAATGCCTCTCACTCTCGCAAAAAAAAGTAGGATGGCACGTGTCAGCGCCAGCGCTTAACCCCACCCACACCCAACAGACGCACGATATTCTCCGCGCATCTCTCTTATTGAGTCCAGCAAGTGAAAAAAGGACGCAGCCTGTTCAGCAAACCTAATCCGTCAGCGTCAGCGCAATGCCGCGCTCGCGCAGCGTGCGGCACACCTCATCGTCTAAGCGGCTGTCGGTCACCACATCGGTCAGCTCATCCACCGGCGCGGCGCAGAACAGCGACCAGGAGCCATATTTGCTGCTGTCCGCCAGCAGGATACGGCGCCCCGCATTTGCCAGCAGATCCCGCTTCAGCCCGGCCTTCTCTTCTGTCGGCGTGGTAATGCCGCGCTCCAGGCTCCAGGAGTTGCAGCTGACGAAAGCGATATCGGGGTTGATGCTGCGCAGCAGATGACGCCCGTGCTCGCCGATACAGGACTGGCTGGAGTCGTCGATGCGGCCGCCGATGATGGTCACTTCAATCTGTTTGAATTCGGACAGAAACAGCGCGATATGCAGATCGGCGGTGATCACGCGCAGCGGCAGATGCGTCAGCTGACGCGCCAGCTCCAGCATGGTGGTGCCGGCGTCCAGCACCACCGCGTCACCCGACTGGACAAAGGTGGCGGCGTGATGGGCAATCGCCTGCTTCTCCGCCAGATTGCGCTGCATCTTCTCCAGCGTGGTGGGCTGCGCCGGAATAAAGCGATTCAGCGTGACGCCGCCGTGGCTACGGCTAATCACCCCTTCCTTATCCAGCTTAATCAAATCACGTCGAATGGTTGCCGGCGAGGCGGAGATCGCACTCACCAGCTGATCAACAGTCACCAGATTATGGCTTTTCAGATAGTCCATAATCTGGTCAAGGCGACTTTGTCCCTTCATATTTCCCTATGCTAGCTGCATCGCGAGTTTAATGGAGATCGCCATGCTCTCAGACTTCGCTTTTCCTGTCCATGCGATATCAAAAGCGGTACCGTGGTCCGCAGAGGTGCGGATAAACGGCAAACCGGCAGTGATGTTAACACCGTCGTAAAAACCAAGAAGTTTCAACGGGATATGCCCCTGATCGTGATACATCGCCACCACAATATCATACTGCCCTTCCTGACACTGCAGGAACACCGTATCCGGCGGACAGGGACCGAAAACCTCGATGCCCTGCTCCTTCATCGCCTTCACCGCCGGCGCGACGGTGGTGATCTCCTCGTCGCCGAACAGGCCGTTTTCGCCGGCGTGCGGGTTGACGCCCGCCACCGCGATACGCGGCTTTTCAAAGCCGACGCGGCGCAGGAAGGTGTCCGCCATGCCGATCACCGTTTTAATGCGCGTCTGGTTCAGCGTGTCGAGGAATTTGCGCAACGCGATATGGGTGGTGACGTGAATGACCTTTAGCTTATCGGTGTAGAGCACCATCGCGTAATCTTTGGTGTCGGTCAGATGCGCCAGCAGTTCGGTGTGGCCGGGATAGAGATGACCCGCCGAGTGCAGCGCCTCTTTATTCAGCGGCGCGGTGGCGATCGCCTGCACTTCGCCCGCCAGCGCCAGCTCGGTGGCGCGCTTAACGCAGCGCCAGGCGAGATCGCCCGCCTGCTTCTGCACCACGCCGGGCTTCAGAGTGTCTGGATCGGCCAGCGGCTCATCGATCACGTTGATGATGCCCGGCGCAAAATGCGCCTCTTTTACGCTATCCAGCACGCGCAGCTCAACCTGCGGCGTAATATTCAGGGCAAGGATGCGACGCAGCGTCGCCGCGCATCCCACCACCACCGCTGGCGCGCCGTTAAGGTCGCCTTCCGCCAGCGCTTTGATGACGATCTCCGGGCTGATGCCCGCCGGATCGCCCATGGTCACCGCAATAATTTTACTCACTCGACTTCTCCTCAATAAAACGAATGGCTGCTACCAGGGTGTTTTCGTCGCCAAAACCGCCCGCTTTGGTCATCACCGGCAGGGTAAATTCACTGTTAAGCAGGACGCCGTGCGGCACGCAGCCCGCCACGATGCCCTGAATCTGAAAGCCGCTGGCGCCCAGCGCCTGCGCCACCGCAATCGCCACGTCGCCGCCGGAAAGATAGAGCCCGGCAGGCCGCTGCGCGCGGCAGATGGTCAGGATCAGCTCGCCTAAAAACCGGCAAATCGCCTCACCAAGCTGCTGACGCGTGATCTGCTGCTGCTGACAAAGCGCGTCGATCTCATGCCGCTGATCGGCGCGCTGACAGGTGCGGAGCACCGTATGACGCCCGTCGCGCAGCGCGGCGATGGCTTGCGCGGCCCACTGTTCGCCGTCTGGCCAGCGCGGCAGGTCAAACAGCTGGCGGATATCCACCTCCACCAGCGTAATCTCTCGCTGTGCCGCCAGCCGGGCGATCTGCTGCTGCGCGCTGGCGCTCATCGATCCGATGGCCGCCAGCACCGGCGCGGCGTCACGTGCGGCAAGCTGCGCGCCGAGCGCGTCGCTCAGACCGGCTGCGCCGACCAGCAGCGGGGTGTCGTCAAGCTGCGCGGCAGCGGCCAGGATGCGTGCGATATCGCTTTCGTGCTCTGCATCGATCACCACCGCGCCCTCTGCCTCAGCCAGACGCGCAGGAAAGCGATCGCTGCGCAGCGTGGCGAGATCGATTTCACTGCCGTCGATCCCCAGCTGGGTTAAGACGCGTGCGCTGATCACCGGCGTTTTCGGATCGCTGGCGTATTCGGTTTCGAGCAGCGGCACGCCGTTCACCCGCACTTCACCGCCAAGCGTGACGCGCCCCAGCCGCGGCACGGCAGGCACAATCAGCGCCCGCTGTTTGCCGCTGGCGGCCAGCGCGGCGCGCACCTCTGCGCCGATGTTGCCGCGCAGCGTGGAGTCGATCTTTTTAAACAGCCAGCCCTGCGCAATAAAGGCCTGATGCCGACGCACCACCGCTTCCGTGCGCGCGGCCGCCTCTTGCGCGCTGAGGGCACGGCTGTCGGTGCTGATCACCCAGACGTCGGCGGCGTCTGCCTCCAGCGGCGTCTCGCTGCTGAACAGCACATGCACGCGCGCCCCCGCCTGGGCCAGTCCGCTGCCCGCGTCGTTGGCGCCGGTAAAATCATCCGCGATCACCATCACCGGCGTTTTCCAGGACTTCTGCGTCATTTTCTCTCCCGATTCGGCTCTGTGCCGCTGTGAATGATTATATTCAATCATGATTGATTATATGTGAGCAAGATCAAATTAATCGAAATCAATATGCCCTATAAATTGAGGCACAGTAAGTGACAGACATCGCACTGACGTGAGCAAAACCAATCATTCAGTCTGGAACCGCAGTAATAAGGGTATGAAATGAACATCAACAGCACGGTAATTAGCGGCTATCAGGCGCTGAACGACATTAGCTATCTGCTGAAAGAGAAGGCCAGCGCGCTGCTGGTGACCGACAAGAATATTGAAACCATTCCGGCGGTGCAGGCGCTGATCGCCCAACTGAAGCAGCACATCGCCAGCGTTAGCGTGATCAACAGCGTGCCGCCAGAGCCGAGCCAGCACGACGTCGCGGCAATCCTGGCGGCGCTGCCCACGCGTGACGTGGATCTGGTGATTGGCGTCGGCGGCGGCAGCGTGCTGGATGTCGCCAAGCTGCTGTCGGTGCTCTGCGTCGACCACGCCCCGTCGCTGGAGGCGCTGCTGGCGGGCGAAAAACCGGTGACGCGCACCACCTCGCTGCTGATCCCGACCACCGCAGGCACCGGCTCGGAAGCGACGCCGAACGCCATTCTGGCGATCCCGGAGCGCGAAACCAAAGTTGGCATTATCTCGCCGGTAATGCTGCCCGACTTCGTGGCGCTGGTGCCGGAGCTGACCACCAGCATGCCGGCGCATATCGCCTCTTCCACCGGCATCGACGCCCTGTGCCATCTGATCGAATGCTTCACCGCCACGGTGTCGAATCCCGTCAGCGACAACTACGCGCTGATCGGCATGAAAAAGCTGTTCGCCAGCCTCGAAACCGCCGTTGCCGAGCCACATAACCTGCAGGCGCGGCTGGATATGCTGTGGGCCTCTTATTACGGCGGCGCGGCCATCGCCCACGCGGGCACGCATCTGGTGCACGCCATGTCCTATCCGCTGGGTGGCAAATATCATCTGCCGCACGGCGTCGCCAACGCCATTCTGCTGGCGCCCTGCATGACCTTTGTTCGTCCCTCCGCGGTGAGCAAATTCGCTCAGGCCTACGATCTGCTGCCCGACGCCGATCTCGCGCTGGACGACGAGGCGAAATCGCACGCGCTGGTGGCTTACTTCACCGCGCTGGTTAAACGTCTGCGGCTGCCCGCCAGCCTTGAAGAGCTTGGCATCGGCCCGGATCACCTGCCCTATTTAGTGGAAGCGGCGCTCGACGTGCAGCGTCTGATGAAGAACGTGCCCGCTGCCGTCAGCGCGAATGACGTCCGTGACGTCTACCTGACGTTGTTCCCTTCACACCAGGAATAAAGAGGATTGTATGAGCCAGAAAATTACCGGCGTATTGACCGCTATTGTCACCTGTTTCGATCGGGAAGGCGCCTTTAACCCGGCCGCCCAGCGCGAGCAGGTAAAACGCCAGCTGGATGCGGGCAACGGCATCTTCTGCGGCGGCACCAACGGCGAATTCTTTGTGCTGAACGAGCAGGAGAAGGTCGCGGTGACTGAAACCTGCGTCGATGAGGTTAACGGCCGCGCGCCGGTCGTGGCGCATATCGGCGAGATCTCGACGCGTGAGACCATCCGTCTCGGCAAACAGATTGCGAAGCTGGGGGTCGATGCCGTTTCCGTGATCACTCCCTATTTTGTGCCGCTCAAGCAGGACGAGCTGATCTACCACTACCAGACGGTGGCTGACGCCCTTGAGGTGCCGCTGTTCCTCTACAACATTCCGGCGCGCACCGGCAACACGCTGCAGCCGGAAACCGTGCGCGCGCTGGCGTCGCATCCCAATATTATCGGCATCAAAGATTCGGCGGGCAGCTATGAGAGCCTGAGCGGCTTTATTAAGGCAGCGGAAGGCATCGAGAACTTTGACGTGCTCAACGGCCCCGACTCGCTGATCCATCAGGGCTTCGTCGACGGCTGCTCCGCCTGTATCTCCGGTCTGGCCAACGCCGCGCCAAATGAGATCAACGCCATCTGGGCGCGCTTCAACGCGGGCGATATCGAGGGTTCGCGCGCGGCGCAGGAGAACGTGACCGGCCTGCGCACCGATCTTTACAGCATCGGCTTCTCGCCGGCGGCGGTGAAGAAAGCGGTGGCGCTGCTCGGCTACGACGTCGGCGAGAGCCGCTACGCGGTGCGCTTTAGCGCCGACGAAGAGCAAAAAATCCGTCAGGTCGTCAATCAGTACCTGAAGTAATGGCCGTCAGGGCAGCCGTTGCTGCCCTTGCCTGTTCGACTTATACACCGGGAAACGCGATGAAAGTAATCTGCACTTCGCCGTCGTTCGCAAAATATGACGCGGCGCCGATTGAAATCCTCAACCAGCACGGCTTCGAGCTGGTAACCCTGCCCGCCGACGCGTCGCCTGAGGCGCTGGCGCCACACCTGCCGGAAACGGTGGCGATGATCGTTGCCTTTACCGAGGTAAACGAGGCGCTGCTGGCGCAGGCGCCGCAGCTGAAGATCGTCTGCAAGCACGGTGTCGGCGTCGACAATATCGACCTTGACGCCACGCGCGCACGTGGCATCTACGTTACCAACGTGCCGGACGCCAACAAGCACGCCGTCGCCGACTTCGCCTTTGCGCTGATCCTCAACGCCGCGCGTCAGGTGACGCAGGCGGCGACGGAAACGCGCGCCGGAAGCTGGCCGCGCATTTTCGCCACCGACGTCTACGGCAAAACCCTGGGTATTATCGGGCTGGGCAATATCGGCAAGCAGGTGGCGCTGCGCGCAAAAGGCTTCAACATGCGCGTCATCGCCTTTGATTTCTATCCCGACGAGGCGTTTGCCGCCGAGCACGGCGTCACCTTCGTCAGCCTCGATCGGCTGACGGAAGAGAGCGATTTCATCACCCTGCATACGCCGTTGACCGACCAGACGCGCAACCTGTTCGACGGCGCGCGCCTGCGTCGCATGAAGAAAAGCGCCTTTTTGATCAACGTGTCGCGCGGCGGCGTGGTGAATGAAGAGGATCTCTTCCAGGCGCTGCAGGACAACGTGATTGCGGGCGCGGCGGCTGACGTCTTTGTTCAGGAGCCGCTGACCACCCATCCGCTGTTTAGCCTGAGCAACTTTATCCCGACCTCGCATATCGCCGGCTATACCGACGGTGCCATCAGCGCCATCGGCGAACGCTGCGTATCGCAGATCCTGCAGTGCGTTCAACAGCATGAGCGGCCGGTCAACGTGATGAACGGGCTGGCGTAAGCGCCGCCCTCGCCTGCAACCTGATTCGAGTGGAAAACAATGATGAACCCTACGCTGCGCTCGACCAAAATTCGCTGGTGGATCGCTGGCCTGATGTGGCTGGCGGTTGCCATTAACTATATTGACCGGACCGTGCTCTCCGCCGCCGCGCCGCATCTGATCACCGAGCTGGAGATCAACCCAGAGATGATGGGCCTGATTATGGCCGCCTTCTTCTGGTCCTATGCGCTGCTGCAAATCCCGGCGGGCTGGTTCGCCGACCGCTTCGGCCAGAAAAAGGGGCTGGGCATCGCCGTCGGCTGGTGGTCGATCGCCACTATGGCGATGGGCCTGGCGACCGGCTTTAAGTCGCTGCTGGCGCTGCGTCTGGCGCTGGGCGTCGGCGAAGCGGCCGCCTATCCCAGCAACGCGGGCATCGCCGCGCGCTGGTTCCCGGATCGCGAACGCGCCACCGTCTCAGGCCTGTTTGACAGCGCCTCGAAATTCGGCGGCGCGGTGGCAATGCCGCTGATCGTCTGGATGATCGCCATGGTGGACTGGCGCATTACCTTCCTGGTGATCGGCGCTATCGGTCTGTTCTGGGTGATCGCCTGGTACTTTATCTACGCCGAGAACCCGGAAGATCATAAAAAGATCGATCGGAACGAGGTGCGTCTGATCCGCGACGGCCAGGCGCAGAAGCACGGCGAGAAAGGCGTGCGCCCAATGAAGTGGTACAAGCTGCTGCGCTACCGCAACATCTGGGCGATGTGCATCGGCTTTTTCACCATTAACTACACCTCTTACTTCTTTATTACCTGGCTGCCGACCTATCTGGTGAAAGACAAAGGCATGGACTTTCTCAAGATGGGCTTCGTCGCCGCGCTGCCGCTGATCTGCGGCATGGTGATCGAGGTGCTGGCGGGCTGGGCGTCGGATCGCATCGTGCATAAAAAGCTGCTGTCGCTGACCGCCACGCGCAAGTTGTTCCTGACCATCGGCCTGCTGATGGCGCTCTGCATCGGCTTCGCGCCCTTTACCGAATCGGTGTTTATGACCGTGCTGCTGCTCTGTATCGCCAAGTCAGGCACCACCGTCGCCGCCTCGCAGGTCTGGGCGCTGCCGGGCGATGTCGCGCCGAAGAACAGCGTCTCGATCGTCGCCGGTTTGCAGAACACGGTGTCGAATATGGGTGGCGCGGTCGGCCCGATTATTACCGGCGCGATTGTCGGCGCCACCGGCAACTTCACCTGGGCGCTGGTCTTCTCCGCCGTGCTGGTGGTGATCGGCATCCTCAACTACCTGTTCCTGATGGGCAAAGTGGAGCCGATCGTCGATGAAGAGAAGGTGCATGAGCCGCGTGCGGTAACCAGCGGCGTCTGACGGTGTTGCTGAAAAAAGGCGCCGAGGATAAGGCGCCTTTTTTGCTACTGACGCACGGCGGCGAAAATCGCCTTGCCGATGCGGGCAATCGCCGCGTTGCTCTGCGCCAGCGTTGCCTCTGTTTGCGTAACATAGACAGACACAATCAGCGGCTTGCCGTTTTCCGGCCACACCACGCTGACGATCGAGCGCGATCCATACTCGCCCGCGCCGGTTTTGTCGGCAATGCGCCATCCCGCCGGTAACACCGAGCGCAGCAGCGCATCCGCCACTTTGTCATCATGCATCCACTGCAGCAGCTGCGCGCGCGACGCAGGCGTCAGCACCTCGCCCAGCGTCAGCTTGCGCAGCGTCTCGCTAACGGCGAGCGGCGTGGTGGTATCGCGCACATCGCCGGGAATGGCGCTGTTTAGCTCAGGCTCATGACGATCCAGACGCGTGACTTTGTCGCCCAGGCGCGCGAAGAACCGGGTAACCGCTGCCGGTCCGCCCAGCTTTTCTGCAATCAGATTCGCCGCCGTGTTGTCACTGTAGCTTATCGCCGCGCTGCAGAGCTGCTGCCAGCTCATATCGGCAGGCGCGACAAACTTTTCGCTAACCGGCGAATAGGTGACCAGCGCGGCGCGATCGAACTGGGTGCGCTCTGTAAGCCGCAGTTTGCCTTTCTCCTGCTCGTTAAGCAGCATGCCGCACAGCAGCGCTTTATGAGTACTGTTCAGCGGAAAACGCTCGTTGCCGCGGTAGCTGGCGCCCTGTGACGCGCCGGTGTCGATCACCGCGACGCCGATACGCGCCTTCAGCGTCTGCTCTTCCTGCTGCGCGACCGCCGCCAGGCGGGCGTTATCCATCTCTGACGCCTGTGCGGCCACCATATTCAGCAGAAACGTAATAGTGATGCATGTTGTAATGAAACGCATAAAGATCATCCGTAATGTTTAAGTCGGTCACAGCTTGCCTTTTTGCGCGCCGCGACGCAAAGCCTAAACAAAACATTCGTTAACCGCCTTTTGCGACGCTATATTCTTGCTGCCCGCTGGTTGAAAAAACGGCAGCCCTTGCTAGAATGTAGCAACATCACTACAAAAGCGGAGGCGCGCGATGAAAATCTTCACGCTGTCGAGCAGAGAGTTTAACCAGCAGGTGTCGAACGCCAAAAAAGCGGCGGAGGAAGGGCCGGTCTACATCACCGATCGCGGCAAACCCGCCCATGTTCTGCTGACCTTTGAGGCGTATAAAAAGCTGACCGGAACGCGCCGCAATATTCAGGATGCGCTGGCGATGCCGGACGTGGCAGAAATTGAATTCGAGCCGGAACGCGGCAACCTGGGCTTCAGGGACGTCGATTTTTCATGAGATATTTGCTGGACGCCAACGTGATTTCCGAACTGCGCAAGGCGCGTACGCGCGCTATCGATCCTGCGGTCTCCGCCTGGACCGATAGCGTCGACGCCGGCGATATGTTTCTTTCGGTCATCACCATTATGGAGATCGAGAAAGGCATCGCGCAGATGGCGCGCCGCGATCTTGCTCAGGCAGCCCGGCTGCGAACGTGGTTTGAAACGGCGGTGCTGAGGGAGTTTAACGATCGTATTCTTCCCTTCGACGTCGACGCGGCGCGCTACTGCGCACGCCTGCACGTGCCGGATAAACGCGCCGCAAATGACGCCATAATCGCTGCGATCGCCTGGCAGCACGATATGGTGCTGGTGACGCGCAACCTGAAGGACTTTACCGGCATGGGCGCGCAGCTGCTCAATCCCTGGGAATGGCCCTGACTCAGCGCCCCTGCAAAAACTGCCGGTAGGCGTTCATCACGGCGAGAAAATCCTCAACGCCGCAGAAAGAGAGGCTCTCTTCGTCGTAGTAGTTCATGCCCTCTTCCAGCCCGTCATCCTCTAAGGCGAGATGGTTGGCGCGGATCATGATCTCTTCATCGTCCATCCACAGCGTATATTCGTGGCCGATACGCTGCCACTGGCGCTCGCTGCCCTTGATTGCGCGCATCGCAGCTTCGACTTCGTCCAGCAGCGCCAGGTTTTCTTTCACTTCTTCGTTGAACCAGTGGCCCACCGCTTCATGATCCATCGACATGCGGACTTTCACCTGCCCGGTGAGGTCGCGTAAAAATTCGTATTCCATGGGTAACCCTGTGGTTAATGACGCGAGTGGATCCGCACCCAATGAGTGTGTGCGCATCATCAACGCTAATGTGAGATCGGGGCGACATTATTGCGGGGAAACGAGAAAAGAAAAAGGGGCGATTATCGCCCCTTTGTTTTTAGCGCAGAACTCAGACCGCTGTCTGGAAAATCACGTTGTCCGCTTTATCGGTGTACTGATTCAGCTGATCAAAGTTGAGGTAGCGGTAGGTGTCGCTGGCGGTTTTATCCACCTGCACCATAAACTGCTGGTACTCATCCGGCGTCGGCAGTTTGCCGAGCAGCGAAGAGACCGCAGCCAGTTCCGCCGACGCCAGATAGACGTTGGCGCCGGTGCCGAGACGGTTCGGGAAGTTACGGGTCGAGGTGGAGACCACCGTCGCGCCGTCCTGTACGCGCGCCTGGTTACCCATGCAGAGCGAACAGCCCGGGATCTCGATGCGCGCGCCGCTCTTGCCGAAGACGCTGTAGTAGCCCTCTTCGGTCAGCTGCGCCGCGTCCATCTTGGTCGGCGGCGCCACCCACAGACGGGTCGGCAGCTGGCCTTTGTGGCTGTCGAGCAGTTTACCCGCCGCGCGGAAGTGACCAATGTTGGTCATGCACGAACCGATAAACACTTCGTCGATCTTCTCGCCCTGCACGTCGGAGAGCAGACGCGCGTC
Source organism: Pantoea sp. Z09 (assembly GCF_022394795.1). Taxonomy (NCBI): domain Bacteria; kingdom Pseudomonadati; phylum Pseudomonadota; class Gammaproteobacteria; order Enterobacterales; family Erwiniaceae; genus Pantoea; species Pantoea sp. Z09. The sequence continues at coordinate 3,181,775 of NZ_CP092373.1, forward strand.
GTCTGGATCGTTCGGCGCGCAAAGGATCGGCTCTTTAATGTCCGCCAGATCGATCTCGATCACCGCCGCGTACTCCGCGTCGGCATCCGCTTCCAGCAGCTGCGGATCCGCCAGCCATTTTTCCATGCCCTGGATACGACGCTCCAGCGTGCGGCGATCGCCGTAGCCTTCTGCGATCATCCACTTCAGCAGCACGATGTTGGAGCTGAGGTATTCGATAATCGGCGCTTTATCCAGCTTGATGGTGCAGCCCGCCGCTGAACGTTCGGCCGAGGCATCGGTCAGTTCGAACGCCTGCTCGACCTTCAGATCCGGCAGACCTTCGATCTCCAGGATGCGGCCAGAGAAGATGTTCTTTTTGCCTTTCTTCTCAACGGTCAGCAGACCCTGTTTGATGGCGTACAGCGGGATAGCGTGCACCAGATCGCGCAGGGTGATACCCGGCTGCATTTTGCCTTTAAAGCGCACCAGCACAGATTCCGGCATATCGAGCGGCATCACGCCGGTCGCGGCGGCGAAGGCCACCAGACCAGAGCCGGCCGGGAACGAGATACCGATCGGGAAGCGGGTGTGCGAGTCGCCGCCGGTGCCGACGGTGTCCGGCAGCAGCATGCGGTTCAGCCACGAGTGGATCACGCCGTCGCCCGGACGCAGCGAAACGCCGCCGCGGTTCATAATAAAGTCTGGCAGCGTGTGGTGCGTGTTAACGTCGACCGGCTTCGGATAGGCAGCGGTGTGGCAGAACGACTGCATCACCAGATCGGCGGAGAAGCCAAGGCACGCCAGATCTTTCAACTCGTCGCGCGTCATCGGACCGGTGGTGTCCTGCGAGCCAACCGAGGTCATCTTCGGTTCGCAGTACGCGCCCGGACGAACACCCGCGACGCCGCAGGCGCGACCGACCATTTTCTGCGCCAGCGAGTAGCCGCGTGCGCTTTCCGCCACGTCTTTCGCCTGACGGAACACGTCGCTGTGCGGCAGGCCCAGCGATTCGCGCGCTTTGCTGGTGAGGCCGCGACCGATAATCAGCGGGATACGGCCGCCGGCGCGCACTTCGTCGATCAGCACGTCGGTTTTCAGGGTAAAGCTGGCCAGCAGCTCGCCGGTTTCGTGGTTGCGCACTTCACCTTTATACGGGTAGACGTCAATCACGTCGCCCATGTTCAGCTCGCCCACGTCCACTTCGATCGGCAGCGCGCCCGCATCTTCCATGGTGTTGAAGAAGATCGGTGCGATTTTGCTGCCCAGTACCAGACCGCCGCCTTTCTTGTTCGGGACGTTCGGAATGTCGTCGCCCATGAACCACAGCACGGAGTTGGTCGCGGATTTACGGGAAGAGCCGGTGCCGACCACGTCACCGACGTAAGCCAGCGGATAGCCTTTGGCCTGCAGCGCTTCAATCTGCTTGATCGGGCCGACGTTGCCCGGCTCATCCGGATGAATGCCTTCACGGGCGTTTTTTAGCATCGCCAGCGCGTGCAGAGGAATATCCGGGCGTGACCAGGCATCCGGCGCCGGAGAGAGGTCGTCAGTGTTGGTTTCGCCGGTCACTTTGAACACGGTGACGGTGATTTTTTCTGCCAACTCGGGGCGTGACAGGTACCACTCGGCATTCGCCCAGGATTGCATTACCTGCTGCGCATGGGTATTGCCCGCTTTCGCTTTCTCTTCAACGTCGTAGAAGTTGTCAAACATCAGCAGCGTGTGCGACAGCGCTTTGGCGGCAATCGGCGCCAGCTTCGCGTCGTCCAGCGCGTCAATCAGCGGATGAATGTTGTAACCGCCTTGCATGGTGCCCAGCAGTTCAATCGCTTTTTCGGGGGATACCAGAGGAGAGGTCGTTTCGCCTTTAGCGACTGCGGCAAGGAAACCCGCTTTAACGTAGGCGGCTTCATCAACGCCGGGTGGGACACGGTTGACCAACAGATCGGTCAGGAATTCTTCTTCACCCGCTGGCGGGTTTTTCAGCAGTTCAACCAGCGCGGCCATCTGGGAAGCATCTAACGGCTTAGGTACGATCCCCTGGGCAGCACGCTCGGCAACGTGCTTACGGTATTCTACTAGCACGACGTTCTCCTCGCTCACATTGTATGGGTTTCCGGTGCACCCTGGTGACAACAGCATTCCATGAGTAGGGTAAGGTGCCCGGTTCCGCGTGGGGCAGCATAGCAGGGTTCAGGCTGTTTGTTAATCTGTTTACAAAAACACAACATAATTAACCGGGTAAAAAAGTGCGGTTTTTCGGTTTTTGGGCTAGCTGGGGTGAGAGAGCATAGTGTCAGAGCCGCTTTGATCAACAGCGGCGATTTGCATAGCGGACGCACAGGCGCGGCGCGGCAGCCTTTGCGGCGCAGGTATAACTTTTAGCATGCGATTATTTGCATCTGTTGCTGTCTGGGTTATGGGTTATCGACTGGCGGTCCCATAAAAAAAGCCCCCTTCCGGAGGCTTTCTCTGAACAGCGAAAAACTTACTTCTTCTTCGCTTTCGCGTTCGGCAGGTCGGTGATGCTGCCTTCGAAGATCTCAGCCGCCAGGCCAACCGACTCATGCAGCGTCGGGTGCGCGTGGATAGTCAGCGCGATATCTTCTGCGTCGCAGCCCATCTCGATCGCCAGACCGATTTCGCCCAGCAGCTCGCCGCCGTTGGTGCCGACAACCGCGCCGCCGATAACGCGATGCGTCTCTTTGTCGAAGATCAGCTTGGTCATGCCGTCAGCGCAGTCAGAGGCGATAGCGCGGCCAGAGGCTGCCCACGGGAAGGTTGCCGTCTCGTAGCTGATGCCCTTCTCTTTCGCTTCTTTCTCGGTCAGGCCGACCCATGCTACTTCTGGCTCGGTGTAGGCGATAGACGGGATCACTTTCGGATCGAAGTAGTGCTTCATGCCGGCGATAACTTCTGCCGCCACGTGGCCTTCGTGCACGCCTTTATGCGCCAGCATCGGCTGGCCGACGATATCGCCGATAGCGTAGATGTGCGGCACGTTGGTGCGCATCTGCTTGTCGACGCGGATAAAGCCGCGATCGTCCACTTCCACGCCCGCTTTGCCCGCATCCAGACCTTTACCGTTCGGCACGCGGCCGATCGCCACCAGCACCGCGTCGTAACGCTGCGGTTCAGCCGGCGCTTTTTTGCCTTCCATCGTCACGTAGATGCCGTCTTCTTTGGCTTCGACCGCGGTGACTTTAGTTTCCAGCATCAGGTTGAACTGTTTGGCGATACGCTTGGTGAAGACTTTCACCACGTCTTTATCAGCCGCCGGGATAACCTGATCGAACATCTCAACCACGTCAATCTGCGAACCCAGCGCGTGGTAAACGGTGCCCATTTCCAGACCGATAATACCGCCGCCCATCACCAGCATGCGCTCCGGCACTTCTTTCAGCTCCAGCGCATCGGTAGAGTCCCACACGCGCGGGTCGTCGTGCGGAATAAACGGCAGCGTGATCGGACGCGAGCCGGCCGCGATAATAGCGTTGTCGAAGTTGATGGTGGTCGCGCCGCCTTCTCCTTCCACAACCAGAGTATTGGCACCGGTGAATTTGCCCAGGCCGTTAACCACTTTGACTTTACGCCCTTTCGCCATACCTGCGAGGCCGCCGGTCAGCTGGTTAATGACTTTTTCTTTCCAGGTGCGGACTTTGTTGATGTCCGTAGAGGGCTGACCAAACACGATGCCGTGCTCTTCCAGGGCTTTCGCCTCTTCGATCACTTTAGCAACGTGCAGCAGCGCTTTTGACGGGATACAGCCCACGTTCAGACAGACACCGCCGAGGGTGCTGTAACGCTCTACCAGTACGGTTTCCAGACCTAAATCAGCGCAACGGAAGGCTGCAGAGTAACCTGCAGGACCAGCCCCAAGTACCACGACCTGGGTTTTAATCTCTGTACTCATCATGACCTCTTAGTTGTGATCCGGCGGGTCAGACGTAGAGCGTTTTTCATCAGGCTGGTCGGCCACTTGCATCCGGGCAGTGCGCGACGCCTCGCGTATCTTAAGTACGCTGCGGGTGCTGCGCGCTGGGCGTCAACAACTGACTGAGTCAGTTACGCCTGACGAAACAGGCTCACGATGTCCTTTGCTCCACCGGGACATTTTTCACCGCAAGAGTTTACAGAATTGTTAATAAACTGCAAACCGCGATGCCACGAATCTTTACAACAAGGCCGGCGATTGCCGGCCTTGAGTGTACTTACATCACCAGACGGCGAATATCGGACAACATATTGCCAATGATGGTGATGAAACGCGCACCATCCGCTCCGTCGATCACGCGGTGGTCGAAGGAGAGCGAGATCGGCATCATCAGACGCGGCACGAACTCTTTACCGTTCCACACCGGCTCCATCGCCGACTTGGAGACGCCGAGGATAGCCACTTCCGGCGCGTTGACGATCGGCGCGAAGTGCGTGGTGCCGAGGCCGCCCAGGCTGGAGATGGTGAAGCAGCCGCCCTGCATGTCGCTGGCGGTCAGCTTGCCGTCGCGCGCCTTCTTCGAGGTCGCCATCAGCTCGCGAGACAGCTCAGTGATGCCTTTCTTGTTCACGTCTTTAAAGACCGGAACCACCAGGCCGTTCGGCGTATCGACCGCCACGCCGATGTTGATGTACTTCTTCAGCGTCAGGCGCTGCGCATCTTCCGACAGTGAGCTGTTGAAGCGCGGCATCTGCTCCAGCGCGGCCGCGACCGCTTTCATGATGAACACCACCGGGGTGAATTTCACGTCCAGCTTGCGCTTCTCCGCTTCGGCGTTCTGCTGCTTGCGGAACGCTTCGAGATCGGTGATATCGGTTTTGTCGAAGTGCGTAACGTGCGGGATCACCACCCAGTTACGGCTCAGGTTGGCGCCAGAGATTTTCTGGATGCGGCCCAGCTCGACTTCTTCCACTTCGCCGAACTTGCTGAAGTCCACTTTCGGCCACGGCAGCAGGCCTGGCAGGCTTCCGCCGCTGGCGGCGGCCGCAGGTGCCGCTTCGGCGCGTTTCACCGCGTCCTTCACGTAGCTCTGCACGTCTTCTTTCAGGATACGGCCTTTGCGACCGGTGCCTTTGACCTTCGCCAGGTTAACGCCGAACTCGCGCGCCAGACGACGGATAACCGGCGTGGCGTGCACGTAGGCGTCGTTCTCGGCGAAGTCGCCTTTCGCGTCAGCCTTCGGCGCGGCGGCCGCGGCAGGCGCTTCCGCTTTCGCCGGTGCCTGCGCGGGCGCGGCTTCCTGCTTCGGCGCTTCGGCTTTCGCCGCGCCTTCCACTTCGAACACCATGATCAGCGAGCCGGTGCTCACTTTATCGCCGGTCGCGACTTTCAGCTCTTTGACGGTGCCGGCGAACGGCGCAGGCACTTCCATTGACGCTTTGTCGCCTTCAACCACGATCAGCGACTGCTCGGCTGCCACTTTGTCGCCGACTTTCACCAGCACTTCGGTGACTTCCACTTCGTCGCCGCCGATATCCGGCACGTTGACCTCTTTCGCGCCCGCGGTTGCCGCCGGTGCAGAGGTCGCCGCTTCCTTCACTTCCGGCTTCGCCGCCGCTGCCGGCGCTGCGCCTTCCGCTTCGAAGATCATGATCAGCGAGCCGGTGCTGACTTTCGCGCCGGTTTCGATTTTGATCTCTTTGACGGTGCCCGCAAATGGCGCAGGCACTTCCATTGAGGCTTTGTCGCCTTCGACCACGAGCAGCGACTGCTCGGCTTCGATTTTGTCGCCGACTTTCACCAGGATCTCGGTGACTTCTACTTCGTCGCCGCCGATATCCGGTACGTTAACCTCTTTGGCTGCGGTAGAGGCGGCCGCCGGCGCCGGAGCGACTTCGGCTTTCTTCTCTTCCGCCGCTGGCGCCGCGTCTGCCGCGCCCTCTGCGTCAAAAATCATGATCAGCGAGCCGGTTTCGACTTTGTCGCCGGTCGCGATTTTGATCTCTTTCACCACGCCTGCCTGCGGCGAGGGGACTTCCATAGAGGCTTTGTCGCCTTCTACGGTGATCAGCGACTGCTCGGCTTCCACCTTGTCGCCAACCTTCACCAGGATCTCGGTGACTTCAACTTCATCAGACCCGATATCCGGTACCTTAATTTCAGTAGCCATTACTCTCTTACCTCTTAAGCCAGACGCGGGTTAACTTTATCGGCATCGATGTCGAACTTAGCGATCGCGTCCGCCACCACTTTCTTGTCGATTTCGCCACGTTTAGCCAGTTCGCCCAGCGCAGCCACCACCACGTAGGAGGCGTCCACTTCGAAGTGGTGACGCAGGTTCTCACGGCTGTCGGAGCGGCCGAAGCCGTCGGTGCCCAGCACGCGGTAGTCGCTGGCTGGCACATAGCTGCGAACCTGTTCAGCGAACAGCTTCATGTAGTCGGTCGATGCCACCGCCGGCGCGTCGTTCATCACCTGAGCGATGTACGGCACGCGCGCTTCTTCGGTCGGGTGCAGCATGTTCCAGCGCTCGCAGTCCTGGCCGTCGCGCGCCAGTTCGGTGAACGAGGTGACGCTGTAGACGTCGGAGCCGATGCCGTAATCTGTCGCCAGGATCTGCGCCGCTTCGCGCACGTGACGCAGGATAGAGCCTGAGCCCAGCAGCTGCACTTTGCCTTTGCTGCCTTCCACGGTTTCCAGCTTGTAGATACCCTTACGGATACCCTCTTCAGCGCCTTGCGGCATCGCTGGCATGTGGTAGTTTTCGTTCAGCGTGGTGATGTAATAGTAAACGTTCTCTTGCGCTTCGCCGTACATACGCACCAGACCGTCATGCATGATGACCGCCACTTCATAGGCGTACGCCGGATCGTAAGAGATACAGTTCGGGATGGTCAGCGACTGAATATGGCTGTGGCCATCTTCGTGCTGCAGACCTTCGCCGTTCAGCGTGGTACGGCCAGAGGTGCCGCCGACCAGGAAGCCGCGCGCCTGCTGATCGCCCGCCAGCCACATCAGGTCGCCGATACGCTGGAAACCGAACATGGAGTAGTAGATGTAGAACGGAATCATCGGCAGGTTGTTGGTGCTGTAAGAGGTCGCCGCCGCCAGCCAGGATGAACCTGCGCCCAGCTCGTTGATCCCTTCCTGCAGAATCTGGCCTTTCTCGTCTTCTTTATAGTAAGCAACCTGCTCGCGGTCCTGCGGCGTGTACTGCTGACCGTTCGGGCTGTAGATGCCGATCTGACGGAACAGACCTTCCATACCGAAGGTGCGGGCTTCGTCCGCGAGGATCGGCACCAGACGATCTTTGATCGACTTGTTTTTCAGCATCACGTTCAGGGCGCGCACGAAGGCGATAGTGGTCGAGATCTCTTTGCTCTGCTCATCCAGCAGCGCCTTGAACTCTTCCAGCTTCGGCATTTCCAGTTTTTCAGTGAACTGCGCCTGACGGGTCGGCAGATAGCCGCCCAGCTTCTCGCGCTGGCCGTGCAGGTAGTTGTACTCTTCGGAGCCTTTCTCGAAGGTGACGTACGGCAGCTCTTCGATTTTCTCGTCGGCCACCGGCACGTTGAAGCGATCGCGGATGTAGCGAACGCCATCCATGTTCATCTTCTTGACCTGGTGCGCGATGTTTTTGCCTTCCGCGGTGTCGCCCATACCATAGCCTTTAATGGTATGCGCCAGAATCAGCGTCGGCTGACCTTTGGTCTCCTGCGCTTTCTTCAGTGCCGCGTAGATTTTCTTCGGATCGTGGCCGCCGCGGTTCAGGGCGAAGATCTCTTCGTCTGACCACTCTTTGACCAGTTCCGCCGTCTCCGGGTATTTGCCGAAGAAGTGCTCGCGCACGTAGGCGCCGTCGCGGGATTTAAAGGTCTGATAGTCGCCGTCAACGGTTTCGTTCATCAACTGGATCAGCTTGCCGCTGGTGTCTTTCTTCAGCAGCTCGTCCCAGCGACCGCCCCAGATCACTTTGATCACGTTCCAGCCGGCGCCCGCGAAGATGCCTTCCAGTTCGTTGATGATCTTACCGTTGCCGGTGACCGGTCCATCCAGACGCTGCAGGTTGCAGTTGATGATGAACACCAGGTTGTCCAGCTTCTCGCGGGTGGCGATGGTGATCGCGCCTTTGGATTCCGGCTCGTCCATCTCGCCGTCGCCGAGGAAGGCGTAAACGGTCTGGTTAGAGGTGTCTTTCAGGCCGCGGTGCTCCAGATACTTCAGGAACTTCGCCTGATAGATGGCGTTCAACGGACCCAGACCCATTGAAACGGTTGGGAACTGCCAGAAGTCCGGCATCAGTTTCGGGTGCGGATAAGATGAGAGGCCGTTGCCGTGCACTTCCTGACGGAAGTTGTTCATCTGCTCTTCGGTCAGGCGGCCTTCCAGGAAGGCGCGTGAGTAGATACCCGGAGAGATATGACCCTGGAAGTAAACCAGATCGCCGCCGTCTTTGTCGCTGCGCGCGCGGAAGAAGTGGTTAAAGCACACTTCATAGATGGTTGCGGAAGACTGGAATGAGGAGAGATGACCGCCCAGCTCCAGATCTTTCTTCGAGGCACGCAGCACCGATACGATGGCGTTCCAGCGGATCGCGGAACGGATACGACGCTCCAGAGACGTGTTGCCCGGATACTCCGGCTCGTCTTCAACGGCAATAGAGTTGATATAGTTGCTGACGGCGTTACCGCCTGCCGCCACTTTAACGCCGCCTTTGCGGGCCGCGCTCAGCACCTGATCGATCAGATACTGCGCACGCTCAACACCTTCTTCACGGATGACCGATTCGATCGCCTGTAGCCAGTCACGAGTTTCGATCGGATCCACGTCATTCTGTAAACGTTCTGACATGGGGGGTATTCCTTATCTGTGTCTAATACGTTGAATTGTCAGGAGCCTGTCTCCCTGTACTCTGCTGCCAAAGCACAAGGAGACAGGCCCGTCGTTAATGTCCGCGCGTTCGTTGCCGCGCGTTATTCCTTACGTTGCTGTAAACGACGCAGGGAGCGTTCACGACGAGTTTGCTCCCGACTTCTGTCCAGCAAGATTTCCTCTATGAACGCCAGGTGACGATGCGAAGCCTCGCGCGCCTGTTCCGGCTCGCGAGCGACAATCGCCTCGAAAATACTGGCGCGGTGACCGCTCACCTTCGCCAGCATTTCCCGGCGCGAGTAGAGCAATTCAAAATTCTGTCGAACGTTTTGTTCCAGCATCGGCCCCATCGATCGCAGCAAATGCAGCAGCACCACATTATGGGCGGCTTCTGTGACAGCGATCTGATACTGCATCACTGCATTCGCCTCGGCGTCGAGGTCGCCGCTCTCCTGCGCCTGCTGTATCTGCACATGGCAGTGGCGGATACGTTCGATATCCTCTTCCGTGCCGCGCAGCGCCGCGTAATAGGCCGCGATGCCCTCAAGGGCATGGCGCGTTTCCAGCAGATCGAACTGAGATTCCGGATGCTTGGTAAGCAGGCTGACGAGCGGATCGCTGAGGCTTTGCCAGAGATGCTGCTGGACGAAAGTGCCGCCGCCCTGACGGCGCAGCAGCAAACCTTTCGCTTCCAGACGCTGTATCGCTTCGCGAAGGGATGGACGTGAGACATCGAACTGTTTAGCGAGTTCACGTTCGGGAAGCAGCTTCTCGCCAGGACGTAGCGTCCCTTCCATGATCAGAGATTCCAGCTGCTGCTCTATGGCATCAGAGAGCTTGGGTTGGCGAATCTTACTGTAAGCCATCTTCCCTTCTTATCAAGCTGCTGTCCGAAGTAAATTGGTAATACCAATTCCAAAAAGTTGGCCGTAAAGTAACAAAGTATTCACCTTGTGTCTATATGACGCCGGTCACAATCCTTGTGATACAGCGCGCTGCGCGCGCTTAAGTCACCGCCAGAAAACCAGAAACAAGCACGCGCGCCCTGTGTTAAATCCCGTTACTTTTACCAAACCTTACACAGCGTTAAGCGCACCTCTCCAGCAGACCATAAGACAACCTTATTCGTCTTTCGCGTTAATTCGTGGCAGAACAGGCGCAGGCGGCAGTGTGACGGCGACGATGCTTTTTCAGCTGTTTCTTAGCACGAAAAGCGAAAGCAGGTGCAAAGCGCATCGCATATCACTATTCTTGTCGCCAGGGTAGCATCCGCTGACAGAGAAGGCGCCTGATACCGTAAATAAATCAGTACGTTATTGTAACCACTTCCTGACAGCCATCGCGCTGCAACAGAAGAATTAAAACAACATGAGGTTTGTATGGAACAACAGCACGGCGACACGCTGAAGCGCGGGTTGAAAAACCGCCATATTCAGCTGATCGCGCTGGGCGGCGCGGTAGGTACCGGCCTGTTTCTGGGCAGCGCATCGGTGATCCAGGCCGCCGGGCCGGGCGTGATCCTCGGCTACGCCATCGCCGGATTTATCGCCTTCCTGATTATGCGTCAGCTGGGAGAGATGGTGGTCGAAGAGCCGGTCGCCGGCAGCTTTAGCCACTTCGCCTACAAATACTGGGGCAACTTCGCCGGCTTCGCGTCGGGCTGGAACTACTGGGTGCTCTACGTGCTGGTGGCGATGGCCGAGCTGACCGCAGTCGGCAAATATATTCAGTTCTGGTGGCCGGACGTGCCCACCTGGATTACCGCCGCCGTGTTCTTCGTGCTGATCAACGCCATCAACCTGACCAACGTCAAAGTCTATGGCGAGATGGAGTTCTGGTTCTCAATCGTCAAAGTGGTGGCGGTTATCGGCATGATCCTGTTCGGCGGCTGGCTGCTGTTCAGCGGCACAGGCGGCCCGCAGGCGAGCGTCTCCAACCTCTGGGCGCAGGGCGGTTTTCTGCCGCACGGCTTCAGCGGGCTGGTGATGATGATGGCGATCATTATGTTCTCTTTCGGTGGTCTGGAGCTGGTCGGCATTACCGCCGCAGAAGCGGATAACCCGGAGCAGAGCATTCCCAAAGCCACCAATCAGGTGATCTACCGCATCCTGATTTTCTATATCGGCTCGCTGGCGGTGCTGCTGTCGCTGATGCCCTGGACGCGCGTCACCGCGGACACCAGCCCCTTCGTGCTGATTTTCCACGAGCTGGGTGACGCGCTGGTGGCGAACGCGCTGAACGTGGTGATCCTGACCGCCGCGCTATCGGTCTACAACAGCTGCGTTTACTGCAACAGCCGTATGCTGTTTGGCCTGGCGCAGCAGGGCAACGCGCCGAAAGCGCTGCTGAAAGTGGACCGCCGCGGTGTGCCGGTGGCCACCATTCTGGTTTCCGCCGCAGCGACCGCGCTCTGCGTGCTGATTAACTACCTGATGCCTGGCGATGCCTTTGGCCTGCTGATGTCGCTGGTGGTCTCCGCGCTGGTGATTAACTGGGCGATGATCAGCATGGCGCACCTGAAATTCCGCCGTAAGAAAGATCAGCAGGGCGTGACAACGCGCTTTAAAGCCCTGCTCTACCCCTTCGGCAACTGGCTCTGCCTGGCGTTTATGGCGGCCATTCTGGTGATTATGCTGATGACGCCGGGTATGGCGATCTCGGTCTGGCTCATCCCGGTCTGGCTGGTTATCCTCGCCATCGGCTACGCCGTTAAAAACAAGGCGCAGCGCGCCTGACGTTCAGCCCGTCGACCTGGTCGGCGGGCTGTTTTCCCTCTCGATCCAGCTCACACTTTTCCCGCCGCGCCTGTTTTGTCCATCTTACTGACTATTTGCTCCCAGCCATCCTGCTGATTCAGCACCGATAATTCTCTGCTCTTACCCAACGCGCAGGATAACCACCATGAAGGATTCCGCCCTCTCTTTTCGCGAAAAGCTGGGTTACGGCATGGGCGATGCAGGCTGCAATATGATCGGCGGCGCCATCATGCTGTTTCTTAATTACTTTTATACGGATGTTTTTGGCCTGGCGCCTGCGCTGGTGGGCACGCTGCTGCTCTCGGTGCGCGTGCTGGATGCGGTCACCGATCCCATTATGGGCGCTATCGCTGACCGCACCCAGAGCCGCTGGGGCCGCTTCCGTCCCTGGCTGCTGTGGGTGTCGGTGCCCTACGTGCTGTTCAGCGTGCTGATGTTCACCACGCCGGACTGGAGCTACGACAATAAAGTGATTTGGGCTTTCATCACCTATTTCCTGATGTCGCTGACCTATACCGCCATCAATATCCCCTACTGTTCGCTCGGCGGCGTGATCACCAACGATCCGGGCGAACGCGTCTCCTGTCAGTCCTACCGTTTTGTTATGGTTGGCATCGCCACGCTGATCCTCTCGCTGTCGCTGCTGCCGATGGCGGAGTGGTTCGGCGGCGCGGACAAGGCGCGCGGCTATCAGCTGGCGATGAGCGTGCTGGCGCTGATTGGGCTGGGGATGTTTCTCTTCTGCTTCGCTATGGTGCGCGAGCGTATTCGGCCAGCGGTACCGACCCATGACGACCTGAAAAACGACCTGCGCGACGTGTGGAAAAACGACCAGTGGGTGCGCATTCTGCTGCTCACCTTCTGCAACGTCTGTCCCGGCTTTATCCGCATGGCCGCCACCATGTACTACGTCACCTGGGTAATGGGCCAGAGCACGCACTTCGCCACGCTGTTTATCAGCCTCGGCGTGGTGGGCATGATGCTGGGCAGCACGCTGGCGAAGCTGCTCACCGACCGCTGGTGCAAGCTGAAGGTCTTTTTCTGGACCAACATCGCGCTGGCCCTCTTCTCCTGCGGGTTTTACTGGATCGATCCCCACGCCACCGTCGCGGTGATCGTCGCCTACTTCCTGCTGAACATCCTGCATCAGATCCCGTCGCCGCTGCACTGGTCGCTGATGGCCGACGTCGATGACTACGGCGAGTGGAAAACCGGCAAGCGCATTACCGGCATCAGCTTCTCCGGCAACCTGTTTTTCCTCAAGGTGGGACTGGCGGTCGCGGGCGCGATGGTCGGCTTTTTACTCTCAATTTACGGCTACGACGCGGGCGCGAAACAGCAGTCGCCGCAGGCGGTGAACGGCATTATGCTGCTGTTCACCGTGATCCCTGGCGTAGGCTATCTGATTACCGCAGGCGTTGTGCGCCTGCTCAAGGTGGACCGCGCGCTGATGCGCACCATTCAGGACGATCTCGCGCTGCGTCGCGCCAACTTCCGCGAACTGCATGATATTCGTCAGCGCGACGGCGCCGTCACCCAACCCGGAGAAGCGAAATGAGCACAGCCTGGCCGAACCCTTTTATTGAACAGCGGGCCGATCCCTTTATCCTGCGCCATGAGAAGCACTACTACTTTATCGCCTCGGTGCCCGCCTATGACCGGCTGGAGCTGCGTCGCGCCAGCACGCTGCTGGGGCTGCGACATGCCGAGCCGGTCGCCGTGTGGCATAAGCCGGAAACCGGCCCCTGCAGCGAGCTGATCTGGGCGCCGGAGCTGCACCGCATCGACGACCAGTGGGTGATCTATTTCGCCGCCGCGCCGACGCGCGACATCAAAGACGGCCTGTTTCAGCACCGCATGTACGCGCTGGTGTGCGACGACGCCGATCCGCTCAGCGGACGCTGGCAGGCGCCGCGCCGGGTCTTCAGCCAGTTCGACAGCTTCGCGCTCGACGCCACGCACTTCGTGCATCAGGGCAAAAACTGGTATCTGTGGGCGCAGAAAGATCCGGCGATTCCAGGCAACTCCAACCTCTATCTGGCGGAGCTGCTTAATCCTTGGACGCTGAAAGGCACGCCGGCGATGCTGAGCCGGCCGGAGTATGAGTGGGAGTGCGCTGGCTTTAGCGTCAATGAGGGACCGGCGGTGATCAAGCACGGCAACCGGCTGTTCGTCACCTATTCCGCCAGCGCCACCGACGAAAACTACTGCATGGGGCTGCTGTCGATCGACGACGAGCAGGATCTGCTCAATCCCGCCAACTGGCATAAATCGGCGCGGCCGGTCTTTACCTCAAACTGGGATAATCACCAGTACGGACCGGGCCACAACTGTTTTACGCAGGATGAGAACGGCGATGACCTGCTGGTCTATCACGCCCGCAACTACACGGAAATCGAAGGGGATCCGCTGTGGGATCCTAACCGTCATACGCGGCTGAAAAACTTTAGCTGGCGCGACGACGGCACGCCCGATTTCGGCGTGCCGCCTGCGGATTACACCAGCGTGCCGTAAATGGTCAGCAGCGCCACCACCACAACCAGTACCAGCGAGATGCGTTTCGCCAGCGCCACCGCGATGCGGGGCGTTTCGACTTTATCCATGTGCGGATCGCGCTCCAGCGAAAACTGCGCCAGGCTGGTCAGCACCTGATACTGCGAACGGTGACGATCGGTCAGCGCGGCAAACCAGGCGGGCAGCGCCTTTTCGCCGTGACCCAGCAGCGCATAGGCGACGCCGGCCAGCCGCGCCGGTATCCAGTCGACCACGTGCAGCAGGCCGTCGACGCCTGACTGCGCGCGCGCCAGCGGCGACTGATGCTTCGCCAGCCAGCTCTGCCAGGCGCGCAGAAAAGCGTAGCCCACCAGCAGCACCGGCCCGTATGGGCCGCCCACCACCAGCCAGAACATCGGCGCCAGATAGAAGCGGAAGTTAATCCAGATCAGCGCGTTTTGCAGCTCGCGCAGAAACTCGCGTTCGCTGCACTCCACCGGCACGCCGTGGATCAGCGTCAGCTCGGCCGCCATCGCCTGATGGGCCGCCACATCGTCATGGCTCGCCGCTTTCAGATAGGCGTGATAGTGCAGGCGCGCCGATCCGGCGCCGATGCAGAGCAGGCCGATCAGGATCCACAGCAGCAGCTGCGCGACGCCGAACAGCACGCCTTTCAGGCTCCAGATCACCAGCGCGGCGATCGCCATCGCCAGCAGGGTCATCCCCAGCGTGCGCAGCAGCGAAAAACGGCGGCGACGGCGGAACAGCGGCTCCAGCCGATGATCGAGCTGCCAGTGCTCGCCCAGTTTAAACAGCCGTTCCCAACCTAACACCAGTAACAAGGAAAACAACGTCATACCCGCTCCGGGAAATCAAAATGAAGTCTGCGCCAACAGTTGCTGATAGTGCGGCCAGTCAAAAGCGGGCCCCGGATCGCTTTTGCGCGTCGGGGCGATATCGCTGTGGCCGGTAATGCGTGAAGGCGTAATGGGATAGTGCTGCAGCAGCAGCTGCGTGACGGTGGCCAGCGCCTGATACTGCGCATCGGTATAGGGCAGCTCGTCGGTGCCTTCGAGCTCAATGCCAATGGAAAAATCGTTGCAGTTTTCGCGCCCCTGATAGCAGGAAACGCCAGCGTGCCAGGCACGATCGTCGAAAGAGACGTACTGCACAATTTCGCCGTCGCGGCGGATCAGGCAGTGCGCCGCTACCTGCAGATGGGCGATATCGGCGAAATAGGGATGCGCGTCCGGCGGCAAGGTGCCGGTAAACAGCCGATCGATCCACGGCCCGCCGAATTCGCCCGGCGGCAGGCTGATATTGTGGATCACCAGCAGCGAGGGCGACTCGTCGCTGGGGCGTTGATTAAAATGCGGCGACGGCACCTGACGGATGTCGGTCAGCCAGCCCTGTTGCAGTTTCATACTGTTTTTCCCTGGCAGAGTCGGGCTGAGAATAACATGATTTATGATAATTTTTTGCAGCTTAATGCCGCGAAGGCGTGGCAACGCCCGCGCCATGTTCAGGATACTAAACAAAATAGCCATTCCATCTGGCGAACGCGCCGGTTTCGATCTATTGTGGCACTCTCTTTGTTCAGGCCATCTGGAGCGCAATCCCTATGCCAACCCGCCGTTATGATGCCGACAGCCGCCGAAAGGCGCTGATTGCCCGCATTGAACAGGATATTCCCGCCACCGTCGCCCGCGCTTTGCAGGAGGATCTCGGCGGCGAAATCGATGCCGACCGCGACATCACTGCACAACTGCTGCCTGCTGACAGCCAGGCGCAGGCGCAGGTCATTACGCGCGAAGCGGGTGTTTTCTGTGGTAAACGCTGGGTGGAAGAGGTGTTTAACCAGCTTGGCGGCCATGTAGCGCTGGGCTGGCAGGTTAGTGATGGCGACCGCGTGTCGCCCGATCAAACGCTGTTTACCCTCAGCGGCCCTTCTCGCTGCCTGCTGACCGCAGAGCGCACCGCGCTGAATTTTGTGCAGACGCTGTCGGGCGTCGCCACCGAGACCAGCCGCTACGTTAAGCTGCTGGAAGGCAGTAATACGCAGCTGCTGGACACGCGCAAAACCGTGCCGGGGCTGCGCACGGCGCTGAAATATGCCGTGCTGTGCGGCGGCGGTGCCAACCATCGCCTCGGCCTCTCGGACGCCTTTTTAATTAAAGAGAACCATATTATCGCCAGCGGCTCGATTCAGCAGGCGGTGGAAAAAGCGTTCTGGCTGCACCCGGATGTACCGGTAGAAGTAGAAGTGGAATCACTGGCGGAGCTGGACCAGGCGTTAGCCGCCGGCGCCGATATCGTCATGCTGGACAACTTTACCCTCGACGACATGCGTGACGCCGTACAGCGTACCCAGGGGCGCGCGCAGCTGGAGGTCTCCGGCAACGTGACCGAGGCGACGCTGGCGCAGATTGCGCAAACCGGCGTCGACTATGTCTCTGTCGGCGCGCTGACCAAGCATGTCCGCGCGCTCGACCTCTCGATGCGCTTTACCACGCTGTAGAACCGAGCTGCCGTGCCGTGCGCACGGCAGCTTTGCGCGCCCGCTTCCACTTTGTTGTTGTTCCCGCTGCAATCCCGCCTTTTTCCTGCGTTGCCTTTTCCAGCCTTAAAATCCGCCGCTGGGTTTCACCTCTGCGCTTTTTTACTCTGCCCTCTCCTGTTTACCGAGAGGAGAACGAGATGACGAATCAACAGGGATTTACCCTTGTCGAGCTGATGATTGTGGTGGGGATCGTGGCGATCCTCAGCGCCATTGGTCTGCCGGCGTATCAGAACTACCTCCAGCGCGCGGCGCTTACCGATATGCTGCAAACCATGCTGCCCTATAAAACCGCCGTCGAGCTGTGCGCTATGGAGCGCGGCGGTCCAGAGCCGTGTCAGGCGGGCGAGAAAGGGATACCGCCGGCGAAAGGCTCGCGTTATGTCTCCGCGCTGAGCGTCGTCAACGGCACTATCACCTTAACCGGCCAGGAGAGCCTGAACGGGCTGAGCGTCGAAATGACGCCGGTGTGGGACAGCGGCGATGGCAGCCTGAAGTGGCAGCGCAGCTGTACCAGCAGCAGCAGCAGCCTGCGCGACAACTGTCTGGAACAGTTCCGCTTTGACGACAAAGGAGCCGACAATGGCAACGCCTGATGCCACTCTCCACGCCATCTGCCAGCGCTACCGCGCCGTCCTGCTGCATCATGACGCGACGCGGCTGCGCGTCGCCGTGGCGGAACCGATGCCGGAGGGATTACACGAGGCGCTCGCGTTCGCCAGCCAGTGTCAGATTGAGGTGGAGTGCTGGCCGCAGGCGCGGCTCGATCTTCACCAGCACGGCGGCGCCTCTGCGTCCTCGCCGCGCGACCTCCAGCCCGAATCGGCGGTGGAAACCGTCGATCAGATGCTGCGCCAGGCGCTGCGCCGGCGCGCCTCCGACATTCATATTGAACCGCAGCGCGACGGCCTGCGGATACGGCTGCGCATCGACGGCGTTTTACAGCCCTTTACGGCCTTAACCGAGGCGCCGCCCGCCGCGCTGCTCGCCAGGCTGAAAATTCTGGCCGGGCTGGATATCGCCGAGCGCCGGCTGCCCCAGGACGGGCAGTTTACCCTGACGCTGGAGGAGAAACCCGCCGCTTTTCGGCTCTCCACGCTGCCGGTGCAGCATGGTGAAAAAGCGGTGATCCGCCTGCTGCAGAGCGAAAGCAGCACTCTGTCGCTGGATAAGCTGGGCTTGCCCGCCGCACAGCGCCGCCTGCTGGCGGCCGCGCTGGCGCAGCCGCAGGGGCTTATCCTGGTGACCGGCCCGACCGGCAGCGGCAAAACCTTTACGCTCTATAGCTGCCTGAGCACGCTGAACCGGCCGGAAATGAACGTCAGCAGCGTGGAAGATCCGGTGGAGATCCCGCTGGCTGGCATTAACCAGACGCAGATCAACCCGAAATGCGGGCTCGACTTCAACCGCGTGCTGCGTGCCCTCCTGCGCCAGGATCCAGACGTTATTATGGTGGGCGAAATCCGCGATGCGGAAACGGCGGAGATAGCGGTCAAAGCGGCGCAGACCGGCCATCTGGTGCTCTCGACGCTGCACACTAACTCCACGGCGGAAACCCTGACGCGGCTGCGTCAGATGGGTATTCCCGGCTATCTGCTCGGCCCGGCGCTGCGGCTTATTGTCGCGCAGCGGCTGGTGCGGCGGCTTTGCCCTCACTGCCGTCAGCCCGCCCAGGCGGTGGCGCACTTTCCGCCGGACATCTGGCCCGGCACGCTGCAGACCTGGCGCGCCCCCGGCTGCGATCACTGTTTTTCCGGCTATTTCGGGCGGCTGGCGCTGTTTGAAATATTGCCGGTGGGCGCGAAACTGCAAAACGCCATCGCCGCTGAGATGCCGCTCGAGAGCGTGCTGGCGCTGGCGAAAAAACAGGGCATGCGGACGCTGTTTAGCGCCGGGCTGGAGGCGGTCAGCCGCGGCGAGACGTCGCTGGAGGAGATGCAGCGCGTCACGGGCCTGGAAGATGGCCACGCTTAGCCTGTTTCGCTGGCAGGCGGTCGACGGTCAGCAGCAGCTGCACGAGGGCGAGAGCCTGGCGGCGGATGAAGAGAGCGTGCTGCGCCAGCTGGCTGAACAGGATCTGCTGCCGGTCAGCTGGCGACGCGCCAGAACCTGGCGCACGCGCCACTGGCAGTGGCAGCAAAAGATCGATTTTGTCCGGCAGCTGGCAACGCTGCTGAAAGCGGGCCTGCCGCTGGCGCAAGGGCTGGCGCTGCTGTCGCAGGGCCATCCGCATACCGGCTGGCGCCTGCTGCTGCACGCGCTGCGGCTGCGGGTCGTCAGCGGCGTGCCTTTTTCGCAGGCGCTAGGCCAGTGGCCGCAGATCTTCCCGCCGCTCTTCTGCGCCCTGATGCAGGTCGGCGAGCTGACCGGCCAGCTTGACGTCTGCTGCGCGCAGCTGGCCGAACAGCAGGCGCGGCAGCGTTATTTATGGAATAAGGTGGTGAAGGCGCTGCGCTATCCGCTGTTTATTCTGCTGGTGGCGATCGCCGTCAGCGGCGGCATGCTGCTGTTCGTGCTGCCGGAGTTCGTCTCGGTCTACGCCTCGTTCAATGCGCCGCTTCCCGCGTTTACGGCAGCGGTGATGACGCTGTCAACCGGGCTGCAGCGCTGGGGTGGCTGGCTCGCTATCCTGCTGGCGTTGTCGGCGGCGGGCTGGCAAGCGCTGCGGCGACGCTCGCCTGCCTGGCAATTGTGGGAGCAGCGCCTGATGCTGCGCGTGCCGCTGCTCTGCGACCTGTGGCGCGGCAGCCAGCTCAGCCAGATCTATGCCGTTTTGCAGCTGACGCAACAGGCGGGCATTACGCTGCTGCAGGGACTGCAGGCGGCGGAGGCGACGCTGACGACGCGCTTATGGCGCGACGCCCTGGTTGCGCTGCAGCGTCATATCGCGCAGGGGCAGCCGCTGCATCTGGCGCTACAAGACCATCCGCTGTTTACGCCGCTCTGTATGCAGCTGGTGCACGTCGGGGAAGAGGCGGGCGCGCTGGATACCATGCTGGCGCGCCTGGCGGAGTGGCACGAAGCGCAAACCCTGGCGCTGGCCGATACGCTTGCCGCCTCGCTGGAGCCGGCGATGATGGTGGTGATCGGCGCGATTGTCGGCACGCTGGTGATCGCCATGTATCTGCCGGTATTTGGGCTGGGAGACGCCATCCATTAGGGTGCGCGAGGCACCCTGATGGCAGAACAGATTAGCGGTTGAAAACGCGGTTTTCCTGCTCGGCAACGCGGATAAAGGTGGTTCGCTTGGTCAGCTCCTTCAGCCGCTCCGCGCCAACATAGGTGCAGGCTGAGCGCAGGCCGCCAAGAATGTCGCGCGCCGTCTCTTCCACCGGCCCACGCAGCGGCAGTTTTACCGTCTTGCCTTCCGCCGCGCGGTACTGTGCAACGCCGCCGACGTGGCGCTTCATCGCCGATTCAGAACTCATGCCATAAAACAGCATAAACTGCTCGCCGTTCTCTTCGACCACGGTGCCCTCGCACTCATCGTGCGCCGCCAGCATGCCGCCCAGCATCACGAAATCGGCGCCGCCGCCGAACGCCTTGGCGATATCGCCCGGCACCGCGCAGCCGCCATCGCTGACGATCTGTCCGCCCAAACCGTGTGCGGCATCCGCGCACTCGATCACCGCCGAGAGCTGGGGATAGCCGACGCCGGTTTTGACGCGCGTGGTGCAGACCGAGCCTGGCCCAATGCCAACCTTAACGATATCGGCGCCAGAGAGGATCAGCTCTTCCACCATCTCGCCGGTCACCACGTTGCCTGCACAGATAGTGCGATCCGGAAACAGCTCGCGCGCACGCTGCAGGAAGGTGACAAAGTGCTCGGAATAGCCGTTCGCCACGTCGATACAGATAAATTTGAGGTCAGCGGAGAGCGCCAGAATCGCCGTCAGCTTTTGCAGATCGGCTTCAGAGGTGCCGGTCGACACCATAATGTGGTGTAGCACTGCAACCGACGAGCGCTGGATAAAGGCGCGCCACTCCTCCACGCTGTAGTGCTTGTGCACCGCCGTCAGAATGTCGAAGCTGGCCAGCGCCTCCGCCATGCTGAAGGTGCCGACGGTGTCCATGTTAGCGGCAATAACCGGCACGCCGTGCCAGTTCAGGCCTGAGTGCTTAAAGGTAAAGCTGCGTTCAAGTTCGACCTGAGAGCGGCTTTTCAGCGTGGAGCGTTTCGGACGGATCAAGACGTCTTTAAAACCCAGCTTTAAATCTTCTTCAATACGCATACAAAATATGTCCTGGTAAGTGGCAGCAAATCACCGTTCGGGTAGCGCGCACGGCTCCAGTGAACTCATCATACGCGCCGTACGCGCCGCGACAAGACTGCGAATTTCACTTTATTTAAGCTACAATCCGATAAATTTAGCTGAGAATATTCATTGTGATCGCGCACACAGTTTCGCGCTTCGACCTGCCTGCTGTGATGCGCGCCTGAGAGAGTGATATGCCCTATACCGTGGCGCTGACCGGTGGAATCGGCAGTGGAAAAAGCACGATTGCCAATGCTTTCGCGGCGCTTGGTGTGCCCCTCATCGACGCGGACCGCATCGCGCGCGAGGTGGTCGAGCCGGGATCGCCGGCGCTACAGCGCATCGTCGAGCGGCACGGCCCCGACATTCTGACCGATCAAGGCGCGCTCAATCGCGCCCGACTGAGAGAAATTATTTTCCAGTCGCCCGAAGAAAAAAGCTGGCTGAATAACCTGCTCCATCCCCTGATCAACGCCCGCACGCAGCAGCTTAAAGCGCTGACCACGGCGCCCTACGTACTGTGGGTGGTGCCGCTGCTGGTGGAAAATGGCCTGCAGCGCCAGGCGGATCGCGTGCTGGTGGTGGACGTCGATGAGGCGACGCAGATTGCGCGCACCATTCAGCGCGACGGCATCGATCTTCAGCAGGCGAAAAATATTCTGTCCGCTCAGGCGACGCGCAGCGCGCGCCTCGCCGTAGCCGACGACGTTATTAATAACAGCGGCGCGCCAGCAGACGCGCTGCCGCAGGTTGCCGCCCTGCACCAGCGCTATCTGACGCTGGCGGCAACGCAACAGGATTAACGCTATGAGCACAGTCGTTCTGTTTGAACATCCCCTGAATGAGAAAATGCGCACCTGGCTGCGCGTCGAGTTTTTGATCCAGCAGCTGCATGAGACCGTGCCGGTGACCCGCACGTCGTCAGCGCTGACCTTTTTTCGCATCATCGGCGAACTGCTGGATATTTTCGAGCGCGGCGACATGCGCACCGAACTGCTGAAAGAGCTGGAGCGGCAGCAGCAGAAACTGCGCGCCTGGGCCGACGTGCCCGGCGTGGATATGGCGCTGGTCGACGCGCTGCGCGAGAAGCTCAGAGCGCAGTCGGTGCAGCTCAACGCCGCGCCGCGCATGGGTCAGCATCTGCGTGAGGATCGCCTTATCGGGCTGGTGCGCCAGCGCCTCAGCATTCCCGGCGGATGCTGCAGCTTCGATCTGCCAGGCCTGCATATCTGGCTGCATCAGCCGCAGGAGGTGCGAGATAGTCACGTCGCCGCCTGGCTGGAGACGCTGGAGCCGCTCAACCAGAGCCTGGCGATGGTGCTCGACCTGATCCGTCAGTCGGGTGCGTTTCGCCATCAGACCAGCCTGAACGGCTTTTATCAGGACAATGCGGAAGGCGCCGATCTGCTACGCCTGCAGCTGCAGCTGGAAGACGCGCTTTATCCCCAGGTTTCGGGTCATAAAAGTCGTTATGCCATCCGTTTTTTGCCGCTCGACAGCGAACGCGGCGAAGTGCCTGCCCGACTTAATTTTGAACTGGCCTGTTGTTAGAGGTAGCTATGCAAGACGAAGTGATTACCGTGCCCTGTCCACACTGCGGCAAAGATGTGATTTGGGATGAGCTCAGCCCGTGGCGCCCTTTTTGCAGCAAGCGCTGCCAGCTGATTGATTTAGGCGAATGGGCGGATGAAGAGAAGCGTATTCCCAGCGAGGGCGATCAGAGCGACAGCGACGAGTGGAGCGAAGAGCAGCATTAACAGCAGGGGCGCACGCCCCTGAGGTTACAGCTCGTCGGCGACCAGGCGCGCAATCAGCGCATGGTTAGCCGGCGGGAACTCCTCCGCCACCAGCGCGCGCTGCGCCACCCAGCGCTGCGGTTGACCTTCACGTCCCCACGGCTCGCCCTTCCAGCCCTCGACCAGAAAGAAATTCAGCGTGACGCGCAGATCGTCATAGGTATGGTCCGCCGCGCCGATTGCCGTCGCCTGCGTCACCTCAATGCCGGTCTCTTCCAGTAGCTCGCGCGTTAACGCCTCTTCCGCGCTTTCGCCCGCTTCGATTTTGCCGCCAGGAAACTCCCACATATTCGCCATATGCGACGAGGCTGGCCGCTGAGCCAGGAAGATCTGTTTATCGGCGTTACGGATGATGCCTACGGCAACCTGCAGGTGCTTCATAAATATGTTCCACGTCGGATGGGTAAATGAGCGCTGATTCTAAAGCATGGGCGGCGCAAAGTTAATCTGTCGCCGCGGGAAAGAAAAAAGGAGCCGAAGCTCCTTTTTCTCAGGTTTGTCAGGCCAGGCGACCGTGACACTGCTTATATTTTTTGCCGGAGCCGCACGGGCAAGGATCGTTGCGACCCACTTTACGCTCGCCGCCCTGCGCCGCCAGCGAGGCCGCTGCCGCTGCTTCATCGTCGACGTGGCTGAGCTGCTGCTGCTGCGCCAGACGCTCCGCCTCTTCGCGACGCTGCTGCTCCATCGCCTCGACTTCTTCCGGCATGCGCACCTGAACCTTGCTCAGGGTGCTGACCACTTCATACTTCAGCGACTCCAGCATCGCCGCGAACATGGCAAAGGATTCGCGCTTGTACTCCTGCTTCGGATCTTTCTGCGCATAGCCGCGCAGGTGGATGCCCTGACGCAGGTAGTCCATCGCCGCCAGATGCTCTTTCCACAGCGAGTCCAGCGTCTGCAGCATCACGCCTTTTTCGAAGTTGCGCATCATCTCGACGCCGACCACCTCTTCTTTGCTGGCGTAGCTTTCGCGGGCGTGCGTCATAATGCGCTCGCGCAGCGTTTCTTCATGCAGATCCGGCTCTTTATCCAGCCACTCGGTGATCGGCAGATCGAGATCGAAGTCGTTGCGCAGGCGCTCTTCCAGGCCCGGCACGTCCCACATCTCTTCCAGCGACTGCGGCGGAATGTAGCTGTCGATGGTGGTTTTGAACACGTCTTCGCGAATGCTGTTGATGGTTTCGCTCACGTCGGAGACGTCCAGCAGTTCGTTACGCTGGCTGTAGATGGCGCGACGCTGGTCGTTCGCCACGTCGTCATACTCCAGCAGCTGCTTACGGATATCGAAGTTGCGGCTTTCAACTTTGCGCTGCGCGTTGGCAATCGCCTTGGTCACCCACGGATGCTCAATCGCTTCCCCTGGCTTCATCCCCAGTTTACGCATCATGTTAGAGACGCGATCCGAGGCGAAAATACGCATCAGCGCATCTTCCATCGACAGATAGAAACGCGAAGAACCGGCGTCGCCCTGACGACCGGCGCGACCGCGCAGCTGGTTATCGATACGGCGCGACTCGTGGCGCTCGGTGCCGATGATGTGCAGGCCGCCCGATGCCAGTACCGCATCGTGACGCTGCTGCCACGCCGCTTTGATCGCCTCGATCTGCGCCTCGGTCGGCGCTTCCAGCTCGGCGACTTCCGCGTGCCAGCTGCCGCCCAGCATAATGTCGGTGCCGCGGCCTGCCATGTTGGTGGCGATGGTAACCGCACCCGGCTGACCCGCCTGCGCCACGATATCCGCTTCGCGGGCGTGGAATTTGGCGTTCAGCACGTTGTGCTTGATGCCCGCGCGCGTCAGCTCGTTAGAGACCACTTCCGATTTTTCAATGGAGATGGTCCCCACCAGCACCGGCTGGCCGTTGGCGGTACGCTCGCGAATATCTTCAATAATGGCGTCGATCTTCTCTTTCTCGGTCATATAGACCAGATCGGGCAGATCTTTACGCACCATCGGACGGTTGGTTGGCACCACGATGGTGTCGAGTTTGTAGATAGAGCTGAACTCAAATGCCTCGGTGTCCGCCGTACCGGTCATACCGGCCAGCTTATCGTAGAGACGGAAGTAGTTCTGGAAGGTGATGGAGGCCAGCGTCTGGTTCTCGTTCTGGATCTCCACGCCCTCTTTGGCTTCAATCGCCTGATGCAGACCATCCGACCAGCGGCGGCCCTGCATAGTACGGCCGGTGTGTTCGTCGACGATCACCACTTCGCCATCTTTCACGATGTAGTCCACATCGCGGGTAAACAGCGCATGGGCGCGCAGCGCTGCGGTCACGTGGTGCATCAGCATGATGTTGGTCGGCGAGTAGAGCGACTCGCCCTCTTCCATGATGTTCTGGCTCACCAGCAGCTCTTCGACCTTCACCAGGCCGCGCTCGGTCATATGCGCCTGACGCGCTTTCTCGTCGACCCAGAAATCGCCTTCGCCCTGAAAATTGTCGGAATCTTCTTTCTCCTGACGCACCAGGCTCGGGATGATTTTGTTGACCTTAGTGTACATCTCGGAGCTGTCTTCCGCCGGACCGGAGATAATCAGCGGCGTACGCGCTTCATCGATCAGGATGGAGTCCACCTCATCCACCAGCGCATAGTTCAGCTTGCGCTGTACGCGCTCTTCCGGGCTGAAGGCCATGTTATCGCGCAGGTAGTCGAAGCCATATTCGTTGTTGGTGCCGTAGGTGATATCGGCCGCGTAGGCTTCACGCTTCGCCACCGAGGGCATGCCCGGCAGGTTAATGCCGACGCTCAGGCCAAGGAACTCGAACAGCGGACGGTTATTTTCCGCATCGCGCTGCGCCAGATAGTCGTTGACGGTCACCACGTGAACGCCTTTGCCGCTCAGGGCGTTGAGATAGGCTGGCAGGGTGGCGGTCAGGGTTTTACCTTCACCGGTACGCATCTCGGCGATGCAGCGATCGTTGAGCACCATGCCGCCGATCAGCTGGACGTCGAAGTGACGCATGCCGAAGACGCGCTTGCTCGCTTCACGCACGGTGGCGAACGCTTCCGGGATCAGGCTCTCCAGCGTCTCGCCCTTTTTCAGGCGCTCGCGAAACTCATCGGTTTTCGCCTTCAGCTCATCGTCTGAAAGTTTCTCGAAATCCGGCTCCATCTTGTTGATGACGTCTACTGCTTTGCGCATACGGCGCAGAGTACGATCGTTGCTGCTGCCAAATACTTTCGTTAACAGTTTGATTAACATATTAAAAACTTCTCAATTCAGCCGCCTGACGCGGGCTGCGATAATAAAATAAAGGTATTTTAACGGTGTTTCAGACAAGCAGCGTAGACGGTCCGGCGCGGATTGCATGGGTTTTGCTGCGCCAGCTGGTCAGCGAAGTGGCAGGCGCCAGCGCATCGCGCGGCGTCTCAGCCTGTGGCGACGGCTGACGCAGAGCGCCAGGCGCGTTGAGCAGCGCCTGAAGCGAATCGATCAGCGCCAGCTTATGCGCCGCCAGCGGCAGGGCTTCCGCCGTTTCCGCCTGCGGCGTCAGGGTAAAGGAGAGATGGCGGATAACGGTGCGGATGGCATGCTGATGCCAGTAATCGATAGTAAAGCTGGGACGCCGCGCCGTTTCCTGCAGGCGGATTAGCTGGTCGAAGCGCGCGGCGCTGCCGACGAACAGGCTGCTGGAAGAGGATTCGGATGAGGCGTTAAGCTCCGCGCTCTGCGCGCAGACAGGCAAGCCAAAGCTGGCCGCCACCATCCCCAACAGGAGATGAGGCCAGAAATAGCGTCTGCCTAATTGTCGCCAGCGTAGAAAAATTCCGATCACAACTCTTCCATTGCGAATCAACGATCGCGTCGTTGTCAGGGGTTTACCGCTCGTCTTTGAACAGCGGCGCTCAGCTTTTCAGAGCGCCTGATAGTACCACTAATGTGGGACGACCACATCAGTGTTTAAAGTGGTGCTGGAATAAAACGCGCCTGTTTGTTCAGCGTTTCAGCAACGTTGCAGAAATGAATGCGAGGCAGCTTGCAGATTTTTAGCGGCGGAAAGAGAGGCAATAAAAAACGGCTGGCGCCGCTGACCGGAGAGGGGTGTCAGCATAACCAGCCGTTTCACGTTCTGGGGTAATTAAGCCAGAACCAGATTCGGTGCCTTGAACGCCAGCGGCAGTTGCGCTTCGTCTTCGAAGGTCGCCCATTCCCAGGCTTCCTGCTTAGCGAGAACCGCCTGCAGCAGCTTGTTGTTCAGTGCATGGCCTGATTTGAACGCGGTAAACGCGCCGATAATATTGTGGCCGCACATAAACAGGTCGCCGATCGCGTCGAGCATTTTGTGACGAACAAATTCATCTTCAAAACGCAGCCCTTCTTCATTCAGCACGCGGAAATCGTCGAGGCCAATGGCGCAATCCAGACTACCGCCCAGGCACAGGCCTTTGGATTGCAGGTACTCGATTTCACGCATAAAGCCGAAGGTACGGGCGCGGCTGATCTGACGAACAAAAGAGTCGGCAGAGAAGTTCAGCTGATAGCGCTGCGAGCTGGAGTCGATCGCCGGATGCTTGAAGTCGATGGTGAAGTCGAGAGAGAAACCGTTATACGGCTTGATCTCGGCCCACTTGTCGCCATCTTCCACGCGCACAGTCTGTTTCACGCGCACGAACTTCTTGGCGCTGTTCAGCTGTTCGATGCCTGCATCCATCAGCAGATAGATGAAGGGCGCGGCGCTGCCGTCCATAATCGGGATTTCCGGCGCATCCACTTCAACAATAATGTTGTCGATACCCAGGCCAGCCAGCGCGGCGTTCAGGTGTTCAACCGTCGAAATACGCACGCCTTCATCATTCACCAGGCAGGTACTCAGCATGGTGTCGCGCACGTATTTTGCATCAGCCGGGAAATCAACCGGTGGATTCAAGTCAGTGCGACGATAGATGACCCCGGTATTCGCCGGCGCAGGGCGTAATGTCAGCGTGACTTTCTTGCCGGTATGCAAACCGACGCCAGTCGCCTGAACAATACGTTTTAATGTCCTTTGTTTGATCATCGTATTATCTCGCAATATTACCCATCCGACCGCCAGTATACTTTACCGGCGGGCGAACACTTTAGCACAAAGAGCGGAGAATCCCAATTCTCAGGTTATTCCTAGTCGGCCTGCTTACGCAGAAACGCTGGAATATCAAGGTAATCGGGCTCTTTGTTTGACTGCGCGCTCTGGTCGTTGACCACTTTCGCTGCCGGTTTCTGCTCCTGCGGCAGCGGCGACATGCCGTGCTGCTGGTAGCGATGATCCATAACTGGCTGGCTGGCTGGCTTGTTGGTGACCAGGGTGATTTCTGGACGCTTATCCATGCCGATGCCGGTGGCGACCACGGTCACGCGCAGTTCGTCATTCATTTCTGGATCCAGCGAGGTGCCGATAACCACGGTTGCGTTGTCAGAGGCGAAGGCGCGGATAGTGTTACCCACGGTTTCGAACTCATCCAGACGCAGGTCGAAGCCCGCCGTGATGTTGACCAGCACGCCGCGCGCGCCGGAGAGGTCGATATCTTCCAGCAGCGGGCTGGAGATCGCCATTTCGGCCGCTTCTTCCGCGCGGTCTTCACCGCAGGCGACGCCGGAACCCATCATGGCGTAGCCCATTTCAGACATCACGGTGCGCACGTCGGCGAAGTCGACGTTCATCAGGCCCGGACGCGTGATCAGTTCGGCGATGCCCTGAACCGCGCCTTTCAGCACGTCGTTGGCCGCGCCAAAGGCGTCGAGCAGAGAGATGCCGCGACCCAGCACTTTCAGCAGCTTGTCGTTCGGGATGGTGATCAGCGAGTCCACGTGCTTCGACAGCTCGGCGATGCCCTGCTCGGCAAAGGCCATGCGCTTTTTGCCTTCGAAGTTGAACGGCTTGGTCACGACCGCAACGGTCAGGATGCCCAGGTCTTTAGCGACTTCCGCCACCACAGGTGCCGCGCCGGTACCGGTACCGCCGCCCATACCCGCAGCGATAAACACCATGTCTGCTCCCTCCAGCGCAGAACGCAGTGCTTCGCGATCTTCTTCTGCAGAGGTCCGACCCACTTCCGGATTTGCCCCTGCGCCCAGACCTTTAGTGATATTGGTACCGATCTGGATCGTCTGGCCAACCGCTGTTTTACGCAACGCCTGAGCGTCGGTGTTCACAGCGAAGAATTCCACACCTTCGATACGCTCGCGTACCATGTGCTCTACGGCGTTGCCGCCGCCACCGCCGACGCCGATGACTTTAATCACCGCGTCATTGGTTAATTCCATCGGTTCAAACATGATTTCTCTCCGTTATGTGCCTGTCGCCTGGAGACCATAAACAGTGCCAGCATGGTCTCCTTTCTAAAATCAAAATTCTTTCTTCAACCAGCTATTGATGCGCTTGAACCAATTGCCCACCGATGCGCGTTTTTCCGTCTCTGCATCGCCGTTCATATGGGACTCTTTGCCATAGTGCAGCAGTCCCACTGCGGTTGAGTAATAAGGTTCCTGCGCGTAATCCGTCAATCCTGTGATATTGAGCGGCTGCCCGATACGCACCTGCGTATGAAAAACGCGCTGCGCGCAGGCGGCCAGCCCTTCAATCTGCGCCGCGCCCCCGGTCAGCACGATCCCGGCTGCCAGATGGTGCTTAACGCCCTGCTGACGCAGTTGTTCCTGAAGCTGCAGAATCTCGTCGTTGACCAGATTCAGTAATTCGGTGTAACGCGGCTCGATCACCTCTGCCAGCGTCTGTCGCTGCAGACTGCGCGGTGGACGCCCACCTACGCTCGGCACTTCGACATTTTCGTCTTTGCCGACGATAGAGCCCAGCGCGCAGCCGTGGCGGACCTTAATGGCCTCCGCGTCGGTCGGCGGCGTGCCGAAAGCGTAGGCGATATCGCTGGTGACCACATTCCCCGCGTAGGGGATCACTTTAGTGTGGCGCAGCGCGCCGCCCGTGTAGACCGCGATATCCATTGTACCGCCACCGACGTCGACAACACAGACGCCAAGCTCACGTTCATCTTCCGTCAGCACGGCGAAACTGGACGCCAGGCCGGCAAAAATCAGTTGGTCAACTTTCAGACCGCAACGTTCAACGGCTTTGACGATATTTTTCGCCATATCGTTGTGACATGTGATCAGGTGCACTTTTGCCTGCATGCGCACGCCGGAAAGACCGACCGGATTTTTAATGCCTTCCTGATAATCGATAGCGTATTCCTGAGGAATAACATGCAGGATGCGGTGCTCGTCACGCACGCGCACTGATTTCGCAGTGTGTACGACGTTTTCCACATCATCCTGAGTCACCTCCTCTTCGGAAATCGGAACCATCCCGATTTCGTTCTGACAGCTGATATGTTTGCCCGATAAGGCAAGATAGACGGAGGAGATCTGGCAATCCGCCATCAGCTCGGCCTGGTCGATGGCGCGCTGCACGCACTTCACCACCGACTCCAGATCGTTTACGCCGCCTTTATCCATACCACGAGACGGGCAGCTGCCCACCCCGATAATGTTGACCATACCATCGGGCAGAATTTCCCCAACCAGGGCGGCAACCTTCGCGGTGCCAATTTCGAGTCCAACTACCAGTTTTCTGTCCGTTGCCTTGATCATTGTTTAGCCTGTGCCTGGTTCTGTTGCTGATTACTGTCCTGGAGCTCCACCGGCTCCGGCGTCCAGCCCACGGCTGCGCCCGAGTCGTACCGCAAATCGACGTAGCTGATACGTTTGTGCTCGTTCTGCCCCTGCTGCTGCAACGCCGGATAGAGCTCAATAAATCGGTTAAGACGTTTCATCGGCTCGCCGCGCCCCAGTTCGATGCGCACATCGTCGCTGGTGACCAGCTGCCATGACCGCCGCGCCGTCATCGACGCTACCTTCAGGGTAAACTTGTTGGCTTTCAGCACGTCGCTCATGCTGTGGTAACCCGCCAACACCTCTTTCTCGCTGCCTTCTGGTCCATAGAGCATCGGCATCGCCGCTTTGCCAATATGGCTGGCCGGCACGCTGAAGGAGACGCCGTCCACATCCACCATATGGAGATCGTTCCAGCGCGCCACCGGCACATACTCCACCAGATGGATCTTCAGCTCGTCGGGCCACTGCTTGCGCACGCTGACCTGTTTAATCCAGGGTAGCCGTTCGATCTGCTGCTGGATAATGTCGACATCCTGCGACATAAAGGTGCCCGGCGCGCCCAGCGACAGAATCGCCTGGCGAATATCATCGTGCGTGGTGTAGTGGGTTTCGCCCGTCACCACCAGCCGGGAAAGCGGCAGGCGCGACGCATCGTTCATCCACTTCAGCACCACCAGCCCGCCGAAAATCATAATGCCAATGACCATCAGCAAAAAGACGATGCCGAAAAGTCTGGCCCCGTTGCTGCGCCCCGTGCGCGTGCGCTCCTGGGGTTCGCGGTTCCGTGCGTTCAGTGCCGCCTGTGACATATCAGTCGGCCAGCTCCAGAATACACGCCACCAGCTGGGAGAAGCGCATTCCCGCTTCCTTTGCCGCCATCGGCACCAGGCTGTGGCTGGTCATACCCGGCGAGGTGTTCACCTCCAGCAGCTGGAAGTTGCCCTCGCCGTCGGTCATCACGTCGACGCGACCCCATCCGCTACAGCCCAGCGCACGCCATGCATCCCAGACCAGACTCTGCAATTCCGCTTCTCGTTCCGCGCTCAATCCTGCAGGGCAGAAGTATTGAGTATCGTCAGAAATGTATTTTGCTTCATAGTCATAAAACTCGCTGGCGGTCTGAATGCGTATTGCAGGCAGAATTTGATCGCCTACAATGCCCACCGTGTACTCCGCGCCGCTAAGAAACGCCTCGATCAGCACGTCGTCGTCATGACGGAAGGCTTCGTCCAGCGCGGCCGGCAATGCCTCCGCCGCGTTGACGCGGCTGATGCCGACGCTGGAGCCTTCGCAGCTCGGCTTAACGAACAGCGGCAGGCCGAGCGCGGCAATGGCGTCGCGCGTTTCCGCCGTCAGGCCCGCCTGATACTGCTGACGCGTCAGCCAGACAAAGCGTCCTGACGGCAGGCCACGCCCCTGCCACAGCAGTTTGGTGCGCAGCTTGTCCATGGTGATGGCCGACGCCATCACGCCGCTGCCGGTATAGGGCAGCTGTAAGAATTCCAGCACTGCCTGCAGCGTGCCATCTTCACCGCCGCGCCCGTGCAGCGCGATAAACACGGCGTCGAAGCCCTGCTCTTTCAGCGTCAGCACCGAGACGTCGCGCGTATCGATCGGGTGCGCGTTAATCCCGGCTTCGCGCAGTCCGGCCAGCACCGCGCTGCCGGACATCAGCGAAACGTCGCGCTCCGCCGAGGTGCCGCCCATCAGGACGGCGACTTTATTAGCCATGACGATCCTCCGCTTTACGCTCGGGCTGCAGTTTGCACTCCGCCAGCTTGCGCGCCACTTTGCCGACGTTGCCCGCGCCCTGCACCAGAATCAGGTCGTTGCCCGACAGCAGCGGCGCCAGCATTTCCGGCAGCGCGTCATGCTCCGGCACCAGCACCGGATCGACCTTGCCGCGGCCGCGAATCGAGCGGCACAAGGCACGGCTGTCCGCGCCGGGGATCGCCGTTTCGCCCGCCGAGTAGACATCCAGCATCAGCAGGACGTCGACCTGCGACAGCACGTTGGCGAAGTCGTCGAACAGATCGCGCGTGCGCGTGTAGCGGTGCGGCTGAAACACCATTACCAGTTTTTTATCCGGCCAGCCGGCGCGCGCCGCCTTGATGGTGGCGTCGACCTCGGTCGGATGATGGCCGTAATCGTCCACCAGCATCGCCGTGCCCGGATTGCCGTTGACCGGCTCGGTCGGGTATTCGCCCAGCAGGTCGAAGCGGCGTCCGGTGCCCTGAAAGCTCTCCAGCGCGGCGAGGATGGCGTTGTCATCAATGCCCTCTTCGCTCGCCACCGCCACCGCCGCCGCGGCGTTAAGCGCGTTATGGCGGCCCGGCGCGTTCAGCGTCACCTGCAGGCGCGGCCTGTCGTGACGCACCAGCGTAAAGTGCCCCTGCGCGCCGCGCTGCTCGTAGTGCTCAATGCGCACGTCGGCGTCGTCGCTGAAGCCGTAGGTGGTGATGTGACGGCCCACGCGTGGGATCAGATCGCGGATCACCACGTCGTCGATGCACATCACCGCACGACCGTAAAACGGCAGGTTGTGCAGAAAATTGATAAAGGTCTGTTTCAGGTTCTCGAAGTCGCCCTGGTAGGTGTCCATGTGGTCAGCTTCGATATTGGTCACCACCGCCACCATCGGCTGCAGATGCAGGAAAGAGGCGTCGCTCTCGTCCGCTTCCGCAATCAGGTAGCGGCTGCTGCCGAGACGCGCGTGCGTGCCCGCCGCCTTCACCAGCCCGCCGTTGACGAAGGTGGGATCGAGCCCGCCTTCGGCATAGATGCTCGACACCATCGCGGTGGTGGTGGTTTTGCCGTGCGTGCCGGCAATGGCGATGCCGTGACGAAAACGCATCAGCTCCGCCAGCATTTCGGCGCGACGGATCACGGGAATACGCTGTTCGCGCGCCGCGACCAGTTCCGGGTTGTCCTGCGCCACCGCGCTGGAGACCACCACCACGCTGGCGTCGGTGACGTTTTCCGGGCGATGGTTGAAATAGATGGTGGCGCCCAGCGCCGCCAGATGCTGCGTTACCGCGTTCGGCGCCAGATCGGAGCCGCTGATGTGGTAACCCTCATTCGCCAACACTTCGGCAATACCGCCCATGCCAGCACCGCCGATGCCGACAAAGTGAATGTGCCGGACGCGACGCATCTCGGGCACAATGGAGCGCAGTTTTGCCAGTTGTTGTGTATTCATCGTTCTCAGTTACCTGTCATCTTAATGCGTGCCCTTCGCGGCACCGGTCAGCCATGCTGACCCGATTATTCATTTCGCGGCGCGCGCCACTTCCCGCGCGACCCGTTCGGTCGCATCGGGGATCGCCACCTGGCGGGCTTTTTCCGCCATGCTCAACAGCGTTGGGCGATCCCAGCGGCGCAGCGTCTCCGCCACGGCATCCGCAGTAAACTGCGGCTGCTCAAAAATTTTGGCTGCGCCCGCTTTCTCCAGCGGCAGCGCATTCCAGTACTGCTGACGATCTTTATGCTGAAAAGGCACGAAAATCGCCGGCAGGCCGGCGGCGGCGATTTCGCTGACGGTCAGCGCGCCGGAGCGGCAAACCACCACGTCCGCCCAGGCGTAGGCGGCGGCCATATCGTCAATAAACTCCGTGACCTTGTGCTGCGTCTGGCCGACCTGCTGGTACGCCTTAAGCACATCCTGCAGCGCGCCTTTGCCGGTCTGATGCCACAGCGTAATGCTGTCGCCCAGCGCGGCCGCCACCTGCGGCAGCGTCTGGTTCAGCACGCGCGCGCCCTGGCTGCCGCCGACCACCAGCACGCGGATCGGACCGCTGCGGTTGGTCAGACGCGCCTCCGGCAGCGGCAGCGCCAGCACGTCGGTGCGCACCGGATTCCCCACCACGTCCGCATGCGGAAAGGCGCCGGGAAACGCCTGCATCACCTTGCTGGCGATCTTTGCCAGCCACTTGTTGGTCAGGCCGGCGATGCCGTTCTGCTCGTGCAGCACCACCGGGATGCCGCAGCTCCAGGCTGCCAGGCCGCCGGGACCGGACACGTAGCCGCCCATGCCCAGCACCACGTCCGGCTGCCAGGCGCGCATAATGGCGCGCGCCTGCCGCCAGGCGTTGAAAATACGCATCGGCGCCAGCAGCAGCGCCTTAACGCCTTTGCCGCGCAGCCCGCTAATGCGGATGAATTCAATGTCGATGCCGTGCTTCGGCACCAGATCCGCTTCCATCCTGTCGGCCGTGCCGAGCCAGCGAACCTGCCATCCCTGCTCCATCAGATAGTGGGCAACGGCCAGACCGGGGAAAACATGCCCGCCGGTTCCGCCCGCCATCACCATCAAACGCTTCCCACTCATCGGGCACCTCGGGTAAACGCCTGCGCTTTGGTCAGGCGCGTTTCATAATCAATACGCAGCAAAAACACGATGGCGGTCGACATAATCAGCAGACTGGAGCCGCCGTAACTGATCAGCGGCAGCGTCAGGCCTTTGGTCGGCAGCATGCCCGCCGCCGCGCCGACGTTGACCAGCGCCTGAAAGCTGAACCACACGCCGATAGAGCAGGCGAGAAAGCCAGAAAAGCGCTGGTCGATCTCCAGTGCGCGGCGACCAATCGACATCGCACGAAAAGCCACGAAGAATACCATCAACAAAGCCAAAACCACACCGATATAACCCAGTTCCTCGCCGATGATGGAGAAGATAAAGTCGGTGTGCGCTTCCGGCAGATACTCCAGTTTTTGCACCGAGTTACCGAGCCCCTGCCCCCAGAATTCGCCGCGGCCGAAGGCCATCAGCGACTGGGTCAGCTGGTAACCGCTGCCGAAGGGATCTTCCCAGGGATTCCAGAACGAGGTGACGCGACGCATACGGTAGGGTTCGGCGATAATCAGCAGCACCACGGCGAAGATGCCGGAGCCGATGATCGCCAGGAACTGCCACAGCTTCGCGCCCGCCAGGAAGAGCATCGCCAGCGTGGTGACGAACAGCACCACCACGGTGCCGAGGTCAGGCTGCGCCAGCAGCAGCACTGCCAGCACCACCATCACGCCCATCGGTTTGCAGAAGCCCCAGAAGTTGTTGCGCACCTCTTCCACCTTTCGCACCAGATAGCTGGCGAGATAGCAGAAGAGCGACAGCTTCGACAGCTCCGCAGGCTGAATACGCAGCGGGCCGAGGGCGATCCAGCGCGAGGCGCCGTTGACCGAACTGCCCACCACCAGCACGATAAGCAGCATCACCACCGTCGCCAGCAGCATTGCGTTGCTGTAGCGCTGCCAGAAATCCATCGGCACGCGCAGCGTGACCAGCGCAATGCCGAGCCCCAGCAGAATATAAAAGGCGTCGCGCTTGGCGAAGTAGAAGGGATCGTCGTTGAGACGCTGGCCGACCGGCATCGAGGCCGAGGTCACCATCACGAAGCCGACGATCGCCAGGCCAAAGGTGAGCCACAGCAGCGTGCGGTCATAGAGCACCAGCGCAGAGTCGTCGCTTTCGCGCGCGCCCATCACCCAGTCCTTCAGGCGCGTGGCGATAAAGGTGAAGAGTCCGGCAATCAGTCCGCCGCCAGGAATACGCATCAGCCTAACTCCTTCGCCAGCTGCGCGAAGCGGTCGCCGCGCTGTTCAAAATTGCGAAACTGATCGAGGCTGGCGCAGGCGGGTGACAGCAGCACCATATCGCCAGGCTGAACCTGCGGCGCGATAAGCGCCATCGCCTGATCCATCGTCTCGGTGCGCACGGCGTTGTCGGGGCGCAGCGCCGCCAGCGCGTCGCCGTCACGGCCGAAGCAGTAAAGACGAACCTTCTCGTCCTGCACGTAGCGCGCCAGCGGAGTGAAGTCCGCGGATTTGCCGTCGCCGCCCAGCAGCAGCCAGAGTCGGCCGTTCACCTGCAGACCGTTCAGGGCCGCTTCGGTGCTGCCGACGTTGGTGGCTTTAGAGTCGTTGATCCAGCGAACGCCGTTGGCCTCGTGCGCCAGCTGGAAACGGTGCGCCAGCCCGGTAAAGCTGGTCAGCGCCGCCAGGCTGGAGGCGCGCGGCAGCCCGACGGCGTCCGCCAGCGCCAGTGCCGCCAGCGCGTTGGTGTAGTTATGCTGGCCCACCAGCTTCATCTCATCGGTGTTCAGCACCTTCTCACCCTTCACGCGCAGCCAGGTCGCGCCCTGCTGGCGGTTGAGGTGGTAGTCGCCGAAATCGACGCCGAAGCTGACGCAGCGCGCGTCGGCGCCGCGCACCGGCATGGTCATCCCATCGTCGGCGTTCACCACGCAGACGCGCGCGTTTTCATAGATGCGCAGCTTCGCGGCGCGATACTGCTGCATGCCGAGCGGATAGCGATCCATATGATCTTCGGTGACGTTGAGAATGGTCGCCGCCGCCGCTTTCAGGCTAAAGGTGGTTTCCAGCTGGAAGCTGGAGAGCTCCAGCACGTAAAGCTGCGCGGGCGACTTCAGCAGCGACAGCGCCGGCAAACCGATATTGCCGCCGACGCCCACCTGCCAGCCAGCGGCGCGCGCCATTTCGCCCACTAACGTGGTGACCGTGCTTTTACCGTTGGATCCGGTGATCGCCACGATCGGCGCCTGTGCCTCGCGGCAGAACAGTTCGATGTCGCCGACGATCTCCACGCCTGCGTCCGCCGCCTCGCTGAGCGCGGGATGCGCCAGCGCCATGCCCGGGCTGGCAACGATCAGATCCGCCGCCAGCAGCCAGTCGCTGTTCAGCCCGCCGGTGTAGCGCTCAACCTGCGCAGGCAGCTTGTCGAGCCCCGGCGGCGACACACGGGTATCCATCACGCGCGGCGTCACGCCTTGCGCTAAAAAGAAATCAACACAGGAGAGACCGGTCAGGCCCAGCCCG
Organism: Pantoea sp. Z09; assembly: GCF_022394795.1. Taxonomy (NCBI): domain Bacteria; kingdom Pseudomonadati; phylum Pseudomonadota; class Gammaproteobacteria; order Enterobacterales; family Erwiniaceae; genus Pantoea; species Pantoea sp. Z09. The sequence continues at coordinate 3,218,858 of NZ_CP092373.1, forward strand.
ATAATGACGACTTTTCTGCCCCGATAGTCAGCCATAATTAGCGCACCTTCAGCGTAGCCAGGCCAATCAGCACCAGCATCAGCGAAATAATCCAGAAGCGCACGATGACGCGCGGCTCCGGCCAGCCTTTCAGTTCATAGTGATGGTGGATCGGCGCCATGCGGAAAATACGCTGACCGCGCAGCTTGAACGATCCCACCTGCAGGATCACCGACAGCGTCTCAACGACAAAAACGCCGCCCATGATCACCAGCAGGAACTCCTGACGCAGCAGCACCGCCAGCGTGCCGAGCGCGCCGCCCAGCGCCAGCGATCCGACGTCGCCCATAAAGACCTGCGCCGGATAGGTGTTGAACCACAGGAAGCCGAGCCCTGCCCCGACGATGGCGGTGCAGACGATCACCAGCTCGCCCGCGTGGCGCAGATAGGGAATATGCAGGTATTCAGCGAACTTCACGTTGCCGGTCGCCCAGGCGACCAGCGCGAAGCCTGCCGCGACAAACACGGTCGGCATAATCGCCAGGCCGTCAAGACCGTCGGTCAGGTTGACCGCGTTGCCGGTGCCGACAATCACGAAGTAGGCCAGCACCACGTAAAACAGCCCCAGCTGCGGCATGATGTCTTTAAAGAAGGGCACCACCAGCTGCGTGGCGGGCGTGCCGTTGCCGGCGGCGTAGAGCGCGAACGCCACGCCCAGCGAGATCACCGACATCCAGAAATATTTCCAGCGCGCGATCAGCCCTTTGGTGTCTTTGCGCACCACTTTGCGGTAGTCGTCGACAAAGCCGATCACGCCAAAGCCCACCAGCACCACCAGCACGCACCAGACATAGGGGTTAGAAGGATAGGCCCACATCAGCACCGACACGGTGATAGAGGTGAGGATCATAATGCCGCCCATGGTCGGCGTGCCGCGCTTGCTGAAGTGCGACTCCGGGCCGTCGTTGCGCACCACCTGGCCGATCTGCAGCTTCTGCAGCCAGGCGATCAGGCGCGGCCCCATCCATAAAGAGATAAATAACGCGGTCAGCAGGCTGACAATGGCGCGAAACGTCAAATACGAAAAGACGTTGAAGCCGGAATAAAAAGCGACCAGATGTTCGGCCAGCCAGACTAACATGTTCCCATCTCCTGTAGGTTCTGCACGACCTGCTCCATGGCAGCACTCCGCGAACCTTTAATCAAAACGGTTAATTCCCGATGTTCGGACAACAGCGTCCGTAAACGTTCCGTCAGCGCGGTTTTGTTGCTGAAATGTTCGCCAACGCCGCTGCTTTCGCTGATAAGCGCGCTCAGCAGGCCGACGCTCAGCACGCGATCGACGCCTGCGGCTTTCGCCGCCAGGCCGACTTCGCGATGACACTGCTCCGCCTCTTCGCCCAGCTCCGCCATATCACCGACCACCATCACGCGGTAGCCAGGCATTTCGCCCAGCACCTGCGCGGCGGCGGTCATCGAGCCGACGTTGGCGTTGTAGCTGTCGTCAAGCAGCAGCTGATGTTCGGCAAGGCGAATGGGGAACAGTCGGCCAGGCACCGCCTGCAGGTTTTTCAGGCCGCTTTGAATAGCGCTGAGCGGCGCATCCACCGAGAGCGCCAGCGCCGCAGCGGCCAGCGCGTTGGCGATATTGTGGCGGCCCGGCAGCGGCAGCGTAATGGCGATGTCGCCCGCTGGCGTTTGCATAGTGAAATGGGTGCCGTCGACGCTGAGTCGGATATCGCGCGCGGCGAAGTCGCTGTCGGCGGCCTGCGGCGAAAAGCGCCAGACGCGTTTGCCGTGCAGATTCGCCTGCCAGTGCGGCCAGTCGTTGCTGTCGGCGTTAAGAATAGCGGTGCCGTTAGCCGGCAGACCGTTGAAGATCTCCCCTTTCGCCTTCGCCACGCCCGCCAGCGAGCCGAAGCCTTCCAGATGCGCCGCCGCCAGGTTATTCACCAGCGCGCTCTCAGGACGCGTCAGCTCGGTGGTATAGGCGATCTCGCCCTGATGATTCGCGCCCAGCTCGATCACCGCATACTGATGCTGCGGCGTCAGGCGCAGCAGCGTCATCGGCACGCCGAAGTCGTTGTTGAGATTGCCCGCGGTGTAGAGCGTCTCACCGCACTGGCGCAGAATGGCCGCGGTCATCTCTTTGACCGAGGTTTTGCCGGAGGAGCCGGTCAGCGCCACCACGCGCGCTTTCGCCTGCTGGCGCACCCAGGCGGCCAGCTTGCCGAAGGCGATACGCGTGTCGGCGACCACCACCTGCGGCACGGAGACAGGTAAATACTTACTCACCAGCAGCGCCTGAGCGCCGCTGGCGATAGCCTCAGCGGCAAAGTCATGGGCGTCGAAGCGCTCGCCGACCAGCGCGACGAACAGGCTGCCCTGCGTCACCTTGCGCGTGTCAGTGGTCACGTCGTTCAGGGTCAGGTCGCTGCCGTGCAGCGCGCCGCCGCTGATTTCAGCCAGAGTGGTAAGGGAAACCGGGATCATGCCGTGACTCCTAATAACGCGGCAACCGTGGCGCGGTCGGAGTAATCCAGACGACGCTGCCCCACGATTTGATAATCTTCATGACCTTTGCCCGCCACCAGCACGATGTCGTCAGGCTGCGCCTGCAAAACGGCATGCGTGACCGCCTGCGCACGACCCGCCATGACGCGCGCGCGATGCGGCTCAAGCAGTCCGGTCAGAATGTCGTTGACGATAGCCTGCGGATCTTCGCTGCGCGGGTTGTCGTCGGTAATCACCACCACGTCGGCGAACTGCTCGGCAATGGCGCCCATCAGCGGGCGTTTGCCTTTATCACGGTCGCCGCCGCAGCCGAACAGGCACCACAGCTTGCCTTTGCAGTGCAGGCGTGCGGCTTCCAGCGCTTTTTCCAGCGCGTCCGGCGTATGAGCGTAATCCACTACCACGGTCGGTTTGCCCGGCGCGCTGAAGACTTCCATGCGGCCGCACACCGGCTGCAGCTGCGGCGCGGTGCGCACCAGATCGGCGAGCGGATAATCGAGCGCCAGCAGCGTGGCGCAGGCGAGCAGCAGATTGCTGACGTTGAAGGCGCCCATCAGGCGACTCTCAATCTCCCCTTCGCCCCAGCTGGAGCGAAAGCGAATATGCGCGCCGTTGTCGCGGTAGGTCACCTCTTCGGCTTTCACCCAGCGACCGTGGCAGCCCGGCTGGAGATTATTCTCCATGGTCACCGCGACGGCGTCGGGCAGCGTTGCCAGCCAGCGGCGGCCCACCTCGTCATCGGCGTTCAGGATCATTTCGCCGACCTGATGTTCGGTGAACAGCAGCTTTTTCGCCGATTCGTAGCTCTGCATGTCGCCGTGATAGTCGAGATGGTCGCGGCTCAGGTTGGTAAAGACCGCGGCGGCGAACGGCAGCGCCGCCACGCGGTGCTGCACCAGACCGTGGGAGGAGACCTCCATCGCGGTCAGCGTCGCGCCCTGCTGCGCCAGTTCGTGCAGCAGATGCTGAACGTCGACGGCCGAGCCAGTGGTATTTTCAGTGGCGCTGAGCTGTCCGAGCAGGCCATTGCCCACCGTGCCCATCACCGCGCCGGTTTCGCCCAGCAGCTGCGCCCACTGCGCCAGCAGCTGCGTCGTGGTGGTTTTACCGTTGGTGCCGGTCACGCCCACCAGCTTCTGTTTGTCGCCCGGCTGGCCGTAAAAACGTCCCGCCAGCGCGGAGAGCCGCTGCTGCAGCTGCGCCAGGTAGATAACCGGCACGCCGTGCATCTCGCGAATATCGCCATCGCTGGCTTCGCCTTCGGCTTCCGCAATCACGGCAGCCACGCCCTGCGCGATCGCCTGCGGAATAAAACGCCGTCCATCGGCGTGGTGGCCTGCGACCGCCACAAACAGATCGCCGGCGGCCGCTTTACGGCTGTCCAGTGTCATGTCTCCCAGGGGACGCGCCGGCGCGCCTGGCACCCAGGGGGCCAGCAGGTCGCGCAGGTTACGATCTGTCACTTTTTTCCTCACTTCTGTTGGTCGCCAGCTCGTTTTTATCATTGGTCGGCAACGCGTCCGGCTCGATGTTCATGGTGCGCAATACGCCGCCCATGATGGCACCGAACACCGGCGCGGAGACCGCACCGCCATAATATTTGCCGGCCTGGGGATCGTTGATCACCACCACCAGCGCAAAACGAGGGTGACTGGCAGGCGCGACGCCTGCGGTGTAAGCAATATATTTATTGACGTAACGACCGTCCGGCCCGACTTTTTTCGCCGTGCCGGTTTTGATCGCGATGCGGTAGCCTTTAATCGCCGCTTTCACGCCGCCGCCGCCTGGCAGCGCGACGCTTTCCATCATATGCACCACGGTTTTCACCAGCGATTCCGGGAAAACGCGCTCGCCCGCGACGGGCGGATCGACCTTGGTGATCGACAGCGGGCGATGAATGCCGTAGCTGCCGATGGTCGCGTAGACACGCGCTAACTGTAACGGCGTTACCATTAGCCCGTAGCCGAAAGAGAAGGTGGCCCTCTCTATGTCAGACCACCGTTGTTTTTGAGGGTATAAGCCACTACTTTCCCCGACCAGCCCCAAATTGGTCGGTTTACCCAACCCAAAGCGCGCGTAAGTATCTACCAGCGCTGAGGAGGGCATCGCTAACGCCAGTCGTGAAACACCGACGTTACTCGACTTCTGCAGAACCCCGGTAAGGGTCAGTTCGTTGTAGCGCGCCACGTCTTTGATCTCATGACCGTTAACGCGATACGGCACGGTATTTAGGACGCTGTTCTCTCGTACCACGCCGCGCTGCAGCGCCGTCATCACCACCATCGGCTTCACGGTTGAGCCGGGTTCGAAAATATCGGTGATGGCGCGGTTGCGCATCATCTCTTTCGGCGTGTTGCTGAGGTTATTGGGGTTGTAGGCGGGGCTGTTGGCCATCGCCAGCACTTCGCCGGTGTTGACGTCCACCAGCACGGCCGTGCCCGATTCAGCTTTGTTGAACGCGACGGCGTTATTGAGTTCGCGATAGACCAGCGCCTGCAGACGTTCGTCGATGCTCAGCGTCAGGTTATGGGCGGCGCGGCTGTCGACAGAGGAGATATCTTCTATGACGCGGCCGTTGCGGTCTTTACGCACCGTACGCTCGCCCGGCGCGCCGGTCAGCCACTTATCGAAGCTCTTCTCGATGCCTTCGATGCCCTGGCCGTCGATATTAGTAAAGCCGATCAGGTGAGAGGTCACCTGACCGGCCGGATAGTAGCGGCGCGACTCTTCGCGCAGATGGATGCCGGGCAGCTTGAGCTTTTTAACGTAGTCGCTGATAGCGGGGCTGACCTGGCGCGCCAGGTAGATAAAGCGCCCTTTTGGGTTGGCGTTGACGCGCGTCGCCAGCTGATCGAGCGGGATAGAGAGCGCGTCAGAGAGCGCTTTCCAGCGGCTGTCGAGGGTGACGCCGCCCGCGTCATGCAGCTCTTTCGGATCGGCCCAGATGGCGTTGACCGGCACGCTGACCGCCAGCGGACGCCCGGCGCGATCGCTGATCATGCCGCGCGCGGTTGGGATCGCCTGCACGCGCAGAGAGCGCAGATCGCCCTCTTTCACCAGCTTATCCGGGCTGATGACCTGGAGCCAGGCGACGCGCGACAGCAGGCCGCCCAGCGCCAGTAAAATACAGCCGCACAGCAACGCAAAACGCCAGCTTACAAAGCTGGCTTTATCTTCCTGTTTTCTCACCTTCAGCGTTTTGCTTGCGCCGCTCATTGCGATTTAGCGTTCCTTATTTCTGTACCACGATGTTTTCCTGTGACGGATCAACATGCTGCAGCTGTAGCTTCTCGGTGGCGATGCGCTCCACCCGGCTATGATCGCCCAGCGCGTTCTCTTCAAGGATCAGGTTACGCCATTCAATGTCCAGCGCGTCGCGCTCCAGTACCAGCTGCTCGCGCTGCGCGGTCAGCAGACGCGTTTTGTGCGTCGTGGTGACCACCGTCACGGCCGACACCAGCACGGCGATCAGCAGGATCACCGGGATTTTGCCGAAGCGCAGCAGATCGCCACCAATGACGCCCGGCAGGCTGTGACGTTCGTTGCCGATCATGCGTCGGTTCTCTCAGCGATGCGCAATACCGAACTGCGCGCGCGCGGGTTATCCGCCACTTCCGCCTCGCCCGGCGTCATTTTGCCGAGCAGCTTTAGCTGACGTCCGCCCAGCGCTTTCAGCTGCGCTTCAGTCATCGGCAGGCCGGCCGGCACCTGCGGGCCGCGGCTCTGGTCGCGCATAAAACGCTTCACCAGGCGATCTTCCAGCGAGTGGAAGCTGATGACGGACAGACGCCCTTCCGGCGCCAGCGCCGACAACGCCCCTTTCAGCGCGGTGTCAATCTCTTCCAGCTCGCTGTTGATCCAGATGCGGATCGCCTGAAAGCTGCGCGTCGCCGGATGCTTGAATTTATCTTTCACCGGCGTCGCCGCGGCGATCACTTCGGCCAGCTCTTTGGTGCGCGTCATCGGCTGCTCGCGATTGCGCTCAACGATGGCGCGCGCGATGCGTTTGGCGAAACGCTCTTCGCCGTAGGTCTTCAGCACAAAGGCGATATCCGCCTCTTCCGCCTGCAGCAGCCACTCGGCCGCCGACTGGCCGCGCGTCGGATCCATACGCATATCGAGCGGTCCGTCGCGCATAAAGGAGAAGCCGCGCTCCGCGTCGTCCAGCTGCGGCGAGGAGACGCCTAAATCGAGCAGGATGCCGTTAATTTTGCCGCTGAGTTCCAGCGCCTCGACATACTCCGCCAGCGCGGAGAAAGGGCCATGCACAATCGAGAAGCGCGGGTCCGTGATTTCGGCGGCGGCCGCGATAGCCTGCGGGTCGCGATCGATGGCGATAAGCCGTCCCTGCGCGCCCAGCTGCGACAGAATCAAACGCGAATGTCCGCCGCGACCAAAGGTGCCGTCGATGTAGATGCCGTCTTCCCTGATATTGAGGCCGTTAACCGCCTCGTCCAGCAGCACCGTGGTATGTTTAAAATTTTCCTGCATAGCTATAGCGACAAGTCCTGCAACCGTTCAGATAAAGGTTCCTGAGCCGACTGTTCTGCGTCAATATCATCCTTAACTTGTTGATACCAGGTCTGTTCATCCCACAGTTCAAACTTGTTGAACTGGCCGACCAGCATCACTTCTTTCGTCAGGTGCGCGTGTTGACGAAGGGTATTCGCCAGCAGTAAGCGGCCTGCGTTATCCATCTGACACTCACTGGCATGCCCTAACAGCAGTCGCTGAACGCGACGCTCGACGGGGTTCATGCTGGATAAGCGAGACAGCTTTTTTTCAATGATTTCCCATTCGGGCAGGGGATAAAGGAGCAGGCAGGGTTGATGAAGGTCGATGGTGCATACCATCTGCCCTTGAGATTCCCCGATCAGCTGGTCGCGATAGCGCGTTGGTACGGCCAGTCGCCCCTTGCTGTCGAGATTGACTAACGTTGCTCCACGGAACATGCCAGCCTTCCCCTCAGCTCCCCATTTTCACCACTTTATCCCACTTTTTACCACGCCACGAGTTTACGGAGGCGATGAAATCATTGTCAAGCCGAAGCGCGGCGGGAATATAACTATTTACAAGGGGTAATTTCGCTGATTGAAAAGCAACAAAGCGGGGAAAAGGGCAATTTCAAAAATTAACCTGATGAATAATGGTATAAAAACAGCAAGCCTTAAAAAAATGATTAAAAATAAAGCTGACCGCCTGCGGGAATATTCTTCACGGTTTCTGAGACAGGGGCTGCATTTTAGGGGATTTCTGAACGTCTCGTCGCTGCACCTTACGTGACGAGCACCGTGAGCAAGCGCAAGATCTGGACATTTTACAAACACATCGCGGCTAATGTGTTAGGTAAGGTGTCGCATATTTACGCTTTTTTACCCTAAAAATTGACGAACATTAATGCGAGAAAATTTAAGGGCAGCGGCGTCGCTGCCTGTTGGCTATTTAACTTTGCGGCTCAGCTGACCGCGACGGAATAAATTACGTCGAATACGGGTTAATCCCGGTTTCGGTTTTCGCGGTTCATCAAGCGAAGCCAGAACTAACTCCAGCACGCGCTCCGCCACGTCGCGATGACGCTGCCCAACCGCCAGCACCGGACACTCCAGAAAGTCCAGTAATTCGTGGTCGCCAAATGTGGCGATCGCGAGGTCGGTTGGCAGGCGCCCGTCACGTTTTAGCGTCACGTCCATCACGCCCTGCAGCAGGCCGAACGAAGTGGTGAAAAGCGCCTCCGGCATCTCGTGATCGTCGAGATATTTTTCGAACAGCGCCGCGGCCGCCGTGCGTTCGAAGCTGTTGCAGTAGATATAGTCGACAGGACGCGGATCCGCTTTCCAGGCGTCGCGGAAGCCCATTTCCCGCAGAAAACTCACGGAAAGCTCTGGCAGCGCGCCGAGAAACAGCACATTTTTCACCGGAAGCTGACGCAATTCAGCCGCCAGAGTGAAAGAGTCGTCCTGATCGGCGCCAACCACGCTGGTGAAGTGTTCACGATCCAGCGCGCGGTCCAGCGCGATAATCGGCAGCGGATCGTGGATCCAGCGCTGATAGAACGGATGCTCCGGCGGCAGCGAGGTGGAGACGATGATCGCATCCACCTGACGCTGCAGCAGATGTTCGATACAGCGCATCTCGTTGTCAGGCTGATCTTCCGAGCAGGCGATCAGCAGCTGATAGCCGCGCTGACGCGCCTGCCGCTCCAGATAGTTGGCGATGCGGGTATAGCTGGTGTTCTCCAGATCGGGGATCACCAGGCCGATAGAGCGCGTGCGGCCGGCCCGCAGGCCCGCCGCCACGGCATTAGGGTGATAGTTATGTTCACGCACCACCGCCATCACTTTCTCGACGGTTTTTTCGCTGACACGATACTGCCGCGCCTTGCCATTGATGACATAACTGGCCGTGGTGCGCGACACGCCTGCCAGACGCGCGATTTCATCCAGTTTCACGATAACTCCATACTTCACGGCAAGCCGAGCTGCGGCAGATGCCCGCAACTAAGCTAAGGGTAACTCGTTTGTCACATCTAACAGCAGAATAGTGCGTCGAGCAACCGCTTTTCACAGCGATCCCTGCATAGCGCATAAAATAAAAAAACCCGGCATTACGCCGGGTTAGAGACAGTCACCTGGCGTGATTAACGCATAATGCGATCGCCGCGCGACACGCCGACGATGCCGGAACGCGCCACTTCAACGATTTCCGCTACTTCACGCACCGTACTGAGGAAGGCGTCGAGCTTGTCGCTGGTGCCCGCCAGCTGAACCGTGTACAGCGTCGGCGTCACGTCGATAATCTGACCGCGGAAGATTTCAGCGCTGCGCTTCACCTCTTCGCGTCCATAGCCGGTGGCCTGCAGCTTCACCAGCATAATTTCGCGCTCGACATAGGCGCCCTGCCCCAGTTCACTGACGCGCAGCACGTCCACCAGCTTGTGCAGCTGCTTTTCAATCTGCTCCAGCACTTTTTCGTCGCCGACGGTCTGAATTGTCATGCGCGACAGCGTTGGATCGTCGGTGGGCGCAACGGTCAGGCTCTCGATGTTGTAGCCGCGCTGGGAAAACAGCCCCACCACGCGAGACAATGCGCCGGATTCGTTCTCCAGCAGAACCGATAAAATACGACGCATAATTAAGTCCTCTCCGTTTTGCTCAACCACATCTCATCCATCGACCCGCCGCGGATCTGCATTGGGTAGACGTGCTCGCTGCCGTCGACGGTAACGTCGACGAACACCAGACGCCCTTTCGCCAGCGTGTCCAGCGCCAGCTGCAGCTTCTCTTCCAGTTCGGAAGGATGCTGAATCGCGATGCCGACATGGCCGTACGCTTCGGCCAGGCGCACGAAGTCAGGCAGCGATTCCATATAAGACTGCGAATGGCGGCCGGAATAGATCATATCCTGCCACTGCTTCACCATGCCGAGCACGCGGTTGTTGAGGCTCAGCACCAGTACCGGCAGATCGTACTGCAGCGCGGTAGAGAGCTCCTGGATATTCATCTGGATGCTGCCGTCGCCGGTGACGCAGATCACCGTCTCTTCCGGCAGCGCCATCTTGACGCCCAGCGCGGCCGGCAGGCCGAAGCCCATGGTGCCCAGTCCGCCGGAGTTGATCCAGCGGCGCGGTTTATCAAAGGGATAGTAGAGCGCCGCGAACATCTGATGCTGACCGACATCCGAAGTGACATACGCGTCGCCATAGGTCAGACGCCAGATAGTCTCGATCACCGCCTGCGGCTTAATCTTGTCGCTGTTGCGGTCGAACGCCAGACATTGACGGCTGCGCCAGCCTTCGATGCTCTGCCACCAGTCGCGCAGGCTGTCGAATTCCTGCTTTGTCTCGCTCTGCGCCAGCAGCTCCAGCATCTGCTGCAGCGTCTGTTTCGCATCGCCGACGATAGGAATGTCCGCCGCGACGGTTTTCGAGATCGAGGTCGGATCGATGTCGATATGCAGCACCGTGGCGTTCGGGCAATATTTGGCCAGATTGTTGGTGGTGCGATCGTCGAAGCGCACGCCGACAGCGAAGATCAGGTCGGCGTTGTGCATCGTCATATTGGCTTCATAGGTGCCGTGCATGCCGAGCATGCCCACCGACTGGCGATGGGTGCCGGGAAACGCCCCTAGCCCCATTAGCGAGCTGGTCACCGGGATGTTCAGCGTTTCAGCCAGTTGCAGCAGTTCCGCCTCGCATGAGGAGGTGATCGCCCCGCCGCCAACGTACATCACCGGCTTGTGCGCGGCCAGCAGCGTGTTTAAGGCGCGCTTGATCTGTCCTTTATGCCCCTGAATGGTCGGATTATAGGAGCGCATGCTCACCGAGTCCGGATAGACGTAGGGTAGCTTGTTGGCCGGATTGAGAATATCTTTCGGCAGATCGATAACCACCGGGCCTGGCCGCCCGCTGGCCGCCAGCCAGAAGGCTTTTTTCAGCACCGTCGGGATCTCTTCGGTGCTCTTCACCAGAAAACTGTGCTTCACCACCGGGCGGGAGATCCCCACCATATCGCACTCCTGAAAGGCGTCGTAGCCGATCAGCGAGGAAGGCACCTGGCCCGACAGGATCACCAGCGGAATCGAGTCCATATAGGCGGTGGCGATCCCGGTAATGGCGTTGGTCGCGCCGGGACCCGAGGTCACCAGCACCACGCCGACTTCGCCCGTGGCGCGCGCCAGGCCGTCGGCCATATGCACGGCGCCCTGCTCGTGGCGCACCAGTATGTGATCAATTCCGCCCACGGTTTGCAGCGCGTCGTAAATATCCAGCACCGCGCCGCCCGGATAACCGAACACCTGCTTTACGCCCTGATCGATTAACGAACGGACGACCATTTCGGCTCCTGACAACATCTCCATCTTCTGCCTCCAGGCTTGGGGAGCGGAGGTCGGCAACCTGCGCATTGCAGCGCGCCGCCGATATCCAGCTCTGATTCGCCAGTTAATATCAAAAACTTATGTTTATGCGCAGACAGCGAAGGTGGTTCACGCTGTCCAGATACAGAGAAATCTGTCTGGTTGATTGTTTTAAGAGTTGGTCGATTACCATAACCGTAGAAAACCTGGCAGGCAAACGTCAGACGGCTCTCTTATCGCTAATCTGGCCTTAAAGGCTCTGCGCGATAAGAAATCTGCGCGAGGATTTATCTAATTCGCTGCGATTTAGGTAGAAGAAAATGCTGGGGGTGAAAACATTTTTAGCGGGTTATAAGAAATAACAAAAAATTAATTTCTTTGCTGCTGGCTCACAATCCGCCAGAGAGATTCATTTCTGGCGTGATTAACTCTGAAATAAAGCCAGCACACGATATTGTTCCGCGCTAAACCGCGCGACGCTTTTTACTATCAGGTGAAAACAATCAAATAAACACATTTAATTCAAACAGATAAAATATTTAGCCTGCGCTTTTGCGGTCGCGGTCGACGCTGGCCGCCGCGCGCGTCGCCAAACCTCGCCGGTTTCACCAGAGCAGCGCTAAATGACAGGATTTTTTTCTTAATGCGCCGGCAAAAATAGCCTTTTACTTATGGTTGACATCCCGACCCGATTCCAGTACCAATATGTGCAGCACAACATTTTACGAGGTTCGAATCCATGTTTCATTCATTCCGCCTACTCGGTCTACTACTTAACGCATTCAGTTTGCGCGGTAGACTCGTGGGCAGAATCAAACACTGATTCGAACCTGCTGAAAGTTAAAAACCCGCGCCCTGCGCGGGTTTTTTTATGCTCGTTGCACGGTGAAGTTAACGCATAAGGATGAATACGATGAGCCAGCAAGTCATTATTTTCGATACCACTCTGCGCGACGGTGAGCAGGCATTACAGGCCAGCCTGAGTGTGAAAGAAAAATTGCAGATCGCACTGGCGCTGGAGCGTATGGGTGTCGACGTGATGGAAGTCGGTTTTCCGGTTTCATCGCCGGGCGACTTCGAATCCGTACAGACCATCGCGCGCACCATTAAAAACAGCCGGGTCTGCGGACTGGCGCGCTGCGTCGAGAAAGATATCGACGCCGCCTATGAAGCGCTGCGCGTGGCGGAGGCCTATCGTATCCACACCTTTATCGCCACCTCGCCGATGCATATCGCCACCAAACTGCGCAGCACCCTGCCTGAGGTGATTGAACGCGCGGTGCACATGGTGAAGCGCGCGCGCAACTATACCAGCGACGTCGAATTTTCCTGCGAAGATGGCGGCCGCACGCCGATCGACGACCTGTGTCGCGTGGTAGAAGCGGCGATCAACGCCGGCGCCACCACCATCAACATTCCTGACACCGTGGGTTACACCCTGCCCGGAGAGTACGCCAGCATCATCAGCCAGCTGATCAACCGTGTGCCGAATATCGACAAAGCGATCCTGTCGGTGCACACCCATGACGATTTAGGCATGGCGACCGGCAACGCGCTGGCGGCCGTGCAGGCCGGCGCGCGCCAGGTCGAAGGCACGCTGAACGGCCTGGGCGAACGCGCCGGCAACTGCGCGCTGGAAGAGGTGATCATGGCGATCAAAACCCGCCAGCAGATCCTGAACGTGCACACCAACATCCAGCATCAGGAAATTTACCGTACCAGCCAGATGGTGAGCCAGATCTGCAATATGCCGATCCCGGCCAACAAGGCAGTGGTCGGCTCCAACGCCTTCGCCCACTCTTCCGGCATTCATCAGGACGGCGTGCTGAAGAACCGCGAGAACTATGAAATCCTGACGCCGGAGTCGATCGGCCTGCATAAAATCCAGCTGAACCTGACCTCGCGTTCCGGCCGCGCCGCAGTGAAACATCGTATGGAAGAGATGGGCTATAAAGAGAGCGACTACAGCCTGGACGCGCTGTATGACGCCTTCCTGAAACTGGCCGATAAAAAAGGCCAGGTGTTTGATTACGACCTGGAAGCGCTGGCCTTTATCAACAAACAGCATGAAGAGCCGGAGCATTTCCAGCTGAACGAGTTCAACGTGCAGACCGGCACCAGCGTCACGGCGACTGCCTCGGTGCAGCTGGGCTGCGGCGAAGAGACCAAAGCGGACGCCGCCACCGGCAACGGTCCGGTCGACGCGGTTTATCAGGCGATCAACCGCATTACCGGCTTTGAAGCTGAGCTGATGCACTACAAGTTAACGGCGAAAGGCCACGGCGAGAACGCGCTGGGCCAGGTCGATATCGTGGTCAACTACAACGGCCGCAAATTCCACGGCGTCGGCCTGGCGACCGATATCGTCGAGTCCTCCGCCAAAGCGATGGTGAACGCCCTGAACAATATCTGGCGTGCCAAAGAAGTTGAAAAAGAACTGCAGCGCAAATTTCAGAAGGAAACGGTGTAACTATGTCTACCTCTTCTCATATCGCAGTATTGCCTGGCGACGGCATCGGCCCGGAAGTGATGGCGCAGGCCATGAAGGTGCTGGACGCGATTCGTCACCGCTTTGATATGCGCATCACCACCAGCGAATATGACGTCGGCGGCATCGCCATCGACCGTCACGGCGAACCGCTGCCGCCTGCCACCGTCGCAGGCTGCGAGCAGGCCGACGCCATTCTGTTCGGCTCGGTTGGCGGTCCGAAATGGGAGCATCTGCCGCCCGCGTCGCAGCCAGAGCGCGGCGCGCTGCTGCCGCTGCGTAAGCATTTCAAACTGTTCAGCAACCTGCGCCCGGCCGCGCTCTATCAGGGTCTGGAAGCGTTCTGTCCGCTGCGCGCCGATATCGCCGCGAAAGGGTTCGATATCCTGTGCGTGCGCGAGCTGACCGGCGGCATTTACTTCGGCCAGCCGAAAGGCCGTGAAGGCAGCGGTCCGCACGAGCGCGCCTTCGACACCGAGGTTTACCACCGTTTTGAGATTGAGCGCATCGCCCGCATCGCCTTTGAGTCGGCGCGCAAGCGTCGCAATAAAGTCACCTCTGTCGACAAAGCCAACGTGCTGCAGACCTCGGTGATGTGGCGCGAAATCGTCAATGAAGTGGCGAAAGATTACCCCGACGTGCAGCTGAGCCATATCTACATCGACAACGCCACCATGCAGCTGATCAAAGACCCGTCGCAGTTCGACGTGCTGCTCTGCTCCAATCTGTTCGGCGACATTCTCTCTGACGAATGCGCGATGATCACCGGCTCAATGGGCATGCTGCCCTCCGCCAGCCTGAACGAAGAGGGTTTTGGCCTGTATGAGCCAGCAGGCGGCTCCGCGCCGGACATCGCCGGGCAGAATATCGCTAACCCGGTGGCGCAGATCCTGTCGCTGTCGCTGCTGCTGCGCTACAGCCTGAATGCCGACGCCGCCGCCGACAGCATCGAGCGCGCCATCAGCCGCGCGCTGGAAGAAGGCTATCGCACCCGAGATTTGGCCGGTGACGGCCCTGCCGTCTCCACTGATGAGATGGGCAGCATCATTGCCCGCTTTATCGCCGAGGAAAAATAAAATAATGAAAACTTTATACCAGAAGTTATTTGATGCACATGTCGTTCACGAAGCGCCCAACGAGACGCCGCTGCTCTATATCGATCGTCACCTGATCCACGAGGTGACGTCGCCGCAGGCCTTTGACGGTCTGCGCGCCCACGGCCGCAAGGTGCGTCAGCCGTCGAAGACCTTCGCCACCATGGATCACAACGTCTCGACCCAGACCAAAGACATCAACGCCTCCGGCGAGATGGCGCGCATCCAGATGCAGGAGCTGATCAAGAACTGCGCCGAGTTCGGCGTGCAGCTCTATGACCTGAACCACCCGTTCCAGGGCATCGTGCACGTTATTGGGCCTGAGCAGGGCATGACGCTGCCGGGCATGACCATCGTCTGCGGCGATTCGCACACCGCGACCCACGGCGCATTCGGTTCGCTGGCCTTCGGCATCGGCACCTCGGAAGTGGAGCATGTCTTCGCCACCCAGACGCTGAAGCAGGGTCGTGCCAAAACCATGAAAATTGAAGTGCTGGGCGACGCCGCAACGGGCATCACCGCCAAAGATATCGTGCTGGCGATTATCGGTAAAACCGGCAGCGCGGGCGGCACCGGCCACGTAGTGGAGTTCTGCGGCCCGGCTATCGAAGCGCTGAGCATGGAAGGCCGTATGACGCTGTGCAATATGGCTATCGAGATGGGCGCCAAAGCGGGCCTGGTGGCGCCGGACGACACCACCTTTAACTACCTGAAAGGTCGTCAGTTCGCGCCGCAGGGCGAGAAGTGGGAGCAGGCGGTGGAATACTGGCGCACCCTGAAGTCGGACGAAGGCGCGCACTATGACGCCGTGGTGACGCTGAACGCCGCCGACATCGCGCCGCAGGTGACCTGGGGCACCAACCCGGGCCAGGTGATCGCCGTGGATCAGCTGATCCCCAATCCAGCCTCGTTTGCCGATCCGGTCGAGCGCGCCTCCGCCGAGAAGGCGCTGGCCTATATGAATCTGCAGCCGGGCATTCGCCTGACCGACGTGGCGATCGACAAGGTGTTTATCGGCTCCTGCACCAACTCGCGCATCGAAGATTTGCGCGCCGCAGCGGCCATCGCCAAAGGACGCAAGGTCGCGCCGGGCGTGGTGGCGATGGTGGTGCCAGGCTCCGGTCCGGTGAAAGCGCAGGCGGAAGCGGAAGGTCTGGACAAGATTTTCCTCGAAGCCGGTTTCGAATGGCGCCTGCCGGGCTGCTCAATGTGTCTGGCGATGAATAATGACCGTCTGAATCCAGGCGAGCGCTGCGCCTCGACCAGCAACCGTAACTTTGAAGGTCGTCAGGGCCGTGGCGGACGCACCCATCTGGTTAGCCCGGCGATGGCCGCCGCAGCGGCTGTTTCCGGCCACTTTGCCGATATCCGTGAACTGACAGGAGCTTGATCATGGCGAATAAATTTACTCAGCACACCGGCATCGTCGCCCCGCTGGACGCGGCGAACGTCGACACCGACGCCATTATTCCTAAACAGTTTCTGCAGAAGGTGACGCGCACCGGCTTTGGCGCGCACCTGTTTCACGACTGGCGTTTCGACGATGACGCTGGCACCGTGCCGACCGCCAGCTTTGTGCTGAACAAGCCGGAATTTCAGGGCACCAGCATTCTGCTGGCGCGTGAAAACTTCGGCTGCGGCTCCTCGCGCGAGCATGCGCCCTGGGCGCTGACCGATTTCGGTTTTCACGTGGTGATTGCGCCGAGCTTCGCCGACATTTTTTACGGCAACAGTTTTAATAACCAGCTGCTGCCGGTGCGCCTCAGCGATGAGCAGGTCGACGAGATGTTCCAGCTGGTGGCGGCGCAGCCGGGCATCCGCTTTACCGTCGATCTGGAAGCGCAGACGGTGACGGCGGGCGACAAGGTCTATTCGTTTGAGATCGACAGCTTCCGCCGTCACTGCATGCTGAACGGTCTCGACAGCATCGGCCTGACGCTGCAGCACGAAGCGGCGATTACCGACTACGAACAGCGCCAGCCTGCGTTTCTGAATTAAGGCTTACTTCCAGACAGCACTAAAGTCAAAACGAGGGTGGCATGGGCAGAAGAGCAAAGCGTCCCGCGACAGGGATGTCGCGGGCCGAGCGAGCATGGATGCCTTGAGCGCCTTTGCGATCGGCCCATGCCACCCTCGTTAGCACCGGTCCTGTTTAAGGGCGACCACCGCGTCGCCCTTCTCTTTTATACGTTCTTCACGCGCGCCGACATGGCGAACGCCGCGACGGCCAGCCCCAGCGCCAGCCAGTACACCGCAATATGCCCGAAGCGCTCGCTGAGCGTGCCCTGAATCACGCCTGCCAGAATCATCCCGGTGGAAATCGAGTTGGTGAACATCGTGGTCGCCGCCCCAGGCCTGCCCGGCATCAGATCCTGAAACCAGAGCATGCCGATGCCGGCGATAATGCCGATAAACACCGCGTTAAACAGCTGCAGCGCCATCAGCGCGGTCTGCGAGGCGAACATCACCAGCCCGGCATAAAACAGAATGCCCGCCGCCAGTGCGATCAGCATCAGATTGCGCTTGCCGACGCGCTTCGCGTAGTGCCCGGCCAGCAGCATCACCGGGATCTCCAGCCCGGCAGCGGTGCCCATCAGCAGCCCCGCCAGCTTCTCCGGCAGCCCCAGCGTCACGCTGATGTAGAGCGGCATATCGATGATATACATGGTGTTGCAGGTCCACATCGTCACCGAGGCGATAAACAGTAGGCGCACGTCGCGGTCGCGCCAGCCGCTCAGCGGCATGCCGCCGCTCCTCATCAGCGGCTGGGCGCGCGGCACCGACGGCAGGGTGAATTTGATCAGCACAATACAGACCAGAAACAGCGCGGCCGCCACCAGAAACAGCGTCACGAAGCCGAAGTTAAGCGCCAGGGCGAACGACAGCGGCGGACCGATTACCCAGGCGAGCGACAGCTGCGCGCGCATCACCGAACTGAACATCACCGCTTCGCGCGCCGACTGGTCGGCATACTCGCGCGCCAGCGCAAAGATCTGCGGCATTGACACGCTGGCCAGCGCCGAGAGCAGCACGCCCAGGGTGATCAGCGTCAGATAGTGGCGGGTAAAGGCGAACAGCAGCGCGTTGCAAAAGGCCATCACACAGCAAAAGAGGATCAGCGTGCGGCGATCGCCGCGGCTGTCGGAGCGCTTCGCCACCAGCATGCTGACGGCAATGCCCGCAATGGCGTTGACGGTGAAAAACAGCCCGACCCAGAAGGGGCGCGCCTGCACCTCGCGCGTCAGAAACAGGCTCAGCGTTGGCGCCTGCAGCGCGCCGGCGACGCCGATCATAAAAGAGGCCGCCATAAAAGCGAGAAAGACCGGATTGATACGGCGCGTCCGGGTTAACAGCGACTTCATAGCGACATCCCTTTCAGGTGATAAAGCAGGAAAAACAAGAGAAAGGATTCTAGCGCAACAGAAAAAAGCCAGCAGAGAAAATCGCTGCTGGCGGTGTAATTGCACCCTACTCAGAAAAGATCCCGCCGCAGCGGCATCATGGTCGAGCGCCATTCAGTGCTGAATGCCTCCCGCTCTTCCAATAGTGCTAAGTTTGCCCGTAATATGAGGCAGGAAAAACTGAGCGCTTTTCACAAGGAGTTCCTCTTTTATGTCCTCATCGCGCCTTAAGCAGCAGTTCATCCGCCTGTGGCAAAGCTGTCAGGGCGAGAGCCAGCTGGTCACGCTGAGCGAGCTGGCCGAGCGGCTGCACTGTTCGCGTCGCCATATGCGCAACCTGCTCAATGCGATGCAGGAGGCGGGCTGGCTCACCTGGCAGGCCGAGGCGGGACGCGGCAAGCGCTCGCAGCTCAGCTTCTGCTACACCGGGCTGGCGCTGCAGCAGGAGCGCGCCGAAGATCTGCTGGCGCAGGATCGCATCGATCAGCTGGTGCAGCTGGTCGGCGACAAGGCGGAGGTGCGCCAGATGATCCGCGCCCACCTTGGCCGCAGCTTTCGTCAGGGCAAACATATTTTGCGCGTGCTCTACTACCGGCCGCTGCTCAACCTGCTGCCTGGCTCGCCGCTGCGTCGCTCGGAAACCCATCTGGCGCGGCAAATTTTCAACGGCCTGACGCGTATAAATGAGGAAAACGGGGAAATCGAAGCGGATATCGCCCATCACTGGCAGGCGATCTCGCCGCTGCACTGGCGCTTCTACCTGCGCCCGGCGATCCGCTTTCACCACGGCCGCGAGCTGGAGATGGCGGACGTGATTTCAAGCCTGGAGCGCCTGCGACCGCAGCCGCTCTTCTCCCATATCCGTGAGATTGATTCGCCCGCGCCCTGGACGCTGGATATCCACCTCAGCGAACCGGACAGCTGGCTGCCGTGGCTGCTCGGCAGCGTCAGCGCGATGATCCTGCCGCGCGAGTGGCCGCAGATGCGCGACTTTGCCCGCCAGCCCGTCGGCACTGGCCCCTATCGCGTGGTGCGCAACCAGCAGAGCCAGCTGAAAATCGAAGCGTTCGACGACTACTTCGGCTTTCGCGCGCTGATCGACGACGTCTCTATCTGGGTGCTGCCGGAGATCAGCGACGAGCTGGTCTATTCCGGCGTGCGGCTGCAGGGCGACGGCGAGGATGAAAAATCAGAAGAGAGCCGCCTTGAAGAGGGCTGCTATTTCCTCTTGTTCGACCAGCGCTCCGCGACAGGTCGCGACGCGGCCATCCGCCGCTGGCTCGGCTATTTGCTCAATCCCATCGCCCTGCTCAACCATGCAGAGATGGGCTATCAGCGCTACTGGTATCCCGCCTACGGCCTGCTGCCGCGCTGGCATCACCGCCGCGACCTGACGCCGGTGGAGAAGCCGGCGGGGCTGGAGCGCCTGACGCTGACCTGGTACAGCCAGCATGTGGAACATCACGGCATCGCCAGCGCGCTGCGTCCGCTGCTGGCGCAGCATCAGGTGCAGCTGATTACCCGCGAGGTCGACTACGAAACCTGGCATCAGGGCGAGGCGGAGAGCGACGTCTGGCTCGGCAGCGTCAACTTCACTCTGCCGCTGGAGTATGCGCTGTTCGCCCAGCTCTACGAGATCCCGCTGCTACATCACTGTCTGCCGCTCGACTGGGAAGAGGACGCCGCGCGCTGGCGGCGCAAAGCGCTGCCGCTCGCCGAATGGAGCAAGCGGCTGCTGGACGCGGGCGGTTTGCATCCGCTGTTCCATCACTGGCTGCTGCTGGAAGGCCAGCGCAGCATGCGCGGCGTGCGGCTTAACACCCTCGGCTGGTTCGACTTTAAATCCGCCTGGTTCGCGCCGCCGACGCTGTGACGCTTTCCCCCTGGCGTCGAAATGTCTAGAATGAGCCGTTCTCAACGGGGTGCCTGCAAAAGGCTGAGATAAACCCGTCGAACCTGATTCGGTTAATACCGACGTAGGGATTTGAGAGGCTGCTACGCTCAGATCCTTTGCGACTCATAACAACTCTCCCCTGGAGCGCAAAGTGGTTAAACAGATTCTCCCTCTGCTGATATTGCTGTCCGTGCCGGCGCTGGCGGCCAAACCTGCCCTGACCGTCTATACCTACGACTCGTTCTCCGCCGAATGGGGCCCCGGCCCGGCGGTTAAAAAGGCGTTTGAAGCGCAGTGCGGCTGCGAGCTGAACTATGTGGCGCTGGAAGATGGCGTCTCGCTGCTGAACCGCGTGCGCATGGAGGGCAAGAACAGCAAGGCCGACGTGGTGCTCGGCCTCGATAACAATCTGCTGCAGGCGGCGCAGCAGACCGGCCTGTTCGCCAAAAGCACGGTCGATCTCCATAGCCTGACGCTGCCAGGCGGCTGGCAGGATCAGACCTTCGTGCCCTTCGACTACGGCTACTTCGCCTTCGTCTACGATAAAACGCGCCTGAAAAACCCGCCCACCAGCCTGAAAGAACTGGTGGAAAGCCCGGAGAAGTGGCGTGTCATCTATGAAGATCCGCGCACCAGCACCCCAGGCCTTGGCCTGCTGCTCTGGATGCAGAAGGTCTACGGCGACAAGGCGCCCGAGGCCTGGCAGAAGCTGGCGCAGAAAACCGTCACCGTGACCAAAGGCTGGAGCGAAGCCTACGGACTGTTCCTGAAAGGCGAAGGGGATCTGGTGCTGAGCTACACCACCTCGCCCGCCTATCACCTGATTGAAGAGAAGAAAGCGAACTACGCCGCCGCGCCGTTCGCCGAAGGCCACTACCTGCAGGTAGAAGTCGCCGCGCAGCTCGCCAGCAGCAAGCAGCCGAAGCTGGCGCAGCAGTTCATGCAGTTTATGCTGACGCCCGCCTTCCAGAACGCCATCCCGACCGGCAACTGGATGTATCCGGTGATCAAAAGCGATCTGCCCGCCGGTTTCCAGACGCTGAGCGTGCCGCAAACCGCGCTGCACTATAGCCCGCAGGACGTGGCGCAGCAGCGCGCCAGCTGGATTAGCGCATGGCAACGCGCCGTCAGCCGCTAATCCCGCTGTGGCTGGTGCCGGGCGGCGCTGCTGCGCTGCTGCTGCTCGCCGTGGCGCTGCTGGCGTTCGGCGCGCTCTGGTTCAGCGCGCCGACGGGCGACTGGCGTGGGCTGCTGCACGACAGCTATCTGCGCCATGTGGTGCGCTTCTCCTTTACCCAGGCGCTGCTCTCCGCGCTGCTGTCGCTGCTGCCGGCGATCCCGCTGGCGCGCGCGCTCTACCGGCGCCGCTTTCCCGGCCGCCAGCTGCTGCTGCGCCTCTGCGCCATGACGCTGGTGCTGCCGGTGCTGGTGGCGGTATTCGGCCTGCTGACGGTCTATGGCCGGGTCGGCTGGCTGGCGCAGCTCTGCCAGCTGCTCGGCGTTGACTACCGCTTTTCGCCCTATGGGCTACAGGGCATTCTGCTGGCGCACGTTTTTTTCAACCTGCCGCTGGCAACGCGCCTGATGCTGCAGGCGCTGGAGAGCATTCCCGGCGAGCAGCGTCAGCTCGCCGCCCAGCTCGGCCTGCGCGGCTGGCATCTGTTCCACCTGCTGGAGTGGCCCTGGCTGCGCCGTCAGCTGCTGCCGACCGGCGCGCTGATTTTTATGCTCTGCTTCGCCAGCTTCGCCACCGTGCTGTCGCTCGGCGGCGGCCCGCAGGCCACCACCGTTGAGCTGGCGATCTTTCAGGCGCTGAGCTACGACTACGATCCCGGCCGCGCCGCGCTGCTGGCGCTGATCCAGCTCGCCTTCTGCCTGACGCTGGTGCTGCTGAGCCAGCGCTTCAGCAAGGCGATCCCAGCGGGCAGCACGCCGCTGCGCGGCTGGCGCGATCCGCAGGATTCGCGGCGCGCGCGCTTTGCCGACGCGCTGATTATCACGCTGGCCCTCTTGCTGCTGCTGCCGCCGCTGCTGGCGGTGGTGGTTGACGGGCTGCGCGGCGCGTCGGGCGGCGCGCTGGCGCAGCCGGCGCTGTGGCAGGCGACCCTGACCTCGCTGCGCATCGCTGTCGGCGCCGGCGTGCTCTGCGTCACGCTGACCATGATGCTGCTGTGGAGCAGCCGCGAGCTGCGCCTGCGTCAGCGCCTGCTGCCTGCGCAGCTTATAGAAACCAGCGGCATGCTGATCCTGGCGATGCCGGGCATCGTGCTGGCGACCGGCTTCTTTCTGCTGTTCAACGCCACCACCGGCCTGCCCGACTCGCCCGACGGGCTGGTGATCTTCGCCAACGCGCTGCTCGCCGTGCCCTATGCGCTCAAGGTGCTGGAAAATCCGATGCGCGATCTTGCCGAGCGCTATACGCATCTCTGCGCCTCGCTGGGCGTCAGCGGCTGGAACCGGCTGCGGCTGATCGAACTGCGCGCGCTGAAGCGTCCGCTGGCGCAGGCGCTGGCCTTCGCCTGCGTGCTCTCTATCGGCGACTTCGGCGTGGTGGCACTGTTCGGCAGCGCCGACTTCCGCACCCTGCCCTTTTACCTCTATCAGCAGACCGGCGCCTACCGCGGCGCAGACGGCGCGGTCACCGCGCTGCTGCTGCTGGCGCTCTGTTTGCTGCTGTTTACCCTGATGGAATCCCTTCCTGGCCGCCATGCTGACACTGACTAATCTGACCTATCTCTATCAACATCTGCCGATGCGTTTCAGCCTCAGCGCCGCGCGCGGTGAACGGCTGGCGGTGCTGGGGCCAAGCGGCGCGGGCAAAAGCACGCTGCTGAGCCTGATCGCCGGCTTTCTGCCGGTCAGCCAGGGCGCGCTGCGCATCGACGGCGCGGATCACACCCACAGCGTGCCGTCGCAGCGTCCGGTGTCGATGCTGTTTCAGGAGAACAACCTGTTTCCGCACCTTAACGTGCAGCAGAATATGGCGCTGGGCCTGCATCCGGGGCTGAAGCTCAACGCCGCGCAGCGGCGCCAGCTGGAGGAGATTGCCGATCAGGTGGGGTTAAGCGATCTGCTGACGCGCCTGCCGGGCCAGCTCTCCGGCGGTCAGCGGCAGCGCGCGGCGCTGGCGCGCTGTCTGCTGCGCGAGCGCCCGGTGCTGCTGCTCGACGAGCCCTTTTCGGCGCTCGATCCGGCGCTGCGTAACGAGATGCTGCAGCTGGTGCGGCGCGTCTGCGAGGCGCGGGCGATCACCCTGTTGATGGTGTCGCACAGCCTGGAGGATGCGCAGCAGATTGCGCCGCGCAGTCTGGTGATCGTCGACGGCCGCGTCTACTGGGACGGCGCGACCGAGGCGCTGTTGTCGGGCACTACGCGCGAAGCCGAGGTGCTCGGCATCGCGCGCGCGTCAGGCAAAAAAGACCTGCCATAGCAGCCGACGGAACATCGGCATCATCGGATGGAACTGGATGGCGGCGAAGGCGGCCACCGCGACGATCATGCCCAGCGGCGCCAGCCAGCGCAGGCGCGCAGGCGGCAGATACGGCGTCGCCCAGTCGCGGCTTTTGCCGCTGCGCCACCAGCGCCAGCCGAGCCAGCAGCCCAGCCACACCAGCAGCGCCACCAGCAGCAGCAGCCACTTAAAGGCGCCGCTCTGCGCGTCCTTCGGCACGTCGATCGCCACGCCCGCCAGAATGCCCGGCAGCAGATAGAGCGGCGGCCACAGCAGGCAGCCGATCAGGTTCGGCGGCAGAAATTTGCGCACCGGCAGCTCGAGCATGCCCGCCGCCAGCGGGATCAGCGGACGCGTCGGCCCGACAAAGCGCCCGACCAGGATGGTAAACATGCTGTGCTGATGCAGCGCGTGCTCGGTTTTATCCAGCAGCCCTTTGTATTTTTGCAGGTATTTCCAGCGGTGCAGCGGCCCCTGAAACTTCCAGCCGATGCCGTAAGAGAGCCAGTCGCCCAGCAGGCAACCGACAATGCCCGCCGCCCAGGCGGGATAGAGCCCAATCTGCCCGCTGCCCACCAGCGCGCCCAGGCTCGCCATCATCACGGTGCCCGGCAGCAGCAGGCCGACAAAGGCCAGCGATTCAAGAAAGGTCACCAGCGCAACGGCGATCAGCGCGTACTCCAGCGACTGCGTAAACAGATGTTGAATCCAGGCTTCCATAACCGTCCTTCTCAGATTTCGGATGCTGGATTGTCCAGAGGCGGCGCGGCAGCGTCAAGGTAAGAATTGTAGGGTGATATTGACAAAAGCGCGCCCGCGCGCACTGGATAAATAACCATGATATACTCTGGCTGTTTTTTCCTCTGGAGCCGATGTGAATACGCCGCGCGCAGGATTCCTGCTTACTCGTCACTGGCGCGACAGCGCTCAGGGCACTGAAATCATCTTCTGGCTGGCCACCGACAGCGGCGCGCAGCGTCTGGTGCTGCCCGCTCAGGAGGCGGTGGCCTTTATTCCGCGCGACTATCAGCCGCAGGTGGAAGCGCTGCTGCGCGACGAGCGCCAGGTGCGCTTCCAGCCGCTGGCGCTGAGGGATTTTCGCCGCCGCCCGGTATTCGGCCTCTACTGTCGCCAGCATCGCCAGCTGCAGCGGCTGGAGAAGCTGCTGCGCGAACAGGGTATTCCGGTTTATGAAGCGGATATCCGGCCGCCGGAGCGTTTCCTGATGGAGCGCTTTATCACCGCGCCGGTCTGGTTCAGCGGCGAGCCGCAGGGCGACGCGCTGGTCAACGCCCGCCTGAAGCCGCATCCCGACTACCGTCCGCCGCTGAAGTGGGTGTCGCTGGATATTGAAACCACCCAGCACGGCGAACTCTACTGCATCGGGCTGGAGGGCTGCGGCCAGCGGCAGGTCTTTATGCTGGGCCCGCCCAACGGCGACGCCAGCGCGCTCGACTTCGAGCTGACCTATCTCGATACGCGCCCGCAGCTGCTGGAGGCGCTCAACGTCTGGTTCGCCGAACACGATCCCGACGTGCTGATCGGCTGGAACGTCATTCAGTTCGATCTGCGCGTGCTGCAAAAGCACGCCGATCGCTACGGCATCCCGCTGCGCCTCGGCCGCCAGAATACGCCGCTGGAGTGGCGCGAGCACGGCTTCAAGCCTGGCGTCTTTGCCGCCGGCGCGCCGGGCCGTCTGATTATCGACGGCATCGAGGCGCTGAAATCCGCCTTCTGGATGTTCCCCTCTTTTAGCCTTGAGTCGGTGTCGCAAACCCTGCTGGGCGAAGGCAAGGCGATCGACAATCCCTGGCACCGCATGGAGGAGATCAACTGGCGCTTCGCCAACGATAAGCCGGCGCTGGCGCGCTATAACCTCAAAGACTGCGAGCTGGTCACGCGCATCTTCCATAAAACCGAGATTATGCCGTTTCTGCTGGAGCGCGCGTCGGTGAACGGTTTGGCGGCGGATCGTCACGGCGGATCGGTGGCGGCCTTTAACCATCTTTATATTCCGCGCATGCACCGCGCCGGCTTTGTCGCGCCAAATCTCGGCGAGATCGCGCCGGAGGCGAGCCCAGGCGGCTATGTGATGGATTCGCGTCCCGGCCTCTACGACTCGGTGCTGGTGCTCGACTACAAAAGCCTCTATCCGTCGATTATCCGCAGCTTCCTGATCGATCCGGTTGGCCTGGTGGAAGGGCTGGCGCATCCCGACGACGCCGATTCCGTGCCTGGCTTCCGCGAGGCGCGCTTCTCGCGACAAACGCACTGTCTGCCCGCCCTTGTTGAGCAGATCTGGCAGGGACGCGAAGCGGCCAAACAGCAGGGCAATCAGCCGCTGTCGCAGGCGCTAAAGATCATCATGAACGCCTTTTACGGCGTGCTTGGCACCAGCGCCTGCCGCTTCTTCGATCCTCGCCTCGCCTCCTCAATCACCCTGCGCGGCCACGCCATTATGCAGCAGACGCGCCAGCTCATTGAAGCGCAGGGCTTTGATGTGATTTACGGCGATACCGACTCAACCTTCGTCTGGCTGAAAGCGCCGCACGGCGAGGCGGAGGCGGCCGCCATCGGCCGCGCGCTGGCGGAGCAGATCAACCTCTGGTGGCGCGAGCATCTGCAGCAGCAGTACGGTCTGACCAGCGCGCTGGAGCTGGAGTATGAAAACCACTTCAGCCGCTTCCTGATGCCGACCATTCGCGGCGCCGAACAGGGCAGTAAAAAGCGCTACGCCGGGCTGATCCGCGACGGCGCCAGCGAGCGCATGGTGTTCAAAGGGCTGGAGTCGGTGCGCACCGACTGGACGCCGCTGGCGCAGCAGTTTCAGCAGGCGCTCTACGGCCGCATCTTTCGCGGCGAACCCTGGCAGGATTACGTGCGCGACACCGTGGCGCGCCTGCTGGCGGGCGAGCTGGACGACCAGCTGGTGTATAAAAAACGGCTGCGCCGCCCGCTGGCCGACTATGAGCGCAACGTGCCGCCGCACGTGCGCGCCGCGCGGCTGGCGGACGAGCAGAACCGCAAGCTGAACCGGCCGCTGCAGTACCAGAACGGCGGCTCCATTCGCTACGTAATGGCGACGGCCGGCCCCGAGCCGCTGGAGGCGCGCGTCACGCCGCTGGACTACGATCACTACGTCAGCAAGCAGCTGCAGCCGGTGGCTGACGGCATTTTGCCTTTCGTCGACGGCGACTTTGCTACACTGATTACTGGGCAGCTGGGGCTTTTTTGACAGGTGACGAACGGCCTGCCTTCCAGTACCATAGCGCCCTTCCTGCATCTCACCGCTCTTATAACCTGACCAGACGCCTCTTTGTCTGGGGAAAAGGTATTGCCTGTGGTCGGGGATCATCACCAAAAATTCATTAAAAATTCGAGCTAAAAAGATATGGTTTTTACATTAGGTCAACGCTGGATTAGTGATACGGAAAGTGAACTGGGACTGGGTACGGTAGTGGCGGCAGACGCCCGCATGGTTACGCTGCTGTTTCCGGCGACAGGCGAAAACCGTCTGTACGCCCGTAACGACTCCCCGGTGACCCGCGTAATCTTTAATCCGGGCGATACGGTGACCAGCCACGAAGGCTGGCAAATGCGCGTCGATGAAGTCCGCAATGAAAATGACCTGATGACCTATATCGGCACGCGTCTTGATACCGAAGAAAGTGACGTCGTGCTGCGGGAAGTGATGCTCGACAGCAAGCTGGTGTTCAGCAAACCGCAGGATCGCCTGTTCGCCGGCCAGCTCGACCGCATGGATCGCTTCGCCCTGCGCTTTCGCGCGCGCAAATATCAGAGCGCCCAGTATCGCCTGCCGGTCAGCGGCCTGCGCGGCATGCGCACCAACCTGATCCCGCACCAGCTGCATATCGCCCACGACGTGGGCCGCCGTCACGCGCCGCGCGTACTGCTGGCGGACGAAGTGGGCCTCGGCAAAACCATCGAGGCGGGCATGATTATCCAGCAGCAGCTGCTGGCCGGACGCGCCGAGCGCGTGCTGATCATCGTGCCGGAAACCCTGCAGCATCAGTGGCTGGTGGAGATGCTGCGCCGCTTTAACCTGCGTTTCGCGCTGTTTGACGACGATCGCTACGCCGAAGCGCAGCACGACAGCGACAACGCCTTTGAGACCGAACAGTTAATTATCTGCTCGCTCGATTTCGTGCGCCGCAACAAGCAGCGCCTCGAGCAGCTGGCGGACGCCGAGTGGGACCTGATGGTGGTCGACGAAGCGCACCATCTCGCCTGGAGCGAAGGCGCGCCGAGCCGCGAATATGCGGTTATCGAGCAGCTGGCGGAGCAGATCCCCGGCGTGCTGCTGCTGACCGCGACGCCGGAACAGCTGGGCATGGAGAGCCATTTCGCCCGTCTGCGCCTGCTCGATCCCAACCGCTTCCACGACTTTGCGCAGTTCGTCGACGAGCAGCAGCACTATCGTCCGGTCGCCGACGCGGTCTCTTCGCTGCTGGCCGACAACGCCATCTCGCAGGATGAGATGAACATCATCAACGACCTGGTGGGCGAGCAGGATATCGAGCCGCTGCTGCAGGTCGCCAACAGCGATCGCGACGGCAAGCTGGACGCGCGCAAAGAGCTGATCGCCATGCTGATGGATCGCCACGGCACCAGCCGCGTGCTGTTCCGCAACACGCGCAACGGCGTGAAAGGCTTCCCGAAACGCGAACTGCATCAGATCCGCTTGCCGCTGCCCGCGCAGTATCAGACCGCGATCAAAGTCTCCGGCATTATGGGCGCGCGCAAAAGCGCCGAGGAGCGCGCACGCGACCTGCTCTACCCCGAGCAGATTTATCAGGAGTTCGAAGGCGACACCGGCACCTGGTGGAACTTCGATCCGCGCGTCGAGTGGCTGCTCGGCTACCTGACCAGCAATCGCAAAGAGAAGGTGCTGGTGATCTGCGCCAAAGCGGCCACCGCGCTGCAGCTGGAGCAGGTGCTGCGCGAGCGTGAAGGTATCCGCGCGGCGGTGTTCCATGAAGGGCTGTCGATTATCGAACGCGACCGCGCCGCCGCCTGGTTCGCCTCGGAAGAGAACGGCGCACAGGTGCTGCTCTGCTCCGAGATCGGCTCAGAAGGACGCAACTTCCAGTTCGCCAGCCGGCTGGTGATGTTCGATCTGCCGTTTAATCCGGATCTGCTGGAGCAGCGTATCGGCCGTCTCGATCGCATCGGCCAGGCGCACGACATTCAAATCCTCGTGCCCTGGCTGGAGAAAACCGCCCAGGCGGTGCTGCTGCGCTGGTATCACGAAGGGCTGGACGCCTTCGAGCACACCTGTCCGACCGGCCGCACCATCTACGACAGCGTGCATCAGCCGCTGATCGACTTCCTCGCCGCGCCGGAAAACAGCGAAGGCCTGGATGAATTTATCGCCGACTGCCGCAAGCAGCACGAGTCGCTGAAGGCGCAGCTGGAGAACGGACGCGACCGCCTGCTGGAGCTGAACTCCAACGGTGGCGAGTCGGCGCAGGCGCTGGCGGCGGAGATCGCCGCGCAGGACAACGACACCGAGCTGGTGAACTTTGCGCTCAACCTGTTCGATATCGTCGGCATTAATCAGGAGGATCGTAGCGATAACCTGATCGTGCTGACGCCGTCCGACCATATGCTGGTGCCCGATTTCCCTGGGCTGCCGGAAGATGGCTGCACCATCACCTTTAACCGCGACCAGGCGCTGTCGCGCGAAGATACCCAGTTCATCACCTGGGAGCATCCGCTGATCCGCAACGGTCTGGATCTGATCCTCTCCGGCGACACCGGCAGCTGCGCGCTGTCGCTGCTGAAAAACAAGGCGCTGCCGGTCGGCACGCTGCTGGTGGAGATGATCTACGTGGTTGAGGCGCAGGCGCCGAAGCATCTGCAGCTGACCCGCTTCCTGCCGCCGACGCCGATCCGCATGCTGCTGGATCGCAACGGCACCAACCTCGCGGGCAAGGTGGAGTTCGAGAGCTTCAACCGCCAGCTTAACGCGGTGAACCGCCACACCGGCAGCAAGCTGGTCAACGCGGTGCAGCAGGATGTGCACGCCATTCTGGTGCAGGCCGAAGAGAAAGTGGTGCCGGAAGCGCAGGCGCTGATCGCGGCGGCGCGCGCCGAAGCGGACGAGAAGCTGGGCGCCGAGCTGTCGCGTCTGGAGGCGCTGAAAGCGGTGAACCCGAATATCCGCGAGGATGAGATCGAGGCGCTGGAGAGCAACCGTCAGCAGGTGCTGGAGAGTCTGAGCCAGGCGAACTGGCGTCTCGACGCGCTGCGCCTGATCGTGGTGACGCATCAGTAATCTATCGGGGCCGTTGGCCCCTTTTACTTTAGACAGAAAGCGAATAAATGATGGAACCCTATAATCCGCCGCGCGAACCCTGGCTGCACATCCTCTATCAGGATGCGCACATTATGGTGGTCAATAAGCCAAGCGGGCTGCTGTCGGTGCCTGGCCGTCTGGAAGAGCACAAAGACAGCGTGATGACGCGCGTGCAGCGCGACTATCCGCAGGCGGAATCGGTGCATCGCCTTGATATGGCCACCAGCGGCGTGATCGTGGTGGCGCTCACCAAGGCGGCGGAGCGCGAGCTAAAGCGACAGTTCCGCGAGCGCGAGCCGTCAAAAAGCTACGTGGCGCGCGTCTGGGGCCATCCGGCGGCGGAAAAAGGGGTCATCGATTTGCCGCTGATCTGCGACTGGCCGAACCGGCCGAAACAGAAAGTCTGCTTTGAAACCGGCAAAGCGGCGCAGACCGAATATGAAGTGCTGGCGTATCTGGACGACAACAGCGCGCGCGTGGCGCTGAAGCCGATCACCGGCCGCTCGCACCAGCTGCGCGTGCATATGCTGGCGCTGGGCCATCCTATCTTAGGCGACGGCTTTTACGCCCATCCCGAGGCGAAAGCCCGCGCGCCGCGCCTGCTGCTACATGCCGAGTCGCTGACCATCACCCATCCGGCGTTCGGCAACAGCATGACCTTCCGCCAGCCCGCGGACTTTTAAGCGGGCGGGCCCGCTACTTAAAGCCTTTCTCGCGGCGGATCAGATCGTACGCCGCCTGAATCTCCTGCGCCTTCTGCTTCGCCATCTCCATCATCTCCGGCGGCAGCCCTTTCGCCACCAGCTTATCAGGATGATGCTCGCTCATCAGCTTGCGGTAGGCGCGTTTAATGGTGGTGGCGTCATCGCTGCTCTTCACGCCCAGCACGCTGCAGGCATCCTCCAGCGTCGGCCCGCGCTGCGCCTGCTGATAGCCGCCGTAGCCTGCGCCCTGACCGCCGCCAAACTGCTGACCGCCCTCCATCATGCGCAGAAACTGATCGAACTGAACGCGCGAAATGCCCAGCTCTTCGGCGATGACGTAGAGCACCTGACGCTCGTTGGGATGCAGCGAACCGTCGGCGAACGCCGCCTGTATCTGAATTTCCAGAAACATCCGAATCAGATCGAAGCGGCCAAAACAGGCGCTGCGCAGCTCGCGCAGCTTGGCGCGCAGCGGATAGTCGCCCTGCTTGCCCTCGCGGAAGGCGCGCTGCGCCGCGCTGCGCGCGTCGCCGTGCAGCTGCATGCGATCCATTAATAAAGAAGCGATTTGAATATCGGCCTCGGTCACGCGCCCCTTTGATTTGGTAAGGTGGCCCATCACCTGAAACGTGGTCTGAAAAAAGAGCGTCTGACGGGTTTGATTATTGGCAAACCAGGCCTGTCCTTTTGCACTGCGCACCTTGTCAACGAGATGGCCAATCAGCAGGCCGAATACAATGCCCCAAAAACCGGCGCCGGAAAGCAACCCCAGCACCAGCCCGATAACTTTTCCCCAGTAGCGCATAAACTCCTCAATTCGCCATGCTTGCGGCTGAAAATTGCATTATCATACCTGTCATTTATCCCAGCGCCTAACGGCAACGCGGACAGACACGGATTAACACTGGCACAACGCCGGGCAGTACGTTAGTCTCTGAGCCGATTGTCGGCATGATGCCAGTTTTCATGGAATTCTCGATACCGCGTATGAATAAACGACTACCTACCCTGCTGGCCACCATGATTGGCGCAGCGATATCCAGCCAGTCCGCTCTGGCCGACGATCTTATGTCGCAGTGTATGCTGGGCGTACCGAGCTATAATCGTCCGCTGGTCACCGGCCAGACGAACCAGCTGCCGGTGACGATTCATTCCGACGCGGCGAAAGGGAACTATCCAGACGACGCGGTATTCACCGGCAATGTAGAGGTTCAGCAGGGCAACAGCCGCCTGCAGTCGGATGAGATGCAGCTGCATCAGCGCCAGCAAGAGGGGCAGACCACGCCGGTTCGCACCGTCGACGCGCTGGGTAATGTGCACTACGACGACAATCAGGTCATCCTGAAAGGTCCGAAAGCCTGGTCCAACCTGAATACCAAAGACACCAACGTCTGGAACGGCAACTACCAGATGGTGGGCCGTCAGGGCCGCGGCGACGCCGACCTGATGAAGCAGCGCGCTGACAACCGCTACACCATTCTGGAAAACGGCAGCTTCACCTCCTGTCTGCCCGGCTACAACAGCTGGAGCGTGGTGGGCTCGGAAGTGATCCAGGATCGCCAGGAAGAAGTGGCGGAGATCTGGAACGCGCGCTTTAAGCTCGGCGCGGTGCCGATCTTCTACAGCCCCTATCTGCAGCTGCCGATTGGCGATCGCCGCCGCTCCGGCTTCCTGATCCCGAACGCGAAGTATGGCAGCAGCAAAGGGTTCGAATTTGTTCTGCCCTACTACTGGAACATCGCGCCGCAGGCGGATGCCACCATTACGCCGCACTATATGTCGAAGCGCGGCATGCAGCTCGAGAACGAATTTCGCTATCTGACGCAGTTCGGCGCCGGTCTGATGGAGTTCGACTATCTGCCGTCTGATAATCAGTACGATAAAGACAAAGCGGCGCGCGGCATCGCCGAGGATAAAAGCAACGACCGCTGGCTCTTCTACTGGCAGCACGCCGGCGTCTATGACCAGCACTGGCGCTTCAACGCCAACTACACCAAGGTCAGCGATCCTTACTATTTCAACGATCTCGACTCGAAATATTACAGTTCGACTGACGGCTATGCGACGCAGAAGTTCAGTATCGGCTACGCCGACACCAACTGGGACGCCACGCTCTCCAGCAGGGATTTCCAGGTCTTCGGCGACACCAGCAACACCAACGTCTATCGCGCGCAGCCGCAGCTGGACCTGAACTTCTACCAGAACGATATGGGTCCGTTCGACGGCCGTATCTATGCGCAGGCGGTGAAGTTCACCAACGTCAACGACAACTATCCCGAAGCGACGCGCTTGCATATCGAACCGACGCTCGATCTGCCGCTGTCCAACGGCTGGGCCAGCCTGGATACCCAGGCGAAGTTCCTGGCAACGCACTATCAGCAGGATTCGCTGGAGTATTACAACGCGAATATAGCCGGCACCGACAACAGCCAGAGCGGCCAGCTGAAAAGCTCGGTAAACCGCACCATGCCGCAGTTCAAGGTCGACGGCCGTCTGGTCTTCGATCGCGATATGGACTGGGCGGAGGGCTATACCCAGACGCTGGAGCCGCGCGTTCAGTACCTCTATATTCCCTATCGCAACCAGAGCGATATCTATCCGTACGACTCGACGCTGCTACAGACCGACTACACCGGTCTGTTCCGCGACCGTACCTATAGCGGCCTGGATCGCATCGCGTCCGCCAATGAAGTGGCGACCGGCGTCACCACGCGTATTTATGATCAGGATCTGGTTGAACGTTTTAACGTTTCCGTGGGTCAAATCTACTCGTTTACGCCTTCCCGTACCGGCGTAAACCAGACCAACAAAGAAGATGACACCGGCAGCCTGATTTGGGCCGGCGACACCTACTGGAAAGTGAGCGATCGCTGGGGCGTGCGCGGCGGGCTGCAGTATGACACCCGTCTCAATAACGTCGCCCAGGGCAATACCGTCCTGGAGTATCGTCGCGATGCCGACCGCGTCCTGCAGCTGAGCTACCGCTACAGCAGCCCGGAATATGTGGCCAGCGCGCTGAACAACTCCGATCTGGTGAACAACCCGATCTACAAAAACGGTATTTCTCAGGTAGGCGGCACCGCCAGCTGGCCGATTGCTGATGCCTGGTCGGTGGTGGGCGCGTATTACTACGATACGCGCAACAAAAAACCGGCCTCGCAGCTAGTTGGTCTGCAGTACAGCTCTTGCTGCTACGCGATCCGCGTGGGTTACGAACGCAAGATCAACGGTTGGGAAAATAACGACAGTAAGTACGACAACCAAATCTCATTCAACATTGAGCTGCGTGGTTTGAGTTCCGGTTACGGCTTAGGCACCGACCAGATGCTGCGTCAGGGCATTATCCCTTACCAGCGCGCTTTCTGATGTTGCGATGTTTGACTGGTCATTCCCGCACTGCGGAAACAACAATGGATAAAGTATGAAGAACTGGAGAATGCTGATTCTGGGTGTGGCGATCGCCGCCAACACCGCGTTCGCAGCACCACAAGTGGTTGATAAAGTCGCCGCCGTTGTTAACAACGGCGTCGTTCTCGAAAGTGACGTAGATAATATGCTGCGCACCGTGAAGGCGCAGGCGCAACAGGCTGGCCAGCAGTTGCCGGACGACAAAACCCTGCGTCACCAGATCCTTGAACGCCAGATCATGGACAACATCATCCTGCAGATGGGCGAAAAAGCGGGCCTGCAGATCAACGATCAGCAACTCGACCAGGCGATCGGCAATATCGCCGCGCAGAACCATATGAGCCTCGACCAGCTGCGTAGCCGTCTCGCCTACGACGGCGTCAACTACAGCGACTATCGCGGACAGATCCGCAAAGAGATGCTGATCGCCGAGGTGCGCAACAACGAAGTTCGTCGTCGCGTCACCATTCTGCCGCAGGAAGTCGACACGCTCGCCACCCAGGTCGGCGCGCAAAACAGCCAGGGCACCGAACTCAACGTCAGCCAGATCCTGCTACCGCTGCCGGAAAACCCGTCGCAGCAGCAGGTCGACGATCAGGAAGCGCTGGCTAAGCAGCTGGTCGGCGAACTGAAAGGCGGCGCAGATTTCGGCAAGCTGGCCGTCACCTACTCCGCCGATCCACAGGCGCTGAAAGGCGGCAACATGGGCTGGGGCAAAATTGAAGAGCTGCCGACCCTGTTCGCCCAGGCGCTTTCCACCGCGAAGAAAGGCGATATCGTCGGTCCGATCCGCTCCGGCGTCGGCTTCCATATCCTGAAGGTCAACGACCTGCGCGGCGAGAGCAAAAACATCTCTGTCACCGAAGTGCACGCGCGCCATATTCTGCTGAAGCCGTCGCCGATCCTCACCGACGACCAGGCGCGCGCGAAGCTGGAACAGATCGCCGCCGATATTCGCAGCGGTAAAACCAGCTTCGCCGCCGCGGCGAAACAGTTCTCTGACGATCCAGGCTCCGCTAACCAGGGCGGCGATCTGGGCTGGTCTTCGCCGGAAGCGTTCGATCCCGCCTTCCGCGACGCGCTGCTGAAGCTGCAGAAAGGCCAGACCAGCCAGCCGGTTCACTCTTCGTTCGGCTGGCACCTGATCCAGTTGCTGGACACCCGCCAGGTCGATAAGACCGATGCGGCGCAAAAAGAGCGCGCCTATCGCCTGCTGTTCAACCGCAAGTTTGCGGAAGAAGCGCAAACCTGGATGCAGGAGCAGCGCGCCAGCGCCTACGTGAAGATTCTGGACGGCAATGCGCAGTAATTTTCGCGTCGTTATCACCCCCGGCGAACCCGCCGGGATTGGTCCCGATCTCGCCATTCAACTGGCTCAGCAGAGCTGGCCGGTTGAACTGGTGGTGTGCGCCTCGCCGCAGCTGCTGCGCGAGCGCGCCGCCCTGCTCGGCCTGCCGCTGACGCTGCGCGACTATCAGCCTGGCGTCGCGGCACAGCCGCAGCAGGCGGGCACGCTGACGGTGCTGCCCGTCGACACCGCGCAGCCGGTGACGCCGGGTGTCCTTCAACCGGCCAACAGCCCCTACGTACTGGCGACGCTGGCGCGCGCCTGCGACGGCTGTCTGAACGGCGAGTTTGCCGCCCTGATCACCGGACCGGTGCATAAAGGCGTGATAAACGATGCGGGCATCCCCTTTACCGGCCACACCGAGTTTTTTGCCGATCGCGCCGGCGGTCATCGCGTGGTGATGATGCTGGCGACCGAAGAACTGCGCGTGGCGCTGGCCACCACCCATCTGCCGCTGAAAGATGTCTCTGCGGCGATTACCCACGCCAGCCTGCGCGAAGTAATCACCATTCTGCACCGCGACCTGCAGCAGAAGTTCGCCATCGCGCAGCCGCATATCTTTGTCTGCGGGCTAAATCCCCATGCGGGCGAAAGCGGCCATATGGGACGCGAAGAGATCGATACCATTATTCCGGCGCTCGACTCCCTGCGCGAACAGGGCATTCAGCTGACCGGACCGCTTCCCGCCGACACCCTGTTCCAGCCGAAATATCTGCAGCACGCCGATGCGGTGCTGGCGATGTATCACGATCAGGGTTTGCCGGTGCTAAAATTTCAGGGGTTTGGCCGCGCGGTGAATATCACGCTTGGTCTGCCCTTTATCCGCACCTCCGTTGACCACGGCACCGCGCTGGAACTGGCCGGTCTGGGTCAGGCGGAGCCGGGCAGCTTTATTACGGCGCTTAACCTCGCCATCACTATGATCAAGAGCAGTAATGAATAATCGCGTCCATCAGGGGCACTACGCCCGTAAACGTTTCGGGCAGAACTTCCTGAACGATCAGTACATTATCGACAGCATTGTCTCCGCCATCCATCCGCAGCGCAGCGAAGCGCTGGTGGAGATTGGCCCAGGCCTCGGCGCGCTGACCGAACCGGTCGGCGAACGCCTCGACGCCTTAACGGTGGTCGAGCTGGACCGCGATCTGGCTGCGCGTCTGCAGACCCATCCGTTCCTCGGCCCCAAGCTGACGATCTATCAGCAGGATGCGATGACCTTCGATTTCGCCGCGCTGGCCAAAGAAAAAGGGCAGCCGCTGCGCGTATTTGGCAACCTGCCCTACAATATTTCGACCCCGCTGATGTTCCACCTTTTCAGCTATACTGGTTCGATTAAAGATATGCACTTCATGCTGCAGAAAGAGGTGGTCAACCGCCTCGTCGCCGGGCCTGGCAGCAAAGCCTACGGCCGCCTCAGCGTGATGGCGCAGTACTACTGCCAGGTGATCCCGGTGCTGGAAGTGCCGCCGCACTCTTTTACGCCGCCGCCTAAAGTGGATTCGGCCGTGGTGCGTCTGGTGCCGTTTGTCGAGCCGCCGCATCCGGTAAGCGATATTCGCGTCCTGAGCCGCATCACCACCGAAGCGTTCGGCAAGCGCCGCAAAACGCTGCGCAACAGCCTCGGCTACCTGTTCGCCGTCGGCGCGCTGGATGAGCTGGGCATTGATGCAGGACTCCGCGCGGAAAACGTGTCGGTGGCGCAATACTGTCAGTTAGCCAACTGGCTGGCGACGCATAACGTTGAACCGCTGGAGTAATGCATGAGTGAATCGGCCCGGATGTCTATTCAGGTACAAAGTCTCTATATCGCCTCTCAGTCTTCGCCGGAAGAAGAGCGCTACGTCTTTGCTTATACCATCACCATCCGCAATCTGGGCCGTACCGCTGTGCAACTGCTGGGCCGTTACTGGCTGATCACCAACGGCAACGGACGCGAAACCGAAGTTCAGGGCGAAGGCGTGGTTGGTGAGCAGCCCTTTATCGCGCCCGGCAGCGAATTTCAGTACACCAGCGGCGCGATTATCGAAACGCCGATGGGCACCATGCAGGGCCACTATGTGATGCAGGATGAAGAGGGTGAAACCTTTAACATCGACATCCCGGTGTTCCGACTCGCCCTGGAAACCCATATACACTGATCTTTTTACCCTTCGCCCGGCTCTGCCGGGCGCGGTTTTTTATTGCGGATAACTTCTCTATGAGCACATATCTGATTGGCGACATCCACGGCTGTTACGATGAGCTGCGCGCGCTGCTGGAGCAGGTCGATTTTTCGCCTGAACAGGATACGCTGTGGCTGACCGGCGATCTGGTGGCGCGCGGTCCGAGCTCGCTTGAGGTGCTGCGCTACGTGAAATCCCTCGGCCAGAGCGTGCGTATGGTGCTGGGCAATCACGATCTGCATCTGCTGGCGGTCTTTGCCGGCATTAGCCGCAACAAGCCGAAGGATCGCCTGACGCCGCTGCTGGAAGCAGAAGATGCCGACGAGCTGATCAACTGGCTGCGCCGTCAGCCGCTGTTGCAGGTTGATGAAGAGAAGAAGCTGGTGATGGCGCACGCCGGCGTCACGCCGCAGTGGGATCTGGAGACGGCGCAAGCCTGCGCGCGCGAGCTGGAAGCGGTGCTCTCTAGCGACAGCTACCCGCTGTTTCTCGACGCGATGTATGGCGACATGCCCAATAACTGGACGCCGGAGCTGAGCGGGCTGGCGCGCCTGCGCTTCTCCGCTAACGCCCTGACGCGCATGCGCCTCTGCTTTCCCAACGGGCAGCTCGATATGATCTGCAAAGAGGCGCCCGATTCCGCGCCGCCGCCGCTGAAGCCCTGGTTCGCCATTCCCAACAGGCTGCCCGAAGGCTACACGCAAATCTTCGGCCACTGGGCGTCGCTGGAAGGCAAAGGCACGCCGCCCGGCGTGATCGGACTGGATACCGGCTGCTGCTGGGGCGGCGTGCTGACGCTGCTGCACTGGGAAAGCCAGCGCTACTTTACCCAGCCGTCCAGCCGCCAGCCGTCGATGACGGAAACGCTGCCGCCGCAGCAGTCCGCCTGAGCGACGCATAAAAAAAGGCCTTGTCCACGGACAAGGCCTTTTTACTTTCTCGTGCTTAGCGACGATCGAGAATTTCGAAGCAGTAGCTGTGAGAGTTCTGCTCGTCAGCGTCATGGAATTCGCTGAAGGTCGACTGCCACTCATCCGGCTCGTAGTCCGGGAACTGGGTGTCCCCTTCGACTTCGGCATCGATATGGGTGAGATAGAGACGATCGGCGCGCTTGAGCATCTGCTCATAGATGCGCCCGCCGCCAATCACCATGATCTCCGGCACATCGCCAGCGGCGGCGATTGCGTCATCCAGCGACGTCACCCAGGTGACCCCTTCGGCCGTGCCGGGCTGGCTGCTGACGACGATATTCAGCCGTCCAGGCAGCGGACGACCGATGGATTCAAAGGTCAGGCGACCCATAATAACCGGTTTATTCAGGGTGTTGCGTTTGAACCACGCCAAATCTGCAGGCAGGTTCCACGGCATGGCACCTTCCATACCAATGACGCGATCCGCTGCTAATGCCGCGATCAGACTAATCATGTTAAGAGACTCACAGTAAAAAATTGGCGCCATCATACGTAAAGGCGAAACTTTCGTCGATAGCGGGAAGAGTCTTATTACGTAAAGGGCTTTTGCCACCGCCTTTTGCGGGTTGGGCAGAGTTTTAAACCGCTTTTTCCCGGCACAACCCCGCAAGCCGCCAGATAAAATCGGTTAGCCGATACAAGGCGGGAAACCGGCGCTTATTTGCGGCGCGTCGGCCAAAAAAAACGGCTCCCGCAGGAGCCGTTTCACGCTTCAGACCGTTAGAAATCGTAGCGCAGACGCACCAGGTTGATATCGCCCAGGTTGTCGGTGCTGGAGGTAAAGACGTGTTCGTAATCGACGCGGAAGCCGTAGTCGAGGAACAGCGTCACACCCAGGCCGTTGTCGATACGCTGATAGTTGCGACCGTTGACGTACTCCAGACGGTCGCCCATCACGTAGGGCTGAATCGCTTTCAGGCCGTACTGCTTAACCGGGATCTTATAGCCAGCGAAGTACTCCAGGCCCCAGGCGTCGTCGGCGAAGTAGTCGTTGACGTTGCTGCGCTTGGTCAGCAGGAAGTTCTGATACCAGCCGCCGCCAGCAGAGAGCGTCCAGTTGCCCGGCTTCCAGCTCAGTGCGGTGCCGTAGATATTCTGGTTGTAGTCGCCGCTGTCGCCATTGCCCGGATTACGCATCTCCGCGCGGGTATAGTTCCACGCCGTGCCCCAGGTCAGGTCGTCGGTGATGTGATAATCCACGCCCAGCGAGCCGCCGCCTTTGCGCTTGTAGCGCAGGCCGTTGCCCGGCAGGTATTCGTTGTCGCTGAACAGGTAAGAGGCATACAGGTCGACCGCGCCGAAGCTGTTTTTATACTTCAGCTGTTTGCGTGAGCGGTATGAACCGTCGTAGTCGCCATTGATGCCGTTGCCCGGCGCCTGGCCTTTCATGTCGTAATCCCAGATATCGGTTTTCGCGCCGACCACATCATAGAATACGCTGTTCTGCTGGCCGAAATAGATTTCGCCCCAGGTTTTGCTTTTCAGACCGGTGTAAAGCTGGCGACGCGTGGTGTCGTTCGCGCCATCTTTATAGTGATTGTCCCAGTCGAATACTGCGGGAATATTTACGCCGACTTCGTAATAGCTCGCCCAGCTAATATCGTCGAACAGATAATAGTCAGCGGCGAAGCGGAAACGGGTGCCGCCGTCAAAGCCATTACGCTTGTAGGATTTGTCGTTGACGCCGGTCTGGTGTTCGAACTGCGGACGAATGCTGCCGCCAACGGTGAAGTTCAGTCGGCTCAGCGGATCGCCCGCCTGCGGATCTTGTTTAAGCAGAGTAATTTCGGCCTGGCTGGCAAATGGCGCAGCCGCCATTAATGCAGCGATGGCGCTCAGTGTGAAAGCACGCATTTTCATTTTTTTATAGGTTCCTGATTGGCCCGGAATAATAGGCGGCGAAATATTACGTCGTGCCGATACGCTTTCGCTTTATAAATTTGTGCGGTTTTTAGGGGAAATGAGAATTACCGCATTCCGCGCTAAGCCTAAAGACAAACCTGCAAAACTTTAATCGTTTTTAGTTATTTATTATTGAGGATCGGTTTAAAAAAATAAAAAAAACGGCCCCGCAGGGCCGTTTAATTATGCACCGAAATTAACCGTTAATCAGCGCGTGCATTTCCTGTACGGAAATAACCTGCTCTGTCGGGTCGGCATTCAGCGACATGGCGGTGGCGAAACCGCCGTTCAGCGTAGTGTCGTAGTGCACTTTATACTGCAGCGCGCTGCGACGGATGACGCGTGAGTCTTCAATCGCCTGACGGCCGGCGGTGGTGTTGACAATATAGGTATATTCGCCGTTCTTCAGGCGATCCTGAATATGCGGACGACCTTCGTGCACCTTATTCACCAGACGCGGATTGATACCCGCCTCGCCCAGCACCACGGCGGTGCCGTGGGTAGCGTCCAGCTCAAAGCCGAACTTCAGCAGCTTGGCCGCCAGATCGACGATGCGCTTTTTGTCCCCTTCGCGCACCGACAGCAGCGCGCGACCGCTCTTCTTCATGTTGCTCTGCGCGCCCAGCATCGCTTTAGAGAAGGCTTCGGCAAAGGTGCGTCCCACGCCCATCACTTCGCCGGTGGAGCGCATTTCCGGGCCGAGGATTGGGTCCACGCCCTGGAACTTGTTAAACGGCAGCACCACCTCTTTCACCGAGTAGTAAGGTGGGATCACCTCTTTGGTGACGCCCTGCTCCGCCAGAGTTTTGCCCGCCATCACGCGCGCCGCGACTTTCGCCAGCGGTACGCCGGTGGCTTTGGAGACAAACGGCACGGTACGGGCGGCGCGCGGGTTGACCTCAATCAGGTAAACCTCGTTGTCCTTCACCGCGAACTGCACGTTCATCAGGCCGCGCACGTTGAGTTCGAACGCCAGGCGCTCGACCTGCTGGCGCATCACGTTCTGGATCTCCTGGCTCAGCGTGTAGGCCGGCAGCGAACAGGCGGAGTCGCCTGAGTGCACGCCAGCCTGCTCGATATGCTCCATGATGCCGCCAATCAGCACGCGCTCGCCGTCGCAGATGGCGTCGACGTCCACTTCCACCGCGTCGTCCAGGAAGCGATCCAGCAGCACCGGCGCGTCGTTAGAGACGGAGACGGCGGTCTGGAAGTAGCGCTTGAGGTCGATCTCGTCATAGACGATCTCCATGGCGCGGCCGCCCAGCACGTAGGAGGGGCGCACCACCAGCGGATAGCCGAGGCTGGCCGCTTTCTCGACCGCCTGCTCCAGCGTGGTGACGGTGGCGTTAGCCGGCTGCTTCAGGTTGAGGCGGTCGACCGCCTGCTGGAAGCGCTCGCGGTCTTCAGCGCGGTCAATGG
The DNA here is from genome assembly GCF_022394795.1 of Pantoea sp. Z09. Lineage (NCBI taxonomy): Bacteria > Pseudomonadati > Pseudomonadota > Gammaproteobacteria > Enterobacterales > Erwiniaceae > Pantoea > Pantoea sp. Z09. The sequence goes on from NZ_CP092373.1 coordinate 3,260,765, forward strand.
CGTCCGGGCTGGTGCCGATAACCGGCACGCCCGCGGCTTCCAGCGCGCGCGCCAGCTTCAACGGCGTCTGACCGCCGTACTGCACGATTACCCCTTTCGGCTGCTCGATGCGCACGATCTCCAGCACGTCTTCCAGCGTCACCGGCTCAAAGTAGAGACGGTCAGAGGTGTCGTAGTCGGTGGAGACGGTTTCCGGGTTGCAGTTCACCATAATGGTTTCGAAGCCGTCTTCGCGCAGCGCCAGCGCGGCGTGCACGCAGCAGTAGTCGAACTCAATGCCCTGGCCGATACGGTTCGGTCCGCCGCCCAGCACCATGATCTTGTCGCGATCCTGGTTCGGGTTCGCCTCGCACTCCTCTTCATAGGTGGAGTACATGTAGGCGGTATCGGTGGCGAACTCGGCGGCGCAGGTGTCGACGCGCTTGTAAACCGGGTGCAGGTTGTACTGCTGACGCAGCTTGCGGATCTCGCCTTCTGAGACGCCCGCCAGCGCTGCCAGACGCGCGTCGGCAAAGCCTTTACGCTTCAGCGCGCGCAGGAACGGCTGGCTCAGGCCGTTGACGCCTTCGCGCGCCACCTGCTCTTCCAGACGCACCAGCTCTTCGATCTGCACCAGGAACCAGCGGTCGATGTTGGTCAGGTTAAAGACGCCGTCGACCGACATGCCGGCACGGAACGCGTCGGCGATGTACCAGATACGCTCAGCGCCGGCATCTTTCAGCTCGCGGCGAATGCGGGTCAGCGCGTCGGCGTCGTCGAGATGCACTTTCGGGTCAAAGCCGTTGGCGCCTACTTCCAGACCGCGCAGCGCTTTCTGCATCGACTCCTGGAAGGTGCGGCCAATCGCCATGACTTCGCCTACCGACTTCATCTGCGTGGTGAGACGGTCGTTGGCACCGGCGAATTTCTCGAAGTTAAAGCGCGGGATCTTGGTGACAACGTAGTCGATTGAGGGTTCGAACGACGCCGGGGTCAGGCCGCCGGTGATATCGTTCATCAGCTCGTCGAGGGTAAAGCCGACCGCCAGCTTGGCCGCCACTTTGGCGATCGGGAAGCCGGTCGCCTTAGAGGCGAGCGCCGAGGAGCGCGATACGCGCGGGTTCATCTCGATAACGATCAGGCGCCCGTCCTTCGGGTTAACCGAGAACTGCACGTTAGAGCCGCCGGTTTCCACGCCGATTTCACGCAGCACCGCCAGCGAGGCGTTACGCATGATCTGATACTCTTTATCGGTCAGCGTCTGCGCCGGGGCGACGGTAATGGAGTCGCCGGTGTGGATGCCCATGGCGTCAAAGTTTTCGATAGAGCAGACAATGATGCAGTTGTCGTTCTTGTCGCGCACCACCTCCATCTCATACTCTTTCCAGCCAATCAGCGACTCATCGATCAGCAGCTCGTTGGTCGGCGAGAGATCCAGACCGCGCTCGCAGATCTCTTCAAACTCTTCGCGGTTGTAGGCGATGCCGCCGCCGGTGCCGCCCATGGTGAACGAGGGACGGATAATGCACGGGAAGCCGACATCTTCCGCCACGGCCAGCGCCTCTTCCATGGTATGGGCGATGCCTGAACGCGCCGTATCCAGTCCGATGCTTTTCATCGCCACGTCGAAGCGACGACGATCTTCTGCTTTATCGATGGCATCGGCGGTGGCGCCAATCATGGTGACGCCGAACTCTTCCAGCACGCCCTGACGCTCCAGCTCCAGCGCGCAGTTCAGCGCCGTCTGGCCGCCCATGGTTGGCAGCACCGCGTCCGGACGCTCTTTTTCAATAATTTTGCGCACCACTTCCCAGTGAATCGGCTCGATATAGGTCGCATCGGCCATTTCCGGGTCGGTCATGATGGTCGCCGGATTAGAGTTGACCAGAATGACGCGGTAGCCCTCTTCGCGCAGCGCTTTACACGCCTGCGCGCCAGAGTAGTCGAACTCACAGGCCTGGCCGATAACAATCGGGCCTGCGCCAAGGATCAGGATGGATTTTATATCAGTACGTTTTGGCATTTTCAGGCTCCTGATTACTTAGCTTTCGAACGATAGGCGTCGATCAGTTCAATAAAGTGATCGAACAGCGGCGCGGCGTCGTGCGGACCCGGACTCGCTTCCGGATGTCCCTGGAAGCTGAACGCCGGTTTGTCGGTGCGGTGAATGCCCTGCACCGTTTTGTCGAACAGTGAAATGTGCGTCACGCGCAGATTTGCCGGCAGGCTGGCGTCATCGACGGCGAAGCCGTGGTTCTGCGCGGTGATCATCACCGTATTGTTGTCGAGATCCTGCACCGGATGGTTGCCGCCGTGGTGGCCGAGCTTCATTTTCACGGTTTTCGCGCCGCTCGCCAGCGCCAGCAGCTGATGGCCGAGGCAGATGCCGAACACCGGGATGTCGGTGTCGAGGAACGCCTTAATGGCGCTGATGGCGTAATCGCACGGCTCCGGGTCGCCTGGGCCGTTGGAGAGGAAAATGCCGTCTGGATTGAGCTTCAGCACCTCTTCGGCAGGCGTCTGCGCCGGCACCACCGTCAGGCGACAGCCGCGATCCACCAGCATGCGGAAGATGTTGAACTTGACGCCGTAGTCGTAGGCCACGACGTGGTACGGCAGCGCTTCCGCGCTCTTCGGCTGCGGCAGGCCCTCGTTCAGCGTCCAGGAGCCCTGCTGCCAGCTATAGGTTTCCGCCGTTGTGACCTCTTTCGCCAGATCCATCCCTTTCAGCCCCGGAAACGCCTGCGCTTTCTGCAGCGCCAGCGCCGCGTCCGGGTTGTCGCCCGCGATGATGCAGCCGTTCTGCGCCCCTTTTTCACGCAGCAGACGCGTCAGCTTGCGGGTGTCGATATCGGCGATGCCCACCACGTTATTGCGCTGCAGGTAGGCTGACAGGCTCTCTTCGCTGCGGAAGTTGCTGACAATCAGCGGCAGGTCGCGAATGACCAGGCCTTGCGCGTGAATTTGGGTCGATTCTGCGTCAGCGGCGTTGACGCCGACATTGCCGATATGGGGATAAGTGAGGGTGACGATCTGGCGGGAATAGGAGGGATCAGTGAGTATTTCTTGATAACCGGTCATTGACGTATTGAAAACGACCTCCCCCACTGCCGATCCCGTTGCCCCGATGGCCCGACCGTGGAATTGGGTTCCGTCTTCCAGAACCAAGAGCGCTGACTTAATCAAAACATCCTCCAGGGAATAAACAGTCACAATATTTGCATATTAATTCAAAATTTGGCCCTGAATCAAGGCAAAAACCGCCTGAGTGGTCGATTTTTGGCAAATTGCGCGCATTCTAATGATCCCCCTGCGGCTTGTCTACCCTGCAAGACGATTTTTTAGCTGTTTTCGCGTCACTGACGGATAAAACCAGGAATAAGTCGCAAAAAAGCGAGATTAGCGGCGGGAATAAACGGTTGCCTGGGTGAAATAAAATAAAAGTGCGGCCCGCAGGCTGCTATTTTTGACCAAATGGTCAAAAAAGCTCTTTTTTTAACCGCAACGGCAGCCAGAAATCATTCTTTTACCAGCCTGGCATGAATTAACCAAGCAAAGGCTTATTTTAGATAAAAATAAAGGGCGATAACGCTATCGCCCTGTTCAATCAATCTGTTACCGATTGAAATAACCACATCACAATGGTTCACAACACTCACAACATCGAGAGATCCAGCACATCTCGCATATCATAAAGTCCGCTTTTCTTCTCTTTCAGCCAGAATGCAGACTTAACTGCGCCTTTTGCAAAGGTCATACGACTTGAGGCCTTGTGGGTAATCTCAACGCGCTCGCCGATATCCGCAAACATCGCGGTATGCTCGCCGACGATATCACCCGCGCGCACCGTGGCGAAACCAATGGTCTGCGGCTGACGCTCGCCGGTGTGCCCTTCGCGCGCGTAGACGGCGTGCTGGTTTAAATTCCAGTTCATGGCGTCGGCGATCGCTTCGCCCATCGCCAGCGCGGTGCCGGAAGGGGCATCGACTTTGTGTCGATGGTGCGCTTCGACGATTTCGATATCGGCGTAGTCGCCCATTACCTTCGCCGCCTTCTCCAGCAGCTTCAGCACCAGGTTGACGCCGATGCTAAAATTAGCGGCAAAGACGATGGGGATCTCGGTCGAGGCCGCCTGAATAGCCGCTTTGCCCGCCTCATCGAAGCCGGTGGTGCCGATCACCATCGCTTTTTTATATTCACGGCACAGCGCCAGATAGTGCAGCGTGCCTTCGGGACGGGTGAAATCCACCAGCACGTCGAAATCATCCATCACGCTGCGTAAATCGTCGGTGATGATCACCCCGTTTTTGCCCGTTCCGGCCAGCTCGCCTGCGTCGCTGCCCACCAGCGAAGATCCGGGACGCACCAGCGCGGCGCCGAGTTCAACGCCCTCCGCCTGCTGCGTCGCCTCAATCAGATTACGCCCCATACGGCCCGGCGCGCCCACGATGGCAATGCGGTAATTCTTCATATTTATTCATTCCTGATACAAAACTATGCATGCAAAGCGCAATCAGGTTAACGGTCAGTTAACAGTCACGCCACTACTAATGCGGGATAATTAGAATTTCAGGGTAGCGCTTAGTGATTATCAGTAAAAGCAATTCCGCTGGCTGGAACTCAACCTTTTTGCCCATGAAAAAGGCCGACTTATGTCGTAATGCTTGTCAGTTAAGCATGGGGTGATAACGCAGTCTGGTACCGCTCAGGGACTGGCGGTCCTCGCGCCGCTGACGCGGTACCTTCACGTCATTCGTCTGCCTGACGGACCGGCGGGGATGGAACCTCCCTGTTCCAGCCCCACCTTTCGCCCGCATCCCTGCGGGCTCTCCTGGCAGACTCACTCTGTTCAGCGCTGCGAAATGCCCGTCCCTGAGCGGCTCCAGCCTGCTGGCCAGCTTCCGTGTGCGCTGCTGGAAAGGGCATAAGCGTGCAGGCGGTATTGCAAAGGGCACTGTATCTAAGGCCAGTGCGCCTCCTCTGCTGTAGAGGGCTATTCGCAGCGCTGAGGCGGAGACGTTGTGCCCGGAGCCGGTCGCAGGGATGCGACAGGCAGTTCGGGTAGGCCTGGATGGCCGTACCCGAACGGTCCGGCCGGCGCGACGTTGCAGCCGAAGGCACCGCGCAGCGGCGCGAGGACGACCCGGCAGCAGAGGAGGCGCGCTGGCCCGCACCGGCACACGCATAAAACAAAGGCCGCCGTTTTGAGAAAAACGCGGCCTTACCTGAACATGACTTTAACTGACAAGCATTAAGACTGATGTCGGCCTGTCTGCAAGGGATAATGCGCGGTTACTGCACGTTGCGTACCTCGACGCGCAGCTCTTTCGGCACCTCGAACACGATATTCTCTTCGCGCCCAATCAGCTCGATCGCCGCGTCGCCGCCCAGCTCGCGCAGCCGCTGGATCACCTGCTGCACCAGAATATCGGGCGCCGAAGCGCCTGCGGTGACGCCGATGCACTCGACGCCCTTCACCCACTCTTCCTGGATATCGTCCGCCGAGTCGATCAGCTTCGCCAGCTTGCCGGCGCGCTGCGCCAGCTCCGCCAGACGATTGGAGTTTGACGAGTTCTTCGAGCCGACCACCAGCACCACCTCCGCGTCGCGCGCCAGCACACGCACCGCTTCCTGACGGTTGGTGGTGGCGTAGCAGATGTCATCCTTGCGCGGGCCAATAATCGCCGGGAACCGCGCGCGCAGCGCGTCGATCACCTCAGAGGTGTCGTCAACCGACAGCGTGGTCTGCGTCATAAAGCAGAGATTGCTCTCATCCTTTACCTGCAGCTTAAACACGTCCTCGGGCGACTCCACCAGATACATGCCGCCGTTCGGGTTGCTGTACTGGCCCATGGTGCCCTCGACTTCGGGATGGCCCGCATGGCCGATCAGGATCGCCTCCACGCCTTTACGGCTGGCGCGCGCCACTTCCATATGCACCTTGGTCACCAGCGGACAGGTGGCGTCGAACAGCATGGTCAGGCTGCGCGCTTTGGCTTCGGCGCGCACCGCCTGCGACACGCCGTGCGCCGAGAAAATCAGGATGGCGTTATCCGGCACTTCGCCGATCTCTTCGATAAAGATCGCGCCGCGCTCGCGCAGGCTGTTGACCACGTAGCGGTTATGCACCACCTCATGGCGCACGTAGATCGGCGCGCCGTACATCTCCAGCGCACGCTCGACAATGCTGATGGCGCGATCGACACCGGCGCAGAAGCCGCGCGGGTTAGCCAGCAGGATTTGCATCGTTTGCCTCCAGTACCGGATTGACTTCCAGCACGTCGATATCGAAATGAACCTGATGACCGGCCAGCGGATGGTTAAAGTCCACCGTGATGGAATCGCCGGAGATTTCGCGGATCACGCCCGGCATCTCGCTGCCGCCCATGCCGGTAAACAGCATGATGGCGCCGATTTCCGGCTCGCCCGCGTGAATAAAGTCGCGGCGCGAGAAGTACTGGATCAGATCCGGGCTGACGGCGCCGAACGCCGCTTCCGGCGCCAGCGTAAAGGCGTGCTTGTCGCCCGCCTTCAGTCCCAGCAGCTCCTGCTCCAGCGCGTCGGAAAGGCTGCCGTCGCCGAGGCGGAACAGCGCCGGTTTGCCAGAGGCGGAGGTAGACTCCGCGACGGAGCCATCCTCCAGCTTCAGCGTGAAATGCAGCAGCACCGCGCTGTCGCGCTCTACAGAGACTGTCATGACTTACCCTTGTTTTGCCTGTTTGCCGGAAGGGCTGAAAAAGCCCTCCAGCACCACTAACGCGGCGCCGATACAGATGCCGCAGTCAGCGATATTAAAGGTGGCGAAGTGCCAGTCACCGATATAGAAGTCGATAAAGTCGACTACGAATCCGTGATAAGCACGATCGAACAGGTTGCCTGCCGCGCCGCCGATAATCAGCGCGTAGGCGATATTAACGATCTTCTGGCTGGCGCGGCTGCGGTACATCATCACCAGCAGCGCCACCACGATGGCGATGGCGATGCCGGCGAAGAACCAGCGCTGCCAGCCGCCTTTGTCCGCCAGGAAGCTGAACGCCGCGCCGTAGTTGTGCGCGTAGAACAGGTTGAAGAACGGCATTAGCGGCTGCGTTTCATGCAGCATCATGTTGTTCATCACCCACTGCTTGCTGGCGAAATCGATCAGGATCACCGCCAGCACCAGCCATACCCAGCGTAAGCCGGTTGAGAGAATAGGTTTACGCATCAGGCAAATTTACGCTCTTCGCCGTTGCCGGCCAGGTTGGTGTAACAACGACCGCACACCGCAAGATGCTCCGGGTTCTGGCCGACGTCAGTAGTGTAGTGCCAGCAGCGCGGGCATTTCTCGCCTTCTGCCTTGTGCAGCGCGATTTTCAGACCTTTCACCAGCTCGCTCTGCTGCGCTTCTTCGCTTGCCAGCGCATAGTCCGCCACCGTCGCGCCCGAGGTCAGCAGCACAAAGCGCAGCTCGTCGCCCAGCGCCTGCAGCTTCGCCGCCAGCGCCGCGTCCGCATAGAGCGTGACGGTCGCTTCCAGCGCGCCGCCGATACGCTTGTCGCTGCGCGCCTGCTCGATCGCCTTGTTGACTTCGCCGCGCACTTTCAGCAGCTCCGCCCAGTAGTCGTCGTTCAGCGCTTCGCCCTGCGAAAGACCAAACAGGTCGCTATACCACTCTTCGGTAAAGACGTACTGCGCGCGCTCGCCTGGCAGATAGCCCCAGATTTCGTCGGCGGTAAAGGACATGATCGGCGCCATCCAGCGCACCAGCGCCTCGACGATGTGCCACAGCGCGGTCTGACAGCTGCGACGCGCCAGGCTGTCGCGTTTCGCGGTGTACTGGCGATCTTTAATGATATCGAGATAGAACGAGCCCATCTCCACCGAGCAGAACTGCATCAGGCGCTGGATAACTTCGTGGAAATCGTAGTTGTCGTAGGAGGCGACGATATCCGCCTGCGCCGCCTGCGCGCGGCCGACCGCCCAGCGATCCACCACCACCATCTCTTCCGGCTTGACCCTATCGGTTTCCGGGTTGAAGCCGTTAAGGTTCGCCAGCAGGAAGCGCGCGGTGTTGCGGATACGACGATAGGCGTCGGCGGAGCGCTTCAGGATCTCGTCGGAAACCGCCATCTCGCCGGAATAGTCGGTCGAGGCGACCCACAGGCGCAGAATATCCGCGCCCAGCTTGTTCATCACGTCCTGCGGCGAAACGGTGTTGCCGATCGATTTGGACATCTTGCGGCCCTGACCATCGACGGTGAAGCCGTGGGTCAGCACCTGGCGATAGGGCGCTTTGCCCTTCATCGCGGTCGAGATCATCAGCGAGGACATAAACCAGCCGCGATGCTGGTCGGAACCTTCCAGATACATATCGGGCGTGTGGCCGCCAAATTCCGGACGCGCGTCGACCACCGCATAGCTGGTGGAGCCGGAGTCGAACCAGACGTCCAGCGTATCCGGCACCTTCACGTAGCTGTCGGCGTCATCGCCCATCAGCTCGCGCGGGTCGAGATCCCACCACGCCTGAATACCATCCTGCTCAACGCGCTGCGCCACTTTCTCCATCAGCGCCAGCGTGTCGGGATGCAGCTGCTCGGTCTCTTTGTGCACGAACAGCGCCATCGGCACGCCCCAGGTGCGCTGACGCGAGATGCACCAGTCGGGACGGTTCGCCACCATCGCTTCGATACGCGCCTGGCCCCAGTCCGGGATCCACTGCACGCCTTTGATCTCTTTCAGCGATTGCGCGCGCAGGCCTTTCTGATCCATGCTGATGAACCACTGCGGCGTGGCGCGGAAGATGATCGGCGTTTTGTGACGCCAGCAGTGCGGGTAGCTGTGCAGCAGTTTTTCCACGTGCAGCAGCGCGCCCTTCTCTTTCAGCAGCTCAACGATGACGTCGTTGGCCTTGAAGACGTTCAGACCGTCCAGCGTCGGATAGGTGCCTGGCAGATAGGTGCCGTCCGGACCAACCGGGTTCGCCACTTCAATGCCATATTTCTGGCCGATAACATAGTCGTCCGGACCGTGGCCCGGCGCGGTATGCACGGCGCCGGTACCCGCTTCAAGCGTTACGTGCTCGCCCAGCACCACCGGCGACTGAATGTTCACCAGGAAAGGATGCTGGAACGTCAGACGCTCCAGCGCCGCGCCTTTGCATTCGCCCAGCACGGTCCACTCGGCGACGCCGGCGCGCTTCAGCACGCTCTCTACCAGCTCTTTCGCCAGGATCAGCGCGCGGCCGTCGATCTGCACCAGCTGATAGTCAAACTCCGGATGCAGCGAGATGGCGCGGTTGGCCGGCATGGTCCAGGGCGTCGTGGTCCAGATCACCAACGAGATCGGGCCGTTAGCCGGCGCGTCGCCGAATTTTGCGCGCACCGCGTCGCGGTCTACCGCGTTAAACATCACGTCGATAGAGGGCGAGGTTTTGTCGTAGTATTCCACTTCCGCTTCCGCCAGCGCCGAACGGCAGTCCAGGCACCAGTGCACCGGCTTCGCGCCCTTGTGCAGGTGGCCATTGCCGATGATTTTGCCCAGCGCGCGGATGATGTTGGCTTCGGTCTGGAAGTTCATTGTCAGGTAGGGACGATCCCAGTCGCCCAGCACGCCAAGACGGATAAAGTCCGCCTTCTGCCCTTCGACCTGCTCGGCGGCGTATTTGCGGCACGCTTCGCGGAACTCAGCCGGCGTCACCTTCTCGCCCGGCTTGCCGATCATCTGCTCGACCTTATGCTCGATCGGCAGGCCGTGGCAGTCCCAGCCCGGCACGTAAGGCGAGTCGAAGCCCGCCATGCCTTTCGACTTGACGATAATGTCTTTCAGAATCTTGTTAACTGAGTGACCAATATGGATGCTGCCGTTCGCATAGGGAGGGCCGTCATGCAGAATAAAGGTTTTTTTCCCTTTTTTGGCTTCGCGGATGATGCCGTACAGGTTGTCATCATACCAGCGTTGCAGCATTCCCGGTTCGCGTTTGGCAAGATCGCCGCGCATCGGGAACCCCGTTTCGGGCAAATTCAGGGTAGATTTATAGTCACTCATCAGATTCTCGTTTCCGTTTTTTGCGGGGTTAAAGCCCAAAGAAGCGCCGGGCGGTTACCACATCTTTCGCAATTTGTTCTTTCAACGCCTCCAGTGAGGCAAAGCGCTGCTCGTTACGTATCTTATGCTTCAGCACCACATCAATGTGCTTTCCATACAGATTGATATTGATGTCAAGCAGGTGAACTTCAAGCTGCTGGCGCAATCCTTTTACCGTTGGTCGCGTGCCGATATTCGCCACGCCGGGAACAGGCGCCCCCAGACCGAGCACCTCCACCGCATACACGCCTTTCACCGGCGAGACGATGCGGCGCAAAGGAAGGTTCGCGGTGGGGAAACCGATGGTGCGTCCCAGCGCATCGCCGTGCACGACGCGGCCAGAGATACTGAAAGGGTGGCCCAGCAGCGTTTGCGCCAGCGCTAAGTCGTCACTGGCCAGCGCCTGACGCACGGCGGTGCTGCTGATACGCTTGCCGCCGTCGCAGAAGGTTTCGGTGCTGACAACGTCAAAGCCGTACTCGGCACCGGCCTTCTGTAATAACAGGAAATCGCCCTGGCGACCAGCGCCAAAGCGGAAATCATCCCCCACCGCCAGGTATTTGACGTCCAGCTTATCCACCAGCAGATCGGTGATAAAGCACTGCGCCGACTGCGCGGCAAAGCGGCGGTCGAAGCGCACGCACAGCACCCGATCGACGCCCGCTTCCGCCAGGAACTTCAGCTTTTCCCGCAGGCGCGTCAGGCGCGCCGGGGCTTTGTCTCCGGCGAACAGCTCAAGCGGCTGCGGCTCAAACAGCATCACCATCACCGGAAGCTGGCGTTTTCGTCCCTCTTCGCACAGGCGCGCCATCAGCGCCTGATGGCCGCGATGCACGCCGTCGAAGTTACCAATGGTCAGGACGCAGCCGCGATGCTGCTCGTTTAGATTATGAATACCGCGGATAAACTTCATGGCTGACTCAAACCGGTGGAAATCGGCGGATTATACCCTTGAAAGCGGCGAAGGTTAACCCGTCGCCACACCTTTCCTGCGCAGAACGCGCCATTTATCAGGGCCTGGCGCGCGCGGCGCGGCTCTGTGAGAATTTTGTTGTGAAAGGCTGTATCTGACGAGGGGAAGCTGGTAGAATCTTGCGCCATCAATTACGTAACCGGGCGTGGTTTGTAAAACGACGCTTATTTGCACAAATCCATTGACAAAAGAAGGCTCAAAAGGCATAGTCCTCGGCCTTTGATTTGTCCATATAGAACACATTTGGGAGTTGGACCTTGGCTAATATCAAATCAGCTAAGAAACGCGCCGTAACATCTGAAAAACGTCGCAAGCATAACGCGAGCCGTCGTTCTATGATGCGTACTTTCGTGAAGAAAGTATACGCGGCGATCGCAGCTGGCGACAAAGCTGCTGCGCAGAACGCATTTAACGAAATGCAACCGATCGTGGACCGTCAGGCTGCTAAAGGTCTGATCCACAAAAACAAAGCTGCACGTCATAAAGCAAACCTGACTGCTCAGATCAACAAAATGGCGTAAGCCTTTGTTCATCGCTTTGTAAAAAAGAACCGGCGCTTAGCCGGTTTTTTTTCGTCCTGGTTACGCCGCCAGACGTCGCCTCAGGATCAGATAGCCCGCCACCGCCGACAGAATCGACCCCAGCAAAATGCCCAGCTTCGCCAGCGTAATCAGCTGCGGATTGCTCTCACCGTAGGCGAGCGAGGCGATGAAGATCGACATGGTAAAGCCGATGCCGCACAGCACGCCGACCGCGGCGATATCCGCCAGGCGGGTATTGTGCGGCAGCGTCGCCAGCCTGAACTTCACCGCCAGCCAGCAGAAGAGCGTGATCCCCAGCGGCTTGCCGATCAGCAGTCCCACCATAATGCCCAGCGGCAGCAGCGAAACGATATCCGCCGCGTGCACGCCGTCCAGCGACACGCCCGCATTGGCGAAGGCGAACAGCGGCAGGATCAGCCAGCGCACCCAGGGATGCAGCGCGTGCTCCAGGTGAATCGCCGGCGAGTGGCCCTCCTGCTTCTTCAGCGGGATTAAAAAGCCCACCACCACGCCCGCCAGCGTCGCATGCACGCCCGATTTCAACACGGCGGTCCAGAGCACCATGCCGACCAGCAGATAGAGCCCGGTGTTGCGCACGTTCAGCAGATTCATCGCCGCCAGCACCACAATCGCCAGCGCGGCGACGCCCAGCGCGGCTATCGACAGATCGCTGGTGTAGAACAGCGCGATAATCACAATGGCGCCGAGATCGTCGATGATCGCCAGCGCCATCAGGAAGATTTTTAGCGCTGGCGGCACGCGGCTGCCGAGCAGCGCGAGGATGCCAAGGGCAAAAGCGATATCGGTGGCGGTGGGAATGGCCCAGCCGCTGCGCGTAGCGGGGTCCGCGCCGTTAAAGGCCAGAAACAGCAGGCCCGGCGCCAGCATGCCGCCCAGCGCGGCAATCAGCGGGAAGATCGCCTGTTCACGCTTTGCCAGCGCGCCCATTACCATTTCGCGCTTTACTTCTAATCCCACCATCAGAAAGAACACCGCCATCAGCGCGTCGTTGATCCACAGCAGCAGATTCTTACTGATATCGAGCGCGCCGAAGCGGAATTCCACCGGTATCGCCAGCAGGTTCTGATAGCCCTGCTGCGTGGCGGCGCTGTTCGCGAGGAACATCGCCAGCGCGGCGGCGACAATCAGCACTATGCCGCTGGTCGCATCGTTCTGTAGCCATTTTTTAAGCCTGATATTCACATTTTCTCCTGAGTGATTGACCTGTGCTATCCCAGAGCAGCGGCTATCATAACGGTTAACAAACAGCGATTCGGCTAGTAACACACGTATTTACGGAACTTTAAGCGCTGTGCGCTAAAAGCAGGCAAAAAAAAAGCCAGCGACAAGGCGCTGGCTTTATTTCACCGAATAACCATTAGCGGGTCAGGTCGTCGAAGAATTTTTTCACGCCGTCGAAAAAGCTTTTCGAACGCGGGCTGTTGTTGTCGCCAGTCGGACCGCCGAAGCTCTCTTCCAGATCGCGCAGCAGCTTTTTCTGCTTCTCGTTCAGATTGACCGGGGTTTCCACCACCACGCGGCACAGCAGATCGCCAACCGCGCCGCCGCGCACCGACTTCACGCCTTTGCCGCGCATGCGGAACAGCTTGCCGGTCTGGGTTTCCGCCGGGACTTTCAGCTTCACGCGTCCATCCAGCGTCGGCACTTCGATCTCACCGCCCAGTGCCGCCATGGCAAAGTTGATCGGCACTTCGCAGTAGAGGTTGTTATCTTCACGTTCGAAGATCGGGTGTTTCTTCACCGACACCTGAACGTAGAGATCGCCCGCTGGCGCGCCCTGCTCGCCAGCTTCGCCTTCGCCGCTGAGACGGATACGGTCGCCGGTGTCGACGCCTGCGGGAATTTTCACCGACAGGGTTTTCGACTTCTCGACGCGGCCGTGGCCGTGACAGGCGTTGCACGGATCTTTAATCACCGAGCCGCGACCATGACAGGTCGGACAGGCCTGCTGCACGGTGAAGAAACCCTGGCGCATCTGCACCTGGCCCGCGCCGTGACAGGTAGGACAGGTCTGCGGCTGGGTGCCTGATTTCGCGCCGCTGCCGTGGCAAACCTCACACTCCTGCAGCGTCGGGATGCGGATCTCTTTGGTCACGCCGCGCACCGCTTCTTCCAGCGTCAGCTCCATGTTGTAGCGTAAATCGGCGCCGCGCGCTGCGCGCTGACGACGACCGCCGCCAAAGATGTCGCCGAAGACGTCGCCAAAGATATCGCTGAAGTCCGCGCCGCCGCCACCAAAGCCGCCGCCGCCGAATCCGCCACCGCCCATGCCGCCCTGTTCAAACGCCGCATGACCATATTGATCGTAGGCCGCGCGCTTCTGCGCGTCGGTCAGGATTTCGTAGGCTTCCTTGACCTCTTTGAATTTGGCTTCCGCCTCTTTATCACCCGGATTGCGATCGGGGTGAAATTTCATCGCCAGGCGTTTATACGCCTTTTTAATTTCACGTTCGTCTGCGGATTTGGAGACGCCTAAAATCTCGTAGTAGTCACTCTTCGCCATTTTTAGCCCTTAACATGCTCGCACGGGCGTGGAGAGATCTCCTACGCCCGTGCTGGTTTCAACGGCTGTCAGGCCAACCGTCGCGCCCGGTCAGGGGCAATTATTTTTTGTTGTCTTTCACTTCTTCGAATTCAGCGTCGACCACGTCGTCATCTTTCTTCGCAGAAGCGTCGGCTGCGTCCGCGCCGCCTGCCTGTCCCTGCTGCTGTGCCGCTTCCATCAGCTTGCTGGAAACCTGCATCAGGGCCTGCATTTTAGCGTCGATCGCCTCTTTGTCTTCGCCTTTCAGCGCGGTTTCCAGTTCGCTCAGCGCGGACTCGATTGGCGCTTTGTCCTCAGCGGAGAGTTTATCGCCCGCTTCGTCCAGCTGCTTACGGGTGCTGTGCGCAATCTGGTCGCCCTGGTTGCGCGTCTGCACCAGCTCTTCGAACTTACGATCCGATTCAGCGTTCGCTTCCGCGTCGCGAACCATTTTTTCGATCTCGTCCTCGTTCAGGCCGGAAGAGGCTTTAATGGTGATCTTCTGCTCTTTGCCGCTGTTCTTGTCTTTCGCCGAAACGTGCAGGATGCCGTCCGCATCGATATCGAAGGTGACTTCGATCTGCGGCATGCCGCGCGGCGCCGGCTGAATGCCGTCCAGGTTGAACTGACCCAGCGATTTGTTATCGCTGGAGCGCTTACGCTCACCCTGCAGCACGTGAATGGTCACGGCAGACTGGTTGTCTTCAGCGGTAGAGAAGACCTGGCTGTGCTTGGTCGGGATAGTGGTGTTCTTGCTGATCAGCGAGGTCATCACGCCACCCATGGTTTCGATACCCAGCGACAGCGGGGTCACGTCCAGCAGCAGCACGTCTTTCACGTCGCCTGCCAGCACGCCGCCCTGTACTGCCGCGCCGACAGCAACCGCTTCGTCCGGGTTAACGTCTTTACGCGGCTCTTTGCCGAAGAACTCCGCCACTTTGGACTGCACCATCGGCATACGGGTCTGACCGCCCACCAGGATGACGTCGTTGATGTCGGACACAGAGAGTCCCGCATCCTGCAGCGCCACTTTCAGCGGCTCGATAGAGCGGCTGACCAGATCTTCTACCAGAGACTCGAGCTTCGCACGGGTCACTTTGATGTTCAGGTGTTTCGGACCGGTCGCGTCCGCCGTGATGTACGGCAGGTTAACGTCGGTCTGCTGCGCAGAGGAGAGCTCGATTTTCGCTTTCTCGGCGGCTTCTTTCAGACGCTGCATCGCCAGCGGATCGTTGTGCAGATCGATGCCCTGATCTTTCTTGAATTCCGCGACCAGATAGTTGATCAGACGGCTGTCGAAGTCTTCACCGCCCAGGTGGGTATCACCGTTGGTGGCCAGCACTTCAAAGGTTTTTTCGCCGTCAACTTCGTCGATTTCGATAATAGAGATATCGAAGGTACCGCCGCCCAGGTCGTATACCGCGATGGTGCGGTTGCCCTGACCTTTATCCAGGCCGTAGGCCAGCGCCGCTGCAGTCGGTTCGTTGATGATACGTTTCACTTCCAGACCCGCGATACGGCCGGCGTCTTTGGTCGCCTGACGCTGCGCATCGTTAAAGTAGGCCGGAACGGTGATGACCGCTTCGGTCACCGGCTCGCCGAGGTAGTCTTCAGCGGTTTTCTTCATTTTTTTCAGCACTTCCGCAGAGATCTGCGGCGGCGCCATTTTCTGGCCTTTCACTTCCAGCCAGGCGTCGCCGTTGTCGGAAGAGGTGATTTTGTACGGCATGATTTTGATGTCACGCTGCACTTCTTCGTCCTGGAAACGACGGCCGATCAGACGCTTGATAGCAAACAGCGTATTCTGCGGGTTGGTCACCGCCTGACGTTTAGCCGGTTGACCCACCAGAGTTTCGCCATCCTGCGTATAAGCAATAATTGAAGGCGTGGTGCGGTCGCCCTCGGCATTCTCCAGCACGCGCGCTTTACCGCCGTCCATGATCGCAACACAAGAGTTGGTTGTACCCAGGTCAATACCAATAATCTTACCCATCTAAACGTCTCCCACTTAAATTCTTTGTCAATTTGGGTTGTGAACCTTTAATGCGGGCGCTTTGTTGGCTTTCAACCGCCATTACTCGCTTTTTTTCCCGGGCTCACAACGCTCGATGACAACTAAATGGGGCCGCTTCGAAGCGCATCAAGGGTTAAAAGAAAATTTTTTTTCAGATCCGCGCATTCGGCGATGCAGGCACGCGTGGTCGCGGCGCGCCCAAAGAAAAAGGCCGCGAAAAGGGCGGCCTGACGAACGCAGTATAACGGGAAGCTGTGTGACCCTGCAGGCCCAGTAAACGGGCTGCGGAAAATATATTATCGTTATTATTGCAAACTGAACTTATTTTCTGTTTTCCCTGATGTTGGCGAACGAGCGAACCTGTCTGCTCGTCAAACAACCGGCGCTATCTTAATATTACCGGCCTGACGCCGCAGGAGGAATATTTGCCCTTGCGCCCGGCCAGGCGCCATGCTAATAATGGAAATTCCGAAATATTAAAATCCCCTCTTTCTATTCATATTTTTATCATATGGACATTGCTATATGGAAATAAAGGTCAGCCATATTAAGGATCCTCAGGCTGAGGAATATATCATTCAGCAGCTCTGGCAGCATAATAGCCGCTTCGCCGAGATCAATATGAAGCCGCTGAACGTTATATTGTATGATGATGAGCAGCATATTCAGGGCGGACTGCTGGCGCACACCTGGTTCGGCACGCTGGATATTCACTATTTATGGATAGATGAGGCGCATCGCCAGCACGGCACCGGGCGTCAGCTGATGCAACAGGCGGAAGAAGAGGCGCGCAGCCGCGGCTGCCATATGGCGGTCGTCGATACCCTCAGCTTTCAGGCGCGCGGGTTTTACGAAAAACTCGGCTATCGCGTCTACGGCGAACAGGATGGCTATGCGCAGCGCTTTTCCCGTTATTATCTGGCGAAAAGATTATAACCTGCTTTCATTCAGCGAGGCGTTATGGGCAGCCCATATCGCAGTATCGACGATTTTCTTGCCGCGTTTGCCACCACGATGGATCTGTTACCGACGCCGTGGGGTTTTAAAGACGCGGCCTCACAACATCTTTATATGAATACCGCGGCTCGCTTATATACCGCTACGCCGAAGAACTATTCGCTGGAAGGGAAAAAAGATAACGAATTTCCCACGCGCTGGAGCGACTGCGCCGATGAATTCTGCGAGCACGACGAAC
This sequence comes from Pantoea sp. Z09, assembly GCF_022394795.1. NCBI lineage: Bacteria > Pseudomonadati > Pseudomonadota > Gammaproteobacteria > Enterobacterales > Erwiniaceae > Pantoea > Pantoea sp. Z09. Next base: position 3,278,075 of record NZ_CP092373.1, read on the forward strand.
AAGCCAGGGCCCTGAAAAGCAGCGTAGCGGTAATAGAGACCCATTACTGGTATGGCAAAGATTACCTGACCCCTTTCGTCAGCGAAAAATATCCGGTGTTCGACAGCCGCAATCAGTTCCTCGGCTGCATCTGGAACGCGCGCCCGCTCGACAACATCGGCGCGCTTAACTTTATCAATCCCCGCAAAACCTCGGTGCTCACCACGCAGCTTGAGCATCCCCTTTTCACGCCCGCCGAACTGGATGTGATCTTTCTGCTGCTGCGCCGCTTTAGCGCAAAAGAGATCGCGCGCATCTATAACCTCAGCGTGAAAACCATCGGCAACCGCATCGCCACCCTTTATCAGAAAGCGGGCGTGCACTCGCTGCAACAGTTCGAACAATACTGCCGCGCTGAGTCGCTGGAGAACTATCTGCCAGAGAAACTGCTCAGCAAGGGCGTCGCTTTTATTTAAACCGGTAAGGAAAACCTGTTGTGAGTAAATTTGATGACTACCCGTTGAGCCGGGTGCCTGCGGGCGAAAGGCTTTCGCTGTTTAGCGTCGCCCTTGTGCATATGGGTATGCTGACCGCGCTCGATCAGTTTATGCTCGGCGCCGTGCTGGGCAACGGCATGACGCTCGGCGCCGCCTTTACTGCCATTACCCTCGCCAGCCTGCTGTTTGGCTTTATCACCTTCGCCCTCGGCTACGCCGGCATGCGCGAAGGCTTATCCGGCACGCTGCTGGCGCGCTGGTGCGGCTTCGGCCGTCACGGCTCGGTGCTGATCGGCCTGCTGGTCGCCGTCAGCCTGCTGGGCTGGTTCGGCATCCAGAACGCGGTGTTCGCCCGTTCGCTGAGCTACGCCCTGGACGGCAGGCTGAGCTTCGCTCAGGCCGCCTCGCTGTCAGGCGCCGTGCTGACGCTGCTGGTGGCATTTGGTTTTAAGGCGCTGCGCTTTACCGCGCGCGTCGCGGTGCCGCTGTTTATTGCGCTGATGGGCTGGATTTTCTGGCATGCGTTTCACGGTCCGGCGGCAAACAGCCTTCCGCCGCTCGCCGCTAGCGAGACCATCACCCTGAGCGCCGCCATTACCATGGTGATCGGCGGCGCCATTCTCGCCAGCCTGATGACGCCGGATCTGACGCGTTTTTCCCGCAGCGGCAAAGACGTTTTCGCCATCACCCTGCTGACGATTCTGGTAGGGGAATATGGCGTCAACGGGCTGGCCATCCTGATTGCGAAGGCGCTGCACACCGCCGACATCATCGCCATCATTACTCAGACCACCGCCACGCTGGGGCTGTTCGCCGTGGTCTTCTCTACCCTGCGCGTCAACGATCTCAATCTCTACTCCTCGACGCTGGGGGTCGCCAACGCCACGGAAGGGCTGACCGGCTTTAAACCGCGCTACAGCGTGATTACGCTGCTGCTGGGTTTTCTCGGCACCCTCTGCTCGGTGCTGGGCATTCTCGACCGGTTCGTTGATTTTCTTGAACTGCTGGGCGTAATCTTCCCGCCGGTGCTGGGGGTAATGATTGTGGATTACTATCTGCTGAAGACGGACCGCCAGACGCTGGCGCAGAGCCGCGACAGCAACGCGCTGCCGCCCTCTTCGCAGCCGATCGGCTGGCCCGCGCTGATCGCCAGCGTGGCTGGTGGCGCCACCGGGCTGCTGGTTGAGCGCGGCGTGCCGGTGTTTAACTCGATTATCGTCGCCTGTGTCGTCTATCTGCTGACCGCGCCGCTGATGAAGCGCGCCGCGATAATGCAGAAGCGCCCCGCCGCCGACTGACCGCTGCCAGCGCGCCTGTTACAGGCGCGTTTCGCTCGCCAGCGCGCCCTGTCGTTCGGCATAGTGCAGCCATCCCCCGATCAGCAGACCGATCAGCGCCAGCGCCAGCACATACCAGGCGGGCGCCAGCGGCGTGACGCGCAGGATCAGCGTAACGAAAATCGGCGTCAGGCCGCCAAAAATGGCGTAGGCGACGTTATAGGAAAAAGAGATGCCGGTAAAACGCACCGCCGCCGGAAAGGCGCGCACCATCAGAAAGGGCACCACGCCCACCACCCCGACGCTCAGTCCGGCCAGCCCATAGTTGAAGAACAGGTTGCTGGCGTCAGGCGTCTGCGCGGCGAAGAAATGCCAGCTGGCAGCCGCCAGCAGCAGCGAGCCGCCGGTTAAGGTTTTCGCCGCGCCCAGCCAGTCCACCAGCCAGCCGGCGATCACGCAGCCCACCAGCAGCATCACCGTCGCCAGGCAGTTAGCCTGCAGGCTCAGCGCCGCGCTGATGCCGTGCTGCTTCTGCATCAGCGCCGGCGCCATCAGGATCACCACCACGATACAGGCAGAGAGCAGCCAGGTGAGCAGCATCGAGAGCAGAACAGCGCCTTTATGGTGGGTCAGGACGGTTTTCAACGGCAGCGCGTCGGCCAGCGTCTTACGCTGCTGCATCTCCTGAAACACCGGCGTTTCATGCAGCCAGCGACGCAGATACATCGCCAGCAGGCCGAACAGGCCGCCAAGAAAGAAAGGAATGCGCCAGCCGATGCTGGCGACCGTTTGCGGCGTCATGCTGCTGTTGATGGCGGTCGCCACCAGCGATCCGAGCAGGATGCCGGCCGTCAGGCCCGCGGTCAGCGTGCCGCAGGCGAAACCCACGCGCTTTTCCGGCACGTGCTCCGCCACGAACACCCAGGCGCCCGGCACCTCGCCGCCAATCGCCGCGCCCTGCAGCAGGCGCAGCAGCAGCATCAGCAGCGGCGCGACGATCCCCGCCGTCTCATAGGTCGGCAGCAGGCCCATCGCCAGCGTCGGCAGCGCCATCAGCAGAATGCTCAGGCTGAACATTTTCTTGCGCCCGACCTTATCGCCGAAGTGCGCCATAATCAGCCCGCCGAGCGGGCGCGCCAGATAGCCGGCGGCGAAAATGGCGAAGGTTTGCAGCTGACGCAGCCAGTCAGGGATATCGGCCGGAAAGAAGCGTTCGCCAATCACCGCAGCGAAAAACACGAAGATAATAAAGTCGTAGAACTCCAGCGCGCCGCCGAGCGCGGCCAGCGACAGCGTTTTATAATCCTGACCTTTCAGGCGATGGGCAGCAGGTGAATCCATGAGCGTAGAGGTTCCCAGAGTCAAAGAGACGGTTGTAAATTTACGCTTACTATACCGTCCATCTTTCACTACACCAGCGCTGCCAGAGGCTATGCCTGAAATGACGAATTTTTAGTTATTTATCTCCTTTATCGCGCTTTTAGGGCGAAAAGCTGCTACCACGTCGCGATGCGTGTCGACGTAGGGCCCTTCCAGCAGCTGTAAACAATAAGGTACGGCAGCGAAAATGCCCGGCACCGAAACCTTGCCTTCGCCATCCTTCAGCCCCTCCAGCGTCTCCTGAATCGATTTTGGCTGGCCTGGCAGGTTAATCACCAGCGACTGCTTGCGGATCACCCCGACCTGACGCGACAAAATCGCCGTCGGCACGAACCGCAGGCTGATCTGGCGCATCTGCTCGCCAAAGCCCGGCATCTCGCGGTCGGCGACCGCCAGCGTGGCGTCGGGCGTGACGTCGCGGCGCGCCGGACCGGTGCCGCCGGTGGTCAGCACCAGATGACAGAAGCGCTCGTCCACCAGCTCGCAGATCGCCTGTTCGATCAGCGGCTGCTCGTCCGGCACCAGGCGGGTTTCGGTGGTAAAAGGAGTCGCCAGCGCGCGGCTTAGCCAGGCTTCCAGCGCCGGAATGCCCTGATCCTGATAAATGCCGTTCGCGGCGCGATCGGAAACGGAGATCAGGCCAATGCGTAAAGTATCCATGATGTTGTTACCCGGGTTGACCGCAAAGCGGTAAGACAAAAGAGGAATAGCAGGAAGGATAATAGAAAGTAGGGCAAAGCGAAAACCGTGGCGGCCAGGCCGCCACGGCCACAGATTACAGCAGGTCGGCGATCATTTTCTCAAGCTTGCCCTGGTCGACGGCGAAGTTGCGGATGCCTTCCGCCAGTTTCGCCACCGCCATCGGATCCTGGTTGTGCTGCCACAGGAACTCCGACTCGGTCATTTTCGCCGGACGCGCTTTGACGTCGCCGCTGTAGCTCAGCTTGCGCTCAACCGCGCCTTCGCTCTCCGCCAGCTCTTTCAGCAGCGCCGGAGAGATGGTCAGGCGATCGCAGCCCGCCAGCTCGAGGATCTCGCCGACGTTACGGAAGCTCGCGCCCATCACCACGGTTTCATAGCCGTGCTGCTTGTAGTAGCTGTAGATTTCAGACACCGACACCACGCCCGGATCTTCGTGCGGCGCGTACTCTTTCTTGTCAGTGTTGTTTTTGTACCAGTCGAGGATACGGCCGACGAACGGGGAGATCAGGAACACGCCCGCTTCCGCGCAGGCGCGTGCCTGGGCGAAGGAGAAGAGCAGCGTCAGGTTACAGTTGATGCCCTCTTTTTCCAGCTGCTCCGCCGCGCGGATGCCCTGCCAGGTTGACGCCAGCTTGATCAGGATACGGTCATTGCTGATGCCCGCGTCGTTGTAGAGTTTGATTAGGCTGCGCGCTTTGGCAATGCTGCCTTCGGTGTCGTAAGAGAGACGCGCGTCGACTTCGGTGGAGATGCGGCCCGGGATCAGCTTCAGGATCTCCAGACCGATGTTGACGGCCAGTTTGTCCGACACCAGCGAGATCAGCTCATCTTTGCTGCCGTTCTGCTCGCGCGCCCAGCTAATCGCTTCGTCGATCAGCTTGCGGTATTCCGGGATCTGCGCGGCGTTCAGGATCAGAGAAGGGTTGGTGGTGGCATCTTGCGGCTGGTAGAGCTTCATCGCTGCGATATCGCCGGTGTCGGCGACAACGGTGGTGAGTTGACGCAGGGAGGTCAGTTTGTCCGTCATGTCTCTTGTCTCTTGTGTAATGTCAGGGTGAAAAAGGCTGTTGCGATAATATCATGCGGCAACCGAGGCGCAAGGTCGCCAGATGCCGTTTACGATAGCGCAAACGAATGGCTGCGATTTGCCGCGCGCGGCGCCTTTTTTGCTACACTCGGCAGCCTGATTATTAGCCCCTTCCCTGTAGCGACAAGGGATAAACGAGGAAGCGACTATGTTAATGGTGATCTCACCCGCCAAAACGCTCGATTTTAGCAGCCCGCTGGCGACCCAGCGTTTTACCCAGCCTGCGCTGTTAGAAAAATCACAGCAGCTGATCGAGGTGGCGCGCGATCTCTCACCGGCGCAAATCGCTTCGCTGATGAGCATCAGCGACAAGCTGGCGCTGCTGAACGCCGAACGCTTTAACAGCTGGCAGCCCGAGTTCACGCCGGACAACGCGCGTCAGGCGATCCTGGCGTTTAAGGGCGACGTCTACACCGGCCTGCAGGCGGAGAGCTTCAGCGAGGCGGATTTCGACTTCGCGCAGCAGCATCTGCGCATGCTCTCTGGCCTCTACGGCGTGCTGCGTCCGCTCGACCTGATGCAGCCCTATCGTCTGGAGATGGGCATTAAGTTCGCCACGCCGGCCGGCAACGATCTCTACAGCTTCTGGGGCGATCTGCTGACGCAGCAGCTTAACGACGCGCTGCGCGCGCAGGGCGATGCGGTGCTGATCAATCTGGCGTCGGACGAGTATTTCCGGGCGATCAAGCCGAAGCAGCTAGAGGCGCGGCTGGTGAAGCCGGTGTTCCTCGATGAGAAAAATGGCGCGTTTAAGGTGATCAGCTTCTACGCCAAAAAGGCGCGCGGGCTGATGAGCCGCTACATCATTCAGCATCGCCTGACCGATCCTGAGGCGCTGAAAGGGTTTGATGTCGACGGCTATTTCTATGACGAGGCGAGCAGCAGCGAGAACGAGCTGGTGTTTAAGCGTTACGAGCAGAAGTAACGCTCAGGGCGGCCGACCGGCGACTGGCAAACTTAAAACGCGGGTGACATGGGCCGAAGAGCAAAGCGTCTCGCGCAAGGGACTGCGCGAGCCGAGCCGCCATGGATGGCTATTTTTGCGTCTTTGCGATCGGACCTTGTCACCCGCGTCAGCACCTTGTCAGGCCTTAAGTAAAAACGCGCGCAGCGGCGCGAAATCCGCCGGCATGGTGTGCGACAGCAGCGGCAGCCCGGCGCGGTCCGCCAGCTCCTGCGGCAGCGGCAGCGCCTGCCCCAGAATCGCTTCCACGCTCTCCTTAAACTTCGCCGGGTGCGCCGTGCCGAGGAACAGACCAAACTCCCCTTCCTGCAGCTGATCGCGCAGCAAGCGATAGGCGATGGCCGCGTGCGGTTCGGAGATATAGCCGATTTCCGCCAGCTCGCGCATCGTCGCTTCGGTGGTGTCGTCGCTGACCGCGCCGTAGGCAAGATCGGTTAAACGCCAGGTTTTGCGGCGGAACAGCTCCTCAACGCGCGGCCAGTTGTTGGGCTGACTGACGTCCATGGCGTTCGACAGCGTGGCGACCGTGGCGTTGGGCGTCCAGCTGCCGCCCTGCAGAAAGCGCGGCACGGTGTCGTTGGCGTTGGTGGCGGCGATAAAACGCTTAATCGGCAGCCCCAGCGATTTTGCCAGCAGGCCGGCAGTGAGATCGCCGAAGTTGCCGCTCGGCACCGACACCACCAGCTGATTGCGTTTCTCCTGCGGCAGCTGCGCCACCGCTTCGAAGTAGTAGCAGATCTGCGCCAGCAGGCGGCTGATATTGATGGAGTTGGCGGAGTTCAGGCCGATCGCCTTCTTCAGCTCCTCGTCGTCAAACGCCTGTTTTACCAGCGCCTGACAGGCGTCGAAGTCGCCGTCGATGGCGATGGTCTCGATATTGCCGCCCAGCGTGCAGAACAGCTTCTCCTGCAGCGGACTGATTTTGCCCTGCGGATAGAGGATCACCACGCGCACGTTTTCCATGCCGTAAAAAGCGTGGGCCACCGCCGCGCCGGTGTCGCCGGAGGTCGCGGTCAGAATAGTGATCTGCTCGTCCGCGCCTGACACGTAGGAGAGCATCTGCGCCATAAAGCGGCCGCCGAAATCCTTAAACGCCAGCGTTGGGCCGTGAAACAGCTCCAGACATGAGATATCGTCGCTCACCTTCACCACCGGCGCCGGGAAGGCGAAGGCAGTTTTAACACGCTCGGCCAGCTGGTGCGGCGCGATTTCGTCGCCGATGTAGGCAGACAGAATTTTGCTGCTGCGGCTGACGAAATCCATCTCCAGCATCGCGTCGATGTCGGTCAGCTCGAATTCCGGCAGCTCCAGCGGGAAGAAAAGCCCCTGCTGCGATCCGAGGCCCTGTTTCACCGCCTGCGAAAAGCTCACCTGCTCGTTATGATCCTTAAGGTTGTAGAGTTTCATGCGTTATCCCAGTTTACGTGCGCCAGCCGTATCAAGGCGGCAAATATGGACGAAGCCTTCATCATTCTGCAGATAGTGCTGGCGCAGCCAGTCTGCCATCCGCTGCGCCGTTTCCATCTGATTGCAAACGGCGAAAAGCGTGGGGCCGGAGCCGGAAATGCCGCAGGCCAGCGCGCCGATATCCACGGCGGCCTGACGCGCTTCGGCAAAGCCCGGCAGCAGTCGGGTGCGGTAAGGCTCAGCAATCACATCCTGCATCAGTTTAGCGGCCAGCAGCGGCTGGCGCGTGTGGCAGGCATGAATAAAGCCTGCCAGCAGGCGGCCATGCTTAATCACATCCTCTTTGCGATACTGCGCCGGCAGGATGGCGCGCGCTTCGGCGGTAGAGACCTTGATACCGGGATAGGCCATTACCCACAGCCAGTCGTCGAAGCCCGGCACCGGCTGGCTGATAACGCCGTTCTCTTCCAGCATCAGCTGAATGCCGCCGAGGAAGCACGGCGCGACGTTGTCATAGTGCACGCTGCCGGAAATGCGCCCTTCCAGCTCGCCCATCAGCGTCAGCAGCTGCGTATCGCTGAGCGGCCTGCCGCAAAACTCGTTCATCGCCATCAGGCCGGCCACCACCGAACAAGCGCTGGAGCCGAGACCAGAGCCGATCGGCATATTTTTTTCCAGCGTCATCGCCACCGGCACCTCTTCGCCGATCGCCTCGCAAAAGCGCTGCCAGCACTGGTAAACGATATTCTCTTTGGGATCGTCCGGCAGCTTGCTGACGAAGCGTCCGCTGTTCTGCAGCGAAAAGCGCGGCGCCGCCTCTACCGAGACGCAGTCACCCAGCAGCGTGCCGTCCACCGGCGACACCGCCGCGCCCAGCACATCAAAGCCGACGCTGACATTACCAATCGAGGCCGGCGCGTAAATTTTTACCATCATCAAACTCCCAACTTCCACGACAGAGTGCGCAGCAGATCGGCGAAAACGCCCGCCGCCGTCACATCATTTCCCGCGCCGTATCCGCGCAGCACCAGCGGGATCGGCTGATAATAACGGCTGTAAAACGCCAGCGCGTTTTCGCCGTTTTTCACTTTATAGAGCGGATCGTTGCCGTCGACCGCGTCGATTTTCACTTTGCAGACGCCACCCTCTTCAATCGCGCCGACGAAGCGTAACACTTTCCCCTCGTCGCGCGCGCTGGCAACGCGCGCGGCGAAGGCGTTATCCAGCTCCGGCAAACGCTGCATAAAGGTCTCGACGTCGGCGATTTCCGTCAGGCTGGCGGGCAACAGCGGCTCGATCTCAATGTCGCCTAGCTCCAGCTGATGGCCCGCTTCGCGCGCCAGGATCAGCAGCTTGCGCGCCACATCCATGCCGGAGAGATCGTCACGCGGATCCGGCTCGGTAAAGCCCATCTCACGCGCCATCTTCGTCGCCTCAGAGAGCGACACCCCTTCATCCAGCTTGCCGAAAATAAAGGAGAGCGAGCCGGAGAGGATACCGGAGAATTTAATCAGCTCATCGCCGGCGTTCAGCAGGTTTTGCAGGTTTTCAATCACCGGCAGGCCCGCGCCAACGTTGGTGTCGTAGAGGAATTTGCGGCGCGACTTCGCGGCGGCGGCGCGCATCTGCTGGTAGTAGTTCCATGACGAGGTGTTGGCCTTTTTATTCGGCGTCACCACGTGGAAGCCGTCGCCAAGGAAGTCGGCGTAGCGATCGGCCACCGTCTGGCTGGAGGTGCAGTCGACGATCACCGGGTTAAGCATATGGTACTCTTTCACCAGCCGGCTCAGACGGGCGGGGTCAAACGGCTCTTTTGCTTCGCTCAGCGCCGCTTTCCAGTTGCTCAGGTCGATGCCGTGCACGTTGGTCAGCAGCGCGCGCGAGTTGGCGATGCCGCAGACGCGCAGATCGATATGCTTCTGCTTCAGCCAGGCCTGCTGGCGATAGAGCTGATCCAGCAGCGCGCCGCCGACGCCGCCGACGCCTACCACGAATACCTCAATCACCTGATCGGTGGCAAACAGCATCTGGTGCACCACGCGCACGCCGGTGGTGGCGTCGTCGTTGCTGACCACCACCGAGATCGAGCGCTCAGAGGAGCCCTGGGCGATGGCGACGATATTGATATTGGCGCGCGCCAGCGCAGAGAAGAATTTGGCGGAGATGCCGCGCAGCGTGCGCATGCCGTCGCCGACCACCGAGATCACCGCCAGCTGCTCCATCACCTCCAGCGGATCGAGCAGGCCATCTTTCAGCTCCAGATAGAACTCCTCTTCCAGCACGCGGCGCGCGCGCGCCTGCTCATTCTGCGGCACGCAGAAGCTGATGCTGTATTCCGAGGAGGACTGAGTGATGAGCACCACGGAAATGCCGGTGCGCGACATGGCGGCGAACACGCGCGCCGCCATGCCGACCATGCCTTTCATGCCGGGGCCGGAGACGTTGAACATCGCCATATTGTTGAGATTGGTAATGCCTTTGACCGGATTCTCATCCTGCTCGCTTTCGCCGCCGATCAGCGTGCCGGGCGCCTGCGGGTTGGCGGTGTTTTTAATCAGGCACGGGATCTGGAACTGGGCGATAGGCGCGATGGTGCGCGGATGCAGCACTTTGGCGCCGAAGTAGGAGAGTTCCATCGCCTCCTGATAGGACATCGACTTCAGCAGGCGCGCGTCGGGCACCTGGCGCGGATCGCAGGTATAGACGCCGTCGACATCGGTCCAGATTTCGCAGCAGTCGGCGCGCAGACAGGCGGCCAGCACCGCGGCGGAGTAGTCGGAGCCGTTGCGGCCCAGCACCACCAGCTCGCCCTTCTCATTGCCTGCGGTAAAGCCGGCCATCAGGATCATGTTTTGCGGTGGGATCTGGCTGGCGGCGATGCGGCGCGTCGATTCGGCGATATCAACGGTCGATTCAAGATAGTGGCCGACGGCCAGCAGTTTCTCTACCGGATCGATCACCGTGACCTCATGACCGCGCGCCAGCAGCAGCGCTTCCATAATGGCAATAGAGAGCTTTTCGCCGCGGCAGATAATGGCGGCGTTGACGCTGTCCGGGCACTGGCCGAGCAGGCTGATGCCGTGCAGCACCTGTTTCAGCTGCGCGAACTCCAGATCGACGCGGGTTTTCTGGCCGTCGTAGTCGAAGCCCGGCTGCGCCGCTGCCAGCCCCTGCAGCAGCTCGTCGAAAATACGCTCGGCGTCGCGGATGTTCGGCAGCGCGTCCTGGCCGCTGATGGTCTTCTCAATCATCGCCACCAGGTGGTTGGTGATCTTCGCTGGTGCAGAGAGTACGGTGGCAACCTGTCCCTGCTGCGCATTACTTTCCAGAATGTCAGCGACACGCAGAAAACGTTCCGCATTCGCTACCGAGGTCCCACCAAATTTCAGCACTCGCATGTTAAAGCTCTCCTGAATTTTTGCCGAAAAAAAAGCCCGCACTGTTTAGGTGCGGGCTTTTTCTTTTTTTTCCTGTATGCGTCAGCCCGCACCCTTACCGGTGGTAATGGTGGTGGTAATAATGGTGATGTTCAGGCTGGTTGAGTTACGCATTGAGATTTTTTCTGTCTGTCTTTTTAAGTCTGTCTGCCTTCCAGAAGTAAAGCAAAGCGCCGGTCAAGTCAACGAATTTGTCCGGCGGCGAATTTCTCGCCGCTGCGCACTGCTGCGTGCTGGCCAGGGGAATTCTCGCCGGATCGTTTGCCTGCTGCCTGCTTTGTACGATCAGCCGCTGCAAAAACCGCTTTTTCAGGAAGATTTATCTATAAGTTTTTTTTCTACGTCGTGCAGCAGCCGATGCAGCATGGCGCTATCGCGCTGCTCCAGCAGGCCGATACGCTGATCGATCCAGTCAGCCATCTTGCGATCGTCGCTGACCTCAAGCCGCTGCAGCAGGCGTTCGAAGCGCTGGCGCAGCGCGTCCAGCTGCTGCGCGTCGGCCGGCGCGGCGGCGGACGGCGCCACGCGATTGAGCGCGGCAAGCTGATAGCAGTAGACCATCACCGCCTGACCGAGGTTGAGCGAGGGATAATCCTGCGCCATCGGGATGCCGGTCAGCAGATCCACCTGCTCCAGCTCTTCATTGGTCAGGCCGCTATCCTCGCGCCCAAAGACCAGCGCCATGCTGTTGACCCACTGCCGCTTCTCCAGCAGCTGCGTCTCGACCTGCTGCGGCGTGGCGTAGTAGCGGAACTTTGCGCGGCTGCGCGCGGTGGTTGCCACGGAGAAGTCGATATCCGCCAGCGCCTCCTGCAGCGTCGCACAGGTGCGCAGATTATCGAGGATCTCGCCAGCGCCGTGCGCCACGCGACGGGCGGCGGGATCCTGCCAGGCGTCGCTGGCGACAATGCGCAGCTCGCTAAAGCCCATGGTTTTCATGGCGCGCGCCGCTGCGCCGATATTTTCCGGCCGGGCGGGGGAAACCAGAATGAGGGGAAAACGCATCATTATTCCATCTGTGTTTAGAAATCGCGCCTTATAGTAACACGCGCCGCTACCGACGCCGGGATCCTGCCAGAACCGAAAAGAAGTTGTTAACGATGTTAAATTTTAATAAATAACTTTATGCATCGGAAATGGGCGCCAACGCGGCATTAAAGCAAATTAAAAGGTTAAAGATGTTTTTAATCAGCTTAATAGCACCGGGCGCTGTGCAATTATCATTTGCGTATACATAATGTAAAAATGTAGCGAAATTGATATTTTTTGTGAGCTAAGCTGGCATTACAAGAGAAGTTTTTCACATAAGTGTTAACGTGCTACAATTGCATTTGATATAAGTCAACGAAGCGTTGTTTTTATGCTTATCGGTTGTTGTTGGTGCTGTTAGGTTGCTGTTAATACGGTTAGGATATGCGCCAAAAGATTCTCTCCTGGGGCAGGCAATATTCATTCTGACTGGCTGAGCTAACACTGTTGTTGACGTTGATAGATGGTGTATCAAGAACATAATTTCGTACAACGGTTAAGCGCCACTCACCGCGCTTTTTAGCGAGCCTGAATACCCGCGTACGCCCTGTTTTCGATTTGTTGGCAAATTTTAGGTAGCGAAATATGCAGACCCCACACATTCTTATCGTTGAAGACGAACTGGTCACGCGTAACACCCTCAAAAGTATTTTTGAGGCGGAAGGTTATGTCGTCTATGAGGCAACCGACGGCGCTGAAATGCATCAGGTGCTCACCGACAATGATGTTAACCTGGTGATCATGGACATTAACCTGCCGGGCAAAAACGGCCTGTTGCTGGCACGCGAACTGCGCGAGCAGGCGAACGTGGCGCTGATGTTCCTGACCGGTCGTGATAATGAAGTGGACAAGATCCTTGGTCTGGAGATCGGCGCCGATGACTACATCACCAAGCCGTTCAATCCGCGCGAGCTGACCATCCGTGCGCGCAATCTGCTGTCGCGCACCATGAATCTGGCGATGCCGAGCGAAGAGCGCCGCCAGGTGGAAAGCTACAAGTTCAACGGCTGGGAGCTGGATATCAACAGCCGCTCGCTGATCAGCCCCAACGGCGATCAGTACAAGCTGCCGCGCAGCGAGTTTCGCGCCATGCTGCACTTCTGCGAGAACCCCGGCAAAATCCAGACCCGCGCCGACCTGCTGAAGAAGATGACCGGCCGCGAGCTGAAGCCGCACGACCGCACCGTCGACGTCACCATTCGCCGCATCCGTAAGCACTTTGAATCGACGCCGGACACGCCGGAAATCATCGCCACCATTCACGGCGAAGGCTACCGCTTCTGCGGCGATCTGCAGGAATAAAAAACCTGCTGGAATCGAGGGTTGGCTGACACTGTGCCAGCGCGGGTAAGACGGCCCGATCGCAAAGACGCAAAAAGCGACATCCCTGTCGCGGACGCTTTGCTCCTCGGTCCGTCTCACCCGCCTGCGAGCTTTAGCCGCCGTCAGTAAAAACGCCCCGAAGGGCGTTTTTTTATTCCCGCCACGGCATAATCGGCACCGCGCTCAGCGCATTCTTCGGCGATCCCTCCACCACCCTGTCAGAGTAGCTCAGGTAGATCAGCGCATGGCGCTTCTGATCGAAGAAACGCACCACCTGCAGCTTTTTAAACACCAGCGAAGTGCGCTTCTTAAACACTACTTCGCCCTGCGCTTTGCCGTTGGCGATGGCGTCGCTGAGCGTCACCGGCCCCACCTGCTGACAGGAGATCGCCGCGTCGGCGGTATCCTCAGCCAGCCCTAAGCCGCCCTTGATGCCGCCGGTTTTCGCCCGGCTGATATAACAGGTTACATTTTTTACGTCGGGATCGTCGAAGGCTTCCACCACGATCTTATGGTCAGGCCCGAACATCTTGAATACCGTATCTACCGAGCCGATCTCCTCGGCCAGAGCCGGTGACGCCAGCAGCAGCGTGGCGAGTGAAGCAGCGAAAAAGCGAGATATTGTCATAGCGTTACCATTGCAAACCTAATAGACGAGCATGTAATGTACTGGCAATTGTCCGCGTTGACCAAACCAGAACCGGTTTTATCCCACATTGACATGGCACAATCTCCCAACAAAACTGCCCACGCCTGATGTGCAATTAGTGCTATTATTCGGCGACCGCGTTAGCCGCGCCCCAGAGAGTATGAGGATGTTTTATGGACCAAGCCGGTATCATTCGAGATTTGCTTGTCTGGCTGGAGAGCCATCTGGATCAGCCCCTTTCACTAGACAATGTTGCCCTGAAAGCGGGTTACTCTAAATGGCATCTGCAGCGGATGTTCAAGGATGTGACGGGCCATGCCATCGGCGCCTATATCCGCGCGCGTCGCCTGTCGAAAGCGGCCGTGGCGCTGCGTCTGACCAGCCGCCCGATTCTGGATATCGCGCTGCAGTACCGTTTTGACTCCCAGCAGACCTTTACCCGCGCCTTTAAAAAGCAGTTTAACCAGACGCCCGCGTGGTATCGCCGCTCATCAGAATGGAACTCGTTCGGCATTCGTCCGCCGATTCGCCTTGACGACAACAGCATGCCGGAGTCGACCTTCGTCACCCTGCCGGAAACCGTGCTGGTGGGACAAACGCAAACCTACAGCTGCACGCTGGAGCAGATCTCCAGCTACCGCGACGAAATGCGCATTCATTTCTGGAAGCAGTTCCTGCTGGAAACCGACACCGTGCCGCCGGTGCTCTACGGCCTGCATCAGGTGCGCGCCAGCCAGGAGAAAGATGACGAGCAGGAGATCCTCTACACCACCGCCGTGCCGTCTGACCAGGCGGTCAACCTGCACTCCGGCCAGAGCGTGCTGCTGGAAGCGGGTGACTATGTGCAGTTCACCTACAACGGCCCGCGCAACGAACTACAGGAATTTATCCTGTTGCTCTACGGCACCTGTATGCCGACGCTCGGCCTGACGCGCCGTCAGGGCCAGGATATCGAGCGCTTCTATACCCACGGTGGCAAAAAACGCCCCGAGCCGCCGAAAGAGATCCGCTGCGAATATCTCATCCCAATCCGTCGCCAGCAGGCGAGCTAATAACGATGCCGTCATAGCGACGGCATTTTTATTAGCGCTGCAGCTCATCCAGCGCCGGCGCGTCCAGATGCGACACGTCGCCCGCCGTTTCCACCACCCAGCCTTCCGCCAGCCAGGCGCTGCGCTGATGATCGACGCGCGAAATCGAGCAGTTGCGCAGCCGCAGCCGACGCTCCGCATGGGCCGGCAATCCGAGAATCGTGCTGATCAAAACGCCCAGCGCCATACCGTG
Source organism: Pantoea sp. Z09 (assembly GCF_022394795.1). Taxonomy (NCBI): domain Bacteria; kingdom Pseudomonadati; phylum Pseudomonadota; class Gammaproteobacteria; order Enterobacterales; family Erwiniaceae; genus Pantoea; species Pantoea sp. Z09. The sequence goes on from NZ_CP092373.1 coordinate 3,293,090, forward strand.
ACTTACCAGCAGCGGACGGCTGCCGGCGGGCAGCGCCAGGCAGGCGTTCAGCGCCGCGTGCATGCGCGCCGCCATCTCCGCCATCGATTCGCCCTGCGGAATACGGCCGTTCTCGGTGCCGTCCACCAGCGTGCTGCGCCAGCGCTCCTCTTCCTCGGTTAGCCCGTCCAGCGGACGCTTCTCCAGCACGCCCATATTCAGCTCGCGCAGGCGCGGCTCCAGCGTCACCGTACAGCCGCAGGCGTCGGCGATAATCTCGGCGGTGCGCTGCGTGCGGCCCAGATCGCTGGCGATAACATGGGTAATGCCAAGATGTTTTACGCGCTCGCCCACCTGATGGGCCTGTTGCTCTCCTTTCTCCGTCAGCGGACTGTCGGATTGTCCCTGAATGCGGCGCTCCGCATTCCATACCGTTTCACCGTGACGAACAAGATAGACCTGTAGCATGCTGAGTTTCCGTTATACTGCGACAAATTTGCCTAAAGGGTTCAATAGATTATGTACCAGGTTATCGCAGCCACCATCAATCCGGCAAAAATTCGCGCAATTTCTCAGGCGTTCAGCGACGTTTTCGGCGAAGGATCCTGCCATATTCGCGGGGTCGAGGTCGATAGCGGCGTGGCGGCGCAGCCGCTGAGCGATACGGAAACGCGAACCGGCGCACGCCAGCGCGTCGCCAATGCGCGCCGGACGGAACCAGCAGCGGACTTCTGGGTGGCGATTGAGGCCGGTATCGAGGCGGAGTGCGCCTTTGCCTGGATGGTGGTGGAAAACGCAGAGCAACGCGGCGAGTCGCGTTCCGCCAGCTTTACGCTGCCGCCGGTGGTACTGGAGGGCCTACGCGCCGGACGCGAACTGGGCGAGGAGATGGCCCGTCTCACCGGCGTGGAGAATATCAAACAGAAAGGCGGCGCTATCGGCGCCTTTACGCAGGGGCGGCTGACGCGCTCCAGCGTCTATCATCAGGCGCTGATCCTGGCGCTCTGCCCCTTTACTCATCCGCTTTATCAGCGTTGAGATCGGCGCGTCCCAGACGCGCTTCCAGCCAGCGTCGCAGTTCGGGCGGCGCCTCTTTCAGGCTGTTGGAGCCGCGCGTAATGGTGGCGATGCCGACGCCCAGCTCGTTTTTCAACTCGCGCTGGCTCATGACGCCGCTCATTAGCTCTTCGACGATGCGCAGGCGCGTGCCAAGCGCCTCGCGCTCATCCGGCGTCAGCATCAGCTGCAGTAACGGCAGCGCCACGTCATCGGCGTAGGCCTGCTGCATCAGCGCGATAAAGCGTCGCCAGTTATCTTCAGAAAGGGAATTTTGCGCCGACCGGGCGGGAGATTGCGTCATCAACAGGCTTCCGTACTCACTAACGAGTACGGAAGCATAGCACAGCTAGTAACGGCGATTCCACTCGCTGTCTGACAGGATCTTGTCCGGCTCGCCCATAAAGTGGCGATAGTAAGCGTCATAGGCCAGCACGTTTTTCACGTAGCCGCGCGTTTCCGAGAAGGGAATGGTTTCGATAAAGGCGACCGCGTCGAGATTGCCCGCGCTGACGTTCTGCCAGCTGCGCACGCGTCCCGGTCCCGCATTATAGGCGGCGGAAGCGAAAATGCGGTTCTGCCCGAACTGCTGGTAGACATACTCCAGATACTGGGTGCCGATCTGGATATTGGTCTGCGGATCCAGCAGCTGGCTGCTGTTCACATAGCCGGGAATGTTGTACATCTTCACGGTATGCGCCGCCGTCGCCGGCATCACCTGCATCAGGCCGCTGGCGCCGACCGGCGAACGCGCTTTCGGGTTCCAGGCGCTCTCCTGGCGCGAAATCGCCATGGAATAGCTCGGGTCGATGCCTTTGTCGCGGGTATTGCTCTTATAGAAGCTCTCCCACGCCAGCGGGAAGCGCTCTTTCAGGCTGTCCCACATCTTCGCCGTAATGGTCGCCTGCACGCTGAGATCCCACCAGTCCTGCTCGTTGGCGTAGCGCGCCAGCATCTGCTGCTGAACATGGCTCTTGCTGGAGATAAGGTTGGCCCACTCGCTGCGCGCCAGGTTGTCCAGCCCCCAGAACATCAGCTCGCGCACCCGCGCCAGCTCCGGCCCCTGCACCGTCGCGCTGTCTGGCTTCGGCGCTTCGTCGATCTGTATCGGGTATTTTTCGCCGAGCCGCTGCGCCGCCACCATCGGATAGAAGCCGCGCGCCTGCATCAGCTTGTGCAGGATCTCGTCCGCCTCTTCTTTACGGCCCTGGGAATAGAGCAGATCCGCCTGCCAGTATTGCCACTCATCTTTCTCTTTCGCCTCAAGCGGCAGCCGCGCGATCCAGGTATTGAGGCCGCGACGGTCGTGCTGCGAGAGCGCCAGCCGCACGCGGCGTTCGATCAGCGCCGTCGACTGGCTGTTCATCACCACGCCGTCGCGCCAGCGCGCCTGCTCCGACGTCAGATCGCTGCCCATCATGCGCCAGACCACGATCTCTTTCAGCGCCTGCTCGTCGTCCGCCTCCATTTTCTGCGCCCGCACCAGCAGCGGGATCATGCTGCGCGCGTTCTCCATATCGGCGCGCGCCACGCGGGTAAAGGCGTAAATCGTCGCCTGACGGGTAAAGTCGGTCGGCCCGACGGACTGGGCAAAGCTCACCACCGTCTGCGGATCGTTCTGCAGCATCAGCACGCCGTTGGCGATGGTCTGATAATCTTCCGGCAGGGTTTTTGCCAGGAAACTCACCAGGCTGTCGTTGCCCGCTTTCATCGCCAGCCGGATGCGCTCCAGCACGGTAATCGGCGACATCTGGCCGGAGGATTGCCAGACAGAGAAGAGTCGGTCGCAGTCGTTCGGCAATGCGGTGCCGCGCAGCCAGATCTCTTTCGCGCCGGCAAACGCCTGCTGCTGCGCGCCGGTCGCCCATTTGGCGTAGAGCCAGTTGCAGCGCGCCTGCACCGGGGTTGGCGCTTCTGGGCTAAAGCTCAGAATGCCCTGCCAGTCCTCGCGGTGCGCCAGCACGTTGACGAAGCGGGTTTTCAGGGAGCGCGCCGGCGGCAGCGTCGGGTATTGCTGAATAAAGTTTTTAATGGCGAGCGGCGTTTCCTGATCGAGATCCTGCGCCAGCAGGCGGTACTGCAGATAGGGATAAAGCGGATAGTCCTGCAGCGTCGGCAGCAGTTGCTCCACCGTCGCCATCTGATTGCTGTCCCATGCCTGCTTAATCTGTTGATATCGCTCTCGCTGCTGATCCAGCGAGTCGGCCCACGCGCTGCCGGCCGTTGCGGCCAGGCAGATCCCTGCTATCCAGTTACGCCACTTCTCCACGAAAATCTCCTCTGTTGCTGCTCTCCGGCTGCGTGCCAGGCATTCTTCATGCTAACCAGGGGAACCGGCTCTTGCCATGTTCTTCACAAAATTTACGCAGCGGAGAGGCGGCTTACGCGCCGCGCGCGGCGTCGAGGTCGAGCTGAAACAGGCTGACATTTTCCATTAGCGCGCCGACCTGCTGGTTGAGCGCGCGCGCCGCCTGCGCTGACTGCTGCGACAGCGTGGCGTTCTGCTGCGTGGCGGCGTCCATATGCGTCACCGCCAGATTAACCTGCTCAATGCCGGTGCTCTGTTCGGCGCTGGCCGAGGAAATATCTTCCATCAGCGCGGCCAGCGCCTTGACGCTGGCGACGATCTCCTGAATCGAGACGCCGGCGCCTTTCACCAGCGTATTGCCGTGGGCAATCAGGCTCACGGAACGGTCGGTCAGGGTGCGGATCTCGCGCGCTGCCGACGCCGAGCGCTGCGCCAGCGCGCGCACCTCTGACGCCACCACCGCGAAGCCGCGTCCGTCGTTGCCGGCGCGCGCCGCCTCGACCGCCGCGTTAAGCGCCAGAATATTGGTCTGAAAGGCGATACCGTCGATGACGCTGACAATCTCGTTGATTTCGCGCGAGAACTGGTGGATCTCCTCCATCGCCGTCACCACCTTCTCCACCACCTCGCCGCCCTGCCCGGCGCGCTGGCGCGCGTCGCGCGCGATGTCGCTGGCGTGCTGCGCGTTGCCGGCGTTGTTTTTCACCACGGAGGTCAGCTGCTCCATCGAGGCCGCCGTCTGCTCCAGCGCGCTGGCCTGCGCCTCGTTGCGGGAAGAGAGTTCGCGGCTGCCGTGCGCCACCTGCTCGGTGGTCTGCGCGATGGCGTCGGTGCCGGCGCGCACGCCGGTGACGATGCGCGTCAGATTGCGGTTCATCTCGCGCAGCGCCGCCATCAGCTGCGCCGTTTCGTCACGCCCCACCACCTCAATATCGGCGCGCAGATCGCCCGACGCCACGGTTTTGGCAATGTCGATCGCCTGCTTCAGCGGGCGCGTAATGCTCTTGATCAGCCACAGCGTCACCAGCACGCCCGTCAGCAGAATACAGAGCATGGCCGCCAGCAGCAGCCATTTAGTCTGGTGATAGTGCGCCAGGTTGTCGGCTTCAATAGTGAGATGCATCGTCTGCGCACGCTGCAGCGTCTCGCTGACCAGATCGTCGATCATCTAGGTCGGCGCGCGGTCGATGCCGGTCACCAGCTTATCGACGCGCGCGGCACTGCTAACGTCCTCGATGTTGTAGGCGCTCAGCGCGCGCAGATAGCGCTGCTCCAGCCCGGCGTGCACCTCGCGCGCTTTGGCGACGCTGTCGCCGCGCAGGCCAAGCCGCGCCTGAATCTGACTCAGTTTCACCAGCAGCGCCTGAGTTTGCTGGCTTTCGCGCAAAAATGCCGCTTTGTATTTATTGAAGGTCGCCTCGCCCTGAGTGCCGCGCAGCAGCGTGTTTTTCCACTCCTGCACCTGAATTTTAAACTGCACCTGCGCGCTGCGCGCGGTGTCGATACTCTCGGCGATAAGCATCTCCTGCGCCATGATCGCCTCGTTATGGGTTAACGCCTGCAGATTGACCTGCAGGCCGCGCAGCCCCATCAGCAGCGTGGCGAGCAACAAGAGGGTGGCGAGGCATCCCAGCCGCTGTCCGATTTTAAAATGATTAAGCTTCATAAAGCTGATACCTGCAGATAGTGATCGAGGAGGCCGGTCGGCATCCCACAGGGTTATCGTCCCGGCAGGCAGAGGCTTTATGAAATAAGTGGATGTTTTATATGACACTTTTATGACAGATGCGCAAAAATCCGGCGATGCAGGCGACGTTTGCGGGGCAATCTGATTAAGGGTAAGATTGAACTTAAGCCCGCCTGCGCGCGCAACGCCTTAAAATTGCGGCATTTATCGCACTTTCTGCTGATGCAGCGGCACCCCTTGCGGTTATCAACCACAACAGAGACGTCTATGGAAACCCGGCGCGACGAACGCATTCAGAAACTGACCCTGGCGTTAAAACGCACCGATAAGCTGCATCTGAAAGACGCCGCACAGCTGCTGGGCGTCTCGGAGATGACCATCCGTCGCGATCTCAGCGAACCCGCCTCTGCGGTGGTGCTGCTGGGCGGCTACATTGTCAGCGATCCAAAAAGCCATGTCGGGCACTACTTCGTGTCAGATCAGCACGGCCAGAATGCCGCGAGAAAGCAGCGTCTGGCGCAGGCCGCCGCCAGCCTGATCGGCGAGAACGATACGGTGTTTTTCGACTGCGGCACCACCATTCCCTATATCGTGGACGCGCTGCCGGACGACCTGCCCTTCACCGCCATCTGCTGTGCCATGAACACCTTTCTGGCGCTGAAAGAGAAAGCGGCCTGCAACGTCATCCTGAGCGGCGGCGAATTTCATGCCGACAACGCGCTTTTTACCCCGGTCGGCGCCCATTCGATTCTCGACGATCTCTGTCCGACGCTGGCGTTTATCTCGGCGGCGGGCATCGACAGCGAACAGGGCGCCACCTGCTACAACCTGAACGAGCTGGCGATGAAGCACCACGCGATGCTGCGATCGCGCCAGCGCGTGCTGGTGGCAGACAGCAGCAAATTCGGCAAGGTGTTGCCCGCGCGCATCGCCGAGCTGCGCCGCTTTGACCTGCTGGTCAGCGACAGCGCGCCGGAGCCCGCGCTGGCGGCGTGGCTGGCGCAGCAGTCGCTGCCGCTGCGGCTGCCCGACTCCGCCTGACCTCGTCCGCAATTATCCCGGCGCGCGGCTGGGATTAGCCAGGCAAAAAGGCTAAACTTCGTCACTAATTCACCCACCAGAATCAGAGGCTCATAACAACGTGGCTCAATTCGTCTATAGCATGCATCGCGTCGGTAAAGTGGTACCGCCGAAGCGTCATATTCTGAAGAACATCTCCCTCAGCTTTTTCCCGGGCGCGAAAATCGGCGTGCTCGGCCTGAACGGCGCGGGTAAATCCACGCTGCTGCGCATTATGGCGGGCATCGATAAAGATATCGAAGGGGAAGCGCGTCCGCAGCCAGGCATCAAAGTCGGCTACCTGCCGCAGGAGCCGAAGCTCAACCCGGAACAGACGGTGCGCGAATCGATCGAAGAAGCGGTCTCCGACGTGGTCGGCGCGCTGAAGCGTCTCGACGAGGTTTACGCGCTCTACGCCGAGCCGGACGCCGACTTCGACAAGCTGGCGGCCGAACAGGGTCGTCTGGAAGAGGTGATCCAGGCGCACGACGGCCATAACCTCGAAACCCAGCTGGAGCGCGCCGCCGACGCAATGCGTCTGCCGGACTGGGACGCGCTGATCGGCAACCTCTCCGGCGGCGAGCGTCGCCGCGTGGCGATGTGCCGTCTGCTGCTGGAAAAACCGGACATGCTGCTGCTGGACGAACCGACCAACCACCTGGACGCCGAGTCCGTGGCCTGGCTGGAGCGCTTCCTGCACGAGTTCGAAGGCACCGTGGTGGCGATTACCCACGACCGCTACTTCCTCGACAACGTGGCGGGCTGGATCCTGGAGCTGGACCGCGGCGAAGGCATTCCGTGGGAAGGCAACTACTCCTCCTGGCTGGAGCAGAAAGATCAGCGTCTGGCGCAGGAAGCCTCGGCCGAAGCGGCACGTCGCAAATCGATCGAGAAAGAGCTGGAGTGGGTGCGTCAGGGCGCGAAAGGCCGTCAGTCTAAAGGCAAGGCGCGTCTGGCCCGCTTTGAGGAGCTGAACAGCACCGAATATCAGAAGCGCAACGAGACCAGCGAACTCTTTATTCCGCCGGGTCCGCGCCTGGGCGATAAAGTGGTCGAGGTGAAAAACCTGACCAAATCCTACGGCGACCGCGTGCTGATTGACGATCTCTCTTTCTCGGTGCCGAAAGGCGCTATCGTCGGCATTATCGGTCCTAACGGCGCGGGTAAATCGACCCTGTTCCGCATGATGACCGGCCAGGAGCAGCCCGATTCCGGCAGCATCGAGCTGGGCGAAACCGTTAAGCTGGCGTCGGTCGATCAGTTCCGCGACGCGATGGATAACTCGAAAACCGTCTGGGAAGAGGTTTCGGGCGGGCTGGACACCATGCGCATCGGCACCTTTGAGATGCCGAGCCGCGCCTACGTCGGCCGCTTTAACTTCAAAGGCACCGACCAGGGCAAACGCGTCGGCGAACTCTCCGGCGGCGAGCGCGGTCGTCTGCACCTGGCGAAGCTGCTGCAGGTTGGCGGCAACCTGCTGCTGCTTGACGAACCCACCAACGACCTGGACATCGAAACCCTGCGCGCGCTGGAAAACGCCCTGCTGGAGTTCCCGGGCTGTGCCATGGTGATCTCGCACGACCGCTGGTTCCTCGACCGCATCGCCACCCACATCCTCGACTACCAGGATGAAGGCAAGGTGGAGTTCTTCGAGGGCAACTTCAGCGAATACGAAGAGTACAAGAAACGCACCCTCGGCGCCGAGGCGCTGGAGCCGAAGCGTATCAAGTACAAGCGTATTGCCAAGTAAGCCAAAAGGCGGCAGCGATGCCGCCTTTTCTCTTTTCTGTGACTCCCTGCGCCTTTCTCTGTCGTTTCGCCCAATTCTTCCTGCTAATCCGCCGTTAACCCTGGGCTCTCGCCTGATGTGACGCGCGGGCGCGCTTTTTATACTCGCTGATGATCTGACCCGACTCACCTTACCGTTCCGGCAGGCTGTAACAATAATTCACGCCGGAGGTCATCTTACGAGGTCTATGGCATGAAAATAGCGTCAATCGACGTCACGCGTATCGCAATTCCCTTTGACGCGCAGCGGCGCGCGCCCGAACGCCAGGAAACCACCTTTAACGCCGCCTCGCCGTCGCTGCGCCGCATGGAGACCCTGCTGGTGAAAATCACCTGCGACAACGGCCTGTGCGGCTGGGGCGAGGCGTTCGGCCATCTGGCCAACCCGGTAACCGAACAGGCGCTGTGCACCCTGATCGCACCGCTTTTCGTCGGCGCCACCCTGCCCGACTCGCCACAGGCGATAGCGCAGCAGATGCAGCGGGCGGAAAAAGCGCTGCACGCTTTTGGCCGCAGCGGTCCGGTGCGCTACGCGCTCTCGGCGATCGATATCGCCCTGTGGGACGCGCTCGGCCAGCAGCGCCAGCAGCCGCTCTGGCAGCTGCTCGGCGCCACGCGCCAGCGCATCGAGCGCTACGCCAGCCTGGTGGGCTACGACAACGATCCCGTCGCCGTCGCCGCGCAGGTGAAACGCGCCTGGGACGAGGGCTTTACCACGCTGAAACTGCATGAAACCACCGTCGAGGCGATAGCGGCGGCCCGCGCCGCGCTGCCGCCGCAGGCGGAGCTGCTGGTCGACGTTAACTGTCCCTGGACGCGCCAGGAGGCGGCGCAGCAGGCGCATGAGCTGCGGGCGCTGAATCTCGGCTGGCTGGAAGAGCCGATCTGGCCGCCGGACGACTATCAGGGGCTGGCGCAGTTAAAACGCGTCGGCGTGCCGCTGGCGGCGGGCGAAAACGTCGACGGTGACCAGGGCTTTATCAACCTGCTGGAGAACGGCGCGGTGGACGTGGCGCAGCCCAGCGTGGCGAAAGTGGGCGGCATCAGCGCCGCGCGCCGCGTCTTCGCCATGGCGCAGCAGTATCGCGTGCGCGTGGTGCCGCACTGCTTCTACTACGGCGCCGGCATGCTGGCAACTGCGCACCTGGTGGCGCTGCTGCCCGACGACGTCAAAATGGAGGTGCCCTGGATCGCCTTTGAAGCCCCCCTCTATCCCGACCTGCCGCGCGACGTCGCCTTTACCCTCTCCTCGCGTCCCGGCCTCGGCTACGCGCCGGATGAGGAGGTGCTGCGCCACTATCGTCTCTCCCTGAGCCAGATCACCGATAAAGGAGTTCGCCGCTATGCGTAAAAACTATCGCGTGGTGATTGCGCTGCTGCTGTTCTTCGCCGGCATGCTCAACTATCTTGACCGCGCCGCCCTGTCGGTGATGGCGCCGCTGATTAAAAGCGATCTGCATATCAACGACGCCGAAATGGGCATCCTGTTTAGCTGCTTCTTTATCGGCTACTGCGCCTTCTGCTTTCTCGGCGGCTGGGCGGCGGACCGCTTCGGCCCGCGCCGCGTCTACGCCTGGGCGGCGGGCGTCTGGTCGCTGTTTTGCGGTGCCACCGCGCTGGTTACCGGCTTCGCCCATCTGCTGATTGTGCGCATGCTGTTCGGCATCGGCGAAGGGCCGATGGGCACCACCACCAATAAATCGATCGCCAACTGGTTTCCGAAAAATGAGACGGGACGCGCGGTCGGCTTTACCAACGCCGGCCAGCCGCTGGGCGCGGCGATCGCCGCGCCGGTTGTCGGGCTGGTAGGGCTGCACTACGGCTGGCGCATCGCCTTTGTGGTTATCGCTTTACTGGGCTTTATCTGGGTGGCGTGCTGGCTGGGACTGTTCCGCGACAAGCCGGAAGATCATCCGCGCGTCGGCGCCGCCGAACGCGAGCTGATCGGCCGCCATCGCCCGGCGACGCAGGCGGCGGCCACGCCGCAGCAGGACCGCCACTCGCTGTGGCGCTACGTCTTTTCGCTGCCGGTGCTCGGCGTGGCGAGCGCCTTTTTCTGCTTCAACTACATCCAGTACTTTTTTCTCTCTTGGCTGCCGAGCTACCTCACCGACTTTCAGCATCTGGACATTAAAAGCATGAGCATTATCGGCGTGCTGCCGTGGCTGGGCGCGACGGTCGGCTTCCTCGGCGGCGGCATCGTCTCTGATATGCTGTTTCGCCGCACCCAGAACTTTCTGCTGTCGCGCAAGCTGGTGATCTTCGTCGGGCTAGCAGTCGCCGCGCTCTGCGTACTGTTAACGGCGTGGAGCAAGGATGTGGTGAGTGCGGTTGCCTTGATTACGCTGGCCAGCGTGTTCGCCTATATGACGCCGCAGGCGTGCTGGTCGCTGCTGCAGGATATTGTGCCGGCGGGACGCATCGGCACCGCAGGCGGCTTTGTTCACCTGCTGGCGAATCTGGCGGGGATTTTGTCGCCGGGCATCACCGGCTTTTTGATCCAGTATGGCGGCGGCTACCATACGGCGTTTTTGCTGGCGAGCGCACTGGCGCTGGCCGGTATGCTGCTGCTGGCGCTGCTGGTGCGGCAAAAAGGGGTCAACACGCTGCGCGCGCTGGCGACAAGCTGAATAAAACGGGAGCGCTGCCCCTAATGCTTGTCAGTTAAGCCCATGTTCAGATAAGGCCGCTATTTTCTCTAAGCAGAGGAGGCGCAGTGGCCTCAAACACGGTGCCTTTTGCAGCAGCAAAAACGCTGCCGTCCTTTTTCAGCAGCGCACACGGAAGCTGGCCAGCAGGCTGGGGCCGCTCAGGGACTGGCATTTCGCAGCGCTGAACAGAATGAGGCTGCCAGGAGAGCCCGCAGGGATGCGGGCGAAAGGTGGGGCTGGAACAGGATGTTCCATCCCCACCGGTCCGTGAGGCAGACGAATGACGTGAAGGTACCGCGTCAGCGGCGCGAGGACCGCCAGCCCCTGAGCGGCCCCAGGCTGCGTTATCACCCCAGGCTTAACTGACAAGCCCCCATTTTCAGGCCGGGTTCTTGCCGTCCATCATTCCCTTCACCAGCTCAATGCAGCGCAAAAAGCGCGTGTCGTAATCATCCTCGCGCACGTGCACAAATTCGACGTTATTCTCGCGCAGCATGGTCACCAGCATCGACTGAAACTCGCGCCGATCCACCGAGCTGCCCAGGCTGCGCAGGCCGTCCGCCACCCAGGGCACGTTGTTCTCCAGCAGGATCACCAGGTCGAAACGGTATTCGTCGATCAGCGCCTGCACAAAGGGGTGTTCGCGCCCTTCATACTTCAGGCAGAACGCCTGGGTGGTGATGAAATCGGTGTCGATAAAGGCGACTTTATTGGCGTACTTCACCGCAAAGTCGATGTACTGCGCCTGGCCGAGGGCGATCTTGTCGTAGTCGGAATATTGCAGCGCCATCTCGTCGCCGCCCAGATGAGAGAAGACGTAGTCGCGGCCATACTCCCAGGCGCTGGTGGTGTTAAAGATATTGGCCAGCTTGTTGACCAGCGTCGACTTGCCGCTCGACTCGCCGCCGAGCACGGCGACGGTGCGCACGAAAAAGGGCTTCACCTCGGTGGGAATATATTCCCAGTAGCGAAACGGATCCTGACGGATCTGCCCACCGCTGATATTCATAAAGGATCGCGCCGGATCGACCAGCACGGTGCGCACGCCCAGATGCTGCTGATACATCTCCGCGTCCGCGGTTTCGCTGGTGTAGATGCAGTCGGGGGCGATGCCCTGATCGCTGAGAAAGGTTTTTACCCCTTCGCTCCAGACGTCCCAGCCGTGCGGATAGGGCTCGATGCCCTCTTCGTTGAACGAGTGAATGCGGATATTTTTCTGGTATTTAAAGGTCTGCAGCAGCCAGCGCAGCCGATCGCTAACGGTCGGCTGCTGCGACATGGCGCTGTTCTCGAACAGTTCGCGATCGCGCGGCTCGTCGTGCCCCATAATGATATGCAGCTCGTCGACCTGGCTGCAGGCGCGCTGGATCAGGTAGATATGGCCGGTGTGCAGCGGATAAAATTTGCCGAACACCACGCCGACGGTTTTATCGCGGCGCGGAAACTCCAGCCCGAGAAAGCGATGCAGCGCTTCCAGCTTCTGCGCGCTCGGGCTTTTAATTTTGGCGTTGAGCAGCTGGCTCAGGTAGCCCTTGGTCATCCCGCTGGCGTCGGCCACCTGCTGCAGGGTATGCCCCTGCTGGCGAATGGCGGTTTTCAGATAGTCGAACGACGTCATGCTGCCTCCTGCATGGATTGAAGTTGCTGCGAGTGTACCCGCTCAGCCCTTAAAGCTCATCCAGTATCGCCAGCGCGTCCGCCAGTTTTTTCGCGCTGTAAACTTTCATGCCGTCGACCGCTTTTTTCGGCGCGTTGCCGGCCGGCACGATGGCGCGCTTAAAGCCGTGCTTGGCCGCTTCAGAGATGCGCTCCTGACCGCTCGGCACCGGTCGGATCTCGCCCGCCAGCCCGACTTCACCGAAGATCACCAGATCCTGCGGCAGTGGACGGTCGCGCAGGCTCGACACCATCGCCAGCAGCAGCGCCAGATCGGCGCTGGTTTCGGTGACCTTCACGCCGCCGACCACGTTGACGAACACATCCTGATCCGCCATCTGCAGGCCGCCGTGACGGTGCAGCACCGCCAGCAGGATCGCCAGCCGGTTCTGCTCCAGCCCCACCGCGACGCGGCGCGGGTTGCCCATCATTGAGTGATCCACCAGCGCCTGGATCTCCACCAGCAGCGGACGCGTGCCTTCCCACACCACCATCACGGAGCTGCCGGCGGTGACCTCGTCGCCGCGCGACAGGAAGATCGCCGACGGGTTGCTGACTTCGCGCATCCCCTGCTCGGTCATGGCGAACACGCCCAGCTCGTTGACCGCGCCGAAGCGGTTTTTATGGCTGCGCAGCGTGCGGAAGCGCGAGTCGGCGTCGCCGTCCAGCAGCACCGAGCAGTCGATGCAGTGTTCAAGCACTTTCGGACCGGCCAGCGAGCCATCTTTGGTAACGTGACCGACCATGACGATCGCCACGCCGCGCGTTTTGGCGAAGCGCGTCAGATAGGCGGCGGTTTCGCGCACCTGCGCCACGCTGCCGGGCGACGACTGGATATCCGCCATGTGCATCACCTGGATGGAGTCGATCACCATCAGCTTCGGCTCTTCCTGCTCGGCGATCTGGCAGATCTGCTCGATGCTGGTTTCCGACAGCATGTTGAGGTTTTCGCTTGGCAGACCGAGGCGGTGGGCGCGCATCGCCACCTGCTGCAGCGACTCTTCGCCGGTGACGTAGAGGGTTTTCATCTCCTGCGCCAGACGACACATCACCTGCAGCAGCAGCGTCGATTTACCCGCGCCGGGGTTACCGCCGATCAGGATGGCGCTGCCCGGCACCACGCCGCCACCCAGCACGCGGTCGAACTCTTTAAAGCCGGTGGAGAAGCGCGGCAGCGCCTCCAGGCTGATTTCCGACAGCTTCTGCACCCGGCTGACGCCCGCGCTGCCGGCGTAGCCGCTCAGGCGCTCATTGCGCGCCGCCGCCGGCGACGCCGCAATCCGCACTTCGGTGATGGTGTTCCAGGCGTGGCAGGCGCTGCATTGCCCCTGCCAGCGCGGATAATCTGCGCCGCATTCGTTACAAACGAAGGCGCGTTTTGCCGCTTTGGCCAAATCAGTACCTCTAACGCTCTTCGTGAATCAAGCTGCCGCTGAGGATGCAAAATACGCCCATCAGATCGGCATGACGGATAGTCACCTGCGTCTGCTCATTCACTTTCGGTTTAGCATGATAAGCGATACCCAACGCCGCGGCCTTAATCATCGGCAGGTCGTTGGCGCCGTCGCCGATGGCGACGGTTTGATCCGGCGCGATGTCGAAACGCTGCGCCAGCTTCTTCAGGGTATCCGCTTTGTATTGGGCGTCGACAATCTGTCCCAGCACTTCGCCGGTCAGTTTGCCGTCGCGCATCTCCAGTTCGTTGGCGGCGACGTGCGCCAGATGCAGCCTGTCGCGCAGGTATTCGGCGAAATAGGTAAAGCCGCCGGAGGCGATCGCCACCTGCCAGCCCAGCGCCTGCAGCTTCTGCACCAGCTCGGTCAGGCCCGGCATCAGCGGCAGTTCATCGCGCACCTGCTTCAAAATGTTGGCGTCGGCGCCTTTCAGGGTCGCCACGCGCTGGCGCAGACTGGCGGCGAAGTCGAGTTCACCGCGCATCGCGCGTTCGGTCACTTCCGCCACCAGCTCGCCGCTGCCCGCCAGTTTAGCGATCTCGTCGATGCACTCGATCTCGATCGCCGTGGAGTCCATGTCCATCACCAGCAGGCCCGGCGTTTTCAGGTGCGGGATCTTGCCAAGCGGCGCCACGTCGAGGCCGTTGTCGTGCGCCAGCTTTGTGGCGCGCGGCGTCAGTGAGCCAGCCAGCCGCACCACCTGATACTCATCGATGCGCCACGCGCTGACGATGACCATTGCCGCGCCAAGCTGATGCTGATAATCGGTCAGCTGCTGTTTATCCAGCGTGCGACCATAGAGCAGCCAGCCGGTCCGACCGGCACGGTAATCCAGCGGCATCACTTCGTCGCCGCTGAGGGAAAGAGGTAAACCCGGCCATTCGGAGAGTTCGGCGGGCAAATCGCACCAGGTAAGACGGTTCGGCATCAGAGCTCCTGTAGGGGGACAACAAAACCACGCAAGAGGCTACCTTGTCTGCGCCGCTTCTGGCAACATAATCTCCTGGTTTCTGTTGTGACGTGACACGGGTTATTGATGGCTAAAAGCGCACTGAAATTTCGCTTACATCGCACGGTGATCGTGCTGATCTCGCTGGCGCTGCTGGTCGTGCTGATGCAGGGCGCCTCCTGGTTCAGTCTCGGCCATCAGATGGCGCGTTCCGAGCAGGTGGAGGAGCTGGCGCAGACCCTGACGAAGCAGGTCGCCTTCAGCCTGTCGCCGCTGATGGACAACAGCGACGACAACCGCAGCCAGATCGAAGCGATCCTCAATCAGATGACCACCAACAGCCGCATTCTCGACGCCTCGGTCTACGCCGATGACGGCAGCCTGGTGGCGCACAGCGGCGAAAATATCAACGTGCGCGATCGCCTGGCACTCGACGGCAAGCGCGCCGGCAGCTACTTCAACCATCAGCTGGTGGAGCCGCTCGGCAACAGCGACGGCCCGCTCGGCTTTTTGCGCGTGACGCTGGATACCCACGTGCTGGTGACCGAGTCGCGCCAGGTGGACAACACCACCAATATTCTGCGCCTGATGATGCTGCTGGCGCTGGCCATCGGCATTATCCTGTCGCGCACCCTGCTGCGCGATCGCCGCACCCGCTGGCAGCAGTCGCCGTTTCTGCTGACCGCCAGCACGCCGGTTAAAGAGGATCGCGACGACGACGGCGAAAAGCAGGATCCAGCGCCTTAAGCCATCTGCGCGATAGTCGCGTCGAGCGCCTGCAGCTGCTGCAACGCCCGCTGCGCAATGACGCGAAACCCCTCGCTGACGCTCGCGTCATCCATAAGCTGTTGCCAGTAGGCCTTCGCCATCGCGCTGGCGGGCTGCCAGACGGCGCGCGGCAGCGCCGCATCCACCTGCAGCGTCACGCTGCTACGCATCTGCCCCAGACGGTCAGGCGCCAGCGCCATCGGCAACATATCGTAGGCGGGCGTCAGCGTCAGCCTGTCGCCTTCCACAAAGAAAGAGAGATTTCCCGCATGCATGTCGCTGTTGGCGATCAGGCGACCAAAAGCCCACTGTAGCGCGCCGCGACTGGCATCCTGCGCGCTGATCTTTTTCGCCTGCGCCAGCTGGCGCAGCGCAACAGGCCAGTTCGCCAGGCTACCGAGAAACTCGGCGCCGACCGCCTCCAGCGAAGCCATGCCGCGTCGCCCTCGTTGCTTAATGCGGTCAAAGCGTGCGACTTCAAGGAACAGCTGCGAATTTACCTCAATCAGCTCACTGCGCGCGGCCGGCAGGTTATGTTGCGCCAGCAGGGTCAGCGCAACATGTTCGGCGCGCAGCAGATCGCGCCAGCGCTGGCTGTTGTCGTTGTCGCGCTGACCGCTAAATTTCACCAGACAGTGACCAGCCTCTTCGCTGTAACAGAGAAATTTCGGCTGTTCGCCGCCTGCGGAGGAGCCAGGCTCCTCGCCGCCCAGCGCCCGCTCCGCCAGCTGCGGATATCGCTGCGCTTTCTCATGCTGGGCGATGACGTGCGGCTCGCGGGCGGTAAGCCAGCGCTGATAAGCCGCCTGGCCGATGAGCCAGTCGCCGGGCATATCGATGCCGGTTTCTCCCAGCGCCAGCAGGCTGTGATCGTCGCTCCACAGGCGGATATCGGGCGGCAGGCCGAGCGCCGTGGCGCTTTCCTGGCCCCATGCGCGGCCTAAGAAACCCTGCGGGCGCATATCGTTGAGAAACCAGGGTAGCCCGGCGTAAAACTGCCACTGGCCCGCTGCGTCCTGCACCACGTAGCTTCCCTGCGGCCACACCGGCCGCAGCGTTCCCGCCGCATGGGCGCGCCCCGTTTCGTCAATGCGCCACAGCGGCCACTCGTCAATGTGACGGACTGGACGCAGCAGCGCATAGCGCGTCGCGCGTGCGCGACCAACTTTTATGATCTCTTTTTGCCGGGCCACCAGCCGCGACAGCGTCGCCTGGCTGACGTTAAGCCGGGCCATCAGTTCTACCGCCGAGAGCGGTCCCTCCAGCAGCAGCGAACTCAGCTCAGACATAGCGCGCTCGTGAATAGATTGATGAATAGATTCGTGAATAGATACTACATGAAAAAAGGCCCATTAAATGGGCCCTGGCAGCAAAAAATTAGCGTTGGCGTGAATAGATACTCAGGCGAGCAGCAGCGCCTTTAGCTCGCCCAGCGTCTTCACCGTCCAGGTGGGACGAATCGCCTCCGGCAGCGGACGCGTGCCGTGATCGAGCCAGCAGGTTTTCACGCCGGCGTTGATGCCGCCGAGAATATCGGACTCGGGCGTATCCCCCACCATCAGCACGCGGCTGCGATCGGGATTGCCCATCTTCTCTAGCGCATAGTCGAAAATCGCCGGGTCCGGCTTAGGCACGCCCACCTGCTCCGAGATCACCAGCGCCGAGAAGTAGTCACGGAAGCCGGTGCGTTCGAGACGCGACTGCTGCAGCGCGGTAAAGCCGTTAGTGATAATGCCCATCGGCACCTTCTCATGCAGCGCATGCATCAAACTGACCGCGCCCTCCAGCGGCATGCATATCTCCGACATTGCGGAGAGAAAGCCGCTGTTCAGCACGTCGGGCGCCACGCTCAGCTTCTCCGCCCAGCCGGTAAAACGGCGCGTCTGCAGCTGCAGCGCGGAGATGGCGCCGTTCTGGTAATCGACCCACAGCGGCTTGTTGATCGCCTGATAGTCGGCGTAATCCTGGTCGGTAAACTGGACGTCGTAGCCAGCGAAGAGACGCTGCAGGCCGGCGAAGGCGTCAAAATGAAACAGGGTGTCGTCGGCATCGAACAGGATGCAATCCCAGTCTTTTAACATTACAGCTCCTTAAAAGCCTACAGCGTCAGCGCCATGATGATGGCGTCTTCACGTCCGCTGGCGGTGGGATAGTAGTTGGGACGGCGGCTGACCTGGTGAAAGTCGAGCTGCTCGTAGAGGGCGATAGCGGGATGGTTAGAGGCGCGCACCTCCAGCCACAGCGTCATGACGTCGCGCTTCTCCAGCTCGGCGATAAGATGCTGCAGCAGCTGACGCCCGTAGCCGCGCCGCTGAAAAGCGGGATCGACGGCGATATTGAACAGCGACGCCTCATCCAGCACCACCTGCGTGATGGCGAAGGCGGCCATCGCGCCGTCGACGTCGAGGCGATAGTTAAGAAAACGTTCGCCCTGATTGCTGGCGAAGGTCTGTTCGCGCCACGGAAAGGCGTGGCTGCGGCACTCAATGGCGAAGGCCTGGGCGGTGTCCTCAGGGGTGAGGAAAGAGATCGCTGTCATGGTTACACATCTGTTGCCAGAGCGCGCGTTTCGCCGCGCCGCTGCTGGAGAGTTCATTTAAAGAGGCGGAGTGCAGCGCGACGGCGCTAAAGGGATGCGGCCCGTCGATGCCGATCAGCCAGCCCGCGCAGTCGAGCGATTCGGGCAGCATCTGCAGCTGATCGGGGGTCAACGCCATCACCTGAGCGGGCTGCAGGCCGAGCGCATGCAGCACGTCGCGCACCAGCGGCTCATGCAGGCCGGGCGCGATGTCAGCGACGATAATCAGCTTTGTGCCGGGCGTCAGCCGCACCGCGATTTCGCCCTGAAGCGCGCGCGGGCGACGCAGTTGATACTGCGTTATTCCCATTTGCTGTAACAGCCAGTCGCGCCTGGAGGTCATGTTTTACCCTTGATGTGCTGCCGGAATGCGTCGCTATGCTAGCAAACCCATCGAACATGCGCCAACAAACCACTATAATCGCCGCTCTGATCTTACAGGAGCCTTTCATGTCTGCTTTTACCCCGGCCAGCGAAGTCATACTGCGCCACAGTGATGAATTTACCGCCCGCCACGTCTTGTTCGCTGGCGATATGCAGGATGACCTGCCCGCTCAGCTGGAGACCGCGTCGTCGCGTGCGCATACCCAGCAGTATCATCACTGGCAAAACCTGAGTCGCCGCCTGGGCGAACGGGCGCGTTACGGTCTGGTGGCAACGCCGGAAGACGTTGAAGGCTGCGACACGCTGGTCTACTACTGGCCGAAAAACAAGCCGGAAGCGCTGTTCCAGCTGATGAACCTGCTGTCGCTGCTGCCGCTGGGCTGCGATATTTTCGTCGTGGGCGAAAACCGCAGCGGCGTGCGCAGCGCCGAAGGCATGATCGAAGAGTGGGCGACGCTGGATAAAATCGACAGCGCGCGCCGCTGCGGCTTCTATCACGGCCGCCTCGACAGCCAGCCGACCTTCGACGCTGAAAGCTTCCGCGACAGCTACGATCTCGACCCGCTGACCATCTGCACCCTGCCGGGCGTCTTCAGCCGCGACGATCTCGACATCGGCAGCGCGCTGCTGCTGACGACGCTGGCGCCGCACACCAAAGGCAAGGTGCTGGATATCGGCTGCGGCGCGGGCGTGCTGTCGGCGGTGCTGGCCAACCACTCGCCGAAGGTGCGCCTGACGCTGTGCGACGTGCACGCCGCGGCAATTGAGGCGAGCAAGGCGACGCTGGCGATCAACGGCTTTGAAGGCGAGGTTTTCCCCAGCAACGTCTTCTCCGACGTGACCGGCCGTTTCGATCTTATTCTCTCTAACCCGCCGTTCCACGAAGGGCGCGAAACCAGCCTGGACGCGGCGCAGACCCTGATCCGCGGCGCGGTGAAGCACCTCAACACCGGCGGTGAACTGCGCATTGTCGCCAACGCCTTCCTGCCCTATCCGCAGGTGCTGGACGAGACCTTCGGCAGCCACGACGTGCTGGCGCAAAACGGCCGCTTCAAGGTCTATCGCGCGGTTTACGGCCGCGGCGCCCGCGCGCGCTAAGCCTCCGCGACGGCGAAAACGTTGCTTTTTGCAGCAGTCGATTCGCCGTCGCGAAATATCTGTTGACGCCCGGTGTAAAATCTCTAGAATGCGCCTCCGTGGTTGCAATACTGTCATGTATTGCTGGACGCGAAGGTGGCGGAATTGGTAGACGCGCTAGCTTCAGGTGTTAGTGTTCTTACGGACGTGAGGGTTCAAGTCCCTCTCTTCGCACCAACAACCACGATTTTCATCTCGCATCGCACTGCGCGAAGGTGGCGGAATTGGTAGACGCGCTAGCTTCAGGTGTTAGTGTTCTTACGGACGTGAGGGTTCAAGTCCCTCTCTTCGCACCAATGCGGCGATATGAAAACAAGATGACTCAAATGCGAAGGTGGCGGAATTGGTAGACGCGCTAGCTTCAGGTGTTAGTGTCTTAACGGACGTGAGGGTTCAAGTCCCTCTCTTCGCACCAGAGTTGTCCCTCCCTGCTTTCTCTCCCTTGTTTTACTTCCCTTGTTACGCTGCATGAAAATTCACTGCGATGGCCGCTAAGCCGCCCGCTAATGCGAGGCACGACGGCAGCAGCAGATAGTGTCGCATCCGGCGATGAAACAGCATCACCACCGTCAGCAGCAGCGCCACGATCATCACGATACGCCACTGGCTAAAGCTCGGCTCCCACAGGGCAAAGCACGGCAGCGCCGCGCAGGGCAGCAGCACGCCCCATGCGCTATCCAGTTTTTTCCCCATCATCCAGCTGAACCCCCACAAGCCGCAGGCGGCGAACATAGCCATTAACATTGCGTCGACCTCAAATGATAAGCATTACCATTATCATATGATAATAAATCTCATCCTGCAGCCAGTTTTTTACGCTTCCCGGTCGGAAGATGACAGACCAGTTGGAAAATGCTAGATTGCGGCCGATAACACCTTTTATAACACAGCAAATTTGCTCATTGTCCGGCAGAATAATTTAACTCCGCCGGAATGCGCTTTGATATTTCAGGGCCGTTTCGAGTATTAATAATGAAATTACAATCTTACGATGAATTGAAACACAGCAAATATCAGCTATCGCTGATGCTATTCCTGTTTTTAAATGTCGCCGTATCGTTTTTTTGCCTGATCCCTTTTACCGGCAGCCCAGGAGCGGAAATGTCGTTGCCGGTTATTATTATCGCCTTGTTTAGCAGCACCACCTTAATTGCGAGTTTAATCAGGCCCAAACGGAAATTGCCTTTATTAAATCCTGTGGCCCTGCTGCTCGGCGCACTGTGGGCCTGGCATATTGACCATCGCTACCATCAGGTTTTCTATTTCGACGGCAGCTTTTTGATTATTAGCCTGCTGAGCGTCTTTTTTATCAGCGCTATCGCCCTGAGTGATTATCTGACGGCGTTTTGTCTGCACATCACGCCGCCGGTGGTGACGGTGCTGCTGCTGGATCGCGGCGAGCATCTGGCGATGCTGCTGCTGACCATCTCTCTGCCGCTGATCGGCTTTTCCCTGCAGCACCTGATGCGCCGCCGCGTCGACCACTTTACCCGCCGACTGATGCGCCAGCTCTATGAAGAGAAAGAGACCTTCAGCGATCTCAGCATGCTCGACCCGCTGACCGGCCTCTATAACCGCCGCGGCCTGAAAAACCGGCTGGACAATATTCTGGAAAATCACGCCGGCAGCCACTTTGTACTGCTACTGGATATCGACCACTTTAAGGCCTACAACGACAACTACGGCCACGCCATGGGCGACCAGGCGCTGGCGCGCGTCTCAGTGGCGATCCGCGACGCGGTGCGCTCGCGCGATGTGGTGGTGCGCTACGGCGGCGAGGAGTTTCTGGTGCTGATGACCAACGTCAACGCCTCTATCGCCATGAAGCTGGCGGAGCGCATCCGCCAGTACGTGCTCGATCTGGAGATCCCCCATCGCTTCAGCGAAAAGGTCTCTACCCACGTCACCGTCAGCGCCGGCATCGCGCCGATTTTCGACGATGAATTCGATCAGGCGGTCGCCAACGCCGATCGCGCGCTGTACGTGGCGAAAAACCAGGGCCGCAACACCATTCTCGCCTGGGAGGATCTGCCGAAAACCCTGCCAGTGGAAAGCGAAGCGCACTAAATTCTGGCTCAGCGAAGGCGGCGCCACGCCCTTTCGCTGAGCGCGGCCAGCAGCTGAACCCCACACCCCGCTGCGCTAAAAACAGCCGACTTGTGAATAGAACTAAGAACGATTATCATTCTTTCTTCTCCTTTTCCAGGGCGCGTGAACCAGCATGTCGACCATCAGGCAGCACCCGCAACGCTTTCAGCAGTCTCAGCCGATCTTTATGCAGCGCGATCGCACGCTGGCCTGCGCGCTGCGCGACCTGATGCGCGAGCAGCGCAGCTATATGCTGGAAACCATCCACCTTGATGAAACCGCCCCCGCCGACGCCCTGACGCTGGCCGACTGGTCGCGCCCGGAACAGTTCCCCGCGCTGGCGCAGCGCTACAGCGACTACCTCTATCGTCAGCATCCCGACGCGGTGCAGGAAGCAAAGCCGGTGCAGTCGCTCTGGGCGCAGTGGTATTTTGGCCTGCTGCTGCCGCCGCTGATGCTGGCGCTGCTGGCGGAATCGCGCCCGCTCGACTGCTCGCCGCAGCATATTCGCGTGCAGTTTCATGAGAAGGGCTACCCCTGCGCCTTCTGGATCGATGCGCACGAAGATGAAGAGGCGCGCTATCTCAACGCGCCGCAGCGTATCGACCGCCTGATCCAGCAGCATCTGATCCCAGTGGTCAACGCCATCGCGCAGCATGGCGGCATCAACGCCAGGCTGATCTGGAATAATATGGGCTTCTCTTTTCACTGGTTCCTCGGCGAGCTGAAAACCCTGCTGGACGACGACACCCTGTTGCAGCTGGAGCAGGCGCTGTTTTTCACCAGCCGCCTGCTGGACGGCAGCGATAACCCACTCTATCGCACCATGCTGCCGCGCGACGGCGAGATGGTGCGGCGCAGCTGCTGCCAGCGCTACCGCATTCCCGACGTGGAACGCTGCGGCAACTGCACCCTCAGCGTATAAAAGCGCCGCCCGACGCGATTCCCGCCTTTCTCTCGTTTACACTTTTTCCGCCTTGTGGCAGTTTTTACGCCTTCGACCTGCATGGAGAAAGAGATGAGCCTGGAGTCGGTACGGCAGTTTTTCGCCGAACACGCACCTGATATCGAGATTATCGAGATGTCGCAAAGCACCGCCACCGTTGAGCTGGCGGCGCGCGTTCACGGCGTCGCGCCGGGACAGATCGCCAAAACCCTGTCGCTGAAAGTGAAAGACGAAGTGGTGCTGATCGTGACGCGCGGCGATGCGCGGCTCGACAACCGCAAGCTAAAAGCGGCGCTGGGCGCGAAGGCGCGCATGCTGAGCGTGGACGAGGTGGTGAACTGGACCGGGCATCCGGTCGGCGGCGTCTGCCCGTTCGGGCTGGAGAATCCGCTCAGGATCTACTGCGACGAATCGCTGCGCCACTTCGACGAGGTGCTGCCCGCAGCCGGCGCCATCCATAGCGCCGTGCGTATCTCCCCGCAGCGCATGGCCGAACTGACGCAGGCGCAGTGGGTAGACGTGTGCGAGGCGGTTTAACGCGTCGGCTTCGACACCGCGCCTGAAATCTCAATGCCGCGCGTTTCGCGGCCAAAGGCGACGAACAGCGAAATCAGCAGCGCCACTGTGCCGGCGACGATGGCCATCCCCAGCCCATAGTTGCCGCCATGCGCCTCGGCGATGCGCGACTGCAGCGTGGCGTTCACCGAGGCGATCAGGTTGCCCAGCTGATAGACGAAGCCGGGCAGCACCGCGCGCGCGTTGGCGGGCACCAGCTCGGTGAGCCAGGTCGGCACCACGCCCCATGCGCCCTGCACCATGAACTGCATCAAGAACGCGCCCAGCCCAATCGCCCAGGAGCCGCTGGAGAAGGCCCAGAGCGGCAGCACCGGCAGCGCCAGCAGCGACGCGAGGATAATCGCCTTTTTACGCCCGATCCGCTCCGACAGCGCGCCAAAGAAGACGCCGCCCAGCATCGCCGCAATGTTGTAGCTGATGGCGATCAAACTGACGGTGTGCGCATCGAACTGGTGCTGCACCTTCAGGAAGGTGGGATAGAGATCCTGGGTGCCGTGGCTGAAGAAGTTAAAGCAGGCCATCAGCAGCACCAGATAGAGGCAGAGCTTCCAGTGCTGGCGAATCGTCGGCAGCAGCGCGCTGCTCTCCTGACGCTCGCGCGCCGCCAGCCACACCGGCGACTCCGGCACCTTAAAGTAGATAAACGGCAGCAGCAGGATTGGCAACGCGCCAATCAGGAACATGCCGCGCCAGCCCACCGCGTCGAAAAACAGCCCAAACACCACCGACGCCAGCAGGTAGCCGCAGGGATAGCCCGCCTGAAAGATGCCGGACATCAGGCCGCGCGAGCGATCGGGAATGGTCTCCATCGCCAGCGACGAGGCGACGCCCCAGATGCCGCCCATCGCCACGCCGTAGATAACGCGAAAGGCGAGAAACGCGCCGAAGGTCGGTGACCAGGCGGAGAGCAGTTCGAACAGCGAGAACAGCACGATATTGAGCATCAGTATCGGCCGACGGCCATACTTTTCCGCCAGGCGGCCAAACAGCAGCGCGCCAATCGGGCGCACCGCCAGCGTCAGCATAATGGCGACCGACACATCGGTCACGGAGGTATGAAAGTAGCGCGCGAGATCGCTGAGAACAAACACCAGTATAAAAAAGTCGAACGCGTCCAGCGCCCAGCTGGCGAAGCTGGCAAACGCCACATTCCGCTGGGTCGGGGTCCAGTTAAACATAAACGTATCCTGTCTGTGCCATTCGGATAAAGGTCCGAAAAAAAAGGGCGTAACCGCCGAAACGGTTACAAGATTGTTAACGTTTTGTTTATAGCATCTTGCTGAAGGCAGACGCGTTCAAATGCTGGCATCCCTGACGTCAGGATGTAACTAAGGGTATCGGCGCGTGTCGCGGGCTTATCAACGCCTGAGCGACGTCAGCGCCTGTTCGATGATCTCCAGCAGCAGGCCGTTGTCGACGTGGTGCAGCACGTGCACCAGCGCACCGCAGTCGGCGGGGATGCCGACGTCGACGCGCAGCGGGGTGCGATAGCGCCAGCTCTTGCCGCGCGTCGGGCCGGGACGCAGTTCGATATCCACCCGGTAGTCGGTGCCGCTCGCCACGCGCTGATTGAGCAGCCAGGCGACCACCAGCACGTCATGGATCCAGCTGCCCGACAGGTGGCGCGTGCGGATAGAGTAGTCGATCCACGGGCGCAGCGTGTCGCGCACAAAATGGCAGAGCGGATGATCGCGAGCGGTCAGGCGCGACAGATCCTGATGGGTGAGCAGCGTCTGGGTGGTGACGTCCATCGGCACCAGCGTTATCGCCGCGCCGCTGTGCAGCACCTGATGCGCCGCCTCGGGATCGAGGCCAAAATTGGTGTCTTTGATATAGTCGTCGAGCGCGAACACCCCGCCCATAATCACAATCTCTGCCACCGCTTCCGCCATCGCCGGATAGCGCTGCAGCGCGAGCGCCACATTGGTCAGCGGGCCGATAGCCACCAGCGTGATTTCGCCGGGATGGTCGCACACCAGCCGACCGATGGCGTCAGCCGCATCATCGCCATCCACCGCTATCGGCGCAGGCGCGCGCACGCCCTGCCAGAGGTCGAGCATATCGAGCTGCTGCACGCGCCGATCGAGCGCCGCGCGCCAGGGCGCGTGATCTTCTTTCAGCGCCTGGGTCGCGCCCTGCACCACCGGGATCGCCGAGCCAAGGCGCACCAGCAGATCTTTCGCCACCTGTGCGCCGACGTCGCTCGGCGTGTTGCCCGCTACCGTGGTGATCAGCTCCACCGACAGCGCCGGCGAGGCGAGCGCCAGCGCAATCGCCAGCCCGTCGTCGGTGTTGGCCCCGGCGATACCGTTGCCCGGATCGCAGTCAATAATCACTCTTTTCATATCGTCGTCGCGTTCTGTTTGGCCTGCGGCAGGCAGCCGCAGGATTCGCCAATTTCAAGGTAGTGGGGAAATTCATGCAGCTTCGCCTCGCCGTCCCAGTTTTGCAGCATGGCGATGGCGCAGCGCGCCATATCCTGCAGCGGCTGGCGCACGGTGGTTAAGGTCGGCACGTGAAAGGCGGACTGATCGGTGCCGTTGAAGCAGACCAGCGCCACATCCTGCGGCACGCGGATACCCTGCTCGGCGAAGGCGCGGATGGCGCCGAGCGCCTGCCCTTCGTTGCTGGCAAACAGCGCGCGCGGCGCGCCCGCGCCGGCCAGCATCCGCTGCGCCGCCTCGTAACCACCCTGCCGCGAATAGCTGGCCGGGAAGATCAGCGCCTCATCGACCGGTACCTTGTGCGCCGTCAGGGCGTCGCGCCAGCCCTGAATACGATCCT
Source organism: Pantoea sp. Z09 (assembly GCF_022394795.1). NCBI lineage: Bacteria > Pseudomonadati > Pseudomonadota > Gammaproteobacteria > Enterobacterales > Erwiniaceae > Pantoea > Pantoea sp. Z09. The sequence continues at coordinate 3,318,938 of NZ_CP092373.1, forward strand.
GCGCGTTGAGCATCTCCAGCGGGCCGCTGATGATGCCGACCTGCCGATAGCCGTGCTCGAGCAGATGCGCCGTCACCTGAAACGCCGCCTGGCGCTCGTCGACGCGCAGCATGCTGACGCCGGGCTGCGGCTCGACGCGGTCCAGCATCACAAACGGGGTGTTGCTGGCCTGAATCACGTCGATATAGGGATGGCGATCGACGCTGTTGTAAAACAGGCCGTCGACCTGACGATTAAGCAGCCCGTGGATCAGCTCCAGCTCGCGCCGTCTGTCGTCGCCCGCGTCGCCGAGCAGCATCACGTGACCGTGATTAAGCGACTCCTGCAGCAGGACGTGCGCCATCGAGGCGACAAAGGGATTGCCGATATTGGGGACGATCAGGCCATAGGTTTTGGTGCTGCCCATGGCCAGCGCGCGCGCCACGCCGTTGGGGCGATAGCCGCTCAGCCGGATGGCGTCCAGCACGCGCTGCCGCGTCGCCTCGGCGACCGGGCGCGGACCGTTGTTGATAACGTAGCTCACCACGGCAACCGAGGTGCCGGCCATTTTCGCCACGTCGCTACGCGTCACTTTGCCTGACGGCTGTTTCAAGCTGTTCGCTCCCGATGTAAACAGAGCAGGCCGTGAATCATCACGGCCTGCTCATAAGTGCCTGATAAGCGACGCCGCACTAGATGGCGTCTTCCGGCAGGTTTAGGTCGCGCCCTCGCGTTTCGGGCGCGACAAAGGTGGTGAGAAAGCCGATGGCCGCCATGGCGGAGAAGTAGACCGCAATCGGCCACCAGTGTCCGCTCCAGGAGAGCATCGCCGCCGCCAGCAGCGGCGCGGTACCGCCCGACAGAATCGAACCCAGCTCTTTCGCCACTGCCATCTTGGTATAACGATGCCTGACGCCGAACATCTCGACGCCCCAGGCGGCCTGCACGCCGTAGATGCCGAGCGAGGCCAGCGCCATGCCGACCACAATCACCGGGATCACAATCATCGGCTCGCGGCTGTCGAGCAGTGAAAAGGCGGGCCAGGCGTAGAACATCAGCAGCAGGCAAAATCCACGATAGGTGATGCGGCGACCAAAGCGGTCCGACAGCCAGCCCGCCAGCGGGATCACCGCAAAGCCGAGCACCGAGGCGATAAACACCGCCGTGGTCGGCACCGATTTATCCACCATCAGCACCTTCGCCACGTAGCCGACCATAAAACCCTGCGCCAGATAGGAGGGGCCGTTTTCGCCGATGCGCTGCCCCACCAGCGTCCAGAAGGCGCGGGTGCGCCTCCAGAATCCGCGCGTGTCGGTCACGGCCGGCGCGTGGCGCGCAGCGGCGCGCTCCGCCTCCAGCTCCTGCTTTCTGCGTTCGAACACCGGGGTTTCGCGCAGGTGGCGACGGATCCACAGCGCCGCCAGCGCAATCAGCACGCTGCTGAGAAAGGGAATACGCCAGCCCCAGGCGAGCAGGCTCTGCTGATCCATCTGCACCACCGCCAGCCAGACCAGCGCGGCGAGCAGCGTGCCGCTGTTGGAGCCTAAGGCGATTACCGAGGAGACCAGCCCGCGCCGTTCGACCGGCGCATACTCGCCGAGCATCACCGTGCCGCCAGAGAGTTCCGCGCCCGCGCCCAGCCCCTGGGTAAAGCGCAGCAGCACCAGACAGGCGGGTGCCCAGACGCCGATAGTGGCGTAGCTGGGGATAAAGCCGATAAGGGTGGTCGAGGCGCCCATCAGAATAATGGTGATCACCATCACCACCTTTCGGCCTTTGCGGTCGCCGATCCAGCCGAACAGCACCGCGCCGATGGGACGGGCGATAAAGCCGACCGACCAGGTAGCGAAGCTGGAGAGCAGCGCCATCGCGGGCGTGGCCTGCGGAAAGAAAACGTCGCCGAAGATGATGCCAGCGGCCAGGCCGTAGAGCGCGAAGTCCGCGTACTCCATTGCCGTGCCCAGCCAGCAGGATAAGGTGGCGCGCCAGAAATCTTTGCGCCCGGAAGAGGTGGCCAGCCGCTCATCGGCGGCGGAGTGCAGGCGCGTAGAAGCGCCCTTAACGGAGTGGTGTGCCGTCATACTATTTCCCTGTTTTAGCGATCGTAAACGCCCTTCCGTGGGACGATTCCCTGATAGTCATCAGAACTCCCCGGGTGGCGAGGTACCGGTTGGCTAACCCATGCTGCGGTCAGTAAAGGATTCCCTGGTGTCAGGATCTCTATCTTCGCCGCTCTCTGCCGGTGTTGATCACCGGTCGCGTCAAGCAGGCGAAGGACTAAACCTTCTGGGCCGTTCTCGCATCATCCACCGCGAGTAATCACTAGGCGCCAGTTTATCTACGCGCGTAGATAAATCAAGTAAATTTAGCCTTATCGATCGCAAACCCGACAGCACCAGAAAATGATTTAAAAAATAATTATTTAAATACATACACTTAACCACAAACAGGCGCGCATAAGGTAATCAGTGTCATTTGACACCTAACACTTTCCCTTAATAATACCCTTCAGCAACCGCTCTGCGGCCTGCGCCCAGTGTTATCGCCTGAAATCATGACCAGCAGATGACAACGATGCTTTTAACAGCAGATAACGGCGAATTTTATCCAGGCGCCGCTTTGCGTTAAGCTCAGCAGAGAGCGAAACAGGAGAGCGAATGACGATTATCTTGATGCGACACGGCAAGCCCGACCATCACGCGCGCGGCCGACTCAGCGCCCAGGGACTGGCGGAATGGTGCGAGGCGTACGATATGGCGCTGGTGTGCGATATGCCGCCCGACCGCAGCCGCGCTATCGCCCAGCAGGCGTCGGTGATTGTCTGCAGCCCGCTGCCGCGCGCGCACTCCTCGCTGACGCGCCTCGGACTGCAGCCCACTGAGGTCGACGCGCTGTTTAGCGAAGTGTCGGTGCCGCTTATCGCCTCGGAACGCCTCGCGCTGCCGCCGCTGCTCTGGCTGATGCTGCTGCGCCTGATGTGGCTGTGCGGTTATGCCGGCGAAAGCGAGTCGCTGGTGCGGGCGCGTCAGCGCGCTGCGCGCGCCGCCGACCGGCTGATCGCGCTGTCGGAGCGCGGCACCGTGCTGCTGCTCGGCCACGGCCTGATGAATAAAATGATCGCGCGCGAACTGCGCAAGCGCGGCTGGCAGGCGGAAAAACATGCCAGCAGCCGCCACTGGAGTTCAGCAATCTATCACCGCCCTTTTATCTAGCGAGCGCGAAATAGCTCAGCACCTCGCAGCCGGTGCCGACGCGCGGCGTGGCGATCGCTTTGCCCTGCGCCAGATCGATCACGCTCAGCGTGCCGTCGCCCTCGTTGGCGATCAGCAGCTGCCGGTTATCGGGGCTGAAGCAGCCGTCCATCGGCTGATTGCCCACCGCAATATCCCCCAGCGGATTAAGCAGATCGTCGAACAGGGTGATCACCGGCTCGCCGTCGCCTATCGCCACCAGCCGCTCGCCGTCCGCGCTAAAGCGCACCACCTGACACGACGCTTTATGGCCCGGCAGCGCCAGCCGCTGGCGCACGCGATGGCTCTGACGGTCAATCACATAGAGGTGCGGCGCATCCGCCGCGCTGGCCACCAGATAGGGATGCTTCGGCGACGCCGCAATGCCGGCGATCGGGCCAGGCAGCAGAATAGTGTCGATCACGCGCCCTTCCGCCTCGCACAGATCCACCACGGTAATGCTGGCGTCCTCTTCATTGTCGGTAAACAGCTTGCGTCCGCTGGGCGACAGCGTCAGGCGGTGCGCATTATGGGACGGAATGGGAATGGTTTTCTCCACGCGATCGCTCGCCGGATCGATCACCGCCACCGCCGCGCTGTTTTCGCAGCAGAGATAGACCTTGCCGTCGCGCCCCAGCTGACCGCTGTGCGGCGCGCGCAGCGGCGAGAGATCGATAAAGCCGCTAATTTCGCGCTTCACCAGATCGATAATCGCTATTTTATGGCCGGGATGGGGATTGTCGCCGTGAATGCCGTCGCCGTAGATGGGCACATAGGCCTTGCCCCAGGCCGGCAGCATCAGCAGCTCGTGCGGGCGCGGCGGCAGCGCGTTAAGCTCGCGTTCGACGGCGAAAGTCTCGGGATTGAGAAACAGCACGCGGTTGCCCTGCTTATCGACCGCCAGCAGCCCGTGGGTTGGTTGTGACATGGCGCCTCCTTTTCTCAGTAAGCCTCCCTTAAGCGTAGACAACCGCTGTCAGGCCACCACGCCGCCGCAACACATCAGCGCGGCTAAACAGCGCAAATAAAGGCAATGCGCGCAGAGATAATTTGCCAGCCGGCGCCGCAGCGGAGGCGAATATAAAAGAGTTCGGACTTTCCTTAGCGGCTTTATTTATTTCCACCCTTATCAACGCGCGGTAAATATAAGGCGAGCGGCAGCGCGATAACTGACAAAGCGGCCTGCCGCTTTCCGGATCATCTGAAATTCAGCAAAAGTCGTAGCGCGCCTATAAATAATGCTTTATTAAATCGGTGAAGAGAATTTATACAGAGTCGTGAGGAAACCATCGCGCTTTCTGCGCTGCGCCTCACCAGGGACACACTCCGCGGCAATAATCACAATAACAGGTGCATCATGAATCAACACCGTCAACACCCTGCCCATACCCTCTGGCGCAACTGGAAACGCGTCTCCTTCAGCAGCCAAATGCTGTGGCAGAAGAAAAAGCACAGCGCGCTGACCGCGCCGGAATATGACGCCAGCCAGGAGGAGAACCTGGTGATCCTGTCCACCGAGAAGGCGCCTGCGGCGATCCCGAAAACCATCTGGATGGTCTGGCTCGACGACCCGCTGCCGCCCTCTCTGCGCCTCAATATCAACCAGCTGCGCCAGGACAACCCCGATCATTCGCTGCATCTGGTGACGCCGAGCACGCTGGCGCAGTGGCTGCCGGAGCTGCAGTTTATTTCTGCCGACCTGACCTCGGCGCAGAAAAGCGACATTATTCGGCTGGAGCTGCTGCACCGCTTCGGCGGCATCGGTATCGACTGCGGCACGCTGTTATTCGAGAAGCTCGACTGGGTGCATCAGGTTCAGCAGGATAAGCCGATGGACGTTATTGGCTACTACCGCGAGAGCAGCACGCTTAATTTCCTCTCGCCGGTGATCGAAAGCTGGTTTATCGCCGCCGCGCCGGGCAACGCCTTTATTCGCGAGTGGCTAAAACAGCTGGCGCCAATTAAAAATCTCGGCGCGCAGAACTATATTCACGAGCTAAAGAAGCGCGACGACTATCCGCTTATCGTGCAGAAAATTCATCACCCGGCGCAGGCGCTGCTGTCGCTGGCGCAGCAGGTGGCGGTCAAAGAGTATCGCCGCGTCAATCTCCATTTGCGCAAGGCGGAAGCCAACGCCTGGTTTTATCAGCAGCTGCACGCGGGCAACAGCGACGCGTTCGCCCGCTCGGTGCTGTTTCATCAGCGGCCGCAAACCCCGCCGCCGGTGATCCGGCTCGGCGGCGACGAACGGCTGCACCTCGACTTTAACCTGCGCATCGGCCTCTATAACCGCGCCAGCCTGCTGGGCGAAATGATGCTGGCACCGTCGCGTCCGGCGCTGGCGCTGCCCTCAGGCGCCGACAAAGCGCGCGCGTAGCCAGTGTGTCAGGGTCGTCACCGCGCGCGGCACCTGCGCCGCGTAGGGCCGGACGATCCACAGCCTCTCCGCGAAGGCGTCAACGGCGCGCCACTCCGGCAGCACCTGACGCAGCGCGCCGCAGGCGAGCGCGTCGCGCGCGCTGAAGTCCGGCAGCATGGCGATGCCCAGTCCCTGTAGCGCCGCGTCGCGTATCGATTCGCTGTTGTTGGTGGCGAAGCTGCCCTGAATCCGCACCTCTACCCGCTCGCCCTGCGCCGCCTCGGCGAAGCGCCAGCGTGGAGTTTCCACGCCGCGCGGATAGTAAAGGCAGTTGTGCTGCGCCAGATCGGCGGGCGACTGCGGCGCGCCGTGCCTCGCAAGATACTCCGGCGAGGCGACCAGCAGCGTGCGCGTGTCGCACAGCGGCAGCGCGACGTGGGTCTCCGGCAGCGCGCTGCTGTGGCGGATCGCCAGGTCAAACCCTTCGCTGCCGAGCGAGACGATGCGATCCGTCACCTCGAGCTGCAGCCGAATCTGCGGCCAGGCGCGCAGAAAATCCCCGACGATGGGCACCAGCTGCTGGCGCGCGAACGCCACCGGCGCGGTCACCCTGACCAGGCCGCGCACTGGCCCGGCGGTGTCGCGCACGCCGAAAAAGCTCTGCTCGATGCGCGCAAAGGGGTCGCGCAACTCCTCCACCAGCTTCTCGCCCGCCGACGTCAGCCGCACGCTGCGCGTGGTGCGCTGCACCAGCGCCACGCCCGCCGCGCTCTCCAGCTCTTTGATCTTCTGGCTCATCGCCGCCTTGCTGACCTCAAGCCGCTCTGCCGCGCGGGTAAAACTGCCCTGCTCCGCCAGCACCAGCAGCCAGTGCAGATGGTTCCAGAGCGCATCCGTTTTCACTGCTTTCATGGTTTATTGTTCGCTATAGTGAATAATCATTTCAGCAGGCGCGCTTTTTCTTTCTCTGCCTACGCGCCAGGATAGAGGCATCAGCATACGTAAATTACCCCGTCCAGAGGAGAAAGAATCATGCCGCTACTGCAATTTGATGTTATTCAGGGCCGTTCTGAGTCTGAACTGCGCACGCTGCTGGATGCCGCGCACCGTGCGGTGCTTACCGCCTTTCAGGTGCCGCCACGTGACCGCTATCAGATTGTTCACGAAAACAAGGCGTATCAAATGGTGTTTCAGGACACTGGCCTCGGCTTCACCCGCAGCGACAACCTGGTGATGGTGCGCGTCTACACCAGCCCGCGCAGCGCCGAGCAGAAGCAGCGCTTTATGGCGGAGCTGGCGCGCGAACTGCGCGAAAGCAGCGGCGTGCAGGGCCAGGATCTGATGATCAGCTTTATCACCAACGACAAAGGGGACTGGAGCTTTGCCGACGGCGAAGCGCAATACCTTACCGGCCGGCTTTGATTTCGCGCGCTTTTTCCCGCCTTACCACGACAGCCAGCCGGCTGTCGTGCCTCTTTTTTTCCTGAAAGATTACCCACTGCACAATTCGGGCTGCATATGTTGCAGCGCTATGACAGCCATTATAGATTGACGCCAATCACCCTTACTCCATGCGGGCTGCGCAGGATGCGCTCACTCACTTCAAGAGAGGATTTGACGTTGTCCGAATTTGTCTCGGTGGCGCTGTTTCTGGCCGCCATTGCCGTTTACTCGTGGAAAGCCGGACGCAATAAGCTCTGGTTCGCTTTCGTGCTGCTGCTGCTGGTGCTGTTTGTGCTGCTTAACGCCACGCTCTACGCCAGCAACTACTTCACCGGCGACGGCATCAACGACGCGGTGCTCTACACCCTGACCAACAGCCTGACCGGCGCGGGCGTCAGTAAATATGTGGTGCCCGGCCTCGGGCTGCTGCTGCTGCTCTTTTTGCTGATCTGCCTGCTCAGCTGGCTGCTGCGCCGCCACGATCGGCCGCACCATCTCGGCTGGAGCCTGCTGGCGGTGGCCTGTGCCGCCGGATCGGTGCAGACCACGCCGGCGTTTCGTCAGGTTGCCAGCCTGGTGGCGTCGCATACCCGGCTGGCCGATTCCGACTTCGACAACTACTACAGAGTGCCGCAAAAGGTCATTAACAATCCTCATCTCAACCTGGTCTATATCTATGGCGAAAGCCTTGAGCGCACCTATTTTGACGACCAGGTTTTCCCCAGCCTGACGCCGGAGCTGGGCCGGGAAAAGGCGCAGAGCCTGGATTTCAGTGACACCCTGCAGCTGCCCGGCACCGACTACACCATCGCGGGCATGGTGGCGTCGCAGTGCGGCATTCCGCTGTTCGCCCCTTTCGACGGCAACGCCTCCGCCTCGCTCTCCAGCTTCTATCCGCAGAACGTCTGCCTCGGCGATATTCTGAAAAATTCCGGCTATGAGAACTGGTTTATTCAGGGCGCGGATCTGCGCTTCGCTGGCAAAGACGTTTTCCTCAAATCGCACGGCTTCGCCTCTGCCAATATGGTGGGATCGCAGGAGCTAAAAGATCGCGTCGCCGATCCCGCCTACCGCAACAACTGGGGCTACTACGATGACACGGTGATGGACGCGGTGTTTGAGCAGTATGAGGCGCTGTCGCGCCAGCAGAAGCGCTTCGCGCTGTTTACCCTGACGGTGGACACGCACCATCCCGACGGCTTTATCTCGCGCAGCTGCCAGCGCAAAAGCTACAGCTACGACGGCAAACCCAACCAGTCGTTCAGCGCGGTCACCTGTTCGCAGGAGCATGTGGCGCGGCTGATCGCCCGCATTAAAGCCTCGCCCTGGTTTAAAAACACCGTGATTGTGGTGACCTCGGATCATCTGGCGATGAACAACACCGCTCATCCCTATTTGATCAAGCAGCCGCGTCGCGATCTTTTTATGGTGATCCGCGGCGATCGGCCGCAGGCGGAGGTGATCGACCAGCCGCGCAGCACGCTGGATAACGGCGCGACGGTGCTCGATATTCTCGGCGGCGATAAAGCGATCGGCCTCGGGCGCAGCAGCCTGGCCGGCCCGACGCTGGCGGGGCAGTTTAGCGATTTTCAGAGCCATATCAGCCGCTGGAAGGCGGATATCATTCAGCTGTGGAACTTCCCGAAAAAGCTCGACGATTTCGTGATCGATACGGCGAAAAACAGCTTTAGCTTCTCGGGCGCCACCTTCCGGCTGCCGATCCTGTTCCGCGTCGCCGACAGCCATGTCGAGCCGCTGCCGGAAGGGGAATACGCCGCGCCGCTGCGCTACCAGCTGGCGGACTTCACCGCCAGCGAAAAGTTCGTCTGGGTCGATCGCTGCTTCCGTATGGCGCGGCTGTGGCAGCCTGAGCTAGCGCTCTCTACCGACTTCTGCGTGGCGATGGGGCAGCTGGGCGGCCAGCCGAGCGTGACGCGCGTCGATAAGGCGCAGTGGAAAGGCCAGGCGCGCTTCCCGCAGGCAGCGCAGAGCGCGGCGGCCTACCAGCGCAATGAGACGCTGCTGCGCGTCGAGGATAACGACATCCGCTACGACGCCGACCGCTTTCTCTTCGCGGTGCCGGGCGCGCCGAGCAGCGTGAAGCGCTTCAGCGGCATCTCGCGCTGGGAGAACTGGGGCCGCTGGTCCAACGCCAACCTGGCGCCAGAAGTCAGCATTGAGTATACCGATCCGCTGCCGGCGCGCTTTGACGTGGTGATCACCGCGCGCGCCTTTGGGCCTAACGCGCACCGCCCGATTCCGGTGCGCGTCGGCGATCAGCAGCAGGCGCTGACGCTGGGCGAGGAACTCTCTACCACCACCCTGCACTTCACCAACACCACGGGCGAGCATACCCTGACCATCGCGCCGCCGGAGCCGCAGCAAAGCAATCTGGGCAATATTACCGGCCAGGATCCGCGTCGGCTCGGCATCGGCATGGTGGATATCAAAATCGTGCCGCAGAGCTAGCCCTGCCGCAGCGCCTCCAGCGTCTGCCGCTGCTGGCCGTCGGCGGTGAAGTTTTCCGCCGCCAGCCAGCGCGTGAAGCTCTGCTTCACCTGCGGCCACTCGCTGTCGATGATCGAGAACCAGTGCGTATCGCGCGTGCGGCCGCGGTAGACGATCGCCTGCCGGAATTCGCCCTCATACTGAAAGCCGAGCCGGGCGGCGGCGCGGCGCGAGGGCGCGTTCAGGCTGTCGCACTTCCACTCGTAGCGGCGATAGCCAAGCTGTTCAAAGGCGTAGCGCATCAGCAGAAAATGCGCCTCGGTCGCCTGCCGCGTGCGCTTCAGCAGCGGCGAAAAGGCGACGTGCCCCACTTCTATCACGCCGTGCTCGGGCGCGATGCGCATCAGCGCCAGCGTGCCTGCGGCGCGTCCACTCTCAACATCGATTACCGCGAAGTGCAGCGGATCCTGGCTGCTTTCCATTTTCTGCGCATAGCTGAGCCACTCCGCTTCATCGGCAAAGGGACCGGCGAACAGATAGGTCCAGTCGCGGCCATCCGGCGCCAGCGCATAGGCGGCGCGCAGGTCATCGCCGTGCTGCGCCACGCTCAGCGGCTCCAGCCGACAGTAGCGGCCCGCCAGGGTTTCGCGCTGCGGCAGCGGACGCGGCTGCCAGTCGGTTAACGGCTGGCCGACCGGCTGGCCAAATTCATTGGTGGTGTGCGACATACTCTCTCTCCTTGTGGTGGTCAGCCCAAGCGTGCCGCTTTTCTGGTAGGCTAAAAAGCTCCACAGCCCGTGAAAATGATGGATCCACCTATGCCTGACAAGGGTTCGACCTCGCCCTCTACGCTGCTTGCCGCGCCACTCGTCCTGAACGGCGGCGACACCCTGCAGCAGCAGCTCTGCCAGCGCATCAAGCGCGCCATTCTGGCGGGTCAGCTGCCGGCGGGCACGCGCCTGCCCGCGACGCGCCAGCTGGCGCAGGATCTGCAGGTGTCGCGCAACACGGTGATCAACGCCTGGACGCAGCTGCAGGCGGAAGGCTATCTGATCAGCGATCGTCAGGGCAGCCGCGTCAGCCCGATTGCGCTGCCCGCGTCGGCCGCCGCTGACGTCAGCAGCGAAGCGCCGGTGGCGGACCGCGTGGCGCTGCTCTATTCCAGCCATCGCTACAGCCGTGAAGAGATGCCGCTGCGCACGGGCGTGCCGGCGCTAGCGCACTTTCCCTTCGCCGCCTGGCGACGCGCCTTTAACCGGGTGCTGAACGACACGCCGCAGCGCCTGCTGGGCTATGGCGATCCGCTGGGCGAGATGGCGCTGCGCGCGGCGCTGGCGCAGCATCTCAGCCTGACGCGCGGCGTGCGCTGCCAGCCGCAGCAGATTGTTATCACCGAGGGCGCGCAGCAGGCGCTGTCGCTCTGCGTCACCCTGCTGAGCAACCCCGGCGACGTCGGCTGGGTAGAGGATCCCGGCTATCGCGGCGCGAAGGCCGCCATGCTGGCCGGTAATCTGCGCGTGCAGCCGGTGGCGGTGGATGCGCAGGGGTTAGCGCCCGACGCCCGGCTGTGGCAGCACGCCGCGCCGCGACTGATCTACTGCTCGCCGACCCATCAGTACCCGACCGGCGCGGTGATGAGCGCGGCGCGCCGTCTGGCGCTGCTCGCCCAGGCGCAGGCGCATCAGGCGTGGATCATCGAGGATGACTACGACGGCGACTTCCGCTACGTCGGCGAGCCGATCGGCGCGATGCAGGGCATGACGCCCGGCGCGCCGGTGATCTATATCGGCTCCTTCAGCAAAACGCTGTTTCCGGCGCTGCGGCTCGGCTTTATGGTGCTGCCCGCGACGCTGGCGGCCTCTCTGCGCCCGGCGCTGCACGAGCTACTGCGCGGCGGCAACCGGCTGGAGCAGCAGGCGCTGGCCGCCTTTATCGCCAGCGGCGACTTTACGCGCCATCTCAGCAAGATGCGTCGGCTCTACCGCCAGCGGCAGCAGACGCTGCGCCAGGCGCTGCAGGAAACGCTGGGCGCGCGGGTTGCACTGCTGGGCGGCGAATGCGGCATGCATCTGGTGCTGCGGCTGGCAGACGAGATCGATGACGCGGTGCTGGCGGCACGCCTGTGGCAGGCGGGCTACGCGCCCGCCGCGCTCTCTGGCTACTGCGCGGGCGACGCCCCGCTGCGCGGGCTGGTGCTGGGCTACGGCAACACCAGCAGCGCGCAGCTGCAGGCGGGCGCGCGACAGATTGGTCGGCTGCTGACGGAGATGGCGCGCTGAGTCCAGCCTGCTGTACCGCCAGCGCGGCGTATCTCACACTCTGCGCGTCGCGCGCGCAACCACGTCGGCCTGACCCGGCTTCTTTGAAGCCGCTCACATTTCCCCGGCGCTGATTTACCAACACTGCCTCCAGACAACCAGACTGGAGTCCAGCATGCTGGAAATATCGCCTGTGCCTGCGCTGACGCGCGGCATCGCCATCCTCAGCTTTATCGCGCAGCAGGGTCCGTGCAGCGCGGCCGAGATCATCGACGCCCTGAGCCTGCCTAAGAGCAGCGCCTATCTGCTGCTGGCCGAGCTGAAAAAGCAGCGTCTTATCACCCTGGATCGCAACGATCGCTACTGCCTGTGGACGCGGCTGGTGGAGTTCGCCGGGTATGCGCTGGAGAAGATGGATATCCGCGAGATCGCCCGTCCGCGCCTGACGCGCCTGATGCAGGAGAGCAACCTGCTGTGTCATCTCGGCATCCTCGACGGCGGCCACGCCTGCTACATCCTCAAGCTGGAGTCGCCTGCCACCATTAGCGTGCGCTCCCACGAAGGCAAAAGCCTGTCGCTGCACCGCTCCGGCATCGGCAAATGTCTGCTCGCCTGGCAGCCCACCGACGAGCAGGCGCGCATTATCAGCCAGCTGCGCTTTTTCGCCGCGACGCCGACCTCGATCTGCAGCGCCGAGGCGCTGGCCGCTGAGCTGGCGCACATCCGGCGTCAGGGCTGGAGTTTCGACAACGGGGAAGACTATCCCGACGTGCGCTGCGTCGCCGCGCCGATTTTTGATGCCCGCCGTCAGCTGTTCGCCGCGATCTCGCTGGTCGGCACGCGGCTGCAAATCGACGACGACAACCGCGACTACCTGGCGGGCCGAGCGCTGGCCTGCGCACGCGACATTTCATACGCCCTGGGCTGGCGCAGCCCGATGGAATCTTTCGCTTCTTAATCTGGAGAACGCTATGACTTTGCCAAAAATCAAAACCGTCCGCGCCTGGTTTACCGGCGGCGCCACCGCAGAGAAAGCCGCTGCCGGCGCCGACTATCATGACCAGGCTGGCGGCCACTGGATCGACGATCATATCGCCACGCCGATGAGCAAATACAAAGCCTATGAACAGTCGCGTCAGTCGTTTGGCATCAACGTGCTTGGCACGCTGGTGGTGGAAGTGGAAGCGGATAACGGCCAGACCGGCTTCGCGATCTCCACCGGCGGCGAGATGGGCTGCTTTATCGTGGAAAAACATCTGAACCGCTTTATCGAGGGGCGCTGCGTCAGCGATATCAAACTGATCCACGATCAGATGATGAACGCGACGATGTTCTACTCCGGCTCCGGCGGCGTGGTGATGAATACGGTTTCCTGCGTCGATCTGGCGCTGTGGGACCTGTTCGGCAAAGTGACGCAGCTGCCGGTCTATCAGCTGCTGGGCGGCGCGGTGCGCGAGGAGCTGCAGTTCTACGCCACCGGCGCGCGTCCCGATCTGGCGCAGGAGATGGGCTTTATCGGCGGCAAAATGGCGGTGCAGTGGGGCCGCACGACGGCGACGACGGCATTCGCAAAGAGGCGGCGCGCATTGCCCACTACCGCGAAGCCTGCGGCCCCGACTTTTGGCTAATGCTCGACTGCTGGATGAGTCAGGACGTGAACTTCGCCACCAAACTGGCGCACGCCTGCGCGCCCTACAACCTCAAGTGGCTGGAGGAGTGTCTGCCGCCGCAGCAGTATGAAGGCTATGCGCAGCTGAAACGTCAGGCGCCGCCGGGCATGCTGATCACCAGCGGCGAGCATCACGGCACGCTGAGTTCGTTTCGCACCCTGGCCGATACCGGCATCGACATCCTGCAGCCGGACGTCGGCTGGTGCGGCGGCCTGACCACGCTGGTGGAAGTGGCGGCGCTGGCGAAATCGCGCGGCCAGCTGGTGGTGCCGCACGGCTCGTCGGTCTATTCGCATCATGCGGTGATCACCTTCACCAACAGCCCGTTCAGCGAATTCCTGATGACCAGCCCGGACTGCAGCACGCTGCGTCCGCAGTTCGATCCGCTGCTGATCGACGAGCCGGTGCCGACGCGTGGCCGTCTGCCTAAGTCGGCGCTCGACAAGCCTGGCTTCGGCGTGGAGCTGAACCGCGACGGCCTGAAACGTCCCTATACCCACTAAGTGCGCAGGCTGCGCGGCAGCCTGACGCGTAATTCTGCTGCGAGGATCGATGTGATGAACAGCCTTGTGCAACAGGCGGTGCGCAAAAACCGCGCCCGCCTGATCCCTTTTATGCTGATGCTCTACGTACTGGCGTTTCTCGATCGCGCCAATATCGGCTTCGCCAAAGAGGCGTACCAGCTTGATACCGGCCTGAGCAACGAGGCGTACGCGCTGGGCGCGGGCATTTTCTTTGTGGTCTATGCGCTGTTCGGCGTGCCTGCCAACCTGCTGATGCGCCGCTTCGGCGCGCGCAGCTGGATTGGCGGCACCACGCTGCTGTGGGGCCTGCTCTCCGCCGCGATGGCCTTCGCCGACAGCGAAGCTAAATTCCTGCTGGTGCGCACGCTGCTGGGCGCGGCGGAAGCGGGCTTTTTCCCCGGCATGATCTATCTGACGTCGCAGTGGTTTCCGCAGCAGCAGCGCGCCAGCGTGATGGGGCTGTTCTATATGGGCGCGCCGCTGGCGCTGACCTTTGGCTCGCCGCTCTCCGGCGCGCTGCTGGAGATGCACGGTTTTCTCGGCCATCCCGGCTGGTTCTGGATGTTTATGATCGAAGGGCTGATCGCGGTCGCCGCCGGGCTGTTCACCTTCGCCTGGCTTGATAACAGCCCGGCGCAGGCGCGCTTTCTCAGCGAGGAGGAGAAAGCGGCGCTGCGGCAGCAGCTCGACAGCGAAGAGCGGCAGAAACCGACGGTACGCCTGCGCGACGCCCTGCGCCACCGGCGCGTCTGGCATCTGGCGCTGATCTACATGACCATCCAGATCGCTGTCTACGGCCTGATCTTCTTTCTACCCTCGCAGGTCGCCGCGCTGCTGGGTACGAAGGTGGGCTTCTCCGCTTCTGTGGTGACGGCCATTCCCTGGGTGGCGGCGCTGTTCGGCACCTGGCTGATCCCACGCTACGCCGATCGCAGCGGTGAACGCCGCCGCATTGCGGCGGTAACGCTGCTGGCCGCCGCCGCGGGCATCGGCGTCTCCGGGCTGGTCTCGCCGATGCTGGCTATCGTGGCGCTGAGCGTGGCGGCAATCGGTTTTATCGCCGTGCAGCCGGTGTTCTGGACCATGCCGACGCAGCTGCTGTCCGGCAGCGCGCTGGCGGCGGGCATCGGCTTCGTCAACCTGTTCGGCGCGGTGGGCGGTTTTCTCGCGCCGCTGATCCGCGTCAACGCCGAATCGCTGTTTAACAGCGGCAGCGCCGGGCTGCTGACGCTCGCCGCTATCGCCGCCACAGGCGCACTGATGATCTTCGGCCTGAATTCCGACTCGCGCGTCGCGCTGGCGTCGCAAGCTAAGCATTAACTCTGGAGGTTCTATGCAGGATCCATTACACAATCCGTTCAAGGCTGGCCTGGCGCGCGGCGAAACTCAGCTCGGCCTGTGGCTGAGCAGCACCTCCTCCTATCTGGCGGAGATCGCTGCCACCAGCGGCTACGACTGGCTGCTGATTGACGGCGAGCACGCGCCGAATACGGTGCAGGATCTCTACCACCAGCTGCAGGCCATCGCGCCCTATCGCAGCCAGCCGGTGATCCGGCCGGTGGAATTTCAGCAGGCGTTGATTAAACAGGTGCTGGATATCGGCGCGCGTACGCTGCTGGTGCCGATGATCGACACCGCCGAGCAGGCGCGCGCGCTGGTGGCGGCGACGCGCTATCCGCCGACCGGCACACGCGGCGTCGGCGCAGGCGTGGCGCGGGCGGCGCGCTGGGGCCGGGTTGAAAACTATATGGCGCGCGCCAATGAGGAACTCTGTTTGCTGATTCAGGCGGAGAGCAAAACCGCCATTGATAATCTCGACGCACTGCTGGAGGTTGAGGGGGTCGACGGCATCTTTATCGGCCCGGCCGATCTCTCCGCCTCGCTGGGCTATCCCGACAACGCCGCGCATCCAGAGGTGCAGCAGATCATCGAGCAGAGTATCCGCCGCATTCGCAAGGCGGGCAAAGCCGCCGGTTTCCTGGCGGTGGATATTGCTATGGCGCAGCGGGCCATCAGCTGGGGCGCAAACTTCGTCGCGGTCGGCGTCGATACCATGCTCTATACCGACGCGCTGGATCGGCGGCTGGCGCAGTTCCGCCAGCAGGCGACGGACGCGCGGCCGGCCAGCTACTGAGCCGGTGCGGCGACAGAGCGCCGCATCACCAGTTCAGCGCTAAAGCGGGGCAGCGGTCCGGTGCGTTCGCCGCGAATATCGGCAATAAGGCGGCGCGCCGCCTCGCGGCCCATCTCATAAACCGGCTGCGCCACTACCGTCAGCGGCGGCGCGACGATTTCGCTCCAGGGAAAGTTGTCGTACATGATGAAGGAGAGATCCTGCGGGATGCGCAACCCGCGCTGCGCCACGGCGCGCAGCAGCGACATGGCGACCAGGCTGTCGGAGGCGATCAGCGCGGTGGGCGGCGCGGCGCGCTGCCACAGCGCCTCGACGATGCGCGCAATCTGCGCGTCGTCGCCAGCGTTGGCCTGGATCAGCGAGGTGTCGTACGCCTGCCCGGCCGCCGCAAACGCGTCCATCATGCCGCCGACGCGCTGCGCCACCGGCGTCAGGCCAAAGTCCGCTGCGTCGCGGTAGGCGCCCGCCAGCTCCATGCTGGTGATATAGGCGATGCGCTCGTGCCCGGCCGCCAGCAGTTGCTGCGTCGCCTCGCGCGCCACGGCGGTGAAATCGCAGCAGATCGCCTCGACATCGAGGCCGATAACCGCGCGATCGAACAGCCTGAGCGCACGTCCCTCTTCCAGCACCTGCAGCAGATGACCATTTTTTTCGCGCGCCGAGTGGCTGGGCGCGACGATAATGCCGTCGACTCGCTTCTCCAGCATCACGCGCACCGCATCCTGTTCAGCCTGCAACTTCTCGTCGCTGTTGCCCAGCAGCAGATGAAAGCCCGCCTGGCGCGCCACGTCGGCCATGCCGCGCAGCGCCAGCCCGAAGTGCGGGTTCTCGATATCGCCGACGATCACGCCGATGGTGTTGGAGCGGCCGGTGTTCATGGTACGCGCCACCTCGTTGGGCCGGTAGCCGAGCGCCGCCGCCGCCTGGTTGACTCGCGTCTGGACCTCTTCACTGACGGCGCCGTAGCCACCGAGCGCCCTCGCCGCCTGCGCTTTCGATACGCTGGCCGCCCGGGCGACGTCGGCGACGGTAGGCGCTTTAATGCGTGCTTTCTGGTTGGTCATAATTAATTCGAATCACAGGTTGATGAAGGAGAGATTGACGTCGAAAAAAGGCTGTGCTTAAACTCATTGTATCGCCTTGAGACCGGTCTCACAACAACTGTTCTCTTGTCGTCCTCTGCGTTGAGACCGGTCTCAAAACACTATTATTACCGGCTCAACCGTCTCTGATGTTTAACCTGCAAAAACGGATGAGCTATGAAATCGCCAATTCACCTGAGCGCCCTGTGCGGCGCCGCAATCGCACTCTGTTCACTGTCGTTCAGCACGCTGGCGGCCAGCAGCGACAATCCCTACGGCCTGCTGGAGCCGGGCCATCTGCGCATCGCCAGCGTGGGCGACTCCAAACCCTATACCTTCACCGACGCCAGCGGCCAGTTCACCGGCTTTGACGTGGAGTTCTTTAAAAACGTGGCGCACCGCATGGGCATCGATCAGGTGGATTTCGTCGGACAGGATTTCTCCGCCATCCTGCCCGCCGTCGCCAACGGCCAGTTTGACGCCGCCGTCGCCGCCATCGGCATTACCCCGGCGCGCGAGAAGACCGTGGATTTCTCCACCGGCTATCTGGCGGGCTACCTGACCGTACTGACGCGCAGCGACAGCGGCGTGAAGAACGTCGAGACGCTGGCGAAGCATCGCCTCGGAGTGATTCAGGGCACGCTGCAGGAGAGCTATGCGGTGCAGCACTTTACCCAGACCGACGTGGTGCGCTTTCCCGATAATAACGCCGCCGTCTCGGCGCTGAACAACGGCACGCTGGACGCGGTGTTTCTCGACTACGAGGCCGCCAAAAGCTACGCCGCGCGCTTCAAGCTGATCTCCGCCGCCGATATTCCGTCGTTCGATGCTCCGGCGGGCGTCGCCATCGCCAAAAATAAGCCGGCATTCAAGGCCGCGCTCGACAGCGCCATCAAGGCCGCCATGCAGGACGGCACCTGGAAGCAGCTCTATCAGAAGTGGTTTCCCGGCTCGCCGATGCCAGAGCAGTATCTGCCTGGCGGCAAATAATGCGTGAGCGCTGAGCGTTTGGCTTTCTACCGGTGACGGCGCGCCCGTCACGCGTACCTGTGGAGTACGGCGATGGATCTTCTGACAATGCTTTCCCGCACCTTCTTTGACTTCGCCTCAATGAAGGAAGTCCTGCCGCAGCTGCTGGCGACCGGTCTGGTTAATACCCTGATCATCTCGCTCGCCGCCACGCTGCTCGGCACGCTGCTGGGCCTGCTGCTGGCGCTGATGGGCATCTCCCCGTCGCGCTGGCTGCGGCTGCCCGCGCGGCTCTATACCGACCTGTTTCGCGGCCTGCCGTCGATTCTGACCATTCTGCTGATTGGCCAGGGGCTGGCGCGCTTTAGCTACCAGCTGTTCGGCCCGACGCCCTATCCGCTCGGCATCTTCGCCCTTAGCCTGATCGCCAGCGCCTATATGGGCGAGATTTTTCGCGCCGGCATTCAGAGCGTAGAGCGCGGGCAAATGGAGGCATGCCGCGCGCTGGGCATGAGCTACGGCCGCGCCATGCGCCAGGTGGTGATCCCGCAGGGCATCCGCCGCGTGCTGCCCGCTATCGTTAACCAGTTTATCGCCATCATCAAAGACTCCTCACTGGTCTATCTGCTCGGCCTGATGACCGGCCAGCGCGAGCTGTTTCGCGTCGGTCAGGACGCGGCGGTGCTCACCGGCAACCTGTCGCCGCTGATGCTGGCCGGGCTGTTCTACCTGATCATCACCGTGCCGCTGACCCACGCGGTAAACGTTATCGACGTGCGCTATCGCACCGGTCGTCGGCGGCTTACCGCACCGCAGAGCGGCCTGAAAGAGGTCGAAGAAGTGCTAAAGCGCCCCGACGGCGCGCTGGCCGCACAACCCTTAACCGGCAATCGGGAGCAATCATGAGCGTTGCAATGAAACTGAGCGAGCCGCCCGCTGCGGCGAGCTGGAAAGGGTCGAGCCTGGAGCTGCGCGATCTGTCGCTGGCCTATGGGCCGATTGACGTGCTGCGCGGCGTGTCACTGCGTATTGCGCCCGGCACCACCACCTGCATTATCGGGCCGTCCGGCTCCGGCAAGTCGACGCTGCTGCGCGGCATCAACCGCCTGCATGAGCCGAAATCGGGCGACGTGCTGCTGGCGGGACGCTCGGTGCTGAAAGACAAACCCGACGCCCTGCGGCTGCGCATCGGCATGGTGTTTCAGCACTTCAACCTGTTTCCCGACCACAGCGCGCTGGAGAACGTGGCGCTGGCGCCCTGGAAGGTGAAAGGACTGCCAAAGGCGCAGGCGATGGCGATTGCCCGCCAGCGGCTCGACGAGGTGGGGCTTGGCCAGCGCGCCGATCACCGCCCGCGCGATCTCTCCGGCGGCCAGCAGCAGCGCGTGGCGATTGCCCGCGCGCTGGCGATGGATCCCGAGGTGATGCTGTTTGACGAGGCGACCTCGGCGCTCGATCCCGAGCTGGTGAAAGGGGTGCTGACGCTGATGGCCGATCTCTGTCGGCGCGGCATGACCATGGTGGTGGTGACCCATGAGATGGGCTTCGCGCGCAAGGTCGCCGATCAGGTGGTGTTTATGGACGAAGGCGAGATTGTCGAAGCGGGCCCGCCCGCCCAGTTGTTCGACGCGCCGCAGTCGCCGCGCCTGCAACGTTTTCTGTCGGAAGTGCTGTAAGCCCTTCTCTTTTAAGAACTGAACAAGGAATTGAATCATGGCATTTGAACCTATCCGTCGCGTTGTGGTGCTCGGCGGCGGCGCGCTCGGCGTCTCCAGCGCGCTACAGCTGGCAAAACGCGGCGCGGCGGTGACGCTGGTGACCGAGGCGGAACTTTGCTCCGGCGCCTCCGGCCGCTCGCTCTCCTGGCTTAACTCGGCGGGCGAGCGCGCGCTGCCCTATCACGCGCTGCGCATGGCGGGCATCGATCGCTACCGCACGCTGTTCGCCGCCGATCCGACGCGCGACTGGCTGCGCTTCGACGGCGGCCTGTTCTGGGCAGCGGATGACCTGAGCGGCACGCGCGCGCGCCATGCCTATGAGAAGGCGCACGGCTACGACTCGCAGCTGGTGACGCGCAGCAGCCTGGCGCAGGCCGACGCGCAGGTTGAAGATGCGGCGCTGGCGCAGGAGGCGATCTTCAACCCCGGCGAGGGCTGGGTCAGTTTGCCGCACCTGGTGGCGCATCTGGCGCAGCAGCTGCGCGCGCTGGGCGGCGAGATCGTCGAGCACGCCGGAAAATGCGCGGTGCTGCGCGACGGAGAACGCGCCTGCGGCATCAGGCTGGCGAGCGGCGATAGCCTGCACGCCGACGCGGTGCTGGTCGCCTGCGGCCCGGCCACGCCCGACGTAGTCGCGCCGCTCGGCGTTACCATTCCCAACGGCTCGCCCGTGTCGATGCTGGTGATCACCGAACCGGGCGCGCACGGGCTGAAAACGGTGCTGAACACGCCGCGCGCGGCGGTGCGTCCCAATCCGGGCAACACCTTTGCGCTCGATCACGACTGGTATGAAGAGGATATTCAGCGGCAGGCCGACGGCAGCTACAGCATCGACGAAGGCGTAGTGGCGCAGCTTGCCGCCGAAGCGAGCAGGCTGATCAAAGGCGAACCGCTGCGCGCCGCCAGCTGGAAGCTGGGGCTAAAACCGATCCCCGGCGACGGCGAGCCGGTGCTGGGCGAGCTGGAGAGCGTGCCGGGCTGCTTTGTCGCCTTTACCCACTCCGGCGCCACGCTGGCGCTGATTGTGGGTGAGCTGCTGGCGGAGGAGATAGTAACGGGCGAGAAGCAGCCGATGCTGGCGAGCTTTCGGCCGGGACGTTTTGCATAAAAAAAGCCGGTCGCGTGACCGGCTTTATCCATCTGACACTATCCGTAAGCGGGTGAAAAAGCCCGGAGCCTTCTCACCGCGTAGGCACGGATTGCGTTTAGCCGCGATAGTAGATATCGCCTGACTCCGCCTTCAGGATTTTACCCACGTCGTTGGTGATCAGCAGGTAGTTGCCGCCGATATAGGTCCAGTGGCTGCCGGTTTCTGGCGCAGGCAGGTTACGCTTTTGCCACTCGACAATATTGTAGGATTTGTCGAGATACTGCTGCGGCACGCTGTCGCCAATTTTATAATCTTTGTAGTCGATGATAATGCGGTTGAGATCGTAGTTCGACTGCGCCTGTGGGCTGCCGGCGTTGGCGTCCGGCGCTGGCGTGCTGCCCGCTTCCGGCTCTTCTGCGTTCGGTCCCAGCGGCGGCTGCGCGCTGCTGTCGGTGGTGTCGCCCTGCTGCGGCTGCGCATCGGCGGGCGCCTGCTGCTGAACCTGCGGCGGCGGCGGAACGGTATCGGTGTCGTCGCCTTCAGCCTGTGCAGCGGGAACAAGGCTCAGCGAGCCAAACAGTAAACCCGCTAAAAAGAGTGCGTTCTGAGTCCTGCGCATAGTGTTTTCCACGTTGATTGATTTTGTTAACAGTAGACCAGGATAAAGACAATCTGTACAGCCTGTCAGTTCCGCACGCGCAGCAGGTAAATGTAAAGAAACGCGTCACCCCTGACGCTCGGCCCAGACCTCAGGAACCAGCTTCATCGCCTCGCTGACGGCAAAATCAGCCGCCATGCCCGGCTTCCACAGCATCACCAGCATCTGGCTCAGCGCCAGATTGCCCACCTCCACATCGATCGCCTCGACGCCGTGCCAGCTCGTCGCGGCAAAATGTTTCGGCAAAAACGCCCATCCCTGCCCGCTCTCCAGCAGATGACGCAGCAGCGCGCGGTCGTTGGTGTAAAAGGCGCGATCGGCGATGCGTCCCTGTTTCGCCGCCACGCCGTCGGGCGCCGGATGCATCACCAGCTGCGGCTGCGACGCAAGGGCGAACAGCGACACCGGCTGCTCATCCGGGAACAGCGCGGCGGCGGCGTAGAAATCCAGTTCGATCAGCCCGACCGAGCGCCACGCCATCTCGCTGCCGAGGCTGCGGTTGCGCGCCTGGCAGAGCGCCAGCTGCGCCGCACCGGAGGCGAGCGCCGCTTCCGCCTCTTCGCGCGCCGCGCTCCAGGCGCTGACGCGAATGTTGCTCTCCGCCAGTGCCGCGATCAGCCCGCAGAGAAAGGGACGCGGCACAAAGGGATCGTACACCAGGCTGATTTCGGCGGAGATATCCTGTCGCACGTGGCGCGCCGCCGCGTCGAACGCCTGCGCCTGCTGCATCAGCAGCGCTGCCTGGCGCTTCAGCCGCTGGCCCTCTGGCGTCAGCACGAGCATGCGCCCCTGGCGCGCAAAAAGCTTATAGCCCAGCGCCGCTTCCAGAAACTCGATCAGCTCGCTGAGGGTGGCGCGATCCTTGCCGAGCTGCCGCGCCGCCTGCGAGACGGTGCCAAGCGCGGCAACGGTAGAAAACGCCTCTATCTGCGCAAAGGAAAAACTGAGACCGGCCATAACTGCTCCCTGATGCGGTTATAAGGGGGATTTCCCCACATATGCTGATTTTTGCACAGCACGGCCGAAACCTATACTGCGGACCACTTGTTTTACGGCCTGTTGAGAGGGAAAACCGCATGAAGAAACCTGACAAAAACCTGCTGCTGGCGCTGTCGCTGGCGACCACGGCGCTGCTGTCGCAGGGCGTCGCCGCGGCTCAGCATAGCGCCTGCGGCGGCGTGCCGCTGAGCGTCTGCCCGACGCCATTCGATCGCGCCCTGCCGGATCCGAAAACCATGCTCAGCTGGGATCAACAGGATCGCGTAGTGGGCTTTCGCAACGACTACCGCAATTACCCCGCCGATGTTTTTCTTCACGGCGCGGCGCGTCCGCTGCTGCTGGCCAGGCGTCAGCTCGGCGAGGTGAGCTATCAGGTTAACGGCCAGCGCTACAGCCTGGCGGACTACCTGCAGCGCCAGAACGTCGCGGGGATGCTGGTGCTGAAAAACGGCCAGATCGCCTACAAATATCTGGCGCACGGCAACAGCGACAGCACGCTCTGGACCTCGCGCTCGGTGGGGAAATCAGTGGTTTCTACCCTGGTCGGCGTGGCGCTGAAACAGGGGAAAATCCACTCGCTGGATGACAAGGTCACCCGCTACGAGCCTGAACTGGAAGGCACGGCGTGGCAGGACGTGACGCTGCGGCAGCTGCTGACCCACACCTCCGGCGTGGCGTGGAACGAGGATTACACCCAGCCCGACTCCGACTTCGCACAGCTGACCCAGTGCGAGGCGCGCGCCGGCACCTATGACTGTGTGCGTGATCTGGTTACCGGCCTGAAAAAAGCGCACCCGTCGGGCCAGCACTGGTCCTACTCCTCGGGCGGCGCCTGGCTGCTGGGCGACGTGCTGGAGCGCGCCACCGGCATGTCCCTCGCCGCCTATCTGCAGCAGAGCATCTGGCAGCCCTATGGCATGGCGAGTGACGGCGTCTGGCACGCCTATCAGCCCGGCAAACATGACGTCGGCGCGCACGGCTTCAACGCCACGCTGGAAGACTGGGGACGCTTCGGCGAGTTTGTGCTGCACGAGGGGCGCCTGCCGAACGGCGACAAAGCGCTGCCGGACGGCTGGCTGAAGCTTGCTTCCAACTGGACGCAGGCGCAGGGTTCGGTTTCCGCGGCGCATCCGCAGGGCCTTTACGGCTTCCAGTGGTGGAACAACGAGGTGCCGGCCAATGCGCAGAACGTCGAGCCTGCGCCGGAAGCGTCGCTGAAGGGCTCGCTCTGGGCGCTGGGGATCTATGGCCAGGTGATTATGGTGAACCCCGCCGAGCAGCTGGTGATTGTGCAGTGGTCGACCTGGCCGCAGGCGGAGCCGTCGTTTAGCGCCCAGCCGCTGGAGGCGTCGTTGATGTATAGCGCGATTGCGCAGCAGCTGCGCGAGTGAGAGAGCATTGGGATGATACTCTCATCCCGCTTTAGCGCGGCTCGGTAAGGGTTATCGGGCCGCCATTCCACTGCTTAATGCATTTTGTCGCCTGCGGCGAGCAAATCCTTTCTTACTTAAAACGCTTTGTGAATCAGTGAAGCGCTCAATGCAACCTCAGGCGTTTTGGCAAATTTATCTATTATCGATATTGAGATCGGAATTTGGCCAGCCGGTTTAACGCTAGATATTTTAATTATTAACTGGCTAATGTTTAACTTAGCTATTATTTCTTACATAAAAGCGTTAATTGTCGAACTAATTTTTTTGCGGCTTTAACCGCAGCCTTGAAACTTTAAGATTGTCAAATCATATAATCTTGATAGCGATCAATAATCACTCCTATCCCAATAGCGTAGCGTCAAATTTCTTTTGATGAAAAGGAGTTTCTTATTATGGCTATCCCTGCTTATTTGTGGCTGAAAGATGATGGCGGCGCAGATATCAAAGGTTCGGTCGATGTACAGGATCGGGAAGGCAGTATTGAAGTTCTTAGCTTTATACACGGCTTAGGTATTCCCTCCGATCCCCATACCGGGAAACTGACCGGCACGCGTATTCACAGCCCGCTTGAGTTTGAAAAGGAGTTTGATTCTTCAAGCCCCTATCTTTATAAGGCTGTATCCTCCGGCCAGACGCTAAAAAGCGCGGAGATAAAATGGTATCGCATCAATTACGCGGGGCAGGAAGAAGAGTACTTCAACATGTTGCTTGAAGGCGTAAAAGTCGTCTCTGTTAACCCTATGATGCATAATATTAAAACCATCGAAAACATGAACCATCTTGAGTCTGTCACGCTGCGCTACGAAAGAATCACCTGGAAATATTGTGACGGTAATATCCAGCATTCTGACTCCTGGAAAGAGCGAGCATAAGATTCAGTTTGCATGGCGCAGGTTTGCGCCATCTGTCACAAGGAGAAGAGTGATGACATGGGTTTATGACGTCAGAAAAAAAACATTTACGCATAACGGTGTGTATCAGTTTAGTGCGCGCTATGCTGGCGCGCCGGGCTATAAAGACAATCCTGATTATGAGTGTCTGATAAATAAAGGTCCGCTGCCAAGAGGTAAGTACAGGATTGTTGGAACCCCTTTTACTCATTCTATTGCCGGGCCTTACACGTTAAAACTGAAACCTTACAGGGAGAATGACATGTGTGGTAGAGCAGGTTTTCTTATCCATGGAGACAGTATAAAAGATCCCGGAAACGCTTCAAACGGCTGCATTATCTTAGCACGTGACTATCGTAGAAAACTTTTTAAATCAGGCGACCATGAGATTGTTGTCATATGAAAAAGATAATATTACTGGCATTGCTTTCCATCAGTTTTATTACTTTCTCTGCTGTTAAACCAGAGGAGTGCATTCCTGTTGAAGAAGATGTAGGCATAGCAACACTATTTACCATGGCAGAGGATTTTGACTTTCCATCATCTCAAGTAGACCGGAGCAAAACCAAAGCAGAGATACTCTATACAGAGCCTGTAAATCATGAGCTTGCCCTGATTTATGGTAAAAAAGAGAGAATCCTTAGTGGTGGAGAAAAGAGCGAAGACAAAACTACTGCAGAGCAATATGCTGAAGGATTTATGTGGAACAACGCTAAAAATATAATAGTGAAATATAATTTTTATAATTATCAGGGAAAAGAGAACATTTTAATTATCTCGGCATTCGTCAGTGATACCGACTGCGCGGTGCGCTGGAATGGATACGTGGTGGTGAAGCGAGAGTTTTAATCGCTGCCAGATACAAAATCCCTATGACAGTATTCACGATCCTACTAACGCAATCTGCCTTTAATTTTTAGGCGATAGCCAGCATTGAACGCGCTACATTAACCTTATCCGCCGGCTGCATAAACAGCCGGCGGAGCCGTAAGTATCTCGCAGCGTTTATCCAGTAAAGACTCCACCGAGGCGCGATTGCCCTTATCCCAGCCGCGTCGCGTGGTCAGCAGAATAAACCCCTTCTCTCCTGAGAAGGTGGTGGGTATTAGCGCCACGCCATACTCCGCCAGCTGCGGCGACGACAGGTGAAAATGGCGCGCCACCGAGGCGATGGGATAGATTCCCATCGCCGCTGGCTGCATCACGCGGCGGGCATAGTAGGTATGGTTCAGCAGGCGATCGGGCAACGGCCGCCATTGCTCACTAATGTAAGGCCGCTCGGCCTGCAGCTGACGGCGCACATCTTCGCGCAGACAGGTGAGATGAATATGCAGCTGGTTCTGGCTGCGTCCCCAGGCGGAGTTAATCGCCATACCCAGTTTGTCGTCGGGAACGTCAGCGCCATACGCCGCCATCAGGCGATAGCGCATCAGCCACGCATAGCCAAAATAGTCGGTGCGGCTTTCGCGCGACAGCGCGATGCTCTCAATACCGGACATTGCCAGGTTCGGCACCAGAATAAAATGGTAGGGAT
The DNA here is from genome assembly GCF_022394795.1 of Pantoea sp. Z09. Lineage (NCBI taxonomy): Bacteria > Pseudomonadati > Pseudomonadota > Gammaproteobacteria > Enterobacterales > Erwiniaceae > Pantoea > Pantoea sp. Z09. The sequence continues at coordinate 3,345,356 of NZ_CP092373.1, forward strand.
AGCGCGGATTCTGCAGGATGCTGAAGCCCTGCTCTTTGCGCTGCGGCTGATAGATTTGCTGGCAGGGTGCTGGATCGCGCCGAAGGTGGTAGTGGGTCATGCAGAGATCCTGCGTGACCATCCATAGCGCATCTGAGCGCGCGCATCCGCCCAGCAGCAGCGCCATCGCAGAAAGCATCAGCCCTCGAAACATCCGTAATCGCATAGGTTCAGCCGGTTATCGCGCTGCATGACGCAGACACATTTTGTCTGGCAGCAACGCATTATTTTTCTCTGGATGTTAGCGCAGGCTGAGCGGGTTGGATCGTTCTTTGTTAAAACAATAAACGGGATGCGGCCTCATCCCGTTTACTCCTGCTGGTTACTGATTTACCGGGATCACCGAGCCGTGATACTGCTGCTCGATAAACTTCGCCACCTGCGGCGAAGCGAGATCCTTCGCCAGCTCTTTAATGCGCGGATCGTTCGCCAGCTTCGGCGTGGTCACCAGCACGTTGGCGTAAGGGTTGCCCTGCGCTTTCTCCAGCGCCAGCGCGTCTTTCGACGGCGTCAGGCCTGCCTGCAGCGCATAGTTGCCGTTGATTACCGCGAACTGCACGTCATCCAGCGCGCGCGGCAACTGCGGCGACTCGATCTCGACGATCTTAAGATGATGCGGGTTGCTGTCGATATCCGCCGGCGTCGCCAAATTGTTGATGGCGTCGTTCTTGCCCGCCTTCAGGGTAATCAGCCCGTTGGCCTGCAGCAGGTAGAGTGCGCGGCTCAGGTTGGTGACGTTGTTCGGCACCGCCACCTGCGCACCGTCCGGGATATCCTTCAGGGATTTCACCTTGTGCGAGTAGAGCCCCAGCGGCTCGATATGCACCGTCGCCGCCACGTCGAACTTCTCGCCCAGCGCCTTCTCCTGATCGCGCAGATAAGGCACATGCTGGAAGTAGTTGGCGTCGACGTCGCCGCGCGCCAGCAGCTCGTTGGCGTTGAGGTTGCCGTTGAGTTCGATCACCTGCAGATCGAGTTTAGGATCGATCTTCTTCACATAGTTGAGGATCTCGCTGTGCGGCACCGGATCCGCCGCCACGCGCAGCACCGCCGCCGAACTGGCGCCCGAGAAGAGCGCCGCCAGCGCCAGAGTCGCTACCATCTTCTTTTTCATGCAATGTCCTTATGAAAGTGTCTTGAGATAATCGCCGTAATAGCGCTGCGCCACATCGCGGTGCGAGCGTAAACGTCCTTTGAGGTAGTTCCAGCCCACGTCACGGATCAGCGGATTGGTGGGATCGCTGGTCGGCCCCAGCGCCTCCGCCGCCAGCGCGTCGGGCAGCTGGTAGATTGGCACCTGAGTGTCGAGCTGCGCGCCGAGGAAAAAGGCGATAGAGATGCGCTCCTGCCCTTCTGGCGGCGAGAGCACGCGATGTACGGTGGCGCGCAGATAGCCGTTGGTCGCCAGCTCCAGCAGCTCGCCGATATTCACCACGAACGCGCCCGGCTTTGGCGCGGCATCGACCCAGTTGCCCGGCGTCACCTCAACCTGTAGCCCGCGCTGCTCGTCCTGCAGCAGGAAGGTGAGAAAGCCGGAGTCTTTATGCGCGCCCACGCCCTGCTGGCTCTCGTCGTTGCGCTGGCCGGGATAGCGGATCAGCTTGACGTGCTCGTTGGGATAGCGGCCGTAGAGCGCGTCGAAGGCGTCCTCCGGCAGCGACAGCGAACGGGCAAAGGCGCGCAGCAGGCGCAGCGCCACGTTGGTCATCTCCTGCTGCCAGGCGTTGATCACCGGACGCAGCTGCGGCAGCGCCTCCGGCCAGAGGTTCGGTCCCTGCAGGCGCTTCCACGCCGCATCGTCAGGCTGCAGCAGCAGCGGCTCGCGATCCGCGCCGATATCGAACTGCTCGCGCTGGTCTCGCTGCTCGCGGGTGTACTCCACGCCCGCCAGGTTGTAGCCGCGAAAGTGCGGCGAGTGGATCATCGAGACGCGCAGCTTCTCTTCCTGCGGCAGATCGAAAAAGGCACGCGTAATGCTCTGCACGTTCTGCTGCAGCTGCGGGTTGATGCCGTGGTTGATGAGGTAGAAAAAGCCCACGTCACGCGCGCTTTCGCGCAAGCGGGTGAGAAAGTCGGTTTGCTCGGTTTCGCTGCCGGCGAGTTGCGCCAGATCCAGTACCGGTAAGCTTGTCCAGGTCATTGTGCGTTTTCCAGAGAGGATGCCCGGATTTACCCTCGCACTAATAAAACGCATCGGGAAATAGTGAAGCGCTATATGTTATCGCAAGGGGTTTTTAGAAGAAGTTGGGGAAAGGGTATGCGGGAAAGAGATTAGAAAAAATTTAACACGATACATAATTGCCTTATTTACATTGACACAAAGGTTTTTCACCTGAGAACATCGCTTCCAAATTACAGGCTTATGATTAAGTTGCACTCATCCATTTGATTAATATAGGTAAATTTTATTATTTTAAGATGCCAGTTACGCATTTTTTGCTTTACTTTAGGTATTGGTGCTTTTTGCGAGGGTTCAAAACTGTATATAACCTTTGAATTTGAAGAATTTTTTTCATTTTCTAGAAAGAATTGACTTCAAAATGGAACCTAGTACGCAAATTTTCACGTCAAAAGACTGTAAATCCGCACAGGTATTACGTAAAATATCACGTATCTTTTGAATGAAATTTTCACGGATTACATTATGGCTAGTATTGATGCGGACTACTGCTACTCGTTCCCGGCTATACGTGGCATTCAGGCGGGGCGCCCTTTTTATATCGCTACCTGCCCAATGCGCATCATCCCTAAGATATTCAGTTTTGATGAAAATGACGTTCCTCCAGAGCTACGTGCACAGCGTACCTTGAACAAATCGCGTATACCAGAAATGGTAAGGTACTTACTTGAAAACCCTAAAGATTATGTTTTCTCTGCATTAACAGCTTCCATCGCGGTTGACGTTCAGTTTGATGAGTTTCCTGGGTCTAACAATCTGGGAACACTATCCGTTCCAATGGATGCACAGATTTTGATCAACGATGGTCAGCATCGTCGTAAGGCAATTGAAGATGCTTTGGATGCTCGTCCGGAACTTGGGCAAGATAACATTCCAGTCCTGTTTTTTGTTGATGAGGGATTAAAACGCAGTCAGCAAATGTTTGCCGATCTGAACAAATACGCAATACGTCCTAGTCCTTCACTGTCATCACTTTACGATCACCGTGATGCTAGCTCTAGTCTGGCGCGTTATCTGGCTATGTCTGTTGAACCGTTTATCGGAATGAGGCTTTGTTGAATAAATCAGATTTCGGGTAAGTCTCCCCCGTAGCGGGTTGTGTTTTCAGGCAATACGCACGCTTTCAGGCATACCTGCTTTCGTCATTTTGTTCAGCGCTCGTACCAGGGCCATAGCCTCTGCAACCTGACCATCGTAGTCACGCAGTGTCAGTGAACCCCCGAACAGCTGTTTTACCCGGTACATCGCCGTTTCCGCTATCGAGCGACGGTTGTAATCTGTTGTCCATTTCCACCGCGCATTACTCCCGGTCATTCGCTGATTAGCCACTGCACGGTTACGGTCTGCATATTCACCGGGCCAGTAACCCGCACCTTTTCGGGGAGGGATAAGCGCGCTGATTTTCTTACGCCGCAGTTCATCGTGACATAGCCGGGTATCGTAAGCGCCATCGGCGGCGGCTGACCTGATTTTCCGGTGGGTTTGCCGGATTAACCCGGGGAAGGCCTCTGAGTCCGTAACGTTGTTCAGCGACAGGTCAGCGCAGATGATTTCATGTGTTTTACTGTCAACGGCGAGATGCAGCTTACGCCAGATACGGCGGCGTTCCTGGCCATGCTTTTTGACTTTCCACTCGCCTTCACCGAAGACCTTCAGCCCGGTGGAATCAATTACCAGGTGTGCGATTTCACCCCGGGTGGGCGTTTTGAAACTGACATTAACCGACTTTGCCCGCCTGCTGACACAGCTGTAATCCGGGCAGCGTAGCGGAACGTTCATCAGAGAAAAAATGGAATCAATAAAGCCCTGCGCAGCGCGCAGGGTCAGCCTGAATACGCGTTTAATGACCAGCACAGTCGTGATGGCAAGGTCAGAATAGCGCTGAGGTCTGCCTCGTGAAGAAGGTGTTGCTGACTCATACCAGGCCTGAATAGCTTCATCATCCAGCCAGAAAGTTATGGAGCCACGGTTGATGAGGGCTTTATTGTAGGTGGGCCAGTTGGTGATTTTGAACTTTTGCTTTGCCACGGAACGGTCTGCGTTGTCGGGAAGATACGTGATCTGATCCTTCAACTCAGCAAAAGTTCGATTTATTCAACAAAGCCCATTTCTCCCTACAAGTCCAGCGTGGTTCGTATATGAAAGCATGAAGCCGAATCTTTGCATCTGATTGAATTGTTATCCGTTAAACTGGCAAAGATTACAGGTGATAAAGGAAAATTTAGCTTTAAAACCCATATCATGAAGTTTTAGTGAGCACTGTGAATGGTGGCAAAAAATGAAAATGACTAAACTATGAGCTGCATAGAGATCCGGCCAACAGCCATACTAAGTTTACCAGTACTTGGGGTTTTCAGCTCTTGCAAGTATAGCTAATTGCACTTTTGGAAAATTGTATGGTCGAGTATGCTTTTTGAGAGCTTTTGAACATGATACGGCAACGTATGTCTGAAGCGTTTAGCATCGAATTCATCTGCCCGTCAAAGCATCATCTTCCTGCGCTCTGCAAGTTGCAGTGCCTTATAAATATACGCAGCCTTAAACCGTTTATAATCCTAATGATTCATTTAGTGCTCTATATCAGGTCCGATTTCAACATAGCACTATAGGGCATTGTTTAAAAACCGTACAGCAAAGATTTTATGATTAAATGCCAATGGGTAAAAGGATACCAATAATAAATGTCCCAAAATAAATATTATTTTTGTAGATAATAAATTTTCATCATGAGAAAGATATTCATGACCATGGATGTAAACGGGCACAAAAAAAGCCGCCCTTAAGCGACTTCTTTCTTTTCCGTGGTGCCGAAGGCCGGACTCGAACCGGCACGTATTTCTACGGTTGATTTTGAATCAACTGCGTCTACCGATTTCGCCACTCCGGCACGGAAGGGATGCGGAAAACGTTGAGGATTATACCGTTACCCACCAGCCGCGCAACCGGAATCGCCTTCCCTTACGCTAAACGTCCAAAAAAGCGCCATACCCTCTCTCACCCCCATCCCTCACCAACACGCCCACCCCTTCCCCTACAGAATCCTCCGATTCCACCCCTCTCACCTCCCGCACTCGGAACTTTCTCACCCCATGTTCCTCTTAGCAAAACTGGCGCAGCAACGCATCGCGCGCGGGATACACAGAAAATGAGGTTGAGATGAATAAAGCCACACAACGAACAATTTTGGGGATGGGGTTCAGCGCGCTGCTGCTGGCGGGTAGCGCATCGGCAGCAAGCTGGCAGGATCAGCTGAGCAGCGCGGCGTCGCAGCTCAGCCAGCAGAACAACAGCAACACCAGCGCGACCAACAGCACCGCGCAGAACGGCGGGCTATCCATTGGCGCGCTAAGCGGCCTGCTGAACGGCGGCGATAAGGCGGTCAGCGCCAACAGCATGACCAACGCTGCAGGCGTGATGCAGTACTGCGTGCAGCACAACGTGGTGGATAACAACGTGAAGTCGGTGAAAGAACAGGTGCTGGACAAGCTCGGCCTGAGCACGCAGACGGCGCAGACGCAGAGCACCGACTACCAGCAGGGCATCGCCGGCCTGCTTAACACCGGCAACGGCCAGCAGCTGAATCTGCAAAGCCTGAGCAACTCGCCGATGGGCGAGAAGCTGAAAACCAAAGCCTGCGACGTAGTGCTGAAGCAGGGCAAAAAATACATCGGCATGTGATCTGATGTTGTATGGGCGCGAGCTGTCCCTCGCGCCTCTCTTCTTGCGCAACAGCCTGCTAACGCGCCACCGCCCTTCTCGTCTCCTCCTCCACGCCCTGCACCAGCGCCAGCGCCTGCTCATACGACCGAATATTGGTGTAGCCAATCACCAGCCCGTAGCGCTTCTGCGTCTGCATATACCAGCCGGAAAGCGGCAGCACGCGCAGCTGATGGCGCTGCCACACCTCCGCCAGCGCCACATCCTGAATGCCGCGCCGCAGAAAGGCGACGATATGCATGCCGCCGTCGGTGAGCTGATACTCAAACAGATCCGGGAAGCAGGCCTCTAGCGCGTCGAGCATCATGCGGCGGCGCTGCTGGTAGAGAATGCGCATCTTTTTGATATGGCGGTAGAAGTGCCCTTCGCTGAGAAACTGCGCGAGGATTTTCTGCGGCAGCAGCGGCAGGCCGTTCTCCAGAATCTCACCCAGCTCGCGAAAGCGCGCCAGCGTCGCTTTGGGCATCACCAGATAGCCGATGCGCATCGCGGACATAATGGTTTTACTGAAGGTGCCGGTGTAGATCACCCGGTCGTGCGTATCGAGGCTTTTTAACGCCGGGATCACCTTGCGCGTGTAGTGGAATTCCCCGTCATAGTCATCCTCGATAATCCAGCTCTCGTTCTCCTGCGCCCACGCCAGCAGCTGATGCTTGCGCGGCAGCGACAGCGTTACCGCCAGCGGGCTCTGATGGGTCGGCGTCACCACCGCAAAGCGCGCGTCGGCGTGATAGCGCAGCAGATGATCGACGTCGATCCCGTCGCGATCGACCGGCACATAGTGCAGGTTGGGCGCGATCCGCTTCAGCAGCTTCTGACCAAAGAAGTAGCCGGGATCCTCAAACAGCACCTTGTCGCCCGCCTGCGCCAGCACCGCCAGAATCAGCCGCAGGTTGGCGCGATAGCCGCTGGTGATAAAGATCTGCTCCGGCTGGCAGTCAAGCCCGCGCGAGATGTTGAGGTAGCTGGCAATCGCCTCGCGCAGCGGCGTATAGCCCATCACCGGCGGGATCAGCATCTCATCCGGCCGCAGGCTGCGCGCCGCTTTGCCGGAAATCAGCAGCCACTTCTTCAGCGGAAAGGCGTCCAGCGACGGAATGCCGAGCCGCATCTCCCCTTTGCTCTCCCGCTGCTCAATGCGCAGCGGCAGGTCGCTCTCCTCTGGCTGCCACGCTGGCTCCTCTTTGGTGACAGGCGTAAGCGCCGGATTAACGCGCGTGCCCCTGGCGCCTTGACTGACGAAGTAGCCTTCGCCGATCAAGATTTCATAGGCGGTCTCTACCGTTTTGCGCGCCACGCGCAGCTCGCTGGCCAGCACGCGGATCGCCGGCACGCGATCGCCCGGCTTCAGCACGCCCGCCTGGATCTGCTGACGATAGCGCGCGTAAATCTCTCTGTATCCCACCGCTATGTCCTACCTTTTTTCTCGTTTTATGGCCCTTTTTACTCTGACATAGAAGCTTATCATGCCTCCATTGTTTAGCCGTGAAAGAGCCACCTATGAAGCTACTGCATATCAACGTCAGCCCCGATATCAGCGGATCCGCGTCGCGCGCCGCCTCGGCGCATCTGGTCGAGCGGCTGCGCGCCCGCCATCTGCAGCTGGAAGAGACGGTGCTGGATCTGGCGCAGCATCCGCTGCCGCATCTGGACGCCTTTACCATCGGCGCCTTTTTTACGCCGCCGGAGGCGCGCACCAACGCCCAGCGCAGCGCTATCGACACCTCGGAAAGGCTAGTGGATCAGCTGTTCGCCTGCGACACGCTGGTGATCGCCTCGCCGATGTGGAACCTCGGCCTGCCTTCGGTGCTGAAAGCCTGGTTCGATCATATTACCCGCGCCGGTCGCACCTTCGCCTTTACCGCCGACGGCAGCAAAGTCGGGCTGGTTAAAGGCAAGAAGGTCTACTGCGTGGTCGCCAGCGGCAGCGTCTTCGCCCACGGCCCCTTTATGCAGGATGACCAGTTCACGCCCTACGTGCGCGTCGCGCTCGCCTACATCGGCATTGAGGAGGTGGAATTTATCCGCGTCGACGGCACGCACGATCCCGTCAGCCGCGCCACCGCATTGCCCCATGCGTTAAAAACCATTAATTCACTGTTCTGAAAGAGGAAAGCATCATGACATCACGCGTTAACCACTTTAAAACCGTCCCGGCGCTGGCTAAATCCCTCGGCGACGTCTCTATGGCGCTACGTAAAACCTCGCTGGACGCCACGCTGAAGCATCTGGTGGATATCCGCGCCTCGCAGCTTAATCACTGCGCCTTCTGCCTCGATATGCACGTGAAGGAGGCGAAGCTGCACGGCGAGCGCGAGCTGCGTCTGCATCACGTCGCCATCTGGCGCGAGTCGCCGCTGTTTAACGCGCGGGAGAAGGCGGCGCTGGCATTGACCGAAGCCCTGACGCGCATCGGCGAACAGGGCGTCAGCGAGGCGCTCTACGGCGAGCTGCGCGAGCACTTCTCCGAGGTGGAGATCAGCGAGCTGGCCTTTACCGTCGCGGTGATCAACAGCTGGAACCGCCTGCAAATCCTGTCGCAGATGGCGCCGGGCGCGCTCGACAGCGCCTACGGGCTGGACCGCGCTGAATTACATTAATTTTTAACGCCAGCAGCGCAGGCTGCTGGTCGCCCCATGTTTTTCTGCGCGCCCTGAGGCTATAGTGAGGTTTTGCACTACAAAGGACAGCACGCATGAAAGGCATCAATATTGCGATTTACTTCGATCCCGATCTCATTTTCGCGACCGTACATCAGCCCGACGGCAGCTATCTGAGCAAAAACTTTCAGTACGACGATGCGGTGATTGAAGAGATCTACCAGTGGCTGGAACAGTTCACGCCAAATCGCACCCATATTTGCCTGCTTGAGCATGACACCGCCGATATCCTCGCCGACGAGCTGGTGGATAACGGCTATCACGTTCATCGCGTCAGCACTCATCTGATGCTGGAGTGGTTCACCTCTTCGCCGCCCGCCACGCCGGACGGCACGCCGGTGCGCGCGCTGCTGCGCTATCTGGAAGGGGAGAAGCCGGGAGAGTATGTGTCGCGCACGCCGCAGATTGAGGCGCTGCTTGATATGTTCGACGATCTCGACGCGCTGGAAGAGGTGGAAGAGGAAGACGACGAAGACAACCTGCCGGATGACGTGCTGCGCCTGGTGAAGCAGAAGAAGATCACCGCGCTGGCCGCCGCACAGAGCCTGATCCCGGAGCTGAACGAACGCATCCGCGAGCATCTGATGCGCTATCCCGAGCTGATGACGCCTGAGCTGCTGGAAGACTTTTTCCCGGAGCTGCTGGAAGCGATGGAGCGACCTAAACACTAATCCCGCGACCAAAGAGGACGCATATGCAGGCGTTACTAGAAGCGGTGGGATTAGGGCTGATCGTGCTGCTGCCGCTCGCCAACCCGCTCACCACCGTGGCGCTGTTTTTGGGGCTGGCGGGCGAGATGAACTTCAGCGAGCGCAATCGTCAGGCGCTGCAGGCCTCCATCTATGTGTTCGCCATTATGATGGTGGCCTGGTACGCAGGCAACGCGGTGCTCAATACCTTCGGCATCTCTATTCCCGGCCTGCGCATCGCGGGCGGGCTGATTGTCGCCTTTATCGGCTTTCGCATGCTGTTTCCCGCGCAGCCGGTCGGCCACTCGGTGGAGGCGCAGCACAAGCAGGATGAGCTGGAGAACAGCGACGCGCGTCAGGAGCCGGTCAATATCGCCTTTGTGCCGCTGGCGATGCCGAGCACCGCCGGTCCCGGCACCATCGCGATGATTATCAGCTCCGCCTCAACGGTGAAAAGCGGCGTCAGTTTTCCCGCGTGGGTGATTGCCGTGGCACCCCCGCTCACCTTTCTACTGGTGGCGCTGATCCTGTGGGTGGCGCTGCGCAGTTCAGGCAGCATTATGAAGCTGGTGGGGAAAGGCGGCATCGAGGCGATTTCGCGCCTGATGGGCTTTTTACTGGTCTGTATGGGCGTGCAATTTGTGATTAACGGCGTGCTGGAAGTGGGACATAACTTCCATTAAAAAAGGGCGCCGAGGCGCCCTAAATATTTTCAGGTAAGGTGCTGACGCGGGTGAGAAGGCCCGATCGCAAAGACGCAAAAAGCGGCATCCCTGCCAGCTCGGCCCGCGACATCCTTGTCGCGGGACGCTTTGCTCTTCGGTCCTTCTCACCCGCTTGCAGACTTCTCAGCCGTCTGAAAGAAGACGCAGTGCCCTTTAATCGTGCTTCAGCGACTTCCGCACATCCGCAACCTGATCCTTGCTCACCGCCGGCGCATTGTTGCTCCAGCCCTGACGGATAAAGGTCGCGAGCTGCGCCACTTCGTCGTCGCTCAGACGCTTGCCGAAGCCCGGCATCGCCAGCGTCGACGGCGCTTTCTCCGTAGAGGGCTGCTGCGCGCCTTCCAGGATGGTGTGGATCAGCCCGGTTGGATCCTTGGCGTTGACGATGGTTGCCTGATCCAGCTCCGGGAAGATGCCCGGCGCGCCTTTACCGGTGACAAAGTGGCAGGCGCCACAGTTGTCGATGTAGAGACGCTCGCCTTCGCTCAGGTTCTTCGCCGCCGTCAGCTTCGCTTCGGTCTTCTGCTGCGCCTGCACGTCGTAGGCCTGCAGCGGCGGATTGCCGCCGAGGAATTTCAGATAGGCCGCGACCGCTTTGAGATCGGCGTCGGTCATATGCGAGCTACTGTGCTCAATCACCGACTTCATCTCGCCGCCTACCGCCGCCTTGTCGTTGCGGCCGGTCTGCAGGTAATCGACGATCTCCTGCTCGCTCCAGCGCGGCAGACCGCGCAGCGACGGCACGTCCCAGTCGTTCAGGCTACCGCCCGCGAGGAACTTCGCGTCGCCGCTGTCCAGCGCCTTCTCGTTCATGCCGAGACCGCGCGGCGTGTGGCAGCTGCCGCAGTGGCCGAGGCTCTCAACGATATAGGCGCCGCGGTTGATCTCTTCAGAGGCGCCGCCGATCGGCTGGAACGGCTTGTCGCTGGTAAAGGCCCAGTTCCAGAAACGCATGCCCCAGCGCTGGCTAAATGGAAAGCTCAGGCTGGTCTCCGGCGGCTGCTCGGCGCTCGGCTGTACGCCCTTCATGAAGTAGACATACAGCGCGTGCATATCTTCATCGCTGATTTTGGCGTAGTCCGGATATGGCATCGCCGGATAGAGGCGCGAACCGTCCGGCAGCACGCCTTTGCGCACCGCGTCGGAGAACTGCTGCTCGCTGTAGTTGCCGATGCCGTGCGCTTTGTCCGGCGTGATGTTGGTGGAATAGATGGTGCCGAGGTTCGACTCAATCGCCAGCCCACCGGAGTAGTCCGGCTTGCCCGCGATGGAGTGACAGGCCATACAGTCGCCGAGACGCGACAGGTATTCGCCCTTCTTGATCAGCTGGGCCTCATCTTCCGCATGCGCCTGACTCACCATGCATCCCAGCAGCACGGCGTTGGCGAGTAACAATGATTTCAGTTTCATATGCTTATGCCTGTACCAGTGGACCGGGGTTCTTCAGATACTGTTCCTTGATCGCCTGCGCCGCCATCAGGGTAATCGCGCCGATGGTGTCGGTCGGGTTCGCCTGGAAGTTCTGCGGGAAGGCGTTGCCGCCCGGTACAAACACGTTATGCACGTCCCAGCTCTGCAGATACTTGTTCAGTGCAGAGGTTTTCGGGTTGTCGCCCATCACCGCGCCGCCCACGTTGTGGGTAGAGACGTACTTGGTCAGGTCGAAGTTGGCGTCCATCGGCAGGAAGCTCATGCTCATGCTGTCCGGGTTCAGCTCTTTGCCGATATTGCCGACGATGCCTTTCAGGTACTGCTGCAGCTTCAGCTCGTTCTGCTTCCAGTTAAAGGTCATGCGCAGCAGCGGCTGGCCGCGGTGGTCGGTGTAGTTCGGGTCGAGGTCCAGATAGACGTCACGGTACGACTGGCAGGTCGTGGTGATGCTGATCTTCATCGAGTGGCCGTACCACTCCTCCATACCCTCTTTGTAGCCCATGCCCCAGCTCGGCGTGCCTTTCGGCAGCGAGGTGGCAATCGGCGTACCGGTGGCCTGCGAGCTGTGGATCTTGGCGCCGCCAAGGAAGCCGAGGCCCGGACCGTCGAAGTTGCCTGGCGAGATGTCGTTGAACATCTGGCCGGTGGCGCCTGCGGTGGCGTACGGGTTGAAGTTTTTGTCCTTGAAGAACAGGGTCGCGCCGCCGTTCGACAGGAAGGCGTAGTTACGACCTACCACGCCCTCTTCGGTGATCGGGTTATACGGCTTGCCGATGCCGGAAAGCAGCATCAGACGCACGTTGTAGAGCTGGAAGCTGGAGAGCACGACGATTTTCGCCGGCTGGAACACTTCGTTGCCGTCCACGTCGTAGTAGATCACGCCTTTGGCGGTCTTCTTGTCGTCATGCAGCACCACCTTCACCACTTCCGCGTGCACTTCGTAGGAGAAGTTCGGCATGCGCTTCAGCGCATCCATCACCGCGGTCTGCGGCGACGCTTTGGAGTAGTTCAGGCACGGATACTTCGAGCAGTAGCCGCAGTAGTTGCACGGCGCGATCTGGTTACCGTAGGGGTTTTTCCACGCGCGCGACACGCATGCCGACGGGTTGGGGAACGGATGGTAGCCCAGCTTCGTCGCCGCTTCTTTAAACATCACGTTATTCAGCGTGTCTTCCAGCGCCGGCAGCGGGTAAGGCTCAGAGCGCGGGCCTTCGAACGGGTCGCCGCCTTCCAGAATCTGACCGCGCAGGTTGCCGGTGTTGCCCGACTGGCCGCAGATCAGCTCGAACTTGTAGTAGTAGGGCTCGATCTCTTCCCAGCTGAACGGGAAGTCCATCACGCGCATATCTTCCTGCAGGATGCCCGGCTTGTAGGCCTCGTCCACGTAGGTTTTCAGCTTGATGTCGGTCGGCGTCGGACGGATCAGTACCGCCGTCCAGTGCATGCCTGCGCCGCCCACGCCGGTGCCCGGCGCGAAGGCGCCCCATTTACGGGTTGGCAGCGCGGTCTGGGTGGTGTCGTAGCGCACGGTGACCGCCACTTCTTTCGGCGTAGCGAACACTTTGTTACGCACGTTATAGGCGTATTCGTCAGCCGGTTTCGGGTAGGCGAAATCGGGGTAGTCGCGCTCGCCGCCGCGCTCTAAGGCGCGCACTTCGAGGCCCGCCAGCGCCAGCTCGATGCTCATCAGCGAGCCGGCCCAGCCGAGGCCGCAAACAACGACGTCGACTTCTTTTTTAGTAATCTGTGCCATGATAATCCTGTCTCAAATACCTGATTCAGCGCGGTTAAGCGCGTTCACCCAAAAGGCTGACCGGCCCCAGCGGATACGGCACGTTGTGCTGCTTCACCCATTCGGTGAAGCTGGCGCGCGCGCCGGGGAAGCCGATGGCGATCCAGGCTTTCATGCCTTTGTTGCCGCCGTACATCGGATCCGCAAGATAGCCGTGTTTGGTATCAGAGAGCAGCTGGCTGAAGAACTGCGACGCTTTCAGATTGCCTTCGCCCAGCGCGGCGAAGTCGATGCCGTTCTTGTTGAGTTTGGTCAACACCTCATCTTTCTCTTCCAGCGTGAGCTGCTGGAACGGCTTGCTGTAGGTGGTCTGCACCCACTGCGTCACCAGCTTGATCGCGGTGTGGTACATCTGCTGTGGAGTGAACGGGTCTGGTAGCCGAAGGTCGGCTCGGCGTGAACGTTGAACGGGCCCTGCATGTAGATCTCGTCGCCGAACTCGCTGCTCTGCAACTGCTGGTCGATAAAGATCGGCACGTTGGTTTCCAGCGCGCCAGGCGCTTTGCCTTTGCCGCCTGCCGGGATCAGGCGATCGGTGGCGGCGAGAATAAACTGCCACTCGTCCGCGCTAAAAAAGCCCGGTTTATAGTCAGCCAGTTCCGGCGCGGCCATTTCAGCTGCCTGCGCCGCAGTCAGCCCTTTTAACACCAGGTCACTTAATGGCAATGCCAGTAAAGACCCGAGCAAAAACTTTCGTCTGGTGGTAGGTTTGTCAAGAAGCATAGCGGCACGACTCTCACTTGCTGTAAAAGTAATATATTTGTTAAACACAAATCTTATCGGTTAATAACGCGGCAATATTAGGGATATAGATATGTCGAAATGTAAAAATAGAAGTACAGATGTGTTTTAGTGAAAATTTATCATTGTGTTATTGGATGGTTACGAGGGGGTAACGGCTGTTGCAGGAGGAAATTTTGTTTAAAACCGCACAATTGATGGTTATATAGCCAGAAACCTTGTGCGCCAGCCCGGTTTTATTTGCGTGAGGTGACAGTTGCCGGAAATAATCAATCAAAAAAAATCATACTTCCATACAAGAGAACTATTCTCATTGGCAACATTATATTCACTTATTAACAGCAGCAATGAAATATTGCTGGAAATGTGATCGCTATTCGGCGAAAGCCTTATTTTGTTGCTGGCGTGGCAATAATGAATATAGGTGGTTAATCACGCCGGAAACCGAGACGATTTTTTTGTGCAAAGCTCATAACAAAGCGGCATTTTGCCGTGGCGACGCGCCGGATAAAGTAGGTTTATCAACTACTCAGGATAAACCCTATGCGACGCATTTTGCTTTTAATGTTGGGCGCGCTGACATTAGCGCCCGTGGTGCACGCCAGCACGCCGAAAGATACGCTGGTGATCGCCGTGCCGCTCGACGGCATTATCAGTTTCGATCCGGCGGAGAGCTTTGAAACGGTCAGCAACAGCAGCCTGCGTAATGTTTACCAGACGCTGGTGGAGCCGAATCAGGACGATCCGCAGAAGCTCTCGCCGCTGCTGGCGCGCAGCTGGCAGCAGGGTTCTACCCCGCACAGCCTGCTTTTCAACCTCAATCCCGACGCCCGTTTCGTCAGCGGCAATCCGGTCACCGCGCAGGATGTGGTCTTTTCCCTGACGCGCGCGGTGACGCTCAATAAAGCGCCCTCTTTTATTCTGGCCGAGTTCGGCTGGACGCCGGAGAATATCAGCAGTCAGTTTACGGTGGTGAACGACCACCAGCTGGAGATCCGCTGGCCGGCGCAAATCGGCCAGGATCTGGCGCTGCGTCTGCTGACCGCGCCGGTCGGCTCGGTGGTCGACAGTAAAACCGCGCTGCAGCACGCCAGCAGCAACGACACCGGCAACGGCTGGCTGAAGACCCATTCAGCGGGCAGCGGCGCCTTCTCGATCAAGCAGTTTGTGCCGCTGCAGGCGCTGGTGCTGGAGGCTAACCCGCACGCCGCGCCGCAGCCGCACCTGAAGCGCGTGCTGCTGAAGGGGGTCGCCGATCCCGGCACGCGTCGTCTGCTGGTGCAGCAGGGCGACGTGGATGTCGCCTATCAGCTCGGCCCCGATCAGATCGCGGCGCTGAAGAGCGATGCCAACGTGCGCATCGACGCCTTCCCGTCGAGCCTGGTCTACTATCTCGGCTTTAACACCAAAGACGCGAAGCAGCCCGCGCTCGGTAATCCGGCGCTGTGGCAGGCGGCGCGCTGGCTGGTGGACTACGACAGCATCGCCAACCAGCTGCTGAAAGGCCAGTACCGCATTCATCAGAGCTTTTTGCCGGACGGCTTTGACGGCGCGCTGAACACCACGCCGTTCCACTACGACGTCGACAAGGCAAAGGCGATTTTACAGCGCGGCGGCATCGCGCCAGGCACCCATATCGCCCTGACGGTGGTGAATCAGCCGCCCTATATCGACGTGGCGCAGGCGCTGCAGGCGAGCTTCGCGAAGGCGGACGTGAACCTGGATATTCAGCCGGTGGCGGAGTCGGAGCTGTGGAGCAAGATGCGCGGCCGCGACTTCCAGTCGATCTTTATCTACTGGGGCGCGGACTATATTGACCCGAATACCAACGCCAGCGCCTTCGCCTATAACGTGCCGGGCGGCTCAAAAACTCTGGCGTGGCGCGTCGGCTGGGAGATCCCTGCGCTGAGCGCCGAGACGCGCAAGGCGGCGGGCGAAAGCGATGCCACGCAGCGTCGCGCGCTCTACACCCATTTGCAGACCGAACTGCAGCAAAACTCGCCGTTTGTCACCATTCTGCAGGGCGCGCAGCAGGTGGCGGTGCGCAAAAACCTCAGCAATGTTAAGCAGGGCATCGGCGTCAGCATGCTGCTGCTGGATGAGGTGCAGAAGTAACAAGAGCGCGCCGTCGCTGCACGGCGCGCCATTTTCCCGCCGTCTCCCGCGCCGCTTGCTATCCTTCAGACAGGATCCTTTGCCTGGAGTGACGCCATGACCGCCCCGCTGCTTATTGCCCAGACGCCCGATGTGAAATGTTATTTGTTGCCCGCGATGGCGAATCGCCACGGGCTGATCACCGGCGCGACCGGCACCGGCAAAACCGTCACGCTGCAAAAGCTGGCGGAATCCTTCTCCACCCTCGGCGTGCCGGTGTTTATGGCGGACGTGAAAGGCGATCTCACCGGCATCGCGGCGCAAGGAGAAGCGAGCGAGAAGCTGCGGGCGCGGCTGGCGAAGATCGGCGTCACAGACTGGCAGCCGCAGCGCAATCCGGTGATGCTGTGGGATATCTTCGGCGAACAGGGCCATCCGGTGCGCGCCACCGTCTCCGATCTCGGCCCGCTGCTGCTGGCGCGCCTGCTGAATCTCAACGACATCCAGAGCGGCGTGCTGCAGATTATCTTCCGCGTCGCCGACGATCAGGGATTGCTGCTGCTCGACTTTAAAGACCTGCGCGCGATGACCCAGTACATCGGCGACAACGCCAAAAGCTTTCAGACGCAGTACGGCAATATCAACAGCGCGTCGGTGGGCGCCATTCAGCGCGGGCTGCTGGCGCTGGAGCAGCAAGGGGCGGAGCACTTCTTCGGCGAGCCGATGCTTGATATCCGCGACCTGATGCGCGTCGACGCCGACGGCAAAGGCTTTATCAATATTCTGGCGGCGGACAAGCTCTATCAGCAGCCGAAGCTCTACGCCACCAGCCTGCTGTGGCTGCTGTCGGAGCTGTACGAGCATCTGCCGGAAGCGGGCGATCTGGAGAAGCCGAAGATGGTGTTCTTCTTCGACGAGGCGCACCTGCTGTTTAACGACGCGCCGCCGGTGCTGCTGGAGAAGGTGGAACAGGTGATACGCCTGATCCGCTCGAAAGGCGTCGGCGTCTGGTTCGTCACCCAGAACCCCGCCGACGTGCCCGACAGCGTGCTTGGCCAGCTCGGCAACCGCGTGCAGCACGCGCTGCGCGCCTTTACGCCGAAGGATCAGAAGGCGGTGAAGAGCGCCGCCGACACCCTGCGCGCCAATCCCGCCATCAATACCGTCGAGGCGATTCAGGCGCTCGGCACCGGCGAGGCGCTGATCTCGTTTCTCGATGAAAAAGGCAGCCCGTCGGTGGTGGAGCGCGCGATGGTGATTGCGCCCGGCTCGCGCATGGGGCCAGTGAGCCTCGACGAGCGCAACGGCCTGATTAACCATTCGCCGCTGGCGGGCAAATATGACGAGGAGATCGACCGTGAATCCGCCTATGAGAAGCTGCATCAGGGCGTGAAAGGCGCCAGCGAACAGGCCAACGCGCCGCAGGCGAAAGGCAATCAGGTTGAGGTCGACAGCGGCATTCTCGGCGGGCTGAAAGAGGTGCTGTTCGGCCGCACCGGCCCGCGCGGCGGCAAACATGACGGCATCGTGCAGAGCGTGGCGAAAAGCGCGACGCGGCAGATCGCCAACCAGATTATCCGCGGCGCGCTCGGCAGCCTGCTGGGCGGGCGTCGCCGCTGAGGCGCTTTCCGCTGCGGTCGGGCCTCTGCTAAGCTGTGAGCATGGACAAATTACGCGAACTTAAACGGACAAAACGTCTGGCGCTCGGCCTGCTGCTGCTGGCCGCCGCCATCTTTATCACCACCCTTTTTCTGCCGCCCAACTTCTGGGTGAGCGGCGTGAAGGCGATCGCTGAAGCGGCGATGGTCGGCGCGCTGGCGGACTGGTTCGCCGTGGTGGCGTTGTTTCGCCGCGTGCCGGTGCCCTTTATCTCGCGCCATACGGCGATTATTCCGCGCAATAAAGATCGCATCGGCGACAATCTCGGCCGCTTCGTGCAGGAGAAGTTTCTCGACACCGATTCGCTGCTGGCGCTGATCCGCCGCCACGATCCGGCGCAGCTGCTGGCGCAGTGGCTTAACGCGCCGGGCAACGCCGACCGCATCGGGCGCCATCTGCTGCAGGTGATGCGCGGCTTTCTCGATCTTACTGACGACGCCCGCATTCAGAACTTTATGCGCCGCGCGGTGCATCGCGCCATCGACAAGGTCGATCTGTCGCAGACCAGCGCGGTGCTGCTGGAGAGCCTGACCAAAAACAACCGCCATCAGGAACTGCTCGACGCGGCGATCGATCAGCTGCTGCGCCTGCTGCACAAGCCCGCCACGCGCGACTTTATCGCCATGCAGATTGTGCGCTGGCTGAAGCGCGAGCACCCCATTAAGGCGAAGATGCTGCCGACCGAATGGCTGGGCGAGCACAGCGCGGAGCTGGTGGCGAACGCGGTGGATTCAGTGCTCGACGACGTGGCGGCGGATCAGGGTCACGAGCTGCGCCTTAGCTTTAACCGCGCGGTGGATCGGCTGATTGAGAAGCTCAAACACGACCCCGAAATGGCGGCGCGCGCCGAGGAGATTAAGCGCTGGATGAAAGAGGACGCTTCGCTGAACCGCTATATCGGCGAGCTGTGGAGCGACTTGCGCGCCTGGCTGAAAACCGATCTCAACAGCGAGGATTCGCGCGTGCAGGAGAAGGTGCGCCAGGCGGCGCTGTGGCTGGGCGAGAACCTGGCGCGCGACGACGCGCTGCGCGCCTCGATGAACCGTCATCTGGAGGACGCCGCGCGCAGCGTTGCGCCGGAGTTTGCCGCCTTCCTGACGCGTCATATCAGCGATACGGTGAAGAGCTGGGACGCGCGCGATATGTCGCAGCAGATCGAGCTGAATATCGGCAAGGATCTGCAGTTTATCCGCATCAACGGCACGCTGGTGGGGGGCACCATCGGGCTGATCCTCTATCTGCTGTCGCAGCTTCCGGCGCTGTTGCCGCTGCTGGCGCGTTAAAACCACTCAAGGCTCAGACAGAACCCGCTTTTTAAGGCGGGTTCTTTTATTGTGTTGATCGGTGTAGAGGTCGGCTTCAGATGGTTAACGATCGCCGAGGCGGTCTAGTTCTTCTTCCGTCAGCCCGGTCGCCTGCAAGATGGTGTCGCGCGGCAGCTGCATTTTCAGCAGGCTGCGCGCGACGTCGAGCTTGCCCTTAAGCTCGCCTTCAAGCATACCTTCCATTTTGCCTTCAAGCTTACCCTCAAACCTGCCCTCATTACGGCCTTCCTGCTTAAGCTGTTCTGCAATCGTCATCAGAGCGTTCTCCTGTTGCGGCATTCGCTGCGCCAGTTCGCATACAAAGGCGCTGGCATCTGTGGTTTCGCCTGCCTGAATAATATAGTTTACCAGCGAGAGTGTTTGTGATGAAGATTTGTCCGCCTGCAAAGCAGCCACCAGCAGGTCCATTACCTCCGCTAAATCGCGCTGGCGAATATGTTTTTGCAGCAGCGTCAGCGCCGCCATACGACGATGCTGTACGATTTCATCGTCAGGAATGACGGTGACGTCGACCAGCGGAAAAGCCTTGCCGTAAAGCACGGCGGCCAGCGCCGGGTCGGCGAACCCGTCCAGCCAGCAGGTTGACCAGGGGTAAGGGCTGCGCTGGCCGGCGTAAAACAGCACCGGTATCACCAGCGGCAGCGTCTTATGTCCGGCGTCGAGGTGGCGCTTCATCGCCGCCACCGCGTAGCGCAGCAGCCGAAACGCCATCTGTTTGTCCGGGGTCGACTGGTGCTCAATCAGCACCTGCACATAGCCGTCGTCGCCGCTGCGGGTTTTCATGCTGTAGAGCACGTCGCTGAAGTAAGGACGCAGATCATCCTCGACGAAAGAGCCGGAGGCCAGCCTGAGCGTGCTGAGGTCACAGAGCGCAAGGAGCGGAGGCGGAAGGTGGATTTCCATAAAGTCGCGCGCCACGTCCGGCTGGCTGAGAAGCTGGCGGAAGACGGCGTCGTGCGGAGTCGGCGTACTCTTCTTCTTCATCTTTCCTGACTCTGAAAAAATCTGCACAGAGCCTGGCATAGCTGAGAAAAACAGTCATTAGCGATACCGGTAAAAGCTACCGTTTTTCAGCGAGTTATAAGAGAGAGGCCGCAATTTGCGGCCTCATTTTTGTGACTGTGCTTAACGCCGCTTAACCAGCAGGAACAGGCTGATAGCGAAGAACGCGGCGCTGGGCAGGATCGCGCCCATTACCGGCGGCAGGCCGTAGACCAGGCTCAGCGGGCCGAAAATCTGGTCCAGCACGTAGAACAGGAAGCCAAAGCTGATGCCGGTCACCACGCGCACGCCCATCGACACGCTGCGCAGCGGGCCGAAGATAAACGACAGCGCCATCAGCATCATCACCGCCACCGACAGCGGCTGGAAGATCTTGCTCCACATATTGAGGCGGTAGCGCCCAGACTCCTGACCGCTCTGCTTCAGGTACTTGCTGTAGTTGTAGAGGCCGCGAATCGACAGCGCGTCGGGATCGAGCGCCACCACGCCAAGCTTGTCTGGCGTCAGGTTGGTTTTCCATTCGCCGCTCAGGCTCTGCGAACCGCTGATCTGTTTGGCATCGTTCAGGTCCGACTCATCCACCTGCGCCAGGTTCCAGCGCTTGTTCGCCTGATCCCAGGTGGCGCTGGCGGCGTAGCGCACGCTCTTCAGACGACGGTCGTCGCTGAAGTGATAGATGCTGACGCCGTCGAGCTGGTTGTCGCCGCGCACCCGCTCGATATAGATAAAGTTGTTGCCGTCTTTCGCCCACAGGCCGTTCTGCGTCGACACCAGCGCGCCGCCGTAGAGCTGCGTGGCGCGGTAGTTGCGCGCCATCTGCTCGCCCGCCGGGGCGAGAAACTCGCCGATGGCCATGGTCAACAGCACCAGCGGGATGGCGGTTTTCATCACCGACAGCGCCACCTGCATGCGGGTGAAGCCCGCCGCCTGCATCACCACCAGCTCGCTGCGCTGTGCCAGGGTGCCCAGGCCGAGCAGCGCGCCGAGCAGCGCCGCCATCGGGAAGAAGATCTCGATATCCTTCGGCACGCTGAGCAGCGTGTAGTAGCCGGCGGCGAGCGCGGTATAGGCGCCCTGCCCGGTTTTACGCAGCTGATCGACAAACTTGATGATGCCGGAGAGCGACACCAGCATGAACAGCGTCATCATGATGGTGTTGAAAATGGTTTTACCGATATAACGGTCGAGAACGCGAAACATCAGACGGAACCTCCGCGGCTGAAGCGGGCGCGCACGCGGCGCATCGGCACCGTATCCCACAGGTTAAGCGCTACTGCCAGCAGCAGATAGCTGATATTCACCACCCACATCCAGATCGCCGGATCGAGCCGCCCTTTCGCCGCGTTCGACTTCAGCGAGCTTTGCAGCAGGAAGAAGATCAGATAGAGCAGCATCGCGGGCAGCATCGACAGCACGCGGCCCTGACGCGGGTTGACCACGCTCAACGGCACCACCATCAGCGCCATTACCAGCACCGAGAAGATCAGCGTAAAGCGCCAGTGCAGCTCCGAGCGGAACGCCGGCGTGTCATTGCTGAGCAGCGTGGTCAGGTCGGACTGCTCGGCGTCGTTGGGATCGAGCGTCGCCTCTTTATAGCCCACGCGCGCCTGATAGTTGGTGAAGTCGGTAATACGGAAGTCGCGCAGCATCGCCGTGCCTTCAAAGCGCGTGCCTTTATCCAGCGTCACCACCTGCGAGCCGTCTTTACGCTGCTCCATATGGCCGCTGTCCGCCAGCACCACCGACGGCCGCGCGTTGCCTTTGGCGCGCAGCTGCGCCAGGAAAACGTTGCCAAACTGGTTGCCCTTGACGTTTTCGATAAACAGCACCGAATTACCGTCGCTGGAACTCTGGAACTGTCCGGCCGCCAGCGCCGCCGCGCCAGGGTTGGCTTTGGCGTTTTGCGTCACCTCGTCCTGATAGCGCGAGGACCAGGGGCCAAGCCAGATAACGTTGACCGCCGCCACGACAGAGGTGAGCAGCATCAGCACCATCGCCGCCTTCACCAGTACGCTTTTGCCCAGGCCGCAGGCATGCATCACGGTGATTTCGCTGTCGGTGTAAAGCTTGCCCAGCGTCATCAGGATCGCCAGAAACAGGCTTAACGGCAGAATAAGTTGTGCCATTTCAGGCACGCCAAGCCCTAACAGAGTCAGAACGAGATTTGTTGGGATTTCGCCGTCCACCGCAGCCCCTAAAATCCGCACTAACTTCTGACAAAAGAAGATAAGCAGCAGGATGAAAAGGATAGCCAGCTGGCTTTTGAGCGTTTCCCGAACCAGATATCTAATGATGATCACGCTTAGTACGCCTGTGATAACTTGTCTTTTTGCAGGAAAATCGCTAGTTTCAACGCTTATTAGCCATTTTTCTTCATCAATGGCCTGCGTCGCAGCTAAAATGGTATGACAAATGCGTCAGGGTGGTGAAAATTAACGCATTGCCACACTAAACGTAGTTCGAACGCTGATTACCAACAAACTTTTATCCTCTGTGGTAACAAGCGGACCATTCTAGCGACAGCCGCGGCCGTTGTCTTTAAGATTCAGGAGAGTGCATGGAGTTCAGTGTAAAAAGCGGAAGCCCGGAAAAACAGCGCAGCGCCTGCATTGTTGTCGGTGTTTTCGAGCCGCGTCGTCTGTCGCCGATCGCCGAGCAGTTAGACAAAATCAGCGACGGCTACATCAGCGCCCTGCTGCGCCGCGGCGAGCTGGAGGGCAAAGTCGGCCAGACGCTGCTGCTGCATCATGTACCCAATATTCTGTCTGAGCGCATTCTGCTGATTGGCTGCGGCAAAGAGCGCGAGCTGGATGAGCGCCAGTACAAACAGGTGATCCAGAAGACCATTAATACGCTGAACGACACCGGCTCGATGGAGGCGGTCTGCTTCCTGACCGAGCTGCATGTGAAAAGCCGCAATACCTACTGGAAAGTGCGTCAGGCGGTCGAAACCTCTAAAGAAGCGCTTTATAACTTCGACCAGCTGAAGAGCAACAAAACCGAGCCGCGCCGTCCGCTGCGCAAGCTGGTGTTCAACGTGCCGACGCGCCGCGAACTCACCAGCGGCGAGCGCGCCATTCAGCACGGCCTGGCGGTCGCCGCCGGCGTGAAGGCGGCGAAAGATCTCGGCAATATGCCGCCAAACATCTGCAACGCGGCCTATCTCGCCTCACAGGCGCGCCAGCTGGCGGACGCCTACAGCAAAAACGTTACCACGCGCGTGATCGGTGAGCAGCAGATGAAAGAGCTGGGCATGAACGCCTATCTCGCGGTGGGCGCCGGCTCGCAGAACGAGTCGCTGATGTCGGTCATTGAGTACAAGGGCAACCCGGATGCGGAGGCGCGCCCGATCGTGCTGGTGGGCAAAGGGCTGACCTTCGACTCCGGCGGCATCTCCATCAAGCCGGCGGAATCGATGGATGAGATGAAGTACGACATGTGCGGCGCGGCGTCGGTCTACGGCGTGATGCGCATGGTGGCGGAGCTGAACCTGCCGCTCAACGTGGTCGGCGTGCTGGCGGGCTGCGAAAACATGCCGGACGGTCGCGCCATGCGTCCGGGCGACGTGCTGACCACCATGTCCGGCCAGACGGTAGAAGTGCTGAATACCGATGCGGAAGGCCGTCTGGTGCTGTGCGACGCCCTGACCTACGTCGAGCGCTTCGATCCGGAAGTGGTGATCGACGTGGCGACCCTGACCGGCGCCTGCGTTATCGCGCTCGGCCATCACGTCAGCGGCCTGCTGTCGAACCACAATCCGCTGGCGCACGAGCTGATCGGCGCCTCCGAGCAGTCCGGCGACCGCGCCTGGCGTCTGCCGATGGCGGATGAGTATCAGGAGCAGCTGGAGTCGAACTTCGCCGACATGGCGAATATCGGCGGCCGTCCTGGCGGCGCCATCACCGCCGCCTGCTTCCTGGCGCGCTTCGCGCGTAAATATAACTGGGCGCACCTGGATATCGCTGGCACCGCCTGGCGCTCCGGCAAAGCCAAAGGCGCCACCGGTCGTCCGGTGCCGATGCTGTCGCAGTTCCTGCTGAACCGCGCCGGCCTCAACGGCGACGACTAAGCCTCGCTGCGCGCCGCTTCATCAGGCGGCGCGCATTGATGTAGACCGCCGTCGACGCCATATCTCTCTCATCGGGAAGTGCTAGCGCGCGCCTTAGCTGGTAATATCGTCACCTCTCACCCACAAGGCCTTTCCATGAAAAACGCAACCTTCTACGTAATGGAATCGGACTCGCACAGCGACGAGCTGAGCGCCATCGAGGCGCTGGTGTGCGATCTGGCGGAAACGCGCTGGCGGGCGGGCAAACGCATTTTGATCGCCTGTGAAAACGAACAGCAGGCCATTCGCCTCGACGAGGCGCTGTGGCAGCGTCCGGCCAACGCCTTTGTGCCGCACAATCTGGCGGGCGAAGGGCCGCGCTACGGCGCACCGGTCGAGCTGGCCTGGCCGCAGCGTCGCGGCAGCTCGCCGCGCGATCTGCTGATCAGCCTGCTGCCGCAGTTTGCAGATTTTGCTACTGCTTTCCATGAAGTGATAGACTTCGTACCCTACGAAGAGTCTCAGAAACAGCTGGCGCGCGACCGCTATAAAGCGTACCGCAGCGTTGGTTTCCAATTGAATACGGCCACGCCGCCGCAGCCGCAAACGACATAGCAGAAATGGAAAAAACATATAACCCGCAAGATATCGAGCAGCCGCTTTACGAGCACTGGGAAGAGCAAGGCTATTTCAAGCCTAACGGCGACACCAGTAAGGAAAGCTTCTGCATCATGATCCCGCCGCCGAACGTCACCGGCAGCCTGCACATGGGTCACGCTTTCCAGCAGACCATCATGGACACCATGATCCGCTACCAGCGCATGCAGGGTAAAAACACGCTGTGGCAGGTGGGCACCGACCATGCGGGCATCGCCACCCAGATGGTGGTCGAGCGCAAGATCGCCGCCGAAGAGGGCAAGACGCGCCAGGATTACGGCCGCGACGCCTTTATCGACAAGATCTGGCAGTGGAAGGCGGAATCAGGCGGCACCATTACCCGCCAGATGCGTCGCCTCGGCAACTCCGTGGACTGGGAGCGCGAGCGCTTCACCATGGACGACGGCCTCTCTAATGCGGTGAAAGAGGTGTTTGTTCGCCTGCATAAAGAGAACCTGATCTACCGCGGCAAACGCCTGGTGAACTGGGATCCGAAATTGCGCACCGCGATTTCCGATCTGGAAGTGGAAAACCGCGAGAGCAAAGGCTCGATGTGGCATATCCGCTATCCGCTGGCGGACGGCGTGAAAACCGCCGAAGGAAAAGATTATCTGGTGGTCGCCACCACGCGTCCGGAAACCCTGCTGGGCGATACCGGCGTGGCGGTCAACCCGGAAGATCCGCGCTACAAAGATCTGATCGGCAAAGAGGTGATGCTGCCGCTGGTGAACCGCCGCATTCCCATCGTCGGCGACGAGCACGCCGATATGGAGAAAGGCACCGGCTGCGTGAAAATCACCCCGGCGCACGACTTCAACGACTATGAAGTCGGCCGTCGCCACAAGCTGCCGATGATCAATATTCTGACCTTTGACGGCGATATCCGCGAGCGCGCCCAGGTGTACGACACCAACGGCGAAGTCAGCGACGCCTGCTCGGACGAAATCCCGGCCGCCTTCCAGAAGATGGAGCGTTTTGCCGCGCGTAAGGCGATTGTCGCCGCCGTGGACGAACTCGGCCTGCTGGACGAGATCAAACCGCATGACCTGACCGTGCCTTACGGCGATCGCGGCGGCGTGGTGATCGAGCCGATGCTGACCGATCAGTGGTACGTGCGTACCGCGCCGCTGGCGAAAGTCGCGGTCGAAGCGGTCGAGAACGGCGATATCCAGTTTGTGCCGAAGCAGTATGAAAACATGTACTTCTCGTGGATGCGCGACATTCAGGACTGGTGCATCTCGCGCCAGCTGTGGTGGGGCCACCGCATTCCGGCGTGGTACGACAACGACGGCAACGTCTATGTCGGCCGCAGCGAAGAGGAAGTGCGCAGCGAGAATAACCTGGGCGCGGACGTGGCGCTGCGTCAGGACGACGACGTGCTCGACACCTGGTTCTCCTCAGGCCTCTGGACCTTCTCCACGCTCGGCTGGCCGGAGAACACCGAGGCGCTGCGTCAGTTCCATCCGACCAGCGTGCTGGTGAGCGGCTTCGACATTATCTTCTTCTGGATCGCCCGCATGATCATGCTGACCATGCACTTCCTCAAAGATGAGGACGGCAAACCGCAGGTGCCATTCAAGACCGTCTATATGACCGGTCTGATCCGCGACGAAGAAGGCCAGAAGATGTCGAAATCCAAAGGCAACGTTATCGACCCGCTGGATATGGTCGACGGCATCTCGCTGGAGGATCTGCTGGAGAAGCGTACCGGCAACATGATGCAGCCGCAGCTGGCGGAGAAGATCCGCAAGCGCACCGAGAAACAGTTCCCGGACGGCATTGAGCCGTCAGGCACCGACGCGCTGCGCTTTACCCTGGCGGCACTCGCTTCCACCGGCCGCGATATCAACTGGGATATGAAGCGTCTGGAAGGCTACCGCAACTTCTGCAACAAGCTGTGGAACGCCAGCCGCTTTGTGCTGATGAACACCGAAGATCAGGATTGCGGTCAGAACGGCGGCGAAATGACGCTGTCGCTGGCGGATCGCTGGATCCTCGCCGAGTTCAACAACACGGTGAAAGCGTACCGCGAGGCGCTCGACAGCTATCGCTTCGATATCGCCGCAAATATTCTTTATGACTTCACCTGGAACCAGTTCTGTGACTGGTACCTGGAGCTGACTAAGCCGGTGATGAACAACGGCAGCGAAGCGGAGCTGCGCGGCACGCGCAACACGCTGGTCACGGTGCTGGAAGCGCTGCTGCGCCTCGCCCATCCGATTATTCCGTTTATCACCGAGACCATCTGGCAGCGTGTGAAGGTGCTGAAGAACATCAGCGACGACACCATTATGCTGCAGCCTTTCCCGCACTACGACGCGGCGAAAGAGGATGCGGAAGCGATGGCGGATATCGAGTGGATGAAGCAGGCGATCGTCGCGGTGCGTAATATTCGCGCTGAGATGAATATCGCCCTGAGCAAGCCGCTCGACGTGCTGCTGCGCGACTGTTCTCCTGCGGCGCTGCGCCGTGTGGAAGCGAACCGCACCTTCCTGTCGCGCCTGGCGCGTCTGGAAAGCCTGACCATTCTGCCAGCAGGCGAGAAAGGCCCGGTTTCCGTGACCAAAATCGTCGAAGGCGCCGAGCTGCTGATCCCGATGGCGGGCCTGGTGGACAAGGCGGCGGAGCTGGATCGTCTGGCGAAAGAGCTGGGCAAGCTCGACGTCGAGATCGAGAAGATTCAGGTCAAGCTGGCGAACGAAGGCTTCGTTTCGCGCGCGCCGGAAGCGGTGGTGGCGAAAGAGCGCGAGCGCGTCGCCGAGCTGGAGCAGTCGAAAGCGAAACTGATTGAACAGCAGGCGGTGATTGCGGCGCTTTGATTTAACAGCGCGTTCATAACAAAACCCTGCGCTTCGGCGCGGGGTTTTTTATTGGCTACTTTTAAGCTGAACAGAAAGTAGCCGCATTCTCTGTTCTCATGTTATATTAGTATATAACTTGTGGAGGCTAATTATGCACACGACTCATCTCCGTAAAGTGGGCGGTTCCGTCATGCTGGCTGTTCCGCCTGCTCTGCTTGATATTCTTCAACTCAGTGCCGACGCACAGGTTGGCCTGACGGTCGATAACGGACGTCTGATTATTGAACCTAAAACTGTACCCAGTTATACGCTGGCTGAGTTGCTGGCTAAATGTGATCCAGAAGCGGAACTGACTGCTGAAGATCGGCTGTGGATTGATGCCGTACCGGTGGGGAAAGAGGAACTGTAATGGAGCGCGGCGAAATCTGGCTGGTCTCACTTGATCCCACTGCCGGTCATGAGCAACAGGGCACGCGGCCAGTATTAATCGTTTCGCCTGCGGCCTTCAACCAGCTAACCCAAACGCCTGTCGTACTGCCTGTCACAACCGGCGGGAATTTCGCTCGTACTGCGGGATTTACTGTTTCGCTTGATACGGCAGGAACGCGGACGCGTGGTGTTATTCGCTGCGATCAGCCGCGTGCAATTGATATGCGCGCGCGTCATGGTAAACGGCTGGAGCACATTCCAGCCGACTTGATGGCAGAGGTGCAGGCGATTTTGCGTGCGATACTGAGTTAACCTTTATAGAGTTCAGTTCAATCTGGAAGCGATTCAAAAAATTTTTTTAACGCCGCGCCTGTTCTCACCTGATCACTTTTAGCAATCAGACAAAACTGGCTTGATTTATTCAATTCTAGTTTAGAATCTTTATCCGACTTCCAGAGTAATCCATTATTTTCCAGAGCCTTTTGCCTTAGTTGTTTTAAAGTAGAAGGACACACCAGTAACACCTCACCACTGGAAAAGACCTCGACTCCGTTTACTAAACGAATATTACCTTCATCCCACTTACGCGTTTCCCCCCACTCCTTTCTGGGAAAATAGTATGCAGGAAACTTATCCGCGTTAAAGGCAAAAACTTTTGTTTCCCAAGAGGACATCCCGACCAATTCAATCGAGCGTTGATTAATTTGAATGGGCAGAGCAGAAAAAACGCCGAAAATGACAATAAGTATGGCTGGCGCTAGCGTCAGTGTAGGAGGAATTACCCCATCGTGGTCACGTTTGTTTTTGAAAATCATAACAAGCGCAGGTAAAAACAGCACAAAATATAGCGCTATCACAATAGTGTATTGAACTATCAGACTTTCATGTGTGAAATATATTTTTGAACCTGTCAAAATATACAATGGCATAATTGAGAGAAAAGCAACACACAACGAAAACGAACAATAAAAAAGGTTTATTATTGATGGGTAAGATTTAAACCTCTCCCAGAAAAACCACCTTTTTAATGCGCTATCACCTTCAACTTTATCCTTATACATACGCTGAAAACGAAAAATAAATTCGCGTAGGTATATTTCATCAGAGTTATTTATAAAACGATTAAATATTATGTGACTTATAAATGCAACAAAAAAGGTGATCAAAAACAACTCTTGATCGAATTCAGATTTTATAAAAAGTACTGTAATCGCTGTTATCACTGCGATTAGTGCGGTAGCAGCAGCACATCCTTCATTGTAATCAACCTTGAGCCGTTGCCTGAGGCTTAAATTTTTCTTATCTTTAATAGCACTTTTGAGGCCCACTATAGCACAAAGCGCAGATGGCATAACAAACATAAAAGATATAGCAACAAAAAACACTAGGGACGATATTAATATCGCTAAACTTCCTGCAACATTGCCAATAATCAAGGGAAAAAAATCTACGCGGCCGATCCACTGAAAGTAAGCCCAGACGTTTATAAAACCCATCACAATAAAAAGAACGGATAAGTTTTTATAGTTTTTAAATAACCAGCGTAACGCTGCCATTTCATGCCTCCATGCATTATCAGTTATATTGCTTTTCCCGGACGATAATGCTATTTCTGGTGAATGTCTAACCGATTTTAACCACGTTATATCGCCATGATCTCTGAAACCCAGCCTTCATTGACGCTGCGTCCCATCAGCGCCGCCGACAATCCCCATATCGCTCAGGTGATCCGCGCCGTCTCGGCTGAGTTCGGCCTGACCGCCGACAAAGGCTATACCGTGGCCGATCCGCAGCTCGACAGCCTGTATGAACTCTACAGCGCCGAGCACAGCGCCTACTGGGTGGTGGAGCATCAGGGAAAAGTGGTGGGCGGCGGCGGGGTCGCCCCGCTCGCCTGCAGCGCGCCCGATATCTGCGAGCTGCAGAAGATGTACTTCCTGCCGGAGGTGCGCGGCTTCGGCGTGGCGCGCGAGCTGGCGCTACGCGCCATGGAGCATGCGCGCCAGCGCGGCTTTCGGCGCTGCTATCTGGAAACCACCGGCAGCCTGACGCGCGCCATTAAGCTCTACGAGTCGCTGGGCTTTGAACGCATCAATGAGGTGCTCGGCTGTACCGGCCACGGCGACTGCGAGTATCGCATGCTGAAAGCGCTGTAAGCGCGCTTTCGCTGTCAGAACGCCGGCACGCCGCTGTGGAAACGCAGCTCCGCGTCCGGCTCGCTAATCAGCTTCGCCTCCGCTTCGCCAATTGCCCGCACGCGCGGTGCGATATCCTTCGGCGAGATCTGCGCCGCCAGCGCTAAATAGTCCTGATAGTGACGCGCTTCCGAACGCAGCAGCGAAATATAGAACTTCTCCAGCTCCTCATCCAGCCAGGGCGCGAGGCTGGCGAAACGCTCGCAGGAGCGCGCCTCGATATAGGCGGCGCAGATCAGCTTGTCCACCAGCGTATCGGGCTCGTGCGTGGTGATCTCCCGCAGCAGCCCTTTGGCGTAGCGGCTGGAGGTGATCTTGTGATAGGGCAAGCCGCGCGCCTGCATAATTTCCCAGACCTGATAAAAGTGGTGCAGCTCCTCTTTAATCAGCAGCACCATTTTCTCCACCAGGTCGTCCGCCCAGGGCAGCTCGTTGCGCACGATAACGCTTTTCGTCAGGCTCTTATGCGCCTGGATAAACTGGCTGTCGGGCTGCTCGCGAAAAATAAAATCTTCATAGGGTTTCAGCCAGGCGAGGATCGCCTCGCCGCTCGGCTTGTCGGCGACATATTTGCGGATCAGCCAGGTGGCGGTCTGTGCCGCTTTTAGCTCGCAGACCAGGTGGTCGGTCAGCAGCAGCGTCAGATTTTCCGGCTTGCGCGCCTCGTCAATCCAGGCTTGCGGCGTGCGGCAGAGTAAAAACTGAGTGATGGGTTCAAGCAGCGGTGCGTAGTTCATGTCAGTTCATAGGGCAGAGAGCGGAAAGGCGGAGCGCGCGGCTCCGCCCGAAAAATCAGTGGCGGACGCCGTTGTCTTCGTCGCCGTCGATAATGTCGCCATCATCATCATCGTCGTCTTCGTCTTCCGCGTCGGGATCTTCGAAGTAGGTGCCCCAGCCGTCGTAGTCGACGTTGTATTTCCCGACCAGGTTGACCAGCTGCTCAACCTGCACGTCGATCAGCTCCGGCTTCAGCGCCGACTCACTGAGAATATCGACGCACATCACCGTGGTGCCGTCTTCCAGCTCCAGCTCTTCCGGCTCGGTGACTTCATAGCCCAGCTTGAACGCATCGACGGCGGCTTTCTCCAGCGAATCGAAGTTGTTGCAGGAGAGATGATGTTCAATGGTATAGAGCGCATCGGGATCGCTGCCATCTTCCAGCAGCTCATCAATGATTTGACGCGTCTCTTCACGCTGCTCTTCCAGCAATGCTTCATATGCCATGGCGAATTCCCCTCAGTGTTCGGCAATAAACAAGTATTTTCCCACACTGCCCGGCGCGCCACTACTCAAAAGCGAAAGTTTCTTTACGCCGGGGTTGAAAATGAATATTCATACGTTTAAATTGAATTTTCATTCAATCAGAATGGCTGCACTGGAGCCTGTTATGAGTCACCTTTTTCAACGCCACTTCCTTCGGCTGCTCGATTTGAGCCCAGCCGACATCACCGCCCTGCTCGACCTCGCCGCTGAATTAAAACGCGCTAAAAAAAACGGTAGCGAAACCCAGCGCCTGAAAGGCAAAAACATCGCGCTCATCTTCGAAAAAGACTCGACCCGTACCCGATGCTCTTTCGAAGTTGCCGCATACGACCAGGGCGCCAACGTTACTTATCTCGGCCCGAGCGGCAGCCAGATCGGCCATAAAGAGTCGATGAAAGATACCGCGCGCGTGCTGGGCCGCATGTATGACGGCATTCAGTATCGCGGCTATGGCCAGGCGCTGGTGGAGACGCTGGCGGAGCATGCCGGCGTGCCGGTGTGGAACGGCCTGACCACCGAGTTTCACCCTACCCAGCTGCTGGCCGATCTGCTTACCATGCAGGAGCATCTGCCGGGCAAAGCGCTCAGCGAGATGACGCTGGTCTACGTCGGCGACGCGCGCAACAACATGGGCAACAGCATGCTGGAAGCGGCGGCGGTGACCGGCCTGGATCTGCGTCTGGTGGCGCCGCAGGGCTGCTGGCCGGAACCGGAGCTGGTCGAGGCGTGCCGTCAGGCGGCGCAGGCCACCGGCGGCAAAATTACGCTGACCGAAGATATCGCCGAAGGGGTCAAGGGCGCGGACTTTATCTACACCGACGTCTGGGTGTCGATGGGCGAGGCGAAAGCGGTGTGGGAAGAGCGCATCGCGCTGCTGCGCGGCTATCAGGTGAATCAGGCGATGCTGCAGCTGACCGGCAATCCGCAGGTGAAGTTCCTGCACTGCCTGCCGGCGTTTCATGACGACCAGACCACGCTGGGTCGCCAGATGGCGGAACAGTATGGCCTGCACAACGGCATGGAAGTGAGCGACGAGGTGTTTGAGTCCGAGCACAGCATCGTGTTCGATCAGGCGGAAAACCGCATGCACACCATCAAAGCGGTGATGGTGGCGACGCTTAGCCAGGCTTAGTGTTGGGTACCGCAAACGTTTCCCTTGATGCAAACTGGCGGACGCGTATAATGCGCCCGACTTTGCCGGAGGAAGCATGCAACAGCGCAGCGTACAGATTCACGCGACATCACGCCTGAACGCAGGCGGCGCCCCTGTTTTTTCCGTCATCAACCCGATCGTTAAAAAAGCCCCTTAAGCAGGGGCTTTTTTTTGTCCGCAATTCGGCAGCGCAGAGAGGCGACCTATGGCTAACCCTTTATATCGCAAGCATATCATTTCTATTAACGATCTCAGCCGCGACGAACTGGAGCGGGTGCTGCATACCGCCGCGCAGCTGAAAGCGCATCCGCAGCCGGAGCTGCTGAAGCACAAGGTGATCGCCAGCTGCTTCTTTGAAGCCTCGACGCGCACGCGCCTGTCGTTTGAAACGGCGATCCACCGGCTGGGCGCCTCGGTGGTGGGCTTCGCCGACGGCAGCAACACCTCGCTCGGCAAAAAGGGCGAAACCCTGGCGGATACCATCTCCGTGATCGGCACCTATGTCGACGCCATCGTGATGCGCCATCCGCAGGAAGGTGCGGCGCGGCTCGCCACCGAGTTTTCCGGCGGCGTGCCGATCCTCAACGCCGGCGACGGTGCCAACCAGCATCCGACCCAGACGCTGCTCGATCTCTTTACCATCCGCGAAACCCAGAGCCGGCTGGACAACCTGAGCATCGCCATGGTTGGCGACCTGAAATATGGCCGCACCGTGCACTCCCTGACGCAGGCGCTGGCGAAGTTCGACGGCAACCGCTTCTACTTTATCGCGCCCGACGCGCTGGCGATGCCCGCCTATATCACCGACACGCTGGACGAGCGCGGCATCGTCTGGTCGCGCCACGACAGCATCGAAGCGGTGATGCCGCACGCCGATATTCTCTACATGACGCGCGTACAGAAAGAGCGTCTCGATCCCTCGGAATACGCCAACGTCAAAGCACAGTTTATCCTGCGCGCGGCGGATCTGGCCGGCGCGCGCGACAATATGAAGGTGCTGCATCCGCTGCCGCGCGTGGACGAGATCGCCACCGACGTCGATAAAACGCCCCATGCCTGGTACTTCCAGCAGGCGGGCAACGGCATTTTCGCGCGTCAGGCTCTGCTGGCGCTGATACTCAACAGCGAACTGGATCTGTAAGGAGCAATCGCCATGACTCACGACAACAAACTGCAGGTAGAAGCGATCAAGCGCGGCACGGTTATTGACCATATTCCTGCGCAGGTCGGGTTTAAGCTGCTGTCGCTGTTTCGCCTGACGGAAACCGACCAGCGCATCACGATTGGCCTTAACCTCCCGTCCGGCGAGATGGGTCGCAAGGATCTGATCAAGATCGAGAACACTTTTCTCACCGAAGATCAGATCAACCAGCTAGCGGTCTACGCGCCACACGCCACGGTCAACCGCATCGACGACTATGAAGTGGTGGCGAAAATCGCCCCGACGCTGCCGGAGCGCATTGAGCGCGTGCTGACCTGTCCCAACGGCAACTGCATCAGCCGCAGCGAGCCGGTGTTTTCCTCTTTTGCGGTGAAAAAGCGCGACGATGAGGTGCTGCTGACCTGCAAATATTGCGAGAAGGCCTTCGCGCACCACGTGGTGCTCGGCCACTGGTAATCGCCCTGCCCGCCCCTATAATGGGGCGATATTTCTCGCCAGCGGCGCCCGCCGCCGCTGCGTCACTCTTAAGGAGCAAGTATGTCTCGCGAAATCAGTACGGAAAAAGCGCCAGCGGCGATCGGTCCCTATGTGCAGGGCGTCGATCTGGGCAATATGATTATCACCTCCGGTCAGATCCCGGTCGATCCGGCCACTGGCGCGGTGCCGGACGCCATCGCCGACCAGGCGCGCCAGTCGCTGGAAAACGTGAAGGCGATCGTCGAAGCGGCGGGCCTGCAGGTTGGCGACATCGTGAAAACCACGGTGTTCGTGAAAGATCTGAACGACTTCGCCACCGTCAACGCCACCTACGAAGCCTTCTTCACCGAGCATCACGCCTCTTTCCCGGCGCGCTCCTGCGTGGAAGTGGCGCGTCTGCCGAAAGACGTCAAAATCGAGATTGAAGCGATCGCCCTGCGCCGCTAAGCCTCTCTGCGCGCTGCGCCCGCAGCGCGCCTTTTTGCCCCCGTTCGCCTTTTCGCCTGGCTTTGCGCCACGACCCGCCCTTCTTTGTTTCAGGTCAAAACAGCGGCGATTATATTCTCCTGATCTCCATATATAGTGGCTAAAATCCTTCGCAGCACAACATGTAGCGAATGGAGAGAACATGGCAAAGGTAGTGGTGAAGCGCGACGGCTGTCGCTCAGGGTTTGACGCCGCCAGAATCGAGGCGGCGGTCGCGGCGGCGGCCCGTGCGGCGCAGGTCGAAGATGCGCAGTGGTGCGCCGCGGTCGCCCGCCGCGTCAGCGAGAAGCTGGCGGATCGCGTTGAGGTGGATATCCGCGATATTCAGTTCGCGGTCGAAGAGACGCTGATGTGCGGCCCCTACCCCCAGCTGGCGCGCGCCTATATCGAATACCGGCACGACCGCGACGTGGCGCGCGAGCAGCGCGGCAAGCTGCATCACGCCATTCGCGGCCTGGTCGATCAAACCAACGCCGCGCTGCTGAACGAGAACGCCAATAAAGACAGCAAGGTGATCCCGACGCAGCGCGATCTGCTGGCGGGGATCGTGGCGAAACACTATGCGCAGCAGCAGATCCTGCCGCGCGACGTGGTGCAGGCGCACGAGCGCGGCGAGATCCACTATCACGATCTCGACTACTCTCCTTTCTTTCCCATGTTCAACTGCATGCTGATCGATCTAAAAGGGATGCTTACTAACGGCTTCAAGATGGGCAACGCCGAGATCGAGCCGCCAAAGTCGATCGCCACCGCCACGGCGGTCACCGCGCAGATCATCGCGCAGGTGGCCAGCCATATCTACGGCGGCACCACCATCAACCGCATCGACGAGGTGCTGGCGCCCTTCGTTCAGCTCAGCCTGGAGAAGCATCGCGCCGTCGCCGCCGAATGGCAGATCCCCGACGTCGACGCCTATGCGCGGGCGCGCACCGAGAAAGAGTGCTACGACGCCTTTCAGTCGCTGGAGTATGAGGTCAATACCCTGCACACCGCCAACGGCCAGACGCCGTTCGTCACCTTCGGCTTCGGGCTAGGCACCAGCTGGGCGGCGCGCCTGATCCAGCAGTCGATCCTGCGCAACCGCATCGCCGGACTGGGAAAAAACCACAAGACCGCCGTTTTTCCCAAGCTGGTGTTCGCCATCCGCGAGGGGCTGAATCGCCGTCCGGGCGATCTCAACTATGACATCAAGCAGCTGGCGCTGGAGTGCGCCAGCAAGCGCATGTATCCCGATATCCTTAACTACGACCAGGTGGTGAAGGTCACCGGCTCGTTTAAAACGCCGATGGGCTGCCGCAGCTTTCTTGGAGTGTATGAAGAGA
This sequence comes from Pantoea sp. Z09, assembly GCF_022394795.1. NCBI lineage: Bacteria > Pseudomonadati > Pseudomonadota > Gammaproteobacteria > Enterobacterales > Erwiniaceae > Pantoea > Pantoea sp. Z09. The sequence continues at coordinate 3,381,402 of NZ_CP092373.1, forward strand.
ACGGCGTCGAAATCCACGACGGGCGCAATAATCTGGGGGTCATCAGCCTGAATCTGCCGCGCATCGCGCTCGAGGCGCAGGGCGACGAGGCGCGCTTCTGGACGCTGCTCGACGAACGTCTGGCGCTGGCGAAGCGCGCGCTGATGACGCGCATCGCCCGGCTGGAGAAAACCAAAGCGCGCGTGGCGCCGATCCTCTACATGGAGGGCGCCTGCGGCGTACGGCTCAACGCCGATGACGAAGTGGGGCCGATTTTCCGCAACGGCCGCGCCTCGCTGTCGCTGGGCTATATCGGCCTGCATGAAACCCTGAACGCGCTGAGCGGCGGCGCGCGTCATCCCTATGACGATGCCGCGCTACGCGCCAAAGGGATCGCCATCGTCTCGCGCCTGCGCGCCGCCACCGACGCCTGGAAAGCGGAGACCGGCTACGGCTTCAGCCTCTACAGCACGCCGAGCGAAAACCTCTGCGACCGCTTCTGCCGCCTCGACGCCGCGCAGTTCGGCGTGGTGCCGGGCGTCACCGATAAAGGCTACTACACCAACAGCTTCCACCTCGACGTCGAGAAAAAAGTGAACCCCTACGACAAGATCGACTTTGAGGCGCCCTATCCGCCGCTGGCGAGCGGCGGCTTCATCTGTTACGGCGAATATCCCAACGTGCAGCATAACCTCAAGGCGCTGGAGGATGTGTGGGACTACAGCTACGACCGCGTGCCCTACTACGGCACCAATACGCCGATCGATGAGTGCTATGCGTGCGGCTTTACCGGCGAGTTCAGCTGCACCAGCCGCGGCTTTACCTGTCCGAACTGCGGCAACCACGATCCGGCGCGCGTGTCGGTGACGCGCCGCGTCTGCGGCTATCTCGGCAGCCCCGACGCGCGCCCGTTCAACGCCGGCAAGCAGGAAGAGGTGCAGCGACGCGTGAAACATCTGGAGAGCGGACCGCTGGGATGATGCATTTTCATCGCTACTACGATGTCGACATCGTTAACGGTCCGGGCACGCGCTGCACGCTGTTCGTGGCCGGGTGCGAGCATCAGTGTCGCGGCTGCTACAACCAGAGCACCTGGCGGCTCGACTCCGGCGCGCCTTTTACCCTGCAGCATGAGGAGCGGCTGATCGCCGATCTGCAGGACAGCCGTATCCCGCGTCAGGGACTCTCGCTGAGCGGCGGCGATCCGCTGCATCCGCACAACGTGCCGCATATTCGTCGGCTGGTGAAACGGGTGCGCGCGGAGTGCCCGGGAAAAGATATCTGGCTCTGGACTGGCTATCAGCGCGCTGAGCTTAACTGCGCGCAGCGCGAAGTGCTCAACTATATCGATGTGCTGATCGACGGACGCTTTATCGAGGCGCAGAGAGATGCGACGCTGCGATGGCGCGGCAGTCGCAACCAGATTATCTGGGAGCTGAGCAAAGAGCGCGGCTAGCGCGGGATCTGCCCCGATTCGATAATCTCGACGCGCTCGCCGCCTGGCTGGAACGCCTGCTGATGCATGCACTTTGCCACCGCCAGCGCGGAGACCGAACGCCAGTTGCCGGGCAGCATGCCGAACAGCGGTGCCATCAGGCTTTCCCCGGCGCGTTTATGCGTGCGCTCGCCCAGCAGCAGCGAAGGCCGCACCAGCGTCAGGCGCGGCCAGCCCTGATGACGCAGCGCCGTCTCCATCTCGCCTTTAACCCGGTTATAGAAAAAAGGCGAATGGCGATTCGCGCCGTGCGCGCTGACGGCCACCATCTGCACCGCACCCAGCCGCAGGCCGTTCAGGCCGGTATCCACCACCAGCGTGTAGTCGACGTGCAGAAACGCCGCTTTGCTGCCCGCCGCTTTGCGCGTGGTGCCAAGACAGCAAAAGACGCTGTCGATGGCGACGTTAAGCGGCCGCAGCACGTCGGTGAGATCCGCTTCGACCGGATTCACCACCTTTTTCATCGGCGGCAGCGGACGCCGCGTCGGCGCGATAATTTCATCCACGCGCGCATCCGCCACCAGCAGGCGCAAAAGATGCGACCCCACCAGTCCCGTCGCGCCGGTCAGTAATACACGATGCATGCGGCCTCCCGCTAACCTGTTGCCATTACTCTGAAATATAGTCAGCTTTTGCCGTCCGGCTTGCATTTTCAGCACAAACAACCAGGCTTAAGCTGTTCACCAGGAGAGCGCATTGTGCGTAAACCATCATGAGGAGGGAAAAAATGAGCAAGAAGATTGCGGTGTTGATTACCGATGAATTTGAAGACTCAGAATTTACCTCACCCGCTGACGCCTATAAACAGGCGGGCTTCGAGGTGGTGACCATTGAGAAAGAGGCGGGTAAAACCGTCACCGGCAAACAGGGCGAAGCGCAGGTGAAGATCGACCGCGCTATCGACGAGGTCAGCCCGGCGGAGTTCGACGCGCTGCTGCTGCCCGGCGGCCATTCCCCTGACTCACTGCGCGGCGACGACCGTTTTGTCGCCTTTACCAAAGAGTTTGTCGCCAGCGGCAAGCCGATTTTCGCTATCTGCCACGGTCCGCAGCTGCTGATCAGCGCCAACGGCGTGCGCGGCCGCAAAATGACCTGTGTGAAGGCGATTGCTATCGACCTGCGCAACGCCGGCGCCGACTTCTATGACGAAGAGGTGATCGTGGATGACGATCGGCTGGTCACTAGCCGCACGCCAGAGGATCTGCCCGCCTTTAATCGCGAGTCGCTGCGTATTCTGCAGGCGTCATAACGCTGTCTCCCTTTCCCTCAGGGGAAAGGGACTTCACTCTCTTCCCGCCGCCAGCTGATTTTTTTGCCAAATCCCAGCGCGTTATCGGTCATCTTGACCTCCTCCAGTCGGATCTCCCACAGCGGCGCAGAGACTTTGCGCGCCACCGGAAAACGCCTCTGATATCGCCTGCGCGCCAGCGCTTCCGCCTCACCGTCGAGCAGCGCAATGGTGCCGCGATACTGCACCCCTTTAATCAGCAGAACGGTTTTCGGCTGGCCGTTGACCGTGCCCGCCACCTGCGGATTCACCTGCAGCAGCGCACCGTGGCGCGTATCGGCTTCGGTCATCAGCCAGAACGCCATGCGCGCTTCGTCGAACACGTAAAAGCAGTTGGCGCACCAGAGATTGCCGTCGGCGTGGCAGCAGAGCGAGAGCACATGCTGTTTTTTCAGGTAACGCACCAGATGGGAATGGTCAGACACGATCGTTTGCTCCGTGCAAAATCGCCGGATAGCCGCCGCGCGGCTGGCGCGCTACACTGCCCGGCAGGAAAAGTTCAGGGATTAAAATAATGAGCGAGGGCTGGCAGCTCTATATGGTTCAGACCGCCGCGGGCGTGCTCTATACCGGCATCTCCACCGACGTAGCGCGACGCCTTGAGCAGCATCAGAGCGGACGCGGCGCGCGCGCGCTGCGCGGCAAAGGCCCGCTGGCGCTGGTCTATCGCTGCGACGCCGGCGATCGCGCGGCGGCGTCGCGGCTGGAGTATCGGGTTAAGCAGCTCAGCCGACAGCAGAAGCTGCGGCTGGTGGCGCATCAGCCGGCGTGTCTCGCCAGCTGGCTTACGCAAAACGGTTGAACGGCTCGGCAAAATCGACCTGGCCTTCCGCCCCGACAAAGGCGTCATCCGCCAGGCGGTAGACCTGGAACGCCGCTTCGCTGCCCGGCCAGCGGCAGTGCAGCGCGTGGCGCGCAGCCGGCTCGAAGCCGAAGCGATTGTAGTAGGCGGGATCGCCCAGCACCACCACCGCGCTGTAGCCGAACTCGTTCAGGGTATCGAGCCCGGCGTAGATCAGCTGCTCGCCGATTTTCTGTCCGCGCACGCTCTCATCCACCGCCAGCGGCGCCAGGCCAACCCAGTTGCGGTCTTCGCCCTGCAGCGTCACCGGACTGAAGGCGGCATAGCCCAGCACCTGGCCTTCGTCGTCCGTCGCCACCACGCCCAGCGTCAGCAGGCCATCTTCCCGCAGCTGCTGAACCAGCTCGGCTTCCGCGTCACGCTTGAAGCTGCGTCTTAACAAACTGTCGATGCTTGCCGCATCGACCCCAATTTCTGTGCGAATTAACATACACTCTCCGCGCGCGCCTGTGCGGCCTTCGCGTCCTGTTTCATTCCCGCTTCGACAAACGCAGCCAGCTGCTGCAGTCCCGTGCGCAACGCCGTGGGCATGGCCTCAAGCTCCAGAGCATCCATCAGGTTTTTCACCTCCAGTCCCAGCTCCGTGTCGCCTTCGATCACCAGACGACGCTGGAAAAACAGCATATCGGGGTCCGCCTTACGGGCGGCGACCAGCAGCAGATCGTTAGCGTTGCCGCGAAACCAGACGTCCGCTTCCGCATCCTGTACGACCCTGAGCTGACCCTCTTCAATGGTGGTTATCCAGCGTAAATTGACATCGGCGATCTCAATGCCCAGATAGCGCGCCTGCAGAAAGTCTAACTCACCTTCCGCTAAAGCATGACGAAATTGCCAGTTTAGGAGTTGTTGCAACAGGGCCCTTTTAACCGCGAAAGGCGTCAGCGCCAGGGGTAAGCTGAGGAATTTTGGGCCTTTTTTCACTAACTCAGCGCGTAACTGTTCGAACACGGGCGTCTCTCCATCCTGAAAATTTCAGGTATATTGCCACATCCGCCGGGCCACACCGCAGCCGAGATCAATAATTTCGCCGCCCCGGTGGGCGAAATTTCCGCCAGTCGGCGGCTCAAGTGGCGTTTCACTGCCCCAAATCAACATTTCCCGCCAGCCGCTTGCCTAGACTCGTCGCCTTATCCTGTCGACGAGGGATCACTATGGAACTGCTGTGTCCGGCCGGCAATCTGCCCGCCGTGCGATCAGCGGTGGAGAATGGCGCCGATGCGGTGTATGTCGGACTGAAAGATGACACCAACGCGCGCCACTTCGCCGGGCTGAACTTTACCGATAAGAAGCTGGCAGAGGCGGCGCGCTATCTGCATCAGCACCGCCGTAAATTGCATGTGGCTATTAATACTTTTGCGCATCCTGACGGCATGGGCCGCTGGCAGCGCGCCATCGACGTGGCGGCGCAGAACGGCGCGGACGCGCTGATCCTCGCCGACATCGCCACGCTGGAGTATGCGACCCAGCGCTATCCCGAGGTGGAGCGTCATCTGTCGGTGCAGGCCTCTGCCACCAACCTCGAAGCGGTGCGCTTCTACCATCGCCACTTCGCCCTGAGCCGCGTGGTGCTGCCGCGCGTGCTGTCGCTGCATCAGGTTAAACAGCTGGCGCGCGAGACGCCGGTGCCGCTGGAGGTGTTCGCCTTCGGCAGCCTGTGCATTATGGCGGAGGGCCGCTGCTACCTCTCCTCCTGGCTGACCGGCGAATCGCCGAACAGCGCGGGCGCCTGTTCACCGGCAAAGTTTGTACGCTGGCAGCAGACGCCCAACGGCATGGAGTCGCGCCTGAACGACGTGCTGATCGACCGCTATGCGCCGGACGAGAGCGCCGGCTATCCCACGCTGTGCAAAGGCCGCTATCAGGTGGACGGCCAGCGCTATCACGTGCTGGAGGAGCCCACCAGCCTCAATACCCTGACGCTGCTGCCGGATCTGCTGCGCGCGGGCGTCGCCTCGGTAAAAATCGAGGGACGCCAGCGCAGCCCGGCCTATGTCGCCCAGGTGGCGCGCGTCTGGCGTCAGGCGATCGACCGCTGCACGCGCGCGCCGGAAAGCTTTGCCGTCACCGACGGCTGGACGGCGGCGCTGGATGAGCTGTCCGAAGGCTCGCAGACCACGCTTGGCGCTTACCACCGTGAATGGCAATAAGGAGAACAGCATGCAATACGCAATCGGTCCGGTGCTGTGGTACTGGCCGACAGAGCAGCTGGCGCGTTTTTACCAGCAGGTGGCGAGCAGCAGCGCCGATATCGTCTATCTCGGCGAAGCGGTCTGCAGCAAACGGCGCGCCACCTCTTATCAGCGCTGGATGGAACTGGCGCGCGAGCTGGCGGCCAGCGGCAAGCAGGTGGTGCTCAGCACCCTGGCGCTGCTGCAGTCGCCTTCGGAGCTGAAGGAGCTGAAGCGCTACGTCGACAACGGCGAGTTTGTGATCGAGGCCAATGACGTCGGCACGGTGAATATGGCCGCCGAGCGCAAGCTGCCGTTTGTCGCCGGCCCGACGCTTAACGTCTATAACGTCGAAACCCTGCAGCTGCTGGTAAGAGAGGGCATGACGCGCTGGTGCATGCCGGTAGAGATGTCACGCGACTGGCTGCTGCAGCTGCTACAACAGAGCGAAGAGCGCAACATTCGCAGCCGGTTTGAGGTGGAAGTGCTGGGCTATGGCCACCTGCCGCTGGCGCTGTCGGCGCGCTGCTTTACCGCCCGCGCCGAACACCGCGCCAAAGATGAGTGCCAGACCTGCTGCATCAACTACCCTAACGGGCGGCGCGTCACCTCGCAGGAGGGCCAGCAGGTGTTCGTGCTGAACGGCATTCAGACCATGAGCGGCTACTGCTACAACCTCGGTAACGATTTAGCGGGCATGCGCGGCTGGGTCGATATTCTGCGCCTGTCGCCGCAAAGCGCCGCAACGCTGCAGGAGATCGCCCGCTTCCGCGCCAACGAAGAGGGGCTGTCGCCGCTGATGGTGGCGAAAGGCAACGACTGCAACGGCTACTGGCGTAAAGTGGCCGGCATGACGCTGATCTCCTCCTGAAAGGCACATAGAGGCTAGCCGCCTGCCTTTGTTAGCAGTTTTAATATGGGCATTATTACGTAATACTGGTTGGTGCAGGTTATTCATCACCTGCGCCATACCCAACTGGAGTGCCCATGTCTGAGAAAAAACCCCTTCGTCTTTCCGTGCTGGATCTGGCACCGATTCCTCATGGCTCAACCCCGCGCGATGCGTTTCACACATCGCTGGCGCTGGCGCGTCAGGCGGAAGCGTTGGGCTATGAACGTTACTGGCTGGCCGAGCACCATAATATGACCGGCATCGCCAGCGCGGCGACCTCGGTTTTGATCGGTTACCTGGCAGCTAACACCACGACCCTGCATCTGGGATCGGGCGGCATTATGCTGCCGAACCACGCGCCGCTGGTGATCGCCGAGCAGTTCGGCACCCTGGCCTCGCTCTATCCCGGCCGTATCGATTTAGGGCTGGGCCGCGCGCCCGGCTCTGACCAGCGCACCATGATGGCGCTGCGCCGACACCTCTCCAGCATCCATGCCGATACCTTCCCGGAGGATGTTCAGGAGCTGATCGACTGGTTCGACGCCGACGAAGATGCGCAGCCGCCGGTGCAGCCGGTGCCTGGCCTGGGAATGAAGATCCCGGTCTGGCTGCTTGGCTCTAGCCTCTACAGCGCGCAGCTGGCGGCGAAGCTTGGCCTGCCGTTCGCCTTTGCGTCGCACTTCGCGCCCGACCAGCTATTCCAGGCGCTTCATCTCTACCGTGAAAAATTCCAGCCGTCGGCGCGCCTGGAGAAACCCTACGCCATGGTCTGCATCAACGTGGTGGCCGCCGACAGCGAGCGCGACGCGCGCTTCCTGTTCACCTCGCAGCAGCAGCAGTTTATCAACCTGCGCCGCGGCAAGCCGGGCCCGCTGCCGGCGCCGGTGGAAAACATGGATAATCTCTGGTCGCCGTCGGAACAGTATGGCGTGCAGCAGGCGCTGAGCATGTCGCTGGTCGGCGACGCCGACAAGGTGCGTCACGGCCTGGCCGGGCTGATGCGTGAAACCCAGGCGGACGAGATCATGGTCAACGGCCAGATCTTCGATACCGAGGCGCGCCTGCGCTCTTTCGCTATTGCGATGGAAGCGGCCCGCTCGCTGTAACTCTTTGCGCGGTGGGCGCTACGCTTCCGGCCCCACCGCCCGCTGACGCACATCCCGCGCGGGAGACTGTCCGTAAAAGCGGCTGTACTCCCGGCTAAACTGCGACGCGCTCTGATACCCCACGCGGTAGCCCGCCGTTCCCGCATCCAGCCTGTCCACCAGCATCAGACGACGCGCTTCGTTCAGGCGCAGCTGCTTCTGATACTGCATCGGCGTCATCGCGGTCACCGCCTTGAAGTGATGATGCAGCGACGAGGCGCTCATGCCGACGCTGCTGGCGAGTCGGTCGATTTTCAACGGCTGATGGAAGTTCTCGCGCAGCCAGCGCGCCGCGCGCGCCACCTTGTTGCCAGGCCGCTCCGCCAGCGCCATATTGAGAATGCGTCCCCCTTCCGGCCCGGTCAGCAGCCGATAGAAGATCTCCTGCTCGATGAGCGGTGCCAGCGCGGCGATATCCTGCGGCTGATCGAGCAGGCGGATCAGCCGGATCACCGCATCCACCAGCAGCGGCGACACTTTGTGCGCGGCGATGCCGCGCTCGGTGCGCGCCTCCGCCAGCGAGGCGGTCAGCGGAAAGGTGTCGAGATAGTGCATCAGCCGCGCTTCGTTGATGGCGATGCCGATGCCAAGGTTCGGCTTCTCCGGCGTCGCCACCGTGACGCAGGAGCGCACCGGCATATCCATCGTCACCAGCAGCAGATCGCCGGGACCATAGTGAATAATCTCCTCTCCCATGCGCAGCGCCTTGCCGCCCTGCGCCACCAGCGCAAAGCTGGCCCACTGCGCATGCGCGGTGGGTTCGGAGGGCCGTGAGCTGCGGCCGAAAAAGAGAAAATCGATCGCGCTGTCGTGACGGCCATCCCCTGTTGCATGACGATCGATCAGCTGTGCCAGATGCTGTAGCTGCGCCGGTTCTGCCATAGTCTCTCCTCCCCACCCAGTCGTACCGCTATCTTACCCGAACCGCTGCGGGACGCAGCCGCCGCGCCGCCAGATTTGCAGGATCGTGCAAGAGACTTGCAGGATTGCGCTACCGCCCGATCGGCCACAAAGCGCATATTTTGCAGACGCGATATTCAGGTGGAGAGAGAAGATGAAAGCACTTGATGGAAAAATTGCGCTGGTGACGGGCGCCTCGAAAGGCATCGGCGCGGCGATAGCGACAACCTTCGCCGCCGCTGGCGCGCGCGTGATCGTCAACTATCGCCAGGATGAAGTCGGCGCGGTGGACGTCGTCAGCGATATTCGCACGCTGGGCAGCGAGGGCGTAGCGGTGCAGGCCGATATCTCACGCGAGGCGGACGTTGAGCGCCTGTTCGACACTGCGCAGGCGCACTTCGGCGCGCCCGATATCGTGGTGAACAACGCCGGTCAGTTTCACCACGGTGAGTTTAGCGCCCTGAGCCTGCTGGAGATGCAGCAGCAGCTCAACGTCAATCTGCTGGGCACGCTGCTGGTGTGTCAGCAGGCGGCGCGCCGCTTTCCCACGCGCGGCGGCTGCATCCTCAACCTCAGCGCGCTCAATAGTCAGCAGAGCACGCCGGGCTCGGTGCTCTGGGCGGCCACCAAAGGCGCGATCGATACCCTGACGCAGGGACTGGCGCGCGAGCTAGGCCCGCGCAATATCCGCGTCAATGCGCTGGCGCCGGGCATTATCATGACGGAAGGACTGCTGGCGGCGAAGAAGCTCAATCCGCAGCTGAAAGCCGCACTGCTGGCGGCGACGCCGCTGGGGCGTTTCGGGCTGCCGGAAGACGTGGCGCAGGTGGCGCTGTTTCTCGCCTCAGAGGAAGCGGCCTATATCAGCGGCGAACGGGTGCTGATCGCGGGCGGCGCGTAAGGCAAAAAAAAGGGAAGCCCGGAGGCTTCCCTTTTTATCAATCAGCCTGGCTGATTAGAACTCGCGACGACGCGGCGCTGCGGTAGCGCCCTCTTCGCGACGCGGACCGCGGCTGCCTTCACGGCTAAAGCTGCTGCGTCCACCTTCACGACCGCCTTCGCGACGCTCGGAAGAGAAACGACGTCCGCCTTCACGACCGCCTTCACGGTTGCCGCCGCCACGACGCTCGCCGCCAGCATCACGACCACCGCCGCGACGTTCGCCGCGCGCTTCGCCGGTATGCGGCTGTGCATCGCCCAGCAGCTGCATATTCATCGGTTTGTTGAGAATACGCGTGCGGGTGAAGTGCTGCAGGATATCGCCCGGCATGCCTTTCGGCAGCTCGATAGTCGAGTGGGTGCCGAACAGCTTGATGTTGCCGATGTAGCGGCTGCTGATGTCGCCTTCGTTAGCGATAGCGCCAACGATATGACGCACTTCAACGCCGTCGTCACGACCCACTTCAATGCGGTACAGCTCCATATCGCCAACGTCGCGACGTTCGCGACGCGGACGATCGCCGCCTTCGCGGTTGTCACGCGCTTCACGCGGGCTGCGACGGTCATCACGACGATCGTCGCGATCGCGGAACTCGCGACGCTGCGGACGCGGCGCGTCTGGCTGCACGATCAGCGGACGTTCGCCCTGCGCCATTTTCAGCAGCGCGGCGGCCAGCGTTTCCATATCCAGATCTTCCTGCGGAGAGAGTTTCTCCAGCAGCGCGCGATACTGGTCCAGATCGCTGCTTTCCAGCTGCTGCTGTACGCGACCGGCGAATTTCTCCAGACGACGGGTGCTCAGCAGTTCAGCGTTCGGCAGTTCAACTTCTGGAATGGTCAGCTTCATGGTGCGCTCGATGTTGCGCAGCAGACGACGCTCGCGGTTCTCAACGAACAGCAGCGCGCGACCTGCACGACCGGCGCGGCCGGTACGACCGATACGGTGAACGTAAGACTCGGCATCCAGCGGGATGTCGTAGTTAACAACCAGGCTGATGCGCTCAACGTCCAGACCACGCGCCGCAACGTCGGTGGCGATCAGGATATCGAGACGGCCATCTTTCAGACGCTCCAGAGTCTGCTCGCGCAGCGCCTGGTTCATGTCGCCGTTCAGCGCGGCGCTGTTGTAGCCGTTGCGCTCCAGCGCTTCAGCCACTTCCAGCGTGGCGTTTTTGGTGCGCACGAAGATGATCGCGGCGTCAAAATCTTCCGCTTCCAGGAAGCGCACCAGCGCGTCGGTTTTACGACCGTACGCGGTCCAGTAAGACTGGCTGATGTCCGGGCGCGTGGTGACGCTGGACTGAATGCGCACTTCCTGCGGATCTTTCATGAAACGCTTGGTGATGCGACGGATCGCTTCCGGCATGGTCGCGGAGAACAGCGCGGTCTGATGACCTTCCGGGATCTGCGCCATGATGGTTTCAACGTCTTCGATGAAGCCCATACGCAGCATTTCGTCCGCTTCGTCCAGCACCAGACCACGCAGGTTGGAGAGATCCAGCGTGCCGCGTTTCAGGTGGTCGAGCAGACGACCCGGGGTGCCCACCACAATTTGCGGGCCCTGACGCAGCGCGCGCAGCTGTACGTCATAACGCTGGCCGCCGTAAAGGGCCACGACGTTAACGCCACGCATATGTTTAGAAAATTCGGTCATCGCTTCAGCAACCTGAACCGCCAGTTCGCGGGTCGGCGCCAGCACCAGGATCTGCGGTGCGCGAAGAGTAGGATCAATGTTGTTTAACAGCGGCAGCGAGAACGCCGCGGTTTTACCACTACCGGTCTGCGCCATACCCAGTACATCGCGGCCCGCCAGCAGGTGAGGAATACACTCAGCCTGGATCGGAGAAGGCTTAACATAGCCCATGCCGTTCAGTGATTCGAGGATGTCGGCGTTCAGGCCCAGATCAGCAAAAGTGGTTTGAATATCAGTCATGTAGTACACGTGCCTCTTAGATTGCGGCGGCCAGTCTACATAACTCGTCGTGAAAATTTTCAGTCATTTTCATCAAAAAGTGTGAACCGGCTCAAATTAGAAGTTTCGACGAACAGCAAAGCCCTCATCCCGGAAGATGATGACTTAACGGGTAATTCAGGCAATGAAAGTTCGTCAGCTATTGCTGGTCAGATTCTGATAAATCGTCTTGTGTCTGGCCGAGTTGCGCCAGTTCCAACAATGCGTATCGGTGTTCAACAAAGTTATTGACGTTGTTGGCCACCGCCAGTTTGAACAGCGCTTTCGCGTTGTCTTTCTCCCCCAGACTTAGGTAGTGCTTACCTAAATAGAAGTTGGTTTCACTGAGATGTTCAGCGAGCGAGGTGTTATCCGTTGCGTCTGCCTTGAGACGTTCCATCAGCGTGCTTTCACTGATGTCGCCAAGGTAGAATTCGACAATGTTCCATCCCCATTGATCACGGGCCGCTTTGTCGTAACGCTGCTGCAGCGCAACTTTCGCCTTGTCTGCATCCATCTCACGTTCGTCGAGATAGAGCCACAGGCTGCGGAAAGGATCGTTGGGATCGTCTTGATAAAACGCCAGCAGATCATCTTGCGCTAACTTGTATCGACCGCCGTAATAGAGGGCGATACCACGGTTTAAATGCGCATAGTTGTAAGTTGGATCAAGCTCAAGTACAGAATCAAACGCTTCATAGGCAGCATCAAAATTGCCTGCCTGCGTTAAGTATATGCCGAGATAGTTAAACACTTCCGGCATATCTGGTCTGATAGACAGCGCTTGCGAGAAATCGTTCCGCGCCAGTGCTCTCAAACCAAGACTATCATACAACACTCCGCGCTCATATAACAGCTGTGCGCGTTCATCATCGGTCAGGGCGCGACTGGCAAGAATTTGTTCCATGCGTGCCAGAATCACTTCCTGCTGCAGTGTGGGCTGTAGAGGTACTGCAAGAACTTCGTTCTTACGCCAATTGGAGTTGCTGCATCCTGCCAGCGTGATAGCTGTCGCAACAAAACACCAGCGCAAAAAAGGCTTCATTTCCCACTCCCGAATACAAACATTAGGATAACGCTCCTGTCATCCGGCTGCTGTGCACAAGGATTCCCGCCCTCGCGATGACACAAACGCCTCTCCCATTCACGATGGGATAAGGAGAGGCAAACAGGGAATTACTCTGCGTCTGGCGCGCTGGTCACAACAGCTTCTTCGCCCTGCGGCTTAGACTCTGTTGCTTCTTTGATGCTCAGACGGACGCGGCCCTGACGGTCCACTTCCAGTACCTTAACCGGCACTTCCTGGCCCATCTGCAGGTAGTCGGTCACTTTCTCTACGCGCTTGTCGGCGATCTGAGAAATGTGCACCAGACCTTCCTTGCCGCCGCCAATGGCGACGAAGGCGCCGAAGTCGACGATACGGGTCACTTTACCGCTGTAAACACGGCCCACTTCGATCTCGGCGGTGATCTCTTCGATGCGACGAATCGCCTCTTTCGCCTTCAGACCGTCGGTCGCCGCGATTTTCACGGTGCCATCGTCTTCGATCTCGATAGTGGTGCCGGTCTCTTCGGTCAGCGCACGGATCACGGAACCGCCTTTACCGATCACATCTTTGATCTTGTCTGAATTGATCTTGATGGTGTAAATGCGCGGCGCGAACTCAGAGATTTCCTGACGCGGCGAGCTGATCGCCTGCTCCATCACGCCCAGGATGTGCAGACGCGCACCTTTGGCCTGATTCAGGGCAACCTGCATGATTTCGCGGGTGATACCTTCGATTTTGATGTCCATCTGCAGCGCGGTGATGCCGTCGCGGCTACCGGCTACTTTGAAGTCCATGTCGCCGAGGTGATCTTCGTCGCCGAGGATATCGGAGAGCACCACGAACTTCTCATCTTCTTTCACCAGACCCATTGCGATGCCGGCAACGGCCGCTTTGATCGGCACGCCTGCATCCATCAGCGCCAGAGAGGCACCGCAGACGGAAGCCATAGAAGAAGAACCGTTGGATTCGGTGATCTCAGAGACGACGCGAACGGTGTACGGGAACTCTTCCTGTTTCGGCATCACTGCCAGCACGCCACGCTTCGCCAGACGGCCGTGGCCGATTTCACGGCGCTTCGGCGAGCCGACCATGCCGGTTTCGCCGACAGAGTACGGAGGGAAGTTGTAGTGGAACAGGAAGCTGTCGGTACGTTCGCCCATCAGCTCGTCCAGGTTCTGCGCGTCGCGCGCGGTACCCAGCGTCGCGGCGACCAGCGCCTGCGTTTCGCCACGGGTGAACAGCGCGGAGCCGTGCGTGCGCGGCAGAACGCCGGTGCGCACATCCAGACCACGGATCATATCTTTTTCACGGCCGTCGATACGCGGTTCGCCGTTCAGGATACGGGTACGCACCACGTTCTTTTCCAGGCTGTGCACGATGTCGCCGATTTCAGCGTCGTCCAGCGTCTCATCTTCCGCCAGCAGCGCAGCGATGGTTTCGTCTTTGATGACGCCAACCTGAGTGTAACGCTCTTGCTTGTCGGTGATGCGGTAAGCGTCGCTGATGCGCGCTTCAGCCAGCGCGGCAACGCGTGCGATCAGCGCGTCGTTAGCCGGCTCAGGCTGCCAGTCCCAGCGCGGTTTGCCCGCTTCGGCGACCAGTGAATTGATGTTTTCGATCACAACCTGCTGCTGCTCGTGGCCGAACACCACGGCGCCCAGCATCTGATCTTCGGTCAGGATTTCCGCTTCGGATTCCACCATCAGTACGGCGTTCTGAGTACCGGCAACCACCAGATCCAGACGAGACTGTTTGATTTCGTCAGCGGTCGGGTTCAGCACGTACTGGTCGTTGATGTAACCCACGCGCGCAGCACCGATTGGACCGTTGAACGGCAGGCCAGAGAGCGCCAGCGCGGCGGATGCGCCGATCATCGCGACGATATCCGGGTTAACCTGCGGGTTAACAGAAACGACGGTGGCGATAACCTGCACTTCGTTGACGAAGCCTTCCGGGAACAGCGGACGGATCGGGCGGTCAATCAGACGCGCGATCAGGGTCTCGCCTTCGCTTGGACGGCCTTCACGACGGAAGAAGCTGCCCGGGATACGGCCAGCAGCGTAGGTACGCTCCTGGTAGTTCACGGTCAGCGGGAAAAAGTCCTGGCCTGGCTTGGCTTTCTTCTGGCCGACAACAGTAACGAATACGGCGGTGTCGTCCATGCTGGCCATAACGGCTGCGGTGGCCTGGCGTGCCATCATGCCGGTTTCCAGCGTGACGGTATGCTGACCATATTGGAATTGACGTACGATCGGGTTCAGCAAAATGAATTCCTTAACTTCGGGGCGACGCCTCTCTGGCGCGCCATGGATTACCGATCTTCAGCTGCATCCTCGCGACTAATGACAACCCTTAACCGAATCTGCGGTAAAGCCTCTCATTAGCCGCGCGAACCTCTGCAAACGAAGATCACTCACTGCAACAATACATGAGTTTGGTCCGGATTGCTGCGCATTGCTCGAAAAAAGGGGCCATAAAGGCCCCCTTTTCGTGAAACTCGCACGAATCTGATCGCAAGACGCGTTTTTTCGCAAACTCTCTGCGCTACATCCTTGATCAGATTCTTCAGACTTAGCGACGCAGACCCAGGCTTTCGATCAGGCTGGTGTAGCGAGCAACGTCTTTACGCTTCAGGTAGTCCAGCAGCTTACGACGCTGGGATACCATGCGCAGCAGACCGCGACGGCTGTGGTGGTCTTTTTTGTGCTCAGAGAAGTGACCCTGCAGGTGGTTAATCTGAGCAGTCAGCAGGGCAACCTGAACTTCAGTTGAACCGCTGTCGTTAGCGCCACGACCGTATTTGGCAACGATCTCTGCTTTAGCTTCTACGCTTAGAGACATAATAAACTCCAGTAATAAATGAATGTATGGGTGCCGATCTCTAATTCAGCTACCCGCTTTAAAGCCGCGCTATTCTACTCTTCGCCCGATGGCAACGCAAATGGGACGTTAAGCTAAGGTTACGCGGGATACTCCACCACCAGACGACGCGGCGCGACGCGTCCGTCGTCGGCGATTTCCGCCATGCCGATAAATTTCTGCGCATCGCCTTCGGTGACGCGCACCAGCCCGCTCTGCGGCGCACCTGCGGCCTGAATCGGCATGCCTTGCTTAAATGAGGCAGCAGCAGCGGCAGAGATATTCACCTGCGGAAAATCTTCCGCCGGGCTGTCCATCGGCAGCAGCAGCGCGTCGAGCGGCGCGTAGTCCGGCGTCTCCGCCGCGTTGACCGTTGCCGCTATCGCCTGCAGCTGCTCCAGCGTCATCATCTTTTCGATCGGGTAGCGCGCCACCTGCAAACGACGCAGCATAATAACGTGTGCGCCGCAGCCGAGCTTTTCGCCCAGATCGTCGATGATGGTGCGAATATAGGTGCCTTTGGAAACGTGAATTTCCAGCTCCAGCTCACTCTCTTCCCAGCGGATAAACTGCAGCTCGAACACGGTGATCGGACGCGCGTCGCGCGGCACGGTAATGCCTTCGCGCGCGTACTCATAGAGCTTGCGCCCCTGATACTTCAGCGCCGAAAACATGGTTGGCACCTGCATCGTCTCGCCGCGGAAACTCTCCAGCGCCGCATCCAGATCCGCCTGGCTAAAGGTCACCGGACGGGTCTCGATCAGATTGCCGTCGGCGTCGGAGGTGTCGGTGCGCTCGCCGAGGCGCGCGATAACGCGATAGCGTTTATCCGAGTCGAGCAGGTACTGAGAAAACTTGGTGGCTTCGCCGAGGCAGATCGGCAGCATGCCGGTCGCCAGCGGATCGAGCGCGCCGGTGTGGCCCGCCTTGTTGGCGTTGAACAGGCGCTTTACTTTTTGCAGCACATCGTTAGACGACGCGCCCTGCTGTTTATCCAGCAGGAACACGCCGTGGACGTCGCGACCGCGACGACGAGGACGACTCATTAGTCCTCCTTGTCATCTTCCGCCGGGTTTTCACCGCGACGCTCGACATCGTTCCGGATCACGTTAGAGACCAGGTTCGACATGCGCATACCTTCAATCAGCGAGTTATCGTAGAAGAAGGTCAGCTCCGGCACGATGCGCAGACGCATCGCCTTGCCGAGCAGGATACGAATATAGCCAGACGCCTCTTTCAGCGCTTTCAGGCCGTTTTTCACCGCTTCTTCATCTTTATCGTTGAGGAAGGTGACAAACACTTTGGCATATGCGAGATCGCGCGACACTTCCACGCCAGACACCGTTACCATCATGCCGAGACGCGGATCTTTTATCTCGCGCTGCAGAATGATGGCGATCTCTTTTTGCAGCTCCTGCGACACGCGCTGCGGGCGGCCAAATTCTTTCGCCATAATCATCTCTCCAAAATAATTCGGGAGGCCAGCGGCCTCCCAAATTGCAACACATCGCGTAATGCTTATTCGATGGTGCGCTTAACTTCAATCACTTCGAACACTTCGATCATATCGCCAACGCGAACGTCGTTGTAGTTCTTCACGCCGATACCACACTCCATGCCGTTACGCACTTCGTTGACGTCATCTTTGAAGCGACGCAGAGATTCCAGCTCGCCTTCATAGATAACCACGTTGTCGCGCAGGACGCGGATCGGGTTGTGACGCTTGATGTTGCCTTCGGTGACCATACAGCCCGCGATCGCGCCAAACTTCGGTGACTTGAACACGTCACGCACTTCCGCCAGACCGATAATCTGCTGTTTGAACTCCGGCGCCAGCATACCGCTCATCGCCGCTTTCACTTCGTCGATCAGATTATAGATGACGGAGTAGTAGCGCAGGTCGACGTTTTCAGCATCGATGACGCGACGCGCAGAGGCATCGGCACGCACGTTGAAGCCGAGGATAATGGCGTTGGAGGCCGCGGCCAGCGTGGCGTCGGTTTCGGTGATCCCACCAACGCCCGAACCGATAATCTTCACCTTCACTTCGTCGGTGGAGAGTTTCAGCAGCGAGTCGGAGATCGCTTCCACAGAGCCCTGGACGTCGGACTTCAGCACGATGTTCAGCTCGGAGACTTCGCCTTCGGTCATGTTGGCGAACATGTTCTCCAGCTTCGCCTTCTGCTGACGCGCCAGTTTGACTTCGCGGAACTTGCCCTGACGATAGAGTGCGACTTCACGCGCTTTCTTCTCGTCACGCACCACGGTTGCTTCATCGCCCGCTGCCGGCACGCCGGAGAGACCGAGGATTTCCACCGGGATAGAGGGACCCGCTTCCAGCACTTCGCGGCCCAGTTCGTCACGCATCGCACGCACACGGCCATATTCGAAGCCGCACAGCACGATGTCGCCTTTGTTCAGGGTACCTTCGCGCACCAGCACGGTAGCGACCGGACCACGACCTTTATCCAGGAAGGATTCGATTACCACGCCGCTCGCCATACCTTCACGGATCGCGGTCAGCTCCAGCACTTCCGCCTGCAGCAGAATGGCGTTCAGCAGGTCGTCGATGCCGGTACCGGCTTTCGCCGAGACGTTGACGAACATGTTTTCGCCGCCCCACTCTTCCGGAATGATGCCGTACTGGGTCAGTTCATTCTTCACGCGATCCGGATCGGCTTCCGGCTTATCGATTTTGTTGACGGCAACCACCACCGGCACGCCCGCTGCTTTCGCATGCTGGATCGCTTCGATGGTCTGCGGCATCACGCCGTCATCAGCCGCCACCACGAGGATAACGATATCCGTCGCCTGCGCACCACGTGCACGCATCGCGGTAAACGCGGCGTGGCCCGGGGTATCCAGGAAGGTGATCATGCCGTTGTCGGTTTCAACGTGGTAAGCACCGATGTGCTGGGTAATGCCGCCCGCTTCGCCAGAGGCGACTTTGGTCGAACGGATGTAGTCCAGCAGTGAGGTTTTACCGTGGTCGACGTGGCCCATGATGGTCACGACCGGCGCGCGGGATTCCTGCGCAGCATCGGTATCGCGATCGCTCATTACCGCTTCTTCCAGCTCGTTCTCGCGGCGCAGGATCACTTTGTGACCCATCTCTTCCGCAACCAGCTGAGCCGTTTCCTGATCGATCACCTGGTTGATGGTCGCCATCGCGCCCATCTTCATCATCGCTTTAATGACCTGCGAACCTTTCACCGCCATTTTGTTCGCCAGTTCGGCTACGGTGATGGTTTCGCCGATGATAACGTCGCGGTTAACCACCTGAGCGGGTTTATTGAAGCCCTGCTGCAGTGCGCTCGGTTTACGATGCTTGCCGCCTTTGCCACCGCGAATCTGCGCGCGCGCTTCTTCACGATCGGTTTTGGCTTCAGAATGCTTGTTGCCTTTTTTCGCCGGACGCGCCGCTTTAGCGGTGGTGCGCGCACGCGCGCGACCCGCTTCTACCTGACGGTCGTTTTCGTCTTCCGCCTGACGGGCATGAGTTGAAGTGGTGACGTGATAGTCGCCTTTATCTTCTTCCTCAGGTTTTTCCCATTCAGCCGATTTTTCTTCAGCCAGGCGGCGCGCTTCTTCAGCAACGCGGCGAGCGTCCTCTTCCAGCTTACGGCGCGCTTCTTCTTCCGCTTTACGCTTCAGTTCAGCCGCTTCCGCTTCGCGACGGGCTTTGTCGGACTGCGCAGCCTTGGTCATATCGTCGGTTTGATGATTCGTCACTTTTTCTTTTTCCGCTGCTTCACGCTTCGCCTTTTCAGCGGCTTCGCGCTTGGCTTTCTCTTCGGCATCACGTTGCGCTTTTTCTTCAGCTTCGCGACGGGCTTGTTCTTCCGCCTCGCGTTGCGCCTGTTCTTCCGCTTCACGCTGAGCCTGGGCTTCTGCTTCTGCCTGTTCAGCTTCCGCATCACCTTTTACGTAGGTGCGCTTTTTGCGGACTTCGATTTGCACCGATTTACTTTTACCCCCGGTGCCTGGGATATTCAAGGTACTGCGTGTCTTACGCTGCAATGTTAACTTGCTTGAGCCGGTCTGACCATGCTCGCGATTGAGGTGAGACAGTAAAGTTTCTTTCTCTTGCTGCGAGACCGCGTCGTTCTCCGACTTGCGGATCCCTGCGTCAGCGAATTGCTGAACCAGGCGATCGACCGGGGTCTGAATCTCTGCGGCCAGCGATTTTACGGTTACATCTGTCATGCTGTTCCTTCCTGTTATTACGCGTCATCGCCGAACCAGCAGATATTTCGCGCGGCCATAATCAGCGCGCCGGCTTGCTCATCATTCAGCCCTTCAATATCCGTCAGGTCGTCGACACCTTGCTCGGCGAGATCTTCCAGCGTGCAAACGCCTTTCGCCGCCAGGCGGTACGCCAGCGTACGATCCAGGCCGTCGAGATTCAGAAGATCCTCAGCAGGCTCCTGATTACCACGGCTCTCTTCTTTCGCCAGCGCCAGGGTGGTTAACGCATTTTTGGCTCGTTCACGCAGGGCTTCTACGGTCTCTTCGTCCAGACCATCAACGTCCAGCAGCTCGTTGATCGGCACGTATGCCAGCTCTTCCAGCGAAGAGAAGCCCTCTTCCACCAGTACGGTGGCGAACTCTTCGTCGATGTCGAGATGTTTAGTAAACATATCGATAGCAGCATGCGCTTCGGCCTGGTGTTTCGCCTGCAGATCATCGACGGTCATCACGTTCAGCTCCCAGCCGCTCAGCTGTGAAGCCAGACGCACGTTTTGGCCGTTACGGCCGATCGCCTGAGCCAGATTGCCGGCTTCAACAGCGATATCCATAGTGTGGTTATCTTCGTCAACCACAATCGACGCCACGTCGGCCGGGGCCATGGCGTTAATTACAAACTGCGCCGGGTTGTCATCCCACAGTACGATATCGATACGCTCGCCGCCCAGCTCGCTGGAAACGGCCTGCACGCGCGCGCCGCGCATGCCGACGCAGGCGCCGACCGGATCGATGCGTTTGTCGTTGGTTTTCACCGCGATTTTAGCGCGTGAGCCCGGATCGCGAGCCGCCGCTTTAATCTCGATGACTTCTTCGCCGATTTCCGGCACCTCAATGCGGAACAGTTCGATCAGCATTTCCGGCTTCGAGCGAGTCACGAACAGCTGCGCGCCGCGCGCTTCCGGACGAACGGCGTAGAGCACGCCGCGAATACGGTCGCCCGGGCGGAAATTCTCACGCGGCAGCATATCTTCACGCAAAATCACCGCTTCGGCGTTGCTGCCGAGATCCAGAGTGATATTGTCGCGGTTTACTTTCTTCACCACGCCGGTGATGATTTCGCCTTCGTGCTGGCGGAACTGATCGACCACCATCGCGCGCTCAGCTTCGCGCACTTTCTGCACGATAACCTGTTTCGCGGTCTGGGTGGTGATGCGGTCAAAGGTGACCGATTCGATCTGATCCTCGACGTAGTCGCCCAGATTGAACGCTTCATCCTCGAAGCGGGCTGCTTCCAGCGTGATCTCGCGCGTCGGCTGCGTCACTTCTTCTACGATTTCCCAACGACGGAACGTATCGAAGTCGCCGCTTTTACGGTCGATGCTGACGCGAACGTCAATCTCTTGCTCGTACTTCTTCTTGGTTGCAGTTGCCAGCGCGCTCTCCAGCGCTTCGAAGATTTTCTCACGCGGCAGGGCTTTTTCGTTAGAAACGGCTTCTACAACAGCTAAGATCTCTTTGTTCATCCTGGTTAGCCTCAATCCGGACTTTTAAAAGTGGGGGACCAGGTTCGCTTTCTGAATATTGCTCAGCGCGAACACCTCATCTTTACCCTCAACGGTCACCGTCACCATCTCGCCGTCAACCGACTTGATGATGCCCTGCCACTTGCGGCGGTTCTGTACCGCCATGCGCAGGACCAGACTGACTTCTTCGCCGGTATACCGCACGTAGTGTTCTGCGGTAAACATCGGGCGATCCAGTCCCGGTGAGGAGACTTCAAGGTTGTAAGCCACGGTGATGGGATCTTCCACATCCAGCACCGCGCTTACCTGGTGGCTGACATCCGCGCAATCATCGACATTGATGCCATCTTCACTATCAATATAGATGCGCAGGGTTGATGTGCGACCGCGAACGAATTCAATACCGACCAGTTCATAGCCGAGCGCTTCTACCGGAGCCGATACCAACTCTGTCAATTTTTGCTCTAATGTGGACAAGCCCACCCCCAAGACATAAAAAAAGGGCTTAATAGCCCAGTGTTGCGATTTCCTGATAACAAAAAACCCCGAAAATTCGGGGCTTTTTGTGACTGGACCCTGTACGCCGCTATGCGGCTCGGCACCGTCCAGAAGAATTTTTTTCAAAACTCGCTGCGATGCGCCCGTCGATGCATACAGTATATTTGAAAAAGAACTCTAAGGGAAAGTGGTTGCGGGGGCCGGATTTGAACCGACGACCTTCGGGTTATGAGCCCGACGAGCTACCAGGCTGCTCCACCCCGCGTCCGAAAACGTGACGAATGTTACGCTGATCTTGCGATTTTTGCAAGTAAAACTCAGATTTGGTACCGAGGACGGGACTTGAACCCGTAAGCCCAATCGGGCACTACCACCTCAAGGTAGCGTGTCTACCAATTCCACCACCTCGGCACTGTTCAGACCGCGACTTGAATCTGTCGCGTCGCAAGCTTGACGAACTTATTTAGGGATATCGTTACCCGGCGCCGCCGGTTGTGCTGGCTGAGTCGTTGACTGAGCCGGCGCAGACAGATTTTCCCACTCGCTTCCCTTTGAAGTCTTATTGGTGTTCAGGTTACCCAGAACCAGGCTGATGATGAAGAACAGCGCCGCGAGAATGCCGGTCATGCGAGTCATGAAGTTACCTGAACCCGTAGAACCGAACAGCGTTGCGGATGCGCCTGCACCGAATGAGGCTCCCATATCAGCGCCTTTACCTTGCTGCAGCATAATCAAACCCACGAGGGCGATGGCCACAATAAGGAAAACAACTAAAAGAGCTTCGTACATAATCAACCTGTTTCCTTGCGCGATAACCGCACAGTTAAGCTTCAGCCAGTATAGATGGGCCGTGTCGTCATCACCCATCAGAAGCGGGTGTGAATACTAACCAAAGGCGCATCCCTCTGCAAGGGTAATTTTCTTCGCTGCGATCGACTGCGGAAAAAAGCGCCATCCTGATGATTTTAACGGCGGATCGGCGTAAAAACCGCCGCCGTCAGCGTCTTAAACCGCCTTCACCTGCTCGGCGATACGGTGCGCCAGTTCGGTTACCTGGGCTTCGTTTTCACCCTCGACCATTACGCGAATCAGCGGCTCGGTGCCCGATTTACGCAGCAGCACGCGTCCACGCCCCGCCAGGGTTTTCTCCACCTCCGCCGTCACGCTTTTCACCGCGTCGTCTTCCAGCGGGTCGCCTTCGCCGCTAAAGCGGACGTTGACCAGCACCTGCGGCAGCATCTTCATGCCGCTGCACAGGTCGTGCAGGCTCATATGGTTGCGCACGATTGCAGTGAGCACTTGCAAACTTGCCACAATGCCGTCGCCGGTGGTGGTTTTATCCAGCAGGATAACGTGGCCCGAGTTTT
Source organism: Pantoea sp. Z09 (assembly GCF_022394795.1). Taxonomy (NCBI): domain Bacteria; kingdom Pseudomonadati; phylum Pseudomonadota; class Gammaproteobacteria; order Enterobacterales; family Erwiniaceae; genus Pantoea; species Pantoea sp. Z09. The sequence goes on from NZ_CP092373.1 coordinate 3,404,504, forward strand.
CCGCGCCGAGACGCCATTTCTTCTCCTGCATCTTCTCCAGCACGTAGCGGTCGCCTACTTTGGCGCGCGCAAACGGAATGCCGAGCTGCTTCAGCGCCAGCTCCAGACCCATATTGCTCATCAGCGTGCCGACCACGCCGCCGCGCAGCTGGCCCTGACGCAGCCCTTCGCGCGCAATAATGTAGAGGATCTGATCGCCGTCGACTTTCTCGCCAAGGTGGTCGACCATCATGATGCGGTCGCCGTCGCCGTCGTAGGCCAGCCCCAGGTCTGCCTTCTCCGCCAGCACGCGCTGCTGCAGCATACGCAGGTCGGTCGCGCCGCACTCTTTGTTGATATTCATGCCGTCAGGCTGAGTGGCGATAGCGATAACGGTGGCGCCCAGTTCGCGCAGCACGTTAGGCGCGATGTGGTAGGTGGCGCCGTTGGCGCAGTCAACCACGATTTTAAGGCCGTTCAGGCTCAGCTCGCTCGGGAAGGTGCCCTTGCAGAACTCGATGTAGCGGCCCGCGGCGTCGACGATGCGGCTGGCGCGGCCCAGTTCGGCGGATTCGACGCAGGTCAGCGGCTTCTCCATCTCCAGCTCAATCGCCTCTTCTACCTCGTCCGGCAGCTTGGTGCCTTCGGCGGAGAAAAATTTAATGCCGTTGTCGTCAAACGGGTTGTGCGACGCGGAGATAACGATGCCCGCTTCGGCGCGGAAGGTGCGCGTCAGATAGGCGATGGCCGGTGTCGGCATTGGCCCGGTAAAGGCGGCCGAGAGACCTGCGGCCGCCAGGCCCGCTTCCAGCGCCGACTCCAGCATATAGCCGGAGATACGGGTGTCTTTGCCAATCAGCACCTTTCTGGAGCCGTGGCGCGCCAGCACCTTGCCCGCCGCCCAGCCCAGCTTCAGCACGAAGTCAGGGGTGATCGGCGCTTCGCCGACCTTGCCGCGAATGCCATCTGTACCGAAATATTTACGATTACTCATGCCTTAATTATCCTTTTGCTCTCCGTGTCGCTTCGACAACGCGCATCGCCTCGACCGTCTCTTTAACGTCATGTACACGAATGATCTGCGCGCCCTGCATGGCGGCGATCACCGCGCAGGTCAGGCTGCCGGTCAGGCGCTGTGACGGCCCGACATTCAACAGCTGACCAATCATAGATTTACGCGACATGCCCACCAGCAGCGGCAGTGAAAAATGGTGAAAATGGCTCAGGTGGGCCAGCAGCTCATAATTGTGGTTGAGATTCTTACCGAAACCGAAGCCAGGGTCGAGCAGCAGATTCGCTTTTTTAATGCCGGCAGCCTCGCAGCGCGCAATCTGATCCACGAAGTAAGCGTCCACTTCGTTCACCACATTTTGATACTCCGGCGCCTGCTGCATGGTGCGCGGCTCGCCCTGCATATGCATCAGGCAAACCGGCAGGTCGACCGCCGCCGCCGCTTCAAGGGCGCCAGGCTCCGACAGCGAACGAATATCGTTAATGATGTGAGCGCCCGCTCGCGCCGCCTCGCGGATCACCTCTGCCTTTGAGGTATCGACGGAGATCCACACCTCAAAGCGCTGGGCAATCGCCTCGACGACCGGAATGACGCGCGCCAGCTCTTCGTCGACGCTGACCTCGTCCGCGCCCGGACGCGTCGACTCGCCGCCGACGTCGATAATGGTGGCGCCTGCGTTGACCATCTCATTGGTGTGCGTGAGCGCTTCTACCAGCGAGTTATGCTTTCCACCATCGGAGAAGGAGTCCGGCGTGACATTCAAAATACCCATCACATGGGGAAACGAGAGATCGAGATGGGCATCACGGGCGTACAACTTCATGGGGAAAATCTCCTCTGATTACCTGATTACGGATGTAAAAAACCCCGGACCAGCCGGGGTTTTTGCAAGGGTGAAAACCCTGTTATTTGTCGAACTGCTCTGACATGGTGTTGCCAGGATTCGGGGTGCGCGGCTCATCGACAGGACGCGGCGCCTTCGGCGTGCCGTTGCTGTCGGAGTTGCTGCCCGGATCTTCCCAGCCTGCCGGCGGACGCACTTCGCGGCGCGCCATCAGGTCGTCGATCTGCGGCGCGTCGATGGTTTCATACTTCATCAGCGCGTCTTTCATCGCGTGAAGGATGTCCATGTTCTCGCCCAGAATACGGCGGGCGCGCTGGTAGTTGCTGTCGATCAGGTGCTTAACTTCCTGGTCGATAATGCGCGCGGTTTCGTCGGACATGTGTTTCGCTTTCGCCACTGAACGGCCGAGGAACACTTCGCCCTCTTCTTCCGCATACAGCAACGGACCGAGTTTTTCCGAGAAGCCCCACTGCGTCACCATGTTGCGCGCCAGGTTAGTGGCCACTTTGATGTCGTTAGAGGCGCCGGTGGAAACGTGTTCCGCACCGTAGATAATCTCTTCCGCCAGACGGCCACCGTACAGCGTCGAAATCTGGCTTTCCAGCTTCTGACGGCTGGCGCTGATCGCATCCCCTTCCGGCAGGAAGAAGGTCACACCCAGCGCGCGACCGCGCGGAATAATCGTCACCTTGTGCACTGGATCGTGTTCCGGCACCAGGCGACCGATAATGGCGTGGCCCGCTTCGTGGTAGGCAGTCGACTCTTTCTGCGCTTCCGTCATCACCATGGAGCGACGTTCCGCACCCATCATGATTTTGTCTTTCGCTTTCTCGAACTCTACCATCGACACCACGCGCTTGTTGCCGCGCGCGGCGAACAGCGCCGCTTCGTTCACCAGGTTAGCGAGATCCGCACCGGAGAAGCCCGGCGTACCGCGCGCGATGATGCCTGCGTCGATATCGGTCGCCAGCGGCACGCGGCGCATATGCACTTTCAGGATCTGCTCACGGCCGCGCACGTCCGGCAGACCGACCACGACCTGACGGTCAAAGCGGCCTGGACGCAGCAGCGCCGGGTCGAGAACGTCTGGGCGGTTCGTGGCGGCAATAACGATAATGCCTTCATTGCCTTCGAAACCGTCCATCTCTACCAGCATCTGGTTCAGGGTCTGTTCACGTTCGTCGTGACCGCCGCCCAAACCGGCGCCGCGCTGACGACCGACGGCGTCGATCTCATCGATAAAGATGATGCAGGGCGCAGCTTTCTTCGCCTGTTCGAACATGTCGCGCACGCGAGAGGCGCCGACGCCGACAAACATCTCAACGAAGTCAGAACCGGAAATGGTAAAGAACGGCACCTTGGCTTCGCCCGCGATGGCTTTCGCCAGCAGGGTTTTACCGGTACCTGGCGGGCCCACCATCAGCACGCCTTTCGGGATCTTACCGCCCAGCTTCTGGAAACGGCTCGGTTCGCGCAGATACTCGACCAGCTCGCCCACTTCCTCTTTCGCTTCGTCGCAGCCTGCCACGTCAGCGAAGGTGGTTTTGATCTGATCTTCCGTCAGCATGCGCGCCTTGCTCTTGCCAAAGGACATCGCGCCTTTGCCGCCGCCGCCCTGCATCTGACGCATAAAGAAGATCCACACGCCAATCAGCAGCAGCATCGGGAACCAGGAGATGAAGATTGAAGCCAGCAGGCTCGGCTCTTCCGGCGGTTCGCCAACCACTTTGACGTTTTTGGTCAACAGGTTATCGAGTAACTTGGGATCATTGACAGGAATGTAGGTCGTGTATTTATTACTGTCTTTCTTGATTACGTTAATCTCACGCCCGTTAATACGTGCCTCGCGGACCTGATCCTGGTTCACTTCCGACAGGAAGGTTGAATAATCAACCCTACGGCCATTCGACTCGCTGGGCCCAAAGCTCTGGAATACTGACATCAGCACGACCGCGATGACTAACCAGAGAATCAGGTTTTTCGCCATGTCACTCAAGGGATTAACCTCATATTACAACGGTGTTAACAGACAGCGTAGGGTACTATATATCCTTCATACATGGAATCGCGGCTGGTGGGCTGCAACTTCATCAATTGGGCTATAGTTTGCGCCCTGTCGCCACAATGTACACTTCGCGCGAACGTGATCGCGAAGCGTCCGGCTTACGAATTTTCACTTTCGTAAACAGGGAGCGAATTTCCCGCAGGTATTCATCGAAGCCATCTCCCTGAAACACTTTCACTACAAAACTGCCGCCCGGTGCCAGGATATCCCGACACATTTCGAGCGCCAGTTCAACCAAATACATCGAACGGGGAATATCCACTGCCGGCGTCCCGCTCATGTTGGGCGCCATATCCGACATGACCACCTGAACTTTTTGATCGCCTACGCGTTCAAGCAGCGCTTTGATCACCGATTCTTCACGGAAATCGCCCTGAAGGAAATCGACGCCGACGATAGGATCCATCGGCAAAATGTCGCAGGCGATAATGCGCCCCGACGCGCCGATTTGCTGCACCACATATTGTGACCAGCCGCCCGGTGCCGCCCCCAGATCTACCACGGTCATACCGGGTTTGAAAAGCTTGTCACCCTGTTGTATTTCATCAAGTTTAAACCAGGCGCGCGAACGCAACCCTTTTTTCTGTGCCTGAAGCACATATTTATCGCTAAAGTGTTCCTGTAACCAGCGGCTGGAGCTGGCCGAACGCTTTTTACCCGTCATAATTTTCTCAACTAAATCGTCATCGCAGCGATAAACCTGCACGCAATGGGTTGCGTTGATTTGGTGATAACCCCGAGATGGCGGTAGAATGAACCGTTTTCAATCCCTGAGTAAGCAAAAAATACGATGAATCTAAGTACCAAACAAAAACAGCACCTGAAAGGCCTCGCCCATCCACTGAAACCGGTGGTGATGATCGGCGGCAACGGCCTGACCGAAGGCGTGCTGGCCGAGATCGAATCCGCACTGCAACATCACGAACTGATCAAGGTGAAAGTCGCCTCGGAAGATCGTGAAACTAAACAGCTGATCGTTGAAGCTATCGTGCGTGAAACCAAAGCCAGCAACGTGCAGGTGATCGGTAAAACGCTGGTGCTGTATCGCCCCTCTAAAGAGAGCAAGATTTCTCTGCCGCGCTAACGCGCATGCCGGGCAACCGGCCAGAGAAAGTGCCATGCTCCCGCATGGGTTAAAAGGCCGCATCGCGGCCTTTTCCATTCTTTACATTAAGCTGTAACGCTTTTCAAAGCGTAGCTCTCTCTTAAAGGTATTCCACTTTAAGAATTTCGTACTCGACGTCGCCGCCCGGGGTTTTGATGATGGTCACATCATCTGCCTCTTTACCCACCAGGCCACGCGCCATCGGCGAATTCACCGAAATCAGATTTTGCTTAAAATCCGCTTCGTCATCGCCCACGATGCGATAGGTCGACTCTTCGTCGGTCTCGGTGTTCAGCACGGTCACGGTCGCGCCGAAAATCACGCGGCCGGTATTGGGCATCGTCGTGACGTCGATAACCTGCGCGTTAGAGAGCTTGGCTTCGATCTCCTGGATACGGCCTTCGCAAAACCCCTGCTCTTCGCGTGCGGCGTGATACTCCGCATTCTCTTTCAGGTCGCCGTGCTCGCGCGCGTCGGCAATCGAGGCGATGATGCGCGGGCGTTTGATCGTTTTTAGCTCGTTCAGCTCTTCGCGCAGCTTCTCGGCGCCCCTTAACGTCATCGGAATCTGATTCATTTAAGCTCCTCGCTCTCTTTCCTGTTTTAACGGCGTCGTCCTGACCAGTGTCCACAGAAAAACCGGTTCTGTAGGGTCTGACCCTCGTTTTGCAAATAAAAGAATCCTGACCCGGAAAAGGTTCCAGGCCAGAAAGTGGTTTTGCATTTTGATACGTATTTTAACCCAGAGTTCCCTGTGGGTCATCGTTTACTTTCTACCGCTGCGGGACGTAGTATTGACGCCTTCACCTGCCAGTTACCGCGAGATTATGCGATTTTCACGACTTGTTACCGGACTAACCTGTGCGTTTATGCTGCAGGCACAAGCAGCACCCGTTGATGAATACATGCAGTATTTGCCAGATGGTGCCAATCTGGCGTTGATGGTGCAGAAAGTGGGCGCCAGCGCCCCGATAATCGACTATCACGGTAAGCAGATGGCGTTGCCCGCCAGCACCATGAAGGTCATCACCGCGCTGGCGGCGCTGCTGGAGCTGGGCGGCGACTTTCGCTTCCAGACCACGCTGGAAACCAAAGGCGCCATCAGCGATGGCACGCTCAACGGCGATCTGGTGGCACGTTTCGCCGGCGACCCGACGCTAAGCCGTCAGGATCTGCGCAACATGGTCGCCGCGCTGAAGAAACAGGGCGTCACCCATATTAAAGGCAACCTGGTAATCGACACTTCGGTGTTCGCCAGCCATGACATGGCGCCGGGCTGGCCGTGGAACGATCTGACGCAGTGCTTCAGCGCGCCGCCGGGCGCGGCCATCGTTGATAAAAACTGCTTTTCCGTTTCGCTCTACAGCGCCACTACGCCGGGCGACACCGCCTTTGTGCGCATCGCCTCCTACTATCCCGCGCATATGTTCAGCCAGGTGCGCACCCTCGGCCGTAACAGCGGCGAAGGGCAATACTGCGAGCTGGACGTGGTGCCGGGTGAACTCAACCGCTACACGCTCACCGGCTGCATGCGCCAGCGCGCGGAGCCGCTGCCGCTGGCGTTCGCCGTGCAGGATGACGCCGCCTGGGCTGGCGAGATCCTGAAGCAGGAGCTGCGCCAGGCCGAGATCGACTACAGCGGCCACCTGGTGCGCCAGACGCAGGTCACCTCACCGGGCACGGTGCTGGCGTCGACGCAATCCGCGCCGCTGCACTCCCTGTTGCATACTATGCTGAAAAAGTCGGACAACATGATTGCCGACACGGTGTTCCGCACCATCGGCCATCACTACTTCAACGTGCCGGGCACCTTCCGCGCCGGATCGGACGCCATTCGTCGTATCCTGCGCGAGAAAGCCAACGTGGATTTAGGCAACAGTATTCAGGTGGATGGTTCGGGCCTGTCGCGCCACGATCTCATCGCGCCGGACACCATGATGCAGGTGCTGCAGTACATCGCGAAGAACGACGCGACGCTGGACTATATCTCTATGCTGCCGCTGGCGGGCCATGACGGCACGCTGCTCTATCGCGGCGGTCTGCATGAGGCGGGCGTCGACGGCAAAGTCTCGGCGAAAACGGGCTCGCTGCAGGGCGTTTATAACCTGGCCGGCTTTATCACCACCGCCAGCGGCGCGCGCGTCGCCTTTGTGCAGTTCCTGTCGGGCTACGCGGTGCCGCCGCAGGATCAGCGCACGCGACGCGTTCCGCTGGTGCGCTTCGAGAGCCGACTCTATCGGGACATCTACCAGAATAACTAGCGCATGAAAATATTGATCGTTGAGGATGATGTATTGCTGCAGGCGGGCCTGACGCAGGCGCTGAGCAGCCAGGGCTACGCCGTTGACGGCGCCGCCAGCGCCGCCGAGGCGGATGCGCTGCTGCACAGCGCGCAGTACAGCCTTATCGTACTGGATCTCGGCCTGCCGGATCGCGACGGCAGCGATCTGCTGCGTCAGTGGCGGCGATCCGGCGTCGATCTGCCGGTCTTGATCCTCACCGCGCGCGACGCGCTCGACGATCGCGTTGAGGGACTCGACGCCGGTGCCGACGACTATCTGATCAAGCCGCTGGCGCTGGCGGAGCTGCAGGCGCGGGTGCGCGCGCTGATCCGCCGCTATCAGGGTCGCAGCGATAATCTGCTGCAGCAGGGCGATTTGACGCTCAATCTCTCTTCCCAGCAGGTATTGCTGGAGAACCAGCCGCTCGACGTGACGCCCAAAGAGTTCGCGCTGCTGACGCGGCTGCTGATGCGCGTTGGTCAGAACGTGCATCGCGAAACCCTGCAGCAGGATCTCTACAGCTGGCAGGACGACACCGGATCCAACACGCTGGAGGTGCATATCCACAACCTGCGCCGCAAGCTGGGCAAAGATCGTATCAAAACCGTGCGCGGCGTCGGCTATCGGCTGGAGAACCGCGAATGAACAGCATGCGTCAGCGCCTGCTGATTATGCTGGCGCTGATCCTGCTCACCTGTCAGATCATGAGCGCCTTCTGGCTGTGGCACGAAAGCCGCGAGCAGATCAGCTTTCTCGTCAACGAAACCCTCTCGGCGAAGGCGCGCAACGATCGCGTCGAAAATGAGATCCGCGAAGCCATCGCCTCGCTGCTGCTGCCTTCTGTGGTGATGGTCGGCCTGACGCTGGTGCTCTCCTTCTGGGCGATTAGCTGGATCGTGCGTCCGCTGCGCGCGCTGCAGACCAGCCTGGCGCAGCGCTCCGCCGATAACCTGACGCCGCTCGCCATTCACTCCGATATGGAAGAGGTGGTGGCGGTCACCGGCGCAATTAACCAGCTGCTGGCGCGCCTCGATCATACTTTACAGCAGGAACGGCTCTTCACCGCAGACGCTGCCCATGAGCTGCGCACACCCCTCGCCGGCCTGCGCCTGCATCTTGAACTGCTGCAGCAGCAAGGGGTGCCGCACAGCGAGATGCTGGTGGCGCGCATCGATCAGCTGATGCACACCGTGGAACAGCTGCTGATGCTGGCGCGCGCCAGCCAGGCGTTAGCCAGCGGCCATGCGCAGCCGATTCACTGGCAGGCGGACATTCTGCAGCCGCTGCAGCCGGAAATGCGCGAGCTGGCCGATCAGCGTCAGCAGCGGCTGCGCTGGCCAGATTCAGAGGTGGCGCCGAGCCAGGGCGAACCGGTGCTGCTGCGTCTGCTGCTGCGCAATCTGCTGGAGAATGCCTCGCGCTACAGTCCTGCGGAGAGCGAGATTACCATTACGCTGGAAGCGCGCGACGGCAATATCATTCTGAGCGTGATGGACGAAGGACCCGGCATCGATCCCGATGCGGCGGAGGAGCTAACCAAAGCGTTTCGCCGACGCGATCAGCGCTACGGCGGCAGCGGGCTGGGGCTAAATATTGTGCTGCGCATCCTGCAGATGCACTATGGCGAGCTGAAGCTCATCAATCGCAGCGATCGCAGCGGACTTATCGCCCGCTGCGTGCTGCCGTTGCGGCTTAACTGATTAGAACTGCGTGTTCAGGCTGACGTAGTAAGTCCGGCCTGATTCGTTGTAGGTATTCGCGCCCGCACCATACAGGTAAGAATTGGTGGTGGCGTTGCCGGTGGTCTGGGCGTTGCCCTGACGGAAGTGGCGCTTATCGAACAGGTTGTCGATGCCGACCGTCACGCTGGCGTACTTATTAACGTCATAGGTGCCGCTCATGCCGACCACCGAGTAAGGGCTGACCTCTTCGGTGGCGCTGCCGGTGACCGCATTGCCTTTGTAGTCATACTTCTTCGGCACCTGCTTGCCGTACCAGGTGAGCGTGGTTTGCAGCGACAGATCCTGGGTTGCCTGCCAGCTCAGCGTGGAGTTCAGCGTATAGTCGGGAATAATCGACAGGCGATCGCCGGTCTCTTTATTCTTGCTCTGTAGCATATAGGTGAAGTTGTTGTTCCACGCGATGCTCTCGGTCACCGGAATATTCACCGTGCCTTCCAGCCCTTCCACCACCGCTTTCGGCACGTTCTCCCACTTATAGATGTCGGTGGTGCCGTTTGACGCTTTGCCGGACGGCGCATAGCCCGCCTCGATCTTGTTGCGGTAGTCGTTGCGGAACCAGGTCAGACCCGCCTGATAGCCTTCATGCTTCCACTCCAGCCCAATCTCTTTATTGATGCTGTTTTCCGCTTTCAGATCTTTGTTGCCCTGCAGATAGCAGGCGCCGGTGCTGGCAGCGCAGCCCTGTCCGTTGCTGTAGAGCAGATAGTTAGGGTTGGTCTGGTAGAGGCTCGGCGCTTTATAGGCGCGGCCGATACCCATCTTCAGCGTGAAGTCGTCACCTAAGCCCTGCGAGAGGTTAAGCGACGGGCTCCAGTTATCGCCGACGATAGAGTGGTGATCGAAGCGCAGGCTCGGCGTCAGCATGGTGCTGTCGGTCAGCTCCATATTGTCTTCGGCGAACAGCGAGAAGATTTCCGCCTGCGAATAGGGGCTGCGGCCAGAGCTGGAGATGCCCGGCACCGAGCCGTTCGAGGCGGCCTGCGTGGTCGACGAGGGATCCTTCATGCGCTGCTGGTTCCACTCGGTGCCGAAGGTCGCGGTCTGATTCACCAGCAGTTCGAACGGCACGCTGATCTCGCTGTGCAGCAGCACGTCGTCCAGCTGGATGGTGTTGAAGCCGCTGTTGGAGAAGATGCCTTCGGTGCCGCCGGCCAGCCCTTCGTTGATGCGCGAGTTGCGCGTATTTTCATAGCGCGCATAGGTGTTGGTGCTGATGCCGTTGTCCCAGGCGCCGGTCCACTTCACGGCGAAATTCTGGCGGTAGAGGCGGTTGGTCTCTTTGCCGTAGAGGCTTTTCACCAGCGCGCTGGTGTTGGTGTTCTGGGTGTCGCCGGAGTAGAGGTTGCCCTGGCGGCTGTAGCCCGCCTGGAACTCCAGCGCCTGCATCGGCGCGAACGCCCAGCGCAGCATGGCGTTGATGTCTTTATTCACCACCCCCTCGCGGCCCGCCGGATAGCTGCCGGCGTAGCTGCCGGTGCGCTCCGCCGCGTGGCCTTCGTTGATGTCGTAGGCGTCCGCCTGGGTTTTCGCCAGGTTGCCGTAGAGGCGGAAGCTGACGTCGTCGCCCAGCGGCCCTTCCAGGCTGAAGTTGGTGCGGCGCGTGGCGCCTTCGTCTTTGTGCTCCGGCACGTTGTAGTAGGCGTTCCACGAGCCGTGCCACTGCTGGTCATCATATTTTTTGGTGATGATATTCACCACGCCGCCTGCCGCGCCGTTGCCGTAGCGCACCGCCGCCGGGCCGCGAATGACGTCGATGCGTTCAATCATCTCCGGCGGCACCCAGTTGGTATCGCCGCGCGTATCGCGCTCGCCGCGCCAGCCGAGACGCACCGAGTTGCGGCTGGAGACCGGCATGCCGTCCACCAGAATCAGGGTGTTCTCCGGCCCCATGCCGCGAATGTCGATTTGACGGTTGTTGCCGCGCTGGCCGCTGGTGGAGTTGCCGGTCAGGTTGACGCCCGGCATGGTGCGGATAATTTCCGACACGTCGCGCGCAGGGGGACGCTTTTTGATCTCGTCCGCGGTAATGGTGGAGACGCCCGGCGCCTGCAGGTTCTGCTGCGCGGCGCTCACCACCAGCGTGTCGTCGTGCGAAGTAGAAGAGGTGCTGGTGTCGGCAGCCTGCACGCTGGTGGCGGCAAGGCCGAGTTCAATCAGAATGGCTAATGACAAACGGGATAATTTAGGCATTTTTTATGTTCCTGGATTGCCGGCGGAAACCAGATGTCTCCTGCGGGCGCGCCGGTGAAAGAGTCATTCTTTGCAAGCAAGCATTCCAGCCGCACCCAGGCCCTCCTTCGCGGAACATCCACCTGACAACACAGGCTGATGAGGCTGGCGGAACGCGCGCGCTCCTGGTGTCGGAGCGGGAAACACCCTATTGCAAATGCAAATAATTATCAATAGTATTATTCATAACATCTGCGCAACGCTGCGCGCATCGGGTCCAGTAAATAGTGCATTTATGACGTGGTTAACGAATGAAACCGGCAGTGACGCCTGGTGGCAGACTTTACAGCAGCAGGGCCTGCCCCTGATTGAACCCGCCCGCGACGGCGCATGCGACGTCACCTTCTTCTGGCGCGATCCGCAGGGAAGCGAAACCACCTCGTCCACCCGCCGCGTCTGGATCAATATCACCGGCGTTACCGATCATCATCAGCGCGCCGCGCCTCAAAGCTTCGATCATATCCCCGGCACCGACGTCTGGTTCTGGCGCACCCGGCTGCCTGCCAGCTGGCGCGGCAGCTATTGCCTGATGCCTGACAGCGATCCTGCTGACTTCGACGGCGAAGCGGATATGGCGACGCTGCGCGCCTGGTGGAGCCAGAAATTCCCCACCGCGCAACAGGATCCGCTTAATCCGCTGCGCGGCTGGTCAGGCGGACGCGGCATGCGCGTGTCGCCGCTGCATCTGCCCGACGCGCCCGATCAGCGCGTCTGGGAAGCAGTCGACAGCGGTCGCGCGCCGACGCTGCCGCTTCAGCACCATATCTGGCAGAGCGCGCGCCTCGGCAATCGCCGCTCGGTCTGGATCTACGCCACCGGCGAGGTGCAGCCGAGCGAACGTCCGCTGGCGCTGCTGCTGGACGGCCAGTTCTGGGCCAATAGCATGCCGATCGCCTGGCCGCTACAGCAGCTCACCGACGCCGGCGAACTGCCGCCGGCGGTCTACGTGATGATCGATATCATCGATCGCGAACACCGCAGCCGCGAGCTGCCCTGTAATCCCGACTTCTGGCTGGCGCTGCAGGAAGAGCTGCTGCCGCAGCTGCAGGGCTGGGCGCCGCACCGCGTCAGCGCCGCCGAGACGCTGGTCAGCGGCCAGAGCTTTGGCGGGCTGGCGTCGACGTACGCCGTGCTCAACTGGCCGCAGACGTTCGGCGGCGCCATCAGCCTTTCCGGCTCGTTCTGGTGGCCTGCGCGCGGCGAGCCCAACGGCAGGCTGATCCAGCAGCTACAGCAGGGCGACTACTGTCACGCGTCGTCGCGTTTCTATCTGGAGGCGGGACACCGCGAGCACCTGATTTTTAAAGCAAACCAACAACTCCAACAGGACCTGTCCGCCGCAGGACATCAGGTCATTTTCCATCCGGTCGACGGCGGTCACGACGCGCTCTGCTGGCGCGGCGGTCTGCTCAACGGACTGAAAGCAATGTGGCAACATCTTCTTTAAATCGCCTGGCTAGCCCGACTGTTGCGGGCAGGAGACCGATATGCAACCTAATCCCTTCGACGATCCGCAGCAGGATTGTTTCGTGCTGCAGAATGCGCAGCAGCAGTACAGCCTCTGGCCCGCGTTTCGCGCCCTGCCCGCCGGCTGGCGCAGCGTCTTCGGCCCGCAGCCGCAGACGGCGTGCCTGAGCTGGCTCAATGCGAACTGGCGCGATATTCGCCCGGCTCATTCCACCGCGAACCGGAGCGACCATGTCTGAGATGCTGATGAATCCCCTTGATACCGATCAGAAAATATTGCCGCTGGTGGCGGCGCAGCCCGGCATCTGGATGGCCGATCAGCTGTCGCAGCAGACCAACGCCTACGCGGTTGCCCACTTTGTCGAGCTGCGCGGCGCGCTGGACGGCGCGCTGCTGAGCAAGGCGATCGTCGCCGGGATGCAGGAGGCTGATACGCTGAATATGGCGTTCGGCGAGCATGAGGGCGAAGCGGTGCAGTGGCTGGCGCCGCAGCGTTTTACGCTGCCTGAGATCGTCGATCTGCGTCAGGAGGCCGATCCCGACGCCGCGGCGCGCGCGCGTATGCGCGCCGATATGTCCGGCGATCTGCGCGTGCTGAGCGGCGCGCCGCTCTGGCATCACCAGCTGATGCGCCTCGGCGAGCAGCGCTGGTTCTGGTATCAGCGCTATCATCACCTGGTGGTGGACGGCTTCAGCTTCACCGCCCTGACGCGCCGCATCGCCAATATTTACAGCGCGTGGCTGCGCGGCGAGACGCCGGAACCGACGCCGTTTACCCCGTTCAGCGAGGTGGTAGAGGAGTATCAGCGCTATCAGGCGTCGCCGAGCTGGCAGCGGGACCGCGACTTCTGGCGCGAAAAGAGCGCGCAGCTTCCGCCGCCCGCCTCGCTTTCACCGCTGCCGCTGGCCGGACAGCCCGCCAGCACCGCGCTGCTGCGCCACAGCGTTTCGCTGGACCGTGATCTTTTCCAGACGCTGGCGCAGCAGATGGCGGTCAGCGCGGCCGACGCCGCCTTTGCGCTGGTGGCGCTCTGGCTGGCGCGCCTCAGCGGCCAGAACGATTTCGCCGCCGGCTTTATTTTTATGCGCCGCATCGGCTCGGCGGCGCTCTGCGCCACCGGACCGGTGATTAACGTGCTGCCGATGGCGGTGCGCTACCGTCCCGACCAGCCGCTCAGCGCGCTGGCGCAGCAGCTGGCCGCCGAGGTGAAAAAGATGCGCCGCCATCAGCGCTTCGACGCCGAGCAGGTGCAGCGCGATGCAGGCCGCCTCGGCGACGGCGATCCGCTCTACGGCCCGGTGATCAACCTGAAGATGTTCGACTATCAGCTCGACTTTAACGGCGTGGAGGGCATCACGCACCAGCTGGCATCAGGACCGGTGCGCGACCTCGAGATCGCCATCTATATCAGCGAACAGGGCGAGCTAACGCTGGAGCTGCTGGCCAACGCTGAGCGCTATCAGCGAGAGACGCTGGCGCGGCACGCCAGCCGTTTCGATCTGCTGCTGCGGCAGCTGGCGGCGCAGCCGGATCGCCCCTGCGGCGAGCTGGATCTGCTGACCGAGGCGGAGCATCTGCAGCTGGCTGCGATCAACCAGACCGCGAAGGCGCTGCCGGCGGCCACGCTGAGCAGCCTGCTGCAGGCGCAGGCGCAGCGCACGCCGGACGCTCCCGCGCTGGCGGACGATCGCCATCAGCTCAGCTACCGCGAGATGCGTCAGCAGGTCGAGGCGCTGGCGCAGCAGCTGGTCGCCAGCGGCGTGCAGCGCGGCGATATCGTTGCCGTGGCGCTGCCGCGCGCGGTCTTTCTCTCGCTGGCGCTGCAGGCGATCGTCAGCGTCGGCGCGGCCTATCTGCCGCTCGATACCGGCTATCCCGACGATCGCCTGCAGATGATGCTGGAGGATGCCGCGCCGAAAACCCTGATCACCTGCCGCGAGCTGGCGACGCGCTTTGCCGCGCTGGCGCCGATCGAGCCGCTGTTCTATGACGCGCTGCTGCCTGCGGCGGCGGAACGCGCGCTGAGCCAGGCGCCGCGCCCGCAGGATGGCGCCTACATTATTTATACCTCCGGCTCCACCGGTCGGCCGAAAGGGGTGCTGGTCGGCCATGAGGCGATCGTCAACCGTCTGCTGTGGATGCAGGCGAGCTATCCGCTCGACGCCACAGATGTGGTGTTACAGAAGACCCCCAGCAGCTTCGACGTCTCAGTGTGGGAATTTTTCTGGCCGCTGCTGACGGGCGCGCAGCTGGTGATGGCGCCGCCGGAGGCGCACCGCGATCCCGACGCGCTGCAGCAGCTTTTTGCGCGCTATCGCGTCACCACTACCCACTTTGTTCCCTCGATGCTGGCAGCGTTTGTCGCCTCGCTGCAGGACAGGGAGGCGGTAGCGCGCTGCGCCAGCCTGCGTCGCGTATTCTGCAGCGGCGAGGCGCTGCCGGCGGATCTGTCGCGCCAGTGGGAGATGCTGACGCAAACGCCGCTGCATAATCTCTACGGCCCGACCGAAGCGGCGGTGGACGTCAGCTATTATCCCGCCTTCGGCCCGGAGCTGGCGGCAGTGGAAGGCGCCAGCGTGCCGATCGGCTTCCCGGTCTGGAACACCGGCCTGCGCATCCTCGACACGCGTCTGCAGCCGGTTCCGCCAGGCGTCGCGGGCGATCTCTATCTCACCGGCGTGCAGCTGGCGCACGGCTATCTCGATCGCCCTGACCTTACCGCCAGCCGTTTTGTCGCCGATCCCTACGGCAACGGCACGCGCATGTACCGCACCGGCGACGTGGCGCGCTGGCTGGCGAACGGCGCGGTGGAATATCTGGGCCGCAGCGACGATCAGCTGAAAATCCGCGGCCAGCGTATCGAGCTGAACGAAATCGACCATGCGCTGGCGGCGCTGCCGGGCGTGCAGCAGGCGGTGACCCATGCGGTGGTGCTGGGCAATGCCGGCGCGCAGCAGGGCGACGCGCGTCAGCTGGTCGGCTATGTGGTGGCGGATCGGCCTATCGACGCCGAGGCGATGCGCGCCGCGCTGGCGCAGCAGCTGCCCGCGCATATGGTGCCGGTGGCGATCGTCGCGCTGGAGGCACTGCCGCTCAGCAGCAACGGCAAGCTGGACCGCAAAGCGCTGCCGCTGCCGCAAAGCCGCGCGGGCGACGCGAGCCGCGCGCCGCTGCCGGGTCTGGAGACGCAGCTGGCAGATGCCTTCGCCGCGCTGCTGGAACGCGACAGCGTCGGCGCGCAGGAGGATTTCTTCGCCCTCGGCGGCCACTCGCTGCTGGCGATGCGGCTGGCGGCGCAGCTGCGGCGCGCGCTGAAGCAGCCGGTTTCCGTCGGTCAGATCATGGTCGCCTCGACGGTAGAGAAGCTGGCGGCGCTGCTGAGCGATACGCAGGCGGCGCAAACCGCCGGCTTCGAGCCGGTGCTGCCGCTGCGTCGCGGCAGCGGGCCGACGCTGTTCTGCTTCCATCCGGCGTCGGGCTTCGCCTGGCAGTTCAGCATTCTGCAGCGCTATCTCGACGCGCGCTGGTCTATCGTCGGCATTCAGTCGCCTGACGCCAGCGGCCCGCTCAGTCAGGCGGCGCATCTTGATGAGGTGTGCGACGCGCATCTCGCCACGCTGCGCCAGCAGCAGCCGCACGGCCCCTACTATTTCCTCGGCTATTCGCTGGGCGGCACCCTGGCGCAGGGCATCGCCGCACGGCTGGAGGCGCTGGGTGAAGAGGTAGCATTCCTCGGCCTGCTCGACACCTGGCCGCCGGAGACGCAGAACTGGGACGAGAAGCGCGGCCTGAATCAGCTCGATCCGGCGGTGCTGGAGGAGGTAAACCGCGAGCGCGAGCAGTTTGTTGCCGCGCAGCGTCAGCAGGCGGGCGAAGGGCTGGAGGCGATGTTCGATGCGATCGAGGCCAACTACGCCAGCTCGGTGCGGCTGCTGGCGACGGCGCGCAGCGCGCGTTTTAGCGGCCGCGCCACGCTGTTCCTCGCCACCGAGACGCAGCAGCCGGGTCAGGACGCGCGCCGCGCCTGGGCGCCCTATGTGGGCGAGCTGGAGGTGCGGCCGCTGGCGTGCGCCCACGTCGAGATTATCTCGCCGCGCATGTTCGAGCAGATCGGGCCGCAATTGCAGCAATTGCTGGTGAAGTTTGCCTGACGTCCTGAATACACATCCGGTGCCATGTCTGGAGGATATGGATATGCCGGGGCATCAGTTGACGATGCAGGCTGAGGAGCCGCAGGGAGGTGAGACGCTGTGCTTTGGCGTGGTCACCCACACCCTGATAAGGCTGCGGTGAATCAGCCGATCAGCAGGCGCGCTTTAACGCGGACCGCTTCAAGCTCTTGCGGAGTAGCGCGGCCCTTTGGCGCCGCGTTGCGCGCTTTCCAGTCGAGGTTACGAACCTGGTCTGCCAGGGCAACATTTGCGGGCGCGCCGGCAATGGGCACTTCAAACGGGTTACCTTTGATCCTGGTGGTGAGCGGAACGCAAACCATCATGCCAATGCGGTTGTAAATCGCCGGGCTCATGACCAGCGCCGGCCTGCGGCCAGCTTGCTCATGCCCGGCCTGAGGAGTGAAATCGAGCCAGAGGATATCTCCGGCGTCAGGAACAGATTGCATTACCAAACCTCCTGGCCTTGTGGGTCTCCGAAGTCTGTTTCGCTATGAATGTTTTCAGGGGTTACCTGGCTCATGAGCATCTCGAGCGTGACCTGGCGCACGGGTTGAATGACCAGACACTGCACGTTATTAGAATCCGTCTGAACAGTGACCTCGACTTCTTCGTTTATGTCCATGTTCATCAGGCTCATCATGTGTGCGGGAATGCGCACCGCTGGGCTATTGCCCCAACGTTTGATTGTCTGTCGCATCTTTAGTACTCCGGTTTAACAAGTTGCCGCATGTTATTCGTCTGCTGCAGCCATTTCTGTTGTCGAAGAGAGTCTACTCTGCAATCAAACTTGTATCAACATTGTATCTACTCGAGTGCTCCTGGTTGCCTTTATGATGGATCTCTTTGCAGAGCAGCGAATCGCTGCGCTTGTTCATCGAATCTGCGCCTTCGCAGCTGACGCTAATGCAGCGCGTAGAGGTCTGAAAGGGGTGGGCACGGGACGCTTTGCTCTGCGGGCCAGACGACCCGCTCCTTTATACGCAGTGCGGGTTTTGGCTAGCTTCTCAGCTGCGCCCGCGTCCCAGCGGCACAATCATCGGCGTATGCGCCACCGGATCCTCGACGATAATGCAGCGCAGCCCGTAGACCGCCTCAATCAATTCCGGCGTGACGATCTCGGACGGCCTGCCCTCGGCGACAATTTGGCCGCTGCGCATCGCAATCAGGTGGGTGGCGTAGCGGCACGCCTGATTCAGATCGTGCAGCACCACCACCAGCGTGCGGCGATGCTGCTGATTAAGATCCTGCATCAGCTCCAGCAGCTCAATTTGATGGGTAATATCGAGCCAGGTGGTGGGCTCGTCCAGCAGCAGCAGCGGCGTCTGCTGCGCCAGCACCATGGCGATCCAGACGCGCTGGCGCTGACCGCCGGAGAGCTGATCCACCGGCTGCGCGGCGATATCCGCCACGCCGGTCGCCTGCATCGCCTGCTGCACCGCCGCCTCATCCTCGTCGCGCCAGCGGCCAAACAGCGGCTGATGCGGATAGCGGCCGCGCGCCACCAGCTCGCTGACGCTGATGCCGGACGGCGCCTGCGAACTTTGCGGCAGCAGCCCGAGACGCCGCGCCACCTCTTTGGTGGAGAGACGCGAAATCGCCTCGCCGTCGAGCAGCACCTGCCCTTTCAGCGGCGGCGCCAGCCGGCTCAGCGCGCGCAGCAGCGTCGACTTGCCGCAGGCGTTGGGGCCGATAATCACCGTCAGCTCGCCGTCGGGAATGGTCACCGACAGCGCCTCCGCCACGATTTTTTTCTCGTAGCCCAGCGTCAGCGCGTCGCCCTGCAGGCGTGCACTCTTCTCTCTCATTGGCGTCGCGCCTCCCGAACCAGTAGAGCAATCAGATAAAGGCCGCCGAGGCTGACGGTAATCACGCCGACCGGCAGCTGGTAAGGCAGGAAAAGATGCTGCGCCGCGTAGTCCGCCGCCAGCAGCAGCAGCGCGCCGCACAGCGCCGCCAGCGGCAGTGCGCCTTTGATGCCGCCGCACAGGCGACGGGCGATCTGCGGCGCCAGCAGCGCAACGAACGAAATCGGCCCGGCCAGCGCGGTCGAGGCGGCGGTCAGCACCACGCCGATCAGCATCAGCCACAGGCGACTGCGCTCCACCGGCACGCCCAGCGCGCAGGCGGTGTCGTCGCCCATCTCCATCAGCCGCATACGGCGCGCCAGCAGCGCGGTGAGCAGCAGCGCCGCCAGCAGCACCGCGATCACCGGCACCGCTTTTGCCCAGGTGATGCCGTTCAGCGATCCGGCGCTCCACAGCCCCGCGCTGAGCGCCGCCTCCAGCGAGGCGCTGATAATCAGCCAGCCGTTGAGCGCCATCAGCAGCGCACGCACGCTAATGCCGACGATAATCAGCCGAAAGGTCTCGACGCCGTTGCGCCAGGCAAACAGGTAAACCACGCCCGCGGTGAGCACGCCGCCCAGCAGCGCCGCCAGCGTCACGATTTCGCTGTTCTGATGAAACAGCACCAGCGCCACCAGCACGCCGCTGTAGGCGCCGGTATTAAAGCCGAGAATATCGGGACTGCCGAGCGGGTTGCGCAGCAGCGACTGAAAAATCGCGCCGCTGACGCCCAGCGCCGCGCCGATCAGCAGCGCCATCGCCACGCGCGGCAGCCGCCACTCCAGCACGATCAGCTGCACGTTGCGCGCCGCCTCGCCGGTGAATAACTGCCACAGCTGCGCGCCCGAAATCGGCAGCGCGCCGCGCGTCACGCCGAAAAACGCCAGCAGCGCGCAGGCCGCCAGCAGCCAGATGGCCTGCATCGTCGCCCGGCTCATATCTGCCCTCTCCCCAGTTTGCGACGCACCAGCACAATCAGCATCGGCGCGCCGAGCAGCGCGGTGACCACCGACACGCGCAGCTCGCCGGGCACCATCACCCGCCCCAGAATATCGGCCGCCAGCAGCAGGCAAGGGGTGATCAGCAGCGTGCCCGGCAGCATCCAGCGGTGATCGTTGCCCCACAGCCAGCGCGCCAGATGGGGCGTCATCAGCCCGACAAACGCGATAGGGCCAACGGCGGCGGTGGCGGCACCGCTTAACAGGGCGATAGCCAGCAGCCCCAGCAGCTGGGTGCGCGCCACGCGCGTGCCGAGCGCTGTTGCCAGATCGCCGCCCATGCTCAGGCTGTTAAGCGCGCGCGACAGCAGCAGCGCGATCAGCGCGCCGACCGCCACCGCCGGCCAGGTGGCGCGCAGCACGGCAAAGCTGCGGATATCGAGCGAGCCGCTGTGCCAGAAGCGTAGATGATCGTAAATATCAGGATTAAGCAGAGAGAGCCCGGAGGTCAGCCCTTCCAGCACCGCGCCCAGCGCCACGCCCGCCAGCGTCAGCCGCACCGGATTGACCCGGCCGCCGCCCAGCGCGCCGGTCAGCGCCACCAGCAGCGACGCCAGCAGCGCGCCGCCGAAGGCGAAGCCGAGCCAGTCAGCGGGCGAATCCGCGCCGAACAGCGCGATACCCAGCACCACGGCGAAGCCAGCGCCCGCGTTGACGCCGAGAATGCCGGGATCGGCGAGCGGATTGCGCGTCAGGCTCTGCATCAGCGCGCCCGCCAGTCCCAGCGCGCTGCCCGCCAGCAGGCCAGCGAGGGTGCGCGGCAGACGCGCTTCGCGCAGGATAACGCAGTCGGCGCTGTCGCAGTGGCTGGTCAGAGCAAGAGAGAGAGTATGAATGGGGATCGATTTGGCGCCGAGCATCAGGCTGAGCGCGATCAAGAGCAACAGCAGCATCCCTGAGGCGGCTATTACGGTGAGTTGGCGCATAACGTTCCGAACCTTCACTGTTCACTGACGCCGCGGGCGCGTCAATTTGATAATGATACTTATTATCGTTATTACTCGTATTTTTGTATGTTACCATGATTCGCCTCGACCATAACGAGGAAAACCGCAGCAAAAGGCGAACAAATGAACAAACCCTCCCATCTGATCGATCTCAGCCTGTTGAAGACCCATCCCGCTTTTCGCGCCGTCTTTATCGCCCGCTTTATCTCTATCGTCGCACTCGGCATGCTGGCGATTGCCGTGCCGGTGCAGATCCAGCAGCTGACCCGCTCGCCCGCGCTGGTCGGGCTGGCCGTTACCCTGGCGGGCGCGGGCATGTTTGTCGGGCTGCTCACCGGCGGCGTGCTGGCGGATCGCTATGAGCGCAAGCGCCTGATCCTGATTGCGCGCTCCACCTGCGGCCTCGGCTTCGTAGCGCTGGCGATCAACGCCTCGCTGCCGACCCCGTCGGTCGCCGCGGTTTTCCTGCTCGGCCTGTGGGACGGCTTTTTCGGCGCAATTGGCGTCACCGCGCTGCTGGCGGCCACGCCGGCGCTGGTGGGACGGGAGAACCTGATGCAGGCGGGCGCCATCACCATGCTGACGGTGCGCTTCGGCGCCATTCTCTCGCCCGCGGTCGGCGGTCTGGTGCTGGCGCACGGCGGCGCGGCGTGGAACTACGGCCTCGCCGCCTTCGGCACGCTGCTCACCGTGTTAACCCTGCTGCGGCTGCCGCTGATGCCGCCGCCGCCTCAGCCGCGCGAGCATCCGCTGCGGGCGCTCGCCAGCGGCGTGCAGTTTCTGTTTACCGCGCCGCTGGTCGGCATGGCGGCGCTGATTGGCGCGCTGGTGACGCTGGCGAGCGCGGTACGCGTGCTCTATCCGGCGCTGGCGCCGCACTGGCAGGTCAGCCTCAACGAACTCGGCCTGATGTACGCCGCCGTGCCGCTCGGCGCGGCGCTGGGCGCGCTGACCAGCGGACGGCTGGCGAATTCGCCGCAGCCCGGCCGGCTGATTTTAGGCAGCGCCATTGCCGCTTTTCTCGCGCTTGGGCTGTTCAGCCTGATGCCGCAGTTCGCGCTCGGGCTAGCGTGCCTGGCGGCGTTCGGCTACTTCAGCGCGGTAAACAGCCTGGTGCAGTATCAGCTGATCCAGTCGCTGACGCCCGATGCGCTGCTGGGCCGAATCAACAGCCTGTGGACGGCGCAGAACGTCACCGGCGATGCGATCGGCGCGGCGATGATTGGCGCAATGGGCTCCTGGCTGCTGCCGCAGCAGGCCGCCGCGCTGTTCGGCTTCGGCGCGGCGCTGCTGGGCGGAATGATGTGGATAGCGATGGCGCGGCTGCGCCGCTATCAGCCGCCAGCGCCGGCGCTGGCGGAAGAGGCGTTATGATTTAACGAACAGCTGTTCCAGACGCGTCAGCAGATGCGTGGCGCTGTAGTAGTCGAGCCGGAACGTATCTGCGCCCAGCGCGTAAACCTGCTGCTGCTTCACCGCCGCGGTCTGCGCCAGGAAGGGGTTCTGCATCAGCTGCTGCGCGGTCTGATCCTCGGCGGCGAACAGCAGGAACGTCTTGCCGTTCAGGCCGCTGGCGACGTTCTCGCCGGAGAGCTGAATAATATCTTTGCGCTGGCCCATGCTGTGGGTCTGCTGCAGGCCCGCAGGCGGCACGGCGAGCGTAAAGCCGAGCTGCTCCAGCAGCTTGCCCTGCGCCGATTCGCTGGTCCAGAGGTTCACCGCGCGGCCGCCGCCGTTAAACACCATGGCGGAGACCGGCTGCGGCGGCAGCGCGATTTTCTGCTTCAGCGCCGCTTCCTGCGCGTCAAACGCCTTCACGCGCGCCGCCGCGTCCGCCTCATGCCCGGTCGCCTCGCCAAGCAGCGTCACCAGCTGCTGCCAGCTTTTATCGTCATAGTTCACCACCAGCGTCGGCGCGATGGCCGAGAGCTGATCCACCAGCTTGATGGCGGAGTCGTTGCCGGTGGCGCTGACGATAATCAGATCGGGCGCTTCGGCGGCCACCGCTTCGGCGCTCGGCTCGCCGATATAGAGGCGCTTGAGCTGTTTACGCTTCGCGACGTCGCCCCACTGGCGGAAAAAGCCCTGCTCGTCCGCCAGTCGGCTGCCTGGCGCGGTTGCGCCGCTGGCGATCACCGGCGCGTCGATCGCCAGCAGCGAACCGGTCAGGGTCACGCTGGTCGAGACGATGCGCTGCGGCGCCTGCTGCAGCGTAACGCTGCCGCTGGCGCTGTGCAGCGTGCGCGGCCAGCCGCCCTCGGCGCGCGCGTCAGGGTTGGCCAGCAGCGTGACGAGCGCCAGCGCGGCAACCGTCAGAAAACTCCGCTTAATCATAAGATTCCGTCCACCTTTTGCTGTAAGAGATCGCCCCGTAAATTTTCCTAATCACGCCTGGCGCGTGCGCTGAACGCCGCGAATTTATTGACACTCCAGCGTAATCAACGTAGGTTACAGGGCCACAATACAAATGATAATCATTATTAGTTATCTTATCATTTATAGGTGAAAATTATGGTGGAAACGTTGACGTTTGGAAATCCCCTGCTCCAGGATTTCTCCGCGCTCTGTCGGGGATTTATCTTCACATCACCGTGGCGCAGTATCGCTACGCAAGGCTGCTACACCACCGTCACCACCCCGGTGACCGATGGCGACGCGCTGGACGGCGAGTTTCAACAGCAGCTGCGGCGTCACTTCGCGGCGGCGAAAAAAGAGGGCATCGCCCAGCCGATCCTGGTCGGCGCCATCCCGTTCGACGTGACGCAGCCCGCTGCGCTGTTTATCCCTGAATCGCATCAAACCTTTAACCGCGCCGATCTGCAGGCTGCGCTGCCGGCCGCGCAGGCGCCGCTGCCGCAGGTGCGTCGTCGCGCCGCCGTGCCGGAGCATGACGTCTTTACCGCGATGGTGGCGCAGGCCGTCGCCGCCACGCAGCGCGGCGAGCTGGATAAAGCGGTGCTGTCGCGCCTGATGGATATCGTCACCGAACAGCCGGTGGATGTCGCCGCGCTGATGCAGCGCATCGTGGCGCAAAACCCTAATACGTATCAATTCCATCTGCCGCTGCCACAGGGCGGATCGCTGGTTGGCGCCAGCCCGGAACTGATGCTGCGCAAGCAGGGAGGTGATTTCAGCTCCTGCCCGCTCGCCGGCTCCGCGCGACGCGACGCCGACGCGCAGCGCGACAAAGCCGCTGGCGACGCCCTGATGCAGTCAGCGAAAGATCGTCACGAGCACAAGCTGGTGACCGACGCGATGCGCGATGTGCTGCAGCCGCGCAGCCGCCTGCTCTCGGTGCCCGCCACGCCCTCGCTGCTCAACACCGCCACCCTGTGGCATCTGGCGACGCAGATCGACGGCGAAGCGCGCGACGAGCGGGAAAACGCGCTGTCGCTCGCCTGTTTGCTGCATCCGACACCGGCGCTGAGCGGCTTTCCGCACCAGCGCGCCCAGCAGCTGATCCAGACGCTGGAGCCGTTTGAGCGCCAGCTGTTCGGCGGCATCGTTGGCTGGTGCGATGAACAGGGCAACGGCGAATGGGTCGTGACCATCCGCTGCGGCACCGTGCACGGCGCGCGGGTGCGCCTGTTCGCCGGCGCGGGCATTGTGGCGGATTCGCAACCGGAATCAGAATGGCGCGAGACCGGTGTCAAACTCGACACCATGCTGCGCGCTTTTGGACTGCAATAAAGGAAATACCATGTCGATCCCCTATCACCGCTGGCCAGACGATCTGGCGGCGCGCTACCGCGAGAAAGGCTACTGGCTGGATGTGCCGATGACCAATATCCTCGCGCGTCATCAACAGAGCGACGCCATCGCCGTTATCGAAGGCGATCTGCAGCTGAGCTACCGCCAGCTGGCGCAGCGCAGCGACAACCTGGCCGCGGCGCTGCAGCGTCGCGGGCTGAAAAACGGCGATACCGCGCTGGTGCAGCTGGGCAACGTCGCGGATTTCTACGTCACCGTCTTTGCGCTGTTTAAGCTGGGCGTCGCCTCGGTCTATGCGCTGTTCAGCCACCAGCGCACCGAGCTGCAGGCCTACGCCGCGCAGATCGAGCCTGCGCTGCTGATCGCCGATCGCCGTCATGCGCTGTTTGCCGACGACGGCTTTATCGACGCGCTGTGTGCCGATTGCCCGTCGCTGCGTCAGGTGATCCTGCGCAACGACAGCCAGCCGGAAAATACCCTGGAGGCGCTGATGGCCGAAGCGGCGGGCGACTTCCAGCCGACGCCGACCGCCGCCGACGAAGTGGCGTTTTTCCAGCTCTCCGGCGGCAGCACCGGCACGCCCAAGCTGATCCCGCGCACCCATAACGACTACTACTACAGCATTCGCGCTAGCGACGAGATCTGCGCGGTCAGCGCTGATACGCGCTATCTTATCGCCCTGCCCGCGCCGCATAACTTCGCCATGAGTTCTCCTGGCGCGCTCGGCGTCTTCTATGCGGGCGGCCAGGTGATTCTGGCGGAGGATCCCAGCGCGACGAACTGTTTTCCGCTGATTGAAAAGCATCGCGTGACCGACACCGGCCTGGTGCCGCCCGCCGTCAGCCTCTGGCTGCAGGCGATTAATGAATGGGGCAGCAATCAGGCGCTGACGTCGCTGCAGCGCATGCAGGTCGGCGGCGCAAAGCTGGGCGAAACCCTGGCGGCGCGCATTCAGCGCGAAATCGGCTGCCAGCTGCAGCAGGTGTTCGGCATGGCGGAAGGGCTGGTGAACTACACTCGCTTCGACGACGACGAAAAAACCATCCTCACCACTCAGGGCCGTCCGATTTCGCCCGACGATGAGGTGTGGGTGGCGGACGAAAACGGCGACCCGCTGCCAGCTGGCGCCATTGGCCGCCTGATGACGCGCGGCCCTTACACCTTCCGCGGCTACTATAAAAGCCCGGCGCACAACGCGGCCAGCTTCGACGCCGAGGGGTTCTACTGCTCAGGGGATCTGATTGAGATTAACGAGCGGGGCTACATTACCGTGCAGGGCCGCGAAAAAGATCAGATCAACCGCGGCGGCGAGAAGATTGCCGCTGAAGAGATCGAAAACCTGCTGCAGCGCCATCCCGAGGTGATCCATGCGGCGCTGGTGTCGATGCACGACGAGCTGATGGGCGAAAAGAGCTGCGCCTTTATCGTCGCGCGTCAGCCGATCAAACCGGTGGCGCTGCGTCGCCATCTGCGCGAGCTGGGCGTCGCCGAATATAAACTGCCCGATCGCATTACCTGCGTGGATGAACTGCCGCTGACGCCCGTCGGCAAAGTAGACAAGAAACGTTTGCGCCAACAGCTTGCCGATCAACAAGCGCAAGCCTGACCTGTTCCGGAGATTTTATGGCTATTCCAAAACTGACCTCATACTCGCTGCCTGCCGCCGCCGAGCTGCCCGCCAACAAGGTGAAATGGACGCTGGAGCCACAGCGCGCCGCGCTGCTGATCCACGATATGCAGGCCTACTTTCTTAACTTCTGGGGCGAAAACAGCCCGCTGGTCAATCAGGTGGTGGAGAACATTGCTCGCCTGCGCGCGTACTGCAAGTCGCAGGGCATTCCGGTGTTCTACACCGCGCAGCCCAACCAGCAGAGCGATGAAGATCGCGCGCTGCTGAACGATATGTGGGGACCGGGCCTGAACAAACACCCCGATCAGCAGAAGATCGTGGATGCGCTGGCGCCCGACGCCGACGATCAGGTGCTGACCAAGTGGCGCTACAGCGCCTTCGTGCGCTCGCCGCTGGAGTCGATCCTGCAGGAGATGGGGCGCGATCAGCTGATCATCACCGGCGTGTACGCCCACATTGGTTGTCTGACTACCGCCACCGACGCCTTTATGCGTAACATCCAGCCCTTTATGGTGGCCGACGCGCTGGCCGACTTCAGCCGCGAAGAGCATATGATGGCGCTGACCTACACCGCCGGCCGCAGCGGTAAAGTGGTGATGACCGCCGATCTGATGCCGCTGCCGCTCAGCAAAGACGATCTGCGCGCGCTGATCCTGCCGCTGCTGGAGGATGACGACGTGCCGGAAGATAGTGAAAACCTGATCGACTACGGCCTCGACTCGGTGCGCGTGATGGCGCTGGCGGCGCGCTGGCGTCAGGTGCACGGCGATATCGATTTTGTCAGCCTGGCGAAAAACCCCACCATCGACGGCTGGTGGGCGCTGCTGTCACGGGAGCCTGCGCAATGAGCCACGCTTTCGACTTTAGCGGCAAGCAGGTCTGGGTGACCGGCGCAGGCCAGGGCATCGGCTACCACACCGCGCTGGCGTTTCACGCGGCGGGCGCGCAGGTGCAGGGCTTCGATCTGCGCTTTCACGACCAGCCCTACCCTTTCGCCTGCCATACGCTGGACGTCGCCGATCCCGAACAGGTGAAAAGCCGCTGCGCGCCTCTGCTGGCGCAGCAGCCGCGCCTTGACGTGCTGGTGAACGGCGCGGGCATTTTGCGCATCGGTGCCACCGACGAGATTTCCGTTGCGGATTTTCAGGCCTGCCTGGCGGTCAACGTCGGCGGCGCCTTTAACATGTTCCAGCAGACGCTGCCGGTGTTCCGCCAGCAGCGCGCGGGCGCCATCGTCACTATCGCCTCGAACTCGGCGCACGCGCCGCGTATCGGCATGTCCGCGTACGGCGCGTCGAAAGCCGCGCTGCGCAGCCTCGCCCTGACGGTCGGCCTGGAGATGGCGCCCTACGGCGTGCGCTGTAACATCGTCTCGCCCGGCTCGACCGACACCGAGATGCAGCGCAGCCTGTGGCATACGCCAACCGCCGAGCAGGAGATGATCGACGGCTTCCCGGATCAGTACAAGCTGGGGATCCCGCTGCGTAAGATCGCCACGCCGCAGGAGATCGCCCATAACGTGCTGTTCCTCGCCTCGGATCTCGCCAGCCATGTGGTGCTGCAGGATATCGTGGTAGACGGCGGCGCGACGCTGGGAGCCTGACCAATGGCGATCTGGAAACGCGCCATCGACCTCGACGCGCTAAACGCCATCGGCGATAACTCGCTGGTGGCGCATATCGGCATCCGTTTTACCGCCATCGGCGACGATTATCTGGAGGCGGTGATGCCGGTCGACGCGCGCACCCATCAGCCTTTCGGCCTGCTGCACGGCGGTGCCTCGGTGGTGCTGGCGGAGTCGATGGGGTCGATCGCCGGCTACCTCTGCACCGAAGAGGGCAAAAGCGTGGTCGGCATTGAGGTCAATGCCAGCCACCACCGCTCGGTCTCCAGCGGCGAAGTGCGCGGCATCTGCCGTCCGCTGCATATCGGCTCGCGCAATCAGGTGTGGCAGATTGAGATCCGCAACGCACGCGGCCAGCTCTGCTGCTCGTCGCGCCTGACGGTGGCGGTGCTGGGGTAATGAAAAAGGAACAGCTTTCGCTGTCCCTTTTCTCTGGCATTAACGCTGGTAGATGATTTCGACGCCTTCGTCGTCATCTTCGTCCCAGTCGTCATCCCACTCTTCGTCTTCTTCTTCCACCACGCTTTCCATCGCTTCACGGTGGTAATCATCCCACATGAACTCGACTTTTTCGGGTTTCTTCTCTTCTTCTTCCGCCTCTTTCGGGTTGGCGTTGATGAAGCTCATCACGTCCCAGCAGAGATCCTGCACGCCCTGACGGCTTGCCGCGGAGATCAGGTAATATTTGTCTTCCCAGCCCAGCGCCTCGGCAACCGCTTTGGCGCGCGCCTGCGCTTCCTCTTCGCCGATGACGTCGATTTTATTGAACACCAGCCAGCGCGGCTTGTTGAACAGCTTGTCGCTGTACTTCTCCAGCTCACCGAGAATAATGCGCGCGTTTTCCACCGGATCGGACTCGTCAATCGGCGCGATGTCGATAAGGTGCAGCAGCACGCGGCAGCGCTCAAGGTGCTTCAGGAAGCGAATGCCGAGGCCAGCGCCGTCGGCGGCGCCTTCAATCAGCCCCGGAATATCGGCGACCACAAAGCTCTGCTCGCTGTCCATGCGCACCACGCCCAGGCTTGGCACTAGGGTGGTAAACGGATAGTCCGCCACTTTCGGCTTGGCGGCCGAGACGGCGCGGATAAAGGTCGATTTACCGGCGTTCGGCAGGCCGAGCATGCCGACGTCCGCCAGCAGCATCAGCTCCAGCTGCAAATCGCGCTTCTCGCCCGGCGTACCCATGGTTTTCTGACGCGGGGTACGGTTGACTGAGGATTTAAAGCGCGTGTTGCCCAGGCCGTGCCAGCCGCCTTTGGCGACCATCAGCTTCTGCTCGTGACGCGTCATGTCGCCCAGCGTTTCGCCGGTGCCCTGATCGATCACGCGCGTGCCGACCGGCACCTTGACGATAATGTCCTGACCGCGTTTGCCGGTGCAGTCACGGCTCTGGCCGTTCTGCCCGCGTTCGGCGCGGAAGGATTTCTCAAAGCGATAGTCAATCAGGGTGTTCAGGTTCTCGTCGGCAACCAGATAGACGTCGCCGCCGTCGCCGCCGTCGCCGCCGTCCGGGCCGCCTTTAGGAATATATTTTTCACGGCGGAAGCTGACGCAGCCATTGCCGCCATCGCCGGCAACCACCAGGATTGTCGCTTCATCAACAAACTTCATTTTCTTTCTCCGTCACACAATCGTCCGCACGCTGTCGCAGCGCGGCGGACGGGTCCGCCAGGGTCTGTCTGCGCTGACCGGCGGCGGATAAATCAGGACTGATTTGCATCAGGCGTACATAAAGTGTACAGCAATACAGAGCGACAGGTCGCAGAATGTAAAAAGCCCCGCAATGGCTGCGGGGCTTTTATTCGTGCGTTCAGACAGTCGCTGTCTGCGTCACGACAACCTTACTCAGCAACGATGCTGATGTATTTACGGTTGTTCGGACCTTTCACTTCGAATTTTACTTTGCCGTCTGCGGTAGCGAACAGGGTGTGGTCACGACCACAGCCTACGTTGTTACCGGCGTGGAACTTAGTACCACGCTGACGAACGATGATGCTACCTGCCAGAACAGATTCGCCACCGAAACGTTTTACACCCAGACGTTTTGCATTGGAGTCACGACCGTTACGAGTCGAGCCACCAGCCTTTTTATGTGCCATTTGTCAGATCTCCTCTTAAGCGCTGATGCCAGTAATTTTCACATCAGTGAACCACTGACGGTGGCCAGCCTGCTTACGGTAGTGCTTACGACGACGAAACTTAACGATCTTAACTTTCTCGCCACGACCGTGCGCAACGATTTCAGCTTTGATCACGCCGCCTGAAACCAGTGGCGCGCCGATTTTCACGTCTTCGCCATTTGCGATCATCAGCACCTGGTCAAACTCAATGGTTTCACCGGTTGCGATGTCCAGCTTTTCCAGGCGAACGGTCTGACCTTCGCTTACTCGGTGTTGTTTACCACCACTTTGGAAAACCGCGTACATATAAAACTCCGCTTCTGCGCATGCCTTTCGTTCATCAGGCGGCGCGATAAATATTCACAATAGGGCGCGAATTCTACGCAAATCTCCAGCAGAAGACAAGTGCACTTTGCACTCTCTTGCAGAAAAAAAACACAGGCCGATCGCAAACGTTTCTCATCCGGAAAATTCAAGTACAATCAGTAACAGATTACCTGAACTCAGGCTGGTTAAAGCACGTACCATAAGCCGTTGAAACGAGTCAAAGCTGAACAGACGAATGAACTTAGAACAAATTAATGAATTAACCGCGCAGGATATGGCGGCCGTCAACCAGACCATCCTCGACCAGCTGAATTCCGAGGTCTCGCTGATCAATCAGCTTGGCTATTACATTATCAGCGGCGGCGGCAAACGCATCCGTCCGATGATCGCCGTGCTCTCTGCGCGCGCGCTGGGCTATCAGGGCGATCTGCACGTGACGAACGCGGCGCTGATCGAATTTATCCACACCGCCACGCTGCTGCATGACGACGTGGTGGATGAATCCGATATGCGTCGCGGCAAAGCGACGGCGAACGCGGCGTTCGGCAACGCAGCCAGCGTGCTGGTCGGCGATTTTATCTACACCCGCGCGTTCCAGATGATGACCAGCATGGGCTCGCTGCGCATCCTGGCGCTGATGTCGGAAGCGGTGAACGTGATCGCCGAAGGCGAAGTGCTGCAGCTGATGAACGTCAACGATCCCGACATCACCGAAGAGAACTACATGCGGGTGATTTACAGCAAAACCGCACGTCTGTTCGAGGCGGCATCGCAGGCTTCCGCCATTCTCGCGGAGGCGACGCCGGCGCAGGAAAAAGCGATGCAGGATTACGGGCGCTTTCTCGGCACCGCGTTCCAGCTGATTGACGATCTGCTCGACTACAGCGCCGACGGCACCACGCTGGGCAAAAATACCGGCGACGACCTGAGCGAAGGCAAACCGACGCTGCCGCTGCTGCATGCGATGCACAACGGCACGCCAGAGCAGACAAAGATGATCCGCGAAGCGATCGAACAGGGCAACGGCCGTCACCTGCTTGAGCCGGTGCTCGCTGCGATGCAGCAGTGCGGCTCGCTGGAGTGGACGCGCAAGCGCGCCGAGCAGGAAGCGGACAAAGCGATCGCCGCCCTCAGCGCCCTGCCGGAATCGCCCTGGCGCAGCGCGCTCGAATCGCTGGCGCATATGTCGGTGCAGCGCGACTTCTGATCCCCAGGCGGAGCGCCCTGCGCAGCTCCGCTTTTCCCTGCCCGCTTCACTTTTTCCCGAAATGCCTCTTATCTGTTGCCGCGCTTTTGCGTAGTGGCGCGCACTTCTCCTGACTGAGCCAAAAATTACTGGAAGCAGATGGAAACTTTCTGTTATAAATTTCCATAAGTTTCCAGATAAGAGAAACCAGCAAGGTTCCCGGCTGCAAGGGAAACATTTCACCCCAGGAACAAGGAGAATGCGATATGCAAAAAAGGATTGAAGACTGGCATCCCGCCGATGTGATCGCCGCGCTGCGCAGACGCGGCACGACGCTGGCGGCGCTGTCGCGCCAGGCGGGATTAAGCTCCTCGACGCTGGCTAACGCCCTTTCACGTCCGTGGCCGAAAGGCGAGTGGATTATCGCCGACGCGATCGACGTCCACCCCGCCGAGATCTGGCCAAGCCGCTACTACGATCCACACACGCATCGGCTGCTGGATCGTAAAAAGCGCATTCGATCGCTGGCGAAGCCGGAAACGATCGAGCAGGATCCCGCCAGCGTCTGAGTCTCCACCAGTCGAAAAAAAACCAGCCGCGCAAAAGCGGCTGGTTTCATGTTAACGGCTTATCGTCGACGCTTATTCGCCGCTGACGCGCTCAATCTGCGCGCCCATCGCCTTCAGCTTGTCTTCGATATGCTCATAGCCGCGATCGATATGATAGATGCGGTCCACCAGCGTCGTGCCTTCCGCGATGCAGCCCGCCAGCACCAGGCTCGCTGACGCGCGCAAATCGGTCGCCATCACCTGCGCGCCAGAAAGCGTTTCCACGCCGTGACAAATCGCGGTGTTGCTCTCGATCTCCGCATGCGCGCCCATACGGATCAGCTCCGGGATGTGCATAAAACGGTTTTCGAAAATAGTTTCGGTGATCACGCCCGTGCCTTCGGCAACCAGGTTGAGCAGCGTGAACTGCGCCTGCATGTCCGTCGGGAAGCCAGGATGCGGCGCGGTGCGCACGTTGACCGCCTTCGGACGCTTGCCGTGCATATCCAGGCTGATCCAGTCGTCGCCGGTTTCGATATCGGCGCCTGCGTCGCGCAGCTTCGCCAGCACGGCGTCCAGCGTGTCCGGCTGGGTATTGCGGCACAGCACTTTGCCGCCTGAGATCGCCGCCGCCACCAGGAAGGTGCCGGTTTCGATACGGTCCGGCAGCACGCGATAGACGCCGCCGCCCAGACGCTCAACGCCTTCGATAGTGATTTTGTCGCTGCCTGCGCCGCTGATCTTCGCGCCGAGCGCGATCAGGAAGTTGGCGGTATCGACAATCTCCGGCTCGCGCGCCGCGTTCTCGATGATGGTGACGCCGGTGGCCAGCGTCGCCGCGCTCATGATGGTGACCGTCGCGCCGACGCTCACTTTATCCATCACGATATGCGCGCCTTTCAGACGACCGTCGACAGAGGCTTTGACGTAGCCCTCTTCCAGCTTGATCTCCGCGCCCAGCTGCTCCAGGCCCGTAATATGCAGATCCACCGGACGCGCGCCGATGGCGCAGCCGCCCGGCAGCGAAACCTGTCCCTGACCAAAGCGCGCCACCAGCGGCCCCAGCGCCCAGATAGAGGCGCGCATGGTTTTCACCAGATCGTACGGCGCGCAGAAGATGTCGACCTGACTGGCGTCGACGTGTACGGAGCCGTTGCGCTCGACCTTCGCACCCAGCTGGCTCAGCAGCTTCATCGTGGTATCGATATCACGCAGCTTCGGCACGTTCTGGATCTCGACCGGCTCTTCGGCCAGTAACGCAGCAAACAGAATCGGCAGCGCGGCGTTTTTCGCCCCGGAAATGGTCACTTCACCGCTTAAACGGGTGGGGCCTTGCACACGAAATTTGTCCATTAACACGGCTCTCAATTAGCTAAAGACGGATGGGGCTCGCCAGCGGCGAGCGCCCCTGAGGCGGGTTTAAAAACCGTTGAGTTTACGGTCGCGCGCCCATTCAGCAGGGGTGTAGGTTTTGATAGAGACGGCATGAATGCGGTTGTCGGCGATATATTCCATCAGCGGCGCGTAAACAGCCTGCTGTTTTTTCACGCGGCTCAGCTCGCCAAACATTTCACCCACGGCAATAACCTGAAAGTGGCTGCCGTCGTTGCTCATTACGTGGACTTCGTCCAGCGGCAGTGCCTTCATCAGCACGGCCTGAATTTCACTGTTTTCCATTGCTCATTACTTCATTTGGAATAATAAAGGGTGACATCTTAGAGGAAAGCGCCGGACTCTTAAACATGCAAAAGCCCCTGCGGAAAACAGGGGCTTAACGGATGCGAAAAACAATCAGGCGCTTTTATCCGCAGAAACAATAATCTGCTGCAGATTGTAGAGGGTGATCAGCGACTGCAATTTCTCGCTGATGCCGCTAAAGCGCGGCGTAACGCCCTGCGCACGCGCGATTTCCCGCAGGTGCACCAGCAGCGCCAGACCGGCGGAATCGACGCGCGCCAGGCCAGAGACGTCGATAATCTCCGCCTTGTCGATTAGCGTCTCGCGCTGCTGCCAGAGCGCCAGCAGCGTATCGCGGTTCAGTTCGCCGTACAGCGACAGCGTGCTGGCGTCACGCTGCCAGCGTAATGACTCATGCATCGTTACTGTTTATCCAGCGTAATCGGCTGTGCCGCGTAGGTTTTAAGCTGGGCGGTCAGGCCGTCGATGCCTTTGGTGCGCAGCAGATCGCTCCACTCGTTCTGTTTGGTGGTGATCATGCTGACGCCTTCCGCCACCATGTCATAGGCCTGCCAGTTACCGGTCTGGCTGTTCTTGCGCCACTGGAAATCGAGGCGAACCGGCGGACGGCCGTTGGGATCGACGATGGTGACGCGAATCGCAACGATTTTCGCGTCGCCCAGCGGCTGTTCAGGCTGGATCTGGTAGGTCTGGCCGTGATAGAGCGCCAGCGCCTGACCGTAAGCCTGCGCCAGGTAGTCGCCAAAGGCGCTGAAATAGGCCTCGCGCTGCGCCGGCGTCGCTTCACGGTAGTAGCGGCCGAGCACTAAGGCACCGGCGTACTTGATCTGCACATAGGGCAGCAGCTCCTGGCGCACCACGTCGCGCAGGTAGTTAGGGTTCTGCTTGATTTTCGGCTGCTCGTTTTTCAGGCGCGTAAAGGTTTTCGCCGCCGCTTCGTCCATCAGCTTATAGGGATTAGTTTGATCGGCGGCGTTCGCCGCAGCCAGCGGCGCGACCGCCAGCATGGCAATCATCAGGAAACGTTTGAACATCGTTTTTTACCTCTCAGGGTTGGGCCGGGGCCGCAGGCGCGCTGTCGGCACCCTGCGGATCCTTGTTATTCGTGCCGTCTTTGTTGTCGCCGCCGCTCTTATACAGGAACTGACCGATCAGGTCTTCCAGCACGATAGCCGACTTGGTATCGCGGAGCGTGTCGCCGTCTTTCAACATCGCCGAGCCCAGCTCGGGATCGTCAAAGCCTAGATTCAACGCTAAAAATTGCTCGCCGAGTAAGCCCTGCGTGCGGATCGCCAGCGAACTGGTGTCGGAAATTTTATCGGCGTACTCGTCGCTGATCGCCATCGTCACGCGCGGCAGCAGGGTTTTCGGTTCGAGAGAGATATCGGTGACGCGGCCAATTACCACGCCGCCGATCTTCACCGGCGAGCTGACTTTCAGGCCGCCGATATTATCAAAGGTGGCATAGAGCTGCCAGGTCGGCTGCGTGCCGAGCGACTTAAGATCCGCCACGCGCAGGCAGAGAAACAGCATCGCCACCAGCGCCAGCAGCATAAACACGCCAACCCAAATTTCGCTTTTTTTGCTTTGCATTGCATTAGTTCCCAAACATCAGTGCTGTCAGCACAAAATCCAGACCGAGTACCGCCAGCGAGGCGTGCACCACGGTGCGCGTCGTCGCGCGGCTGATCCCTTCAGAGGTCGGAATCGCGTCGTAACCGTTAAACAGGGCGATCCAGGTGACCGTCACGGCAAAAACGGCGCTTTTAATCAGGCAGTTGATCACGTCGGTGCGGAAATCGACCGCGTTTTGCATCGCCGACCAGAAGAAGCCGGGATCGATGCCTTTCCAGCTCACGCCGACCAGCGCGCCGCCCGCGATGCCGACGGCGGTAAAGATCAGCGCCAGCAGCGGCATGCTGATAAAGCCCGCCCAGAAACGCGGCGACACCACGCGGCGCAGCGGATCCACCGCCATCATCTCCATGCTGGAGAGCTGTTCGGTCGCCTTCATCAGCCCGATCTCCGCCGTCAGCGCCGATCCGGCGCGCCCGGCGAACAGCAGCGCCGTTACCACCGGTCCCAGCTCGCGCAGCAGCGACAGCGCCACCAGCATGCCGAGACTGGTTTCCGCGCTATAGGTGGTCAGCACCAGATAGCCCTGCAGCCCCAGCACCATGCCGATAAACAGCCCGGAGACCACGATAATCAACAGCGACAGGACGCCGACGCTGTAGAGTTGCCTGATCAGCAGCGGCGCGTGTTTTCGAAAGGCAGGTTTGCCTACCAGCGCGTGAAACAGCATTAACCCTGCCCGCCCGAAGGTGGAGCAGGTATTGATTCCGCGACGTCCTGTTGACGCCAGCGCCTTTAACAACATGAGTTTACACTCTCCCTGAGCCGGTGAGATCGGCAAGATAGTCTCCGGCGGCAAACCGGAACGGAACAGGGCCGTCCGCAATCCCATCCAAAAACTGACGCACGCGCGGATCGGGGTTTTCCCGCAGCTGCGGCGTGCTGCCCTGAGCAATGATTTTTTGCCCGGCCACAATATACGCCCTGTCGGCGATGCTGAGTACTTCCGGCACGTCGTGCGACACCACGATGCAGGTGAGGCCCAGCGAATGGTTCAGCTCGTCGATCAGCTTCACCAGCACGCCCATAGTGATGGGATCCTGGCCGACGAAAGGCTCATCGAACATGATCAGCTCC
The DNA here is from genome assembly GCF_022394795.1 of Pantoea sp. Z09. Classification (NCBI taxonomy): domain Bacteria; kingdom Pseudomonadati; phylum Pseudomonadota; class Gammaproteobacteria; order Enterobacterales; family Erwiniaceae; genus Pantoea; species Pantoea sp. Z09. The sequence goes on from NZ_CP092373.1 coordinate 3,440,747, forward strand.
GGCTCGAGCGCGATGGCGCGCGCCAGCGCCGCGCGCCGCGCCATACCGCCGGAGAGCTCCGCCGGCTTCAGCTGCGCCGCGCCGCGTAAGCCGACCGCCTCCAGCTTCATCATCACCGTGCTGTGCAGCAGCGCCGCAGGCAGCCGGGTGTGCTCCCGCAGCGGCCAGGCGACGTTTTCATAAACGGTCAGATCGGTAAAAAGCGCGCCCGACTGAAACAGCATGCTCATTTTTTTGCGCGTCTCGTAGAGTTTCGCGCGCGACAGTCGGGGAATGTTTTCGCCGCGAAACCAGATCTCGCCGCGATCGGGCTGCAGCTGGCCGCCAATCAGACGCAGCAGCGTGGTTTTACCAATGCCCGACGGTCCCATAATGGCCGTGACTTTTCCCTTCGGCACCGTCAGCGAAATATCGTCGAAAATCGCACGATCGCCGCGTGAAAAACTGACGCCACGAACCTCAACCAGGTTCGTTTCCTGTTGGTCCATTATTACCTCTTCTGTGGATCGGGCGTTATAAAGCCTACGATGGTAGCCTGTAACGCGCCAGTGCACGATAGCTTTACAGAAACTTACCGCCTTGATTTGGCTAAAGCGGGCATAAAATTTACTTTTGCCGCTCAGACGGTCAAAATCAGCGCCTGTTTGTGATGACAGAACCTGAAACCTGCCGTACAAGACGTGGCGGCAACGCATTTCATCCAAGGATTTTTCATGTTCGTAGCCTCTGCCCTGCTGATCGTTGGTTTGATTTTACTGGCTTACGGCGCCGATCGCCTGGTGTTTAGCGCCGCGATACTGTGCCGATCCTTCGGGATCCCGCCGCTGATTATCGGCATGACGGTGGTAAGCATCGGCACCTCGCTGCCGGAGATGATCCTCTCGTTTTCAGCGGCGCAGCATGGCCAGATGGATCTGGCGGTCGGCACGGCGCTCGGCTCCAACATCACCAATATTCTCTTGATCCTCGGCGGCGCGGCGCTGCTGCATCCCCTGAACATACACTCCAATCTGGTGCGGCGCGAACTGCCGCTGATGCTGCTGGTCTCACTTCTCAGCGGCCTGATGCTGTTCGATAACTACCTGAGCCGTCTCGACGGTGTCGGCCTGATCGCCATCGCCATCCTCTATTTGCTGGTGGCGATCCGCTTCGCGCGCCGCGCCGAGCGCGACAATAGCGACACCCTGACGCGCGAACAGCTTGCAGAGCTGCCGCGCGAAGAGAGCGGCAACACGGTGGCGTTTCTCTGGCTGGCGGTCGCGCTGATTATTTTGCCGATGGCGACGCGTATGGTGATCGACAACGCCACCGCCTTCGCCGACTATTTCGGCGTCAGCGAGCTGGTGATGGGCGCCACGCTGATCGCGGTCGGCACCAGCCTGCCGGAGCTGGCGACGGTGATCGCCGGTGCGCTGAAAGGCGAAGACGATATCGCCATCGGCAATCTGATTGGTGCCAATATTTATAATATCGCTATCGTGCTGGGCCTGCCGGCGCTGATGAATCCCGGCGGCGTAGACGAACACGCCTTCGCGCGCGATTACTGGGTGATGCTCGGCGTCAGCGCCCTGTTCGCCCTGCTCTGCCTGCAGCGCAGCCGCCGTATCGGCCGCCGTGCAGGAACGCTTTTACTCTGTGGTTTCATCGTCTGGGGCGCCCTGTTGTGGATCCAGCCCGCTTTCATCGACGGATAACAAAGGACCGATTTGCCATGTCAACTCAGCTTTCAATCGCGAATTTCGACTTTCAAGCGGCGGGAAAAGCGGTACTGCGCATTGAGCGTGAAGGTCTCGAACAGCTGGACCAGTATATTAACGACGACTTCACCCGCGCCTGCGAGATGATCTATCGCTGTCAGGGCAAAGTGGTAGTAATGGGGATGGGCAAATCGGGCCATATCGGCAAGAAGATGGCCGCCACCTTTGCCAGCACCGGCACGCCGGCATTTTTTGTGCATCCCGGCGAAGCCAGCCACGGCGATCTCGGCATGGTCGGTGGCAACGACGTGGTGCTCGCCATCTCTAACAGTGGCGAATCCAACGAGATTCTGGCGCTGATCCCGGTGCTAAAGCGGCAGCATGTGCCGCTAATCTGCCTGACCAGCCGTCCCGACAGCGCCATGGGCCGCGTCGCTGACGTGCACCTGTGCGTGAAGGTGCCGCAGGAAGCCTGCCCGCTCGGGCTGGCACCGACCAGCAGCACCACCGCGACGCTGGTGATGGGTGATGCGCTGGCGGTGGCGCTGCTTGAGGCGCGCGGCTTTACCGCCGAGGATTTCGCGCTGTCGCATCCGGGCGGCGCGCTGGGACGCAAGCTGCTGCTGCACGTCAGCGACATTATGCACAGCGGCGACGAGATGCCGCACGTGACGCGCGACGCCTCGCTGCGCGACGCGCTGCTGGAGATCACGCGCAAAAATTTAGGGCTGACGGTGATTGTCGACGATCTGATGAAGATCGAGGGGATTTTTACCGACGGCGACCTGCGCCGCATCTTCGATATGGGCATCGATTTCCAGCATGCCACCATTTCGGAAGTGATGACGCGCGGCGGCATTCGGGTGCGCCCCAATATGCTGGCGGTCGACGCGCTGAACCTGATGCAAAACAAAAACATTACCGCGCTGCTGGTGGCCGATGACGATCGTCTGCTCGGTGTGGTACATATGCATGACATGCTGCGCGCCGGCGTAGTCTGAACAGGAAACGAACATGTCGCTAAATACTTCCCTGGTGGAAACCTGCTACGGACCCGTTAGCGCGGAGGTCATGGCGCGCGCCAGCCAGATCCGCCTGCTGATTTGCGACGTTGACGGCGTAATGTCGGACGGCGTGATCTACATGGGCAACAACGGCGAAGAGCTGAAGGCCTTTAACGTGCGCGACGGCTACGGCATCCGCTGTTTGCTAACCTCAGATATCGAGGTGGCGATCATTACCGGACGCAATGCGCGCCTGATGGAGGATCGCTGCAAAACCCTGGGCATTCGCCATCTTTATCAGGGACAGTCCGATAAGCTTTTGGCCTATCGCGAACTTCTGGATAAACTGTCGCTTTCCGATGAGCAGGTCGCCTATATCGGCGACGATCTGATCGACTGGCCAGTCATGGCCAGAGTGGGGCTGAGCGTCGCCGTCGCCGATGCGCATCCTGTGCTGCTGCCGCGCGCCCGTTACGTCACGCGCATCGCGGGCGGACGCGGCGCGGTGCGCGAAGTGTGCGACCTGATTTTAATGGCGCAGAACAAATTTGAGGATGCCAAAGGGCTATCAGTATGAGTAGAAGCAGGCGTTGGATAACGCTGATCCTGGCCTTGATCGCGCTGGTGCTGATCGGCTGGAACCTGACCAGCCAGGATGACGCGAGCGCGCCGGTCGCCGCCAGCGATCAGGAGCCGACCTATACCAGCGCGAATTCGAATACCGTGGTCTACAACCCGCAAGGGGCGCTGGCGTACAAACTGGTGTCGGACAAAGTGACCTATTTCGCCGCGGACGAGGTGAGCTGGTTCGACAAGCCGGTGATGACCACCTACGACGAAAACAAAGTGCCGACCTGGTCGGTGCGCGCGGATAAAGCCAAACTCACCAAAGATCGTATGCTTTACCTGTATGGTCATGTGGAAGTAAATACGCTGACGCAGGATTCGCAGCTGCAGCGCATCAAAACGGACAATGCGCAGGTCAACCTCGTCTCTCAGGACGTGACGTCCGACGACCAGGTCACGCTGTTCGGGCGCGGTTTTAACTCTACCGGCATGAAAATGCGTGGAAATTTACGGACGAAAAACGCCGAGTTGATTGAAAAGGTCAAAACTTATTATGAAATCCAAAATGCACAACAACAGCCTTAAGTTTTTCCTGGTCGGCGCGCTGCTGGCGGCCAGTCTGCCCGCGCTGGCGGTGACCGGCGACTCGGACAAACCGGTCAACATCGACTCTGAAAACCAGGCGCTGGACCTGCAAGGCAATGTGGCGACCTTTACCGGCAACGTCATCGTCACCCAGGGCACCATTAAAATCACCGCCGATAAAGTGGTGGTCACGCGTCCCGGCGGCGACAGCAATAAAACCATCGTTGACGCCTGGGGCAACCCGGCCACCTTCTACCAGATGCAGGACAGCGGCAAGCCGGTGCAGGGCCACGCGGCCAAACTGCACTACGAGCTGGCGAAAGATTTCGTCGAGCTGACCGGCAACGCCTACATCGAACAGCAGGACAGCAATATCAAAGGCGACCGCATCACCTATCTGGTTAAAGAGCAGAAAATGCAGGCCTACAGCCAGGGTCAGAGCAAGCGCGTCACCACCGTGCTGGTGCCGTCGCAGCTGCAGGACAAAAACGCTAACAGCCCGAAAAAGAGTAACTGATCGCTATGGCCACACTAATCGCAGAAAACCTGGCGAAGGCCTATAAGGGCCGTCGCGTGGTGGAAGACGTCAGCCTGCAGGTGAAATCCGGCGAGATCGTCGGCCTGCTGGGCCCCAACGGCGCGGGTAAGACCACCACCTTCTACATGGTCGTCGGCATCGTGCCGCGCGACGCGGGCCGCATCGTCATTGACGACGACGACATCAGCATCCTGCCGCTGCACGCGCGCGCGCGTCGTGGCATCGGCTATCTGCCGCAGGAAGCGTCGATTTTCCGCCGTCTGAGCGTCTACGACAACCTGATGGCGGTGCTGCAAATCCGTGACGACCTCACCGAGGAGCAGCGTCAGGATCGCGCCAACGAGCTGATGGATGAGTTTCATATCGCCCATCTGCGCGACAGCATGGGCCAGGCGCTGTCGGGCGGTGAACGCCGCCGCGTCGAAATCGCCCGTGCGCTGGCTGCCAATCCGAAATTTATTCTGCTGGATGAGCCGTTTGCCGGCGTCGATCCCATCTCGGTTATCGACATCAAAAAAATCATCGAGCATCTGCGCGACAGCGGCCTCGGCGTGCTGATCACCGACCACAACGTTCGTGAAACTCTGGCGGTGTGCGAACGCGCCTATATCGTTAGCCAGGGGCACCTGATCGCCCACGGCACGCCAAATGAAATACTTGCAGATGAGCAGGTTAAACGGGTTTATTTGGGCGAAGAGTTCAGACTCTGATAAGGTGTCGTTAATACGATGTTTGCTTAGGAAATCCCGTCCTGAATATGAAGCAAGGTTTGCAACTCAGGTTCAGCCAACAGCTGGCGATGACTCCACAGCTGCAGCAGGCCATCCGACTGCTGCAGCTCTCTACGCTTGAGCTTCAGCAGGAGCTGCAGCTGGCGCTGGAGAGCAATCCGCTGCTGGAGCAGGCTGACGTGCACGAAGAGATCGACAGCCGCGACTATCAGGAAGATGAGGTGCTGGACACGCGCGAGGCGCTGGAACAGAAAGAGATGCCGGACGACCTGCCGCTCGACGCCACCTGGGACGAGATGTATACCGCAGGCACCCCTTCCGGCACCGGCACCGACTATCAGGATGACGAGCTGCCGGTCTATCAGGGCGAAACCACCCAGTCGCTGCAGGATTACCTGATGTGGCAGGTGGATCTGACGCCTTTCACCGACACCGATCGCGCCATCGCCACCTCTATCGTCGACGCCATCGACGATACCGGCTATCTCACCGTTTCGCTTGACGAGATCCTCGACAGCATGGGCAATGACGAGCTGGCGCTGGATGAGGTCGAAGCGGTGCTGAAGCGCATTCAGCGTTTCGATCCGGTCGGCGTCGGCGCGCGCGATCTGCGCGACTGCCTGCTGGTGCAGCTCTCCCAGTTCGCCCCGGCCACGCCGATGCTGGCCGAGGCGCGCCTGATTGTCAGCGAACATCTCGATCTGCTGGCCAACCACGATTTCCGCAGCCTGATGCGCGTCACCCGCTTTAAAGAAGAGGTGCTGAAAGAGGCGATGCAGCTGATCCAGTCGCTGGATCCGCGCCCCGGCCAGTCGGTGCAGACCGGCGAGCCGGAATATGTCATCCCCGACGTGCTGGTGCGCAAGGTTGGCAAGCGCTGGACGGTAGAGCTGAATAGCGACAGCGTGCCGCGTCTGCGCATCAATCAGCACTATGCCGCGATGGGCGGCGCCGCGCGCAACGACAGCGACAGCCAGTTTATCCGCAGCAACCTGCAGGAGGCGCGCTGGCTGATCAAAAGCCTCGAAAGCCGCAACGATACGCTGCTGAAGGTGACGCGCTGTATCGTCGAGCAGCAGCAGGCCTTTTTCGAGCAGGGCGAAGAGTTTATGCGCCCGATGGTGCTGGCGGATATCGCGCAGGCGGTGGATATGCATGAATCCACTATCTCGCGCGTGACCACGCAAAAATATCTGCACAGCCCGCGCGGCATCTTCGAACTTAAATATTTTTTCTCCAGCCACGTCAACACCGAAGGCGGCGGCGAAGCCTCCTCCACGGCGATTCGAGCGCTGGTGAAAAAATTAATCTCGGCGGAGAATCCCGCTAAACCCTTGAGCGACAGCAAGCTCACCTCCATGTTGTCTGAACAGGGCATTATGGTGGCACGCCGTACCGTCGCTAAATATCGCGAGTCTTTATCTATCCCGCCATCGAACCAGCGGAAACAGCTGGTTTGACAGAAATGAGAAGGAAGACCTATGCAGCTAAATATCACTGGGCAAAACGTTGAAGTCACCGAACCGCTGCGTGAGTTCATCAACAACAAATTTGCCAAACTGGAACACTATTTCGATCGCATCAATCAGGTTTATATTGTTCTGAAAGTGGAAAGGGTCACTCAGGTTGCGGACGCGACCTTACACGTCAACGGCGGCGAGCTGCACGCCACGTCGGAAGCGGAAGATATGTATGCGGCGCTTGACGGGCTGGTCGACAAGCTCGCCCGTCAGCTTAACCGGCATAAAGACAAACTGAACAAACACTAACCTTCACGCTTGCAGCGCGCCTCGCGCGCTCAGGGCGGTCTGGATGGGGCGGATTTACCGCCCCGTTTTGCCATCTGTGCAAGCGCCGCGGCCACGCCGCGGCTCTGTGAACTCGCAAGTGAAACGATAATGAACAACGATCTGATACTGGAACTGAGCACCGTGCTGACGCCGGACTGCACGCGCAGCGGCGTACACTGCCAGAGTAAAAAACGCGCGCTGGAGATTATCAGCGAGCTGGCAGCGAAGCAGCTTAATCTGCCGCATCAAACCCTGTTTGAGGCGATCCTGACCCGTGAGCGCATGGGCAGCACCGGTATCGGCAACGGTATCGCGATCCCGCACGGCAAGCTGGAAGAGGACACGCTGCGCGCGGTCGGCGTGTTTATCAGCCTTGACCAGCCCATCGCCTTCGACGCGGTAGACAACCAGCCGGTCGACCTGCTGTTTGCGCTGCTGGTGCCGGCGGATCAGTGCAAAACCCACTTGCACACCCTCTCTCTGGTCGCGAAGCGTCTGGCGGACAAAACCGTTTGTCGCCGCCTGCGCGCGGCGCAGAGCGATGAAGAACTCTACGCCATCATTACAGAAGCTCCAGAGGAGCAGTAACGCGCGCTGCGCTTTTACCGGCGTGCGCGCCGGTTTAAAACGGGAGAGAAGGTCATGGTGCTGATGATCGTTAGCGGTCGGTCAGGCTCAGGAAAATCGGTGGCGCTACGCGCGCTGGAAGATATGGGATTCTACTGCGTCGATAACCTGCCTGTGGTGCTGTTGCCCGAGCTGGCGAACTCGCTGATGGAACGCAATATCTCGGCGGCCGTCAGCATCGACGTGCGCAATATGCCGGAGTCGCCGGAAGTGTTCGAACATGCGCTGAATAATCTGCCGGACGCCTTTTCGCCGCAGCTGCTGTTTCTCGATGCCGATCGCAATACGCTGATCCGCCGCTACAGCGATACGCGCCGTCTGCATCCGCTCTCCAGTAAGAACCTGTCGCTGGAAAGCGCCATCGACGAAGAGAGCGATCTGCTGGAGCCGCTGCGCTCGCGCGCCGATCTGATTATCGATACCTCTGAGATGTCGGTGCACGAGCTGGCGGAGATGCTGCGCACCCGGCTACTGGGCAAGCGCGAACGCGAGCTGACGATGGTGTTTGAATCCTTCGGCTTCAAGCACGGCATTCCCATCGACGCCGACTACGTTTTTGACGTGCGCTTTCTGCCGAACCCGCACTGGGATCCCAAACTGCGCCCGATGACCGGACTCGATCGCCCGGTCGCGGCGTTTCTCGATCGTCACACTGAAGTGCATAACTTTATCTATCAGACGCGCAGCTATCTCGAACTATGGCTGCCGATGCTGGAAACCAACAACCGCAGCTACCTGACCGTCGCTATCGGCTGCACCGGCGGCAAACACCGTTCGGTCTATATCGCCGAGCAGCTGGCGGACTACTTCCGCTCACGCGGCAAAAACGTGCAGTCGCGCCATCGCACGCTGGAAAAACGTAAATCATGACCGTTAAACAAACCGTGGAAATCAAAAACAAGCTGGGCATGCACGCGCGACCGGCGATGAAGCTGTTCGAGCTGGTGCAAAGCTTCGACGCCGAAGTGCTGCTGCGCAACGAATCAGGCACCGAGGCGGAGGCGAGCAGCGTGATTGCCCTGCTGATGCTCGATTCTGCTAAAGGCGGTCATATTGAGATTGAAGCCAGCGGCCCGGAAGAGCACCAGGCGCTGGCGGCCGTTATCGAACTTTTCGAGGCCGGCTTCGACGAAGAGTGATGCTTAGTCGAGATGATTACGCTGCAGGAAGCCCTCGCCGCCCAGCTGGCGCATCTGCCGCATAATCCACTGCTGGCGCTGGCGCACATAGCCTGACGGCGCGTCGGCGCGGAAGCGAATTGGGTTAGGCAGCACCGCTGCCAGCAGCGCCGCTTCCGCGATAGTCAGCCGACTGGCCGGCTTGTGAAAATAGCGCTGCGAGGCGGCTTCCACGCCGAAGATCCCCTCGCCGAATTCGGCTATGTTCAGGTAGACCGTCAGGATGCGTCGCTTGGTCCAGACGGTTTCGATGCCCACCGTCAGTCCCGCCTCCAGCCCTTTTCTTAGCCAGCTGCGTCCATCCCAGAGAAACAGGTTTTTCGCCGTTTGCTGCGACAGCGTGGAGGCGCCGCGCATGCGCGTGCCCTCACTGTCGAGCACCGATTCAATCGCATCGACGTCGAATCCCCAGTGCGTCGGGAATTTCTGATCCTCCGAGGCGACCACCGCCAGCGCCATCCACGGCGAAATCTCGTCGTGTCCCACCCAGTCAGAGTGCGCCACATAGTGAAAATCGCCGCTCAGCCATGCGCCGAGCTGTCTCTCCGCCATTACTGCGGAAAAGGGCACCGGCAAAAAGGCGAACAGACCAATACCGATAACCCATACGCCCAGCAGCGTCACTATCACGCGCGTGGCGATACGTTTAATGCCTCGCCAGAGGCTCCCTTTATTCCTGCTCATGCAATGAGCTCTTACCTGTTCCCTGAATTAATCAATTCCTGATGTGATGAAAGGCACATCTCCGTCAAAAAGGCTGATGAAGAGCGAAATTATGCGCAAATTGACGCGGTCAGCGCTCTTTTTTATCGCCGTAAATCGCCAACAGATCGAATCACATCAAGCACTTCCGTTAAAAAGGAATCGGTTCCATACTTGTTGCGCGCTTATCGCTTTTCACGACATACACTTAACCATTTGTGATAAACCTCACAATGATTCATTCACGATATTAAACCTTCACTCTGGCATCACTGTTCCGCTATTCACTATTTAGCGTAAAGGAACAGAAAACAGACAACCTGATGCTGCCCATTCCAGCGCTAAAGCGGCGATAAAATCACGCTATTCCGCCGATTGATTTCTGCAGATTTGCCTGGCATCACAACGATTTGGAAATTTACGCGCGCGCTTTCCAAAACGTTTTGGATAAAGTACGGCCACTCGAAAACTTTTTCAATTTTATCAATACATTGCATCATAAATAGTGGCAAATTCGCGGCGAAAGCGCTTTTCCCCGCTTTGCGGCGCGCCTCGCAGCGCGCTGGCAAACAAAAACCGCGCAAAAACTGGAACAATTGGTCAAAATGAGCGCAATGCAACGCAGAAATTGATTCCTTGCTTGACTGTGTTGCCAAATTAATGTTTTCTGTATTTAAACGCTGCTCAACATCACACATTTTAATGAATCTTCACCCAGTCATTAATGGAATTTGCTAAGGTGATGGCATGTGTTAACCAATACCACGCTGCTGCACGTTAACTCGAATCAGTATAGCAACAGCGCCTTTTTCCCTGGTGTTGGCGCAGTATTCGCGCACCCCGGTCTTCGACTGGGGTCATTTTTTTTCAGGCCCGTGGTTTTTCTCTTTCTGCTACCCACTCGCGTAATACCTGCACGTCGTGACGCCACTCGCGCTTAAGCTCTTCAACCCATTCGCCCACGTTGTCCCACCATGCCGGTAGCTCCGGACTCTGGATCTGTTTCGCCACCTGCTGCAGATGCTGTAATCCCACCGATCCCGCCGCGCCTTTAATTTTGTGGCCCTCTTCCGCAATGCCTTTCTGGTCGCGCGCCATCAGATTGGAGTCGAGCACCTCAAGGTAGCCTGGCATCATCTGTTCAAACATCGTCAGGCTCTGCGTAATCAGTCCGGGGCCGACCAGTTCGATATATTGCTCCAGCATCGGCACATCGAGCAGCGCGCGCGTTTTGTCCTCGCCCTCCTCGCGATCGGCCTGCGCGTCGTCGCTGGGGTGATCCCAGAACTTTTTGATCATGGCGGTTAGCGCCGGCACCGACAGCGGCTTGCTCAGCACGTCGTCCATGCCTGCCTCCAGGTACTCTTTCTTATCCTTAAGCACGTTAGCGGTCAGCGCCACCAGCGGCGGCAGGCTGGCGTCGGGGTAGCGCTGATGAATGGCGCGCGAGACGTCGAGGCCGGTCATATCCGGCAGCTGGATATCCAGCAGGGCGAGGTCGAACTCCAGCGGGTCGAACATCTCCAGCGCGGCCTGCCCGGTCATCGCCACCTCGACGCTGCAGCCGAGTTTTTCCAGCACCGAGCGCGCCACCACCACGTTCAGTTCAATATCCTCAACCAGCAGCACGTGCAGCGCCGGCAGCGGCATGCTGTCGTCTCTGCTCTCATCCTCGACCTCTTCGGCCACGCGCGGCGCGTTGATCAGCACGGTGAAGCAGGATCCCTGCCCCGGCGCGCTGCGCACGGTAATATCGCCGCCCATCGCCTGCGCCAGACGGCGCGATACCGCCAGGCCAATGCCGGTGCCGGTCGCCGGTTTGCCGCCGTGCTGATCTTTCACCTGATAGTACATGGCGAAGATCTTATCCTGCTCATCCTGCGGGATGCCCTGGCCGGAGTCTTCCACCTCAAAACGCAGCATCTCATTCTGCTCGTAGGCGACGCGCACCACGATTTCGCCCTGCTGGGTAAATTTCACGGCGTTGCCGATCAGGTTCCACAGGATCTGGCGCAGGCGCGTGCCGTCGGCGCAAATCTTGTGCGGCAGCGGCAAACTCGGCGCCATCACGAACTTCAGCCCTTTCGGCTGCGCCAGCAGCCCGGAGAGGTTCTCCAGATCTGCCAGGAAGCCGGTAAAGTCGAGCGGCTGGTTATCGAGCTGCACCTTGCGGCGTTCGATCTTGTCTACCTCAATCACGTCGTTGAAGATGTTGCCGAGCGTAATGGCGGAAACATGAATGGTTTTCAGGTACTTCAGCTGCTCCTGATTGAGATCGGTGTCGAGCAGGATGCGGCTCAGGCCGACAATGCCGTTAAGCGGCGTACGCAGCTCGTGGCTGATCGTTGAGATAAAGGTGGTCTTTTCCCGGCTGGCGTTCTCCAGCGCGTCCTGATAGCGCTTACGCTCGGTAATATCGCGACCGAAGCCCATCAGCCCGCTGCGTTTGCCAACGCGGTCGTAATAGGGCACTTTGCGGATCTCAAAGCAGGCCTTGCGCCCGTCCGGGTACTGCAGCCACTGCTCATAGGTGAGCGACACGTTGTGGCGGAACACCTTCTCGTCGGTCTCCAGCACCTTGGTCGCCGCATCTTCGTCGTAGATGTCGCGCGGCGTCAGGCCAATCAGCTGTTTTTCGCTTTTGCCGGTCAGCAGCTCCATGGCGCGGTTGCAGCCGGAGAACTGCTTGTCGATATTGCGGTAGAACACCAGATCGGGCGAGGCGTCGAGGAAAGAGCGCAGGAACGAGGATTGCTGCTCCAGCTCGATCTGCGCCTGCTCGCGGCGCGCCATCTCTTCACGTAGCTTATCCATCACCTGCTCGCGCGCCTGCTCCGCTTTAATACGGTCGTTGATTTCCTGATTGAGCTGGGTGATGGTCTCTTTCATCTGCTGGTTTAGCTCGAGATCGCGGGTGCGCATCTCCTCCAGCTTGTCCACCAACCTGGAAAGACGCTGACGCGACTCCTCAAGCTGATCGACCACCACCGAGAGAAAGTAGACCGCCCAGGGCGTAATCAGCAGGCCAAAGAACACCGAGCGCACCACGTCGATGCTCTCTACGTGGCCGCGCAGCACCATGGTCACCGCCATCTGTACCACCATCGCCAGCACCACCAGCGCCGACGCCAGCAGCAGCGAAAAGCGCACCAGTCCCAGCTTCACCATCAAATCAACATAATATTGCGCCAGCAGGCGGATCTGTTTCATACGAACTCCCTGGAAAAGAACAGGCTCATCATAGCGTAATTCCCTGTGCGATGGCGCTGCGCATGGCGGTAAAGCGCGCGTTGCGCCCCATAATGGTGCATCTGACCCCACGATCGCCGACGATAGCGGCCTGAGCGCTAAAAAACTTGACTAATTACGCCAGCTGAATAATCTGGAGGGCCGCCTGCTTATCGGCAAGTGGATGTTAAGCCCTCTCTTTTCTTTATCGGCAGCCTTTCGATGCCCCGGCCCTCCTTTTTCCTTATGAATTTAAATTCACTTTTCCTGCGTGAATAATCACCCCTTGCTTGATTAATTTTACTTATGGCCACCCTCTGTTTGATTCAAATCTGCCGTTATAAGAAAAACAGATACATGATGTGCGGGTAATCTGCTATGCAGCATATCCTGCTGTTAAAGCTCCTTCAGCCAGCATTGTGCGGGGATATGACCGCATCATGACAGTGAGACAGTTCACATTTCCGGCGCTATGGGCAAATGGCTGATTGACAGTTTTTTACGGTTAAACACGTTATTAATCATAAGGATAACGCTGCAACACCGCTTAAAAAGACGACCAGGAACGCTATTTGACCTTATTCCGCTTTCCCGATAAGTTGGAAATCCGCTGGAAGCTTTCTGGATGGGTGCTCAGCCCGTCATATTTATGCAGTAACAGAGATTCCCCCTGTAACAAGACCTCGACGCTTGTGACAACGACGCCAACGGCCAGACAGATGGGGCGACACAGGAGTGCAGCGCATGATGCGCGCAGCCTGTCGCTTGATCCTTTCTGCGCCCGTAGCCCGACCAAAGGGAATCCACAGAGCCTGGGGAGGTTCACTGAAATGTTGTATGACAAATCCCTTGAAAAGGATAACTGTGGTTTCGGCCTCATCGCTCATATAGAAGGCGAACCAAGCCATAAGGTAGTGCGTACCGCAATCCACGCGCTGGCCCGTATGCAACACCGTGGCGCGATCCTTGCTGACGGCAAGACCGGCGACGGCTGTGGGCTGTTATTACAAAAACCTGACCGCTTTTTCCGCGTCGTCGCGGAAGAGAAAGGCTGGCGCTTGGCGAAAAATTACGCCGTGGGCATGCTGTTCCTCAGCCATGATGAGGAAGAGGCCCAGGCGAGCCGCCGCATTGTGGAAGAGGAAGTGGTCCGCGAAACCCTCTCTGTGGTCGGCTGGCGCGACGTGCCCGTCAATCAAGATGTGCTGGGAGAGATTGCCCTCTCCTCGATGCCGCGCATTCAGCAACTTTTTATCAACGCGCCGGCCGGCTGGCGCCCGCGCGATATGGAGCGTCGTCTCTATATGGCGCGCCGTCGCGCCGAGAAGCGTATGGAGCAGAGCGACGATAAAGCGTTCTACATCTGTAGCTTCTCCAACCAGGTCAATATCTACAAAGGCCTTTGCATGCCGGCCGACCTGCCGCGCTTCTATCTTGACCTGGCGGATCTGCGTCTGGAGTCGGCGATCTGCCTGTTCCACCAGCGCTTCTCCACCAATACCGTGCCGCGCTGGCCGCTGGCGCAGCCGTTCCGCTATATGGCGCACAACGGCGAGATCAACACCATTGCCGGTAACCGTCAGTGGGCGCGCGCCCGCGCCTATAAATTCAATACGCCGCTGATCCCCGATCTGCAGAACGCCGGTCCCTTCGTTAACGAAACCGGCTCCGACTCCAGCTCGATGGACAACATGCTGGAGCTGTTCCTGAACGGCGGTATGGATCTGGTGCGCGCGATGCGTCTGCTGGTGCCGCCTGCCTGGCAGAACAACCCGGATATGGATCCCGAGCTGCGCGCCTTCTTCGACTTTAACTCCATGCATATGGAGCCGTGGGACGGCCCGGCGGGCATCGTGATGTCAGACGGCCGCTACGCCGCCTGTAACCTGGACCGTAACGGCCTGCGCCCGGCGCGCTACGTGATCACCAAAGACAAGCTGATCACCTGCGCCTCAGAAGTGGGCATCTGGGACTACCAGCCAGACGAGGTGGTGGAAAAAGGCCGCGTCGGCCCTGGCGAACTGATGGTGATCGACACCCGCATCGGCCGCATTCTGCACTCCGCGGAAACCGACCACGATCTCAAAAGCCGCCACCCCTATAAAGAGTGGATGGAGAAGAACGTTAAGCGCCTGGTGCCGTTCGAAGATCTGCCTGACAATCAGGTCGGCAGCCGCGAGCTGAACGATCCGCTGCTGGCGACTTATCAGAAGCAGTTCGGCTACAGCAGCGAAGAGCTGGACACCATTATCCGCGTGCTGGGCGAAAACGGTCAGGAGGCAGTCGGCTCGATGGGCGACGACACGCCGTTCGCCGTGCTCTCCAGCCGTCCGCGCATCATTTATGACTACTTCCGCCAGCAGTTCGCGCAGGTCACCAACCCGCCGATCGATCCGCTGCGCGAAAACCATGTGATGTCGCTGGCGACCAGCATCGGCCGCGAAATGAACGTCTTCTGCGAAGCGGAAGGTCAGGCGCACCGCGTCAGCTTTAAGTCCCCTATCCTGCTGTGGTCCGACTTTAATCAGCTGACCACGCTGGAAGGCGAATACTATCGCGCCGACACGCTCGACTGTACCTTCGATGCGGCGACGCAGACGCTGGAGCAGGCGATGCACGCGCTGTGCGACGAGGCCGAGCGTATGGTGCGTAACGGCACCGTGCTGCTGGTGCTCTCCGATCGCGCCATTAGCGAAACTCGCCTGCCGGTGCCGGCGCCGATGATCGTCGGCGCGGTGCAGACGCGTCTGGTAGAGAAAAGCCTGCGCTGTGACGCCAACATCATCGTTGAAACCGCCAGCGCGCGCGATCCGCACCACTTTGCCGTGCTGCTCGGCTTCGGCGCGACCGCCATCTATCCCTACCTGGCGTATGAATCGCTGGCGAAGATGGTCGACAGCAACGTCATCGAGAAAGATTATCGCGCGGTGATGCTGAACTACCGTAACGGCATCAACAAAGGTCTCTACAAGATCATGTCCAAAATGGGCATCTCGACCATCGCCTCCTATCGCTGCTCGAAGCTGTTCGAAGCGGTGGGCCTGCACGCCGATGTGTCGGGTCTCTGCTTCCAGGGCGTGGTCAGCCGCATCAGCGGCGCCAACTTTGCCGATTTCCAGCAGGATCTGACCAATCTGGCGAAACGCGCCTGGCTGCAGCGTAAACCGCTGGACCAGGGCGGCCTGCTGAAGTACGTGCACGGCGGCGAGTATCACGCCTATAACCCGGATGTGGTGGGTACGCTGCAGCGCGCCGTCGAGAGCGGCGAATACAGCGACTACCAGGCCTACGCGAAGCTGGTGAACGAACGTCCGGTGGCGACGCTGCGCGATCTGCTGGAGCTGCAGCCGGGCACCGAATCGATCCATATCGACGACGTCGAGCCGGCCAGCGAGCTGTTTAAGCGTTTTGACACTGCGGCGATGTCTATCGGCGCGCTCAGCCCGGAGGCGCACGAGGCGCTGGCCGAAGCGATGAACTCGCTCGGCGGCTACTCGAACTCCGGCGAAGGCGGCGAAGATCCGGCGCGCTACGGCACCAATAAAGTGTCGCGCATCAAGCAGGTTGCATCGGGCCGCTTCGGCGTCACGCCCGCCTATCTGGCGAACGCCGACGTGATCCAGATTAAAGTGGCGCAGGGCGCGAAGCCAGGCGAAGGCGGCCAGCTGCCGGGCGACAAAGTGACACCTTATATCGCGAAGCTGCGCTACTCGGTGCCGGGCGTGACGCTGATTTCGCCGCCGCCGCATCACGATATCTACTCGATCGAAGATCTGGCGCAGCTGATTTTCGACCTGAAGCAGGTTAACCCGAAGGCGATGATTTCAGTGAAGCTGGTCTCCGAGCCTGGCGTCGGCACCATCGCCACCGGCGTGGCGAAAGCCTATGCCGACCTGATCACTATCGCCGGCTACGACGGCGGCACCGGCGCCAGCCCGCTGAGTTCGGTGAAGTACGCGGGCTGTCCGTGGGAGTTGGGCCTGGTGGAAACCCAGCAGGCGCTGGTCTCCAACGGTCTGCGCCACAAGATCCGTCTGCAGGTGGACGGCGGCCTGAAAACCGGCCGCGACATTATCAAAGCGGCGATCCTCGGCGCGGAAAGCTTCGGCTTCGGCACCGGTCCAATGGTGGCGCTGGGCTGTAAATACCTGCGTATCTGTCACCTCAACAACTGCGCGACCGGCGTAGCGACCCAGGATGACAAGCTGCGTAAGAATCACTATCACGGCCTGCCGTTCAAAGTGACCAATTACTTTGAATTTATCGCCCGTGAAACCCGCGAGCTGATGGCGAACCTGGGCGTGAAACGCCTGACGGATCTGATCGGCCGCACCGAGCTGCTGAAAGAGCTGGACGGCTTCACCGCCAAGCAGCAGAACCTGGATCTCTCGGCGCTGCTGAAAACCGCGACGCCGATGCCGGGCAAAGCGCTGCACTGCACCGAAGGCAGCAACCCGCCGTTCGATAAAGGCGAGCTGAACAAGGCGCTGCATAGCCAGGCGATGCCGTTTGTCGAAGCGCGACAGAGCAAGACGTTCTACTTCGACATCCGCAACACCGACCGCTCGGTAGGCGCGACGCTCTCTGGCGCGATCGCGGCGATCCACGGCGATCAGGGGCTGGCGGCGGATCCGATCCGCGCGCACTTCTCCGGCACCGCCGGGCAGAGCTTCGGCGTGTGGAACGCAGGCGGCGTCGAGCTGACGCTGACCGGCGACGCCAACGACTACGTCGGCAAGGGAATGGCTGGCGGCATGCTGGCGATCCGTCCGCCGGTCGGCTCGGCGTTCCGCAGCCATGAAGCGACCATCGCGGGCAACACCTGCCTTTACGGCGCGACGGGCGGCAAACTGTTCGCCGCTGGCCGTGCGGGCGAGCGTTTCGCGGTGCGCAACTCGGGCGCCATTACCGTGGTGGAAGGGATCGGCGACAACGGGTGTGAATATATGACCGGCGGCATCGTCTGCGTGCTGGGTCGCACCGGCGTGAACTTCGGCGCCGGCATGACGGGCGGCTTCGCCTACGTGCTGGATGAAGACGGCGAGTTCCGCAAGCGCGTCAACCCGGAGCTGGTAGAAGTGCTGAACGTCGACGAGCTGGCGATCCACGAAGAGCACCTGCGCGGCTTGATCACCGAGCATGTGCAGCACACCGGCTCCAGCCGTGGCGAAGAGATCCTCGCCAACTGGCCGCTCTGGTCGTCGCGCTTCGCCCTGGTTAAACCCAAGTCCAGCGATGTTAAGGCGTTGCTGGGTCACCGCAGTCGTTCCGCAGCCGAGCTGCGCGTGCAGGCACAGTAATAGTTCGTCCCGTCTGGCGCCGTGCGCCGGACGGGATAGCCGTAAGAGGTTACGATGAGTCAAAACGTATATCAATTTATCGACTTACAGCGCGTTGACCCGCCAAAGAAGCCGCTGAAAATCCGTAAAATTGAGTTTGTCGAAATTTATGAGCCCTTTTCTGACAGTCAGGTGAAGGCGCAGGCCGACCGCTGTCTCTCCTGCGGTAACCCTTACTGCGAGTGGAAGTGCCCGGTTCACAACTACATCCCTAACTGGCTGAAGCTGGCGAACGAAGGCCGCATTATCGAAGCAGCCGAGCTGTCGCATCAGACCAACAGCCTGCCGGAAGTGTGCGGCCGCGTCTGCCCGCAGGATCGCCTGTGCGAAGGCTCCTGCACCCTGAACGATGAGTTCGGCGCGGTGACCATCGGCAACATCGAGCGCTATATCAACGATAAAGCGATGGAGATGGGCTGGCGTCCGGATATGTCGCACGTCAAGCCGACCGGCAAGCGCGTGGCGATCATCGGCGCGGGCCCGGCGGGCCTCGCCTGCGCGGACGTGCTGACGCGCAACGGCGTGAAGGCGGTGGTCTACGATCGCCATCCGGAAATCGGCGGCCTGCTGACCTTCGGCATTCCGTCGTTCAAGCTGGAAAAAGAGGTGATGATCAAGCGCCGCGAACTCTTTACCGGAATGGGCATTGAGTTTCAGCTCAACACCGAAGTGGGCCGCGACGTGCAGATGAGCGACCTGGTAAACGCCTATGACGCGGTTTTCCTTGGCGTCGGCACCTATCAGTCGATGCGCGGCGGTCTGGAGAACGAGGATGCGCCGGGCGTCTATGACGCGCTGCCGTTCCTGATCGCTAACACCAAGCACACCATGGGCTTTGCACAGCAGGATGACCAGCCTTACATCTCGATGGAAGGCAAGCGCGTGGTGGTGCTGGGCGGCGGCGACACGGCGATGGACTGCGTGCGCACCTCGATCCGTCAGGGCGCGACGCACGTGACCTGTGCTTACCGTCGCGATGAAGCCAACATGCCTGGCTCGAAACGCGAAGTAAAAAACGCGCGCGAAGAGGGCGTAGAGTTTCAGTTCAACGTGCAGCCGCTGGGCGTGGAAATTAACGCCAACGGCCGCGTCAGCGGCGTGAAAGTGGCGCGCACCGAGATGGGCCAGCCCGACGCGGCAGGCCGTCGTCGCGCGGAGATCGTGCCGGGATCCGAGCATGTACTGCCCGCCGATGCGGTGGTGATGGCGTTTGGTTTCCGTCCGCACAAAATGGAGTGGCTGGCTGATTTCAGCGTTGAGCTGGACGGTCAGGGACGCATTATCGCGCCGGAGCGCGCCGAGAGCGCCCATCAGACCAGCAACCCGAAAATCTTCGCCGGCGGCGATGCGGTGCGCGGCTCTGACCTGGTGGTGACGGCGATCGCCGAAGGACGTAAAGCGGCCGAAGGCATCATGGACTATCTGGAAGTGTAATCGTGGCGCAGCCACAAAAAAGCCGGCTGAGATAGCCGGCTTTTTTTCGCTTATTTCACCACGCGCAGTGACGGGCGATGGCCGCGCGGCGGCGGATCGTCATCCGGCGATGGATCTTCTTCGGTGGCGTCGTCAGGACGATCGCCGTCGATCACCGACATCACCGGATCGGCTGGCGCCTCTTCCGCACCCTGCGCGCCCAGTTCGTAGGCCGGTTCCGGCTCGAACATGGTGCCCGCGCCGTTTTCACGCGCGTAGATCGCCAAAATAGCGGCCATCGGCACGGAGACCTGACGCGGCACGCCGCCGAAACGCGCGTTGAAGCGCACTTCGTCATTGCCCAGCTCCAGGTTGCCGACCGCGCGCGGCGCGATGTTCAGCACGATCTGACCGTCGCGCGCGTACTCCAGCGGCACCTGCACGCCCTGCAGATTAATGTCGACCACCAGATGCGGCGTCAGCTGGTTGTCGAGCAGCCAGTCGTAGAAGGCGCGCAGCAGGTAGGGACGACGGGCTGAGAGTTGCGACATTTCCATAGCTTAGCCTCGGGCTTGCAGGCGCATTTCGCGTTCCGCTTCCGTCAGCGACGCGAGGAAAGAGTCACGCTCGAATACGCGATTCATATAGCCTTTTAGTTCTTTCGAGCCGGCACCGGCCAGGTCGATGCCCATAGAGGGCAGACGCCACAGCAGCGGCGCCAGATAGCAGTCTACCAGGCTGAACTCTTCGCTCATAAAGAACGGCGTGCGCGCAAACAGCGGCGCGATGGCCAGCAGCTCTTCGCGCAGCTGTTTGCGCGCGGCGTCAGCTTCCTGACCGCTGCTCTTTTCAATGCGGTGCATCAGGCTGTACCAGTCCTGCTCGATGCGGTGCATCATCAGACGGCTTTCGCCGCGCGCAACCGGGTAAACCGGCATCAGCGGCGGATGCGGGAAGCGCTCGTCGAGGTACTCCATGATGATGCGGGATTCATACAGCGTCAGTTCACGATCTACCAGCGTCGGCACAGTGCGATACGGGTTGAGGTCAATCAGATCCTGCGGCAGGTTATCCATTTCGACCTGCTCGATCTCCACACTCACGCCTTTTTCAGCCAGTACGATGCGTACCTGATGGCTGAAAATGTCAGTGGGACCAGAAAACAGCGTCATTACCGAACGTTTGTTGGCAGCGACAGCCATGAAAACCTCCAAGTTTGTTCACAAAAAGTTACTGCGAATAGCCAACCACACGGCGACTCACCTGCTCAATCGTTCGCTCACAGCCTGCGCTAGCGTTGTCGCTCTGACATCCTGACAGAGGAGCGGCATCACACGCCGACATATGGGCGCAAAGTGACACAGAGTTTACCAGATTTTGCGCAGCTTGTGGGCGGGGATTCGAGATTTGCGGGGATTTTGCGAGCAGCGCTGAGAATTTACGCGCCGTGCGGCACGCGGCGCGCGCAAATAAAAAACCCGCCGGAGCGGGTTTTTCGTGCCAATCGCAGCAGCCGAAGCCGCAAACAATTAACGCTTGGAGAACTGCGGACGACGGCGTGCTTTACGCAGACCGACTTTCTTACGTTCAACCTGACGTGCGTCACGGGTAACGAAGCCCGCTTTACGCAGTTCAGCACGCAGAGATTCGTCGTACTCCATCAGAGCGCGGGTGATGCCGTGACGGATCGCACCTGCCTGACCAGAAATACCACCACCTTTAACGGTGACGTACAGATCGAATTTACCAACCAGGTCCAGCAGTTCCAGCGGCTGACGAACGACCATGCGTGCCGTTTCGCGACCGAAGTACTGTTCCAGAGAACGTTGGTTGATTACGATGTTGCCACTGCCCGGCTTGATGAATACGCGAGCGGTAGAGCTTTTGCGGCGACCAGTGCCGTAGTTTTGAGTTTCAGCCATTGCCTGTAATCCCGATTAAATGTCAAGAACTTGCGGTTGCTGTGCCGCATGGGTGTGCTCGTTGCCCGCGTAAACTTTCAGCTTACGGAACATTGCACGGCCCAGCGGGCCCTTCGGCAGCATGCCTTTAACCGCGATTTCAATCACACGCTCAGGACGGCGAGCAATCATCTCTTCAAAGGTCGCCTGTTTGATACCACCGATGTGGCCAGTGTGGTGATAGTAAATCTTGTCAGAACGCTTGTTGCCGGTAACGGCGACTTTGTCAGCGTTCAGAACGATGATGTAATCACCAGTATCAACGTGCGGAGTGTATTCCGCTTTATGCTTACCACGCAGACGGCGCGCCAGTTCAGTCGCCAGGCGACCCAAGGTTTTGCCAGTTGCGTCAACAACATACCAGTCACGCTGTACGGTTTCTGGTTTAGCTGTAAAAGTTTTCATCGAAAAGCTTACCCAAATTAAGTTACACGTTGGTGAAAACCCAAACGCTTAAGTAAACGGTTGAGGCTCACACGACCATTTTGACCAGCAAGCCCACCCCTTCGGATAGAGTTACCGGAGCACAACGGATTCGGGAAATAAATCCAGTTGCTGTAACGTGGGGTCGCAAGATTATAGAGAAGTCGATTGCAAAAATCGAACCCTATTTGATCTTTTTCTTGCGCGCCCTTAAGGCAGATGCGGCAGGCGCAGATACTCTTCGCTCTGCATCTCCTGCAGGCGCGACAGGCAGCGCTGGTACTCGAATTTCAGCCGCGTGCCCTGGTAAATTTCAAACAGCGAGGTTTCCGCCGCGACCACCAGTTTGACGTGGCGCTCGTAGAACTCATCCACCAGCGCGAGAAAGCGCCGCGCCTGATCTTCGGTTTTGTAAATCATCACCGGCACGTCGTAGAGCAGCACGCTGTGAAAGCGGCGCGACAGCTCGATATAGTCGTGCTGGCTGCGCCCTTCCCCGCACAGCGTCAGGAAGTCGATCGCCAGCACCCCTTCGCTGACGCCCAGCGTCGCCATCTGACGATGGTTGATCTCCAGCACCGGCGCGTCATCGCGCGCGCTGCCCGCCAGCGCCTTAAACATGCGCTCCATTTCGGCGTGCGTCGCCTCGTTAAGCGGCGCGTTCCACAGGTGCGCCGAAGTCAGGGTGCGCAGGCGGTAGTCGATGCCGGCGTCGACGTTCATCACGTCACAGTGCTGTTTGATCTGCTCGATGGCCGGCAGAAAGCGCGCGCGCTGCAGCCCGTTGCGGTAGAGATCGTCCGGCGGAATGTTTGAGGTCGCCACCAGCGTGATGCCGCGCGCGAACAGCGCCTCCATCAGCGTGCCGAGCAGCATGGCGTCGGTAATGTCGGAGACGAAAAACTCATCGAAGCAGAGAATGTCCGTTTCCGCTTTAAAGCGGTCGGCGATGGTCAGCAGCGGATCGCTCTGGCCCTGCAGCTGGGTCAGCTCTTCATGCACGCGCAGCATAAAGCGATGGAAATGGAGACGCAGCTTGCGGTTGCCAGGAATAGACTGAAAAAACAAGTCCATGACCCAGGTTTTGCCGCGCCCTACACCGCCCCACATATAGAGGCCGCGCACCGGCGTTTGCGCCTCAGATTTCTCTTTGCCCATCAGGCGGGAGAGGCGGCCGAACAGCCCTTTGCCGCTGGCGGACGGCTCGGGTTGACGCGCAATCAGCGCCCGCTGAACGGCGTCCAGTCGGGTGATGGCGTCGCGTTGTACATCGTCGGGTTTAAAGTCGCCCTGCGACAGCGCCTGCTCATAGCGCGCAAGCGGAGATGAGGTTTGCATGGTTCTCTCAGAATCCCTGAAAAGGTCTTATTCACAGTTCGGTTGATGAAAAAAAGGCCGCTCTACACTAAGGCATGCCGCCTCAGAGTTCCACATCCATAAGATTAACGGGTATAGTGACTACTATTGAAATGGTGGATGCCCTACAAACAACGGAAATTACATGGGAGTCATTATGACCTGGGAATACGGGCTAATTGGTTTGGTAATTGGCATTATTGTCGGCGCGGTTGCCATGCGTTTCGGTAACAAAAAGCTGCGCGAGCAGCGCAGCATGCAGTACGAGCTGGAAAAATCCAAAGCGGAACTGGCGGACTACCGCGAAGAGCTGACTAACCACTTCGCGCAGAGCGCCGAGCTGCTGGACAACATGGCGCGCGACTATCGCCAGCTCTATCAGCATATGGCGAAAGGATCGAACGATCTGCTGCCGAACCTGCCGGGCGAGAAGAACCCCTTCGCCTACCAGCTGACAGAAGCGGAAGCGGACAACGATCAGGCGCCGGTGCAGATCCCGCGCGACTATTCTGAAGGCGCTTCCGGCCTGCTGCGTGGCGAACGCGCCGCGCGCGACTAATCTTATTGGGGCGTAATCGGGTTACGCCCCGCTTTTTTGCGAACCCAGACCCTGAATCAGCTGTCACAGACGTTTACTCCCCCCACTTTTCGCAGCGAGAGCGTTGTAGCAATGAAAAAACAAGCACGACTGTTAAGCGCATTAGCCTTGAGCATCGGGATGAGCCTTGCCGCAGCGCCTGCGGCGATGGCGACGTTGCCCGCCCAGATTCAGGGCCAGCCGTTACCTAGCCTGGCGCCGATGCTGGAAAAAGTGTTGCCGGCGGTGGTCAGCGTTCACGTTGAGGGAACGGAAGCGGCCAGCCAGGCGCAGGATATTCCCGAGCCGTTAAAACGCTTTTTCGGTCAGGCGCCGGGCGGCGATCAGGCGCAGCCGTTTGAGGGCCTGGGCTCCGGCGTGATTATCGACGCCGTCAAAGGCTATATCCTCACCAATAACCACGTCGTCAACGGCGCGGACAAGATCAGCGTGCAGCTTGGCGACGGCAGTGAATATGACGCGAAGCTGATTGGCCATGACGAACAGACCGATATCGCGCTGATTCAGGTAGAAGGCGCGAAGAATCTGACGCAGGTGAAAATCGCCGACTCCGATCAGCTGAAGGTCGGCGACTTCGCCGTGGCGATCGGCAACCCGTTCGGGCTGGGTCAGACCGCCACCTCCGGCATTATCTCCGCGCTGGGGCGCAGCGGCCTGAATCTGGAAGGGCTGGAGAACTTTATCCAGACCGACGCGGCGATTAACCGCGGCAACTCCGGCGGCGCGCTGGTCAACCTGAACGGCGAGCTGATCGGCATCAACACCGCGATCCTGGCGTCGAGCGGCGGCAATATCGGCATCGGCTTCGCTATTCCCAGCGACATGGCGATGAACCTGGCGCAGCAGCTGATCAAATATGGCGAAGTGAAGCGCGGCCAGCTCGGCATCAAAGGCACCGAAATGACGGCGGATATCGCCAAAGCCTTTAACGTCGATGCGCAGCGCGGCGCCTTTGTCTCTGAGGTGCTGCCGCAGTCCGCCGCGCAGAAAGCGGGCGTGAAGTCGGGCGATATTATTACTTCGATTAACGATAAGCCGATCACCAGCTTTGCCGAACTGCGCGTGAAGGTGGGCACCACCGCGCCAGGCGAGAAAGTGAAGCTCGGCCTGCTGCGTGACGGCAAGCCGCTATCGGTCGAAGTAACGCTGGAGCAGAGCGCGCAGAGCACCGCCAGCGCGCAGCTGATGTCCCCGGCGCTGCAGGGCGCGACGCTGAGCGACGGCGCGACCAAATCGGGCGACAAAGGCGTGAAGATCGACAGCATCGATAAAGGCACGGCGGCTGAGCAGGTCGGCCTGCAGAAAGATGACGTGATTGTTGGCGTCAACCGCACGCGCGTCACCAGCCTGGCTGAAATGCGCAAGGTGCTGGAAGGCAAACCGCCGGTGCTGGCGCTGAACGTGGTGCGCGGCGACGAGTCAATCTACCTGCTGCTGCGTTAATCCCCTCTGACAGGCGAACAACACAAGCGCGTGTTTGTTCGCCTTTCTCGTGCTATTCTGCCCTGCGATCCCCTCTGGCGTAAGTTAACACCATGTTTCTTAAACTTTTGCGTTCAGTGGTGTTGGGCCTGATTGTCGCGGGCATCTTGCTTGCGGCGCTGCCCGCACTGCGTTTGGGCGGCACCGACGCCCTGCTCAACCATGACGACAGCGACGATAAAACGCCCTTCAGCTTCAACGCCGGCGTGCGTCGCGCCGTGCCCGCCGTAGTCAACGTCTACAACCGCAGCGCCCACGGCGGCAATAACAACCGCGGTATCACCACGCTCGGCTCCGGCGTCATCATGAACGCCAAAGGCTACATCCTCACCAACAAACACGTGATCAACAATGCCGATCAGATTATCGTCGCGCTGCAGGATGGCCGCTTCTTTGAAGCCAACCTGGTCGGCTCTGACGCCATGACCGATTTGGCGGTGCTAAAGATCACCGCCTCCAGCCTGCCGGTGATCCCGATTAATCCGCATCGCGTGCCGCATATCGGCGACGTGGTGATGGCCATCGGCAACCCCTACAATCTGGGACAAACGGTGACGCAGGGCATTATCAGCGCCACCGGCCGTGTCGGGCTAAGCTCATCGAAGCGCCAGAACTTTCTGCAAACCGACGCCTCCATCAACCAGGGCAACTCCGGCGGCGCGCTGATTAACTCGCTCGGTGAGCTGATGGGTATCAACACCCTGACCTTCGATAAAAGCAACGACGGCGAAACGCCGGAAGGCATTGGCTTTGCCATCCCGACCGCGCTGGCGAACAAAATTATGGATAAGCTGATCCGCGACGGCCGCGTGATCCGCGGCTATATCGGCATCACCGGGCGCGAGCTGCCGGCGCTGCATAATCAGGGCAGCGGCATCGATCATGTTCAGGGCATTATCGTCAGCGTGGTGACGCCAGACGGACCGGCGGATAAAGCGGGCATTCAGGTGAATGACGTGCTGCTGAGCGTGAATGGCAAACCCGCCGTCTCCGCGCAGGAGACGATGGATCAGGTGGCGGAGATCCGCCCAGGCTCGGTGATTCAGGTCGAGGTGCTGCGCAACGATCAGAAGCTGACGCTGCCGGTCACGATTCAGGAATTTCCCGACAGCGGGGACTGATTTTGAGGACGGTGTGCCGTGCTGTCGCGGGTGGTATGGCCCGATCGCAAAGACGCAAAAAACGGCATCCCTGCCAGCTCGGCCTGCGCCATCCATGGCGCAGGACGCTTTGCTCTTCGGTCCATACCACCCGCTCTTCAGCTCTGGCGGCCGTTTGCCCACAGCAAAAACTGCTCTTTAACTGCGATCCACCGGAAACGCGATCACCTCGCTCAACGAATCCGCCTTCAGCGCCAGCATAATCAACCGATCCACGCCGAGCGCCACGCCGGAACAGGCGGGCATGCCGTGGGTCAGCGCGTCCAGCAGCAGGGTGTCGACCGGATGCTGCGGCAGCCCGCGCGCCGCGCGCCGACGGTTATCCTGCTCGAAGCGCTGACGCTGCTCGCGGCTGTCGGTCAGCTCGCGGAAGCCGTTCGCCAGCTCCACGCCTTTGTAATAGACCTCGAAACGCTCCGCCACGCGGTGATCCTCGGTGCTGATCTCGGCCAGCGCCGCCTGGCTGGCGGGAAAATGGTAGACGAAGGTCGGCTTGTCGATGCCGATTTTCGGCTCCACGCCCAGCATAAACAGCAGCATCAGCAGAGTATCGCGATCCTCTTCGCGGTTCGCCAGCTCGCCCTCGCCCAGCTTTTCCGCCGCCTCGCGCAGCTGCGCTTTGTCGGCTGACAGCGGGTCGAGATCGAGATGGCGAATAAACGCCTGCTGATAAGAGAGCGACTCCGCGCTCTCGCACTCCAGCACCTGCTGCAGCAGATCGTCCACCTCGTTCATCAGACGGTACATATCGTAGTGCGGACGATACCACTCCAGCATGGTGAACTCAGGATTGTGATGACGTCCCGCCTCTTCATTGCGGAAACAGCGCCCCATCTGGTAAATCGGGCCGCTGCCCGCCGCCAGCAGACGCTTCATATGGTATTCCGGGCTGGTCATCAGCCAGAGATCGCGTCCCTCGGTGGCGCCGGGGCCGACAAAACGGGTCTGGAACGGCACCAGATGAATATCGGTGACGGTCGCCTGACTCATTGCCGGGGTGTCTACTTCCAGCACGCCGCGATCGGCAAAGAAACGTCGAATTTCCGCAAGGATAGCGGCACGTTTCAACAAATTGGCAATGGGTGCGCTCGGCTGCCAGCTTGCCGTTTCGCTCATGTTGGTGACTCCGTATACAAATAAGGGGTGGAAGTCTACCTGCATTGCCCGCGGCAGACAATCAGCCACCTGAATCCAGGGAAAAATCGCGGCGGCAACTATACTTACTCTGTTCAATCAACAAGGAATCGCTTATGTCTCCATGGAAAACCTTCATCGCAGGCCTGGGCTCCATGCTCTCTGTCGCCTGCTCCACCACGCCGCCGAAAAACGTCACCGTTGTCGAAGGGTTCGACACCCAGCGTTATCTCGGCACCTGGTATGAGATCGCCCGCCTCGATCACCGCTTCGAACGCGGCCTGGAACAGGTCACCGCCACCTACAGCCCGCGCGACGACGGCGGCCTTAAGGTGATTAACCGCGGCTACAAGCCGCAGAAGCAGAAGTGGCAGGAGAGCGTCGGCAAAGCCTACTTTACCGGCGACCCGCAGCGCGCGGCGCTGAAAGTCTCTTTCTTCGGCCCCTTCTACGGCGGCTACAACGTGATCGCGCTGGACAAAGATTACCGCTACGCGCTGGTGTGCGGACCGAATCGTCACTACCTGTGGATTTTATCGCGCACGCCGCAGCTGGATGAGGGCGTGAAGCAGCAGCTGGTGGATCAGGCGCGGCAGGCCGGGTTCCCGGTGGAAGAGCTGATCTGGGTAAAACAGAAATAACCGGTACGACAACAGCGTACCGGCTGGGAGAACTTACTGCGCGGTACGCTGAATAGCCTGGCCGCCTGCTTCTACGTCCTCGCCGACACCACGCGTGGTGTTACAGGCGGACAGCAGAGAAGAGAGCACCAGCACCGAAAAAATCGCAACAATACTTTTCTTTAACATGGCAATGTCCTTTTTGTGGTTGCAGTCAAGTACAGCGTTTTAAGCATAGACTGCTTATGGCTGAACGTACTGAAACGCAGCGAAAAAAGGTTATTGTCTGGGACTATTTCGCCGCGCGCGAGATGGCGCCGCCAAGGTGGGAGACATCTTCGCCGAAGCCGTGAAAGGTATTGCAGGCGTTCAGCGCGCAGCAGGCCAGCAGCACAAGAGTGAAAAGCGTTAGCTGTTTTTTCATTCTTCTTAACTCACCAAAGAAAAAGGCGCATCCTGGGATGCGCCTTCGCACTTATTTGACGCGCGACACGTATTCGCCAGAGCGCGTATCGACTTTTACCACTTCGCCGATCTGGACGAACAGCGGCACTTTCACCACGGCGCCGGTCGCCAGCTTGGCAGGCTTGCCGCCGGTGCCAGCGGTATCGCCTTTCAGGCCCGGATCGGTTTCAATGACTTCTGATTCGATAAAGTTCGGCGCCTGTACGGCGATCGCTTTGTTGTTCCACAGGGTGACGATACACTCTGCGTTGTCCTGCAGCCACTTCTGCACGTCTTCCAGCACTTTCGACTCAACCTGATACTGCTCGAAGGTTTCCGGGTGCATAAAGTAGAAGAAGTCGCCGTCGTTGTAAGAGTATTGCAGCGTCATATCTACAACGTCCGCGCCTTCCGCTGAGTCGGTAGACTTGAAGGTTTTCTCAACGCGCGTGCCGGTCAGCAGACGACGCATCTTAACGCGTGCGAATGCCTGGCCTTTACCTGGCTTCACGAACTCACTGGATTCGATGGCATAGGGCTCGCCTTCGAACATGATTTTAAGACCGGAACGAAAATCGTTGCTAAGATAAGTCGCCATAAAGGCCCTCTGTAAATATTGAACTGGTAATAGCCAAAAAAATGGCACACATTGTAACCCTAAAAACCCCTTCCAGAGAAGGTTGGTTGCAGCAACTTGCTGATGTTGTCACCGAACCTGATGAATTACTCCAACTTTTAGGCCTTGACCGGCACGCGGAACTGGCGGCTGGCGGCGATGCACGGCGGCTTTTCGCCCTGCGCGTGCCGCGCGCCTTTATCGCGCGCATGAAGCCAGGCGACGCACAGGATCCGCTGCTGCTGCAGGTGCTCACCCAGCGCGAGGAGTTTGTACAGGCGCCGGGCTACAGCGCCGATCCGCTCGATGAACAGAGCAGCGTGGTGCCGGGCCTGCTGCATAAGTACCGCAACCGCGCGCTGCTGCTGGTAAAAGGCGGCTGCGCCGTTAACTGCCGCTACTGCTTCCGCCGCCATTTTCCCTATCAGGATAACCCCGGCAACAAGCGCAGCTGGCAGACCGCAATCGACTATATCGCCGCTCATCCCGAGCTGGATGAGATTATCTTCTCCGGCGGCGATCCGCTGATGGCGAAGGATCACGAGCTGGCGTGGCTGATTGACGCGCTGGCGCAGATCCCGCACCTGAAACGCCTGCGCATCCATAGCCGCCTGCCGGTGGTGATCCCGGCGCGCATTACCGACGCGCTGTGCCAAATGCTGGCGGAAACGCGTCTGCAGGTGCTGCTGGTGACCCATATCAACCATGCGCAGGAGATCGACGCGTCGCTGGCGGCCGCCATGCAGCAGCTGAAGCGCGCCGGCGTCACCCTGCTGAACCAGAGCGTGCTGCTGCGCGGCGTCAACGACAGCGCCAGCACGCTGGCTAACCTCAGCAACGCGCTGTTCGACATCGGCATTCTGCCCTACTACCTGCACGTGCTGGATAAGGTTCAGGGCGCGGCGCACTTTTACGTTTCTGACGACGAGGCGCGCGCGCTGGTGCGCGCGCTGCTGACGCAGGTCTCTGGCTATATGGTGCCGAAGCTGGCGCGCGAGATTGGCGGCGAGCCGAGCAAGACGCCGCTCGACCTGCAGCTGCGCCAGGAATAGCAGGCAAAAAAAAGGCCGGTAGCAACCGGCCGTTATCATCAGGGGCGTGCCGCTATCAGGCTTTCGCCGGGCACTTATAAACCTGACCGTTCATTTTGCTGTCCAGAGGCGCGAAAGCGGACCACAGATTTTGCGTCGGGCTGGTGGCGCCGTAAATCACGTTGCCGCCCATTTCTGCCGCGCGATTGCGCAGATCGTTGGCCGCGCCGCGCAGGGAGCTGCCCTCGCCGCCGGAGCCGCTCAGCCAGTTGCTTTGCGAACCGGTGACGTTGCCCAGCAGCTGACAGTCGCTGCCCGGCTGTTGATCGGTGAAGGTGACACGTTCGCCGCCGGCGCTCAGCTGGTGAGAACTGCTGCATCCCGCCAGCAATAAAGTACCGACCGCCAGTCCGAGCAAGAGGTTAATCCGCATTGTAATCCCCATTTATTATCATCAGTATCGGGCGGCAGCGTAGCAGAAAAGTATCTCTTTTTTCTGAACATTCATTGCCCTGAGCCCGCAAAGCCGAAGGTTTGCGCCCTTACTTATACCCTTTTCATCCGCAAAAGAAAAACCCCCGACCGTTTCCGATCGGGGGTTTTCACTGCGCAAAAGCGTCAGGGCAATTACATCATGCCGCCCATACCGCCCATGCCACCCATGCCGCCAGCGCCAGCACCTAAATCAGGCGCGTCGCCTTTCGGCAGGTCGGTCACCATGCACTCGGTGGTGATCATCAGACCAGCAACAGAGGCCGCGTACTGCAGCGCAGAACGGGTCACTTTGGTTGGGTCGAGGATACCGAAGTCGATCATGTTGCCGTATTCTTCAGTCTGCGCGTTGTAACCGTAGTTACCGTCGCCCGCTTTCACGTTGTTCGCCACAACAGACGGCTCTTCACCGGCGTTGGAGACGATCTGACGCAGCGGTGCTTCCATTGCGCGCAGCGCAACTTTGATACCGACGTTCTGATCTTCGTTCTGGCCACGCAGGTCGCCCAGCTGTGCAGCAACACGCACCAGCGCCACGCCACCACCAGCAACCACGCCTTCTTCTACCGCAGCACGGGTCGCGTGCAGGGCATCTTCAACGCGGGCTTTCTTCTCTTTCATTTCAACTTCAGTGGCTGCGCCCACTTTCAGAACGGCTACGCCGCCTGCCAGTTTCGCTACGCGCTCCTGCAGTTTTTCTTTGTCGTAGTCAGAGGTCGCTTCTTCAATCTGCTGACGAATCTGGGTTACGCGGCCCTGAATCGTCGCCTCTTCACCCACACCGTCGATGATGGTGGTGGTGTCTTTGTTGATAACCACGCGTTTCGCCTGGCCCAGATCTTCCAGCGCTGCTTTTTCCAGCTCCATACCGATCTCTTCAGAGATAACGGTACCGCCGGTCAGGATAGCGATATCCTGTAGCATCGCTTTACGACGGTCGCCGAAGCCCGGCGCTTTCACCGCAGCCACTTTCACAATGCCGCGCATGGTGTTGACCACCAGAGTCGCCAGCGCTTCGCCTTCCACGTCTTCAGCAACGATCAGCAGCGGTTTGCCTGCTTTCGCCACGGCTTCCAGCACCGGCAGCATTTCGCGGATGTTGGAGATTTTTTTGTCAGCCAGCAGGATGAACGGTGATTCCAGCTCAACGGCGCCCGTTTCCGGCTTGTTGATGAAGTACGGAGAGAGGTAGCCGCGATCGAACTGCATACCTTCAACCACGTCCAGCTCGTCCTGCAGACCGGTGCCTTCTTCAACGGTGATCACGCCTTCTTTACCCACTTTTTCCATCGCCTGGGCGATCAGGGTGCCGACGCTTTCATCGGAGTTAGCGGAAATGGTGCCGACCTGAGCGATAGCTTTGGAGTCGGAGCAAGGCACGGAGAGCGCTTTCAGCTGTTCAACCGCGGCGATAACCGCCTGGTCGATACCGCGCTTCAGATCCATCGGGTTCATGCCCGCTGCCACAGCTTTCAGGCCTTCGGTGATGATTGACTGCGCCAGTACGGTTGCGGTGGTGGTGCCGTCGCCTGCAGCGTCGTTCGCTTTAGAGGCCACTTCTTTCACCATCTGCGCGCCCATGTTTTCGAACTTGTCTTCCAGTTCGATTTCACGCGCAACGGACACGCCATCTTTCGTGATGGTCGGTGCACCAAAAGATTTATCCAGAACCACGTTACGGCCTTTCGGGCCCAGGGTAACTTTTACTGCATCTGCCAGTACGTTCACGCCGCGCAGCATTTTTACGCGAGCGTCATTACCGAATTTTACGTCTTTAGCTGCCATTTCAATTGTCCCTTAAATTCGTTTCGTTCAGTGAGTTCCGCGTAATTACGCTTCAACAATCGCCAGAATGTCGCTTTCAGAGATGATCAGCACTTCTTCGTTGTCGATCTTTTCGGTTTTAGCGCCGTAACCTTCGCTAAAGATCACCAGGTCGCCCACTTTGACGTCCAGCGGCTTCACATCGCCATTTTCCAGGATGCGACCATTGCCCACGGCCAGTACTTCGCCACGGGTTGATTTGCCTGCTGCAGAGCCGGTCAGAACGATGCCGCCAGCCGATTTTGCTTCAACTTCTTTACGCTTGACGATAACGCGATCGTGCAACGGACGAATTTTCATTAGATAGCTCTCCTTTGAGAAGTCCAATCATTCATTTTTGGGTTGAACGCCGGGCTGCAGGGCTTCCGGCCTCGTGGTGCAAGAGATAGGGTCGACCAAAATCCCTTTCAAGGGGCAACAGGACAAATTTTTTATCTGGCTGCGACAACTGCCGATTTTTTGCGCAATGGCGCACATTTCGCTGCGCGCTTAAAAAAGTCACCGCGCGCATAAAAAAAAAGCGTGACCTCAGGTCACGCCTTTTTGCCCTACGCCCTTAGCGATCGCGGCGATCGTCATGGCCGATGCGATCGTTGTCCTTGCGCTCATATTCGCCGTCGACGGTAAACCCGCTGTCGGGACCGGCGCCCGGCCCGCGCCAGACGCGCAGGTGCGGCATCAGCCTCAGCGTCAGCAGCTTTTGCACCGGCGGCAGCAGCAGCAGCAGGCCGAGCAGGTCGGTAAAGAAGCCGGGCAGCAGCAGCAGGAAACCGGCGATGATCAGCGACACGCTTTTAATCATCTCTTCCGCCGGGCTTTCGTTACGCGCCAGCTTCTCCTGCATCAGCATAAAGTTTTTCATGCCCTGGTTTTTCACCAGCGACACGCCAAGCGCCGAGGTAAAAATCACCAGCAGCATGGTCATCAGCACGCCCAGCGCGTGAGCCACCTGAATAAACAGGGTGATCTCAATCCAGGCGAGCGCAAAAATCACGATTAACGGTAACCAGCGCACCGTATTCTCCTTTTAGTCGGGCTGCTCTGCGTCAGGCAGAGAGCGATAAATGCCCTGTCAGAGGGCACAGCCATGAGATGGGCTTGCCGCAACGGGAATTCAACCGCTGCTTTCAAATATTTACAGTAGGGTTAAATTTGTGCGCGCTATCACATATCGTAGTTATTACGACGATAATAGCGGCATGAACCGGTCTCCAGACTCGCGCTTTAACCTGACGGCAGCATATGATCGTGCGCGCCGGAGCCCGGGCGGATACACTGTCGGCTTCGGCTTTCCACGACAAATCAACACATCACCTGTGATGGATGGCGCCAGCGCAAGCGGCCAATAACAAGAAGGTTATCATGGCGAACAACATTCGTATCGAAGAAGACCTGCTAGGCATGCGTGAAGTCCCCGCCGATGCCTACTACGGCGTTCATACTCTGCGTGCGATTGAAAATTTCCGTATCAGCAACAGTAAAATCAGCGACATTCCCGAATTCGTGCGCGGCATGGTGATGGTGAAAAAGGCCGCCGCGCTCGCCAACAAAGAGCTGCAGACCATTCCGCGCAACATCGCCAACACCATTATTCAGGCCTGCGACGAGGTGCTGAATAACGGCAAGTGCATGGATCAGTTCCCGGTTGACGTCTATCAGGGCGGCGCGGGCACCTCGGTTAATATGAACACCAACGAAGTGCTGGCCAATATCGGGCTGGAGCTGATGGGCCACCAGAAAGGGGACTATCAGTTTCTCAATCCCAACGATCACGTCAATAAGTGCCAGTCCACCAACGACGCCTACCCTACCGGCTTCCGCATCGCGGTCTACAGCTCGATCCTGAAGCTGCTGGAGGGCATCAGCGTGCTGGGCGAAGGCTTCGAGCGCAAGGCGGCGGAGTTTGAGACCATCCTGAAAATGGGCCGCACCCAGCTGCAGGACGCGGTGCCGATGACGCTGGGCCAGGAGTTCCACGCCTTCCACGTTCTGCTCAACGAAGAGACGCGCAGCATTCTGCGCACCGCCGAACTGCTGCTGGAGGTCAACCTTGGCGCCACGGCGATCGGCACGCGCCTCAACACGCCGGACGGCTATCAGCAGCTGGCGGTGCAGCGCCTCGCCGAAGTGAGCAACCTGCCGGTGGTGCCGGCGGAAGATCTGATCGAAGCAACCTCCGACTGCGGCGCCTACGTCATGGTGCACTCCTCGCTGAAGCGTCTGGCGGTGAAGCTGTCGAAAATCTGCAACGACCTGCGCCTGCTCTCGTCCGGCCCGCGCGCCGGCCTCAACGAGATCAACCTGCCTGAGCTGCAGGCCGGATCGTCCATTATGCCCGCCAAGGTCAACCCGGTGGTGCCGGAGGTGGTGAATCAGGTCTGCTTCAAGGTGATCGGCAACGACACCACCCTGACGATGGCGGCGGAAGCGGGCCAGCTGCAGCTCAACGTGATGGAGCCGGTGATCGGCCAGGCGCTGTTCGAATCGATCAGCATCCTGACCAACGCCTGCTATAACCTGCTGGAGAAATGCGTCAACGGCATTACCGCCAACAAGGCGGTGTGCGAGGCCTATGTCTTCAACTCTATCGGCATCGTCACCTACCTCAACCCCTATATTGGCCACCACAACGGCGATATCGTCGGCAAAATCTGCGCGGAAACCGGCAAAAGCGTGCGCGAGGTGGTGCTGGAGCGCGGTCTGCTGACCGAAAGCGAGCTGGACGACATCTTCTCAGTGCAGAACCTGATGTACCCCGTCTACAAGGCCAAACGCTACACTGACGACAACGAACAGTAAGTCGATCGGCTAAGATCAGGGAAAAGGCGCGCCGCGATCAACACGGCGCGCCTTTTTATTTGGTACATAGCCTGCTGTTTTTACCACTTGCATGAGGTGACGAATGATCGTCGTTGAATTAGCGATCGTCCTGTTGGCGATCTGGTTGGGCGCGCGGCTGGGCGGCATCGGCATCGGGTTTGCCGGCGGGTTGGGCGTGCTGGCGCTGACGCTGGTCTGCGGGCTGAAGCCGGGCGCCATTCCCTTCGATGTGATTGAAATCATTATGGCGGTGATTGCCGCCATCGCCGCGATGCAGGTAGCGGGCGGCATGGATTACCTGGTCAGCCTGGCGGAGCGGCTGCTGCGTCGCCATCCGCGCTACGTCACGCTGCTGGCGCCGCTGGTGACCTACACCATGACGCTGCTGGCGGGCACCGGCCATACCGCCTTCTCGACGCTGCCGGTGATTGCCGAAGTGGCGAAAGAGCAAGGGGTGCGCCCGTCGCGTCCGCTCTCTATCGCCGTGGTCGCCTCGCAGATCGCCATCACCGCCTCGCCGCTCTCGGCGGCGGTGGTCTTCTTCGCCTCGCTGCTGGAGCCGCGCGGCGTCAGCTATATCGCGCTGCTGGCGGTCGCTATTCCCTCGACGATGATCGGCCTGTTTCTCGCGGCGCTGGTGACCAACTTCCTCGGCAAAGAGCTGCATGAAGATGAGGTTTACCAGGCGCGCCTTGCCAAAGGCGAAGTGAAGCTGCGCGGGGCGAGCCGCTACCAAGAGAAGCCTGGCGCGAAGCGGTCGGTGCTGCTGTTTCTGGCGGGCATCGCCGCCGTGGTGCTCTATGCCACCGCCATCAGCGACGGCGTCGGCCTGATCGCCGATCCGCCGCTGCCGCGCAACGAGGCGATCGTGGTGTTTATGCTGACGATTGCGACGCTGATCGCGCTGTTTTGCAAGATCGATACCGGCGCCATTCTCAGCGCCAGCACCTTTAAGTCGGGAATGAGCGCCTGCGTCTGCGTAATGGGCGTCGCCTGGCTCGGCGACACCTTCGTCAAAGCGCATATCGGCGAGATCCAGCAGCTGGCGGGCGGCCTGCTGCAACAGGCGCCCTGGCTGCTGGCGGTGGCGCTGTTTTTCGCCTCAATGCTGCTCTACTCGCAGGCGGCGACCGCCAAAGCGCTGATGCCCGCCGCGCTGCTGCTGGGCGTCTCGCCGCACACCGCCGTCGCCTCGTTCGCCGCCGTCTCTGCGCTGTTTGTGCTGCCGACCTATCCGACGCTGCTCGCCGCCGTGGAGATGGACGACACCGGTTCGACACGCATCGGCAACTATGTCTTTAACCACGCCTTTATCGTGCCGGGCGTGCTGGCGATTGTGCTGTCGGTGCTGTTTGGCTTTTTAATCGGCGGCGTGGTGCTGTAGCCTCGTTACAACCTGTAAAGCCTGCCGCGCGGCGAGCGTGCTATCATCGCCCCTTTCCCGCAACAGGAGCGACGCGATGAACGCCGTGATCATTCTTTGTACCGCGCCCGATGACGCCTGCGCGCGCCGGCTCGCCGCGCTGGCGCTGGAAGCGAAACTCGCCGCCTGCGTGACGCTGCTGCCCGGCGCCACCTCGCTTTATGTCTGGCAGGGCCAGCTTGAGCAGGCCAGCGAAGTCCAGCTGCTGTTAAAAAGCAGCGCCGCGCACCAGCAGGCGCTGATGGCGCTGCTGAAGCGCGAACATCCCTACGACGTGCCTGAACTGCTGGCGCTTCCGGTTCAACATGGAGACAGTGAATACTTGTCATGGCTGCACGCATCTCTTGCCTGATCGCCTCTCTGCTGGCGCTGTTTATCACGCTGTCGGCGCAGGCCTCGATTTTCTCCCCCAACGCTAACAGTCGGTTCGTGCCTGTGGATCAGGCGTTTGCCTTTGATTTCAGTCAGCAAGGCAGTCAGCTCAGGCTCAACTGGAAGGTAAAACAGGGCTACTACCTCTACCGACAGCAGATTCATATCACCGCGCAGCAGGCACAGATAGCGCCGGTAGCGCTGCCGCCAGGCGAGCCGCATCAAGATGAGTTCTACGGTAAAAGCGAAATCTACCCGCAGGATCTCAGCGTGCCGGTTCAGCTGCGACAGGCGGCGGCAGGCGCCACCCTTAGCGTGACCTACCAGGGCTGCGCGGCGGCGGGCTTCTGCTATCCCCCGGAGACGCGTGCCATTCCGCTCAGCGCGGTGGCTGCCAGCGCGACGCCGAGCGCGCCCAGCGCCCAGCCCGCGCCGCTGCCCTTCTCGCCGCTCTGGGCGCTGCTGATCGGCATCGGCGTCGCTTTTACCCCCTGCGTGCTGCCGATGTATCCGCTGATCGCCGGCATTATCCTCGGCGGCCAGCGCAGCGGCTCGCTGCTGCGGCTGTTTAGCCTGGCATTGATCTACGTGCTGGGCATGGCGCTGACCTATACGCTGCTGGGGGTGGTAGTGGCGGCGGCGGGCCTGCGCTTTCAGGCGGCGCTGCAGCATCCGTACGTGCTGATCGGCCTGTCGCTGATTTTCACCCTGCTGGCGCTGTCGATGTTCGGCCTGTTCCAGCTGCAGCTGCCCGCCAGCGTGCAGACGCGCCTGACGCTGTGGAGCAACCGCCAGCAGGGCGGCTCGCTGCCCGGCGTCTTTTTTATGGGCGCGCTGGCGGGGCTGATCTGCTCGCCCTGCACCACCGCGCCGCTCAGCGCCATCCTGCTCTACATCGCCCAGAGCGGCAATCTGTGGGCGGGCGCGGGCACGCTGTGGCTCTATGCAATGGGCATGGGCCTGCCGCTGATAGTGGTCACGATGTTTGGCAATCGCCTGCTGCCGAAAAGCGGCCCCTGGATGGAAACGGTCAAGCAGGGCTTCGGCTTCGTGATCCTCGCGCTGCCGGTCTTTTTGCTGGATCGCGTGCTGGGCGAGCCCTGGGGCGTGCGGCTCTGGAGCGCGCTGGGCGTCGCCTGCTTCGCCTGGGCATTTTGCACCAGCCTGCGCGGCCACGGCGGCAGATGGCGCATCGTGCAAATCGCGATGCTGGGCGCGGCGCTGATCAGCGCGCGTCCTTTGCAGGAGTGGGTCTGGGGCGCGCCCGCCGCCGCGCAGACGGCCACGCCGTTGCCCTTTCAGCGCATCGCCTCCCCGGCGCAGCTGGATCAGGCGCTACAGCAGGCCGACGGTCGCGTCACCATGGTGGATCTCTACGCCGACTGGTGCGTGGCGTGCAAAGAGTTTGAAAAGTACACCTTCAGCGATCCCGCCGTGCGCGAAGCGCTGGGCCATCTGCAGCTGCTGCAGGCGAACGTGACCGCAAACAACGCCGCCGATAACGCGCTGTTACAGCGTCTTCAGGTGCTTGGCCTGCCGACCATCCTGTTTTTTGACGCGCAGGGCCATGAAATTCCCGCCTCGCGCGTGACAGGCTTTCTCG
This sequence comes from Pantoea sp. Z09, assembly GCF_022394795.1. Classification (NCBI taxonomy): domain Bacteria; kingdom Pseudomonadati; phylum Pseudomonadota; class Gammaproteobacteria; order Enterobacterales; family Erwiniaceae; genus Pantoea; species Pantoea sp. Z09. The sequence continues at coordinate 3,479,505 of NZ_CP092373.1, forward strand.
ACGCTGAAGATTTCCGCGCGCATTTGCACAATCGGGCGCGCTAAACGACACTGGTGTAACCCCGCCGCAGGCGGAGGCGTACAGAGAGGAGACGTCATTTGCAGCGTGAACAGATACTCGAGCATGCGCTGAATGTGCTCGAAAAAAATGGACTGGCGGCGACGACGTCATTACCGCAGCTGGCCGGCGAAGGCGAACTGGCGCTGGCGCAGCTGGAGGGGCACTGGCCCGACCGCGACGCCCTGCTCTACGATGCGCTGCGCTATCACGGCCAGCAGATCGACAGCTGGCGACGCCAGGTGCTGCTCAACGACCAGCTCGACGGCGAGCAGAAGCTGCTGGCGCGCTATCAGGTGCTGAGCGAGCAGGTGCAGAAAGGCCGCTATCCCGGCTGCTTGTTTATCGCCGCCTGCAGCTTCTATCCGCAGCCGTATCAGCCGGTGCATCAGATTGCCGAGCAGCAGAAACAGGCCTCCTGGCACTTCACCCACAGCATTCTGGTGGAGCTGGGGCTGGATAACCCGACGATGGTGGCGGACCAGCTGGAGCTGATCCTGGAAGGCTGCCTCAGCAAACTACTGGTGAAGCGTAACGCGCAGGATGTCGCCACGGCCAAACGGCTGGCGGAAGATGTGCTGCGCATCGCGCTGTGCCGTGCCAACGGCGCGCTGGCTTAGCCTTTTGCCGCTTCTGCCTGAAAAGCAGGCAATCAGTCACGTTTCCCCACTTTTTTACCGGAAAGGCGTTGACGCGAAGCGGCCATTACGGTTTAATGCGCCCCGTTGCCCGAATAGCTCAGTCGGTAGAGCAGGGGATTGAAAATCCCCGTGTCCCTGGTTCGATTCCGGGTTCGGGCACCACAAATTAAAGAACCCAGCCTATGGCTGGGTTTTTGCTTTTGTGCAGAACCCGTCATCGAACCGGTTCGATCTCCTCGCCGCGTCCTGCGGCTTGCCCTGCCCACTCTGGTTTTCCTTTATTACTCAGCGCTTCCCCGGCAAGATACCCGCTCGCACTACGCCGCTCAGGAGATCGCCATGCCTTCCCCACACGACGAAAGTACACTTCAGCTCGCCGAAGCGCTGCGCCGTTCGGTCAGCACCTTTGTCCGTCAGGTGCGCGTAGCCACGGCGACCCCACGCACCTCGCAGCTGGAGACGCTGGAGCTGCTGGAAACCCACGGCGCCATCACCATTGCCGAGTTGGCGCGGCTGCGCGGCGTCAAACATCAGAGCATGCGGCTGGTGATCCAGGAGCTGGAGAGCCAGGGCTATATAACTCGCCAGCCCAACCCGCAGGATGCCCGCGCGCAGCATATCGCGCTGACCGAAACGGCCCGCGCCCTGCTGCGCGACGCGCGCGAACAGCGCGCCCGCTGGATCGCCGATTTGTTAACGGAAAAGCTGGATGCGCCGTCGCGCGACGCCCTGATAAACGGCATCGCCGCGCTAAACAAGCTGGTGGATTAAGCGCGCTGACTCGCCGCACGCAGCTGCGCCACCACCGCCGCCAGACTATTCATTCCCCAGTGCGCGCGATATTGTCCCTCGGCAATCTGCACCATATCCATCACCTGAATGGTGACCGGCAGCCCGGTCGCCGCCACGCCCATCAGCGCGCCGGTATGCAGGCCGGTGATGATTTTTCGCGTGGTGACCCAATCACGCTCCGCCACCTGCTCTTCTATCTCGACCCGCAGCGAAGAGAACGCCGGACGCAGCAAGGCGTCAAAGGTGTGCCACAGGCTCTCGCGGTCGCGCGGCGCGCGCGGCGGCGCGGAGTGGTTGATGAAGTCCAGCGCTACCAGCGCCTCGAACGCGGCGCGATCGCCCGCCACGATCACCTGCTGATTAAAACGACGTACCACCGCTTTGTTGCTTTCACTCATTGCCACGCCTCCTGATATGTACAGTTTAACTGTATATATCACAGAGGCGCGCGCGGCGCGAGGCTTAACCAGCGCGCATCCAGTCGCAGAGATTGCCCAGCATCTGCATGCAGCGCTCCAGCTGGTCCACGGCGACGAACTCATCCGCCTTGTGTCCCTGCGCCATACTGCCCGGCCCGCACACCAGCGTCGCCATGCCGATCTCGTCGAACAGGCCGCCTTCGGTGCCAAAGGCGACGGTGGCAAAGCGGTCGCTGCCGCTCCACTGCGCCAGCCAGCGGGCAAAGTCGCCCTGCGGATCGGTCAGCAGGCCGGGATAGGCGCCCAGCGGCTGAAACGTCACGTCGCTCTCTGGCGCCTGCGCCTGCATGGCGGGCAATAGCTGGTCGCGCGCGAAGGCGGCGATGCTTTCCAGCACCGCCCCGGCATCGGCGTCCGGCAGCGTGCGCAGCTCAAAATCGAACTGACAATCCTGCGGCACGATATTCAGCGCCGCGCCGCCCTGAATAGTACCGACCTGCAGGGTGCTGAACGGCGGATCGAAGCGCGTATCCCGCGTCTGCCGCAGCGAGGCGCCGACGCGGCTGATATGGCCGATCAGCGCCGCTGCCTGTTCGATGGCGTTGACGCCGTCCGGCGCGTAGGCGGAGTGGCAGGCGCGGCCGCGCACCTGACAGCGCATCGCCACTTTGCCCTTATGGCCGTAAACCGGCGCCATCTCGGTGGGTTCTCCGATAATGCAGAGCGCCGGCTTCTGCGGCGACGCCTGAAGATGCGCCACCAGCGAGCGCACGCCCAGGCAGCCGACCTCTTCGTCGTAGGAGAACGCCAGATGCAGCGGCAGGCGCAGCGGCTCGGCCAGGAAGCGATCCAGCGACGCCAGCACGCAGGCGATAAAGCCTTTCATATCGGCGCTGCCGCGGCCGTAGCAGCGCCCGTCGCGCTCGGTCAGGGCAAAAGGCGGCACCGTCCAGCGCTGCCCGTCGATCGGCACCACGTCGGTGTGGCCCGACAGCAGCACGCCGCCGTCGCCCGCCGGCCCCAGCCGCGCATAGAGGTTGGCTTTCGTGCCGCCTTCGTCATACAACAGCTCAGCCGCCACGCCGCGCTGCGCCAGAAAGTCGCGAATAAAGCCGATCAGCGCCAGATTCGACTCGCGGCTGGTGGTGTCGAAGGCGAGCAGCGCCGCCAGCGTCTCGCGCAGCGCGCTATTCATCGCCCGGCACGCCGTAGCTCGGCGCGTCGCGCGGGTCGAGCGCGCGCGTCACGTAGGCCTCCATCTGCGGTTCATAGGCGAGCCACAGACGCGACAGCGCGTCGACCGGATCGGCGTCAACCCAGTCGACGCGCAGATCCACCAGCGGCCAGGTATAGTCGTCCACCACCTTCACCGCGGCGGAGTGCACCGGCCCCGCCTCGCCGCCGCGCGCGATGCCCGCCTGCAGCGCCGCGATCAGTCGGCTGGTCAGCTCGCCGGACGAGGCGTCAAACGCCGACACCATCGCCTCGATCACCGCTTTATCCGCCAGCATATTGCCCGCCGCCACGCAGTTCTCCCCCTGCGCCACATGCCAGACGCCCAGGGTGTTGCTGCCGCTGAAGTGCGCCATCTCGCCGGCGGAGTCAATCACCGTCACCTGGCGGTAGTCGCTGAAGCGATCCTCCGCCAGCGCCAGCTTCAGCGCCTGCTGCGCCGAGGCGCCCGCTTCCAGTTGCGCCAGGATCTGCTGGCCCAGCGCGGGCAGCGTGATGTTCTGGCTGGACACCGCGCCCGTTCCCGCCTGCAGCCAGGGGCAGCGCGCGCCGACCGCGATGCTAGAAGAGCTGATGGCGATGCCGAGCTGTCCGCTCTCCGGGCAGCGCGCGCTAATCGACAGCGTCATAGCGCCTCCTTGCCGTGCCAGCTATCCGGGATCACCGCGATCACGTCAATCTCCATCAGCCACTGCGGCTGCGCCAGCGCCGACACCACCAGCCCGGTGGAGATGGGAAACACCCCCTTCAGCCATTTGCCCACTTCCAGATAGACCGGCTCACGATAGCGCGGATCGGTGATATAGGTGGTGGTCTTGACGATGTGCGACAGGTCGCTGCCCGCCTCTTCCAGCAGCTGTTTGACATTCTTCATCGCCTGCTCTGCCTGCAGGCCCGGCTCGCCCAGCCCGACCAGCTTGCCGTCAAAGTCGGTGCCGACCTGGCCGCGCACGTAAACGGTGTTGCCTGCGCGCACCGCCTGGCAGAGGTCGTTGTCGAGCGCCTGATTGGGATAGGTCTCTTTGGTGTTAAACATGCGAATACGGGTATGGGTGGGCATCATTGCTCTCCTGCTCGGTTAAAGGGGCGACGCGGTCGGGTAGTGCTGGTACTGACGCTGAATGGCAATCTGGTCGGCGATATATTTCGCGTCGTGCCAGACGCCCCAGATAAAGGTCGATCCGCGACGTGACAGCCACGGCAGGCCGAGAAAATAGACACCCGGCTCGCTGGAGACGCCGCGATGGTGCTGCGGTTTGCCCTGCGCGTTAAAGGCGTCTACCTTCAGCCAGCGGTAATCCGCCTCGTAGCCGGTGGCCCAGATAAGGGTGGTGACACCCGCGTCTGTGAGGTTCAGCTCGGCGAGCGGCTGGGCGACGCAGGCGGGCTCAGGCAGGAAGTGCCGCGCCTCCGGCTCCTCCGGCAGATCGAGGCCGTTGCGGGCGATATAGGCATCCGCCGCGTCGAGCAGCGCCAGATAGCTGGCGTCGCCGCGCGCGATGTTGTGCGCCAGATCGGGCTGAAAGCGCACCGTTTCGCCGTCGAACGCCTTGGTCATGCCGACCAGATGGACGCCCTGATGCGCCAGCGCGCGGAAATCCACGGTATGGCCGCCGCGCGCGCCGCTCACCGCGATGGTGACGTGCTCTTTGCCCGGCTGGCTCGCCGCCGCGTCCCACATACCCAGCACGCCCAGCCACCAGCAGAAATCGCGGTTGCGATAGGCGCGCGGCGGCCGATCGTGCGGGCCGACCGACAGGTAAACCGTTTTGCCGGCGCGCTGCAGCTCATCGGCGATCTGCACGCCGGAGGATCCGGCGCCGATCACCAGCACGGCGCCATCCGGCAGCTGCTGCGGGTTGCGGTAGTCGGCGGAGTGGATCTGCGTCAGGCGTTCGCTGCGCGGCGCGATGGCCGGGATCACCGGCTTCTGGAAGGGGCCGGTAGCTGCCACGATGCGCTGCGCCTCAATTACGCCCTCTGACGTCTGCACGGTAAAGCCAGGACGCCCGCTGTTGCGCGTCACGCTCAGCACCTCGACGCCGGTGCGGATCGGCGCATGAAATTTTTCCGCGTAGGCGACGAAGTAGTCCGCCACCTGCTCTTTGCCGACAAAGCTGTCGGGCGCGCACGCCGGAAACGCCATGCCGGGAAAGCGGTCGTGCCAGGCCGGGCCGTTGGCCACCAGCGAATCCCAGCGCCCGCTGCGCCAGGCTTCGGCGATGCGGTTTTTCTCCAGCACCAGGTGCGGCACGTCGAGCCGGCTCAGGTGTTCGCTCATCGCGACCCCCGCCTGCCCGGCGCCGATCACCAGGGTATCAATCTCTGTTTTTATCTCTGTCATTTCCGCGTCCTTCAACCAGCCGCCGGCCGATATATTCACCATGGGAGAGGTTTCCAAGACTATTTGAGCCGACAGAGAGGGTAAAATATTATAAAGCTAACGACTGAATAGGAATTTATTAGGCTGCACGCCACGGCAGAAAAAATTATTGCATCGCCGGCGTCGGGAAGAGTTCGGCGCGACGGCAATACTCCATAAATAACTGCGCCGGCCGGGTTGGCTCGTTATTTTGCAGGTAAGCCATAATCAGCGTCGAGTCCGCCATCTCATCTTCTATTTCAAGATGAATTAATTGCTGCCCGTCGTAGGTCATGCTGGAACAGGGACGCGTCACCAGCACCGAAAACCCTAATCCCTGACCCACCATGCAGCGCACCATCTCAATCGAGGGCGAGCTGTAGGCGACCTCCGGGTGATAGCCCCGCTCTTTAAAGATGCGGATAAAGTAGTTTTTGCTGGGGATGGCATCCAGCAGGATCATCGGTTCGCGGCTCAGCTGCTGTAGCGTCACCGTCGCCTGGCGCGCCAGCGGGTGCGCGGCGGGCAGCAGCGCGTAGGGCCGGTGCGGCGCGTTGAGCGGCTCTTTTTTTATCGAGTGATCGAGGTCGAGATCGTAGAGAAACGCCAGGTCGAAGCGGCCGCGATGCAGCCCGTGCATCAGCTCATGCTGCTCGCCGTCATACAGCTCAATGGTGATATCGGGATAGATTTTTTTAAAGCCAGCGATCAGCTTTGGCAGATAGAGCGGCGCGGCCGACTCAAAGCAGCCGACGGCGATGGTGCCGGACACCAGCTGGTGTTCGGCGCGCGAGTTCTGCTCGAACTCATAAGAGAGACGCAGCAGGTCGCGCGCCTTTTCGTAAAAGCGGCGGCCGCCCGGCGTCAGGGAGACGCCCTGCGCGTGATGGCGGATAAACAGCTGCTGGTCGAAGGTATCTTCCAGATTTTTAATGGCGATTGAGATAGAGGGCTGCGCGATGTGCAGCTGGCGCGACGCTTCGGCGATGCTTTCAGTTTCAACCACCGTGACGAAGTACTTAAGCTGTTTTAGCGTAAAACGCATCATAAAACCCTTTCTGGTGGCGTGCAGCGCGCTCGGCTGGCGCGCTTTTTTACAGGTCAGCGGTTGCTGCAAGGGCCATGCCAGCTCTGTGCCCCATTTGCGCGCAGCCGCCGCACGCGCCATCACCGCGCTTTATTATTGATAGATCAACCTGTCGCCTGAATTAATTTGCGGCGCAGAAAAGTTTATTTAACCCGCTGCATCATTTTGGTACAGCGATGCGCTTAAAAAGAGCAACGCATTCGCCGTTTTTAATTTCACACCACTGGATGATTCATTCCCCGCCTGCATTAATTAGCGCCATGCATCATTGCCGCGCTTTTTTAGCTGGATAGTTTTTTTAAAGTCTGAAGCCAGCAATTTACTAATTGCCTCAAATTAGCGGCTGCCGCCATAGTGTCAATAACCGACAGCGGCGAATTCCTCTTTCTGAAATTCGCTTTTATTTAAGCGAGTGAAATGCCTGATGACTTTTAACTGGAACTATATGTTCAGCCTGTTCAGCGACGCCGAGTTCTGGCTGGCGACCTGGACCGTGATCAAACTGAGCCTGCTTACCTGGGGCATCAGCATTGTGGTGGGGTTTGTGCTGGCGCTGGCGAAACAGTCGAACCGCGCGCTGTTTAACCTGCCGGCGCGCGGCTATATCTGGCTGTTTCGCAGCCTGCCGCTGCTGGTGCTGCTGATTTTCGTCTATAACCTGCCGCAGGCCGCACCCGGCACCTCCGCACTGCTGAGCGATCCCTTCTGGGCGGGCCTGATCGCCATGGTGCTGAGCGAAAGCGCCTATATCGCCGAAATCCATCGCGGTGGCCTGCTCTCGATTCCGAAAGGCCAGAGCGAAGCCGCCCGCGCGCTGGGGCTGCGCTTCGCCGGCATTCAGTGGCGCATCATTATTCCGCAGGCGGTGCGCGTCGCCCTGCCGGCGCTGGCCAACGAATATATCGCCATCGTCAAGCTCAGCTCGCTGGTGTCGGTGATCTCCCTCACCGAGATCCTGATGGTGGGCCAGCGCCTCTATTCGCAGAACTTCCTGGTAATGGAAACCATGGCGGCGGTCGCCTGCTACTACGTGCTGATCGTTACGGTGTTCGACTTCCTGCTGAAACAGCTGGAGCGCCATCTCGACGTCACCCAGCGCCGTCCGTCGGGCAAGGTCGACGCGCAGCTTATGGCGCTGGCGCAGCGCGGCAGCGCGCCGCTCGCCCGACCGGCCGCGCAGGGCAATGGCCCGGCGCTGCAGGCGTCGCGCCTGCACAAGGCCTACAACAACGTAGAGGTGCTGGGCGCGGTCAGCCTGCAAATCCAGCCGGGCGAAGTGGTGTCGGTGATTGGGCCGTCCGGCTCCGGCAAAACCACGCTGATCCGCCTGCTGAACGGGCTGGAGCAGATCGACAACGGCGAAATCCGCATTAACGGCCAGCCTTTTATCCACCTCAGCCAGCAGGGCGAGCAGAAGCCGCGCTTTATCGAGCACGCCGAGCACCGCCTCAACATCGGCATGGTGTTCCAGAGCTTCAACCTGTTCCCGCACCTCAGCGTGCTGGACAACCTGATGCTGGCGCCGCGCTATCACCGGCTGGCGTCGCGCGACGCGCTGAAGCAGCACGCCTGCGAACTGCTGCACAAGGTCGGCATGCTGGAGCACGCGTGGAAATATCCGCATCAGCTCTCCGGCGGCCAGCAGCAGCGCGTCGCCATCGCCCGCGCCCTGATGATGCGTCCGCAAATCATGCTGTTCGACGAGCCGACGTCGGCGCTCGATCCGGAAAAGGTCAACGAAGTGCTGCAGGTGATCGAAACCCTGGCGCAGGAGGGCATCACCATGGTGATCGTCACCCATGAGATGAACTTCGCCTTTAAGGTCTCTGACCGCATCGTCTTTATGGAAAAAGGCCGCGTGGTCTGCGACGACGCACCGCAGGCGATGCGCAGCGGACAGCATCCGCGCGTCGAAGCCTTCCTGAAAGATGTTTCTCTGGCTTAACGCCTTTAACCAGCACGAGGGAAAATCATGATTGAACAGTGGCAGATAGAGCAGTATCACCAGCAGGGTTTTCTGGTGGTGGAAAACGTCTTAAGCGCCGAGGAGATCGCCGCGCTGCAGCGCGATTTCGACGGCTGGGTGGAAGAGAGCCGCAGCCAGCAGGCGGCCTGGGGCGAGACGCTGGACGGCCGCGCGCGCTTCGATCTGGAGGGCGATCACCGCGCCGACCATCCGTCGCTGCGCCGCGTCAGCTCGCCGACAGAAATCTCCGCCGACTACCGCCGCGCGGCGCTGCAGTCGCGCATGGCGCAGATCGCCGGCCAGCTGACCGGCAGCCAGGGCGCGCGCTTCCACCACAGCAAGATCAACTCCAAGCTGCCGCACACCGCGACCAAAGTCGAGTGGCATCAGGATTTTCTCTTTACGCCGCACAGCAACGACGACATCGTCACCGCGCTGCTGATGGTAAGCGAAGTGACGCCGGAAAACGGCCCGCTCAACGTGGTGCCGGGCAGCCATAAAGGCCCGCTCTACTCCCACTGGCAAAACGGCCGTTTTACCGGCGCGGTGGATAAAAGCGTGGTGGACGAGCAGTGCGGCCAGCCCGCCGCCTGCTTCGGCCCGCCCGGCTCGGTCTGCTTTATGCACACGCGCCTGCTGCACGCCTCCAGCCCAAACGAAACCGAGCTGCCGCGCACGCTGTTTATCGCCGTCTACGCGGCGGAAGACGCCTTGCCGTTCGGCGACAACCCGCTGCCGAGCCTGGACGCCGGCGCGCTGGTGTCGGGCGAAGAGAGCGGCACCATCCGCAGCACCGCTAACCAGTTCCGTCTGCCGCAGAAGCCGAGCGGCGCATCCTTTTTTGTTCAGCAGGCCGGAAACGATCTTGCCCGCTCGTAATCGCCACCACGGAGGCTTTATGAAATTTGTTGCCCTGACTTTTTTGGCCGCCAGCGTCGCGCTGGGGTCGTTTAGCGCGTCGGCGTTCCAGCAGCCGGGAAAAATCGTCGCCGGTTCCGACATGACCTTTTTCCCCTATGAATATATTGAGAACAACAAACCCACCGGCTTCGATATCGAGTTTCTCGACGGGCTGGCGAAGGTGATGGGCCGTCAGGCGGTGAACCTCGACACCCGCTTTCCTAACCTGATCACCGGCCTGCAGGGCAACCGCTTCGATATTACTAACTCTTCAATGTACATCACCGCAGAGCGGCTGAAGGTGATCGATATGATCCCCTATCTGAAGAGCGGCGAGGCGATCCTGTCGCTGAAAGGCGGCGCCTATCAGCCGAAAACGCCGGAGGAGTTTTGCGGCCACAAAATCGGCTCGATGGGCGCCACCTCCTGGCTGCAGCAGCTGCATAAGCTCTCCGCCGACTACTGCGTGAAGAACGGCAAGCCGCCGATCGCCATCAGCGAATACACCACCGATCCGCAGACCACTCAGGCGATGCTGTCGCACGCGGTGGAGGCGCAGATCACCGACGCCGCCGTGGCGCGCGGCGTGGTGCAGAAGCTGGGCAACCGCGTGCAAATCTCCTCGGAAACCTTGATCTACCCGGTGCTGAACGGCTTCGGCGTGAAGAAAGGCAACGACGAGGTGAAGCAGGCGCTGATCGACGGCCTGGAGAAGTACCGCAACACGCCGGAGTACGCCGCGCTGCTGAAGAAATATAACTTCGAGGCGCCGAGCGCCGAGGATATCAAGACGCTGATGCCGCAGCCTTAATCCTGATACGGGCGGCAAACCGCTGTCGCCCGCCCCTTTCTCTCTCTTTTCTGGAGAACGCTATGGCGCTTTCGTTTGAAGAACAGACCCGGATCGATCTGGCCGCTACCTTTCGCATTATCGCCCATCTCGGCATGCACGAAGCGGTGGCGAACCACTTTAGCGCCGCCGTCTCGCCGGACGGCAAGCGGTTTCTGCTTAACCCGAAGTGGAAACACTTTTCGCGCATCCGCGCCAGCGACCTGCTGCTGCTCGACGCCGGGGAGGGTGCCTGCGCGCAGCGCGACGACGTGGACGCCACCGCCTGGGCGATCCACGGCCAGATCCACCAGCGCCTGCCGGAGGCGCGCGTGGTGCTGCATCTGCACCCGATTTACACCACCAGCGTCGCCTGCCTGGCGGAGCCGCGTATCCCGCCGGTGGATCAGAACACGGCGCGCTACTTCAACCGCGTGGCGATCGATACCCTGTACGGCGGCATGGCGGACACCGCCGAGGAAGGCGCGCGGCTGGCGAGCCTGCTAGCGGGCAAAAGCCGCCTGCTGATGGGCAACCACGGCGTAATGGTGACGGGCACGGCAATCGGCGAAGCCTTTGACGATATCTGGACGCTGGAGCGCGCCTGTCAGATCCTGGTGACCGCCTGGTCCACCGGTCAGCCGCTGAAAATCCTCAGCGACGCGGTGGCAGAGAAGACGGCGCGCGCCTGGGAAACCATTCCCGACTTCTCGCGCCAGCATTTCGAAGAGATGAAGGCGCTGATGATCGCCGCCGATCCGTCGCTGCTCGACTGATCCTTCAGGCAGGCTGCAAGCCCTGCACTATCGCCATCAGCTGATGGAAAGCGGCCTGCATCATCGCCGCAAATAGCGGCGCGAAATTCATCATCATCACCAGCAGTGCGCCCATGCCGAGGGTAATTGAGAGCGGAAAGCCGATGACGAACACCGAGAGCTGCGGCGTCAGGCGGTTAAGCAATCCCAGCGCCAGATTCAGCGCCAGCAGCAGCGTGACGATCGGCAGCCCCATCTTCAGGCCGCTGCTAAAGATGGCGCCGGCCGCCTGCGCCAGCAGATAAAAGCCGCCGTTGCCCAGCGGCGCGCCGTTGACCGGCAGCAGCCTGAAGCTCTCGCCGAGCGCGTCGAGCAGCAGCAGATGGCCGTTAAGGGTGATAAACAGTAGGGTAAACAGCACGTTGAAAATGCGCGCCAGCACCGGCATCGACTGATTGCCGGAGGGATCGTAGAAAGAGGCAAAAGAGAGCCCCATCTGCAGGCCGACGATCTCCCCCGCGCTGCGCACGGCGGCGAAAAGAAACTGCATCGTCAGCCCCATTGCGTAGCCGATCGCTATCTGCTTTGCGGTGATCCACACCCCTTCCAGCGACAGCAGCGCCGCGGGCGCGGCCGGCAGCGTCGGTGCGATCAGCCAGGCCACCAGCAGCGCCAGGCCGATCTTCACCCGCTTAGCGGCGACCTTCTCGCTGAACAGCGGCGCGGCGGCGAACAGCGCCAGCGTGCGGGTAAAGGGCCAGAAATAGTGGCCGATAGCGGCGTAAAGATCGCCGAGGGAGAGGCTCTGCATCAGCGAATAACGGTGGGGATATGCAGAAACACCGATCGCATATAATCCATCAGCGTCTCCAGCATCCAGGGGCCGAGCACAATCAGCACCAGCACCAGCGCGATGATTTTCGGGATAAACGACAGCGTCGACTCGTTTAGCTGGGTCGACGCCTGCAGAATGCTGACCAGCAGCCCGGTAAACAGCGAGGTCAGCAGCAGCGGCGCGGCGATCGCCAGCGCCACCTTCATCGACTCATACCCCAGGCTCATTACGCTTTCCGGCGTCATGCCGCGTCTCCTTAGCTGTAAAAGCTCTGCGCCAGCGACCCGAGCACCAGCTGCCAGCCATCCACCAGCACAAACAGCATCAGCTTAAACGGCAGCGACAGCGTGGCGGGCGGCACCATCATCATCCCCAGCGCCATCAGCACGCTGGCCACCACCAGATCGATAATCAAAAACGGCACAAAAAGGGTAAAGCCGATCTGAAAGCCGCTCTTTAGCTCGCTGGTGACGAACGCCGGCAGCAAAATGCGCAACGGCACCTCTTCCCGACTCTGCCAGGCGGGCTGCCTGGCGATGCGCGCAAACAGCGTCAGATCGGTTTCCCGCGTCTGCTCAAACATAAAATCGCGCAGCGGCGTCGCTCCTTTCGTCAGTGCCTGCTCCAGCGTGATGCGATCCTGCGACAGCGGCAGCCAGGCGTCGTCGTAGACGCGCGACAGCACGGGCGACATCACGAAAAAGGTCAGAAACAGCGCCAGCCCCAGCAGCACCTGATTCGGCGGCGACGAGGCGGTGCCGAGCGCGTTGCGCAGCAGGCCCAGCACGATAATGATGCGGGTAAAACCGGTCATCATCAGCAGCACCGCCGGCAGCAGCGTCAGCGAGGTGAGCAGCAGCAGGGTCTGCACCGGCAGCGACCAGCTTTCGCCGTGCGCGCCGTGGCCGATCAGGATATCGCCGCCGCCGGCCCAGGCGGGATGCGCCAGCAGCAGCAGGAAAAAACCTGTTTTTCTCATCCGGCTCGCCCTTTCTTGCGCAGCGCGTTACGCAGCGCCTGCTGAAACGCGCCCGCGGGCAAGGCGCGCGTCTCGGCGGCGTCGCGCTGGCGCGCGATCTCGCTGAGCAGCGTGACGTTGCCCGGCGTGACGCCCAGCAGCAGCCAGCGATCCTGCACCTCCAGCAGCACCACCCGTTCGCGCTGGCCCAGCGTCTGGCTCTGCATGACGCGCAGCAGCGGCGCGTCATGCGCCTGCGGGCGCGCCCAGCCGGTGCGGCGCGCCAGCCAGGCGAGCGCCAGAATCAGCAGGATCACCAGCGCCAGCGCGCCGCACAGCCTGAGCAGCATCGCGCCGAACCCCAGGCTGTGCGGCGCGGCCACCGGCGTCTCTAACAGCGACCTCATCATCGGCTCAGCCGCTGCATTCTTTCAGAAGGGGTAATGATATCGGTGATGCGCACGCCGAATTTATCTGACACCACCACCACCTCGCCCTGCGCAATCAGATAGCCGTTGATTAAAATATCGAGCGGTTCGCCGGCGAGTCCCTCCAGCGGCACCACCGAACCCTGGCTCAGGCGCAGCAGCTCTTTGATGGTCATCTTGGTGCGCCCCAGCTCCACCGTCATCCGCACCGGAATATCCAGCACCAGATTCAGATCTTCGGTGATGCTGCCAACTTACTGATTTAGTGTATGATGGTGTTTTTGAGGTGCTCCAGTGGCTTCTGTTTCTATCAGCTGTCCCTCCTGTTCAGCTACTGACGGGGTGGTGCGTAACGGTAAAAGTACTGCCGGACATCAGCGCTATCTCTGCTCTCACTGCCGTAAAACATGGCAGTTACAGTTCACATACACCGCCTCTCAACCCGGTACGCACCAGAAAATCATTGATATGGCCATGAATGGCGTTGGATGCCGGGCAACCGCCCGCATTATGGGCGTTGGCCTCAACACGATTTTACGTCACTTAAAAAACTCAGGCCGCAGTCGGTAACCTCGCGCATACAGCCGGGCAGTGACGTCATCGTCTGCGCGGAAATGGACGAACAGTGGGGCTACGTCGGGGCTAAATCGCGCCAGCGCTGGCTGTTTTACGCGTATGACAGGCTCCGGAAGACGGTTGTTGCGCACGTATTCGGTGAACGCACTATGGCGACGCTGGAGCGTCTTCTGAGCCTGCTGTCACCCTTTGACGTGGTGATATGGATGACGGATGGCTGGCCGCTGTATGAATCCCGCCTGAAGGGAAAGCTGCACGTAATCAGCAAGCGATATACGCAGCGAATTGAGCGGCATAACCTGAATCTGAGGCAGCATCTGGCAAGGCTGGGACGGAAGTCGCTGTCGTTCTCAAAATCGGTGGAGCTGCATGATAAAGTCATCGGGCATTATCTGAACATAAAACACTATCAATAAGTTGGGACCATTACCGGCATCTGGCCTGAATAATAGTGACGCGGCCGACAGCGCAAATACCGCCGACGCGGGCGTATCTTTTTCCGACCTGCTTTCCAGTTCGCTTCATTCGCTGAATCAGGTGCAGAACAGCGCGAAAAATCAGGCGGAAGCCTATATGAGCGGCGCGCCGGATATTGGCCTCAATGATGTGATGGTCTCGCTGCAAAAATCCACGCTGGCGCTTAACCTGGGCATTCAGGTGCGCAATAAAATGGTCAGCGCCTATCAGGAGATTATGGGGATGTCGGTATAACTCTGCCGGTGTTGCTCTCTGACATACTGCTGTTTATTTCCCGCTTCCGGCTGAGCCATGCGTCATCCGGCGCGTTATAGTTATTGACGGCGAGCGTTTACGCCCGTCAGCGTGGACCCCTCTGGCATGACTGAATTAATAAAGAATAACGCCGCGCTCAGCCGCCAGCGTCAGCTTACCGAACCCGAGCTAAATAAGATCATCACGCTGATTTATCGGCGTGCCGGCATTGTGATTACCCGTCAGCGACGAGATATGGTGTATAACCGCCTGATGCCGCGTTTGCGCGCGCTGGGGCTGACGCGCTTTAGCGACTATTTGCAGCTGCTGGAGCACTCCGCCACCCATCCGGAATGGCAGGCGTTTATTAATGCGCTGACCACTAACCTCACCTCTTTTTTTCGCGAAGCCTATCACTTTCCGGTGCTGGCGGAGCACGCGCGCCAGCGCGGCGGCAGCTATAACGTCTGGTGCACCGCCGCCTCGACGGGTGAAGAGCCCTGGTCCATCGCCATCACGCTGGATGAAGCGCTGGGCAGCAGCACGCTGGCGCCGCGCGTGCTGGCCACCGACATCGACACCGAGGTGCTGGAAAAAGCGCGCCGCGGCACCTATCGCCTGGCGGATCTCAAAAACCTGTCTCAGCACCAGAAGAAAACCTATTTCCTGCGCCGCAACGACAGCGGGCCACACACCCAGGTCAAGGTAGGACGCGTGCTGCAGCAGGCCGTGCATTTTCAGCCGCTTAACCTGATCGCCACCGAATGGGATATCCCGGCGCCTTTCGACGCCATCTTCTGCCGCAACGTGATGATCTACTTCGATAAAGAGACCCAACTCCGGCTGCTGAACCGCTTTGCGCAGCGGCTTAAACCCGGCGGCCTGCTGTTTGTCGGCCATTCAGAACATTTCAGCCATATGGAAAGCCCTTTTCGCCTGAAGGGGCAGTCGGTCTATTGCCTGGCTAAGGAAGAGGTATGAGCAAGATAAAGGTACTCTGCGTCGATGATTCCGCTCTGATCCGCAACATCCTGACCACCATCGTCAACCAGCAGCCAGACATGGAGATGGTGGCCACCGCGCTCGATCCGCTGATCGCGCGCGACCTGATCAAACAGCATAACCCGGACGTGCTCACCCTGGATGTAGAGATGCCGCGCATGGATGGCCTCGACTTTCTCGAGCGGCTGATGCGGCTGCGCCCGATGCCGGTGATTATGATCTCCTCCCTGACCCGCAAAGGCTCCGATATTACGCTGAGCGCGCTGGAGCTGGGCGCGGTGGATTTCGTCACTAAGCCGCAGATGGGGCTGCAGGAGGGGATGATGCAATACAGCGAGCTGATCGCCGACAAGATCCGCACCGCAGCCCGCGCGCAAATCCGCCGCCGCGAACCGCAAACTACGCCAAAAATCATCGCCTCTCCGCTCGTGGGCAGCGAGAAAATTATCGCCATCGGCGCGTCGACGGGCGGCACCGAAGCCATTCGCCAGGTGCTGATGCCGATGCCCGCCTCCTGCCCCGGCATCGTGATCGCCCAGCATATGCCGCCGGGCTTTACCCGCTCCTTTGCCGAGCGGCTGGATAAAATCTGCCAGATCGCGGTGAAAGAGGCGGAGGATGGCGAACGGGTGCTGCCCGGCCACGCCTATATCGCGCCGGGTGGACGCCATATGGAGCTGTGCCGCAGCGGTGCCAACTACCACGTCCGGCTCAACGATCTGCCGCCGGTCAACCGCCATCGTCCCTCGGTGGATATGCTGCTGAGTTCCGTCGCCCGCGCGGCCGGCAAAAACGCCGTCGGCGCCATCCTCACCGGCATGGGCTACGACGGCGCGCAGGGGCTGCTGGAACTCTATCAAACCGGCGCACGCACCCTGGCGCAGAGCGAGAAGAGCTGCGTGATCTACGGTATGCCGCGCGAGGCGGTCGCCCTTAACGCCGTCAGTGAAATCGTCGATCTCGAGCAGATCGCCGCCGCGCTGCTGAAAAATATCGTCGGACAGGCGCGGCGCATTTAGCACCCGCCTCTTTAGCTTCCCCTTAATCAGGACCTCCTTTTTATGGCTGATAACAATCTGCGTTTTTTAGTGGTGGACGATTTCGCCACCATGCGCCGCATCGTGCGCAACCTCCTCAAGGATCTCGGCTTTCATAATGTCGAAGAGGCCGAAGATGGCCAGGATGCGCTCCACAAGCTGGAGCAGGCCGCCTTCGATTTCGTCATCAGCGACTGGAACATGCCGAACATGGATGGTCTGCAGCTGCTGACCGCCATTCGCAGCCACCCTGAGTGGCGCACGATGCCGGTGCTGATGGTCACCGCCGAAGCGAAAAAAGAGAACATCATCGCCGCCGCGCAGGCGGGCGCCAGCGGCTATGTCGTTAAGCCCTTCACCGCCGCCACGCTGGAAGAGAAGCTAAACAAAATTTTTGAGAAAACGGGACGTTAAGCCAGTGGATATGCACTCTGATCGGCCTGAGGTCGATAACTTCAAAACGATATTTTCCCGTATCGGCCACCTGACGCGCCAGCTGCGTAACAGCATGGTCAGCCTGGGGCTGGATCGCGCCATTATGGATGCGGCCGAGGCGATCCCCGACACCCGCGAGCGCCTCAACTACATCGTCAGCAAAACCTCCCAGGCGGCCGATCGCGCCCTGACCAGCGTCGAGGCGGCGCGTCCTTTGCAGGATCGTCTGCACCAGCAGGCCTCTCAGCTCAGCGCGCGCTGGGATGCGTGGTTCGCCGAGCCGGTCGAGCTGCCGATCGCCAGAGAGCTGGTCGGCGAGACGCGCGATTTTTTACGCGAGGTGCCGGATCTCGCCAGCCGCACCAGCGCCGAACTAACAGAAATCATGATGGCGCAGGATTTTCAGGATCTCACCGGCCAGGTGATCAACCGCATGATGCAGCTGATCGAGAACATCGAAAACGAGCTGATTCAGGTGCTGGTGGAAACGATGCCCGGCATGGGGAGCGAGCGCGGCGAAGAGGCGGAGAGCCTGAAAAACGGCCCGCCGATCCGCCACAACCAGCCCGGCGTGGTCGCCACCCAGGACCAGGTAGACGATCTGCTCGCCGATCTCGGCTTCTGAATGTGGCGCAGGCGGAGCGTGCCTGGCCTGATGAGAGCCGCTGCCGCGCTCTGCTGCCTCGGGTCGATGTATGTCTGAAGAGAGCGATGTAGAAAAAACCGAAGAGCCCACGCCCCAGCGACGACAAAAAGCGCGGGAAGAGGGCAATATTCCGCGCTCGAAAGAGCTGACGTCGTGGCTGGTGCTGCTGACGGGCTGGGCGCTGATCTTCCTCGGCGGCGCCGACACCGCGCGGCAGCTGGCGCAGCTGCTGCATGACGGACTGATGTTCGATCGTCGGCTGATCGCGGACAACGCCGCCATGCTGAACCGCGCCGGCGGCCTGCTGTCGCTGATGCTGACCGCGCTGCTGCCGATCGTGCTGGGGCTGTTTTGCGTCGCCCTCGCCGCCGGCGCGCTGATCGGCGGCCTGCACCTCAGCAGCAAATCGCTGAAGGTGGATATCACGCGCATGTCGCCGCTGGCGGGCTTTAAGCGCATCTGCTCTTTGCAAACCCTCTCCGAGCTGGCGAAAAGCCTGATGAAGGCGCTGCTGCCTGGCATCGCCTGCGCGCTCTACTTCTGTCACTACCGCCAGCACTTTATTTTGCTGGGAAGTGAATCGCTATCGGATGGGCTGCGCGACGCCTCGCGGCTGATTTCGCACTGCCTGTTGACCATTATCGTCGCCCTCGCGCCGATGGTGGGCTACGACGTTTTCTATCAGCTGACGAGCCACCTGAAAAAATTACGCATGAGTCGCCAGGAGATCCGCGATGAATTTAAACAGAGCGAAGGCGACCCCCATGTCAAAGGGCGCATTAAACAGCTGCGCCACGCGCTGGCGCGCAGCCGCATGATGGAAGAGGTGCCGAAAGCGGACGTCATTATCAACAACCCGACGCACTACTCCGTCGCCATTCGCTGGCAGCAGGGCGAGATGCGCGCCCCGGTGGTGCTGGCGAAGGGCGCGGGCGAGATTGCCCAGCGCATTCGCGCCAGAGGCGCGGCGCACCAGATCCCGATGCTGGAGGCCGCGCCGCTGGCGCGCGCGCTCTACCGCCACTGCGACATCGGCGACGCGATCCCCGCCGAGCTGTACAGCGTGGTGGCTGAAGTGCTCGCCTGGGTTTATCGCCTGCGGCGCTGGCGCCAGGCAGGCGGCTTTAAGCCCAGACAACCTGAAAACCTGTCCGTGCCTGCGGCACTGGATGTTACCCATGAGAGCCTGCAGTGATGGCGAATTTATCCTCCCGACTTCGTTTACCCAACCTGAAAGAGACGCAGTGGCAGATGCTGGCCGGCCCGGTATTGATCATGATGATCCTGGCGATGATGGTGCTGCCGCTGCCGGCCTTTGCGCTCGACGCGCTGTTCACCTTCAATATCGTGCTGGCGCTGATGATCCTGCTGGTGGCGATGTTTACCCAGAACACGCTCGACTTCTCTTCGTTCCCTATCGTGCTGCTGTTCTCTACCCTGCTGCGGCTGGCGCTGAATATCGCCTCGACGCGCATCATCCTGATGAAGGGCCACACCGGCGCCAGCGCCGCCGGCCGCGTGGTCGAGGCGTTCGGCCACTTTCTGGTGGGCGGCAACTTCGCTATCGGCATCATCGTCTTCGCCATCCTGATCATCATTAACTTTATGGTGATCACCAAAGGGGCGGGACGCATCGCCGAGGTGGGCGCGCGCTTCGTGCTGGACGGCATGCCGGGCAAGCAGATGGCCATCGACGCCGATCTCAACGCTGGACTGATCGGCGAAGAGGAGGCGAAGCGGCGGCGCAGCGAGGTGACCCAGGAGTCCGACTTCTACGGCTCGATGGACGGCGCCAGCAAGTTCGTGCGCGGCGACGCCATCGCCGGGCTGCTGATTATGGCGATCAATATTATCGGCGGGCTGGTGATCGGCATTCTGCAGCACGACCTGTCGTTCGCCGACGCGGCGCAGACCTACACCCTGCTGACCATTGGCGACGGCCTGGTGGCGCAGATCCCGGCGCTGATCATCTCCACCGCGGCGGGGGTAATCGTGACCCGCGTCGCCACCGAAGCCGACGTCGGCGAGCAGATGGTCGGCCAGCTGTTCAACAATCCGCGCGTCATGCTGCTGGCGGCCGGGGTGGTCGGGCTGCTGGGGATTATTCCCGGCATGCCCAATCTGGTGTTTTTACTCTTTACCGCCGCGCTGCTCGGCCTCGCCTGGTGGCTGCGCGGCCAGCAGATGCAGGCGCAGCCTGGCGCGGCGCGTCCGCTTAGCCCGCAGAGCGGCGCGCTCGCCGAGTCGGCTCAGGCGCTGGAGGCCTCATGGGCGGATGTCGAGCTGGAGGACGTGCTGGGCCTGGAGGTGGGCTACCGCCTGATCCCGATGGTAGACAGCGCGCAGGAGGGTCAGCTGCTGACGCGCATTCGCGGCATCCGCAAAAAGTTTGCGCAGAGCATGGGCTTTCTGCCGCCCGCCATCCATATTTGCGACAACCTCGATCTTAAACCCACCGCCTACCGCATCCTGCTGAAAGGGGTGGAGATCGGCGGCGGCGAGGTCAACCCTGAGCGCTGGATGGCGATCGATCCCGGCTGCGCAGAGGGTGAGCTGGAGGGCGAGCGCGCGCTGGATCCGGCGTTCCAGCTGCCCGCTATCTGGATCGACGCGGTACAGCGCGATCGGGCGCAAACCATGGGCTATACGGTGGTCGATCCGGCGTCGGTTATCGCCACCCATTTAAACCATGTGATCGATATGCACAGTGACGAACTCTTCAGCCGCCAGGAGACGCAGCAGCTGCTGGATCGCGTAAGCAAAGAGATGCCTAAGCTGGTGGAGGATTTTATTCCCGGCACCCTTTCGCTGTCGCTGTTTCACAAGGTGCTGCAAAATCTGCTGGCGGAGCGCGTCGCCATCCGCGATATCCGCACCATTATCGATACCCTGGCGGAACAGGCCGCCGTGCACAGCGACGCCGACGCGCTGACCGCGCAGGTGCGCATCCGGCTGGGACGCGCCATCACCCATCAGTGGTTCGGCAGCCAGCGCGACATTGAGGTAACGGGACTGGATCCGCAGCTGGAAGGGCTGCTGATGCAGGCGGTGCAGAACGGCAGCGCGCTGGAGCCAGGCATCGCAGAGAAGATTATCGAGCAAACCGGCGACGCCCTGCGCGAGCAGAGCGCCAGGGGCGCCGCGCCGGTGCTGCTGGTCAACCCGGCGCTGCGGCTGATGCTGTCGCGCTTTCTGCGCCGCGTCTATCCGCAGCTGGCGGTGCTGTCGAACGTCGAGATCGCCCCCGATCGCACGCTGCATATGATCGCCACTATCGGCGGTGCGCAGTGAGGAGGCTGCCGTTGACGCTGCTCTGCGCGGCACTGACGGCGCAGGCGGCAGGCGGCAGCTGGAGCGCCAGCAGCGTCGGCGGCCGCGTCAGCGTCGGCCAGCAGCTGCTGGTCAGCCGACCGCTTGCGCCGCCCGGCCCGCTGCCCGCGGCGGCGCGCGTCACCCGCATCGCCTGGCGCATCGATCTGCTGGATGCGCCGCCGCCGGGCCTGCGCATCAAACTCTGCGCGCCCGCGCGCTGCTTCTCTTTAGCCGGGCTGTCGGGCGCGCTGGCGGTGACGCAGCCGCTGTCGCCCGGCGAGACCTTTCGCTTTCTCTATTCCGTAGAGAGTCGGGGCGCGCTGGCGCCCGCGCTACAGGTGGTGAGCAACCGGCTTACCCTTAACTATCGTTAACGGCAAGCCAGCGAGTGAAGGGATTAGAAACGGGCGGGAAAAGGCGGGCGCGGCATTTGCGCGGCGTAGCGCTGACACCCCTGTTTCCCCTGCTGCAGGCGCGTCATTGCCGCCTGTAGCGCGGCAAGCCGCGCCTGCAGCAGCGGGATGCGCGCCGCGTCGTGACGCTGCAGCTGTTGCAGCAGCCGCAGCGCCGCCTGGCTTGCCGCGCCCTCTGCCTGCTGCGCCTCGGCGATCAGCGCCTCGAGCGCGCGGATATAGTCGGGCGCCAGCGCGGCGAACGCCTCCCACTCCTCGCGCTGCTGCATCGCCAGCAGGCGCAGGCTGAGCCGCAGCGCCGGGTGATCCGCCTCCTTCATGGTTGACCTGCCTGTTTATGCGGCGCGATCGCCTGCCACACCTCGGCGAGATCGCGCAGCAGCATCTCGGCCTGCGCCAGCTTGTCGAGGCTGCTGTGCAGGTTGGCCTGCATCAGCAGCCGGGAGATATAGTCGTAGAGGCGCTCCAGATCGGCGGCGATCGTCGGTCCCTTCTGATGATCCAGTGCGGCGCGCAGGCCGTTGTCGACGATGTTGATCGCCTTTGAGATCATCTCGCCGCGCCTGGCAACGTTACCCTGTGCGAAAGCGATGCGGGCGTGCGCTATTGCGCCGCACGCCCCCTCGAACAGCATGGCGATAAGCTGGTGTGGGGTGGCGCCCGCCACCCGGCTCTCCAGTGAAATCCGCGCGTAGGCCTGCGGCCCCTGATAGGCATACATAGTGCGATCCTGCCTTAAACCGAAGACATCAGCGAGGTGATCGAGCTGCTCATGCTGTTCAGCTTCGACATCACGCTGTCGAGGTTTTGAAACTGCAGCTTGTAGCGGTTCACCTGGGAGTCGATCAGCGCCTGGGTTTTATCGATCTGGGTGCCGATATTTTTCAGCTGGCTGTTGAGGTTATCGGTCGCGGTTTTGATGATGCCGTCTGTTTTGTTGTCGCTGTCGCCGACATATTTGGTCAGCGCCGCGCCGAGCGTGGTAGCCAGGCCGGCGGTTTCGCCGCTGCCCTTGAACATTTTGCCGATCTCGTCGGCGCCGGCGGCGATGGCGTCGTCCAGTTTGTTTTCGTTCAGGGTCATCTGACCGCTTTGCGCGTCGATGGTGATGCCTAAATCCGCCAGCGCGCCGTAGGTGGTGTCGCTGCTGTTGCTGTCGCCGTACCAGCCGTTGACCGTTGAGCGAATCTCGCTCACCATGCCGCGCAGCGTCGCGTCACCCATCAGCGCCCCGCTGTCGCTGCTGGTGGTGGCCACGTCGTCCGCGCTCAGCCCGCTGGTGTCCGCCGCGACATATTTGCTGGCGGCCGAGGTCTGGGTCAGCAGCGCGTTGTACTGCTTAACGAAGTCCTGCAGCGCGGTTTTGATGGCGGAGTTATCCACCGTCAGGGTCAGCTGCTCCGGCGCGTCCTCTTTAGTGACTGAATTAAGGCTCAGGGTGACGCCGGTAATGATGTCGCTGATGTTGTTGCTGCTGCGCGTATACTCAACGCCGTCCACGGTCAGCTTCGCATCCCGCGCCGCCGTTACCATGCTCATGCCGTCCGCCTCGCTGCCGCTTTCGCCGGAGCCTTTGCCGCCGTGGCTGGTGTTGAGCACGCTCGCCAGATCGCTGTCGCCCTCGACGCTGATCGTCATCTCGCCTTCCGTGCCGGTTTTTTTCGAACTCAGCATCAGCTGGTAGTTGCCGTCGCCGTTGCGCTGCACCGAGGCGGTGACGCTGCCGTCCTGCTTGTTGATCGCTTTGGCAATCTGATTCAGCGAGGTTTCATCATCTTTCAGCTCGATGGTCATCGGCTTGCCGTCGCCCTGCTGGATGGTGAGGGTGCGGCTGCCGTTCTCGCCGTTCTGCGCGCCGAGCTGCTCGCCGGCGCTGCTAAAGCCAGCGGAGCGCAGCTTGTGCGCCATCGCCAGCTGGCTGACAGAGACCGAGTGCGCGTCGGCGCTGGCTTTATCGGTGGCGGTCGCGGTAAAGGCGCTGTTTTTGCTCACCGTCAGGGTGTTAAAGGCTTCGCCGCTCAGCTTCGTCACCGACGCCTGCAGTTTGGTCATCAGGCTGGAGATGCTGCCCCACGAGGAGATTTTGTTTTTATAGCCGGTCTGTAGGTTCTGATAGGGGGTGATGCTGCCAACTTACTGATTTAGTGTATGATGGTGTTTTTGAGGTGCTCCAGTGGCTTCTGTTTCTATCAGCTGTCCCTCCTGTTCAGCTACTGACGGGGTGGTGCGTAACGGTAAAAGTACTGCCGGACATCAGCGCTATCTCTGCTCTCACTGCCGTAAAACATGGCAGTTACAGTTCACATACACCGCCTCTCAACCCGGTACGCACCAGAAAATCATTGATATGGCCATGAATGGCGTTGGATGCCGGGCAACCGCCCGCATTATGGGCGTTGGCCTCAACACGATTTTACGTCACTTAAAAAACTCAGGCCGCAGTCGGTAACCTCGCGCATACAGCCGGGCAGTGACGTCATCGTCTGCGCGGAAATGGACGAACAGTGGGGCTACGTCGGGGCTAAATCGCGCCAGCGCTGGCTGTTTTACGCGTATGACAGGCTCCGGAAGACGGTTGTTGCGCACGTATTCGGTGAACGCACTATGGCGACGCTGGAGCGTCTTCTGAGCCTGCTGTCACCCTTTGACGTGGTGATATGGATGACGGATGGCTGGCCGCTGTATGAATCCCGCCTGAAGGGAAAGCTGCACGTAATCAGCAAGCGATATACGCAGCGAATTGAGCGGCATAACCTGAATCTGAGGCAGCATCTGGCAAGGCTGGGACGGAAGTCGCTGTCGTTCTCAAAATCGGTGGAGCTGCATGATAAAGTCATCGGGCATTATCTGAACATAAAACACTATCAATAAGTTGGGACCATTACCAGCGAAACCACCCTCAGCCGCAGAAAATTATTACGCCTCTACAAAGAGATTAACGGCTGCTCCCCAGCAAAAGGCATGCTGCCCTTTTCGCCAGACTGGTTTATGTCCTGGGAGCAGAATATTCACTCCTCGCTTTTTTATAATATTTATCTCTATCTTCAGCGCATGGAAAAGCAGCGCCCGATTATCACCCTGCTGAAAGCCTACCGTCTCTATAGCGAACAGTGTCCGTGCGAGCCGGGGAAAAAGCCGGTGCTGGAGTTTACCCGCGCCTGGACGCTGCTGCGCTTTATCGACTGCCATATGCTGGAGCAGGTAGCCTGCTCGGTGTGCGGCGGCAATTTTATCTCGACCTCGCGCTATACCAACGCGCTGTTTACCTGCAGCCTGTGTCATCCGCCTTCACGCGCCAGTAAAAAAGCGCCGTCAGAAGCGCGCTGCTAATCTGCCCTCCTCGGCCGCGCACCAGGCCCGCTCTGTTTCGCGACAGGCCTGGCGGGCGGCAGACGAAATCTTCATTTCACGCCGTCGTGCCGTCAGCCGCTGTTGCACGCTTCTTCGCCCTTGTTTGATCCCCTTCGCAAAATGAAACATTCATTCCTTTCTCTCTTCATTTTAGAAAAAACATTTGCTAAAAATAGCCCGGACCGCCAGCAGAACGGCTGATGGAATTCCATCAGCAAAAGGTTAGAGAGGGCAGCGCAAGGCTTTCTATAGTGGAAACTCGCCGCCGTGGCTTAACAGACGAATAACGATGGAGATGTTATGTTCCCCTCTTCCCTGCCCGTTCCCCGACTGCCTGACGCCAACACGCTTCCCACGCTGCGCTGGGGCATCGTCGGCCCCGGCTGGATCGCCGATCGTTTCGCCAGCGCCCTCTGCCAGCATACTGGCCAGCAGCTCGTCGCCGTTTCCTCGCGCAGCGTTGATAAGGCGCAGGCGTTCGCCGATAAATGGTCTGTTCCCCACGCCTGCGGCGGCATCGATGCGCTGCTGGCGCGCGACGACGTCGACGCCGTCTATATCGCCACGCCCCATAATCACCACTTTCCCGACGGGCTGCGCGCGCTGCAGGCGGGAAAACATGTGCTGATTGAAAAGCCACTGGCGCTCAACGCGCAGCAGGGGGCGGCGCTGCAGCAGGCGGCGCAGCAGGCGCGGCGGCTCTGTATGGAGGCGATGTGGTGCGACTATGCGCCGAAATATGACGTTATCCGCCAGCTGCTGGCGGATGGCGCGCTGGGCGAGGTGCACAGCCTGATCGCCGATCATGGCGAGTTTTTTACCCCGGATCATCGCATTTTCAATGCCGATCTGGCCGGCGGGCCGATGCTGGATCTCGGCAGCTATCTGATCAGCTTCAGCATTCTGGTCGGCGGCGCGCCCGAGCGCATCATGGCGCAGGGCGAGCCGGCGCCAGGCGGCGTCAACGGCCAGACTGCCATGCTTTTTACTCACAAAGGCGGCATGCAGTCGGTGCTGCACACCACGCTGTTCAGCAACACGCCGGGCACGGCGGTGATTGCCGGACGCGACGCCACGCTTTACCTCGACGGCCAGTTCTACGCGCCGGGCAACTTCCGCCTGGTCTCCAGCGACAGACGCCAGACGCTGCACTGGGAAGAGCCGGCCAGCCGCTACCAGCAACTCTGCCATGAGATCAACCACTTCGCCTGGTGCGTCGGCCAGAGCCTGACGGATTCGCCGCTGCGCTCGCTGGCAACGTCGCTGCTGACGCTGCGCGCGATGGATGAAGTGCGTCGCCAGATCGGCGTGGTATTCAACGAAGAACGCTAAATCAAGCCAGGAGCCGTAAAGATGAAAATCGCTTTTGACGTGGATGTCATCAGAGACATGGGCATTACCCGCATGGTGCATCAGGTGGCCGAGTGGGGCTATAAGTATATCGAGCAGTCGCCCCATCCGCAGATCAACCCGTTTTACAAGCACCCGAAGGCGAGCCGGGAAATCATGCGCGAATATAAAAACGCGCTGAACGCCACCGGTGTGGAGATCTCGTCTTTTATCACCGTCTACCGCTGGTCCGGCCCGGATGAGCTGCGCCGTCAGGCGGCGGTGAAAAACTGGAAGCGCATGATTGAGATCGCCGTGGAGATGGGCGTGCAGGTGATCAACACCGAGCTTTCCGGCAACCCGAACGAGCCGGAGATCTGCGAAGAGATGTTCTACCGCTCGATGGAGGAGCTGCTGCCGATTTTCGAACGCGAGAATATCCGCGTCGAGATTCAGTCGCATCCGTGGGACTTCTGCGAGAACAGCAACGAAACCGCCGATATGGTGAAGTCGTTCCGCAGCGACAACGTGAAGTATGTTTACAGCGTGCCGCACACCTTCTTTTACGACAACGGCAAAGGCGATGTCCGGCCGATGCTGGAGTACGCCGGCGAGGATCTCTCCCACGTGCTGATCGCCGACACCATGAACCACACCAAGCACTGCCGCTATATCGTTAACCCGCCGGGCGTGGACGCCACTATCCACCAGCACGTCGGCGTCGGCGAAGGCGAGGTTGATTTCGACACCCTGTTCCAGACGCTGCGCGAGATGGATTTCGCCAACCGCACCTATAAAGTGGGCGGCGAATCCATTATCGCCTCCGCGCTGTTCGGCTATCCCGAAAAGATGAAGACGCAGGCGGTGGAGACGCGCGAGCTGATCGAGCGCGAGCTGCTGAGCCGCTAAATCAGCCGTTCGACCTGCACGAAGCGGCCGCTGGCCAGCGACTCGCACGCCGCTTCGGCAATCGCCTGCGCCTGCAGGCCATCCATCAGGCCAGGCAGATCCGCCACCGTTTCGCCGCCCAGCTGGCGCAGGAAGGCGTCCAGCTGCGCGTAATAGGTGTCGCGCACGCGGCTGAACCAGTCCGGAAACAGGCCGGGCTGCGTGACGCCGCTCTGCTGATAGAGCGTGGCGCCGCGCATCGCCTGCGGCTCTGAGGCGATCATGCCGGCCGAGCCGACCACGCTGATGCGTTCGTCATAGCCGTAGGCGGTGCGCCGCGTGTTATCGAGCTGCGCCAGCGCGCCGCGCGACAGCCGCATGATCAGCACCGAGGTGTCGACGTCGCCCAGCTCGCGCAGCGCAGGCTGTGCCAGCGCCGCGCCCAGCGCGCCGACGCTCTCTACCTCGTCGCCGGTGAGGAAGCGCAGCAGATCGAAAAAGTGGATCGCCTGGTCGCGCATCTGGCCGCCCGAGGCGCGCAGGTAGTCGAGCGACGGCATCTCCGAGGCGCGGCACGCCATCTGGATCAGCTCCGGCGCGCCGATGCCGCCCTGCTGGATATGCTGCTTCAGCTGCTGATGGCTGCGGTCGAAGCGGCGGTTAAAGCCGACCGTGACCGGCACCTGCAGCGGCAGCAGGCTTTCGACCACCGCGCGCGCCTTCGCCAGCGACAGGTCGATGGGCTTTTCGCAGTAGACCGCCTTGCCCGCCCGCACCGCCTGCGCCAGAAAGTCGGCGTGGGTCGGCGTCGAGCTGGCGATCAGCACCATGTCGATATCCTCGCGGCTAAACGCCTCGTTCACCTGGCCTGCGCGCGCGCCGTAGCGCCGCGCCAGCGCCTCGGCGCGCGACGCGTCGATATCGCACACCAGCGCCAGCTGCGCGCCGGGATGCGCCGCCAGGCTGGCGGCGTGAACCTGACCGATAAAACCGCTGCCTATCAGGGCAACGCGTTGCGTAACAGGCGACATTTCCGTTTTCCTCTTCACAGTTCGGGATGGATGACGTTGTCAAAATAGCCCGTTCTGTCAGGCTGGCTAAACGCAGAAATTGATGGAATTCACTCAGCATGAAGCGAATGACGCTCAGTCATCTGGCGCGCGTGGCAGGCGTCGGCGTGGCGACCGTAGACCGGGTATTGAACGATCGCGGCGGCGTGTCGCCAGCGATGACAAAAAAGGTGCTGGAGGCGGCACGCGCGGCGGGCCTGAACCGCATCCTGCCGGAGGAGCACCGTCAGCCGTGGCAAATTGAGGTGATCCTCAGCGGCAACGACTCTTTTTTCTTTCAGCAGCTGGCGCAGGATTTTCAGCAGCTGGCCGACGCGCTCGGCTATCGCCGTCTGCGCCTGCAGCGCACCTTTATTGCCGAAGACGCGCCGGAGAAGCTGGCGGCGCATCTGCTCGCCAGCAGCCGCCGGATGGACGGGCTGATGGTTTTCGCCCATGAGCATCCGGCGATTTACCAGGCGCTGCGCGACTGCAAAGCGCGCGACGTGCCGGTGATCACTCTGGTGTCCGATCTGCCCGACGCCGAGCGTTTGCTGCATGTCGGCATCAACCAATTGCAGGCCGGGCGCACCGCCGGGCTGATGATGGGCAGCATGCTGGCGCGCGCGGGCGAGGTGCTGATGGTCAGCGGCCGCGTCGACTATCGCGCCCATCGCCAGCGCATCGACGGCTTTCGCGACGTGCTGCAGCAGCGTTTTCCCCACTTGACGCTGCGCGAGGCGCTGGCCGGACAGGAAGATCGCCAGCGCATCAGCCGGCTGCTGGAGAAGGCGCTGGTGGCGTCGCCCGGCATCGTCGGCATCTACAACACCGGCCTCGGCAACCGCGAGATCGCCGAGGCGCTGGCGCGCCACCGCCGCGAGCGCGACGTGGTCTACATCACCCATGAGCTGTACGCTACCACGCGCCAGCTGTTGCAGCAGCGCATCCTCACCTTAACCCTCGATCAGCATACCCAGCGCCACGCCCAGCTGGCGCTGAACCTGCTTTTGCAGCATCTGGAAAAGGGCGACCATTTTTCCACTTATGCAGACGGGCGCGTCGACTTTATGCTCTATACCCAGGAGAACGTCGATTAGCGAACGCCAGCAGGGTTAAACCGCGTTTTTTCGCCCTGCTACACTCAATGACGTCTGACACACTCACATCCACAAGGCGAACCCACACTATGTCGGAAAACAGCTATCAGCCCGCAACAGTCTGGAAATGGGATCCGGAAGCCAAAGGCAACGGCGCGAAAACCAACCGTCCCATCGCGGGCGCCACCCATGAAAAAGCGCTGCCGGTCGGCAAACATCCGCTGCAGCTCTACTCGCTCGGCACGCCGAACGGCCAGAAAGTGACGATTCTGCTGGAAGAGTTGCTGGCGGTTGGTGTTAAGGACGCCGAGTATGACGCCTGGCTGATCCGCATCGGCGACGGCGATCAGTTCGGCAGCGGCTTTGTTGATATCAACCCCAACTCCAAAATCCCGGCGCTCAGCGATCATTCGGTGACGCCGCCGCAGCGCGTGTTTGAGTCTGGCAATATCCTGCTCTATCTGGCGGAAAAGTTCGGCCATTTCCTGCCTGAGGATCCGGCGGGCCGCACCGAAGCGCTGAACTGGCTGTTCTGGCTGCAGGGCGCGGCGCCCTTCGTCGGCGGCGGTTTCGGCCACTTCTATCACTACGCGCCAGAGAAAATCGAATACGCCATTAACCGCTATACGCTGGAGACCAAACGTCTGCTCGACGTGCTGGATCGCCGTCTGGCGGAGAGCCGCTTCCTCGGCGGCGACGCCTATACCATTGCCGATATCGCCACCTGGCCGTGGTTCGGCGGGCTGGTGCTGAGCAATCAGTATGGCGCCACCGAGTTCCTCGACGCCAAATCCTACAAGAACGTGGCGCGCTGGGCGCAGGAGATTGCAGAGCGTCCGGCGGTGATCCGCGGGCGCAAAGTGAACCGCGTGATGGGCGACCCCGCCGACCAGCTGCACGAGCGTCACGACGCAGCCGATTTTGACACCAACACCGAAGATAAACGCCAGGCGTAAAGGAGCCAACAATGAGCGCATATGTCATCTTTATTCGCGACAAAATTACCAATCCGGAAGAGTTCGCTATTTACGGCGAGAAGGCGGGCAAAGCGCGCGGCGATCACCCGATTACGCCGCTGGCGTTTTATGGCCAGCTGGAGACGCTGGAAGGGCCGGAAGCAGACGGCGTCGTAGTGCTGGAGTTTCCGTCGGTAGAGGCGGCGCACGGCTGGTATGACAGCCCGGAATATCAGGAAGCGAAACAGCACCGTCTGAAAGGCGCGGAGTACCGCGTGGTGCTGGTGCAGGGCGTAGAGAAGTAACAAAAGGGACGCCGTTCGGCGTCCCTTTAAAATCTTGCAGCGTGCCGACGCGGGTTGCATGGCCCGATCGCAAAGACGCAAAAAGCGGCATCCCTGCCAGCTCGGCCCGCGACATCCCTGTCGCGGGACGCTTTGCTCCTCGGTCCATGCAACCCGCGTTTTACGATTTGTGCCCGCTATGAAATAAAAACAACGCCGCTTCGCCTTAATTCAGCTGAATGCGCGCCACGCTATCCGGGCCTTTGCTGCTGTGATCCTTATTAAAGCCCTGCTTAATGGTGACGTAGAGCGTCTGACCATCCGGCGTGACCAGCAGGCTGTTGGGATGCCCCTCGAACGACCAGCTGTTTTTCACCGCGTAGGTGGTGGCGTCAAGCTGCAGCACCTTCTGCGATTCACGCTGGCTGATATAGATCTCGTTGCGCTTCGCGTTGAACTTGATGCCCAGCGCGTCGCCGTCGATGCGCTTGATCACCTTGCCGCTGCGCTCGTCGAACACCAGCGTGGTCTTCGCCTTTGAATTATCCGTCACGAACAGGCGGCCGGTGGCCGGATCCTCCGCCATATTCAGCAGCAGATACTCTTTGCCGTCGCCAGCGGTCAGACGCT
Organism: Pantoea sp. Z09; assembly: GCF_022394795.1. NCBI lineage: Bacteria > Pseudomonadati > Pseudomonadota > Gammaproteobacteria > Enterobacterales > Erwiniaceae > Pantoea > Pantoea sp. Z09. The sequence goes on from NZ_CP092373.1 coordinate 3,510,486, forward strand.
TCTCGATCTTATGGCTGCGCGGGTTGATCACCAGGATCTCGCCGCCGCCGTTCGCGGCGTAGATGCGGTCGGTGACCGGCGAATAGATAATGCCGGTGACCCACTTGCCGGCGTTTTTAATGCGCGTCTTCAGCTTCATGCTCTGCGCGTCCACCACCCAGATCACGCCCGGATCGCCCACGCCGCCGATATAAAGCTCATCGTTATGCAGGAAGATCTCGCGCGCGCCGAACGGGAAGCCCTTCTCGTTGCGCTCACTGAACAGGGTGCGCGCCAGCACCTTGCCCTTGACCGGATCGATCTTCGAGACGCCGCCGTCGAGCGAGTTGGTCACGTAGAGCACGCTGCCGTCGCTGTTCATGGTCATGCCGAAATTCTTCAGGTCGGTGTAGCCCTTGCCGGTGGTCTCCAGCGTGGCGGGATCGAGGCGATAGATTACCCCGCCGCTGACATCCTTGAAGGCGTCGGCGCTGGCGACGTAGAGCGCCTTACTGCCCGGCACGTAAGCCATCTCATACAGGCCGAAGCCGAGTTCGCGCTGCTTTACCTGCGAGGTGGCCGGCTGCGCGGCGGCAGCGACGGCTGGTGCTTCGGCTTTTTTTGCCGGCGCCTGGCAGGCGCTCAGACCAAAGGCGGCGGCAACCGCCAGAGCAAGCGCGGCGTGGCGCGGGCTGAACAGAGATTTCATGCATGACTCCCTTGTGAAATAAGCTGCGCCCTGATGCTGCGCGCGCAAAAAGAATGAGAATCATACGCATTAACAATCAGTGTGTAAATGTTCACCCGTTGCTGCCACAGCCTTTACGTCTCAGCGCGTAGCCGCGCCTGCAGAAAATCCACAAAGGCGGTAATGCGCGTCGGCAGCTGGCGCTGCGCCTGCCAGACCGCGAAGATATCACCGTCGGGCGCCTGCCACTCCGGCAGCACGTGCAGCAGCTCGCCGCGCGCGATGGCGTGCTGCGCATCCCACCACGACCGCAGCAGAATGCCGTGCCCGTCCAGCGCCATGCGCATCGCCACCTCGCCGTCGTTGGTCAGCAGGCTGCCGCGCACCTTCTGGCTGACGCTCTCTTGCTCCCGCACAAAACGCCACAGGGTGAAGTCCCCTTCATGCTGGCGCAGCAGAATGCAGTTGTGCTGCGCCAGAGCGTGGATATCGTCAGGCAGACCGCAGCGCGCGGCATAGGCGGGCGAACAGCAGAGAATGCGCGGGTTGGTGCGCAGCCGACGCGCCACCAGCCGGGAATCGGGCGGTTCGCCGACGCGCACGTCGATATCGACGTTGGCGTCGAGAAAATTGAGCGGCTGGCTGCTGAGCTGTAGCGAGAGCGCCAGTTCAGGATGCAGCGCCGCAAACGCCGAGACGCAGGGCGCGACGTGGCGGCGGCCAAAGCCGAACGAGGCGTTGATATTCAGCGTGCCGCGCAGCACCTGGGTCTGGCTGCTCACCGCCTCCTCCAGCGCCGCCAGCTGATCGAGCAGCGGACGCGCGCCCTCCAGATAGCGCCGCCCTTCGACCGTCAGCTCCAGCCGCCGCGTGGTGCGCTTCAGCAGCTGCACGCCGAGCCGCCGCTCCAGCTGGCTCAGGCGCTTGCTTACCGCCGCCAGCGACAGGCCGAGATCGCGCGCCGCCGCCGTTAAACTGCCCAGGGTGGCGATACGCACAAAAAAGGCGAGATCGTCGGTCGAGGTGCGGGATTCTTTACTTTGATTCAACATTGGCTTGCGTTTCAGGCTAATTATTTCCCGGTGATGCAAAGTTATACTGCGTCGACAATTCGAACATCAACCCAAAGAGGTGCCCTGTGACGGAAAAAATTCATCGTATTGCCGTAATTCCCGGCGACGGTATCGGTAAAGAGGTGATGCCGGAAGGCATTCGCGTAATGAACGCGGCGGCGGAGAAGTTTGGCATCGCGCTGCGCTGGGAGTGGTTCGACTTTGCCAGCGCCGAATACTGGCAGCAGCACGGCAAGATGCTGCCCGACGACTGGTTCGCGCAGCTGAAAACCTTCGATGCGATCTATTTCGGCGCGGTGGGCTGGCCGGCGATCGTGCCGGATCACGTTTCACTGTGGGGATCCCTGCTGCAGTTCCGTCGCGAATTCGATCAGTTCGTCAACCTGCGGCCGGTGCGCCTGATGCCCGGCGTGAAAGCGCCGCTGGCCAACCGCCAGCCGGGGGATATCGACTTCTACGTGGTGCGCGAAAATACCGAAGGCGAATACTCCAGCGTCGGCGGCACCATGTTCCCCGGCACCGAACGCGAAGTGGTGATCCAGGAAACGGTGATGACGCGCGTCGGCGTCGATCGCATCCTGAAATTCGCCTACGAGCTGGCCAACAGCCGCCCGAAAAAGCACCTGACCTCCGCCACCAAATCCAACGGCATCGCCATCACCATGCCCTACTGGGATCAGCGCATCGAGGCGATGGGCGAGCACTATCCGCAGGTAGAGGTCGACAAGTACCATATCGATATTCTTACCGCCAACTTCGTGCTGCATCCCGACTGGTTCGACGTGGTGGTCGCCAGCAACCTGTTTGGCGATATCCTTTCCGATCTCGGCCCGGCCTGTACCGGCACCATCGGCATTGCGCCTTCCGCCAACATCAACCCGGACCGCACCTTTCCCAGCCTGTTTGAACCGGTGCACGGCTCCGCGCCCGATATCGCCGGCAAAGGCGTGGCCAACCCCATCGGCCAGATCTGGTGCGGCGCCATGATGCTGGAGCACCTCGGCTATAAGGAAGCGGGCGACGCGGTGGTCGACGCCATCGAGCGCACTCTGGCGCAGGGTGAGTACCTGACGCGGGATCTGGGCGGCGAAGCGGGCACCGAAGCGCTCGGCGCCGCTATCGCCGCCGCGCTCAGCGCCTAATCCACGACAAAGCGCTCAGCGCTCCAGCCTGGCGGCAGCGGTTCAGGCCGCTCCACCGCCAGCTCACGCCAGCGCAGATCCTCGACGCCGCGCGCAAACAGCGCCGGCAGGCCGTGAGGATAGCGCTCGACGCCGAACGCCTCTCCCGTGGCCGGATCGCATTTATAGGCGTTGTCCATCCCCATGCCGGTCGGCGCCTCTGGGTTGCACGGCGGCCGAATATCATACTCCCCCTGCCCGCTCTGGCGACTGACCACCTGGCGCAGCTGCACGTCGGCGATCAGCACATTGCGGATATCTCCTGGCCGCGCCGCGTGCAGGTTGATCGCCCCCTCGGCTGTGCCGCTCGCGTGGGTGAACTGCAGCTGCTCGACCCGCCCTGGCTGCACCGCCGGATCGCGCGGGCGCACCGACACGAAAAGCGGATCTGCCTTGCCCCAGTGGCACGGCGGCGCGTGGCGGCAGACAAAGGTGAGATGGCTGAACAGCAGCCGCCGCATCGTGCCGCCGTCGCGCGACAGAATGCCGATGCCGCGATTGGAATCAAAAAGGGTGCAGTGGGTGACGGTGACGTCCTCGATATCGTCGAAGGTTTCGCTGCCGATCTTAAAGGCGCAGCTGTAGGAGCGCAGCAGGCAGTTGCTGATGGTGATCTGCCGCGCGGGGCGGCGGAGCGCGGCGGGTTTAGCGGTGGTTTTGATGCAGATGGCGTCGTCCGCCGCGCTGAAGTAGCTGTTGCTGACAAACACCGCCTCGCAGCTGTCGATGTCGAGCGCGTCGGTGTTGGGCATCGTCATCGCGTTGTCGATGGTCAGATGATCGATATGCACGTGGCGGCAGCTCACCAGATGCACCGTCCACATCGGCGCCTGCACGATGCTGAACCCCTCCAGCGTCACCTGCTCGCACGCTTCGAACACGATAATGCGCGGCCGGTGCGGCTGCGGCTGCCGATAGCCCTGATCGTCGCGTTCGGCGGCGAACCAGACCTCGCCGTCGCCGTCGATCCTGCCCTTGCCGCTGATGGTCAGGTTGCGCTGACCGCAGGCGTAGAGCAGCGCGTAGCGCGAACGCTCCGCCTCGCTCTGCGTCTCTACGCGCTGATAATCTTCGGGCCGGCGGCTGGCAAGCAGCACCGCGCCCGCTTCCAGATGCAGTTCGCTATCGGACGATAAGATCAGCGTGCCGCAGCGGTAGCGGCCCGGCGGCACCGTGAGGCGTCCGCCGCCGTGCGCCGCCAGCTGATCCAGCGCGCGCTGCAGCGCGGCGGTGTCCAGGGTTTCGCCGTCGGCGGCTGGGTGAAAATCGGCAAGGGAAAGATGCATGGTTCGGCTCCTGCTAAAGAAGAAGCCGCTATTTCAGCGCGTCCGGCAGAGAGAAACCTTTATCTGGCCGCCACCTTGCCGCTTTGTGCGTCGCCTCGCAAAATCAGCGGTGACGGGCCAGGGCCAGCGCGCCGCTCAGCGCATCGCCCTGCGGCGTCGTCAGCTGGCGCCGCAGCGTTTCCGGCAGATAAGGCGCAATGGGCTGCGCCAGGCCGCCCATCAGCGCCAGCTTGCCAGACTGGCGCGCCAGCAGCGGCTGCGCCATCAGGGCGATCTCCTCTGCGCTCTGCCGCACCAGCGCCAGGCCGTGGAAATCGCCCTGCTGCGCGGCGGCGAACACCTCCGGCACCACGCTGCCCCAGTCGGCGGTGGTCGCCTGCTGCGACCAGAGCAGCAGCGTTTCCGCCTCATCCTCAAAGCGCGCCATCAGACGCTGCGTCAGGGGCGAGGCGGGCAGGATCGCCTCATGCGCCAGCAGCGCCAGCCGCAGCGCGCGCTGGCCCAGAATCGCACCGGAGCCAAGATCGGAGAGGGCAAAGCCCCAGCCGCCCAGCAGGGTAAAGCTGTCGCCGTCCCAGCAGGCGCCCTGGCTGCCGGTGCCGACGATAAACACCGCGCCAGGCGCACCGCCGTGCGCGCCCATACAGGCGATTTCGACGTCGGTCACCACGCGCAGCGAGGCGCACGCTGGCCGCCAGCTCGCCAGACGCCGCTGCACCGACGGCACGTTGGCGCCCGCCAGCCCGGCGACGATATGCAGCCGCGCGACGGCGATGCGCGCCTCGCGCGTCACCTGCGCGATCAGCGCGTCAAGCGCGCCGATGGCCGCGTCATAGGCGGCAAAAACGTTCGCCGGGCCGCCTTCGGCCTGCGCCAGCAGCACGCCCTGCGCGTCGGTCAGCCTTGCGCGGCAGCGGGTGCCGCCGCCGTCAATGCCAAGATAGTAATCAGGATCCATGCTTAATTCCGCGTCGCTTCATGTTGGGGATCATTCTCCAGTTTCTGGCGCTTGCGTAAATGCGGAAACAGCGCCATCCACAGGCCAACCACCACCAGTGTGCCGACGCCGCCGATCGCCGCAGCGGGCACCGCGCCGAAAAAGGCGGCCAGCATGCCCGACTCAAACTCGCCGAGCTGGTTCGAGGTGTTGATAAAGATGGCGTTCACTGCGTTGACGCGGCCGCGCATATCGTCCGGCGTGTCGAGCTGCACCAGCGCGCCGCGGATCACCATGCTCACCATATCGAAGCCGCCGAGCGCGGCCAGCGCCAGCAGCGACAGCCAGAGCTGCGTTGAGAGCGCGAACACCAGCGTCGCGACGCCGAACCCGGCCACCGAGCCGAACATAATCATGCCGACATGTTTTTCCAGCTTATTACGGCTCAGCCAAATGCCCACCAGCAGCGCGCCCACCGACGGCGCGCCGCGCAGCAGACCGAGCCCCCACGGGCCGGTATGCAGAATATCCTGGGCGAAAATCGGCAGCAGCGCCGTGGCGCCGCCGAGCAGTACCGCGAAGAGATCGAGCGAAATCACGCCGAGCACATCTTTGCGATCGCGGATAAAGCGCACCCCGGCAAAAAGATTGGGCAGGTTCATCGGCAGGCGCGTCTGCGGCGGACGCTCGTAGCGCAGGCGCGCCACCAGACAGAGCGACAGCAGATAGAAGGCGGCGGAAACGCCGTAGACCACATCCGGCCCGGCAACGTAGAGCAGGCCGCCCAGCGTCGGGCCGACGATCACCGCCGCCTGGCTGCCAACCGAGGTCGATGCCATCGCGCGCGCCAGGATCCCAGGGGGCACCAGCGCCGGCAGCATAGAGGTAATTGCGGGCCACTCCAGCGCTTTTGCCACCGAAATCAGAAACACCAGTCCCCAGATTTCAATTTTGCCCGCCCAGTGAAACAGCGTCAGAAACACCAGCGCCACCAGCGCGGCGCACTCAATCAGCTGGCCCAGCAGCACGATGCGGCGGCGGTCAAACTGATCGGCCAGATGGCCGGCGGGCAGCGCCAGCAGCACCGACGGCAAAAACTGCATCAGGCCGATAATGCCCAGCGCCATTGCGCTGTTGGTAAGGGCGTAGATTTGCCAGCTAATGGCAACGGAGAACATCTGAAAGCCAAACGATGAGCAGGTGCGCGCCAGCCAGAACGCGACAAACGCGCGGTGTTTTAACAGCGACTCGTCCGCTGTCGGTGCCATAGATCCCATATTCTATCCCGTTAATCAGTATGCTGGCTCACGTCATGGCGCGAGCCTCTCTTCTTTATCCGCGCAGGTGAATGCGCAGCACAGCGTGCTTGATTTTGGGACGTCTGGCAATGTCGCTCTGTGCCTTCGCGCGGCCATTAATTGCCACCCGTTGTGACGGCTTTATTACTGACCATTATCAGACTATTTATTTCCAGAAAGACAGAATTAGTACCAGTAAATTATTAGAAAACGCATAACCGAGGCGCGTTAATTCCCGGGCGACACTGCGCATAAAAAGGGTGACGTCTTTAATATTTCCGTTTTATATTGAGTCCAGCAGTAACCTGAGCGTTACCTTGAGAAACACTTTTAATTTTGTCCGACTTTTCTTTTAACCAGAGATGCATGGAAAATAGCTTGTACAATCCATATGTTACTGAAGAGATTCGCTGCCCGGCCGGTACATTGCTGGGTTCTTGTTATTCTAAGCCCTACCTACTGGATGATGTTGAGGAAACCAATAATAACGCCGACATAGTTGCATGGAAAAATCACTCTGCAAATGAAGCAGCCTTAATGATTATTCCTGTTGGCGTGAAGCAGCTTAAAAAAATCATTGCCGCGCCGGAGCAATATCATTACTGGCAGCATGAGCAGGTTCGGCTGGCGATTAACTATGAGGCGTTTAAAGAGTGCCGCCTCGCTTTGCCTGAAATAATTCCCGTTTTTCGCTTCTGGCTGATCGACTTTGCGCCGCCCAGTGTCGACTGGCGGCTGATTGAATCTTTTCCTTTTGCCGGCATCGTGTTAAGCGAAGATTTCTTTAACGCTAATTATCAAAAATTCACCTTTCCGTTTTTATTATCTTCATTTGCTGAAAGGGAAATAATGGTTATTGTCCGCAGCACGCAGCCGGCACCGCCCGCTGAGGTGATGCGCGCGCTAAATATAGCGGGCTGGCAGCACCAGCGCCGCGCGTCTGCGCCTTCCCCCTGAATTACCGAGGAAAAACCCAACCGCTAGCGTTATGGACGCAGGCTTTGCGCCATAACGCAGCGTAACCCCCATAAAATGTCGTGCTAATTACGCCCGTAAGTGCAAAGCGCTAAAAAAATCAAACCTCTTAACGTTTTTGCTATAAAATTTAACTCACATGGATTGCGATGCTCACGGGAAGAGCAGCATTGAACACCTGCTTTCTTACGTACTTTATGACGTGAAAACAGCCTAATGCGTTGTTTTCTGTGTTTTTATGGCAAAAAAACGAGGTCGACATTATGGGGAAAAGTTCCTCATCTTTTGGCGTAATTCGTTTCCTGACGGTGCTGTTCGCATTCCTGACGGGCGCGTTTATGCTGATAGGCGGTGGTTGGTTAGCCGCTATCGGAGGTTCCTGGTATTACGTTATCGGCGGTGTGGTTATGCTTATCACCGCTTATCTGCTGTCACGTCGCAAAAGCACTGCGCTGGTTCTCTATGCGCTGCTGCTGATCGGCACCCTGATCTGGGGCGTGTGGGAAGTCGGCACCGACTTCTGGGCCCTTGCGCCGCGCACCGACGTGCTGGTGATTTTCGGCGTCTGGCTGATCCTGCCGTTTGTTTACCGTAGCGTAAACGCGGGCAGCAAAGCCGCGCTGGGCAGCATGGCGGTGGCGCTGATCGCCAGCGCACTGGTGCTGGCGTATGCGGTATTTAACGATCCGCAGACGGTGAACGGCAAGCTGCCGGAAACCGCGCAGAACGCCACGCCGGCGCAGCCGCTGAGCGCGATCGACGACGCTGACTGGCCCGCCTATGCGCGCGACCAGCAGGGCACCCGTTTCTCTCCGCTGAAGCAGATCAACGAAGAGAACGTGAAAAACCTGCAGGTAGCCTGGCAGTTCCAGACCGGCGACCTGAAAACCGCCAACGATCCAGGTGAAATCACCGACGAAGTGACGCCGATTAAAGTCCGCGACACCGTTTATCTCTGCTCACCGCATCAGATCCTGTTCGCGCTCGACGCCACCACCGGCAAGCAGAAGTGGAAATTTGATCCGGGCCTGAAGCCGAATCCGACCTTCCAGCATGTGACCTGCCGTGGCGTCTCTTACCACGAAGTGCCTGCGGCGGCCGACGCGGCAAACAGCCAGCCTGCGCTCTGCTCGCGCCGTATTTACCTGCCGGTAAACGACGGTCGCCTGTTCGCGCTGGATGCGGAAACTGGCGCGCGCTGCCCTGCCTTTGGCAACAACGGCGAGCTGGATCTGCAGCACAAGCAGCCGGTTACCACGCCGGGTCAGTATGAGCCGACCTCTCCGCCGATTATCACCGATACCACTATCGTGATCGCCGGCGCGGTTACCGATAACTACTCGACTCGCGAGCCGTCAGGCGCCATTCGCGGCTTCGACGTCAACACCGGTAAACTGCTGTGGGTCTTCGATCCGGGCGCGAAAGATCCAAACGCGATTCCGACTGACGAACACACCTTCACCATGAACTCGCCTAACTCCTGGGCGCCGGCGGTCTACGATCCGAAACTGGATACCGTTTATCTGCCGATGGGCGTTTCTACCCCGGATATCTGGGGCGGCAACCGCACGCCAGAGCAGGAGCGTTATGCGAGCAGCGTACTGGCGCTGAACGCCACCACCGGTAAGCTGGTCTGGTCATATCAGACCGTGCACCACGACCTGTGGGATATGGATCTGCCGTCGCAGCCGACCCTGGCCGACATCACCGATAAAGACGGTAATACCGTTCCGGTGATCTACGCCCCGGCCAAAACCGGCAACATCTTTGTGCTGGATCGTCGCACCGGCAAGCCGGTGGTGCCCGCGCCGGAGACCCCGGTGCCGCAGGGCGCGGCGAAAGGCGATCACGTGTCGCCGACGCAGCCTTACTCTGAGCTGACCTACCGTCCGAAGAAGAACCTGACGGACAAGGATATGTGGGGCGCGACCCTGTATGACCAGCTGGTGTGCCGCGTGATCTTCAAGCGCCTGCGCTATGAAGGTCCGTTCACGCCGCCGTCTGAGCAGGGCACGCTGGTGTTCCCGGGCAACCTGGGCATGTTCGAATGGGGCGGTATTGCGGTCGATCCGCATCGCCAGATCGCTATTGCCAACCCGATGGCGCTGCCGTTTGTCTCTAAACTGGTGCCGCGCGGTCCAGGCAACCCGATCGAGCCGCCTGAAGGCGCGAACGGCGGTTCTGGTACTGAAACCGGTATCCAGCCGCAGTATGGCGTGCCGTACGGCGTCGAGCTGAACCCGTTCCTGTCGCCGTTTGGTCTACCGTGTAAGCAGCCGGCCTGGGGCTACGTTTCTGCGGTCGACCTGAAGACCAACGAGGTTGTCTGGAAGAAACGTATTGGTACTACGCGCGACAGCGCGCCGGTTCCAATTCCGTTCAAGATGGGTATGCCGATGCTGGGCGGCCCAATCGCGACAGCCGGTAAGGTCTTCTTTATCGGTGCGACCGCAGATAACTATCTGCGCGCCTTCAGCACCGAAACCGGCGAGCAGCTGTGGCAGGCGCGTCTGCCGGCTGGCGGCCAGGCGACGCCGATGACCTATGAAGCGAATGGCAAGCAGTACGTTGTCATCGCGGCGGGCGGTCACGGCTCTTTCGGCACCAAACTGGGCGACTATGTCATCGCCTATGCGCTGCCGGACGAGAAATAAGCCTCTTTGAGGTAAAAAAAAGCGGACTTCGGTCCGCTTTTTTATTGCCAGCTTTAGCCCGCTTTTCTATTTCCCTTCTTTTCGGCTGCGGCGCCAGTTCACCGCGCCACACAACAACATCACCGCCGCCGTCAGCAGAAACACCGGCCGCATGCCGAACGCGCCGCCGACAAACCCGCCAAACAGCGGGCCGCTCACCTGGCCGATATACTGCGCCGAAGTCGAGTAGCCGAGCATGCGGCCAACCTGCCCTTCCGGCACGCTATGACGAATAATCGCCGTGATACAGGGCAGCAGTCCGCCCAGCGCCATGCCCATCAGAAAGCGCAGCGCCACCAGCTGCCACGCGGCGGTGATAAACGCCTGCGGGATCAGCAGCGCCGCGCAGGCGATCAGACCGGCGCTCAGCACGCGCCCGTGGCCGATGCGGTCCGCCAGTCTGCCGAGCCGCGGCGCCGAGAGAATGCTGCCCAGCGCGGCGGCGGCCATCACCAGCCCGGCGGTGACGGTAATCGCGTGGTCGCCCTGCACAAACTGACCGATATAGAGCGTGATAATCGGCTCAATCGACATATTGGCAAAAATCAGCAGCATGCCCGACAGCCACATCAGCCTCACCACGCCGTGGTGGCCAACGTCCGGTGCCTCTTGCGCGCGGCGCGGCGCCGCAGGCTGGCGCGGCAGCTCTTTCAGCAAGAAGGTGGTGGCGAGAAAGGCGAGAAAAATAACGCCGCCGGTCAGCCAGAAGGTATGCCGGATGCCAATCAGCGGCGGCAGCACGCCGCCCAGCAGTGGGCCGACCACGTTGCCCGCCATAATCCCGGACGAGAGCACGCCCAGCGCCCAGCCGGTGTGCGCCTTCGGCGTCTGCGCCGCCACCAGAATCGTCGAGCCGGAGGCGTAGCCGCCGAGCAGCCCCGCCAGCAGCCGCAGCGCCACCAGCTGCCAGGGCGCGGTCGCCATGCCGATCAGCGCCATCGCGATCGCCATGCCGAGGCTGGCGCGGATCAGCATCAGCTTGCGCCCATAGCGATCCGCCAGTCGGCCCCAGAGCGGCGCGGTCAGCGCGGCGCTGAAAAAGGTAGCTCCGTAGGCCAGCCCGGACCAGCGCGCAATCGCCGCCGGCTCGGTCACGCCGAGCTGGCGCACGTAGAGCGGCAGAAACGGCAGCAGCAGCGTCATCGCCACGATGGTGCTGAACGAGCCCAGCACACACACCCATAAGTTACGTTTCCAGATTTGCGCGTCTGGCGCGGCGATCGCTTCCATAAAGCCCCCATGATTGTCCGGCTTTCAGGCTAACGTCGTTGAGGCGCAAACAACAGTGGCGGCGCGATAATTGCCAGACGCCGCCCTTTGTTGCCAGAGAGCAACAATCAGCTGCCAAGCGCGGCAATCAGCGCGTCGCACAGCAGGCTGACCGGCGCGGCGGGCTGCGCCTCGTTCAGCAGCAGGTAGCTCTGCAGGCGGTCCATCTGCCACTCCGCCAGCAGCTGGGTGATTTCGCCGCGCGCCAGCGCCGCCTGCGCCATGTAGGAAGGCAGATAGGCGATGCCGCTGCCCGCCTGCGCGGCATTGAGCAGCGCCATGCTGTTGTTGGCGCGAAAGCGGCTGCGCACGTCGACCGCCAGCCGCTGCTTATCGCGGCGAAAAGGCAGCGCCGCGGTGTGCGCCGGGCCGTGAAACATCAGCAGATCGTGGCGCGGCAGCATATCGGGATGGGTAATGGGCGCGCGCTGCGCCAGATAGGCCGGCGCGGCGTAGAGTCCCCAGTCGATATCGCCCAGCACGCGGACGTGCGCGCCCTGCGGCGCGCGGGCGCGAATAAGGATGGCGACATCCACCTGCTCATCCAGCCGATCGCTGCTGCGATCGGTCAGGTCGAGATCGACGTTGATATGGATATGACGCCGCAGAAAGGGATTAAGCGCGGGCGCCACGCACTGGCAGCCGTAGGTCACCGGCGCCTGTAGCCGCACGTTGCCCGCCGCGTTCTGATGCAGCTGCTGGACGAAAGCGTCGGCGCGATGCATCTCCGCCAGCATGCGGGTACAGAAGGGATAGTAGGCCTGGCCCAGTTCGGTCAGCGCCATGGCGCGCGTGGTGCGCTGCAGCAGCTTAAAGCCCAGCCGCACCTCAAGCCGGGCGATCTCCCGACTGACGTGCGATTTCGACAGGCCGAGCGCGCGCGCGGCCTCGCTAAAGCTTCTGCACTCCACCACGCGGGCGAACATCATCATCGCCGTTAAGTTTTCGCTGTTGTCCATGAGTCTGCTTGTCTGCCGGAAAAAAGCAGACTAAACAATTCAGCGATCCGTGGCACCTGTTTGTTGCGGTCAGCTCGCCATCGCCAGCGGAAACAGCAGCCGGTCCGGCTCGACGCGGCGCTGACGGCGCAGCTGTCCCGGCGTGACGCGGAAATAGTTTTTAAAGGTGCGGGTGTAGGCCTGCTGGGTGTCGAAACCGTAGTTCATCGCCACCTGCAGGATCGCCTCGTTGCTGTTCAGCAGCAGCAGAGCGGACTCCGTCAGCCGGCGCTGGCGAATATATTCCGCCAGCCAAAAGCCGGTGTGCTGACGAAACAGACGCTGCAGATGCCAGCGGGAATAGCCCGAGCGGCGCGACACCTCATCCAGATGCAGATCCTGGCCTAAGTTGCCTTCAATCCACTCCAGCAGGCTACGAATAAATTCGCGCTGATTCATGTGTTCCTCCTGATACGGCATGATGTTCAGTGAGCCCACTGTAGCGCGGAAAATTTATCCCTTAATTAGCGTAAAATTAGCGCAGAATTAGCAACGGGCGCCGCCACACGATTTTAATTCTGTGCTAATAATCGCGGCGTACACTGCAGCTATCTGTATACGAGCACGATTTTCATGCGCGTGCTGCTGGTTGAAGATGATGAGATGATCGGCGCTAACCTGCAGCTGGCGCTGGAGGCCGCAGGCTGGTCGGTTGACTGGGTGCGCGACGGAGTGTTCGCCCATCACGCCTGGAACGAAGGCGGCTACACCTGCGTGCTGCTCGATCTCGGCCTGCCGCGCGACGACGGCCTGCAGGTGCTGAAGCGCGCGCGCGCGCGCGGCGACACCACGCCGGTGCTGATTTTAACCGCGCGCGACACCGTGGCGCAGCGCGTGCAGGGGCTGGACTGCGGCGCCGACGACTACCTTCTCAAACCCTTCGATCTGCAAGAGGTGCTGGCGCGCATGCGTGCAATTACCCGACGTCGCCACGGTGCGGCGGACTCGCTGCTCGGCAGCGGCGACGTCCAGCTGGATATGATGACGCGTGAAGTGCTCTACAAGGGCCAGCGCGAGCAGCTCACCGCGCGCGAATATGCACTGCTTTACGCCCTGCTGGAGCGCCCCGGCGCCATTCTGTCGCGCGAGCAGCTGGAAAACCGCATCTACGGCTGGGGCGAAGAGGTCACCAGCAACGCGGTGGACGTGCTGATCCACGGCATGCGCCGCAAACTCGATAACGACGCCATCCGCAACGTGCGCGGGCTCGGCTGGCGCGTGCCTGCGCTATGAAGCCGTTCACGTTTATGCGCTCCCTGCGCAACAAGCTGCTGAGCACGCTGCTGATTATCCACCTGCTGATGATCGGCGGCGTCACCTGGTACTTCTTCAGCTGCTACGGCGAGATGATCGGCACTATGAAGGATGACCAGCTGACGAAAATCGCCGACGCCTGGGCGACCAATAAAGAGATCCCGGCGCTGATGCCGCTGATGCTGCACGCCGACAAGGTGAAGAGCGCCTACGTGGTGCAGCTGTGGGACAGTAACGGCAAGCTGCGCGCCAGCTCCTGGCCAGAGCTGCACGCGCCGCTGCAGGCGGAAAAAGGCTGGCACGATATCGACGTCGGCAGCTGCGACGAGTGCGGCTGGCGCATCTATACCCGTCCCGGCGAGCCGGGCAGCGAGATCAAAACCATCCAGGTGATGCATAACCTGAGCTATATGCGTTCGGTGATGGTGAAGCGCGCGCTGTCGGCGATTATCCCGCTGATTTTAATGATGCCGCTCTCGCTGCTGGTGATTTGGCTGGTGGTGCGCAAAATTACCCGCGATCTGCGCGTCGCCTCGCGCGAGATCGCCGCGCAGGAGACGCTGCATCCGCATCTGGTGTCGCCAGAGGGGCTGCCGGACGAGATCCTGCCGCTGGTGGAGGCCTACAATTCACTGCTCAACAAGCTGCGCGCCGCCTGGTCGTCGCAGCGCCAGTTTCTGGAAGACGCCGCGCACGAGCTGCGTACCCCGGTGACGGCGGTGACGCTGCAGCTGGAGAATCTGCGTCAGCATATTCAGCCGGGCGAAGCGAGCCGCCAGTTCGATCAGCTGGAGGCGGGCGTGACGCGCACGCGCCATCTGGTGGCGCAGCTGCTCAATATCTCTCGTCAGGAAGATCAAACCGTGGTCGCCTCGGTGGAGCATATCGAGCTGGAGGATCTGCTGAAAGAGAGCATCGAGCAGCTGATGGTGGTGGCCGATAAGCGCGGCATTGACATCGGCTTTAACGGCTCGACCCACTATCGCCTGCAGGCGAGCCGCTCCGAGCTGCGCAGCCTGTTCGACAACCTGATCGGCAACGCTATGCTGCATACCCCGGAAGGGAGCCTGGTAGACGTGCTGCTGCACCGCGTCGGCGACCGCACGGTGGTGGATATCGTCGATAACGGGCCGGGCATGCCGGAGTCCTTTATCGATCGCGCCTTTGACCGCTTTACCCGCGCGCCGACGGTGAAGGCGCAGGGCAGCGGCTTAGGCCTGTCGATTGTGCGCAGCGTCGCCCAGAAGCACCATATTCAGGTTTCCCTCTCAAACTGCCTCAATCCGCAGGGCGCCATCTGCGGGTTGCAGGTGCGCGTTACCCTGCCCTGATTTTCCTGTTCGCGTGCGATGCCGACAACGTAAACGGTTGCGGCGTTCCGTTCGCTGCGGCTTAATTTCGTGACACAGTTCACATTTTCACGTAAATGCAATGCAACACATTTTGACAAACGTGAGCAAAATCTATTTTCTATCGCCCTGTAACGGTCAGGCTACGCAGGTCTAAAACCGGCTGTAAAAAACGGTTACATCTTCGCCGCCCCACTCTGGGATCGATTTCACCTTGGCTGCGTTTCTGCGCGGTCGAAAGCATGTGGTTAATGATAATGAAATTTAAAACCTTGATAGCAGGCGCCTTGCTGGCGACGTCCCTGAGCAGCGGCGCGCAGGCTGCCGAAAGAGACCCGCAGTACCTCTCCGACTGGTGGCATCAGAGCGTTAACGTGGTAGGCAGCTATCACACCCGCTTCGGACCGCAGTTCAACAACGACGTCTATCTGGAATATGAAGCCTTCGCGAAGAAAGACTGGTTCGATTTTTACGGCTACCTCGACCTGACCAACTTCTTCGGCATGGGCAACAGCAACGCCAACGGCATTTTCGACCACGGTTCGCCGATGTTTATGGAAATTGAGCCGCGTTTCTCGATCGATAAGCTGACCGGTACCAGCCTGGCGTTCGGCCCGTTCAAAGAGTGGTATTTCGCCAACAACTATATCTACGATATGGGCCGTAACAGCGATAACCGTCAGAACACCTGGTATATGGGTCTCGGCACCGACATCGACACGCACAGCGACGTCGGCCTGTCGCTGAACGTCTACGCCAAATATCAGTGGGAAAACTACGGCGCGGCGAACGAGAACAGCTGGGATGGTTATCGCTTCAAGGTGAAATATATGGTGCCGATTACTACCCTGTGGGGCGGCAACCTGAGCTATATCGGCTTTACCAACTTTGACTGGGGCTCCGATCTGCGCGACAAGTCAGACGCGTCACGCACCAGCAACTCTATCGCCTCCAGCCATATTCTGTCGCTGGGTTACGATCACTGGCATATCTCTGCCGTGGCGCGTTACTTCCACAACGGCGGCCAGTGGGCGGATGGTCAGGAGCTGAACTTTGGTCGCGGACCGTTTGAAGTGAAATCAACCGGCTGGGGTTACTACCTGGTGGCGGGTTATAACTTCTGATAAAAGCGGGCTAATTGCACGCTTAGAAACAGTGCTGTCGCGTGAGAGCCAGCCCGATCGCAAAGACGCAAAAAGCGGCATCCCTGCCAGCTCGGCCTGCGCCATCCATGGCGCAGGACGCTTTGCTCCTCGGGCTGGCTCTCCCGCTTGCAAGCTTGTTCAGCCGTTTATAAGAAAGGCCTGGCGAGCACTTATTCCTGCGGCTTCTCTACGTTGATACGCCACGGAATACCGAACTTATCGATAAACATCGCGAAGCCGTTTGACCAGAAGGTCTCCTGCCACGGCGTCGTTACTTTCCCGCCAGCCGACAGTTTCTCAAACCAGTCTTTACCCTGCTCAACATCGGTGGTCGACAGGCTGACCGCGTAACCGGCGTGCTCGGATGCCGGCGGCTGATCGGTGTTGCCGTCGCTCAGCATCAGTTCGCCCTCGCCGATGCGCAGCTGGGCGTGCATAATTTTTTCCGGCGGCAGCGGCGGCGCGGATTGATCGCCAACCTGTTCGCCCTGGTCCGGCATATCGCCGAACGTCATTTTATAGAGCAACTCTCCCTCGGTGGCCTGCAGGTAAAAGTCGATGGCCTCTTCACAACGGCCATAGAGAAACAGATAAGGACTGACTTGCATCTTCACCTCCGGTTATCGGTTGGATTTTTTACAGCACCTTAACAGTGTAGACGATCGCCTTTACCTGCTGTTTTTACTGACAATAGCGGCGAAACAGCTGCGCCATGTAGGCGCTCATCGGCGTCAGCGCGGTCTCCTTGCGCTGGATCAGATAGAAGGTCGCTTTCGGCAGCGGATCGTCCAGATCCAGCGCCACCAACTGATGGCCCAGCACCGGATCGTTAATGACGTCCACCGACAGAATGCTGACAAAATCGCTCTGCGCCACCAGGCTGGTGCAGGCCATAAAGGTTTCGCAGGAGACGACAATCTTCGGCGCCATGCCGCGTTCGGCAAACAGATCGTGCAGCAGCCGGTAGTAGCTGCCTTTCGGCGTCGGCATGGTCCAGTCGCACTGCTGCAGTTCCGCCAGCGAGCGCGCCTTCTCCATCGGGTGTCCCTTGCGCACCACCACCTTGTAGTCGCGCTGCATCATCTGCTCAAAGCTCAGCTCCTGATCGAGATGGCTTTGATCGTAGGTGTTGATGGTGAAATCCAGTTCGCCCTGGCGCAGTTCCGGGATCATCGACACCAGCTGTCCCTCCACGATGCGCACCTTCACCAGCGGATATTCGCGGTGAAACTGGGTGATCACCTGCGGCATGATGGTGCGCGCCACGCTGCCGCCGACGCCGATATTGACCCGTCCGCCCGCCAGTCCAAGCCGCTGCTGAATATCCTCCTGCGCCACACGTAATTCTTCCAGCACCAGGCTGGCATGGCGAAAAAAGTTATCACCCACGTCGGTCATCACCACACCCTGCTGGCGGCGAATAAACAGCCGCGCCCCTAAAACCTGCTCCAGCTCCTGAATCGCTTTGGTCAGCGCAGGCTGGGAAATACCGGAAAGTCTGCTTGCGGCGCGGATGCTTCCCTGACGCGCCACCTCGACGAAGGCGCGCAGCTGATGCAATTTAAGCTGTGACGGCATGATAACCACTGTTTATCAGGAGAAAGATATTCGCATCTTATGCGGCCAGAGAGGCTTGTGTAAATTCGGGGCTGTGCATAAAAAACCAACAATAAGGATTTCCTATGACAACCCTCTCTGAGCAGGTCCAGGCGCTGACGCCACAGATGCAAAGCTGGCGGCGCGATCTTCATCAGTTCGCTGAATCCGGCTGGCTGGAATTTCGCACCGCGACGCGGGTGGCCGACGCGCTGCATCAGCTGGGCTATCGGCTGCAGCTGGGCCGCGAGGTGATCGACGCCGAGGCGCGCATGGGGCTGCCCGACGCCGAGACGCTGAAGCAGCAGGAGGCGCGCGCGCTGCAGCAGGGCGCGCTGCAGCAGTGGCTGTCCCACTTTTCCGGCGGCTTTTGCGGCATCGTCGCCACGCTGGAGACCGGTCGCCCCGGCCCGGTGATGGGCTTCCGCGTCGATATGGACGCGCTGGATCTTAACGAGAGCCAGGCACCCGATCACCTGCCGCAGCGCGAGGGTTTCGCCTCCTGCAACGCCGGCATGATGCACGCCTGCGGCCACGATGGCCATACCACTATCGGGCTGGCGCTTGCCCGCGTGCTGATGGCGATGAAATCGCAGCTAAGCGGCACCATCAAGCTGATCTTCCAGCCCGCCGAAGAGGGCGTGCGCGGCGCGAAGGCGATGGTGGCGGCGGGCGTGGTGGACGATGTCGATCTCTTTACCGCCATTCATCTCGGCACCGGCGTGCCGGCGGGCGAGCTGGTGTGCGGCAGCGACAGCTTTCTCGCCACCACCAAGCTGGACGTCCATTTTACCGGCGTCGGGGCGCACGCGGGCGGCAAGCCTGAAGAGGGCCGCAACGCCCTGCTGGCGGCGGCGCAGGCGACGCTGGGGCTGCACGGCCTGCCGCAGCACAGCGGCGGCGTGGCGCGCGTTAACGTCGGCGTGCTGCAGGCGGGAACCGGGCGCAACGTGGTGGCCGACACCGCGCTGATGAAGGTCGAGACGCGCGGCGTCAGCAATCAGGTCAACGATGACATCTACCAGCAGGCGCTGCGCATTATCGCCGGCGCGGCGGCGATGTACGGCGTGGAGTATGAGGTGAAACTGATGGGCGCGGCGCGCAGCTGTACACCGACCCAGCCCTGGGTCGACTTTCTTCACCAGCAGGCGGAGGCGCTCGGCATCTTCGACTCGGTGGTGGATCGCAAGGCGCAGGCGGCCGGTTCAGAGGATGCCACCTACATGATGGAGCGCGTCAAGCAGCGCGGCGGTCAGGCGACCTACGCGATTTTCGGCTGCGAGCTGGCGGCGGGCCATCACAATGCCCGCTTCGACTTTGACGAAGGCGTGATGGGCAAAGCGGTACAGATGCTGGCGACGCTGGCGCTCAACCAGGCGCAGTTCGGCGGTGCGCGATGAACGCAGATTTCCTTGCCGACTATATTGACGCCAGCCAGGCACGCTTTACCGCCCTCAGCGACGCCATCTGGGACACACCGGAAACCCGCTTCGCCGAAACCCGCTCCAGCGCGCTGCTGGCCGACGCGCTGGAGCGCGAGGGCTTCGCCGTCACGCGCGGCGTCGGCAATATTGAGACCGCCTTCGTCGCCAGCCTGGGCGAAGGCAAACCGGTGATTGCCATTCTCGGCGAGTTCGACGCGCTGGCCGGGCTGAGCCAGCGGGCGGGCTGCGCGCGGCCAGAGCCGCTGGAGCAGAACGGCAACGGCCACGGCTGCGGTCATAATCTGCTCGGCACCGCCGGCGTGGCGGCGGCGTTCGCGCTCAAGGCGTGGCGCGAGCAGCACGGCGGGCGCGGCACGCTGCGCTTTTACGGCTGCCCCGGCGAAGAGGGCGGCTCCGGCAAAACTTTTATGGTGCGCGAGGGGCTGTTCGACGACGTCGACGCCGCCGTCACCTGGCATCCCGAGGGCTTCAGCGGCCTGTTTAACCTCAGCACCCTCGCCAATATTCAGGCGGCGTTTCACTTTAAGGGCGTGGCGGCGCACGCCGCCAATTCGCCGCATCTGGGACGCAGCGCGCTTGATGCGGTGACGCTGATGAACACCGGCGCCAACTTCCTGCGCGAGCATATCGTGCAGGAGGCGCGGCTGCACTATGCGGTGACCAACAGCGGCGGCGTCTCGCCCAACGTGGTGCAGGCCGACGCCGAGGTGCTCTACCTGATCCGCGCGCCGGAGCTGCCTCAGGCGCAGGAAATCTACCAGCGCGTGATCAATATCGCCAAAGGCGCGGCGCTGATGACCGACACCCAGCTCACCGTGCGCTTCGATAAGGCGTGCTCTAACTACGTGCCGAACCGCGCGCTGGAGGCGGTGATGGAGCGCTATTTGCATCACTTTGGCCTGCCGCACTACAGCGACAGCGAGCGCGCCTTCGCCGCCGAGATCCGCGCCACGCTCAGCGAGGACGATCTGCGCAACGCGCGGCTTAACGCGGCGCGCACCGGCGGCGAGGCGGGCGCGGCCTGGATTGAGGCGCACGGCGACAAGCTGCTGATGGACGAGGTGGCGCCCTGCGCCGCAACGCGCGAGCTGCTCTACGGCTCAACCGACGTCGGCGACGTCAGCTGGGTGACGCCGGTGGCGCAGTGCTTTGCGCCCTGCTTCACCTTCGGTACGCCGCTGCACACCTGGCAGCTGGTGGCGCAGGGCCGCACCAGCATCGCGCATAAGGGCATGCTGCTGGCGGCTAAGGTGATGGCCGCCACGGTGCTGGATCTGCTCACCGATGAAGAGGCGCTGGAACGCTGCCGCGCTGAATTTAGACGGGCGCGCCGCGCGCAGCCCTATAGCTGTCCGATTCCCGAAGGCGTGACGCCTTCAAAACTGGCCAACTGAGCCGCGGCCGCGCCGCAGGCGCGGACCGATAACACAATAAAAAACGCAAACACGACCATACAAGACGAGGAATATCATGACCCTAATGTCGGAGAATCGCAGCCCTGGGAAAGTGTTCGGCTGGATCGAGCGGGTCGGCAATAAAGTGCCGAATCCCTTTCTGCTGTTTGTTTATCTGATTGTGGTGCTGATGGTGGCGACCGCCATTATCAGCAGCCTCGATCTGGCGGTGAAAAATCCGGTCAGCGGCGAGCTGGTGCGAGTCAACAATCTGCTGAGCGTCGCGGGCCTGCAGTGGATCCTGCCCAACATCATTAAAAACTTCAGCGGCTTTACGCCGCTCGGCTCGATTCTGGCGCTGGTGCTCGGCGCGGGTCTGGCGGAAAGGGTCGGCCTGCTGCAGTCGCTGATGGTGAAGATGGCGTCGCGCGTCAGCCGCCGCTACGCCAGCTATATGGTGCTGTTTATCGCCTTTTTCAGCCATATCTCCTCTGATGCCGCGCTGGTGGTGATGCCGCCGCTCGGCGCGCTGATCTTTCTCGCCGTGGGGCGTCATCCGGTGGCGGGCCTGCTGGCGGCCATCGCCGGCGTCGCCTCCGGCTTTACCGCCAACCTGCTGATCGTCACCACCGACGTGCTGCTCTCCGGCATCAGCACCGAGGCGGCGAAGGCGGTGAGCGACACGGTGCACGTCAGCGTGATCGACAACTGGTTCTTTATGGCCACCTCGGTGATCGTGCTGACCGTGGCGGGCGCCATTCTCACCGACAAATTTGTCGAACCGCGCCTGCCACTGTGGCAAGAAGGCAGCAGCGAGCGACTGGCGGCGCTGACGCCGCTTGAAAATCGCGGCCTGCGTGCGGCGGGCATCGCGGCGCTGCTGTTTATCGGTGTGATGGCGCTGCTGGTGGTGCCGGAACACGCGCCGCTGCGCGATCCGAAAACCGGCGGTATCGTGCCGTCGCCCTTTATTAAGGGCATTGTGCCGATCATCATCCTCTTCTTCTTTGTGGTGGCGATCGTCTATGGCGCGGTGACGAAGCAGATCCGCCGCCCGGACGATATTCCGCAGCTGCTGGTGGAGCCGATGAAGAGCATGGCGGGCTTTATCGTGATGGTGTTTCCGCTGTCGCAGTTCGTCGCCTTCTTCAACTGGAGCAACATGGGCAAGTTTATGGCCATCGGGCTGACTGACGTGCTGGAGAGCGCGGGCATCAGCGGCGCGCCCGCCTTTCTCGGCCTGATGTTTCTGTCGGCGTTTCTCTGCATGTTTATCGCCAGCGGCTCGGCCATCTGGTCAATCCTCGCCCCGGTGTTCGTGCCGATGTTTATGCTGCTCGGTTTTCATCCCGCTTTCGCCCAGATGATCTTCCGCATCGCCGACTCGGCGGTGCTGCCGCTGGCGCCGATGTCGCCCTTTCTGCCGCTGTTTCTCTCTTTCCTGCAGCGCTACCAGAAGGACGCGCAGCTCGGCACCTATTACGTGCTGATTTTCCCCTACCCGCTGGTGTTTTTTATCACCTGGATCGCGCTGCTGCTCGCCTGGTATGCGCTGGGTCTGCCTATCGGTCCGGGCGTCTGGCCGCAGATGCCGTAGCGGCTTCGCCAGGGACGGCGAAAAGTGCAACGTACGTTGCTAAATACTCACTAACAACCCTCTCGGCAAGGATCGCCGAATTGATTATTCTGCTCTCTCTTCGCTTGCTAACGGTTAATTATTTTTACAACGTCGCCACGCCGTTAGCGGGACAGGCAAACATCGTCACACCGAGGTTCACAACATCATGACAACCACCTGCACTCCAGGGATGGCGCCGGGGTTCGCTGCGCCGTCGCCGCATAACAGCTTAGCGGGGCGCATCGACGCGCTGCCTTCATCGCGCGGACTGTGGCGTTTTATTACGCTGCTGGCGCTCGGCGGCTTCTTTGAACTCTACGATCTGTTTGAAACCGGCTATATCAGCTCAGGTTTGCTGGCCGCGGGCGTGTTCCACACCGGCAGCGCAGGTGTGTTCGGCATCGCCGATCAGGCCGCCTTCGCCTCTGCTACCTTTCTCGGCCTGTTTGTCGGCGCCAGCCTGCTCGCGCCCTATGCCGACCGCTTCGGCCGCCGCCTGACCTTTATGTGCGCGCTGGCGTGGTATGGCATTTTCTCGCTGCTGATGGCCTTTCAGCAGAGCGCAGAGATGATTATTCTGTTTCGCTTTCTGGTAGGCATCGGCCTCGGCATCGAACTGGTGACCATCGACACCTACCTCTCGGAGTGGGTGCCGACGCATCTGCGCAGCCGCGCCTTCGCCTTTTCGTTTTTCGTGCAGTTTCTCTCTGTGCCGACCGTGGCGCTGATGTCCTGGTGGCTGGTGCCGCAGACGCTGTTAAGCCTGGAGGGCTGGCGCTGGGTGGTGATCGCGGGCGCGCTCTGTTCGCTGATCATCTGGTTTATCCGCAAGGATCTGCCGGAGTCGGCGCGCTGGCTGGCGCAGCAGGGGCGTCATCAGGAGGCGCATCAGGTGCTGAGCGCGATGGAGAAACGCTGCGGCGTTGCGCCTGGCGCTGACTTCCCGCCGGATGACGCGGCGGCGCAGCTGCCGAAACGCGGTCGGTTCAGTGAGATCTGGGCGCCGGCCTACCGCAAGCGCACCCTGATGCTGGTGGTGATGAACTTCTTTCAGGCGATCGGCTTTTTCGGCTTCGGCAACTGGCTGCCGGCGCTGCTGTCCGGCAAGGGCGCGACCGTGACCCACAGCCTGCTCTACGCCTTTTTTATCACCCTCGCCTACCCGCTCGGCTCGCTGATTTGCAGCCGCTACGCCGATAAGATCGAGAACAAATGGCAGATCGTTTTATCCTGCCTGATGACGGTGGTGTTCGGCACGCTGTTCGCTTTTCAGACCAGCCCGGTAATGCTGATCCTTTGCGGCTTTCTCATCACCTACTCCAACGCCTGGCTGACCTTTAGCTATCACGCCTACCAGACGGAGATTTTCCCCACCCATATCCGCGCCCGCGCGGTCGGCTTTTGCTACTCCTTTAGCCGCCTCTCGACGGTGTTTAGCAGCATTCTGATCGGAATGATTTTGCAGTATGCGGGCAGCCAGGGCGTTATCGCCTTTATCGTGCTGAGTATGCTGATGGTGATGCTGTCGGTGGGGATTTACGGGCCGAAAACGCGCGGTATCGATCTGGAGAATATCTGAGTGAAAAAGACGCTCCAGCCTTAGCCGGAGCGTCCCGATACAGGTTTACTGATTTTCCAGCTGATGGATATCCGCGCTGCCCTGATAAGGCTGGATGGTCTTATCTTTACGCAGCTTCGCCACATCCTTCGCCGTAACGTCCGCTTTGCCGCCGTTGCCCCAGCTGGTGCGGATAAAGTTCACCACGTCCGCCACCTGCTGATCGTCAAGCCGCCAGCCGAACGCCGGCATGGTGATGGTTGACGGCGCGCCTTTCACGCCCGGCAGCGCGCCGCCCGCCAGCACGATATGGATCAGCGAAGTGGGATCGTCGGTCATCACCACCGGATTGCCGCGCAGCGCCGGGAAAAAGCGCTGATAGCCGCTGCCGTCGGTTTTATGACAGGCGGCGCAGCTGTCCACATAGACCGACGCGCCGGTCGCGCTGTCGTCGCCTTTCCACAGCGCTTTCGCCGTGGCGTCATCGACGCTAAAGGCCGCCTGGTTCGGGTCTTTCGCGCCGAGCGACTTCAGGTAGTGGGCAATGGCGGTGATATCTTCGTCGCTGAGGTGCTGCAGGCTGTGCTCGACCACCTCGGTCATGCCGCCGAACGCGGCGGTATGGTCGTTGCGGCCGTAGCGCAGGAACTGGCGCAGATCCTCTTCGCTCCAGCGTCCCAGCCCGTCGCGGTTGTCGCCGCGCAAATTGCTGGCGGTCCAGCCGTCAATCGGCGCGCTGCTGCCCGCCAGATAGTCGCTGCCTTCACCGTTGTTCAGCGCTTTCTCCTGCATGGTGATGCTGCGCGGCGTATGGCAGGCGCCACAGTGGCCCAGGCCTTCCACCAGATAACGACCGCGCGCCAGCGCCGGATCCTCCTGCGCCATCGGCTGAAACGCCTTCACGTCCGGCGCGAACATCGTGCGCCAGATCGCCAGCGGCCAGCGCATCGACAGCGGCCAGGGAATGTCGCTTTTGTGATTAGCCTGCTCGACCGGCGCGACGCCGTGCATAAAGTATGCGTAGAGCGCCTGCATATCCTCGTCGCTCACCACCGCGTAGGAGGGATACGGCATCGCCGGGTAGAGCGTATCGCCGTTCTTCGCCACGCCGTGACGCACCGCCTTCTGGAAGTCGTCGTAGCTGTAGTCGCCAATGCCGGTCGCTTTATCCGGGGTGATATTGGTGGAGTAGATAGTGCCAATCGGCGTCGCCATCGGCAGGCCGCCGGCAAAGGGTTTACCCTCTTTGCTGGTGTGGCAGGCGACGCAGTCGCCCGCGCGCGCCAGATACTCGCCGCGTTTTACCCGATCGCCGCCGTTGTCGTCCGCCAGCGCGGCAAAGGTCATCGTGCCCAGAATCAGGGCCAGTAAGCCGTTTTTCATCGCCATTTCCTTATGCCTGCACCAGTGGACCCGGGTTTTTCAGATACTGTTCGCGGATCGCTTTCGCCGACCAGTAGGTCAGCGCCGCCACCATACCGGTCGGGTTGTAGCCCAGCCCCTGCGGGAAGGCGGACGCGCCCGGCACAAAGACGTTCGGCACGTCCCAGCTCTGCAGATAGCGGTTCACCGCGCTGGTGGTGGGATCCTCGCCCATAATGGCGCCGCCGTTCATATGCGTGGTTTGATAGACCGTGGTGTCAAAGTGCGTGCCCGGTTTTTTCGCGCCGCCGATGATCATCTTCGGACTCATCGCTTCGGCAATTTTGTGCATCTTGCCGACCATAAACTGCGCCATTTTGATGTCGTTATCCTGCCAGTCAAAGGTCATGCGCAGCAGCGGCTGGCCGTGGGCGTCTTTGTAGTTGGGATCGAGATCGAGATAGTTGGCGCGGTAGGACTGATGCGCGCCGTGGGCGTCCATCGAGATATGGTGCGTGTAGGTGTCCGCCACCGCCGCTTTCCACTTGCTGCCCCAGTTGGGCGTGCCGGTTGGCGTCGGCAGACCGGAGATCGGCTTGGTGCCCGCCTGGTTGACCCAGAACGGCGAGCCGCCGACGAAGCCGTGCGGCCCGTGGTCGAAGTTGTCGGCGTTGAAGTCGTCGACGCCAACGCCCGCGCCGCCCGCGCCGATAAACGGGTTGGTGGTGGTGTTCTTGTCGAACAGCGCCTTCAGGGTAGAGATGTTCTGATAGGCGAAGTTGCGGCCGACGGTGCCTTCGTTAGTGATCGGGTTATAGGGTTTGCCGATGCCGGAGAGCAGCATCAGGTGCACGTTGTGGAACTGGAACGCCGAGAGGATCACCAGATCCGCCGGCTGCACCACCTCGCGGCCCTGCGCGTCGACATAGGTAACGCCGGTGGCGCGCTTTTTGTCGTCGGTAAGGTTGACGCGCAGCACGTAAGAATTATTACGCAGCTCGAACTTCGGCTCCTGGCGCAGCGCGGGCAGAATGTTGACGTTCGGCGACGCTTTCGAGTACATGTAGCAGGCGTAGCCGCTGCAGTAGCCGCAGAAGTTGCACGGCCCCATCTGCGCGCCGTAGGTATTGGTGTACGGGCCGGAGGTGTTGGCCGACGGCAGATCGTACGGGTGATAGCCCACCGATTTCGCCGCCTCGGCGAACAGCTGCGCCGAGTAAGTGCGCTTCTGCGCCGGCAGCGGGAATGTGTCAGAGCGATCCGGCGCGAACGGGTTGCCGCCGTTCTCCTTGCCAACCACCTGGCCTTTGATGCTCCACGGCGTGCCGGAGGTGCCAAACACCTTTTCCGCCTTGTCGAAGAACGGCTCCAGCTCGTCATAGGTGACGCCAAAATCCTGGATGGTCATCCCTTCCGGGATAAAGTTTTTGCCGTAGCGCTCTTCATAGTGGCTGCGCTGGCGCAGCTCGGTGGGATCGACGCGGAAGTGGACGCCAGACCAGTGCAGCCCCGCGCCGCCGGTGCCGGTGCCCGGCAGAAACGCCGCCAGCTGGCGATAGGGCACCGCCGTCTGCGAGGCGTCGTGGCGAATGGTCACGGTACTTTTCGACAGATCCTGGAACAGCTTTTTGCGGATATTGTAGGTCAGCTCGTCAATCGACTGCGGATAAGATCCGTCTGGATAGGTATCGCGATGCGGGCCGCGCTCCAGCGCCACCACGTTCAGACCCGCTTCGGTCAGCTCTTTCGCCATAATCGCCCCGGCCCAGCCGAAACCAACGATCACCGCGTCTGCTTTTTTCATTTCGTTTGCCATGATTACGCGCGCTCCCCGCGAATCGATACTGACGGGAACGGATAGCGCTCACCGCGCTCTACCCAGTCCATAAAGTCGGCGCGCGCGCCGGGGAAGCCGATCAGCTTCCAGCCCACCATATTCTGGTTGCCGCCGTGGATCGGATCGCTAAAGAAGCCTTCGCGGGTGTTCTGGATCAGAAAGGCAAAGAAGGTTTTCGCCGGCAGCTGGCGGAAGTCGGCCTCGCCGCTCTCCATCGCCTGCAGCAGCGCGTCCTGCTGCTCGCCGCTAAGATCGGCGAACACCTTGCCGTGCTGGCGCTTGCTGTAGTCGTCGGCGTCCGCCAGCCCCAGACGGTAGATCTGCTGCGGCACCAGCGGCAGCTGATAGCCCAGCTCTTTCGGCAGGTCGGGATTAAACGGCCCCTGCATATACCAGTTGGCGCCGGTGGCGTACGGCGTGTTCATCTGGCGGTCGATAAACTCCGGCACGCCCGCTTCCAGCGCGCCTGGCCCGC
The DNA here is from genome assembly GCF_022394795.1 of Pantoea sp. Z09. Classification (NCBI taxonomy): domain Bacteria; kingdom Pseudomonadati; phylum Pseudomonadota; class Gammaproteobacteria; order Enterobacterales; family Erwiniaceae; genus Pantoea; species Pantoea sp. Z09. The sequence continues at coordinate 3,537,896 of NZ_CP092373.1, forward strand.
GCTCGTCGTTGGGGATCAGGCGCGCGACGGCTGCCTTAATAAAGGCGAACTCTTCAGCGGTAAACCAGTTGGGCTGGTAGTCGCGCGCGGGTTGCGCGGCGGCGGGATCGGCAGCCTGCACGGCCGGCGCCACGCTGAAGCCGCCGACGACGGCGCTGCCCGCCGCCATAGCGGGCGCCAGCGCGATGGTTTTTAACAGAAAGTCCCTGCGTGTCTGCCCACGTTTTTGTTCTGACATGACATTGCCTCATTACCGCCTGTCGTGCGGCATGAAAGTTAAACAGTTGCGTTGTAATGGTTTTTTTATGCGGATTAAGGGATACAGCAGTGTTGTTACCGGTAACAACGGCGGTTAGTGTAACACCGTTGTGGTTAAACATTTAGATACTCGAAACAAATTCGCACAAATTCATTAACATCTGTCGCCGTTTCTCGCTCGCCGCTGGCGCTAACTGTCACTATCGGAAACAACAGACTACAGACAGATAACGCTAAAAAGCGTTATAAAAGAGTCCACACAACAGCGGAGAGCCTATGTTTAAGTCCTATTTTCCCCGGCCAGCGCTGTTTTTCAGCTCGGCAGCGATCTGGAGCCTTATCGCCATTTTTGCCTGGTTCGGCTTTGCCGATGACCTGCCGTCGCGCTGGCCCGCGCTGCATGCCGCCATGCAGCAGCCGCTGCCGACCACGGCCGCACGCTTTATCGCCCCCAGCCAGCTCTGGTTTTATGGCTATTACTGGATCATGGTGGCGATATTCGCCCTGGCCTGGCGCGTTATCGATAACCATCCGTGGCAGCGCTGGTCGGTATGGGGCTCAGCGTTGATTATCTTCGTCACCTGGTTCGGCGTGCAGGTCGGCGTCGGCGTCAACGCCTGGTACGGTCCTTTTTACGATCTGATCCAGCAGGCACTGACCAAAGCGGGCTCGGTGCCGATTAGCCGTTTTTACGCCGAGGTGATAGCCTTCCTCGGCATCGCGCTGATTGCCGTGGTGATCGGCGTGATGAACTCGTTTTTCATCAGCCACTGGGTGTTCCGCTGGCGCACCGCGATGAACAACTACTACATGCATAACTGGCAGCGCCTGCGTCAGGTAGAAGGCGCGGCGCAGCGCGTGCAGGAAGACACCATGCGCTTCGCCAGCACGCTGGAGGACTGGGGCGTCAGTTTTATTCAGGCGATAATGACATTGGTGGCGTTTCTGCCTGTGCTGATCGGCCTGTCGCACCACGTTAAGGATGTGCCGATCCTCGGCAATATTCCCTACGCGCTGGTGATCGCCGCGCTGCTCTGGTCGCTGTTCGGCACGGCGCTGCTGGCGCTGGTGGGCATTAAGCTGCCGGGTCTGGAGTTCCGCAATCAGCGGGTGGAAGCGGCCTATCGTAAAGAGCTGGTCTACGGTGAAGACAATCCCGATCGCGCCACGCCGCCGACGGTGCAGGCGCTGTTCAGCCGCGTGCGCTTTAACTATTTCCGCCTCTACTTTCACTATCTCTACTTCAATATCACCCGCATTCTCTATCTGCAGGTGGATAACGTGTTCGGTCTGTTTGTGCTGTTTCCCTCGATTGTGGCGGGCACCATAACGCTCGGTTTGCTTAACCAGATCACCAACGTGTTCGACCAGGTGCGCTCCTCATTCCAGTATCTGATCACCTCCTGGTCGACGCTGGTGGAGCTGATGTCGATCTATAAACGTCTGCGCAGCTTCGAGCAGATCCTGCAGGACATTCCGCATCAGGAGATGATGCGCGAAGCGGCGGAAAACGAGTAACTCCCCTTCCCGGACGGGCGCGACGCTGCTGCGCGCCTGTCCGCTTGCCCAGCGCCCTTTCTCTCTGCATCCCTATCTATTTGTTAAAATAGTCACATTTACCTTCGCGTCACGCAGCGGGCTAACCGTTTGCATCCTGCATAAAGGCTGTGAATTTTGTCACATTATTAACTTTAACAAGCTGATAATGTGATTTTAATAACATTATAAAATTCACCTGGGAGTACACAAATGGAGATCGCGGTTATCGGGTCAAACATGGTTGACCTTATTACCTACACCAGCCAGCTGCCTAAAGCGGGCGAAACCCTGGAAGCGCCTGATTTTGCTATCGGCTGCGGCGGCAAAGGCGCCAATCAGGCGGTGGCGGCGGCGAAGATGGGCGGACGCGTGATGATGGTCAGCAAGGTCGGCGACGACCTGTTCGCGCCGGAAACCGTCGCCAACCTGCAGCGCCAGGGCGTGGACACGCGCTTTGTCACCACGGCGCCGGGCACCTCGAGCGGCGTGGCGCCGATCTTTGTCGACGAGCAGTCGCAGAACCGCATCCTGATTATTAAAGGCGCCAACCAGCAGCTTAGCGCGGCCGATATCGACGCCGCCGCCGAGGCGCTGACGGCCTGCCAGCTGATCATTCTGCAGCTGGAGATCCCGCTGGAAACCGTCTACTACGCCATCGACTTCGCCCGTCGCCACAACATTAAGGTGATCCTCAATCCCGCGCCTGCGGTCGCCGATCTCGACATCGCCTGGGCCTGCAAGTGCGACTTCTTTATGCCGAATGAAACCGAGCTGGAGATCCTGACCGGCATGCCGGTCGCCAGCGATGAAGAGGTCAAACTGGCCGGACAGACGCTGCTCCGGCGCGGGCTGAAGAACCTGATTATCACTATGGGCGCGCGCGGGTCGCTGTGGATGAACGGCGACAGCGTGCATCAGGTGGCGCCGACGGCGGTGAAAGCGGTCGACACCAGCGGCGCGGGCGATGCCTTTATCGGCTGTTTCGCCCAGGCGCTGGTGAAAACCGGCGATATCGCGGCGGCGATGACGCAGGCCTCTGCCTACGCCGCCTGCAGCGTGACCGGCCGCGGCACCCAGCGTTCCTATCCCGACGCGGAAACCTTCCAGCGTTTTCTTAACGTTAACTGAGGTCGAGCTATGCAGCAGAAAATAGTGCAGCAACCCGATGGCTACCTGAATAAAACGCCGCTGTTTCCGTTTATTTTGCTCTCCTGCCTCTTCCCGCTGTGGGGCTGCGCCGCCAGCCTGAACGATATTTTGATCACCCAGTTCAAAAGCGTTTTCGCGCTCAGCGACTTCGCCAGCGCGCTGGTGCAAAGCGCCTTTTACGGCGGCTACTTTCTGATCGCGATTCCGGCGTCGCTGGTGATCCGCCGCGCCAGCTATAAACTGGCGATCCTGATGGGGCTGGCGCTCTATATCGCTGGCTGCGTGCTGTTCTATCCCGCCTCGCATATGGCGACCTACACCATGTTCCTCGCGGCGATTTTCGCCATTGCCATCGGCCTGAGCTTCCTGGAAACCGCCGCCAACACCTACAGCTCGATGATTGGCCATCGCGACCACGCCACGCTGCGTCTCAATATCAGTCAGACCTTCTATCCGGTGGGGGCGCTGATGGGCATCGTGCTGGGCAAATATCTGGTGTTTCAGGAGGGCGACAGCCTGCAGAGCCAGCTGGCCGGGATGAACGCCGAACAGGCGCACGCGTTCCGCCTCAGCATGCTGGAGCATACGCTGGAGCCCTATAAATATCTGGTGATGGTGCTGGTGGTAGTAATGCTGCTGTTTCTCTTCACGCGCTATCCGCGCTGCAAACCGGCGTCGAACGAAAAATCGCTGCCGTCGCTCGGGGAAACGCTGCGCTATCTGGCCGGCAACCGCCACTTTAAGCGCGGCATCGTGGCGCAGTTTCTCTATGTCGGCATGCAGGTGGCGGTATGGTCGTTTACCATTCGCCTGGCGCTGACGCTCGGCGCGGCAAACGAGCGCCACGCCTCTAACTTTATGATCTACAGCTTTATCTGCTTCTTTATCGGCAAGTTCGTCGCCAACTTCCTGATGACGCGCTTTCGCGCCGAGAAGGTGCTGATCGCCTATTCGGCGCTGGGCGTGCTGACGCTGGCGTGGGTGATGTTTGTGCCGAACTTCACCGCCGTCTATGCCGCGGTGTTTGTCAGCGTGCTGTTCGGGCCGTGCTGGGCCACGATTTACGCCGGTACGCTGGCGACCGTGGAGAACAAGTACACCGAAGTGGCGGGCGCCTTTATCGTGATGTCGATCGTCGGCGCCGCCTTTATCCCGGCGATCCAGGGGTTTGTGTCCGATCATCTCGGGTCGATGCAGCTGGCGTTTGGCGTCTCGCTGCTCTGCTTCGCCTGGGTCGGCTTCTATTTCTGGGGCGAGCTGCGCCATAAAAAACAGGCGCGCCAGGCGGGCCGTTTAGTGGACGAGATGCCATGAAAACCCGTATACCGCTGCATCGCGAGCAGTTTCACGCCACGCCGACCACCCTGCTGCAAAACGCGGCCTTCCACGTCGAGCTGTTTCGCTATCCCGCCGGGATTGAGGCGGTACGCATCAGCAATCAGCGCGGCGCGGTGGTGGTGCTGCCCTTTTACGGCCAGATGGTGTGGGACGCCTGCTTTGACGGAAAAACGCTGACCATGGGCCACGGCTTTAAGCAGCCGCTGCCGGGCAGTTCAATTGTCGACACCTACGGCTGCTTCGCGTTTCACTCCGGTCTGCTGGCGAACGGCTGTCCGGCAGAGGATGACAGCCATCCGCTGCACGGCGAAATGGCCTGCGCGCGCATGGACAGCGCCTGGCTGGTGCTGGAGAACGATCGCCTGTCGCTGGAAGGAGAAACCGAGTATATCAAGGGCTTTGGCCATCACTATCTGGCGGCGCCTGCGGTGCGCATCGAGGCTGACCAGCCGCGCCTGCATATTGAGATGACGGTGACCAATCTGGCGGGCGCGCCGATGCCGTTGCAGTACATGTGCCATCTTAATAGCGCCTGGATACCCGACGGCGAGTTTAAGCAGACCATCCCGCCGCACGCCTTTCAACTGCGCACGTCGGTTCCGGCGCATGTAAAACCGACGCCGCAGTGGCAGACCTACACTGCGGCGCTGGCGCGCGATCCGCAGGCGCTGCAGCGGCTGGATCGGCCGGAGATGTGCGACCCGGAGATCGTCTTCTTCGCCGACGATCTGCCGCAGTACGGCGACGAGATGCAGTTCGAGCTGCATGCGCCGCAGGGCTTTGCGCTGATGACGCGCTTCAGCAGCCGGCAGTTTCCCCATGCCACGCGCTGGCTGCTGCACAATCGCGATCAGCAGGTGGCGGCCTACGTGCTGCCCGCCACCTGTCGTCCCGAGGGCTTCAACGCCGCGCAGCGCGCCGGCACGCTGCTGTCGCTGGCACCGGGCGAGCAGCGCTTTTTCAGCGTTGAGACCGGGATAGTGTGAGCGTCACACCAGCGCGGCGAAGACCCGCTCCACGGCGTACGCGCCGGGATCTTTCACCCCATCCAGCGTCTGCTGATTGAGATAGGATGAGCGTCCGGCGCGGGCGCTCTGCATCCGCGCGGTCGATTCCGCTCCCTGCGCCGCCGCGTCTGCCGCCTCCGCCAGCGATTTACCCGCCGTCAGCGCCTCCAGCGCTGGCTCCAGCGCGTCCACCAGCGTGCGGTGGCCGATCTGCGCGCCGCCGTAGTGCTTCATCTTCTCCAGCCCCTGCTTCAGCGCCTCTGGCAGCGTGCCGCCCTCTGCCAGCTGCTGGCCCGCTGCGGTAAACAGAATTGACATCAGCACCCCGCTCGATCCGCCCATCACCGTCGCCAGCTGTTCGCCCACCAGCGCAAACAGCGACGGCAGATCCGCCAGCGGCAGCTGCTGTGCCTCTAGCGCGCTTTTCACCTTGCGCGCCCCGGCGGCAAAGGTCGAACCGGTGTCGCCGTCGCCCACTTTGGCGTCCAGCGCGTTCAGCTCCGCTTCAAGGTCGATCAGCGTCTGCGCGACGCGCTCGACCACCTGCGCCGTCTGCGCGTCCTGCGAGGGGGTAAATTCCAGCTCGCTGACCACGCGCTGGCTGCTCAGCGTCGTGACCGGCTCGATCGCGTGGATCGGCGCCCAGCCCAGCACCTCTACCGGCGCCTTGAGCGCTTCGAGGAACGCCGCCTCAATCTGCAATACCGTCAGCGAGAACCCTTTCATATCGAGCGCGCTCACCAGCGTCGCCGGGCCGATCAGATGGCTGATACGCGCCGCCAGCGGGCTTTTCAGCACGTCGCGCGTCACCAGCGCCAGCTCCAGCATCGAAAAGCCGCCGAGGTTGTTCACCAGCAGCACCGCGCGGGTGCCGGAAGAGAGGCTGTTCGCCAGCTTCTCTGTCATGATGCTCACCAGCTGCTGGCTGTTCTGGGTGTCGAGCGTAATCACGCCCGGCTCGCCGTGGATGCCCATGCCCAGCTCGCTCTCGCCCTCTTTGACGCGGTTGTCGCGCCGCTCGCCGGGAATATGACAGGTGGAAAAGGCGACGCCGATGCTGGCGGTGCCTTTAATTGCGCGCTGCGTCAGGGTTTTTACCTGCGCCAGCGGCTGTCCCTGCTCGGCGGCGTAGCCGGCGATTTTATGGATCAGCGCGGTGCCGGCGATGCCGCGCGGCTGCGGATTCTCCGGCAGCGCGATATCGTCCTGCACCATCACCATCTCGACCTGGTAGCCCAGCGCGCGCGCCTTCTCCGCCGCCAGGCCGAAATTAAGCCGGTCGCCGGTGTAGTTTTTGACGATCAGCAAACAGCCCGCCTCACCGGTGACGTTGATAATGGCGCTCAGCACCGCGTCCACGCTGGGCGAGGCGAAAATATCGCCGCACACCGCGGCGGTGAGCATCCCTTTGCCGACGAATCCGGCATGGGCTGGCTCATGTCCCGAGCCGCCGCCGGAAATCAGCGCTACCTTGCTTTTGTCCCAGTCGTTGCGCACCACAACGCGAATATCGTCGCCTAAATCCAGGCGGCTCAGGTTGTGCCACGGCGTGCTCAGCAGCACGCCCTCTATCGCTTCATTGACCAGATTATTTTTTTCATTCATCAGGAACTGGCTCATTGCATCCTCTCCGGTGGTGTTGATGCCGCCAGCCAGCGGCACGCTTTAAAGGTAGCCGAAGAAATGCAAAGGGCGGCCAGCGGCCGCCCCGGGAGAGCAAGGGAAAATCAAAGCGCGATGCGCATCACGCTGTCCGGGTTTTTCGGCGGTTCTTTGCGCGAGCCAGGCTGCTTGACGCTGACGAACAGCGTATTGCCGTCGGCGGAGAGCGCCAGGCTGTTCGGCAGGCCTGGCGTTTTCACCGTGCGTTTTACCTTGTAGCTGGCCGCGTCGATGATGCTGACTTCGCCCGCTTTGCGATGGGTGACATACAGCTCGTTGCGCGCAGCGTTGAACAGCACCGCCAGCGACTCTGGCACGGCGATCGCCTGGATCACCGTCTGATCGCGCAGATCCACCACCAGCACCTGCGGCTGTTTTGAGTCGCTGAGGAAAGCACGCTGACCTTTGGTGTCCAGCGCGATATTCAGGAAGAAGTGCTCTTTATCGCCCTCGATCTTCTGGCGCCTTTCAATGGCGTTGGTGCGGGCGTTGATGGTGACCAGCTCGCCATCGCCGTTGGTAACGTAGAGCTTCTGCCGATCGCTGTCCAGCGCCAGCCCGGTACCCATTTTGCCGGTGTTCGGCACCACGCTCATCAGCTGCAGGCTGTTGCCGTCCACCACCCACACCACGCTCTGCGGCCCCAGGCCGGTGACGTAGACGCGGTTGGTTTTAACATCGACGGCGATTTCACGCGGCTGCAGCGGACGCACCTTTTCGCCGCGCTTGCGACTATCCAGCACCAGGGTATTGAGCACCTTGCCGCTGGCGGCGTCGATGGCGGTCAGCGCGCTGTTCAGGGTGTTGCCGATATAGAGCACGTTGGTCTGCGGGTTGATGGCCGCGCCAAAGTTTTTCAGTTCGGTGGGGATGGTTTGCTTCACCGCCAGGGTTTGTGGATCGAGGCGGAACAGCGCGCCGCCCGGCGCGTCGCTGCCCTGAGAGGCAGCAAGGAACAGGGCGTTGTCGCTGGGGCTAAAGGCCAGCTCATAGGCGCCTTTGCTCACCGGCTGGTTACGTTCGTCCGCCTGCGCCAGCATGGCGGTGGCAGAAAAGAGTGAGGCAGCGAGCAGCGTGGTGCGCAGCGCAAAAGACAAGGATTTCATGATCTCTCCATAGCAAAAATTCACCGCTGTCAGGCAGTGCAGGAAAGCTCACATTGCAAATCGTATAAAAAAGAAAAGGGCCTTAAGGCCGGCAGAGACAGTTTTTTTGGCAAATCATAAGGATTTATCGCCGAAAGGGAAGCGCTTTGACGCGCTTATACGCCGCCAGGACGCCCGGAGGCGTCCTGTCAGCATCTGTCACGCTTATTTCAGCAGTTCAGCGGTCATGTGCACGCCGTTGTTGTTGTAGGCTTCGGTCACTTTATAGGAAGCGCCTGCTTCTTTCGCCTGCGCCGCGATTTTCGCTTCCGCGCCGTCCAGGGTTGAATCGATAGCGGTCACGCTCTGCGCGAAGCTGGTCAGCGGAAGAACGGAGAGTGCGATAACAGCAGCAAAAGTTTTGATAGTTTTCATGGTCAATTTCCTGATTAATTTTGAGTTGGATAAGGCGTGTTGCCTTGTTGAGAGAAATAATAGACCGGAAGAGGTGCAGCGGATAGCGGAGATAATTGCCGTTCTTTATCAAATTTACTGATCATCAAAGCGCACAAAGGGTGTAGCGCGGCCGCAAAAGGTTAACTTACTGGCACAAAGAAAAAGGGCAGCATATTCCGCTGCCCTTGAGGCGATTAGCCGTGATGACGTACGCGCGTGAAGATAGTGATCGCGGCGAGCAGCATCAGTACGCCGCTGGCGAGGAAGACGCCACCGGCGCCGCGCAGGTCGAACATCCAGCCGCCCGCCGCCGCGCCGGCGGTGATCGCCAGCTGAATGGTGGCCACCAGCAAACCGCCGCCTGATTCGGCGTCGTCCGGCACCGCGCGCGAGATCCAGGTGGACCAGCCGGTGGGCATCGAACCAAACGCCAGCCCCCATAGCGCCACGCCCGCCGCCACCAGCCAGGAGACGTCGGCAAAGCTCACCAGCAGCAGCGCGGTCGCGCTCATCACCAGCGCCATCACGCTTAGCGTCAGCGAGACGCTGCGCGTCACCAGATAGCCCGCCAGCGAGGTGCCGAAAAAGTTCGCCACGCCAAACGCCAGCAGCACCAGCGAGAGCTGGTTAAGGTTGAGCTGCGCGCTGCTCTCCAGGAACGGGCGCAGGTAGGTAAAGAAGGCGAAGTGGCCGGTGAACATCATGATCACCGCCAGCATGCCCCAGCGCATCAGGCCGCTGCGCAGCAGATCGAGCACGCCGCCGCCGCGCGCTTTGTTCTCCGGCGGCATCGCTGGCAGCGTAAAGCACTGCCAGATCAGCGCCAGCACGCCCAGCCCGGCGGTCAGCATAAAGATGTTGCGCCAGCCGATCAGGCCGCCGAGATAGCTGCCAAGCGGCGCGGCGATGATGGTCGCCAGCGAGATGCCGCTGAAGACGATCGACAGCGCGCGCGGCACCTGATCGCTGGGCACCAGCCGCATAGTGATGGCGGTTGAGAGCGTCCAGAAGCCGCCGATTGCCATGCCGAGCAGCACGCGCGCCAGCAGGATCAGCGTCAGGTTGCTTGCCAGCGCCACCAGCAGCGCCGAGGCGACCAGCAGCAGCGTAAAGGCCAGCATCACCACGCGGCGATCCAGCCGCCGCGTCACGCTGCCCACCACCAGACTGGTGAGCAGCGCCACCAGCGCGGTCACGGTGACCGTCTGCCCCGCCTGCCCTTCCGACACCTGCAGCGAGGCCGCGATGGGCGTCAGCAGGCTAACCGGCAGAAACTCGGCGGTGATTAAGCCAAAGACCCCAAACGCCATTGCAAATACCGCGCCCCAGGCTGGACGCGCGGGTACGGAAACCTCATCAGCCACTTCTGTGCTCAGACTCATGCAGCTTCTCCATAGAAAATTTATTAAGGCTGGAGCATAGAGGCAGCGGGCAAGACGATCTATGATGGCAATACCTTCATTATTGATAATTCGTCCTGAATGCCATGAGCCACTATGAAGATCTGACCAGCGAGCTGCTGATGGGCATGCGGCTGCACGGCGTGACCTACCAGCGCATTCAGCTCGCCGCGCCTTTCGGCCTGCGCTATGAGCATGCGCCGGGCCGCGCGCAGTTTCACTTTGTCGGACGCGGACCGCTGCTGGTGCGCGGCGCGTCGGGCGCGATTTTCACCCTCAATACCGGCGACGCGCTGCTGATCCCCCACGGCAAACCGCACAGCCTGCTCTCCTCGCCCGACGCCGCCTGCGAAAATATCACCGCCTTCAGCAGCAGGCCGATCTGCGACAGCGTCTGCGCCATCGGCGCGCCCGCCGGCACCTGTGACGACGAAGAGAGCGTGATCCTGTTCAGCGCCTGCATGAAGTTTGAGCTGGGCGGCATGCAGCCGCTGATCAACACCATGCCGGATATTATGCTGGTGAGCACGCTGCTGTCGCAGTATCCAGAGATCCAGCCAATTCTCGACGCGATGGAGCGCGAGTCGCGCACGCGCCACGCCGGGTTCGCCGGTATTCTGTCGCGGCTGGCGGATGTGGTGGCGGCGCTGATCGTGCGCGGCTGGGTAGAGAACGGCTGCGGTCAGGGCAGCGGGCTGGTGCAGGCGATGCGCGATCCGCGCCTGAGCAAGGCGATTGCCGCGATGCATCGCGAACCGGGCGAGAACTGGACGGTAGAGCGGCTGGCGAGCGTGGCGGGCTGCTCGCGTTCGGTGTTTGCCGAGCGCTTTCAGAACGCCACCACCATGACGCCGCTGCGCTATCTGACCGAGCTGCGTATGCGGCTGGCGGTGCAGCGCATCGTCAATAACGGCGAAGCGGTGGAGGCGGTGGCGTTTCAGCTCGGCTACGGCTCGCTGGCGGCCTTTAGCCGCGCCTTTAAGCGCATTGTTGGTCAGCCGCCCGGCGCGCTGCGCGCCGGACGGGAAGAGACGCGCGCTGCCTCTTAGCGGAACACGCTGATCGCTTCCACCAGCCGGTTGGCCTGGTGCGTCATACGGCCAGAGGCCTCGGCGCTCTCCTGCACGCGCGCCGCGTTGCGGTGGGTGATGTCGTCGAGATCTTCAACGGCGGTGGAGACCTCGCTTAGCGCGGTCGCCTGTTCAGCGGTGGCCGCGCTGATCTGGGCGATCAGCGACGAGACGTTCTGCACCTGCGCCACGATGTCCTGCATGGTGCGGCCCGCCGCGTCGGCGTGATTGCTGCCGAGCTGCACGCGGCTGGCGCTGGTCTCTACCAGGGTTTTGATTTCGCTGGCGGCTTTGGCGCTGCGCTGCGCCAGGCTGCGCACTTCTCCCGCCACCACGGCGAACCCTTTGCCCTGCTCCCCCGCGCGCGCCGCTTCTACCGCGGCGTTGAGCGCCAGAATGTTGGTCTGAAAGGCGATGCCGTCGATTACGCTGGTGATATTGGCGATGCGCTGCGAGCTGTCGGCGATTTCCGCCATCATGCTGACCATCTCCTGCATCACCTCGCCGCCCTTGCTCGCCGCCTGGCTGGTGCGCGCGGAGAGCGTATTGACCTCGCCCGCCGTTTCGGTGTTGCTTTTCACCGTGGCGGTCATTTCGTTCATGGTGGCGGCGGTCTGCTGCACGTTGGCGGCGGCCTGCTCGGTGCGGCGGCTCAGCTCGTTGTTGCTGCTGGCGATGGCGTCGCTGGCGCTGAGGACGTTGATCGCCTGGCCGCTGACGTCGTCCACCAGCCAGCGGAACATCAGGCCGAGCTGGCCGATGGCGCGCTGCGTCATGCCGACCTCATCGACGCGGTCAATCTGCTCGACTTTGTGGCTGGCGCCGGTCGCCACGCTGAGCGCCTGCTGGCACATACGCTCAATGGGGCGCGAGATCTGCTGTTCCAGCCACAGGCTGGTGAGCAGCAGCAGCATCGCCATGCCGCCGCTGAAGCAGCCGAGCGCGGTAGCCGTCACGCCGAGCAGCGCGGCGCTGAGCGTCGCCAGCGGCAGCAGCGCCATCAGCGGCAGTCGGATGCGCCAGCGCAGCGGCAGGGTTTTTAGCAGCGAGCCGACGCGACGCCAGCCGGTGCCAACAATCAGCCCTTTATGGAAGCGACGCCCTTTGGCTCGTCCTTCGCGGAAGTCGCGGTAGAGCGCTTCGGTGGCGCGGATTTCCGCCTCGCCTGGTTTGGTGCGCACCGACATAAAGCCCTGCACCTTGCCGTCGCGCACCACCGGCACCGCGTTGGCGCGCACCCAGTAGTGATCGCCATTTTTCCGTCGGTTTTTCACCAGCGCTGACCAGGGTTCGCCCTTTTTTAGCGTCGCCCACATGTCGGCGAAGGCCTCGGGCGGCATGTCGGGATGGCGCACCATGTTGTGCGGCTGGCCGTTGACCTCGTCTGGCGTAAAGCCGCTGACCTCGATAAAGGCGTCGTTGGCGTAGGTGATGTAGCTGTTGATATCGGTGGTCGACATCAGGGTGGCGCGATCGTCAAAGACGAATTCGCGCTGCGTGACGGGCTGGTTATTGCGCATGGGATTCCTTGAAACGGCTGCCAGGTGTAGGGTGATTATCAGTTATGTTTTTTTATATTTTCGGCAGCGAAAGAGGAGGGCTTTAGAGGGGGGAATAAATTTTTTCCGCTAAATAAGAGGACTGGCGAGCAATTGACCCGCCAACCCTGTTAGCGCTATCGGTTAGGGCTTTTTAATAATTGCGCTGTCACGCCTGTAGGGCGCGGCGGATAAAGCCCTGGTGGCGGTTGAGCAGTGCGCGAGCGTCGTCGGCGTCCGTGTCGGTCAGCACCATCAGGATAGCGGTTTTGCAGTGGCCACCGCAGGCCGCCAGCGCCTGGCTGGCGCGCGCCGCGTCGCACTCGGTGGCCTGCATGACGATGTTGATCTGGCGCTGCACCAGTTTCTGGTTGGTGGCCTCTACGTCGACCATCAGGTTGCCGTAGACTTTGCCGCTGCGGATCATCGCGCCGGTGGTGAGCATGTTGAGCACCAGTTTCTGGGCGGTGCCCGCTTTCATGCGCGAGGATCCGGTGACCACTTCCGGGCCGACCACCGGCGTGAGCGCGATCTCCGCCGTCTGCGCCATGGCGCTGCCGGGATTGCAGGTGAGCGCCGCCGTGGTGGCGCCGAGCGAGCGGGCGTATTCCAGCGCGCCCAGCACGTAGGGGGTACGGCCGCTGGCGGCGATGCCCACCAGCACATCTTTGGCGCTGAACTGGATGTCACGCAGGTCCTGCGCGCCCTGTTCGCGGTTGTCTTCGGCGTTTTCGACCGCCTGCAGTATGGCCGGGTGGCCGCCGGCGATCAGCCCCACCACCTGGCCGCGCGGCGTGCCGAAGGTGGGCGGGCATTCGCTGGCGTCGAGGATGCCGAGTCGGCCAGAGGTGCCTGCGCCGCTGTAGATCAGGCGGCCGCCCTGCGCGAAGGCGGCGACGATGGCGTCAACCGTCTGCGCGATCTGCGGCACGATCGCCTCTACCGCCAGCGCCACTTTTTTGTCTTCGTTGTTAATGACGCGCAGCATGGCGTCGGTGGAGAGTTCGTCAATGTTCTGGCTGGCCGGGTTGCGGCCTTCGGTGATGAGTTGGCTGAGGTCGATAGTCATCGGGCGTGCTCCGGGCGTCATTTATCCAGGCCCGGTTTTATCATATTTACGGGATAAAAAAAGGGCTCAGACGTGGTCTGAACCCTGTTGTTTTGAATGCTGTTGCCTGAAATCGCAGTGCTGACACGGGAGAGGGGGCCGATCGCAAAGACGCAAAAAGCGCCATCCCTGGCAGCTCGGCCCGCGACATCCCTGTCGCGGACGCTTTGCTCTTCTGCCCCCCTCTCCCGTTTACCGGCTTTGGGTGTCGTCTGTTAGTCAGGTCAAAAGCTAAGTTAGCTGGCCGTTTGGGCGCGCAGCTGCAGCTCGTAGGCTTTTGCCTGCTCGGCGTCGAACTGGTTCTCCCAGCGGGCGATAACCAGCACCGCCAGCGCGTTGCCGATGACGTTAAGGGCGGTGCGCGCCATATCCATGATGCGATCCACGCCGGCGATAAAGGCCAGGCCTTCCAGCGGAATGCCGACGCTGCCCAGCGTCGCCAGCAGCACCACGAACGACACGCCGGGCACGCCGGCGATGCCTTTCGAAGTCACCATCAGCGTCAGCACCAGGATAATCTCGTCGGTCAGCGACAGGTCGATGCCGTAGAGCTGTGCGATAAAGATCGCGGCGATGCTCTGGTAGAGCGTCGAGCCGTCCAGGTTGAAGGAGTAGCCGGTCGGCACCACAAAGCTGGTGATCGCCTTCGGCGCGCCGTAGGCCTCCATCTTCTGCATAATGCGCGGCAGCACGGTTTCCGAACTGGAGGTCGAGTAAGAGAGGATCAGCTCATCTTTCAGGATGCGCATCAGGGTGGTGATGCGCAGCTTGCAGAGTCGCGCCACGCCGCCGAGGATAACGAAAGCGAAGAACAGGATGGCGGCATACACCAGCAGCACCAGCTTCGCCAGCGGCCACAGCGAGGTAAAGCCGAAGTTGGCGATGGTGACGGCGATCAGCGCAAAGACGCCCACCGGCGCGTAGCGCATGATCATATGCGTCACTTTAAACATCGTTTCCGACACGCTGCGGAAGACGTTGACCAGCGGATCGCGCTGCTCTGACGGCAGCGCCGACAGGCCCATGCCGAACAGCACCGAGAAGAAGATGATCGGCAGCATGTCGCCCTTCACCAGCGAGGCGAAGATATTCTGCGGGATCAGCGACAGGATGGTGGCGACCAGGCTGTGTGGCCCGTTCTGCACCGCTTCGGTCGTGGCTTCGTACTTAGAGATGTCCACCGTTGCCAGCGTTGACATATCAATGCCGGTGCCGGGTTGAAACACGTTAGCCAGCGTAATGCCGACCACAATGGCAAGGGTGGTGATCACTTCAAAATAGAGAATGGTTTTGACGCCAATCCGTCCCAGTTTTTTCGCATCGCCCACGCCGGCGATGCCGACAATCAACGATGAAATCACGATAGGCACGACAATCATCTTGATGAGATGAATAAAGATATCGCCCGCCGGGCTGAGAATGTTGGTGATTAACCATTCACGATCGTCTGGCTGATTATGCAGCACTGAACCGACAACAATGCCGAGCACCAGCGCAATCAGAATCTGCCAGGCCAGGCTTATTTTAAAACCTTTCATAACGCGTTATTTCCTCAGTCAAAACCCCTATTGCTACGCTGCGAAGGTGCAGTGAAGGATACACACAGGGAAGTGAGCAAAAGCCCGGTAAATTAGAGGGTTATTGAGGACAGCGTCCGGTTCGAAAATGCGAAGATTCCCGATCCTTTTTCAGACGCCGTCTGGTTGAGTCCTGCTGAGCAGGGGCGAGATAAGTACCATTTTCACTGTGGTAAATGCAACCCCTGGCGTGTTCGATTAAAGATTAGCCACTCTTATAGCATAAAATGCTGTTTAGTTATCAAATCCCTAACTTACTGTTCTAAAAAGTAATACTTATTAAAAATTTCGCATAGCTATGCAGAAATGGGCAAAAAGGCGGCGGATGCGTTTGCTCTCTTTTTCGCCAGTTGCGCGGGGCGACGGCAGCGCTTTTGCAACGGTTTACACCGGGGATCGGCTGCCCGTGATCTGAGGCGCAAAAAAGAAACAAAGCGCGGACGCAGGCTTCACTTAACCTTTGATTGACATATCATTAACATCTTCAAGGAGATCCGCCATGAGCCAAATACATAAACATCCGATTCCTGCCAGCCTTGCCGCGAATGCCCTGATTACTGCCGAGCAGTATCAGACGATGTATCAGCAATCCGTCAGCGACCCGGATGCGTTCTGGGGCGAACAGGGGAAAATCCTCGACTGGATTAAGCCCTACAGCAAAGTGAAGAACAGCTCGTTTGCGCCGGGCAATATTTCCATTCGCTGGTATGAGGACGGCACGCTTAATCTGGCGGCCAACTGCCTCGATCGCCATCTGGAAAAGCGCGGTGACCATCCCGCCATTATCTGGGAAGGCGACGACGCCAGTGAAAGCAAAACCCTCACCTTCCGTCAGCTGCATAATCAGGTGTGCCGCTTCGCCAACGTGCTGCTGTCGCTGGGGGTGAAAAAAGGCGACGTGGTGGCGATCTATATGCCGATGGTGCCGGAAGCCGCCGTGGCGATGCTGGCCTGCGCGCGCATTGGTGCCGTGCACTCGGTAATTTTCGGCGGCTTTTCGCCGGAAGCGGTGGCGGGACGCGTGGTCGACTCCAGCGCGAAGCTGGTGATCACCGCCGATGAAGGCGTGCGCGCCGGGCGCACCATTCCGCTGAAGAAAAACGTCGACGACGCGCTGAATAATCCCAGCGTCAACAGCGTGAAGAACGTGGTGGTGCTGCGGCGCACCGGCCAGAATATCGACTGGCAGGATGGCCGCGATCTCTGGTGGTCCGAGTTAATGGACAAAGCCAGCGAGCAGCACGCGCCCGCTGAGATGCAGGCGGAAGATCCGCTGTTTATCCTCTATACCTCTGGCTCCACCGGCAAGCCGAAAGGGGTGCTGCACACCACCGGCGGCTATCTGGTCTATGCGGCGACCACCTTTAAATACGTGTTCGACTATCACCCGGACGATATCTACTGGTGCACCGCCGACGTCGGCTGGGTGACCGGCCACAGCTACCTGCTCTACGGACCGCTGGCGTGCGGCGCCACCACCCTGATGTTCGAAGGCGTGCCGAACTGGCCGAAGCCGAGCCGCATGGCGGAGGTGGTGGATAAGCATAAGGTGACGCTGCTCTATACCGCGCCGACGGCGATCCGCGCCCTGATGGCGGAAGGCGATAAGGCGATTGCCGGCACCAGCCGTCACAGCCTGCGCATTATGGGATCGGTGGGCGAACCCATTAACCCGGAAGCCTGGGAGTGGTACTACAACAAGATTGGCGACGGCCGCTGTCCGATTGTCGATACCTGGTGGCAGACCGAAACCGGCGGCTTTATGATCACCCCGCTGCCTGGCGCGACCGAGCTGAAAGCAGGTTCCGCCACTAAACCCTTCTTTGGCGTGCAGCCTGCGCTGGTCGATAACGAAGGCAACCCGCAGCAGGGCGCGGCGGAAGGCAACCTGGTGATCACCGACTCCTGGCCGGGCCAGGCGCGCACGCTGTTCGGCGATCACGAGCGCTTCGAGCAGACCTACTTCTCGACCTTTAAAAACTGCTATTTCAGCGGCGACGGCGCGCGCCGCGACGAAGATGGCGACTACTGGATCACCGGCCGCGTCGACGACGTGCTTAACGTCTCCGGCCACCGTCTCGGCACCGCGGAGATTGAGTCAGCGCTGGTGTCCCATCCGAAAATCGCCGAGGCGGCGGTGGTGGGCATTCCGCACAGCATCAAAGGCCAGGCGATCTACGCCTACATCACCCTGAACCAGGGCGAAGAGCCGTCGCCGGAGCTCTATAGCGAAGTGCGCGGCTGGGTGCGCAAAGAGATTGGGCCGATCGCCACGCCCGATATTCTGCACTGGACCGATTCGCTGCCGAAAACCCGCTCCGGCAAGATTATGCGCCGCATCCTGCGCAAGATCGCCGCAGGCGACACCAGCAATCTCGGCGATACCTCGACGCTGGCCGATCCGGGCGTGGTGGACAAGCTGCTGGAGGAGAAGCAGGCGATCCGCATGCCGTAAACCGTCTTACCGGCGGGAAGTCTCTTCTTCCCGCCGCTCTTTCCTTACGCAGTGTGTTTCTGAAGTCACATAACAATATCTAATCAGGCCTTTCTCGCGCAGCGGCGTGAGGCTGCCGCCTGCATAACCTCTGGAGAAACTGTGATGAACGACGCCCTTTCCACTCAGGAGGCGCTCAATCAACGGATTGAACGTCATCCGCGCTTTGAGGAGCTGGTGCATAAACGTCAGCGCTTCGCCCTGCTGCTGTCGCTGATCATGCTGGTGCTCTATGTCGGCTTTATCCTGCTGATCGCCTTTGCGCCCGGCTGGCTTGGCACGCCGCTGCACGCAGGCACCAGCGTGACGCGCGGCATTCCCATCGGTGTGGGACTGATTGTGATTTCTTTTGTGCTGACCGGCGTTTACGTCTGGCGCGCTAACGGCGAGTTCGATCGCCTGACGAAGCAGATCCTCAGCGAGGTAAAACCATGAAGCGTCTCTTTCTCCTGCTGCTGCCGCTGCTGCCCGCCAGCGCGCTGGCGGACGCCCTGACCGGCGCGGTGCAGAAGCAGGCCACCAACTATCAGGCGATCGGCATGTTCGTGGTGTTCGTCGCCGCCACGCTCGGCATTACTTACTGGGCGTCGAAGCGCACCCGCTCGCGCAATGACTACTACACCGCCGGCGGCAATATTACCGGCTTCCAGAACGGGCTGGCGATGGCGGGCGACTTTATGTCCGCCGCCTCTTTCCTCGGCATCTCCGCGCTGGTGTACACCTCCGGCTACGACGGCCTGATTTACTCGCTCGGCTTCCTGGTGGGCTGGCCGATGATCCTGTTTCTGATCGCCGAACGCCTGCGCAACCTGGGCCGCTACACCTTCGCTGACGTTGCCTCCTACCGCCTGCAGCAGAAACCGATTCGCACCCTCTCCGCCTGCGGCTCGCTGGTGGTGGTGGCGCTCTACTTGATTGCGCAGATGGTGGGCGCGGGCAAACTGATCCAGCTGCTGTTCGGCCTCGACTATCATATCGCCGTGGTGCTGGTGGGCATTCTGATGGTGCTCTACGTGCTGTTCGGCGGCATGCTGGCGACCACCTGGGTGCAGATTATTAAAGCGGTGCTGCTGCTGTTCGGCGCCAGCTTTATGGCGATTATGGTGATGAAGGCGACCGGCTTCAGCTTCAGCAACCTGTTTAGCCAGGCGATGGCGGTGCATCCGAAAGGCGCGGCCATTATGCAGCCGGGCGGGCTGGTGAAAGATCCCATCTCTGCGCTCTCTCTCGGGCTGGGGCTGATGTTCGGCACCGCCGGCCTGCCGCATATCCTGATGCGCTTCTTTACCGTGGCGGACGCGCGCGAGGCGCGCAAAAGCGTGTTCTGGGCCACTGGCTTTATGGGCTACTTCTACTTCCTGACCTTTATTATCGGCTTCGGCGCCATTCTGCTGGTTGGTGCCAATCCCGCCTTTAAGGACGCCAGCGGCGCGCTGATTGGCGGCACCAATATGGCGGCGGTGCATCTGGCGAACGCGGTGGGCGGCAGCACCTTCCTCGGCTTTATCTCCGCCGTGGCCTTCGCCACTATTCTGGCGGTGGTGGCCGGGCTAACGCTGGCGGGCGCGTCGGCGGTGTCGCACGACCTCTACGCCAGCGTGATCCGCAAAGGCCAGGCGACCGAGCGCGAAGAGCTGCGCGTGTCGAAGATCACCGTGCTGGTGCTGGGCGTGGTGGCGATTGCGCTGGGCATTTTGTTTGAGAAGCAGAACATCGCCTTTATGGTCGGCCTCGCCTTCTCTATCGCCGCCAGCTGTAACTTCCCGATTATCCTGCTGTCGATGTACTGGTCGAAGCTGACCACGCGCGGCGCGATGATCGGCGGCTGGCTTGGGCTGATCACCGCAGTGGTGCTGATGATCCTCGGCCCAACCGTCTGGGTGCAGGTGCTGGGCCACGCATCGCCGGTCTACCCCTATGAGTATCCGGCGCTCTTCTCGATGATCGTCGCCTTTGTCGGCACCTGGTTCTTCTCGGTCACCGACCATTCGCCGCAGGGCGCGCAGGAGCGCGGCCGCTTCCGGGCGCAGTTTATCCGCTCCCAGACCGGCGTTGGGATTTCACAGGGCAAGTCGCACTAATCGGGTTGTTCCTCGCCAGCGTCTCGTTCCCGGACGCTGGCGTTTTTATCTGCACCCAGGTTAAAATAGCGCCCAATCGCACGATTCGCACGATTAAGGGATCACCATGCTGAATTTGACCGCTAACCAGGCTAAAACGCGTTTTGGCGAACTCATGAACAAAGCGCAGCATGAAGCCGTTACCATCACCAAAAATGGCCGCACCGCCTTTGTCTGTCTGCCAGCCGAAGAGTACGCCGCCTTTGAGCAATTAAAACTGGAAAGCCTGCGCGCTAAACTGGCGCGCGCTATCGCGCAGGCGGAACAGGGACAGCTGCACGACGGAGAGCAGGTTTTTGACGATCTAATGAAGGATCTGTAATGGGAAAGTTTACGCTCACGGATGAAGCGAAAGAGGATATGAAAGAGGTCAAAGCCCATTCATTAACGCAATGGGGGGCCACCGTCACCAAAGCTTATCTGCAGGGCATGCGCGTGACAATGCAAATGCTGGCGGATCATCCGCTCGGCATCGACATTAGCAGCGAAACCTGGCCGGGCGTCTGCTACTGGCCGTACGAAAGCCACTATCTCTATTTTCTTCGCGCGCCTGAAGGTATCCAGGTTATCGCGGTGATCCATCACGCTCCCCTGCCTAAAGCGGTGAAAAAGCGTCAGCCCTGACAATAAAAAAGCCGGTCGCGCAAGCAACCGGCTCAAACGTGTTTATTACGCTAATTAGAAACGCAGCGAGGCGCCGACGTACGGGCCGTCGACCAGCACGTTGTCTTTACGACCGCCTTTGTTGTTCAGCTCGATGTACTGATAGCCGACGCGCAGGTTCAGCAGTGAAATCGGGGTGAAGCTCAGGCCGCCAGCGGCTTCCTGATAGCTGTCGAGATGGTCGGTCAGACCTTCCGGCGCGTAGTAGTACTCGCCGTACAGGCCCCACATGCTGTTGAAGCTGTACTGCGCGCCGCCGCCCAGCGCCACGGCAAAGCCATCTTTACCATCTTCAGGATGGGTGAAAATGGTCTTGGCGGTCGGCGCCAGACGCAGTCCGCCGATATCGACGTTGTAACCCAGACCCAGGCCGTAGGTGCTGCCGTCGTGATCGCTGCGCAGCCAGTTGCCTTTAAGGAACAGGCCCGGCGAGGTGGTGCCCAGACCGACGTTCAGGTTGGTGTTGTGCTCGCCCACATCCACGCTGCCTTCGATAGCCTGCGCCGCGCCGCTCAGCAGCACCAGACCCAGTGCGCTCCCGGTAACAAGTTGCTTAAACATGATTCCACTCCATGAAAGGACAATAATTTCGGCGCAAAGGTTAACAGCCTGAAATCCTCTGACAACTCTATTTGGTAACCTTTACGTAAACAGACATGTCGATCGCGCGCCTTTTGCCCTTATGCCGTCCACAGCAGATGGCCGATTAGCGGCGCCAGCACTACCGTCACCACGCCGGAAAGCATCATCACCAGGCTGGAAACCACGCCCTCCTGCTCGCCCAGCTGATAAGCGCGCGCGGTGCCCGCGCCGTGCGACGCCGCGCCGAAGCCCGCCCCTTTCGCCACGCCCTGTTTGATGGCGATGCGCAGAAACAGCACGTCACCGATCGCCATGCCGAACACCCCGGTGATCACCACGAACAGCGCTACCAGATCCGGTTGGCCGCCGATGGGCTTCGCGGCGGCGAGCGCAAAGGGCGTGGTGATAGAGCGCACCGCCAGGCTGCGCTGGATCGACTCCGGCAGCATCAGCAGCCGCGCCAGCCACACCGAGCTGCAAACCGCAACCAGCGTGGCGGTCAGCACGCCCGCGCTCAGCGACAGCCAGTGGCGGCGAATAATCGCCATGTTTTCATATACCGGCACGGCGAAGGCGAGCGTCGCCGGGCCGAGCAGCCACAGCAGCCAGTGGCTTTCGGCGATATAGTCCTGCCAGGAGACGTGCAGCAGCAGCAGCAGCCCGACCAGCAGCAGCGGCGTCGCCACCAGCGGCATCAGCAGCAGCGTGCGCCAGCGGCGATAGAGCTGCTTGTTGAGAAAGTAGATCAGCAGCGTGACCGCCAGACAGAGCAGGCTAAGGATGAGATCACGCATCGCGCTGTTGCCTGCGCGCGTCGCGCGCCAGTTCATAGCGGTAGAGGCGATCGACCACCAGTGCGGTAGAGGCCAGCACCAGCAGCGTGCTCAGGGCGATCACCACGCAGATGCGCCAGCCGTCGACGCGCAGCAGATCGCCGTAGTTGACCACCGCCACCACCGCCGGAATAAAAAACAGCAGCATTTCCGCCAGCAGCCAGCGCGAGCCCGCTTTCACCCAGCGCAGCGGCAGCACACGCGTAACGATCAGCGCCAGCATCAGCAGCATGCCGACGATATTGGCGGGCAGCGGCAGATGCAGCCAGCTCACCAGATGGTCGCAGCCGATAAACAGGCCCACATAGAGCAGCAGCTGCAGCGGCAACCCGAGTCGTTGCAGCCTGCCCGCCCGCTGCGGGCTGAGCGCTAACGCCATTTTCTTCTCCTCCGTCACATTTGTCGGCAGTCAGTATAAATCCGCGACAGAAGGTGAAAAAAATGAATTAAAATTATTCAAATCATGCCAGAAAGGAATAGTTATGGATGTCCGCGCGTTACGCTACTTCACGGAGGTGGTGCGCCAGCAGAGC
This sequence comes from Pantoea sp. Z09, assembly GCF_022394795.1. Taxonomy (NCBI): domain Bacteria; kingdom Pseudomonadati; phylum Pseudomonadota; class Gammaproteobacteria; order Enterobacterales; family Erwiniaceae; genus Pantoea; species Pantoea sp. Z09. Next base: position 3,560,308 of record NZ_CP092373.1, read on the forward strand.
TTTACCCGCGCCGCGCAAAAGCTGTTTGTCACCCAGCCCACCATCAGCAAAATGGTGCGTCAGCTGGAAGAGGAGCTGGGCTGCACCCTGCTGCTGCGCGACGGCCGCAGGCTGCACCTGACCGACAGCGGCCAGGCGGTTTATCAGCGCGGGCTGGCGATATTGCAGGAGTTCCACCAGCTCGAGGCGGAAATCGGCGATATTAATCAGCTGAAGACCGGCGAGCTGCGGCTCGGCATTCCGCCAATGGTCGGCATGCAGATTGCCGGCTCGATCTCGGCGTTTCGCCGCCGCTATCCCGGCGTCACCCTGAACATCTCGGAGTTCGGCGGGCTGACGGTGCAGCAGGCGGTGCTGGCGGGCAGCCTGGATATCGCCCTCACCGCGCTGCCGGTCGATCCCGAGCTGCCGCTCAACACCCTGCCGCTTATGCATCATCCACTCTGTGTGCTGGTGCCGCGTCAGCCTGGCTGGCTCAACCGCAGCCAGATCGCGCTGCCGGAGCTGGCGGCGCACCCGCTGCTGATTTTCAACGAGGAGTTCTCGCTTAATCGCCAGCTGATGAAGGCGTTTCAGCGTCTGGGCGTCACGCCGCATATCGCGGTGCGCAGCGGACAGTGGGATTTTCTCGCGGCGATGGTACAGGCGGAGATGGGGCTGGCGATCCTGCCGGAGCCGATCTGTCAGCGGCTCGATAAGCAGTCGCTGCTGTGGCTGCCGCTGGAGTCGGAGCTGAAGTGGAGTCTGGGATTGATCTGGCGCGAGGGCAGCTATCTGTCGCGCAGCGCGCAGGCGTGGATCGCCTGCTGCCGCGAACACTGGCCGGATGAGGCGCCGCGCCTGTCGGTGTAGGCGCGGCGTACGGCTTACTCTTCTTTCTCGATCAACAGCGCTTCCAGCAGGTCGAGATCGCGCAGCAGCCGCTGCATGCTCTCATCGGAAATCTGCTGGGTCGCGCGCAGGTGATAGACCTCGGCGCGCTCGGCGCGCAGCGCGGTAAGGCGGAAGCGGCGCTCGAGGTTCTCAGCGAACAGCGCCTGCTCCAGGTCGCTCTTGCCGTCGGCGCGGCGGCGCAGGTTGCCGATCACGCGCAGGCTGACCTCTTTCAGCAGCTCGGGATCGATGTTCTCTTCACTGCTGTTCTCCAGCCGCTCTTCCATTTTATGCAGGCTTTCGATCGCCACACTCGCCATTACCGCGCGGGCGTTTTGCAGCTCGCGGCGGTGTCCGGCTTTATCGATGCCGTCGACGCCGCGCAGCAGCAGCGGCAGGATCACCACGCCCACCAGCAGCGAAAACAGGATCACGCCGGTGGCGATAAACACCAGCTCATAGCGCGCCGGGAACGGCTCGCCGCTGCTCAGAAACAGCGGGATCGAGAGCACGCCCGCGAGGGTGATTGCGCCGCGTACCCCGGCGAACGTGGCGATCAGCAGCTCGCGCAGCGAGTAATTGGCGAACTCCATCGGCTTCTTCTTCAGCACGCGCTTGCTGAGGCGCTGCATGATCCAGAGCCAGCCGAAACGCACCACCATCAGCGCGCCGTAGACCAGGATAATGTCGCTACACAGCATCCACAGCTCGACGTTGGGATCGGCGGTGGCCGTGTCAATCGAGGTGCCGATAATGTCCGGCAGCTGCAGGCCGAGCATCAGGAACACCATGCCGTTGAACACGAACTCCAGCATCTGCCAGACGCTGTTGGCGCGCAGACGCATCGCCAGCGGCGCCTGACGGATAATGCCGGAGCGGGTAATGGTCATGCCCGCCGCGACCGCCGCCAGGATGCCGGAGACGCCGAGATGTTCGGCGATCAGATAGGAGGCGAACGGCAGCAGCAGCAGCAGCACGGTCTGCGTCGCCGGATCGTCGCCGCTCCAGCGGCTCAGCAGACGCAGCGATTTGCCGTAGAGCCAGCAGACCGCGACGCCCGCAATCAGGCCGCCAATCGCCACCTTAAGAAACTCGACGCTGGCGCCGCCCCAGGTGAACACCATGGTGCCCATCGCGACCGCGACGGCGAACTTCAGCGACACCAGGCCGGAGGCGTCGTTCATCAGCGCCTCGCCCTGCACGATCGACATGATTTTTTTCGGGATGCGTCCCTCGCCGACAATGCCGGAGAGCGCCACGGCGTCGGTAGGCGACAGCACGGCCGCCAGCGCAAAGGCGGGGATCAGCGGGATGCCCGGCACCGTCCAGTAGATCAGATAGCCGATGCCGACCACGGTAATCAGCACCAGTACCAGCGCCAGGCCGATGATCTCCCGGCCATGATGCAGGAACTCGCTGATCGGCGTTTTCCAGCCGTCGGCAAACAGCAGCGGCGGAATAAACAGCACCAGGAAGAGTTCGGGATCGAAGTCGACATGCAGGCCAAACGTCGGCCAGGCGAGCAGCGCCCCGGCGAGGATCTGCACCAGCGGCAGCGGGATCTGGAACGGCAAGATGCGCGCGGCCACCCCGGAGAGCGACACCACCAGCGTCATAATGAGAATAGTGAAGAAGATTTCCATGCTTTCCTTAGGCGAATCGTAACGTCAGAAAAAATGTTGTAAGCGCTAAAGTGTAAAGCAAAGTGCGCAGGGAATAACAAGGCACGCGTGCGGCGATGCGAAATTTTAGGAGAAAGTAACGGGCGAGACGCCGCTCGCCCGCTTTTTGCGTCAGATTGCCCAGCCGCCGGCGTAAAAAATCACCAGCGCCACAGCGATGACAACGGTGCCGACGTTGAGCCTGCGCCATTCCCCGGCAAACAGGCGGCCCACCACCAGCGTGGCGAAGCCCAGCATGATGCCGGTCACGATATTGCAGGTCAGCACGATAAACACTGCGGTCAGCAGGCCGGACATCGCGTCGACGAAGTCGCCGAAGTCGATTTTCGCCACGTTGCTGAGCATCAGCAGGCCGACATACATCAGCGCCGGCGCGGTGGCGTAGGCAGGCACCAGATAGGCCAGCGGCGACATAAACAGGATCGCCAGGAACAGCAGGCCCACCACAATCGCCGTCAGGCCGGTTTTGCCGCCCGCCGCCGTGCCGGCCGCGGATTCGATATAGACCGCCGCCGGCGAGGCGCCGACCAGACCGGCAAACAGGCTGCTGACGGAATCGGTGGTCAGCGCGCGGCCGCCGTTGATGATCTGGCCTTTTTCATCCAGCAGATTCGCCTGCCCCGCCACCGCACGGATGGTGCCGGTGGCGTCAAACACCGCCGTCATCACCAGCGCCAGTACGCTCGGCAGCACCGCCGGCTGCAGCGCGCCCATGATGTCGAGGCTGAACAGCAGCGACTGGCCCTGGCTGTCGCGCAGGCTTGGCAAAGCGAACAGCCCCTGAAACTTCACCGCCGGATCGAAGATCAGCCCGAGCACGGAAATGGCGATAATGGTGAGCAGAATGCCGCCCGGCACCCGGCGCTTCTCCAGCCCAAAGATCGCCGCCAGCCCCAACAGCGACATCATCACCGGAAACGAGGTGAAGTGTCCCAGCGCCACCGGCATGCCGGGCGCGGGGTTCTTCACCACCAGCCCGATGCCGTCCGCGGCGATCAGCAGCAGAAACAGGCCGATGCCGACGCCGGTGCCGTGCGCCACGCCCATCGGCAGGTTGCGCAAAATCCAGGCGCGGATGCCGGTAACGGAGATAAAGGTAAACAGCAGCCCCATCAGGAATACCGCGCCGAGCGCCACCGGCACGCTGATATGCTGGCCGAGCACCAGGCTAAAAGCGGTAAAGGCGGTGAGGGAGATGGCGCAGCCGATGGCCATCGGCAGGTTAGCCCACAGCCCCATAACGATGGAGCCGACGCTGGCGACCAGGCAGGTGGCGACAAACACCGCCGTCGGCGAGAAGCCCGCCTTGCCCAGCATGCCGGGCACCACGATCACCGAGTAGACCATCGCCAGGAAGGTGGTCAGTCCCGCCAGAATTTCCTGCCGGACGCTGCTGCCGCGTGCAGAAACAGAGAACCAGGCGTCCAGCTTGCCAGCGGACGAGCGTGATTCGTATGACATAGTTGAGCCTCAAGAATTTTTTGTTGTGTAAAACGCCCTGCGTCGCTGCCTGCAAAATCCCTGGTTATCGACCCGGCGCAATGGCGCACCAGACGGCAGGCAAACGTTTACTTCGCGGCGGATAGCTGTCCGCGATGCGGCCAGTTAAAAGGCAGGGGATTATCCGGCGTTTGGCAGCAGATTTTCAACTGCTTCCTTGCCTTAATTCAGGATAAAGAGGAGTGCGCGCGGCGCTTCCTGAAGAGTTGTGCGGCGGCACTGGCTGGCCGCCGCGACGTTACCTGCTGATGCGGCTCGCTTTATTATGCCGATCAGCCGCCTGGCAGCACCTCGCCGCCCTGCTGAATAGCGCGCTGCCAGGCGGCGCGCTGCTGAACGGTGTTGAGCCACGCCGCCGTGGCGGGCATATCCGCCAGCCCGCCGCGTGCCTGCAACGCCAGCAGCGGAAAGCTCATCTGAATATCGGCGATGCTGAAGCGTTTGCCGGCGAACCAGGGCTGCGCGGCCAGATGGCGCTCAATCATCTGGCGATGCGGCACCAGCTGCTTATCGAGCCAGGCCTTCTGCATGCCTTTGCCCAGCGCCGCGCCCGCCGGCCGCAGCAGCCAGGGCACCGGCGCCTTGCCGAGCCGACCAAAGACCAGCTTCATCACCAGCAGCGGCATCAGCGAGCCTTCAGCGTAGTGCAGCCAGTAGTTCGCCTGCAGGCGCGCCACGTCGTCGGCGGGCTTCAGCCGGTGTTCACTGTCATATTTGCCTTCCAGATAGGAGAGGATGGCGCCAGACTCGGCGACGACCTGGTTTTCATCGGTGATCACCGGCGACTTACCCAGCGGGTGCACCTTTTTCAACGCTTCTGGCGCCAGCATCGACGCTTCGCGCTGATAGCGTTTGATCTGATAAGGCACCTCCAGCTCTTCCAGTAGCCACAGCACGCGGTGCGAGCGCGACTGCTCAAGATGGTGAACAGTAATCATGTCGACTCCCTTTGATGAACCTCAGGCAAGTATAGCGCGCGCGCTTTAGCGCGGCGCATCGCCCTTCTCATCCTGTTCGGGGTCGAGCAGCACCGCGCCGGAGCCCTGCTGCGCCAGCCGGTCGCCGGGGTTGCGCAGCGGACAGTCACGCATCGATAAACAGCCGCAGCCGATACAGCCGTCGAGATCGTTGCGCAGGCGCGTCAGGGTTTCGATGCGTTTATCCAGCTCCTCGCGCCAGTGCTGCGTCAGGGCGTCCCACTCCTGGCTCGACATTCGCTTGTTGGCGGGAATATGCATCAGGCTGTCGCTAACCGTGGCGAGTGGTATGCCGATGCGCTGGGCGATTTTGATAATGGCGACGCGCCGCAGCACGTCGCGGCTATAGCGCCGCTGGTTGCCGCCGTTGCGCGTGCTGGAGATCAGCCCTTTGCTTTCGTAGAAATGCAGCGCGGAGACCGCCACGCCGCTGCGGCGCGCGACTTCGCCCGGCGTCAAAACCGGTTTTGGGTAGTTGCGATCTTTTTTCATCTGGACCTTTACCTCAAGTTAACTTGAGGAATTATACTCGCCTGCGTTAAATAACGAATCCCTCAGGACTAAAGGACGAGATTATGATGCAAGAAGAGATCATTCACTCCCTGACAGACTGGATCGATCACAATCTGGATAAGGCCCTTTCCATCGATGAAGTGGCGGCGAAGTCAGGTTATTCAAAATGGCACCTGCAGCGTATGTTCCGTACCGTGACGAAACAGACGCTGGGTGGCTATATTCGCGAACGTCGCCTGACGCTGGCGGCGGAAGCGCTGCGCCAGACGCAGCGTCCGGTGTTTGATATCGCGATGCAGTATGGCTATGACTCGCAGCAGACCTTCTCTCGCGTGTTCCGCCGTCAGTTTTCCCAGACCCCGACCGCCTATCGCCATTTTATGCGCCGTCAGGCGATCCAGCGTCCGCGGCTGGTCAGCTTCGACTGTAGCGAACCTGCGGCCAGTTTTACCCAGCGCACCACCGGCGAATGCTGCCCGGTACGCTAATTTTCCGGCGCCCTCAACGGGCGCACCTCCCTCTTTCCCGCCCGACTTGCTGCTTTACCTGCCTCTGCATCGATAAAAATTTCTCTACCATACCAGGTACAAATTTTGTTCATAAATTCAAATCCAGTGATATAATGTGACCCAGCTCACACATTCCACCCTATTTGTCGATGGACAGCCTTTCCCTGACCAGGCTTTCCGTCGCCGGTGATGTCCAGTAACTGTCAGGGATAATCACTTAGATTCAGAGGTTTAAGTCGATGGCGACCATAACTACCAGCTTAATTGTCATGCGTTGGGAGCTGCTCAGCGCAATCATGATGTTTTTTGCCAGCACCCTTAAAATTAAATTCCGCCAGAGCAGCCATCACGTGATGGCGTTTATGTGCGGCGGCATCGGTCTGGGGATGACCTGCTGGTTTGTCACGGGGCTGTTGGGCATCACGCTGAGTATGGAAAACCTGCATCAGTTTATGCTGATCACCAAAGATACCTTTATCCAGGTGATGAGCCAGACGCCGCCCGACTGGCCGATGCCCTAATCGTTCGCCAATAAAAAACCCCGCATAGCGTAATGCTTGTCAGTTAAGATTGTATTCAGGTAAGGCCGCTGTTTTTTAAAACGGCGGCCTTTGTTTTGTGCGCGTGCTGGTGCGTGCCACCTCACCTCCTCTGCTGCCGGGCCGTCCTCGCGCCGCTTCGCGGTGCCTTCGGCTGCAACGTCGTGCCGACCGGACCGTTCGGGTACGGCCATCCAGGCCTACCCGAACTGCCTGTCGCATCCCTGCGACCGGCTCCGGGCACAACGTCTCCGCCTCAGCGCTGCGAATAGCCCTCTACAGCAGAGGAGGCGCGGTGCCCTCAGACAGGGTGCCCTTTGAAACGCTGCCGTCCTTTTCCAGCCACGCGCACGGAAGCTGGCCAGCAGGCTGGTGCCGCTCAGGGGCGGGCATTTCGCAGCGCTGAACAGAGTGAGTCTGCCAGGAAAGCCCGCAGGGATGCGGGCGAAAGGTGGGGCTGGAACAGGGATGTTCCATCCCCACCGGTCCGTCAGGCAGACGAATGGCGTGAAGGAACCGCATCAGCGGCGCGAGGACCGCCCGTCCCTGAGCGGCCCCAGACTGCATTATCACCACATGCTTAACTGACAAGCATTACCGCATAGCGGGGTTTTTTATTACAGACGATTTACGTAGCTCAAAAGTGGCAGGCATGGCCCGAAGAGCAAAGCGTCCCGCGCCAGGGGCAAAAATGCCGGGAGCGTTTTTGAACAACGCGCAGCGTTGGCCCAATAACGGGCGCACCTCAGGGATGAGGTGCGTACCGGCGCGGGCTGAGCGAGCATGGATGCATTAAGCGACTTTGCGATCGGGCCATGCCTGCCGCGCTGGCACATTGCAGACAGCCAATAAAAAACCCCGCATAGCGGGGTTTTTTATTTTGCTGTGTGACTCAAACTTTCTTCAACAGCGCAGGAATATTAACGTCCTGCACCGAAACGCCCGGTCTCTGCGTGCCGCGGCGATCCTGAATCCACATATCTCCCATCATCTGGTTAAGCCCGCGATCCAGCCCGGTCACCAGACCTGCGCCCGGCGTAAAGGTCAGCTCGCCAAAATAGATACGGCCTTCATGGATATACCAGTCAACGCGCACGTAGTCGAAATCGCTGGCCAGCTTCTTGCTCAGATCGAGCGCGTGCTGCAGCGACTCGGCAATCTTCGTCACATCCAGCCCGGTATCACGGATCTTGTGGAAGGCTTCGGCCAGGTTGTTGACGTAGAAGTTCATCGACAGCTGCGGCTGACAGCGGTTGTAGATCACCTGCAGCACATATTCAAAGCGGCCATCGCGCTTGTTGAACATATGAAACTTGTAGTCGATCGGAGCGGTTTTGCCGTCGCCGATATACTGTTCAACCAGAATGCGCGGCTTGATATAGCGGTAGTGGATCTCACGCGCCTCGTTGGCGAAGTCGGTCTTCAGCCACTTATAGCAGCTGTTGATAATCTGCTGCTTACGCAACGCGTCCGGCTCCTCCAGCAGGATCTCCACCATGTTGGAGGCGTGATTCGGCTTGATCACCGTGCCCTTCCAGCAGGGCAGGCTATTCAGCGTTGCCGGATCGGTGGACTCATGCACCAGCGGTATCAGGTACTCGTTGCCGATTTTCTCCGCGATATAGTCGCGCACCGAATATTTGTCAGAGAGGCGGCCATAGATCTGATAGTCGCCGTAGACAAATTTGCGGTACAGCACCTTCTCGTTGAACACCTTGGGCTGGCGCAGATTGGGCAATTTTCTGAACTTGTGGAAGTAGTAAATGCGGTCCTGGTACGCCCAGGGCATCTTCTTAATGAAGTACTGCACACTTCTTCTGAGTTCATCTTTCAACTTAAACATATCTGACCTCATTTGTAGGTTTTGTAGTTGAGTGAGGAAACCTGAATTCTTTGAATGACGCCGTTTTTGAAGAAGTAATTCATTACGGTGAGGGACAAGAGTTCCGACACAAAGACGCTCCATGCAGCGCCCATAATGCCGTAGCCCTGGATCAGCCACCACGAAAGCGGCAGGCTGATGACCATCAGGCAGACGATTTTCTTCAACAGATAGTTGAAACCGCCCTCTTTCACCATGTAGCGATAGGCTACGGTCCCCATGGCGGAGAAACAGGTGGCCATCGACAGCAACGTAATGAGACTTCCTGACTGTGTGTATTCTGACCCGTACAAAGCGATAATAATTTTCTCGCCGAACAGCGCGATGACCAGCAGCATCATCAGTGAAACTCCCATGACATAGCCATTGAGCCGCGCTGCCAGCTTAATGGCCACTTCGCCGCGTTCCCTGAAGATCTCAGTGAAGCAAGAAGTGATGAGCGCCACGGGGATAAAAATCCACGAAGCCGCAATGGTGTTGGCCGCCGCAAACAGCCCAAGATCGCTGGCCGAGGCGATACCGGCTAAAAACATCTGCGCGGCTTTAACCTGCACCGAAATAAAAATGCTGGAGATGGCCAGCGGCAGGCCGGCGTACATCAGGTAGCGCAGATAGGCGCTGCGTTTCTCCTGCGGCGGAGCAATATCCTGAGTTTCGCGGTAAAAGTTGTATCGCTTGATGACGTAGGGCACCAGGGTCACCGCCACGATCGACAGCGTCAGCCAGGCCGGATTGAGGCGCAGCCAGGCGATGGTAAAGCTGATAGCGAAGCTCAGCAGCATGCCGAGCGAATTCGCCACGGTGTTGAGCCGGGAGGCAAGACGCGCATTGTTGTAAACGCTGAAGGTATCCTGCGTCACGAACACCGAGGCGACGAACGACGCCAGCGTGAACGCCAGAAAATTCTCCGGCATGGTGAACCATACCCAGGCCAGCACCGGCGCCGCGGTAAGCAGCAGCAGGATCATGCGCAGGGTGCGCGCCACGCTCATCAGACGCAGCCCTTTCGGCGCGCTTTTGCTGATCCGCTTAAACAAGATGGTTTCGGTCCCGAAGATGGCAACGGTCTGGACCATAGAAAATAAAGAGGTAGAAAACGCCATCTGGCCAAAAACGGTTGGCCCGAAAGATTTCGCCACGTAGGAGGTCACAAATATGACGCCAAAAACCGAGACGATCTTCTCAGACATCATCCAGGCGGCATTAGACATTACGCTTAATTTCATTGACTCATCCTTTGCATTACTTACTTCAACCGCTTCGGTACAACATCCCTGTAACGAATTAACAAGCGCTCAGTGGGCCTGGCGTTATTTAAAGATTTCAAACCAGGCTGGTCCGAAAAATGAGAATCAGAACACGATTCGGTGAATATTTTCAGGATAATTCTGATTAAATTTGGCTCAGAAAGGCGAATTTGGAATCGATTTCACCCGGAAATCACCACTCTTTCGCAAGCCATTTCCCTGCGAATTTAGCAAGCACGTTATGCTAAATATCAAATGTACGTAGAAATTTTTCGTATTTGGGATGGGAAGAATCTATAACAAAAAACCCGAGCCAGGAAGGTGCGCCCATCCGATAAGAATAAAATAAGATTTATCCCATGATGATATTTATTCCAAATATCTTAATTTAACCCACGCAATTCTAATCGCGCACTTTAATACTGCATTAATACTTTATTTACAGTGCCAGATATTAATACAGTACATCTCATCCATTAATCGATAAGAAAGGTAAGAGCATTTATGAGAAAGTCACGATATAGCGAAGAGCAAATCACAAATGCCATTAAAGCTTCTGAATCAGGGGTTAAAGTCAGGGAGATTTGTGACGAGCTAGGGATCTCTGAGGCAACCTTCTACAGCTGGAAGAAGAAATTCTCCGGCCTCTCTTCTGAAGAGGGAAGGAAAATCAAGGAGTTGGAAGACAAACTACAAACACTTACCCGTGAGCTGCAAACGCTCAACTCAGACAAGGAGATGCTGCAAAGCGTACTGAAGAACTTTTTCACCACTAATGAGAAGCGTCAGGCGGTCAACTTTCTGCAGAGCACGTTCGACATCGGCACGCGCCGCAGCTGCCGCCTGCTCGATATTAGCCGTAGCGTTTATCACTACCCGTCAGGCTCAGAAAACAGATAAAACCAATAATACAGCCGTAAACTGACTTAGCGCTGAGATTGTTCTTACCAGAAGAGATGATGACACTTTAAGATACCATTCGTGGCGTAACATTTCGTTCCATGCATAGCTGATGCGTTTGCAGGCAGAACGACTTTCGTTTTTTGCGGTAATATTGATAAGCACCAGCAAAAGTCTCGCAATTCTCGCTATTTCCCCTCTCGCCCAATCTCATTTCGATGAGATTGGTGCTTCTCATTTTACTTCACGTGCGTTAATGCACGGCGCTAAAGGCGCGGTTTTCCATTAAGCAGAGCTGAACAGCCGTGGTAAGAGAGGCGTCTTTTTATCCAGAATTGGATGGCACTAACTTTGCATCCAGCAAAGAATATCCAGACAATCAGCAATAAGCGAACCGGCAGAAAAAATGCCAGGATTTTTCCTGGAAGAAAGGTTTATCAACGCTTATCGCTTCTGATATTGGTGAGCGCACTTATATAAGATTAATCAGCATAAAGAACGCGCCCGCTAAAGTTTCATCAATTTCGTCATTGGGAATTATTCTTATTCATTGGGCGGTTTATGGAAAAAACGCTGGTTTATCAGACGGCGTTCTCAGGGCCAAACGTCAATAAAAACGCAGCGGTAGCTAATAAATATGCAGCAATCTGGCGAATTGATCGCCAGTTAAAGGGAAAAAAGCGGGTGAGAAAGGGGAATTAAAGGGCTCTGACGCGCCTGTTGCCGTCAGTCAGAGAGCAGAAACGCCGCGCCGCGGCGTAAAAAAATGAGATCGCGATCGCTATTTACGCTTTTATCTCCTGCCGCTTTAGCTGTAATAGCGCAAAAGAGCGGCAAAATCTGCCGCTCCGCTCTGCGTATTATTCTTAAAACGGTGTGAAATCAGGGGGTCAGCAATAATGAATGCGGCGCTGTCGGGGGAATTATCCCTCAACAGAGACGATCTGCGGCTCGGGTTTAATGCGCATCGCCCAGCAGACGCCGACGATCAGCGCGAGAATGCCCGCCAGCGTCAGCAGCGGCGGCCAGCTCTGCCGCCAGAGAAAGGTCCACAGTAGGCCGGACAAGGTTTCAAACACAATCAGCGGCCCCATAAATACCGTGGGCAGGCGCTGGCTGGCGGCGTTCCAGCAGAGCGTGCCGAGCCAGGAACAGAGCAGGCCAATCACCAGCATCAGCGGCAGAAACCGTTGTGGATGCGGGCCGAACGGCAGCGCGAAGCTCGGGTGCTGCCAGGCCAGCTGGGCGCTCACCAGCAGATACATGATTAACGCCAGCGGCAGCGTCACGATCCCCTGCGCCGTCGCCCAGGTGCCCGGCTTATGCTGCGGGTGGCTGCGCAGCCAGCGCGCGTTGCGCAGTGGATACCAGGTCCAGCAGGCCACCGCCAGCACCGCCAGCGCAATGCCGCTCAGATAGCGCGTGAGGTCCCATTCGCCGCCCTGCCCGCGCAGTTCGGCAATGTTGACGCAGACCAGTCCGATGGCGATCGCCAGCAGCGCAGGCGCCAGCCGACGCCAGGCGAGTCGACCCTCAAGGTGGCCGTAAAGGTGGTTGGCGGTGATCGCCATCACCACCGGCAGCGTGCCGATAATCATGGTGGAGACCGGCGCGCCGGTGCGCTGAATGGCGTTGGCGAGAAAGGTGTAATAGAGAAGGTTGCCCACCAGCGAAAGCTTCAGCGCTTCGCGCCAGTCGGCCGGTAGCAGCCGACGCAGGCGACGACGATCGTACCAGGCGAGCGGCAGCGCGATTAAACCAAAGGCGACATAGCGTCCGGCGGACTGCAGCGCGCCGGGATAGTCGGGCACCAGCAGCGGCCCGACGAAGATCAGTCCCCACATCAGCCCTGCGGCAAGGGCAAACAACACGCCAGCTAACATCGTCTCTTCCTTTATTAGAGTGAAGAAGGAAGTGTGGCGGAAAACGGGGGGAAAAATCTTGTAGCAGATTGCGGTTAGCGCGCGCCGCGTACCTGCTTCTGATAGCGCACCGGGGTAATGCCGTAGCGCTGAGCGAAGGCGCGGGTCAGATGCGCCTGATCGCTCAGACCGACGCTCGCCGCCACGCTGGCCGCCGGCAGGCCGCGCGCCAGCAGCAGCTTGGCCTGATAGAGCCGATACGCCATCAGCATCTGATGCGGCGTCACGTGATAGCGCGCGCGGAAGGCGCGCAGAAAATGCCAGGGCGAGAGAGCGGCCTGCGCCGCCAGCTCCTCCAGCCTGATCGGCTCGGCCAGGTTATCGCGCAGATAGTCGCGCACCCGATCGAAGCGGTGTCCGCCCTCTTCTTTTCCCTTCTCCGCCATACGCGCCAGCGGCCGCAGCTGCGCCAGCAACTCGCCCAGCAGGCTCTGCCGCGCCAGCGGGCTCTCTGCCTGCCACAGCGCCGACAGCGTCTGCGACAGCGGCAGCGCCAGGCGAACGTCGGTGCGCAGCGCCTCGCTGAACCACCAGCCGCGATCGCCGGTCAGCTGCGCCATATCGTCCGGCTGAATATAGATCATCTGGTAACGCCAGCCCTCTTCGCAGGCGGATTCGCCGGTGTGCAGCTCATCTGGGTTCATCATCACCAGCGAATGCCGCGGCGCGGTGTACTGCGCGCCGCGATAGCGGAAACGCTGCGCGCCCGACTCGATGGTGCCGATGCCAAACGCCTCATGGGTGTGCGGCTCAAAGGCGTAGCGGGAGATGTGCGCCTGATAAAGCTCAACGCCAGGCAGCTCGTCATGCTGACGGAACTGCGCGCGATCTTTTTCGCAGGGAAAGATAGCCGGAACGCCTTCCACCTCGATCTCCTCGTTAGCCAGACAGGCGTTCAGCATGCCAGCGACAGCGGGCGAATTGCAAAACAGTTTTGCCATTTCGCGGCAACGCGGCGACACTGAGGCGCACTGTTCCCAGGGAGAAAGCAGGATGAACCAGCGAGTTGTTATCGTGGTCGATATGCAAAACGGCGTTTTCGCCACGCCGCGTTTCGATCGCGCCGGTTGCACAGCGCGCATCAATCAGCTGATCGACGTCGCCGACATACCCCTCTTTATTACCCACCGCGAAGGCGAGATGCAGCCAGGCAGCGAGGCGTTCGCGCTGCTGCCGGAGCTGCGCCAGCCGGCGGGATCGCTCTACATGACCAAAACCGCCTGCGACAGCTTCTGGCAAACCGAGCTGGCCGCCACGCTAACGCAGCTTAACGTCAACAGCTTTGTGATTTGCGGCTGTGCGAGCGATTACTGCGTCGATACCACGGTGAAGGTTGGCGCGGGTCTGGGCTATCGTATTACCGTCGCCGCCGACGCGCACACCACGGCGGATCGCACTTACGCCAGTGCGCAGCAGCTGATAGGGCAACATAATGAGGTCTGGGCGGGCTTATCGCTGCCGGGGAATGTGCCGCAGGTCATCAGCACGGCGGAGATTTTAGCCGGCTGGGCCGGTTAGCCCTGGGTTAACAGACGAAAAAAAGGATCCCCGCAGGGATCCTGAAAGAACTTATTTGACGCTGGTGATGGTGCCTTTGTAGCCGGTGACAACCACATGGATTTTCTTGAACACGCCGTAGCTCTGCGTGGTGATTTCGTAACGCGGCGCGACGATCAGATCGGCACCAGAGGCCTTAACGGCATTGTAGGCGGCAGCAGATTTAACCGAGGCGGAAGCGTCGGCGAAAGAGAGCGCCCCGCCGGTGCCATACTCCACACCGTCAGCGTAGTGATCGCCCTCGCCCCACTTGATCAGACCGAACAGCACGTTAGCGGTGGCCTGGCCGCTGATTTTCTCGCCTACGGTGATATTGGCTTTTACGGAAGACTCAACCGTCCCGACCAGTGCAGAGGTCGGCTGGCTGGTATTATAAGAAGAACAACCGGTCAGTAACGCAAAGAGACCAGCCACGGCTACAAGTTTATATTTATTTGTCATCAGTTAACTCTTTCATCTATTAGGTGGGTATAACCGGGCGGGATTATGCCGTTATTGCGCCACGCTTTTTTGATAAATATCACTTTTTAGGTGAGATAAAAAATAATCCATATCAAATGGGAATAGCTTTGTTTTTTATTGTCAAATTAAAATGGATGTTATTAACGTGAAGCAGGAAAAAACAAATAACAGGTTATCACCCTTATATTTTTACCGCTAATAATAACAGAGAGATTAAATAAAAAATCAGCAGACAAAAGTTATATATAATTCATTTAAAATCAATATGTTACATTAATTAACCAGAGTGTGCCCTGTACTCAATAGCGTCGCACTGTCGCTAATCTCCAGCACGAACGTGCTCTGGAGAATGATTATGCTTTGACGTTATCTGGAAAAAACAGGAAACGTATTTAAGGCGGGTAGTTATTTATTCACCAGCACGCCTTAGCGCTTATCCAGATAATTACCGGCGCAGAGGAGGCTATTTCAGGGCTTAGAGAAACCTGTTCAAAAGAGAACGCCGGGAGCAGAAGCATCACGCTTATTTTAACCGCACGTTTATGACGAAAGATATTTTATTTAATCTTTTTTTAGAAAAGATTAAATAAAAGAGAGGAGAAGTTGCTAATAATCGGGTTAGCGAAAGCGCAGCGCGCGTTAATCAGGACAAAAAAAAGCCCCGTCTGAACGGGGCCTGAGATCGCTGAGCGCTGGGGCAACAATCAGAAGGGGATATCGTCGTCGAAATCCATCGGCGGTTCGTTGTTGTTGCTTGCTGGCGCGCTCTGCGGCTGCGGACGCGACTGCGCGCCGCCGCTGAACTGGTTTCCGCCCTGCGGCTGCTGCGGCTGGCCCCAGCCGTTGTTGTTGTTGCCGCCGCTCTGACCGCCGCCCATCGGCGCGCCGCCTGCGCTGGCGCCGCCCTGCTGACGGCCGCCCAGCATCTGCATGGTGCCGCCGACGTTCACCACCACTTCGGTGGTGTAGCGATCCTGACCGCCCTGATCCTGCCATTTGCGCGTGCGCAGCTGGCCTTCGATATAGACCTGAGAACCTTTACGCAGATACTCGCCGGCCACTTCCGCCAGCTTGCCGAACAGCACCACGCGGTGCCACTCGGTGATCTCTTTGTTTTCACCGGTCTGCTTGTCACGCCAGCTTTCCGAGGTGGCCAGCGTAATGTTGGCAACCGCGCCACCATTCGGCATGTAGCGCACTTCCGGATCCTGACCCAGATTCCCGACAAGAATCACTTTATTTACGCCACGACTGGCCATGTTGCTCTCTCCCGATGAGTTAATGCTAAGAGTCTAAACGATCAATTCTACCACGTCCTGCTAAGCGATCCCACTTTCGAGCCGTCTCGCAGAAGCGCTCATTTTACACCCAAAAGGCAAAAAATACTGGATATTTAATCAGTCTATTTTTTGTGCCATAATATCGTGTTTACGCTAAATCGTGTCGCAAGGACACAGAGCGTGCTGCTTAATCCGGGAAAGGTGAATGGATAAGATCGAAGTTCGTGGTGCCCGCACCCATAATTTGAAAAACATCAACCTGATCATCCCTCGCGACAAACTCATAGTGGTCACCGGCCTGTCAGGCTCCGGCAAGTCCTCTCTGGCGTTTGATACGCTCTATGCGGAAGGTCAGCGCCGCTACGTAGAGTCGCTCTCTGCCTATGCGCGTCAGTTTCTCTCCCTGATGGAGAAGCCGGACGTCGACCATATCGAAGGTCTGTCGCCCGCAATCTCCATCGAGCAGAAGTCCACTTCACACAACCCACGCTCGACGGTCGGCACCATTACCGAGATCCACGACTATCTACGCCTGCTGTTTGCCCGCGTAGGCGAGCCGCGCTGTCCGGATCATGACGTGCCGCTGGCGGCGCAGACCGTCAGCCAGATGGTGGATAACGTGCTGGCGCAGGAAGAGGGCCGTCGCCTGATGCTGCTGGCGCCGGTGGTAAAAGATCGCAAGGGCGAGCATACCAAAACGCTGGAAAACCTGGCGGCGCAGGGCTACATCCGCGCGCGCATCGACGGCGAAGTGTGCGATCTCTCCGATCCGCCGAAGCTGGAACTGCAGAAGAAGCACACCATTGAGGTGGTAATCGATCGCTTCAAGGTGCGCGAGGATCTGGCGACGCGCCTCGCCGAGTCGTTTGAAACCACGCTGGAGCTGTCCGGCGGCACGGCGATCGTCGCCGATATGGACGACGCGAACGCGGAAGAGCTGCTCTTCTCCGCTAACTTCGCCTGCCCCATCTGCGGCTACAGCATGCGCGAGCTGGAGCCACGTCTCTTCTCGTTCAACAACCCGGCGGGCGCCTGCCCGACCTGCGACGGTCTGGGCGTACAGCAATATTTCGATCCCGACCGCGTGGTGCAGAACGGTGAGCTGTCGCTGGCCGGCGGCGCAATCCGCGGCTGGGACCGCCGTAACTTCTATTACTTTCAGATGCTGCGCTCGCTGGCAGAGCACCTCAAGTTCGATGTCGAAGCGCCGTTCAACACCCTGAGCGAGAAAGCGCAGCAGGTGATCCTGTACGGTTCCGGCAAAGAGAGCATTGAATTTAAGTACATCAACGATCGCGGCGATACCTCAGTGCGCCGCCATCCATTCGAAGGCGTGCTGCACAATATGGAGCGCCGCTATAAAGAGACGGAGTCCACCGCGGTACGCGAAGACCTGGCGAAGTTTATCAGCAACCGCGCCTGCGCCAGCTGTGAAGGCACCCGTCTGCGTCGCGAAGCGCGCCACGTCTTCGTCGAGAACACCAGTCTGCCGACCATCTCTGATATGAGCATCGGCCACGCGATGGACTTCTTCCGCAACCTGAAGCTGAGCGGCCAGCGCGCTAAAATCGCCGAGAAAGTGCTGAAAGAGATTGGCGATCGCCTGAGCTTCCTGGTAAACGTCGGCCTGAACTACCTGTCGATGTCGCGCTCCGCAGAGACGCTCTCCGGCGGCGAAGCGCAGCGTATCCGCCTGGCGAGCCAGATCGGCGCGGGCCTGGTGGGCGTGATGTACGTGCTGGACGAGCCCTCTATCGGCCTGCATCAGCGCGACAACGAGCGTCTGCTCAGCACCCTGATCCACCTGCGCGATCTCGGCAACACCGTGATTGTGGTGGAGCATGATGAAGACGCCATTCGCGCGGCGGACCACGTGATCGATATCGGCCCCGGCGCGGGCGTGCACGGCGGCCAGATTGTCGCTGAAGGCACGGTGCATGAAATCATGGCGGTGGAAGAGTCGCTGACCGGCCAGTTCCTTAGCGGCAAGCGTGAGATTGCGGTGCCGAAAGAGCGCGTGAAAGGCGATCCAGCGAAGACGCTGAAGCTGAGCGGCGCGCGCGGCAACAACCTGAAGGATGTTACGCTGACGCTGCCGGTCGGCCTGTTTACCTGTATCACCGGCGTCTCCGGCTCGGGTAAATCGACGCTGATCAACGATACGCTGTTCCCTATCGCCCAGCGCCACCTGAATGGCGCGACCACCGGCGAAGCGGCGCCCTATCGCGAGATCAACGGGCTTGAGCATTTCGACAAAGTGATCGATATCGACCAGAGCCCTATCGGCCGTACGCCGCGCTCTAACCCGGCGACCTACACCGGCATCTTTACTCCGGTGCGCGAGCTGTTCGCCGGCGTGCCGGAAGCGCGTTCGCGCGGCTACAATCCGGGCCGCTTCAGCTTCAACGTGCGCGGCGGCCGCTGCGAAGCCTGTCAGGGCGACGGCGTGCTGAAGGTAGAGATGCACTTCCTGCCTGATATCTACGTGCCGTGCGATCAGTGCAAAGGCAAGCGTTATAACCGCGAGACGCTGGAGATCAAATACAAAGGCAAGAGCATCCACGAAGTGCTGGAGATGACCATCGAAGAGGCGCGCGAGTTCTTCGACGCGGTGCCGGCGCTGGCGCGTAAACTGCAGACGCTGATAGACGTCGGACTCTCCTACATCCGCCTCGGCCAGTCGGCAACCACGCTCTCCGGCGGCGAGGCGCAGCGCGTTAAGCTGGCGCGCGAGCTGTCGAAGCGCGGCACCGGCCAGACGCTCTATATCCTCGATGAGCCGACCACCGGTCTGCACTTCGCCGATATCGCCCAGCTGCTGGAAGTGCTGCATCAGCTGCGCGATCAGGGTAATACCATCGTGGTGATTGAGCATAACCTTGACGTGGTCAAGACGGCCGACTGGATCGTCGATCTTGGCCCGGAAGGCGGCAGCGGCGGCGGCGAGATCCTCGTTGCCGGCACGCCGGAAACCGTGGCGGAGTGCGAGAAGTCGCATACCGCACGCTTCCTGAAGCCCTTGTTGAAAAAGTAAAACTACTCCAGGCCCGCACTGTGCGGGCCTTTTTTTTGCTGCTTATTCCGCGCGATAAAAACAGAATCAGGCAAGATTCATGCATGTATAGGCATAGCCGCGCTGGCGTTCTGTGACTATCCTTTTAAGCGTTCCTCACTGGCGCGCCCAACCGGCGTCGCTCTCTTAGCGCAGCGCACCTTGCGCCGCTCATCTTCTAAAAATCACGACACCCCGAACCTGGAGACACCATGAATATTACGCACGCCTACGCTGCTCAGGACGCGAAATCTAAGCTGGCGCCGTTCGATTACACCCCGCGCGCGCTGCGCGCGCACGATGTACAAATTGAAGTGTTGTTCTGCGGCGTTTGTCACTCTGACCTGCATCAGGCCCGCAACGAATGGAAAAACACCCTTTTTCCGGTCGTGCCGGGACATGAAATCGTTGGCCGCGTCACCGCCGTCGGCGATCGCGCCAGCAAATATAAAGTGGGCGATCTGGTGGGCGTCGGCTGTATGGTCGACTCCTGTCGCAGCTGCCCAAGCTGTCAGGAAGGGCTGGAGCAGTACTGCGAAGTCGGCTTCGTCGGCACCTACAACGGTCAGGATCGCGAAACCGGCGACGTTACCTACGGCGGCTACTCAACGGCCGTGGTGGTCGACGAAAACTTCGTGCTGCGCGTGCCGGAAAACCTCGATCTGGCGGGCGTCGCGCCGCTGCTGTGCGCCGGCATCACCACCTATTCGCCGCTGCGCCACTGGAACGTCGGTCCGGGCAAAAAAGTCGGCATCGTCGGCCTGGGCGGCCTGGGCCATATGGGCGTGAAAATCGCGCACGCCATGGGCGCGCATGTGGTGCTGTTCACCACATCACCGTCGAAAATCGAAGACGGCAAGCGCCTGGGCGCGGATGAAGTGGTGATCTCGAAAGATGCGGATCAGATGGCGCAGCACGCCAACAGCTTTGATTTCATCCTGAACACCGTGGCGGCGCAGCACGATCTCAACCCGTTTATCGCCCTGCTGAAACGCGACGGCAATATGACGCTGGTGGGCGCGCCAGAGCACGATCACCCGGCGCCGCAGGTGTTTAACCTGATCATGAAGCGTCGCAGCATCGCTGGTTCGCTGATCGGCGGCATCGCCGAAACGCAGGAGATGCTCGATTTCTGCGGCAAGCACGGCCTTACGTCCGATATCGAACTGATCGCGATGAACCAGATTAACGAAGCCTATGAGCGTATGCTGAAAAGCGACGTGAAATATCGTTTCGTTATTGATATTAATACGCTGCGCGACGAAGCAGCAGCGTAACACCCCTGACGCGCGGCGCAGTGCCGCGCGTTTCTGCTAGACGCCCGCCGCTCGGGTGGCGCCTGCCTGCTGATAAGAGGCATCCACCAGATAGTAAATTTGCGAATCTTTTAGCGATCCGTCCAGTAGCAGCGTGCTCCAGTGCGTCTTATTCAGATGCTCACTGGGAACCACATCGCTGTGCGCTTCGCGCAGCAGCTCCGCCAGCGCAGGCGTGGTTTTCAGCGACAGCGCCGGACGCCCGTTAACCTCATGCACCATGGCGAACAGCACCCCGCCGCTTTTGATCTGCGTCGCTTTCCAGTCGCTGTGGACGCTCTGCTCCGCGTCCGGCTTGCTCATACAGTAAGTCAGTAGATCTGACGTGTTCATGTCGACTCCCCTTGTAATGTGGCGACGATGCGTCGCGCGCCGCCGTGTATGCGATGTTCTCCTAACCAGATGCCCTGCCAGGTGCCCAGCATCAGCCTGCCGCGCTGAACCGGCAGCAGCAGCGAGACGCCGAGCAAGGAAGATTTGATATGCGCTGGCATATCGTCGCGCCCTTCATAGTCGTGCTGGTAAGGCGCCTGTTCCGGAACGGCGCGCATAAAATGGTTTTCCATATCGCTGCGCACCGTGGGATCGCAGTTTTCATTAAGCGTCAGCGACGCAGAGGTGTGCAGCAGCAGCAGGTGCAGCAGGCCGGTTTGCAGCTGCGCCAGCGCCGGGATCTGGCTGACAATCTCGTCGGTGACCAGATGAAAACCGCGCGATTTCTCACCGAGCGTGAGGGTATGTTGATGCCACATGCCTTGTTCCTGAGTTGGTTACACCGTTTAAGTGTGCAAGAAGTCGGGGAAAGGTAAACCTGAAGGCGAAAAAAAACCGTCAGCCTGGGCGGACGGTTTGTTTCTGGAACAAGGTAAAAACGCGGGTGAGTTCGCTTACATCACGGCGGCAAACGCCTGCGCTACCTGCTGTACATTATTGCTGTTAAGACCGGCGACGCAGATACGGCCGCTGCCGACCAGATAGATGCCGAACTCTTCGCGCAGGCGATCGACCTGCTGGGCGCTCAGGCCGGTATAGCTGAACATGCCGCGCTGCTTCAGCAGATAGTCGAAGTTTTTGCCCGGCAGCGCGGTGCTGAGCACGTCCACCAGCGTTTTACGCATGGCGATAATACGCAGGCGCATCGCTTCTACTTCCGCCAGCCAGTTCGCCTTCAGGGCGGCGTCGTTCAGCACGCGCGCCACCACCTGCGCGCCGAAGTTCGGCGGGCTGGAGTAGTTGCGGCGCACCGTTGCCTTCAGCTGGCCCAGCACGCGGCCCGCTTCGTCGGCGCTGTCGCAGACGATAGAGAGGCCGCCGACGCGCTCGCCATACAGCGAGAAAATCTTCGAGAAGGAGTTGCTGACCAGCGCCGGCAGGCCCGCGGCGGCGATAGCGCGGATAGCGTAGGCGTCCGCTTCCATGCCCGCGCCGAAGCCCTGATAGGCGATATCCAGGAACGGGATCAGCTCCTGCGCTTTCAGCACCTCGACGGTCTGGTCCCACTGCGCGTCAGTGAGATCGGCACCGGTTGGGTTATGACAGCAGGGATGCAGCAGCACGATGCTCCTCTTCGGCAGCGCGCTCAGCGCGGCGAGGAAGGCGTCGAATTTCACGCCGTTGGTTTCGGCGTCGTACCACGGATAGGTATTCACCTCGAAGCCGGCGCCGTTGAAAATCGCCACGTGGTTGTCCCAGGTCGGGTCGCTGACCCAGACGCCAGAATTCGGGAAGTAGCGCTTGAGGAAATCCGCGCCCACTTTCAGCGCGCCGGAGCCGCCCAGCGTCTGAATTGACGCAATGCGGTTCGCCTTCAGCATCGGATGTTCCGCGCCAAACAGCAGCGGCGCAATGGCGCTGCGGTAGGCGTTGAGGCCTTCCATCGGCAGATAGAGCGACGCCTGCTGCGGCTCGGCCTTGAGCTGCTCTTCTGCAGCGGCGACCGCCTGGAGCTGAGGAATGATGCCCTGCTCGTCGTAGTAAAGGCCGATGCTGAGATTGACTTTATGAGCGCGCGGGTCCTGTTTAAAGGTTTCCATCAGCGACAGAATCGGATCGCCGGCGTAGGCATCAACGTTTTGAAACACGGTGCAGATCTCCATGAGTGGTCGTAAAAAACAGAGGTGTATGCAGCATTAAACCATGTACCGTCCGGGACGATGGTTCATGGCGATAATCAGGTTAAGGATCACCGCGCCCGCCACCGATGCCAGCAGCATCGGCACGCTGACGACGAACAGCGACGCCAGCACGACGCAGGTGTCGACGGCCATTTGCAGTTTTCCGGCGCGCAGACCGGTGCGATCCTGCAGCCACAGCGCCAGAATATTGATTCCGCCCAGGCTCGCTTTATGACGAAACAACACTATAAACCCAATGCCCATGATCACGTTACCGAACAGTGTCGCATAAAAGGGATTGAGCGCGGAAAAGTGCACGAACAGCGGGTGAAGATGAGTGAAGAGCGAGACCAGCCCCACCGCGCAAAAGGTTTTCAGGGTAAATTCCCACCCCATGCGGCGCACCGCCAGCCAGTAAAACGGCAGGTTGATCAGGAAAAAGGCGCTGCCAAACGAGAGCGGCGACAGGTAGCTGATTAAAAAGGCGATGCCGGCGGTGCTGCCGGTCAGCGCGCCCGCCTGTTTCAGCATAATGACGCCGAAAGAGACCATCAGCGTGCCGAGCAGGATCGCCAGCGCGTCTTCAATGCGCGAATGGGGAATGCGGGTAGGTTCTACGACGTTATCCATCAGGTAATCTCATTGCAGTCAAAGGCAGAAAAGAGTGCCGGTTAAATGCAAAAAACGCACCATACCGTCAGCTTTGTGCCGCCTTCGGCAGGTGCCAGTGATTATCCAGTTGATAACTAAGGCGCTTTTATTGCGTATTTTTGCGCACGCCTTGCGGCAAAACCGTCAATTCATGCACAAATTCGGGAAATGGTGCGTACTTTTTGCATTGGATGGCCATCGGGCGCACCAAATAAGCGCATCATGCACTCTTTTGGCGCACTTTGTGCTCGGGCGACATCATCAGACCGTTCTCTTTCAGGCGGCCCAGCACCACCGAGGTTTTTACGTGGGAGACGCTTTGATGCCCCGCCACCAGCTGGCTGATCAGCGCGCTTAGCGAAGCGAGGTCCGCCACCGCCACCTTGAGCAGATAATCGGCGTCGCCGGTGGTTTTATAGGCGTCGACGATCGCCTCTTCCTGCTCCACCATGCGATGAAAGCTGTCGACATATTCAGCGGTGTGATTAATCAGCCGCACCTCAATCAGTCCCACCATGCCCAGGCCAATCGCATCCGGCGACAGACGCGCATGGTAGCCGAGGATTAAATTCGCCTGTTCGAGGTTGATGCGGCGACGCGAACATTGCGAGGCTGACAGGCCCACCAGGTCGCTCAGTTCCTGATTGGTTAAGCGGCCGTTGGATTGTAATAAGGTCAGTATTTTCAGGTCGTAATCATCTACGTGAGTCATGCTGCTTCCAGTGCGTAAACGTGCGCTGTGATACAGATAACCCGATTATCGGCGGGGTTGTCCAACACTATTTTCTGATGATGCGAGGCGGCATGCACAGATCGTGCATGCCGTGCGGCGAGCTTATTCGTCGTCGTAGGCCGGACCGGCGTAGTTATCAAAGCGCGACCACTGACCGTTAAAGGTCAGGCGCACCGTGCCGATTGGACCGTTACGCTGTTTACCCAGGATAATCTCGGCGATGCCTTTGAGATCGCTGTTTTCGTGGTAAACCTCATCGCGATAGATAAACATAATCAGGTCGGCATCCTGCTCGATAGAGCCTGACTCACGCAGATCGGAGTTGACCGGACGTTTATCGGCGCGCTGCTCCAGCGATCGGTTCAGCTGCGACAGCGCCACCACCGGCACGTTGAGCTCCTTCGCCAGCGCCTTCAGCGATCGCGAGATCTCGGCAATCTCCAGCGTACGGTTGTCGGAGAGCGCCGGCACGCGCATCAGCTGCAGGTAGTCGATCATGATCATGCTCAGGCCGCCGTTTTCGCGGAAGATGCGTCGCGCGCGCGAACGCACCTCGGTCGGCGTCAGGCCGGAAGAGTCGTCGATATACATATTCTTCTTCTCCAGCAGGATGCCCATGGTGCCGGAGATGCGCGCCCAGTCCTCGTCGTCGAGCTGGCCGGTACGAATGCGCGTCTGATCCACGCGCGACAGCGACGCCAGCATACGCATCATGATCTGCTCGCTGGGCATTTCGAGGCTGAAGATCAGCACCGGCTTGTCGTGCAGCATCGCGGCGTTTTCGCACAGGTTCATGGCGAAGGTGGTTTTACCCATCGACGGACGCGCCGCGACGATAATCAGATCCGAGGGCTGCAGACCGGCGGTCTTTTTATTCAGATCCTGATAGCCGGTATCGACGCCGGTGACGCCATCGTGCGGCGTCGACACCAGCGATTCGATGCGCGACACCGTGGCCTCCAGCACTTCCTGGATGTTCTTCGGCCCTTCGTCTTTGTTGGCGCGCGACTCGGCGATCTTGAATACGTTGGACTCGGCGAAGTCGAGCAGCTCGTCGCTGTTACGACCCTGAGGATCGTAGCCGGCGTCGGCGATCTGATTCGCCACCGAGATCATCTCGCGCACTACCGCGCGTTCACGCACGATATCCGCATAGGCGCCGATGTTCGCCGCGCTGGGGGTATTTTTTGCCAGCTCCGCCAGATAGGCGAATCCGCCCGCCATCTCCAGCTCGCCGCGCGTTTCCAGCGACTCCGACAGGGTGATGAGATCGATGGGCTGGCCCGCCTCCAGCAGACGCTGCATCTCGGAAAAGATCAGGCGGTGCGAGCGGTTGAAGAAGTCTTCCGCCACGACGCGCTCGGAGACGTTGTCCCAGCGCTCGTTATCCAGCATCAACCCACCCAGCACCGACTGCTCCGCTTCAATCGAGTGCGGCGGCATTTTGATACCTTCCAGCTGCCGGTCGGGCGTGTCGTTCGATTTGTTGGTGGGTTTATTTCCTGCCATAGTGAGTGCAATACCGATCTTCTGAGGGGACGCGCCAGTATACCTTATGGCGGCGCGCCTCTCACGCCTCATGTTGAACAATCACAGGAGTAAAAATGGCAAAGCGTATTCAGTTCACCGCGCCGGGCGGGCCTGAGGTATTGCAATGGGTAGACGTCGATCCTGCCGATCCTGCTGAACGCGAAGTGCAGGTTGAGAACCGCGCCATCGGCATTAACTATATCGATACCTACGTGCGCAGCGGGCTTTATCCGGTCGCCGCCCTGCCTTCGGGCCTCGGCACCGAGGCGGCGGGCGTGGTGAAGCGCGTCGGCAGCGCGGTGACGCGCTTTAAGCCGGGCGATCGCGTGGTCTACTGCCAGGCGGCGCTGGGCGCCTACAGCGAACTGCACAACGTGGCGGAGGATCGCCTGATGCTGCTGCCGGATGCCATCAGCTTCGAACAGGGCGCCGCCAGCTTTCTGAAGGGGCTGACCGTGCACTATCTGCTGCGCCAGACCTATCAGGTGAAGCCGGATGAGATTTTCCTGTTTCATGCGGCGGCGGGCGGCGTCGGCCTGATCGCCTGCCAGTGGGCGAAAGCGCTTGGCGCACACCTGATCGGCACCGTCGGCTCGGCGGAAAAAGCCGCGCTGGCGAAAGCGGCGGGCGCCTGGGCGACCATCAACTATCGCGAAGAGAATATCGCCGAGCGCGTCAGCCAGCTCACTGACGGCAAAAAAGTGGCGGTGGTGTACGATTCGGTGGGGAAAGATACCTGGGAAGCGTCGCTCGACTCGCTGCGTCGTCAGGGACTGATGGTGAGTTTTGGTAATGCTTCCGGGCCGGTGACCGGCATCGATTTAAGCGTGCTCAACCAGAAAGGCTCGCTGTTTGTCACTCGTCCCTCACTCTACGGCTATATCACCACGCGTGACGAGCTGGAGCACGCCAGCAACGATCTCTTCTCGCTGCTGGCCAGCGGCGCCATCAAGGTCGAGGTGCCGGAGCAGCAGAAATTCCCGTTAAAAGAGGCGGCGCGGGCGCATCAGACGCTGGAGAGCCGCAGCACCCAGGGCTCCAGCCTGCTTATTCCCTGATCTCTAAATGCAAGCGGGGCTTCCCGTAGGAAGCCCCTTTTCTTTTTATCGTTCGCGCTGGTGTAGGGACAGCGGCGATGAATGCTTGTCGACTCAACGACAATCATCCTGGCAGAAAACATAAGTAAAAAATATGTTTAATTGCAAAACCGGCATAAGCAGGTTGTTACTCTGTGATCGCACCCGCAATTAATAGCCGCGACGACGATCTAACCTGCTGATTTTGCGACGCAGCTTGCGTCGTGCCCGTTCACGATCGTCGCCGCAAAAGGCGCGATACACCCAGGCGGCCACCAGCGCCAGCACCAGCCACGGCAACAATTTGATTACAAAGGCGAACAGCCCGCCGACAAACATCAGCAGCGTCGCCACCACCAGCGCCGCCAGCACGCCGAGCAGCGAGACGCCGGTCACCAGCAGCATCAGAAAAAAGCCCAGAACGAATAAAATTTCCACGTTGCTACTCCTCTTGTTATTTCTACAGCGTTATTACAAGAAACGTGCCAGATTATAACCTGTTGAAAATAAATATAAAACGCCACTCGCTGCGCTTTGACAGTAGTGAAATTCACCGTTTTATGGCGTAAAAAAAACCAGCCCTGAGGCTGGTTTTTCAACGTTACGGCTATGATCAGGCTTCCTGCGGGATTTTATCCGCCACCAGCGCCAGCGCGGCTTCCAGCACGCGCACGTCCGCGCCCGGCTTGTGCGCGTTCTCGCTCAGGTAGCGACGCCACTGGCGCGCACCGGGAATGCCCTGGAACAGGCCGAGCATATGGCGCGTCACATGGCCCAGATAGGTGCCCTTCGCCAGCTCCGCCTCGATATAGGGATACATGCTGCGTACCACCGCGACCGGATCGGCCATCGGTGCGTCGCGGCCAAACAGCTCGCGATCGACCTGCGCCAGCAGGCCAGGATTCTGGTACGCCTCACGTCCCATCATCACGCCGTCGAGATGCTGCAGATGGGCTTTCGCCTCCTCCAGCGTTTTTACGCCGCCGTTGATGGCGACAGTCAGCTGCGGAAAATCACGCTTCAGCTGATAGACGCGCGGATAGTCGAGCGGCGGGATCTCGCGGTTCTCTTTAGGGCTCAGCCCGGAAAGCCAGGCCTTGCGCGCATGGATAATAAAGGTGTCGCAGCCGCCGCGCTGCGCCACGGTGCCAACAAAATCGGTGAGAAACTCATAGCTGTCCTGCTGATCGATGCCAATACGGGTTTTAACCGTCACCGGGATCGAGACCACCTGGCGCATCGCGTCGATACATTCAGCCACCAGCGAGGCTTCCCCCATCAGGCAGGCGCCAAAGCGGCCGTTCTGTACGCGATCGGACGGACAGCCGACGTTGAGGTTCACCTCATCGTAACCGCGCTCCTCCGCCAGCTTCGCGCACTGCGCCAGCGCCGCCGGATCGCTGCCGCCGAGCTGCAGCGCAACCGGATGTTCCGCTTCGCTATAGGCCAGATAGTCTCCCTTGCCGTGAATAATGGCGCCGGTGGTGACCATTTCAGTGTACAGCAGGGTATCGCCGGTCAGCTGGCGATGAAAATAACGACAGTGTCGGTCAGTCCAGTCGAGCATCGGCGCGATGGAAAAACGTTGCGAGGAGAAAGAGTTGCTCATGAAGCGCAGAAAATCCGTTAAGGGTGATGATAATCTGCGCAAGGATAGCACACTAACGGCCTGCCGGGCGACTCTGCGTCGCCCGGTTTAGGTCAGGCTACGGCCGTCAGAAGTTAAAGCCGAGCTGCATCATCGCGCCCCAGGTGTTGTTGTCGCCCACCGAGCCAGCCAGATCCAGATGCACCGCGTTGTGGAACGGCGAAACGCCAAAACCGGCGGTAAAGACGTTTTCATCGGCGGATTTCATATCCGCGCGGTAGCCGGCGCGCAGCGCCAGCCAGTCCAGCACGCGGTATTCGCCGCCGACGCCAGCGTACTGGCTGTTGGCCTGCGATTTAAAGCGTTTGGTTTCCGTCAGGTCCACGTCCAGCGCGGCGGTAAAGGGACCGCCGCTCCATGACAGGCCAGAGGTCACCAGCGGACGGATCTGATAGGTATCGCGGTAGCCGTTGGTCTCTTTCGTCTGCAGATCGCGCGACACCAGGTTCTGTCCGGTGACGCCCAGCGTCCAGTTGTCGCCCAGCGGCGTCGCCAGACCAGCATCAATGTTGAAGCCGGTGTTGTCGTTACGATAGCGGCTGCCGTTGAGGTCGTTTTTATCGTAGTTATAGATGCTGGCGGTGTAGTTATAGAGCCAGGTTTTCTGGATTTTCGGCGTCACCCCAAGCGAAACTGGATGGCCCGCCACGCTGAATTGGTGCGCCACGGCAATACCGTAGTCGGTGGTCAGCGCCGCCAGGCCGTTGGCGCTGGAGCGCAGGTTATTCTGGTCGCCCGGCACGGGAATGACGCTGCCATTTGCCACGCCGTCCAGATAGGTGATATCGCTCTGCGCCACGTTAGCGCGCAGGTGCACCGTGCCGTACGCCTTGGTGATAAAGGCGAACGGCAGCGTTTCGTTGGGCACCGTCACCGCCAGCGCCACGCCCGCCGTGGCGTTAGCCTTGTTGCCGCGCAGGTCGCGCAGCTGGTTCGCGACGTCGCCAGACGCCGCCTTGAGCTGCGGATAGCCGTTGAGATAGTCGCTAAACGTCAGGTTGTTGATCACGTCGCGATAGCGATCGACGGTATCGCTGATGTCATCAACTTTGTCGACCATCTTGTCTTTATCGGTAATCTGCAGGCCAGCAGAGGGGAAAATAATGCCGACGTTATCGTCCGGCTGGGCACGCGTCATCAGCGCCGGGTTCGCCAGCACGGCGGAACTCCACGTAGAGGATGCGACACCCGTGCCGCCCATAGCGTCGTTGCGCGCGTCATACCAGGTGCCCGCAGCCATCGCCGAAGAAGAGATAAAAAGCGCATTTAAAACAACAGGAGATAAAAGCGCTGCGCGCCGGATAGTTTTGTTCGCCATTTGTCTGCCATCACCTTGATCAGGAAAACATTCATCATCGAATTTGTCGTTAGCGCTATTGTGAATTGTGGCTAACGGTTCATTGCTGTGAATTCAGTCGAAACAGCGCTGTTATTCGCCGGATTGGATGATTTAGCTACAAATCGGCGCTTTTATTATTTAGCGGGGACGTCAAAAAGGATATTAAGGCCAGCGGTTGCTTAAGGCCTCATGAACATTAGTGCTTAACCTGGTGAGTTGTAAAGCAAATCCTCTATTTTGTTGCGTTATGTCTCAGTAAGGCTGGCCCTGCCAGGGCGCTTTGCGGCCTGTCTCTGGCGGCGGGATAGCGATAATCTATTGATATTGCTGCAAAGCGGCGCGCAAATCAGATAGCAGCGGCAACCCCAGCGCAAGAGAATTTAGTGTGATAAAATAACATCTCGTTTTTAGCGGAGCATCACCATGTCGACAATGACGCCAGAGCAAATCATGATCCAGGCGGAAAAACTCTGCCTGCAGCGCGGGGTGCGCCTGACCACGCAGCGCGCCGAAGTGCTACGTCTGATGGCTGCGCAACATGGATCGATTAGCGCTTACGATCTGCTGGACCAGCTGCGCGCCAGCGAACCTCAGGCGAAGCCGCCCACGGTTTACCGCGCGCTCGACTTTTTGCTGGAGCAGGGTTTTATTCATCGGGTGGAGTCGAACAACAGCTATGTGGTGTGTCACCACTTCGAGGCGCCTGCCCATACCTCTGTAATGCTGGTTTGCGATCGCTGCGCGGCGGTGACAGAGAAACAGGCGAAGGGCGTTGAGAAAATTATCGACGAGCTGGCAGGCGAAGCGCGCTTTGCGCTGCGGCATAGCGTAATTGAGGCGCATGGCCTGTGCGTGGAGTGTGCTGAAGTTGAAGCCTGCACGCATCATGACAGTTGCGATCATGACCATGAGACTGAAGGGAAAAAGCGCGGTAAGAGAGGATAGGCGGCACGTCCCTGTGCCGATCGTTCAACCTGTGCTGAACGAGGAGATTACCAGCGGTAATCTTTATTGTTGGTTTCCCAGTCTGAGACCTCTTTTTCAGCCTCATCCTTCGCGTAACCGTAGCGTTCCTGGATTTTACCGACCAGCTGATCGCGTTTACCTTCGATAACCTGCATATCGTCGTCGGTCAGCTTGCCCCATTTTTCTTTAAATTTGCCTTTGAACTGCTTCCAGTTACCGCTCGCTTCGTCTTTATTCATGTCAGACCTCCACGTCATCCTTAGTTTTACATACCACCACACAATGGCAGTACGACAATACAAAGCGCTGCTGTGTCGCGCTGTTGTAGGGTAATTATAGTAGACGAATCGGCAACTGCCGGAATATTACAGAATAATCCAGGCGGTGCGGCCGCGCGCGGCGGCCGCCTTGAGGATAAATTAGCTTTTAAACCAGCGACTTAAGCGCCATTCGCGGCGCCAGATTAACCAGAGCGACACACCGCGCAGCGCGAGAAACACCGTGACCGCCAGCCATAAACCGTGGTTGCCCAGCCAGGGCAGAGTGAGCAGCGTCAGGAAGTAGCCGAGCGCGGCGATCGCCATGCTGTTGCGCATCTCGCGCCCGCGCGTCGCGCCGACGAACAAACCATCCAGCAGATAGCACCATACGCCCGCCAGCGGCAGAATGATTTGCCAGATAAGATAGTGATCCACCAGCTGCCGCAGCGACGCCAGCGAGGTGAGCATCGCCACGATAGCCTCGCCGCTTGCCGCGTAGAACAGCGCGAACGCCAGCGCGACCATGCCCGCCTGACGGCAGGCCGCCTGCCACACCGCCAGCAGCCGGTCGCCGTCGTGCGCGCCATAGGCTTCGCCGGAAACGGCTTCCACCGCATAGGCGAACCCGTCCAGCGCATAGGCAGTAAAGGTAATGAACATCAGCAGCACGGCGTTCGCCGCGACGATCTCCGGCCCCAGTCGCGCGCCGATAAGGGTCAGCGAGGCAAAGCAGAGCTGTAGCAGCAGCGAGCGCAGCATGATGTCGCGATTCAGGCGCAGCAGACGACGAATATCGCCGCGCCAGCTCTTTTTCAGCATCGCGAGGGAAATGCCGCGCATTTTCAGCACGCGCCATACCATCGCCAGCCCCACCGCCAGCGTCACGTATTCCGCCAGCGCCGTGGCGGTCGCCGCGCCCGCGACGCCCCACTTCAGCCCGAGCACCAGCCAGAGGTCGAGCAGGATGTTGACGGCGTTGCCGACCACCAGCAGCACCACCGGCGCGCGGGCATACTGCACCCCCAGCAGCCAGCCGAGCAGCACCATATTCGCCAGCGTCGCCGGCGCGCTAAGCCAGCGGATATGAATAAAGATTGCCGCCTGCGCCAGCACCTCCGGATTGCCGCCCGCCAGCCGTCCCGCCAGGGCGCTTAGCGGATCGCGCAGCAGAATAAACAGCGCGCCGGCCAGCAGCGCAATGAGCAGCGGCTGCGTCAGGGCGCGCGCCAGCGCCAGCGGATCGCGCGCGCCGAACGCCTGAGCGGTGATGCCCGTGGTGCTCATGCGCAGAAAGAGGAGCAGCATAAAAACGAAGCTGGTGATGGTTGCGCCAATGGCTACGCCGCCAAGATAAACCGGGCTGTCGAGATGGCCGATAACGGCGGTGTCCACCAGGCCAAGCAGCGGCACGGTGATATTGGAGAGGATCATCGGCAGCGCCAGCCGCCAGAGTTGTCGGTCGTTTGCGGTGAAGAGACGCATCAGCCGGTCCATGCCTGAAGACGTAAAAGAGAGAAGCGCGGCGTGAGGGCGCAGAGTGCAGCCCCGACCGCTTTAGCAAGCGTTAGCGTTCAGACGCCCGACAAAAAGCCGCTGCAGGCGTCTGAAATCAGCCGGTCAGAGCCACTCGCCGTTGCGCACCACGCCTACCGCCAGACCTTCTACGGTCAGCGACTGCGTGCGGGTGTCGACGATAATCGGCTCGAAGTCGTTGTTTTCCGGCAGCAGATGCACCACGGTGCCCTGTTTTTTCCAGCGTTTCACGGTGACTTCATCATCGATACGCGCGACCACGACCTGGCCGTTGCGCACGTCCTGCGTTTTATGCACCGCCAGCAGGTCGCCATCCATGATGCCGATATCTTTCATCGACATCCCGGCGACGCGCAGCAGAAAATCAGCGGAAGGCTTAAACAGGTCGGGATCGACTTTGTAGTGCGTCTCGATATGTTCCTGCGCCAGCAGCGGCTCGCCAGCGGCGACGCGGCCGATTAGCGGCAGGCCGTTTGACTCTTCCTCTTCCATCAGCAGGCGAATGCCGCGTGATGCGCCGGAAACGATCTCAATGACGCCTTTACGCGCCAGCGCCTTCAGATGCTCTTCGGCGGCGTTCGGGGAACGGAACCCCAGCTGCGAGGCGATTTCCGCACGCGTTGGCGGCATGCCCGTCTGGTTGATATGGTCGCGAATCAGGTCATAAACCTGTTGCTGCCTGGTGGTTAATGCTTTCATCCCGCCCCCTGGTTGTTTATACAGTCGCTGTGAGTATATACAGGTATTGGCGAAATGAAAACCAAAACCCAGGGAAATAACAGCCGTTTGGGGAATTGTGGAAAGCCTAGCGCAAATGCGACCAAAGCAGCGCGATCCAGACAAAGAGCGCCAGTATGATAGCGAGCAGTACGGCGGCGGAACCCATATCCTTCGCCCGGCCAGCCAGCGGATGACGCTCCTGGCCGATGCGGTCGACCACCGCTTCGATAGCGCTGTTGAGGATCTCGACGATAATCACCAGCACCACGGAGCCGATCATCAGGATGCGCGCGACGGTGTCGACATCCAGCCAGCAGGCGACAAGGATAGCGATAATGGCGGCGGACGCCTCCTGGCGAAACGCGGCTTCATGCTGCCAGGCGGCGCGCAGCCCTTGCCAGGAGTAGCCGGCCGCTTTCACAATTCTCAGTAAACCGGTGGTATTACTTGCCATAGTGAGGGAACCCTTTGAGTTGTTTGACGTCAATGTCTGGGCCGGATGCGTTTGGCACCACCACAGATCTTCGCAGCACTTTCTGGTATGCTTGCGGCGCTTTGCTAACAAGAGGCTTCATGTTTGTCTATGTCAGGTTGGCGTAAACTCTATTATAAATTGTTGAATTTACCACTCTCGGTTCTGGTAAAAACCAAGGCTATTCCGGTCGATCCGGTTTCCGAGCATGGGCTCGATCCCACGCGGCCGATTATGTACGTGCTGCCATACGATTCCAAGGCGGATTTGCTGACGCTGCGCCAGCAGTGTCTGAAGCATAATCTGCCCGATCCGCTGTCGCCGCTGGAAATTGACGGCGCGCTGCTGCCGCGCCACGTCTTTATTCACGACGGTCCGCGCGTCTTCCCCTATTTCGTACCTAATACGGAGTCGGTGAAGATTTTCCATGAGTATCTCGATCTGCACCGCAATAACCCGCATCTCGATATTCAGATGCTGCCGGTTTCGGTGATGTTCGGACGCGCGCCTGGCCGCGAGGTTCAGGGCGACGACACGCCGCACCTGCGCGAGCTGAACGGCGTGGAGAAATTTTTCGCCATCGTCTGGCATGGCCGCGACAGCTTTGTGCGCTTTTCCCCTACCGTCTCGCTGCGCTGGATGGCGACGCAGCACGGCACCGATAAATCTATCGCGCAGAAGCTGGCGCGCGTGGCGCGCATTCACTTTGCCCGTCAGCGTTTAGCCGCGGTCGGCCCGCGTCTGCCGGCGCGGCAGGATCTCTTTAACAAGCTGCTGCAGTCCAAGGCGATTGAGAAAGCGGTGGAAGAGGAAGCGCGCAGTAAAAAGCTCTCCCATGAGAAAGCGCAGCAGAACGCCGTCGAGATGATGGAAGAGATCGCCGCCGACTTCTCCTATGAGGCAATCCGCGTGACCGATCGCGTGATGGGCTGGCTATGGAGCCGTCTCTATCAGGGCATCAACGTCAACGGCGGCGAGCGCGTGCGCCAGCTGGCGGAAGATGGCCATGAGATCGTCTACGTGCCCTGCCATCGCAGCCATATGGATTATCTGCTGCTCTCCTACGTGCTCTATCATCAGGGCCTGGTGCCGCCGCATATCGCCGCGGGCATCAACCTGAACTTCTGGCCTGCCGGACCGATTTTCCGCCGTCTGGGCGCCTTCTTTATTCGCCGCACCTTTAAAGGCAACAAGCTTTACGCCACCGTGTTCCGCGAATATCTCGGCGAACTCTTTAGCCGCGGCTACTCCGTCGAGTACTTCGTTGAGGGTGGGCGCTCACGTACCGGCCGTTTGCTCGACCCTAAAACCGGCACGCTGGCGATGACGCTGCAGGCGATGCTGCGCGGCGGCAACCGTCCGATTACGCTGGTGCCGATCTACATCGGCTACGAGCACGTAATGGAAGTGGGCACTTACGCCAAAGAGCTGCGCGGCGCGGCGAAAGAGAAAGAGGGCTTTATGCAGATGGTGCGCGGCCTGCGTAAGCTGCGCAATCTGGGTCAGGGTTACGTTAACTTTGGTGAACCGCTGCCGCTGGTGAACTACCTGAATAAGCAGGTGCCGGAGTGGCGCGACGCCATCGATCCGATTGAACCGCAGCGTCCCAGCTGGCTGACGCCGACGGTCAACGATATCGCGGCGCGCCTGATGGTGCGCATCAACGAAGCGGGCGCCGCCAACGCCATGAACCTGTGTGTGACCGCGCTGCTCGCCTCACGTCAGCGCTCACTTACCCGCGAACAGTTGATAGAACAGCTTGAGTGCTACACCGAGCTGCTGCGCAACGTGCCCTACTCGCCGGAATCGACGGTGCCGCCGCTCTCTGCGGAAGCGCTGCTCAACCATGCCATGAGCATGAACAAGTTCGAGACCGAGCAGGACAATATCGGCGACATCATCATCCTGCCGCGCGAGCAGGCGGTGCTGATGACCTACTACCGCAACAATATTCACCATATGCTGGTGATGCCGTCGCTGATCGCCGCCATTATCCAGCAGCATCCGAACCTGAGCGAAGCCGAGCTGCTGCGCCAGGTGCGGTTGATTTACCCGATGCTGAAGAGCGAACTCTTCCTGCGCTGGGAGATCGAGGCGCTGCCGGCGCTGCTGAGCGCGCTCTGTCAGGAGCTGGCGCGTCAGGGCCTGATTACCCTGCAGGATGGGCAGCTGCGCCACACAGCCGCGCGTTACCGCACGCTGCAGCTGCTGGCCGCCGGCATTCGCGAGACCCTGCAGCGTTTCGCCATCACCTTCTCTATCCTCAGCGCGAAGCCGACCATCAACCGCGGCACGCTGGAGAAAGAGAGTCGGATGCTGGCGCAGCGTCTTTCGGTGCTGCACGGCATCAACGCGCCGGAGTTTTTCGACAAGGCGGTGTTTACCACGCTGGTGCTGACGCTGCGTGACGAAGGCTATATCAGCGATACCGGTGACGCCGACGTCGAGCGCACGCAGGCCACCTGGCATATTCTGGCCGACCTGGTGACCAGCGACGTGCGGCTGACGATTGAAAGCGCGGTGGCGCACGAGTAGCCCGCCGCGGGCAGCAAAAAAGAAGGGCGACAGAGATGTCGCCCTTTTTGTTGCCTGGAGGGTGCCTGCGCAGTGGGCATGGCCCGATCGCAAAGACGCAACAGCGGCATCCATGCCAGCTCGGCCCGCGTCATCCCTGACGCGGGACGCTTTGCTCTTCGGGCCATGCCCACCGCTTGTTTCAGCATGGGTGCCCGTTAAAAAACGGCGTTTAAAACAGCTGGCTAAACGGTGGCGTATTCAGCACCACGCCGATAAACACCACCAGCCCGACATAGTTGTTGTTGAGGAAGCCCTGAAAGCAGGCGTCGCGCTCGCGACGCACAATCAGCTTTTGCTGATAGATAAACAGCACCGCAGCGCCGAGCAGCGACCAGAAAAAGAGCGCGTTAAGCTGCATCAGCAGACCCACCAGCGCCAGCAGCCCCAGCGTCGCCAGCTGCAGCAGGCCGATAATCAGCTTGTCGTAACGGCCAAACAGGATCGCCGTGGATTTAACGCCGATGTTAATGTCGTCATCGCGATCGACCATGGCGTACTGGGTGTCATAGGCGACGGTCCAGCAGATGTTGGCGAGAAACACCAGCCAGCACTCCAGTGGTAAGGACTCACTAACCGCCGCCCAGGCCATCGGGATCGCCCAGCCAAACGCCGCCCCCAGCACCACCTGCGGCAGATGGGTGTAGCGCTTCATAAAGGGATAGCACCAGGCGAGCGCCAGCCCACCCACCGACAGCAGAATCGTCATCAGATTCATGGTGAGCACCAGCGCGAACGCCACCAGCCCCAGCAGCACGAACAGGATTTTCGCCTCTTTTTCGCTCACCGCGCCGCTGGGCAGCGGCCGCCCGGCGGTACGCTTCACGAAGCCGTCGACCTTGCGGTCAGCGAAGTCGTTAATCACACAGCCCGCCGCGCGCATTACAAACACGCCGAGCACAAACACCACCAGCACCGACAGTGGCGGCACGCCCATGCCGGAGAGCCACAGCGCCCACAGCGTCGGCCACAGCAGCAGCAGCGTGCCGATCGGTTTATCAATGCGCATCAGGCGGCTGTAGGCCTGAAACTTGCTCATCTGTACGCTTTTTTCCACGTTTAATCGTCCTCAGGCCAGGTCGCGATAGAGCGGCGAGGCAGGTAAAAACAGTTCGGTCAGCAGCAGCGGCTTGCCCGACAGCCGCAGGCGCGAACGCCGTCCCCAGAGCGTCTCGACGCTGCCGGGCTCGATAAAATCGCGGCTCAGGGTTGAAGAGGAGAAAAGATAGCGGCCCAGCGGGCGCGTGCCCAGCTGCTGCAGCATCTGCTCCGGGCCGTTGAGCGTGCTCTCCGGCACCAGGGTGCGGCCGATCAGCCAGGGTTGGTCATCGCCGCACAGCACGATCTCGCGCAGCCAGAAACGCGCGTCGTCCGGCAGCAGCGCCCGTTCGTCGGTGAGTTCTTCGGCGTTGATAAAGCCTTCGCGCATCGGCCGCACCGTCACCTGCTGACAGTGCTGCTCGAAGCGACGCGTCATGGAGTCCTCCTCCATCAGCCAGTCCAGCAGCGGCGCGGTCAGCGTCGGATGCGTGGACGGCAGCCAGTTGAGCGCGCGTAATAAGCTGAGCGCCTCTTGCGACATATCACCACTCCGGTCAATTTTGAGGGCAACAGTGTAGCGCAGAGGCGCGGCCGGCACACCTGGCGACGTTTATTCGCGCTTCAGGCGGTTGCTGTTCGCCAGCCACAGCGTCACCACCAGAATCAGGATGGCGCCGGAGTAGCAGAGCGTATCGAAGGGATTTTTATGGTCGACGATAATCAGCCGAATAATCGCCGTAATGCCGATATAGACAAAATAGCGCAGCGGAAAGTGGTAGCCGGACTGGAAGTACTTCACGATCAACGCGATAAATTCAAAATAGAGGAAATAGATGACTATCCCCTCAATCAACAGATAGGAGGAAGCCTGTTCGCCGACGTTTAACAGCACATTAGCCAGATGCAGCGTCTCTTTGCCGAGAAACACCGCGAGGATAACTGCCAGCGCCAGCAGCCCCAGGTTCAGCACCCATTGCAGCGCCATTGCGATAAACTGACCGCCGGTGGGTTTAACGTTCATGATTTTCCTCAATAATTGCTTTCAGTGAATAATCGCCATCATGCGATAGTGTGACGCAAATCACAATATGGTTATTTCATGCCGTGGCGCGTGAAGTGGGCTACAGTTAACAGATCGGCAGTGCGCCATGTTGCTTAAAACTCAGGAAAAATTGCGCCCTGCCCGGCCCTTCGTTTTGCAGATTGCTCTTTCCGTCAGGCTGCGTTCTGCTGCTTTTTCGCCTGACGGTTGTGGAGGCGCATAACGTGTTGACCCTGCTGAATCTTCTTTCCGCCGTTGCCCTGCTGGTCTGGGGCACCCATATCGTGCGCTCCGGCATCATGCGCGTCTTCGGCGCCGATCTGCGCCGCGTGCTCAGCCGCAGCATTGAAAAGAAACCGATGGCGTTTCTGGCGGGCGTCGGCGTTACCACGCTGGTGCAGAGCAGCAACGCCACGACGCTGCTCGCCACCTCCTTTGTGGCGCAGAAGCTGATGGGCCTGACGCCCGCGCTGGTGGTGGTGCTGGGCGCCGACGTCGGCACCGCCATCATGGCGCGTATCCTGACCTTCGATCTCTCCTGGCTGTCGCCGCTGTTTATCTTCTTTGGCGTGGTGTTCTTTTTGTCGCGCAAGCAGACGCGCGTCGGGCAGATGGGCCGCGCCAGCATTGGGTTGGGACTGATCCTGCTGGCGCTGCAGCTGATCGTCAGCGCCGCCCGCCCGATAACTCAGGCGTCCGGCGTGCAGGTGCTCTTCTCCAGCCTGACCGGCGATATTCTGCTCGATGCGTTGATTGGCGCGGTATTCGCCATCATCAGCTACTCCAGCCTGGCGGCGGTGCTGATTACCGCCACGCTGACCGCCGCAGGGGTGATCTCCTTTAAGGTGGCGCTCTGTCTGGTGATCGGCGCCAATCTTGGCAGCGGCCTGCTGGCGATGCTCAACGCCAGCGGCTCGAACGCCGCAGGCAAGCGGGTGGCACTCGGCAGCCTGCTGTTCAAACTGCTCGGTTCGCTGGCGGTGCTGCCCTTTATCAACCTGCTGGCGCCCTGGCTGGATAAGCTGCCGGTCAACGACGAAGAGCTGGTGATCTTCTTCCACGTCTTCTACAACCTGATCCGCTGTCTGGTGATGGTGCCCTTTGCCGATCCGATGGCGCGGCTCTGTACCCGTCTGATCCGTGACGACGCCGAAACGGAGATGACGCTGAAACCGCGCCATCTGGATCGCAGCGCACTGGATACCCCGGCGCTGGCGCTGGTCAACGCCGCGCGCGAGGCGCTGCGCATCGGCGACGTGCTGGAGATGATGCTGGAGGCGTTTAACAAGGTGGTGCATGGCGAAGTGCGCGAAGAGCGCACGGTGCGGCGGCTGGACGACGACGTAGACGTGCTCTATACCGCCATCAAGCTCTATCTGGCGCGCATGCCTAAAGAGGACCTGTCAGAAGAGGATTCGCGCCGCTGGGGCGAAATCATCGAGATGTCGCTGAACCTTGAACAGGCGGGCGACATTATCGAACGCATGAGCGGCGACGTGGCGGATAAGGCGCTGACGCCGCGTCGCGCCTTCTCGGCAGAAGGCATTCAGGAGCTGGAGACCCTGCAGGAGCAGCTGCTGGCGAATTTACGCCTCAGCCTGTCGGTGTTTCTGTCGCGCGACGTTACCAGCGCGAAGCGGCTGCGGCGCGCCAAGCATCGTTTCCGCATTCTGATCCGCCGCTTCTCCCATGCCCATGTCGAGCGGCTGCATCAAAAGAACGTACAGAGCATTGAGACCAGCTCGCTGCATCTCGGCCTGTTGGGGGATATGAAGCGTCTTAACTCGCTGCTGTGCAGCGTGGCCTATACGGTGCTGGAGCAGCCGGAGGACGAGCGGGAGTATGAATAAAGCGGGGGCGCGCGGCCCCCGTCTCGTTACTTCTTGTCGATCGGCGTCTTGTCGATCGGCTTACCGGACCAGTAGCCCGCCAGCAGCGAACCAGACAGGTTGTGCCACACCGAAAAGAGCGCGCCCGGCAGCGCGGCCAGCGGCGAGAAGTAGAGCTTGCCCAGCGTCGCTGCCAGACCCGAGTTCTGCATCCCCACTTCCAGCGCCAGCGTGCGGCAGGTGGACTCGTCGAAACCGAACAGCTTGCCGCCCCAGTAGCCGCCCAGCAGGCCGATAGCGTTATGCAGAATCACCGCAGCGATCACCACCAGTCCGACCGAGCCGATAAAGCCCTGGCTGCCCGCCACTACCGCGCTGATGATCAGCAGAATGCAGAGCATAGAAAACGCCGGCAGATAAGGCTCTACGCGGCGCACCACACCGTTGAGGCTGTGGTGGACGATCAGCCCCAGGCTAATCGGGATCACCACGATCTTCACGATGCTGAGCAGCATCCCCACCACATCCACCTGGATATGGGTATCAACATAGAAGCGCGTCAGCAGCGGCGTGGCGACCACGCCCACCAGCGCGGAGACCGAGGAGATGGTCACCGACAGCGCAACGTCGCCCTTTGCCAGATAGATCATCACGTTCGACGCGGTGCCGCTGGCCACGCTGCCCACCAGGATCATACCGGCGGAGAGATCCGGCGGCATATGAAACAGCTTCGCCAGCGCCCAGGCGGCGAGCGGCATCACCAGATAGTGCAGGAAGGTGCCGGCGATCACCGGCGCCGGGCGCACCAGCACGCGTTTGAAATCATCGATATTCAGCGTGACCCCCATGCCGAACATAATCAGCATCAGCAGCCAGCTGACCCAGGGCCCGATGCCGAGAAAGGTGCCGGGCGAATAGTAGGCGGCGACCGAGAGCAGCACGGCCCACAGCGGGAACAGGCGGGTTAATTTGGCGAGCATAGCCAGACTTCCTTCTTTGAATGTTGTGTTTTTTTCGCGGTCTTGCCACAGAGAAACGCGACGC
Source organism: Pantoea sp. Z09 (assembly GCF_022394795.1). NCBI lineage: Bacteria > Pseudomonadati > Pseudomonadota > Gammaproteobacteria > Enterobacterales > Erwiniaceae > Pantoea > Pantoea sp. Z09. The sequence continues at coordinate 3,601,091 of NZ_CP092373.1, forward strand.
AGGAACGGTGCGCCAGCGGAGCGGGATCATAACATTTCGTTATCGAGGCGTAAGGCTGAGTCGAGGCATGGGGGGAAAATGCGGATCGACTGCTGCCGATCCGCCAAAGCGCGTCGGAAATACGCTGGTTTTAGCGCTAAAAAGCGGTGGATCGCACCAGCCGGATCCGATCCGGCTGAGCGGATCCTTATTCGAACAGGTTTTTATGCAGCGCGCGCACCACGCTTTCCGCATCTTCGCCCGGCACCAGGAAGCAGAGGTTGTAGCTGCTGGCGCCGTAGCAGATCAGGCGCAGGTTAAACGGCTCAAGCGTGCCGAACACCTCTTTGCCGACGCCGCGCGCGCGGGAGAGGTTGTTGCCGATGATCGCCACCAGCGCCAGGTTCTCCTCGACTTCCACGCGGCAGAGCGACGACAGCTCTGTCAGCAGGGCCTGGGTCAGCAGGCTGTCGCCGGTGGAGGTGGAGCCGGTGGTGTCGAGCGTCAGCGCCACGCTCACTTCCGAGGTGGTGATCAGATCCACGGAGATGTTATGGCGCGCCAGGATGGTGAAAACCTCAACGAGGAAGCCGCGCGAATGCAGCATATTCAGGCTGTGCAGCGTCAGCAGCGTCTGGCGACGACGCAGCGCCAGCGCGCGGAACAGCGGCGGGTTGGCGGTTTCGCGATGCACGCGCGTGCCGCCCGCGGCGGGATCTTTGCTTGAGCCGACAAACACCGGAATATCGCTGCGCACCGCCGGCAGCAGCGTCGCCGGATGCAGCACCTTGGCGCCGAAGATCGCCATTTCGGTCGCCTCTTCGAAGGTGATGTCGTCAATACGCTTAGCGGACGGCACCACGCGCGGATCGGTGGTGTAGATGCCGGCGACGTCGGTCCAGATATCGACGCGCGCCGCCTGCAGCGCCTCGCCCAGCAGCGCCGCGGTATAGTCGCTGCCGCCGCGTCCCAGCGTGGTGGTGCGCCCCTTCTGCTCGCTGCCGATAAAGCCCTGGGTGATCACCAGCGACTGCGCCAGACGCGGCGTCAGCAGCGCGGCGGCCTGCTCGGCCAGCGTGGCAATCTCCGGCTCGGCGCGGCCGAAACGGTCGTTGGTGCGCATCACTTTACGCACGTCGAACCACTCCGCGTCGACCTGACGCTCGCGCAGAATTTCCACGAACAGCAGCGTCGACATCAGTTCGCCGTGGCTGACCAGCTCGTCGGTCAGGGCGTTAGAGGTTGCCAGCGAGGCGGCGTCGGAAAGCATGGTGATGTTTTCGATCATGCGGTCGATTTCATCACGGATAACGGCGGGATTTTGCAGACGTTCGACGATCGCATACTGAATGCGGCGAATTTCGTCCAGCAGGTATGCGCGCTGCGCCTGCTCCTGGCCTTCCGCCAGCGAGACCAGCAGGTTGGTCACGCCCGCCGAAGCGGAGAGCACCACCAGACGCGTGTTGGCATTGGCCAGCACCACATCGGCGCTGCGGTTCATAGCATCGAAATCGGCAACGCTGGTGCCGCCAAATTTCGCCACGATCAGAGTTTGAGACATGTACGACCTCGTGTCAGGTTATCTTCTCCCGCGTGTAGGGACGGGAGATATGGTATCAGCCTTGGCACAAGGGAAGAGCAGAATTGGGCAGACAAGATCAGGAGACGAGTCACCCAGAAGCACTTCACCTTGCGAAGCGACCGACTGTGGACGCCTCTGGTGACAACCCAGGGGATTCAGCCCCTGCAGCCGACAGGCAACACGCCGTGTGTTGACCACCTCGGCGTCGCTCCCCCTGATGTGTTATCCCCGGATACGGTTCCTCCAACACACTGCCTGGGCGACGCGCCTCTTCTGGCTTGCGCACGGGTGCGCAAGTAGCCGCATAAAAATACCGGGTCATAAGGTTGCTGTCTACGTCTGTCGGCAATTTGCTGCGCCCGCAGCGTTAAATGAGGCCGCGCGCGCCGGTTTATGCTGATGCGGCACAAGGTTCAGCGAGGGCATTCGCGGCACAATAGGCGTCGCCTAATCTGAAAATCGCACCTGCGCGATCCCGGCCGCCGCACGGCGCGCACGCGGGCCGCGACAAAATTTTTCCTTTCAGTGAGCACAGTTGTCATACTGAAACGCTATACGGGTGTGATTGCCCACGATGGAATGACGGTTTTTAAATCAACAAGAGTGTTGCCATGAAAAATATCAATCCGACGCAAACCGCAGCCTGGAAAGCGCTGCAACAGCATTTTGAACAGATGAAATCGGTGACCATCGCCGAGCTGTTCGCCCAGGACGCCGACCGTTTTACCCGCTTCTCCGCCACCTTCGACGATCAGATGCTGGTGGATTTCTCCAAGAACCGCATCACCCAGGAGACGCTCGACAAGCTGCAGGCGCTGGCGAAAGAGACCGATCTGAGCGGCGCGATTAAATCGATGTTCTCTGGCGAGAAGATCAACCGCACCGAAGATCGCGCCGTGCTGCACGTCGCGCTGCGCAACCGCAGCAACACGCCGATTCTGGTCGACGGCAAAGATGTGATGCCGGAAGTGAACGCGGTGCTGGAGAAGATGAAGCACTTCTCCGAGCGCATCATCGGCGGCGAGTGGAAAGGCTACACCGGCAAAGCGATCACCGACGTGGTAAATATCGGCATCGGCGGCTCGGATCTCGGTCCGTTTATGGTGACGGAGGCGCTGCGCCCCTATAAAAACCACCTGAATATGCACTTCGTCTCTAACGTGGACGGCACGCATATCGCAGAGACGCTGAAAGATCTCAGCCCGGAAACCACGCTGTTCCTGGTGGCGTCGAAAACCTTCACCACTCAGGAAACCATGACCAACGCCCACAGCGCGCGCAACTGGTTCCTGAAAACCGCTGGCGATCAGCAGCACGTGGCGAAGCACTTTGCCGCGCTCTCCACCAATGCGAAAGCGGTGGGCGACTTCGGCATCGACACCGCCAATATGTTCGAGTTCTGGGACTGGGTCGGCGGCCGCTATTCGCTCTGGTCAGCTATCGGCCTGTCAATTATCCTCTCTATCGGCTTCGACAACTTCGAGCAGCTGCTGAGCGGCGCGCACGCGATGGATCAGCACTTCTCCACCACGCCTGCCGAGCAGAACCTGCCGGTGCTGCTGGCGCTGATCGGCATCTGGTACAACAACTTCTTCGGCGCCGAGACCGAAGCGATCCTGCCCTACGATCAGTACATGCACCGCTTTGCGGCCTACTTCCAGCAGGGCAATATGGAATCCAATGGCAAGTACGTCGATCGCGACGGCAATCCGGTGGATTACCAGACCGGCCCGATCATCTGGGGCGAGCCGGGCACCAACGGCCAGCATGCGTTCTATCAGCTGATCCATCAGGGCACCAAGCTGGTGCCGTGCGACTTTATCGCGCCGGCCATCACCCATAACGCGCTGGCGGATCACCATCAGAAGCTGCTCTCGAACTTCTTTGCCCAGACCGAAGCACTGGCGTTCGGCAAGTCGCGCGACGTGGTAGAGAAAGAGTTTACCGATGCCGGCAAATCCGCCGAGTCGGTGGCGCATATCGTGCCGTTCAAGGTGTTTGAAGGCAATCGCCCGACTAACTCAATCCTGCTGCGCGAGATCACGCCGTACAGCCTCGGCGCGCTGATTGCGCTCTACGAGCATAAGATCTTCACCCAGGGCGCCATCCTGAATATCTTCACCTTCGATCAGTGGGGCGTGGAGTTAGGCAAGCAGCTGGCGAACCGTATTCTGCCGGAGCTGGAAAACAGCGCGCAGATTAACAGCCACGACAGCTCCACTAATGGCTTAATTAATCGCTATAAATCCTGGCGTTAATCACGCCGCGATTTTCTCAGGGCGGCCTCATGGTCGCCTTTTTTCACGCTTCACAACGCAAAAGCGCTGATAATATGCGCAGAGACGACGGGATAATTCTTAAATTACCCTGAGATTGCTCTTAAGCTGCGTGCGAAAATAGCGCCGCTCTCGCGTTTAAACTGGACCTTATCTGCCCTTCCCTCTCTCTTTTCCCTCTGTTTTTTAACGCTATTTTATTTTCAGCCCGTCAGGCTAATTCTGATAATCGCTTTTCCGTACCAGTTATTAATAAAAAAGCGTAAAACGCTTTGCATTTAATTTCAGGGCAGCGATAAATTCCGCCATGCCTTAAATCTTCCAAATGAAAAAGAGGTTATCGCTGTTTAGCCCTCTTTTTAGCCAAAATAACCGCCTCTTTTCACCCGCTTTTTCCCGCGCTGAACTCTGGTAATTTGTTGCCCTATACTGAACGCGCCCAAAACGGGTACATCCTTCATTCACTCAATGCAGGACACGTTGTATGAAAAAAATCATGGTTGCCGGAGCAGCCGTACTATACGTCGCAGCGCATTCCGTGGCTTTTGCCGCTCCGGAAGAAGCGGGTGCCGCAGCGGGCGCGCAGGCGGGAGCAATCTCCGCCGGCACCTCGACCGCTGTTGGTATCGGCGCGCTCGGCGCCTTAGTCGGTGTCGGTATCGCCGCTTCTGGCGGTGGTGACGGCGCGAATACCGGTACAACAACCACGACCACAACGAGCACCACTCGTTGATGTAGCACCTTTAAACATAACCACACAGCCGTGTGGTTATTTTTTGCTTCGGCATCTTTTACAGGGACACACAGTGCGCCAACTTCCTTTGTTGCTGGCTTGCCTGCTGCTGCAGGCCTGCACGCAAACGCAAAAAGGGCTGGAACAGACCGTCATGATGGCGGTGTCTGGCCCCGATGACGTGACGAAAACCAGCCAGCAGATCGCCGATCTGCCCTACGCCAGCCTCTACGCCCGCATTAATGACGGCCCACAGATTTTCGTTGTGCTCGGCTATAACGAAAATGGCCGGCAAAAGTGGATCACCCAGGATAACGCCATGCTGGTGACCCAACACGGCCGCCTGATTAAAACCCTGGGCCTGCCCGATAACCTGCAGGCCGTGAGCAACCTGCCGCAGGATCCGCTGGCGGACGCGCTGCATCTGCGCGACGGCGTCAGCTGGACGCGCATCGTGCAGTGGACCGAGCACGGCGCGACGCGCGCCGCCACGGTCAGCTCGCGCTTTACGCGCGGCACCGACGAGGTGCTGACGCTGGCGGGCCGCCGTGTCGCCTGTCGCGTCTGGACTGAGCAGGCACGCATCGAGGCGACCGGCCGCGCGTGGGAAAATACCTTCTGGATCGATAACGGCAGCGGCGACGTGGTGCAGGCGCGCCAGATGCTGGCTGCGGACGACTTCCCTGTTGCCACCACCCTTCTGAAGCCGGCGAAATCATGAAAACAACACTCTCTTTGCTGGCCGGGCTGATGCTGGCTGGCAGCAGCGCCGCGTGGGCGGCGGGCCAGGTTACGGTGCACGCCGCGCAGGGCAGCGCCACGCTCGATAACGTACAGAATCTGGCGCAGCTGACGACGCAGCCTGCGCTGCTCGACACCGTCTGGTGGCCCGGCGCGGTTATCGCGGCGCGCAACGCCAGCCCGGCCGCGCAGCAGCAACAGCAGAAGACGCTGGCCGATCTGCGCGCCTGGCAGGCGCAGAGCAGCGGCGATCGCGCCACCGCCATCGGCGAGGTGCTGCGTCAGCTCAGCGCCGTCAGGGTCGCTGGCCGTCAGTTCGTCTCGCTCGATCCCGACGCGATCCGCCTGCATCCCGAGGCCAATCGTCGTCTGGAAGGCCGCTACGACCTCTGGCTGACGCCGCCTTCCGACAGCGTATGGTTGATGGGCGCGCTGAGCGGCGCAGGCAAAGTCAGCTGGCAGCCCGGCCAGACGGTGCGCGGCTATCTGGCGCAGCACCCGCGTCTTTCCGGCGCGGAGAACAGCTACGCCACGGTGATCGCGCCCTCTGGCGAGACGCAGCGCGTGCCGGTGGCCTACTGGAACCATCGTCACGTCGAGGTCGCGCCCGGCAGCGTGATCTGGCTCGGCTTCTCCGCCTGGAGCCTGCCTGACGCGTATGACGATTTGAACCAGCGCATGATTTCTGTTCTGACTCACCGGGTGCCAGAGTGATGAATAAACGACTTCTTTTCAGCCTGCTGGCTGTCTCCGTGGCCGCCGCCTGTCAGGCGCAGGCCGATACCTTTGCCGATCCGGTGGGTCCGTCGCAGTCTGACTTCGGCGGCGTCGGCCTGCTGCAGGTGCCGACCGCGCGCATGGCGCGCGAAGGCGAGTTCAGCCTCAACTTCCGCGACAACGATCAGTACCGCTACTACTCCGCCTCGCTGCAGCTGATGCCCTGGCTGGAGACCACGGTGCGCTATACCGACGTGCGCACGCGCCGCTACAGCGGCGTCGAAAGCTTTAGCGGCAATCAGAGCTATAAGGACAAGGCGTTCGACCTCAAGCTGCGCCTGCTGAAAGAGAGCTACTGGCTGCCGGAGGTCGCTTTCGGCTCGCGCGATCTCGGCGGCACCGGCCTGTTCGACAGCGAATATCTGGTGGCGAGCAAGGCCTGGGGGCCGTTCGACTTCACGCTGGGGTTCGGCTGGGGCTACCTCGGCAACAGCGGCACGGTGAAAAACCCTTTCTGTTCCTATAGCGACAGCTACTGCCAGCGTCCTGGCGTCGGCGAAGCGGGGTCAATCAACGGCTCGCAGATGTTCCACGGCCCGTCGGCGCTGTTCGGCGGCGTGGAGTATCAGACGCCGTGGCAGCCGCTGCGCCTGAAGCTGGAGTATGAGGGCAACGACTATCAGGATGATTTCGCCGGCAGGCTGGAGCAGCGCAGCAAAGTGAACGTCGGCGCCATTTACCGCGTGACCGACTGGGCCGATATCAACGCCAGCTACGAGCGCGGCAATACCTTTATGTTCGGGGTGACGGTGCGCACCAACTTCAACGATCTGCGCCAGGCGCATATCGACAGCGCGAAGCCCGCGTATCAGCCCCATCCGCAGGAGCGCATGCTGGAGCCGACGGTGGTCGCCAGCCAGCTGACCGATCTGAAGTACAACGCCGGGCTGAGCGGGCCGCGCATTCAGACCCGCGGCAGCACGATTTATGTCTCTGGCGAGCAAACCAAATACCGCGACACGCGCGAAGGGGTCGATCGCGCCAACCGCATCATGATGAACAATCTGCCGGCGGGCATTGAGACCATCAACGTCACCGAGTCGCGCTTCAATATGCCGCAGGTAACCACGCGCACCGACGTCAGCAGCCTGCGCAATCAGCTGGAGGGCTATCCGCTCGGTCAGGAGCAGCCGCTGCGCCAGACGCGCGAAAATCCGGTGGATGCGGGCGAAACCGAACAGGGCTTCTTTATTCGTAAAGAGCGGCTCAACTACAGCCTGTCGCCGGTATTGAACCAGTCGGTGGGTGGCCCGGAAAGCTTCTACATGTATCAGGTCGGCGTGATGGGCAACCTCGACTACTGGTTTACCGATCATCTGCTGGTGGGCGGCAGCCTGTTCGGCAACCTCGCCAATAACTACGACAAGTTCAACTACAACGGCGCGCCTGCCGACTCGACATTGCCGCGCGTGCGCACCCATATCCGCGACTACGTCGAGAACAACGTCTACGTTAATGACCTGCAGGCCAACTACATGGGCTACCTCGGCAACGGCTTTTACGGCCAGATGTACGGCGGTTACCTGGAGACCATGTATGGCGGCGTCGGTGGCGAAATGCTTTATCGTCCGGTCGACAGCAACTGGGCCTTTGGCGTCGACGCCAACTATGTGCGCCAGCGCGACTGGGACAACATGATGCAGTTCACCAATTACAAGGCGCCGACCGGTCACGTGACCGCCTACTGGCGCCCGTGGTTTATGCAGGATCTGCTGGTGAAGGCGAGCGTCGGTCAATATCTGGCGAAAGACAAGGGCGTGACGCTCGACGTGTCGAAGCGCTTTGACAGCGGCGTGATGGTCGGCGTCTATGCCACCAAAACCAACGTGTCGTCAGAGCAGTATGGCGAAGGGGATTTCACCAAAGGCTTCTATTTGTCGATTCCGATGGATCTCTTTACCGTGACGCCGACGCGCGGCCGCGCGCAGGTGAACTGGGTGCCGCTGACGCGTGACGGCGGGCAGATGCTGGGACGTAAGTATCAGCTTTATGACCTGACGTCCGATCGCGACGCGCGCTTTAATTGACGAAAAAAGGCGGCCTGATGGCCGCCTTTATTACTAGTCAATGCAGATCGCAAAGTCGTTCAAAGCATTCCTGCTCGTTCGGCCGGCGCCACCTGGCTTTCAACTTTCGAAGCTGCCCATGTTTTTAATCCGCGTCATACCCTAAATTCGGCGCCAGCCAGCGCTCAACCTCGCTCACCGCCATCCCTTTCCGCGCCGCATAATCCTCTACCTGATCGCGCTGGATCTGCGCCACCGCGAAGTAGCGGCTGTCGGGATGACTGAAGTACCAGCCGGAAACCGATGCGCCCGGCCACATGGCGAAGGATTCGGTGAGCTTCATGCCGGTGTGCGCCTCTACATCCAGCAGCTGCCAGATCGCCGCCTTCTCGGTGTGTTCCGGGCAGGCGGGATAGCCTGGCGCAGGACGGATGCCCTGATAATTTTCGCGGATCAGCTCATCGTTGCTCAGGTTCTCATGGGCGGCGAAGCCCCAGATCACTTTACGCACCCGCTCGTGCAGATACTCGGCAAAGGCTTCGGCCAGCCGATCTGCCACTGCCTTCACCATGATTTTGTTGTAGTCGTCGTGCTGCGAGTCGTACGCCTCTGCCAACGCGTCCTCCTCCAGGCCGCCGGTCACGGCGAACGCGCCCAGATAGTCCGCTTTGCCGCTCCCTTTCGGCGCGACATAATCCGCCAGACAGTAGTTGGGGAAGTCGGTTTTCTCCGTCTGCTGGCGCAGATGATGGCTGACGGCAACCACCTCGCGGCGGCTCTCGTCGCGGTAAACTTCGATATCGTCCCCGACGCGGTTAGCCGGGAAAATGCCCACCACGCCGCGCGGCGTCAGCGCTTTTTGCGCGCTCAACTGATCCAGCATCGCGTTGGCGTCGGCAAACAGCCGCTTCGCCTCTTCGCCTACCACCCCATCTTCCAGAATGCGCGGATACTTGCCCGCCAGTGACCAGGTCATAAAGAACGGCGTCCAGTCGATGTAGTGGCGCAGCGTGTCGATGCTGGCTGAAATCTCGCTGACGCCGAGGCGATGCGCCGCCGGCGGCGTGTAGCTTTCCCAGTCGATACTGACCGCGTTATCGCGCGCGGCCTGGAGCGAAACCGGCGGCGTGCGCGGCTTTTTGCGCGCGTGCTGGATGCGCACGGTGTCATACTCTTTACGCGTGCGCGCCACGAACTCCGCTTTCAGCGTCTCCGACAGCAGCGACGACACCACGCCCACGGTGCGCGAGGCGTTCTGCACGTACACCGTCGGGCCGCTGTAGTTCTGCTCGATCTTCACGGCGGTGTGCGCCTTCGAGGTAGTCGCGCCGCCAATCAGCAGCGGCAGCGTAAAGCCCTGGCGCTCCATCTCTTTGGCGACGTTGACCATCTCATCCAGCGACGGCGTGATCAGACCCGACAGCCCGATAATATCCGCCTGCTGTTCAATGGCGGTTTTCAGGATCTTGTCGCTCGGCACCATCACGCCGAGATCGATAATCTCGTAGTTATTGCACTGCAGCACCACGCCGACAATATTTTTGCCGATGTCGTGCACGTCGCCTTTTACCGTCGCCAGCACGATTTTACCGTTGCTGCGGCCCGCCTCTTTGCTGGCCTGAATATAGGGCTCCAGGTAAGCCACCGCCTGTTTCATCACGCGCGCCGACTTCACCACCTGCGGCAGGAACATCTTTCCTTCGCCGAACAGGTCGCCCACCACGTTCATGCCCGCCATCAGCGGCCCTTCAATCACCTCAATCGGCCGCGCCGACGCCTGGCGCGCCTCTTCGGTGTCCTGCTCAATAAACTCGGTAATGCCTTTTACCAGCGAATATTCAAGCCGCTTTACCACGTCCCAGCTGCGCCATTCCGCCTGCTGCTTGTCCTCGGCGCCGTCGCCTTTAGCGGCGCGATACTTCTCTGCCAGTTCCAGCAGACGCTCGGTGCCGTCGGCGCGGCGGTTAAGGATCACGTCCTCTACCGCATCGCGCAGCTCGGCGGGCAGATCGTCGTAAATCGCCAGCTGGCCGGCGTTGACGATGCCCATATCCATGCCGTTGCGGATGGCGTAATAGAGAAAAACGGCGTGGATCGCTTCGCGCACCGGATCGTTGCCGCGAAAAGAGAACGAGACGTTAGAGACGCCGCCGGAGATCATCGCATGGGGCAGTTCGCGTTTGATATCTTCGCAGGCGCCGATAAAGTCCATCGCGTAGTTGTTGTGCTCGTCGATGCCGGTGGCGACGGCAAAAATATTCGGGTCGAAGATAATATCTTCCGGCGGAAAGCCGACCTGCTCGGTGAGGATCCTGTAGGCGCGGCGGCAGATCTCGATTTTGCGCGCGCGCGTATCCGCCTGGCCCGCTTCGTCAAAGGCCATCACCACCATCGCCGCGCCGTAGCGCCGCACCAGCCGCGCATGATGGATAAAGGTCTCCTCGCCCTCTTTCATTGAGATGGAGTTAACGATGCCTTTGCCCTGGATGCACTGCAGCCCTTTTTCAATCACCTCCCACTTTGAGGAGTCGATCATAATGGGCACGCGCGCGATATCGGGCTCGCCGGCGATCAGGTTAAGAAAGCGCACCATCGCCGCCTCGGCGTCGAGCATCCCTTCATCCATATTGATGTCGATCACCTGCGCGCCGCTCTGCACCTGCTGCAGCGCCACGTCCAGCGCCTCGCTGTATTTCTCTTCTTTAATCAGGCGTTTGAATTTGGCTGAGCCAGTGACGTTGGTGCGCTCGCCCACGTTGACGAACAGCGTGTCGCCGCTGATGTTAAGCGGCTCAAGCCCGGAGAGACGGCAGGCGACCGGCAGCTCAGGCAGTTTGCGCGGCGCCACCCCGGCGACGATATCCGCCATCGCCCGGATATGCTGCGGCGTGGTGCCGCAGCAGCCGCCGATAATATTGAGAAACCCGGCGCGCGCCCATTCGCCAATCTGCTCGGCCATTACGGCAGCGTCGAGGTCATACTCGCCGAAGGCGTTAGGCAGGCCGGCATTCGGGTGCGCGGTAACGTAGCACTCGGCGATGCGCGACATTTCCGCCACGTACTGACGCAGCTCATCCGGGCCGAGCGCGCAGTTAAGGCCGAACGACAGCGGTTCGGCGTGGCGCAGCGAGTTGTAGAACGCTTCCGTGGTCTGGCCGGAGAGCGTGCGGCCTGAGGCGTCGGTAATAGTGCCGGAGATCATCAGCGGCAGGCTGACGCCCAGCGCCTCCATCTCGCTCTGCACCGCAAAAATGGCCGCTTTGGCGTTCAGGGTATCAAACACCGTTTCGATCATAATGAGATCCGCGCCGCCTTCGATCAGCGCGCGCGTCGATTCGCGATACGCCGCGACCAGCTGATTAAAGGTGACGTTGCGGTAAGCGGGATCGTTGACGTCCGGCGAGATCGAGCAGGTGCGGTTGGTCGGGCCGAGCACGCCAGCGACGTAGCGCGGACGTTCAGGCGTTTTCGCCGTCCACTCGTCGCAGCAGGCGCGCGCCAGCCGGGCTGCCTCGAAGTTGATCTCCGCCGACAGCGCTTCCATCTGGTAATCCGCCATCGCAATGGTGGTGGCGTTAAAGGTGTTGGTTTCCAGAATATCGGCGCCCGCTTCCAGATAGGCGTAATGGATCTCGCGGATCACGTCAGGTTTGCTGAGCACCAGAAGATCGTTATTGCCTTTTAGATCGCAAGGCCAGTCGCCGAAACGGCTGCCGCGGAAATCCTGCTCGTCCAGTTTATAGCTCTGGATCATGGTGCCCATGCCGCCGTCCAGCACCATGATGCGTTGCGCGAGCTGCTGATGCAGCGCTTCGATTCGGTTGCTCACTCTTGCCTCATTCAGCTCAATCTGCTGGCTAAAATGCCAGCGCATCATACTGGCATAACTTTCAAATGGGAAAAAGCCGCGAACGATTCGCGGCTGTCACCTGAGGATAAACGAGGGCGATCTTTTAAGGGATCACTCCAGCGTGGGGTTCATACGACGCAGATCGAACGGCGTAATCTGGTAAACGTAGTAGTTAAGCCAGTTGGAAAACAGCAGGTTGCCGTGGCTGCGCCAGCTGGCGCGCGGCGGCAGCTCTGGATTGTCCTGTGGGAAGTAGTTAAAAGGCACCTCTGGCTGCAGGCCCGCTTCGTAGTCGCGGTGATATTCGCCCGACAGGGTCAGCGCGTCATATTCCGGATGGCCGGTGACGAAGACCAGACGCTTGTCTCTGCTGGCCATCAGATAGGCGCCGGTCTGCTCTGATTCGGCGAACAGCTCCAGATCGGTGTAATCGGTGATGAGCTGCGTCGGGAAATCGGCATAGCGCGAATGGGGCGCCAGAAAATTATCGTCGAAGCCGCGCGTCAGCAGCGCGTGCGGATGCAGGATTTGGTGTTCATAGACGCCCGACAGCTTGTTCTGCCGCGTCTGTTTGGGAATGCCGTAGAGTATATTCAGCGCTGCCTGCACGGCCCAGCAGACAAAGAGCGTCGAGGTGACATGCTCTTTTGCCCAGTGCAGCACGCGCTGGATCTGTGGCCAGTAGGCGACATCGTTGAAGTCCACCAGGCCCAGCGGCGCGCCGGTGACAATCAGGCCATCAAAGTTATCATGTTGAATATCATCGAAATTACAGTAGAAATTATTGAGGTGCTCCATCGGCGTGTTGCGCGATTCGCGACTGTCGATGCGCAGCAGCTGAATATCGATTTGTAACGGCGAGTTGGAGAGCAGACGCAGGAACTGATTTTCCGTCTCAATCTTTTTCGGCATCAGGTTGAGCACTAACACTTTCAGCGGACGGATTTCCTGAACACTGGCACGCGATGAGGTCATCACAAAAACATTCTCATTGCGTAAGAAATTTACTGCCGGTAATTCGTCGGGAACCCTGATAGGCATGTGCGGCTTTCCTCTTTATAACCGTATATACGTTTAGACATCCAGATGCCCAACCTTACCCTGGCATGCCGATGATGTCGAGTCTTCATGCAGTTTATGAAAATCTTTCAGCTTAAGATGGAAATCAGGGAACAGAGAGAAGCAAGCACAGGAGAAAACGGTCGTAGCGCAGAAAATAGAGGAAGATTTTGGCGATCCACAGACGTAAAAAAGCCCTCTGCGTCAGCAGAGGGCTTTTTCGTTTGGATGCCTGGCAGTTCCCTACTCTCGCATGGGGAGACCCCACACTACCATCGGCGCTACGGCGTTTCACTTCTGAGTTCGGCATGGGGTCAGGTGGGACCGCCGCGCTAGTGCCGCCAGGCAAATTCTGTTTTCCGCGCCGCCATAAGGCCGCACGGTGTATCCGTCAACAAGCTGAAAATCTCGCGTCTCACAAAACGCCTCTGGCGTTGTAAGGTTAAGCCTCACGGGTCATTAGTACCGGTTAGCTCAACGCATCGCTGCGCTTACACACCCGGCCTATCAACGTCGTCGTCTTCAACGTCCCTTCAGGACCCTCAAGGGGTCAGGGAAAACTCATCTCGGGGCAAGTTTCGTGCTTAGATGCTTTCAGCACTTATCTCTTCCGCACTTAGCTACCGGGCAGTGCCATTGGCATGACAACCCGAACACCAGCGGTGCGTTCACTCCGGTCCTCTCGTACTAGGAGCAACCCCCCTCAGTTTTCCAGCGCCCACGGCAGATAGGGACCGAACTGTCTCACGACGTTCTAAACCCAGCTCGCGTACCACTTTAAACGGCGAACAGCCGTACCCTTGGGACCTACTTCAGCCCCAGGATGTGATGAGCCGACATCGAGGTGCCAAACACCGCCGTCGATATGAACTCTTGGGCGGTATCAGCCTGTTATCCCCGGAGTACCTTTTATCCGTTGAGCGATGGCCCTTCCATTCAGAACCACCGGATCACTATGACCTGCTTTCGCACCTGCTCGAGCCGTCACTCTCGCAGTCAAGCTGGCTTATGCCATTGCACTAACCTCCTGATGTCCGACCAGGATTAGCCAACCTTCGTGCTCCTCCGTTACGCTTTGGGAGGAGACCGCCCCAGTCAAACTACCCACCAGACACTGTCCGCAGCCCGGATAACGGGCCTACGTTAGAACACCAGCCATTAAAGGGTGGTATTTCAAGGACGGCTCCACGCAGACTGGCGTCCACGCTTCGAAGCCTCCCACCTATCCTACACATCAAGGACCAGTGTTCAGTGTCAAGCTGTAGTAAAGGTTCACGGGGTCTTTCCGTCTTGCCGCGGGTACACTGCATCTTCACAGCGATTTCAATTTCACTGAGTCTCGGGTGGAGACAGCCTGGCCATCATTACGCCATTCGTGCAGGTCGGAACTTACCCGACAAGGAATTTCGCTACCTTAGGACCGTTATAGTTACGGCCGCCGTTTACCGGGGCTTCGATCAAGAGCTTCTCCTTGCGGATAACCCCATCAATTAACCTTCCGGCACCGGGCAGGCGTCACACCGTATACGTCCACTTTCGTGTTTGCACAGTGCTGTGTTTTTAATAAACAGTTGCAGCCAGCTGGTATCTTCGACTGGCCTCGGCTCCGGGAGCAAGTCCCCTCACCTACGCGCCAGCGTGCCTTCTCCCGAAGTTACGGCACCATTTTGCCTAGTTCCTTCACCCGAGTTCTCTCAAGCGCCTTGGTATTCTCTACCTGACCACCTGTGTCGGTTTGGGGTACGATTTCGTGTTGCCTGATGCTTAGAGGCTTTTCCTGGAAGCAGGGCATTTGTTGCTTCAGCACCGTAGTGCCTCGTCGTCACGCCTCAGCCTTGACTTTCCGGATTTGCCTGGAAAGTCAGCCTACACGCTTAAACCGGGACAACCGTCGCCCGGCCAACATAGCCTTCTCCGTCCCCCCTTCGCAGCAACACCAAGTACAGGAATATTAACCTGTTTCCCATCGACTACGCCTTTCGGCCTCGCCTTAGGGGTCGACTCACCCTGCCCCGATTAACGTTGGACAGGAACCCTTGGTCTTCCGGCGAGCGGGCTTTTCACCCGCTTTATCGTTACTTATGTCAGCATTCGCACTTCTGATACCTCCAGCGGCCCTCACAGGCCACCTTCGACGGCTTACAGAACGCTCCCCTACCCAACAGTATCGCTACTGCTGCCGCAGCTTCGGTGCATGGTTTAGCCCCGTTACATCTTCCGCGCAGGCCGACTCGACCAGTGAGCTATTACGCTTTCTTTAAATGATGGCTGCTTCTAAGCCAACATCCTGGCTGTCTGGGCCTTCCCACATCGTTTCCCACTTAACCATGACTTTGGGACCTTAGCTGGCGGTCTGGGTTGTTTCCCTCTTCACGACGGACGTTAGCACCCGCCGTGTGTCTCCCGTGATAACATTTCTCGGTATTCGCAGTTTGCATCGGGTTGGTAAGCCGGGATGGCCCCCTAGCCGAAACAGTGCTCTACCCCCGAGAATGAGTTCACGAGGCGCTACCTAAATAGCTTTCGGGGAGAACCAGCTATCTCCCGGTTTGATTGGCCTTTCACCCCCAGCCACAGGTCATCCGCTAATTTTTCAACATTAGTCGGTTCGGTCCTCCAGTTAGTGTTACCCAACCTTCAACCTGCCCATGGCTAGATCACCGGGTTTCGGGTCTATACCCTGCAACTTAACGCCCAGTTAAGACTCGGTTTCCCTGCGGCTCCCCTATACGGTTAACCTTGCTACAGAATATAAGTCGCTGACCCATTATACAAAAGGTACGCAGTCACCCCATAAAAGAGGCTCCCACTGCTTGTACGTACACGGTTTCAGGTTCTTTTCACTCCCCTCGCCGGGGTTCTTTTCGCCTTTCCCTCACGGTACTGGTTCACTATCGGTCAGTCAGGAGTATTTAGCCTTGGAGGATGGTCCCCCCATATTCAGACAGGATACCACGTGTCCCGCCCTACTCATCGAGCTCACAGCCTGTGTGTTTTCGTGTACGGGAGTATCACCCTGTACCCTGCGACTTTCCAGACGCTTCCACTAACACACAAGCTGATTCAGGCTCTGGGCTGCTCCCCGTTCGCTCGCCGCTACTGGGGGAATCTCGGTTGATTTCTTTTCCTCGGGGTACTTAGATGTTTCAGTTCCCCCGGTTCGCCTCGCAACACTATGTATTCATGTTGCGATAGTGTGTCGAAACACACTGGGTTTCCCCATTCGGACATCGCCGGCTGTAGCGGTTCATATCACCTTGCCGGCGCTTTTCGCAGATTAGCACGTCCTTCATCGCCTCTGACTGCCAGGGCATCCACCGTGTACGCTTAGTCGCTTAACCTCACAACCCACAGGCGTCTTGCGACGTCGCGGTTGTGATTATTGAGAGACTCGAACGCGTTGCCTTTATTCCTTATTACGGAGGAATAACGCAAAGCGTCGTTTCAATTTTCAGCTTGTTCCGGATTGTTAAAGAGCAATATCTTAAACATGACTCGCAAGTCATCTTTAAGATACGGGGGTCGGTGACTTTCACTCACGAACCAGCAAGTGGCGTCCCCTAGGGGATTCGAACCCCTGTTGCCGCCGTGAAAGGGCGGAGTCCTAACCGCTAGACGAAGGGGACACGAAAACGCGTCACGACTTCGCAGCCGTCTTGCTTCTTTACGTTTCTATCAGACAATCTGTGTGAGCACTTCGAAAGGCAGTATCTTCAGGTAAGGAGGTGATCCAACCGCAGGTTCCCCTACGGTTACCTTGTTACGACTTCACCCCAGTCATGAATCACAAAGTGGTAAGCGCCCTCCCGAAGGTTAAGCTACCTACTTCTTTTGCAACCCACTCCCATGGTGTGACGGGCGGTGTGTACAAGGCCCGGGAACGTATTCACCGTGGCATTCTGATCCACGATTACTAGCGATTCCGACTTCACGGAGTCGAGTTGCAGACTCCGATCCGGACTACGACGCACTTTATGAGGTCCGCTTGCTCTCGCGAGGTCGCTTCTCTTTGTATGCGCCATTGTAGCACGTGTGTAGCCCTACTCGTAAGGGCCATGATGACTTGACGTCATCCCCACCTTCCTCCGGTTTATCACCGGCAGTCTCCTTTGAGTTCCCGACCGAATCGCTGGCAACAAAGGATAAGGGTTGCGCTCGTTGCGGGACTTAACCCAACATTTCACAACACGAGCTGACGACAGCCATGCAGCACCTGTCTCACGGTTCCCGAAGGCACTAAGGCATCTCTGCCAAATTCCGTGGATGTCAAGAGTAGGTAAGGTTCTTCGCGTTGCATCGAATTAAACCACATGCTCCACCGCTTGTGCGGGCCCCCGTCAATTCATTTGAGTTTTAACCTTGCGGCCGTACTCCCCAGGCGGTCGACTTAACGCGTTAGCTCCGGAAGCCACTCCTCAAGGGAACAGCCTCCAAGTCGACATCGTTTACGGCGTGGACTACCAGGGTATCTAATCCTGTTTGCTCCCCACGCTTTCGCACCTGAGCGTCAGTCTTTGTCCAGGGGGCCGCCTTCGCCACCGGTATTCCTCCAGATCTCTACGCATTTCACCGCTACACCTGGAATTCTACCCCCCTCTACAAGACTCTAGCCTGCCAGTTTCGAATGCAGTTCCCAGGTTAAGCCCGGGGATTTCACATCCGACTTGACAGACCGCCTGCGTGCGCTTTACGCCCAGTAATTCCGATTAACGCTTGCACCCTCCGTATTACCGCGGCTGCTGGCACGGAGTTAGCCGGTGCTTCTTCTGCGGGTAACGTCAATCGACGCGGTTATTAACCGCATCGCCTTCCTCCCCGCTGAAAGTACTTTACAACCCGAAGGCCTTCTTCATACACGCGGCATGGCTGCATCAGGCTTGCGCCCATTGTGCAATATTCCCCACTGCTGCCTCCCGTAGGAGTCTGGACCGTGTCTCAGTTCCAGTGTGGCTGGTCATCCTCTCAGACCAGCTAGGGATCGTCGCCTAGGTGAGCCGTTACCCCACCTACTAGCTAATCCCATCTGGGCACATCCGATGGTGTGAGGCCCGAAGGTCCCCCACTTTGGTCTTGCGACGTTATGCGGTATTAGCTACCGTTTCCAGTAGTTATCCCCCTCCATCGGGCAGTTTCCCAGACATTACTCACCCGTCCGCCACTCGTCACCCAAGAGCAAGCTCTCTGTGCTACCGTTCGACTTGCATGTGTTAGGCCTGCCGCCAGCGTTCAATCTGAGCCATGATCAAACTCTTCAATTTAAGTTTGATTTGCTTAAACAAGTTAAGCGGTGCTCATCTGTAAAACGTCATAATGAATGTCATTATGTGTCCACTCGTGAGGCTTGATATTTTTTAAGCCCGAAGGCTTTTGATATCTGCTCTCGAGTGCCCACACAGATTGTCTGATAAATTGTTAAAGAGCGGTGCAGTCAGCGGTTGAGCCTGCTGCTGCGAGGTGGCGTATATTACGCTACTCTCTGTGTCAGTCAAGCGTTTATTTTCGCTTTAACCGACGGTGATTTTCATCACCTCAACACCACATTCCGTAAGCCGTTGTGCCGTGTCGATGGAGGCGCATTATAGGGAGTCGTTCAGAGAGCGCAACAGTAAAATTGCAGAAAAATGAGCGTTCGCTGCATTCCACAGCAAAAGCCCGCCTTATACGCGATTACCCACAAAGTTATCCACAATGCATTGCGAGGCGAATTTTTGCGAGCAGCACGCAAACGTTTTCGCTACAATGCCCGGCGACGTCAAGGATGCCCCTTTTCGGGGCGTTACCTGAAGTTTTGCCTCTTCTTATTGCAATGAAGATCGCTAAGCTTGATGTAACGCTCTTATTTACGCGAAACAAAGCCAAGGGATAAAACCACCATGCAACAACGTCGTCCTGTACGCCGCGCTCTGCTGAGTGTCTCAGACAAAGCCGGTATCCTCGAATTTGCTCAGGCGCTCTCTGCCCGCGGCGTCGAACTCCTCTCTACAGGCGGAACCGCTCGCCTGCTGGCCGATGCGGGTCTTGCCGTCACCGAAGTGTCTGACTACACCGGCTTCCCGGAAATGATGGATGGACGCGTCAAAACGCTGCACCCGAAAGTGCACGGCGGCATTTTGGGTCGTCGCGGCCAGGATGACGCGATTATGGCGCAGCACGCTATCGAGCCTATCGACATGGTGGTCGTTAACCTCTATCCCTTTGCTCAAACCGTCGCGCGCGACGGCTGCACGCTGGAAGATGCGGTTGAGAATATCGATATCGGCGGCCCCACCATGGTGCGCTCGGCGGCCAAGAACCATAAAGATGTGGCGATTGTGGTCAAGAGCAGCGACTACGACGCCATCGTGGCCGAGCTGGACGCCAACGAAAACTCTCTGACGCTGGAAACGCGCTTCGACCTTGCGATCAAAGCCTTTGAGCATACCGCCGCCTACGACAGTATGATCGCCAACTACTTCGGCTCGCTGGTTCCCGCCTATCATGGCGAGCGCGAACAGCCCGCCGGCCGCTTCCCGCGCACCCTGAACCTGAACTTTATTAAGAAGCAGGATATGCGCTACGGTGAAAACAGCCACCAGGACGCCGCCTTCTATATAGAAGAGAATGTGCAGGAAGCCTCGGTGGCGACTGCGCAGCAGGTTCAGGGCAAGGCGCTCTCCTACAACAACATCGCCGATACCGACGCGGCGCTGGAGTGCGTGAAGGCGTTTAGCGAAGCGGCCTGCGTGATCGTCAAGCATGCCAACCCGTGCGGCGTCGCCGTTGGCGCATCGATCCTTGAAGCTTACGATCGCGCCTATCAGACCGATCCCACCTCTGCCTTCGGCGGCATTATCGCTTTCAACCGCGAGCTGGACGAAGCCACCGCGCAGGCGATCATCAGCCGTCAGTTTGTCGAAGTGATTATCGCCCCTTCCGCCAGCGAAGCGGCACTTAAAGTCACCGCGGCGAAGCAGAACGTTCGCGTGCTGATCTGCGGCCAGTGGCAGGCGCGCGTCGCCGGACTCGATTTCAAACGCGTTACCGGCGGCCTGCTGGTGCAGGATCGCGACCTGGGCATGGTGGAAGCGAGCCAGCTGCGCGTCGTTAGCAAGCGTCAGCCGAGCGAGCAAGAGCTGCGCGACGCGCTCTTCTGCTGGAAGGTGGCGAAGTTCGTGAAATCGAACGCTATCGTCTATGCGCGCGACAATATGACCATTGGTATCGGCGCCGGCCAGATGAGCCGCGTTTACTCCGCTAAAATCGCCGGCATTAAAGCCGCCGACGAAGGGCTGGAGGTCAAAGGCTCAGCGATGGCGTCAGACGCCTTCTTCCCGTTCCGCGACGGTATCGACGCGGCGGCCGCCGTTGGCGTCACCTGCGTTATCCAGCCGGGCGGCTCGATCCGCGATGAAGAGGTTATCGCCGCGGCAGACGAGCACGGCATCGCCATGATCTTCACCGACATGCGTCACTTCCGCCATTAATTCTCTGGAGAGCAATATGAAAATTTTAGTGATTGGCAACGGCGGTCGTGAGCACGCGCTGGCCTGGAAAGCGGCCCAGTCGCCGCTGGCGGAAACGGTATTCGTCGCGCCTGGCAACGCCGGCACCGCGCTGGAGCCAGCGCTGCAGAACGTCGATATCAGCCCGACCGATATCCCTGCCCTGCTGGCGTTCGCCCAGCGCGAAGCGATTGATCTGACCATCGTCGGCCCGGAAGCGCCGCTGGTTATCGGCGTGGTCGACGCGTTCCGCGCGGCGGGCCTGAAGATTTTCGGTCCGACTAAAAACGCCGCGCAGCTGGAAGGCTCCAAGGCGTTCACCAAAGATTTTCTGGCGCGCCACCATATTCCCACGGCGGAATATCGCAACTTTACCGATGTCGAAGTGGCGCTGGCCTACCTGCGTGAGAAAGGGGCGCCTATCGTCATCAAGGCCGACGGTCTGGCAGCCGGTAAAGGCGTGATTGTCGCCATGACGCTGGAAGAGGCGGAAGCGGCAGTGAAAGATATGCTGGCCGGTAACGCCTTTGGCGACGCGGGCCACCGCATCGTCATTGAAGAGTTTCTTGACGGCGAAGAGGCCAGCTTTATCGTGATGGTCGACGGCGAAAACGTGCTGCCGATGGCCACCAGCCAGGATCACAAGCGCGTCGGCGACGGCGATACCGGTCCGAACACTGGCGGTATGGGCGCCTACTCTCCTGCGCCAGTGGTCACCGACGAGATCCACCAGCGCGTGATGGATCAGGTGATCTGGCCAACGGTGCGCGGCATGGCGGCGGAAGGCAACGTCTATACCGGCTTCCTCTATGCCGGTCTGATGATCGATCAGTCGGGCCAGCCGAAGGTGATTGAGTTTAACTGCCGCTTCGGCGATCCAGAAACGCAGCCGATCATGCTGCGCCTGCAGTCGGATCTGGTGGAGCTTTGCCTGGCGGCGTGCGACGGCGCGCTGGATCAGACCGATTCAAAATGGGATCCGCGTCCGGCGCTGGGCGTGGTGCTGGCGGCGGGCGGCTATCCGGGCGACTACGTCAACGGCGAGCAAATCCACGGCCTGCCGCTGGAAGAAGTGGAAGACGGCAAGGTGTTTCACGCCGGCACCCGTCTCGATAACGATCTGGTGCTGACCAACGGCGGCCGCGTGCTCTGCGTCACCGCGCTGGGCGACGACGTGGCGGCGGCGCAAAAACGCGCCTATGAGCTGGCGCAGCCTATCTCCTGGAACGGCAGCTTCTGCCGCCGCGATATCGGCTATCGCGCTATCAATCGCAAGTAAGCAAAAAGGGCGCCTCAGGCGCCCTTTTCTTTCTACATATCTTCTTCTTTCGGCTGCGAATCGCAGCGTTCTCCCGGCGCGGCGCGCAGCAACTGGGTGCCCTCCGGCGCCTCCAGCCAGGAAACCAGCAGCGGCTCGCTGCTGCGCCGCTGCTGTTGCGCCAGCGTCTGAAAGGCATAATCGTCGAAGGCGGGCGACACCCGCGCGCCGTCGCAGCTTTCGATCTGTTTTGCGCCCCGCCACAGGCCCTGTTTCAGCATGACGCGACCGCTGAGCAAAGCGTTGCTCTGCGCCAGCATGCGCTGCGCGTCGAACTTGTAGAGTTCTACCGTATCCGTATCGACGGCTTCGCGCCGGTTGGCCAGCTGCCGCTGCATAAAGCTGAGGCTGCCGTCCTGGTCGAAACGTAGCGTCACATCGTCAGGCTGCTTGCCGCTGACGTGGCGTGCCACGCTAACCAGCTTCTCTTCTTGCCACACATAGTCGGTGGTCTCAGAGGCATCGCCATTAAAGGGCGTATAGAGGGTGCGTATATGGACGGTGAGATGGCCGCTGTTCTTGCGCCAGATGCGCACTGCGCCGCGATCGGCAAGATAGCCGCTGGCGGTAAAAGGAGGCGTATCGGGCGTTGAGCCGCACCCGGAGAGCAAAAGCAGAAAAAGCAGAGCGAAACAGGAGTGTGAACGCAGCTTCGTCATTGCTGGCCCTTAATACAAAAGGGGCGAATTCGCCCCTTCTTTAAAATTCTGACCGCGGTGCGACGTCTTATTTGACAGAGTCTTTCAGCGCTTTACCAGAAACGAATGCCGGTACGTTTGCCGCAGCGATTTTGATCTCTTTGCCAGTTTGCGGGTTGCGACCGGTACGCTCAGCGCGGTGGTTCACTTTAAAAGTACCAAAACCAACCAGTTGTACAGCATCACCTTCTTTCAGAGACTCAGTGATCGCAGCCAGAGTAGATTCCAGAGCCGCTTTAGCCTGGGTTTTTGACAGGTCCGCTTTTTCCGCGATCACATCAATCAGTTGAGTCTTGTTCATAAGTTATCCTTAAAGTGTATTTATCGCTTGCTAAGCAACGAGTGCGAGGGAAAAGCCATATTCTGGCACTCTTCAGCCTGCACGCACCGATAGCCACAATTTTCAGCCCCCCAAATGTAGACCAGACAGGGGGCCGATGTGAAGCCTCCAGGCTCGCTAATTCGGGCCTGAAGTCACGTTTTCCCGCCTTACTGCTGAAAAATTATACCGATGTTGCTGATTCCCGCCTCTCGCAGGTCCAAACGCAATCCTTTGATCAATTCAAGGTCTCGTTCTTCGCAGTCGGCCAGCAGGCGAAAAATCTCCCATTGCAGGTCCCATTCGTCGATCACAGCAGGGTTTTCACGCAGCTCGTCGTCGCTCATTTCGCGTCCGGCCTGGGTCATTTCCAGCATCGCCACGGTGGTGATAGAGGTTTTGCTGACTTCGATCGCATGCTCCAGGGTTTCGCCGCTTAGCATGGCGTGCAGCGCTTCGCTTAAGGCCACGCAGGCGTCGATAGCCGGATAGACGCCGTAGACGTCGAACGCCTCGCCGTCGGGAATGGCGGCTTCAAGCTTTTCCAGCTGACTGTCGAAGTTGATTTTAGCGTCTTTGACCGTCAGGCTTTCCCAGACCAGATCAAGGATGCGGCGATAGAGTGACGCATCGGCGAATTCCGTCTGCTGACAGAAGGCCCAGTAATTGGGGAACATACGCTCGCACAGGCAAGCCATAAACGTCAGATGCTGCCAGCTTTCCAGCTTTGCCAGACGCAGGTGAACGGGGTTTTGTAACATGAACAGGGCTCTTCATCGTTTAGCTGGCGGCAGTGTACCGCAAAAGCGCCGCGCGCACAGCGTTAAAGCGCGTTTTGCCAGCGTTGAAAGGCGGTGCGGTTGGAGGCGACGGCATCGGCCCAGCGCGTCGGTTCCGGCAGGCGATAGCCGCCCATGCACTTTTCCACCCAGTGCAGCGCGCTGTCCAGGCTAACGCGGTGTCCGGTCGCGACAAACAGTGGATTACAGCGCGCTTTGCTGCGCCATACCCAGCCGATTTGCTCGCCCTTGTCGATTAACGGCTGGCGCGAACCCGGCTCTGGATCCAGATCGGCGAAACGGCCGCACAGGCGCTTTTTCGCCACGCCGATGGTCGGCA
The DNA here is from genome assembly GCF_022394795.1 of Pantoea sp. Z09. NCBI lineage: Bacteria > Pseudomonadati > Pseudomonadota > Gammaproteobacteria > Enterobacterales > Erwiniaceae > Pantoea > Pantoea sp. Z09. The sequence continues at coordinate 3,625,029 of NZ_CP092373.1, forward strand.
CGTCCACCATTAAGCCAAAGTGCGAAGCGACGCCAAGACGGCGCGGGTGCGAGATGCCGTGTCCGTCGACAAACAGCAGGTCCGGTTTTTGCTCAAGCATGTTCCACGCCGCCAGCAGCGCCGGATATTCACGGAAAGAGAGAAAGCCGGGAATGTAGGGCATGGTGGTGGCGATGCGCGCTACGCGGTGCTCCACCAGCTTAAGGGAAGGATATTCGAGGATAACCAGGGCGGCACGCGTCACCGCCCCTTCCTGTTCGAATCCAACGTCAGCGCCGCCGATAAAACGCGGCGGCAGCACGTCGAAATCATCCTGCCGCACCACCTCTGCAGCGCGCTGGATCTGTTCCGCGCGCAGTGCAGCAATGTCCATACTTACTCCTGATGATAGTGGCCTGAGAGACGGTGTACCGCCTCAACAAACACGCCCGCATGTTCTGGCGGCACATCCTGATGAATGCCATGCCCCAGATTGAAGACGTGACCGCTGCCCGCGCCGAAGCCCTTGAGAATACCGGCGACTTCCTGCTCGATACGCGCAGCTGGCGCATAAAGCATAGACGGATCCATGTTGCCCTGCAGGGCGACTTTGTCGCCGACGCGGCGACGCGCCTCGCCGATATCGGTGGTCCAGTCGAGTCCCAGCGCATCGCAGCCGGTCGCGGCCATTGCTTCCAGCCACTGTCCGCCACCTTTGGTAAACAGCGTAATCGGCACGCGGCGGCCTTCATTCTCATGCAGCACGCTGTCGACGATTTTATGCATGTAGTGCAGCGAGAATTCCAGATAGTCGCGGCCCGTCAGCACGCCGCCCCAGGTGTCGAACACCATCACCGACTGCGCGCCCGCGCGGATCTGCGCGTTGAGATAGAGGATGACGCTGTCCGCCAGCTTATCGAGCATCGCGTGCAGCGTGGCGGGATCGGCGTACATCATCTTTTTGATCTTCGTGAAGGCTTTGCTGCTGCCGCCTTCCACCATATAGGTCGCCAGCGTCCAGGGGCTGCCGGAGAAGCCAATCAGCGGCACTTCGCCCTTGAGGTTTTTGCGAATGGTGCGCACCGCGTTCATTACATAGCCGAGTTCCTGCTCTGGATCGGGCACCGGCAGTTTATCGACATCGGCGCGGCAGGTAATCGGGCTGGAGAAGCGCGGGCCTTCGCCGGTTTCGAAGTAGAGTCCCAGACCCATCGCGTCGGGAATGGTCAGGATATCGCTAAAGAGGATCGCCGCGTCCAGCGGGTAGCGACGCAGCGGCTGCAGGGTGACTTCACACGCCAGTTCGGCGTTTTTGCACAGCGACATAAAATCGCCAGCTTCGGCGCGCGTCGCTTTATATTCCGGCAAATAACGCCCGGCTTGTCGCATCATCCACACCGGGGTGATATCCACCGGCTGACGTAACAGGGCGCGCAGATAACGATCGTTCTTTAGTTCACTCATTTCAGGACTCTCTCAATTTCAGGCGCCTAGTGTAACACTTCTCAGGCGTCGGCGCGGCAGATGGCAACGGTATCTTCTATCAGGCGGCGCGCCACGGTGCCGGGCGGCGGCAACAGCGGCAGCGCGTCGTAGCGGTACCAGCCGGCGTCCAGCAGCTCTTTGTTGTCGATTTGCAGATCGCCGCCGTCATACTCCGCCATAAACGCCATCATCAGCGAATGGGGGAACGGCCAGGGCTGCGACGTGACATAGCGCAAATTCTTGACGCGCACGTTGCTCTCTTCCATGACCTCGCGCGCGACCGCCTGCTCCAGCGTTTCGCCTACCTCGACAAAGCCCGCCAGCACGGTATAGATGCTGTTGCGATGGCGCGCATGGTTGGCGAGCAGAATCTCATCGCCGCGCCGAATGGCGACAATGATGCAGGGCGCGATTTGCGGATAGTAGCGTTCGCGGCAGTGGCCGCACAGACAGGCGTTCTCCTGCTTGCTGAGATGCATCTCGTGACCGCAGTAGCCGCAGAAGCGATGCGAGCGATAAAACTCCGCCAGCTGCACCGCGCGTCCGGCCAGCTGGAACAGCCCCGCCTCTTCATCAATCAGCTGGCGCACCGAGAACATATCGCGATCGCGATTTTCACACACCAGCCAGACCGTTTCGCCTTGCCACTCGCCGACCGCCTGCGCCTTGCTTCCCGCTAGCTTAAACGCAGCGGCGCTGCCGTGCGGCAGGTCGCCCTGCGGCAACCAAAGTTTCTGTTCATGGCTGACAATCCACCATCCAGCGTCTACGCTTGAGATCTCATGTTGCATCTAATCGTCATCCTTAGCGTCTTTTCGATACGCTGAAGTCCTGATGTTAAGTATGTAGACAAACAACTATACCCTAAATCGTTCAGCTTGCAGGCGGCCTCTGACCCGCCGCGGCCGCCACGGTCAGGGGGATTTTATTGATATGGAGTCAGAAATGCTTAACCAGTTAAATGTCCTGACCGAGCGCGTAGGTGGCAGCAATGAACTGGTCGATTCGTGGCTGGACGCCCGTCGCCAGCTACTGGTGTCTTATTACCACCTGGTTGGGCTGAAACCCAACAAAGAGGCGCTCACGACGTTAGACGAGCAGGCGCTCGACAACTTTTGTCACGGTCTGGTCGATTACCTTTCCGCCGGTCACTTCAGTATCTATGAGCGCATCATCAATGAGATGGAAGGCGACAGCCCGATGATCGCCGCCGCGCAGATTTATCCGCCGCTGGAAGCCAATACCGAACGTCTGATGCAGCTCTACGATGGCCATCTGCAGCAGTCGATCGACGACGACAACTGTGTTGATTTCCAGCTGGCGCTGTCGGAAGTCGGCGAAGTGCTGGAGGCACGTTTCACGCTGGAAGATAAGCTGATCCAGCTTGCCTGGGATAACAGCCTGGTGCGCGCCCCGGTGGCGAACGACAGCAGCCAGCTCTCGCGTCCGGCTTAAGGTTAACCAGTTGTAAATCGCTTGTTATTCTGAACCAGCCCTTTTATGCTAAACGGGTTTTCGGCGATAACGTCGAAAACCCGTTTTGTTTTTGTGCAATATGCACTGGCGTTTTGCGTTTTAAGCGTAGCGTGCGCAGCCAGTTCACGCTCGGACAGCGCGCAGGGACGGGAGCATACTGAAGTATGTGACCGTCACGAGCACTGCCCAGGCGCGAAATGGCAAGCTAAGTAGCTTAAAACGTAAAACGAAATCTTGTCGGAGTGCCCGCAAGGGCTGAGACCGTTAATTCGGGATCCGCGGAACCTGATCAGGTTAGAACCTGCGAAGGGAACAAGAGTAAACATCATCAGTGCGCAGGCGGCTGCCTGTCGTGTCTGTTACTCCTTCCGAACTCCGGACAAGCAACGTTCCCCCTCAACAGGAAAATTGCTATGTCTACCACCAAAACCAACCGACGTGAGCAGCGCGCGCAGGCGCAGGCGTTTATCCATGCGCTTCAGGGCGGCGTCGCCTTTCCCAACTCAAAACGTATCTGGATCCAGGGCAGCCGCGACGATATCCGCGTGCCGATGCGCGAGATCCAGCTCAGCCCGACGCTGACGGGCGGCAGCAAGGATGCGCCGCGCTATGAGGAAAATGAGGCGGTGCCGGTCTACGATACGGCGGGGCCTTATGGCGATCCCGATGCCACGATCGACGTACAGCGCGGGCTGGCGAAGCTGCGCGCCGGCTGGATTGCCGCGCGCGGCGACAGCGATACGTTAGAGCAAATCAGCTCGCACTACACCCAGCAGCGTCTGGCCGATGATGGGCTGGATCATCTGCGTTTCGACCATTTGCCGCAGCCGCGCCGCGCGAAAGCGGGACGCCGCGTCACGCAGCTCCACTATGCGCGTCAGGGTATCGTGACGCCGGAGATGGAGTTTATCGCGCTGCGCGAGAATATGGGGCGCGAGCGCATTCGCGGTGAAGTGCTGCGTCAGCAGCATCCGGGCTACAGCTTCGGCGCGCAGCTGCCGGAAAACATCACGCCTGAGTTCGTGCGTCAGGAAGTGGCCGCTGGCCGCGCCATCATTCCCGCCAATATCAACCATCCCGAGTCGGAGCCAATGATTATCGGCCGTAACTTCCTGGTGAAGGTCAACGCCAACATCGGCAACTCGGCGGTCACCTCCTCTATCGAGGAAGAGGTAGAGAAACTGGTCTGGTCAACGCGCTGGGGCGCCGACACCGTGATGGATCTTTCGACCGGCCGCTATATTCACGAAACGCGCGAATGGATCCTGCGCAATAGCCCGGTGCCTATCGGCACCGTGCCGATCTATCAGGCGCTGGAGAAGGTCAACGGCGTCGCGGAAAATCTCGACTGGGAGGTGTTCCGCGACACCCTGCTGGAGCAGGCGGAGCAAGGGGTAGATTACTTCACTATTCATGCCGGCGTGCTGCTGCGCTATGTGCCGATGACGGCGAAGCGCCTGACCGGCATTGTCTCGCGCGGCGGATCCATTATGGCGAAGTGGTGCCTGTCGCATCACCGCGAGAGTTTTCTCTATGAGCATTTCCGCGAGATTTGCGAAATCTGCGCCGCCTACGACGTTTCCCTGTCGCTCGGCGACGGGCTGCGTCCCGGCTCGATTCAGGATGCCAACGACGAGGCGCAGTTCGCCGAGTTGCACACGCTGGGCGAGCTGACAAAGATCGCCTGGGAGTATGACGTGCAGGTGATGATCGAAGGCCCCGGCCATATTCCGATGCAGATGATCCGCCGCAATATGACCGAACAGCTGGAACATTGCCACGAGGCACCGTTTTACACGCTTGGCCCGCTGACCACCGATATCGCGCCCGGCTACGATCACTTCACCTCCGGCATCGGCGCCGCGATGATCGGCTGGTTCGGCTGCGCCATGCTCTGCTACGTCACGCCGAAAGAGCACCTTGGCCTGCCGAACAAAGAGGACGTCAAACAGGGGCTGATTACCTATAAGATCGCCGCCCACGCGGCGGATCTGGCCAAGGGCCATCCCGGCGCGCAGATCCGCGATAACGCCATGTCCAAAGCGCGTTTCGAATTCCGCTGGGAAGATCAGTTTAACCTGGCGCTCGATCCGCATACCGCCCGCGCCTATCACGATGAGACGCTGCCGCAGGAGTCAGGCAAAGTCGCTCACTTCTGCTCGATGTGCGGCCCTAAATTCTGCTCGATGAAAATCAGTCAGGAGGTGCGCGACTACGCGGCCCGCCAGCAAACCGAGGCGCAGCCTGTTGAGATCGGCATGCAGCAGATGTCGGACCGGTTTCGCCGCCAGGGCAGCGAGCTTTATCACTCGGCCGATGCGCTGAACGAGGAGAACCCATGAATACCCCCTTTCCCGCTACCGCGCCGCGCTTAGGGCTCTATCCGGTGGTCGACAGCGTCGAGTGGATCGCGCGACTGCTGGAGGCGGGCGTGCGCACTATCCAGCTGCGCATCAAAGATCGCGATGACGAGGCGGTAGAACCGGCGATCGCCGAGTCGATTGCCCTCGGCAAGCGCTATCACGCGCGGCTGTTTATCAATGATTACTGGCGGCTGGCGATCAAGCATCGCGCCTATGGCGTGCATCTCGGTCAGGAGGATCTCGACGTCGCCAACCTGAATGCCATTCGCGAGGCGGGCCTGCGGCTGGGCCTGTCGACCCATGACGACGCCGAACTGGATCGCGCGCTGGCGATTGGCCCTTCCTATATCGCGCTGGGGCATATTTTTCCCACCCAGACGAAAGCGATGCCGTCCGCGCCGCAAGGTCTGGCGGAGCTGCAGCGGCATATCGCGCGGCTGAAGGGCATCTCCACCGTGGCGATTGGCGGCATCAGCCTTGAACGCGCGCCTGCGGTGCTGGCGACCGGCGTCGGCAGCATCGCCGTGGTCAGCGCCATCACTCAGGCGCCAGACTGGCGCGCGGCGACTGAGACGTTGCTAAAACTGGCAGAGGCGCAGCCAGACGCCTGAAACGCAATACGCCGCGCAAAAGGCAGCAACGGTTTGCAACAGCGGTAAAAAGCATGGAAGACGGCGCGCAGCGACAGGCATTCTCTGTAGCGCCGTTTTTCTGTTTCGCTACAGTGGCTCTCGCCGGGTTATCCAGCCCGGCCAGGGCCAGGACCTCCCCTTCACCCTCTCTGGCCCTGCCCTCAGCTACTTCGCCAGGAGGATCTCATGCTGCATGGATTGTGGAGAGTGTTCGCCCGCGCAGGCGGCTATCGCGCGCTCGACGGCCTCGCCGACTTTTGCCAGCGCCTGTTCGACGCGATCGTCGAGCGTTATCGCAAAGCTCAGCCGCAGACAGTTACGGTATTTTCCCGAGGCGGAAAAAAGCGAGCCGACCGCGATCTGAATATGAGAATCGCGCAGCTCGCGGTTAAGGCGCACGGCGTCAAACGCCTCCGGCAGCTCAACCCACATCATAAATCCGCCCTGCGGCCGCGACACGCAGATGCCACACGGAAAATAGTGGCGCACCCAGCAGCTAAAGCTGCTGTAGTTGCGCTGATAAAACTGACGCATGCGCCGCAGATGCGGCTGATAGTGGCCCTGACGAATAAACTCCGCCAGCGCGTGCTGCGCCAGCGTATTGCTCGAGCCGGTGGCGATATATTTCATATGCAGCACGCGGTCGCGATAGCGCCCCGGCGCCACCCAGCCTGTGCGCAGGCCTGGGGCGATGGTTTTCGAAAAAGAGCTGCACAGCAGCACGCGGCCGTCCAGATCCATCGACTTCAGGGTCGCGGGCCGCGGATAGTCCCACGCCAGTTCGCCATAAACATCGTCTTCGATAATCGCCACGTCAAAACGCTGCGCCAGCGTCAGCAGCGCGCGCTTGCGCGCTTCCGGCATAATAAAGCCCAGCGGATTGTTGCAGTTCGGTACCACCATCACCGCCTTGATTGGCCACTGCTCGAACGCCAGCTCAAGCGCTTCCAGACTGATGCCGGTGACCGCATCGGTGGGGATCTCGATGGCGCGGATGCCGAAGCCGCGCAGGGTCTGCATAATGCCGTGGAACGATGGCGACTCCACCGCGATGATGTCGCCTGGCTCGCATACCGCGCGAATCGATACCGACAGCGCTTCATGGCAGCCGGTGGTGATGACGATATCCTCAACCGACAGCTGACAGCCGCTGTCGATGGCCAGCCGCGCGATCTGCTCGCGCAAGGCGACCACGCCATACAGATTATCGTAGCCGAGAAGTTCGGTTGCCTGCCGCTGCGCCTGACGGCTGAGGATTTTCCACATCGGTTTAAGGGTAGGCTGCGTCAGATTAGGCATGCCGCTGCCCAGCTGCATCATGTTCGGCTCCAGCCGCGTATCGAGCAGATCCAGCACCGACTCCCACTGCGTGATCTCTACTGGACGCTGTACCGGGCGCGTCAGCCGCGGCACCGGCGGTGTCGCTTTGCGCGGCGTAACGAAATAGCCGGAACGCGGCTGCGGCGTAATCAGCTGCTTCTCCTCCAGCACGTGATAGGCCTGCTGCACGGTGCTAATGCTGACGCCATGTTCAAGGCTCAGGCTCCGCACTGACGGCAGCTTCTCGCCGTGGCGATAAAGCCCCTGCTCAATGCGCTGTGCCAGATGCATCGCCAGCTGTTGATAACGCGTCATGATCGTCTCCCTCAGGCAAGCAGCGGTGAAAAACAGTACAGACAAGCGTTTTTTTTACCATTCAGATGGTCTTTGCGGCAATCTGTATGTTAAAGAAAGTCGATTTTTGCGTCTGTATCCTTTTTCCGCGTCGGCGGACACTACTCCCTGGTTCATAAACGAGGATCAGGAAAATGGGATATGAAGAAAACTGTGCGGCCAAACCTTTCGCGGTCACGCCATGGCATCTGCTGCGCGCCCTCGCGCACGGCATTAAAGCGATCCACCAGCGGCGTAAGACGCGTCAGATCCTGTCGCATCTGAACGATGCGCAGCTCAAAGATATCGGATTGACGCGCAGCGATATTGAAAACGAACGATGGTAACGCCGGAGCGCGTCAGGCCGCATGGACTAACCGTCCGCCACAGCGGGCAGAAAAACCTGCCCGCTGCCTTATCCAGCCAGGCTAGACAGCGGCGTCGTAGGGCGAGAGAAGCCCGGTTAAGAAATCGATAACCTTCTGCGTGCGGCGCGGGGTCAGGCGGCGCTCCAGACGCAGCACCCACATATTCATTCTCTCGGTTCGCCAGGCTTTTAGTATCTCGACCACCGCGCCGCTGGCGAAATCGGGCGCGCCTAGCCAGTAAGGCGCCCAGCCTATGCCGCAACCCGCCCGCACCATCTGCCAGGCAGCCTGACCATCGTCGAACAAGTAGCGCGAGGCGGGCTCCCAGCGCACCGCTCTGCCATCCTCAGGCGAACTAAAACGCCAGGCGTCCGCCCGCCCTTTATTGAGATTCCAGAAACCTATCTGGCTATGCGCGCTGAGTTCGAAGGGCGTAGACGGCTCGCCGTGCTGCTCGAGATAGCCGGGCGTCGCGCAGGCGACCCAGGGAAAACTAAAGAGCCTGCGCGCGGAATGACCCGGCCAGGCTTCCAGCGGGCCGGAACGGAGCGCGAAATCAAAACCGCCGCCTGCTAAATCCACCATTGCGTCGCTAAAGTGCATTTCCAGTGCGATCTCAGGATGCGCGGCAAGAAAGGCGGGCAGCGCAGGCATGATGCAGGCGCGTCCAAAAGAGGATGGCACGGAGATGCGCACCCGGCCGCTGGCACCCTCATCCTCGATGCCGCTCAGCGCGTTCTCAACCTGATTCACCTCTTCCAGCAGTCCACGCGCCAGCGTCAGCATTCTCTCGCCCTCTTCCGTCAGCGACAGCGCGTGCGTGGTGCGGTGCAGCAGCCGCACGCCGTGCTGGCCCTCGAAGCGGCTTAACGCTTTAGAGACGGCCGAGGTGGTCGTACCGGCGCGACGCGCGGCTTCGGCAAAGGATCCGGCTTCAACGATACGCGCGAACCAGAGCAGCTGCGTCAGGCTGGATGAAAAAAGCGGTGTTGCCATCTGGTCAATATCTCCTTGCTGCGCGGCAGCCTACAAGCGCCTGGCGACGGCTGATAACGTTGAGCCTCTTAAAGGAGATCATGATATGAAATTTTTAGTGCTACTCACACCCGTCGCCGGTCGCGATCCGGCTGAGTTCAGGCCTTATGCGGTGGCAGAAATGCAGGCGGTCTGGAATGACTATAAAGCTGGCGCGCTGCGGGAGATCTATTTTTCACCCAGCCCGCTGATTGTCAGCGTTATCTACGAAACCTCTACCCGTGACGAGCTGGAAACGTTGGTTGCGCGTCTTCCGATGGTCGACGCCAATTTGCTCTCGGTGCAAATTGTTGAAATGGGCCTAATGCACGGCTTCGAGGTGTTGTTTGCGCCCACGGCGGCATAAATCGCACGGTATTGCAGCCAAAAAAAAACCCTGCCGAAGCAGGGTTTTTATTACGCGAAGAGCGCTTAGTCGTTATCGCTGCCGCCAAGACCGGCGTTCAGCAGTTCAGCCAGGCTGGCAGAGGCTTCATCCGCAGTCACCTGAGGAGCAACCGGCGCTTCACCCGCCTGACGGCGACGCATACGATCCTGATGGTAAGCGTAACCGGTACCGGCCGGGATCAGACGACCCACGATCACGTTCTCTTTCAGGCCGCGCAGTTCGTCGCGCTTGCCTGCCACAGCGGCTTCGGTCAGGACACGCGTGGTCTCCTGGAACGAGGCTGCCGAGATGAACGATTCGGTTGCCAGTGACGCTTTGGTGATACCCAGCAGATCGCGCATGTAGGTCGCGCCGATTTTGCCGTTCGCTTCCAGATCGCGGTTAGAGATCTTGATGCGAGAGACTTCTGCCTGCTCACCTTCCAGGAAGTCGGTGCTTCCCGCGCTCATGATGGTTGCTTTACGCAGCATCTGGCGAACGATGACTTCGATGTGCTTATCGTTAATCTTAACGCCCTGCAAGCGGTAAACTTCCTGCACTTCGTTGGTGATGTAACGGGTCACAGCATGGACGCCACGCAGACGCAGAATGTCGTGCGGAGATTCCGGACCGTCGGAAACCACGTCACCACGTTCTACGCGCTCGCCTTCAAATACGTTGAGCTGACGCCATTTCGGGATCATCTCTTCGTACGGCTCGCTACCATCAACCGGCGTGATCACCAGACGACGTTTGCCTTTGGTCTCTTTACCGAAGGAGATGATGCCGCTGATCTCCGCCAGGATAGCTGGCTCTTTCGGACGACGCGCTTCGAACAGGTCGGCAACGCGCGGCAGACCACCGGTAATATCCTTGGTACCGCCAGATTCCTGAGGCACACGCGCCAGGGTGTCACCGGAGCTGATCTTCTTGCCGTCTTCCAGCTGAACGATCGCTTTGCCCGGCAGGAAGTACTGTGCCGGCATATCGGTGCCCGGGATCAGTACATCTTCGCCCTGTGCATCGACGATTTTCAGCGCCGGACGCAGATCTTTACCACCTGCGGTACGCTCAGCGGTATCCAGCACCACCAGCGAAGAGAGACCGGTCAGTTCGTCGGTCTGACGCGTGATGGTCTGGCCATCGATCATGTCAGTAAAGCGAATGAAGCCGCTCACTTCGGTGATAACCGGCATGGTGTGCGGATCCCAGTTCGCCACGGTTTCGCCCGCTGCAACCTGTTCGCCGTCGCCTTTCGCCATGGTCGCGCCGTAAGGGACTTTATAGCTCTCTTTGGTACGGCCAAACTCATCGATCATTTTCAGTTCGACGTTACGCGAGGTAATAACCAGTTTGCCAGCGGAGTTGGTTACCGACTTGGCGTTGGTCAGTTTGATAGTACCTTTGTTCTTCACCTGAATGCTGGATTCAGCCGCCGCACGCGATGCCGCACCACCGATGTGGAACGTACGCATGGTCAGCTGGGTACCCGGCTCACCGATGGACTGTGCCGCGATAACACCGATCGCTTCACCTTTGTTGATGATGTGACCACGTGCCAGGTCGCGACCATAGCAGTGCGCACACACACCAAAATCGGTTTCACAGCTTACAACAGAGCGAACCTTGATGGTGTCGACAGAGTTCTCTTCGACCACATCACACCAGTGCTCATCCAGCAGCGTATTACGCGGAACCAGGATGTCAGCGGTGCCCGGCTTCAGCACGTCTTCGGCCGTTACACGACCCAGCACGCGCTCGCGCAGCGGCTCTTTAACGTCGCCGCCTTCGATAACCGGCGTCATCATGATGCCTTCGAAGGTGCCACAGTCGTCTTCGGTGACCACCAGGTCCTGCGCAACGTCAACCAGACGACGCGTCAGATAACCGGAGTTCGCGGTTTTCAGTGCGGTATCCGCCAGACCTTTACGCGCACCGTGGGTCGAGATGAAGTACTGGAGTACGTTCAGACCTTCACGGAAGTTCGCGGTAATCGGCGTCTCGATGATGGAGCCATCCGGCTTCGCCATCAGACCACGCATACCTGCCAGCTGACGGATCTGCGCCGCAGAACCACGCGCACCGGAGTCGGCCATCATAAAGATGCTGTTAAAGGAAACCTGTTTCTCTTCTTCGCCGTCACGGTTAATCACGGTTTCAGTCGAGAGGTTTTCCATCATCGCCTTCGCTACGCGCTCGTTCGCCGCAGCCCAGATATCGATGACTTTGTTGTAACGCTCGCCCGCGGTAACCAGACCAGACTGGAACTGCTCCTGGATCTCAGCCACTTCCGCTTCCGCTTCGGTGATGATTTCCACTTTCTTCTCTGGGATCACCATGTCGTCGATACCAACAGACGCGCCTGAACGGGCAGCGTAAGCGAAACCGGTGTACATGGTCTGGTCAGCGAAGATAACGGTCGGCTTCAGGCCCAAAATGCGGTAACAGGTGTTCAGCATTTTGGAGATCGCTTTTTTACCCAGCGCCTGGTTGACGATGGAGTAAGGCAGACCTTTCGGCACGATCATCCACAGGATGGCGCGGCCGATGGTGGTGTCAATGATGCTGGTTTTAGCAACCCACTCGTCCTGCTCGTTTTTCTCGTGTTCGGTAATACGTACCTTCACGCGAGCGTGCAGCGAAGCGAGGCCAGCGCGATAAACACGCTCTGCTTCTTTCGGGCCGGTCAGCACCATGCCTTCGCCTTTGGCGTTAACACAGTCGCGGGTCATGTAGTACAGACCCAGAACAACGTCCTGAGACGGAACGATGATTGGCTCGCCGTTCGCCGGAGACAGGATGTTGTTGGTAGACATCATCAGCGCACGCGCTTCCAGCTGGGCTTCCAGCGTCAGCGGTACGTGAACAGCCATCTGGTCACCATCGAAGTCGGCGTTATAGGCCGCACACACCAGCGGGTGCAGCTGGATCGCTTTACCTTCGATCAGAACCGGTTCAAATGCCTGGATACCCAGACGGTGCAGCGTCGGCGCACGGTTCAGCAGAACCGGGTGCTCACGGATCACTTCGTCCAGGATATCCCAGACCACCGCTTCTTCGCGCTCAACCATTTTCTTCGCGGCTTTGATAGTGGTGGCGAGGCCACGCAGCTCCAGCTTGCCGTAGATGAACGGTTTGAACAGTTCCAGCGCCATTTTCTTCGGCAGGCCGCACTGATGCAGACGCAGGTATGGACCTACGGTGATAACAGAACGACCGGAGTAGTCAACGCGCTTACCGAGCAGGTTCTGACGGAAACGACCCTGCTTACCTTTGATCATATCGGCCAAAGATTTCAGCGGACGCTTGTTAGAACCGGTGATCGCACGACCGCGACGACCGTTATCCAGCAGGGCGTCGACCGCTTCCTGCAGCATACGTTTTTCGTTGCGTACGATGATGTCCGGCGCAGCCAGATCCAGCAGGCGCTTCAGACGGTTGTTACGGTTGATGACGCGACGATAAAGATCGTTCAGATCCGACGTAGCGAAACGACCGCCGTCCAGCGGAACCAGCGGACGCAGGTCCGGCGGCAGCACCGGCAGCACGGTCAGGATCATCCACTCTGGCTTGTTGCCAGACTGCACGAACGCTTCCAGCAGCTTGATGCGCTTGGTCAGCTTTTTACGTTTGGTCTCGGAGTTGGTTTCGTTCAGCTCTTCACGCAGCTGCTCGCACTCTTGCTCCAGATCCATGTTTTTCAGCAGTGCCTGAATCGCTTCGGCGCCCATTTTCGCGTCGAATTCGTCACCGAACTCTTCCAGCGCGTCAAGGTACTGCTCTTCAGTCAGAATCTGACGTTTTTCGAGGTTGGTCATGCCACCTTCGACCACAACGTAAGATTCAAAGTAGAGCACGCGTTCGATATCGCGCAGCGGCATATCGAGCAGCAGGCCGATACGAGACGGCAGCGACTTCAGGAACCAGATGTGCGCGGTCGGAGAAGCGAGTTCGATGTGGCCCATGCGCTCACGACGCACTTTGGTCTGGGTCACTTCGACGCCGCACTTCTCACAGATCACGCCGCGGTGTTTCAGGCGCTTGTACTTGCCGCACAGGCACTCGTAATCTTTTACCGGTCCGAAAATACGGGCGCAGAAAAGACCGTCACGCTCTGGCTTGAAGGTACGGTAGTTAATGGTTTCCGGCTTTTTCACTTCACCGAACGACCATGAACGGATCATGTCTGGCGAGGCCAGCGCAATTTTGATCGCATCAAACTCTTCGGTCTTAGTTTGCGCTTTCAGAAACTTAAGTAAGTCTTTCACGGATTAGCTCCCGTCGGAGTGGAACTCTCAGGGGCACGCAGCCGAAACTGCGCGCCCCATAACCAGTACTTGCGAGTGCTTACTCGTCTTCCAGCTCGATGTTGATACCCAGCGAGCGAATCTCTTTCAACAGTACGTTGAAGGATTCCGGCATGCCCGGTTCCATCTGATGGTTGCCGTCGACGATGTTTTTATACATCTTCGTACGACCATTCACGTCATCAGACTTAACGGTAAGCATTTCCTGCAGGGTGTATGCCGCGCCGTATGCTTCCAGCGCCCACACTTCCATCTCACCGAAGCGCTGACCACCGAACTGTGCTTTACCACCCAGCGGCTGCTGCGTGACCAGGCTGTAAGAACCGGTGGAACGCGCATGCATCTTGTCATCAACCAGGTGGTTCAGTTTCAGCATGTACATGTAGCCAACAGTAACCTGACGCTCGAACTGCTCGCCGGTACGGCCGTCAAACAGGGTGATCTGGCCAGAAGAAGGCAAATCGCCCAGCTGCAGCAGCTCTTTGATTTCGCTCTCTTTCGCGCCGTCAAACACTGGCGTAGCGATCGGCATACCTTTTTTCAGGTTCTCAGCCAGACGCAACACTTCATCATCAGAGAAGGTGTTGAGGTCAACGCGCTGACGCACGTCCGCGCCCAGATCGTAGGCACGCTGGATGAATTCGCGCAGTTTCGCGACTTCTTCCTGACGCTTCAGCATGGCGTTGATCTTGTCGCCGATGCCTTTTGCCGCCATACCCAGATGCGTTTCCAGGATCTGACCGATGTTCATACGCGACGGTACGCCCAGCGGGTTCAGTACGATGTCGACCGGCGTGCCGTTCTCGTCGTAAGGCATATCTTCGATCGGGTTGATCTTAGAGATAACACCTTTGTTACCGTGACGGCCTGCCATCTTGTCGCCAGGCTGAATCTGACGCTTAACGGCCAGATAGACTTTGACGATTTTCAGCACGCCCGGCGCGAGGTCGTCGCCCTGGGTGATCTTACGACGCTTGGCTTCGAGTTTTTTCTCAAACTCGTGCTTCAGTTCGTCGTACTGCTCAGCCAGCTGCTCCAGCGCGTTCTGCTTCTCTTCGTCGGTCAGGCCCAGCTCCAGCCAGCGCTCGCGCGGCAGCTTGTCCAGCTTGTCGGCTTCAACGCCGCCGGAGATCAGCACCGCCTGAATACGGCTGAACAGGCCCGCTTCGAGGATCTGCAGTTCTTCAGACAGGTCTTTCTTCGCCTGCTTCAGCTGCATCTCTTCGATTTCCAGCGCACGCTTGTCTTTTTCCACGCCATCGCGGGTAAAGACCTGTACGTCGATAACCGTACCAGAGACGCCGTTCGGCACGCGCAGCGACGAGTCTTTCACGTCGGACGCTTTTTCACCGAAGATGGCGCGCAGCAGTTTCTCTTCCGGCGTCAGCTGGGTTTCACCTTTCGGCGTCACTTTGCCCACCAGAATGTCGCCGCCGGTCACTTCCGCACCGATGTAGACAATGCCGGATTCATCCAGTTTAGAGAGCGCTGCTTCACCCACGTTCGGGATGTCAGCGGTGATCTCTTCTGGCCCCAGCTTGGTGTCGCGAGACACGCACGCCAGTTCCTGAATGTGGATGGTGGTGAAACGATCTTCCTGAACCACACGCTCGGAGACGAGGATGGAGTCTTCGAAGTTGTAACCGTTCCACGGCATGAACGCGACGCGCATGTTCTGGCCAAGCGCCAGTTCGCCCAGGTCGGTTGACGGGCCGTCAGCCAGCACGTCGCCGCGCTCGACCGGCTCGCCCAGCGACACACACGGCATCTGGTTGATGCAGGTGTTCTGGTTAGAACGGGTGTACTTAGTCAGGTTGTAGATGTCGATACCCGCTTCGCCCGGATACATCTCATCTTCGTTAACTTTGATAACGATACGAGAAGCATCAACGTACTGAACGGTACCGCCACGTTTCGCTACGGCGGTAACGCCGGAGTCGACCGCTACCGCGCGCTCCATACCGGTACCCACCAGCGGCTTGTCAGCGCGCAGAGTCGGTACAGCCTGACGTTGCATGTTCGCACCCATCAGGGCGCGGTTAGCATCATCGTGCTCCAGGAACGGGATCAGCGACGCACCGACAGAAACCACCTGCTGGGTGGAAACGTCCATGTAGTCAACCTGATCGCGGCTGAACAGGCTCGATTCGCCTTTGCTACGGCAGGTGACGAGGTCATCAACAAAGTGACCTTCGTCATCCAGCTGGGCGTTCGCCTGAGCGATAACGTAGTTACCCTCTTCAATCGCAGAGAGGTAATGGATTTCGTCAGAAACCACACCGTCGATAACGCGACGATACGGGGTTTCCAGGAAACCGTACTCGTTGGTCTGCGCATAGACAGACAGCGAGTTGATCAGACCGATGTTCGGACCTTCAGGGGTTTCGATAGGACAGACGCGACCGTAGTGAGTCGGGTGTACGTCTCGAACTTCGAAGCCGGCGCGCTCACGCGTCAGACCGCCTGGGCCGAGTGCAGAGATACGACGTTTGTGCGTAATCTCTGACAGCGGGTTGTTCTGATCCATAAACTGAGAGAGCTGGCTGGAGCCGAAGAACTCTTTCACCGCCGCCGAAATCGGCTTGGCGTTAATCATGTCCTGCGGCATCAGCGTGTCGAGGTCGCCCAGCGACAGACGCTCTTTCACCGCACGCTCTACGCGAACCAGGCCAACGCGGAACTGGTTTTCCGCCATTTCGCCCACTGAACGGATACGACGGTTGCCGAGGTGGTCAATATCGTCCACTTCGCCTTTACCGTTACGGATATCGATCAGCTTCTTCATCACTTCGATGATGTCTTCTTTGCTCAGGATACCTGAACCTTCGATCTCATCGCGCAGCAGCGAACGGTTGAACTTCATACGGCCAACAGCCGACAGATCGTAGCGATCTTCGGAGAAGAACAGGTTCTCGAACAGGTTCTCAGCGGCTTCACGCGTCGGCGGCTCGCCAGGACGCATCATGCGGTAGATCTCAACCAGCGCGCTCAGGCGATCGTTGGTTGGATCGACGCGCAGGGTCTCGGAGATGTACGGGCCGTGATCCAGATCGTTGGTGAACAGCGTTTCGATACGCTTGTGACCAGACTGGCTCAGTTTGGCCAGCAGATCCATGGAGAGCTCCATGTTCGCCGGAACGATCAGTTCGCCGGTGCTCTCGTCGATGTAATCTTTTGCGACCACTTTGCCCGCGATGTACTCAACCGGCACTTCGATATGCTGAATGCCATCTTTTTCCAGCTGACGAATGTGGCGCGCAGTGATGCGACGGCCCTTCTCGACGTAAACGTTGCCGTTGGCTTCGATGTCGAAAGAGGCGGTTTCGCCGCGCAGGCGCTCAGGCACCAGCTCCATCTGCAGCTTGTTATCGCGGATCTCAAACACCACTTTTTCGAAGAACAGATCGAGGATCTGCTCAGAGGTGTAGTTCAGCGCGCGCAGAATGATACTGGCCGGCAGCTTACGACGACGGTCGATACGGACGAACAGGTTGTCTTTCGGGTCGAACTCGAAGTCCAGCCATGAACCGCGGTAAGGGATGATACGTGCGTTATACAGCACTTTACCCGATGAGTGGGTTTTACCCTTATCGCTGTCGAAGAAGACGCCAGGACTACGATGCAGCTGAGAAACGATAACGCGCTCAGTACCGTTGATAACAAAGGTACCGTTGTCCGTCATGAGCGGAATTTCGCCCATGTAGACTTCTTGTTCTTTAATGTCTTTAACGGTGCCTTCCGGCGCTTCGCGCTCGTAGATCACCAGACGCAGTTTGACGCGCAGCGGTGCGGAGAACGTCACGCCACGAATCTGACACTCTTTCACGTCAAAGACGGGTTCGCCCAGACGATAGCTGACGTATTGCAGCTCGGAGTTACCGCTGTAACTCTGGATAGGGAATACGGAACGGAAGGCTGCTTCCAGACCATACTGACCTTCCGGATCTTGCTCGATAAATTTCTGAAACGAGTCAAGCTGGATAGAAAGGAGATAAGGTATGTCCAGTACTTGCGGACGTTTACCAAAATCCTTACGAATACGTTTTTTCTCGGTATAGGAGTAAACCATAGGGTTCCTCAGCTAGCTGACAAGTCGACCCACGCTGTCCGTCCTGAAGGACAGTTCATGCAACACTATTTTGTTTGATTCATGCGGCGCGGAGGCCACATGCAATACATCTTTCTATCACTCTTAAATCATTTCATTGCCTTAGCATGGGCAGGGAACCCGCGCAGGAAAGCAGTATATTAAGGCGTCGATAGAAAAAGATATTGAAGAGCAGCGATGGACAAACAGTGCGAAACCCCATCAAGGCTCTTGAGCGCAAAAAGGCTGGTGACCAAAAAGCCACCAGCCATCAGCCTGATTTTACTCAGACTGCAACCAAAAGGTTGTCTTACTTAACTTCAACGTCAGCGCCAGCTTCTTTCAGAGCAGCTTCAAGTGCAGCTGCGTCGTCTTTGCTGATGCCTTCTTTGATCACGCCAGTTGCTTCAACCAGGTCTTTGGCTTCTTTCAGGCCCAGACCAGTTGCGCTACGAACGGCTTTGATTACTGCAACTTTGTTCGCGCCAGCAGATTTCAGAACTACGTCGAATTCAGTTTTCTCTTCAACAGCTTCAGCCGGGCCAGCAGCAACAGCTACAGCAGCAGCAGCAGACACGCCGAATTTTTCTTCCATTGCAGAAACCAGCTCAACTACTTCCATTACGGACATAGCTGCAACAGCTTCCAGAATTTGGTCTTTAGTGATAGACATAACAATTGTTCCTAAGAATCAGAAAAAGTTTATACGTTAAAGTGCGAAAGAAAAGAGTGGGCCTTAAGCCGCTTCTTTTGCGTCGCGTACAGCAGCCAGAGTGCGGACCAGTTTGCCAGCAGCGGCTTCTTTCATGGTCGACATCAGACGTGCCAGTGCTTCTTCGTAGGTCGGCAGAGTTGCCAGACGGTCAATATTAGCCGCCGTGATCAGCTCACCTTCAAAGGCTGCAGCTTTGACCTCAAATTTTGCATTCGCTTTCGCGAAATCTTTGAACAGACGAGCAGCAGCGCCCGGGTGTTCCATAGAATATGCAATCAGGGTCGGACCAACAAACGTGTCTTTCAGGCACTCGAACTGAGTACCTTCAACGACGCGGCGCAGCAGGGTGTTACGAACAACACGCATGTAAACGCCAGCTTCACGACCTGCTTTACGCAGTTCGGTCATTTTATCAACGGTAACGCCACGGGAATCCGCAACAACCGCTGACAGCGCGCCTTTGGCTACTTCGCTGACTTCAGCAACAATCGCTTGTTTGTCTTGAAGATTTAATGCCATTAGCTTTTGCTCCTGGATTTGACCAGGGAAGGATTTCCCCGGAACTCACTTCACTTACCGACCCGCAGGAAGGTAAGCGCTAAAACACGGTGAGCAGAATCCAGTTAAGAAAAATTCTTTTTGGTTCTGTCACCGTCTACGCAGGGGATTAAGCGTCTCATCCTAAGATGGGTCGCGCCTGCGGTCTTGGACGGAGGCCAGGAAAGGCCTGGCTCCAACCTACCCCGCCGTTGCCGTTGCGCTGCCGAAGCAAACGCGCGGGTCACCGCGGGATATAAATTCTGTGCGCTGTTTACCAGAACAACGGGCGTAAGATTCTAGGTGAATTTTTCGCCCGTTTCAAGCAGCAAATTAGTTTGCTGCTGCGTTCAGACCAGACTGGTCGATGGCAACGCCAGCGCCCATGGTGGTAGACAGGCTGATTTTCTTGATGAAAACGCCTTTCGCCTGAGCAGGTTTCGCTTTTTTCAGCGCAACCAGCAGAGATTCCAGGTTTTCTTTCAGCTTGTCGGCGTCGAAGTCCACTTTACCGATGGTAGTGTGGATGATGCCGTTCTTGTCGTTACGGTAACGAACCTGACCCGCTTTGGCGTTTTTAACCGCTTCAGCAACGTTCGGGGTTACAGTACCCACTTTCGGGTTTGGCATCAGGCCGCGCGGACCCAGAACCTGGCCCAACTGGCCAACAACGCGCATTGCATCCGGAGAAGCAATAACAACGTCAAAGTTCATTTCGCCTTTTTTGATCTGGTCAGCCAGATCTTCCATACCTACCAGCTCAGCGCCAGCTGCTTTAGCAGCTTCGGCGTTTGCGCCCTGGGTAAAGACGGCAACGCGTACTGAACGGCCAGTACCGTGCGGCAGAACGGTCGCACCACGAACGTTCTGGTCAGATTTACGTGCATCGATGCCGAGGTTAACGGCAACGTCCACGCTCTCTACAAACTTAGCGGTAGCCAGTTCTTTCAGCAGAGCAACAGCTTCAGTGACGTCGTACTGTTTGGTCGCATCAACTTTGTCACGGATCACGCGCATGCGCTTGGTCAGCTTAGCCATTTCTTAGTCCTCTACTACCAGGCCCATGGAACGAGCGGTACCTTCGATAGAGCGAGTCATCGCTTCTACGTCAGAACCAGTCATGTCCGCAGCTTTGGTTTCTGCGATTTCACGTACCTGAGCACGAGTTACTTTACCGACTTTATCTTTGTTCGGCTTACCAGAACCAGACTTGATGCCCGCTGCTTTTTTCAGCAGAACGGCGGCCGGCGGAGTTTTGGTAACGAAGGTGAAAGAACGGTCGCTGTATACGGTGATAACAACCGGAGTCGGCAGACCCTTCTCCAGGGATTCCGTTTTGGCGTTGAACGCTTTACAGAATTCCATGATGTTAACGCCCTGCTGACCCAGAGCCGGACCTACCGGTGGGCTCGGGTTAGCCATACCTGCTGCAACCTGCAGCTTGACGTAGGCTTGTACTTTCTTGGCCATGATTATTCCTCAGTTGGGTATAGCGCCTGAAAAACAGGCTCCCCGTGATAACAGTTCACACGCTGTTAACAGCGCATAAAAACAAAAGGCGCGAAATTATAGTTAAATTTCGCGCCTTCTGCAAGAGCCAGAATGTGAGCAAGGTGATTAACCTTTCTCCACCTGTCCAAAGTCCAGTTCGACCGGCGTTGCTCGGCCAAAGATAGAAACAGAGACTTTCAGGCGGCTTTTTTCGTAATCCACCTCTTCCACCACGCCGTTGAAGTCGGCAAACGGGCCGTCGTTGACGCGCACCATTTCGCCCGGTTCGAACAGCGTTTTCGGACGCGGCTTGTCACCCACCTGCTGCAGGCGGTTCATAATCGCATCCACTTCTTTATCGCTGATCGGCGCAGGACGATCGGAGGTGCCGCCGATGAAACCCATCACGCGCGGCACGCTGCGCACGAGGTGCCAGCTGGCGTCATTCATCACCATCTGTACCAGCACGTAGCCAGGGAAGAATTTGCGTTCACTTTTACGACGCTGACCGCCGCGGATCTCGACCACTTCTTCAGTGGGAACCATGACGTCGCCGAACAGCTCTTCCATGTTGTGCAATTTGATGTGCTCGCGCAGCGACTGTGCTACGCGGCCTTCAAAGCCGGAAAACGCCTGCACGACGTACCAGCGTTTTTTTGGAGCTTCAGACATCTCAGAACCTCAGGCCAGTGATAAACGATACCAGACGGACCAGAATACCATCCAGCCCCCACAAAATCAGTGACATCACGGCGGTCACCGCGGCAACGATTAACGTGGTGTGCAGCGTTTCCTGGCGAGTCGGCCAAATGACCTTACGCATTTCAGTGCGTGCTTCACGTGCAAAAGCCACGGTTGCTTTGCCTTTGACTGTCAACAGCGCAATGCCGCCTGCAGCCGCAATCAGCACCACGACAGCCAGCGCGCGTAAAGGCAGCGTCACATCGCGATAAATATAATTGCCTACGATGGCTACCAGCAGCAACGCAACCACAGCCAGCCACTTTATCGCTTCCAGGCCGCGCCCGCTCCCTTGAGCTTCGGTATTCGCACTCATAAACCAACCTGCCACAATAATTCAGAAACTATTTTGCCCCGCAAGGCGAGGCATCCAAACCGAATGAGCTTTTGGGCGTAACTCGGCATCCTACGCCGCGCAACAGAGCCTGTCTCAGCAATGATTATGATCGAAAATCACTGATGAGCCAGGTTCTATATAACAGCGTGCAAAAAGGGCATCAAATGATGCCCTCTTCGTATGCATTGCGTCAAATATTATCGTAATTAAGCGATAACTTCAGCAACAACGCCCGCGCCAACGGTACGGCCGCCTTCGCGGATTGCGAAGCGCAGACCCTGGTCCATCGCGATCGGATGGATCAGAGTAACGGTCATTTTGATGTTGTCGCCCGGCATTACCATCTCAACGCCTTCCGGCAGTTCGATGTTGCCAGTCACGTCAGTAGTACGGAAGTAGAACTGCGGACGGTAGCCTTTGAAGAACGGAGTGTGACGACCGCCTTCTTCTTTGGACAGAACGTAGACTTCTGACACGAAAGTGGTGTGCGGCTTGATTGAGCCCGGCTTAGCCAGAACCTGGCCACGCTCGATCTCTTCACGCTTGATACCACGCAGCAGAACGCCGACGTTCTCACCAGCCTGACCCTGATCCAGCAGTTTGCGGAACATTTCAACGCCGGTACAGGTTGATTTCGCGGTGTCTTTGATGCCCACGATTTCAACTTCGTCGCCGACTTTCACGATGCCGCGCTCAACACGACCGGTAACAACGGTACCACGGCCAGAGATTGAGAATACGTCTTCGATCGGCAGCAGGAACGGCAGGTCGATAGCACGAACCGGATCCGGGATGTAGGTATCCAGGTGGCCAGCCAGCTCAACGATCTTCGCTTCCCACTCAGCGTCGCCTTCCAGCGCTTTCAGCGCTGAACCGCGAACGATCGGAGTGTCGTCGCCCGGGAAGTCGTACTGTGACAGCAGGTCACGCACTTCCATCTCAACCAGTTCCAGCAGCTCTTCGTCATCAACCATGTCACACTTGTTCAGGAACACGATGATGTAAGGCACGCCAACCTGACGACCCAGCAGGATGTGCTCACGGGTCTGCGGCATCGGGCCGTCAGTCGCAGCAACAACCAGGATAGCGCCGTCCATCTGCGCAGCACCGGTGATCATGTTTTTCACATAGTCGGCGTGGCCCGGGCAGTCAACGTGCGCGTAGTGGCGAGACGGGGTTTCATACTCAACGTGTGAAGTGTTGATGGTGATACCACGTGCTTTCTCTTCCGGCGCGTTATCGATCTGGTCGAATGCGCGAGCCTGGCCGCCGTAGGTTTTAGCCAGAACGGTGGTGATTGCTGCAGTCAGGGTGGTTTTACCGTGGTCAACGTGACCGATGGTGCCCACGTTTACGTGCAGTTTGTTACGTTGAAATTGCTCTTTAGCCATCGCTTGTCCCTCTAAGACACGGATATATCAAAGATATCATCACATCAACCAGGCTGTGCCTGAGTGCAGGATTTACAGAGAGAGAATCAGGGAGGAGATAAAGGAAGTGGTGCTGATACCCAGAGTCGAACTGGGGACCTCACCCTTACCAAGGGTGCGCTCTACCAACTGAGCCATATCAGCACATCTGGAGCGGGCAGCGGGAATCGAACCCGCATCATCAGCTTGGAAGGCTGAGGTAATAGCCATTATACGATGCCCGCATCCTGGAACTCGGCTACCTGTTCTTTCTGTAGCTTGTGAATAATAAGAGATGATCCCCTACTATTCAAAGTCTGACAGCGTTGCTGACCGACTTTAACTGTGCCGAAGCGCAGTCTGAATTTAGGGTGAGAGAAGTGACTCACCGACAGATAAACTGGCTGTTTATCTGCTCTCAACCGCAAGGGTTGAGATGGTGGTGGGAGAAGGATTCGAACCTTCGAAGTCTGTGACGGCAGATTTACAGTCTGCTCCCTTTGGCCGCTCGGGAATCCCACCTACTTGATGGTGCCGGCTACCGGAATCGAACTGGTGACCTACTGATTACAAGTCAGTTGCTCTACCAACTGAGCTAAGCCGGCATCAAGTGACGCGCATTCTAGGAAGGTCGGGGACAGGATGCAACAAAAAAATCGCTGAAATAACTCTATCGCTTACTATTTGTGCAAATCCTCGCATTTTAGCGATTTAGTGCGGAAAAATTAGACGAATAAGGCCGGTTTTGTTCCTCTGCGCCGCGCGTTGCCAGCGCCTTTTTCTCTGCCTTAGCAGGTGCGCCGCAGGCTTTTTTCTTTATGCAGCGCGATAAAAAAAGATTATTTTTTGCCGGCGACGCTTTTTTATCCCTCTATGGCGAGCCGGTACGGCACCGGAAAGAGAAGCCATTATTTTTGCTCTTCTACGTTATGCGCGCTCTCTTGCGAAAGCGTGCGCGGTTTTATCATTTTTCTTCTTTTTATTGTCGCACTGATGTTAACCTCCAGCCCATTGTTCTCAGTAAAGACCTTGTGACGCGTCGTTATGTTCTCATATCGCTACAGGTTTTTTATCTGCGTGATAGGAATGAACCTGACGCTGCAGTCAGACGCATACTTATGAATAAAAAGAATTCACCTCTGACCACGCCCTATTTAGAGTTCACGCGTAAGCAGTGGGCTGCGCTGCGTAATTCCGTGCCGATGACCCTGACTGAAGAGGAGATCGCGCAGCTGAAAGGCATTAATGAGGATTTGTCTCTGGAAGAAGTCGCAGAGATTTATCTTCCTTTGTCGCGTCTGCTTAATTTCTATATCAGCTCTAATCTGCGCCGTCAGGCAGTGCTGGAGCAGTTCCTCGGCACCGACGGGCAGAAAATCCCCTACATCATTAGCATTGCCGGCAGCGTGGCGGTGGGCAAAAGCACCACCGCGCGCGTATTGCAGGCGCTGCTGAGCCGCTG
Organism: Pantoea sp. Z09; assembly: GCF_022394795.1. Taxonomy (NCBI): domain Bacteria; kingdom Pseudomonadati; phylum Pseudomonadota; class Gammaproteobacteria; order Enterobacterales; family Erwiniaceae; genus Pantoea; species Pantoea sp. Z09. Next base: position 3,649,473 of record NZ_CP092373.1, read on the forward strand.
GCCCGAACATCGCAAAGTCGAGCTGATCACCACCGATGGCTTTCTGCATCCCAACGCGGTGCTGAAAGAGCGCGGCCTGATGAAGAAGAAAGGTTTCCCGCAGTCCTATGATATGCATCGGCTGGTTAATTTTGTTTCCGCGCTGAAATCAGGCGCCAGTCAGGTCACGGCGCCGGTCTATTCGCATCTGGTCTATGACGTTATTCCCGACGGCGACAAAGTGGTTCATCAGCCCGATATATTGATCCTGGAGGGGCTGAACGTGCTGCAGAGCGGCATGGACTACCCTCACGATCCGCATCATGTTTTTGTGTCGGACTTTGTCGATTTCTCTATCTATGTGGATGCGCCTGAAGAGCTGCTGCAGCGATGGTATATCAACCGTTTTCTGAAATTCCGCCAGGGCGCTTTTACCGATCCCGACTCCTATTTCCATCACTATGCGCAGCTCTCCGAAGAGGAGGCGGTGCAGATCGCTACCGGACTGTGGAAAGAGATTAACTGGCTAAACCTGCAGGAAAATATTCTACCGACTCGCGAGCGAGCCAGCCTGATTATGACCAAAGGCGGCAATCATGCGGTTGATCGGGTCAGACTGCGAAAATAAGCGTTAAAAAAGCCTGCATCGTGCAGGCTTCATTTTTTACTGTGGACGCAGCGATATCTCTCCGCCGACCCAGGATTTAAGCTCGCCATCCTGCTCCAGCACTAATCCGCCCTGTTTATCAATGCCCCGCGCGATGCCGTGGATCTCTCTGTCGCCGATAAGCAGCTTAACCGGGCGATCGATAAAGTTATCCAGCGCCTTCCAGCGATGGGTAAAAGGCGCCAGGCCGTCACGTTCGAATAGCGGCAGCGCCTCGCGCAGGCTGTTGATCAGCTTTGCCGCCAGATCGTTTCGATTGATGGCGATACCCGCTTCCTGCAGATTGATCCAGCCCTGATTGATTTGCGCCGTGTACGCGCCGCGCATTGCCAGGTTGATCCCGGCGCCCATCACGATCTGTGCAGCGTCCCCGGTTTTACCGGTGAGTTCCACCAGAATGCCCGCCAGTTTGCGATCGTTAAGATAAAGATCGTTTGGCCATTTTACCCGGACATCCTGCGCGCCGAGCTGCTGTAGGGTTTCGGCCATGACAATACCGATAACCAGACTCAGTCCCATCGCGGCTGCCGGGCCCTGCTCCAGGCGCCAGTACATCGACATATAGAGGTTGGCGCCGAATGGCGAGAACCACTGGCGGCCGCGACGGCCTCTGCCCGCCTGCTGATACTCCGCAATGCAGGCATCGCCCGACTGCAGCGTATTCATGCGATCCAGCAGATACTGGTTGGTGGAGTCGATAACCGGGATCACTTCCAGCCGGGGCTGGTTAAGCTGGGCGAGAATGGCGGCTTTATCCAGTAACTGCATTGGCGCGGGCAGGCTATATCCCTTCCCTGTTACCGTATAGATATCCAGTCCCCAGGATTTCAGCGTCTGGATATGTTTATTGATCGCCGCGCGGCTCATGCCCAGCGTGTCGCCAAGCTGTTCGCCAGAATGAAATTCACCGTCGGCGAGTATCTCAACCAGCTTCAACGGGATGCTATGGTCTTTCATAAGATTGCCTCAACAGCATTGCGCTCGCCCTGCGCGCCGATAAAGCGCACCTCAGGCTCCAGCCACACATCAAATTTCTCTCCGACGCGCATGCGCACGGCTTTCGCCAGTTCGACAATATCCTGAGGCGTCGCCTGCTCAGCGTTGATGAGCACCAGCGCCTGCTGCTGATGCACCGCCGCGCCGCCGATGCGAAATCCTTTGAGCTGGCACTGATCGATCAGCCAGCCCGCCGCCAGTTTGACCTCGCCGTTCGCCTGCGGGTAATAAGGCATAGTCGGCGAGGTAAGCTTCAGCCTCTCAGCCTGTTCATGGCTTATCAGCGGGTTTTTAAAGAAGCTGCCTACGTTGCCCGTTACGCGTGGATCGGGCAACTTGCTCTGCCGCATCTGGCAAACGGCGTTGAATACCTCTTCTGGCGTTGCCGTCGCGGGATCCAGACGGCTTAAATCGCCATAGGAAAGCACCGGCTGCCAGCTTTTCGGCAGCCTGAGCCCTACGGCAACAATGGCGTAACCCTGCTGGTAGTGATGCTTGAAGATGCTGTCGCGGTAACCGAAAGCACAGTCGTCACGGTGCAGCCGCAGCGTTTCGCCGCTGTCGAGGTTGAGCACGTCGACATATTCGCAGATGTCTTTAAATTCCACGCCGTAGGCGCCGATATTTTGAATCGGCGCCGAGCCTGCCATACCGGGAATAAGCGCCAGATTTTCGAGCCCGGCAATCCCCTTCTCCAGTGCGAATTTGACCAGCGCATGCCAGTTTTCGCCGGCGCCAACATGAAGCTGCCAGGCTTCAGCCTGCTGCTGGATCGCGATACCTTTGATCCGATTTAGCACGACGGTGCCGGCGAAATCTTCCAGGAAAAGCACATTACTGCCTTCGCCCAGCAGAATAAAAGGATGATGACTGCGCTTCGCCTCCTGCCAGGCGTGAAGAATAGCCTCTGGCGTTTCAGCGATAATGCGTTCACGCGCGCAGATTTCAAGACCAAGCGTATTATCAGCTTGCAGAGAAGAATACTGGTGGGACATTGTGTGGCCTTAACAAAGTTATCTGCGCGTAGTTTACCGTATCAGTTCCGGCTTGTAGGGAAGTTTTAGCGCTGTCGCGACGGGAAAATGATCTTTTTGAGCGAAATTCAGACGTAAAAAAGCCCTCTGCGTCAGCAGAGGGCTTTTTCGTTTGGATGCCTGGCAGTTCCCTACTCTCGCATGGGGAGACCCCACACTACCATCGGCGCTACGGCGTTTCACTTCTGAGTTCGGCATGGGGTCAGGTGGGACCGCCGCGCTAGTGCCGCCAGGCAAATTCTGTTTTCCGCGCCGCCATAAGGCCGCACGGTGTATCCGTCAACAAGCTGAAAATCTCGCGTCTCACAAAACGCCTCTGGCGTTGTAAGGTTAAGCCTCACGGGTCATTAGTACCGGTTAGCTCAACGCATCGCTGCGCTTACACACCCGGCCTATCAACGTCGTCGTCTTCAACGTCCCTTCAGGACCCTCAAGGGGTCAGGGAAAACTCATCTCGGGGCAAGTTTCGTGCTTAGATGCTTTCAGCACTTATCTCTTCCGCACTTAGCTACCGGGCAGTGCCATTGGCATGACAACCCGAACACCAGCGGTGCGTTCACTCCGGTCCTCTCGTACTAGGAGCAACCCCCCTCAGTTTTCCAGCGCCCACGGCAGATAGGGACCGAACTGTCTCACGACGTTCTAAACCCAGCTCGCGTACCACTTTAAACGGCGAACAGCCGTACCCTTGGGACCTACTTCAGCCCCAGGATGTGATGAGCCGACATCGAGGTGCCAAACACCGCCGTCGATATGAACTCTTGGGCGGTATCAGCCTGTTATCCCCGGAGTACCTTTTATCCGTTGAGCGATGGCCCTTCCATTCAGAACCACCGGATCACTATGACCTGCTTTCGCACCTGCTCGAGCCGTCACTCTCGCAGTCAAGCTGGCTTATGCCATTGCACTAACCTCCTGATGTCCGACCAGGATTAGCCAACCTTCGTGCTCCTCCGTTACGCTTTGGGAGGAGACCGCCCCAGTCAAACTACCCACCAGACACTGTCCGCAGCCCGGATAACGGGCCTACGTTAGAACACCAGCCATTAAAGGGTGGTATTTCAAGGACGGCTCCACGCAGACTGGCGTCCACGCTTCGAAGCCTCCCACCTATCCTACACATCAAGGACCAGTGTTCAGTGTCAAGCTGTAGTAAAGGTTCACGGGGTCTTTCCGTCTTGCCGCGGGTACACTGCATCTTCACAGCGATTTCAATTTCACTGAGTCTCGGGTGGAGACAGCCTGGCCATCATTACGCCATTCGTGCAGGTCGGAACTTACCCGACAAGGAATTTCGCTACCTTAGGACCGTTATAGTTACGGCCGCCGTTTACCGGGGCTTCGATCAAGAGCTTCTCCTTGCGGATAACCCCATCAATTAACCTTCCGGCACCGGGCAGGCGTCACACCGTATACGTCCACTTTCGTGTTTGCACAGTGCTGTGTTTTTAATAAACAGTTGCAGCCAGCTGGTATCTTCGACTGGCCTCGGCTCCGGGAGCAAGTCCCCTCACCTACGCGCCAGCGTGCCTTCTCCCGAAGTTACGGCACCATTTTGCCTAGTTCCTTCACCCGAGTTCTCTCAAGCGCCTTGGTATTCTCTACCTGACCACCTGTGTCGGTTTGGGGTACGATTTCGTGTTGCCTGATGCTTAGAGGCTTTTCCTGGAAGCAGGGCATTTGTTGCTTCAGCACCGTAGTGCCTCGTCGTCACGCCTCAGCCTTGACTTTCCGGATTTGCCTGGAAAGTCAGCCTACACGCTTAAACCGGGACAACCGTCGCCCGGCCAACATAGCCTTCTCCGTCCCCCCTTCGCAGCAACACCAAGTACAGGAATATTAACCTGTTTCCCATCGACTACGCCTTTCGGCCTCGCCTTAGGGGTCGACTCACCCTGCCCCGATTAACGTTGGACAGGAACCCTTGGTCTTCCGGCGAGCGGGCTTTTCACCCGCTTTATCGTTACTTATGTCAGCATTCGCACTTCTGATACCTCCAGCGGCCCTCACAGGCCACCTTCGACGGCTTACAGAACGCTCCCCTACCCAACAGTATCGCTACTGCTGCCGCAGCTTCGGTGCATGGTTTAGCCCCGTTACATCTTCCGCGCAGGCCGACTCGACCAGTGAGCTATTACGCTTTCTTTAAATGATGGCTGCTTCTAAGCCAACATCCTGGCTGTCTGGGCCTTCCCACATCGTTTCCCACTTAACCATGACTTTGGGACCTTAGCTGGCGGTCTGGGTTGTTTCCCTCTTCACGACGGACGTTAGCACCCGCCGTGTGTCTCCCGTGATAACATTTCTCGGTATTCGCAGTTTGCATCGGGTTGGTAAGCCGGGATGGCCCCCTAGCCGAAACAGTGCTCTACCCCCGAGAATGAGTTCACGAGGCGCTACCTAAATAGCTTTCGGGGAGAACCAGCTATCTCCCGGTTTGATTGGCCTTTCACCCCCAGCCACAGGTCATCCGCTAATTTTTCAACATTAGTCGGTTCGGTCCTCCAGTTAGTGTTACCCAACCTTCAACCTGCCCATGGCTAGATCACCGGGTTTCGGGTCTATACCCTGCAACTTAACGCCCAGTTAAGACTCGGTTTCCCTGCGGCTCCCCTATACGGTTAACCTTGCTACAGAATATAAGTCGCTGACCCATTATACAAAAGGTACGCAGTCACCCCATAAAAGAGGCTCCCACTGCTTGTACGTACACGGTTTCAGGTTCTTTTCACTCCCCTCGCCGGGGTTCTTTTCGCCTTTCCCTCACGGTACTGGTTCACTATCGGTCAGTCAGGAGTATTTAGCCTTGGAGGATGGTCCCCCCATATTCAGACAGGATACCACGTGTCCCGCCCTACTCATCGAGCTCACAGCCTGTGTGTTTTCGTGTACGGGAGTATCACCCTGTACCCTGCGACTTTCCAGACGCTTCCACTAACACACAAGCTGATTCAGGCTCTGGGCTGCTCCCCGTTCGCTCGCCGCTACTGGGGGAATCTCGGTTGATTTCTTTTCCTCGGGGTACTTAGATGTTTCAGTTCCCCCGGTTCGCCTCGCAACACTATGTATTCATGTTGCGATAGTGTGTCGAAACACACTGGGTTTCCCCATTCGGACATCGCCGGCTGTAGCGGTTCATATCACCTTGCCGGCGCTTTTCGCAGATTAGCACGTCCTTCATCGCCTCTGACTGCCAGGGCATCCACCGTGTACGCTTAGTCGCTTAACCTCACAACCCACAGGCGTCTTGCGACGTCGCGGTTGTGATTATTGAGAGACTCGAACGCGTTGCCTTTATTCCTTATTACGGAGGAATAACGCAAAGCGTCGTTTCAATTTTCAGCTTGTTCCGGATTGTTAAAGAGCATAATACTTCACAGCCCACCGTTTCCGGTACGCTCTGAACTATTTCAGAAAACAGTATGGTGGAGCTAAGCGGGATCGAACCGCTGACCTCCTGCGTGCAAGGCAGGCGCTCTCCCAGCTGAGCTATAGCCCCATACAGTTACTGCAGAGACCGTCTACTACCACTCAACCTTTCCCTTAAGGAGAAACGTGAATTCGTGCTCAGGCAAGGCATGTTTTCGCGAAGCATAGTGAACTATGCGAGACGGAAACATAACGCAGCATGAGTGCGAATTGGTAGGCCTGAGTGGACTTGAACCACCGACCTCACCCTTATCAGGGGTGCGCTCTAACCACCTGAGCTACAAGCCTGTAGAGGTTTTTCTGCTCGTTACTTTCTATCAGACAATCTGTGTGAGCACTTCGAAGGCAGTATCTTCAGGTAAGGAGGTGATCCAACCGCAGGTTCCCCTACGGTTACCTTGTTACGACTTCACCCCAGTCATGAATCACAAAGTGGTAAGCGCCCTCCCGAAGGTTAAGCTACCTACTTCTTTTGCAACCCACTCCCATGGTGTGACGGGCGGTGTGTACAAGGCCCGGGAACGTATTCACCGTGGCATTCTGATCCACGATTACTAGCGATTCCGACTTCACGGAGTCGAGTTGCAGACTCCGATCCGGACTACGACGCACTTTATGAGGTCCGCTTGCTCTCGCGAGGTCGCTTCTCTTTGTATGCGCCATTGTAGCACGTGTGTAGCCCTACTCGTAAGGGCCATGATGACTTGACGTCATCCCCACCTTCCTCCGGTTTATCACCGGCAGTCTCCTTTGAGTTCCCGACCGAATCGCTGGCAACAAAGGATAAGGGTTGCGCTCGTTGCGGGACTTAACCCAACATTTCACAACACGAGCTGACGACAGCCATGCAGCACCTGTCTCACGGTTCCCGAAGGCACTAAGGCATCTCTGCCAAATTCCGTGGATGTCAAGAGTAGGTAAGGTTCTTCGCGTTGCATCGAATTAAACCACATGCTCCACCGCTTGTGCGGGCCCCCGTCAATTCATTTGAGTTTTAACCTTGCGGCCGTACTCCCCAGGCGGTCGACTTAACGCGTTAGCTCCGGAAGCCACTCCTCAAGGGAACAGCCTCCAAGTCGACATCGTTTACGGCGTGGACTACCAGGGTATCTAATCCTGTTTGCTCCCCACGCTTTCGCACCTGAGCGTCAGTCTTTGTCCAGGGGGCCGCCTTCGCCACCGGTATTCCTCCAGATCTCTACGCATTTCACCGCTACACCTGGAATTCTACCCCCCTCTACAAGACTCTAGCCTGCCAGTTTCGAATGCAGTTCCCAGGTTAAGCCCGGGGATTTCACATCCGACTTGACAGACCGCCTGCGTGCGCTTTACGCCCAGTAATTCCGATTAACGCTTGCACCCTCCGTATTACCGCGGCTGCTGGCACGGAGTTAGCCGGTGCTTCTTCTGCGGGTAACGTCAATCGACGCGGTTATTAACCGCATCGCCTTCCTCCCCGCTGAAAGTACTTTACAACCCGAAGGCCTTCTTCATACACGCGGCATGGCTGCATCAGGCTTGCGCCCATTGTGCAATATTCCCCACTGCTGCCTCCCGTAGGAGTCTGGACCGTGTCTCAGTTCCAGTGTGGCTGGTCATCCTCTCAGACCAGCTAGGGATCGTCGCCTAGGTGAGCCGTTACCCCACCTACTAGCTAATCCCATCTGGGCACATCCGATGGTGTGAGGCCCGAAGGTCCCCCACTTTGGTCTTGCGACGTTATGCGGTATTAGCTACCGTTTCCAGTAGTTATCCCCCTCCATCGGGCAGTTTCCCAGACATTACTCACCCGTCCGCCACTCGTCACCCAAGAGCAAGCTCTCTGTGCTACCGTTCGACTTGCATGTGTTAGGCCTGCCGCCAGCGTTCAATCTGAGCCATGATCAAACTCTTCAATTTAAGTTTGATTTGCTTAAACAAGTTAAGCGGTGCTCATCTGTAAAACGTCATAATGAATGTCATTATGTGTCCACTCGTGAGGCTTGATATTTTTTAAGCCCGAAGGCTTTTGATATCTGCTCTCGAGTGCCCACACAGATTGTCTGATAAATTGTTAAAGAGCGGTGCAGTCAGCGGTTGAGCCTGCTGCTGCGAGGTGGCGTATATTACGCTACTCTCCTTCGGAGTCAACCCCTTTTTTCAGGGACTTCATCCGGCGACTCAGCTGCCTGAGTCTCCTGAACACCGCATTCCGTAAGCCGTTGTGCCGTGTCAGTGGAGGCGCATTATAGGGAGTTCTTTCTGGCTGACAAGGGCTAATTTCAAAAAAATTATCGTTCGCACTATTTTTCGTCAATTCGCTGTTATTCACGCCGATTTGACGGGATATTGCACAAATTCACGGGCGAAACGCGATACCTGCTGCCAGTCAGTGTACTCCACCTCTTTACGGCTATCGGTTTCTCCGCCGGTCATACGCATAATCAGCTGGATCATCACCCGATCAAACCAGCGATAGCGCGGATAACGCAGCGCGCCTGCAAACACGGCGCAATAGTCGGGCTGCCACGGCGACTGCTGTAAGAACTTACGCGTATAGGCGTTGGTTTGCGGCGAACGCTTTTCCGGCTTGCGCGCGGTCAGGTTCACGCAGAAGAAACCGCTGGCGCGCTGCTGCAGCGCCTGCAGATGCGTCTTAATGAATTTCGCCACGGCGGGATGAAATTTGCCGTAGCGGATCGAGGCACCAATCAACACCCGATCGTACTGCGCCCAGTCAACTGCGTCGGCGTGAAGAATGTTGATCACATCGCACGCCTGCTGCGCCTTTATCTCATTGGCAATATAAGCCGCGATTTCGCGCGTTTGCCCGTCACGGCTGGAAAAGAGAATCAACGCTTTCATCTGTACATCCCGTTGTTGCTTACTCGCGCCAGAAAGTCGGCGTAAAGAGCACTAATAAGGTAAACACTTCAAGACGGCCAAACAGCATAGTGGAGATAAGGATCCATTTTGCGACGTCATTCATTGAAGTGAAGTTGTCCGCCACCACGCCCAGGCCGGGCCCCAGGTTATTCAGGGTTGCGGCCACCGCGGCGAAGGCAGAGAAGTCATCCACGCCGGTGGCGATAATCGCCAGCATGCTGACGAGAAACACCAGCGCATAGGCGGAGAAGAATCCCCACACCGCTTCCAGAATACGTTCCGGCAGCGCGCGGTTGCCCAGCTTAATGGTATAGACCGCGTTCGGATGCACCAGACGCTTCAGCTCGCGCGATCCCTGCTTGCAGAGCAGCAGAATACGGATCACCTTTAGCCCGCCGCCGGTTGAACCGGCCATGCCGCCGATAAAGGCGGAGCAAAGCAGCAGCACCGGCAAGAACAGCGGCCAGCGTGCAATGCTGTCGGTGGTAAAGCCCGCCGTGGTCGCCATCGACACCACCTGAAAAAAGGCCTGATTAAGGGTCTGCCAGCCGCTGGCGTAGACGTTGTGAAACCAGAGCACCAGCGTGCAGATCACCACCAGCGTCAGCTGCACGCCGATAAAGGTGCGAAACTCGGGATCGCGCCAGTAAACGCGCAGGTTACGGTTGCTGAGCAGCGAAAAATGCAGGCCGTAGTTACAGCCGGAAATCAGCAAAAAGATGGCGATAATGGTGTTGATGGTGCCGCTGTTGAAATAGCCGATGCTGGCGTCATGGGTGGAGAAGCCGCCAATGGCGATAGTCGAAAAGCTGTGCCCTATCGCATCGAACAGCGGCATGCCCGCCAGCCAGAGCGCCACCGCGCAGGCCACCGTCAGCAGCACATAGATCAGCCAGAGGGTTTTTGCCGTCTCGGCGATACGCGGCCGCATCTTATTGTCTTTCAGCGGACCCGGCATCTCCGCGCGGTAGAGCTGCATGCCGCCGACGCCCAAAATCGGCAGAATCGCCACCGCCAGCACGATGATCCCCATCCCGCCCAGCCACTGCAGCATCTGCCGATAGAAGAGAATCGCTTTCGGCATCGAATCGAGCCCCACTAGCGTGGTCGCGCCGGTGGTGGTCAGGCCGGAAAAGGATTCAAAGAACGCGTCGGTAACAGAGAGATGCGGCTGCTCGGCAAAGATAAAAGGCATTGCCCCCACGCTGCCCAGCACCGTCCAGAACAGCACCACAATCAAAAAGCCTTCGCGCGGCTTCAGCTCGGTACGCTGTTTGCGATTGGGCCACCAGAGCAGCGAGCCGATCGCCAGCGCCATTAAAAAGGTTTGGCTGAACGCGCGGCCGGCGCCATCGCGGTAAATCAACGCCACCAGTCCCGGTACAATCATGGTGACGGAAAAGAGAATGACCAGCAGACCGACAATGCGAGTAATGGCGCGAAAATGCATTCAGCCGTTCCTTAGAAGATGAGTATCAGGGTGTTAACGGGTCGAGGCTCAGCGCGCCCCGGCTAAAATCAGACAGCGTCTGTGTGAAAGCGTCGATGCCGGCATAAGGCAGCGCCAGCGTCAGCGCGATACGGTCGAGATAGACAATCTCATCAATGCGGCCGTCGAACCGGGCCAGCAGACGCTCTACGTCGCCAAGCTGCGCATAGTCGCACCTCAGCGTATAGCGCTTCATCGGCACTTTGCGCGCGCGCGCCAGCTGCTTTAGCCCCTGCTGAACGCCACCGCCGTAGGCTTTCACCAGCCCGCCGGTGCCGAGCATGATGCCGCCATAGTAGCGCACCACCACGGCGGTGATCTCGCCGATATTCGCGCCCATCAGCTGCGCCAGCATCGGCTTGCCCGCCGTGCCGGAGGGTTCGCCGTCGTCGGAGAAGCCGAGCTGCTGCGAATCGTGCGGCGCGCCGGCCACCCAGGCCCAGCAGTGATGACGCGCGTCAGGATGTTCGGCTTTCACCTGCTGCACAAAGGCGCGCGCCGCCTCCACGCCGTCGGTATGGGCCAGCAGCGTGATAAAGCGGCTTTTTTTAATCGTCTCCTCGCTGATGCTGATCGCATCAGCGGGAATATCGTAAGCGTCCATCAGGCAAGGTGCAGGTCGCGCGTCATGTTCTCGATACGGCTGGCATGGACGACGACGTTATCCTCAATGCGAATGCCGCCGTATGGCTTCAGCGCATCGATTGCCTGCCAGTTCAGATACTGACTGAACGGCCCCTCGCGCAGCGGTGCCAGCAGCGACTCGATAATATAGAAGCCGGGTTCAATGGTCAGCACCATGCCTGGCTCCAGCACGCGCGTGCAGCGCAGGTAAGGATAGCGCGCCGGCGCCGCCAGATGAGTGCCCGCGTCATCCTGCATAAAACCGGCGACGTCATGCACCTGCAGCCCGAGCGGATGACCGAGACCGTGTGGCATAAAGGGCCCGGTAATGTTTTCCGCCACCAGCGCCTCTTCGCTGATCCCCTGCGCCAGATCGAACGTCAGCAGCAGCTTCGCGATGCGCTGATGCATCTGCAGATGATAGTCGGTGTAGCGCACCCCCGCTTTCAGCGTGCCGATCAGCGCCAGCTCCTCGGCGTTCATCGCCGCCACCATACTGGCGTACAGCGAGTTCTTCTGCGCCGCGTAGCTGCGCGTCAAATCGGCGGCGTAGCCCAGATACTCCGCGCCTGCGTCGATCAAAAAGCTGTGGCGCTTCGCCGGCGGCTGGTGATCGAGTCGGGTATAGTGCAGCACGGCGGCGTGCTCGTTAAGCGCGATGATATTGCCATAGGGCACGTCAACGTCGCGATGGCCGGTGGCCGTCAGATAAGCCAGGTTGATATCAAACTCGCTCAGGCCGGAGAAAAACGCCTCTTTCGCAGCGCGATGTCCGGCGACGGCCAGCTTCTGCGCCTCGCGCATGCAGGCCAGCTCGTAATCGGTTTTGATGCTGCGGTGGTAGTGCAGGAAATCGATCACCGCTTTCGGGTTGGTATTGGCGGCGCTGATGCCGAGCTGCGCGGCGCGCGAGACCACCGGGCCGATATAGGCGACATTGTCGCGCTGCGCGGGCAGCAGTTCGCCAATATCATCGGCGTTTTTCAGGCCGATAACCTCGACTGCGTCGGTCCAGAAGCTGTTCGGAAGCGGTTCGACGTTATGCCAGTAGTCAACCGGCGAGTAGAACCAGAGTTTCGGCTTGTTGACGCCGTCGATCAGGAGCCAGCAGTTCGGCACCTGCGTCACCGGCACCCAGGCCTTGAACTGCGGATTCACCTTAAAGGGATAGTCATGATCGTCGAGAAAAACCGTCAGCAGCTCGCCGGAATGAATCAACATCGCATCCAGTTTGTTGCGTGCCAGCACCTGCTGCGCCCGCTGTTGCAGCGTAGCGATATGCGTCTGATACAGCGTTTTCAGTGAATCCATTGCTCGCTCTCCCGTGTCGCGAAAATCGCCGCAGTGTAGCACAGCCGCTGGCTGAACGCCGCGTCCGGGAGGCTGTGATCCTGTTAGCAAATAAGCAAACTTTGGTTTGCAAAAAATTAACACCAATCCCACACTCCAGATCATCTGGTATGACCAGATCAACTTTCGCGATCAGGAGACGCACATGCTCTACCAAGGCGATACCCTTTCCCTGCGCTGGCTCGAAGACGGCATCGCTGAGCTGCAGTTCGACGCCCCCGGCTCAGTGAATAAACTCGACATCAAAACCGTCGCCAGCCTCGGCGAAGCGATTGGCGTACTGGAGCAGCAGCCTGCGCTGCGCGGCCTGCTGCTCAGCTCGGCGAAACCCGCCTTTATTGTCGGCGCCGACATCACCGAATTTCTCTCGCTGTTCGACGCGCCAACCGAAAAGCTCAGCCAGTGGCTCGCCTTCGCCAACAGCATCTTTAACCGGCTGGAAGATCTGCCGGTGCCCACTCTCGCCGCGGTTGATGGCTATGCGCTGGGCGGCGGCTGCGAATGCATCCTGGCGACCGATCTGCGCGTCGCCACGCCTGACGCGCGTATCGGCCTGCCGGAAACCCGGCTCGGCATTATGCCAGGCTTTGGCGGCAGCGTGCGTCTGCCGCGCCTGCTCGGCGCCGACGCCGCGCTGGAGATCATCGCCGCCGGTAAAGATGTTGACGGCACCGCGGCGCTGAAGCTCGGGCTGGTCGATGCAGTGGTCAGCCGCGATAAGCTGCGTGACGCCGCACTGGTGATGCTGAAGGACGCTATCGCACAGGAGAGCTGGCGGACGCGCCGCGCGCCCAAGCTGGCGCCGCTGCGACTTAGTCCGATTGAGGCCGCGATGAGCTTTACCGTGGCTAAAAACGTCGTGCTGCAAACCGCAGGCAAACACTATCCCGCGCCGCTCGCCGCGGTCAAAACCATTGAAGCCGCCGCCGCGCTGGGACGCGACGACGCGCTGAAGCTGGAAACCGCCGCCTTCGTGCCGCTGGCGCAGAGCGACGAGGCGCGCGCGCTGGTCGGCATCTTCCTGAACGATCAGTATGTCAAAGGGCTGGCGAAGAAACAGGCCAGCGCCAGCAGCGCGCCTGAACAGGCGGCGGTGCTGGGCGCGGGTATTATGGGCGGCGGCATCAGCTATCAGTCGGCGTGGAAAGGCGTGCCGGTGAAGATGAAGGATATCCAGCCGCAGGCGCTGACGCTGGGCATGAACGAGGCAGGCAAGCTGCTGAATAAACAGCTGGAGCGCGGCAAGATCGACGGCGGTAAGCTGGCCAGCACCATCGCCATGATCCAGCCAACGCTCGACTATGCCGGTTTCGAGCGCGCCGATATCGTGGTCGAAGCGGTGGTGGAAAACCCGCAGGTCAAAGCGAAGGTGCTGGCGGAAACCGAGCAGCATCTGCGCGCGGATGCGGTGCTGGCCTCTAACACCTCGACGATCCCCATCAGCCAGCTGGCGCAGGCGCTGCAGCGTCCCGAGAATTTCTGCGGCATGCACTTCTTCAATCCGGTGCCGCGCATGCCGCTGGTGGAAGTGGTGCGCGGCGCGCAGAGCAGCGACGCCACCATCGGCAAAGTGGTCGCCTGGGCGAGCAAAATGGGCAAGACGCCGATCGTCGTCAATGACTGCCCCGGCTTCTTCGTTAACCGCGTGCTCTTCCCCTACTTCGCCGCGTTCAGCCTGCTGCTGCGCGACGGCGCCGATTTCCGCCAGATCGACAAGGTGATGGAGAAACAGTTCGGCTGGCCGATGGGCCCGGCGTGGCTGCTGGACGTGGTCGGCATCGACACCGCGCATCACGCGCAGCGCGTGATGGCGGACGGTTTCCCGACGCGCATGAGGAAAGATTACCGCGACGCCATCGATGTGCTGTTCGATGCCGGACGCTACGGCCAGAAAAACGGCAAAGGCTTCTATCGCTGGGAGACGGATCGCAAAGGCAAAGCGAAAAAAGTGCCCGACGCCGAAGTCGAGACGCTGCTTAACCCGATTTGCGCCTCGACGCGCGTTTTCAGCGACGAAGAGATCCTTAACCGCATGATGATCCCGATGCTGAACGAAGTGGTGCGCTGTCTGGAAGAGGGCATCATCGCCTCGCCGGCGGAAGCGGACATGGCGCTGGTCTACGGCCTCGGCTTCCCGCCGTTCCGCGGCGGCGCGCTGCGCTACCTCGACACGCTCGGCAACGGCAACGTCGTCGATCAGGCGAGACGCTACGACGCGCTCGGCCCGCTCTATCAGCTGCCGGCGCTGCTGCTGCAGAAGGCGCATCAGCACGAAAGCTGGTATCCGGCGGTTCAACCCATCGACGAAGCGGCGCTGCAGAGCGCCTGAGGAAACAAAATGGAAAATGTGGTGATTATCGATGCGCTCCGCACGCCGATGGGCCGCTCTAAGGGCGGCGCGTTTCGCCAGGTGCGCGCCGAAGATCTCTCCGCCCATCTGATGCGCGAACTGTTGAACCGCCATCCCGCGCTGGCGGCGGCGAGCCTGGATGATGTGGTGTGGGGCTGCGTGCAGCAGACGCTGGAGCAGGGTTTTAACATCGCGCGCAACGCCGCGCTGCTGGCGGAGATCCCGCATCGCGTGCCGGCGACCACCGTTAACCGCCTGTGCGGCTCGTCGATGCAGGCGCTGCACGATGCGGCGCGCGCCATTATGGTTGGCGATGCCCACGCCTGTTTGGTCGGCGGCGTCGAACATATGGGGCACGTGCCGATGAGCCACGGCGTTGACTTTCATCCCGGGCTGGGCCGCACGGTGGCCAAAGCGGCGGGCATGATGGGCCTGACCGCCGAGATGCTGGCGCATATGCACCATATCAGCCGCGAACAGCAGGACGCTTTCGCGCTGCGCTCGCACCAGCGCGCCTGGGCGGCGACGCAGCGCGGCGACTTCCGGCGGGAAATCGTGCCGACCTACGGCCACGACGCCGACGGCGTGCTGAAACGCTATGACTACGACGAGGTGATCCGCGAGGAGACCAGCCTCGAAGGGCTGGCGGCGCTGAAGCCGGCGTTCGATCCGGTGAACGGCACGGTAACGGCGGGCAGCTCGTCGGCGCTCTCCGACGGCGCGGCGGCGCTGCTGATCATGAGCGAAACCCGCGCGCGCGACCTCGGCCTGACGCCGCGCGCCCGTATTAAAAGCATGGCGGTGACAGGCTGCGATCCGTCGATCATGGGCTACGGCCCGGTGCCCGCCAGCCGGCTGGCGCTGAAGCGCGCCGGATTGAGCATAGAGGATATCGAAGTGGTCGAGCTGAACGAGGCGTTCGCCGCGCAGACGCTGCCCTGTATCAAAGATCTCGGTTTGCTGGATCGGCTGGACGACAAGGTGAACCTGAACGGCGGCGCGATTGCGCTCGGTCATCCGCTCGGCTGTTCCGGCGCGCGCATCAGCACCACGCTGCTGAATATTATGGAACGACGCGACGCCCGCTTTGGCCTTGCCAGCATGTGCATCGGCTTAGGCCAGGGCATCGCAACCGTATTCGAACGTCTGTAATACGTTGGATCACGTTGGCCGTTTCTTCCCGCCCGTCAGGGGCGGGTTTTTTCTGCCTGCCGCGCCTTAGATAAAGGCGAAGGCGTCACCAAACATCTGCGCCTCTTTGGCGCCGCGCTCGGCGCAGAAGCGGTCGCGCGCGATTTTCGCCATCTCGAAACGTCCGGCGATATAGATATCGTGCTCCGCCAGCGTGGCGAAATCCTGCATCACCGCGGTCAGCACCGTGCCGGAACGTCCCTGCCAGCCCGCTTCCGGCTGCTCAACCACCGGCACCACGCGCAGGTTGGGATGTTTCACCGCCAGCGCGTTCAGCTCATCCAGATCGTAGAGGTGCTGCAGTTCGCGGCCGCCCCAGTAGATGGCGATTTCGCGATCCGGCTGCTGTGCCAGCGCGGTCAGCAGAATCGAACGCGCATAGGAGAAGCCCGTGCCGCCAGCGATCAGCACGATCGGACGGGTGCTCTCTTCGCGCAGCCAGGCGTCGCCGTGGGGAATATCCACGGTGATCTGGCGATCGTCGCGGATGCGGTCCATGACCGCCATAGCGTAGAGATTGAGATCGGAGGCGCCGATATGCAGCTCGATAATCTCTTTCTCCATCGGCGTCGAGGCGATAGAGAACGGACGCTTGTCGCGCTCGTCCATCACCACCATCAGATATTGCCCGGCGCGAAAGGTGAAATCCGCTTCGGGGATCAGGCGAACGCGATATACGGTGTCGGTAATCGCTTCTACTGAGGTTACTTTACAGCTTAAGGTTGTCATGCGTTCCCTCTGTCGGGTCGTCATTATGGTTATGCGCGCCGTCAGCGCTGCGGCGGCTGAGTAAAGATGCCTAAGTCATCCCAGATTGCGTCGATGCGCGCCGTCACGGCGGGATCCTTCACGATAGGACGTCCCCACTCGCGCTGGGTTTCGCCCGGCCATTTATTGGTGGCGTCCAGTCCCATCTTGGACCCCAGGCCGGAAACCGGCGAGGCGAAATCCAGATAGTCGATGGGCGTGTTCTCCACCAGCACCGTATCGCGCGCCGGATCCATACGCGTGGTAATGGCCCAGATCACGTCGTTCCAGTCACGTGCGTTAACATCGTCATCACACACAATAACAAATTTGGTGTACATGAACTGCCGCAGGAATGACCAGACGCCAAACATCACGCGCTTCGCGTGGCCGGCGTACTGTTTCTTCATCGTCACCACCGCCAGGCGATAGGAGCAGCCCTCCGGCGGCAGATAGAAATCGACGATTTCCGGAAACTGCTTGATCAGGATCGGCACCAGCACTTCGTTCAGCGCCACGCCCAGCACCGCCGGCTCATCCGGCGGACGGCCGGTGTAGGTCGAATGATAGATGGCGTTTTGCCGCTGCGTCACGTGGGTTACGGTGAACACCGGGAAGTTATCCACTTCATTGTAGTAACCCGTATGATCGCCATAGGGGCCTTCCGGCGCCATATCGCCCGGCTCGATGTAGCCTTCCAGCACGATTTCCGCGCTGGCGGGCACCTCCAGATCGTTGGAAAGACACTTCACCACTTCGGTTTTATTGCCGCGCAGCAGACCGGCGAAGGCATACTCCGACAGCGTGTCCGGCACCGGCGTCACCGCGCCGAGGATGGTGGCGGGATCGGCGCCGAGCGCCACCGACACCGGGAAGCGTTCGCCGGGATGGGTCTGGCACCACTCCTGATAGTCGAGCGCGCCGCCGCGATGAGAGAGCCAGCGCATAATCAGGCGGTTTTTGCCGATCACCTGCTGGCGATAGATGCCGAGGTTTTGCCGCTCTTTATGCGGTCCGCGCGTGACGGTCAGCCCCCAGGTGATCAGCGGCGCGGCGTCGTCCGGCCAGCACTTCATCACCGGAATGCGCGACAGATCGACCTCGTCGCCGCTGTAGACCACTTCCTGACAGGGCGCGTTGCGCAGCCGTTTGGTCGGCATGTTCAGCACCTGTTTGAACTGCGGCATCTTGTCGAACAGATCGCGGAAGCCTTTCGGCGGCTCCGGCTCTTTCAGAAACGCCAGCAGCTTGCCGACCTCGCGCAGGGCGCTGACCTCTTCCTGGCCCATGCCCATCGCCACGCGTTTCGGCGTGCCGAACAGGTTGCACAGCACCGGCATATCATAGCCTTTGGGGTTTTCAAACAGCAGCGCCGGTCCGCCGGCGCGCAGCGTGCGGTCGGCGATCTCTGTCATTTCCAGTTCGGGATCGATCGCCTGGCTAATGCGCTTTAACTCGCCGCGCTGCTCCAGCAGCGCGAGGAAGTCTCGTAAATCGTGATATTTCATGCGGCTTTCGCTTCCAGCCAATGTGAATCGGCCATTATAGGGCCGATTCTTAAGGCGTGTTGGGTTTTATGCGGCAACCTTAGTCGCAGCGAAAGGGAACCAGCGCCTGCAGCGCCGTGGCGTCGCGGCAGGCCTGAGTCGGCCGATCGTGGCGGAAAACTTTAAAATCCTCGCCGCGCACGCTGAAGTAAGCGAGCTGATTTTCATGCACATGCAGGAAACTGCCCTCGCGCAGCGCAATCACCGACTCCTCGGGATTGACGGCGCAAAACTCCGCCAGCCGTTCGTCGCGCGTTTCGCCCATATGCCCGCTGGCGTGCGCGTCGAGATAGTGCGGGTTGATCTGCACCGGAAACAGGCCCAGCGCCGGCAGCACCACGCTGCTGCGCACCGGCATATCGTTGGTGGTGCGGATCGACGGCGTCGCCACGTTGCAGCCGGCGCTCCAGCCGACGTAGGGCACCTTGCGTTCGCGCACCGCGCGCTGAATCGCCACGATCAGCCCGGTCTCGTGCAGCATCTGATTCAGCAGCCAGCTGTTGCCGCCGCTCACCAGGATCAGCTCCGCCTGCTCAATGGCCGCCACCGGCGTGGCGAAATCCTGCACGCAGCGCACCTCAATGCCCAGCGAGGCGCCTAGCTCGTCGGCGCGCTGCTGACGATCGCCGCGAATAATGGCGTAGGGCACCAGCACCGCCGAACGGATGCCGCGCTGGGCGATCATCGCGTGCAGCTGCGGCAGCGCATAGCCGAGCAAAGGGGCATCGTCGGCCAGCTTACCGTTGCTCAATAAAAACAGTTCCATCAGCAGATCCTTTTCGCAAACGTTATGGGCAACGAGTCTGACCCAGCGCACCGCCACTCGTCAATTCTCCTGCGCGCGCCAGGTGGTTTGCGGAAACCTCAGCCACTTTCCCCGCATCCGCATCTTTCCACGCTGCGATGCGCTATAACTCTGGCAGCAGGTTTGCTATTCTTAGCGTCCATTCAATGGGAGCATTTATGGAATCCTGGTACTTACTCTATTGCAAACGTGGACAGCTGCTGCGCGCGAAAGAGCATCTTGAGCGGCAGGAGGTGCATTGCCTCAGCCCGATGATCGCTCTGGAAAAAGTGGTGCGCGGCAAACGGACCACCGTGAGTGAGCCCCTGTTTCCTAACTACCTGTTTATCGAATTCGATCCGGAAGCGATTCACACCACCACCATCAGCAGCACGCGCGGCGTCAGCCACTTCGTGCGCTTCGGCACCCTGCCGGCGACGGTGCCTTCCGCGGTGATCGAAGCGCTGCAAACTGACGCGCCGCAAACCCTGATCGATCCGGAAACGCCGCAGGTCGGCGATGAGGTGATCATCACCGAAGGCACCTTCGAGGGGCTGCGCGCCATTTTCGCCGAGCCCGACGGCGAGACGCGCTCGATGCTGCTGCTTAATCTGCTCAACAAACAGGTGATGCGCAGCGTCGACAACAAGCAGTTCCGCAAGCTTTAGGCCAGCCGAAACAAGGCGCGCGCGTTGCGATCGACCTGCGCCGCCAGCGCATCCTGCTCCTCTCCACGCCACTTCGCCACCTGCTGCACGATGTGCGGCAAAAAACAGGGTTCGTTGCGGCGCGACGTCGGCCGCGGATGCATATCGCGCGGCAGCAGATAAGGCGCGTCCGTTTCCAGCAGCAGCCGCTCTGCCGGGATCAGCGGCAGCATGTCGCGCAGCGCCATGCCGCGACGCTCATCGCATACCCAGCCGGTAATCCCCACCGACAGCCCCATCGCCAGACAGGCTTCCAGCTCGTCGCGCGTGCCGGTAAAGCAGTGCACCACCGCGCCCGGCAGCTTCGGCAGCCAGGGCGCCAGCACCGCGGCGAACCGGTCGTGCGCTTCGCGACAGTGGAGGAACACCGGCATATTCAGCTCGGCGGCCAGCGCCAGCTGCGCGTCGAAGGCGTACTCCTGCTGCTCGTGCGCGGCGAGGTTGCGGTTGAAGTCGAGCCCGCACTCGCCGATCGCCACCACCTGCGGCCGTTCCGCCAGGCGGCGCAGCGTGCTGGCCGTCTCGTTCGACCATTCGCTGGCGTGATGCGGATGCACGCCCGCCGTCGACCAGCAGAAATCAGGCTGACGCTCCGCCAGCCGCTGCGCCTGCTGGCTCTCCAGCGCGTTGGTCCCGGTGATTAACATGCCGGTGACGCCCGCTTCGCGCGCACGCTTTACCACCTTGTCGCGGTCGGCGGCGAACTGCGTGCTGGTCAGGTTTACACCGATATCAAACATAATTTTTCCCATCGCTTATTAAACAAAAACCGCCCAGAGGGGCGGTTCGGTAAAGGGTCTACCCGCCAGGCGCGGGAAACAGACGGATAACGCGTCAGGAGTCGGTATGCTGTTCTTCTTCCTGCGCCCGCCGTCCCTTCCCGACGTAGTAACGGGAAAAGAATACGCCGACTTCAAACAGGCAGTACATCGGAATAGCGAGCAAAGTTTGCGAGAAAACGTCTGGCGGTGTGAGCAGCATCCCAACAACGAAGGCGCCGACCAGAATATAGGGACGTTTCTTTTTCAGATCTTCCGGCGTGGTGATGCCGGTCCAGCAGAGCAGCACGATCGCCACCGGCACTTCGAACGCCACGCCGAACGCCATAAACAGCGTCATCACGAAGTCGAGATAGTTGGTGATGTCGGTGGCGATGGTGACGCCCTGCGGCGCGGTTTTAGCGAAGAAGCCGAACGCCAGCGGGAAGACGATAAAATAGGCGAAGGCGACGCCAACGTAGAACAGCAGCGTGCTGGAAAAGAGCAGCGGCATCACCAGCCTGCGTTCGTGGCGGTAGAGCGCCGGGGCGACGAAGGCCCACACCTGATAGAGAATGACCGGCACCGAGAGAAAGATCGACACGATGATGGTGAGC
Source organism: Pantoea sp. Z09 (assembly GCF_022394795.1). Taxonomy (NCBI): domain Bacteria; kingdom Pseudomonadati; phylum Pseudomonadota; class Gammaproteobacteria; order Enterobacterales; family Erwiniaceae; genus Pantoea; species Pantoea sp. Z09. The sequence continues at coordinate 3,670,607 of NZ_CP092373.1, forward strand.
TTAATCGGGGTGAAAAACGGCGACGCGACGTCGGTGGCGATCATGCTGGCGCCTGCCGGCATCTGGCTAATCAGCGGCGACGCGACCAGATGATAGATGTCGTTGGCGAAGTAGATCAGCGCCATAAAAATCACGAACACCGAGATAATGCAGTACAGCAGACGCTTACGCAGCTCAATCAAGTGGCTGATAAGCGGTTGGGTATCTTCAACGGCCATGGTTATCGTTCATCACTTGCAGAAGAGGAAGTTGCCGGGCTGCGCGGCGCGGCCGGTTGAGGTTCCCCAACCGGCGCAGCGTGGTTCGCATCGATTTTAGCGCCGTTCGCGGCGTCCGCGACCGGTTCAGGCGCCTGTGCGGGCGCGCTGGCCTGAGCGTGCGCCGTTGCGGGCGTCACAGACTCGGCCGGGCGCTGCTGCGGCGCGTGGATGGTGTTGGCTTCATCCTCGGCTTTCTCGATGTCGATGCTCTGCTGAACCGAGCGCTTCATGGAGTCGGCGGTTTTACGCAGCTCCTCCATCGACTCTTTCAGCTCCGGCGACATGGTGCCGCGACTCGCCTCTTCCACTTTTTTCAGGCTGTCCTGCAGCTCCTGCAGCTTCAGCTCCTGCGCCAGCTCGTGCTGCACGTTGGCAGCCAGCGAGCGCATTGCCCGGATCCAGCCCACTACGGTTTTTACCGCAACCGGTAATCGTTGCGGGCCGAGAACAATCAGTCCGATGACGAACACCAATACCAGTTCACTAAAACCAATGTCGAACACGGTTTACACCTGCTTGTCGTTTTTGGATTCTTCTTTGTTAGCTGAAGTCTGTTGTTTTTCCGCCAGGGTTTTGGCGCTGAAATCAGCATCCTGATGCGAATCAGGCTCATGCTTCTTCTCTTCATCATCGTTCATGGCTTTTTTGAAGCCTTTGATGGAAGAGCCGATGTCGGAACCCAGATTTTTTAACTTATTGGTGCCAAACAAGAGAACAACGATGACGGCAATAATTAATAATTGCCAGATACTGATACCGCCCATGAGATAGTGCCTCTGATGTTGCGAGAGATTGAGAAGAGTAACGTCAGCCAAAAGCCCTGATGGCGCCGGGCTTAAGGCTGCGACATTACCGCGATTCAGGCGTGGCTGACAATTAGTTTGTCTTACGCCAGCCGATTAGCCAGGTGACGAAGCCCGCCGCCATTAACAGAGCCGGGAAGAAATCCCACTCCGGCCGGCTCAGCAGCACCGCCGTGCCGCTCAGCAGCAGGGTGGCGCCAACGCCGAACAGATAGCGCGCCTTATGATGACGCGTGCGCTGGGCGTGCATATCGTTGGTCAGCTTATCGACGCTGTGCTGCAAAAGTTTATGGTGCCGCATGCTTTCGTAGAACAGCTCCGGCAGCTCCGGCAGCTTCTCCGCCCAGAACGGCGCCTTATCTTTGACGGCGCGCAGCAGCGCCGGCAGGCCGATCTGATCTTTAATCCACTCTTCCAGGAACGGCTTAGCGGTTTTCCACAGATCGAGCTGCGGATAGAGCTGGCGGCCAATGCCTTCGATATAGAGCAGCGTTTTCTGCAGCAGCACCAGCTGCGGCTGCACTTCCATATTGAAGCGGCGCGCGGTGCTGAACAGGTTCAACAGCACATGGCCGAACGAGATCTCCGCCAGCGGCTTCTCGAAGATCGGTTCGCAGACGGTGCGGATGGCGAACTCAAAATCTTCCACGTTGGTGTCGGGCGGCACCCAGCCGGAATCGACGTGCAGCTCCGCCACTTTGCGGTAGTCGCGATTAAAGAAGGCGATAAAGTTTTCCGCCAGGTAGCGCTTGTCCTCTTTATTCAGCGAGCCGACGATGCCGCAGTCGATGCCGATATATTGCGGATCTTCCGGGTGGTCATAGCTGACGAAGATATTGCCTGGATGCATATCGGCGTGGAAGAAGCTGTCGCGGAAAACCTGGGTGAAGAAGACCTGCACGCCGCGCTCGGCCAGCAGCTTCATATTGACGCCGTGCTGCTCCAGCGTCGCCACGTCAGAGATAGGAATGCCGTAGATGCGCTCCATCACCAGCATGGTTTCGCTGCAGTAGTCTGAATAGACCTCGGGCACGTAGAGCATAGGGCTCTCGTCGAAATTACGGCGCAGCTGAATGGCGTTGGCCGCTTCGCGCAGCAGATTCAGCTCGTCGATCAGCGTCTTTTCATAGTCGCGCACCACTTCCATCGGACGCAGGCGACGGCCGTCCGGCAGCAGACGCGGCACCCAGCGCGCCAGGCGGTAGATCAGCTTCATATCTGCCTTGATCACCGGCAGGATGTCCGGGCGGATCACCTTGATCACCACTTTTTTGCCGGTGGCTTTTAAGGTCGCGGTGTGCACCTGCGCGATCGACGCTGAGGCGAGCGGTTTGATATCGAAATCGTCGAACCAGGTTTCAACCGGCCCACCGATCGATTTTTCGATCACCTCTTTGGCTTTTACGCCGTCGAAAGGCGCGACGCGATCCTGCAGGATCGCCAGCTCGTCGGCGATCACCGGTGGAAAGAGGTCGCGACGGGTAGAGAGCATCTGACCGAACTTGATCCAGACCGGCCCCAGCTGCTCCATCGCCAGGCGCATACGCACGCCAAGCTCGACATCTTTGTGGCGGTTCGGGATCCAGAAAATGCCGCGACGCCAGAGGCGCAGCGGAAGGGTAAGGCGCATGCGGGGGATCAGCTCATCAAGACCGTAGGTTAAAAAGATCCTGACGATGAAATACAAACGGCGAATTTCTCCAGGTGTCATCTCGCCTCCAGCTGCGCTAAACGCGCAGTGAGCGCATCAAGCGAACGTTCCATCGCGTCTACCTCCTCAGAAAACCACGCCAGTTCCAGCGCGCCTGGCGCGACGCGCCACTCTTCGGTTAATGCCTGCCCAAGATAGTCCTGACGACGCGCCACTTCCCCGCGCAGCAGCCGCAGCGCGCGCTGCGCACCCTGGCTGACGCTCTGTGCGGCGATGTCGCCGATCCAGGGCGCCAGATACTCGGCCGGGTCCAGCTCCGCCAGGTCAATCAGCGCGGAGAAGCGCTGCACCACCTGCAAATCGCCCTCGACCTGCAGCTCGCCGCTGCGGATCAGGCTGGTCAGCTGCTGGCGGTCGCGCAGCTTCGGCAGGGTTTTCAGCTGCGTAATCACGGTGCAGTCGCTGCTGTCCTGCCAGTCGCTCAGCACGTCCAGCTGCTGTTCGCTAAACACCAGCACCAGCGGATGGGAAAGCTCGTCGAGACGCAGCGTCAGCACCTGGCCTGCCAGACGCTGGCGCGCGGCCTTCAGGCTGCGATCGCGATAGAGCACGCGGTTCAGCGCGGTCTCAAGACCGGCGGTAATCAAGGGCGTTAAGCGCATCACCATATCCGGTTAAAACTTAAATCCACGATGCAGCGCGACGATGCCGCCGGTCATGTTGTGGTAGGTGGTGTTCTCAAAGCCGGCGTCGTTCATCATCGCCTTCAGGGTTTCCTGATCGGGATGCATGCGGATCGACTCCGCCAGATAGCGATAGCTCTCGGCGTCCTGCGCCACCAGTTGGCCAACGCGCGGCAGGATATGGAACGAGTAGGCGTCATACGCCTTGCTGAGCGGATCGAACACCGGTTTCGAGAACTCCAGCACCAGCAGACGTCCGCCCGGCTTAAGCACGCGGAACATCGACGCCAGCGCCTTCTCTTTCTCGGTCACGTTACGCAGGCCGAAAGAGATGGTAATGCAGTCGAAATAGTTATCCGGGAAGGGCAGCGCTTCGGCGTTGGCCTGCACATAGCTGACGTTGCCGACCACGCCGAGGTTGCGCAGCTTGTCGCGGCCCATTTTCAGCATCGAGCTGTTGATGTCCGCCAGCACCACCTGGCCGGTGTCGCCCACCAGACGGGAAAACTTCGCCGTCAGATCGCCGGTGCCGCCCGCCAGATCCAGCACGCGCTGTCCACGGCGCACGCCGCTGCTGTCGATGGTAAAACGCTTCCAGATGCGATGGATGCCAAACGACATCAGATCGTTCATCACGTCATATTTCGCCGCGACGGAGTGAAACACGTCCGCGACTTTGTCAGCTTTTTCGCTTTTGGCGACGGTCTGAAAGCCAAAATGGGTAGTTTCCTGCTGTGATTCATCTGCCATCGGTTTTACCTGTTCCACAAACAATACTTCCCGAAGTGTATCAGAGTCAGGGTAGTCAGGCACGCGACGACCCGCTTATTCGTGGAGCCGCCTCACACGCGCGTCCGCGGTCTCCGAGAGATCGTCCAGCCCCTCCTCCTCGTCCCATGCCTTTTCCGGCATCGCCTGTTCCACTAACTGCGGATTAATTGAGCGTTTAACTTCAACGCCGAGGGATTTAAACGCCTCGCTCTGCGCGATCAGGTTGCCGCGCCCTTCCGCCAGCTTTTTCATCGCCTCGCGGTAGCTGTTGTGCGCCTTATCCAGACTATGGCCGATGCCGCTCATATCATCGACAAACAGCCGCATCTTGTCGTACAGGCGCGCCGCGCGCTCGGCGATACGCTGGGCGTTGCGGCTCTGATGCTCGTAGCGCCAGAGGTTGTTGATGGTGCGCAGCGCCACCAGCAGCGTAGTGGGGCTGACCAGCATGATGTTCTGCTGCAGCGCCTCGCTGATCAGCTCCGGCTGGCGATCGATCGCCAGCAGAAACGCCGGCTCCACCGGGATAAACATCAACACATAATCGAGGGAGCGTAAACCGGCCAGTTGTTGATAATCTTTTCGGCTCAGCAGACGAATATGGCTGCGCACCGCGGCGACGTGCTCCTGCAGCGCCTGCTCGCGCGTCACCTCATCCTCCGCGTTGAAGTAGCGCTCGTAGGCCACCAGCGTCATCTTGGCGTCGACCACCACATCTTTGCCCTGCGGCAGACGCACGATCACATCCGGTTGCATTCTGCCCTGCTGCTCCGACTGCAAACTTACCTGCGTCTGATACTCATGGCCTTCGCGCAGGCCCGACGCCTCCAGCACGCGGCTCAGCACCACCTCGCCCCAGTTGCCCTGAATCTTATTGTCGCCCTTCAGCGCTTTGGTCAGGTTGATCGCCTCCTGCGCCATCTGCGCGTTCAGCTGCTGCAGCTGGCGGATCTCATGCGCCAGCGTGTGGCGCTCGCGCGCCTCCTGGCCGAAGCTGTCGTGCACCTGGCGGCGAAAGCCGTCCAGCTGCTCGCGCAGCGGCGCGATGAGGCCGTTCAGGCTCTGGCGATTCTGCTCGTCGACGCGGCGGCCGCTGTTTTCGAAGATGCGGTTGGCGAGATTTTCAAACTGCGCGCTGAGGCGCTGTTCGCTGCTGGTGAGCAGACGCTGCTTCTCCTCGGCGGCGAAGCGCGTCTCTTCAAGACGGATGGTGACCTCGCGCAGTTCGGCTTCCTGTGCGCTGTTAACCTCAAGCTGGTTGCGCAGCTCGCGGTTGAGCTGTTCGCATTCGCCGCGCCAGTAGTCGAGCTGCTGCAGCCGCTCCTGCGCGCCGCTTAGCGAGCCGTGCAGCTGGCGCAGCTCCTGTTCGCGCTGCTGCAGCTGCTGCTGAAGCTGTGCAAGCTGCTGCTGCTGACGCTGCTGCGCCTCCTGCTGCAAACGCCGCTCGGTGGCGAAGCTGGCGCTCTGATGGCTGGCGCGAAGCTGCGCCAGCATCCAGCCGATACCCAGTCCGGCAAGCGCCAGACAGGCGCTAATAATAATCTGCTGATCCATAATTCCCTCGCGACGCGCGTTGCTGGGAAGAAAGTAGAGTCGCCCTGTATGAATGTCCAGACTATTTTCAGCCCGGACGGGGTTTTACCGCGCGTTGACCTGCAGCTCGCCCGCTTTCCAGGCGTCGGTTAAAAAGAACGGCATCGACATGCGCCACTCACCGCCTTTTACCTGCGCCAGATAGACAACGGTGTGGCCGTCCCAGCTCAGCTCCACCGGCTGCGTCGCGCCGTCGTCGACCGTCGCCTTGCCCGCCATGCTGGCGAACCCGGCGTTGCTGCCAACGTGAAAGTTCGCCATATTCCAGCGCACCGGCGCGTGCGGCGGCCAGGGCTGCGCCTGATGAAAATGGAAAATCTCGTCGTGGCTGAGCAGGCTCTCGCGCACCGTCGGCCAGAGCGCGACCTTCAGGAAATACTGGTCGGTAAAGCGCGCGCTGCCGCTGTAGCGGGCGATAAAGTCGCGCATCGCCTGCGCCAGCTGGCTGAAGACGCCGTTACAGCCGCCCCACATGCCCGCCAGCAGCAGCTCAGTATGGGAAAAGTAGTCGCGCATATGGTGGAACCAGTAGGGCGAGGCGAGCCAGGCGTCGACCGCCGCCGCTTCACGCTCCGACAGCAGCGAATCGGCGTCGCGGATAAGAAAGCGTTTGACGCCAGGGTCGTCCATCACCAGAAAGCGCCACAGCGTCGGGTAGATCCCCTGCTCCTGCGACATGTCGACCAGCTCGACGTGCGGCTGGTTAAGGCGCTGCCACACATGCTGCGGCACGCTCTGGTCAAGGTAGATGCGGCAGCGCCAGCCGGGATAAAGCGCCTGCGCCACCTCGACGTTTTTAATCAGGGTTTCGCAGTAGCGCGGCTGGCCGCCGTAGAGGCTAAAGGCGATCACGTTCTGTTCGGGCTTGCTGAGATCGATGGGCTCCGGCTGCGCCGCCGGAAAGGCGTAACGCTGGCCCTGGCGGAAACGCGCGTCCGCGCCGTTGAGCGATTCCAGGCCATACCTCGCCAGCTCGTCGGTTTTGCCCATCCAGCCGCACAGCTCCGCCAGCCCGTCCAGCCAGGTTTCCGAGGCGGTGGCGCGCACCGCCGGCGGCGCCTGATAGATTTTCTGATAAACCCGGTAAGACTGGCTGTAGTGGCCCAGCCGCAGCAGACAGAGCGCATAGTCGCTCAGCACCTGCATCTGATTTGGCACGATGCGCAGCACCTCTTCGCAGCAGCGGGCGGCGGCGGCGTAATCCTGCTGCGCCATATGCTGGCGAAAGCGCGCGGCGGCATTTTCGAGACGCGCCTGCATCACGGCGGGCGCGGCGGTAACGGCGGGTTTCTGTCGGGGCGGTGTCTGACGCATCGGGCGATCCTCGCTTTTGCTGCAGCGCGCGCAGGCGCGCTGCCTGAAAAGCGTTATAACAAACGGCGCGCCGCTTCGACCACAATTTTTACCGCGTCGCTTTCGGTCTGCTTCATGGTGGCCGCATCCGGGATCTCTTTCTGCGTGCGGTTGACGATCACGCCCGCGACCATACCCGCGCGCAGCCCCTGGCTGGCGCACATCGTCAGCAGCGTGGCGGACTCCATTTCATAGTTGAGCACGCCCATCTGCTGCCACTCTTTCATCGAGCCCTGGAAGCGGCTGACCACGCGGCCGGAGAAGGTGTCATAGCGCTCCTGGCCCGGATAGAAGGTGTCCGACGAGGCGGTGACGCCGATATGGGTGGTGGCGCCGCTCGCCTCTGCCGCCGCGACCAGCGCGGTGGTGCAGGCGAAGTCCGCTACGGCCGGGAACTCCAGCGGCGCGAAGTGCTGGCTGGCGCCGTCGAGCCGCACCGCGCCGGTGGTGACCAGCACGTCGCCGACGTTAATGTGTGGCTGGATGGCGCCAGTGGTGCCGACGCGCAGGAAGGTGCGCACGCCAAGCTGCGCCAGCTCTTCCACGGCGATAGAGGTAGAGGGACCGCCGATGCCGGTGGAGCAAACCACCACCGGTTTGCCGTCCAGCTTCGCCAGCCAGGAGGTGAATTCACGGTGCGCAGCCAGCGGCTGGGCGTCCGCCATCAGCCCGGCAATTTTCTTTACGCGCTCCGGGTCGCCGGGAACGATAGCCAGGGTCGCGCCCTGCAGATCGGCTTTAGTCAGGCCAAGGTGAAAAACGTCAGACATAGCAAACTCCTGAACAGGGAAGTGAAGCGCGCCACTCTACTGGAGCGCAGCGCATAATTGTGTGATATCAGTCACCATCAAAAATGAATGTTACATTTTTACAGAACAATAATGAGATATGTGTCGCATATTTCATCCATTCAGAATGCCATTGCTACAAGCTGCGCGCGCAAGGCTTTGCAGCAATGTTAAAGAGAAGAGTCTTTTTGCTCGCTCCCTACTCTGTTCCCGGTCTCTGGTCCAGACGCAATCTGGCCAGGCTATAGTTACGTGATTGCGCTACTGCCAGCACGGAGAGAAAAATGAAAACCGAAGAGAATATGGCACAAAAATCCGCGACGGGCGGCTTCGCGCCGGCCGTTCAGCCGACCGCCTCCACCACCATCCACACCGACAGCCCCGATATTCAGGCAGGCGAAACGTCCGTGCCGAGCCAGGGCGAGAATATGCCTGCTTACTACGCCAGACCGAAAGAGGCGAACGGCCCGCTGCCGGTGGTGCTGGTGGTGCAGGAGATCTTTGGCGTGCACGAGCACATCCGCGATATCTGCCGTCGGCTGGCGCTGGAGGGCTATCTGGCCGTGGCGCCGGAGCTTTACTTCCGCGAAGGCGATCCCAATGAGTATCACGATATCCCGACGCTGTTCAGCGAGCTGGTCAGCAAAGTGCCGGATAGCCAGGTGCTCTCCGACCTCGACCACGCCGCCAACTGGGCTGCGCGCAACGGCGGCGACATTCGCCGCATGGGCATTACCGGCTTCTGCTGGGGCGGCCGCATCAGCTGGCTGTACGCCGCGCACAACCCGCAGCTGCGCGCCGCGGTGGCCTGGTATGGCCGCCTGATCGGCGAAAAAACCATGAAGCAGCAGAAGCACCCGATTGATATCGCGGTGGATTTAGGCGCGCCGGTGCTGGGCCTGTACGGCGGCCAGGATGAGGGCATTCCGCTGGAGAGCGTGGAGCAGATGCGCCAGGCGCTGCACGCCGCCAACGCCAAGGCGGAGATCGTGGTCTATCCCGACGCCGGTCACGCCTTTAACGCCGACTATCGTCCGAGCTACCACGCCGAGTCGGCGCAGGATGGCTGGGCGCGCATGCTGACGTGGTTTAAGCAGTTCGGCGTCGTCTGATCGCGCCATTAAAAAGGGGCGCCGTGGCGCCCCCGTTTCACCGCCTGCTCAGGCGGTCTCGCCGCGCAGCCGCCTCGCCGCTTCCACCATGTTCGCCAGCGCCTGCCGGGTTTCCGGCCAGCCGCGCGTTTTCAGGCCGCAGTCCGGGTTCACCCACAGCCGCGCTGCCGGGATGCTTTGCGCCGCCTTACGCAGCAGATTTTCCATCCACTCCACGCTCGGCACGTTAGGCGAGTGAATATCGTAGACGCCTGGACCGATTTCATTGGGGTAGTCGAACACCTTGAAGGATTCCAGCAGCTCCATGTCGGAGCGTGAGGTTTCGATGGTGATCACGTCTGCATCCAGCGCCGCGATAGCCTCCATGATGTCGTTGAACTCGCAGTAGCACATATGGGTGTGGATCTGCGTCTCCTCTTTCGCCACGGCGGCATTCAGACGGAAGGCGTCCACCGCCCACTTCAGATAGTCCGCCCAGTCGGACTGGTGCAGCGGCAGCCCTTCGCGCAGCGCCGGTTCGTCAATCTGGATAATGCCAATGCCGGCCGCTTCCAGATCCGCGACCTCGTCGCGCAGCGCCAGCGCGATCTGCTTCGCGATGGTTTCGCGCGACACGTCTTCGCGCGGGAAGGACCAGCAGAGAATGGTCACCGGACCGGTCAGCATTCCTTTCACCGGCTTGTCGGTGAGCGACTGCGCATAGGTCGCCCACTCCACGGTAATCGGCTGCGGACGGCTGACGTCGCCGACGATCACTGGCGGCTTGACGCAGCGCGAACCGTAGCTCTGCACCCAGCCGTTCTGGGTGAAAACGAAGCCGTCGAGGTTCTCGCCGAAATACTCCACCATATCGTTGCGCTCCGCTTCGCCGTGCACCAGCACGTCAAGACCGAGGCGCTCCTGCTCGACGATCGCCTGTTTAATATGCTGCGCAATGCCGGTGCGGTAGCTGCCGCCGTCGATATGGCCTTTTTTGAAGTCGAGACGCAGAGCGCGGATCTCGGTGGTCTGCGGGAAAGATCCAATGGTGGTGGTCGGTAAGGTGGGCAGGTTAAAGCGTTTGCGCTGTGCGCGGGCGCGTTCGGCATAGCCGCTCGCCCGCTCGGTATCATGCGCGGAGATCGCCGCCAGACGCCTGGCGACCGCGGCGTTATGTACGCGGCTGGAGTGCGCGCGCTGGCGGATCGGCGCGCTCCAGGCCTCCAGCGAAGCCGCGTCGTTATGGTTAAGCGCAGCGCTCAGCAGCTTCAGCTCGCCGCATTTTTGCAGCGCGAAGGCGAACCAGCTTTTCACTTCGTTATCGAGCCGGGTTTCGCTCTCCAGATCGATTGGGCTGTGCAGCAGCGAACAGGAGGTGCCGATCCACAGCTGATCGCGCGTGCCCACCAGCGGCTGCAGACGTGTGAACCAGCGGCTCAGGTCGGCGCGCCAGACGTTGCGGCCGTTGATCGCGCCGAGCGACAGCAGCCACGCCGCGGGCAGTTGCTCGTTCAGCCAGGCGAGGTCGTCATCGCCGTGCACCAGATCGACATGCAGCCCCTGCACCGGCAGATCGCGGATAACGTCGAGATTCTGGCCGATGCTGTCAAAATAGGTGGTCAGCAGCAGCTTCACGCTGCCCTGCAGCACCTGGTAAGCGGGCCTGAACGCCTCGCGCCACGCCTGTGGCAGCTCCAGCGCCAGCGCCGGCTCGTCAATCTGCACCCATTCGATATCGCGCTTCTTCAGCTCGGCCAGCACCTGCTGATAGATCGGCAGGATCTCCGACAGCAGCGACAGGCGGTCGAACGGCTCGCCTTTCACTTTGCCCAGCCAGATATAGGTCACCGGGCCGAGCAGCACCGGCTTCACCTTGTGGCCCAGCGCCAGCGCCTCGTCGACTTCGTCCAGCAGCTGGGTCCAGGCGAGTTTGAACAGCTGGCCCTTCGTGAACTCCGGCACGATGTAGTGATAGTTGGTGTTAAACCATTTGGTCATCTCGGCGGCGGCGGCCGGTTCGCCGCTCGGCGCGCGACCGCGTCCGATGCGGAACAGGGTGTCGAGATCAACAGAGCCGTCGCTGTTCTGATGGCGCGCCGGGACGTTGCCCAGCATCAGGCTGGTGGTCAGCACATGATCATACCAGGCGAAGTCGCCAACCGGCAGCAGATCGACGCCCGCCGCTTTCTGCTGCTGCCAGTGACGGGCGCGCAGTTCGCGGCCCACGGCCAGCAGCGCCTGCTGAGTCGTCTTGCCCGCCCAGTAGCTCTCTTGCGCTTTTTTCAGTTCACGATGCAGGCCGACGCGAGGAAAGCCAAGGGTGTGGTTCAGAATGGTCATATGCTGTTCTCCAGATAATCTCTCTCTTGGGCTTCGCCTGGAAGCCAAAGATGTTTAGCCGTCCAGATGTTTACACCGCTATATTCTGCGGGTAGTGTATGTTCCTCAAGCGCAAATTGTTCAATCTCGATGTGAAGGACTCTCATGATCGAACTCAAGCACCTGCGGACGCTTCAGGCTCTGCGTAATACCGGCTCGCTGGCCGCCGCCGCCGCGCAGCTTCATCAGACGCAATCCGCGTTGTCGCATCAGTTCAGCGATCTCGAACAGCGGCTGGGATTCCGCCTGTTCGTGCGTAAAAGCCAGCCGCTGCGCTTCACCCCGCAGGGCGAGATCCTGCTGCAGCTGGCAGAGCAGGTGCTGCCGCAAATCCAGCAGGCGCTGCAGGCGTGCCACGAGCCGCATCAGGCAACGCTGCGCGTCGCTATTGAGTGCCACAGCTGCATTCAGTGGCTGACGCCGGCGCTGGATAAATTTCGTCAGAGCTGGCCGCAGGTGGTGATGGATTTCAAATCGGGCGTGACGTTCGATCCGCAGCCCGCGCTGCAGCAGGGCGAACTGGACGTGGTGCTGACCTCGGATATCCTGCCGCGCAGCGGCCTGCACTACACGCCGATGTTCGACTTCGAGGTGCGGCTGGTGATGGCGCCGGATCATCCGCTGGCGCAGCGGACGCAGATCGCGCCGGAGGATCTGGCGCAAGAGGTGCTGATGATCTATCCGGTGCAGCGCCAGCGTCTCGATATCTGGCGCCATTTTCTGCAGCCGGCGGGCGTGAGTCCGGCGCTAAAAAGCGTCGACAACACGCTGCTGCTGATCCAGATGGTGTCGGCGCGCATGGGCATCGCCGCCCTGCCGCACTGGGTGGTGGAGAGTTTTGAAAAGCAGGGGCTTATCGTGACCAAAACCCTGGGCGAAGGGTTATGGAGCCGCCTCTACGCCGCGGTGCGTGACGGCGAACAGCGTCAGCCGGTGCTGGAGGCCTTCACCCGCTTCGCACGTCAGCACGCCTGCGAGCATCTGCCGTTTGTGCGCGACGCGGCGCAACCGGGCGCGATTTTGCAACGCTGAGCCGCAATTTCCCCTATAATGCGCAGCCTGTTAAACGACCATGAGAAAATCTCACCATGACCAATAACGATATTCTGCGCAGCGTGCGCTTTATGCTGAATTTAAGCGATGCCAAAGTGGTGGAGATTTTCGCGTTGACCAACTGTGAAGTGGCGCTGGAAGACGTGCAGGCGTGGTTAAAAAAAGAGGATGACGCGGCATTTAAGCCGCTGCCGGACGTGCTGATGGGCTATTTCCTTAACGGCCTGATCTTCTTCCGCCGCGGCAAGAGCGAAGAGATGCCTGCGCCCTCGATCGAGCGCCGTATGAACAACAATATTTTTATGAAAAAACTGCGCATCGCTTTCGATCTGAAAACCACCGATATTCCGGCGGTGCTGGCTAAGGCCAACTTTACCGTTTCTCAGGCGGAAATCGGCGCGATCTTCCGCAAGCCGGATCATAAAAACTATCGCGAATGCGGCGATCAGATTATGCGTAACTTTTTAAAGGGCCTGACGATGACGCTGCGCCCGACGCAGCCGGCGAAAACCAGCCCGACGCAGGCAGCGAAATCCGCGCCGTCTCAGACGGCGAAACCCCGCCCGGCCCAGCCGCCTAAAGCCAGAAAATAGTCCCGCCGCAGGGCGACCATTGCCGCCCTGACCGATGACGCGCCTCAGCGACTGCGCAGCACCCAGCGTTTGTGCACGTAGAGCGAGGCGAAAATCACCAGCGCGCCGGCGATAAAGCTGGGCCAGTGCGGCTTCTGCTGCCAGATCGCCAGATTAACCAGCAGGCCGGCCGGCACGTGCATATTGTTCATAATGCCCAGCGTGCCCGCGTCGACCTGCGTCGCGCCGTAGTTCCACATAAAGTAGCCCAGCCCTGACGCCGCCACGCCCAGCCAGACCAGAATGCCCCACTGCAGCGAGGTGGTCGGCAGCTTCGCCGGATTGCCCCAGAGAAACCAGGCGACAATCGCAATCAGCACCGCGCCGAGATAAAACCAGGAAAAGGCGGTGTGCTGCGGCATCGGCCGGGTCTCCTGCAGACGCTTGTAGCCCACCATCCCTACGGCAAAGCAGAGGTTGGCCAGCTGCACCAGCAGCAGCCCGAACCAGAAATGATCGCTGACCTTGTCGTAGCGAATAATCGCCGCGCCCGCCACCGCCAGTAGCGCGCTGAAGGCGTAGCCGATGCGCAGCGGCCGTTTGCTGATCAGGTCATAGATCAGGGTAACGTAGAGCGGCGTCATCACGGTAAACAGCAAAAACTCCGACACGCTGAGGTAGAGATAGGCCTCAAAGCTGATCAGGTACATGATGCCAAGCTGCAGCATCCCCACCAGCATATAGAGCAGCAGCGTCGAGGGACGATAGCCGCGCCAGCGCAAAAAAGGTAAGAACACCAGCGCCGCCAGCGCCAGACGCATCAATACCGAGAACCAGGTGTCCACCTGCCCCGCCAGATATTCTCCAATCAGGCTAAAGGAGAACGCCCAAAGAATAGTGGTAACGATCAGTAACAGCACAGCGTCGATCCTGCATAAAAAAGGAGGCCGCTAGTGTAATCAATGTACTGCGGCGACGCGGCGCTTTCTGGTTGACAACCGCTCATAAAAGCAACGCTCAGCGCAGGCGTGGGTGAATGTTTTATAAGCGATGCGCGATTAACACCATTTTGTGAAATTAACCTGCCGTGATTGTCATAAAAGTGTAACAAATGTGTCAACTATCACAGCTCCCATGCGCGAAAAGCGCCAGAATAGACGCGAAAAGGAACATCGCGGCGACCTCTGGAATGCGCCGCACCTTTGCATAACAACGACAAGACGCCTGGGAGGGCAGCTATGCTGAGTATCTTTAAACCCGCGCCGCATCGACCGCAGGTCGCGGAAGATCAGGTTGATCCATTATATCGTCGTCTGCGCTGGCAGATCTTCTTCGGCATCTTTTTCGGCTACGCCGCCTACTATCTGGTGCGTAAAAACTTCGCGCTGGCGATGCCCTATCTGGTGGAGCAGGGCTTTTCGCGCGGCGATCTCGGCTTTGCGCTTTCTGGCATCTCGATTGCGTATGGCTTCTCGAAATTCATTATGGGCTCGGTGTCGGATCGCTCGAATCCGCGCGTCTTTCTGCCCGCCGGGCTGATCCTCGCCGCCGCGGTGATGCTGTTTATGGGCTTTGTGCCCTGGGCGACCTCCAGCATTATGGTGATGTTCCTTCTGCTGTTTCTCTGCGGCTGGTTTCAGGGCATGGGCTGGCCGCCGTGCGGGCGCACCATGGTGCACTGGTGGTCGCAGAAAGAGCGCGGCGGCATCGTGTCGGTGTGGAACTGCGCCCATAACGTCGGCGGCGGCCTGCCGCCGCTGCTGTTTCTGCTCGGCATGGCCTGGTTCAGCGACTGGAAAGCGGCGCTCTATATGCCCGCCTTCGCCGCTATCGCTGTGGCGCTGATCGCCTTCGCCCTGATGCGCGATACGCCGCAGTCGTGCGGCTTGCCGCCTATCGAGGGGTATAAAAACGATTACCCGCCCGACTACAGCGCCACGCACGAAGAGGAGCTGACGGCGAAGCAGATCTTTATGCAGTACGTGCTGCCCAACAAGCTGCTGTGGTATATCGCGCTGGCCAACGTCTTTGTCTATCTGCTGCGCTACGGCATTCTCGACTGGTCGCCGACCTATCTGAAAGAGGTGAAGCACTTCACGCTCGATAAGTCGTCATGGGCCTATTTTCTCTATGAGTACGCCGGTATTCCTGGCACGCTGCTGTGCGGCTGGATGTCGGACAAGGTGTTCAAGGGGAATCGCGGTGCGACCGGCGTCTTCTTTATGACGCTGGTGACCATTGCCACCGTGGTCTACTGGTTCAATCCGGCGGGTAACCCCGGCGTCGATATGGCCTGCATGATCGTCATCGGCTTTTTGATTTACGGCCCGGTGATGCTGATCGGCCTGCACGCGCTGGAGCTGGCGCCGAAGAAAGCGGCAGGCACCGCGGCGGGCTTTACCGGCCTGTTCGGCTATCTGGGCGGCTCGGTCGCGGCCAGCGCCATCGTCGGCTATACCGTCGACTTTTTCGGCTGGGACGGCGGCTTCCTGGTGATGGTGGTGGGCTGCGTGCTGGCAGTGATCCTGCTGCTGTTGACCATGATTAACGAACGCAGGCACAAGCAGCAGCTGGCGTCATAACGAAGCGGGCCGGCATCGCGCCGGCCCGTTGCTGTCAGGATAAAAACAGCGTGCGCAGCGTATGCGGCACGGCATCGTCCGCATTGCTGCCGATCACTTCCAGATCCGGCAGCGTATCTTTCAGCCGCTGGTGGGCGTTGCGCATAATGCAGCCTTTGCCCGCCATGCTCAGCATCTCCACGTCATTCATGCCGTCGCCGAAGGCGATGCACGCCTTTAAGGAGTGGCCGAGCTGTCGCGCCACCGCGTCCAGCGCGTGGCCTTTCGATACGCCGCCCGCCATCACTTCCAGACAGGTCGGCAGCGAAAAGCTGACGTTGACGCGATCGCCCCAGCGCGCCTGCAGCGCCAGCTCGAGCGGGATCAGCGCTTCGGGATCGTCGCTGGTGAAAAACACCTTGCTGATGTTGTCGCCGGGCAGCAGGCCTGGCTCATAGACCTGATAGTGGAACACCGACTCGCGAAAATAGTCCTGCTCCGCCGGATGGGTGCGGCTCATAAACCATTCGTCGTCGCGGTAGACGTGGGTCAGGATCGCCGGGTTGGCGTAGTGCAGCCCATAAAGTTCCAGCGCGATATCTTCGTCGAGGTTGTGGCTGAACACCAGTTCGCCTTCCGCGTTGTGCACGCGCGCGCCGTTCGAGGTGATCATATAGGCGGGAATGCCCAGCTTATCGCGCATCTGTCCCACGTCGATATAGTGGCGTCCGGTGGCAAAGACAAAGTGGATATCGCGCGCCACCAGCTGTTGCAGAATATCGTGGGCGTAAGGCGTCAGGCGATGTTCGGGAGAGAGCAGCGTGCCATCCAGGTCGGATGCGACGATTTGAAACATGAAAACCTCAGGTAATGTTTTAGGCCGAAGCCGGTAAGGTAAGTATTCGAATTAAGGGTGTGCCTCAAAAAAATCGACCAGCGCGTTCAGCGCCTCGGCGCGCATCGCATCTTTTTCAAACAGGATCTCATGACGCGCCTCGTTAATCACCCGTGCCTCGCAGGGATGGCCCGCCTGCGCCATCGCCGCGCAGAAGAGATCCTGCGACCGGTTATCCACCACGCGATCGTCGCCTGCCTGCAGCAGCAGGATCGGCGTGGTGATGGTGCTGGCCAGGCTCAGGATATTGCGCCCGGCGTGGATGCCTTCGCGCACCCAGTGATAGGTCGGGCCGCCCACGCGGATTGCCGGATCGTCGGCGTAAAAGCGCAGACTGCGGCGATAGCGCTCGGCGCTGTGCGTCAGGCGATTGATGCCGAACGGATGCGCGCGCCAGCGGCCGGTGCCGAGGGCGTAGCCGTCGCGCAGCGCCGGACGCTTTTCCGCCCAGTCGAGAATGCGGTTCGCCAGAAACGCGGGCATCGGCAGCGCAATGCCGAACATCGGCGCCACCAGCGTCACGGCGTGAAACGCCTGCGGCTGACGCGCCAGGAACAGCGTCAGGATCGCGCCGCCCATGGAGTGCGCCAGCGCATAGCGCTGCTGATAGTGGCCGCTGACGATCTCTTTCAGATAGAGCGTCTCCAGATCGTCCACATAGTGCATGAACTCCGCGACGTGGCCGCGATGCGTATCCTGCAGCAGGCGATCGGAACGCCCCTGGCCGCGATGGTCGAGGATGACGACGTCAAAACCGCAGTGAAACAGGTCATACGCCAGCTCGGGATATTTGACGTAGCTTTCGATGCGTCCGGGTACGATAAGAATAACGCGCTTATGTTGCGGCGCGGTGAAGCGCACATAGCGCAGCGTGACGTTTTCCACGCCGACAAATTCGCGCTCTTCGCGGCGCTGCCAGAAGTCGAGCAGCGGACCGTGCGCAAAGGCGGCAAAGGCTTTTTCCCGTTTGAGCCAGCTCGCTTTATGTCGTTCCATCTTTCCCCCTGCAGAGGCGCGACAGGCCTGTTGCAAGCCGCGCATGCGGCCCGTAGCGTCGCGCTTGTTTCTGGCGTATTGTGTCATATTTCCGCCCAGACAGGGAGCGCAACCCATGACCACTGAATGGTGGCTGACCTACCTTCTTACCACCACAATCCTGAGCCTGTCGCCTGGTTCCGGCGCCATTAATACCATGAGCACCGGCATTAGCCACGGCTATCGCGGCGCGGCGGCCTCAATCAGCGGTTTGCAGCTCGGCCTGGCGATCCATATCCTGCTGGTGGGTATCGGCCTGGGCGCGCTGTTTTCGCAGTCGCTGCTGGCGTTCGAGGTGCTGAAGTGGGCCGGCGCCGCCTATCTGGTGTGGCTCGGCATTCAGCAGTGGCGCTCTGCGGGTGCTATCGATCTGGACGCCGTCTCCCGCGCGATGCCGCGTCGTCGCCTGTTCAAGCGCGCGGTGCTGGTGAATCTCACCAATCCGAAAAGCATCGTGTTTCTCGCCGCGCTGTTTCCGCAGTTCATTCTGCCTCACCAGCCGCAGGCGATGCAGTATCTGGTGCTCGGTGCCACCACTATTGTCGTCGATATCATTGTCATGATCGGCTACGCCACGCTGGCAACGCGCATTGCGGCCTGGATTAAAGGGCCAAAGCAGATGAAGCTGCTGAACCGGATCTTTGGCGGACTGTTTATGGCGGTCGGCGCGCTGCTAGCCAGCGCGCGTAGAATTGCCTGAAAACCTGACACACGCGCCGATGCCTAAGGCCGTCGGCGGCGCAGCCAGATTGCGGGCGGCCAGCGCGCAGTCACCGCAGCGTACTGCAGTACGTGAGGATGATGAGCACTGCCCAACCGCAAGCTGGCAAGTAAGCCAGGCCTTAACGAGAAATGATGAGGTGGATGCCGAAACCGGCGAATAAAACTCCCGCGACGCCATCCACCCACTTCGCCGCGCGCTGATACTTATCCCGCATCCACGGCAGCGCGAAGATCGCCGCCACCAGCGTAAACCATGCAAAGGTCTCGCCGACGATCAGCAGAAACAGCCCCCAGCGCTCCAGCGCGCCAACGTCGTTGCCGACAAACAGCGAGAAGACGCTGCCGAAATAGATAATCGCTTTCGGGTTCGACAGGTTGGTAAGAAAGCCTTTAAGAAAGCTTCTGCCCTTTTTCGGCAGCTCGACCACCGGCGCGTCCTGCACCGGCTGCTTATGGCGCTGACGCGCCGAGCCGAGCAGCTGCCAGCCCATCCACAGCAGATAGAGACCGCCACCGACCATAATGATCTGATGCAGCCACGCCATCTTCTCCAGGATCAGGTGCAGCCCCATCAGCGCCACGCCCGCCCAGATCACGATGCCCAGCGTAATGCCGAACACCCCCATCATTGCCTCTTTGCGCGAGCGGCTGGCGGCGGTTTGCGACACAAAAAAGAAGTCCGGGCCGGGACTCATCAGCGCGACCAGATGCACCAGCGCGACCGTAGCGAATAACATCAGCATGGGGAGTTTCCTTTACTCTTCATCATCAAGGTGCTCTTTGATCATCACCAGGAAGGGTTTGCCAAAGCGCTCTAGTTTTCGATGGCCGACGCCGTTGACGCTCAGCATCTCCGACGCCGTCACCGGCATCTGCTCCGCCATCTCAATCAGCGTGGCGTCGTTAAACACCACGTAGGGCGGGATATTCTCTTCGTCAGCAATCGCTTTACGCAGCTTGCGCAGCTTGGCAAACAGCTTGCGATCGTAGTTGCCGCCGTAAATTTTCGGCGAGCTGCTGCTTTTCGGCTTCGCCGCGTTAAGGCGCGGTACCGCCAGCATCAGCGGCACTTCGCCGCGCAGCACCGGACGCGCCGCTTCCGTCAGCTGCAGGGCGGAGTGCATAGCGATATTCTGCGTCACCAGCCCCAGATGGATCAGCTGGCGCAGCACGCTGACCCAGTGCTCGTGGCTCTGCTCGCGGCCGATGCCGTAAACCGGCAGTTTGTCATGGCCCTGGTCGCGGATGCGCTGGTTGTTGGCGCCGCGCAGTACCTCGACCACATAGCCCATGCCGAAACGCTGCCCGACGCGATAGATGCTGGAGAGCGCTTTCTGCGCCTCCACCAGGCCGTCGTAGCGCTTCGGCGGATCGAGGCAGATATCGCAGTTGTCGCACGGCTGCTGACGCCCTTCGCCGAAATAGTTCAGCAGCACCAGACGGCGGCAGGTCTGCGCCTCGGCGAACGCGCCCATGGCGTTAAGCTTGTGGCGCTCGATATCCTGCAGCGGACCGGGCGCTTTCTCTTCCAGGCATTTGCGCAGCCACGCCATATCCGCCGGATCGTAGAGCATCATCGCTTCAGCCG
The DNA here is from genome assembly GCF_022394795.1 of Pantoea sp. Z09. Taxonomy (NCBI): domain Bacteria; kingdom Pseudomonadati; phylum Pseudomonadota; class Gammaproteobacteria; order Enterobacterales; family Erwiniaceae; genus Pantoea; species Pantoea sp. Z09. Next base: position 3,690,406 of record NZ_CP092373.1, read on the forward strand.
GCAGGCCGTCGCGTCCGGCGCGGCCAGTTTCCTGGTAGTAGGATTCGATATTGCGTGGAATGTCGAAGTGCACCACGAAGCGCACGTTGGGCTTGTTGATGCCCATGCCGAACGCCACCGTCGCCACCACGATCTGCAGGTCGTCGCGCTGGAACGCCTCCTGCACCCGGGCGCGCTGCGCGCTGTCGATACCGGCGTGATAGGCGCCGACGCTCAGCCCGCGGCTTTGCAGACGCGCGGCGGTGTCTTCTACCTTGGCGCGGCTGTTGCAGTAGATGATGCCGCTTTTGCCGCGCTGATCCTGAACGTAGCGCAGCAGCTGCTCGGTGGGCTTGAACTTCTCCACCAGCGTGTAGCGAATATTGGGGCGATCGAAGCTGCTGATCTGAATCAGCGGATCCTGCATATGCAGCAGATGCGCGATGTCGTTGCGCGTGGTTTCGTCGGCGGTAGCGGTCAGCGCCATTACCGGCAGCTGCGGGAACCGCTGGCGCAGCTGGCCCAGCGCGCCATATTCGGGACGGAAGTCATGACCCCACTGCGAAATACAGTGCGCTTCGTCGACCGCCAGCATCGCCGGCTGCCAGTGCGCCAGACTCTCGAGGAAGTTATCCATCATCAGACGCTCGGGCGCGATATAGAGCAGCTTCACGCGGCCGGTGCGGCAGTCCGCCATCACCTGCTGCTGCTGCTCGCGCGTCATGGTGGAGTTGAGGCACGCCGCCGCCACGCCGTTCGCCAGCAGCTGATCCACCTGATCTTTCATCAGGGAGATCAGCGGCGACACCACCAGCGTCAGCCCCTCTTGCACCAGCGCCGGGATCTGATAACAGAGCGATTTACCGCCGCCGGTGGGCATGACGACCAGACAATCTCGTCCGCTCAGCGCCGCATTGATAATGGTTTGCTGACCGGGACGAAAATGCTGATAGCCGAAGGTATCCTGCAATACCTGCTGCGCCAGCGATTCCTGATTATGTACTGCCGAGATTGCCACTGTAATCCTGTTGTTTTCCGGAGAGTCAGAACAGATCGTTTAGCATCACGCCGACGCCGACACGCGTCTGGCGATGGTTGTAGTCGATAAGCGACTCGCCATAACCGCTAAACACCTGGGTATAGAAGCGAACGTGTTCGCTGATCGGGTAGCTCCAGCCCAGCGTCGCGCCGCCAAAACCGGTATTCCAGTTGTAGTTGCCTTCCACGCTGAAGATATTCTCGCCCGCGATATAGCCCAGCTTCAGGCGGTAGTAGCCCATATATTTGGTGATATCCGGGTTATCGTCTTCGCTGTCCGGTATGCGGTACCAGGGTTTCACTTCGGCGAGGAAGTTGCCGTTCTGCGCCATCAGGCGCGCATAGACGCGGTTCCAGCTGCGCGACGTCGGATCGCTGCGGCCGTTGGACTGATGATTGAAGCCCACTTCCACATCGCGCAGCGTCCAGCCGGCGAAATCGTAATCCGTCGCCCAGCCGAGGAACAGCTGCGGCTCATAGTTGGTTTCGCGGAACGGAGAGGACTCGCCGCGGTTCGACAGCTGCCACCAGGAGCGCTGCGTATAGGAAGCCGCCAGCACGGAGTTGTCACCCAGAATACCGCGCCACAGCGGAAATGCCAGACTGAGCTGAAATTTCACCTCATCTTTGCGCGCGTTGTTCCCCCAGTTATAGGAGGAGATCGCCTCTTTATTGATGTCGCTGGTGTAGGTATAGAGCAGATAGTTGCTCTCATACGGGTAGAGCACAAACGGGTTGTCGTGCTTCTCCAGCAGGTTGGCGATAATGCTGCCGCGCACCTGAGGGGTGTCATGGACATCTTTTACGGTGGCTTCCTCTGCCTGCGCCAGTGCAGGAAGTAACAGGGCGGCTGCTAACAAGGCGCGATGCTTGCGCATAACATTCTCCGGTGAAGGCTGCGTGTCAAATTAATGGGGAGTCACAAAAAGGAGGCCATTCTACACGCAAAAGTCGGTGAAGATGAGCGCTGATTTCTGAAACTGGAAAGCCCCTCGCGCGCGGCTTAGAATACACAATTCGTTAACATTCCACGCCGCTCAGGGCGTGTTCGCAGGATAATCATTATGTCTTCAGCGCTGCTGTCTCAGCAGGAAGCTCGCCGCATGGTGGGCGAAATTTTTATTTATCACATGCCGTTTAATCAGGCGCTCGGCCTGGAGCTGGATCGGCTGGAGAGCGACTACGCCGAAATCAGCTTCGCTAACAAAACCATGCTGGTGGGCAACGCCGCGCAGCAGATCCTGCACGGCGGGGTGATCGCCTCGGTGCTGGACGTCGCCGCCGGCATGGTCTGCGTCAGCAACGCGCTGACGCGCGCAGAGAGCATCAGCGAAGAGGAGCTGCGTCAGCGCCTGTCGCGCATGGGCACCATCGATATGCGCGTCGACTATCTGCGGCCTGGCCGCGGCGAGCGCTTTACCGCCACCAGCAGCCTGCTGCGCGCCGGAAACAAAGTGGCGGTGGCGCGCGTCGAGCTGCACAACCAGCAGGGCGACTATATTGCCACGGCAACGGCGACCTATTTGATTGGTTAATCGCCGACGCCGTGCGAGAATTCATTTTTTTCCGGACGCTTTTTTATGGATACGCAACAGACTCGCCAGGGCATTGGCTTCGCGCTCGGCGCCTACTTTATCTGGGGCATCGCCCCGGCCTACTTCAAGCTGGTCAAAACCGTTCCCCCGACAGAAATCATGACCCACCGCGTCATCTGGTCGGCGCTTTTTATGCTGGTGCTGATCAGCCTGAGCCGCAGCTGGACGCAGGTGCGCAGCGTGCTGGCGCAGCCGAAAAAGGTGCTGCTGCTGGCGCTAACCGCCGTGACCATCGGCGGCAACTGGCTGCTGTTTATCTGGGCGGTGAATAACCAGCATATGCTGGAAGCGAGCCTCGGCTACTTTATCAACCCGCTGATTAACGTGGTGCTCGGCATGCTGTTTTTGCGCGAGCGCTTTCGCCGCCTGCAGTGGCTGGCGGTGCTGCTGGCGGCAATTGGCGTGCTGGTGCAGCTGTGGCAGTTCGGCTCGGTGCCGCTGATCGCGCTCGGGCTGGCGCTGAGCTTCGCCTTTTACGGCCTGGTGCGTAAAAAGATTCAGGTCGATGCGCAGAGCGGCATGCTGATCGAGACGCTGTGGCTGTTTCCGCTGGCGGCGATCTATCTGTTCGGCGTTGCCGATACCCCGACCAGTCACCTGAGCGCCAACCCGCTGAGTCTGAACCTGAAGCTGGTGGCGGCGGGCATCGTAACCACCATTCCGCTGATGCTGTTTGCCGCCGCCTGTACGCGGCTGCGCCTCTCTACCGTCGGCTTTTTCCAGTATCTCGGTCCGACGCTGATGTTCCTGCTGGCGGTGCTGTTTTACGGCGAGACCATCACGCCCGACAAGATGGTGACGTTCGCGTTTATCTGGCTGGCGCTGGCGGTGTTTATTTTTGATGCGGTGGTGGCGACGCTGCGTAGCCGACGCGCGATAAAGCGGACTGCTTAGTCTGTAAGTTTGGTGCCTGCGCGAATGGCATGGCCCGATCGCAAAGTCGCTTTACGCATCCCTGCTCGCTCGGCCCGCGCGTATACGCCCCTCATCCTTGAGGGGCGCCCGTAAACGGGCCAACGCGTTGCGTTGTTCAAAAACGCTCCCGGCGTTTTTGTCCTTGTCGCGGGACGCTTTGCTCTTCGGGCCAAGCCATTCGCTCGTTAACGTCTCTGCGGCCTGTAAGATTAGGCCGTGCGGTTTGAAACGTTACAGCCAGTTCTTGCGTTTGAAATAGAGATAAGGCGCCAGGCCGGCGAGGATCATCAGACCAATCGCCGCCGGATAACCAAAGCTCCACTTCAGCTCCGGCATAAACTCGAAGTTCATCCCATAGCTTGACGCCACCAGCGTCGGCGGCAGAAACACCACCGACACCACCGAGAAGATCTTAATAATGCGGTTCTGCTCGATGTTGATAAAACCCATCGCCGCCTGCATCAGGAAGTTAACCTTCTGGAACAGCGATTCGTTATGCGGCAGCAGCGACTCGATGTCGCGCAGGATCTCGCGCGCCTGCTCCAGCTGGTTGTTCGGCAGACGCGCCTTGCGCACCAGGAAATTGAGCGCGCGCTGGGTATCCATCAGGCAGAGACGCACCTTCCAGCCGATATCTTCCAGCTCGGCGAGACGCGACAGCGCCTGGTCATACTCCTCGCCCTGCTGCCCTTCCATAATCACGCGGCTGAGCTTCTCCAGCGCACTATAGATATTCTCGATCTCATCCGCCAGCTGCTCGATTTTGGTCTCGAACAGATCCAGCAGCAGCTCAAAGGCGTTGCCGTCGATCAGCGTCTGGTTGCGGGCGCGCATGCGATAAAGGCGAAACGCAGGCAGCTCGCGCTCGCGCAGCGTATAGAGACGCCCTTCGCGGATGGTGAACGCCACGGTGGAGTTGCCGGCGTGATCTTCCGCATCCTCGTAAAAGAAAAAAGAGTGAATATGCAGACCGTCTTCATCTTCGAAGAAACGCGCCGAGGCTTCGATATCCTCCAGCTCGGGACGCGTCGCCAGGCTCTGCCCCAGCTCGCTCTGCACGCGGTCGCGCTCGCCCTCTTCCGGCTCGATCAGATCGACCCAGACCGAGGTGGTCAGTTTGTCGTTTTGGTCTTCCAGCTCCAGACGCGTCAGGCGGCTGCGATCCAGTTTAAATGCGCTCAGCATAGCAATACTCCCCATTGCAGACTAAATGGGACAAGGCCGTTGGCCGATCGGCCACGGCAACGCCTGAACACGGAAACGCTCGTTCAAAAGGTGAATCAGTGCTGACTCGTGCGACGGGATACAAAAGGGAGGTCGCTGATAACCGCTAAGGCTACCAGCAAAAAGAGGTAGCCTTAGATGTTATTCCTGGTAACCAGGTGACTGAGCCAGCATCGACTGGGCGTATCCAAGGCATTGTCCTCTCTTGATAATAGTGCGCGCATGTTACGCTGAGACGAAAAAGTCGTCAACCGGTGACTAAGCGGTTTCCAGCTTCGCATAAGCGGCCACCAGCCACTTGATGCCCTGCCCCTGAAATGCCACCTGCACGCGGCTGTGTTCGCCGCTGCCTTCCAGATTGATGATGGTGCCTTCGCCGAATTTGGCATGTTTGACGCGCTGGCCCAGCGAGAAGCCGCTATCGCTTTTCGTCACCGGCGTGCCCATGCGCTGATGGCTGACCGGACGGCTAACGCTGGCGCGCAGGCGCACCTCTTCGATGCACTCTTCCGGCAGCTCGCCGATAAAGCGCGACGGCCGATGATAAACCTCTTTGCCGTAGAGTCGACGCGACTCGGCGTAGGTCAGCGTCAGCTTCAGCATGGCGCGCGTCACGCCGACATAGGCGAGACGGCGCTCCTCTTCCAGACGGCCGCCCTCGTCAATCGACATCTGGCTCGGGAACATGCCCTCTTCCATGCCGACGATAAAGACCTGGCTGAACTCCAGCCCCTTCGCCGAGTGCAGCGTCATCAGCTGCACCGCGTCCTGCCACTTGTCGGCCTGGCCTTCGCCCGCTTCCAGCGCGGCGTGCGACAGAAACGCCTGCAGCGGCATCAGATCTTCATCTTCATCCTGATAGCTGAACTGGCGCGTCGCCGTCACCAGTTCCTCAAGGTTTTCGATACGCGCCTGGCCCTTTTCGCCTTTCTCCTGCTCATACATCACCCACAGGCCGGAATCTTTAATGACGCGGTCGGTCTGCACATGCAGCGGCATCTCGGCGGTTTCGCCTGCCAGCGAATCGACCAGCTCGCAGAAACGCTGCAGCGCCGAGGCGGCGCGCCCCGCCAGCGCTTTGGTTTGCAGCAGCTCGCGCGTCGCCTGCCACAGCGTCATCTGCCGTTCGCGGGCGGTCTGCCGCACCACGTCAAGCGTGCGATCGCCCACGCCGCGCGTCGGCGTATTGACCACGCGCTCGAAGGCGGCGTCGTCGTTGCGGTTGGCGATCAGGCGCAGATAGGCGAGCGCGTCTTTGATCTCCTGACGCTCGAAGAAGCGCATGCCGCCGTAAATGCGGTACGGCATGCTGCTCTGCAGCAGCGCCTCTTCCAGCACGCGCGACTGGGCGTTGCTGCGGTAGAGAATGGCGCAGTCCTGCAGGGCGTGGCCGCTCTCCTGCCAGGTTTTGATGCGGTTGACCACGAAGCGCGCTTCGTCCAGCTCGTTAAAGGCGCAGTAGATAGAGATAGGATCGCCATCGCTGCCGTCGGTCCACAGCTCTTTGCCGAGACGGCCGTTATTGTTGGCGATCAGGGCGTTGGCCGACTTCAGGATATTGTTGGTGGAGCGATAGTTCTGCTCGAGGCGGATGGTCTCCGCCGCCGGGAAATCCTGCAGGAAGCGCTGGATGTTCTCGACCTGCGCGCCGCGCCAGCCGTAGATCGACTGATCGTCGTCGCCGACGATAATCACCCGACCGCTGTCGCCCGCCAGCATGCGGATCCAAGCGTACTGAATGTTATTGGTATCCTGAAACTCATCCACCAGAATATTGCTGAAGCGTTCGCGATAGTGATTGAGGATATGCGGCTTGTGCAGCCACAGCTCATGGGCGCGCAGCAGCAGCTCGGCGAAATCCACCAGCCCGGCGCGGTCGCACGCTTCCTGATACGCCTGATAGATGCGCAGCCAGGTCTGCTCCACCGGGTTGCCGTAGCTTTCGATATGTTTCGGGCGCAGCCCTTCATCTTTCTTGCCGTTGATGTACCACATGCCCTGACGCGCAGGCCACTGCTTCTCATCCAGGTTCATCGCCTTGATCAGGCGCTTCAGCAGGCGCAGCTGATCTTCGCTGTCGAGGATCTGGAAATCCTGCGGCAGACCAGCATCAAGATGGTGCGCGCGCAGCAGACGATGGGCAAGGCCGTGAAAGGTGCCGATCCACATGCCGCCCTGGCTGGTGCCGATCAGCTGTTCGATACGGTGACGCATCTCCGCCGCCGCTTTGTTGGTAAAGGTTACCGCCATAATCGAATAGGGCGAGCAGTTCTCTACCGACAGTAGCCAGGCGATACGGTGCACCAGGACGCGTGTTTTTCCGCTGCCTGCGCCTGCCAGCACCAGCAGGTTGCTGCGCGGCGCCGCCACGGCTTCGCGCTGTTTGTCATTCAAACCGTTAAGCAGATCAGAAACGTCCATAGGCACCGTCTATCTAAGAAAACAAAAAGCGCGCCCTGAATCATTCGGCTTGCGGCAAGGCGCATGACTCAGGGCACGACTGGATAAATCTACAGCCATTATAACAGTGAGGTCAGGGATGCCAATCGCGAAATTTCGACATGGGGCAACAGACGCGCGTCGGCAATCTGCATCAGGTTGCCGCCGCGCAGGTTGATCCAGCACGCCTGCATGCCGCAGCGCAGCGCGCCGGCCACGTCGGTGGTGAGATCGTCGCCCACGTGCAGGATCTGCTCCGGCGCCAGGCCGAGCCGCTGCGCGGCGAGATGGTACATATCCTGATAAGGCTTGGCGCGGCCGTCTGGCCCGGCGCGCAGCGCAAACTGAAAGTAGTCGGCAATGCCGAGCTGCTCCGGGCGCGCGTTGCCGTTGGTGATCGCCACCAGCGGCACTTTCGCGCCGAGCGCCTTCAGCGTCTCATGCGTCTCTTCTGGCATCTCCACCTGGCTGCGCCAGTGGTGAAAGACGCCCATGATTTCATCGGCGCCCGTCGTCGCTTCCTGCGCGGAGAGTCCGGCGTTGAGCAGCGCCAGTTCGACCGAGCGTCGACGCCACTCCGACACGTCGTGGTAGATATCTGGCTCGCGCGCCAGCAGCTCGTCGCGCAGCGCCTGATAATCGCGCGGCGTGAATTCGCGCAGCGACGGATGGTAGGCCTGCAGCGCCGCGTGCGATTCGGCGGTGGTTTTGCGGATCACCGGATAGTTGTCGTAGAGCGTATCGTCGAGATCGAAGGTGATCGCCTTCACGGCGCGTAACGGACGGTAAAACTTCATTCGTTCTTTCCTCGTTTGGCACGGGGGTGCGCAGCGTCATACACCGTCGCCAGATGCTGGAAGTCGAGATGGGTATAGATCTGCGTGGTCGACAGACTGGCGTGGCCCAGCAGCTCCTGTACCGCGCGCAGATCGCCGCTCGACTCCAGCAGATGGGTGGCGAACGAGTGGCGCAGCTTGTGCGGATGGATATGGCTGGCGACGCCCTGCTTCACGCCCCATTCGGCGAAGCGCTTCTGCACGTTGCGCGCCGAAATGCGGCGGCCGCGGCTGGAGAGAAACAGCGCGTCATCCTCGCCGCCGAAGCTGGCGCGCAGCGGCAGCCAGCGTTCCAGCCAGGCGACGGCGGTGCGGCCGATCGGCACGCGCCGCTCTTTGCTGCCTTTGCCGGTGACCCAGACCTCGCCCGCCTCGAAGTCGACGTGGCGGCAGTCTATATTCACCAGCTCCGACAGGCGCAGCCCGCCGCCGTACATCACCTCCAGCATTGCGCGGTCGCGCACTGCCAGCGGATCGTTAAGGTCGATCTCCAGCAGCTGATTGACCTCGTCGACGTCGATATTTTTCGGCAGATGACGCGCGTTGCGCGGCGTGGAAACCCCTTTGGCGGGATTAGCAGAGAGTTTGCCCTGGCTGACCTGCCAGTCGAGAAAACTGCGCAGCGCCGAGAGCCGCAGCGCAAGGCTGCTGGCGCCTAACCCGGCGCGGCGACTGCGCGACGCCATGCTGCGCACCTGCGCAGGCTCCAGCGCCGCCCAGCTGCTGAGCTTCATCTCTTCCGCCATCTCCGTCAGCGTCGCCAGCTGGCGCGCGTAGTTTTCCTGCGTCAGCGGGCTGAGCTGACGCTCGACCCTGAGATAGCGCAGGAATTCGTCGACGACGGCCTGCAGCGCGCTCATGCGCGTTCTACCCAGCGCAGCAGCAGCTCTGGCATCATCTGCGCCAGATGCTGCAGCAGTAGCGTGCCCATCCCGGCCTGATAGTGCTGGCTGTCGCGGCTGCTGAAGATCAGCACGCCCAGCTCGCCGCGTTCGCCCATCAGCGACATCGCCACGGAGCCGATCGCCTTGGCCTGCGGCAGCAGCAGCAGCAGCTCCGGGCCGTTCAGGCTGCCGAGAAAATGGTGTTGCTGGCCGAAACGCTGGATGCGCAGCGGCTCGAACGCCTGGCGCGACAGGCCGAGCTGGACGAACTCCGAGGGCGCGCCCAGCCGCCATTGATCGGCGAACAGACGCAGGTTGGCGCCCGCCAGTCCCAGATCGCGCGCCCAGCGCTGCAGGCGATTAAGCATATCCTGCAGCGAACCGGCCGCCGCCAGATGCCCCTGCAGCGCCAGCAGCCGATCAAACAGCTCGTGATTGGCGCTCGCCTGCTCCATCAGCAGCGTGATCTCTTCTTCCAGCCGCTGAATATGGTTGCGCTGGCGCGCCATATGCCACTCCACCAGCGACACGCTGCCGCGCACCGGATGCGGCACCGCCATCTGTTCAACCTGGCGGGCGTTGCGGATAAAGAAGTCGGGATTTTGCTGCAGATAGAGGTTAACAGCCTGATCGTCCAGCAGGAGCGTGTTGTCAGCCTGCTCTTCGATATTTTTCATAGATGAATAAACCCATCGTAAACGTGTGTGGCAGGGCCGGTCATAAACAGCGGCTGACCGGCGCCTTTCCAGGCGATATGCAGCGTGCCGCCCGGCAGATCGACGCGCACTTTCGGCGACAAAATGCCCTGCTGGACGCCGCAGGCAACCGCGGCGCAGGCGCCGCTGCCGCACGCCTGGGTTTCGCCCGCGCCGCGCTCGTAGACGCGCAGGCGAATATGCTCCGGCGAGACCACTTCCATAAAGCCGACGTTGACGCGCTCGGAAAAGCGTTCGTGGCTCTCCAGCGACGGGCCCAGGGTCTCGACCGCGGCGGTCTGCACGCTGTCGACCTGGATCACGCAGTGCGGATTGCCCATCGACACCGCGCCAAACATCACCGTCTGTTCGGCGACGCGCAGCAGATAGAGGTTTTCCGCTTTATTGGCGCGAAACGGCACCTGCTGCGGCTCGAAATTCGGCTCGCCCATATTGACGCGCACCAGTTCGTCCGGCGTCACGCTCAGCACCATGCGTCCGGTCTGCGTGCTGACGCGGATCTCGCTTTTGTTGGTCAGCCCTTTCAGCCGCACAAAACGGGCGAAACAGCGCGCGCCGTTGCCGCACTGCGCCACTTCGCTGCCGTCGGCGTTGAAAATGCGATAGTGAAAGTCGAGATCGGGATCGTAAGGCGGTTCGACGATCAGCAGCTGATCGAAACCGATCCCCAGATGGCGATCCGCCAGCCGGCGAATCAGCTCCGGCGAAAAAAAGACGTTTTGCGTCACGGCGTCGACCACCATAAAGTCGTTGCCAAGGCCGTGCATTTTGGAGAACTGCATTTTTTGCTCCGCCGGGTGCGCCATTACGATTAGTCTGCTGACATGCTGGCGTTGCCGCCGCTCACCAGTCCTTTGGTATCGGCCTGCGCCGCGCGCTGCTGCTGCTGCTGTTTCTGCTGCTCAGCCTGCTGAGGCGTTTGCGTCTTTGGCTGTTCGGCGGGCGGGAAGTAAAGCGGTCCTTTTAGTCCACAGCCTGCCAGGCTCGCGAGCGCCAGCGCCATTGCCAACAGGCTTTTTACTCTCTTCATCTTTTCTGCTCTTCTGTCCTTAACCTGGTTGCTTATCATCGCAGTTGAAGATGGAAAAGCAACAGGAAATCCCCGCATTTCACGTGCGCGCGGTGACAGTTCAATAAGGAAAGGGCCGCGCGGCGAGCGCGGCGTCAGTGCACCTGATAGCGCGGCTGATAGTCGCCGTTATCGTTATCCGGCTGCGTCGCGCAGAGCTGGGCCAGCGTCTGGCTGCGGAACGGGATCACCTGGAAGCGATCGCCGGTGTTCACGATCTGGTAGAACTGCGGCAGATTGAAGTTGATAAAGCTCGAGCCGTAGGTAAAGCGATCGTGCGACGAGGAGTAGAACCGGCTGACGTCGCGCACCAGCTCCTCTTTACTGCCTTCGCAGTGGTGATAGACCTCGACGCGGTTGGTTTCATCCAGAATATAGATGTTGAACCCTTGCTCGTTGGTGGTCTCTTCGAAGAAGAACTGAATAATCCCTTCGCTGGCGTAGCCGTTTACCACCGGCGGCAGCGGCGTCTGGTTCGATTCCACTTTGATCGACAGGCCGTGCAGCTTGTTGTTGGAGATGGCGCCGTAAAACTCCACTGCGTTCTCCAGCTTCTGCACCGAGACGCTCATGCGTTCGAAGAAGAGTCCCCACGTCTGTCCCGCCATGCGCAGCGCCTTAAAGCGGCCCGGCTCCTGACGCGTGCTGGAGAGACGCAGCTCAATGCATTCAGACACCAGCTGCTGAACGCGGGTGCGGATCAGCCCGCGCAGGTGCTGGCTGTAGCAGAAGACCTCTACCGTATCCGGCGGCGCGGCGTCCTGATGCATTTTGCCCAGAATGGTCTTCAGCGCTTCGATCATCGCCTGTTCGCCGCTGAAGTGCAGCGTGCGCACCTCGTTCCACGAGTTGCGGTAGAGCAGATCGATGCTGCCGATCAGGCACTGCTGCTGCTGACCGAAGCTAAAGACATCGAGCTTGCGGAAGTCGAAGTGCACCACCTGATTGCGGAAAGCGGCGGTCGGGTCATGCTCAAGGTTGACGATAATCGCCAGATGGCGGATTTCGCATGGGCTGTAGAGCGCCTTCGGCGTCGGCGCGGGCAGACGCAGCGGAAAGTGAGAGGAGACGTCGTGCACCAGCTCCTGCAGGCGCGCCAGATCGCAGATCTCGTTGCCTTTGATATGCAACCGCGTTTTGCTGGTCAGCAGGCCGTTGAACCACGCCCAGGCCACCAGCTTATTCAGGTAGCGGTTATACTCCAGCGGCTGATGGCTGATGATCGAACTCATGTCAGGCGCCTGGTTATAGAGATACCAGCCTGAGCGATTGGCGCGGCCCGCCGGCACATGAATAAAGGTGAGGTTCTCTTCCGACAGGTCGGGCGAAATCTGCGGGTTGACCAGCGTGACCTTGCCCGGCAGCGCTTCGAACGCGGCGTACAGTTTACGCGTCAGCACGCCGATATCCTGCGGACTCGCGCTGACGCTTAAATTGTTGCGACGCGCAAAGCGGATCAGGTTGCGATAGCTCTGCATCATCGCATCCAGCAGCTCGTTATGCGCTTCGCGCACGCGTTCGATTTTCCAGCCGCCGCGGTTGTCGAGGATCGCCAGTTTCTCTTCGTCCCAGCCCCACTCTTTCACCAGCTGCGACAAGATCTCGCGGCGCCAGCCTGAGCGGCTGCTGTTTTCGTCGGCGCTCAGCTTCTCGCACACTTTCAAATAGAAGCAGCGGCGTACCAGATCGAGGCGCGGCTGATCGTCCACGCTGGTCAGGTAGTGCGTCACGCGCTCCAGCATCATGCAGTAAGGATCGAGGCCGAAGCTGACGATTTCACCGTCGTGCAGTCGTTGTTTGATATCCATCGCCAGCAGCTGCGTGTTGGGATATTCCCAGCTGTAGGCTTCCAGCAGCAGGGTTTTCAGCACCGCCTTATAGGGCGAGTCGATGCTTTTATAGAGTTGCCACAGGCTGGCACCGAAATACTCTTCTGCCGACAGCGTGCCCAGTCCGCCCAGGTCGAGCCACTCGTTGGGCGTCAGCACGCCCTGCGCGTAGAGCGACATCACATAGTCGTCGTAGTGATGTTCCTCTTCGCACGGCACCATATTCCACAGAATGCGTTTGCCCGCCATGCGCACGGCGGTGCGGTAGAACTCGTCCAGCAGCAAAATATGCTGCGTCGAGCCGCAGTCTTCCGCGCCCAGGCTGCCGCTTTCATTATGGCGGAAGCGGTTTTCATCAATCAGAAAGAAGCTGACTTCCACGCCCATCGAGACGCACCACTTCTGCAACAGCGTGCACTTGCGCTGCAGGTTGAGGCGCTCTTCATTGTCGAGCCAGGATTGATGGCAGACCCAGATATCGAGATCGGAAACGCTGTTCTGCCCCACTGACGAAGTGCTGCCCATCGAATAGATAGCGGTGATCGGCATTTCGCCGCTGCGCGACACGTCCAGCGTCAGCTCATGGCTGCCCGCCAGCTCTCGCATCAGCGCCAGCTGATTTTCTTCAGGCGTGAAGAAGCTGATGCCTCGGGGAACGTTACCGTCAAAGTAACCTGGCATCAGCGGGTGATGATAATGTAGTAAGGTCGGCAGCAGACTGTATACGTGCTGGAAAGCAGGTCCCATCGCAGCCAGCGCGCGATCGACGCGCAGCTGATTAATGGCATCCAGTCTCTGTTTCAGTGTCTCAATGTAGAGGTACAAGACGTTTCGCCTGATTGTCCCAGTGTTTAAGCAACCTGTTTCCGAAACCTGCCGCTTTGTAATCGAAAAAGTTGGGCAGATTATTGCTGGAAACGTGATCAATCTAACACCTGGCAGATTGACCGTAAAGAAAGTTGCGCTACTTAACAGTTTAGCACGTTCCTGTTCGCGTCCTGCGCTTTCGGACGCCGCTTGCCGCGTTATCCTCTTCTGCCGGGTGCCGGTTGCCGCTATCCCGGTCAAATAATCCGTTGAAACTGTCAGCCATCAGCCGACAATGATAGGATATTCGGTGAACGATCAAAATGGTTAACAGCATGTTAGACAAAATTTTCAGAATTGCTACAAGACAAAGTCCCCTTGCGCTCTGGCAGGCACATTATGTCCAGCGGCGCCTGATGGCCGCGCACCCGGGCCTGCGCGTAGAGCTGGTGCCGATGGTGACCAAAGGCGACATTATTCTTGATACGCCGCTGGCGAAAGTGGGCGGCAAGGGATTGTTTGTCAAAGAGCTTGAGCTGGCGATGCTGGAAAATCGCGCCGATCTCGCGGTGCATTCAATGAAGGATGTGCCGGTCGCGTTCCCTGAGGGATTAGGGCTGGTCACGATTTGCGAGCGCGAAGATCCGCGCGACGCCTTCGTCTCAAACCACTACGACTCGCTGGACGCCCTGCCGCAGGGCGCGGTGGTCGGCACCTCCAGCCTGCGTCGCCAGAGCCAGATTAGCGAGCGCCGACCAGATCTGGTGATCCGTTCGCTGCGCGGCAACGTCGGCACCCGCCTGTCGAAACTCGACGCGGGCGACTATGACGCCATTATCCTGGCGACCGCCGGACTGAAGCGCCTGGATCTTGAATCACGCATCCGCCAGCCGCTGCCGCCGGAAATCTCCTTGCCCGCCGTGGGTCAGGGCGCGGTCGGCATTGAGTGTCGTCTCGACGACAGCGAGCTGATCGGCCTGCTGCAGGCGCTTAATCATGACGACACCGCCATCTGCGTGAAGGCGGAGCGCGCCATGAACACGCGGCTGGAAGGAGGCTGTCAGGTGCCGATCGGCAGCTTTGCGCTGCTGGAAGGCGACCAGCTCTGGCTGCGTGGCCTGGTTGGCGCGCCGGACGGCAGCGTCATGGTGCGCGGCGAACGTCGCGGCCCTCGCGCCGAAGCGGAAGCGATGGGCGTTTCGCTCGCCGAAGAGCTGCTCGGCAACGGCGCGCGCGATATTCTGCGCGAGGTTTATCAAGGGCAGCCGCCTGCATGACTATCCTGGTCACGCGCCCGGAACCCGCCGCCAGCGAGCTGGCGACCCGCCTGCGCAGCCTCGGCCGCGAGGCGTGGACGCTGCCGCTGATCGAGTTTGCGCCGGGCAGTGATCTTGATCGCCTGCCGCAACAGCTGGCTGCGCTGCGCGCCAGCGATCTGGTGTTTCTGCTCTCGCAGCAGGTGATCCGCCATGCGCAGCCTGCGCTGGCGCGTCACAACGCAGCGTGGCCCGCAGACGTAGACTATTATGCAATTGGTCGCAGCACCGCGCTGGCGTTTCACACCGCCAGCGGTCGACACGTCGACTATCCGCACGCGCAGGAAACCAGCGAGGCGCTGATCAACCTGGCGGCGTTGCAGCGGGTTTCCGGTAAGAAAGCGCTGATTTTAAGAGGAAATCCCGGGCGCGAACTGCTGGCGGAAACGCTGGCCGCACGCGGCGCCGAGGTCACGTTTAGTCAGTGCTATCAGCGCTGTCACAAACACTACGACGGCGCTATTGAAGGTCGACGCTGGCGCAACCGCGGCATCACAACGCTGGTGGTCAGCAGCGGCGAAATGTTACAACAGCTGTTTTCTCTGTTCCCTGCGGTCGATCGCGAGGAATGGTTATTGCGCTGTCGACTGATTGTCGTCAGCGAACGTTTGGCTACGCTGGCCAGTGAACTGGGCTGGCAGGATATTCAGGTAGCTGATGGGGCCGATAACGACGCGCTGCTGCGCGCGTTACGCTGAACTTAATCATGGGATGTGCCACAGATGACGGAACAAAAAGCGACCTCCGCCACGGTTGAAGAGACGACGCCAGCGGCAGACACTTCGCCCTCTTCCCGCCCGCAACCGCCGCGCGACAAAAAGAGCGGCGGCATGGTGCTGGGCGCGGTGGCGATTATTATCGCGCTGGCGACCGGCGCGGGTTTATACCTTAACGGAAAACATCAGGCTGAACTTCAGGCGCAGGCGAATCAAAGCCTGAGCGATAAGCTGAACGCTTTGCAGCAGCAAGCGGGCAGCGACAAACAGCAGCTGGCGCAGCAGCTGAGCAGCGCGCAAAACGCGCTGAACGACGCGCGCACCCAGCAGGCCGCGACAGCGAAAGAGCTGGAAACCCTGCGCGAAAAGGTCGCCACGATCTCCGGGAATGACGTGCACGCCTGGCTGGTATCGCAGGCGGACTACCTGGTGAAACTGGCGGGCCGCAAGCTCTGGAGCGATCAGGACGTCACCACCGCCGCCGCATTGCTGAAAAGCGCCGACGCCAGCCTGGCCGATATGAACGATCCCAGCGTCACCAGCGTGCGCCGCGCGCTGACGCAGGATATCAGCACGCTGTCGGCCATCGACCAGATCGATTACGACGGCATCATTCTTAAGCTGAACCAGCTGTCGAACGGCGTCGACAACCTGCGCCTGGCGGACAACGACAGCGACGACGCGCCGATGGACAGCGACGGCGGCGAGCTGACCTCTTCGCTGCGCGAATGGCGTCAGAATCTGGTGAAAAGCTGGCATAACTTTATGGATGACTTCATCACCATCCGCCGTCGCGACAACACGGCGCAGCCGCTGCTGGCGCCAAACCAGGACGTTTATCTGCGCGAAAATATTCGCTCGCGTCTGCTGATCGCCGCCCAGGCGGTGCCGCGTCACCAAGATGAGATCTATAAACAGTCGATCGACACCGTCTCCAGCTGGGTGCGCGCCTGGTATGACACCAACGATCCGGCGACCAAAGCCTTTCTGGCGCAGCTGGATGAACTGAGCCAGCAGAGCATTAATATGAACCTGCCGGACAATCTGGAAAGTCAGCCGCTTATCGATAAGCTGATGCAGACGCGCGTGCGCAATCTGATTGCGCAGCCTTCCGTCGCCGCTGACCAGCCGCAAGGAGGCTAAGCGCATGCTTAAGGTATTTATCCTGTTCGTTCTGCTGATCGCCGGCATTGTGGTCGGTCCGATGATCGCCGGCCATCAGGGCTATGTGCTGATTCAGACCGACAACTGGAATGTGGAAACCAGCGTCACGGGCCTGGCGATCATTCTGATTATCAGCCTGCTAATCATTCTTGGCGTGGAGTGGCTGCTGCGCCGCCTGTTTCGCACCGGCGCGCGCACCCGCGGCTGGTTTACCGGCCGTAAGCGTCGCCGCGCGCAGCGCCACACCCAGACCGCGCTGATGAAGCTCGCCGAAGGCGATCATCGCCAGGTTGAGAAGCTGCTGTCGAAAGACGCCGATCACGCCGACGTGCCGGTGGCCAACTACCTGCTGGCGGCCGAGGCGGCGCAGCAGCGCGGCGATGAAATCCGCGCTAACCAGCATCTTGAGCGCGCCGCCGAGCTGTCGGACAACGACGTGATCCCGGTTGAAATCACCCGCGCACGCATTCTGCTGGCGCGTAATGAAGATCACGCCGCGCGTCACGGCATCGATCGCCTGCTGGAAGTCGCGCCGCGTCACCCGGAAGTGCTGCGTCTGGCGGAGCAGGCTTACCTGCGTACCGGCGCATGGAGTTCCCTGATCGACATTCTGCCGGCGATGGAAAAGTCGCAGGTGGGCGATGAGCAGCATCGCGCCGATCTACAGCAGCAGGCGTGGCTGGGTCTGATGAATCAGGCGATGGCCGATCAGGGCAGCGACGGCCTGAAGCGCTGGTGGTCGAATCTCAGCCGTAAAACGCGTCAGCAAACGGCGCTGCAGGTGGCGATGGCGGATCATTTGATCGAGTGCGACGATCACCAGACCGCGCAGGAGATCGTTCTCGACGGCCTGAAGCGCCACTATGACGATCGTCTGGTGCTGCTGATGCCGTGCATTAAGAGCAGCAATCCGGAAGCGCTGGAGAAAGCGCTGCGCCAGCAGATCAAGCAGCACGGCGCGACGCCGCTGCTGCACAGCACGCTGGGCCAGCTGCTGATGCGCCACGGCGAATGGCAGCAGGCCGCCGAGGCGTTCCAGCAGGCGCTGGCGCAGCGTCCCGACGCGTTCGACTATGCGTGGCTGGCGGATGTCTACGACCGTATGCATCGTCCAGAAGAAGCGGCGAAAATGCGCCGCGAAGGCTTACTGCTGACGCTGAAAAACAACCCGAATGCTTAATGTTGTTGTTACTTGTTTACGCCGGGCTTGCCCGGCTTTTTTTTGCCCATTATCTGGCGCAAAAAAAACACCTGCCAGAAGCAGGTGTAAGATCAGGTCGGTAAGACAACCCTGAGGTACCCGACTCAACGGTATGTCTGTTGATCCTGTAAGGCGTAAGCGATACAGGCAGGCAGACAACGGGTACCCAAAAGTGGCTCTGCGTCATTCCCAGGTTTATGCAGCATCAGCAGACATAAGAGGTGGAATGAGCATCTACGCGATAATTATTGCACAAGGCGTGCCAGGTTGCTGGGAATATAGTAAAGCCTGTATTTTCAATCACATGGCATTATTCAGTCTGCGCGGTTACTCACCGGTTGTCGGCAAAAAACGACAAACTATCGGTTTGCTGTCTCAATATTGAGACAGCAAATATCATCTTCCTGTAAGGATAATTAAATCAACGGGTTAATTGTCTCTGGAAAGCGACAAATAGACAGCTCTTCAGCTAAAACGCGAATGGCATGGACGGAAGAGCAAAGCGTCCCGCGACAAGGACAAAAACGCCAGGAGCGTTTTTGAACAACGCGCAGCGTTGGCCCGTTTACGGGCGCACCTCAGGGATGAGGTGCGTATCACGCGGGCCGAGCGCGCAGGGATGCGTACAGCGACTTTGCGATCCGTCCATGCCATACGCGTCGGCACAAAGCTTGCAAACAGCAGCCCACAACCTCACAACCCGCTTTTCTACAGACGAAAAAAAACCTGCTTTTTCAAGCAGGTTTATAAAATGGTCGGCGAGAGAGATTACGCTTATCTTCGATAAGCGCCCTTCGGGCCGTTGCTGCGCAACGTTGTCTCGCTACGCTCGGCGCAAACCTCCTTCGGAGGTTCTCATCCTCTTTTTCTACAGACGAAAAAAAACCTGCTTTTTCAAGCAGGTTTATAAAATGGTCGGCGAGAGAGGATTACGCTTATCTTCGATAAGCGCCCTTCGGGCCGTTGCTGCGCAACGTTGTCTCGCTACGCTCGGCGCAAACCTCCTTCGGAGGTTCTCATCCTCTTTTTCTACAGACGAAAAAAAACCTGCTTTTTCAAGCAGGTTTATAAAATGGTCGGCGAGAGAGGATTCGAACCTCCGACCCACTGGTCCCAAACCAGTTGCGCTACCAAGCTGCGCTACTCGCCGATAATTTTTATTGTTTTGATTTGCCTGGTGCGAAGAGAGGGACTTGAACCCTCACGTCCGTTAAGACACTAACACCTGAAGCTAGCGCGTCTACCAATTCCGCCACCTTCGCGTATCCCAGCAAAATCTGGGGTGGCTAATGGGACTCGAACCCACGACAACTGGAATCACAATCCAGGGCTCTACCAACTGAGCTATAGCCACCACAATTCGGTATGTTGCAAGCCAACGACCTGCACCATGTAACTCTTTATTAACGCGGTAATGTAACCACCGCAGCTCCTGCGCACAAACTAAATGGCGCGCCCGACAGGATTCGAACCTGAGACCTCTGCCTCCGGAGGGCAGCGCTCTATCCAGCTGAGCTACGGGCGCGTAGCGCCGTTGCGGATGGGCATACTACGGACTTGGGGTGATACTGTCCAGTGCTTTTTTAATAAAAAAACGCGTTTGATTACGCTTTGTGCATTTCGTCGAGGAATAGAGCACTTTGGCTATTTCCTCAGCGAAAAAAGGCCGAAGTAATCAGTCAGATCAGAGATCGCCACGCCAGTGATAGCGCAAATATTTGATCAGTTTTAGCTGACGACGCAGCCGGCTGGGCTGGCGAATCAGCCGATAGAGCCACTCCAGCCCCAGACGCTGCCAAATCTTCGGCGCACGCTTCACATGACCCGTAAACACATCATAGGTGCCGCCCACGCCCATATAGAGCGCGTGCGGCCAGCGCGCGCGACAGTCGCGCATCAGCAGTTCCTGACGCGGCGACCCCAGCGCAACGGTCACGATACGCGCGCCGCTGGCGGCGACGCGGGCAAAAAGCGCATCACGGTCGGCAGGGGCGAAAAAACCGTCCTGCGCGCCGACGATATTCACATTCCACTGCCGACGCAGCTTATCGCAGGTCTCATCCAGCACCGCCTGGCGGCCGCCGATTAAAAACACCAGCGTGCCCTGCCGGCCGGCGCGCTCCATCAATCCTTCCCATAAGTCGGCGCCCGCGATGCGCTGCACCGCCGCATGCGGATACTTCTTACGGATAGAGCGCACAATGCTGATGCCGTCGGGATATTTGAACTCCGCCTCCTGCAACAGCGCACGCAGCGCCTCGTCGTGCTCCGCCGTCAGCATCTTCTCGGCATTTATCGCCACCAGCGTCCCGCTGCGCGCGCTCTCCTCCGGCAGCAGAAAATCCACAAAGGCGGACATACTGTCGAAGCCATACAGCGACACGCCGCGGATATCATACTGCGGCGTTTCCGGTAACCTTGTCATGGTCGAGTCTTATCTTCCCGTTGTGCCCAGAGGCGTTAAGTTGGGCTATGTAAAACCTGACCGCCACGACGTCGAATCAGCCCGGCGCGATCCAGCAGCCAGAACAGCATCTTCGCCACGCCGAGGCAGGCCAGAAAAATCAAAGCGAAAAAAACCACGCGCGAGCCAAACGCATCCACGCCTTCGCGCGCCAGCACAATCATATTGAATACCGCGCCAAAGCAGAAACTCTGCATAATCGCGCCGCTGTAGCGGTTGTCGGCGTCACGCCCGCGTATATAGAGCGTATCGAAGCCCTTAATAATCAGTCCGACCGCCACCGCGCCCGGCAGGATAAACCAGATGCCGCCCATCACCAGCAGCGAGCCCAGCAGCGTGGGCGAAATCGCCAGGCCTGAATGGTTGTTCAGCACTTCCCAGGTAAAATAGTTGGCGCTGTTGAGCACCATCGACGGCCTGCCCGGCCAGAGCCAGCCGGGAATATAGACATAGAAGTCGCGCCAGATGGGCGCCAGCCCCTGAAACTCGATCTTAGAGTAGTTCTCCAGCAGCAGCGCCAGATTCTCCCAGGGCGAAAAGGTATCGCGCGTCAGGTAAAGAAAGGTGTAAACCGCCTCTTCACCGAACACGTTAAGGTTATAGCGCCGCAGCGCTAGCCAGAACATGCCGCCAATCGCCAGCACGCCCGCCGCCGCCAGCATCCACAGGCTGATCCAGCCGCGCGTAATGCCGATAAACAAAAACAGCGCAAAGGCGATGATGATATTCGCCCGCGTGCCGCCGACCAGCGCATAGGTCAGCAGGCCGAACGCCACCGTTACCAGCAGAAACAGCAGCCAGTTACGCTGCGTCGGACGCAGAAAATAGAGGATCAGCATCGCAGGGATAAAGAAATAGAAAAAGCGCTTCAGCGCCACGCCGGAGACTTCGCTGGAAAAAATCTGGTTGTAGGCGGTGAGGCGAAACAGCAGAAAGCCGTTGTGCAGGAAAAACACCGTCACCGTGCCGATCGCCACCAGCGCCAGCAGAACGCAGGTCAGATGGGTCTCCACACGGTTCATCTGCAGCCAGGGCCTGGCGCGCGGCACCGCCGCAGGACGGAGCCGCACCTTATAGCTGACGTAATAGACGGCGTAGAACGCCGTCGCCGACAGCAGCGCCTGCAACAGATACTCCGGCGGCACCACCTCGACGTTAAAGCGGAACACCAGCCCGCAGGTCAGCGGAAAGCCAAAGTAGAAAGTCAGCAAAAACAACAGGGTGAAAAAAAGGTGGAAATTAAAGCGCACGCGCCTGAACTCCCGCCAGGTCAGGGTCAGAATAAAACCCAGCGACAGCAGATAAACCACCAGCAGACCGCTAAACTGCATGAGGTTCATGACGACTCCCCTTCACAATGGCGCAACGCGTCGCGCCAGCCGGTTATATAGCCAGGGGCAAAAAAGGCGATAGCCTGCTTATCGCAGCTCGCCAGCTGTCGGCGCGCTTCCGCCACGCTCGCGTAATCCAGTGCATCGCTGCTGAACAACACCGGCAGCCCCTGCTCGCTGATATCGCGCCAGAACGGATTGCGCCGGTTAAGCACAAAGGGCACGTTAGCCTGAATCAGCAGGCAAAGCGTGCCGATGCCCTGCTGGCGTTCGAACATAAAATAACCTAAATGACAGCGCGCGAGCAGCGCTAAATAGTCATCAAAGGCGAGGTTGTCGCGCAGCAGCTCGACCTGTCCCGCAGGAAAGAGTCGCTCGGCCGCCGCCGCCACCTCGTTGATATAGGCCGCATTGTCTGGCGGATAGCCCAGCGGCACCAGCACGCGCACCGCTTCGCCAAACTGTTCACAAATCGCCTTAAGGCCGTCGATATGGCGATTGCTGGCGTCGCCGGAGTTGCCCAGCAGAATGGTAAAGCGCTCGTCAGGCGTGCTTTGCGGCGCGGCCGGGCCCATTTTCGTCGGGAAATAGAGCCGCGCGGCGGGCACGCGCGGATGGCGCTGCTGGTAATAGTGCAGATCGCCCTGGGTGGCGAAAACCTGCGCCACGCGCCCCTGCGCGATGCGTCGCAGCAGATAGAACAGGCGAAACTTCAGGCTGCGCGACTCCTCATAGAGGTCCGCGCCCCAGACGTGCCAGTAGATCTGGCTCGGGCGAAGCTTACCGCTCAGCAGCGCCAGCCAGATGCCGGGATTAAACTGCCCGTGACAGAAAAAACGCTGTTCGCGGTTTTTTGCCCGCGCGATCAGTGCCTGCGCCAGCGCCTTTTTCGAGCTAAAAGTTTCAATGCGCAGATTGTCGAAGGCGGCGAGCGCGGCAGGCTGCTGCGTGACCACCATAAACTGGCGCGGCGGGTCGGCCGGCAGCTCTGCGCTTAAAACATCGTTGAAAAAGCGCAGCACCGTGTGATTGTGATGAGGGATATCCGATCCCAGCACGTGAATTAACGTCATTTTTTCCGGTAATAAATCATAAATGCGCCGCAGCAGAGCGCGAAATAAAGGAGATAGGTCGCCATATAGGCCTGCGCCGCGCCGGTAACGCCCGACAGCGGGATCAGCCAGCGCGAGAAGAGCGTCAGCAAGATAAACTGGCTAATTTCGGCCAGAATATAGAAACGCAGCGACGCTTTGGCAATCACCAGATAGCCAAAGACATAGGCGCCAACCTTAAACACGTCGCCGCACAGCTGCCAGACAAAGAGATCGCGCATGGCGTGAAACGCAGGCGAAAACAGCAGCCAGATCGCCACGTCGCGCAATAGCCAGACGCAAAAGCCGATCGCCGCCACGGCAGGTAAGACAAAGCGCAGCGCGCGGCCGATTTCCCGGGCGATATCGCGCTTCTGCTCCAGCCGCGCCAGCGTCGGCAGCAGCCAGACGCTGAAGGTGGCGGTGATAAACTGCAGCCAGGCGTCGGAGATGCTGGTGACGGCCTGCCACAGGCCGACCTGCGCCCAGCCGTCGTGCTGCGCCAGCAGATTGCGCATCATGATCCAGGCGACCGGCAGCGTTACCGATGTAATCAGCGCCATCAGGGTAAATTTCGCCAGGCGGCGCGCAACGTCTGGCTGCCACTGGGGTTTTAGCCAGCCGAGCGGCAGCGGCACGCGTCGCTTTAGCAGCGCGAATGCCGGCACCGCCACCAGCGCAGGCACCAGCGCAAAGCCCACCAGCGCGCCCGAATAGCCGCCGATCCACCAGCTGAGCGCATAGGCCGCAACGCCGAGCAGGCTGCCGACGATCAGCGCCAGCGCGTTGCCGCGCGCGTCGCGATAGCCTTTCAGCAGCGCCAGCGCCAGATTGGCCCAGGCGATGCCGAACTGCAGAAAGGCAACGATGCGCACCACATTTTTAAAGCGGGTATGGCCGAACAGCGCCTGGCTAATCGGCGCGGCGGCCAGCAGAAACAGCAGCGCCAGCAGCGTGGAAAAGCCCAGCACCATCGCCGACGCGGTGCCCAGCAGCGCGCGCAGCGGCGCCGGCTGATGCTGATACTGCGCGACGTAGGTGGTGACGCCGTTGAAGATGCCAGCGCCGGCCAGCACGCCGAGCACGGTAATCAGCTGACGGAAGTTACCCGCCTGCCCGACGCCTTCCGGGCCGAAACTCACCGCCAGCAGTTTGACCACCAGCAGCCCGGCGGCAATTTTCACCAGCGTGGACGAAGCCGTCCACACCGACGCTTTTGCCAGCGACATCAGGCGAAAAAGCTCAGCAGAGAACTGATAACCGTATTCTGGTTATTGTCCGTCAGGTTATAAAACAGCGGCAGACGCAGCAGACGTTCGCTTTCGACGGTGGTAAAACGATCTTCACCGTGGAAACGGCCAAACTGCTGGCCCGCTGGCGAGCTGTGCAGCGGGATATAGTGGAACACCGTCAGGATCTCCGCCTCTTTCATCCAGCTAATCAGCGCCTGACGATCGTCGCTGTCGCGCAGCTTGATATAGAACATATGCGCATTGTGTTCGCAGGCGTCGGGCAGCGACGGCAGCTGGAGACGTCCCTGCGCCGCCAGCGGCTGCAGCGCGTCGTAGTAGCGCTGCCACAGGCGCAAGCGCTGCTGATTCACGCGCTCCGCCGCTTCCAGCTGCGCCCACAGATAGGCCGCCTGCAGATCCGCCATCAGATAGCTGGAGCCGATATCGCGCCAGGTATACTTATCCACCTGACCGCGGAAAAACTGGCTGCGGTTGGTGCCTTTTTCACGAATAACCTCGGCGCGCTCTACCAGCGCCGCATCGTTGATCAGCGTCGCGCCGCCTTCGCCGCCCGCCGTGTAGTTCTTGGTTTCGTGGAAGCTAAAGCAGCCGATATGGCCGATGGTGCCCAGCGCGCGCCCTTTGTAGCGCGACATCACCCCCTGCGCCGCGTCCTCGATCACAAAGAGCTGATGCTTCGCCGCCAGCGCCATAATCGCATCCATTTCGCAGGCGACACCCGCATAGTGCACCGGCACGATGGCGCGTGTTTTCTCAGTAATCGCCGCTTCGATTTTGCTTTCGTCGATGTTGAGCGTGTCGGGACGGATATCCACGAAAACAATGGTCGCGCCGCGCAGCACAAAGGCGTTGGCGGTGGAGACGAAGGTGTAGCTCGGCATAATCACTTCATCGCCGGGCTGAATATTGATCAGCAGCGCCGCCATCTCCAGCGAGGCGGTGCAGGAGGGCGTCAGCAGCACCTTTTTACAGCCGAAGCGCTGCTCCATCCACTGCTGGCAGCGGCGGGTGAAGCCGCCGTCGCCGCATAGCTTGCCGCTGGCCATCGCCGACTGCATATATTCGAGTTCGCTGCCGACAACCGGCGGCGCATTAAATGGGATCATGACCTTTCCTGTAGAACCAGTAAGCGGTGCTTTCCAGCCGCGCACCGCTGCGTAAATAGAGGCGCATCGCCGTCAGATTGCTGAGCTGCGTCGCGACGCGCAGATGCGCGAGCTGACGCACCCGCCCCCAGTCTGCGCCGGCCAGCAGCAGGCGCTGCCCAATGCCGTTGCCCTGCGCGTGCGGCAGCACGCCCAGCAGCCCGACGCGCACGTCGCCTTCCGTTTCACGCAGCGAGATAAAGCCCTGCAGCGCGCCGGACGCGTCGCTGGCGATCAGGCACTGATGATCGAAGGTGCCGCGCACCGCGTTCTCAATCCACTGCGCGTAAAAGCGCGCGCTGGCGTCCGCGGCAAACCAGGGCGCGCGAAAACGGCTCTGCACGAAAATCTGCGCCGCCGCCGCGCGCAAATCCGCGATTTGCGACTCGCGGGCGATGCGGATGCCGGGCTGGCGTTCGGTGCGTTTAATGGTGATAGCCAGATCGGCTTCGCCTTCCGCCAGCTGAAAGCCGTGCTGGCAGAGGACGTCGATCGCCTCAAGCCGGTCAGCGGGCACTTTGATTTGCCATAAATCAGTGGGATGCCGCAGCGCATCCTCCAGCGGCAGCTCACCGTCCAGATCGAGTCGCGCCGTGGCGCAGCCGAAAAAGGCGCTTTCCCAGGCGAGGGGGTTAATACTGACGTGGGCGGGCATGCAGCAGATCCAGCAGATACTGGCCGTAGCCGGTTTTCGTTAATGCCTCGCCGGCGGCGCGCAGCTGCTCGTCGCTCAGCCAGCCGTTGCGCCAGGCAATCTCTTCCAGACAGGCGACTTTGAAACCCTGACGTTTTTCCACCGTCTGTACAAAGGTGCTCGCCTCAATCAGGCTGTCGTGCGTGCCGGTATCGAGCCAGGCGAAACCGCGCCCTAACAGCTCGACGGAGAGCTGGCCGCGCGCCAGATACATCTGGTTAATGGCGGTAATTTCCAGCTCGCCGCGCGCAGAAGGCTTCACCTGCTTTGCAAACTCGACCACCTGATTATCGTAAAAATAGAGGCCCGTTACCGCCCAGCGCGATTTCGGCGCGCTGGGTTTCTCTTCGATTGAGATGGCGTTAAACGCGTCGTCAAACTCCACAACGCCGAAGCGTTCGGGATCCATTACCTGATAGCCGAACACCGTGGCGCCCTGCGCGCGCGCGGCGACTTTGTTTAGCTTGGGACTAAATCCCTGACCGAAATAGAGATTATCACCCAGCACCAGGCAGCAGTTATCGCCGCCAATGAAGCTTTCGCCGATAATAAAGGCCTGCGCCAGGCCATCCGGGCTGGGCTGCACCGCATAGCTAAGGCGAATGCCGAATTCGCTGCCGTCGCCCAGCAGGCGCACAAAATGATCGCGGTCCTCTGGCGTGGTGATCAGCAAAATGTCGCGAATGCCCGCCAGCATCAGCACCGACAGGGGATAGTAGATCATTGGCTTGTCATACACGGGCAGCAGCTGTTTAGAGATCGCGCGCGTAATGGGATGAAGACGCGTGCCTGATCCGCCAGCCAGAATAATACCTTTCATCGCTTCCGCTCCTCTGACGCCGTCATGGGCGCGACGCGGCCAGGCCGAGCCGTTCGCCGCGATAGCGCCCGTCCAGAATGGCCTGCCACCAGGGATGATTGTTTAAATACCAGCGCACGGTTTTCTCCATGCCGCTTTCGAAGGTTTCCGCCGGCGTCCAGCCCAGCTCGCGCGCAATCTTGCTGGCGTCGATAGCGTAGCGCTGGTCGTGCCCGGGGCGATCCGCGACAAAGGTGATTAAATCGCGGTAGTGCGCCAGGCCAGCGGCTTTACGCTCCGGCGCCAGTTGCTCCAGCAAATCGCAGATAGTGTTGACCACGTCGATATTGCGCTGCTCATTATGCCCGCCAATATTATAGGTTTCGCCAACCTTACCGCTGCTCACTACGCGATAGAGCGCACGTGCGTGATCTTCAACATACAGCCAGTCGCGCACCTGCTCGCCGTTGCCGTAAACCGGCAGCGGTTTGCCCGCTAGCGCATTGATGATGGTGAGCGGAATAAGCTTTTCCGGGAAATGGCAGGGGCCATAATTGTTCGAGCAGTTGGTGACAATGACGGGCAGGCCATAGGTACGCAGCCAGGCGCGCACCAGGTGATCGCTGCTGGCTTTGGTCGCAGAATAGGGGCTGCTTGGCGCATAGGGCGTGGTTTCAGTAAAGAACGCATTGGGATCCTGGAGATCGCCGAACACTTCATCGGTGGAGATATGATGGAAGATAAAGGCCTCGCGTCGCTTGCCTTCTAGCCCCTTCCAGTAGCCGCGCGCCGCCTCCAGCAGTTGATAAGTGCCAACAATATTGGTTTCGACAAAGGCGATGGGGCCGTCAATGGAGCGGTCAACGTGGCTCTCTGCCGCCAGGTGCATGACGCAGTCTGGCTGATAGCGCGCAAACACCGCGTCCAGCGCCGGACGATCGCAGATATCGACCTGTTCGAAAGCGAAGCGCGCGTCCTGCATCACGCTGGCCAGCGAAGCGAGATTGCCCGCATAGCTGAGCTTGTCCACCACCACAATGCGGTGATCCGTCTCTTCAATCAGAAAACGCACCAGCGCCGAGCCGATAAAACCCGCGCCGCCGGTGATTAAAAACTGCTTCACCGCCATACTCCTCGCGTATCCACTATCCAGCGCTGCGTCACCTGCGACGCCTCGACGGCGCGGAACCGATCGTGATCCACCAGCATCACCAGCACGTCGGCCTGCGCCAGCGCCTGCTCGCACGAGACCAGCGTCGCCTTGTCGCCAAGCGCGGCGGGCAGCGCGTCGATATGCGGCTCCACCACCCAGCTCTGGCCGCGATGCCATTCGGCGATCATCTGCGCCACCTGCATCGCCGGGCTTTCACGCAGGTCGTCAATGTTGGGCTTAAACGCCAGGCCGAAGCAGGCGATAACAACCTCATCCGCGCGCTTGCCGCTCTGCGTCAGGCAGTCGGCCAGCGCTGTTTTGACCTGATTCAGCACCCAGTGCGGCTTGCTGTCGTTCACCTCGCGCGCGGTGCGGATCAGCCGCGCCAGCGACGGGTTTTGCGCCACGATAAACCAGGGATCGACCGCGATACAGTGGCCGCCGACGCCAGGCCCAGGCTGTAAAATATTGACGCGCGGATGGCGGTTCGCCAGCGCGATCAGCTCCCAGACGTTGATCCCCTGATCGGCGCAAATCAGCGACAGCTCATTGGCGAAGGCAATATTAACGTCGCGGAAGCTGTTTTCCGTCAGCTTGCACAGCTCCGCCGTGCGCGCGTTGGTTTCCACACATTCGCCCTGCAGAAAGAGGCGATAGAGCGCGCTGGCCTGCGCCGAGCAGGCGGGCGTCATGCCGCCGATGACGCGATCGTTGTGGATCAGCTCCTGCATAATTTTGCCCGGCAGCACGCGCTCCGGGCAGTAGGCGATAAAGATATCCGGCGTGCCGCCGTGCTGCGGGAAGCGCAGGTCCGGACGCGTCACCGCCAGCCACTCCGCCATCTGCTCCGTCGCGCCGACCGGCGAGGTAGACTCCAGTATCACCAGGTCGCCTTTTTTCAGCACCGGCGCGATCGATTCCGCCGCCGCCTTCACAAAGCGCAGGTCGGGCTGGTGATCCGCCATAAAGGGCGTCGGCACCGCAATCAGAAACGCATCCGCCGCTTCCGGCTGCGTGGTGGCGCGCAAATAGCCCTGCGTCACGGCCTCGTGCACCACTTTATCCAGCGCGGGCTCGACGATATGGATCGCCCCACGGTTAATGGTCTCTACCGCGCGGGCGTTAATATCCACGCCCACCACGTTTTTCTTTTGCGACGCAAAAACGGCTGCGGTCGGCAGCCCAATATAGCCCAGTCCAATCACGGAAATGGTGTCAAAACTCATAGGTCAACTCGGGTATCTTTTAAGGCTTGCAGAATGCGCTGACAGGCGTTGCCGTCGCCGTAAGGGTTGTGGGCGCGGCTCATGGTTTGCCACGCCGCCTCGTCGCTTAGCAACAGGCCAACTTCGGCCACGATTTTCTCCACATCGGTGCCGACCAGCTTCACGGTGCCGGCGTCGACCGCTTCGGGACGCTCGGTGGCGTCGCGCATCACCAGCACCGGTTTGCCCAGCGACGGCGCCTCTTCCTGAATGCCGCCGGAGTCGGTGAGGATCAGCCAGGCGCGGTTCATCAGCCAGACAAAAGGCAGATACTCCTGCGGCTCGATCAGCACGATATTGTCGATGCCGCTGAGAATGCGGTTTACCGGCTCGCTGACGTTTGGGTTAAGGTGCACCGGATAGACGATCTGCGCATCCGGGTGCTGACGCGCGATGCGCGCCAGCGCGCTGCAGATGCGCTCAAACCCTTCGCCGAAACTTTCCCGGCGATGGCCGGTGACCAGCACCAGCTTTTTCTCGCTGTCGAGGAAAGGATAGTGCCCGGCGAGCTGCGCGTTAAGGCTGGGATCGGCGATTACCCGATCGCGCACCCACAGCAGCGCGTCAATCACCGTATTGCCGGTGACAAAAATGCGCGCGTCGGGCAGATTCTCCGCCAGCAGGTTGTGGCGCGAACGCTCGGTGGGCGTAAAGTGCAGGCGGGCAAGATGACCGGTCAGCTTGCGGTTGCCCTCTTCCGGCCAGGGCGAGGTCAAATCGCCGGTGCGTAGCCCCGCTTCCACATGACCGACCGGGATCTGCTGGTAAAACGCCGCCAGGCTGGCGGCCAGCGTGGTGGTGGTATCGCCGTGCACCAGCACGATGTCTGGTTTGAAGTCGAGCAGCACGGTTTTCATGCCCTGCAAAATGCGGCAGGTAATCTCTGTCAGTCCCTGCTCCGGGCGCATCACGTTCAGATCGTAATCTGGCTGCAGCGCAAACAGGCGCAGCACCTGATCGAGCATCTCGCGATGCTGCGCCGTGACGCACAGACGAGAGTCGAACGCAGGATCCTGCGCCAGCGCCTGCACCAGCGGCGCCATTTTTATCGCCTCCGGGCGAGTCCCGAATACTGTAAGCACTTTCACGCGGTTTCTCTCGCTGATCGGGCGCCGGAGCGACGCGCCAGCGCCACGCCTGCGCCGGTCAATGCGCCTAATGCGCCCCACATAATCATCATAAACAGACGACGCGGGCTGTCGCGCGACACCGGCTCTTCCGGCGTCCGCAGGTAGCGGTAGGTCTGGAAGGTGCGGTTAAGTGTCGGTCCGGCGCTCAGGGTGGTGAGCATCGCCCTGTTTTGATCGTAGCTGATATCGTAAGTCGGGCCGGTCGCCTGCAGGGTTTCCAGCTGCGCCTGCAGCTGCGGCTCGCCCAGCAGGAAGAGGTCGCTGTCGGCGATAGGCTCGCGCGCGTCGCCCGAGCGGTTTTCATGGATCCCCTGCTGGCTGGCGACCTTCAGCGCCTGCTGCAGCCGATGCTGCTGACGCTGGAAAACCGCATTCGCCACATCTTCCTGGCGCTTCACCTGTGCCTGCAGCTGCTCGCCGCGCGCCTGCCAGGCGCCTTTCAGCTCGCCGTTGAGGTGGCGCGCCGCGCGCTCGCTGGCGAAGGCGATGTACTGACGCAGCAGATTGTTGGCGTCGCCGGCGCTCTCCGCAATCAGCTTCACGCTGTCGCGCGTGTTGCGCGCCGCGTCGGCGGGCAGAAACTGGATATTCGCCACCATATCGTCCAGCAGCGCGGCGTCGTTGTGCGCGTTGCCCGAACGGCGGCTTTTGTAGTAGTCGGTCTGCTGCCAGAAGTCGCGCCGCGTATCCCAGGCGCCCAGCTGCATAATAAATTCCTGATAGACCTCATCCATAATGGTTGGCGAAGGCGCCGCCAGATTGAGCGTATTGTTGCGCACGTCGAGGTTATTCAGGAATTGCTCCTGCGCGTAATAGTCGCCGAGCATATTCACCGTAGGACGATCGGTGATCGCCGTGGTGCTCCACGCCTGTTTCATCAGCAGCGACGCGAGCCAGGCGACCAGCGCAAACAGCAGCGCAAGGCCGATAATCCAGCGCTTGCCGCGCCACAGCGTGCAGCCCAGGCCGCGAATATCCAGTTCGTTCTCTGCAACCTCAGAGGTCATAACAAGGCAATCCTTATCAGGGTAATTTTTTCTTTGCGTCGCTTCTGGCGTTCAGACGACGCTTTATACGACGGATCAGGCGCGCCACGCGCCAGGCGTGTTTCAGGCAATAGCCGTACAGCATAAACGCCATCATAAACAGCACCAGCATCACCCATTCGGGGATGAAGGCGAGGTATTCGCCGAGCACGCCGATGCCGGCGAGGATCGCGGCGGCCACGGTAATCAGCACAAACGCCTGACGCGACGTGAAGCCGGCGCGCATGATCAGGTGGTGGATATGCTGACGGTCGGCGGAAAACGGGCTCATGCCCTTACGCAGGCGGCGATACATAATAGCCACCATGTCCATTAACGGAATGGCAATCAGCCAGAGCGCGGTCACGGGCGTAATGGGATGGCTTAACCCCTGCGTGGTTTCCAGCAGGATCCAGATAATAGTGAAGCCAATCATGGTGCTGCCCGCGTCGCCCATAAAGACTTTGTAGCGGCGGCCAAGGAAACCGAGATTAAGCAGAATGTAGGGCAGCGTGGCGGCGATCATCGCAAAACACCACATGGCGAGGCTGAACTGCCCGTCAAAGCAGAGAATAATCCCCATGGCGGCGAAGGTGACGGATGAGAGTCCGCCCAGCAAACCGTCGATGCCGTCCACCATATTAAAGGCGTTAATCGCGGCCCAGACGGCAAACAGGGTCAGCACGTAGCCGAACGGCCCGACAACCAGCTCCACCGGGCCGATAATAAAGCCAAGGCTAAGCAGATAGAGCTTGGCGCCCACCATCATCGCCACCGCGACGGCGGCCTGCACCACTGCGCGGATTTTCACGCTGATGTCGAAGCGATCGTCGAGCGCACCGACCAGCACCAGCAATCCGGCGCAGATCAAATAGAGCGTAGCGTGCGGCAGATAAAAGCGGGTGATAAGAAACATAAAGCAGATGCCGGCGTACACCGAGATGCCGCCGACCAGCGGAATGGCGCCGTGATGGCGTTTACGAGAATTGGGCGTATCGACCAGACCTATTTTTTTAGCCGCTTTGCGCGCAAAAAAGATAAAGACTAAAGAAAATAGAAAAGTAAGGCCCAGCTCAGTACTCATAGTGAGTAAATTCACGTTAAACGCTCTCAGCTAAAATCAGGGACAGGATAAACAAACTGCATGTTTTTGCCTTTCATCCCGAGTCCGAATTCTGCTTCCGACAGCGCGCGAATGGTGATTTTTTGCACGCTGGCGCCACAGTCATTATAAATGCTCCTGCCAGCGGTAATCCTAATGCGCACAAATAAAAAACGCCACGTTAAGACGTGGCGTTAGCGCGATTTCCTGCCCATTTAAGCTAAAAAAGTCGGTTTGCCCGTCTCGGTTAGCCGCAGCGGGATTACGAGCGCTTCATCATATCGAAGAATTCGTCGTTGGTTTTGGTCATCGCCAGCTTGTTGATGAGGAATTCCATTGCGTCGATTTCGCCCATTGGGTGAATGATTTTGCGCAGGATCCACATCTTCTGCAGCTCTTCCTGAGAGGTGAGCAGCTCTTCTTTACGCGTACCGGAGCGGTTGTAGTCAATCGCCGGGAAGACGCGTTTTTCAGCGATTTTACGCGCGAGATGCAGCTCCATGTTACCGGTGCCTTTAAACTCTTCGTAAATCACTTCATCCATCTTCGAACCGGTATCGACCAGCGCGGTCGCGATAATGGTCAGGCTACCGCCCTCTTCCACGTTACGCGCGGCGCCGAAGAAGCGCTTCGGACGATGCAGGGCGTTGGCGTCAACACCACCGGTCAGGACTTTACCGGATGCCGGCACGACGGTGTTGTAGGCGCGCGCCAGACGGGTAATGGAGTCGAGCAGGATAATCACGTCTTTCTTATGCTCAACCAGACGCTTCGCCTTCTCAATCACCATCTCGGCGACCTGAACGTGGCGCGAAGCCGGTTCGTCGAAGGTAGAGGCGATGACTTCGCCTTTGACCAGACGCTGCATCTCGGTCACTTCTTCCGGACGTTCGTCGATCAGCAGCACCATCAGCACGCAGTCTGGATGGTTGTAGGCGATGCTCTGCGCGATGTTCTGCAGCAGCATGGTTTTACCCGCTTTCGGCGGCGCGACAATCAGACCGCGCTGACCGCGACCGATCGGCGAGGCCAGATCCAGCACGCGTGCGGTGAGGTCTTCGGTCGAACCGTTGCCGCGCTCCATGCGCAGACGGCTGTTGGCGTGCAGCGGCGTCAGGTTTTCGAACAGGATCTTGCTACGGGCGTTTTCCGGCTTATCGTAGTTGACCTCGTTAACCTTCAGCAGCGCGAAATAGCGTTCGCCCTCTTTCGGCGGACGGATCTTGCCGGAGATGGTGTCACCAGTGCGAAGGTTGAAACGGCGAATTTGGCTGGGAGAAACGTAGATATCATCGGGACCGGCAAGGTAGGAGCTGTCTGCGGAGCGGAGGAAACCAAATCCGTCCTGCAGTATCTCCAGCACACCATCACCGAAGATGTCTTCGCCGCTTTTCGCGTGCTGTTTCAGGATGGCGAAAATAATATCCTGTTTGCGCATACGCGCCAGGTTTTCCAGCCCCATATTTTCGCCGAGGGTTATCAGCTCAGAAACCGGCGTATTCTTTAATTCGGTAAGATTCATAGTGATGGGTTCTTAAACTCGGGGTAATTCTCGAAATGTTGGTCGTGAATGGTATGGCTTAATATTCCATGCCTGTTAATGGCGCTTTCAACTCTTCTCGACGATCATCGTCAGGGATGGCGACTGGAAGCGAGAGAGACGGTTGAAATGCGATGCCAAAGTTGGTGCTAACCGTCAGAATTGCTAAACCGCTGCATACGGAACGTGCTTCAGGGTTTAACAAAGGAAAACGTTAAGATGCAAACTACAAGGTAAGTGCGTAATGCAGTGAAAGTAACTTAGCACGCTAAAATGAGAACGTCCAGCAGTGGAAGAAAATTCACCACCGCCGAACGTTCGGCCCTGCTTACGCCAGGTTGGCGTTCAGGAACTCTTTCAGCTGGCTTTTAGACAGCGCGCCGACTTTCGTGGCGGCCACTTCACCGTTTTTGAACAGCAGCAGCGTCGGGATGCCGCGGATGCCGTACTTCGGCGCGGTGCCCGGGTTGTCGTCAATGTTCAGCTTGGCGATGGTGAGCTTACCGTCGTACTCTTCGGCAACTTCGTCGAGGATCGGCGCGATCATTTTGCAAGGACCACACCATTCAGCCCAGAAATCAACCAGCGTGACGCCGTCTGCTTTCAGAACGTCTGCGTCGAAACTGTCATCGGTGAGGTGAACGATTTTATCGCTGCTCATGTATTACTCCACAAGATTATGCCTGGCGAATTGGCGTAAAGTTTACCAACGAAGGTTGACTTTATTTCATCGGATACGCTTTCGTAAAGCGATAGTAAGCTGATATTCTACCACACTATGAGCAAAACACACTTAACAGAACAGAAGTTTTCCGACTTCGCCCTGCACCCTCTGGTCGTGGAAGCCCTTGATACTAAAGGCTTTCATCACTGCACGCCTATTCAGGCGTTAGCCCTGCCCTTTACGCTTTCAGGGCGTGATGTTGCAGGCCAGGCGCAAACCGGTACCGGCAAAACGATGGCGTTCCTGACGTCGACGTTTCATCATCTTCTCACTCACCCGGCGCAGGAAGGCCGTCAGATCAATCAGCCGCGTGCGTTGATCATGGCGCCAACGCGCGAACTGGCTGTGCAGATCCACGCCGACGCCGAACCGCTGGCGCAGGCCACCGGCCTCAAACTCGGTCTGGCTTACGGCGGCGACGGCTACGACAAGCAGCTGAAAGTGCTGGCCGACGGCGTCGACATTCTGGTCGGCACCACGGGTCGTCTGATCGACTACGCGAAACAGAACCATATCAACCTGGGCGCGATCCAGGTGCTGGTGCTGGACGAAGCCGATCGCATGTTCGATCTCGGCTTTATTAAAGATATCCGCTGGCTATTCCGCCGTATGCCGCCTGCAACGCAGCGCCTGAGCATGCTTTTCTCCGCCACGCTCTCCTGGCGCGTGCGCGAACTGGCTTTCGAACACATGAACAACGCCGAGTACGTTGAGGTGGAGCCAGAGCAGAAAACGGGTCACCGCATTAAAGAAGAGCTGTTCTACCCGTCGAACGAAGAAAAAATGCGCCTGCTGCAGACGCTGCTGGAAGAAGAGTGGCCGGATCGCGCCATCGTCTTCGCCAACACCAAGCATCGCTGCGAAGATATCTGGGGCCATCTGGCGGCGGACGGCCATCGCGTCGGCCTGCTGACCGGCGACGTGCCGCAGAAGAAGCGTCTGCGCATTCTGGACGACTTTACCAAAGGTGACGTCGATATCCTGGTTGCCACCGACGTGGCGGCGCGCGGTCTGCATATTCCTGCGGTCACGCACGTCTTTAACTACGATCTGCCTGACGATCGCGAAGATTACGTTCACCGTATCGGCCGCACCGGTCGCGCGGGCGCTAGCGGACACTCTATCAGCCTCGCCTGCGAAGAGTACGCGCTGAATCTGCCGGCGATCGAAGAGTACATCGGCCACAGCATTCCGGTCAGCAAGTACAACAGCGACGCGCTGATGAGCGAGCTGCCGCCGCCGAAGCGTCTGGCTCGCCCTCGCACCGGCAACGGTCCGCGCCGCGGCGGCAACAACGCGAATCGTCGTGGAGCGCCGCGTAACAACAACCGTAAACGTTCGGGTTAATCCGCCATGCTAAGCGCATCGTCACTTTATGCTGCGATCGATCTGGGATCCAACAGCTTTCATATGCTGGTGGTGCGCGAAGTGTCCGGAAGCATTCAGACCGTCGCGCGCATTAAGCGCAAGGTGCGCCTGGCTGCCGGCCTGGATAAGAACAACCATCTCTCCGCTGAGGCGATGACGCGCGGCTGGGAGTGTCTGAAGCTCTTTTCTGAGCAGCTGCAGGACATTCCCTCTGAGCAGATCCGCGTGGTGGCGACCGCCACGCTGCGCCTTGCGGCCAACGCCGCCGAATTCCTTTTTACCGCGCAGCAGATTCTCGGCTGCCCCGTTAACGTTATCAGCGGTGAAGAAGAGGCGCGCCTGATTTATCAGGGCGTCGCGCATACCACCGGCGGATCGGACAAGCGGCTGGTGGTCGACATCGGCGGCGGAAGCACCGAGCTGGCCACCGGCGACGGCTCGCACGCGTCGGTGCTGTTTAGCCTGTCGATGGGCTGCGTCACCTGGCTGGAGCGCTTCTTCAGCGACCGCCATCTGGCGCAGGAGAATTTCGCCGCCGCCGAACTGGCCGCGCGCGAGATGCTCCGTGCCGTGGTCGCGCCGCTGCGCGCGCACGGCTGGGAAGCCTGCGTTGGCGCGTCCGGCACCGTGCAGGCGCTGCAGGAGATCATGGTGGCGCAAGGTATGGACGAGCGCATCACCCTGAGCAAGCTCCAGCAGCTGAAACAGCGCGCCATTCAGTGCGGCAAGCTGGAAGAGCTGGAGATTGAAGGACTGACGCTGGAGCGCGCGCTGGTTTTCCCCAGCGGGCTGTCGATCCTGATTGCGGTCTTCCAGGAACTCGGTATTGAGAGCATGACGCTGGCCGGCGGCGCGCTGCGCGAAGGGCTGGTTTACGGCATGCTGCATCTGCCGGTCGATCGCGATATTCGCAGCCGCACCCTGCAGAACGTGCAGCGTCGCTTTTCCATCGATGTGGATCAGGCGGCGCGGGTGCGCCAGCTGGCGGACCTCTTTTTCCGTCAGGTAAGCGGCGCATGGAAGCTGGATCAGCGCTGTCGGGAGCTGTTGCTCAGCGCCAGCGCAATTCATGAAATCGGCCTCAGCGTCGATTTTCGCCAGGCGCCGCAGCATGCCGCCTATCTGGTACGCCATCTCGATCTGCCCGGCTTTACGCCCGCGCAAAAGAAGCTGCTGGCCTGTCTGCTGCAAAACCAGAGCGGCAGCATCGACCTGGCGCTGCTGACTCAGCAGAACGCCCTGCCGCCGCGCCTGGCAGAGCGCCTGTGCCGCCTGCTGCGGCTGGCGATCCTCTTTTCCAGCCGCCGCCGCGACGATACGCTGCCTGCGGTGCGCCTGCAGGCCAGCGACGACGAGCTGCGCCTGTCGCTGCCTTCAGGCTGGCTGGCAGCGCATCCACTGCGCGCCGAGCTGCTTGAGCAGGAGAGCCACTATCAGTCTTACGTACACTGGCCGCTGACCATCGCCTGATCGCAAAAAGGGCGTTTAGCCCTTTTTCGCCTTTTTCTCCCCCCTGTAAAGCAGACTATGCGAGCCATCGCGCAAGCCGGCTATTTCGCGCTCGCGTTTTAATATCTAATTTGTAGTACGCCATTATACAAAATTACGTATAATGAGGCATGGAATGCGCAAGCCAATTGCCTTTATGGGCAGCAGCCGCAAAGACTTAATCGGCTTTCCAGAACCTGTTCGCCAGCAGGTCCGTTACCAGCTGGACAGAGTTCAGCAGGGCCTGACGGCTGATAACTGGAAACCTCTCTCCGTCGTCGGGCCAGACGTGCAGGAAATTCGCGTCGTGAGTGAGGAAAGCATCTGGCGGGTCGTCTACGTCGCAAAATTTGCTGAAGCCATATATGTGCTGCACTGCTTCCAGAAAAAAACGCAGGCCACCAGCCTGCAGGATATCCGACTGGCGCGACAGCGTTATCACGCACTGCTTCAGGAGCGTAATCAATGAAAATCGAAATCTTTGACAGCGTCTGGGATGCGCTAGGCGATACGCCAGAGGAAGCGGCAAATATGAAAATCCGCTCCCATCTGATGACGTTTTTAAATAGCTGGATCGAAAAGCGGCAGCTTAGTCAGGCTGAAGCCGCCCTCGCTTTGGGCGTTACCCAACCGAGAATATCCGAGCTGGCACGCGGTAAAATCAATCTGTTCAGTATTGATAAGCTGATCGGCATGATGGCGCATGCCGGGCTGATGATTAAACACATCGAAATCAGCGAGCCGACGGCGGCCTGATCGCAAAAAGGGCGTTTAGCCCTTTTTCGCCTTTTCCAGCATCGCCCGCAGACCGGCGACCCGCGTCTGTCCGGTCTTCATTCGCTCTTCGGCGCTGACCACTTTGCGCTCGGTTTCCCAAATAACGTCATCCTGCGGCAGCTCCAGCAGAAACCGGCTCGGCTCCGGGCGCACCAGTTCGCCATACTGACGCCGCTCGCGGCAGAGCGTAAAGGTTAGCTCTTTCTGCGCGCGCGTAATGCCGACGTAGGCCAGACGGCGCTCCTCTTCGATATTGTTCTCGTCGATGCTGCTCTGATGCGGCAGCAGCCCCTCTTCCATGCCAACCAGGAAGACATAGGGGAACTCCAGCCCTTTCGAGGCGTGCAGCGTCATCAGCTGCACCTGGTCGAGATCTTCGTCGCTCTCGCCGCGCTCCATCATGTCGCGCAGGGTAAAGCGCGTCACCACCTGGGTCAGGGTCATCGGCTCGTCGATATCGCTGCCCTCCAGCATCTCCGTCATCCACTGAAACAGCGTATTGACGTTCTTCATCCGCATCTCGGCCGCTTTCGGACTGCCAGAGGTTTCAAACAGCCAGCTTTCGTAGTCGATGCCGCGGATCAGATCGCGCACCGCGTTGACCGGCTCGCGCTCGGTCATCTGCACGATCTCCTGCAGCCAGTGGGTAAAGCGCTGCAGATGCTCCAGGCCGCGCCCGCTCAGCGTCTGCCCTAAGCCAACGTCGAAGCTGGCGTTGAACAGGCTTTTGTTGCGCAGGTTCGCCCACTCGCCCAGCTTTTGCAGCGTCGCCGGGCCGATCTCGCGACGCGGCGTGTTGACGATGCGCAGAAACGCGCTGTCGTCATCTGGATTGGTGAGCACGCGCAGATAGGCGAGCAGATCCTTGATCTCCGGCCGCGAGAAAAACGAGGTGCCGCCGGAGATGCGATAGGGAATACGGTTCTGCATCAGCAGCTTTTCAAACACCCGCGACTGGTGGTTGCCGCGATAGAGAATGGCGTAATCCTTATACTGGGTCTTGTTAATAAAGTGGTGGGCGATCAGCTCGCCTGCGACGCGCTCCGCCTCGTGATCTTCATGGTTGGCGGTCAGCACTTTCAGTTCGCTGCCGACGCCCAGCTCGGAGAACAGGCGCTTTTCAAACACGTGCGGGTTGTTGGCGATCAGGATGTTCGCCGCTTTCAGAATGCGCTGCGACGAGCGGTAATTCTGCTCCAGCTTGACCACCTCCAGCGCTGGAAAATCCTCTTTTAGCAGCACCAGGTTCTGCGGCCGCGCGCCGCGCCAGGAGTAGATCGACTGATCGTCGTCGCCGACCACGGTAAAACGCGCCCGCGCGCCCACCAGCAGCTTTACCAGCTCATACTGGCTGGTGTTGGTGTCCTGATATTCATCCACCAGCAGGTAGCGAATGCGCTGCTGCCAGCGCTCGCGAACCTCCTGATTGCGCTGCAGCAGCAGCGTCGGCAGCAGGATCAGATCGTCGAAGTCGAGCACGTTGCAGGACTTCAGATGCTGATCGTAGAGGCTGTAGCAGTGGGCGAAGATACTGTCGCGCTCGCTGCGCGCCAGCGCGGCGGCACGCGGCGGATCCACCAGGTCGTTCTTCCAGTTGGAGATAGTGGAAATCAGCTGCTGCAGCAGCGTCTTGTCCTCTTCCAGCCACGGCTGCGTCAACTCTTTCAGCAGCGCCAGCTGGTCGGTGTCGTCGAACAGCGAGAAGTTCGACTTCATTCCCAGCGCGGCATATTCGCGCTTGATAATCTCCAGCCCCAGCGTATGGAAGGTAGAGATCATCAGGCCGCGCGCCTCTTTTTTGCCGAGGGTCTGCGCGACGCGCTCTTTCATCTCGCGCGAGGCTTTATTGGTAAAGGTAACCGCCGCGATATGGCGCGCCTGGTAGCCGCATTCGCGGATCAGGTGGGCAATCTTATTGGTGATGACGCGGGTTTTGCCCGATCCCGCTCCCGCCAGTACCAGACAGGGGCCGGTAACAAACTCGACGGCGCGTTGTTGGCTGGGGTTTAAACGCATAGTAAAAAATCGCTCAGTAAAAAGGGAGGAGGATGAAATAATGGGCGGTCAGTATACACAATCAGAGGACTATCATGGCGAAAACCGCGGCGGCTTTACACATCCTGGTGAAAGAGGAGAAGCAGGCTCACGACCTGCTGGCGCAGCTGGAAAAGGGTGCCAGTTTTCAGCAGCTGGCGAAGAAACACTCGACCTGCCCTTCCGGGCGCAACGGCGGCGATCTGGGGGAGTTTCGCCAGGGCCAGATGGTGCCGGCCTTTGATAAAGCGGTTTTCACCTGCCCGTTGCTGAAACCGTTTGGGCCGGTGAAAACCGCGTTTGGCTATCACATCATTAAAGTGCTCTACCGCAGCTGATCACTTCTTGCTTTTCATCTGCTGCAGCACGTTGCTGCACTGGTTATCTTCATTGTCGCTCGGGCTAATCAGCGCCAGCAGCGCGGCGGCGGGTGCGACCACGGCGCCGAGCGCCACGGCGGCGGCGCCGCGCGCCAGCAGCGGCCCCGCCTTCACGCCGGCGTCGGGATTTTTAAAGGTGCCACGCACGTAAAGCGGCGAACGCAGTGTCACAATGCGGATGCCTTTGCTCTCAGGATTGATAGAGAGATCCATGCGCTCGTTGGCGAAGTTGGCGTTGCCGGTAACGTTGATCACCGCGTTCTCGGTATCGAACACAAAGAGATTCGGCGTCGCCAGGCCGTTCTGCAGCTTCACATCCGTCGCGGCGCAGTTGATGCGCACCTCATCGTCGCCAAACAGCTTGCCGACCACATAGTTGCCGACGTTGAGCCCGGCGATCTCCATCAGACTGCGGCTGATTAATCCGTCATTCATCAGCAGCTTGAGCTGGCCGTTGCTGGTCGCCAGCAGATCCGCCACTGAATTGCCGGTGCCGGTAAAGCTGGCGTCGCCATTTAGCTGGCCCAGACTACGCTGCATCGCTTCGACGTCTGGAAAGAGCTGGCGCAGATGTAGGCGACGCGCGTGGATATCGGCGCGGCCGCGCATCGGCGATTTGTCGCCCTCAAGATGGATGGTGCTGTTCAGCGCGCCGCCCGCCATGCCAAAGCGCAGCGGATCGAGCAGCAGATCGCCATTTTTCAGCTGCAGGTGGGTATAGAGATCGCTGAGCGGCAGCGAACTGCCGTGCTCGATGCGCTTGCCGCTGAACTTCACGTCGGCATCCATCATGTCCCAGTTTTTGGTATCGAACTTGTCGTGCGGCAGCACGCGATCGGCGGGCTGTGTCGATTTTTCGCCGCGCTTCGCCTTCGCCTGTTCGGTTTTCGCGCTGCCTTTGCCGGAATCGACGCCGATCAGCGGCCCCAGATCCGCCATGCGCAGCTGCTTCGAACTCAGCTCGCCGACCAGCGTCGGGCGCGGTTTGCCCTGGGTGTAGGTGAGCGAGCCATGAATATCGCTGTCGCCGATGTGGCCGTTAAAGTTTTCATAACGGTACTCCGGCCCTTTCTTGCCGGCGAAACGGGCCATCAGGTGGCCGTCGGTTTCATAGGGCGGCGTGTCAGGCAGCAGCACGCCGGTCAAACCATAGAGATTGGCGAGGGTGTCGCCAGAGAAGCGCAGCCGCACGTCCAGCCCGCCAAGATTCATCGGGTCCTGCACGCCGCCGGTCACCTGCACGCGCGTGGTGCCGTTGCGCACATCGGCCTGAATCGGGAACGGCGTGGTTTTGCTGCGCAGCGAGAGCATGCCGCCGATTTTGCCTTCCCCTTCCAGCCGCTCGCTGTTATAGGTGCCGCGCGCGTCCCAGCCGAAAACAAAGTCGCCCGCGCCTTTCTGCGTGTCGCTGCCGCCCGCGATCTGCCCATAGGGCACCGGCTTGCCGAGCGGATTGATTTTAACCGTCACGTCCGCTTTGTTCACCGCGTCGCGGTAGCGCAGCTGGCCCTGGTCGAACAGAATATTGTCGAGGCGGAAAGACCAGGCAGAAGGCGGCGCGTTGGGATCGGGATTTTCGCTATTGGCGAGATTGAAGGTCCAGTTGTTTTTCTTGTCGGCGGTCTGGATCAGCCGCGCGTCAGGCTGCTGCAGCTTGATCCACGGGATATAGACCTCTTTGTGCAGCAGCGCTAGCGGCGCCAGCGTGGCGTCGACGCGCTCCAGGTGCACCATCGTTACCTCCGCCATCTCGGGCGGATTGCCTAAAATGATGTCCTGCGCATGCACATGCGGCCAGGGTATCCAGCTGCGCCAGCCCGGCTCTTCGCGGTTGCGTTCCCAGGCGACGCCCAGATCGCCGCGAATGGCGAACTGTCGATTGAGTTCGGTCGAGACCTTCTGGTTGATGGTAGGTTTCAGTCGATTCCAGTCAAAGGTCGCAATGATCAC
The DNA here is from genome assembly GCF_022394795.1 of Pantoea sp. Z09. Lineage (NCBI taxonomy): Bacteria > Pseudomonadati > Pseudomonadota > Gammaproteobacteria > Enterobacterales > Erwiniaceae > Pantoea > Pantoea sp. Z09. The sequence goes on from NZ_CP092373.1 coordinate 3,732,847, forward strand.
CACGATCACCACCACCAGCAACAAAAAAATCCCGACTATCCAGCTAACAACTTTTCCCGTGCGCGACATTTCGCTTCCTCCTTGCCTTTCCACAGTCTCCGTTAAAGATAGTCGAGACGCTGTGGAACGGCATCAGGCAAGCTGAAGCGGCAGATGATTAAGTTGTGAAAAAGGGACCGGCCGCGAAAAAAAGTAGCCCTGCGCCGCCATCGCGGGCGAACAGCAGACCTGCTGCCACTCCTCGGCGGTTTCGACGCCTTCGACGATCACGCCGTTGCAGTAGCGGTTGATCAACGCCAGCAGCATGGAAAAGAGCGCTTTGCCCTCACTGGTTTTACCCAGCAGGATAAACAGCTCACGCGACAGCTTGATGTAGTCATATTTCAGCTCGGTGAGCGCCGAAAAGTTCGCCATGCCAGAGCCGAAATCATCCAGCCACAGCGGGCCCAGCTCCGGCATCTGCGCGATCATCTCTTCCTGCGGCAGCGCGTGATGCTCGGTCAGCTCGAAGCGCACCCACGGCAGCGCGGTAATCAAACGGCGGATCGGCGCATGCTGCTGGATCGCCATCAGCGTGGGGCCGTCGATATTCACCGAGGCGACGATCTGGTTGTCGCAAAAAAAGGGCTGCCACTCTTTCAGCAGCGTCAGCTGCTCATGGACGACGTGCAGCCGCTGGTTAATCGCCAGCGCCTCAAAGTAGGACTCCGGCGATAGTCGCTTCTCCGGCGCGGTCGGATGCGTTACCGCGGTCAGGATTTCAATTGCCAGCAACCGGCCCGATACCTGGTATATCGGCTGGAAAGTGTAGAATCGTTGGCATTGCTGCCAGAAGAGACGCGCTTCCTGTCGTGGGTTGATGTCAGTTGAAGAAGGTAGCCGATGACTAATATTCTTCATCACCATGGTTTTTTCCTGGTTGTTGGCGAGTGCCATGTGACAACTCAGCGGCAAGTATCGGCTATCGCCAGGATAACTTTATTCACCTTCTGGTCACATAAGACTACAGAGTGTACCAACCGGAATCGGGCGCAATCGTGAAAAAAAGCCCGGCTTTGACGGCTAAATTGCCGCTAAGACCCGCTTTTTCTTACTTAAGTGGAATTAAAACGGTGTTTTAAAATCATTGACGTCTGCCATACAGGACGCGAGACTAAGAGACTATTTCACTGCAGGCCAAATACCATGACGCATAAAAAAATAGCCATTATCGGCGAATGCATGATTGAGCTGTCCGAGAAGGGTGAGAACATTAAACGCGGCTTTGGCGGCGACACGCTCAACACTGCGGTCTATCTGGCGCGCCAGGTGGACGAGGCGCAGCTGCACGTTGAGTATGTGACGGCGCTGGGCATCGACTCTTTCAGCGATCAGATGATCGCCGCCTGGCAGCAGGAAAGGGTCAATACCCGCCTGATCCAGCGGCTGGAAAACAAAATGCCCGGCCTGTACGTCATTGAAACTGATGATAAAGGCGAACGCACCTTCTGGTACTGGCGCAGCGACGCCGCCGCGCGCTACTGGCTCGACGCGCCGCACTCCGCCGCTGTCGTCGATGAGCTGGCGCATTACGACTATCTCTACCTGAGCGGGATTTCGCTGGCGATCCTGCCCGCCGACAGCCGTGAAAAGCTGATGGCGCTGCTGGATCGCTGCCGCGCCAACGGCGGCCAGGTGATTTTCGACAACAACTATCGTCCGCGCCTGTGGGCGGACAAGGCGAGCGCGCAGCAGGCCTATCAGGCGATGCTGCAGCGCACCGACATCGCTTTTCTGACGCTGGACGACGAACATTTGCTGTGGGGCGAACAGCCGCTAAGCGCGGTGATTGAGCGCACGCGCGCAGCGGGCGCCAGCGAGATCGTGATCAAGCGCGGCGCGGATTCATGTCTAGTGGCGATCGGCGACGATGCGCTGATTGACGTGCCTGCGGTGCGCCTCGATCCGGCGCGTATCGTCGACACGACGGCGGCCGGCGACTCTTTCAGCGCGGGCTATCTGTCGCAGCGCCTGACGGGCGGTTCGCCGCAGGCGTCAGCCGAACGCGGACATCTGACGGCCAGCACGGTGATCCAGCATCGCGGCGCGATTATTCCGCTGGCGGCAATGCCGGCATAACATGCGCCTCGTTCAGGCGGGGCGAATACGTTGTGGCGCGCGGGCGAAAAGGCGTGAAATTTGCCTTAGCGCCCGATAGTTTCCCCCTAATCCTGGTTAGTAGAAAAATTAACTCTGGCGCTAATTTTTTACGCGAGCGCCGGGCCGCTTTTTGTGCCCTGAAGCCCGTCGCCTCCCCTCTCCAGGCATAGTCTGAATCCTGCTCTGCACCCCGTTTTCGGATGGACGACCGGCGTAAAAAAGACCATCTTTTCCTCAACAACAGCAGGACGCTGTTTTATCCGGCCGCGACAAAACAATTACAACACCCCTCGCATCAGGACTGTTTTATGCACACAGAAATTATCAATATCTGGCCGAATGGCGACGCGCCTGGCGCCAGCGATTCGCGCGCGCAGCCGCAGATCGTCGATCTGGCGAAAGAGTATGAGCCCTACGATCGCGCGGCTACCGGCGTGCGCTGCCCGGAAATCGCCCTCTGGTATCCCGAAGAGTCCAACGGCATTACGCTGCTGGTGGCGCCGGGCGGCGGCTATCAGCGCGTGCTTATCGACCGCGAAGGCAGCGCACTGGCGACCTTTTTCACCGCGATGGGCTACACCCTGGCGGTCATGACCTACCGTCTGCCCTACGACGGCCATCATGAAGGCGCCGACGCGCCGCTGGCCGATGCCCAGCGTGCGGTGCGCGTGCTGCGCGAGCGCGCTCAGCGCGGCCTGAACGGCAAATATATCGTGATGACCGGCTTCTCGGCGGGCGGCCACGTTGCCGCCAGCCTGGGCACGCGCTTCGCCGAAAAAATCTATCCGCTACAGGACGGCGCAGACAATTTCTCGCCGCGTCCGGATGCGATGGTGCTGGTCTATCCGGTGATCAGCATGCGCGACGGCATCGCCCATGAGAGTTCGCGCACGCGCCTGCTCGGCGCCTGGCCCGATGCGAAAACCATCGAAGCCTATTCGCTGGAGACGCGCGTACACGCGCAGACGCCGCCGACGCTGCTGATCCACGCGGCGGATGATGAAACGGTGTCGGTGAACAACAGCATGGCGTTTTTCAGCGCGCTGCGCGAACACAAGGTGCCGGCCGAGCTGCATTTCTACCAGAAAGGCGGCCACGGATTCGGTATCCGCGGCGTGGCGGATTTGCCCCTTGCCAGCTGGCCGATGCTGGTGACCGAGTGGCTCAGGGCAAAAACCTGACGGATCAGGAGGCAGGCGGCGCGCCGTCGCTGGCGCTGCTCTCCTGCGGCGCGGCGTCGGCCGGCGCAGGCGGCGCCATCACCTTATCCCAGATCGCCTGCAGGCTCTTCACGTTGGTTTCCGCTTCGCCTTCCGGCTGCATCAGCACCATCGTCAGCTCCTGCGACAGCTGCTGACGCAGCTCCTGGTTCAGCTGCTCGCGCGTCAGGCCGCTCAGAAACGCCTGACGCAGCTTTTGATACTGCTCAGGCGCGATATCCACCACCGCGTTCTGCTGCGAGCGCAGACGCTGGCTCATCAGCACGTCGGTGTCGGTACGCGCATAGGTGGCGAACAGCTTGTTCAGCTCCAGCAGCTTCTGCGCCATCAGCGCGTCAAACTCCTCCTGCGGCAGCCCTTTGTCGCGCACCACCGCCAGCTCGCGCGCCACCATATTCAGGCCCGGCTCCAGCGCGTCGTTGCGTCCGTCGAGATTGATCGAACACTGGGCGCGCTGATAAAGCACGCGGCAGTCGAAGCCGACCTGCACATTCTGGGTTTTACTGTCGCCCAGCGTGCGCTGCAGATGCCAGAACAGCGCCTCGCGCGCCAGGTCGCTCTGCCAGTAGCGCTGCAGATTTTGCGAATCGCGAATCGGCTGCCAGGCGCTATCCCACACCAGCGCCAGGCGATCCTGACTTATCGCGCCGTTCACCAGGTTGATCGGCTGATGCGGCAGCGGCGAGAGGGTCGGCAACGGCGCGGGGCTGCTGCGCTTGCCCGTCAGGGAAGAGAAAGCTTTATTGATCTGCTCCGCCAGGCTGCGGCTCTCGACGTTGCCCACCACGTAAAGCGTCATGGCGTCCGGCGTGTACCACTGCTGATAAAAGGCGTTGAGCGCGTTGAGATCGACCGGCGCGCGCGGCTGCTCGGCGGGGTCGTGCGCCAGCAGCGTCGAGCCTTTCAGGCGATAGCGCCACCAGACGTCCTGAGTGTTAGCGGGCGAGGTGGCGGTAGGATCGGAGGCGCTCAGCGCGGTGCTGACCACCTGTTCATTGATAGACATCTTGCCCGCCGTTGCCGCCAGCCAGTTAAGCGCCTCTTTCAGCAGCTCCGGGCGGTTGTTCGGCAGGCTCAGGTTGTACTGGGTAAAGTCGTAGGAGACGATCGCCGGCGGCAGCGGATGCTGCGGATCCATCGCCTGCTGCCACAGCGCGCGCTGCTGGTTGGTGTCGAGCGCGGCGTTATGCACCATCGCCAGACGCGGCAGAAGATGGCTGAAGCCGGTCTGCTGAGTGGTTTCCACCAGCGAGCCGGTATTGACCACCATGCGCAGTTCAATGCGATCGCTGGGGCGCTGCGGCGTGGTCAGCAGCTGCCAGCTCAATCCGTTATCCAGTTTCCCTTCCTGCCAGGCAGGATCGGGCTGCAATGTTTCGGCATACGCGCCAAAACTGGCGGCCACCCACGCTAGCCCCCCAACCAAAAGCCGAATTCTGGTGCCCTGCATGTGAACCTCTAATCTAAAAGTCGTTATCACTGGCACGTTTCGCCGTTGTAATACGCGGTGAGTTTTTCTCGTTTTAGCCGCGTCGTTTTTCGACAACAGAGTCTTTGACCACGTGAAGGCCAGGATGTCGCGCAACGAAGTGAAAAACCATGAAAAAAATAAGTGGGCATTATTATGCAAATGCCCGCTGTCAGGGCAAGTGACAGCGGGCATTTGGGGGTATTTTGCTGTAAAGCGGGGGTTATGCAGAGGTTTCCGGCAGCTTTTTCGCCTTTGCATTGCCGGAAAGCGTCGCTTTCAGCTGATTTTCATCCAGCTGGCCGACCCACTTCGCCACCACCACCGTCGCCACGCCGTTGCCGACCAGGTTAGTTAACGCGCGCGCTTCGGACATAAAGCGGTCAATGCCCAGGATCAGCGCCAGACCGGCAACCGGCAGATGGCCCACCGCCGACAGCGTCGCCGCCAGCACGATAAAGCCGCTGCCGGTGACGCCCGCCGCGCCCTTCGACGAGAGCAGCAGCACCACCAGCAGCGTAATCTGGTGGAAGACGTCCATATGCGCGTTGGTGGCCTGCGCGATAAACACCGCCGCCATGGTCAGGTAAATCGAGGTGCCGTCGAGGTTAAAGGAGTAGCCGGTCGGGATCACCAGCCCGACCACCGATTTTTTACAGCCCAGCTTCTCCATCTTATCCAGCATGCGCGGCAGCGCGGACTCCGACGAAGAGGTGCCGAGCACGATCAGCAGCTCCTCTTTGATATAGGCGACGAAGCGGAAGATGTTAAAGCCGGCGACGCGGGCGATAAGGCCCAGCACCACCACCACAAACAGCACGCAGGTGATATAGAAGCAGACAATCAGCTGACCGAGCTGCACCAGCGAACCGACGCCATATTTGCCGATGGTGAAGGCCATGGCGCCGAACGCGCCGATAGGGGCGAGGCGCATGATCATGTTGATGATGCCGAAGATAACCTTCGAGAAGCTCTCAATAACGTTAAAAATCAGCGTGCCGGTGTTGCCGAGGCGATGCAGCGCGAAGCCGAACAGAATGGCGAACAGCAGAACCTGCAGGATATTGCCGCTGGCGAAGGCGCCGATGACGCTGCCGGGGATAACGTCGAGCAGGAAGGCGACCACGCCCTGCTGTTCCGCCTGCTGGGCGTACATCGCCACCGCTTTCGCGTCCAGCGTCGCCGGATCGACGTTCATGCCCGCGCCCGGCTGCAGCACGTTAACCACCACCAGGCCGATAATCAGCGCGATAGTGCTGACGATTTCAAAGTAGAGCAGCGCGACCGCGCCGGTGCGCCCCACCGCTTTCATGCTCTCCATGCCGGCGATGCCGGTCACGACCGTACAGAAAATAACGGGCGCGATGATCATCTTGATCAGTTTGACGAAGCCATCGCCCAGCGGCTTCATTTGCGTGCCTAACTCTGGATAGAAATGGCCGATCAGGACGCCGATGCCGATGGCTAACAGCACCTGAAAATAGAGGCTTTTAAACAGTGAGGTTTTCATAACAGGTGTCCACTACAACAGGGTTGTGAGGTTGTCGTTTTAATGTATCCGCAAGCAACGCGCGCCCCGGCGCTGGCGGTTGGCAAAAAATAACACCCTGTTAACGGGATTAATACAGGCTTACAAAGCTCGAGGGATTTCTGGAAACGCAACTATGAACTGAAACGCTTCAGCAAGACCTTTTGTAACTAAAAAACGCGGGAAATCAACCAATCAGCGCGTTAATCCTGCGAGGCAAGCGGCGGGAGCCAGCGCTGCGTAAAACGATCCAGCGGCAGCGCTTCTGCATAGAGGTAGCCCTGGCCGATATGAATGCCGCGCGCCAGCAGCCAGTCGCGCTGCTCGGCGGTTTCGACCCCTTCGGCGATAACGTCGAGATCGATAATGTCGGCGATGGCCGCCACGATGCGCACCATGGTGTCGTCGTCCGGCAGCGCGGCGACAAAGCTGCGATCCATCTTCAGCTTGTTGACCGGCAGCGACTTGAACTGGTGCAGATAGTTGAGATTGGAGTAGCCCATGCCGAAATCGTCCAGCGCCACCGCGACGCCCGCCGCCTGCAGCGAACGCAGCAGCGCCATCGCCACCTCGGCATCGCCGATCTGCGCGGTTTCGGTAATCTCCAGCACAAAGCTGCCGGGCGCGATATGGTGCCGCTCCAGCAGCCCCTGCAGATGGCTCACCATGCTGGCGTCGCGCAGCTGCACGGCGGAGATATTGACGCTGAGCGGGATGGTAATGCCGCGCGTCTGCCAGCCGGCGAGAATGCGGCACGCCTCTTCAAACACCCAGCGCCCGATAGCGGCGATCACCCCGATCTCCTCCGCGCTGGCGATAAACTCTTCCGACAGGCCGTAGCTGCCGTCCGGCATGCGCATGCGCAACAGCGCCTCCGCGCCGGCCAGCTCGCCAGTCTGCATATTGATCTGCGGCTGCAGGAACAGCCGGAACTGCTCATCCTGCAGCCCCTGCAGAATGTCATGCTCCTGCGTCAGGCGCTTTTGCGCGCGCTCGGTCAGCGCCGCGTCGAAAAACAGGATCTGATTTTTGCCGAGATGGCGCGCCGACATCATCGCCGAGGTGGCGCGATCGAGCTGCTCGCTGGCGGAGAGGCGCTGCTCGTCGTAGAGCGCCAGGCCGATGCTGGCGTTGGGCCGCAGCTGCAGCTGGTGCAGCGTCACCGGCTGGTTAAGACGGATCATCAGGTTGCGCGCCAGGCGCATGGCGCGAAACGGCGTGCTGGCGCGCTTCATCAGCAGCGCGAAATCGCTCGGGCCGGTCTGCGCCAGCAGCGTATGGTCGTCGATGGTGCCGCGAATTTTTTCCACCAGCGTCAGCATCAGGGTGTCGCGCTGCTCGTCGCTCAGCACGCCGTTGGCTTCCTGCAGCGTTTCGATGCGGATCACCATGACGCCGAACCCTTTGCCGTGGCTGCGCAGATGCTGATCCAGCAGCGCGAGAAACAGCGCGCGGTTGGGCAGATCGGTCACGGCGTAGTGGGTGGTCAGACGGCTCATCTCATCATGCACCGACTCCAGCACCTGCTGATTGCGGTTGTAGCTGCGGATCAGCATGCCGATCTCGTCGTCGCGGTGGCTGGCGGGCAAGGCGAGCTTGTGGGTCAGGATCGCCTGCGGCGGCAGCTCCTGCAGCTCGCGCGAAATATTGCGCAGCGGGTGCACCACCAGCCGGTTGATGCACCAGCTAATCGCCACCGACAGGATCAGCGCCAGCAGCAGATAGGTGGTGATCATGGTGGAAACGGTGCTGAGGATAAACTGGTAAACGCGCGTGGAGTTGGCCTGCAGCACCAGATAGGCAAGCGGCTTAGGCGAGCCGCTGCTCTCCACCGAATAGAGCGGCAGCGTGATCTGCACCGGCAGCTCGAACAGGCGCGCGATCAGCAGCGGGATTGGCTTTTCGTTTTCGAAACTGGCGTGCAGCGCCTGAAAGGCGTTCGGCAGCACCACGTCGGCGCGCGACAGCACGCCGGCGGGCTTCAGGGTTTGCAGAATGCGCTCGGCCTGGGCGATATCCGCCTTTAGCACCGCCTCGGAGAGCGGCTGGCGCACGGTGTGCGCGATATTCTCCATCTGCTGGGCATAGTCAATCCTGCGCTGCTGCACAAAATGAAACAGTTGGATGACGATAAACACAGAGACGGTAATTACCGCCACCGCGGATACCGTCGCCATTTGCTTAATCGTAAGTGAACGGCTGACGCGCAAAATCTTCTCCAGGCTAAAAAGCACAGCTATCAGACAGGAAAATGCGCAGCAAGTATATCCTGGAACTCACTTTTTTTACTGCCTGCCAGAGTCCGAGTTTTACGCGTTCCGACAATTATTTGAAATCGGCGTAGGGGATCAGCGGCTCCGGCGGCATATCGAGATCGCCGTCCCAGCCGGCGGCGGAGTAGCGCACGTAGAGCAGCCCGTGGCTGGGGGTGTAGTCCTTCGCCTGCTGAATATCCACGCCCGCGCCGATAAACCAGTGCGGCGTAATGCGGCGCTCCACCACGGCCTGCAGGGTATAGCCGACGCCGCCGCCGCTGCTGCTCGCCGAGGTGGGGTTGCTCGCCAGCGTAAAGCCAGGATTCACCGGATAGCGCTGCTGCGCGTCCGTTTTAGAGTGCGACCAGGAGACCGAGCCCCCCAGATCGAACGACCAGTTGTCGGTGCGCTGCCGCCAGGTGACCGGCACGGAAAACGACAGATACTGCTGCGGGCTGTAGTAGCCGCCCTGGCCGAAGGTGTAGTCGCTGAGATCTTTCTGGTAATGCCACAGCATGGTGTTAAGGCCCACGGTGGCGCGGCGGTTATCGCTGTTGATCAGCTTGTAGTAGTAGCCCGCCATCAGCCGCTCGCGGCTGTTGTCCGCGACGTTCTCGCCGGTGATCTGATGCGCGCTGATATCGGCCCAGACGCCGTGCGCGCCGCCGCGATCGAAGCTTAGCCCGACGCTGCCGCCGGTCGCCACCACGCCGCCCCAGGTTTTGCCGCCGTTGGCCGCCGGATCGCGCGCGCCCGCATAGGCGAGCAGCGAGCTGGAGACAGGACGCCGTGAGGCGGTCAGGGTGACGCCGACCTCTTTCACGTCGGTTTTCCAGCTGACGCCGCCGACCCAGTTGGTAACTTCGAAACCGAGCGGCGTGGTGCCGAGATCCGCCGACCAGACGTCGTTGCGCCAGCCTACGCCGAGCGCCGTGCCTTCGTCGCGCTGGTTCGCGTCACGGCTGCAGCCGCCTGAGTTGGCGTCGTCGCAGCTGCCAAAGGTTTCGTCGAAACTGCCGTTGGTGGTCGAGAAGGTGCCTGCCGACACCTCGACCCGATCGAGCCGGAAGAAGCCGCGCCCGTCGGCAATCGGCGTCTCCGCCTGCAGCATAGTGGTATGCGCGGTAAAATCGGAGACGCCGCCGGTGCCCTTGTTGCGCGAGTAGTCCTGCTCCAGCATCAGCGTGGTGTCCTGCTGGCGATAGAGATCGGCGGCGTCGCTGCGGATGCTGCGCTTCAGCCAGTCGTCTTGCGGATCGTTGCGCGTCAGCCGGCTGACGTTTTCGCTGTCGCCGATGCCGCTGGCGGCCATCGCCTGGCGATAGTCCGCCAGCGCCGCATCGGGCTGCTGCTGCGTGCGCTCAAGCCGCGCCGCGTCGCGGAACACCAGCGCCTTATCCTGCGAAGGCGGCTGCGCCGCGGCGCGCTGTTTAAGGCCGGCAAACAGGGCGGCGGCCTGCGTCGCGTCGCCCACCGCCTGCCAGGCGAGCGCCACCCGGCGATCGCCGTTCAGGCTCGCCTGCGCGGGCGGCAGCGCCTGCAGCGCCGCGCGCGCCTCGCTGTTGCGCTTTAGCGCCACCAGCGTTTCGATACGTCCCAGCGCCGCGTCGCCGTTGGCGGGGTCGCGCTCAAGCACCTGCTGATACGCTGCCAGCGCCTGCTGCGCGTCGCCGCGCGCCAGCGCCCAGTCGGCCAGCGTCAGGTCGCGGCGGTTGCTGGTGGGCTGCTGGCGCAGCAGCGCGATGGCCTCGCGCTCCTGCCCCGCCGCGCGCAGCGTTTCCGCGCGCGCGAACAGCTTATCCTGCTCCAGCCGCTCGGCCAGCTCGCGCATATTGGGACTCCACTGTGCCTGCGGCAGACGGCGCAGCGTCGTCAGCGCCGCGTCGTCGCGATCGCTGCCGGAAAGATAGAGCGCCGCGGCGTAAAGGGCGGTCGCGTCCTGCGGACGCTGCTGCTGCAGCGCCGCGATCACCCCATCCGCCTGCTGCGTCGCGCCGCCGTTGCGCAGCGCGCCGGCCAGCCGGTAGCTGAGCCAGACGTCGTCCGGCGAGAGCGCCAGCGCCTGGCGATATTTCTCCGCCGCCTCTGACCAGCGGCTCTGCTGCGCCAGCGCATCCGCTTCGGCGCGCAGGCTGTCGCTGCGCAGGGAGCGTAGCGTATCGGCCAGCGCGCGCTGCTGCGCGGCGGGCAGGCCGTTAATAAACTGCATGGCGCGCGCCGGTGACTGCGTCTGATAGAGCCCCGCCAGGCGGCGCACCGCCGTGGTGTTGCTGGCGTCGAGCCGCAGCGCGCGCTGCCAGAGCTGTTCGGCGCTCTGCGCGTTGTGGCGCGCCAGCGCCACGTCGCCGAGGCCGATCAGCGCGTAGCTGTCGGTGTTATCCAGCGCCTGCGCGTCGCGGTAGTGGCGCTCTGCCCCGTCCAGATCGTGCTGCGCCAGCGCTTTGTCACCCTCGTCAATGGCCTGCCAGTAGCGGTTAGTCTGCAGCAGCGACTGCCACTTGCCAATCTGGTTGCTCTCCTGGCCGGCCTGAATCGCGCGCTCAAGCCAGAGCACGGCGGCGGCGCGGTTGTTGGCCCGCGCCTGTGCCTGACCCATCGCGCCCATCAGCTCCGCATCGTTGGGATTCGCCTTGAGCGCCTCGGTCAGCGCCGCGATGGCGTTGGCGCCGCCGCCCGCGTCCACCAGCGCCAGCCCGCGCATACGCTCGCGGTAGGCGGGATCCGCCAGCAGCGCCTGCTGCTTCGCCAGCGTCTCCTCGCCCTGTTTCTGCGCGTCCCCCTCAGTGAAAACAGAGAGATAGGCTTTCAGCTGCGCCACGCTGGCGTCGCTGACCGGCTGATTGTTGATCTGCTGCAGCCAGAGTTCCGCGGCGGCGTCGCGTCCGGCGCTGCTGTTGGCCAGCCGCTTCAGCTGCTCAACCGCCTGGGTTGGCTGCTGACGATCGAACGCCATGCGCGCGATCTGCAATTCCACGCCGATATTGCCGGGATAGCGCCGATCCAGCGTCTGCAGCTGGCTGTAGGCGACATCCTGCTGGCCGGGAATGCGCGCCAGCAGCCGCCAGTACTCCAGCGCAGTGTTGGCATCGGGAAAGACGCCGTTGAACAGCGCGTCATAGGCGCTTTTCGCCTCCGCGAGGCGGCCGGAGGTGGCGAGCAGACGCGCCTCCTGCAGCTTTTGCCGTCCGTCGGCGGAGATCAGCGCCAGGCCGACGGCGGATTCACGCGTGGCGGCGTCGTCGGGCGCCACCTTTTTCAGCCGATCCAGCAACGTCTGCGCGGCGGCGATATCGCCCTGATGCAGCGCCAGACGCAGACGCGCCGCCAGCACCTGCGGATTATCGGGATCGATCTTCTCCAGCCGGTAGAGCGCCTGCTGCACCAGATCGTATTTGTTGGTCGATTCGCCGGTGCGGATCTGCGTCAGCAGCCATTCGACCGGCGAGACTTCCGGTCCGGCGGCGGGCGCAGCCAGACCCGGCAGCGTGCTTAACACGCCGCTCAGCAGCAGGCTGGCCCGCAGCGCACAGGTTTTATTCATCTTCATCGTCAAGCAGACGGCGGCGCGTAATGATACGCATCAGACGCCAGGTCATCAGTGCGAACAGCACCACCACCAGCACGGCGCAGAGCGCCAGCCAGAACGGATGCGTCGCCAGCATCGTCCAGAGCCGCTCCCACCAGGGGAGATGGCCGACGTAATAGTTATCGCCGACCCGCAGGCTGTTGACGCCCGACTCGCGAATAATGGCGGCCGAGCCGAAAATCGCGCCGCGTTTGCCGCTGTCGGTCAACGCGTCGTTCAGCAGCTGCCAGCCGCGCAGGCTGCCGTCCGCCAGCAGCGCCACCACGCTGCGCTGGTCGTTAAACGGCGACTGGAAGCCGATGACCGTCGCCAGCGGACCGCGCGACCCAATGGCGGTGGTGCTCTCTACCGCGCGATCGCCGTCGCTAAGGCTGCCGGAATCGATCGCTGGCTGACGCGTCGGGGTGTTTATCCAGCTCGCGGCGGCGTCGACCAACGCGCTGATCCGGCGGTCATCCTGTAGATCTTTCGGGATGGCGCCGATCATCAGCAGATCGGCGTCCTGATCCTTCGCCTTGCTCCAGTCGTCGGTGAACTGCACCCGCAGCGCCGGATAGCCGGTCTGCGCGCCGATATTGCCCAGCGCGTTGAGCAGCGTGCCGACCTGCTGCGCGTCAGGTTTCGGCTGCACCAGCACCAGCGTCTGCGCCAGATCGGCGTAGCGGCTGAACGGGAAGCCCGCACCGGCCCAGGCGCGCAGCGAAGGCATCTCGATATAGTGACGGTAGCCGGAGAAATCGATGCTGGAGCTGTCGTCCACCACCACATGATGGCCGACCGGCGTCACGGTTTCGCAGCGGCCGTCAGCCGTGCCGCCGACGAAGGTGTTGGCGTAGTCGAAGTCGAAACGCAGCTGGTTCACCACGCCGAGGCGCAGCGCAGGGATAGTCAGCTGGCGGCTGTTGTCCTGCAGTCCCTGAATCAGCGGAATATGCAGCAGCTGCTGGCCGCCGGTATTTTTCGGCGGCAGCGGATAGTCCTGAATAAACTGGTTGTTCAGATTGACCGCCAGCCGCGAGCCGTCCTGCTGGAACGGCGCGGTGTAGCGATAGCTCAGATCCATATCGATGCCGCGCGCGCGCACCAGAAAGAGGTCGGGCGGCAGGTTAAGCGTCAGGCTAACGGGATTCGGCTGCAGGCCGTCCGCCTGTAGCTGGTTCTCATACTGCGTCAGCTCGGCAAAGGTGGTGCGCCGGTCGGTGCGCACCCAGTTCGGCGCATCGTAGGCTTTGCGCGGCGCCAGCAGCTTCACGCTGTCGATGGTCGAGGTATCGCCGCGCAGCAGCAGCTCGCCCTGCGCGATGCCCTGCACCGCCGTCAGCAGATCCTCGTCGTTGCGCCCGAGGATCAGCAGCATTTTTTCATAGGGGTTGTCAGGCTGGCTGACGATCTCCACCGTGGGCTTGCTCACCGGCGGCAGATCCTTGAGAAAATCGGGGCGCGCGTCATTGGTGGCGAACACCACGGCGTGCTGCTGCTGTGGCAGCTGGTTGTAGAGCACCGGGAAGGTCTGGCCGCGCCAGCCGGTTTTACTGCCGAACCAGGAGGCGAGAATGCCCGCAGCGCGCTGCTGCGCCACGTCTGGCTGCGCGGCGAACACCACCGGCAGCGTCAGCGGGCGCGTATCACGCGCGTCGAAGAACGGCTCCGGGAAGTGCGACAGGTCGTTTTTCAGCGGCAGCTTCTGCAGCGTCAAATCGATGCCGCTCTCTTTGCCGATATCGAGCCAGATGGCGCTGTTGGCCGGGTTTTCGCATATGTTGGCGTAGTGGCCCACCAGCTCGAAGCGCACGCGGTTGAAGTCGCTGATAAAGCGCGGATCGATCGCCAGCTGGGTTTGATTCTCTTTGCCGAGCTGCTCCGGCGTGACGGTGATCAGACCGACCAGCTCGTCGTTGAGATAGACCTTGAGCTGCGACAGGGTCGGCAGCAGCGCCGGTGAAGGACGATAGCTGAGGTTCAGCAGCGCGCGCGTCACCACCTCGTCGCTGCGCACGCCGAACTCGATCTGGCCGTTCGGCTGCGTGCCGCGCAGCGTCATGCTGCCCGGCGGCGGCGCAAGCTGGGTAAAGCTCAGCTGGCTGTCGCGCAGCGGCGCGCCGGGATCCTGCGGCGCGGCCTGAAGCGGCGTCGCCTCGGCGGCGTTCATCGGCGCGCTCTCCTGCGCGGCGGCGCAGCTCAGCGTTGCGGTGCCCAGCAGCAGGGCGGTAAACCAACCGTTTACTCTCGTCACCGTCATATCATCAACTCAATACGTTTTTTGAAGCGGGCGTCCGCCCGATGCCTTGCGGCAACAGCGAGGCCAGCCAGCTCACCCCAGCGGTAAGCAGGTTAAACAGCCGACGTAACTGCGGCGGACCATATTCCGCCAGGCGCAGATAGCCCTTAAAGCCGAGGATCATGATATCGGCGAGGCTTTGCACCGGTTTATCTTCCGGGAAACCGTCCTGCCACAGCGCCCAGGTATCGGCGCGGGCGAAGGTGCACTGGATAAATTCGATATGCTGCTGGGTGGTCAGCTGATGCAGCCGGATGCCGGCGCGCAGGCCGAAGACGCGCTGCACGCGGCAGGGAAAGCTGAACTCCTGCTGGCCGCGGCGCAGCAGCAGCCACACTTTTTCATCTTCCTTCAGGGCGTTCGGTTCGCGCAGCTCGACGCCGACGCCGCCGTCGGAGTAGTCGCGCAGCGTGCAGGGCAGCATATGGCCATCTTCGCGCGCCAGCGCGGCGGGCATGGCGATCTCTACGCGATGCGCTTCGCGGATCTGACGCGCTTCAACGGAGACCGCCACCGCGCCGCCGAGGATCACCATGTTGTAGATCACCCAAACCAGGCTTACCCAGACCGTCAGCACCTCGTTGGCTGGGCCGTTGTGCATGCGCCAGAAGGCCATCGCCACGCCCGCCAGGTTGAGCAGCACCAGGAACATGTAGGGCTTGGTGATCACCCAGTCGAGATGATGCTCCTCGACCAGGCCGCCTTTGGCGGTCACGTTGAATTTGCCCTTGTGCGGATTGAACAGCGCCACGGTGGTGGGTCGGGCGATATACCAGGCCAGCACGGTCTCATACACCTCGCTCCAGAAGGAGTGGCGCCAGCGTCCCTGAATGCGCGAGTTGGTCAGGCTGGTGTGCAGCATATGCGGCAGCACGTAGATGGCGATCGCCAGCGCGGGCGCGTAGATGATGTAGGCGTGGCAGAGCAGAAACGCCAGCGGCGCCAGCAGGAAGATCAGCCGCGGAATGCCGGAGAGAAAATGGAGCATAGCGTTGGCGTAGCAGAGCCGCTGCACCCACTTCAGCCCTTTGCCGAACAGCGGGTTGTCGAGGCGGAAAATCTGCACCATGCCGCGCGCCCAGCGGATGCGCTGGCCGATATGTGCCGACAGGCTCTCGGTCGCCAGCCCCGCCGCCTGCGGAATGCGGATATAGGCAGAGGCGTAGCCGCGACGATGCAGGCGCAGCGAGGTGTGCGCATCTTCCGTCACCGTCTCAACCGCAATGCCGCCGATCTCATCCAGCGCGCTGCGGCGCAGCACGGCGCAGGAGCCGCAAAAGAAGGTGGCGTCCCAGGTGTCGTTGCCATCCTGCACCAGGCCGTAAAACAGCGAGCCTTCATTCGGCGTGCGGCGGAAGCGGCCCAGGTTGCGCTCGAAGGGATCGGGCGAGAAAAAGTGGTGCGGCGTCTGCAGCATCGCCAGCTTCGGATCCTTGATAAACCAGCCGATGGTCATCTGCAGAAAGGCGCGCGTCGGCACGTGGTCGCAGTCAAAAATCGAGACAAATTCGCTGCGGCAGCGGGTTTTCAGCGCGTGGTTGATATTGCCCGCCTTGGCGTGCTCGTGCGTCGGGCGCACCACATAGTTGACCCCGACGCTGGCGGCGAACTCGCGAAACTCTTCGCGGCTGCCGTCGTCGAGCAGATAGATATTCAGCCGATCTTTCGGCCAGTCGATGCCCATCGCCGCATAGATGGTCGGCTTCACCACGCTGAGCGGTTCGTTGTAGGTCGGCACCAGCAGGTCGACGCTCGGCCACTGATCGAGCGTGGTGGGCATCGACACCGGCTGGCGGTTAAGCGGCCACAGCGTCTGAAAGTAGCCGAGCACCAGCACCACCCAGGCGTAGGTTTCGGCGGCGATCAGCAGCAGCCCGAAGATCAGGCTGAGCGGATCGTCCCAGTTCAGGGTCGAGGTATAGCGCCACCACAGGTAGCGACAGGAGACGGTCAGCGACAGTACGATCAGCATCATGGTGGGGAAGCGGCCCGGCACGCGCCGCACCAGCATCGCCAGGCTCCAGAGCAGCACCACGAAGATAAACTGCGTCATCAGCCCAAACGGCTGGCTGATGCAGAGTAACGCCAGCAGCGAGGCGAACAGCGCCACGCCGACAAACATCAGGCGACGCGCCAGTGGTGACAGGCGCTGGATGCGCTGTTCGAGGCGTGCGTCGACATTGCCCGTCTGCGCCCGTGCAGCGAGCGCGTCGAGCCACTGATAGCCGCGCTGACGCCAGCTGAACAGGGTGTGAAAGCCCTGAAAACGCTTGCGCTCGCTGCGTCCGCTGTCGTCCAGCGGCAGGATCACCACCAGCCACAGGGTCTGGATCAGGTAGCGCAGGATATCCAGCGGGCGCGGCCGCTCCGGCGAAATATGGGGATAGAGGCGACGCCGATCCTGAATGACGCGCTGCCAGCCTGGGGTTTCAAACCGCAGCAGCGTCCAGCCCAGCGCGCACCAGAAAAGATGGAGGCCGCTGGCGAAGGCGGAGGCACCATTTTCGCGCGCCGTGGCGTAGCGCAGGCGCAGCGCCTGCCAGACCGGCGCGGTCAGCAGCCAGCGCAGCGGGTTCACGGGCGATCTCCATTCAGGTGCAGCAGCAGCCAGCTCGCCAGCGTGGTGATCTCTTCGCTCACCAGCGCGTGCGGCCGATACTCGCCAACCGGCTGCTTCATCATCAGCGCTTCCGCCAGCGCTTCGTCGCGGTGGATCAGCAGCGGGATAAGGTTATTCAGCGAGGCGACCCACAGCTGGTGAATATCCTGCTGCAGACGGCTGTTGGCATTGAACTGGTTGACGAGAAAGCGGGTGCGCGGCGAAAAGTGCTGCTGATGCAGGCGCAGATGCGCGTTGGCGTCTGGCGTCAGCACGCGCAGCACGCCGTCGAGGTGGCTATCGAGCGCATCATGCCAGGGCAGCCACTCGGCAGAGAGATCGAAAATGACCCACTGATAGCGGCGTTTCAGATCCGCTAACGCGTCGAGAAGCGGCGCGGCGACGGCGCGCTCCTGAAGCAGCACAGTAAAGCGCTGCTGATGAGAAAGCGCACCGTGGGGCAGCAGATCAGGGCCGTTCGGATAGCGCAGCGCGGCCGACTGCCAGGCGTCGCCGTTGCACAGCGCCTGCATCCAGCCGCTTTCCGGCGACGCGGGCGTGTTGAAGTGGGCGCCGAGCTGGCTCGCCGGCGATCCGTCGACCAGCAGCACGCTTTCGCCCAGCGTGGTCAGCGCCCAGCCGAGCGCTGCGCAGAGAGAGGTTGCGCCCGTGCCGCCGCGTACGCCTTGCAGCGCGATCAGCGGCATTAGCGCAGACGTCCCGGCTGCTTAGCGGCCGTTTCGGCTAACAGCGGCCAGCGCGCAACGATGTTCGCCAGACGTTCTTCACGGGCGATATCGATATAGCGAAAAGCCTGCAGAGAAAAAGCATCGCGCAGCGCGCTAATATCATCCTGAGGTTCGCCGTCAGACGCGACCAGCGTGTAAGCAGTTTCATTTTTCATTACTTTTCGCCACGGATAAAACAACGTCGGATAAAAGGCGGTTATATTTGTATGGACATTAAATTCATTTTACCGAATCGGCGCGATGATAGATCAATGTGAACCCGCCTGTCATAACGTATTTTTTAAATTTCTCAGGTTGCATCCTGTCCCGTCTATAATAAGCTAGCCTGGACTGAACAAATCGCGAATTCAATATGAAAAATTCCTTTGCGCTGGGGCTGCTGCAGGTTCAGCCTGAATTAACGGCATTGCAAACTCCTGGCTGTTATTGGGTGACCTGCGCACGTCAGGAAGATGCCCGCACGTTTATTCGCCAGGCCGTCATGGCGCAGCAATCCGTCACGCTGATTAGCGCTGATGAGAAGCCACGCGACCTGCTGACCCCGGACCCTGCCGAGGGGCCAAATCGTATCCCGCTGTTTTCACTCTCAAAAAGTAAAAAAAGCCTGCTGCGTCTGGAGACCGACTTTCTTCGCACGCTGAGCAGCAAAAGCGGGCTGGTCATTTTTAACAGCAGCGCGGCGCAGTGGGACAAGCTGAACGAGGCAGAGCTGACCGACTGGATAAAGCGCATGCGTCGGGTGCTGAATAAAAAGCAGCTGACGCTGTTAATGGTCACCTCCGGCGCGACGATAATTAACCTGCGTAATAATCTTCAGCGTTATTTTCGTCAGCTGGATGGCGTCGCCCATTTAGCATTTCAACAAGATAGCTGGCAGTATCGAATTAACTGGTGGTATGACGCCGATCGGCTGCTGGCCGACCGCGCGATTCGCCTCGTCTGCAAAGACGAGCGTTTTTATGCGGAAACTGAAAATGAAAAGCAGGAGCCGCTCAGCCTTAACGACGAGCAACATTATCTGGCGGATAAAATAGTGCTGGAAGGCGCCCCGCCGCTCTCGCGCCAGTGGCAACTCTTTGATGACAATGAACAGGTCTTTTTCCGCGCGCAGCAGGCCAACGCCGCGACGGTGATTTTCAGCCTGACGCGCAGCGACTATATTGGCGAGCTGGCAAAGATGGTGCACAGCCTGCGCCGCGCGCGCGGCAACGGTTTGAAAATCGTGGTGCGCGAGATGGGCACCAGCCTGCGCTACAGCGACGAACGCCTGTTGATGGCGTGCGGCGTGACCGCCATCGTGCCTGCCAGCGCGGCGATGTCGCGCTTTCTGACCACCCTCGAAGCGGTGCAGGGTCAGGTGTTCAACCGCCGCGTGCCCGCCAGCCTCGATGCGCTGACCGCCGCGCTGCAGCCGTTGCAGGAGAAGGGCTACCTGCGCCTCGACGCCTTTTGTCAGGCGGTGGCCCAGCTGATCGGCAATACGCTGCTGCCGGAAAACGACAAAGGGCTACTGGTGGCGCTGCGTCCGGTGCCGCAGCTGAAGCCGCAGCAGATCCTGACCTTATGCAAACCGCGCCGCTTTGGCGATCTGGTGACGGTGCTGGACGACCGCGTGATCCTGTTTCTCTCTTCCTGCCGTTATAACGACCTTGATAAAGCGCTGAAATTTATCTTTTCGCTGTCGCACGACGAGCTGTTCGCCAACCGCATGGTATGGTTTGAGGACAGCCAAATTCTGGCAGAAATCAATAATATAAAAAACCTGACGCCTGTTGCGCTGCAGGATATTACCTCGGCGCCTCAGCCGACGCAGATCGCGGCCGCGCCGGTTGAAGTGCGTGAACGCCAGACGCCGCAGCCCATTACGCTATTACCGGAGGGCACCACACGATGAACCTGATGGACTGGGTGCAGATAGCGCTGTTAGTGCTGCTTATTTTACTGTTTTTAAAGCCGTTATATCGGCAATGGCTGCCGCGCCGCTGGAACGGCATGTTGAACCGCCTGCTGCCCGCGCGTGCGCTGAAGTCTGAAGGTCACTGGCAGCGTAAATCCTCGAAAACGGATGCAAATCATTAATGAATAACGATCAATCGACTTCTGCCCACTCTTCCCGCCTGTGGTCTTACTGGCGCGGGCTGGGCGGCTGGAACCTCTATTTTTTATTTAAGTTCGGCCTGCTATGGTACGGCTATCTCAATTTCCACGCGTTGAGCAACCTGGTGTTTCTGGCCTGGCTGCTGTTTCCGCTGCCTTCGCCGCGCCTGCACCGGCTGCGCCACTGGATATCGATTCCGATCGGCTTCGGCCTGTTCTGGCACGACACCTGGCTGCCGGGCCTGGAGAGCATTCTCAGTCAGGGCAATCAGGTGGCGGGCTTCTCCGCCGCCTATCTGCTCGATCTGGTGAATCGCTTTATTAACTGGCAGATGATCGGCGCCGCCTTTGTGCTGCTGGTGCTTTATCTGTTTATTTCGCAGTGGATCCGCGTCACCGTTCTGGTGTCGCTGATGCTGATCTGGCTCAACGTGCTGACCATCGCCGGCCCTGCCCTGTCGCTGCTGCCGACCAAAGCCGCCGCGCCGGAGGTGGCGCTGAACCCGACGCCCGCCGCCAACCCGACCGCCGCCAGCGCACCGGACGGACTCGATCAGTCCGCGCCGCCCACCAGCGCCAACCTGACCGCCTGGCTGAACCGTTTTTACGACAGCGAACGCAAGCGCGTAACCCATTTTCCCGACAGCTTGCCGGCCGATTCGCAGCCGTTCGATATTCTGGTGGTGAATATCTGTTCCCTCGCCTGGTCGGACGTCGACGTCTCTCAGCTGCGCAATCATCCGCTGTGGCAGCATTTCGATATCGTGCTCAACAACTACAATTCTGCGACCGGCTACAGCGGCCCGGCGGGCATCCGTCTGCTGCGCGCCAGCTGTGGCCAGACCTCGCACAGCGATCTCTATAAACCGACCGATGCGCGCTGCTATCTGTTTGATAATCTGGCGAAGCTGGGCTTTAAACAGCAGCTAATGATGGACCACACCGGGGTGTTTGGTAACTATCTGAAGGAGCTGCGCGAAGATGGCAATATTCAGGCGCCGCTGATGTCGCAGGCCGGCATCGCGCCGGAGCTGACCTCGTTCGACGGCTCGCCGGTGTTTAACGATGCGCAGCTGATGCAGCGCTGGCTGGACGATCGCAGCAAGAGCAGCGACGCGCGCAGCGCCACCTTCTACAACCTGATCCCGCTGCACGACGGCACGCGCGATCTCGGCAGCACCAAAACCGCACCGTGGAAGCCGCGCGCGCAGGTGCTATTCGATCAGCTCGACGCCTTCCTGACCAACCTTGAAAAGTCAGGTCGACGCGTGATGGTGCTGGTGGTGCCGGAGCACGGCGCGGCGCTGGAGGGCGACAAGATGCAGATGTCCGGCCTGCGCGATATTCCCAGCCCGAGCATTACCCACGTGCCCGTCGGTATTAAGTTTGTCGGCATGAAGGCACCGCATCAGGGCCAGCCGTTAACCATCGACGCGCCAACCAGCCTGCTGGCGGTGTCCGAGCTGGTGTCGCGCGTGGTGGATGGTCAGGTGTTCAACGCGCCGAACGTCAATATGTCGGTGCTGGCGGACAAGCTGCCGCAGACGCCGGTGGTGTCGGAGAATGACAACGCGGTGGTGATGATGTATCAGGGCAAGCCGTGGATCCGGTTGAATGGCGGCGACTGGGTTGCCTACCCGCAGTAATTTGCCTGCTGCGCAGGCGGGCTTGGGTTCGCTGCGCGAACAGGCTATGAGCGGGTTCCGCCCGCCAGGCGGGTTTGTCTGCTGCGCAGACGGGCTTGGGTCCGCTGCGCGGACTGGCTCTGAGCAGGTTCCGCCCGCCAGGCGGCAGGGAGTTTCAGCCGCGCCGCTGCTGGCGTGCGTGTTAAGGGTGTCGCCACACCCTTAACAATCCCGGCTTCCGGCAGCTTCCACGCCGCGCTGCGCGCGGTCCCTTCGTTGCTTACGTCGGCCGCACGGACCCGTCGGGACAGGCCGTCCTGGCCTGGCCCTCCTTCTCGCCGACGTCCTGTCGGCTCGTCCTGGCCGCCGTGCGCGCCTCAGCGTGTCAGATGCCTCGACCACACCCCCGCCTGCAGTTTCTCAGCTTTTTATTAACGGCTACGCTGGCTGAACGGATGATTCACACCTTCAGCAATGATGGTCGTCATGAAACAGACGAAACTTGCAGCGGGGGTTATGGGGGCCATCGCAGCCGCTGAGTGGAGGAAGGATTTCAGGATGAGGCGACAGGACGTCGCCGAAAGCGCGGGCCAGGCCAGGACGGCCTGTCCTGCGCGGTCCGTCAGAAATCCTGCCGGAGCGAAGGGACCCGCGTAGCGGGCGGATGCGCTGGCCCAGAGCGCGGGTGCAGGGCCGGCGCCTACCGGCCCTGCTCGGTCGCCCGCAGCGGGCAAAATGAAACTGCCCCGCTGTCGGGCGAACGAAACCCGCTCAGAGCCGCCTGCGCAGCAGGCAAACCCGCCAGCGGGCGGAACCCGCTCAGAGCCGGTTCGCGTAGCGAACATAGAGCCAGTCCGCGCAGCGGACAGAAAGCGGCCCTGACGGCCGCACGCCGTCAGCGCTTCTCCTGAAGCGCCAGCCACACCAGCAACTGTAAACTGGCGGAAAAGTAGTTCTGGTCCGGCGCCAGCCGGTCGCTGATATACCCCGTCTCGTTCAGCGTCAAATCACGGATCGCCAGCAAGCCGCCGTCGAGATTGTAAGGCGCGTTGCTGTTGCCCAGCACGTCGAACCAGGCGGGCGTCGTCAGGCGACCGTAGCGCTGCCAGACGTTCTGGAACGGCACCAGACGCAGGCTCTGCGGATCGTACCACCAGATATAGAGCGGCACGCGCACCGCGTCGTAGCTAAAACGGTTCGAGTAGCCCACTGCAGGCGCCACCGAGCCGTCCGCGTTTAGCGCCACCCAGTCAAGCGGCAGGCCCGTTTTGCCGAAATGCATCTCGCCCAGCAAATCCATGCCGTCGTCAATCAGGGCGTTCCATACCTTGAGATGGCTATGTTCGGCAAATTCGCGCCAGGCCTCGAAAATAAAATAGGAGGGGTTCAGCACCACGTAGCTGGTCTTATTGAACCCCTGTGCGCCCGGCAGCATCACCGTGCGGCCCGCGAAGGTCACCACGTTGTGCTTCACGATGGCGCGCTGAATGCGATCCGACGCCTGCTGATAGCTCTGCGACGACCACTTATCGGCCGCGCGCTGCAGCGCCCAGGCGATCAGCACGTCGCCGTCGGAGGCGTTGTTTTTGTCCGCCACCGGTTCGGCCGCGTCCGGCGTATAGCGCCAGTAGAACAGGTCGTTTTGCGTATTCAGCAGATGCTGGCGCGTCCAGCCCCACAGCTGGTCGAAGGTGGCGCGATCGTCGTTCGCCACCGCCAGCAGCATGCCGTAGCCCTGCCCTTCGGTATGGCTGACGTTGTTATTGGCGTTATCAACAATCCGTCCTTCCGGAGTGAGAAAACGGCTCTTGAAGGTGCTCCAGCCGTCAGCCGACGCCTGCGCGCTCACCATCATCACCACCAAAAAAATTGTCCATCGCAGCCAGGCTGGCTTTGTCATGTCGTCGCTCCGTTAGTACCGATAGTGCAGGGTCTGGCCGTCGTTCAGCTCCAGCGTCACGCTAACCGCCGCGCCGCCGCCTTGGGCGCGCAGCCAGCCGCCGTAAAGTCCCGCCAGCACGGCGGCCAGCGCCGACTGCCAGCTCTCTGCATCCAGCGCGCTGTCGCCCGCGGGCAGCGCGTGATGCTTCAGCAGAATCGCCGCTTCCTGCGGCTGAAGCTGAACAAACCCCCAGTGAAAGCGGGCCAGCTGCAGATTCATCTCACGCTCCAGATCCTGCACGGTGCGCGCGTCAGGCAAAGGATAGCGCGCCGCCAGCGAATCGCCCATGCTGCCGAGAAAGGCTTCCGCCTCCTCTTTGCCCGCGTTGGCGATCATCCCCTCAATCATCACGCTGACCAGGTCGAACCAGCCGGGCTGATGCCCGTGGCTGACCGCGCCGGTATGCTCACTCATTAGTTGTCTCCAAACAGATAGCGGAAGTAGAGCTGCGCCGTACTTTCGTTGTAGTCGCCAAAGGTGTCATAGCCAAGCTGGCCGCCGATGGTGACCTCTTTATTCACTTTATAGTCCGCGCCGGCGTGCAGGTTATAACCGATGCCGTTTTTGCTGTCGCCGCTGTAGTAAGCGCTCTGCACCGCGCCGCTGGCGGCGTAGGATTCGAGTTGCGACTGCAGCGAAGGATCGTTCGGGAAGTAAGCGCTGCGATCCTGACTGTAGGACTGATAGCCGACCGAACCGCCGATTTTCACGCTCAGATCGTCGAACTTACGCGTGAAGTCTATCGGGAACGACACGGCGGCGTAGTTCTGCGGGCTGAAATAGCCGCCCTGGCCGTAGCTGAAATAGCTGAGGTTTTTCGAGAAATCCATCCACGACAGGCTCATGCCCACCTTCAGCTCGCGGTCATCGCTGTGGAAAGGCCGCACGTAGGCGCCCGCCGTGGCGTTGAGGCTGTTGTTGCTCGCCACGTTCTCGCCGATATAGCTGTAAGCGCCGCCGCCGACGTAGAAGCCCGCGTCGCCGTTGTCATAGCTTAACAGCGCGTTGCCGCCGTTTTTGGTGACGCGTCCCCAGCTTTTGCCGCTCGATTTGTCCTGCACGCCGACATAGGAGAGCAGGCTGTCGGTCATGGCGCGGCGTTCCCCGGTGAGGATCAGCGTCAGGAAGTCGGTGAGCTTCGGTGACCACTGGACGCCGCCCACCAGCGTGCTGAGATCCTGGCCCAGCGGCGTGCTGCCGAGATCGATTTTGTAGCTGTCGCCTTTCAGTGCCAGATTCAGCTCGACGCCGGAGGCGCTCTGCGAATCGGTCGAGGCGCTCGGCACGTCGGTGACCTTCGCACTGCCTGCGGCAACCACCTTCGCCTGTTCAAGGGCGTTGCTACCGAAGCGACGCCAGGCGTCGCCCGCCGCGCTGCCCGCCGTCAGCGAAACCGGCGTCATGGTGAAATCGAAGCGCGACTCGCCAAAGGGCACGGTAGAGAACGTCAGCGGCGCTTTCGCTTCGGTCAGCTTGCTGAGGCCCGACTCGCCGTCGCGCCCGCGCACCTGTACCTCGCCCTGCGCCCAGCTGCCAGTTTTCTCCTGCAGCCCTTCCATCATGCTGTCGATCTGATGCAGGGTGCGCGCCTGCTGCAGCGGCAGCGTATCGCCGCCTGCCAGGGTGACGCCCTCGGCGCGGCTGGTGACGTCAGCCGGCGCGCTCTGCCACGGCAGCACCGTGCCGTAGCCGGAAGGCGAACGCCCCACCGGCGACGTGCTGCGATTGATAAAGGGGTTGTCGGCCAGCGCCAGACCGCCGACGGTCGGCGTCTCGCCGTTCTGCGCGTCCTGCAAACCGATCAGCTGGCCGCGCGCGCTGCGCAGATAGCGCATCGCCTGATCGCGATCGCCGTTGGCGTCAGCGACGCGCGCCATCAGCAGCAGACGATCCGGCGTCTGCTGCGGCTGCAGCCCGCGCGACAGATCGTTGGCACGCTGCAGGTTGTTCTGCGCCAGCGCCACGTCGATCGCGCCGACGCGCGCGTCCTGCGTCGCGGTGTCCTGTGTCATCAGGTAGTCGTACACCACGCCCGCTTCTTTGTTCATCTTGCCGTCCTGATAGAGACGAGCCATGGCGAACATCAGATCGCGGTTCTGCGGATCCTGCTGCAGCGCGCCGATCAGCTTGTCGTAGGCGGCGGCGTACTGCTTCTGCTCGCGCAGGCGATCCACTTCGTTAATCACGTAGCCGTTGCGAATGCCCGCCAGCTGCGTCGGCGTGCTGCGCGCCTGCAGCTCGGGCGCGGCCAGGAAGCGCTGCGCTTCGCTGCCGAGCCCCGCCTGGTTCAGCACCGCGACCTGCGCTGCGTAGTCGCCCGCGTTGCCCTGCACGCCGCGCTGCATATTGCCGCGCACGATAGCGACGGCGGTGGCAACGTCGCCCGCGCGGGCGAGCTTCTGCGCCAGGTTGCCTGCATCCACCGGGTTGCTCGGCGGCGTCTGGGCCAGCGCTTTCAGCGTGTTGGCGGCGGCGGCGTTCGCGCCCTGCGCCAGATAGCGATCGGCGGTCGCCATCTGCAAATTGAAATTGACGCGCTGGGCCAGCTCGCGCATCTCGCGCGTCTGCGCGCTGGCGGGAATACGCGCCAGCAGCGAACTCGCCTGCTGCCAGCCGCTGCTTTCGCTGGCGTTGATGGCGGCGGCGTAAAGCTCGCTGACGCCTGCGCCGCTGCGCATCGACGGCTGCATGATGCTGGCGGCCTGCAGCGTGTCGCCCTGCGCGCGGTAGAGGCGCGCCAGATCGAGACGCAGCCAGCCGTCGCTGGGATAGCGCTGAATGCCCTGCTGCAGCGTGGCGATCGCCGCGCCGGT
This sequence comes from Pantoea sp. Z09, assembly GCF_022394795.1. Classification (NCBI taxonomy): domain Bacteria; kingdom Pseudomonadati; phylum Pseudomonadota; class Gammaproteobacteria; order Enterobacterales; family Erwiniaceae; genus Pantoea; species Pantoea sp. Z09. The sequence continues at coordinate 3,759,146 of NZ_CP092373.1, forward strand.
GTTGCCCGCCTGCTGCTCGCGCTTCGCCTGCTGACGAATGGGATCGCTGCTGCTGCCGCGCGGCGCCACGCTCTGCCGCACGCTGTCGGGCAATGACGCCAGCAGCGTATTGGCCTCGGCGCTGCGGTTCTGCTGGCGCAGCACATAGAACAGCCCCTCTTTCGCGCTGCGGTTGTCCGCGTCGCTTTGCAGAATGGCGCGGTAGGCCTGCTCCGCCTCGCTGAACTGATTGCTGCGCCGCAGCACGTCGGCGCGGAACAGCTTCGCCGCCGCGCCCTTCTCGCCTTCCGCCTGAGTAAGCGGCGCGCTGAGCGCCAGCGCCTGCGCGCTGTCGCCGTTTTTCAGCGCCTCCTGCGCCGCCGCCAGCTGCGCATAGAAGCGCGCATCGCTGGCCTGCTGCTGCCGTTCCGCGCCCCGATCGCCGCCGAGCTGCGCGGCGCGCTGCAGATAGTCCGCCGCTTCGCTGTAGTGGCCGCCGCGCTGCGCGACGTAGCCCATGCCCGCCAGCGCGTCGGCGTCCTGCGGGTTGGCGCTGAGCACTTTCTCAAAATTGTTTTGCGCGCCGCTGACGTCGCCGCTGTTAAGCGCGCTAAAGCCCGCGCCCTTCTCGGCGCCGCCGACGTTTTTGCGGTAGTAGTCCATCACCGCCGCGTCCTGCGGATGCCGCTGCTGCCAGGTCTGATAGAGCGCCGCGTCCGACGCCTGCGGCCCCAGCCACAGCAGCGCCTGACGCAGCGAGCGGTCCGCCTCCTGGCTGCCGTCCGCCAGCGTGCCGAGCAGATCGATGCCTTCGCGGCGCGTCGCATCCTGATAGGTCAGCGCTTTGCCCAGTGCCAGCTTCGCGCCGGTGTCCTGCGGGTGAGCGGCGGAGAACTGACGCAGCGCCTCAACCGCCTGCGGCAGCAGCGTGCGGTCGCCCGCCATCGTCAGATAGTACTCCGCCGCCACGCTGGCGGGCGGTTCGGTGCCGTTGAAAGTGTTGCGCCACGTCTGCAGCGAGGCGGCGATATTGCCGCTGCGCGCCTGCTGACGCGCCAGCGAGAGCTGCGCCTGCGGAATGGTCTGCAGCTGGCGCGCGTTGTCCAGCTCGCTCAGGCGGGCATCCTGCGGCGAGACGCGGCTCAGCTGCTGCCGATAGCGCGCCGCACCGTCGTTGTCGCCGCTCTGCTGCGAGTAGAGCGCCAGCAGATAGAGCGCCTGGGTGTTGTCCGGCTCGACCATCAGCACTTTTTGCAGCGCGGATTTGGCTAAATCGTCGTGCGCCTTCTGATGCCAGTAGGCGGCCTGATCGAACAGCGCCTGCAGCGCGGGATTGGCGCTCTCCGCCGCCAGCAGCGGCAGCGAGCAGCTCAGCGCGCCGCCCAGCAGCGCGCGACGGATACCGGTGGTTAATTTTGTTTTCATTATTTTCGTCCTGACTGGTTACCGGCATCGCGCAGGTTTTGCGGATCGAGCCGACGTCGCGCATGACGCTGCAGCATGGCAAAGGTTGCCACGCCCACCAGCGCCGCCAGCAGCAGCGCCGCCAGCGCCATCAGCACCGAGTGCTGATTGGCGTACCACACCACCATCATGTACCAGGGCATTTCGCCGCTCGGGAACTGCGGACCGACGCGGAAGCTGCGAATGCCGTTTTCATCGGTGATGATCGCGGTATCGCCGCGGATCGCCGCGTTGATGCGCGGCGAGTTTAAATCGCCGTGCAGCCGCAGCAGCTGCTCGTCGCTGGTGGCCACGGTCATCACCACGGTGCGGTCGGGGTTCCAGGGCGAGCGGTAGCTGATAAAGCCGCGCCACGCCTCGTTCGAAGAGAAGTAGCGATCGGCGTCGAGCGGCTGACGAGACCAGTCGCCGGTCAGCCAGCTGCGCGCTTTGTCCAGCGTGGTCAGGCTCTTCACGCCGAAGGTGCTGCCGTTGGACTCGAAGGGCGAATGCGCCATCATCTGCTGGTTAAAGCCGTTGTCGCCGGTGGTGCTGATAGCCAGCACGTCGCTCTTCGCCAGCCGCGCCAGATGGGCGCCGCCGCCTGGCAGGCCGAACATCACCTGGTTCTGCGTCAGCGCCGCACCGGTGGCGTTGCCGGCGCGTGCCGCCAGATCGAGCAGCGTGGCGATCTCGGCGTCGTCGGGTTTTTCCGGCATCAGCAGCGTGGTCTGGCTGAAGTCCGCCAGGCGCGAGAAGGGAAACGACGCGCCGACGAAGTAGGAGAGGTTCGGCAGCAGCGTGAAGTGGCGCGTGTGGCTCAGATCGATCCACGACTCCTCTTCAATGCGGCTCTTGATGTTGTTGTTCAGCAGCACGCCGCAGGGCGCGTCTGCTTTCGGCCGGATATTGAAATAGAGCGACAGCTGGTTGTCGCCGTAAATCAGCCAGGGATCGAGATGCAGCTGATACTGCTCCTGACGCGCGTCGCCGCCCAGACGGTGCCAGGCCTGCTCCAGCAGGCCCACTTTGTTCACCGACAGGTTGCGCAGGAAGGTGCCGTTGAGCATCACGTTGAGGAAAGAGCTGTTCTCGTCGATCCAGCTTTCCGACGGGAAGCGATAGTGCAGGTTCACCGGCACGGCGTCGCCGTCCCAGAGAAAGAGATCCGGCGCGGCGCGGAAGTTGACGCGCAGCGCGTCGTGCCAGATGCCGGTTGAGGTCAGCGTCTGGTTGGGATCCAGCAGCTCGCTCAGGCGCACCGGACGGTTGGTGTTGATCCAGCGCGGCGCGTCATAGGGCTTGCGGCTCGTCAGCGGCTGCGGCTGCACGGCGAGGCTGCTGGCGTCGGTATTAAGCGGCTGGGTGGTGAGGCGCAGCGCCGCCTGACGCAGCTGGGCCTCATCTTCGCCCGTCACCAGCAGCAGCTTGTAGACCGGGTTATTCGGGTTATCCACCAGCGTCAGCTGCGGGCCGCTGGCCTGCGGCAGCGTCAGCGTGCCGATGCGCTCGCCCGGATGGCCGAACAGAATGCCATTTTGCTCAGGCAGCGCGCCGCGCGTCACCGGAAAGCGAATGGTGCGGTAGTCGCTCTGAATGCCGAGCCACGAGGCGACCAGCGCCGCGGCGGTAACGGCGTCCGGGGTGACGTTGCTGGCGAAGCCCATCGCCACCGACGCGGGCGTCATACGCAGCGGATCGATAAAAGGCCGTGGGAAATTGCGCAGACGCGTGCCGATGTTCAGCTGCTGCCCTTCGAGCCCGAGGGTGGTTTTCGGCAGGATAGTGACCTGATAGTTCTGCGCGCTCTCTTTCTCGCACAGCAGCTTATCGGCATCGTTAATCTTGAAGCTGAGGTTATTGCTGGCGACCACCATCGCGGCGGGGATCTCCAGCTGATAGTCGCTGACGTCGCTGTCGCTGGCACCCAGCGGCAGCGTGCCGAGCGGCTGCCCGTTGAGCATCAGCTGCAGCGAGGTGTTGCGCGCCGCCAGCGCCGGCGAAACGCGCAGCGACAGGTTGAGATGCGCGTTGGTGATCACCTCGTCGCCCGGCAGGGTGAAGACAATGCCGGACTGCAGCTGGCCGCCGGTCAGGGTAATGCCCTGCGGCTGGCCCATCTGCGCCACGGAGATAGTGCTGCTGATCGGCTGATTCAGCGCCGCCGCCGGCGCGGCAACCGGCTGGCCCGGCACGAAGGGCGCGGCGGAGGCCGCCGACGAGAGCGCGGGATCGGCCTGCTCCAGACCGGCCGGCGGCGGCAGGTCCGACAGCGCGCTGTTCTCTTCCGCGACCGGCACGCTCTGCTCCGGCGCGGCGGGTGCGGCGCTGTTGACCGGCGCATCGGGTGAGGTTTCCGCCCAGCCGGCGCTCAGCCACAGCGCCGCCGCCAGCGACGACGCCAGCAGCGAATGTTTCAGGATTTTCATGCGGCGCTGTCCTCTTTTGCCGCCGCAGGCGCGGCGTCCTTGCCTTTGGCGCGACGATCTTTCCAGCTCAGCCAGAACAGCTCGAAAACGGTGCGGATAATGGTGCCCAGCGACAGCAGCGCGTTGTCTTTTTTATACTCTGGCTGAATCCAGGCGTCGGCGCGTGCCAGCACCACGCGCACCAGCTCGCGGCGGCGCGCCAGCGGCATCGCGGCGAAGCGCAGGCGAATCGACTGGTCATCGCCGGAGATTTTGCTCACCGGAATGGTAATGGCGCCTGACTGCAGCAGCAGATCGATCTCTTCAATCTCGTCGCTTTCATGGCGGTTGTCTGGCGCATCCAGCTGCGCGCCGCCCATCGAGAGGTCGCTGGTGCGGGTGCGCGACGAGATGCCGCTGGCGTAGTGGATAATCGCCGGGATCTGCACCTCGATACGGATGGTTTTGCGCACCTGACGGGTTTCACGCGCGACGGCAATCGCCGCCATCAGGATAATCAGGCTGAAGATGGCCCAGCCGACGTTGAGGGCGATAACGTAAGGGTCGACGCCGAAGTAGTCGTGCATCACCGCGCGCACCACGCCGGCGGTGATGCCGATGCCCAGCAGCGCCGCGACAATGACGTGCGGACGCACAATGTGAAAGTCGAAAAAGCCCTGGTCGAGCAGGCCGCCTTTGTCGGTGACGTTAAATTTGCCGTGCTTCGGCGACAGCATGGTCAGCAGCGTCGGGATCACCAGATGGAAGCACATCACGGTTTCGTAGATTTCGCCCCAGAAGGTGTAGCGGAAGCGGCCGTTCATACGCGAGTTGACGTAGAGCGACATCACCAGATGCGGCAGCACATAGGCGAAGATCAGCGACGCCGAAGAGTGAATGATATTGAGGTTAAACAGCAGATAGGCGAGCGGCGCGGTCAGAAACACCACGCGCGGCAGGCCGAACTGGAAGTGCAGCATGGCGTTCAGGTAGCAGAGGCGCTGCTGCCACTTCAGGCCGCGCCCCAGCAGCGGATTGTCGACGCGGAAGATCTGCGTCATGCCGCGCGCCCAGCGGGTACGCTGCACCACATGCAGGCCGAGGCGTTCCGTCGCCAGCCCGGCCGCCAGCGGGATCGCCAGAAACGCCGAGCCCCAGCCGCGACGCTGCATTTTCAGCGCGGTGTGGGCGTCTTCCGTCACTGTCTCTACCGCAAAGCCGCCGATCTCCTCCAGCGCCGCGCGGCGGATCACCGCGCAGGAGCCGCAGAAAAAGGTCGCGTTCCAGTTGTCGTTGCCCTGCTGAACCGGGCCGTAGAACAGCGCGCCTTCGTTGGGGATGCTGCGCGCCGCGCGCAGGTTGCGCTCGAAGGGATCGGGCGAATAGAAGTAGTGCGGGGTTTGCAGCAGCGCCAGCTTCGGATCCTTGAGGAACGGGCCGACGGTGGCCTGCAAAAAGGTGCGCGTCGCCACGTGGTCGCAGTCGAATACGCAGATCAGCTCGCCTTTGGTGATTTTCATGGCGTGGTTGAGGTTGCCCGCCTTGGCGTGACTGTTGTCGTCGCGCGTGATGTAGCCGACGCCGACGTCGGCGGCGAACACCGCGAATTCCGGGCGCTTGCCGTCATCCAGCAGATAGACCTTCAGCTTGTCGCGCGGGTAGTCGATGCACTGCGCCGCCAGCACCGTGTCGCGCACCACGTCGAGGCTTTCATTGTAGGTCGGCACATAGACGTCGACGGTCGGCCACAGGCTGACGTCGTCCGGCAGCGGTTCGATAGTGCGCTTTAACGGCCAGGTGGTCTGTAAAAAGCCGAGAATTAAAATCAGCCAGACGTAAAGCTCGGCCAGATATAAGCCGATGCCAAGAATCGCCTCTGTTTCAGAATTAAAATGCAGCGTCTCAGTGGTGCGCCACCAGATATATCGGGTGGACATCAGCGCGGAGAGAATAACCATCACCACCGTTATTTTACGGCTTTTACTGAAGCCCAGTAAAAACATCATTAAAATACTGATTAAGCCAAATATATATTGTTTCTGGCTGTCCATCGGCGTAATGACGATCACCGCCGCGACGGGCGCAAGCACCAGCAGCAGCAGGTAAAACCCGATTTTATTCATGATTCACCCTGGGAAACGCTCTGTTTTTATAGCCTGGCCACGCCAGGCAATTAATAATGGCCGCTGCGGATCGGCGCCTGAACTTCGCCATTGCCGACGGAAATATTCAGAATATTCGCCACGCGTTTCGCAATCAGCTCAATATCGAACGCGGCAGCGGACGCTGGGCTGAAATCATAAACGGACTGCTGTGAGGCGTTGGCTTCGGCCACGCTTTCGTCGCGATGCACCACGCCCAGCAGGCTATCGCCCAGACGCTGCTGCATAAAGGCGGTGACGTCGCGGCTGATATTGCGGCGGTTATCGCTCTGATTTAGCACAAAATAGTGCCCAAGCTGATGGTTGAGCGGCTGGCCAATCATGCGGTTATTTTCAATTTGCGGCAGCAGTGAGACCGAGGCGGTGTCGGCCAGCATCACCACCAGGTGCATTTCCGCCAGCGCGCTCATCGCCTTCAGCGCCGGACCTGGGCCGGGCGGAAAGTCCGCGACGATCACCAGACCGGGATAGTTCAGCACCGTGTCCAGCCCGCGCCGCAGGAAGTGGGGATCTTTCGCCAGATTCTCTTCGAAGCGCTCGCGCTGCGGTTCGCTCACCTCGCCGTAGGGCAGCACGAAGATATTGCCGCCGGTGGTGAGGATCGACTGGCTCCAGTCCGCCTGCTCTTCCGAGCGCGCGACAAAGCCGCGTCCATCGTTCAACGGCACGCCGAAATGGAGACGCAGCGCGTTCTGCACGTCAAAGTCGATCGCTAATACCTTGCTGCCCGCCCGCGCCAGACTCCAGGCCAGATTGGCCGCCAGCGTGGTCTTTCCGACTCCCCCTTTCGGCGAGCACACACAAACTAACGGCATAACGCGATCTTCTCCAGTAACGGTTTGAGTAAGGTTTCTTTCGGCAGGCTGGCCGGTTCGCTGTGGCGCGCGCGGAACAGGCCGCTGAAGCGACGTTCGGGCGCGGCGCGCGGCGCGGACGCGGAGGAAGGCGCGCTGACGGCCGGAGCAGGCAAGGCGGAAGCGGGCGCCGGTTCGACTGGCGCTAGCATGGGTTCAGGCGGCGGCGGGAAGAGCGACGCGCGAGCAGGCGCCGCCGCCGCAGGGGCGCTGCCTGTCAGGCTGTCAAGCAGGGTGCTGCGCGCGGAGGCCGGCGCCACGGCGAGCGGCTGACGCAGCGCCGGCGCGGCGGCGCGCGCGTGGAATTCATCGCCGCGCAAAGGCTGCGGCTGCGGCAGATCTATTCGCTGGCTGCCGCTGAAGGGCGTCAACGTCTCTTCGTTATTCGCCAGCTGGCGGATCAGCGTCCACTGGCTATTTTCGGCAGGTTCCTGCAGCTGGCCTGACATATCTTTAAAGGCGATATCGAGCGTTTGCGTTTTTTCCTTAAAACGCTGCAAATCGTCATAGTTTTTCATCGGGCCGTGGTCTGCATTCAGGGATAAATTTGCCGGAAATATATCACATCCATTTAGGCCCGGTGAGAAAAATCTGATTATAAAAAACGCACATTCAACAAAAGAGTTTTATCTTTAAGATTCATTTAAAGCCTTCATAAGCCTTTTTTGCCGGTTTTATCGATAAATTAATTAATTGGTCTTAAGTAAAATAGTTAAGGCGTCAATTAATAACTTAACGCGCCGCGCCTGCTTTAATCGCTGATGGCACAGCCAGTTATGGCTAAATGCATTTGTGCGTTTTTTCTTAACGCCAGGCTGACGGGAGATTTACACATTAATGAAAGCGTGACGGCGATCGCTTACGTCAGCGGCGATAATCTATTGCGGCGGATTTTTTAGCAGCGGCGCGGAATGGTTCAGGCGACATAAAGAGTGTCGCATAAAAAAGGCTCCTGACGGAGCCTTTATACGTTAGCGTATCCCTTCCGCTTCACCGACCGGCTGATTTTCATCCTGGTCGACGGCGAAGCAGGCGATCTGCTGGTCGCCATAGCGTTTCAGCTTCGGCTGTAGCTGCACGCAGGTGCCGAAACGACGGCGGCAGCGCGCGTTAAAGGCGCAGCCCGGCGGCGGATTCAGCGGGCTCGGCAGCTCGCCGGTTAGCTTGATGCGCTCGCGGCGGTCGTCCGGGTTGAGCCGCGGCGTGGCCGACAGCAGCGCCTGCGTATAGGGGTGGCGCGGATTGTTGAAAATCGCCTCTTTGCTGCCCTTCTCCACGCAGCGGCCCAGATACATCACCATCACCTCGTCCGCAATGTGCTCCACCACCGAGAGGTCGTGCGAGATAAAGACGTAGGAGAGGCCCATCTCCTGCTGCAGATCCATCATCAGGTTCAGCACCTGAGCGCGCACCGAGACGTCGAGCGCCGAAACCGGTTCGTCGGCGATCAGCACGTCGGGTTCGAGCATCAGCCCGCGCGCGATGGCGATGCGCTGACGCTGGCCGCCGGAGAACATGTGCGGATAGCGATCGTAATGCTCGGTTTTCAGGCCAACCTTCGCCATCATCTCCAGCGTCTTCTCTTTACGCTCCGCCTTGCTCAGCGCGGTGTTGATCAGCAGCGGCTCTTCGAGGATCTGGCTGACTTTCTTGCGCGGATTGAGCGAGCCGTAGGGGTTCTGAAACACAATCTGGATTTTCTGACGGCGCAGCTTCTGCGCCTGCGGATCGTGCTTCAGCAGATCCTGACCGTGCCAGTAAAGCTGCCCTTCGGTCGGCGTTTCGATCATGGTCAGCAGGCGGCCAAGCGTCGATTTGCCGCAGCCGGACTCGCCCACCACCGCCAGGGTTTTGCCGCGCTCCAGATTAAAGGAGACGCCGTCCAGCGCTTTCACCAGACGCTGCTGGCCGAACATCCCCTTCTTCACCGGGTAGTGTTTTTTCAGGTCAATCGCCTGCAGCAGGTAATCCTGCCTGGTATTATCAAGACTCATAGGTCGGTCTCCCGGCATCATCCAGCGGATAGTGACATTTGGACTGACGCCCCGGAATGTCGCGTAAGGCAGGTTCTTCTTTGCGGCAGCGATCGGTGGCGTAGGGACAGCGCGGATTCAGCAGGCAGCCGATCGGGCGGTCATATTTGCCCGGCACCACGCCCGGCAGCGACGCCAGACGCGCTTTGTCGGCGGCAAATTCCGGCAGCGCACGCAGCAGCGCCTGGGTGTAGGGATGGCGCGGCGCTTTGAAAATATCGCCCGCCTTGCCGCTCTCTACTACCTGACCGGCATACATCACGATGATGTGGTGCGCGGCTTCCGCCACCAGCGCCAGATCGTGCGTAATCAGGATCAGCGCCATATTCTCCTGCTGCTGCAGCTCGAGCAGCAGCTCGATAATCTGCGCCTGAATGGTCACGTCGAGCGCCGTGGTCGGCTCATCGGCGATCAGCAGCTTAGGCCGACAGGCGATCGCCATGGCGATCATCACGCGCTGGCTCATGCCGCCCGACAGCTGATGCGGATAGACATCGAGACGCGACGCCGGGTCGGGAATGCCTACCTGCGTCAGCAGATCGATAGCGCGCTGACGGCGCGTGCGCCGGTTGCCGCCCTGATGCACCTTAATCGCTTCCATAATCTGGTAGCCGACGGTGTAGCAGGGGTTCAGGCTGGTCATGGGATCCTGGAAAATCATCGCCACTTCCGCGCCCACCAGCTGGCGGCGCTCTTTTTCAGAGATGCGCTTCAGGTCGCGCTGGTTGAACTCCAGCTTCTCCGCCATCACTTTGCCGGGAAAGTCGATCAGGCCCATAATCGCCAGCGAGCTGACCGATTTGCCCGAGCCGGACTCGCCGACGATCCCCACGACCTGCCCCTGCTCAACCTGATAGCTGATGCGGTCGACCGCGCGGAACGGTGCCTTATCGTCGCCGAAATGCACCGATAATTTATCTACATTTAATAACGCCATCTCGGTGCCTCTTACTGCTTGAGTTTCGGGTCGAGGGCGTCGCGCAAGCCGTCGCCCATCAGGTTAAACGCCAGCACGGTGAGCAGAATAGTCAGACCGGGAAAGGTCACCACCCACCAGGCGCTTTGCGCATACTGCAACACGTCGGAGAGCATGGTGCCCCACTCCGGCGTCGGCGGCTGCGCACCCATACCGAGAAAGCCCAACGCCGCCATATCAAGAATGGCGTTGGAGAAGCCCAGCGACGCCTGTACGATCAGCGGCGCCAGACAGTTAGGCAGAATATTGACGAACATCTGACGCAGCATGCCCGCGCCCGCCACGCTGGACGCTGTAACGTAGTCGCGGTTGACCTCGACCAGCACCGCGGCGCGGGTGAGACGGATATAGTGCGGCAGCGCGACAAAGGTCAGCGCGATAGAGGCGTTCACGATCGACGGCCCGAATATCGCCACCAGCACCAGCGCCAGCAGCAGGCTCGGCAGCGCCAGCATAATATCCACCACGCGCATAATGGTGGCGTCCACCACGCCGCCGAGGTAGCCGGCCAGCAGGCCGAACACCACGCCGAGGATCAGCGACAGCACCACCACCATACAGCCCACCAGCAGCGACAGGCGCGCGCCGTACATCAGGCGCGACAGCACGTCGCGGCCCACGTCGTCGGTGCCGAGGATATAGCTCCAGCTGCCCCCTTCCTGCCAGACCGGCGGATGCAGCAGCGCGTCGCGGAATTGCTCTGCGGGCGCGTGCGGCGCCAGCGCGCCGGCGAAGATGGCGATCAGCAGCATCAGCACCACATAGACCAGACCAACGACCGCGCCTTTGTTACGTTTAAAATAGTGCCAGAACTCCTGGATGGGGGTCATCGGCTTGGGTGCAGCGGGTACGCTTGCGGGATCAACAACAGACATGACGCCCCCTTATTTCTTGTGTCGTATGCGCGGATTGACCACGCCGTACAGCAGATCAACCAGCAGGTTGACTAGGATAATCAGCACCGCAGTCAGCAGCACGCCGCCCTGCACCACCGGATAGTCGCGGCGTTGCAGCGCTTCAATCAGCCAGCGGCCGAGGCCCGGCCAGGAGAAGATGGTTTCCGTCAGGATGGCGCCCGCCAGCAGCGTGCCGACCTGCAAACCAATCACCGTGACCACCGGCAGCATGGCGTTGCGCAGCGCATGAACCACGATAACGCGCATGCGCGTCAGCCCTTTGGCGCGCGCGGTGCGGATATAATCCTCGCCCAGCACCTCCAGCATCGCCGAGCGCGTCATACGCACAATCACCGCCAGCGGAATGGTGCCGAGCACGATGGCCGGCAGGATCATATGCATCACCGCGTCTTTAAAGTCGCCCGCTTCGCCCCAGAAGAGGGTGTCGATCAGCATAAAGCCGGTGAGCGGATTGCTGTCGTCGAGGAACACGGTGTCGCTGACGCGGCCGGAGACCGGCGTCAGGTTAAGCTGCACCGACACCAGCATAATCAGCATGATGCCCCACCAGAAAATCGGCATCGAATAGCCGGTCAGGGAGATGCCGACCGCGGTGTGGTCGAAGATGGAACCGCGCTTCACCGCCGCGATCACACCGACCGGAATACCGACGGCGACGGCGAAAATCATGGCGCAGATGCCCAGCTCCAGCGTGGCTTTAAAGCGCGGCACGAACTCATCCCATACCGGGATGCGGCTCTTGAGCGAAATGCCCAGATCGCCGTGCAGCACGCCGTAAATGTAGTGAACGTACTGTTTCCACAGCGGCTGGTCGAGGCCGAAGGCCGCCATCAGCTGGGCGTGACGTTCCGGGGAGATCCCGCGTTCGCCCGCCATGATCAACACCGGATCGCCGGGGATCATATGCACGAACGCGAAGGTCAACAGGGTGATACCGATAAATGTCGGGATGACAAGTCCCAGACGTCGGAGTATGAACTGCAGCATAAGCCGGATTCTCAGTCGTTTCCCGCCGCAACGAGGCGCGGGATCTATTGCTCACAACTCGCGTTCAGGCAAGCGCCTGGACGCGACGCAAAGTGCGTTTCACCGTCATCTTTCACGCTACAGGCGCGGCGACCTCCGCCCGACGCTTGCAGCCACAAACGGCGAAGAGGAGTTGGCTCGCCGCTTTCCTGCAGCGCGAAGATGTTGGGTTTATTCGAAGAAGTTAGCCGAACAAGCGCGTCGTCTGAGCGGGCCAGCGCCCGCTCAGGGACCGAACGGGTCGGCCCCTGACGCAGGAATTATTCCTGGATATCGACGTTTTCGAAGTGGTGTTTGCCTAACGGATCGACCACGTAGCCAGAGACTTTTTTGCTCACCGGCTCAAAGACGGTGGAGTGCGCGATAATCAGCGCCGGCGCCTGGTCATGCATCACCACCTGCGCCTGCTTATAAAGCTCGATACGTTTATTGTGGTCCGCCTCGGCGCGCGCCGGCTGGATCAGATCTTCAAACGGCTTGTAGCACCAGCGAGAGTAGTTGGAGCCATCTTTTGCCGCCGCGCAGCTAAACAGCGTGGCGAAGAAGTTGTCCGGATCCCCGTTGTCGCCGGTCCAGCCCATCATCACCGACTGATGCTCGCCCGCTTTGGCGCGCTTCAGGTATTCACCCCACTCGTAGGTGACGATTTTGGCTTTCACGCCGATCTTCGCCCAGTCAGCCTGAACCATCTCCGCCATGCGGCGCGCGTTCGGGTTGTAAGGACGCTGAACCGGCATCGCCCACAGGTCGATAGAGAAGCCGTCCGGCAGGCCCGCTTCTTTCAGCAGCGCTTTGGCTTTTTCCGGATCGTAGGCGTAGTCCTGGATCGCGTCGTTGTAGCCCCACATGGTCGGCGGGATCAGGTTTTTCGCGGCCTGGCCTGCGCCCTGATAGACGGCGTCGATAATCGCCTGCTTGTTCACCGCCATGGTCAGCGCCTGACGCACCTTGACGTTATCCATCGGCTTCTTCTCGGTGTTGAACGAGAGGTAGCCGACGTTCAGGCCAGGCTGTTCCATCAGGTTGATTTTGGTGTCTTTCTTCATGCTGGCGATGTCGGCCGGGTTCGGGTACGGCATCACCTGGCACTCGCCTTTCTGCAGCTTGGCGTAGCGCACAGAGGCATCTGGGGTAATAGAGAAGACCAGACGATCGATTTTTGGCTTAGTGCCCCAGAAATCCGGGTTGGCCTTATACAGAATGCGGGAGTCTTTCTGATACTGCTGCAGCACGAATGGACCGGTGCCGACCGGGTTCAGATCCAGCTTCTCCGGCGTGCCGGCTTTTTGCATGTTGTCCGCATACTCTTTCGACAGGATCGACGCGAAGTCCATACCGAGGTCGGCGAGGAACGGCGCTTCCGGGCGTGTCAGCGTAAAGCGCACGGTGTGGTCGTCAACTTTTTCGACCTTGCCGATCAGCTTCGGCATGTCCATGCCTTCGAAGTATTCGTAGCTGCCGCCGGAGACGCCGTGATAGCTGTTGTTTTTATCCAGCTGACGCTCGAAAGAGAACACCACGTCGTCGGCGTTGAACTCACGCGTCGGTTTGAAATCTTTGGTGGTCTGCCACTTCACGCCCTGACGCAGGTGGAACGTATAGGTTTTGCCGTCTGCGCTGACGTCCCATTTTTCCGCCAGGCCAGGCTGCAGCTCGGTGGTGCCGATTTTAAACTCAACCAGACGGTTATAGATCGGCACAGAGCTGGCGTCATAGGTGGTGCCAGAGGTGAACAGCTGCGGGTTGAAGCCTTCCGGCGAGCCTTCTGAACAGTAAACGAGGGTTTTTGCCTGAACACCTGCGGCGACGGTCATAGCAATCAGGCTCAGACCGACCTTCAGCATCCTGGATTTGGCCAGGGAGTTGATCATGCTTTTGCTCCATTGTGATGTGTTGTTGTGTGTATTGCCCGACCTCTGTTTTTTTTATGCGGTTCAGGCAGACCACTGACGTGGTCGAAAGTGCGGAGCGTTCTTGTTGTGTTTTTCCGACGCCGTGGAAACTGCCGGATCACGCCGCTTCTGCAACTTTATTGACGCATCAATTTGTCAACAGTTGCAATGAACGTCAATACAGCCGCGAGTTATTTACACAGAGTGTGAGGAATAGCAAGCAACGGTAAAAAAAAGCCTTTACGCTTAATTGCCGGATATTGCACAGCGCTTTTCGCCAGCAAACCAGATATCCCACTAACCCAGGGGATAATTGACAGTGATTCTCACCGCTAAAAAACAGCGGCGCTTACCCGATAAATGTTGAATAACTGAACGATTTAGCGTGCGTTATCGCGTCCAGGCAGTGGAAAATGCTGGGATACAGGCATAAGCAATCAGCATGACGATAAAAAAGGTCATAAGAAAAACGTGATGCGAAATAAGCGTCTGGGCCTGATGCAGCGCGTGATAGCGCGCGAAAAAGGGGAATAATCGAAGGAAACGCGCTCAGGCGGCGGCAAAGAGGGATTTCGTTGGGTTTCTCATAAAACGGCAGAGAAAAGCAGAAATTATCGCAGGCGATATTTTGTCGAAAAAGAGGTAATGGAATGGTTCGATACTCGCTGTTAATGCCTAATAAAAACTTATGCGAACAACGCTTTTGGCCGCAACAGTTTTTGTCTAGCAGTAAATTAATGCCGGGCGAGAAAACGTGGAACAAGGGCAAATATAGATAACACGGATAGATGCTGCAGCAGTAATTCAAACAGGCCGCACCGGAGCTTAAACGCGGATGGCGTGGACGGAAGAGCAAAGCGTCCCGCGACAGGGACGTCGCGGGCCGAGCGCGCAGGGATGCGTACAGCGACTTTGCGATCCGTCCATGCCATCCGCGTGGGCGCAAAACCTACAGCACAGGTTTTTAAAAACAGCGTCCTATTCTACAGACGAAAAAAAACCTGCTTTTTCAAGCAGGTTTCTTAAATCTGGTCGGTGAGAGAGGATTCGAACCTCCGACCCCTTCGTCCCGAACGAAGTGCGCTACCAGGCTGCGCCACTCACCGATGGGGGCGCATGTTACTGCGCCCACCTGTCAGCGTCAACCGCTTTTTACTGGTTTAGCCGCGTTCGCCTGGAAAGCAGCCTGCCCGCCAAAATTCTGCTGCTTCTCAGTCACATCCCGCGCGTCGCTGTGCGACGAAACCGGCGCCTGACACCAGTTATTCGCCGCCTTAATGCCGCCGTTCGGCGAGGTATAACCCAGACAACCGAGAATGGTATCGAACAGCTCAACGTGACGATGCGTCTTGCCGACGCGCTGCTGCGCCTGCAAACGCTCGAAATTCGCGCGGTTGTTGGCATCAGCCAGATACTTATCCGACGCCCACACCATCATCGGCACGCGGAACTGCTCCGGCGGCGCCAGTTCACGCGGCGTGCCGTGCAGATGGGTATTCTCGCTGATCGACTCACCGTGGTCGGCAGCGTAAAACACAATCGCTTTCTTGTCGCGCAGCTGATCCAGCACGCTGTCCAGCATGGTGTCGACATAGAGAATCGAGTTATCGTAGGCGTTGATCAGCTGCGCCTTACTGCAGGTCTCATCCACGCCCATACACTCCGGCTGATAGCGCGCGAAACTGCGCGGATAGCGCTGCGAATAGAGATAGTGCGAGCCTTTGGTATGCAGCACCACCAGATGCTTGCCGTGCGGATAACGATCCAGCGACGCCTTCAGCTCCGGCACCAGCAGCATATCGTCCACCGACTTGCCTGCGTTGCGCGGCTCCGATCCAATCTGCTCACGGAAGGCAAAGTTATTCACTTCCGCGTTATCGTAAAACCACACCTCGCTCTGCATGGCGAACAGCTCGGACGAAAAGCCCAGCTCCTTCATCACGGCGAAAATATTCTTCTCTTTCAGCGTGCGGCCCGGACTCTCCTCGGTGCCGCCCTCGCGCACAAACATACAGCGCAGCGACAGCTTGGTGGCGGTGTCGCACGACTCGCCGCGGAACGCCACCAGATTCTTCTCCTTCGACAGCTTCGGCGTGGTATCGCGGCCGTAGCCCAGCATGCCCATATGATCCCAGCGCGTGGTCTCGCCAATCACAAACACCACGTAGGTGTCGTCGATGCCCGGCGGCGCGACATAGGTAAATTTCTTCGCCGGATCGAGCAGCTCCTGACTGTCCAGCGTCTCGTCAATACGCGTCCAGGCAAACAGCCCCACCGCCGCCAGCCAGTTCGACGGCAGATAAGAGTGCGCCACCACGCCGCCATAGCTCGGCAGATCGATATTTGTGATCTCTTCGTTGGCTTTTTGCAGCTTGTCGAAATAGCGGATCGGCAGCCACACCAGCGCCACGCAGAGCAACATCATCAGCGCCGGCTTAAGACGCTGGCCGGGCGTGCGCAGCTGCTCAATCAGCGTCTGGCTGAGATTGTTACGCCAGATCATCAGCAGCGGCAGCGCGCTGACGGCGACCATCCACAGCACAAAATGCAGGCCGACCACCTCTTTCGACAAATCGACGTCGGTGGTCATCACCGACGCGACGATGCCGTAGCCGATCACCACATTGAAAAAGGCCATGTAGTAGGCAGCGGCGACGGAAATCAGCACCAGCAGCGTCGCCAGCACGCGATACAAACGTTTGCCACCCAGCGACAGCAAACGCATCAGGAAAAAGGTCAGCACCACAATGGCCATCACTTCAGTCACTGCGGTCAGCCAGTTGGTCACGGTCGACTTGGTTAAAAAGCCGTCAAAGCGACGGTAAAAAATCGGCAGGTTAAGCAAAATGCCGATGTATAACGCCAGCAGCAGCGACAGCTTTTGCTGGGTTATGGTCTTTATGTAATTCATCTTAAAGGGTTTTCCCGGGGCTGGAGCACGATGTTGAACGCTATTGTGACTACCGCAACGCAGAAGAGTTCGCTTAATTAGCGCAGAGACATGACGATTTCTTGACGAACAGGAAGAATCTGAACGGGATCGGACGGCTCTTTCACGAGGCGGCTCAGTAGAACACAAATTAACCAGACAGGCCAGAAAAGAGGGAGAGAGAGCAGGAAACAGGAGCGGGCCCGCATCGGGGCCCGTACAAACTTAGCGAATGATATTCAGCGTCACGTCGATGTTGTTGCGCGTGGCGTTGGAGTACGGACAAACGATATGCGCCGCGTCCACCAGCTTCTGCGCTTCCGCTTCATCCATCTCCGGCAGGTGAATATTCAGTTTGGCTTCGATGCCGAAACCGTCTGGGATCGGGCCGATGCCGACTTCGCCTTCGATCCATGCATCTTTCGGCATCGCGATTTTATCGCGGCCCGCCACAAACTTCATGGCGCCAAGGAAGCAGGCAGAGTAACCGGCTGCGAACAGCTGTTCCGGGTTGGTGACTTCGCCGCCTGCGCCGCCCATCTCTTTCGGCACGCCCAGCTTCACGTCCAGCACGCCGTCAGAAGAGGTTGCACGACCATCACGGCCGCCGGTGGCTTTGGCTTTTGCGGTATAAACAACTTTCTCTAAAGACATAACTTCCTCTCTTTTTTAAACGATTTAATCGTACGCGATTAATATAAGTGTAGCAGCTGTTTCAACGGGCGCGAGCGCCCGGCAGATCCTCAACGCGACCGGTTCAGATTGTCGCGCAGTAAATCGAGTTCGTTCTTCAGCGCCAGCAGCGTGGAGTCGTCGCAGGCCGTTGCACACTGTACCGTCTCCGGAATGGCGCTCGCCTGGCTTTGCAGCGCCCGGCCCTGCTCCGTCAGCGTGACCACCACCTGACGCTCATCCTGGCGCGAACGCTGGCGGTTAATCAGCCCGGCGCTCTCCAGCCGCTTCAGCAGCGGCGTCAGCGTGGCGGAGTCGAGAAACAGCTGCTCCCCAATCTCCGACACGGTGAGATCGTCCTGCGCCCACAGCACCAGCATCACCAGATACTGCGGATAGGTGAGATCGAGCTGCGACAGCAGCTGCCGATAGACTTTATTCATCGCCAGATTGGCGGAATAGAGCGCGAAACAGAGCTGTTGATTGACCAACAGTGGCGCTGGCTTCGCTTTTTTGTCATTTTGGTTACTGTTCATGGCAGTAAATATAAATAGCGCGCTAGATAATTGCAAGCAACTTTTCACCAGGAGGGCTTTTGCATGCTGGAATCTCTGGAAGAGCAGGCGCGACGCTATGCGACACGCGCCCATGCTGAAGCCGGTCAACGGCGCAAATACACCGACGAGCCTTATATCGTTCATCCCGCCGCCGTGGTTGAGCTGGTGCGCAGCGTCAGTGCGGACGAGGCGCTGCTGGCGGCGGCCTGGCTGCACGATACGGTAGAGGACACCGACACCACGCTGGCGGACATTGCGGCCCATTTTGGTCCGCGCGTGGCGCAGCTGGTGGAGATGCTCACCGACAGCGCCCAACCGCAGGCGAAAAACCGTGCGGCGCGCAAGCTGGCGCATTTTCGCCACACCGCAGAGGCCTCGCCTGAGGCACAAACCATCAAGCTGGCCGATATCATCGACAACACGCGCGCTATCGTGCGGTTTGATCCCCACTTCGCGCGGGTCTATCTGGTAGAGAAACGTATTCAGATTGACCTGCTGAAGCAGGGAGACGCGCAGCTATGGCGCCAGGCCAGCGCCAGCATCGAACAGGGCATCGCGCAGCTGGGCGCCCCGCCCTACAACGTGCCGCAAAGCTGGTTCGACAGGCAGGCGGCAAAATACAGTCGCCTGAGCTAAAAAAAAACCCGCCTCTGGCGGGTTCTCTTTTTTTTCTTCTTTTTAGTCCAGTAACTGCCGTCCCAGATAGGGGTTGGCATGCAGCAATTTCATCAGTTTCTGCGCCGTGGCAGAAGGACGCGTCCGTCGCGCTTCCCAGCTTTTAACCGAGGAGACGCTGACGCCCATCACTTTGGCAAATTCATCTACTTTCATACCGGTTAATTCACGCAGGCGTTGCGGCTCTGGCATAGCGGGCTGAAGCTGAATTTCAGTTGTGGCAGGTGTTGCATCACGTGTCAGTACAATCTGCTCAAGGCTGCTGAGCAATTCAAAAACAGGATCTTTTACTTCCATAGAGAACTCCTTAAAACTCACTATGAATCACGTGAAAGTAGGGTAAAAACCAAATGGTTCACACACCGATTGTTGCAGGCTGTATCCCGCAAGGGTTTATCATTTTTGTTAGTGAAACCCTTACGGGACACAGCCTGATGCGCAGCGACTGAAAAAGCAGCCGAACACTGCGTCATCTCGCCGGGATTCTAAGTATGGATAGAGACCTGACGATTTGCTGCGTGAATATTGATTATTTTTTTAGCTAAACCTGTCCTTTTTGCTATATGCAAATCAAGCCCTTGATCACAAAAGGCAAACCCGCCGCGCCTCGCTTAAAAAAAGCGCAAAAAATGCAAAAAATGCGCAACGTTTACACTGCTACTGTAAGCCTTTCTGCCTAAAAATCAGGCAAAAATCGCGCCACAATGCAAAGCCTGTGATTTTTTCATATTTCATACCCTGTTCAGATGACGACAGAATGAACCCTGCACCGCGGCGATGCCCCTCTCTGGCGCAGCTGCACCCTGTTAAGGAAACAGAAATGGATTCACGGTTCGATTTTCACGCCAGCTATGCGTCGCATCGCGTGCCGATGATGGGCCGCAACGCCGTCGCCACCTCGCAGCCGCTGGCGGCGCAGGCGGGTCTGCGCATCATCCAGCAGGGCGGCAACGCGGTAGACGCGGCGATCGCCAGCGCGATGGCGCTGACGGTGCTGGAGCCGACCGGCAACGGCATCGGCAGCGACGCCTTCGCTCTTGTCTGGGACGGCAGCCAGCTGCATGGCCTGAACGCCTCGGGCCGCGCGCCGGCAGCCTGGACGCCAGAGCGCTTCGTCGGCCGTAGCCGCATGCCGGAGATCGGCTGGGAAGCGGTGACCGTACCGGGCGCGGTGTCCGCCTGGGTGGCGCTGGCGGCGCGCTTCGGCACGCTGCCGCTGACCACGCTGGCGCAGCCCGCCATCGACTACGCGCGCCACGGCTTTCCGGTTTCGCCGCTGATTGGCGAACTCTGGCAGCGCGGCTTCGATAAGCTTCAGCATCAGCCCGGCTTTCGCCAGTGCTTTGCGCCTGATGGCCGTCCGCCGCGCGCTGGCGAGCTGTTCCGCAATCCGGCGCAGGCCGATACGCTACAGAAGATTGCCGAAAGCAACGGCGAGAGTTTTTATCGCGGCGAGCTGGCGGAGAAAATCGCCGCCTGCGCGCGCCAGCACAACGCCGCCCTGACGCTGGCCGATCTCAACAACCACCGCGCTGACTGGGTCAGCGTGCTGTCGCAGCCGTTTGCCGGCGGTTCGGTGCAGGAGCTGCCGCCTAACGGCCAGGGGATTGCCACGCTGATTGCGCTGGGCATTCTCGAACAACTCGATATCGGCCGCTATGCGCCCGATTCCGTGCCCTGGCTGCACCTCTCTATTGAGGCGATGAAGCTGGCGCTGGTGGATCTTGAGCGCTACGTCAGCGATGAGGATCATCTGGAGTTCCCGGCGCAGCGGCTGCTGAGCGAGCCCTATCTGCGCCAGCGCGCGGCGCTGATCGATCCTGAGCGCGCAGGCGACTTCACCTTCGGCGCGCCGCAGCAGAGCGGCACCGTCTATCTCAGCACCGCGGACGCCAGCGGCATGATGGTCTCATTTATTCAGTCGAACTTTATGGGCTTTGGTTCCGGCGTGGTGGTGCCTGACACCGGCATCAGTTTGCAGAATCGCGGCGCGGGCTTTTCGCTCGACCCGTCGCATCCCAACGTGGTAGCGGGCGGCAAGCGCCCGTTCCACACCATTATTCCCGCGTTCGCGCTCGACGCGCAGGGCGCGCCGCTGATGTCGTTCGGCGTGATGGGCGGGCCGATGCAGGCGCAGGGCCATCTGCAGCTGGCGCTGCGGATTATGCTGCACAAACAGAACCCGCAGGCGGCGATCGACGCGCCGCGCTGGCGTGTTGAACAGGGCCGACAGGTGGTGTTCGAAGCCGCGCTTGACCGCAATACGCTGGCGGCGCTGCGCCGGCTGGGCCATCAGGTCACGCTGGAGGATCCGCTGCAGGGCTATCACTTCGGCGGCGCGCAGGCGATTGTGCGCGATCCGCAGGGGTTTTACATTGCGGCGACCGAGAGCCGCAAGGATGGTCAGGCGGTGGTGTTCTAGCGAAAACCGGGCCGCCTGGCAGACCGCATCAGGCGGCGATAACCGGGCGCACGCCCAGCGTATGGCAGATGGCGTAGCTCATTTCCGCGCGGTTCAGGGTATAGAAGTGGAAATCCTTTACCCCCTCGCGCGACAGGATTTTCACCATATCCATGGCGATATTGGCGCCAACCATTTTGCGCGTCTCGGCATCGTCGTCCAGCCCGGCGAACATGGCGTTCATCCAGCCCGGCACCCGCACGTTGGTCATGGTGGCGAAGCGCGTCAGCTGTTTAAAGTTCGACACCGGCAAGATGCCCGGCACGATCTCGACGTCGATGCCTGTGGCGACGCAGCGGTCGCGGAAGCGCAGGTAGCTTTCCACATCAAAGAAGAACTGGGTGATGGCGCGGCTGGCGCCCGCGTCGATTTTGCGCTTCAGGTTAATCAGATCCGCCTGCGCGCTTTTCGCTTCCGGATGCACCTCGGGATAGGCGGCGACAGAGACGTCGAAATCGCCCACCTCTTTCAGCAGAGAAACCAGATCGCAGGCGAACATCTCGGGTTTGCCGCTGTTGGCCGGCAGATCGCCGCGCAGCGCCACGATATGACGAATGCCGCTGTTCCAGTAATCCTGGGCAATGGCGCGCAGCTCGTCGCGCGAGGCGTCGATGCAGGTCAGATGCGGCGCCGCTTCCAGACCGGTGCGATCCTTAATGCCTTTGATGATGCTGTGGGTGCGGTCGCGCTCGCCGGAGTTGGCGCCGTAGGTGACGGAGACGAACTTCGGCTTCAGGCTGCTGAGACGATCGATGGAGTGCCACAGGGTCTCTTCCATTTCGCTGGTGCGGGGCGGAAAAAATTCGAATGAGACGTTAATGCGCCCGTTCAGCTCTGCCAGGCTCTGATTCAGCGCTTCGCGCTGGTTGGCATGAAAGAAACTCATCCTGCTTACCTCATCAAAAACGTCGGGTTAATTTTTTACCTGCGAACATCCATACGTTTAGACGTCCAGATGCACAAAATGAACCAATCCAGCAGAGGCGTCAACAGAAAAGTAATAAACAGGTGTGACAAAAATTCAGGCAGGTTGAGGGAATTTCACGCGGGGGTAGCAGGCGCCTGTCGCAGGACAGGCGCCAGAAAAATTACAGCAGTTGGGCAAGTCGATGAATATCGGACTGAATGGCGCCCGCCGTGACGTCGCGCCCGGCGCCCGGACCGCGGATCACCAGCGGATTATCGCGATACCAGCGGCTTTCGATGGCGAAGACGTTATCGCACGGCAGCAGCGACGCCAGCGGATGCTCTGGCCGTACCGCTTCAACGCCGACGCGCGCTTTGCCGCTGGCGTCGAAACGCGCCACGTAGCGCAGCACCAGCCCCATCTCCTGCGCGGCCTCAAAACGCTGCAGCATCTGCTCGTTAAGCGCCTCGCCATGCTCGAAGAAGTCGTCAATCGATCCCGCCTCGCCGTTCGCGGGCACCAGCGACTCGACGCGCACCTGATCCGGCTCGATGTTGTAGCCCGCCTCGCGCGCGAGGATCACCAGCTTGCGCTTCACGTCCTGACCCGAGAGGTCGACGCGCGGATCTGGCTCGGTTAAGCCCTGCTGCCACGCCTGGTCTACCAGCTCGGTAAAGGGCACCGTGCCGTCAAACTGCAGGAACAGCCACGACAGCGTGCCGGAGAAGATGCCGCTGATCGCCAGAATGGTGTCGCCGCTGTCGCGCAGATCGCGCACCGTGTGGTTAATCGGCAGCCCGGCGCCCACCGTGGCGTTATAGAGCCAGTGTCGGCCGGTTTTGGCGAAGGCGTCGCGGATCTGACGCCAGGTCTGGCTGTCGGAGGCGCCCGCCACTTTATTGGCGCTGATCACGTGGAAACCGTGGCTGGCGAAGTCGAGATACTGCTGCGCCAGCGGCGTGCTGGCGGTGACGTCGAGCACCACCAGATCGTCGAACGGATGCGCGCGCATCCACAGAAACAGCGACTCTTCGTCGCGCGCTTCCGCTTCATCGTCAAAGAAGGCGAGCGCGCGGCTGGCGTCAAGACCTTCATAGCTCAGCAGGCTGCGCTGGCTGTCCGCCACGCCCGCCAGCACATATTCAAAACCGGTGCGCGCCGAGAGCGCTTCCTGCTCGCGCGCGAACAGCTCCAGCCAGCGCGAACCGATATTGCCTTTGCCGAACAGCATCAGGCCGATACGCTTTTCGGCGCGAAACAGCGACTGATGCAGCCCCTGGATCAGCGACTGCGTCGGGCCGACGCGCAGCACCGCCACCAGGCTAATGTGATCTTCCGACTGCCAGACGAACTCGACCGGCTGATCCTGAATCTCCTGCCAGAAGCGGTGGCTGTGCAGCGGATTGCACGTGACGCCCGCGCCGACCAGCGCCACCAGCGCCAGCCCTTCGCGCAGCTGCAGATGGGCGGGCAGTCCCGCATCCTGCAGCAGCTGGAAGACGCTGTTGACCACTTCCGCGGTATAGCAGAGCTGCAGCAGCTGGCGATCCGGATGGACGCCGGTCGCCAGCGGGCGCAGCTGCGCGCGCTTAAGGTGCAGCTCTACCTCTTTATGCAGCGCCGCGAAGTCGTGCTCATCCGGCACCTGAACGTCAATCAAACAGACGTCGTCGTGGCTGGTGACGATGCGCGCGCCGGTGCCGGAGGCGAGCACGCGCTCGATGCGCGTCGAGCCCTGCTCTGGCTGATAGCTGCAGCGCAGCTGAAGGTCGATATCGCTGCCGGAAACCGGCTGCAGCGTGCGGGTATGCAGCACCGGCGCGGCGAGGCGCGCCAGTTCGCTGGCTTCGTCGAGGCGCAGCAGCGGCAGCAGGCAGGCGTCGGAGACTTTGCGCGGATCGGCGCTGTAGACCCCGGCGACGTCGCTCCAGATGGTGACGCGATTAACGCCCGCCAGCGCGCCGATCTGCGTGGCGGAGTAATCTGAGCCGTTACGGCCCAGCAGCACGGTTTCGCCGGCGTCGTTGCGGCTGATAAAGCCGGTCACCACGATGCGCTGATGCGGATGCTGCGCCAGCAGCGTTTGCAGCAGCGGCCAGGATTTGCCTTCGTCTACCTGCGGCTGGGCGGCGCGCTCGGCGCGCAGAAAATCACGCGCGTCGAGCCAGCAGGCGTCGATGTCGCGCTGGCTCAGCACCGCGGCCATCAGCCGCGCCGACCACACTTCGCCGTGGCCGACCACTTCGGCGTAGACCGCGTCAGTAATCGCACCGTCCAGCAGCGCGGCGAGCTTTTCCAGATCGCGGATAAAGCTGGCGCTGAGCGGTTCGGCATACTCAGCAGGCAGCAGCCCAGCGATCAGTTCGCTGTGGTAACGCCGTAAAGCCTGTTGCACCTGATGCGCGGCCAGGCGATCGCTCTGGCTGAGTTTCAGCCAGCTAATCAGCTGGTTGGTGGTCGAGCCCGCCGCCGACACCACCATCAAATCGCCCGGCTGACTGTAATCCGCCATGATGCTGGCGACGCGCTGGTAACAGCGCGCATCGGCCAGGCTGCTGCCGCCAAATTTATGCAACTGCTTGATATTCGGCGTTGCCGCGCCGGCTGAAATCGTCATTTTTAACCCTCAGACGCCGTCCGGAACGCATTATCCAGATCGGCGATTAAATCTTCATGATCCTCAATGCCCACAGAGACGCGGAGCAAGGTTTCCGAAATGCCTGCCGCCGCGCGCGCTTCCGCCGACATGCCGGCGTGCGTCATGGTCGCGGTGTGGGAAATCAGGCTCTCGACGCCGCCCAGCGACTCCGCCAGCGTAAACAGCTGCAGCGCCTTGAGGAAACGGCGCAGCAGCGCTTCGTCGCCGTCCAGCTCGAAACTCAGCATCGCGCCGAAGCCACGCTGTTGACGCGCCGCATATTCGTGTCCGGCGTTTTCCGGCAGCGAAGGATGATACAACTTTTTCACCAGCGGCTGCTGTTGCAGATAGCTCACAATCGCCAGCGCGTTGCGCTGCGCCGCGGCCATGCGCGGCGCCAGGGTGCGCAGACCGCGCAGCAGCAGATAGCTGTCGAAGGCCGCGCCGGTGACGCCGATATTGTTCGCCCACCAGGCCAGCTCGGTCACTAACGCCGGATCCCTGGCAATCACCGCGCCCGCCACCACGTCGGAATGGCCGTTGAGGTATTTGGTGCAGGAGTGGATCACCAGATCCGCGCCCAGCGCCAGCGGGTTTTGCAGCGCCGGACTCAGGAAGGTGTTGTCGACCACGCTAACAGCACCGGCATTCCGCGCCGCCTCACAGATGGCGGCGATATCCACCACGCGCAGCAGCGGATTGCTCGGGCTTTCCACCAGCACCAGCTTCGGTTTTTCCGCCAGCGCTGCATCCAGCGCCGCGCGGTCGCCCTGATCGACGAACTTCACGCGATAGGCGCCGCGCTTCGCCATGCTGTCGAACAGGCGATAGCTGCCGCCGTAGCAGTCGTGCGGCGCGACCAGCAGATCGCCTGGCTTCAGGAACACCGTGGTCACCAGATGGATCGCGGACATGCCGGTATTGGTCAGCACCGCGCCCGCGCCGCCTTCCAGCTCTGCCAGCGCGCGCTGCACCACGTCGCGCGTCGGGTTGCCGCGACGCGAGTAGTCATGGGCGCGCGGCTCATTGAAATCGAGAAAGTTATAGGTGCTGGAGAGGTGGATCGGTGGGACAACGCAGCCATATTGCTCGTCATCATTCAAACCGCTGCGGACTGCGATGGTTGCCTGTTTACGCGTCATGGTGCTCTTTGTTCCTGAAGAGAGTAATAAAGAGGCAACAGGATAACATTCCACAATTGGACGTCAATACATCTGGACATCTAAATGTCTTTGCGTATAGATTGAGCGGAATGCCATAACCCGCTAAAATTACCCCTCATTGCCTGCGTTTTGCGTCCGCACCGGCGGCCAGGATGAAGAAACCCCGCAGTTCAAGAGGTCAGGCACGGTAAAATCGGGCATAATCCACGGATTTCCCCACTTTTAACTTTTATTGATTAAGGTAACCCATGGCTGAATGGAACGGCGAATATATCAGCCCCTACGCTGAACACGGTAAGAAGAGTGAGCAGGTTAAGAAAATCACAGTTTCTATCCCGTTGAGCGTGCTGAAGATTTTAACGGATGAGCGTACCCGTCGTCAGGTGAACAACCTGCGTCACGCCACAAATAGCGAACTGCTGTGCGAAGCCTTTTTACACGCCTTTACCGGACAGCCGCTGCCGGATGATGTCGACCTGCGTAAAGAGCGCAGCGACGAGATCCCGGAAGAAGCGAAGAAAATTATGCGCGAGATGGGCATCGATCCCGACACTTGGGAATACTGATCCATCAGACATAAAAAAACCCAGCCTTGGCTGGGTTTTTTCTTGCCGTCGAACCCGAGAGGGTCGAATGCCTTTTTAATCTTATTTTTTCGCGCCTGGCACGCTGAAACGCTTGTTAAAGCGGTCAACACGGCCACCAGTTGCAACTTCACGCTGCTTACCGGTGTAGAACGGGTGGCATTTACCACACACGTCCAGGTTCAGATCGTGAGACATAGTAGAGCGAGTGTGGATCACGTTACCGCAGGTGCAAGTGATGGTCACAGCTTCGTATTTCGGGTGAATACCTTGTTTCATGGGAAACCTCATAAAAGGCCGTGTCGCTCTCCGTGCCAGGGGAAAAACCTGCACAGCACCACACGCGGTTGAACATTAATGTTTAGGCTCTGGCGAGAGCTTTCTCACCAAAGGCGGCATACTATACAGAAAATAACCGCTTTTAGCAAATCTTCTGCAAGATACCCGCTGCTCGCGCCAGCTGATACACTACCTCTCCCGCGATGAATCGTTGAACCGGAAAGAGATTGCCATGCCCGTTGTTCAGGTTGCCCTGCCCGTTCCGCTCCCCCGTCTGTTTGACTATCTGCCGCCGCACGGCGCGCAGCCGGTGCAGGGCGGACGCGTCAGCGTGCCGTTCGGCAACCGCAAAATGGTCGGCGTTGTGGTGGGCTTCCGCGAACAGAGCGACCTGCCGGAAGCGCAGCTTAAGCGCGTCGCCGAGGTGCTGGACAACGCGTCGCTCTATCCCTCCTCGCTCTGGCGCCTGCTTAACTGGGCCGCGGGCTACTATCACTCTCCTGTCGGCGAAGTTTTAAGCCATGCGCTGCCGGTGCTGCTGCGCCAGGGCAAACCCGCGCAGGAGGCGCCGCTGTGGCAGTGGGTCATTACCGAACAGGGCCAGGCGACGACGCCGGAAAGCCTGAAGCGCGCGCCGAAACAGCAGCAGGCGCTGGCGGCGCTGCGTCATCAGCCGCTCTATCGCCATCAGGTCGCCGAGCAGGATCTCACCGAGACGGCGTTTCAGGCGCTGCGTGCGAAGGGCCTGTGCGACCTGCGCGAACATCAGCCGCAGCGACTCGACTGGCGCGAACGCTATGCGGTGAAAGGCGAGCGTCTGCGCCTCAATACCGATCAGGCGATGGCGGTTGGCGCCATTCGCAGCGAGGATGAGCACTATGCCGCCTGGCTGCTGGCGGGCATCACCGGCTCTGGCAAAACCGAGGTCTATCTCAGCGTACTGGAGAACGTGCTGGCGCGCGGCAAGCAGGCGCTGGTGCTGGTGCCGGAGATCGGCCTGACGCCGCAAACCATCGCCCGCTTCCGCGAACGCTTCGACGCGCCCGTCGACGTGCTGCACTCTGCCCTTAACGACAGCGAGCGGCTCGCCGTCTGGCTGCGCGCGCGTCAGGGCGAGAATGCCATTATCATCGGCACGCGCTCGGCGCTGTTTACGCCGCTGGCGCGCCCTGGCGTGATCATTATCGACGAAGAGCACGACAGCTCCTATAAACAGCAGGAAGGCTGGCGCTATCAGGCGCGCGACCTGGCGGTGTTTCGCGCGCGCGAAGAGAATATCCCCATCGTGATGGGCTCGGCGACGCCGGCGCTGGAGACGCTGCACAACGTGCGCAGCGGCAAATATCGCCAGCTCGATCTGACGAAGCGCGCCGGCAACGCGAAGCCGGCGCTGCAGCAGCTGGCGGATCTCAAAGGCCAGCAGCTGATCGGCGGGCTGGCGCCCGCGCTGATTGGCAAAATGCGCCAGCATCTGCAGGCGGACAATCAGGTGCTGCTGTTTCTTAACCGCCGCGGCTATTCCCCCGCGCTGCTCTGCCACGACTGCGGCTGGATTGCCGAATGTCAGCGCTGCGAGCGCTACTACACGCTGCATCAGCAGCAGCGCCAGCTGCGCTGCCACCACTGCGACAGCCAGCGCCCGCTGCCTAACCAGTGCCCGCAGTGCGGCTCGACGCATCTGCTGCCGGTGGGCGTCGGCACCGAGCAGCTGGAGCAGCAGCTCGGCACGCTATTCCCTGGCGTGCCGGTGTCGCGTATCGACCGCGACACCACCAGCCGCAAGGGCGCGCTGGAGCAGCATCTGGCTGATGTGCATCGCGGCGGCGCGCGCATTCTGGTGGGCACGCAGATGCTGGCGAAAGGCCATCACTTCCCGGACGTGACGCTGGTGTCGCTGCTGGATGTGGACGGCGCGCTCTTTTCCGCCGATTTCCGCGCCGCCGAGCGCTTCGCGCAGCTCTATACCCAGGTCGCCGGTCGCGCCGGCCGCGCTGGCAAGCAGGGCGAAGTGCTGTTGCAGACCCATCATCCCGAGCATCCGCTGCTGCAGACGCTGCTGCATCAGGGCTATTTCGCCTTCGCTCAGCAGACGCTGCTGGAGCGCCAGTCGGTGATGCTGCCGCCCTGGACCAGCCAAGCGCTGTTCCGCGCTGAGGATCACGATAACCAGCAGGCGGCTGAATTTTTGCAGCAGCTGCGCAATCTGCTGGACGCCAGCCCGCTCAAAGACAGCGCCATGTGGCTGATGGGGCCGGTTCCGGCGCTGCAGCCGAAGCGCGGCGGACGCTGGCGCTGGCAGCTGCTGGTGCAGCACGCCTCGCGCAAACGCCTGCAGCAGCTGCTTGACGGCTCGCTGCCGCTGATCGCCACGCTGCCCGCCGCGCGCAAAGTCAAATGGACGCTCGATATCGACCCCACCGAGAGCTGAGCCTGCGAGCCAGATCGAAAAAAGTCGCACAAGTCACAATTTTTATGCAAATTAAGTAACAACCCAGCCGCGCAATCGTTAACAATGTGCGCGGCGTGGCTTTTTTCGCCACAACTATCTCAGCAATGCGTCAGGAGTAGAGTGTTGGAGCAGAATCACCAGGCGCCCGCCGCCACCATGAAAGATGTGGCTGAAAAGGCAGGCGTCTCAACCGCAACCGTTTCACGCGCGCTGATGAATCCTGAAAAGGTCTCGGCGGCGACGCGGCAGAAAGTTGAACAGGCGGTGATTGCCGTCGGCTACGCGCCGCACGGCCTGACGCGCAACGCGCGGCGCGGCGAGACGCAAACCATTCTGGTGGTTGTGCCCGACATCTGCGATCCCTTTTTTAGCGAAATCATCCGCGGCGTAGAGGTGACGGCGGCGCACGAGGGTTATCTGGTGCTGATTGGCGACTGCGCGCACCAGAATCAGCAGGAGAAGACCTTTCTGGATCTGCTGCTGACGCGCCAGATCGACGGCATGGTGCTGCTCGGCTCGCAGATCCCCTTCGATCCGGCAAACGACGAGCAGCGTAATCTGCCGCCGATGGTGATGGCGAATGAGTTCGCGCCGGAGATGTCGCTGCCTACCGTGCATATCGACAACCTTACCGCCGCCTTCGAGGCGGTGAATCACCTGCTGCAGCTTGGCCATCGCCAGATCGCCTGCATCGGCGGGCCGGAAGAGATGCCGCTGTGCCAGTACCGCACCCAGGGCTATATTCAGGCGCTGCGCCGCAGCAATATCGCCGTCGATCCCACCTATATCGTGCGCGGCGACTTCAGTTTCGAAGCGGGCGCGCAGGCGTTGAAGCAGCTGATGGCGCTGCCGCAGCCGCCGCGCGCGCTATTCTGCCACAGCGATATGCTGGCGCTCGGCGCGATGAATCAGGCCAAACGCCTCGGCCTGCGCGTGCCGCAGGATCTGTCGATTGTCGGCTTCGACGATATCGAACTCGCCCGCTACTGCGAACCGCCGCTCACCACCGTGACGCAGCCGCGCTATCAGATTGGCCGCGAGGCGATGCTGCTGCTGTTGGATGAGCTGCAGGGCAAGCGCGTCAATAACGGTTCGCGCCTGCTCGACGCCGAACTTACCGTGCGCGGCAGCACGGCTGCCAGAGAAGAAGCGCGAGAAATAACCGCTCTTTTCGGTTATTTTCAGTAGATTCTTAAGGCGAACACTGCTGGTCAAAGTTCCAACCCTTAAGTAACATGGCGGACTCCTTGCCGGGCGGTCTTTCCAGGCGTTTTCGCCCCGTTGGCACGATTTTTTGAAGGGTATCAGAACGAGAGTGGCACAGAGAGATTATGTAGGCCGCGGGCGTTCAACAGGGACGCGTCGCAAAAAAAGCAGCACCAGCCGTGGAAAGAAAAGCAAAGGCGGCTCCGGTGTCTCCAAACTGATGATCGGACTGGCCGTTGCGGTGCTGGTGACCTTTGCCGGTGGTTTATGGTTCCTTGCGCATCATAAAAAAGACGATGTGCCGGTGATCCCGGATCATAAAGCCAACGGCAACGGTTTGCCGCCGAAGCCTGAAGAGCGCTGGAAATACATTAAAGAGCTGGAAAACCGTCAGGTGACGGTGCCGACGCCAACCGAACCTTCGGCGGGCGGCGAGGTGCAGTCGCACACGCAGCTCACCGACGAACAGCGTCAGCTGCTGGAGCAGATGCAGGCGGATATGCGCCAGTCGCCGACCCAGCTGAATGAAGTACCGTGGAACGAACAGACCCCGGCGCAGCGTCAGCAGACGCTGCAGCTGCAGCGCCAGCAGCAGCAACAGCGCCAGCAGCAGCAGCAACAGCAGCAGCTGCAGATGCAGTCGCGCCAGCAGACGCAGCAAAGCGCCCCGGCGCGTCAGCCGATGCAGCAGAGCCAGCCAGCGCACCAGCCGCAGCCGAGCGCGCGTCCGGCGCCGCAGCCGCGTCAGACGCAGCAGCAGCCAGCGCCTGTAACGCGCGAACCCGCGCAGGAAACGGCGAAGAAACCGGCGGAGAAACCGGCCTCTTCCCAGCGCTGGATGGTGCAGTGCGGATCGTTCAAAGGCACCGACCAGGCGGAGTCCGTGCGCGCCGGTCTGGCGTTCGAAGGATTCGAAAGCCGCATTACCACCGGCGGCGGCTGGAATCGCGTGGTGATCGGTCCCTATAAGGATCGCAGCAGCGCCGACAGCACCCTGAAGCGGCTGCGCGGCAACGGCCATTCAAACTGTATTCCGCTCGCCGTCGGGGGTTGAAACCCGACAAACCTGCCCCATATCTGGTTGCATGATGCGCCGCGCCTTGCCGCGCGGCGCTTTTTTTCTACTGCAACAAGGGGTCTGCCCGTGACAACAATAGTAAGCGTACGACGCAACGGACGAGTCGTTATCGGCGGTGATGGCCAGGCAACTCTCGGCAATACCGTGATGAAGGGCAACGTAAAAAAAGTGCGTCGCCTTTACAACGATAAGGTAATTGCCGGTTTCGCTGGCGGCACTGCAGATGCCTTCACCCTGTTTGAACTCTTCGAACGTAAACTGGAAATGCACCAGGGCCACCTGGTGAAAGCCGCCGTCGAGCTGGCGAAAGACTGGCGCACCGACCGTATGCTGCGCCGTCTTGAAGCGCTGCTGGCGGTCGCGGACGAAAACGCCTCGCTGATCATCAGCGGCAACGGCGATGTCATCCAGCCGGAAAACGATCTGATCGCCATTGGTTCGGGTGGCCCCTTCGCTCAGGCGGCGGCGCGTGCGCTGCTGGAAAACACCGAGCTGGGCGCGCATGAGATCGTCGCGAAATCCCTGAATATCGCGGGCGACATCTGCATCTACACCAACCACAATGTTAACTTCGAAGAACTGCCGTCCAGGGCGTAAGGATCAAACATGTCTGAGATGACTCCCCGCGAAATCGTCAGCGAACTGAATCGCTTTATTATCGGCCAGGACGGCGCAAAAAAAGCCGTCGCCATCGCGCTGCGTAACCGCTGGCGTCGTATGCAGCTCGACGAAGAGCTGCGCCACGAGGTGACGCCGAAAAACATTCTGATGATCGGCCCGACCGGCGTCGGTAAAACCGAAATTGCCCGTCGTCTGGCGAAGCTCGCCAACGCGCCGTTCATCAAGGTGGAAGCGACCAAATTCACCGAAGTGGGCTACGTCGGTAAAGAGGTGGACTCCATCATTCGCGACCTGACCGACGCCGCCGTGAAAATGGTGCGTAGCCAGGCGATTGAAAAGAACAAATACCGCGCCGAAGAGATGGCGGAAGAGCGCATCCTCGACGTGCTGATCCCGCCGGCCAAGAACAACTGGGGCCAGCCGGAGCAGAGCAGCGAGCCTTCCGCCGCGCGCCAGTCGTTCCGTAAGAAGCTGCGCGAAGGCCAGCTGGACGATAAAGAGATCGAAATCGACCTCGCCGCCGCGCCGGCCGGCGTCGAAATCATGGCGCCTCCGGGCATGGAAGAGATGACCAACCAGCTGCAGTCGATGTTCCAGAACCTGGGCGGTCAGAAGCAGAAGCCGCGCAAGCTGAAGATCAAAGACGCGATGAAGCTGCTGATTGAAGAAGAAGCGGCCAAGCTGGTGAACCCGGAAGAGCTGAAGCAGGATGCGATCGAAGCGGTAGAACAACACGGCATCGTGTTTATCGACGAAATCGACAAAATCTGTAAGCGCGGCCAGTCATCCGGTCCGGACGTCTCGCGCGAAGGCGTCCAGCGCGATCTGCTGCCGCTGGTAGAGGGCTGCACCGTCTCAACCAAGCACGGCATGGTGAAAACCGATCACATTCTGTTTATCGCCTCTGGCGCATTCCAGGTCGCCAGCCCGTCAGATCTGATCCCGGAACTGCAGGGCCGTCTGCCGATCCGCGTTGAGCTGCAGGCGCTGACCGTCAACGACTTCGAGCGCATTCTCACCGAGCCGAACGCGTCGGTGACCGTGCAGTACAAGGCGCTGATGGGCACCGAAGGCGTGAACGTCGAGTTTACCGACGACGGCATCCGCCGTATCGCCGAAGCGGCGTGGCAGGTGAATGAAACCACCGAGAATATCGGCGCGCGTCGTCTGCATACCGTGCTGGAGCGTCTGATGGAAGATATCTCCTATGACGCCAGCGATCGCCACGGCGACTCCGTCACCATTGATGCGGAGTATGTCAGCAAGCATCTGGATGAACTGGTGGCGGACGAAGATCTCAGCCGCTTTATTCTGTAATTCCATTTTTCTATGCGCTTGCGCAAAGCCCGGCCACTGCGCCGGGCTTTTTTTATCTGCATGCTGCTGATGCAGCGCCTTTTTTTCCGCTGATGATTTTGCCAACAATCCGTTTCTGGCGGTATACTTACCGCTCCTGTGGCAAACAGATGGACCCACCATGAAATACGATACTTCTGAACTCTGCGACATCTACCATGAAGAAGTGAACGTTGTTGAACCGCTTTTTTCCAACTTCGGCGGCCGCACCTCATTTGGTGGTCAGATAACCACAGTGAAATGTTTTGAAGACAACGGCCTGCTCTACGATCTGCTGGAAGAGAACGGTCGGGGCCGCGTGCTGGTGATCGACGGCGGCGGTTCGGTGCGGCGCGCGCTGGTTGACGCGCAGCTGGCTCGCCTGGCGATGGATAACGAATGGGAAGGGCTGGTGGTGTATGGCTCCGTGCGTCAGGTAGACGATCTGGAGGAGCTGGAGATCGGCATCCAGGCCATTGCCGCCATTCCGGTTGGCGCGGCGGGCGAAGGCATTGGCGAAAGCGACGTGCGCGTTAACTTCGGTGGCGTCACCTTCTTCTCCGGCGACCATCTCTACGCCGACAATACCGGCATTATCCTCTCTGAAGATCCGCTCGATATCGAGTAGCGCCAGAAACGAAAACGGGAGCACGCCGCTCCCGTTTGCTATTCGGCTGAGGCTGTTACACCTCTTCCATTTTTCCCAGCAGTGCACGCAGGCGATCCTGCCACAGATGCTGCTCTTCCTTTAACTGCTGATTTTCACGCACCAGCGACTCGTGGTTGCCCGCAGCCTGCTGCGCGTCGTTTTTCAGCGAATTGTTCTGCTCTTTCAGCTCTTCGATTTCCATCTGCAGCAGGGTGATGGTATCAATCGCCTGCTGTACTTTCGCTTCCAGTTTCTCGAATACTTCAAATGACATCTTTCTGACCTCTCCTAAATTCTCGCAGGGCGTTGATGATGCCAGCCTTAGCGCGTGACGCCCTGTATCAGCCAGGCCAGCAACAATGTTTCCGATTGTATGTAGCCTGATAGCGCAAGTCCAGCGACGCGGGCCTTGCGGGCGCAGTCTGTAACACTTTTCGGCTTATGCCTGGCGCCCCGACGCCTGGGGCGGCTCAGGCGAAAAACGAGGCGGCGAAGCGAGGCGCATGATGTTTCATGAAAGCCAAAAGGCGCGAAAACGCGCATTTATTTGACTCAGCACACAGATTTCGATTTCGCTATTTCTCGTTTATGCTCGTTAACGATAAATTTACACCAGCCCTACAAGAGAGCTGGGTGACTCATGGAATGAGAACAAAAACTGATAAAATTTAACCTCGCTTCAGGAATACCATTATGAGTCAGACATCGAACACACTGAAAGGTCAGTGCATCGCCGAATTCATCGGCACCGGCTTAATTATCTTTTTTGGCGCCGGCTGTGTGGCCGCGCTGAAAGTGGCTGGTGCCGCCTTCGGTCAATGGGAAATCTGCATTATCTGGGGACTTGCCGTCTCCATGGCCGTCTATCTCACCGCCGGCGTTTCTGGCGCTCACCTTAACCCTGCCGTCACGGTGGCGCTCTGCCTGTTCGCCAACTTTGAAGGGCGCAAGGTGTTGCCGTACGTGCTGGCGCAGGTTGCCGGTGCGTTCTGCGCCGCCGCGCTGGTTTACGGCCTTTATTACAACCTGTTCTTCGATTACGAGCAAAGCCATCAGATGGTGCGCGGCACGGTGCAGAGCCTGGACCTCGCCGGTATCTTCTCGACCTACCCTAACCCGCACATCAGCGTGGGACAGGCGTTCCTGGTGGAGATGGTGATTACTGCGGTGTTGATGGCGGTGATCATGGCGCTGACCGACGATGGCAACGGCGTGCCGCGCGGCCCGCTGGCACCGCTGCTGATCGGCCTGCTGGTGGCGGTGATCGGCGGCTCTATGGGCCCGCTGACCGGCTTCGCCCTCAATCCGGCGCGTGATTTCGGACCTAAGCTATTCGCCTTCTTTGCTGGCTGGGGTAACGTTGCCTTCACGGGTGGTAAAGATATCCCTTACTTCCTGGTACCGATCTTTGGCCCGTTAGTGGGAGCCTGCCTGGGCGCCTTTGGCTATCGCGCGCTGATTGGTCGCCACCTGCCGGGCGCCGTACTGGCCAGCAGCAAAACAGAAAAACCGGTCGCACGCGCTGAGCAGCGTAAAGCGTAAGTTTCACTTTTTCATCGGGAATGCATTATGACGACTACCACTGATAAAAAATATATTGTTGCGCTCGACCAGGGCACTACCAGCTCGCGCGCCGTTGTGCTGGATCACGACGCCAACATCGTTGCGGTATCACAGCGCGAATTCACCCAGATCTACCCGAAAGCGGGCTGGGTAGAGCACGACCCGATGGATATCTGGGCATCGCAAAGCTCGACGCTGGTCGAGGTGCTGGCGCACGCCGACATCCGCTCTGACGAGATTGCCGCCATCGGCATTACCAACCAGCGCGAAACCGCGATCGTCTGGGACAAAGAGAGCGGCAAGCCGATCTACAACGCTATCGTCTGGCAGGATCCGCGCACCGCTGACTACTGTAACAAGCTGAAAAAAGAGGGGCTGGAAGAGTACATCCAGCACACCACCGGCCTGGTGATTAACCCCTACTTCTCCGGCACCAAGGTGAAGTGGATCCTCGACCATGTGGAAGGGGCGCGCGAACGCGCGAAGCGTGGCGAACTGCTGTTCGGCACCGTGGACACCTGGCTGATCTGGAAAATGACCCAGGGCCGCGTGCATGTGACCGACCACACCAACGCCTCGCGCACCATGATGTACAACATTCACAAGCTGGAATGGGATCAGCGTATGCTGGAGATCCTCGACATTCCGCGTGAAATGCTGCCGGAAGTGAAAGGCTCTTCTGAGATTTACGGCCAGACCAACATCGGCGGTAAAGGCGGCACCCGTATTCCTATCGCCGGTATCGCAGGCGACCAGCAGGCGGCGCTCTACGGCCAGCTCTGCGTGCAGCCGGGCATGGCGAAAAACACCTACGGCACCGGCTGCTTTATGCTGATGAACACCGGCACCGAAGCGGTGACCTCGTCGCACGGCCTGCTGACCACCATCGCCTGCGGCCCGCGCGGCGAAGTGAACTACGCGCTGGAAGGCGCGGTGTTTATCGGCGGCGCCTCTATTCAGTGGCTGCGCGACGAGATGAAGCTGATCAGCGACTCCACCGACTCGGAATACTTCGCGCTTAAGGTGAAAGATACCAACGGCGTCTATATGGTTCCGGCCTTTACCGGCTTGGGCGCGCCCTACTGGGATCCCTATGCGCGCGGCGCGATTTTCGGCCTGACGCGCGGCGCCAACGCCAACCACATTATTCGCGCCACGCTGGAGTCTATCGCCTACCAGACGCGCGACGTGCTGGAAGCGATGCAGAACGACGCTGATACCCGTCTGCAGTCGCTGCGCGTGGATGGCGGCGCGGTGGCGAACAACTTCCTGATGCAGTTCCAGTCGGACATTCTCGGCACGCGCGTTGAGCGTCCGGAAGTGCGCGAAGTGACCGCGCTGGGCGCCGCCTATCTGGCGGGTCTGGCGGTCGGCTTCTGGAACGATCTGGAAGAGGTGCGCGCCAAGGCGGTGATCGAACGTGAATTCCGTCCGAGCATCGAAACCACCGAGCGCAACGTTCGCTACGCCGGCTGGCGCAAAGCAGTGGCGCGCGCGCAGGCATGGGAAGATCACGACGAGTAATGGCTTCTCCCGCGCCCACCGGCGCGGGACCTTGTCTCTCTTCTCCGAGCCCGCGACCCTGTCGCGGGCTTTTTTTTGCGCTTCCCCGCTGTGCTACACTGCCCTTTTTGCATCAGGTGCAGGCCATGAAACGAGAACTCGCCATAGAATTTTCCCGCGTGACCGAGGCGGCGGCCTTAGCTGGCTATCGCTGGCTGGGTCGCGGCGACAAGAACAGCGCCGACGGCGCCGCCGTCCACGCCATGCGACACGTCCTTAACACCATCGATATCGACGGCCAGATTGTGATTGGCGAAGGTGAGATCGATGAGGCGCCGATGCTCTATATCGGCGAAAAGGTCGGCAGCGGGCGCGGCGACGCGGTCGATATCGCGGTCGATCCGATCGAGGGCACGCGCATGACCGCCATGGGCCAGGCCAACGCGCTGGCGGTGCTGGCGGTCGGCGACAAAGGCAGCTTTCTGCACGCGCCGGATATGTATATGGAGAAGCTGATTGTCGGTCCGGCGGCGCGCGGGCATATCGATCTCAACCTGCCGCTGGAAACCAACCTGCGTAATATCGCCGCGGCGCTGAATAAATCGCTGACGCAGCTGACGGTCTCTATTCTGGCGAAACCGCGCCACGACGCCGTTATTGCGCAGCTGCAGCAGCTTGGCGTGCGCGTCTTCGCCTTCCCCGACGGCGACGTGGCGGCCTCTATCCTTACCTGTATGCCCGACAGCGAAGTCGACGTGCTCTACGGCATCGGTGGCGCGCCGGAAGGCGTAGTGTCGGCGGCGGTGATCCGCGCGCTGGACGGCGATATGCAGGGCCGTCTGCTGCCGCGTCACGAGGTCAAAGGCGAGAGCGAAGAGAATCGCCGCATCGGCGAGCAGGAGCTGGCGCGCTG
This sequence comes from Pantoea sp. Z09, assembly GCF_022394795.1. Classification (NCBI taxonomy): domain Bacteria; kingdom Pseudomonadati; phylum Pseudomonadota; class Gammaproteobacteria; order Enterobacterales; family Erwiniaceae; genus Pantoea; species Pantoea sp. Z09. The sequence goes on from NZ_CP092373.1 coordinate 3,797,018, forward strand.
CCACGAGATGGGCATTAACACGGGCGAGGTGCTGCCGCTGGCGCGTATGGCGCGCAACGACAACGTGATTTTCGCCGCCACCGGCATCACCAGCGGCGATTTGCTGAAGGGCATTACGCGTCAGGGCAATATCGCCACCAGCGAAACCCTGCTGATCCGCGGCAAGTCGCGCACCATTCGCCGCATCCAGTCGATCCACTATCTGGATCGCAAAGACGCGGCGCTGCACCCGTTTATCCTGTAACCGTGCCGCTTTGACTTTCTGGCTGGCGCGACAGCGGCAGCCAGCAGAGCAGCATCACCAGCGCGGTGGCGAACATCAGCATCCCCAGGCTGAACTGGTCGCGCTGCGGCAGCAGCGCGGACGCCCAGGCGACCACGCCCGATCCCAGATTCTGCAATCCGCCAATCAGCGCGCCGGCGCTGCCCGCCAGCCAGGCGTAAGGCTCCATCGCGCCTGAGGTCGCCAGCGGAAACAGCATGCCCGCGCCGAAGAAGAAGAGCGCGGCGGGCACCAGCAGCGTCCAGATGTTCATCACGCCGAACCACGCCGGGATCCACATCAGCGCGCCCGCCAGCAGGCAGCTGTTGACGCCGGTCCACATCAGGCTGTGCCACGAGCGCGTTTCGCGTCCGGCAAACCACGCGCCGAAAAAGGCGGCGGGGATTGGCAGAATAAACAGAATGCTCACGGTGAACGCATCCAGCCCGAGCACGCCGCCCAGCAGCACGCCGCAGCTCGCTTCAAATACCGCGATGCCCGCCAGCGCGCCGATCAGCAGCACGATAAAACGCACAAAGCTGGCGTCGCTCAGCAGGCGCTGATAGCGCCGGAAAAAAGGCGTTACCTCGCCGCCCTGCGGGCGTGTCTCCGGCAGCCAGCGCGCCATCGCACCGGTCACCGCGACGCAGAGCAGCAGCAGGAAGGCGAAACAGGCGTGCCAGCCGAACAGCTTCGTCAGCAGCGCGCCGATCACCGGTGCCAGCAGCGGGCTCACCAGCAGTCCCATATTCAGCAGGCTGTTGGCCTGACGCAGCGCGACGCCCGCGTAGAGGTCGCGCGGCATGGTGCGCGCCATCACGCCCGCTACGCCGGTGCCCAGCCCCTGAATGGCGCTGCCCAGCACCAGCACGTTCAGCGAGGGCGCCAGCATTGAGGTAACGGCACCGATCATAAAGATCGTCATCCCGGCGAGGATCACCGGACGACGCCCGACGCTGTCGGAAAGCGGACCATAGATCAGCTGGGATCCGCCATAGGTCATCAGATAGGCTGCCATCACGCGCTGCAGCGTGCCGTCATGCACGTTAAGCGCGTCCGCCATCGCAGCCATCGCCGGCACGTAGATTGTCTGCGCCATCTGCCCTACCGCCAGCATTAAAATCAACATCAGCAGCAGCGGCTGATTTTCCATCTTCTTCATCGACATCTCAGTCTGGGAAATAACGTTAACTCAGCAGCAAAACGTGCTGCGTCGGGATAATGGCGGGAAAAATATCAGGAATCCGTGACAAATCGAGAGGCAGCGCCAAAGCTGTCGGCGCGGCGGCGTCAAGTTTTCGTACCACCTTGTCAACAGCGCGCAACGCGTGACGCGGCGTGCGGCGCGTTTGTCGATTAGAGCCTAAAAACCGGCGGCCGGGTGGAAAATCCGCCGTGCAGCCGCGATGATATCTTTGTGCCTGAAAAATCAACGACCGGGAGAGTAACCATGGCCGAATGGGTCAATGCGCAAGTAAAGGAAGTGAAAAACTGGACGGACGCGCTGTTCAGCCTGCGGGTGCATGCGCCGATCGACACGTTTACCGCCGGACAGTTCGCCAAGCTGGCGCTGGAGATTGATGGCGAACGGGTGCAGCGCGCCTACTCCTACGTCAACGCGCCCAGCGATCCGCTGCTGGAGTTCTATCTGGTGACGGTGCCGGAGGGCAAACTCAGTCCGCGTCTGCAGGCGCTTAAGCCCGGCGACAGCGTGATGGTCACCAAAGAGGCCGCCGGTTTTTTTGTGCTGGATGAGATCCCACCGTGCAACACCCTGTGGATGCTGGCGACCGGCACGGCGATTGGCCCCTACTTATCTATTCTGCAACAGGGCGAAGGCCTCGACCGCTTCGAGCATATCGTGCTGGTGCACGCGGTGCGCTACGCCGCCGATCTGAGCTACCTGCCGCTGATGCAGTCGCTGCAGCAGATCTACAACGGCAAGCTGCGTATCCAGACGGTGGTGAGCCGCGAAACCGCCGCCGGCTCGCTGACCGGACGCGTGCCGGCGCTGATTGAGAGCGGCGAGCTGGAGCGTGCGGTGGGCCTGCCGATAGAGGCGGAATCGGGCCATATTATGCTGTGCGGCAACCCGCAGATGGTGCGCGACACCCAGCAGCTGCTGAAAGAGACGCGCGACATGCGCAAACATCTGAAGCGCAAACCCGGCCATATCACCAGCGAGCACTACTGGTAAGCCGCGCTGCGTTGCGATAATTCCTGCTCTGACAGAAATTTCGTCCGTCGCGCTTTTGACTTTCACCGGTAAAAACCGTTCTAATTTAGCGCAGAAATTACTGGTCAGAGCCTACAAAATGAAGAATTTGCCTGGCGCGCTGCTGCTGAGCCTTGCGCTGACGGCTCCGGCATTTGCCGCCGATCTCCCGCCGCGCGAGCGCAGCGAATCCGTGCCTGCCGCGCCCTATCTGCTGGCGGGTGCGCCGACGTTTGATATGACCATCGGCCAGTTCCGCGAGCAATACAACGCCGCGAATGCCGACCTGCCGCTGATGGAGTATCGCGCCATCGACAGCAAGAATGACAGCAGCCGCCTGACCCGCGCGGCGAGCAAAATCAGCGAAACGCTCTACGCCTCTACCGCGCTCGAGCAGGGAACCGGCAAGGTGAAAACGCTTCAGCTTACCTGGCTGCCGGTGCCGGGTCCGGATGAAAAGGCGTCCCAGGAGAAAGCGATGGCCTATATGACGGCGCTGCTGCGCTTTTTTGTCTCGGGCTTAACGCCGGATGAGGCGCGGCAAAAGCTCAACGCGCTGCTCAGCGAGGGCAAAGGCGCACGCTATTTTTCCCGCAACGAAGGCGCGCTGCGTTTCGTGGTGGCGGACAACGGCGACAAGGGGCTGACCTTCGCTATCGAGCCGTTAAAACTGACGCTGCCGCCCGCCGATCAGGACGGCAAAAATGACGAAAAGCAAAGCCATTGACCAGAGAGATCTCTATACTGTCTGGCAGTCTACGCTGCCTGACGGCAGTGCAATTTAATGAATCGCGTAACGCGGAGGATAGAATGCGACATCCATTGGTTATGGGTAACTGGAAACTGAATGGCAGCAAGCAGATGACGAGCGAGCTGATCGAAGGCCTGCGCAAAGCGCTTTCCGGCGTCGACGGTTGCGGCGTCGCTATCGCCCCGCCCGCTATCTATCTCGACCAGGCGAAGCACGCCGTCTCCGGCAGCCATATCGCCCTGGGCGCGCAGAACGTCGACGTTAATCTGTCTGGCGCATTTACTGGCGAAACCTCCGCAGAGATGCTGAAAGACATCGGCGCGAAATATATCATTATCGGCCACTCTGAGCGTCGCACCTACCACAAAGAGAGCGACGAGTTTATCGCGAAGAAATTCGCCGTGCTGAAAGCGGCTGGCCTGGTGCCGGTGCTGTGCATTGGCGAAACCGAAGCGGAAAACGAAGCGGGCCAGACGGAAGAAGTGTGCGCGCGTCAGATCGACGCCGTGCTGGAAACCCAGGGCGCAGAAGCCTTTAATGGCGTGGTTATCGCCTACGAACCGGTCTGGGCGATCGGCACCGGCAAATCTGCCACCCCGGCGCAGGCGCAGGCGGTGCACAAATTTATTCGCCAGCACATCGCGAAGAAAGACGCGGCGGTCGCTGAGCAGGTCATCATTCAGTACGGCGGTTCCGTTAACGATAAAAACGCGGCTGAACTCTTTACCCAGCCGGATATCGACGGCGCGCTGGTCGGTGGCGCCTCGCTGAAAGCTGACGCCTTCGCGGTAATCGTGAAAGCGGCGGCGGAAGCGAAAAAAGCCTAATCCCCGACAGACGAAAAAAAGCGGCTTTCAGGCTAATGCTTGTCAGTTAAGCTCATGTTCAGGTAAGGCCGCTATTTTCTCTAAATGGCGGCCTTTTTTATATGCGTGTGAGCATGCTGGTGCGGTGGCCTCAGACAGGGTGCCCTTTGTAGCAGTTGAAACGCTGCCGGCCGCTCCCTTATGCCCTTTCCAGCAGCGCCCACGGAAGCTGGCCAGCAGGCTGGGGCTGCTCAGGGGCGGGCATTTCGCAGCGCTGAACAGAATGAGGCTGCCAGGAGAGCCCGCAAGGAAGCGGGCGAAAGGTGGGGCTGGAACAGGAAGGTTCCATCCCCACCGGTCCGTCAGGCAGACGAATGACGTGAAGGTACCGCGTCAGCGGCGCGAGGACCGCCCGCCCCTGAGCGGCACCAGACTGCGTTATCACCCCATGCTTAACTGACCAGTATTAGCCTTCAGATCGCTTTTTTTATGGCTGCAAAATCTCACAGCGGTGGTCCTGCAGCTCCTCTGCCGATCCGCGATTGAGCAGCAGCCAGTTGCGCGCTAGCGCCATCAGCGCCAGACGTCCGTCCGGCAGCGCTGCCAGCGCCACGCCATAGCTGCCCATTTCTTCACGCGCTTCAGGGATCTCCTGCGCTATGCGGATAAACGGGCTCTGCTGCGTCAGCTCCGGCAGCGTGAGCGTGCGTATCTGGTAGGCGTGGCGCAGCAGCGTGGCCTTCTGCCAGCGGCTGGAGAGACCAGGCGCGAGGCGGTCCAGCGCGCGGCGCACGTCGGGCCGCAGGCAGGAGATGTGAATATGCAGCTGATTCTGGGTGCGGCCATACTCGGCGTTGATCGCCAGCGACAGCGCGCTGTCGGCGATGGGCGCGCCGCGCCGTACCGCCAGCTGCGTGCGCGCCTGCCAGGCGAAGGCGAAAAAGTTGGGCGTGGCGGGCTCCAGCAGCGCCGGGCTTTCCATGCCGGTGATTTTCGCCAGCGGAATCAGCAGGTACTGCAGCGGCCCGTTGAGATCTTTAAGCAGCGCATAGCCTTGATCAAGCGCGACGCGCTGGCAGGGCGCAGGCGAACCGCTTGCGCGCTGATTCGGCTCGCACTTTTCGCTGACGATTTGCCACAGCGCATCGCTGTTTTTATGCAGGTGGAAAGCGGCGATCGCCAGGCCGCCGATCAGCAGCAGCAGAGAAAGCGCAATCAGACGCAGCGCACGACGGCTTCCAGGCATAGCGGGATTTCTCTCTTGGCTTTTTGCGCATCCTCGCCTGGCGGCTGCGCAATGTCACGCACAAATAAAAACGGCCAGCGCGCTGGCTGGCCGTTTGCTCTCTGGCGAACGATTAAGGCTTCATCACCTGATCGTAGGTGCCGCCATCAGCAAAGTGCGTTTTCTGCGCCTGCGTCCAGCCGCCGAACTTATTGTCGATGGTAAACAGCTTCACCGGCGCAAAGGTGCTGGCGAATTTCTTCGCCACCTCTGCATCGCGCGGACGATAGAAGTTCTGCGCCGCGATGGTCTGGCCTTCCGGCGAGTAGAGGTACTTCAGATAGGCGTCGGCAACGCTACGCGTGCCCTGTGCGTCCGCCACTTTATCCACCACGGATACGGTCGGCTCTGCCAGAATCGATTCGCTCGGCGTGACGATTTCAAATTTGTCTTTACCCAGCTTGTCGACCGCCAGATAGGCTTCGTTTTCCCAGGCGATCAACACGTCGCCGATACCGCGCTCCACGAAGGTGTTGGTTGCGCCGCGCGCGCCGGAGTCCTGCACTTCGACGTTTTTGAACAGCGCTTTGACGTAGGCCTGGGCCTTCGCCTGGTCGCCGTTGTTTTGATCCAGCGCCCAGCCCCATGCGGCCAGATAGTTCCAGCGCGCGCCGCCTGAGGTTTTTGGATTCGGGGTGATGACCGATACGCCTGGCTTGATCAGATCCGGCCAGTCGTGAATGCCTTTCGGGTTGCCTTTACGCACCAGGAAGACAATGGTGGAGGTATAGGGCGCGGAGTTGTCCGGCAGACGCTTCTGCCAGTTCTTATCGATGCGGCCGCGCTCGGCGATGGCATCGACATCGGACTGTAACGCCAGGGTCACCACGTCGGCGCGAATGCCGTTAATCACCGAGGTCGCCTGCTTGCCTGAGCCGCCGTGCGACTGACGGATGACCACGTTATCGCCGGTTTCCTGCTTGTAGTGCGCCGCGAAAGCCTTGTTGTACTGCTCATACAGCTCGCGCGTCGGATCGTAAGAGACGTTCAGTAGCTGGTAATCCTTTGCCAAAACGCTGGCAGAGGCCAGCAGAAGGGTAATACCGATACTCCACTTGTTCATTATGCACTCTCCCAAGGTCATCAGGCCGGTAGGGTGACATAAACCATTTTAGAGCTAAAAGAATTAAAAATAAGGATTTATAACCGCGTGGAATATAGACAGCGGAAAGCAGACGCGCCGTTCAGGCGCGTCGCAATAAGACCGGGGATCAGTAGAGTTTTTTTGCGGTTTCCAGCCAGTCGCGTTTAAACGGACGCTTCATATTTTCAATGGCGTCGATGATGTCGTGATGCACCATCTTCTCGTTCTGAATGCCGACGCAGCGGCCGCCGTAGCCCTGCAGCAGCAGCTCAATCGCGTAGGCGCCCATGCGCGACGCCAGAATACGGTCGTAGGCGCAGGGCGCGCCGCCGCGCTGGATATGGCCCAGCACCGTGGCGCGCGTTTCGCGTTTGGTTTCCGCTTCGATGTACTTCGCCAGATCGTCGATATCGCAGATATGTTCGGTGATCGCCACGATAGCGTGCTTTTTGCCTTTGGCGATGCCGGCTTTGATCTCCATCACCAGCTCTTCGCGGGTGTAGGGGATTTCCGGCAGCACGATAAATTCACAGCCGCCCGCAATCGCCGCCGCCAGCGTCAGATCGCCGCAGTAGCGCCCCATCACTTCAACAATCGAGATACGCTGGTGCGAGGAAGAGGTGTCGCGCAGGCGGTCGATCGCCTCGACCACGGTTTCCAGCGCGGTAAAGTAGCCGATGGTGTAGTCGGTGCCTGCCACGTCGTTATCGATGGTGCCCGGCAGGCCGATGCAGGGAAAGCCCATTTCGGTCAGTCGCTTGGCGCCCATATAGGAGCCGTCGCCGCCGATAACCACCAGCGCGTCGATGCCACGCTTTTTCATATTCTCGATGGCCACCTGACGCACTTCGTCATTGCGGAACTCTGGAAAACGCGCTGAGCCAAGGAAGGTGCCGCCGCGGTTAATCATATCCGACACGCTGTAGCGGTCGAGATTGATCATCCGGTCTTCATACAGTCCCAGATAGCCGTCATAGATACCAAAAACTTCCAGTCCTTCGCTCAGCGCTGATCGCACAACACCGCGAATGGCTGCGTTCATGCCTGGGGCGTCGCCGCCGCTGGTCAATACACCAATTTTTTTGATCATGACAACCTCTGGATTGTGAATACGTAAGTTAATCCTGCCTGTCGTGCGCCGCTTAGCGGCATATCGTTATGCGCGACCCGTGATGGCAGATAGTATATCAAAGGCTTGCTGCTGAATTGATTCAGGTCAGACAAGTTTTCACTAATTTTTTTGCAGGAATGTTAGCGCTTCGTCATTTTAAATAGTTGAAACTGATTCAATCCGGTTAAAAGCCGGGTGAGTTTTGCTGTTCGAGCGGCACCACCGAGCAGGGATCCTGATGAATAATCACGTCCGATCCGGGAAAACGTCGCAGCAGCGCCTTTTCCACCTGATCCGCCACGCGATGCGCCTGCACCAGCGGCAAATTATCGTCCAGCTCCAGATGCAGCTGAATAAATTTAGTCGGACCTGACTGGCGCGTGCGCACGTCGTGCACGCCCTCTACCCCAGGCCAGTTCAGAGCCAGCTCCAGAATGATAGTGTGCTCTTCCTCAGGCAGCGCGCGGTCCAGCAGCGACTGCACGGCGTCGTAGCCCATACGCAGCGCGCTATAGAGGATATAAACGCCGATGCCTAACGCGAAAAGCGCGTCGGCGCGGGCGAAGCCGTAGCTGCTCAGGGCAAGTGCGATCAGGATAGCGCCATTCATCACCACATCGGACTGGTAGTGCAGCATATCGGCGCGGATCGCCTGGCTGTGCGTGTGGCGCACCACCCACCGCTGAAACGCCACCAGCAGCAGCGTCGAAAAGAGCGCGACCACGGTCACCACCACGCCGACCAGCGGCGCGCGCAGCGTATTGGGCGAGGCAAGATGCTGAATGCCGGTTAAGAACAGGAACAGCGCCGAGCCGGAGATAAACATGCTTTGCGCCAGCGCCGCCAGCGATTCCGCTTTGCCGTGGCCAAAAGTATGATCGGCGTCAGCAGGCTGCAGCGCGTAGCGCACCACCAGCAGATTGGTCAGCGAGGCGGCGATATCCACCAGCGAGTCGACCAGACCCGCCAGCAGGCTCACCGATCCGGTGTACCACCAGGCGAAAATCTTCACGATCAGCAGGCAGGTCGCCAGGGCCGTCGCCGCCAGCGCAGCGCGTTTAACCAGACGAGCATAGGTGGGCTGCATAATGGGCTCCCTGTGCCATTGCTGGCATGCACGCAAAACAAAGGAATGGCTAAAGTTTAACATCCCGCGCGTCGCTGCGCATAAACCCTGCATCACCAGAAGAGAAAAGCGGATTAAAACCCTGAAAAAACAAACCCCGCCCTCAAAGAGGACGGGGTATCGTTTCCCGGTTGGGAAACGCACGATTACAGCTTAGCTCTAAAACTGTCAGGAAGAGCTGCGGCCGCCGCCGTGGCTGTTCTGACCGCCTTTTTTGCCTGCTTCAGAGGCTTTTTCACGGTCATTTTTGAAGTTACCGCCGCTGTTCTGTCCGCCTTTTTTACCGGCTTCAGACGCTTTCTGCGGGTTGTCTGCGAAATTGCCTGAACCACCACGATGTTCTGCCATAACGTACTCCGTTAATATATTCAGATTGATTTACGTAATGTGGTTAATGCACTCCATTTAAATTCCCGGGATGTGCGACTTCCTTGCTGCGACAGGAGTAATTGTAGAAGCAACCGTGGGGAATTCAAGAAAAGATATAAAATAATAAGTATATGATTTTGTTTATAATTAATATATGACAGCAATATTTGTTTGCTTATTATCATATATTTAAATAAATCTTCGCTTCGCTTTGAATATTTAACCGATTCGCTTAAGCATATATTAAGCTGACATAAGATATGCCATCGATAAAATAAACGAGGCGTTGAAAAGAAATATTTTGTCAATTCACTGCGGTTTTAAAGGGTTAGTACCCTTCTTAAATGAAGTGTTAATGCCGACGCGCTATCCGGCGGCCAGGGTTGACACCGGTGCCCGGCGCGCGCAAAAAGGGCAAAAAAAACCCCGCCATCATGGCGGGGAAGACAGGGATGGTGTCTATGGCAAGGAAAACAGGGATACTATGTTACTGGTTACTGCTGGTACTACTCACTGCTTGCAGCGATGACGCTGACTGCAAATTTGAGAGCTTGCGTAACTCGGAGAGACGCCGCTCGTAATTCTTTTGCAACGTGGCCTGCTGGGCCGGCGTTAGCAGGTGGTACATCTGGTTGCGAATGCGCGCCATTTCGACATGTTGTTCGATCTGCGCCTGGGCGATCTTTTCAGCCTGGGCACGAATGGCCGCTTCGTTGAATGTCTCTGCCGTAATCAGGCCATGCATGTTTTCGATATCGTTGATGCTGACCGGGGCGCGTTCATGTCGCGCTTGCTGCATCAGGTCGCGCATCTGTTGACGCTGCTCTTCCGTCAACTCAATGCCGTCGAACATGTGGCTTTGCGGATTTTGCGTCATACTGCCTGTCGTCAATCCGCCGTGATGCATTTCGTCAATCGTCGTCGTGTCTGCTGCTCCTGCGCTGGCGTGATTGAGAACCATCGCTGAGGCAAGGACGACGGCGGTTACTGTGCGCATCGTTTACTCCAGTTCGTTCCGTTTTGCGATTCAACGAGAGCCAGTGTACGGCGATAGCTGCAAACATCCGTCAGGGGGTGTAAAACTACGTAAAGCGTTGGATTGACAAGTCAGGAACACGGTATTTTGCCTGCGGAGGGCAATAAAAAATGAATAAAATCCTGTTGGTTGACGATGACCGCGAATTGACTTCGCTGCTTAAAGAACTGTTAGAAATGGAAGGGTTTGAAGTGGTGGTCGCCAGCGACGGCGAACAGGCGTTAAGCCTGCTGGACACCTCTATTGATCTACTTTTACTCGATGTGATGATGCCGAAAAAGAACGGCATCGACACGCTGAAAGAGCTACGCCAGCAGCATCAGACGCCTGTCATTATGTTAACCGCGCGCGGCAGCGAGCTGGATCGCGTGCTGGGGCTCGAACTGGGCGCGGACGACTATCTGCCTAAGCCGTTCAACGATCGCGAGCTGGTGGCGCGCATACGCGCGATACTGCGCCGTTCTAACTGGAGCGAGCAGCAGCAGCAGCACGACAACAGCTCGCCGACGCTGGAAGTGGACTGCCTGCGGCTTAATCCGGGTCGTCAGGAGGCGAGCTTCGACAACCAGACGCTGGATCTCACCGGCACCGAGTTCACCCTGCTCTACCTGCTGGCGCAGCATCTCGGCCAGGTGGTCTCACGCGAGCACCTGAGTCAGGAGGTGCTTGGCAAGCGCCTGACGCCGTTTGACCGCGCCATCGATATGCATATCTCCAATCTGCGCCGCAAGCTGCCCGAGCGTCGTGATGGCCATCCGTGGTTTAAAACCCTGCGCGGACGCGGCTATCTGATGGTCTCGGCGTCATGATCGGCAGCCTCACCACACGCATCTTCGCTATCTTCTGGTTAACCCTGGCGCTGGTGTTGATGCTGGTGTTGATGGTGCCCAAACTGGATTCCCGCCAGATGACCGCGCTGCTCGATAGCGAGCAGCGTCAGGGCACCATGATTGAACAGCATGTGGAAGCCGAGCTGTCGCAGGATCCACCCAACGATTTAATGTGGTGGCGGCGCCTGTTCCGCGCCATCGACAAGTGGGCACCGCCAGGCCAGCGCCTGCTGCTGGTGACCAGCGAAGGCCGCGTGATCGGCGCACAGCACAACGAGATGCAGGTGATCCGTAACTTTATCGGCCAGTCCGACAACGCCGATCATCCGCAGAAAAAGAAGTATGGCCGCATTGAAATGGTCGGCCCCTTCGCCGTCCGCGACGGGGAAGACAACTATCAGCTCTACCTGATTCGACCGGCGACCAGCTCGCAGCTCGATTTCGTTAACCTGCTGTTTGACCGCCCGCTGCTGCTGCTGATCGTCACCATGCTGATCAGCTCGCCGCTGCTGCTGTGGCTGGCGTGGAGCCTGGCGCGGCCGGCGCGCAAGCTGAAACACGCGGCGGACGAAGTCGCCAGCGGCAACCTGCGTCAGCATCCGGAACTGGAGTCTGGCCCGCAGGAGTTCCTCGCCGCGGGTTCGAGCTTCAACCAGATGGTGAGCGCGCTGGAGCGCATGATGACGTCGCAGCAGCGCCTGCTCTCCGATATCAGCCACGAGCTGCGCACGCCGCTGACGCGACTGCAGCTGGCCACCGCGCTGCTGCGTCGCCGTCAGGGCGAAGGCAAAGAGCTGCAACGCATTGAAACCGAAGCCCAGCGTCTGGACGGCATGATTAACGATCTGCTGGTGCTGTCGCGCACCCAGCACAAGAATGCGCTGGTGAGCGAAGCGATGAAGGCGAACCAGCTCTGGAACGGCGTGCTGGAGGATGCGAAGTTTGAAGCCGAGCAGATGGGCAAGCAGCTCGACGTGCCCTATCCGCCCGGCCCCTGGCCGCTCTACGGCAACCCGCATGCGCTGGAGAGCGCACTGGAGAACATCGTACGCAACGCGCTGCGCTACTCGCACTCGCATATCAGCGTCAGCTTCTCGGTGGATATCAGCGGCCTGACGGTGCACGTCGACGATGACGGCCCAGGCGTCAGCCCGGAAGATCGCGAACAGATTTTCCGTCCGTTTTATCGCACCGATGAGGCGCGCGATCGCGAATCTGGCGGCACCGGGCTGGGGCTGGCGATTGTCGAAACCGCGATACAGCAGCATCGCGGCTGGGTAAAAGCGGATGACAGCCCGCTCGGCGGTCTGCGCCTGACGCTCTGGCTGCCGCTCTACTCCTCCAGCCGCCAATAATTTGCTATGCTTCGGCCCCTGTTATCGGGGGCCTTATGCTTAACATCGTCTTATTTGAACCAGAAATCCCGCCGAATACCGGCAATATTATCCGCCTCTGCGCCAACACCGGCTTTCAGCTGCATCTGATTGAGCCGCTCGGCTTCGCCTGGGACGACAAGCGGCTGCGCCGCGCCGGCCTCGACTATCACGAATTCACCGCCATTCAGAAGCATGAGAGCTACGCCGCGTTTCTGCGCGCTGAGCAGCCGACGCGACTCTTTGCGCTCACCACCAAAGGCACGCCGGCGCACAGTGCCGTTAGCTACCAGCCGGGCGACTATCTGCTGTTTGGACCGGAGAGCCGCGGGCTGCCCGCCGAGATCCTGGATGCGCTGCCGGCGCAGCAAAAAATCCGCATCCCGATGCGCGCAGAGAGCCGCAGCATGAACCTGTCGAATGCGGTATCGGTGGTGGTGTACGAAGCCTGGCGCCAGCTGAATTACGCCGGCGCCCGTCGCGATTAGATGCCGTCGCCGAACTCGAAGCCCGGCACGGTGCCGTTGAAGTGCTGATCCATATCCATTGAGGGCTTGTCGCTCGCCGGCTTGCCGACGATGCGCGCTGGGACGCCTGCTGCGGTGGTGTGCGGCGGCACCGGCTGCAAGACCACCGAGCCGGCGCCGATCTTCGCGCCGCGCCCCACTTCGATATTGCCGAGGATTTTCGCGCCCGCGCCGATCATCACCCCTTCGCGGATTTTCGGATGGCGATCGCCGCTGGTTTTGCCGGTGCCGCCAAGCGTCACTGACTGCAGAATAGAGACGTCGTTCTCTACCACCGCCGTTTCGCCGATCACGATGCCGGTGGCGTGGTCGAGCATAATGCCGTGGCCGATGTTCGCCGCCGGATGGATATCAACGGCGAAAGAGACGGAAATTTCGTTTTGCAGATAGACCGCTAAGGCGCGGCGCCCTTCGTTCCACAGCCAGTGGCCGATGCGATACGCCTGCAGCGCGTGAAAGCCTTTCAGATAGAGCAGCGGCGTGGAGTATTTGTCCACCGCCGGGTCGCGCTGGCGCACCGCCTGGATGTCGAGCGCGGCCGAGGCGATCATCGAAGGATCCTGACGATAGGCCTCTTCGACGATTTCGCGAATGGCGATAGCGGGCATAATGGGATTGGCGAGCTTGTTGGCCAGCATATAGCTCAGGGCGCTGCCGAGATTTTCGTGCTTCAACAACGTCGCATGATAAAAGCTGGCCAGCATCGGCTCGCAATCGGCCAGCGCGCGCGCTTCCGCTTTGATGTTGTTCCAGACCAGTTCTAACTCATCAGACGACATTGCCTTTTTCTCCCGATAAAAAAAGCGCCTGGATGGCGCTACAGGTGACGATGCTGCGCGTCCTGCGTCAGCTTGTGCTGTTTTCGTCCTTCCTTGTACGGCCTAACAGGCTCAATGCTGCCTCTCGCGCCGGTTTTCCGCAATAGAGCACCTGGTAGATTTGCTCGGTAATAGGCATTTCGACGCCGACACGCTCCGCCAACGCCTTGACTTCTTTAGTGTTTCGATAGCCTTCTACAACTTGTCCGATAATGCGCTGCGCGTGGTCGACCGATTCGCCCTGGCCCAGCATCAGGCCAAAGCGGCGGTTGCGCGACTGGTTGTCGGTACAGGTCAGCACCAGATCGCCTAAACCGGCCATGCCCATAAAGGTGGTGGCATCGGCGCCCAGCGCCGCGCCAAGTCGGCTCATCTCCGCCAGCCCGCGGGTGATCAGCGCGGTGCGCGCGTTGGCACCGAAGCCGATGCCGTCGGAGATGCCCGCGCCGATGGCGATAACGTTTTTCACCGCGCCGCCGAGCTGAACGCCGACAAAATCAGGATTGTTGTAAACGCGGAAGCTTTTGCCGCAGTGCAGCTTCTGCTGCAGATCCTCAGCGAAGGTTGCATCGGTCGCCGCCAGCGCAATCGCGGTCGGCAGGCCCGCCGCCAGCTCTTTGGCGAAGGTCGGCCCGGAGATGACTGCGAGCAGCGTAGCGTCACCGAGGATGTCGCGTGCCACATCCTGCAGCAGCCGGCCGGTCTCTCGCTCCAGTCCTTTGGTCGCCCAGACGATGCGCGATTCGGGGCGCAGATGCGGTTTAATCTGCGTCAGCACCTCGCCAAAAACGTGGCTCGGCACCACCACCAGCAGATCGCGGCTGGCCGCAATAGCGCGGGCAAGATCGGGCTCAAGCTCAAGGTTGTCGGGAAAGGGTACGTCAGGGAGAAAGGCGCTGTTGCAGCGGTCGGCCTGCAGCTGCGCAAGATGAGCAGGATTATGTCCCCACAGCAGCACGGGATTGCCGTTGCGGGCCAGGGTAATGGCCAGAGCGGTGCCGTACGAGCCGGCACCGATGACGCTAATCGAAGCGTGTGTAGTCATCAGGCATCCTGATGTGGTTCGGCACCTTCGCCTTGCTGCTGCAGGTAGTTCATGAACAGCGCGTCAAAGTTTACCGGCGCCAGGTTAAGCTGCGGGAAGGTACCGCGCGACACCAGGCTGGTGATGCATTCGCGCGCATACGGGAACAGGATGTTCGGGCAGTAAGCGCCCAGGCAGTGCGCCATCTGCGAGCCTTCGATGCCGCTGATGGTGAAGATGCCCGCCTGCTGAACTTCGCACAGGAAAGCGGTCTCTTCGCCGACGCTGGCGGTCACGGTCACGCGCAGCACTACTTCAAACACTTCGTCAGCCAGCTGTGATGACGCAGTATCCAGATCCAGCTTCACTTCCGGCTCCCACTCTTTCTGGAAGACCTGCGGCGCGTTCGGCGCTTCGAAGGAAACGTCTTTGGTGTAAACGCGTTGAATCTGGAATTGCATTTCGTTGGTGTTATGTTCTGACATCTGACTAAGTCCTGTGAGTTGAAAAATCCCGCGCCTTTTACGCCTGCAGTAACGGATCTAAACCTTCACGCCCGTCCAGCGCGTAAAGATCGTCGCAGCCGCCAATGTGCTGCGCATCAATGAAAATCTGAGGAACCGTGGTACGGCCGCTGCGTTTGATCATCTCTTCGCGTTTCGCCGCGTCCCCATCAATAGGGATCTCCTGAAACGCCACGCCTTTTTGACTCAGCAGCGCCTTCGCCCGGTGGCAGAAAGGACAGGTCGCTTTGGTGTAAATCTCGACATTGGCCATGTTGCGTTCCTCAGTAGAAGTTATTTTCCGCGCACCAGCGGAAGATTGTCTCCGCTCCAGCCGCTGATGCCGTCTTTCAGTACGGTCACCTGGCTAAAGCCGGCGGCGCTCAGCTTTTCAGCCGGTTCGCTGGCGCTCTGGCCAGTGGCGCACACCACAATTATGGGCTGGGCTTTATGCTTTTCCAGCTCGCCGAAGCTGCCTTTTTTGATATCCGCCGCCGCAACGTTCAGCGCGCCGGAAATATGTCCTTTGCGGTAATCATCACGCGACCGCACATCCACCACTACCGCCTCTTCTTTGTTAATCAGGCGGGTCGCTTCGCCGCGGCTGATAACTTTCACCTTAGAAAACATTCCTTTAAAGGTGGTCACAATCACCAGAACCAGTAAAACGACCCATGCCAGACTGAGGATGGTGTGATTGCTTGCAAACTGCATAATTTCTTGCATGAGGGGTAACGACTCCAGACCGGGCTAATTAAGCTAAAAACAAGGGTTCTGAGTATACCTGCGCCACTTCTCATGTACAGACGCTAAGCGGCCAGAGTTACGATTTGTGCGTCATTTTCCAAAAAAAATTGCCGTATCGCAAAAATGGCGTAACGCTTATGCGAGATCGAGATAAATGCGGACATCTTTGGAAAAGGAAATCCCGTGGCGTTGCGCTGGTAAGCGGCTGTTCATCGTGGAATAATCACTGGCCTATGAAGGGAAAAGCGACTGTTTTAGCCACAAGGACCCGTCACAGCGGAAAGAAACGCCCGTTGCCTGCACGCCTGTCCATTCTCTCCTTCAGCCTGCTCTGCGCGGGCGTTCTGTTGTTGCCCGCCGCCGCGCGCAGCGCCGACGACAGCAAGTCACAGCTCAAATCCATTCAGCAAAATATCGCCGAAAAAGAGAAAAGCGTTAAGGCGCAAAAGCTTGCGCGCAGCAAACTGCTCGATCAGCTGCAGAGCCAGGAGAAGGTGATCGCCCAGGCGAGCCGTCAGCTGCGCGAAACCCGCAACAGCCTGAACGCGCTTAACGGCGAAATCAGCCAGCTCACCGCGTCTATCGCGCGGCTTGAAAAACAGCAGGCGCAGCAGGAAGCCCTGCTGGCGCAGCAGCTGGACGCCGCGTTTCGCCAGGGCCAGCATAACGGCGTGCAGCTGTTGCTGGGCGGCGAAGAGAGCCAGCGCAGCGAACGTATTCTCGCCTATTTCGGCTATCTCAACGACGCGCGTCGGCAGAGCATCGATGCGCTGCAAAAAACCCGCCAGACGCTGGGCGCGCAAAAGACCTCGCTGGAGCAGAAACAGCAGCAGCAAAAAAACCTGCTGACGCAGCAGCAAGGCCAGCAGGAGAAGCTGCAGCAGGCGAGCGCGGCGCGCAAGAAAACGCTGAGCGCGCTGGAAAACGCGCTGGAGAAAGATCAGGCCGATCTGGTAGAGATGCGCCAGAACGAAAGCCGTCTGCAGGATAAAATCGCCCGGGCCGAGCGTGAAGCGCGCGAACGCGCGGCGCGCGAGGCGCGGGAAGCGGAAAAAGTGCGCCAGCGTCAGGCGCAGGCCAAAGCCAAAGGCTCGACCTACCAGCCGACGCAGAGCGAACGCGAACTGGTGGCGCGCACCGGCGGCCTCGGCCGCGCGGGCGGCCAGGCGCTGTGGCCGGTGCGCGGACGTATCGAACACCGCTTCGGCGAACAGCTGCAGGGCGAGCTGCGCTGGAAAGGGTTGGTGATCGACGCGCCGGAAGGCGCCGAAGTCAAAGCGATCGCCGACGGCCGCGTGCTGATGGCCGACTGGCTGCAGGGCTACGGGCTGGTGGTGGTGGTGGAGCACGGCAAAGGGGATATGAGCCTCTACGGCTATAACCAGAGCGCGCTGGTAAGCGTTGGCGCCCAGGTGAAGGCAGGACAGCCTATCGCGCTGGTGGGCACCAGCGGCGGACGCGGTACGCCGTCGCTCTATTTTGAAATCCGACGTCAGGGACAGGCCGTCAATCCACTCCCGTGGTTAGGAAGATAAGTGTTGTTTCAACGTCGCCCTCTCGCCGCCGTTATCGGCGGACTGCTTCTGAGCTGCGCCGCCCATGCGGGCAAGCTCGCCATCGTGATCGACGATTTCGGCTATCGTCCTTCTGAAGAGAACAAGGTCCTGCAGATGCCCGCCGCGATCTCCGTCGCGGTGCTGCCTGACGCGCCCGGCGCGCGTCAAATGGCGACTAAGGCGCATCAGAGCGGTCACGAAGTGCTGATCCATCTGCCGATGGCGCCGCTCAGCAAACAGCCGCTGGAGAAAAACACCCTGACGCCGGAGATGAGCAGCGAAGAGATCGCGCGCATTCTGCGCAGCGCGGTCAACAACGTGCCCTATGCCGTCGGGCTGAATAACCATATGGGCAGCAAGATGACCTCTAGCCTGCCGGGCATGCAGAAAGTGATGCAGGCGCTCAACCAGTACAATTTTTACTTTCTCGACAGCATGACCATCGGCAACAGCCAGTCAGTGCCTGCCGCGCAAGGCACGCGCGTGAAGGTGCTGAAACGCCGCGTCTTTCTCGACGATAGCCAGGATATCAACGCCGTGCGCCAGCAGTTCGCCCGCGCGGTGAAGCTGGCGCAGCGCGACGGCTACGCCATCGCCATCGGCCATCCGCATCCCAACACGGTGCGCGTGCTGCAGCAGATGCTGCCAACCTTGCCTGCGGATATTACGCTGGTGCGTCCGAGCCAGCTGCTGAACGAGCCGCAGCACGGCGCGACCACCGCGCCGGCGAAACCGCAGCCGCGTCCGCAGAAGCCGGGCTTCCAGCCGCCGGGCCTGTGTAAGGTGCAGCCGCAGCCGGTTCCGGCAGTGAAGGCGCTTGGCGTGGTATGGGAGAGCGTTGCATCAGGCTCGCTGGCGACGACCCTCAGGCAACTGTTTTGATATCGGCCAGAAAGCGTAATAAACGCCTCGCGTGACTTGTTATTCGTTGCGTATCCCCTATGATGGATGCGCAATTTCAGGCGCCAGGAAGGCTATTCCTTGCTGTTTTTTGTGTGAAAATCACGACGTTTAATCTCAATGAAACCGAAAAAAAAGATATTTTTTATTAATGCCGTTATCGCTTTCTATTCGCTGTTTAACGGACACCGGAATAAAGCGGCGCTGAGTAAGGATCTTGAGTTCAAACGTATCGCTATTTATTCTACCACAGCGTTGGGCGATCTTTTATTTAACACGCCAGCAATAAAAGCGATCAAAAAACGCTATCCACAGGCGAAAATAGTCTTTGTCACCAGCCAGAAAAACAGCGCGCTGGTTAAAGGCAGCCCCTGGTTTGACGAGGTTGAAGTCTGGGATAATAAAGTCAAAAATATGCATCGCCTGCTGAAAAAGCTGTGGGCGTTTAAGCCGGAAATCACCTTTATCCTGCATGCGAATATTTATTACGATGTGCTGTGCGCTAAGCTTTCAGGCTCGACCTATATTGTGCGGGATAATTTCGCCCAGGATCCCACCCACCTCAACCGCTGGCTGGATCACTACTCCCGCTCTGAAGATACGCATATTATCCAGCGCAAACTCAACACGCTGGCCTGGCTGGGCTGTGATACCACGGATATCAGCATGGCCTTCCCGCTGGCGATCCCGGCGCTGCCGAAACCAGCGGACAGGCGCCGTATCGGTTTTCAGATGGGGGCGTCGAAGCCCGATCGCTGCTGGCCGGTGGAACATTTCGCCGAGCTGGCGACCCTTATTCTAGCGGCGGACCCGCAGACGGAGATCGTGCTGACCGGCGCCGGCCAGGATAGCGGGCTGGCGCGCGACTTTCTTGCCCTGCTGCCTGACGCGCTGCATCCTCAGGTGACCTCGCTGATTGGCAAGACCAGCCTGACGGAACTCATCCAGCAGATTACGACGTTTACGCTGCTGGTCACCGGCGACACCGGCCCGCTGCACCTTGCCATTACCGCGCGCACGCCAACGCTCAGTTTATACGTTGGCGCGAACCCGCGTCATACGGGCCCTTATCAGGACCCGCATCTGCATAAAATCCTGCGCATTGAGCCCGAGGCGGGCGATGACAAAGCGTTGCCGCTGCGCAAGATCAGCGCTGAATCGGTGTTCGCTCAGATCCAGCCGCTGCTCAATCACTGAATGACGCAGCCCGGACGTTAGCCGGCGGCGCGACGCGACGGCTGGCCATCGCAACCGCCAGCGGCAGCCAAAACAGCATCCAGGCTTCGCTGGGCGACCCGATCACGAACATGCCCTGCGTAATAAAGAACATCAGCGAAAACAGGTAGAGCATCGCTTCCAGCGCCATTGCCTCGTGGAAACGTCGCCAGGCGCAGCCCAGTCCTGCGCTAACGACGCCCGCCAGCAGTATCAGTCCCACCAAGCCGCCTTTGAGCAGCGTTGAGAAATAGACGCTGTGCGTGGTGGTGACGACGGCGCCCAGACTGTTTCTGAACGAGAGCGTTTTATCGAATCCCCAGCCGAACCAGGGCCTCTGCTCGACCAGCTCGAGCGTATGCTGCCAGATACCGAAGCGCACATAGCTCTGCTGATAGGCGTCGATCAGCCGCTGCGAATATTCGCTGCCGTAGCCGGTAAAGTAAAAAAAGAGGCCGATAACTACCAGACCGCCCAGGGTCGAGAGAATATGCCGCAGATGGATATGTTTATATTTGGCGAACAGCAGGAAAGAGGAGACGATCAGCGCCAGCAGCGGGCCGCGGCTTTGCGTCAGCAGCAGGCCGATAAAAAGCAGCGACGCGGGGAAGTAGATCCAGTGTCTGCCGGACTCGCGCGCGATAATAAAGGCGCTGATAATGCCGACGGCGAAATAGCCGCCCAGATCGATCACGTTGCTCGGCGCGCCAAAGAAGCCGTTTTCCAGCCGGCCAGTCAGCAGCGTGCTTTTATCGATGAAAATAAAGGTCAGGATCAATAGCGTAAAAGCGGCGGCGAAAATCAGCGAGTGTAGCCTTAATATCCCATAGTTCTTAACTACATGATTAATCATCAGGATAAAAAACAGGATATAAAAACTGTGTTTCAGCGCCGAGGTGAAGGTTCCTTCGCCAGTGCTCCAGAAGGTGCTCAGGCTAAAGTAAAAAAGAAAGGCGGAAATAAATAACAGCGGGATTTTTGCGTCTTGAATAAAATGCTGGAAACGTTGCCGATCGACCAGAAAAACCGCTGCCATTAAAATGAGCGAAAGATAGAAAAAATTATTCACTTTTCCCTGAGACGTAAACAGCGGCATTAAAAACAGAAATATCATAAAAGAGCAGGAGGCGACGGTAACGATGCGTTTTCGGTTATGCTCAGAGATCATTCAGAGACACCTTCTCAAAAATTTCGCTGCCCAGAGCGCTCTCTGGCGACAAATTATATACCACGATATTCTCCTCCTTCATTATCCGACTGGCGTGCGCAAACGAGGGTTTAATCAACGACATAAATTGAGATTCGAGCTGGCTCGGCATAACATCCGCCTCGCTTTCATAAAAACGCGGCGCTGAAAAGTTAGTCATATCGACCCCGGCGAGCAGAACGGTCTGCGCGCCTAAATAGTACGCAATTTGCAGCGCCCAGTAGGCGACCGTTCCCGCATCGACCACGCCGCAGCGGATATCGCGGCAAAACCCGATGTCACGCCTGTCGGCATCAAGGCTTAGCCCGGCAAGATGCCTGCTTTGCGCAGCGTAACCGGACGGCTCCACCAGGGGCTGATAAACCTTGTGTCTGATATCTTCGATAATCGCGAGACGGCATTTGACGGCGTCGCTGCCCAGCATGCAGAAAATATCGTGCAGGCAGTGAACGGTAATAAACAGCAGCAGATCGCGGTCCTGGATCACCTGACGCACCACTTCTTGCCGGCTTTTCACAAAGTCGCGATCGACAATAACGTAGTAGTGAAAAGCCAGGCGATCGCGCAGGTGGTAGGCGCCGTTGACGCCCAGCGCGCTAAACTGCGCCAGCTTTTGCGTGTCGAGCCTGTTGACCGACGGTCCGGTGGCGACAATAGCCAGCGTATCGCGATGCGTGGCGCGCAGCGCCGTCAAATCCTCTATGGCGATCTGGCGGCCCTTCCAGACCAGCGAGCAGATGTGCCCCTCAGGCGCGCGCGCTATCTTCACATGGGGCCACAGGTTTTCACTGTGCCGATAGTCGCGCGGATGGGTATAGCGATAAATCTGTTTCCAGAGCGATCCCATTCAAAGTAGTTCCCTGAGCCTGTTCCAGACCGCTTCGGCGCTGGTCGACGCCAAATCGCCGTTGCTGGCTTTGATGGCGTGCTGATTCTGCCCGTAGCCGCCAATCAATCCCGGATCGGTCGGGCCATACAGGGTAATGTTGGGACGATCGAGCGCCGCGGTCAGATGGCTTAAACCGGTATCCACCGAAACCACCGCCTTTGCGCCCGCCAGCTCGCGCGCCACCGCCTCCAGCGTCAGCTTCGGCAGCACCTCGACGTGATTGAAACCGTCCGCCAGCCGCTGCGCGCGCTGATGTTCATGCTCGGCGCCCCAGGGCAGCTTGATGCGCAGTCCCGAGGGCTGCAGCAGCGCGATAAGGTCGCGCCAGTGGCTTTCCGGCCAGTGTTTGTTGTCGCGCGTGGTGGCGTGCAGAAACACCAGATAAGGCACGGTATCCTGCGGCACGTCGCGCAGAAAGTGCGCGGCGATGGCGTAGTCGCCCTGGGTCTGCGGCTTCTGATAGCCGAGACTTTTGGCAAACAGCTCGCGCGTGCGCTCTACCGCATGCTGCTTTTTATCGATTTCATGACGTTGGTCGTACCACCAGCTGGCGAAAGGTTCGCGCGCGCTGCGGCTGTCCTGACCGTGCTTGACGCCTCTCGCCAGGCGGGTCACCAGCGCGGCGCTTTTGATCAGCCCCTGCGCGTCGATCACCACGTCATACTGGCGCGACTGCAGCTCGCGCTTGAAGAGAACGCGCTCTTCACGCTGCTGGCTGCCGAACCAGTGCTTGCGCCAGCGGCGGATCGCCACCGGCAGCACTTTATCCACCGCTGGATGCCAGCCGGGGATTTGCGCGAAATTCTCTTCCACCACCCAGTCAAAACGGATGCCGGGGATCGCCTGCATGGCGTCGGTTAAAGCGGGAAGCGTATGAAGCACATCGCCCATCGACGACGTTTTGACGATCAGGACCTGCATGCCGTCTCCTGCGGATGCGCCAGCAGCTCGCTCAGTTCCTGATGAACGCGCTGTGGCTGAATGTCGATCAGGCTCTGATGATAGCCCTGCTCGGCCTCGCCTTTGCGGACTTTGTGGTAGCCGGTAATCAGGCGGATAATGCGCACCTGTTTTGACAGCGGCGGCGTGAAGTCGGGGCTGCTCGGCCCGTAGAGCGCCACCAGCGGCCGATTGAGCG
The DNA here is from genome assembly GCF_022394795.1 of Pantoea sp. Z09. Lineage (NCBI taxonomy): Bacteria > Pseudomonadati > Pseudomonadota > Gammaproteobacteria > Enterobacterales > Erwiniaceae > Pantoea > Pantoea sp. Z09. Next base: position 3,819,790 of record NZ_CP092373.1, read on the forward strand.
CGGCGGCGATATGCATCAGCCCGGAATCGTTGCTGACGACGGCGTCGCAGCGCGCAATCAGGATCACCGCCTGCTCAAGCTGCGTCTCGCCCGCCAGATTGCGGCAGTAGGGACGCGCCTCGGCAGGCAGCGCCGCGATAATCTCATCGCCGCATTCGCGATCTTTGGCCGAACCAAACAGCACCACCTGCTTGCCCTCGGCGATCAGCTGCTGCGCCAGCGCGGCATAGTGATAGTGCGGCCAGCGCTTCGCCGGGCCGAACTCCGCGCCAGGGCAAAAGCCGATCAGCGGGCGTTCCGCCGACAGTTGAAACTGGGCGGCGGTTTCGATTTTTTCCCGATCCTCAACCTGAAGCTGCGGCCAGAGCAGCGGCTGCGGCAGCTGCTGCGCCGAGGCGACTGGCGTCTCCTGAGCCAGGGCGATATAGCGCTCCACCATCAGGGGAAACGCCGCCTTGTCCAGCACGCGCATGTCGTTGAGCAGGCCATAGCGCATCTCGCCGCGCCAGCCGATGCGGCGTTTGATGCCGGCGAAGAAAGGCACCAGCGCGGATTTAAAGGAGTTTGGCAGCACGTAGGCGCGATCGTAGCCGCTGGCGCGCAGCGTCTTGCCGATGCGGCGGCGCTCGCCAATCGCCAGCGCGCCGTGGCCGAGCGGCATTGCCAGCGCCTGGTTGACCTCTGGCATGCGCGACAGCAGTGGACGGCACCACGCAGGTGCCATCACGTCGATCACGGCGTCCGGATGCTGAGCCTTGAGGGTGCGATAGAGACTTTGCGACATCATCATATCGCCGACCCACGATGGGCCAATAACCAGAATTTTCATCGCCGGTACGCGTTCCTTATGCGCTGCGGTTCAGCCAGGCCATATACTCAGCCACGCCCTGCGCCACGGTTTTAAACGGTTTGTCATAACCGGCCGCGCGCAGGTTGGTGAGGTCTGCCTGGGTATAAGCCTGATAGCGGCCTTTCAGTTTGTCCGGGAAGGGAATGTACTCAATCTGCCCTTGCTGATGGAATTTCAGCACCGCGTCCGCCACTTCCTGGAACGATTCTGCGCGACCGGTGCCGCAATTATAGATGCCGGAAATGTTATTTTCCCAACACCACAGATTTACCGCCACCACGTCGTCGACGTGGATAAAATCGCGCTTAAAGCCGTCGCTGCCTTCGAACAGCTTGGGGTTTTCGCCGCTGGCGATCTGCGTGTTGAGGTGAAACGCGACGCTCGCCATGCTGCCTTTATGCCCTTCGCGCGGGCCGTAGACGTTGAAATAGCGGAAGCCGCAAACCGGCGAGTCCGCTTCCGGCAGGATCTGGCGCACATAGTGGTCGAACAGCATCTTAGAGTAGCCGTAGACGTTTAACGGCTGCTCGTACTCGCGCTTTTCGATGAAATTGTCGTTGCGGCCGCCGTAGGTGGCGGCGGAGGAGGCGTACAGGAAAGGAATTTCGCGCTCCAGGCAGTAGTGCAGCAGATCTTTTGAGTACTGATAGTTGTTGTCCATCATGTACTTGCCGTCCCACTCGGTGGTAGCGGAACAGGCGCCTTCATGAAACACCGCTTCAATCGGGCCAAAATCTTCGCCCGCGGCGATATAGGTGAGGAACTCCTCTTTATCCATGTAATCGCTGATATTCAGATCGGCCAGATTGACGAATTTGGTGCCGTCCTTCAGGTTGTCGACGACCAGGATATCGCTAATGCCGCGATCGTTGAGCGCCTTGACGATATTGCTGCCAATCATTCCTGCGCCGCCGGTGACGATAATCATGTGCTCTACCTTAAAAGTTGGGGGGTGAAACAGGCGGTTTCACGCGCTAATGTCTCACATCATAACATCTCATCACGGTGCAGACAGCCAGATGACTCTGACACGCCGCCCACCGCCCGCCCCCTGACGTGAACTATGCTGCAAAATTGATATTTTCCTGGTGGATTTATCGTTAGCCTGCTTGCGATTCAGTAAGATGTGCCGAATTTATGCCATCTGAGGAGAACAATGATGCCAGCGCAATTTTATCAGCAGATCCGCCAGCAGCTGGATGCGGCGCACCGGGAAGGCTTGTTTAAGCAGGAGCGCATCATTACCTCCGCTCAGCAAACCGCGATTGAAGTGGGCGAGCAGCAGGTGATTAACTTCTGTGCCAACAACTATCTGGGGCTGGCTAACCATCCGGCGCTGATTGAGGCGGCAAAGGCGGGCATGGAGACGCACGGCTTTGGCATGGCGTCGGTACGCTTTATCTGCGGTACTCAGGATACGCATAAGCAGCTGGAGAAAAAGCTGGCGGCGTTTCTCGGCATGGAGGACGCCATCCTCTACTCCTCCTGCTTCGACGCCAACGGCGGCCTGTTCGAAACCCTGCTCGACGCGGAAGACGCGATTATCTCCGACGCGCTGAACCACGCCTCGATCATCGACGGCGTGCGGCTCTGCAAGGCGCAGCGCTATCGCTACGCCAACAACGACATGCAGGCGCTGCGCGCCTGTCTGGTTGAGGCGCGGGAGAAAGGCGCGCGCCATCTGCTTATCGCCACCGACGGCGTTTTTTCGATGGATGGGGTGATCGCCAACCTGCGCGGCATCTGCGACCTTGCTGACGAGTTCGATGCGCTGGTGATGGTGGATGATTCCCATGCGGTGGGCTTTGTCGGTGCGGCCGGGCGCGGCACGCACGAATATTGCGACGTGATGGGCCGCGTCGACATTATCACCGGCACGCTGGGTAAAGCGCTGGGCGGTGCTTCCGGCGGCTATACCGCCGCCCGCGCGGAGGTGGTCGAGTGGCTGCGTCAGCGTTCGCGCCCTTACCTCTTCTCCAATTCCCTGGCGCCCGCCATTGTCGCCGCCTCGCTTCGCGTGCTCGATCTGCTGAGCGAAGGCGATGGCCTGCGCCAGCGGCTGTGGGACAACGCGCGCTTTTTCCGCGAACAGATGACGGCAGCCGGCTTCACGCTGGCGGGTGCCGATCACGCCATTATCCCCGTGATGCTGGGTGAAGCCAGCATGGCGCAGGAGTTTGCCCGGCTGCTCCAGCAAGAGGGCATTTACGTCACCGGTTTCTTTTATCCCGTGGTGCCGCGCGGTCAGGCGCGCATCCGCACGCAGATTTCGGCGGCGCATACCCAGCAGCAGCTGGAGCGCGCGGTGGACGCCTTTACCCGCATCGGAAAACAGCTCGGCGCGATCGCCTGAGGAGCCTTACATGAAAGCGTTAGCCAAACTTCACGCCCGGGAAGGCATCTGGATGGTGACCGATGCGCCGATCCCGGAGCCCGGCCACAACGATTTGCTGATTAAGATCCGTAAAACCGCTATCTGCGGCACCGATATCCATATCTACAACTGGGATGACTGGTCGCGTAAAACCATTCCGGTGCCGATGATCGTCGGGCATGAATATGTCGGCGAAGTGGTGGCGATTGGCCAGGAGGTGCGCGGCTTCAGCATCGGCGACCGCGTCTCTGGTGAAGGGCATATTACCTGCGGCCACTGCCGCAACTGTCGCGCCGGACGCACCCATCTCTGCCGCAATACCATTGGCGTCGGCGTCAACCGTCAGGGCTGCTTTGCCGAGTATCTGGTGATCCCGGCCTTTAACGCCTTCCGCATTCCCGACAACATCTCCGACGAGCTTGCGGCGATTTTCGATCCCTTCGGCAATGCGGTACACACTGCGCTGTCGTTCGACCTGGTGGGCGAAGATGTGCTGATCTCCGGCGCAGGCCCCATCGGCATTATGGCGGCGGCGGTGTGTAAACATGTCGGCGCGCGCAACGTGGTGATCACCGATATCAACGACTATCGTCTCGCGCTGGCGCGCAAGATGGGCGTGACGCGCGCGGTCAACGTGGCGCATGACGATCTGCGCGCCGTGATGCGCGAGCTGGGCATGACGGAGGGCTTCGACGTGGGGCTAGAGATGTCCGGCGCACCGCCCGCGTTCCGCACGCTGCTTGAGGTGATGAACCACGGCGGGCGCATCGCGCTGCTGGGCATTCCGCCGGGCGAGATGGCGATCGACTGGAATCAGGTGATTTTCAAAGGGCTGTTTATAAAGGGTATTTATGGCCGCGAGATGTTTGAAACCTGGTACAAGATGGCCGCGCTGATCCAGTCAGGGCTCGATCTGACGCCCGTGATCACTCACCGTTACGCTATCGACGACTTCCAGCAGGGCTTCGACGAGATGCGCTCCGGGCGTTCCGGGAAGGTGGTGCTGAGCTGGGACTGACACGCGGATAAGCGGGACGCGTTGCCTCTGCGTGCCCGCCAGCCGCTTGTCACACTTGCTCCTGGGCGATCAGCGCCAGATATTGCTGGCAGATAGCGGGCGTCGCAAACGCCGAGAAGTCGATCTGTGCTAAATCCGGCGGCTCTCGATAGATTTCCAGCATCGCGTTCGCCAGGGAAACGGGATTGAGATCGGCCAGCCCGCGCGCCAGTTCGCCCTGTAATAGCGACGCCGGCCCGCCCGGACAACGCGTACTGACCACCGGCGTGCCGCACAGCATCGACTCGATCAGCACATTGCCGAAACCCTCGCTATCTGAACTGACCACCAGCAGACTGGCGCGCGCCATCCAGGCGTAAGGATTGTCGGAAAAGCCCTGGAAAATCACGCGCTGCTCGATGCCCAGCGCTGCCGCCTGCGCGCGCAGCGCCGCCGTTCTTTCCGCGCTGCCCTTGCCCAGCAGCACCAGCGGAATAGCGAGATCGGTAAGCGCATAGGCCTGCAGCAAACGATCGTGGCGTTTGGTTTCGTGGAAGCGGCCGACATGCAAAATAAACTCGGGAGCCGGCGGCGTCAGCGGCGCCTGCGCCAGCGAGCGGATAGCGTCGATATCGAAAGGATTGGCGATAACCGCCTCGCGCCGCGGGCTAACCTCAAAAGCGCGCTTCAGATCTTCCAGCGCATAAGCGGAGACGGCGATAACGTTGCGCTGCTGGTAGACCCGCTGGATCTTGCGCGCTTTGAGCCAGCGCGACACGCCGCGGCGATGGCCCAGATAAGAAGCGGAAAACACGCCATGCAGGCAGAACCAGGTTTTGTCCGCCTTGAGCGCGGCGCAGCGCCTGACGATGCGGTCGGTCTTGTGCAGATGCGAGACCACGAGATCGAACGCGCCGCCAGCACGCTCGGCCGTCGCTACCGCGTTGTCCAGCTGACGCGCCCGACGCCCCAGCTCCGTGAGCTTACGCCAGGGCCGACGACAGCGATCCTCGATAACCTGATAGTCCACGCCCGCTGGCAGCGCGTATTCGCACACCTTGCGCAGCGAGAAAAGAGAGACCCGGTGTCCGGCGGCAAGCAGGCCCGCGACCAGCGTGATGACCACTTTTTCCGCGCCGCCGCCGGGCAGGCCGTCGATTACCATCAGGATACGTTTCGCCAAAGTATTTCCTTATTGAAAGAGAAAAGTCCGCCATCAGGACTCTCCTTGCTCAGCTATAGTACGGAAGCGCCGACAAGCAGTAAATGCGGCATGCCGATGACACAAGCCTTTGCGCGGGCTGACGGCCCGGCGTACTATTGCGCCTTTTCAGGGCGTTCGGGAAGACACTATGACACAGCCATCATTCCTTATTACCATCGACACTGAAGGCGATAATCTCTGGCGCAACCATCGCACCATCACCACGCGTAATACGGCGTTTCTGCCGCGCTTTCAGTCTCTGTGCGAACGCTTTGGCCTGAAGCCAACCTGGCTGACCAACTATGAAATGGCAATCGATCCCGCCTATGTCGAATTTGCGCGCGACGTGATCGCGCGCAATCAGGGCGAAGTCGGCATGCATCTGCACGCCTGGAACAGCCCGCCGGAAGCGCCGCTGACAGACGACGACTGGCGCTGGCAGCCCTACCTGATTGAATACCCTGACGATGTGCTGCGCGCCAAAGTCGCCTTTATGACACAGCTGCTGGAAGAGACGTTTCAGACCAAAATGCGCAGCCATCGCGCCGGCCGCTGGGCGTTCGACGAACGCTACGCAGCGGCGCTCACCGAACTGGGCTATCTGGTCGACTGCTCCGTGACGCCGCGCGTAAACTGGCGCTTCAACCGCGGCGCGCCGCAGGGTAACGGCGGCACGGACTACACCCATTTTCCGCGCAGCGCCTATTTTATCGATCCCAGCGATATCTCTCGCCCTGGCGATTCGCCACTGCTGGAAGTGCCAATGAGCATCCAGTATAAATATTCTCCGCTAATGAGCGCCTTTAAGCAGGGCATCTATAAGCTGCGCGGCAAGCAGCGTAGCCCGGCGGTCTACTGGCTGCGCCCTTCCGGCGGCAATGTGGCGAGCATGAAGCGGGTGATTGAACAATCGCTGGCGGAAGGCCAGGATTATGTGGAGTTTATGCTGCACTCCTCAGAATTTATGCCGGATGGCAGCCCGACGTTTAAAAACGAACAGGATATCGAGCGGCTGTATGCGGATCTGGAGGCGCTATTCAGCTGGGTCGGCCCGCGCTTTCAGGGACGCACGTTGACGGAATATCACGCCAGCTTTATGCAAAAGCGCCGCGACTAGCAGGCAGGCCAGCGTCAGGCTACGCTAGCGCTGGCCTGACAGAGCGAAATAAGATGCGATAACCGCATGAAATGCGTCACAAAAAGCATATCAGTCCCCATAATTAGCCGGGCAATTTTTACCTCGCATCGCGGCGGGTACGGCTGACGTTAAAGGATGTCGTCAGAATTATCGAAAGCACAAACTAAAAAAACAGAGCTTATGCATTCAACTCCCACTTCACCGCTGCTCAGCATCATCTCCCCCATGTACAACGCGGGCGAGATGTTCGATGCCTTTATGCAGTCGCTGCTGGCGCAGACCCTGACCTCGCTGGAGATCATCATCGTCGACGACGGCTCGACCGACGATTCTGGCGCGCGCGCCGAGGCGTATGCGGCGCAGCATCCCCACATTACCGTGATCCATCAGGAAAACGGCGGCGTGTCGCGCGCGCGCAACGCCGGGCTGCGCATCGCGCGCGGCAAATATGTCACTTTCCCGGACTCAGACGACACCATGCGGCCGGAGATGTACCAGACGCTGGTGGAGATGGCGGAGCAGGACGATCTCGACGCCGCGCAGTGCAACGCCGAATGGTTCTTTCAGCGCGATCAACGCACCAGGCCGATGATCCCGCTGGATCGTCTGCGCAGCACGCCGGTGCTGGGCGGCGCAGAGTGGCTCAACACCGCGCTGAAAACGCGCCGCTATCTGCACGTGGTCTGGCTGGGCATCTATCGCCGCTCGTTGATCGAGCAGAAGCAGCTCTGGTTTGAGCCGGGCCTGCATCATCAGGATATTCCCTGGACCACCGAGTTTATGTTCAACGCGCGGCGCGTCCGCTACACCGACCAGGTGCTCTATCGCTACTATCTGCACGACGCCTCGATCAGCAACCGCAAACGCACCGGCCAGCGCAACGTGGAGTATCAGCGTCACTACTTAAAAATCGCCCGCATGCTGGAGGAGATCAACGCGCGCTATAAAAAGAGCGTGACGATTTATCCCACTTTTCATGCGCAAATCACCCATGAGGCGCTCAGCGTCTGCCACTGCGTGCGCCGCGAGCCCGATCCGGCGGCGAAGCAGGCGATGATCAACGATATTTTCGCCAGCAAAACCCACCTGCGTATGCTGCGTAACGCGCGCGGCGTCAAACAGTGGTATCAGCTGCTGCTATGGCTTGGCCGCCTCTGGCGCTGGCGCGACAAATAACCACCGCCGCAGGTTTCACCCCTGAAGGGTTTGCCCTACAATCGCCTCACTGAAAATTACAGGCATTTGTGTATGGCAAACCCGACTCACGCAGACGTTAACCCACACAATATTTTGCTTATCAAGCTGCGCCATCACGGCGATATGCTGCTGACCACGCCGGTGATCAACGCGCTGCGCCAGCGCTATCCGCAGGCCAGTATCGACGTGCTGCTCTACAAAGAGACGCGGCCGATGCTGGAGGCGCATCCGGCGATCCGCCAGCTGCACGTTATCGACCGCAAATGGAAGCAGGAAGGAAGCTGGCGCAAGCTGCGCCACGAGCGCGACCTGTTCGCCGCCGTGCGCGCCAGCCGTTACGATATCGTGATCAATCTCGCCGATCAGTGGCGCAGCGCGCTGATCACCCTGTTTAGCGGCGCGCCGCTGCGTATCGGCTTCGCCTTTAACAAGCGCGACAACGCCTTCTGGCGGCTCTGCCACAACTGCCTGGTGCCGACCCGCAACCACAGCCAGCTGCATACCGTTGAGCAGAATATGACGGCGCTGACGCCGCTCGGCATTGCGCCGCAGGGCGCGCGCGCCTCTATGCACTACAGCGCCGTCGACGGGCAGAAAGTCGATGCGCTGCTGGCGGAACAGGGCGTCGACACGCCGTTTATCGTGGTGCAGCCTACCTCGCGCTGGAATTTCAAATGCTGGGAAGAGGAGAAGGTCGCTGCGACCATCGACCAGCTGGCGCAGGCGGATCGCCAGGTGGTGCTGACCGCCGCCCCCGACAAGCATGAAATGGAAATGATCGCGCGCATTCAGGCGCTTTGCACCACGCCGCATCGGGTGTCGCTGGCCGGTCAGCTTTCTCTGCCGCAGCTGGCGGCGCTGATCGACCGCGCCCGGCTCTTTATCGGTGTGGATTCCGCGCCGATGCATATGGCCGCTGCGCTCGACACGCCCTGCATCGCGCTGTTCGGGCCGACTAAACTGCAGTTCTGGCGGCCGTGGGGCGATCATAACCAGGTGATTTGGGCGGGCGATTACGGCCCGCTGCCCGATCCCGACGCCATCGATACCAATACGCACCAGCGCTATCTCAGCGCCATTCCGGTTGAGGATGTGGTCGAGGCCGCAAGGAATTTCTTACATGACTAAGGTACGCCTGGCCATTGTCCGGCAAAAATACCGTCCCGACGGCGGCGCCGAACGCTTTATCTCACGCGCGCTGGAGGCGCTCGGCAGCGAGCAGCTCGATCTCAACATCATTACGCGCAGCTGGCAGGGCACGCCGAATCCCGACTGGCATCTGCACATCTGCAATCCGCCTAAGCTGGGCCGCATCTCGCGCGAACGCGGCTTTGCCCGCGCGGCGCGCGCCTGCTGGGAGAAAGAGCGCTTCGATATCGTTCAGAGCCACGAGCGCATCGCCGGCTGCGACATATTTCGCGCCGGCGACGGCGTGCATCGCGTCTGGCTGGAGCAGCGCGCGCGTATCGTTTCGCCGTGGCAGCGCCTGAGCGCCGCGCTCAGCCCCTATCATCGCTACGTGCTGCGGGCGGAGGCGGAGATGTTTAACGCCCCGTCGCTAAAAGCGGTGATCTGCAATTCAGAGATGGTGAAGCGCGATATCCTGCGCTGCTTTTCGCTGAGCGCGGAGAAAATCCACGTTATCCATAACGCCATTGACGCCCAGCGCTTCCAGCCCGCCAGCGAGGCGAGCCGTCAGGCGACGCGCCAGCAGCTACAGCTGCCGGCGAGCGCCACGGTGCTGATTTACGTCGGCTCTGGCTTTGAGCGCAAAGGGCTGAAGGCGGCCATCGAGGCGCTGGCGAAAAGCGATCGCTACCTGATCGTGGTCGGCCAGGACAAGCAGCTGTCGCGCTATCAGCAGCTGGCAAATCAGCTGAACTGTCTGGACCGTCTGCGCTTTGTCGGCGTGCAGCAGGATGTGCAGCCCTTTTATCACGCCGCCGACGGGCTGCTGCTGCCGACGCTCTACGATCCCTTTCCGAACGTGGTGCTGGAGGCGATGGCCTGCGGCCTGCCGGTGATCACCAGCACCGGCTGCGGCGGCGCGGAATTTATTACCGCTGGTCAGGAAGGCTTCGTTTGCGATGCGTTAGATATCAAGGCATTAACCCAGGCGATTATGGCGATACCGGCGCTTTCGGCTGATTCGCGTTTAGGCGAAGCCGCAAGGCGCAGAATCGAACCTTATGGCCCGCAGCGGCTGGCGCAGTCGCTGACTTCGCTTTATCAGCAGGTACTGGCGCGCCGCTGACAAAGTGGTGAGCCTGTCTGGCCTTTCTGATAACATAGATTGATTTACGTGATAATTTTTCTGCCAGGCTGTCGAAACGATAACTATGACAACCCTCTATACCGTTCTGCTCTACCTTATTCAGCCGCTCATCTGGCTGCGCCTCTGGCTGCGCGGCCGTAAAGCGCCGGCGTACCGTAAACGCTGGGCGGAACGCTACGGCTATTGCACAGGTAAAGTGGAGCCGGACGGCATTGTGCTGCACTCGGTTTCCGTCGGCGAAACCCTGGCGGCGATCCCGCTGGTGCGCGCGCTGCGTCATCGCTATCCCACGCTGCCGATTACCGTCACCACCATGACGCCGACCGGCTCTGAGCGGGCGCAGTCGGCGTTCGGCAAAGATGTGCATCACGTCTATCTGCCCTACGATCTGCCCGGCGCCATCAACCGGTTCCTCGACACGGTCAATCCGCGCCTGGTGATCATCATGGAAACCGAGCTGTGGCCCAATATTATTCGCATCCTGCATCAGCGCCAGATCCCGCTGGTGATCGCCAATGCGCGCCTGTCGGAACGGTCCGCTAAAGGCTACCGCAAGCTGGGCGGCTTTATGCGCGACCTGCTGCAGCGCATCACCCTGATCGCCGCGCAGAACGCGGAAGATGGCGATCGCTTCCTGGCGCTGGGGCTGAAGCGCTCGCAGCTGGCGGTTACTGGCAGCCTGAAATTCGATATCTCCGTGACGCCTGAACTGGCCGCCCGCGCCATCACGCTGCGTCGCCAGTGGGCGCCGCGCCGTCCGGTCTGGATCGCCACCAGCACCCATGAAGGGGAAGAGGCGATCGTGCTGGACGCGCATCGTCGTCTGCTGCAAACCTTTCCCGATCTGCTGTTGATTCTGGTGCCGCGCCATCCCGAGCGCTTTAGCGACGCGCGCGACCTGACGCACAAGCGCAACTTCAGCTTTATTCTGCGCAGCAGCGGCGAAATTCCCTCTGGCTCGACGCAGGTGGTAATTGGCGATACCATGGGCGAGCTAATGCTGCTCTATGGCATTGCCGATCTCGCCTTCGTCGGCGGCAGCCTGGTGGAGCGCGGCGGTCACAACCCGCTGGAGCCGGCGGCGCACGCCATTCCGGTGCTGATGGGCCCGCACACCTGGAACTTCAAAGATATCTGCGGCAAGCTGCAGGAGGCGCAGGGGCTGATTACCGTGACCGACGTGGTGTCGCTGGAGAAAGAGGTGGCAAACCTGCTGCAGGATGAAGATTACCGCCTCTACTACGGCCGCCATGCGGTCGAGGTGCTGCACCAGAACCAGGGCGCGCTGCAGCGTCTGCTACAGTTACTCGAACCCCATTTACCGCCACGGGCCCACTGATGACCGATCGCCAACGTCTTTCTGTGGTGATGATCGCCAAAAATGAAGCGGCGCTGCTGCCCGACTGCCTCGCGTCGGTCAGCTGGGCGGATGAGATCATCCTGCTCGACGCCGGCAGTGAGGATGAGACCGCCGCTATCGCACGTCAGGCGGGCGCAAAGGTCTTTCACGCCGAGGCGTGGGCCGGCTTCGGCAAACAGCGCCAGCGCGCGCAGCGCCACGCCAGCGGCGACATGATTTTGATGATCGATGCCGACGAGCGCGTCACGCCGACGCTGCGCGCCAGCATAGAGGCAGTGCTGGCACAGCCGCCCTCTTCGACCGTTTACAGCCTGAACCGCAGCAACCTGTTTCTTGGCCGCTTTATGCGTCACAGCGGCTGGTATCCCGATCGCGTGATGCGCCTCTATCCGCGCGCGCTGAACTATAACGACAACCTGGTGCACGAGTCGCTCGACACCCAGGGCGCGCCGGTGGTCAGGCTGCGCGGCGATCTGCAGCATCTGACCTGCCGCGACCTTATTGTTTTTCAGCAGAAGCAGCTGGCCTATGCCGCCGCCTGGGCGCAGGAGCGCCACCAGCGCGGCAAGCGCTGCGGCCTCTTCTCCGTGTTCACCCATACGCTGGGCGCCTTCCTGAAAATCCTTTTGCTGCGCGCCGGCTTTCTCGACGGCAAACAGGGCTGGGTGCTGGCCGTGGTCAATGCGCAGTACACCTTCAACAAATATTCCGCGCTGTGGGCGCTGAATCACGCCGCAGACAAGGGTCCTCTATGAGCACCAGAGCGATTTATCCCGGAACCTTCGATCCCATCACGCTGGGTCATCTCGATATCGTGACGCGCGCCGCGCAGATGTTCGATGAGATGGTGCTGGCCATTGCCGCCAGTCCGAGCAAGAAGCCGATGTTTAGCCTTGAAGAGCGCATTGAACTGGCGCGCGAGGCGGTGGCGCCTCTGCCGAACGTCGAGGTGGTGGGGTTTAGCGATCTGATGGCGAACTTCGCCCGCGCGCAGCAGGCCAACGTACTGGTGCGCGGCCTGCGCGCGGTGTCGGACTTCGAATATGAGCTGCAGCTCGCCCATATGAATCGCCATCTGCTGCCAACGCTGGAAAGCGTGTTTCTGATGCCGTCAGAAGGCTTCTCGTTCGTCTCCTCTTCGCTGGTGAAAGAGGTGGCGCGCCACGGCGGCGACGTCAGCGCCTTTCTGCCTGCGCCTGTGCATCAGGCGCTGCTGGCGAAGCTGGCCTGATCAGTGCTGGCAGTTGGGGCACCAGAAGGTGCTGCGCTGCCCGTGCTTGCCGCTGACAATCGGCGTGCCGCAGGCGCGACAAGGCTCGCCGGCGCGGCCATACACCTGCAGCTCCTGCGCGAAATAGCCGGGTTTGCCGTCGCTCTGTAAAAAGTCGCGCAGCGTGGTGCCGCCCTGCTCTATCGATCGCAGCAACACTGCTTTGATGGTGGCGCACAGCCGCTGCGCCTCTTCGTCGCTCAGGCTCATCGCCGGACGATCGGGCAGGATCCCGGCGGTAAACAGCGATTCGCTGGCGTAGATATTGCCGACGCCCACCACCACTTTGTTATCCATCAGCCACTGCTTCACCGCCGTGCGCTTGCCGCGCGACTTCTCATAGAGATAGTCGCCGCTAAAGGCGTCGCTGAGCGGCTCAGGCCCCAGATGCGCCAGCACATTGCTCCCTTCGGGATCGGTGCTCCACAGCCAGGCACCAAAGCGGCGCGGATCGGTGTAGCGCAGCACCTTGCCGTTGCTCATCACTAAATCGACATGGTCATGTTTCGCGGCGGGCTGCTCTTCTGGCAGCACGCGCAGGCTGCCGGACATGCCGAGATGGATGATGATCCAGCCGTGCGGCAGCTCCAGCAGCAGATACTTGGCGCGGCGCTGCACGCTCAGCACCGGCTGATCGCTGAGCGCATGGATCTCCTGCGACACCGGCCAGCGCAGGCGCGAATTACGCACTACCGCATGTAAAATCTTTTCGCCCACCAGATGCGGTTCAATGCCGCGTCGGCTGGTTTCGACCTCGGGTAATTCCGGCATGTTCTCTCCTCAAAAAGCGGCAAAAACAAAAAACCCGGCCGAAGCCGGGTTTTTCACAGAACACCAAAATTATTTAATTTTGGCTTCTTTGTAGATCACGTGCTGACGTACAACCGGATCGAACTTTTTCAGTTCCAGTTTCTCTGGTTTAGTACGTTTGTTCTTCGTGGTGGTATAGAAGTGACCTGTACCAGCAGAGGAAACCAGCTTGATCTTCTCACGAATACCTTTAGCCATGATTCAGTTCCTTAGTACTTCTCACCACGGGCGCGGATTTCGGCCAGAACCGTATCGATGCCCTTTTTATCAATAACACGCATACCTTTAGCAGATACACGAAGAGTAACGAAGCGCTTCTCGCTCTCAACCCAGAAACGGTGTGAGTGCAGGTTCGGAAGGAAACGGCGTTTCGTCGCGTTCATTGCGTGGGAACGGTTGTTACCGGTCACCGGACGCTTTCCAGTTACCTGGCAGACTCGTGACATGTCTATTCTCCAAAAATCAAATCAGCTCGAGCTTTAAAAACTAGGTCTTGGCCGCCTCGTCAGGCTCATAGCCCGCCAGGCGAGTTCCATGTGAACCCGCTAAGCTGGCCCAAACGCCAAACCCGAGATTCTCAAAGGTGGCGTAGTATACGCCGCTCAGCGCAAGTGCTCAAGTCCCGAACAGATAAAGATCCCTGAAGATCGCGCAAAAAGCCGCCATCTGCACCTGGTGGCCCTGGCTTTTTACAGCCAGCCGCGTTCGGCAAAAGAGACATATTCGCCGTGACCGATCACCAGATGATCGAGCAGGCGAATATTCAGCAGGGTGCAGGCCGCGCTCACTTTGTGGGTAATATGCCGATCGGCGCGGCTCGGCTCCGCCATGCCGGAAGGATGATTATGGGCGAGGATCACCGCCGCAGCGTTGACCTTCAGCGCCTCGCGCACGATTTCGCGCGGATGCACCTCGACGCTGTTGATCGAGCCCATAAAGAGCGTCTGCGCCTGCAGCACCCGATGCTGATTGTCGAGAAACAGCGCCATAAACACCTCGCGCTCCTGATGCGCCAGCACGCTCTGCAGATAGTGCCGCGTCACCTGCGGGTTTGCCATCACATCTTCCCGCGCCATCTGGCTGGCGAAAAAGCGTCGCGCCAGTTCTGCAATAGCGTGCAGCTGCGCCAGCTTGGCGGCGCCGACGCCTTTTATCTCGCTGAACGCCGCCGGTTCGGCGGTCATGATGTGATAAAGCGAGCCGAAACGCTGCAGCATCTGCTGCGCCAGCGTCAGCACGTTCACCCCCACCGCGCCGGTGCGCAAAAAAATCGCCAGCAGTTCCGCGTCGCTCAACGCCGCCGCGCCCATCGACCGTAATTTTTCCCGTGGTGTCATCGCTTCCATATCTGCCTCCTGCGGTTAGCGACATCATGACCAGACACTGTATACTTAACCAGTATCTTCTGGCAGAATTACGAGGCGGCTCGCAAACGCAAGGGGTGAAAAGGTGTGCAGAGGGTTTTATGATAGAGTCCTGCCACTTCGCCGCGTCTGACGCGGCATCCAGCCACATGAGGCCAATAGCATGATGGGATTAGCCGGAAAAAAAATTCTGCTTGGCGTGAGCGGCGGCATCGCAGCCTATAAAACGCCCGAGCTGGTGCGTCGCCTGCGCGAACGCGGCGCCGAGGTGCGCGTGATGATGACGCCTGCCGCCAAAGCTTTTATTACGCCGCTCAGCCTGCAGGCCGTTTCCGGTTATCCGGTGTTTGAAGACCTGCTCGATCCCGCCGCCGAAGCGGCGATGGGCCATATCGAGCTGGCAAAATGGGCGGACCTGGTGGTGCTGGCGCCCGCTTCGGCCGATTTGATCGCCCGTCTGACCGCCGGCATGGCCAACGATCTGGTTACCACCGCCTGCCTTGCCACCGCCGCACCCGTCGCCGTGGTGCCGGCGATGAATCAGCAGATGTATCGCGCCGCCGTGACGCAGCACAACCTGCAGCAGCTTGAGGCGCGCGGCCTGCTGATCTGGGGCCCCGACAGCGGCAGCCAGGCGTGCGGCGACGTCGGACCGGGCCGGATGCTCGATCCGTTGGCGATTGTCGACCACGCGGTGCAGTGGGCGTCACCCGTCAACGATTTGCAACATCTCAACATTATGATCACCGCCGGTCCCACGCGCGAGGCGCTCGATCCGGTGCGCTATATCAGCAACCACAGCTCCGGCAAGATGGGCTTCGCCATCGCCGCCGCCGCCGCCAGACGCGGCGCCCGCGTGACGCTGGTGACCGGTCCGGTTAACCTGCCAACGCCGCCTGCGGTGAAGCGCGTTGACGTCATCTCTGCGCAGGAGATGGAAGCCGCCGTGATGGCGGAAGCGGCACAGCAGCAGATTTTTATCGCCAGCGCCGCCGTCGCGGACTATCGCGCCGCGACCATCGCGCCGGAAAAGATGAAAAAACAGGGCAGCGAAGACGATGCCGTCACGCTACAGCTGGTAAAGAATCCCGATATTGTGGCGGGCGTCGCCGCCATGCAGCAAAACCGTCCCTACGTGGTTGGATTTGCCGCTGAAACCCAGAATGTGGAAGAATACGCCCGACAAAAACGGGTACGTAAAAATCTGGACCTGATTTGCGCCAACGACGTGGCGCAGGCCGGACAGGGATTTAACAGCGATACCAACGCGCTTCACCTTTTTTGGCAGGAGGGAGAAAAACGCTTACCGCTCAGCGATAAGACGCTCCTTGGCCAACATTTATTAGACGAGATTGTCCGCCTTTATGATGAAAAAAATCGACGTAAAGATTCTTGATGCGCGCGTGGGCGCGGAGTTTCCGCTGCCCACCTACGCCACCTCTGGCTCCGCCGGGCTCGATCTGCGCGCCTGCCTGGACAGCGCGCTGGAGATCGCCCCAGGCATGACCACGCTGGTGCCGACCGGCCTGGCGATCCACATCGGCGATCCGACGCTGGCGGCGGTTATTCTGCCGCGCTCCGGCCTCGGCCATAAGCATGGCATCGTGCTGGGCAATCTGGTGGGCCTGATCGACTCGGACTATCAGGGCCAGCTGATGGTATCGGTCTGGAACCGTGGCCAGCAGAGCTTTACGCTGCAGCCGGGCGATCGTCTGGCCCAGCTGGTCTTCGTGCCGGTGGTGCAGGCGGAGTTCAACCTGGTGGAAGATTTCGACGCCAGCGACCGCGGCGAAGGCGGCTTCGGTCACTCCGGACGTCTGTAACGCCCGTTTTTGCTTAACCATCTGTTTATTTCTTACCAGCCTTGAGCCTGCGCTCAGGGCTGATAAGAAGGTGTGCCTGTTAAAGGTGAATTTCAGGGGTTTTTAAGGTCATGGCAGAGAAAAAAATCGCCAAACGGAACCGTCGCGAAGAAATTTTGCAGGCGTTGGCGCAGATGCTGGAGTCCAGTGACGGTAGCCAGCGCATTACCACCGCCAAGCTGGCCGCCACCGTCGGCGTGTCTGAAGCGGCGCTCTATCGCCACTTTCCCAGCAAAACGCGCATGTTCGACAGCCTGATTGAATTTATCGAAGACAGCCTGATTACCCGCATCAATCTGATCCTGAAAGATGAAAAAGAGACGATGACGCGCCTGCGTCTTATCGTGCAATTGATTCTGGGTTTTGGTGAGCGTAATCCGGGGCTGACGCGTATTCTTACCGGCCATGCGCTGATGTTTGAGCAGGATCGTCTGCAGGGGCGCATCAACCAGCTGTTTGAACGGATTGAGGTGCAGCTGCGCCAGGTGATGCGCGAGCGGAGAATGCGTGAAGGCGAAGGCTTCGAAACAGACGAAGCGCTGCTGGCGAGCCAGCTGCTGGCCTTCTGCGAAGGGGTACTGTCGCGCTACGTGCGGTCAGAGTTTCGCTTTCGCCCGACCGCCGAATTCGACACCCGCTGGCCGCTGCTCGCCGCGCAGCTGGTGTAACGAACGACTCCCTCTCCCGGCATCGGGAAAGGGAGTCGGGTCGATTAGATGCCGTACTCTTTCTGATAGGCACGCACCTTCGCCAGATGGTCGGCCATTTCCGGCTTCTCTTCCAGGTAGCTAATCAGATCCGTCAGGGTAATGATGGCGGTGACCTGACATTTATAGTCGCGCTCCACTTCCTGAATCGCCGAGATATCGCCGCGTCCGCGCTCCTGGCGATCGAGAGAAATCAGCACGCCCGCCAGCGTGGCCTGATGCGCGTTAATAATATCCATCGATTCGCGGATCGCCGTGCCGGCGGTGATCACGTCATCCACCAGCATCACGCGGCCCGCCAGCGGACTGCCGACCAGTAAACCACCTTCGCCGTGATCTTTCGCTTCTTTGCGGTTGAAGCAGTACGGCACGTCGCGGTCATGGTGATCCGCCAGCGCCACCGCGGTCGTCGTGGCAATCGGAATACCTTTATAGGCGGGACCGAACAGCAGATCGAAATCGACGCCGCCGTCGACCAGCGCCTGCGCGTAGAAACGGCCCAGCAGCGCCAGATCGCGACCGCTGTTAAACAGGCCGGCATTGAAAAAATAGGGGCTTTTACGGCCAGACTTCAGGGTAAATTCGCCAAACTTCAGCACCTGCTTGTTCAGGGCGAATTCAATAAACTGACGCTGCCAGGCTTTCATCTCTCACTCCTCTCGCAAAAAAAAGGCGACTCTCTGGTCGCCTGTTCAATCAGTTGTTCAGCGCCGCTTTCTGCGCCTGAATCAATTCTTCAATGCCGCCGCGCGCCAGCGCGAGCAGCGACAGCAGCTCTTCATGGCTGAACGGCTCGCCTTCTGCGGTGCCCTGCACCTCGATCATGCGGCCATCTTCCAGCATCACCACGTTCATGTCGGTTTCGGCGGCGGAATCTTCCACGTACTCCAGATCGCAGCGCGCTTCGCCTTCGACGATGCCGACCGAAATCGCCGCCACCATGCCTTTCATCGGGTTGGCCTTCAGCTTGCCGTCTGCCACCAGCTTGTTCAGCGCATCGGCCAGCGCCACGCAGGCGCCGGTGATGGCCGCGGTGCGCGTGCCGCCATCGGCCTGGATCACGTCGCAGTCGAGCGTGATGGTGAACTCGCCCAGCGCTTTAAGATCGACCGCCGCGCGCAGCGAGCGCGCGATCAGGCGCTGGATCTCCAGCGTCCGTCCGCCCTGTTTGCCTTTGGCCGCTTCACGCGCCATGCGGCTGTGGGTAGAGCGCGGCAGCATGCCATACTCGGCGGTCACCCAGCCTTGTCCCTGTCCTTTCAGGAAGCGCGGAACGCTCTCGTCCACGGTAGCCGTACAGAGCACTTTGGTTTCGCCGAACTCGACCAACACTGAGCCCTCGGCATGTTTGGTGTAGTTTCGGGTCAGGGTGACGGGACGCACCTGCTGTGCGCTTCGGCCTGCTGGACGCATGGTAATCTCCGGCTGAAATGAATTGGCTGCGCATTATACGGACTTCCTCGCCGCCTGTCTTGCACGCGGGATTGCGCGGCGACAGATGAATTTCCGCGCGGTCTGTGGCTAAATGCGCCTTCCTCACTCACTGAAAATAAAAAGTATGACCTCAATTCTTCATTTCCTGCTGGCGCTGGCGGTGATTTTTGCCCTTGCGCTACTGGTCAGTCATGACCGCAAACAGATACGCCTGCGTTATCTCCTGCAGCTCATCGTGGTGGAAGCCGCGCTGGGGTGGTTTTTCCTGCACTCCGCCAGCGGCCAGGCGGCGGTCGGCGCCTTTAGCGGCTTTTTTGAGAAGCTGCTGACCTTCGCCGCGCAGGGCACCGACTTTGTGTTCGGCAACATGAGCAAACAGGGTCTGGCCTTTATTTTTCTCGGCGTGCTCTGCCCGATTATTTTTATCTCGGCGCTGATCGGCATTCTGCAGCACTGGCGCATTCTGCCGCTGCTGATTCGGCTGGTGGGCACGCTGCTGTCGAAAGTGAACGGCATGGGCAAGCTCGAATCCTTTAACGCCGTCAGCACGCTGATCCTAGGTCAGTCGGAGAACTTTATCGCCTATAAAGGCATACTCGGCGATATCCCGCCGAAGCGTCTTTACACCATGGCCGCCACGGCGATGTCTACCGTCTCGCTCTCAATCGTCGGCGCCTATATGACGATGATCGAGCCGAAATATGTGGTCGCCGCGCTGCTGCTCAATATGTTCAGCACCTTTATTATTCTTTCGATCATCAACCCGAGCCAGCCGCAGGATGAGCAGCCGATCGCGCTCGACAAGCTGCATGAAGAGCAGAGCTTTTTCGAAATGCTCGGCGAATACATTCTGGCGGGCTTCAAGGTGGCGATGATTATTCTGGCGATGCTGATTGGCTTTATCGCGCTGATCGCCGCGGTCAATGCGCTGTTTAGCGCGCTGTTCGGCTACAGCTTTCAGCAGATCCTTGGCTATCTGTTCTATCCCTTTGCCTGGCTGATCGGCATTCCCGCCACCGATGCGCTGCAGGCCGCCAGCATTATGGCGACCAAGCTGGTAGCGAACGAGTTTGTGGCGATGATTGAGCTGCAAAAGGTGGCGGCGGGCATGACGCCGCGCGGACTGGGTATTCTCTCTGTGTTCCTGGTCTCGTTCGCCAACGTCGCCTCTATCGGCATCGTGGCAGGCGCCATCAAGGGGCTGAACGAGCAGCAGGGTAACGTAGTCTCCCGCTTCGGCTGGAAGCTGGTCTATGGCTCAACGCTGGTAAGCCTGCTGTCGGCGGCGTTTGCCGGCCTGTTTATCTGATCCATGCAGGGCGGCTTTGCCGCCGCCCTCTCTCTTCAGAACCCCACGCACGCCGGCGTATCGACGCGCATCACCGATTCCTGACCAAAGCGCTGCTTGTAAATCGTGCGCAGCGCTTCGATATTATCATTCACGCCGTTTTCCGCGCCGTGGATCAGCAGCAGCGCCTTGCTCGGTTCGCGCGCCAGCCTGCCGCTTTTCTCCAGCCACTGCCCGCTGGCGTCGTAAACGCTCAGGCCCGCCTTAAAGCGCGGCGTCACCTCTTTATCGAGGAACTGCTGCCAGTCGGCACTGCTTACGTTCCCGCCCTGCGGTTTACTGAGGCCGAACCACAGCGTGGTCTGCATCATCATTTCGCCGCCTGCGCAGACGGGAATGGGTTTGGTCGGCGGCGCGGGCGGGCGCGGCGCCTGACAACCCGCGAGCAGCGCAGTCAGCGCCAGGGAAAGGGCAACAGAGCGAAACATCAGCACTATCCTTATTAAATCGGCCAGTGCCCATCATAAGTCGCTGTCCACAAAAGCGGAACTTTTTCCCTATTCTACGCGCCTATGCGCTTATGCCTGTTAGCCTGCGGCCGCTCTCGCTATACTTGCTGCATTATTTCTGACAAAGAGTAGCCGATTATGATCCGCAGTATGACCGCTTACGCCCGCCGCGAGGCCAAAGGCTCCTGGGGCAGCGCCGCCTGGGAGCTTCGCTCCGTCAACCAGCGTTACCTTGAAACCTACATCCGCCTGCCGGAACAGTTTCGCAGCCTGGAGCCGGTGATCCGCGAGCGCATTCGTCAGCGTCTGACGCGCGGTAAAATCGAGTGCAACCTGCGCTTCGACGCCGATCCCAGCGCGCAGGGTGAGCTGATGCTGAATGAAGCCCTGGCGAAGCAGCTGGTGCAGGCCGCCAACTGGGTGAAGATGCAGAGCGACGAGGGCGCCATCAATCCGATGGAGATCCTGCGCTGGCCTGGCGTGATGTCTGCCCAGGAGCAGGATCTCGATGCGATTAACGCGCAGCTGCTGAGCGCGCTGGACGGCGCGCTGGATGACTTTATCGTGGCGCGCGAAAGCGAAGGCGCCGCGCTGAAAGCCCTGATCGAACAGCGCCTCGAAGGGGTGAAGCAGGAAGTGGCGAAAGTGCGCGCCCAGATGCCAGAGATTTTGAAATGGCAGCGCGAACGCCTGGTGACGAAGCTGGAAGAGGCAGAGGTGCAGCTGGAAAACAATCGTCTCGAGCAGGAGCTGGTGATGATGGCGCAGCGCATTGACGTCGCAGAAGAGCTGGATCGCCTCGACGCGCATGTTAAAGAGACCTATAACATCCTCAATAAGAAAGAGGCCGTCGGCCGCCGTCTCGACTTTATGATGCAGGAGTTTAACCGCGAGTCGAACACGCTGGGCTCGAAGTCAATTAATGCGGACGTGACGACGTCGGCGATTGAGCTGAAGGTGCTGATCGAGCAGATGCGCGAGCAGATTCAGAACATCGAGTAACTTTTTACTCACTTTCATATGATGTCAGCATCAGCCCTTGCCGGGCTGATTGCCGAAAAGGAAAAGCAACTGCCTGTGCTGGCCGACGTGACCGGGCGCAAGGCTAACGCTTACGTATTCTGTCATGAGGGCATCACGGATGAGCGCATTGATACGCTTATTGATGACTTCTTTATCATTCATGGCGCAGAGCTGAGCAGCCTGCTCAGAATGAAGTACAGCCAGTTTGAACGGAATGGCTCAACGCATGCACCGGGCGTTATCGAAGGCGCGAACGATGCCGACACGCTTTACGGCGTATATGTCCAGAACCTGATTAAGCGATGGACGAGCGTAAATCAGCCGCTGATGTTCCGTGATGACGTGCTGAGCGTCAGCGGTGCGCATCCTTTCCGGGGAGCCAGAACCGACCGCCGCAAGCGCAAAATTTTCTGAGCCACAAACACAGAAACTCACCGAAGCCCGGCCTGTGCCGGGCTTTTTTACGTCCGTTGCGTGAGTGCATGTCTATGCTGCATGAAAACGCATGAGTCTCCGGCACCCTGGAACGGCAGATAAGGCCAGCAGCGGCGCGGCTCAGGCCTAATCATGCAGGTGCATGAAAACCGCTGCATAAAGCGGGCAGGCGTGGCAGGGCTACGAGCGCGCGCTATGAGCATGTGCAAAGCCCAGCAATTACAGCGCGCTACTCGAAGCATGATTTGAAGCGGTGTCTGATAAGAAATGTAAGACTTCAAAAAAAATTTATTTATGCATAAATATGCCTCACAATCTTTAGTACGAGCCTAAAGATTTTCTAAACCATAGCGAGTATAAATGAGTGTATGCATGGCCGACTGGATTTGCATGCACATTTAGCAACCAAAGACACTTACAGCAGCCAAGCTGGCACGGCTTAATACCTCTTATAATGATGTATATGGCTGGCAGGCGTGGCGGGGATAACATTGCGCATCCAATTAGAATGCAAACATAAGCTACTTTAGAGGCTATCAGAACTTAATCATTCATCAGCTTCAAAAATTGAGTAAAAAAATGAATAAAGATGAACTAATAGACTTAAGTAAAAACGCTAACGAATTCTTGAAAAGAGTTTGCCCTTTACTTAGGGATAGCAACAATAACAGGGAAATATTAGACTTAGTTTCTGATTTGTGTAATAAGGAGCAGTTAGATTTAATAGGGATATTATTAACAGATGTCGATGACAATGAGCGATTTGACGGATATTATAGAGGGAGGTTAATTGAAGAAACTCTACCTAATATAAGAATGACTTTGGAAAACGCATGCAGGCTGATGAATTACTGCAGAGAGAGAGATATACATATAAGCTCTACTGCATTTAGAAACTTCGAAAAAAATTTAATTATAAAAAACCACAGAACAATAAAAAGCACATCTATTATTGAATGGATAATGTCAAATAAAAGCATCAGTGAGAACATAATACTACCTATTTTAATATCAAAAAAAACAACTAATGAAAAAAATATAGTATACTTTTTATCCACACTACTTAATAGTGGGAATAACAGCTTGATTTACAGGTGCTTGCAGCATTTAAATTCAAATTCATTTGACAGCCCAACAATATTTAATTGCCTAATATATATTGTAGAGAACTCTACGGCAAAAGAAATAGTTGAGATGTCAATATCAGCATTAATAAATAATCAAGGTACTCAAGAGAACATAGATGATTATCTAGTTTCATTATGTAAAGAAAAAATAGATGAAGAATCGAATTTCTTCATTGAAACATTCTATAATCAGCGAAAAAAAATGGGATCTGCACTATATAGTTTCATTTTTGAAAAAATATGCACATGCACTATCATTAATGATAAAAACACTGCGTATTTAAACTTATTACTATATAACTTAATTAATGAAAAAAACACTCTTGCCGTAATTAAGCTTCTTGACCACATTGGTTCAAAGAAAGAAAATATATCACAAATTTACAATTTGTCATCCATTACTCATGAAGTATTAAATAAGGAAGAAATATTTAAAGAGTTAGTACTGCAATGGTTTTCAGAGGATAGAGAGGAGTTATTTTACATAATAGATGAAATTCAAAACAAAATTGCCGACTTCAATAATTATAAATTTAAAAACAACGATATTAATCTTGATAAAATTAGCCAATCGGGATTTGAAAAGATAATTCATAGGTGTTGTGGATGGTTCTTTTTTCGCCCAAAACTTGCCTTTGAATTCATCTTTAGACTTTATGAGAAACAAACAAAAGAAAATAGAGAGCACACATTAACAAAAGTAGTTGAAGTTTTTTTAGAGAACTTTCCGATAAACTTAGAAGAATTTTTAGAAGAACACTCTGGATACGAGCTATCCAAAGACATACTTGGCATCGTATCTGAAAGAAAAAAATTAGTTGAAGAATCGTGGTCAATATTAGAACTCAAACTCTCATCAGATATAACAACAGAATTTGAAAGAGAGAGAAGAAAGATGATGGAGGCTGTTTACAAGGAGGCTCAAGAGAAATCCATATTTTCTCAAATTGCATCGCCATTACATATCCTTTATGGAAGAGGCTCAATTTATTATGTAGAAAACCCTGACACTCCTCCGTTGAGGCAGGAATCAATAATGGGTACGATTGAGCATTCGTTTGAAAATCCGGGGATGATGGTGCGAGATCCTATAGGTTTGGAATTAATGATAATTAATTTAAAATATGGGGAAAGAAAATGAGATTGATTTTAAATCAATATTTATCATCATTGCGCGAACGTGAGGAACTCGATGCTATTTTACCTGACTTATTAAGTCAAATGGGATTAATTGTAACCTCAAAACCTAGTCGTGGTACAAAGCAGCATGGTGTTGATATAGCAGCAAAAAAAGAGGACTCAAACGGTAACATCACTACATATTTATTCTCAATAAAATCAGGAGATTTAAATCGTAATGATTGGAATGGTAATTCTAACCAAGCCCTTAAACCATCTTTAGATGAAATCATTAATAATTACTATTTTTCGAAACTATCAGATGAACAAAGAAAAGGAAAAGTTACGATTTGCTTATGCTTTGGCGGATTTATACATGAAAGTATAATAGGTGATGTTAACGGATACATAGCATGGAATATTAAAGAAAATATTAATTTTGAGATATGGAACGGAGATAAGCTATCGCAACTTATAATAGATAATTTTTTGAATGAAGCTTTAATGCCTGAATCCGTAAGAAAAAACTTGCGTAAATCATTGGCTATGATTGACGACCCACAATCATCCTTTATCTACTTTCAAAAAGTAATAACAGAATTACTTAAAGAAGAAAAAAAAAGAAAAGGAGAGACATTAAAAAACAAACTTATAACTATTCGCCAAATAAGCTTATGTTTATGGATTTTACATTCATGGTCTCGCGACTTAAAAAACTTAGAATCAGCATATTTAAGCTCTGAGTTCTGCATTTTAACTTGCTGGAGCGAAATAAAGGGTTTGAGTAATAGTAAAGTTTGCTTGGATATAAAGGATGTTTTTGAAAAAATAGTTGAACAATATTTCATTTTAAATGACGAAATTTTAATTGATAAAATATGCCCATTAACTAATTTTAGAGACGGCATTGCATTAGGGGTATTCCCTCCATGCAAGTATGCTATAAATTTTAACACATTCGACTTAATGGGGAAATTAGCAACATATGGAATTTGGTTAATTTGGAAATGTAGAAAATCATATCATGAGATAGGAGAAGCAGATGAAGGATTGATAAATAAAGTTAGGACATTACAAAAAAGCTTGGCAAACTTGATTAATAAAAACAGCACTTCGTTATTACCGTTCAAGGATGACAACTCTATCGACCTCGTTATGGCATCATATTTTTTAATGTTAGACTCTGGTTACACGGGATTTGTTAAAAGCTGGGTAAAGGAAATCACCAATAGAGCTTCTTATACATTAAATTGTGGAAGAAACTATCCAATGTCGCTTGCAAAATATTCAGAATTTTTAGAAGATAACTCTAGTAATGAATATAAAAAAGAAGTAACTAAAGCAAGTATACTTTACTCTTCACTCGCTTTCTTAGCTGCTCTATTAGGAGACTCCGAAACATATTTATCAATCAGAAAAATAAAAAATGAAAATCTTTCTCATTGTAATATTCAGATCTGGTTTCCTTCTGTAAATTCTGAAGAATTTTATTACAGAGGTGGAGATATTCATGGGGTGGTTTTATCTAATGTCCCTCTTGAAAAAGAAGCTAATGAATTTTTAGAAATAATTATTAAGGAGTCTGAGCTTACACAGGGTTACGATCAACTCTCTGCTATTAAAGACAATTACCTACCAATAATTTTTTTAGCAAGCCGCTGTAACCGTTTTCCTATACCAATTAAAGCGTTTGCAGACGAATTTGAGGAAGAAATACTTTCCCAAATTAGTAATTCAAAGTAATAATAACAGTGAAAAAGGATCTCAAAGACCTCAGGTAAGGATATAGTACTCAGTGAATTTCTAATGATAACTTTTATAGAAGTGCTGTTGGGGGAAAAATTAATTAATAACCCCCCCCTATTTTCAGGAGATTGACTGAATGCCCTACTCCTGTGAGTATCTATTCTAAGCCGTAATCAGTAAAGCTAAAAGCTTTTTCAAAAAATCTTGCATATTGAGAAATTTTTCTTGGCTAGCATGATTTAAAAATGACCAAACTTGAGCATTATCGATATCACTTGTACCAAATGCTGTACCATGTGTTAAAATAAAAATAAATTACTTAAAAATCAATCAAATAAAAAATGCACTATGTACAGATTCAGAACATCGAGTAACGCCCCTGAAAGCATGGGCGGCAATCCTGGCGCAAACGGGGTTTGCCGTCCTGACCTACTCCTGATACAGCCTCGCTTCGACATTCAGCTCAGCTTAACGGTGCAAATCAACCTCCAGAGTTACATTTTTTACTGCGCGGCTGACGGCGAAAAATTGCCCGTTCGCGCGTAAATGCTGCGTAAATAACCATGTGGAAACATTTCCGGACCGTTCTTAATTTGAGTGCATTTTACACAACGCCGCCTTTTTTCAGTGCTATAACCCGCTGATTGACCTGCCTATTTAAAAAGCCGTTAGATAATTTTTTCAGATGGTCACTTGCTCAATGAAACATTTCAGTCTACCGGATTCGTCAGTTTCGCTTTTCTTCGCGGCACTTTTTGCTAATGTGCCGGTCCGATAACGTATTAGCTGTAGCGCCTGAGGAACTTAGGGAAGCCTTCTTTATGCGATACATACATTCATCACATAAAGGTGCGCTATGAAAAAGACCGGAGCTTTCTGCCGTTCAATGCTGCATCCGCGCTATTGGTTTACCTGGCTTGGTCTGGGCATCCTGTGGCTGCTGGTTCAGCTCCCCTATCCTCTTCTGATGCGTCTTGGCGCTAACGCCGGCACGCTGTCTCGCCATTTTCTTAAGCGCCGCGAGCGTATTACGCGACGCAACATCGAACTCTGTTTTCCCGGCATTCCCGAGAGCGACATCGAACGTATGATCGCCGGCAACTTCGCCTCGCTGGGTATGGCGCTGGCGGAAACCGGCATCGCCTGGTTCTGGTCCGATCGCGCCGTGAGAAAGCTGTTTGAGGTGTCAGGCATGCAGCATCTGCAGTCCGCCATGGAGCAGAAACGCGGCGTGATGGTGATTGGCGTGCACTTTATGTCGCTGGAACTGGGCGGCCGCATCAGCGGTTTGTGCCAGCCGATGATGGCGATGTATCGTCCGCACAACAACCGGGCGATGGAGTGGGCGCAGACTAAAGGGCGGATGCGATCTAACAAGGCGATGATTGACCGTCGCGATCTGCGCGGCATGGTGCATGCGCTGAAGAAAGGCGAATCGGTCTGGTTTGCGCCGGATCAGGATTATGGTCCGAAAGGCAGCGTCTTCGCGCCGCTGTTCGCCGTTGAGAAGGCCGCGACCACCAACGGCACCTTCGTGCTGTCGCGCCTCGCCAACCCGGCGATGCTGACCATCGCGCTGATCCGCAACCCGAACAACTACGGCTATCAGCTGATTATCGATCCTGAGCTGGAAAACTATCCGCATACCGATGAGGCCGCTGCCGCTGCCTATATGAACAAGGTGATTGAAAGCCAGATCCTGCGCGCTCCTGAACAGTATCTGTGGCTGCATCGCCGCTTCAAAACCCGCCCGCCAGGCGAAGCCTCGCTCTACGTCTAATCCGCCGCGCCACTCGTGGCGCGGTTTTTCGCATTGCGCCGCTGGCATCCAGCGGCCGATTGCTGAATGATGGGGTTTCATCTGTTTGTGCAGGAACCTCGTATGGATATGAATCAACGCTGGCAGCGTCCTCTGCCTGACGATCGCCTGACCCCTTACATTGAAATCGACGCCGCCAGGCTGGAAAGCAACCTGCAGGCGATGCAGGAAAAAGCGAGCCGCGCTGGCGTCACGCTGCGTCCCCATATCAAAACCCATAAAAGCCTGTTTATCGCCCGCCGTCAGCGCGCGCTGGGCGCCTGCGGCATTACCGTTTCAAAGCCGAGCGAAGGCGAAGTCTTTATCCGCGGCGGCGAACGCGACATTCTGCTGGCCTACCCGGTTATCCGCGCGGCAAGCGTGGCGACGCTGCTGAAGCTGGCGGCGCAGCACGAGGCGAAAGTGACGCTAATTGTTGATGCACAGCACGGCGTCGCCGCAATCGCCGACGCGCAGCGCCAGCAGCCGGATGCTGACGTCGCGGTGGCGATTAAGGTCGATGTCGGGCTCCACCGTATTGGCGTCGATCCCCATGGCCACGACGCAGTTGCGCTGGCGCAAGCTATACAGGCGGCGCAGCTGCCTTTCGCCGGTCTGGTGTCGCACGCCGGGCACGCCTATGGCGCAGGCCATCCTGAGGCCATTGCGCAGATTGCGCTGGAAGAAGCACGTCTGATGCAGCAGGTGCAACGTCAGCTGCGCGAAGCGGGTTTCACCGCCTGCCCGATCTCCGTCGGCGCCACGCCCACCGCGCTGGCCGCGCCTGTCGCCACAGGAACAGATGAAATCAGACCCGGTAATTATGCCCTGCTCGATCTGACCGCCTGCCGTCTCGGCCTGAGCCGCGTTGACGATCTGGCGCTGAGCGTGATTAGCCGCGTCGTCGCGGTCAACCGCCATTTCGCCATTATCGACGCTGGCTCCAAAATGCTGAGTTCCGATAAAGGGCCGCACGGCACCAGTGCCAGCGGCTTCGGCATTGCCGTTGATGAGCAGGGCGTCTGCTATGAGATCGCCAAACTGTCAGAAGAGCACGGCTTTATCGCCTGGCAGGAGAAAGCGCCTCGCGTCGGCGCGCTGCTGCGTATCTACCCTAATCACAGCTGTGCGGTGATGGCGCAGTCAGACAGCTATGTGCTGCGCTACGCCGACGGTTGCGCAGAAACCCAGCCCATCGACGCGCGCGGACAGTTTATCTGAGCGCAGCGCGGCAGATCGTCCTGCCTGCCGCGCGGGCGAAACCCCGTCTGCGCCACACTTCTGATGGCGCAACATTCTCCCTCTGCGTTCGCCATGCTTTAATGCCTTTTTAACCACGTTTCGGAGGTAGCATGTTGTCGTCACAGGTTGTCAGTCAGACCATTGCGCGTAACTGGTTAGATTTATATGAAACCATCTGGAAACCCGACTACTTTGCGAAATGGGCATCCGGGCTGAGCAGCAGCTCGCTGGAGCAGGAGGGAAACTACTGGCGCGCCCGTGGACCCGAAGGCTCAGTAAAGCTTCGCTTTACGCCGCATAATCCCTTTGGCGTAATGGATCACTGGATAGACAGCGGCTTTGGTAAAGAGATTTATATGCCGATGCGCGTCGTCGCCAATGAACAAGGCGCAGAGATAGTAATGGTGGTTTATCGCCAGCCGCTGATGTCCGATGAGAAGTTTTCCCAGGATATTGAATGGGTAAGAGGCGATTTAGCCCGTCTTAACCGCCTGCTCACCCAGTAAAACCGGCTAAAAAGCCGCCAGCCTTTAGTTCGGGCTGGGCCTTACGGCTCAGAAAAGTGAAAAAAGTGCGCTAAAAATGTATTAGCACTTCTCCCTGCCACTTAAGCATTGCACCCCTTTCCCAACAGTTTCATTAAAGCCCGCTATCCGGGAAAACTCCTGGATGGCGATCCCTGCCGCTTCGCTGACATGCCTGACCCGCGTGCTTTTGCCGCGATCGCCCTTTTTTTAACCCTGTGGTTTGCCCTTTTTACTGCACAACGATTAATAAAGCTTTATGGCCCAGGTTAAAAATATCTCATGCAAAAAATGAATCCATTTATTTCTGTGGCGACTTTATCGGACTTTTCTGATGGTGTGGAATTAAAAAAAACGAGGTATAAATCATTCACACACACAGCAACACTTAAAATAACAACACCAGGAAAATAAAAAATGGAATGCTCAACGATGGCTTTGCTTTCTGAAGACGAACTTGTTGAGATCGCTGGCAGGATGCTGGCAGGAGAATATAAAACAATAACAGGGTTTTCCCAGGATCTGGCCGCTTTTCTGTTAAGCACAGAAAAGCGCGCCTTGTCCCGGGATAATAAAAATACCGGGGATATTATTTTCGTCTCGGAAATTCATCGCATTGAATCAATAATAACAGGCGAAGCCTGGCGCACAGCGTCTGGACTCCGCTCAGGCGTATGGCATTAATTATCTGGATGAAATAGTCCGCTATTTCACGCGTAACACTTTATTCGGTACATGTACCTAACGAGCATATCATGGCGATACGTGAAAGTAGTCTTGCGAGCGCAAAGTGGTCCATTCTTTCGTCAATTAAAATTATCGGCATTGGCGTGCTTCAGCTCTCTTTACTGGCGCAAATACTACAGGCCAACGAGTTGAATTTACTGGCTATTGCCATTATCGGCCTGCTGATTATCGACACCCTCGCCGATCGCGGCTATTCAAACGCCCTGATCCGCAACGGCAATCTGTCGGTACGCGATCAGTCGATGCTTTACTGGGGAAATATGCTGCTGAGCCTGGTGATTTTTGCCGTGCTGTTTACCGGCAGCGATCTTATCGGCACGTTTTTGCAGCAGCCTGAGCTGGCTATTATGCTGGAAATGGTCTCGGTTATTTTTATTATTATTCCGCAGGGGCAGCATTACCGCGCTATTTTACAGCGTGAAAAACAGTACACGCGCATTGCTTTTACCGAAACGGTATCGGTACTTTTCGGTCTCGGCGTCACGTTATTTACCGTCTGGCTGACGCCGTCGGTGCTGTGCGCCATCTGGGGTTATCTGGCAATGGCCTCTGTGCGTATGCTGATCTATTGCTTTTATGGCCGCTCAAGCTTCCAGCCCGAATATCGTTTTAACCTGAAAGATTACAGCCGTATTCGTGCAAGAACTCAATAATAAAAACAAGTCTGTATGGTGGGCTCTGGGCATCTGAAAAGATGCATTCGCGTGCTGGCGACGGCACGCTTTTTTCTTTTCCGCTTTTACGGCTTTTATTTTCGCAGCGAGTAGCGCTTTCCGATCGTCTCTTTTCCTGATGCGACGCGATGTCGCCTCTGTTCTTAGCCCCTTTTGCACCTCTGTTCATTCATCGATTCGTTTTTCTTATCTCAAAGACGCCGCAGCATGCAGGCGTTTCTCACACCATCCCCGTTTTTCCGCGCGTCGGCATAAGATAAACTGATGCGAAGCGATCGCCTGAGAATTTCTCAGTAGCGGATATTTTATCAACCTCGTAGCCTTGCCGCCCACCCACTGGAGCCTGCTATGTTATTAACCGTCCTCTATATCATCGGCATTACGGCGGAAGCCATGACAGGCGCGCTGGCGGCCGGAAGGCGCAAAATGGATCTCTTTGGCGTCATCATTATCGCTTCAGTGACGGCAATCGGCGGCGGCTCGGTGCGCGATATTCTTCTCGGCCACTATCCGCTGGGATGGGTAAAACACCCGGAATACATCATGATCGTCGCCGCCGCAGCGGTGCTGACCACCTGGCTGGCGCCGCTTATGACCCATCTGCGCAAAGTGTTCCTGGTGCTGGACGCGCTGGGCCTGGTGGTTTTCTCGATTATTGGCGCGCAGGTGGCGCTGGATAGCGGTCATGCGATGATTATCGCCGCCATCGCCGCGGTGATCACCGGCGTATTCGGCGGCGTGCTGCGCGATATGTTCTGCAACCGCATTCCGCTGGTGTTTCAGAAAGAGCTGTACGCCGGCATCGCGTTTGCCTCTGGCTGGATCTATATCCTGCTGTTAAAAACCTCGCTGGCGCATGAGGCCGTGGTGATCATTACGCTGCTGTTCGGCTTTCTGGCGCGTCTGCTGGCGCTGCGCTTTCGACTGGGCCTGCCTGTTTTCAACTATCCCCATCCTGAACATTAAGGCCTGGCGGGATGCCCTGCTGCTGCAAAAAGAGGATCAGCCTCTGAATGCGCGTATCCCGCAGCATGGCGTAAATACGCTGCGCCAGGGTCGTACCGACGCCTGGCAGCGTCTGCCAGTGTTGCACATCGCGCTGCTGCACCTCTTCCCAGGTTCTGTCTGATAAAGCATTCAATGCGCTGCGCGGCAAGGGTATGCCGAGCGCGCTGATCCAGCGGCGCAGCGGCTGCTGTCGCGTCAGGTTGAAGCGATGCCAGAGCTGCTGCGCACGCGCCGGACTGATGCCGGAGGCCTGCGTGAGTTGCGCTGGCGTCAGCGTCAGCCAGGAGAACAGATGCTCCATCGCGCCGGTATCCAGCAGGCGCAGCCAGGTGCTGCGCTGCGCGCCGGCAATATCCAGTACCGCTTTCTGACTCAGCCAGCTTAGCCGCGCCAGCATCTGCTGACGGCAGGCCGGTGTGAAAGAGAGGCAGCTCAGCGGCGTAAAGCTGCCTGGATCGGGCGGAATCGGGTAGTGGCGTTCACCCACGCGCCAGAGCACCCTTTCCAGGCGCGGGATGCCCTGTCCCGCCAGGCTGATCGCCACCTGATCGCCCGCGATAACATCCCATGCGCGCCAGCGCCGCAGCGAGCCGAGACTCACCCGCCGTACGGTCTTGTCGTCAAGCTGCACCGGCTGGAGATTGAGCACCACGGCAATATTGCCGGTGCGCCCGACGTTGAAGTCGACCGAGCGCACCTCGCTGGTGACGTCCGGCGGCCTGAACTTCCACGCCACCGCCCAGTCGCCTTCGCCGGGCATCCAGCTTTTTCCGGCGGGCCGCGTCGCCTGATGCACCACCACGCCATCTGTCGCAAAGGGCAGCGGCGCGTGAAACCAGCGATCGCGCCAGACGGCCACCGCCTCTTCATCGCTGACGGGCTGGCTCCAGGCCTGCGCCAGCCCGAATCCCCAGGCAGCAAGCTGTTGCAGACGCGCCTCCATCGCGGTGGGGCCATCTGGCCAGCCCCAGATAAACAGGCCAATACGGCCTAACAGCGGACTGGGCGCGTGGCGCATCAGCGCGCCGGCTACCTGCGCGCGCGCGTTTTGACCGCCGTCGCGCGCCTGCTGATGATCGGTCATCTTCAGGAAGAGTTCCCCTTGCAGCACCACGCGCGGCGCATCGCTCTCAATCGTCAACGGAATAGCGGAGATGTAGGGCGCCTTCGCCAGCCATGATTCGCCATGCAGGCCGTCACCGCGGCTCACCAGCGCGGTGAGCTTTCCCGCTTCATAGAGCAGCGTCACCGCGACGCCGTCGATTTTCGGCTGCACCCATAAATCCCGACGCCCCTGCATCCAGTACGCCAGCGCCAGCTTGTCGCGCACTTTTTTTACCCCGGTATGGGCAACGGGATGCGCGACGGCGCCGCCCGCGGGCAGATGAGGCGCATAGGCCGTGCGGCCCGGAGTAAAGCAGCCCTGCCAGCTTTTCAGGCGCTGCAGCAGCGTGTCGTAGTCCGCATCGCTGACCAGCGTTTTTCCGTCGCGGTAGTAGGCGTCATCCCAGCGTCGCAGCTGCTGCTGCAGACGGGCGATTTCATCGGCGGCGCGGGCGGGCGTCCAGACCGGACAAAGCGCGCTGACCGGCGCGGCAGCCAGCAGCAGCAGGCACAGCAGCAGACGTAAGCTCTCTTTCATGGCGGGCCTCCTTAACCTTTCGTCTATTAGAGCGGCGCGAAAAGGCGAAGGCGACAGGCAAACCGGCGCAACGGAACCGGCCACGCAACAAAAGCGATGATTTGCAGGCGGGCGAACCCCGATTTACGCGCCGCGCCGCAAAAGATTTAGCGCAGCGCCGCGCGCAAACGCTGCGTGACGGCCCTAAGCCGTGTATACTGTGCAGGAAATCGACTCCGCTCTTTACTCAATTCAAGAAGACCATGGCTCAAGGCACGCTTTTTATTGTTTCCGCCCCCAGCGGCGCGGGTAAATCCAGCCTGATTCAGGCGCTACTGAAGACACAACCGCTGTACGATACGCAGGTGTCTGTTTCCCATACCACCCGCGGCATGCGTCCCGGCGAAGCCCATGGCGAACACTACTACTTCGTCTCGAAAGAGGAATTTGAAGCGATGATCGCGGAAGACGCCTTCCTCGAGCATGCCAAAGTCTTCGACAACTATTACGGCACGTCGCGTAAAGCGATTGAGCAGGTGCTTGCCACCGGCGTCGATGTGTTTCTCGATATCGACTGGCAGGGCGCGCAGCAGATCCGCGCCAAAATGCCCGCCGCGCGCAGCATCTTCGTGCTGCCGCCGTCGCAGGACGAGCTGGACCGCCGTCTGCGCGGTCGCGGTCAGGACAGCGAAGAGGTGATTGCCCGCCGTATGGCGCAGGCGGTCTCTGAGATGAGCCACTACGCTGAATACGACTATTTAATTATCAATGATGATTTCGATCTGGCGCTGTCAGATCTGAAGACCATTATCCGCGCTGAACGCCTGCGCATGGGGCGCCAGAAGGCGCGCCATGATGCTTTAATCAGCAAACTATTGGCAGTCTGAAGTCAGTTTCAGTATTATGCCCAGTCATTTCTTCATCTGTGGAGTAGCACACCTATGGCACGCGTAACCGTTCAGGACGCAGTAGAAAAAATTGGTAACCGTTTTGACCTGGTGTTGGTCGCTGCACGTCGTGCACGTCAGATGCAGGTAGGCGGCAAAGATCCGCTGGTTCCGGAAGAGAACGATAAAGCCACCGTTATCGCCCTGCGCGAAATCGAAGAAGGCCTGATCACCAACCAGATCCTTGACGTGCGCGATCGTCAGGAGCAGCAAGAGCAGGAAGCCGCTGAATTACAAGCCGTTACCGCTATCGCTGAAGGTCGTCGTTAACAGCAACCTGCAGGCCAACCTTGTATCTGTTTGAAAGCCTCAATCAGCTGATTGAAAAATACCTGCCGGAGGAGCAAATCAAGCGCCTCCAGCAAGCGTACCTTGTCGCACGTGATGCTCACGAGGGACAGACACGCTCCAGCGGCGAGCCCTACATTACCCATCCAGTCGCCGTCGCCTGTATCCTGGCAGAGATGAAGCTCGACCATGAAACCCTCATGGCCGCGCTGCTGCACGACGTGATCGAAGACACGCCGGCGACCTATCAGGATATGGAGCAGCTGTTCGGCAAAAGCGTGGCGGAGCTGGTAGAGGGCGTATCCAAGCTAGATAAGCTTACCTTCCGCGACAAGAAAGAGGCGCAGGCAGAGAACTTCCGCAAGATGATCATGGCGATGGTGCAGGATATCCGCGTCATTCTCATCAAGCTGGCCGACCGTACGCACAATATGCGCACGCTGGGCGCGCTGCGTCCGGACAAGCGTCGCCGCATCGCGCTGGAAACCCTGGAGATCTACAGTCCGCTGGCGCATCGCCTGGGTATCCATCACCTGAAAACCGAGCTGGAAGAGCTGGGTTTCGAGGCGCTCTACCCGAATCGCTACCGCGTGATTAAAGAGGTAGTGAAAGCGGCGCGCGGCAACCGCAAAGAGATGATTCAGAAGATCCTGTCGGAAATCGACGGGCGTCTGCAGGAAGCGGGTATTCCCTGTCGCGTCAGCGGCCGTGAAAAACATCTCTACTCCATCTACCGCAAAATGACGCTGAAAGAGCAGCGCTTTCACTCCATCATGGATATCTACGCGTTCCGCGTGATCGTGAAGGATGTGGACACCTGCTATCGCGTGCTCGGTCAGATGCACAGCCTGTACAAACCGCGTCCAGGCCGCATGAAAGATTATATCGCTATCCCCAAGGCCAACGGCTATCAGTCGCTGCACACCTCGATGATCGGACCGCACGGCGTGCCGGTCGAGGTGCAGATCCGTACCGAAGATATGGATCAGATGGCGGAAATGGGGGTCGCCGCGCACTGGGCTTACAAACAGGCGGGCGAAAGCGGCACCACCGCGCAGATCCGCGCCCAGCGCTGGCTGCAAAGCCTGCTGGAGCTGCAGCAGAGCGCGGGCAGCTCGTTTGAATTTATCGAAAGCGTCAAATCCGATCTCTTCCCTGACGAGATCTACGTCTTTACGCCGGAAGGGCGCATCGTCGAACTGCCGGCCGGGGCGACACCGGTCGACTTCGCCTATGCGGTGCATACCGATATCGGTCACGCCTGCGTCGGCGCGCGCGTCGATCGCCAGCCCTATCCGCTGTCGCAGCCGCTCACCAGCGGCCAGACGGTGGAAATTATCACCGCGCCGGGCGCGCGCCCCAACGCCGCCTGGCTCAACTTTGTCGTCAGCTCTAAAGCGCGCGCCAAAATCCGTCAGCTGCTGAAAAACCTCAAGCGCGAAGACTCCGTCAATCTCGGCCGCCGTTTGCTGAGCCACGCGCTCGGCGGTAGCCGCAAGCTGGCGGAGATCCCGAAAGAGAATATCAAGCAGGAGCTGGACCGCATGAAGCTGACGTCGCTGGACGATCTGCTGGCGGAAATCGGCCTCGGCAACGCCATGAGCGTGGTGGTGGCGAAGAACCTGCTGCAGTCGACCAACGGGACGCCGCCGAGCAGCAGCAAGCGCGGCAAGCTGCCGATTAAAGGCGCGGACGGCGTGCTGATCACCTTCGCCAAGTGCTGTCGCCCTATCCCTGGCGATCCCATTGTCGCCCACGTCAGCCCTGGCAAAGGTCTGGTGGTGCACCACGAATCCTGCCGCAATATTCGCGGCTACCAGAAAGAGCCGGAGAAGTTCATGCCGGTGGAGTGGGATAAGGTCACTGACCAGGAGTTCGTGGCGGAGATCAAGGTCGATATGTTTAACCATCAGGGCGCGCTGGCGAACCTGACGGCGGCGATCAATACCGCAGGCTCCAATATCCAGAGCCTCAACACCGAAGAGCGTGACGGCCGCGTTTACAGCGCCTTTATCCGCCTGACCGCGCGCGATCGCGTCCATCTGGCGAACATTATGCGTAAAATCCGCGTGATGCCGGACGTGATCAAAGTCCATCGAAACCGTAATTAGCGCATGAACGCCCAACGTTTTGCTCGTATTCAGGAGATGCTGGCGCTCCGCCAGCACGATCTTACCGTCTGTATGGAACAGGTGCACAAGCCGCACAACGTCTCGGCGGTGATCCGCACCGCGGACGCGGTAGGCATTCACGAAGTGCACGCCGTCTGGCCGAGCGAACGCATGCGCACCATGGTTTCCGCTTCCGCCGGCAGCAACAGCTGGGTGAAAGTCAAAACCCACCGCCATATCGCCGAGGCGGTGACGCATCTGAAAGATCGCGGCATGCAGGTGCTGGCGACCAATCTGTCGGCCAAAGCGGTCGACTTTCGCGACATCGATTACACCCGCCCGACCTGCATTCTGATGGGCCAGGAAAAAACCGGCATTACCGCCGAAGCGCTGGCGCTGGCCGATCAAGAGATCATTATTCCCATGGTCGGCATGGTGCAGTCGCTTAACGTCTCCGTGGCCTCCGCGCTCATCCTGTATGAAGCGCAGCGCCAGCGGCAGAACGCCGGGCTCTATCAGCGTCAGCACAGCCTGCTGGATGAAGAGGAGCAGCAGCGACTGCTGTTCGAAGGCGGCTATCCGGTGCTGGCGCGCGTGGCGAAACAGAAAGGCCTGCCCTATCCGCGCATTAACGCGCAGGGTGAAGTCGACGCCGACGCTGACTGGTGGGCGTTGATGCAGGCGACGGGGAAAAAGAAATGAAAGGCCGCCTGCTGGATGCCATTCCGCTCAGTACCCTGACCGGCGTCGGCGCCAGCCAGGCGGCGAAACTGGCTAAGCTCGGCCTGCACACCATTCAGGATCTGCTGCTTCATCTCCCGCTACGCTACGAAGACCGCACTCAACTCTACGCCATCAACGATCTGCTGCCCGGCATCTGGGCCACGGTAGAGGGCGAAGTGTTGCAGTCCGATGTCTCTTTTGGCCGACGCCGCATGCTGGTGTGTCAGATCAGCGACGGCAGCGGCATCCTGACCATGCGCTTCTTCAACTTCAACGCCGGCATGAAGAACAGCCTGGCGCCGGGCCGTCGCGTGACCGCCTACGGCGAGATCAAACGCGGCCAGCGCGGCGCGGAAATTATTCACCCCGAATATCGCGTGCAGGGCGAACAGAGCCCGGTGACGCTGGAAGAGACCCTGACGCCGGTCTATCCCACCACCGAAGGCATTCGCCAGGCCACGCTGCGCAGTCTGACCGATCAGGCGCTGACGCTGCTGGAGAGCGTGCCGATCGCTGAGCTGCTGCCGCAGGAGCTGGCGCAGGGATTGATTAGCCTGCCGGAGGCGCTGCGCACGCTGCATCGCCCGCCGCCCGATCTGCGCCTGAGCGAGCTGGAGCACGGCCGTCATCCGGCGCAGCGGCGTCTGATCCTCGAAGAGCTGCTGGCGCACAACCTCAGCATGCTGGCGGTGCGCGCCGGGGCGCAGCGCTATTACGCGCTGCCGATGCCCGCGCGCCATACCCTGAGCGACAAGCTGCTGGCGGCGCTCCCCTTCTCTCCCACTAACGCGCAAAAACGCGTGGTGCAGGAGATTGAGCGCGATCTGGCCAATGATTTCCCGATGATGCGCCTGGTGCAGGGCGACGTCGGATCCGGTAAAACCCTGGTCGCGGCGCTGGCGGCGCTGGACGTGATTGCCCACGGCAAGCAGGTGGCGCTGATGGCGCCCACCGAGCTGCTGGCGGAGCAGCACGCCAGCAACTTCCGCAGCTGGTTCGCGCCGCTTGGCATCGAAGTCGGCTGGCTGGCGGGCAAGCAGAAAGGCAAAGCGCGCCAGGCGCAGCAGGAGGCGATCGCCAGCGGCCAGGTGGCGATGGTGGTCGGCACGCACGCGCTGTTCCAGGAGCAGGTGCAGTTCAACGGCCTGGCGCTGGTGATTATCGACGAGCAGCATCGCTTCGGCGTGCATCAGCGGCTGGCGCTGTGGGAGAAAGGCGAAGAGCAGGGCTTCCATCCGCATCAGCTGATCATGACCGCCACGCCGATCCCGCGCACCCTGGCGATGACCGCCTACGCCGATCTCGACACCTCGACCATCGACGAGCTGCCGCCGGGCCGTACGCCGGTCACCACCGTGGCGATCCCGGACAGCCGCCGCGACGATATCATTGCGCGCGTGCGTCACGCCTGCCAGGAGGGCCGCCAGGCTTACTGGGTCTGCACCCTGATCGAAGAGTCCGAGCTGCTGGAAGCGCAGGCGGCCGAAGCGAGCTGGGAAGCCCTGAAAATTGCGCTGCCCGACCTGAATATCGATCTGGTGCACGGCCGCATGAAGCCGGCGGAGAAACAGGCGGTGATGGCGGCGTTTAAGGCCAACGAGATGCAGCTGCTGGTGGCGACCACGGTGATTGAAGTCGGTGTCGACGTGCCCAACGCCAGCCTGATGATTATTGAGAACCCGGAACGGCTGGGCCTGGCGCAGCTGCACCAGCTGCGCGGACGCGTCGGGCGCGGCGCGGTGGCCTCGCACTGCGTGCTGCTCTACAAAGCGCCGCTGAGCAAAACCGCACAGCGGCGCCTGCAGGTGCTGCGCGACAGCAACGACGGCTTTGTTATCGCCCAGCACGATTTGGAGATCCGCGGCCCTGGCGAACTGCTGGGCACGCGCCAGACCGGTAACGCCGAATTCAAGGTGGCGGATCTGCTGCGCGATCAGGCGATGGTGCCGGAAGTGCAGCGCGTCGCGCGCCATATCCACCAGCACTATCCTGAACAGGCAAAGGCGCTGATCGAGCGCTGGCTGCCGGAAAACGCGCGCTACACCAACGTCTGATCCCTTTTTATCCCCCGTCGCGGCAGCGCGTTTAAGATAAAGCCTGGCAAACGATTGCTTTCAGCCCGCAGCGGTTTAAAATCCCCCTCTTCACAAAACCGGGAAGCACGTTATGTCCGTTAATCAACCAGACGCCTCGCTATCTGCCGCGACGCCGAGCCAGAGCGAACTGATTTACCGCCTTGAAGATCGCCCGCCGCTGCCGCAAACGCTGTTTGCCGCCGGCCAGCATCTGCTGGCGATGTTTGTCGCGGTGATCACGCCCGCGCTGCTGATCTGTCAGGCGCTGGGACTGCCCGCGCAGGATACGCAGCACATTATCAGCATGTCGCTGTTCGCCTCCGGCGTGGCGTCAGTGCTGCAGATTAAAACCTGGGGGCCGGTGGGTTCGGGCCTGCTGTCGATTCAGGGCACCAGCTTTAACTTCGTCACCCCGCTGATCATGGGCGGCATGGCGCTGAAAAACGGCGGCGCCGACGTGCCGACCATGATGGCAGCGCTGTTTGGCACGCTGATGGTCGCCTCCTGTACTGAAATGGTGCTGTCGCGCGTGCTGCACCTGGCGCGCCGTATTATCACGCCGCTGGTCTCCGGCGTGGTGGTGATGATTATCGGCCTGTCGCTGATTCAGGTAGGGCTGACGTCGATTGGCGGTGGCTTCGCCGCGATGAGCGATCACAGCTTTGGCGCGCCGAAAAACCTGCTGCTGGCGGGCGTAGTGCTGGCGGTGATTATCGTGCTTAACCGCCAGCGCAATCCCTACCTGCGCGTCGCCTCGCTGGTGATCGCCATGGCGATTGGCTATTTCGCCGCCTGGCTGATGGATATGCTGCCGCAGACCGCTGCGCCGGTCAGCCAGCCGCTGATCGCCGTGCCGACGCCGCTCTACTACGGTCTCGGCTTTGACTGGAATCTGCTGATCCCGCTGATGCTGGTGTTTATGGTGACCTCGCTGGAGACCATCGGCGATATCACCGCCACGTCGGACGTGTCGGAGCAGCCGGTCAGCGGCCCGCTCTATATGAAGCGGCTGAAAGGCGGCGTGCTGGCGAACGGGCTGAACTCCTGCGTCTCCGCGCTGTTTAACACCTTCCCTAACTCCTGCTTCGGCCAGAACAACGGCGTGATCCAGCTGACCGGCGTCGCCAGCCGCTATGTGGGCTTTGTGGTGGCGCTGATGCTGATCCTGCTGGGCCTGTTTCCGGCGGTGAGCGGCTTCGTGCAGCATATTCCTGAGCCGGTGCTGGGCGGCGCCACTATTGTGATGTTCGGCACCATCGCCGCCTCTGGCGTGCGCATCGTGTCGCGCGAGCCGCTGAACCGCCGCGCCATTATGATTATCGCGCTGTCGCTGGCGGTCGGGCTGGGCGTATCGCAGCAGCCGCTTATCCTGCAGTTCGCGCCGGACTGGCTGAAGACGCTGCTCTCTTCCGGTATCGCCGCAGGCGGGATCACCGCTATCGTGCTGAACCTGATCTTCCCGCAGGAAAAGTAACCTTCTCTGGCGGGCTGCGGCCCGCCTCCTCTATTTATTCGTATTTACATCCAGGCTGTTGAGCTACAACGGTAATTCAGGCATAACAAGCACTGACCGGAAAGATGGCGGGATGGAAGCGATGAAATTTCTTGGAAAATTTTTTCTTACGGTACTGCTGCTGCTGGTGCTGAGCCTGGTGGTGATCTACGTTCTGCTGCAGACGCAGTGGGGCGCGGGCGGGTTCAGCCGCTATGTCAGCGATAAAACCGCCTGGCATCTCTCGCTGAGCAAAATCGAGCACAACTTCTCCTCTCCTTCGCACATCATTCTCGACGATTTCAGCTTTGGTCATGACGGTCAGCCCGCCGCGCTGGTGGCGAAACGCGTCGATCTCGGCCTCGCGCTGCTGCAGTTCAGCGATCCGCTCAATTTTAGCAGCATCGAACTGCGCGACGGCACGGTTAATCTGGCCAACCTGACGCCTGACGACGCGCTGCCCTTTCAGGCGGGTCGCCTGCAGCTGAACAACATGCGCATCGACAGCCCGAACGCGGCGCTGCCGCTGTCGGCGCGTCAGGTCAATGGCGGCATCATGCCGTGGAAACCCACGGCGAAAAACATGCTGGGCAGCGATGCACAGTTCCAGATGAGCGCCGGTGAAATGACGCTAAACCAGGTCTCTGGTGCCCACGTGCTAATTCAGGGCAGCGTGGCAAAGGGCCGCATGGTGTTCAGCAATGTCGGCGCGGATCTGGCGCGCGGTTCGATGACCGGCAGCGCCGAGCGCGACGCGCAGGGCAACTGGCTGATCCGCCAGCTTCGCCTCAACGATATTCGCCTGCAAACCGTCCACAGCCTGGCAGACTTTTTGCGCCCGATTCAGGATCTGCCCTCGGTGACCATTAACCGGCTCGATATGACCGACGCGCGGCTGCAGGGCCCTGACTGGGCGGTCACCGACCTCGACCTGACGTTGAAAAATCTTACCTGGCAGGGCGACAGCTGGCGCAGCGACGACGGCTCGCTGTCGCTTAACGCCAGCAACTTTATTAACGGCCGCTTCGAGCTGAACGATCCGATCGTCAATCTCGATCTGTCGCCGCAGGGCATCGCCCTGACGCAGTTCAGCTCGCGCTGGGCCAACGGCGTGATCCGCGCCGACGGCGCCTGGAGCCGCAGCGACCAACGGCTGACGCTGAACAATCTGGCGATCGCCGGGCTGGAGTACACCCTGCCGGAGAGCTGGCGCGACAGCTGGCTGGCACCGCTGCCGACGTGGCTCGACAGCGTGGCGGTCAACCGCTTCACCTCTAACCGCAACCTGATTATCGATATCAATCCCGCCTTTCCCTTCCAGATGACCTCGCTGGACGGCAGCGGCGAAAACCTGCTGCTGGCGCGTCAGCATCAGTGGGGGATCTGGTCGGGTAAACTCAGCCTTAACGCCGCGGAGGCGACGTTTAACCGCGTCGATCTGCGCCATCCTTCGCTGTCGCTCAACGCCGACGAGCGGCAGATTCAGGTAACGGAGCTGAGCGCCTTTAGCGGCGGCGGCATGCTGGAAGGTTCCGCCAGCGTCGGCCAGCAGCCGGATCGTCCGCTGACGCTGAACCTGAAAGGCCAGGCGGTGCCCGCCAGCGTATTGCAGAGCTGGGGCTGGCCCGCGCTGCCGGCGAGCGGCGCCAGCAACTTCCAGCTTCAGCTGGACGCCTCGCTGAAGGCGAACGCGCCGCTGAAATCCTCGGCGAACGGCTCGCTCTCGCTGCGCACCGACGCGCAGCAGATCGAGCAGCGGATGCAGGCGGGCGAAGTCAGATAACGCAACAAAAAGGGCCGATACGTCGGCCCTTGTTATTCAGTTAATGCGCGCGCCGGAGCCGCCCTCTTCCAGCGGCTCGTCGGGATCGGCGGGCAGCACGATATAGACCCCTTCAAACACCGCGCCCAGCTCCTCGTTGCCGTAGAGTTCGACCTCAAGGTGCACGCGCGCCTTACGGCCGCGCGCCAGGCGGTCGAGATCGCCGCTCATCGAGCCGATATCGGCAATCGCCCCAGGGCGGCCGGTGATCGGCTTGCTGTAGCGAATATGGGCGTCCGCCAGAATAATGGTGCCGCCAAGATGGCGCTCGCGCAGCAGCAGCCAGATCAGCCCCCAGCCGGTTAAGGTCGCCAGCGAGAAGAGGCTGCCGGCGAACAGCGTATGATGTGGATTCTGGTTGCCGGTTTCCGGCATGGTGGTGATAAATTTCTGGCCGGTAAACTGCAGGATGCGCACGCCCATCTTCTCGCTGAGCGGAATGTTGTCATACCAGGCCTGCTGCAGCTGCCCGCACCAGTCGGCGCGGTGCAGAATATCATCCAGCGTCACCACCGGTTTGATCATCAGGAAATGACGCACCGGCGTGGTCTGCGGCGCGGTGATCTCGCCCTGATTGAGGTAGCCCAGCTTGGCGAAGAACTCGACCGCGTCTTCGCGCGCGGCGCAGGTGACGCGCTTAACGCCCTCCTGACGCGCCACCGACTCCAGCGTCATCGCCACCAGCGTGCCCAGTCCTTTGCCCTGCACCGACGGGTGCACGGCGAGAAAGCGGATCGAGGCTTCGTTGTCGGCGTTGATATAGAGCCGTCCGGCGGCCACCGGTTGCCCCTGCTCGTCCACCACCATCTGGTGATGCGCCAGCGCGTCCCAGCCGTCTCGCTCCGATCCCTGCGGCTGGCGCAGCGGCTTGCGTAACATTTCCCAGCGGAACTGGTAGTACATATCCAGCTCTTCCGCGGTTTGCGGTACCCGAAGATGATACATAAAGTGGTTCTCTCGTTCAGAGCCTGCGTGGCCGATGCCGTGCCGCTCGGCGGTCAGCCTCAAACCTGCAACCAGAAGGTGACAGGGCCATCATTGACCAGTGCAACCTGCATGTCAGCGGCAAAGCGTCCATTGGCGGTGGTCACGCCCCGGTCACGGCAGCAGTCGCTGAAGTAGCCATAGAGACGATTCGCCTCATCGGGCGCCGCGCCGCCGGAGAAAGAGGGACGCATCCCCTTTTGCGTGTCCGCCGCCAGCGTAAACTGCGACACCACCAGCACGCTGCCGCCGGCCTGCTGCACGCTAAGGTTCATCTTGCCCTGCTCGTCGCTGAAAATGCGGTAGCCCAGCACCTTCTCCGCCAGCCGCTCGGCGCGCTTCTCGTCATCCCCTTTTTCTACGCCCAGCAATACCAGCAGGCCTGGGCCAATTTCGCCCACTACCTCGCGATCCACGCTGACGCTGGCGCTGAGTACTCGTTGGATCAACGCAATCATGCAACCTCTCGTTGTTGTTCGGCTTCCCGCTGTTTTAGCTGGCGATAATCATCCAGCGTGGCGGTGATTTCTGCACCCAGCAACACAATACACCAGGTCCAGTAGACCCAGAGAAACAGAATCGGGATCACCGCCAGCACGCCGTAAATCAGCTGATATGAAGGAAACATCGTAACATAGAGGGCAAAGCCTTTTTTACCCAGCTCAAACAGCGCCCCCGCCACCAGCGCGCCGACCAGGGCGTCACGCGGCGGCACGCTGCGCGTCGGCACGATGCTGTAGAGCAGCCAGAACG
This sequence comes from Pantoea sp. Z09, assembly GCF_022394795.1. Taxonomy (NCBI): domain Bacteria; kingdom Pseudomonadati; phylum Pseudomonadota; class Gammaproteobacteria; order Enterobacterales; family Erwiniaceae; genus Pantoea; species Pantoea sp. Z09. The sequence continues at coordinate 3,864,688 of NZ_CP092373.1, forward strand.
CCAGCCAGGAGAGCAGCAGCGGGAAAACCCGCAGCACCTGGTCGATCACGCCGTAAACGCCGCTGTCGCTGATCCAGCGCAGCGACAGCAGATAGGAGCTGATCGCCAGGCTGGCGCCCGCCAGCAGCGGCCCCAGCGTCAGGATCATCCAGTAGACGGCGAATGAGTAAACCAGCGGGCGCTTTTTATGGCTGCGCCAGATGGTGTTGAGCGCGGTGTCGACCGAGTGCATCAACAGCAGCGCGGTGACGATCAGCCCTACCGCGCCGAGCGCCGTCATGCGGTGCACGTTGGCCACGAACTGATCGAGATAGCGCTGCACCACGTTGCCGGTCGCCGGAACGAAGTTGGTGAAGATAAAGTTTTTCAGCTGAACGCTAACGTCGGAAAAGACCGGAAACGCCGAGAACAGCGCGAACACCACGGCGATCAGCGGCACCAGCGCCAGCAGTGAGACAAAGGCCAGGTTGCCGGCCTGCGTCGTCATGCTGTCCTCGTCGACGCGTTTCCACAGCAGCTTGAGCCACAGCCAGAGCGCGTGGCAGCTCGAAACAAACGGACGTAACCTGATCATTCAGCGATGGCTTGCCAGCCAGGCCGGCACGGTTTTATTGTCGGTCACCAGCACGCTTTTAATGCCCAGCGCCTTCGCTGCAGCAATATTATCCGCGTTGTCATCGAAGAAGATCGCCTGATCGGCGCGATAGCCCTCTTGCTGCAGCACATGCTCGAAAATACGCGCTTCAGGCTTGCGCATGCCCAGCTCCTGCGACAGGTAGATGACGTCCGCCGCCGCGCGCACTTCCGGGTACTGCGTCGGCCAGAACTCGGTGTGCAGCTTGTTAGTGTTGGAGAGGATCACCACGCGATGCCCGTCGGCGCGCAGCTGGTTCATCAGCGCCAGCGTATCGGCGCGCGCGCCCATAAACACCGCCTGCCATCCCGCAACGAACTGTTCATAGCTCAGCGCGATATCGAGCCGCTCGCACAGCTCCGCCGCGAAGTGCTCGTCGCTGATTTCGCCGCGTTCATGCTGTTCAAACGCCTCGTCTATCTGGAAGCGGCTTTGCAACAGCGCCAGCGGCACGCGGCCAAGGTCACTCCAGACGCCCAGCACGCGGTTAAAGTCGATATCAACAATCACATTGCCTAAGTCAAATATGTACAACATGTCGTTACTCCTCTGATTCCCTGGATCATTCACTCTAGCGGCAAAAACAGGGGCTGAACAGGTAACAGGCTGGAGAAAAGTCGGTTATGGACGCTGTGACATGGCAGCGTTGCGCAGAGAGCGCCGTGGCGGCAGGACAAATAACGGCAGGCATAAAAAAAGCCCCGATAAACGGGGCTTTTTCACAGGCGAAACGTCTTACTCTTTCGGACCGCGTGACGCGCGTTTGCGATCGTTCTCGGTCAGATGACGTTTACGGATACGGACCGACTGCGGCGTGACTTCCACCAGCTCGTCGTCATCGATGAATTCGATGGCCTGCTCGAGGGTCATCTTCACCGGCGGCACCAGGGTGGTCGCTTCATCCGTACCGGAAGCACGCATGTTGGTCAGCTTCTTACCGGTCAGGCAGTTTACGGTCAGGTCGTTGGAACGGCTGTGAATACCGATAATCTGGCCTTCATAGACTTCCGCGCCGTGGCCTAGGAACAGCTTGCCGCGATCCTGCAGACCGAACAGGGCGAAGGCAACCGCTTTACCCTGGCCGTTAGAGATCAGCACGCCGTTCTGGCGCTGGCCGACTTCGCCCGGACGGATGTCGTCGTAGTGGCTGAAGGTCGAATAGAGCAGACCGGTACCGGACGTCATGGTCATGAATTCGTTACGGAAGCCGATCAGACCACGGCTTGGGATAACGTAGTCAAGACGCACGCGGCCTTTGCCATCCGGATCCATGTTTTTCAGATCGCCTTTACGCTCGCCCATGGCTTGCATCACTGCGCCCTGGTTGTTCTCTTCGATATCCAGCGTCACGTTCTCGAACGGCTCTTGTTTGCGGCCGTCGATTTCGCGGAAGATAACTTTCGGACGGGATACCGCCAGCTCGAAACCTTCACGACGCATGTTTTCGATCAGCACCGACAGGTGCAGTTCGCCACGGCCCGATACGCGGAACGCGTCTGCGTCTTCGGTCTCTTCCACGCGCAGCGCAACGTTGTGCACCAGCTCTTTGTTCAGGCGCTCAAGGATCTGACGCGAGGTCACATACTTGCCTTCCTGACCGCAGAACGGCGAGGTGTTGACGTTGAAGAACATGGTGACGGTCGGCTCGTCGACGCTCAGCGCCGGCAGCGCTTCGACATTCTGCGGATCGCAGATGGTGTCGGAGATGTTCAGCTCGCCCAGGCCGGTGATCGCGATGATGTCGCCCGCTTCCGCCAGGTCGGTGTCGATACGCTCCAGGCCCAGGTGGCCCAGCACTTTACCGACTTTGCCGTTGCGCGTTTTGCCTTCGCTGTCGACAACGGTCACCTGCTGGTTCGGCTTGACTTTACCGCGCTTGATGCGGCCGATGCCGATCACGCCCAGGTAGTTGTTGTAGTCCAGCTGCGAGATCTGCATCTGCAGCGGCGCGTCAACTTCCACCTGCGGCGGAGAAACGTGCTCAACGATCGCCTGGTACAGCGGGGTCATATCTTCAGCCATGTCGGTGTGATCCAGACCGGCGATGCCCTGCAGCGCAGACGCGTAAATGATCGGGAAATCAAGCTGCTCGTCGGTGGCGTCCAGGTTGACGAACAGGTCGAACACCTGATCCACAACCCAGTCAGGACGCGCGCCCGGACGGTCAATCTTGTTGATTACAACGATCGGCTTCAAACCATGGGCAAAGGCTTTTTTGGTCACGAAGCGGGTTTGCGGCATAGGGCCATCCATCGCATCGACAACCAACAGCACCGAATCCACCATGGACATGACGCGCTCTACCTCACCGCCAAAGTCGGCGTGTCCTGGGGTATCAACGATGTTGATACGGTAGTCATTCCATTTGATGGCGGTGTTTTTCGCGAGGATGGTAATCCCACGCTCTTTCTCCAAATCGTTGGAGTCCATCACACGCTCAGTCGCTTCGGTACGCGCGTCAAAGGTACCGGACTGTTGCAGCAGCTTATCAACCAGGGTGGTCTTACCATGGTCGACGTGCGCGATGATGGCGATGTTACGCAAATTTTCGATCACAACTTTGCCTCAGGCATTAGAAATAGCGCGCTATTGTACACGGATTAAGCGGGATACTGAATACGATCACACTTTTCCCCATAAGTTTATTGTAGTGGCGTTAATTTGCGCTGGATGCGGTGCACTTAATGCACTAAGTTGGGGGAATGCACCTTTTTGGTGCTTAGGATTGGCGAAAAAGCACGCTTTTGGTGCAAATTTGCCAGCCTGGTGCAGCCCACAGGCGACAAAAGAGTGCGTACAGAGGCGATTTAGCCGTGCTGAAAAAAGTTGGCACAATATTCGCTTTATCTCTTTCAAGCGAAAACAGCAGTTGCACGACGGTTGCAGAGCTTGACGAGATCGGTTGGTTGGGGATGGCGCTCAGACACATTTCATTCCAGACGACGCAGCCACTCACCACGATGATAATGACCTTTTCCAGGAGAGTTGAGTATGTCCGCTGAACACGTTCTCTCGATGATGAACGAGCACGAAGTTAAGTTTGTTGACCTGCGTTTTACCGACACCAAAGGTAAAGAACAGCACGTTACTATCCCTGCTCACCAGGTTAACGCTGACTTCTTCGAAGAAGGCAAAATGTTTGATGGCTCCTCTATCGGCGGCTGGAAAGGCATTAACGAATCAGACATGGTGCTGATGCCGGACGCGACCACCGCGGTACTGGATCCGTTCTTCGAAGACCCGACGCTGATCATCCGTTGTGACATCCTCGAGCCAGGCACCATGCAGGGCTACGATCGCGATCCGCGTTCCATCGCCAAGCGCGCTGAAGAGTATCTGCGCTCATCCGGCATCGCCGACACCGTGCTGTTCGGACCGGAGCCGGAATTCTTCCTGTTTGACGACATCCGTTTCGGCTCGTCGACTTCTGGCTCGCACGTCGCTATCGACGACATCGAAGCGGCCTGGAACACCGGTAAAGAGTACGAAGGCGGCAACAAAGGTCACCGTCCTGGCCTGAAAGGCGGCTACTTCCCGGTTCCGCCGGTTGACTCCGCACAGGACATCCGTTCGGCCATGTGTCTGACCATGGAGCAGATGGGCCTGGTAGTAGAAGCGCATCACCACGAAGTGGCGACTGCCGGTCAGAACGAAGTGGCGACCCGCTTCAACACCATGACCAAGAAAGCGGACGAAATTCAGATCTACAAATATGTGGTGCATAACGTCGCGCACGCCTACGGCAAAACCGCGACCTTTATGCCGAAGCCGATGTTCGGCGACAACGGTTCTGGCATGCACTGCCACATGTCGCTCTCTAAAGGCGGCGTGAACCTGTTCGCTGGCGACAAATACGGCGGCCTGTCTGAAACCGCACTGTTCTACATCGGCGGCATCATCAAGCACGCGAAAGCGATCAACGCCCTGGCGAACCCGACCACCAACTCTTACAAGCGTCTGGTGCCGGGCTACGAAGCGCCGGTTATGCTGGCTTACTCCGCGCGTAACCGCTCCGCCTCTATCCGTATTCCGGTTGTTGCCAGCCCGAAAGCGCGTCGTATCGAAGCGCGCTTCCCGGATCCGGCTGCTAACCCGTACCTGGCGTTCACCGCGCTGCTGATGGCTGGCCTGGACGGCGTGATCAACAAGATCCACCCGGGCGATGCGATGGACAAAAACCTGTACGATCTGCCGCCGGAAGAAGAAGCGGAGATTCCAAAAGTTGCAGGTTCGCTGGAAGAAGCGCTGATCGCGCTGAACGAAGACCGCGAGTTCCTGACGCGCGGCGGCGTCTTCACCGACGACGCGATCGACGCCTATATCGAACTGCGTAAAGTTGAGAACGACCGTATTCGCATGACGCCGCACCCGGTTGAGTTCGAACTCTACTACAGCGTTTAATCTTTATTCTGCACAGGGCGCGTCGCGGCTTCAGGCGGCAACGCGCCACATACAGAAGATTTTTGTTGCCGTGGAAACTTTAGCCCATCTCCGGATGGGCTTTTTTCGCCGCGAAATCATCGTTCAGCCGTCTGAAACCGGACGCGGAAGAGTATAATGCACTAAAATAGTGCAGAGGAACGCTGTATGGCAACTGGCACCCTGCCCGACGCGGGACAAATTCTCAACTCCCTGATCAACAGTATTCTGCTAGTGGATGACGAGCTGGTTATCCACTATGCCAATCCGGCGGCGCAGCAGCTACTGGCGCAAAGCTCACGCAAACTGTTCGGCACGCCGCTGCCCGATTTAACCGGCTACTTTTCGCTGAATATCGAGGTGATGCGCGAGAGTCTTGCGGCTGGCCAGGGGTTTACCGACAGCGAAGTGACGCTGGTGGTCGACGGCCGCGCGCACGTTATGGCGCTCACGGCGCAGCGGCTGCCGGACGGCTTTATTCTGCTGGAGATGGCGCCGATGGATAACCAGCGTCGCCTGAGCCAGGAGCAGCTTCAGCATGCGCAGCAGGTGGCAGCGCGCGATCTGGTGCGCGGCCTCGCTCACGAGATTAAAAATCCGCTGGGCGGCCTGCGCGGCGCAGCGCAGCTGCTGTCGCGCGCGCTGCCCGATCCGTCGCTGAACGAATATACCAAAGTGATTATCGAGCAGGCGGACCGTCTGCGTAACCTGGTCGACCGCCTGCTCGGCCCGCAACAGCCCGGCATGCACATCACGCAGAGCATTCATCAGGTAGCGGAACGCGTGGTGAATCTGGTGTCGATGGAGCTGCCGGAGAACGTCAGGCTGGTGCGCGATTACGATCCCAGCCTGCCGGAGCTGCCGCACGATCCCGACCAGATTGAACAGGTGCTGCTCAACGTGGTTCGCAACGCGCTGCAGGCGCTGGGCGAAGAAGGCGGCACCATTATCCTGCGCACCCGCACCGCCTTCCAGCTGACGCTGCACGGCACGCGCTACCGTCTGGTGGCGCGTATCGACGTGGAAGACGACGGCCCGGGCATACCGGCGCAGCTGCAGGATACCCTGTTTTACCCGATGGTGAGCGGCCGCGAAGGCGGTACCGGTCTGGGTCTCTCTATCGCCCGTAGCCTGATCGATCAACATTCAGGAAAAATTGAGTTTAACAGTTGGCCTGGACACACCGAATTCTCGGTTTATCTGCCTATTCGCCAGTGAGGTTTCTATGCAACGAGGGATAGTCTGGATCGTCGATGACGATAGCTCCATCCGCTGGGTGCTTGAACGCGCGCTCACTGGAGCCGGTTTAAGCTGTGCCACTTTCGATAGCGGCAATGAGGTGCTGGACGCGCTCTCGACCAAAACCCCAGACGTTTTACTGTCAGATATTCGCATGCCGGGCATGGACGGGCTGGCGCTGCTGAAACAGATCAAGCAGCGTCATCCGATGCTGCCGGTCATCATTATGACGGCGCACTCCGACCTGGACGCGGCGGTCAGCGCCTATCAGCAAGGGGCGTTCGACTACCTGCCGAAGCCCTTTGATATCGACGAGGCCGTGGCGCTGGTCGAGCGCGCCATCAGCCACTATCAGGAGCAGCAGCAGCCGCGCAATCAGCCGGTCAGCGGTCCTACCACCGACATCATCGGCGAAGCGCCAGCGATGCAGGATGTGTTCCGCATTATCGGCCGCCTGTCGCGCTCGTCGATCAGCGTGCTGATCAACGGCGAGTCGGGCACCGGGAAAGAGCTGGTGGCGCACGCGCTGCATCGCCACAGTCCGCGCGCCAAAGCGCCGTTTATCGCGCTCAATATGGCGGCGATCCCGAAAGATTTGATTGAGTCCGAGCTGTTCGGCCATGAGAAAGGGGCGTTTACCGGCGCGAATCAGATCCGTCAGGGCCGCTTCGAGCAGGCGGACGGCGGCACGCTGTTTCTCGATGAGATCGGCGATATGCCGCTCGACGTCCAGACGCGCCTGCTGCGCGTGCTGGCCGACGGGCAGTTTTACCGCGTCGGCGGCTATGCGCCGGTGAAGGTGGATGTGCGCATTATCGCGGCCACCCATCAGAACCTTGAGCGCCGGGTGCAGGAAGGCAAGTTCCGTGAGGATCTTTTCCATCGCCTGAACGTTATCCGCGTGCATCTGCCGCCGCTGCGCGAACGTCGCGAAGACATTCCGCGCCTGGCGCGCTATTTCCTGCAGGTGGCGGCGCGCGAGCTGGGCGTCGAGGCGAAAATTCTCCATCCGGAAACCGAGGCGGCGCTGACGCGTCTGCACTGGTCGGGTAACGTGCGCCAGCTGGAGAACACCTGTCGCTGGCTGACGGTGATGGCGGCGGGCCAGGAAGTGTTGATTCAGGATCTGCCGCCGGAACTCTTTGAGTCCAGCACGCCGGAGAGTCCGGTGCAGTCGCTGCCCGACAGCTGGGCGACGCTGCTGGCGCAGTGGGCCGACCGCGCGCTGCGCTCCGGTCATCAAAACCTGCTCTCTGAAGCGCAGCCGGAAATGGAGCGCACCCTGCTGACCACGGCGCTGCGTCATACGCAGGGCCACAAGCAGGAAGCGGCCAGGCTGCTGGGCTGGGGACGCAATACCCTGACGCGCAAACTGAAAGAGCTGGGCATGGAGTAACAATGCGGGTAAAACAAGGCGATTTTTTACACAACTTATCGCCTTGACCCGCTTTACACACCGATGCCGTTCAGTATCATACGGGCGGCTATCGGGAGAAGAAGCAATGTTTGAATCCTTCCTTCACATGGTATCGCACAACCTGGCCGTTATCGGCAGCGCCGCCGGCCATTCGCCGCAGGCCGCCGTCGCTGCCGTGCTGTGCGCTATCATGGTCAATCTGTTTCAGTAATCGCCGCGCCTGCGCGTACTCTTATGCGCGCAGGCGCGCTGCTGTGCTAAATCACGCGTGAGAACTGCTGCTGACGCGCCTTTTGCCGCAGATAAAGGTCAAAGCACATGCAGATGTTGCGGATCAGTAATCGGCCCGCGCCGGTCACCTGCAGCCCGTGGTCACGCCGCTCCACCAGCCCGTCCGCAATCAGCGGCTGCAATAGCGCCAGGTCCTCGGCGAAGTAGTCGCTGAAGCGTATCGCGTGTTGCGCTTCGATGGCGCGGAAGTCGAGCGAGAAGTTGCAGATCAGCGTTTTTATTACGTCGCGGCGCAGACAGTCGTCATCCGTCAGCGCCACGCCGCGCCACAGCGCCTCGCCGCGCGTCGCCACCGCCTCATACCAGCGATTCAGATCTTTTTCATTCTGCGCATAGCTGTCGCCGATCATGCTGATGGCGGAGACGCCGAGGCCGAGCAGATCGCTGTCGCCCTGTGTGGTGTAGCCCTGGAAATTACGGTGCAGCACCCCGGCGCGCTGCGCCTGGGCCAGTTCATCCTGCGGTTTCGCGAAGTGGTCCATGCCGATGAAGTCATAGCCCTGCTGCGTCAGCGTGGCGATGGTCTGCTGTAAGATCTCCAGCTTGCTCTGCGCCGACGGCAGCTCCTGCTCTTTGATTTTGCGCTGCGCCGCAAACAGCGCCGGCAGATGCGCGTAGTTGAACACGCTCATGCGGTCCGGGTTGAGCGCGATAACGCGCTGCAGCGTATAAGCGAAGCTCTCTGGCGTTTGCAGCGGCAGACCGTAGATAAGATCGATGCTGGTGGAGTGAAAGCCCTGCTCGCGCGCCCGGGCCATCAGCGCGAAGATCGCCTCTTCATCCTGAACGCGGTTGACGCGCGCCTGCACCGCCTTATTAAAGTCCTGCACGCCCATGCTCAGCCGGTTAAAGCCGAGCTGACGCAGGTGCGTGATGGTATCCGGCTCGATTTCACGCGGATCGACTTCGATCGACATCTCCAGATCGTCCGCCAGGCTGAAGTTTTCTCGCAGCAGCGCCACCAGCCGGGAGAGCTGCTCGTGATTAAGAAAGGTCGGCGTGCCGCCGCCCCAGTGCAGCTGCGTCACGCGGCGCTGGCGAAACAGCGGCGCGCGCTGACGTATCTCCTGCGCCAGCGCATCCAGATAGCGGTCCGCTTTATGCAGCTGGCGCGTCACCACCTTATTACAGCCGCAGAAGTAGCAGAGCTTATGGCAAAACGGGATATGCACGTAGAGCGACAGCGGACGATCGGGATAGCGTGCGACGGCGCGCTGAAACGCCGCAGCGTCGTAGCGCTCGCTAAACTCCAGCGCAGTGGGATACGAGGTATAGCGCGGGCCGGCGTAATTGTATTTCTCAATTAACCGCTGATCCCAGGAGACGGGTTGCAGAAACATGCTTACTCCTTCCGGTGACGTCTCAGAGAAGGTCGCGATGCAGAAGAGAGGAAAGGTGAGCGGGACTGAACCCGACGTAAACGTGACTTCAGACGCGACAGGCGTCGTAGTTTAGCCAATAACAGGATGAGATAACATGTCAGCAGCAGCGCTAAAATTGATCCAGGCCAAAACATAACGATTTACCTGTCTGGCGCGGCATGCGCGGATGCGCATGCCGATCAAAACTCAGTTGCCTTTCAGCAGGCGATACATATCTTCTTCGGCCTGCTCATCTTCCGCCTCGTCATCCATGTCGATGCCGAGCTGCTCCATCAGTTCATCGATGCGGTCCAGGGTTTCATCCAGCCAGGCCTGCTCTTCCGCCGACAGCGTTTCGCCGTTTTCCATGCGATCCAGCAGCGCGTCGAGACGCTCGCTGTTTTCCAGCTGCGCCAGCTCCTCTTCCGGACTAAGACGCACTTTCTTCTCTACCGGCGGTTTCACCGCCTTTTTCACCGGCGCGCTGGACGTGGCGCCGTCAGCGATCAGCGGAATCGGTTTTTTGCTGCCGATACGCGGGTCTTTGGCTTTATTGCCCTGGCCAGATTTTCCCGCGCTAACGGCAGGATTGGCGCGACTGCCAGAGGCGTTGCCGCGATGCTTTTTATCACGCTTGCGATCGCGTGCGGCCTCATTGAGTTCTTCGCGCGATTTACGCTTTGTTTTACTGGTGGCAGGTTTGCCGCTCGCGCCGCGTACAGGTTGCTTCATGATGTTCGGTCTCACTGTTTTTAATCAGTATCAGTATATACCCCTCACTCTTGACGCGGCTTGTTTGTCGGCGATGCGCAGCAGAAAATACGCGTCCTCTCTTTAAGCTCGTCTGTTCACGGAGGGTACAGAATTGCGGCGAAATCTAGCAGAAAGCAGACAAAGAAAAAAGGCGACAGCTCTATGCTGTCGCCTTATTTCGCACCTTCCGCAGAAGGAATCATATTTTTAATCCGTTTTGGCTCGCAACGTCCCGGTCAATCCCGCGCCTGCTCAACTCCTGAGCGAATCCTTTTCCTTTTCCGGCCTGCAATCCCTGGCCGTTTCCCTCCCTCTGCTCGCGGTCATCCAGACGCTCCTGAGCACATCATCCTGATGGGTGCTGCCCTGCACTGCCCAATAATGTAGACCAACCGGTAAAACCCACAACCCAATAACGGCTCTTTTTACCTTTTTATTTAGCGATTTCATTACATACAATTGATTTATATATATTTTATTTTTTAAATTTTTCATAAAAAGCGGTCATAACTGGCAGTATTTATGGCGAATATCTTACAAAAACCTGCTGGATGACGCCGTCGGGCACTTTTGCGCCATAACGCGTATAATCAGCGCCAATGACCGCATTCGTCTCTGGAGTTAAATTTTGTCTGCACTGAACTATCACGTTACCCACTTCATTCTTAGCGCGCCCGATATCCGCCATCTGCCTGCCGATACCGGCATTGAAGTTGCCTTCGCCGGCCGCTCGAACGCGGGTAAATCGAGCGCGCTGAACACCCTCACCAACCAGAAAAGCCTGGCGCGCACCAGTAAAACGCCGGGCCGCACGCAGCTTATCAACCTGTTCGAGGTCACAGACGGTAAACGCCTGGTGGATCTGCCCGGCTATGGCTACGCCGAAGTGCCGGAAGAGATGAAGCGCAAATGGCAGCGCGCGCTGGGCGAATATCTGCAAAAACGCGACGCGCTGAAAGGCCTGGTGGTGCTGATGGATATTCGCCATCCGCTGAAGGATCTCGATCAGCAGATGATTCAGTGGGCGGTAGAGAGCCAGATCCCGGTGCTGGTGCTGCTGACCAAAGCGGACAAGCTCGCCTCTGGCGCGCGTAAAGCGCAGCTCAACATGGTGCGCGAAGCCGCGCTGGCCTTTATGGGCGATGTGCAGGTAGAGATGTTCTCTTCTCTGAAAAAGATCGGCGTCGACAAGCTGCGTCAGAAACTGGATGTCTGGTTCAACGAATTAGCGCCAGCGCAGGATAACGCGGCTGAAGCGTAACAGCGAAACAGGCTTTTGCTGGCAAAAGCACAATAAAAAACGCCCCAGTCATAAAATGACTGGGGCGGCTAATATTCAGCCAAATCCGATTACGTGAAGTAAAAGGTCTGAAAGATAGAACATCTTACCTCTGTACCCTACGCCTCGAACTTTACCTGATTTTTTCTGTCGCACAAAGGCTTTTTTGTAGTTTGCTTTCACTAAACAGCATGATTTTTCATGCGTTCATCACAAAAATCGCCTCTGGATGTAGTTTAATTACCAAAAAAATGCTTAACCGATAGGTAGTTAGAAATGACGTAATTTTGTTCATTCGCTGAATCGGTTAAACAGACTTTTTTCTTATAGGCTGAGCAGGCCGATGAGGATAATCCTTCACCGGCCTGAGCGACATCCGTTAGTGCGCCTGATCCCAGTTATCACCCACGCCGACCTCAACCTGAAGCGGCACATCCAGCTTCATGCTGTCCTCCATTAATTCGCGGATCTGCTGGCTGGCGGACTCTACGGCGTCGGCCTGCACCTCAAACACCAGTTCATCGTGCACCTGCATAATCATGCGCACCGCGTCGTCATTCTGCTGCTGCAGCCAGCCGTCTACCGCAATCATTGCGCGCTTGATGATATCGGCCGCGGTGCCCTGCATCGGGGCGTTGATCGCCGCGCGCTCGGCCGCTTTACGCCGCATGGCGTTGCTGGATTTGATGTCCGGCAGCCACAGGCGTCGACCGTCCAGGGTTTCGACGTAGCCTTTGCTGGCCGCCAGCTGGCGGGTGTTTTCCATATAGCGCAGCACGCCGGGATAGCGTTCGAAATAGAGATCCATATATTTCTTCGCTTCGCCCGCGCCGATATTGAGCTGGCGCGACAGACCGAACGCACTCATGCCATAAATCAGGCCGAAGTTAATCGCCTTCGCGCTGCGGCGCTGTTCGCCGCTGACCTTGTCCAGCGCCACGCCAAACACCTCTGCGGCGGTCGCGCGGTGAATATCCTCGCCGTGTGCGAAGGCGTCCAGCAGGCCTTTGTCCTGCGACAGGTGCGCCATAATGCGCAGCTCAATCTGCGAGTAGTCCGCCGCAACGATGCAGTTGCCTTTGCCAGCGATAAAGGCCTGACGTATACGGCGGCCTTCATCGTTGCGCACCGGAATGTTCTGCAGGTTGGGATCGGTCGAGGAGAGTCGCCCGGTCGCCGTGACCGCCTGATGATAGGAGGTATGCACGCGGCCAGTCAGCGGATTGATCATCTGCGGCAGCTTGTCGGTGTAGGTCGATTTCAGCTTCGACAGGCCGCGGTGTTCCAGAATCACCTTCGGCAGCGGATAGTCGAGCGCCAGCTCCGCCAGCACCTCTTCGCTGGTAGACGGCGCGCCGCCAGGGGTTTTCTTGGTCGGTTTAATGCCCTGCTTTTCAAACAGGATGGTCTGCAGCTGTTTGGTGGAAGAGAGGTTGAAAGGCTCGCCCGCCAGCTCATGCGCTTTCTGCTCCAGCTCCGCCAGCCTCAGGGTCAGCTCTTTCGAGTGCTGCGCCAGAATAGACTGATCAATCAGCACGCCGTTGCGCTCCACGCGAGAGATCACCGTCAGCAGCGGCATCTCAATCTCTTCGAAAACCTTTCTCGGGCCCGCTTCTGGCTCCAGCTCTGCCCACATTTTCAGGTGCAGCTGAAGCGTGACGTCGGCGTCTTCCGCCGCGTAGTGCGCCGCCTGCTCCAGCGCGATCTGGTTAAAGGTCAGCTGATTTTTGCCCTTGCCGGCGATCTCTTCGAAGGTCACGGTTTTATGGTTCAGCCAGCGCGCCGACAGGCTATCCATATCGTGTTTGCCTGCCACGCTGTTGAGCATGTAGGACTCCAGCATGGTATCGAACTTAATGCCGGCCAGTTCGATGTCGTAGTTTTTCAGAACGCCGCGATCGTACTTCAGATTCTGCCCCACCTTCAGGGCGTTGCTGTCCTCCAGAATCGGCTTCAGCTGCGCCAGCACCTCGCGGCGATCCAGCTGATCCGGCGCATCAAGATAATCGTGGCCCACCGGCAGATAGGCGGCTTCGCCCGGCGCGACGGCCAGCGCGATGCCAACGATACTGGCGCTCAAGGTATCCAGCGAGTCGGTTTCGAGATCGAACGCAAAGAGATCGCTTTTCTTCAGCTTCTCCAGCCAGAGGTCGAACGTCTCCTGGTCGAGGATGGTGACGTAGCCGTCCGAGGCGAGCACGCTGGTGGCTTCCGGCTTCGCAGCAGGCTCTTCAGGCAGCGCCTGCTGCGCCTTCAGGTTGCTCTTTTTACCCTGCAGCCACTTGCCGTCCTGCAGATCCGCCAGCCAGCGTTTGAATTCGTAACGGCTGAACAGCGCCTGCAGTGCCTCGACGTCCGGCTCGGCGACCGTCAGCTCGCTGCAGCTCAGCTCCAGCTCAACGTCGGTTTTAATGGTGGCCAGCTGGTAGGAGAGAAAGGCCACGTCGCGATTCTGCTCCAGCTTCGCCGCCATTGTTTTGGCGCCGCGGAAAGAGAGTTCGGCGACCTTATCAAGATTCTCATAAATCGACCGCATGCCGCCTAATCCCTGCAGCAGCGCCTGCGCGGTTTTCTCGCCAACGCCCGGCACGCCTGGAATGTTATCCGAGCTGTCACCCATCATCGCCAGAAAGTCGATGATCAACCCAGGCGGCACGCCATATTTATGCTCAACCTCTTCTGGGCCAAGAATGGTATTGGTCATGGTGTTGATCAGAGTAATATTCGGCGTGACCAGCTGCGCCATATCTTTGTCGCCGGTGCTGATCAGCACCGGGCGGCCCTCTTTCTCTGCCTGCAGCGCCAGCGTGCCGATAACATCGTCCGCCTCAACGCCGCTCACCGCCAGCAGCGGCAGACCCATTGCTTTCACCATCTCGTGCAAGGGCGCGGTCTGCGCGCGCAGATCGTCCGGCATTGGCGGGCGATGTGACTTGTAGTGTTCGAACAGCTCATCCCTGAACGTTTTGCCTTTGGCGTCGAATACCACGGCAACATGGCTTGGATTGTACTGCGCCAACAGACTTTTCAACATGTTGAGCACGCCATACATCGCGCCGGTCGGCTCGCCTGCGCTGTTGGTGAGCGGCGGAAACGCATGATAAGCGCGGTAAAGGTAGGATGAGCCATCAACCAGAATCAGGGGATTTTCTGCAATTTGCGCCATAAGTCTGTGTAATCTTCGTTGCCATGGGTGGACTATAAGGATGCCACAGCTTGAGCAGAATGTTGAACGCAGGCCGCCTGCAGCCGGATTTTTTCATGGTTTTACGGCGCGGATCGCAAGGATCTTTCTGTGGATAACTTTGTGCGCAAAAATCATAACGCGTTAACGCTTGCGCTATAAAAGGGTAATGAGTTTTATAAAGTCCATTTAAATCAGTTAATTAGTTTATTGCTGTGACAGGACAACGCTTTCTGCACAGGCAGTGGCATATGTGGATATTAAACAGGAAAGGCTGCGAATGGACTATTTTGCTAAATAATTTCAATCATAAAAAAACGCCGACAATGTCGGCGTTTTCAGCTGAACAGATCATTTATTACTTCTGGCTGACCAGGAACTTCACCACGTTGGCATATTCCGCGACAAAGTTATCCATAGAGCTGGTGTCGAGACCGCCGTTGTTAACCATATATTTGCCGTTGACGAACATAGCCGGCACGCCGCGCAGATCCACGTCTGACGCCGCTTTTTCCTGCTGCGCCACTAACGCTTTCACAGCAAAGCTGTTCCATGCCGCGTCATACTGCTCGGACGTGATGCCCGCCGCGCTAATAAAGGCCGCCTTCAGGCTCGCGGCATCGGTGATGGTCTGCGTTTTCTGGATACCGTCAAAAATCGGCGCGGTGACTTTATCTTCAACGCCCAGCGCCAGCGCAACCGCCCATGCATGCGTCACAACCGGGCCAAAATCGCCGCCGAGAAAATCGACGTGGTATTTAGTCACTTTGGTGTCGGCAGGCAGATTCTTTTTCACGGCGTCGCTGATGTGATAAAGACGCTCGAACTGATAGCAGTGCGGGCAAAAGAAGGAGAAGAACTCCAGCACCTGCGGTTCGCCGGCAACAGGCTTCGGCAGGCTGACGTATTGCTGACCATCGGTAAACTGGGCAGCAGAGGCGCTGAACGCCAGCACTAAACCAACCAGTGCAAACCAAATTTTCTTCATTGTGAAAAATTCTCCTGACTTCTCTATTTAAAATTGCGGGGTGAGCTGTAGCGGTGGTTGCTGCAACAGCTTCTCCTGCTCGGTAAATTGCGAAATCTGTCGGCGCCAGAAATCCTCGTCCGTCATCCACGGAAATGCGCGAGGAAAGGCCGGATCCTGCCAGCGGCGCGCCACCCAGGCCAGATAATAAACCATGCGCATAGCGCGTAAAGGTTCAATCAGTGACAATTCGTTAATATCAAAATCGCTGAACTCCGTATACGCCTCCAGCAAAATATCCCACTGAATGCGCTGTTCCTGAAGATCGCCGTTGATCAACATCCAGAGATCCTGCACCGCCGGCCCGTTACGCGCATCGTCGAGATCGACGAACAGCGGCCCGTCACGCCACAGGATATTGCCGGGATGGCAGTCGCCATGCAGCCGCAACGGCTGCCAGCTGTGATGCCAGCGCTGCTGGAGGGCAACGCCAAGCTTGTCTATTGCCTGCAGTAGCGTGGGCTTCAGCGCGGCCGGCACCAGCGGGTTGCTCGCCAGCTCGGCGCGCGGCTGATGCAGGTACTCTTCTAAGTCCATGGTAGGACGATGCGTAAAGCGCTGCTTGCGGCCGGTCTGGTGGATGCGTCCCAAAAAGCGGCCTACCCACTCCAGATGCTCGTCGTTGTCCGTTTCATACTGACGGCCGCCAAGGCTGGGAAACACCGTGAACAGGAAGCCTGCGTGGTGATGCAGCGTTTTTCCCTGCAGGATGAGAGGCGCGGCAACCGGCACTTCATCGGCCAGCAGATCGTGCGTGAACTGATGCTCTTCCTCAATTTGCGCTTCGCTCCAGCGCTGAGGCCGATAGAATTTCACCACGTAGCGCTGACGCTCTTCATCGCTGAACTGATAGACGCGGTTCTCATAGCTGTTGAGCGCGGTTAATCCAGACTCGACCCGAAGACCCGTTTCCCATAGCGCATCGAGGATGGCGTCAGGATCCAGCGTCTGGAAATTAAAAGCGGCATCCATTGAATTACCCGTTACTGTCTTTACAAGGAGCCCGCAAGCATAGCATTAGTTATCGTCCTTAATCACACCGCGCGCGCGCAACAGCGCTGTTTTAAAATCTGCTTCATAATCTTTTTGTCGGCCGGGAATTTCCGCATACTTGTCGGCATCGCGCATTTTCAGATGGTAAATCAAGATGTCATCGGTTAATTCACTTAATGGGCCACTGAAACCCGATTCCTGCGCCAGTTTTTGTAAAAATTGCAGCAGGTTGAGATCCGGCTCCTGTTGCCAGGCGGGCCGCAGCAGGTCGAGCAGTTCATTCAGTCGATGATATTTCATCTTTTTTCCTCATAACGGGTTTGTTGCAGGGGTATCGGCATGACAGCATTAACCGGCGTTATTCTGGCCGGCGGACAGGGGAGTCGTATGGGCGGACAGGATAAAGGGCTGGTGCTGCTTAACGGCATCCCGCTTTATCAGCATGTGCTTCAGCGGCTCAGGCCGCAAGTCGACATTGTCATGATAAGCGCTAACCGTAACCTTGATCGTTATCAGGCAAGCGGCTGTACGGTGATAGCCGATACCTTGCCTGACTATCCGGGGCCGCTGGCGGGCATGCTGAGCGGCCTGCTTGCCGCGAAAACGGATTGGGTCGTCTTCTGCTCCTGCGATACGCCCTCCGTGCCGGTTGATTTTGTCGCGCAGCTATGGCGGCAAAAAGAGACGGCGCCCACCGTCTGGGCGCGCTCGACCGAGCGCGACCATCCTGCGCTGGCCTTATTGCACCGCAGCCTGGCTAAGCCGCTGGCTGATTATCTGCAGCGTGGAGAGCGGCGCCTGATGCAGTTTCTGCGGGAACAGAATGGTCATGCGGTAACGCTTAGCCAGAGCGAAGCCGCCTTCCGCAATGTGAATACGCCTGACGATCTTGAGGATAGTCCACTATGACGTTGCCATTACTGGCTATCGCCGCCTGGAGCGGAACCGGGAAAACGACGCTGTTGCAGCAGGTGATCCCCTTGCTGAAAGCGAGCGGCATTCGGCCTGGGCTAATAAAGCATACGCACCATCAGATGGAGATCGATACGCCGGGTAAAGACAGCTATCTGCTGCGAAAGGCGGGCGCGGATCAGGTGATCGTCGCCAGCTCGCAGCGCTGGGCGCTGATGTGCGAGACGCCGCAGAGCGACGCGCTTGATTTACGCTATCTGGTCAGCCGAATGGATGCGACCCAGCTTGACCTGGTGCTGGTGGAAGGATTTAAAGATGAGCCGGTGCCGAAAATCATCCTGTGGCGTGCAGGCGTAAAAGAAGAGGTTTCGTTATTGCTCGATGAACACGTTATTGCGGTCGCCAGCGATAGTTATCTGGACGTGGGGGTGCCCTTGCTGGATCTGAATCGTCATGAAGAGATTAGCGCCTTTATTGCGGCGTGGCTGAAGAAGGCGTAAAGAGCGACCAATGCGCTGAGCTTTCCAGCGCATTATCGGCGCTAAAATGCAAAAAACCCTGACCGTGAGGTCAGGGTTATTGCAATTGGATGCCTGGCAGTTCCCTACTCTCGCATGGGGAGACCCCACACTACCATCGGCGCTACGGCGTTTCACTTCTGAGTTCGGCATGGGGTCAGGTGGGACCGCCGCGCTAGTGCCGCCAGGCAAATTCTGTTTTCCGCGCCGCCATAAGGCCGCACGGTGTATCCGTCAACAAGCTGAAAATCTCGCGTCTCACAAAACGCCTCTGGCGTTGTAAGGTTAAGCCTCACGGGTCATTAGTACCGGTTAGCTCAACGCATCGCTGCGCTTACACACCCGGCCTATCAACGTCGTCGTCTTCAACGTCCCTTCAGGACCCTCAAGGGGTCAGGGAAAACTCATCTCGGGGCAAGTTTCGTGCTTAGATGCTTTCAGCACTTATCTCTTCCGCACTTAGCTACCGGGCAGTGCCATTGGCATGACAACCCGAACACCAGCGGTGCGTTCACTCCGGTCCTCTCGTACTAGGAGCAACCCCCCTCAGTTTTCCAGCGCCCACGGCAGATAGGGACCGAACTGTCTCACGACGTTCTAAACCCAGCTCGCGTACCACTTTAAACGGCGAACAGCCGTACCCTTGGGACCTACTTCAGCCCCAGGATGTGATGAGCCGACATCGAGGTGCCAAACACCGCCGTCGATATGAACTCTTGGGCGGTATCAGCCTGTTATCCCCGGAGTACCTTTTATCCGTTGAGCGATGGCCCTTCCATTCAGAACCACCGGATCACTATGACCTGCTTTCGCACCTGCTCGAGCCGTCACTCTCGCAGTCAAGCTGGCTTATGCCATTGCACTAACCTCCTGATGTCCGACCAGGATTAGCCAACCTTCGTGCTCCTCCGTTACGCTTTGGGAGGAGACCGCCCCAGTCAAACTACCCACCAGACACTGTCCGCAGCCCGGATAACGGGCCTACGTTAGAACACCAGCCATTAAAGGGTGGTATTTCAAGGACGGCTCCACGCAGACTGGCGTCCACGCTTCGAAGCCTCCCACCTATCCTACACATCAAGGACCAGTGTTCAGTGTCAAGCTGTAGTAAAGGTTCACGGGGTCTTTCCGTCTTGCCGCGGGTACACTGCATCTTCACAGCGATTTCAATTTCACTGAGTCTCGGGTGGAGACAGCCTGGCCATCATTACGCCATTCGTGCAGGTCGGAACTTACCCGACAAGGAATTTCGCTACCTTAGGACCGTTATAGTTACGGCCGCCGTTTACCGGGGCTTCGATCAAGAGCTTCTCCTTGCGGATAACCCCATCAATTAACCTTCCGGCACCGGGCAGGCGTCACACCGTATACGTCCACTTTCGTGTTTGCACAGTGCTGTGTTTTTAATAAACAGTTGCAGCCAGCTGGTATCTTCGACTGGCCTCGGCTCCGGGAGCAAGTCCCCTCACCTACGCGCCAGCGTGCCTTCTCCCGAAGTTACGGCACCATTTTGCCTAGTTCCTTCACCCGAGTTCTCTCAAGCGCCTTGGTATTCTCTACCTGACCACCTGTGTCGGTTTGGGGTACGATTTCGTGTTGCCTGATGCTTAGAGGCTTTTCCTGGAAGCAGGGCATTTGTTGCTTCAGCACCGTAGTGCCTCGTCGTCACGCCTCAGCCTTGACTTTCCGGATTTGCCTGGAAAGTCAGCCTACACGCTTAAACCGGGACAACCGTCGCCCGGCCAACATAGCCTTCTCCGTCCCCCCTTCGCAGCAACACCAAGTACAGGAATATTAACCTGTTTCCCATCGACTACGCCTTTCGGCCTCGCCTTAGGGGTCGACTCACCCTGCCCCGATTAACGTTGGACAGGAACCCTTGGTCTTCCGGCGAGCGGGCTTTTCACCCGCTTTATCGTTACTTATGTCAGCATTCGCACTTCTGATACCTCCAGCGGCCCTCACAGGCCACCTTCGACGGCTTACAGAACGCTCCCCTACCCAACAGTATCGCTACTGCTGCCGCAGCTTCGGTGCATGGTTTAGCCCCGTTACATCTTCCGCGCAGGCCGACTCGACCAGTGAGCTATTACGCTTTCTTTAAATGATGGCTGCTTCTAAGCCAACATCCTGGCTGTCTGGGCCTTCCCACATCGTTTCCCACTTAACCATGACTTTGGGACCTTAGCTGGCGGTCTGGGTTGTTTCCCTCTTCACGACGGACGTTAGCACCCGCCGTGTGTCTCCCGTGATAACATTTCTCGGTATTCGCAGTTTGCATCGGGTTGGTAAGCCGGGATGGCCCCCTAGCCGAAACAGTGCTCTACCCCCGAGAATGAGTTCACGAGGCGCTACCTAAATAGCTTTCGGGGAGAACCAGCTATCTCCCGGTTTGATTGGCCTTTCACCCCCAGCCACAGGTCATCCGCTAATTTTTCAACATTAGTCGGTTCGGTCCTCCAGTTAGTGTTACCCAACCTTCAACCTGCCCATGGCTAGATCACCGGGTTTCGGGTCTATACCCTGCAACTTAACGCCCAGTTAAGACTCGGTTTCCCTGCGGCTCCCCTATACGGTTAACCTTGCTACAGAATATAAGTCGCTGACCCATTATACAAAAGGTACGCAGTCACCCCATAAAAGAGGCTCCCACTGCTTGTACGTACACGGTTTCAGGTTCTTTTCACTCCCCTCGCCGGGGTTCTTTTCGCCTTTCCCTCACGGTACTGGTTCACTATCGGTCAGTCAGGAGTATTTAGCCTTGGAGGATGGTCCCCCCATATTCAGACAGGATACCACGTGTCCCGCCCTACTCATCGAGCTCACAGCCTGTGTGTTTTCGTGTACGGGAGTATCACCCTGTACCCTGCGACTTTCCAGACGCTTCCACTAACACACAAGCTGATTCAGGCTCTGGGCTGCTCCCCGTTCGCTCGCCGCTACTGGGGGAATCTCGGTTGATTTCTTTTCCTCGGGGTACTTAGATGTTTCAGTTCCCCCGGTTCGCCTCGCAACACTATGTATTCATGTTGCGATAGTGTGTCGAAACACACTGGGTTTCCCCATTCGGACATCGCCGGCTGTAGCGGTTCATATCACCTTGCCGGCGCTTTTCGCAGATTAGCACGTCCTTCATCGCCTCTGACTGCCAGGGCATCCACCGTGTACGCTTAGTCGCTTAACCTCACAACCCACAGGCGTCTTGCGACGTCGCGGTTGTGATTATTGAGAGACTCGAACGCGTTGCCTTTATTCCTTATTACGGAGGAATAACGCAAAGCGTCGTTTCAATTTTCAGCTTGTTCCGGATTGTTAAAGAGCAATATCTTAAACATGACTCGCAAGTCATCTTTAAGATACGGGGGTCGGTGACTTTCACTCACGAACCAGCAAGTGGCGTCCCCTAGGGGATTCGAACCCCTGTTGCCGCCGTGAAAGGGCGGAGTCCTAACCGCTAGACGAAGGGGACACGAAAACGCGTCACGACTTCGCAGCCGTCTTGCTTCTTTACGTTTCTATCAGACAATCTGTGTGAGCACTTCGAAAGGCAGTATCTTCAGGTAAGGAGGTGATCCAACCGCAGGTTCCCCTACGGTTACCTTGTTACGACTTCACCCCAGTCATGAATCACAAAGTGGTAAGCGCCCTCCCGAAGGTTAAGCTACCTACTTCTTTTGCAACCCACTCCCATGGTGTGACGGGCGGTGTGTACAAGGCCCGGGAACGTATTCACCGTGGCATTCTGATCCACGATTACTAGCGATTCCGACTTCACGGAGTCGAGTTGCAGACTCCGATCCGGACTACGACGCACTTTATGAGGTCCGCTTGCTCTCGCGAGGTCGCTTCTCTTTGTATGCGCCATTGTAGCACGTGTGTAGCCCTACTCGTAAGGGCCATGATGACTTGACGTCATCCCCACCTTCCTCCGGTTTATCACCGGCAGTCTCCTTTGAGTTCCCGACCGAATCGCTGGCAACAAAGGATAAGGGTTGCGCTCGTTGCGGGACTTAACCCAACATTTCACAACACGAGCTGACGACAGCCATGCAGCACCTGTCTCACGGTTCCCGAAGGCACTAAGGCATCTCTGCCAAATTCCGTGGATGTCAAGAGTAGGTAAGGTTCTTCGCGTTGCATCGAATTAAACCACATGCTCCACCGCTTGTGCGGGCCCCCGTCAATTCATTTGAGTTTTAACCTTGCGGCCGTACTCCCCAGGCGGTCGACTTAACGCGTTAGCTCCGGAAGCCACTCCTCAAGGGAACAGCCTCCAAGTCGACATCGTTTACGGCGTGGACTACCAGGGTATCTAATCCTGTTTGCTCCCCACGCTTTCGCACCTGAGCGTCAGTCTTTGTCCAGGGGGCCGCCTTCGCCACCGGTATTCCTCCAGATCTCTACGCATTTCACCGCTACACCTGGAATTCTACCCCCCTCTACAAGACTCTAGCCTGCCAGTTTCGAATGCAGTTCCCAGGTTAAGCCCGGGGATTTCACATCCGACTTGACAGACCGCCTGCGTGCGCTTTACGCCCAGTAATTCCGATTAACGCTTGCACCCTCCGTATTACCGCGGCTGCTGGCACGGAGTTAGCCGGTGCTTCTTCTGCGGGTAACGTCAATCGACGCGGTTATTAACCGCATCGCCTTCCTCCCCGCTGAAAGTACTTTACAACCCGAAGGCCTTCTTCATACACGCGGCATGGCTGCATCAGGCTTGCGCCCATTGTGCAATATTCCCCACTGCTGCCTCCCGTAGGAGTCTGGACCGTGTCTCAGTTCCAGTGTGGCTGGTCATCCTCTCAGACCAGCTAGGGATCGTCGCCTAGGTGAGCCGTTACCCCACCTACTAGCTAATCCCATCTGGGCACATCCGATGGTGTGAGGCCCGAAGGTCCCCCACTTTGGTCTTGCGACGTTATGCGGTATTAGCTACCGTTTCCAGTAGTTATCCCCCTCCATCGGGCAGTTTCCCAGACATTACTCACCCGTCCGCCACTCGTCACCCAAGAGCAAGCTCTCTGTGCTACCGTTCGACTTGCATGTGTTAGGCCTGCCGCCAGCGTTCAATCTGAGCCATGATCAAACTCTTCAATTTAAGTTTGATTTGCTTAAACAAGTTAAGCGGTGCTCATCTGTAAAACGTCATAATGAATGTCATTATGTGTCCACTCGTGAGGCTTGATATTTTTTAAGCCCGAAGGCTTTTGATATCTGCTCTCGAGTGCCCACACAGATTGTCTGATAAATTGTTAAAGAGCGGTGCAGTCAGCGGTTGAGCCTGCTGCTGCGAGGTGGCGTATATTACGCTACTCTCCTTCGGAGTCAACCCCTTTTTTCAGGGACTTCATCCGGCGACTCAGCTGCCTGAGTCTCCTGAACACCGCATTCCGTAAGCCGTTGTGCCGTGTCAGTGGAGGCGCATTATAGGGAGTTCTTTCTGGCTGACAAGCATTTCTTTAAAAATAATTACTGCATGCCTCTTTTTTAAGCGAAAGGCGCAAAAGCAGGCGTTTTCCGCTGAAAAACCGCACAGAAGCGGGCATTGCCGCTGGAAAATTGCCACAATAACGCGTCGTGCCGATGCTATGATCTCTCTTCGGCCTCTCGCCCGCTACTGACATATATAGAAGGATTTTCGATGATACGATCCGCGCGCAGTATGGCCGGTTTGCCATGGATAGCCGCAATGGCGTTCTTTATGCAGGCACTGGACGCCACGATCCTCAACACCGCACTACCCGCCATCGCTACCAGTCTCGACCGCTCTCCTCTGGCTATGCAGTCCGCCGTAATCAGCTACACGCTTACCGTAGCTATGCTTATTCCCGTGAGCGGCTGGCTCGCCGACCGCTTCGGCACGCGCAAAGTGTTTATCATCGCCGTTTCGCTCTTTACGCTCGGTTCGCTGGCCTGCGCCCTGTCGCAGTCGCTGACGGTGCTGGTCATTTCACGCATCGTGCAGGGTGTCGGCGGGGCGATGATGATGCCGGTGGCGCGTCTGGCGCTGCTGCGTGCCTATCCGCGTAGCGAACTCCTGCCGGTACTGAACTTCGTCACCATGCCTGGCCTGGTCGGTCCGATCCTTGGGCCGCTGCTGGGCGGCCTGCTGGTCACCTATGCGACCTGGCACTGGATATTCTTAATCAACATTCCCGTCGGCATTCTTGGCATTTTGTATGCGCGCAAATATATGCCTGATTTTACCTTGCCCAAACGCCGCTTCGATTTTCTCGGCTTCCTGCTGTTTGGCGCCGGGCTGGTGCTGCTGTCGATCGGCATCGAGCTGTTCGGCGAGCGTATCGTCTCCGCCTGGCTCGCTTCCGGCGTGCTGATCGCCGGCGTGCTACTGCTGCTCCTTTATATAGTCCATGCGCGCCGTCACCCTGCCCCTTTGATCAGCCTGCCGATGTTTAAAACGCGCACCTTCTCGGTCGGCATTATCGGCAATATCGCCTCGCGCCTCGGCACCGGCTGCGTGCCTTTTCTGATGCCGCTGATGCTGCAGGTGGGATTTGGCTTCTCGGCGGTGGTGGCGGGCTGCATGATGGCGCCAACGGCGGTCGGCTCGATTCTGGCAAAATCCACGGTGACGCAGGTGCTGCGCCTGTTCGGCTATCGCCGTACGCTGGTCGGCATCACCGTGATCATCGGCATTCTGATTGCCAGCTTCTCGCTGCAGTCGCCGTCTGAAAGCGTTGTGCTGCTGCTGCTGCCGCTGTTTATTCTCGGCATGTCGATGTCAACGCAGTTTACGGCGATGAACACCATTACGCTGGCCGACCTGAATGATGAGAACGCCAGCGGCGGCAACAGCGTGCTGGCAGTGACGCAGCAGCTGTCGATCAGTTTCGGCGTCGCAGTGAGCGCGGCGGTGCTGCGCTTTTATCAGGAATTTGAAACCGGCACCGTCGAGCAGTTCCACGCCACTTTCCTGACAATGGGCATCGTTACGGTGATCTCCGCCTTTACCTTTGCGCTGCTGCGCCCCGGCGACGGCCGTCACCTGATCACCAACCGCGATAAAAAGAAGAAAGCCGCCTAGCTCGAGGCGCGCACCACCAGCTCCGGCGTCAGCACCAGAGTTTGCTGGCTGGCGTCGGGGTCCGCCAGGCGATGAAGTAAGGTATCGATCGCCAGCTGGCCCAGCTCATCTTTCGGCTGGTGAATAGTCGTCAGCGGCGGCGTCAGGTAGCGCGCCAGCTCGATATCGTCATAGCCCATCACCGCGATATCCTGCGGAATGCGTAATCCCGCTTCAAACAGCGCGTGATAGACGCCGACTGCCATCGCATCGTTGCTGGCGAACACCGCCTGCGGCGGCGTCTCCAGCGCCAGCAGCGCTGTCATGGCGCTGTAGCCGCCCTGAAATTCGAAATCACTGTTGATCACATAGCCGGCCGGGATTGCCAGGCCATTTTTTTCCATCGCATGGTAGTAACCCTGAAGGCGCATGCGCCCCGGGGTTTTATCCAGCGGGCCGGAAATGCAGGCGATGCGGGTATAGCCGCGATCGATCAGATGCTGCGTCGCCATCTCACCGCCGAGCAGCGCATTATCCTGAATAATGTCGCCGCGCCCTTCAAACGGCGCCCAGTCCATCATTACGGTGGGGATAGCAGGATAGCGGTTGAGAATTGCCGCCGACGGCAGATGGCTTTCGGTGCACATGATCAGCAGTCCGTCGACGCGCTTTTGCAGCAGCGTTTCCAGGCTGCGGTTCATGCGCTCTTCGTCGCCCGCCGTGTTGCAAAGGATCAGGCTGTAACCGCGCTCGTAGCAGCTCTCTTCAACGCCGCGCACCACTTCAGCGTAGAACGGGTTGCTGCTGGCGGTCAGCAGCATGCCGATGGTGTGCGTCTGGTTAAGCTTGAGGCTGCGCGCCAGCGCCGAGGGCGCATAGTTGAGCGCGCTGATCGCCCGGTCGACCTTCTCGCGCACCGCCTCGCTGACGAAGCGGTTATTGTTGATCACGTGCGAGACGGTAGAGGTGGAGACGCCCGCCATGCGGGCGACATCTTTCATGGTCGCCAAGGCTTAACCCTGCTGAAGTAAAAAGTCGTCGATTTCCGCGCGCCACGGCACGGAGGGCTGCGCGCCTGGACGAGTGACGGCAATCGCCGCCGCCGCATGGGCGAAGCGCACCGCGTCATGCAGGCTTTTGCCTTCCAGCCGCGCCGTAATAAACGCGCCGTTAAAGGTGTCTCCAGCCGCAATAGTGTCTACCGCCTTCACCGTAAAGCCAGCGATGCGCTGCCCTTTGCCCTGCTCGCTCAGCCAGACGCCGCGGCGTCCCAGGGTAATCAGCACGGTAGCAATGCCTTTAGCGTGCAGCGCCTCGGCGGCGCGCGCGGCGTCGTCATCGCTGGCAACGGCGATGCCGGTCAGGCTTTCCGCTTCGGTTTCATTCGGCGTAATGATATCCACCAGCGCCAGCAGTTCGTCATCGAGCGACGTCGCCGGCGCGGGATTAAGGATCACCTGCGTCTGATGCGCGCGCGCGATCTTCGCCGCAGCCAGCACGCTCTCCAGCGGCGACTCCAGCTGCATCAGCAGCGCCGACGCGTCCGCAATAACCTGCTGATGGCGCGCGACGCAGTCGGGCGTCAGAGCCGCATTGGCGCCGGCGCAGATGCCGATGCTGTTCTCCCCTTCGCCGTTGACGAAAATCAGCGCCACGCCGGTCGGTTCACCGCTGACGGTTTCCACCGACGCAGTATCGATACGGTCCTGCGCCAGCTGCGCGCGGATGCGTTCGCCGATGGCGTCGTCGCCAAGGCAGGCGATAAAGGCGATGTCCGCACCAGCGCGTCCTGCCGCCACCGCCTGATTGGCCCCTTTGCCGCCAAACGCCACGTTATACTGCTCCCCGATCACCGTTTCGCCGGGACGGGGAAAGTGCGCCAGGTTAAGAATGTGGTCAGCATTAATGCTGCCGAGAACGGCCAGTTTTGCGCTTTTGCTCATAGGGTGTGATCCAGAAAGAGTGCGCCACCGGTTTAAGGGTGGCGCATTGCCCTGCTTTTCTTTGAGTTATTTGGTGACCAGTTTCAGGTCAACGGGATTGATGCCCTGCACTTTTTCACCTTTCAGCACTTTATCGGCGGTATCCACGCCAATCATGCCGATCTTATCCGGCATCTGAGCGACTGTCGCCGCCAGCTTGCCGCCTTCGACCGCTTTCACGCCGTCAGCGGTGCCGTCAAAGCCGACTACCACGACATCAGATTTCCCGGCGGTTTGCAATGCGCGTAACGCGCCAAGCGCCATTTCATCATTTTGCGCAAACACCGCCTGTACGTCCGGATGCGCCTGCAGCAGGTTCTGCATCACGTTCAGGCCCTTGGTGCGATCGAAGTCCGCTGGCTGGCTCGCCAGCACCTGGAATTTATGCGCGTCTGACGCCTGCTTAAAGCCTTCGCCGCGCTCGCGCGCCGCCGAGGTGCCGGCAATGCCCTGCAGTTCGATAATTTTCGCGCTGTCGCCCAGACGCTTAGCGATATAGTCGCCCGCCATTTTTCCGCCGAAGCGGTTGTCAGAGGCGACATGGCTCACCACCTTGCCCTGCGCCGCCACGCGGTCCAGCGTGATCACCGGGATATTAGCCTGGTTGGCCATTTTCACCGCGTTGCCGACCGCATCGGAGTCGGTAGGGTTGATCAGCAGCAGTTTTGCGCCGCGCACGGTGAGATCCTGCACGTTAGCCAGCTCTTTTGCCGGGTTGTTCTGCGAATCGAGCACCACCAGGTTGTAGCCCAGTTTGTCAGCCTCTTTCTGCGCGCCCTCCTTCAGCGAGACGAAGAAGGGGTTATTCAGCGTAGACACCACCAGCGCGATGGTATCTTTCGCCACTGCGCTGGCGCTCAATGTCGCGCCGAGGATCACAGCCAGTGCGGTCAACTTTTTCATCATTTCATCCTGTGTAAAGGTCAGAGTTATTTGCTGCTTTTGTTATCTACCAGCACCGCCAGCAGGATGACCACCGCTTTCACGATCATCTGGTAGTAGGAAGAGACGCCCATCAGGTTCAGGCCGTTATTGAGAAAGCCGAGGATCAGCGCGCCGATCAGGGTGCCCATAATGCGCCCTTTGCCGCCCGCCAGGCTGGTGCCGCCCAGCACCACCGCCGCGATAGCATCCAGCTCGTAGCCGGTGCCCGCCGTCGGCTGCGCGGAAGAGAGGCGCGCCACTTCAATCGTGCCCGCCAGCGCCGCCAGCATGCCGCTCAGGGCATAGACGATCACTTTTACGCGGTTCACGTTGATGCCGGAGAGGCGCGTCGCCGCTTCATTGCCGCCCAGCGCGTAGATATAGCGGCCGAGGCGCGTGTGGTGCAGCATGTACCAGGCGAGCAGGAAGACGACGGCCATCAGCCACACCGGCGTCGGAATGCCCAGCGGACGACCAATGCCGAACCAGCCGAAGAGATCGGCGTTGTCGTTGAAGCCGGTGTTGATCGGGCTGCCGTCGGTGTAAACCATGGTGACGCCGCGCAGCAGCAGCATCATCACCAGCGTGGCGATAAAGGCCTGCACCTTGCCGCGTGCGACGATGGTGCCGGTCACGGCGCCGATAGCCGCTCCCAGCGCCAGCGCGCCCGCCACCGCCACCAGCGCGTTCACCTCCATGCCCACCAGCGAGGCGGCGACCGCACCCGTCAGCGCCAGCAGCGATCCCACCGAGAGATCGATGCCGGAGGTCAGGATCACCAGCGTCATGCCGACCGCCATAATGGCGTTGACCGAGGTCTGCTGCAGAATATTGAACAGGTTCGCTACGGTGAAGAAGTTAGGACTCTGGCTTGCCACCACCGCGATCAACACGATGAGCGCAATCAGGGATTTCTGCTCCATCAGCCAGGCTTTGCTAAACCAGCGACGGCTGGACGGTAAGGTTTGGGTACTCATACAACTAAATCCTCGCTGTGTTGCTTGCCGACGGCTGCCGCCATTAACGATTCCTGCGTCGCCTGCTCACGGGTAAACTCGCCGCCTGAGCGGCCTTCATGCATCACCAGGATGCGGTCGCTCATGCCGAGCACTTCCGGCATCTCCGACGACACCAGGATGATGCTCAGCCCTTCGGCCTTAAACTGGTTGATCAGCTGGTAAATCTCTTTTTTCGCCCCGACGTCAACGCCGCGCGTCGGTTCGTCCAGGATCAGCACGTTGGGACGCG
Source organism: Pantoea sp. Z09 (assembly GCF_022394795.1). NCBI lineage: Bacteria > Pseudomonadati > Pseudomonadota > Gammaproteobacteria > Enterobacterales > Erwiniaceae > Pantoea > Pantoea sp. Z09. The sequence continues at coordinate 3,893,896 of NZ_CP092373.1, forward strand.
TCATCAGCCCGCGCGCGATGGCCACTTTCTGCTGATTGCCGCCGGAAAGCAGGCCGATCGCCTGATCCATCGACGGCGTTTTGATATTGAACAGCCGGATAAAATCGCCCACCGCCAGCTGTTCCGCGGCGTGTTTTAGCGCGCCGCCGTGGCTGAAGTAGCGCAGCGCGATCAGCGACATGTTCTCTTTTACCGACATCCCCAGCACCAGCCCGTCGCGTTTGCGGTCTTCGGAGATGTAAACGATACCGCTGGCCAGCCCGTCCTGCGGCGCGCGTGTCGTCACTTCACGACCGTCGAGCCAGACGCGGCCTTTGCTGCGCGGCAAGGCGCCGTAGAGTAGCTTCATCAGTTCAGTGCGTCCGGCGCCCATCAGCCCGGAAACGCCGAGGATTTCGCCTTTGCGCAGCGTAAAACTGACGTCGTGCACGCCCGGCCCGCTCAGGTTCTCAACCTTAAGGCGAACGTCGCCTGGCGTTTGATCGAGGCGCGGATACTGATCTTCCAGCTTGCGGCCGACCATCATCTCGATCAGGCTCTCTTCGCTGAGATCCTTCACCGGGCGCTCGGCGATAAACTGCCCGTCGCGGAACACCGTGACGTCGTCGCAAATCTCGAAGATCTCTTTCATGCGGTGAGAGATATAAACAATGCCGCAGCCCTGCGCCTTTAGCTCATTGATGACGCGAAACAGCGACAGGGTTTCGGTATCGGTCAGCGCGTCGGTCGGCTCATCCATGATGATCACCTGCGACTTAAAGCTCAGGACCTTGGCGATCTCCACCATCTGCTGATCGCCAATCGAGAGATCGCCCACCAGCTTGTGGCTGTTGAAGCGCAGGTTGAGACGCTTCAGCAGCGCGTCCGCCTCGGCGTACATCCGCTTCCAGTCGATGCGGCCGAAGCGGTTAACGAATTCGCGACCCAGGAAGATGTTCTCCGCCACGGTCAGTTGGGGGATCAGGTTCAGCTCCTGATGAATAATACCGATGCCCGCCTCCTGCGACGCCTTGGGGCCGCTGAAAGTGGTCTCTTCACCGAGCCAGCGCAGCGAACCCGCGTCGCGGCTGTAGATGCCGGTCAGCACCTTCATCATGGTGGACTTGCCGGCGCCGTTCTCGCCGACCAGCGCCATCACGCGTCCCGGATAGACCGCCAGCGACGCGTTCTTTAACGCCTTTACGCCGGGAAAGGATTTTTCAATCCCCTGGAGCTGTAATAAGGGTTGCATAACGGCCTCAGAAGGTGACGCCAGCGCTCAGGATGACATTCGCAAACGGAGAGCACTCTCCGCTGCGAATGACCGCCTGACTGCGTTGCGTCTGTTGTTTGAACTGTTCGTGGCTGATGTAGCGTACGGCGATGTTATTTCCCTGGTGCTGTTGCAAGGCTTCGAGCACGGCGAGAAGTTCGCTGTGGAGCTGCGGATTATGCTGCTTGATCTCCTCCGCTATCAGGGCGCTTTCCACCTGCATCTCCAGCGTGACGGCCTGCACCACCTGCATAAAATCGGGCGTGCCCGGCGTCAGCGCCAGATCGATGCGCTGCGGCCCTGCCGGGATCGGCAAGCCGGCATCGGCAATGGTCAGCGTATCCGTATGGCCCAGGCGGGCAATCACGTAAGAGAGTTCAGCGTTTAACAGGCGACCTTTTTTCATTTTCTGCTCCAGAGCGAAACGTTTCGCTCGCGGCAGTGTATGAAATAGCGGCGGTAACTCAACGGGAGAGATCGAGAAGTGTGATCGTTATCGAAACGTTTCGCTCGCGCGCGCAGGAATTTGGTTTAGGAGAGAGAGCGGGCCGCTGACGCAGCCCGGCAGGAAGGGCATTACGGCGCTTTGCGCACCTGTTTCACGTCAAGCTCGATGCTGTTGAAATCTTTGTCCAGTTCGCCCGTCAGCTCAACGCGATCTTTCGGCGTCACCGTCAGACCTTCCCAGCGCTTGTGGTCGATCTCGACTTTCATGGTGCCCGTGGCGTCGCGGAACAGATAGTCCTCATCGCCGATCTGCTTCTCCAGCTGGCCGCGCACGGTGATCCAGCTGTCATCTTTCATCTCTTCCGCCTGCTTAACGGTCACGACGCTGCTCTGATCGTTTTGAAAACCGCCCTGTTTCGCCTGAACAGCTGGCGCATTCGTGTCGACAAATCCGCCCTGAGTCGCGGCAAAGACCGGCGCAGTGGTCAGCGCCAGGATAGCTAAAAGTGCGGCATGCTTTTTCATATAGTCACCTCGTTTCCATGAATGTGTATTCGGTACGGCTCCTATTAAAACAGCGAGTTCTTAACAGGATCTTAAGGGACAAAAATAGGCGAAAAGTCGCGATATAACCTGTACAAGCCGGCTTCTGCTTCGTATAAAGCTTTTTCAGACAAAGGAGAGAGTATGCGCATCTTACTGATCGAGGACGATCGGCTGATTGGCGACGGCATCAAGGCTGGACTGGGCAAGCTGGGCTTTAGCGTTGACTGGTTTGTTTCCGGCGACGAGGGCTTCGCCGCGCTGGAGGCCGCGCCCTGGGATGCGGTAATCCTCGACCTGTCGCTGCCGCAGCGCGACGGCCTCGATATTCTGCGCGCCTGGCGGCAGCAGGGCGCGGATGTGCCGGTGCTGATCCTGACCGCGCGCGACGCGCTCGATCAGCGTGTCGAAGGCTTGCAGCTGGGCGCGGACGACTATCTCTGCAAACCTTTCGCCCTGACAGAAGTCGCCGCGCGGCTACAGGCGCTCATCCGCCGCCGCCACGGCCAGCTGCAGCCGGAACTGCGTCACGGTAACGTCATTATGCAGCCCGCCAGCCACAGCGTAACGCGGGATGGCGAAGCTGTAACCTTGAAAAGCCGGGAGCTGGCGCTGCTGGAGCTCTTTCTACGCCATCCCGGCCGGGTACTGACGCGCGCGCAGCTGGAGGAGAAGCTCTACAGCTGGGACGCCGACGTCTCCAGCAACGCGGTTGAAGTGCATATTCATCACCTGCGCAAAAAACTCGGCGGCGCCTTTATCCGCACCGTGCACGGCGTCGGCTATACCCTGGGAGAGGCGGAATGAGCCTGTTTCTTCGGCTCGGCGTCGGCTTCGTGCTGCTGCTCGGCCTCTGCTGGGGCAGCGCCAGCCTGAGCGCCTGGTTCCAGACGCGCGACACCATCAACGAGCTGTTCGACACGCAGCTGCTGCTGTTCGCCAGGCGCCTGATCACGCTCGATCTCACCGCGCCCGAACGCGCCGCGCTGCCGAAAAACAAGTCGCTGCTGCGCCATCATCGCGGCGATCAGGATGACGACGCCCTCGCCTTCGCCATTTTCACCCGCGACGGCCGGCCAGTGCTCAACGACGGCGAAAACGGCCGCAGGCTGCCGTTCGACGCCGAGGCGCAGGGATTTCACGACGGTCAACTCACCGACGACGATGACGCCTGGCGCTTTGTCTGGCTAACGACGCCGGATGGTCAGCATCGCATCGTGGTCGGCCAGGAGTGGGAATACCGCGACGATATGGCGCAAGCGCTGGTACAGAGCAGCATTCTGCCCTGGCTGATTGCGCTGCCGCTGATGCTGCTGCTGTTGCTTGGGCTGGTGTGGCACGAGCTGCGCCCGCTCAAGCGCATCACCCAACTGCTGGCGCAGCGCGCGCCGGACGACGACGCACCGCTGAACGCCGGCCGGGTGCCGCAGGAAGTTAAGCCGCTAACCGAGGCGCTGAACGGGCTGTTCAGCCGCATCGGCGCGATGGTGCAGCGCGAGCGCCGTTTTACCGCCGACGCCGCCCATGAGCTGCGCAGCCCGCTGGCGGCGCTGCGCGTGCAGAGTGAGGTGGTGCAGCTGGCGGCAGACGATGCGGCAATGCGGCAGCACGCCTTGCAGCAGCTGGACGCCGGCATTCAGCGCGCCACGCGGCTGGTGGATCAGCTGCTGGCGCTGTCGCGCGCCGAGGCCGATGATGCACGCGGCGCGTTTCAGCCTGTCGACCTGCAGCGCCTGCTGCAGACGGCGCTGGCCGAACAGCTGCCGCACGCCGATCGCGCGAGCGTCGCGCTGCGTCTGGAAAGCCGCGCCGAACCGGTGATACAGGGCCATCCGCTGCTGCTGTCGCTGCTGGTGCGCAACCTGCTGGACAACGCCATCCGCTACACGCCTGAAGGCAGCGAAGTCAGGATAGTGCTGGAGAGCCGCAGCCTGTGCGTCGAAGATAACGGCAAGGGATTAAGCGAGGCGGAGATGCAGCGTCTGGGTGAACGCTTCTGGCGGCCGCCGGGGCAGGAGAAGAGCGGCAGCGGGCTGGGCCTGTCGATTGTGCGCAACGTCGCGCAGCTGCACGGCATGCGGCTCAGCTTTAGCCAGCGGCAGGGCGGCGGATTGCTCGTCGCCCTGCGCTGGTAACCGTTAGATCTCGACCTGGGTGCCCAACTCGATCACCCGGTTCGGCGGGATCTCGAACTGGTCAGGGGCGCGCAGGGCATTGCGCTGCAGCGCCAGGAAGAGCTTGCCGCGCAGGCGCAGATACCACGGACGTTTCCCCATAATCAGCGACTCGTGCGACATAAAGAACGACGTCTCCATCATGCGACAGTTCAGCCCCTCCAGACCGCAGCGGTGGAAAATTTCCTCTACGTTGGGCGTTTCACGCCAGCCGTAGCTGGCGACCACGCGCCAGAAGGTGGGCGACAGTTGCTCAATGGCGACACGTCGCACGTTGTGTACGTAAGGCGCGTCCTCGGTGCGCAGCGTCAAAAAGACCACCCGCTCGTGCAGCACCTTGTTGTGCTTGAGGTTGTGCAGCAGCGCAAAGGGAATGACATTCAGCGCGCGCGACATATAAACGGCGGTGCCCGGCACGCGCACCGGCGGCGATTTCTCCAGCGAGGCGATCATCGCCTCCAGCGAGTTGCCGTGCTCATGCATCCGGCGCAGCAGGCGGAAGCGCTCGCTTTTCCAGGTGGTCATAATCAGGAACATAATCAGCCCCAGACAGATCGGCAGCCAGCCGCCGGAGAAGAGCTTAATCAGGTTGGCGGAGAAGAGCGGCACGTCGATGCAGAGGAACAGCGTCAGGATCAAACCGACCGCCAGCTTGTTCCAGTGCCAGTTTTTCACGGCGACGGTGCAGGAGAGGATCGACGTCAGCACCATGGTGCCGGTAACCGCGATGCCGTAGGCCGCCGCCAGGTTACTGGAGTGCTCGAAGCTGATAATCACGATCAGCACGGCGAAATAGAGCACCCAGTTAATCATCGGCACATAGATCTGGCCGGACTCCATCTCCGAGGTGTGGATGATACGCATACCCGGCAGATAGCCCAGACGCACCGCCTGGCGCGTCAGCGAGAAAACGCCAGAGATCACCGCCTGCGAGGCGATCACCGTCGCCAGCGTCGCCAGGATCAGCAGCGGGATCAGCGCCCAGTCTGGTGCCAGCAGAAAGAAGGGGTTTTTAATCGCTTTGGGATCGCTGAGCAGCAGCGCGCCCTGGCCGAAGTAGTTCAGCACCAGCGACGGCAGCACCACGATAAACCAGGCGATGCGGATCGGCGTTTTGCCGAAGTGGCCCATATCCGCGTAGAGCGCCTCCACGCCGGTGATCGCCAGCACCACCGACCCCAACGCAAAGAACGAAATGGTTTTATAGTGCACGAAGAAGCTGACCGCCCAGGCTGGATTAAGCGCCTGCAGCACATCCGGGTTTTTCATAATGCCGCTCACGCCCAGAATCGCCAGCGTGGCAAACCAGACCAGCATCACCGGCGCAAAGAGCTTGCCGACCATGCCGGTGCCGTGTTTCTGGATAATAAACAACAGCGTCAGCACCGCGATAGAGAGCGGAACGATAAAGGGATCGAGCGACGGCGCGGCAATTTCCAGCCCCTCTATCGCCGACATTACCGAAATGGCAGGCGTAATCACCACTTCGCCATAGAAGAAGCTGCCGCCGATTAGCCCCATGATCACCAGCGTCGCCGTGGCGCGCGCGCCGGTATTGCGCCCCGCCAGCGACATCAGCGTCAATATGCCGCCTTCGCCGGCGTTATCCGCGCGCATGACATAGCTGATATATTTCAGCGACACCACCAGCAGCAGCAGCCAGAAAATCAGCGACAAAAAGCCGTAAACCGCATCGCGTTCCACGCCGAAGCCAAACTGACCGGAGAGACACTCTCGCAGAGTATAAAGCGGGCTGGTGCCGATATCGCCATACACCACGCCAATCGCCGCCAGCGTCAACGCGCTAAGTGATTGCTTATTATCCGAGCTCATAAAGTTATCTTTTGTTGGAGCGAGAGGCGCAAAACCTTATCACTCTTGCCAGCAAAAAGCGCACAGTATGCGCCTGTTTCCCAAAAAGCCAGACTTCTGCCGTCGCCGCACAGCCTGTCCGCCGCCCATTTTTCTCGCGGCCTGACAAGCCGCAGCGGCATTATGCGATAGTTGGATTTTGTGACACAAAAAAGCGGACGGCAATCAACGCTTTCACGCATCATAATCAGTAGAGTAGTGCGCCTGTCATAATGCGACGGCAGCTGAAACAGAAGGACAATGAAGTGATTATGGCTCAACCCCATCTTTTGGCGGAAAGAATTTCTCGCCTCAGCAATGCCCTGGAGAAAGGCCTGTACGAGCGCCACGACGCCATCCGCCTCTGTTTGCTGGCGGCGCTGAGCGGCGAAAGCGTGTTCCTGCTTGGGCCGCCCGGCATCGCGAAAAGCCTGATCGCCCGCCGCTTAAAATACGCTTTTCAGCATGCCCGCGCCTTTGAGTATCTGATGACGCGCTTTTCAACGCCGGAAGAGGTCTTCGGCCCGCTGTCGATTCAGGCGTTAAAAGATGAAGGGCGCTACCAGCGCCTGACCAAAGGCTATCTGCCTGACGCGGAAATTGTTTTTCTCGATGAGATCTGGAAAGCGGGCCCCGCTATCCTCAATACCCTGCTGACCGCCATCAACGAGCGGCGCTTTCGCAACGGCGACAGCGAGGAAAAAATCCCGATGCGCCTGCTGGTCACCGCGTCGAACGAGCTGCCGGAAGCGGACAGCGGGCTGGAGGCGCTCTACGACCGCATGCTGATCCGCCTGTGGCTCGACAACGTGCATGAGAAGCAGAACTTCCGCAGCATGCTGACCCACCAGCAGGACGAGAACGCCAACCCGGTTGCGGAAGCGCTGCGCATTAGCGATGAAGAGTACCATCAGTGGCAGCAGGGCATCAGCCAGGTGAGCCTGCCGGACAATGTCTTCGAACTGATTTATCAGCTGCGTCAGCAGCTGGAAACGCTGCCCGACGCGCCCTATATCTCCGATCGCCGCTGGAAAAAAGCGATTCACCTGCTGCAGGCGAGCGCGTTCTACAGCGGCCGCAGCGCCATCGCGCCGATCGATCTGGTGCTGCTCAAAGATTGCCTGTGGCACGACGTCGCCTCGATGCAGGTGCTGGAGCGCGCCATCGATCAGCTAATGACGCAGCAGGCGTGGCAACAGCAGACGCTGCTGCTCAGGCTGCAGCAGATCAAGGCGCGTCGTCTGGCGCTGCAGCAGCAGCAAAGCGTGGCGCAGGCGATCGCCCTGGAAAAACACAGCGGCATGTTCAGCCGCAAGCCGCACTACGACCTTCCCGCCAGCCTCACCGACGAACAGCTTACCCTGATGCTGCAACAGCCGCTGACGCTGCACGATATGCAGGTTTCCCATGTGGTGATCGCCCGCGACGCGCTGGAGCAGTGGCTGCTGAAGGGCGGCGAGGTGCGCGGCAAGCTGAACGGCATCGGTTTCGCCCAGACGCTGGATCTGCTGGTGGACGCGCAGCACTGCCTGGCGCTGCGCGACGTCAGCCTGCAAACGGTGCGCCTGACGCTGCCCGGCGTCAGCGCGCACAGCGAACTGCCGCCGGAAATCAGCGAGGCGCTCGACGAGCTGGAGACGCAGCTGCGCGCGCAGCGCCATCAGTTCAGCCAGCATCAGCGCTGTTTGTTTATCAGCGACGACTGGCTGGCACGCATCGAAACCAGCCTGCAGGATGTCGCCGATCAGCTGAAACAGGCGCGTAAATGATCTCACTGGAGACGCTCAGCGCCCTGCTCTCTGTCGGCGAAGCCGAACTGATCGAAGAGCTGATCCTCGCGCTGCTCGCCTCGCCGCAGCTGGCGATCTTTTTTGAAAAATTCCCCGGCCTGAAGCAGGCGATGCTGCGCGACGTGCCGCGCTGGAAAGCGGAGATCAATGCCGAGCTGAAAACGACGCCGGTGCCGGAGGCGCTGGCCAGCGAGTTTCAGCTGTTCCAGCGCGCGCAGCTGCTCAGCCATCACGACTTCAGCCAGCAGCTGCCGGAGATAGTCAGCGCGCTGACACCGCTCTCGTCGCCCTTTCTTGAGGAGGCGCAGCGGCTGCTGCAGCACCTTGATCCGCATCAGCTGAGCGGCGCGCAGCATACGCTGTTTCTGCAGCGCTGGCGCCTGAGCCTGACGCTGCAAACCCTGACGCTTAACGAGCAGCTGCTGGAGCAGCAGCGCGAACGGCTGATGGCCGAGCTACAGCAGCGCATGGCGCTGAGCGGCCAGCTGGCGCCGCTGCTGAGCGACGACGACGAAGCGGCCGCTGGTCGCTTATGGGATATGAGCAAGGCGCCGCTGCAGCACGGCAGCTATCAGCTGATGCTGGAGTATGGCGATTTTCTCGCGCAGCAGCCGGAGCTGCTGGCGCTGGCGCAGCAGCTGGGCCGCAGCCGCGAGGCGAAGTCGGTGCCCGCGCAGGAGGCGCCGCTGGAGGCGTTCCACCAGCTGGTGCGCGAGCCGGACGCGGTGCCGGAAGAGGTCAGCGGCATTCATCAGAGCGACGACGTGCTGCGCCTGCTGCCGCCGGAGCTGGCCACCATCAGCATCAGCGAGCTGGAGCTGGAGTTTTACCGTCGTCTGGTGGAGAAGCGGCTGCTGACCTACAAACTGCAGGGCGACGCCTGGCATGAAAAGGTCACGCTGCGCCCGGTCAGCCACCAGCAGCACGAAGAGCAGCCGCGCGGCCCCTTTATCGTCTGCGTCGACACCTCAGGCTCGATGGGCGGCTTTAACGAGCGCTGCGCCAAAGCCTTTTGCCTCGCGCTGCTCAAGGTGGCGCTGGCCGACCGCCGCCGCTGCTACATAATGCTGTTCGCCCATGACGTCATCGGCTACGAACTCACCGGCGACGACGGGCTGGAGCAGGCGATCCGCTTTCTGAGTCAGCGCTTTCGCGGCGGCACCGATCTCGCCGCCTGTTTGTCGGCGGTGGTGAAGCGCATGGAGGGATCGCTGTGGCAGGATGCCGATGCCGTGATCGTCTCCGACTTTATCGCCCAGCGCCTGCCGGACGAGATCGTCACGGCGGTTAAGCGACGTCAGCAGCAGCAGCAGCAGCGCTTTCACGCCGTGGCGATGTCGGCCCACGGCAAGCCCGGCATTTTGCGCATCTTCGATCATATCTGGCGTTTCGATACCGGCATGAAAAGCCGCCTGCTGCGCCGCTGGCGGCGTTAGTCACAGGGCAGAAATCCTTATTTGCTATAGTGAATGACCCGCTGTGTTTATTCAGCTAACGGAGTTCACTGTGACAACCGCACAACAACATGATTCTTTACCGGCGCCGACCCGTACGGTCCGCCTTTCCGGCAGCAGCGTCGCAGAAAAACGCGCTGAGCTGCTGGCTTACTACACGCAAACCTGGGAACTCTATGAAAGCATGTTCGATTGTCTCGCCGACGATCGTGCCTGGTTCACCAAAGCCATTACCCTGCGCCACCCGCTGATCTTCTATTTCGGTCATACCGCCTCTTTCTATATCAATAAGCTGATGGCGGGCCGCTACATTGACGGACGCATTGACGATCGCATCGAGGCGATGATGGCGATCGGCGTGGATGAGATGAGCTGGGATGATCTCGACGACAGCCACTACGCCTGGCCCAGCGTGCAGGAGGTGCGCGACTACCGTGGCAAGGTGAAAAACCTGGTGACGCGCTTTATTGAGACTATGCCGCTGGCGCTGCCGATTGACTGGGAAAGCCCGGCCTGGGTGATCCTGATGGGCATCGAACACGAGCGCATCCATCTGGAAACCTCCAGCGTGCTGATGCGCCAGCTGCCCGTCGAGTGGGTAAAAACCCAGCCGCAGTGGCCAGTCTGTCAGGAAGCGCGCCATGCGCGGGAAGCGGTGCCCGTTAACAGCCTGGTCGCCATGCCCGGCGGCGTCGTCACGCAGGGAAAAAGCGACGACACCTACGGCTGGGACAATGAATATGGCAGCCTGACCACCGAGCTGCAGCCGTTCCAGGCGAGCAAAATGCTGGTCAGCAACGCCGAATTTTTTGAATTCGTGGCGGCGGGCGGCTACCAGCAGCGTCAGTACTGGGACGACGAAGGCTGGGGCTGGCGCAGCTTTGCCGAGGCGCAGATGCCGACCTTCTGGGTGGGCGATGTGCAGCAGCCGGACGCGTTGAAACTGCGTCTGATGAGCGAAGAAGTGGCGATGCCCTGGGACTGGCCAGCTGAGGTGAACCAGCTGGAGGCCGCCGCGTTCTGCCACTGGAAAGCAGAGCAGACCGGCACATCGGTGCAGCTGCCGTGCGAGGCGGAGTGGATGCAGCTGCGCGAGCAGGTCGAGGGCGATCAGCCCACCTGGCAGCAGGCGCCGGGCAACCTGAACCTGGCGTACTGGGCCTCATCCTGCGCTGTCGACCGCTTCGCGCAGGGTGACTTTTTCGACGTGGTGGGCAATGTCTGGCAGTGGACCACCACGCCGATCAACGGTTTTGAAGGGTTTCGCGTGCATCCGCTCTACGATGACTTCTCTACCCCGACCTTCGACGGCAAGCATTCGATTATCAAGGGTGGCAGCTGGATCTCCACCGGTAACGAAGCGCTGAAGTCGTCGCGCTACGCGTTTCGTCGCCACTTTTTCCAGCACGCGGGCTTCCGCTACGTCGTCTCTTCCCATCAGGAATCGATGACGCTTAACCCCTACGAAACCGACGAGATGGTGTCGCAGTATCTCGACTTCCAGTACGGCCCGCGCTATTTCGGTGTCGCCAACTACGCCGAAGCGCTGGTGGCGCTGGCGCTGCCTCACTGCCAGGCGCGCGGCAGCGCACTCGATATCGGCTGCGCCACCGGCCGCGCCAGCTTCGAACTGGCGCGCCATTTCGAACGGGTGATCGGGATGGATTATTCGGCGCGCTTTATCGACGTGGCGCAGCAGCTCGCCTCCGGCGAAGATTTCCGCTACGTGGTGCCGGAAGAGGGTGAGCTGGTGGCGTATCGTCAGGCGCGTCTGAAAGATGTTGGCCTGGAAGTGGAACAGGCGCAGCGCATTCAGTTCGTTCAGGGCGACGCCTGCAACCTGAAACCGCAGCCTGCCGAATACGATCTGGTGCTGGCCGCCAACCTGATCGATCGCCTGCGTCAGCCGCAGCGCTTTTTGCAGGATATCGCGCCGATGATCCGCTCTGGCGGCCTGCTGCTGCTCTCCTCGCCCTACACCTGGCTGGAGGCCTTTACGCCGAAAGAGAACTGGCTGGGCGGCATCCGCGAGAACGGCGAAGCGCTTACCACGCTGCAGGCGCTGCAGCGTCTGCTGGCGGCGGAGTTCGAACCCGTCGGCGACCCGCAGGATCTGCCCTTCGTTATCCGCGAAACCGCGCGCAAATATCAGCATACGCTGGCGCAGGTCACGCTGTGGCGTAAGCGTTAAACGCAACGGCAGCGGCGTTTGCCGCTGCCGGAGATTGCCTGTCGCCTCTTTTTGCTGCACATTCTCCTCTGTTCATAGAAGAAGAGCTAACACGAGGATGACATGGCCGACTCACTGCAACTGGACAACCTGGATCGCGGGATCCTGAACGCGCTGCTGGACAACGCCCGCACCGCTTACGCCGAGCTGGCGAAACAGTTCAACGTCAGCCCGGGCACCATCCATGTCCGCGTTGAGAAGATGAAGCAGGCCGGCATTATTCTCGGCACGCGCGTGGAGATCGATCCGCGCCGGCTGGGGTTCGACGTCTGCTGCTTTATCGGCATCATCCTGAAGAGCGCACGCGACTATCCTGCCGCGCTGAGCAAGCTGGAGGCGCTGGATGAAGTGGTCGAAGCCTGGTACACCACCGGTCACTACAGCATCTTTATTAAGGTGATGTGCCGATCCATCGACGCGCTGCAGCAGGTGCTGATCAATAAGATCCAGACCATTGATGAAATTCAGTCCACCGAAACGCTGATCTCGCTGCAAAACCCGATCATGCGCACCATCAAACCCTGATCCTTTTTTTTCTGTGCACAAACTTATCCCCGACGAACGCCGCCTGCACCAACGGCTGCGTTCGCCTCGCCATTTCTATTAACCCTGTTTTCCACAGGTGGATCACGGCTTGATCACAGCGTACAATGCTCGCCTTTATTCCGGGGAGAGCATCATGGCCGACATTACTTTAATCAGTGGCAGCACGCTGGGCAGCGCCGAATATGTGGCCGAACATCTGGAAGAGAAGCTGCAGGAGGCGGGTTTCTCTACCGAGCTGCTGCACGGTCCCGCACTGGACGAGCTGCCGCTGCAGGGCATCTGGCTGGTGGTCAGCTCGACCCACGGCGCCGGCGAACTGCCGGATAATCTGCAGCCTTTATATGAGGCGATTGCAGAGAGCCAGCCCGATCTGTCGGCGGTGCGCTTTGGCGCGGTCGGCCTGGGCAACCACGAATACGATCTCTTTTGCGGCGCGATCCGCTCGCTGGACGACCTGTTGATCGCGCGCGGCGCACAGCGCATCGGCGATCGTCTCGAAATCGACGTGCTGGAGCATGAAATCCCCGAAGATCCGGCGGAAGCCTGGCTAAGCGGCTGGACCACGCATATTTGATCGGATCCTTTACCGCAGGGGATCGGGTATTGCATCGGATCCCCAGTTAAAAACTCTGTTTTTTTCCGATCTCGTTACGATCGTTTGTGGATAACTGGGCTTGAATACTGCGCAAAACCGGTAGTTATCCAGATAACAACCGCTGATGCTTTTGTGAGCTGTGCATAACTCCCTGTTTTGATCCCAGCTTATACGGATCGGGATCACCGATCATTCACAGCAAAGGATCCTCACTATCTGTCTGATAAACTTCCGCTTTTCACGCTTATCCACAGAAAGGTGCGATCCTAATAAAGAGATCTAACAGAAAGATCATATACAGAATAAAGATCCTTTCTTTTAAACCCGCGGATCCCGCCGCTTTCACCCTCGGCGGAATTTCAGTAGAATCCACCGCCCAGGGCAACGATCCCTGCCTGTTCATCAACGAGGTACCACTTCATGTTTTATCCAGATCCCTTTGACGTCATCGTAATTGGTGGTGGTCATGCGGGCACAGAAGCCGCGATGGCTGCTGCCCGAATGGGTCAGCAAACTCTGTTACTCACCCATAACATTGATACGCTTGGACAAATGTCCTGCAACCCGGCGATCGGTGGCATTGGAAAGGGACATCTGGTTAAGGAAGTGGATGCCTTAGGCGGTCTGATGGCCACCGCGATCGACAAAGCGGGCATCCAGTTTAGGATACTAAACAGCAGCAAAGGTCCGGCGGTGCGCGCTACCCGTGCGCAGGCGGATCGCGTGCTGTATCGCCAGGCGGTACGCACCGCGCTGGAGAACCAGCCCAACCTGATGATCTTCCAGCAGGCGGTAGACGATCTTATCGTGGAAAACGATCGTGTGGTCGGCGCCGTCACCCAGATGGGCCTGAAATTCCGCGCGAAGGCGGTAGTACTCACCGTCGGCACCTTCCTCGACGGCAAAATTCATATCGGACTGGATAACTACAGCGGCGGTCGCGCCGGGGATCCGCCGTCGATTCCGCTGGCGAAACGTCTGCGTGCGCTGCCGCTACGCGTCAGCCGTCTGAAAACCGGTACGCCGCCGCGCATCGACGCGCGCACCATCGATTTCTCCGTGCTCAGCCCGCAGCATGGCGATAACCCGATGCCGGTCTTCTCGTTCATGGGCGATGCGTCGCAGCATCCGCAGCAGGTTCCCTGCTGGATCACCTATACCAACGAGCAGACCCATGAGGTGATCCGCAATAACCTCGATCGCAGCCCGATGTATGCCGGGATCATCGAAGGGATCGGCCCGCGCTACTGCCCGTCGATCGAAGACAAGGTGATGCGCTTCGCCGATCGCAACGCGCACCAGATCTTCCTCGAGCCGGAAGGGCTGACCAGCAACGAAATTTACCCGAACGGCATCTCCACCAGCCTGCCGTTCGACGTGCAGATGCAGATCGTCCGCTCGATGAAGGGCCTGGAGAACGCGAAAATCGTTCGACCGGGCTACGCGATCGAGTATGACTTTTTCGATCCGCGCGATCTCAAGCCGACGCTGGAGAGCAAATATATTCACGGGCTGTTCTTTGCCGGCCAGATCAACGGCACCACCGGCTACGAAGAGGCAGCCGCGCAGGGTCTGCTGGCCGGCCTTAACGCCGGACGTCACTCCGCCGACAAAGAGGGCTGGGCGCCGCGTCGCGATCAGGCCTACCTGGGCGTGCTGGTGGACGACCTCTGCACGCTGGGCACCAAAGAGCCGTACCGTATGTTTACCTCGCGCGCCGAGTATCGTCTGATGCTGCGCGAAGACAACGCCGATCTGCGCCTGACCGAAGCCGGTCGCGAGCTGGGCCTGGTGGACGACGCGCGCTGGGCGCGCTTCAACCAGAAGCTGGAAGCGATTGAGCAAGAGCGTCAGCGTCTGCGCGATTTCTGGGTGCATCCGAAATCGGAAAACGTCGAGGAAGTTAACACCCTGCTCAACAGCGCGCTGACCAAAGAGGCGAACGGCGAAGATCTGCTGCGCCGTCCGGAAATGACGTACGCTCAGCTTACCGCGCTGCCGAGCTTCGGCCCGTCGCTGGCTGACGCGCAGGCGGCCGAGCAGGTTGAGATTCAGGTAAAGTATGAAGGCTACATTGCGCGCCAGCAGGAAGAGATCGATCGCCAGCTGCGCAATGAAAACACCCTGCTGCCGGCGGAGCTGGATTACCGTCAGGTCAACGGCCTGTCGAACGAGGTGATCGCCAAGCTTAACGATCATAAGCCCTCTTCTATCGGCCAGGCGTCGCGCATCTCCGGTATCACGCCGGCGGCCATCTCGATTCTGTTGATTTACCTGAAAAAACAAGGGCTGCTGCGCAAAAGCGCCTGACCTGAAACGGGGCGAGTCCCGCTCGCCCCCGCTGACTGGACTCATGCTGTGATCACAAAACTCACTTCGCTGCTTAAGGCAGCCGGTATTTCCCTCTCCGATCAACAAAAAGCGCAGCTGGTGGCCTACGTCGGCCTGCTGGACAAGTGGAACAAGGCCTACAACCTGACCTCGGTGCGCGATCCGCAGCAGATGCTGGTGCGCCATATACTCGACAGCATCGTGGTGGCGCCGCATCTCAAGGGCGAACGCTTTATCGATGTTGGCACCGGACCGGGGCTGCCCGGCATTCCGCTCGCCATCGTTCTGCCGCAGGCGCACTTCACGCTGCTCGACAGCCTGGGCAAGCGCGTGCGCTTTTTGCGCCAGGTGCAGCATGAGCTGGGATTAACCAACGTTACGCCGGTGCAGAGCAGGGTAGAAGAGTTTCCCTCCGAGCCGCCGTTTGACGGCGTGATCAGCCGCGCCTTCGCCTCGCTGCAGGATATGGTGAGCTGGTGCCACCATTTGCCTTCTGCTCAGGGCTGCTTTTATGCGCTGAAAGGGGTGCGTCCGGATGAGGAGATTGCCAGCCTGCCGGCCGGTTTTCGCCTGGTCTCGGTGAACGCGCTGAACGTGCCGGAACTGGACGGCGAGCGCCATCTGGTGGTGATCGCCCGCGAATAGCCCTAAAGGCCGCAGGGATTAAGCCTGGCGACGGCGTTTGGCTTACTGCAGACGCTGTTTAAAAACCAGGCATTCGATGCGATCGCGCCGTCCCGTTTTAATCGTGGCGGCCGCGGAATAAGGTTAACAACAGAGGCGGAAATTATCCGAAAAGCTCTGTTACATTTAACGTTTAATTCACATTTATTTATCAGCAAGATCACTTTTGCAGTGAACGAAGCGGGAGCAGATAATCACGTGGGAAAATATATCAGGGTAATAACTCCGCGTGCGTAATATCAATTTAACGTTCTTGACGCACTCTGGGTTGTCAATGCGCCGTTTTTATCGAAAATAGCGCGGATTTAGCCCGCTGATAATTGCAACTCACTGATTTTATTGCTTTCAGATGCGATGTAATAGCCTTCAATATTGCTTGTTAGCAATTTTGAAGTGGGGCAGGGTGTTTAGAATGTGATCTAAAGCACGCTTTAAACGCAAGTCTAATGCGGAATTTCACCTGAATCGGTCGCTGATTCCACCTGACGATGTTTGGAAAAATAGCCGTTCGGAAAGAAATTTAAATAATTGTTCACCTTTTGGCTACTTACGGATTGAAATCGCAGGTGCGGCCCGTATAATTTGCACGGCTTTTGCTGCTTGACTCGAGTGAGTAAAGGCAGTCTTATACGACACGCGACATACCTCTTATGGGGCAGGAGAGTAACAGCGCCATGTCAGTGTCTCTTTACAGTGTGAAATTCGCCCGAACCGTGCTGGCTATCCAGCTGGTGACTCTGGTCATCATCGGCGCTCTCTTTGCCCTGAAAGATGTCACATGGGGCGTCTCTGCGCTGGCTGGCGGAGCGGCAGCCTGGCTGCCGAACGTGTTGTTCATGTTTTTAGCCTGGCGCCTGCAAGGGCAATCCCCGGCTTCCGGACGGGTTGCGTGGAGTTTCGCTCTCGGCGAAATCGGCAAAGTCATCGCAACCATCGTGTTGCTCATTGTGGCGTTGGGTGTTTTCAGAGCGGTTTTCTGGCCGCTCGGGATAACCTGGTTATCGGTGCTGGTGGTTCAGATGTTGGCACCGGCGGTAATTAACAACAAAGGGTAAAAGGCATCATGGCTGCAGGAGAAACTCAAACTCCGCAAGAGTACATCGGTCACCATCTGACGCACCTTCAGTTGGACCTGCGTACCTTCGAGTTAGTGAATGCTCACGACGCTCCCGCGACGTTCTGGGCATTAAATATCGATTCAATGTTTTTCTCTCTGGTGCTGGGATTCATCTTCCTGGTGTTGTTCCGCAAAGTGGCGAAAAGCGTCACCAGCGGCGTGCCAGGGAAAATGCAGGCTGCTATCGAACTGGTCGTCGGCTTCGTTGATGGCAACGTGCGCGACATGTACCACGGTAAAAGCAAACTTATCGCCCCGCTGGCTCTGACGATTTTCGTCTGGGTCTTCCTGATGAACTTCATGGATCTGCTGCCTATCGACCTGCTGCCGTATATCGGCGAGCATTGGCTGGGCCTGCCGGCGCTGCGCGTCGTGCCGTCCGCGGACGTGAACATCACGCTGTCTATGGCGTTGGGCGTATTTATTTTGATTCTGTTCTACAGCATCAAAATGAAAGGTGTAGGCGGCTTCGCGAAAGAGCTGACGCTGCAGCCTTTTAATCACCCGATCTTCATCCCCATCAACCTGATCCTTGAAGGCGTTAGCCTGCTGTCCAAACCGGTTTCACTCGGTCTGCGACTGTTCGGCAACATGTATGCGGGTGAGCTGATCTTTATCCTTATTGCCGGTCTGTTGCCGTGGTGGTCGCAGTGGGTGCTGAATGTGCCGTGGGCCATTTTCCACATCCTGATCATCTCGTTGCAGGCTTTCATTTTCATGGTCCTCACGATTGTCTATCTGTCGATGGCATCTGAAGAACATTGATTTTTTTCTCAACACTAAGCGTTTAACTGAAACAAACTGGAGACTGTCATGGAAAACCTGAATATGGATCTGCTGTACATGGCTGCCGCTGTGATGATGGGCCTGGCGGCAATCGGTGCTGCGATCGGTATCGGCATCCTCGGAGGTAAATTCCTGGAAGGCGCCGCGCGCCAGCCGGATCTGATCCCTCTGCTGCGTACGCAGTTCTTTGTTGTAATGGGTCTGGTGGATGCAATCCCGATGATCGCTGTTGGTCTGGGTCTCTATGTGATGTTTGCTGTCGCCTAAAGCCTGTCGCTGTTAGTTCATTCGGCGCACGACGTGCTACGAATGAACGGTTCTGCCGCTTATCGCTGAGATAACGGCAGATAAGTTACTCACTTAATTAGAGGCATTGTGCAGTGAACATTAACGCAACAATCCTCGGCCAGGCCATCGCGTTCATCCTGTTTGTCGCGTTCTGCATGAAGTACGTATGGCCGCCGATCATGGCAGCCATCGAAAAGCGCCAGAAAGAAATTGCTGAAGGCCTTGCTTCTGCTGAACGCGCGAAGAAAGATTTGGATCTCGCGCAGGCTAATGCGACCGACCAGCTGAAAAAAGCGAAGGAAGAAGCTCAGGTCATTATCGAGCAGGCGAACAAACGCCGCACTCAGATTCTGGACGAAGCGAAAACTGAAGCTGAGAACGAACGTAACCGCATCGTGGCGCAAGCGCAGGCAGAGATCGACGCCGAGCGTAAACGTGCCCGCGAAGAGCTGCGTAAGCAAGTCGCGTTGCTGGCAATGGCTGGCGCCGAGAAGATCATCGAACGTTCCGTGGATGAAGCTGCTAACAGCGACATCGTTGATAAACTGGTCGCTGAACTGTAAGGAGGGAGGGGCTGATGTCTGAACTGATTACTGTAGCTCGCCCCTACGCCAAAGCAGCTTTTGACTTTGCTGTTGAGCATCAAAGTATCGAACGCTGGCAATCTATGCTGGCGTTTGCCGCGACCGTAGCACGCAATGAGCAAATGGCCGATCTTCTCTCTGGCGCGCTGGCGCCGGAAGCGTTGTCGGCTTCTTTCATTGCCGTCTGCGGCGATCAATTAGATGAGCAGGGCCAGAACCTGATTAAGGTGATGGCTGAGAACGGACGTTTGACCGCGCTTCCGGCTGTACTGGAGCAGTTCATTCAACTGCGCGACGCCTATGAGGCGACGGCGGAAGTTGACGTGATTTCCGCCAGTACGCTGAGTGACAGCCAGCTGACCAAAATCAGCGCCGCGATGGAAAAACGTCTGTCACGCAAAGTTAAGCTGAATTGCAAAATTGATAAGTCTGTCATGGCAGGCGTGATCATCCGTGCGGGTGATCTGGTGATTGATGGCAGCGTGCGCGGCCGTCTTGAGCGTCTGGCAGACGCCTTGCAGTCTTAAGGGGACTGGAGCATATGCAACTGAATTCCACCGAAATCAGCGAACTGATCAAGCAGCGCATTGCTCAGTTCAATGTCGTGAGCGAAGCTCACAACGAAGGTACTATCGTCTCTGTAAGCGACGGTATCATCCGCGTACACGGCCTGGCCGATGTGATGCAGGGTGAGATGATCGCCCTGCCGGGCAACCGTTACGCTATCGCCCTGAACCTCGAGCGCGACTCTGTCGGCGCCGTGGTAATGGGTCCGTACGCTGACCTCGCCGAAGGCATGAAGGTCAAGTGTACTGGCCGTATTCTGGAAGTGCCGGTCGGTCGTGGCCTGCTGGGCCGCGTGGTGAACACCCTGGGTGCACCCATCGACGGCAAAGGCGCGATCGACAACGACGGCTTCTCGCCGGTTGAAGTGATCGCACCGGGCGTTATCGACCGTCAGTCAGTCGACGAGCCGGTTCAGACCGGTTACAAATCTGTCGATGCGATGATTCCAATCGGTCGTGGCCAGCGTGAGCTGATCATCGGCGACCGTCAGACCGGTAAAACCGCGCTGGCGATCGACGCCATCATCAACCAGCGCGATTCCGGCATCAAGTGCGTCTACGTCGCAATTGGCCAGAAAGCCTCTACCATCGCCAACGTGGTGCGTAAGCTGGAAGAACACAACGCGCTGTCGAACACCATCGTGGTGGTCGCGTCCGCGTCTGAATCCGCTGCACTGCAGTACCTGGCGCCCTACTCCGGCTGCGCCATGGGCGAATACTTCCGCGACCGCGGCGAAGATGCGCTGATCGTATACGATGACCTCTCTAAGCAGGCTGTCGCTTACCGTCAGATCTCTCTGCTGCTGCGCCGTCCGCCGGGCCGTGAAGCGTTCCCGGGCGACGTGTTCTATCTCCACTCTCGTCTGCTGGAGCGTGCGTCACGCGTAAGCGCTGACTACGTTGAGCGTTTCACCAACGGCGAAGTGAAAGGTAAAACCGGTTCACTGACCGCGCTGCCGATCATCGAAACCCAGGCGGGCGACGTTTCCGCGTTCGTTCCGACCAACGTAATCTCGATTACCGACGGTCAGATCTTCCTGGAATCGAACCTGTTCAACTCCGGTATTCGTCCGGCGGTTAACCCAGGTATCTCCGTATCGCGCGTTGGTGGTGCTGCTCAGACCAAGATCATCAAGAAACTGTCTGGCGGCATCCGTACCGCGCTGGCGCAGTATCGTGAGCTGGCGGCGTTCTCGCAGTTCGCTTCCGATCTGGATGACGCGACCCGCAAACAGCTGAGCCACGGTCAGAAAGTGACCGAGCTGCTGAAACAGAAACAGTATGCGCCGATGTCTGTCGCGCAGCAGGGTCTGGTGCTGTTTGCTGCTGAGCGCGGCTACCTGAACGACGTTGAACTGGCGAAGATCCTGAGCTTCGAAGCTGCGCTGCTGGCGTTCGCAGACCGCGACCACGCCGAGCTGATGCAGGAAATCAACCAAACTGGTAACTACAACAACGACATCGAAGCCAAGCTGAAAGGCCTGCTCGATACGTTTAAAGCAACCCAGTCCTGGTAATGTCTGGCGGCCTGTCTGAAAAGGCAGGCCGCAAGGCTTTGAGGAGAAGCTTATGGCCGGCGCAAAAGAGATACGTAACAAGATTGGAAGCGTGAAAAACACGCAGAAAATCACCAAAGCGATGGAAATGGTCGCCGCCTCCAAAATGCGTAAAACGCAGGAACGCATGGCGGCCAGCCGTCCGTATGCAGATACCATGCGCAAAGTGATCGGTCACCTTGCGTTAGGTAATCTGGAATACAAGCACCCTTACCTGCAAGAGCGCGACGTTAAGCGCGTCGGCTACCTGGTCGTTTCCACTGACCGCGGGCTTTGTGGTGGTTTGAACATTAACCTGTTCAAAAAATTGCTGGCAGATATGAAGGCCTGGTCCGATAAAGGCGTACAGAGCGATCTGTCGATCATCGGCTCCAAAGGTCTGGCGTTCTTCGGCTCCGTAGGCGGCAACATCGTGGCTCAGGTCACCGGCATGGGCGACAAACCTGCCCTGTCCGATCTGATTGGCCCGGTAAAAGTGATGTTGCAGGCTTACGACGAAGGGCGTATCGACAAGCTCTATGTCGTCAGCAACAAGTTCAATAACACCATGTCTCAGACTCCGACCATTACCCAACTGCTGCCGTTACCGCCAGCGGAAGGTGAAGAAGAGATGAAGGCGAAGACCTGGGATTACCTGTACGAACCCGATCCGAAAGCGCTGCTGGATACCCTGCTGCGTCGTTATGTCGAATCGCAGGTTTATCAGGGTGTGGTGGAAAACCTGGCCAGTGAGCAGGCCGCACGTATGGTGGCGATGAAAGCCGCAACCGACAACGGCGGAAATCTGATCAAAGAGCTGCAGTTGGTGTACAACAAAGCTCGTCAGGCCAGCATCACCCAGGAACTCACCGAGATCGTCTCGGGAGCCTCCGCGGTTTAACCAGGTAAGAATTAGGTAGAGGATTCAAGATGGCAGCTGGAAAGATTGTCCAGATTATCGGCGCCGTAGTTGACGTCGAATTCCCTCAGGACGCGGTACCGCAAGTGTACAACGCCCTTGAGGTTAAGAATGGTGATGCTCGTCTGGTGCTGGAAGTTCAGCAGCAGCTGGGCGGCGGCGTGGTGCGTACCATCGCCATGGGCTCTTCTGATGGCCTGAAGCGCGGTCTGGAAGTTGTTGACCTGAAAAAACCGATCCAGGTTCCGGTGGGTAAAGCCACCCTCGGCCGTATCATGAACGTGCTGGGCGAGCCGATCGACATGAAAGGCGACATCAAAGAAGAAGACGGCAGCGCAGTAGAGATCTCCTCTATTCACCGCGCGGCGCCTTCTTATGAAGATCAGTCTAACTCGCAGGAACTGCTGGAAACCGGCATCAAGGTTATCGACCTGATGTGTCCGTTCGCCAAAGGCGGTAAAGTCGGCCTGTTCGGCGGCGCGGGCGTAGGTAAAACCGTAAACATGATGGAGCTGATCCGTAACATCGCGGCTGAGCACTCAGGTTACTCGGTATTTGCCGGCGTGGGCGAGCGTACTCGTGAGGGTAACGACTTCTATCACGAGATGACCGATTCCAACGTAATCGACAAAGTTGCGCTGGTGTATGGCCAGATGAACGAGCCGCCGGGTAACCGTCTGCGCGTCGCACTGACCGGTCTGACCATGGCGGAAAAATTCCGTGATGAAGGCCGCGACGTTCTGCTGTTCATCGACAACATCTATCGTTATACCCTGGCCGGTACGGAAGTTTCCGCACTGCTGGGTCGTATGCCGTCAGCAGTAGGCTACCAGCCGACGCTGGCCGAAGAGATGGGCGTGCTGCAGGAGCGTATTACCTCCACCCGCACCGGTTCAATCACCTCCGTACAGGCCGTTTACGTTCCTGCGGATGACTTGACTGACCCGTCGCCGGCGACCACCTTCGCCCACCTGGACTCAACCGTTACCCTGAGCCGTCAGATCGCCTCTCTGGGTATCTACCCGGCCGTTGACCCGCTGGACTCCACCAGCCGTCAGCTGGATCCGCTGGTGGTTGGCCAGGAGCACTACGACGTTGCGCGCGGCGTGCAGTCTCTGCTGCAGCGCTACCAGGAACTGAAAGACATCATCGCCATCCTCGGTATGGACGAGCTGTCTGAAGACGACAAACTGCTGGTGGCACGCGCGCGTAAGATCCAGCGCTTCCTGTCTCAGCCGTTCTTCGTAGCCGAAGTCTTCACCGGTTCACCAGGTAAGTACGTTACGCTGAAAGACACTATCCGTGGCTTTAAAGGCATTATGGACGGCGA
This sequence comes from Pantoea sp. Z09, assembly GCF_022394795.1. Classification (NCBI taxonomy): domain Bacteria; kingdom Pseudomonadati; phylum Pseudomonadota; class Gammaproteobacteria; order Enterobacterales; family Erwiniaceae; genus Pantoea; species Pantoea sp. Z09. The sequence goes on from NZ_CP092373.1 coordinate 3,916,918, forward strand.
GTTCGACCATCTGCCAGAGCAGGCTTTCTACATGGTCGGCGCTATCGAAGAAGCCGTGGAAAAAGCGAAGAAACTGTAATAGCGGTTTCCCGGGAGGACAGATATGGCTATGACTTATCACCTGGACGTCGTCAGCGCGGAGAAACAGCTTTTCTCTGGCCTGGTGCAGAAAATTCAGGTGTCAGGTAGCGAAGGCGAACTGGGGATCTTCCCTGGCCACGCGCCGCTGCTGACTGCCATCAAGCCTGGAATGATCCGTATCGTGAAGCAGCACGGCGAAGAGGAGTTTATTTACCTCTCTGGCGGCGTGCTGGAAGTGCAGCCGGGCAGCACCACCGTTCTGGCCGATACCGCTATCCGCGGGACCGACCTGGACGAAGCGCGTGCGCTGGAAGCGAAACGCAAAGCAGAAGAGCATATGAACAGCAGCCACGGTGACGTGGACTACGCTCAGGCCTCTGCGGAGCTGGCGAAAGCCATTGCTAAACTGCGCGTGATCGAGCTGACCAAAAAAGCGATGTGATCAGGCTTTATGCGTCACGAAATGCCAGCCCTTCGGGCTGGCATTTTTTTTGTCCGCGCGTTGCTGGCGGCACGCGCCTAATTTCGACCTGAGAAAAATGTAGTAATCTCAGGGGTAAACCGTTTAACTTTCGCATGTCAAAAACTCTGTCAGGATGGTTATGTCTAACAGCGCAATGAGCGTGGTGATCCTTGCTGCCGGCAAGGGCACCCGTATGTATTCCGATCTGCCCAAAGTTCTGCACACCCTTGCAGGCAAGCCCATGGTTCAGCACGTGATCGACGCCGCCACCGGCCTCGGCGCGCAGCATATTCATCTGGTCTATGGCCACGGCGGCGACCGCCTGAAGGCGACGCTGACCGAGCCGTCGCTTAACTGGGTGCTGCAGGCGGAGCAGCTGGGCACCGGCCACGCGATGCAGCAGGCGGCGCCCGCCTTCGCCGACGACGAAGATATTCTGATGCTCTACGGCGATGTGCCGCTGATCGCTCAGGAGACGCTGCAGCGCCTGCGCGACGCTAAACCCGAAGGCGGCATCGGCCTGCTGACGGTGGTGCTGGACGACCCGAGCGGCTACGGGCGCATCGTGCGCGAAAAAGAGGCCATTGTCGGCATCGTCGAGCAGAAAGACGCCTCGCCCGACCAGCTGAAAATCACTGAAATCAACACCGGCATCCTGATCGCCAATGGCGGCGACCTGAAGCGCTGGCTGGCGCAGCTCACCAACAACAACGCGCAGGGCGAATACTACATCACCGATATTATTGCGCTGGCGCATCAGGAAGGCCGCCGCATCAATGCGGTGCATCCGGCGCGCGCCAGCGAGACCGACGGCGTCAACAACCGCCTGCAGCTGGCAATGCTGGAGCGGGTTTATCAGAGCGAACAGGCGGAAAAACTGCTGCTGGCGGGCGTAATGCTGCGCGATCCGGCGCGCTTCGATCTGCGTGGCGTTTTGCGCCACGGCCGCGACGTCGAGATCGACGTCAATGTCATTATTGAAGGCGAGGTAAAACTGGGCGACCGGGTGAAAATCGGCGCGGGCTGCATCATTAAAAACAGCGTGATTGGCGACGACTGCGAGATCAGCCCCTATTCGGTGATCGAGGATGCGAACCTCGCCGCCGACTGCACCGTCGGGCCTTTTGCCCGTCTGCGTCCCGGCAGCGAGCTGGCGCAGGCCGCGCACGTCGGCAACTTCGTCGAGATGAAAAAGGCGACGCTGGGCAAAGGCTCGAAGGCGGGACATCTGAGCTATCTCGGCGACGCGGAGATTGGCGCCAACGTCAATATCGGCGCGGGCACCATCACCTGCAACTACGACGGCGCCAACAAATCGAAAACGGTCATTGGCGACAACGTCTTCGTCGGCTCCGACACCCAGCTGGTGGCGCCGGTCAACGTAGCGGCGGGCGCCACTATCGCGGCGGGCACCACGGTGATGAAAGACGTGACCGAGGCCGCGCTGGTCTACAACCGTAAAGAGCAGAACAGCAAAGCGAGCTGGCAGCGTCCGGCGAAGAAAAAGTGATTTTTAGCGGCCAGCCGCGTGCTGGCCGCCGCAGTAACACAATAATAATCCCCACTCTCTACAAGGCTCGGGGAGCCCGGCAAAGCCGGTTATCAGGTCGTATGACAACGAAAGATGGCCGAAAGCCATCAGGTCAGGAATAACATTTATGTGTGGAATTGTAGGTGCAGTAGCGCAGCGCGATATCGCAGAGATCCTGCTGGAAGGTCTGCGTCGCCTGGAGTATCGCGGGTATGATTCGGCCGGTCTGGCCGTGGTCGATCGTCAGGGGCACGTGACGCGCCTGCGTCGCGTCGGCAAGGTGCAGATGCTGGCGGAGGCCGCCGAGCAGCAGCCGCTGATCGGCGGCACCGGCATCGCCCATACGCGCTGGGCAACGCACGGCGAACCGTCGGAAGCCAACGCGCATCCGCACGTCTCCGGGCCGATTATCGTGGTGCACAACGGGATTATCGAAAACCATGAGCCGCTGCGCGAAGCGCTGACTGCGCGCGGCTATCGCTTCGTCTCCGAAACCGACACCGAAGTGGTGGCGCATCTGGTGCACTGGGAGCAGAAACAGGGCGGCACGCTGCGCGAAGTGGTGCTGCGCGTTATTCCCCAGCTGCGCGGCGCCTATGGCATGGTGATCATGGACAGCCGCGATCCGTCGCTGCTGGTGGCCGCACGCTCAGGCAGTCCGCTGGTGATTGGCCGCGGCGTCGGTGAGAACTTTATCGCCTCCGATCAGCTGGCGCTGCTGCCGGTGACGCGCCGCTTTATCTATCTGGAAGAGGGCGACATCGCCGAAGTCAGCCGTCGCGACGTCACTATCGTCGATCGCGCGGGCAATGCGGTGCAGCGTGCTGAAATCGAATCGAGCGTGCAGTATGACGCTGGCGATAAAGGCCTTTACCGCCACTATATGCAGAAAGAGATTTATGAACAGCCGATGGCGATTAAAAACACCTTAACCGGTCGTTTCAGCCACGGCGAAGTCGATCTCAGCGAGCTGGGTCCGCACGCTGAAGCGCTGCTGAGCCAGGTCGAGCATATTCAGATCATCGCCTGCGGCACCTCCTATAACTCCGGCATGGTGGCGCGCTACTGGTTTGAGTCGCTGGCGAACATCCCGTGCGACGTCGAGATCGCCTCTGAATTTCGCTACCGCAAATCCGCGGTGCGTAAAAACAGCCTGCTGATCACCCTGTCGCAGTCTGGTGAAACCGCCGATACGCTGGCGGCGCTGCGCCTTTCGAAAGAGCTGGGCTACCTCGGTTCGCTGGCGATCTGCAACGTGGCCGGCTCGTCGCTGGTGCGCGAGTCCGATCTGGCGCTGATGACCAAAGCGGGCACCGAAATCGGCGTCGCCTCGACCAAAGCCTTTACCACCCAGCTGACCGTGCTGCTGATGCTGGTGGCGAAGCTGGGCCGCCTGCGCGGCATGTCGGCAGAGATCGAGCATGATATCGTGCACGGCCTGCAGGCGCTGCCGAGCCGCATCGAGCAGATGCTGGCGCAGGACAAGCGTATCGAACTGCTGGCGGAAGATTTCTCCGACAAGCATCACGCGCTGTTCCTCGGTCGTGGCGATCAGTACCCGATCGCCATGGAAGGGGCGCTCAAGCTGAAAGAGATCTCCTATATCCACGCGGAAGCCTACGCCGCTGGCGAGCTGAAGCACGGCCCGCTGGCGCTGATCGACGCCGATATGCCGGTGATCGTGGTGGCGCCCAACAACGAGCTGCTGGAAAAGCTGAAGTCGAATATTGAAGAGGTGCGCGCGCGCGGCGGCCTGCTGTACGTATTCGCCGATCAGGACGCCGGCTTCAGCGACAGCGACGGCATGAAGATTATCTCCTTGCCGCACGTGGAAGAGGTGATCGCGCCGATCTTCTACACCGTGCCGCTGCAGCTGCTCTCCTATCATGTCGCGCTGATCAAAGGCACCGACGTGGACCAGCCGAGAAACCTGGCGAAGTCCGTTACGGTAGAGTAATTATTTAATTCATTATGTATCCGGTAATAAATGACAGTTATTACCGGATTTTTTATTTCCCCTATTGAAATTCCCTGTTTCTTTTGAAGAAACCTTTCACTGTCCTTAAGTCGCTATTAATTCCACACATATTTTATGTTCGCTTAATTATTCATGTTAGAAGAATGTTGTTTCTGTAATGTCTTTACGGGCATTACCCCGGTTGTTTCTTTTCAAATGAGAAAGCGCTAGTAAGGCAGATAAGATGCGGTACGTACTCCGTATTACATCAAGCGAATGCGCTGTCGTTATATGTGTTTTTTCCTGTTTTGAACGATCATGTTATGGGATTTGTTAATTTTAAATTTAAGGTACTTTTTTAAAAGCGCAAGAGTCTCTTGAGTTTTTCTTCAGCGCAAAGATAATAAGAGAAAAGCGTAATAAAATTACTAATAGTGATATTTATTTTATTGAGAGATTTTTATGCATGGACGCAATGAATATCGGGCAAGTTTGATTCGTATGCTGGCGTGTAGCGCTTTTTTCCGCAGCAGCGCTGGCTTACAGCATCAGCAGAAGGTGCGTCATGCTCTCAGTGACCGTCTGGCTACGTGCCCGCCGCTCCCACCGTTTATCACCCTTACAAGCGTCGCGCTTTATGACCAGGCTGGGTGCCGCTGCAGAAGCTGGATAATCTATCGCAAACATAAGGAAAAGCATTATGAACTGGACGCATGTACTGTTGGCTGGCTACGCAGGAGCCGTGATTTCTGCGGTTGTCGCGCTGATACGTAAAAAAGGCTGGATTGGGCGAATTAGCGCTATCGTACTGACGTTAGCGGCGATTGCGCTCTGGAATGTCATGGATGCATATTATTTAAAAAATCAGGCTAACCAGAATATAGATCAGCAGTTGGATGCTGCCATGGCAAGCATGCCAACCTGGCAGGTGCTAAAAGAGCAGGAGCCGGAAAAGGTGGAGCAAATACGCGCTCAGGCTGCATTGATGATAAAGGCGGGCAAGCGCGAGCAGCAGGTTATTGACTCTATACAGCCGCAAATCCTGGCCATCCAGAAAAATCGGCTGGCATATGCGCCGGACGAACAGGTTGTGGCGGTGATGCAGGTTAATGTTGCTCAAATTGAAGCCGTGCAGCAGGTCAGCGATGATGCCTGCTACCGATTCCTTTTCCCCGAGGTTAAAGGCGGGATAAACCCCACCAAACTTATTCCTCAGACTGTTATGTCGCAGCGAATAAAAGCGGATGTGGCGATGATGCGCGCCGCCTGGGGGCCTGACAAACATATTGTCACTAGCGAAGAGCGGCAGCATGCGCAGCTCAGCGCGCGCAAAGTGATACAAATGATGGTGCCGACATATGGTCAGAACCTGGAAATCTTAAACGATCCGCGCAAAGGAGCGGAGAAAGAAAAGATAACCTGCAATCTCTATAAAGATCTATGGCGCAACGTACTGGCGCTGCCGCAAAACGAAGCCGCAGGTATTATTCGTATGGCGATGACTGCAGAATAGCCGTACAGATTATGGGCGCGACAGTAGTTGATCGCTGAACCGCCCGCTAGACCGCTTTTGTAGCCCGATCACTGTCATAAATCTGTCATATTTCCTACATTTCACTGTCATCAAACTGTCCTATTTTCCCTCCTGCAGCAATCACTGACTCCAACTACAACGGCTTCAAGCCTGAGATAAACTCCCCTGGAGGGAACATGACACTGATGCGTAGCACCGTAGCCCGAATCCTTACCGCCACTCTCGCCGTCAGCGCGGTCTCTGCCTTCGCAGCCACCGATCTGACGGGCGCGGGCGGTACTTTCCCGGCGCCGGTTTATGCCAAGTGGGCAGCAGAATATCAGCAAGCCACCGGTAGCAAAGTTAACTACCAGGGCATTGGTTCATCCGGCGGCGTTAAGCAGATCATCGCAAAAACCGTGGATTTCGGTGCGTCAGATGCGCCGATGAAAGAGGAAGACCTGCAGAAAAACGGCCTGTTTCAGTTCCCGACCGTGATTGGCGGCGTCGTGCTGGCCGTTAACATTCCGGGCGTGAAATCAGGCGGCCTGACCCTTGACGGCAAAACCGTTGGCGACATCTACCTGGGCAACATCAAAAAGTGGAACGACCCGGCTATCGCTAAGCTGAACCCGGGCGTAAAACTGCCAGAGACCAATATCAATGTGGTGCGCCGCGCTGACGGCTCTGGCACCTCTTTCGTCTTCACCAGCTACCTGGCGAAGGTCAACGAAGAGTGGAACAGCAAAATCGGCAAAGGCAACACCGTTAACTGGCCGACCGGTCTGGGCGGCAAAGGCAACGACGGCGTCGCCGCCTTCGTTCAGCGTCTGCCAGGTTCGATCGGCTACGTGGAATACGCCTACGCCAAACAGAACAACCTGACCTACACCAAACTGGTCGACGCCGACGGCAAGCCGGTCGCGCCGAGCGAAACCAGCTTCTCTAACGCGGCGAAAGGCGCGGACTGGAGTAAATCCTTCGCGCAGGACCTGACCTTCCAGAAAGGCAACGATGCGTGGCCGATCACCTCCACTACCTTCATTCTGGTCTACAAAGATCAGGCGAATGCTGAGAAGGGCAGCGAAGTGCTGAAATTCTTCGACTGGGCCTACAAAAACGGCGACAAAACTGCGACCAGCCTGGATTACGCTACCCTGCCGGAGAGCGTAACGCAGCAGATCCGCGACGCCTGGAAAGCCAATATCAAAGACAGTTCAGGCAAAGCGCTGTACCAGTAAGCGAACAACTCCGGCCGGACGCGCGTCCGGCCAGATCGACGGGCGGCCTCGCGCCGCCCTGACAACTTCTGAAGAATGAGACTTCTATGGCTGCAACGAAGCCGGCATTCAAAGCCCCCGGTAAGCAAGGTGACATGATTTTCGGCGCGCTGGTTAAACTGGCTGCGCTGATTGTTCTGTTGCTGTTGGGCGGCATTATCGTCTCCCTGATTTTCTCCTCCTGGCCAAGCATCCAGAAATTTGGTTTTTCCTTCTTGTGGAACAAAACCTGGGATGCGCCTAACGAAGAATTTGGCGCGCTGGTGCCGATTTACGGCACCCTCGTGACCTCGCTGATTGCGTTAATCATCGCCGTGCCGGTGAGCTTCGGCATCGCGCTGTTTCTGACCGAACTCTCGCCCGGCTGGCTGCGTCGTCCGCTCGGCACCGCCATTGAGCTGCTGGCGGCGATCCCCAGCATCGTTTACGGCATGTGGGGCCTGTTTATCTTCGCGCCGCTGTTTGCTGAGTATTTCCAGACGCCGGTCGGCGAGGTGATGTCGACCATTCCGTTCGTCGGCGCGCTCTTTTCCGGGCCGGCCTTCGGCATCGGCATTCTGGCGGCGGGCGTGATTCTGGCGATCATGATCATTCCTTACATCGCCTCGGTGATGCGCGACGTGTTCGAACAGACGCCGGTGATGATGAAAGAGTCCGCCTACGGCATCGGCTGCACCACCTGGGAAGTGATCTGGCGCATCGTGCTGCCGTTCACCAAAAACGGCGTGATTGGCGGCGTGATGCTCGGCCTCGGGCGCGCCCTCGGCGAAACCATGGCGGTGACCTTTATTATCGGCAACACCTACCAGCTCGACAGCCCTTCGCTGTTTATGCCGGGCAACAGCATCACCTCCGCGCTGGCGAACGAGTTCGCCGAAGCTGAATCGGGCGTGCATGTCGCCGCGCTGATGGAGCTGGGGCTGATCCTGTTTGTTATTACCTTTATCGTGCTGGCGATTTCCAAATTAATGATCCTGCGCCTCGCGAAACGTGAAGGAGCGCGCTCATGACGACGATTGAACTGCAGGCTCGCGCCGAACTCAACGCCTCGCGCCGCAAAATGCAGGCGTGGCGCAGCACCAAGAACAAGATCGCGCTGGCGCTGTCGCTGCTGACCATGGCCTTTGGCCTGTTCTGGCTGGTATGGATCCTCTTCACCACCGTCACGCGCGGCGTAGACGGGCTGAGCTGGTCGCTGTTCACCGAATCGACGCCGCCGCCCAACACCGCCGGCGGCGGGCTGGCCAACGCCCTGGCGGGCAGCGGCCTGCTGATTCTGTGGTCGACGGTGATTGGCACGCCGCTGGGCATTCTGGCGGGCGTCTATCTGGCGGAATATGGCCGCAAGTCGGCGCTGGCGGAAGTGATCCGCTTTATTAACGATATTCTGCTCTCGGCGCCGTCGATCGTGGTCGGCCTGTTTGTCTACACCATCGTAGTGGCGCAGATGCAGCACTTCTCCGGCTGGGCGGGCGTGATTGCGCTGGCGCTGCTGCAGATCCCTATCGTAATCCGCACCACAGAAAACATGCTGCGGCTGGTGCCGGACAGCATGCGTGAAGCGGCCTACGCGCTCGGCACGCCGAAGTGGAAGATGATCTCCGCCATTACGCTGAAGGCGTCAGTGTCGGGCATCCTGACCGGCGTGCTGCTGGCGATCGCCCGTATCGCGGGGGAAACCGCGCCGCTGCTGTTTACCGCGCTGTCGAATCAGTTCTGGTCCACCGATATGATGCAGCCGCTGGCGAACCTGCCGGTCACCATCTTTAAGTTCGCGATGAGCCCCTTTGCCGAGTGGCAGAGCCTGGCCTGGGCGGGCGTGCTGATTATCACGCTCTGCGTGCTGCTGCTGAATATCCTGGCGCGCGTGATCTTCACCAAGAGCAAAAACAGCTAACCTTCGGCGCTGCTCCGGCGGCGCCGTTTAAGAGAGACGAGCAATGAGCATCGCGACTTCCAACAGCGGTAAAATTCAGGTTCGCAACCTGAACTTCTATTACGGCAAATTTCACGCGCTGAAGAACATCAACCTGGATATCGCGAAGAACCAGGTCACCGCGTTTATCGGTCCGTCAGGCTGCGGCAAATCGACCCTGCTGCGCACCTTTAACAAAATGTATTCGCTCTATCCCGATCAGCGCGCCGAAGGCGACATTCTGCTGGATGGCGACAATATTCTCGCCTCCAGCCAGGATATCGCCCTGCTGCGCGCCCGCGTCGGCATGGTGTTTCAGAAACCGACGCCGTTCCCGATGTCGATCTACGACAATATCGCCTTTGGCGTGCGTCTGTTTGAAAAGCTGTCGCGCGCCGATATGGACGAGCGCGTGCAGTGGGCGCTGAGCAAGGCGGCGCTGTGGAACGAAACCAAAGACAAGCTGCATCAGAGCGGTTACAGTCTCTCCGGCGGTCAGCAGCAGCGCCTGTGCATCGCGCGCGGCATCGCCATTCGCCCGGAAGTGCTGCTGCTGGACGAGCCCTGCTCCGCGCTCGACCCCATCTCGACCGGCCGCATTGAAGAGCTGATCACCGAACTGAAGCAGGACTACACCGTGGTGATCGTCACGCATAATATGCAGCAGGCGGCGCGCTGCTCCGACCATACCGCCTTTATGTATCTGGGCGAGCTGATTGAATTCAGCGACACCGATCGCCTGTTCACCAAACCGGCGCAGAAGCAGACCGAAGATTACATTACCGGCCGCTACGGCTGATTTTCAGGAGATAGCCATGGATAACCTCAATCTGAACAAACATATCTCCGGTCAGTTCAATGCGGAGCTGGAACACATTCGCACCCAGGTGATGATCATGGGCGGCATGGTGGAGCAGCAGCTGACCGACGCCATCACCGCAATGCATAACCTTGACGGCGAACTGGCGCAGCGCGTGATCGACGGCGACCAGAAGGTCAATATGATGGAAGTGGAGATCGATGAGGCCTGCGTGCGCATCATCGCCAAGCGCCAGCCCACCGCCAGCGACCTGCGCCTGGTGATGGCGATCATCAAGACCATCTCCGAACTGGAACGCATCGGTGACGTGGCGGAAAAAATCAGCCGCACCGCGCTGGAGAAGTTCGGCCAGCAGCATATGCCGCTGCTGGTGAGCCTGGAGTCGCTGGGACGTCATACCGTCGAGATGCTGCATGACGTGCTGGACGCCTTTGCGCGCATGGATCTCAACGAAGCGATTCAGATCTACCGCGAAGATAAAAAGGTCGATAAAGAGTATGAAGGCATTGTGCGCCAGCTGATGACCTACATGATGGAAGATCCGCGCACCATTCCGAGCGTGCTGACCGCGCTGTTCTGCGCCCGCGCCATCGAGCGTATCGGCGACCGCTGTCAGAACATCTGCGAAATTATCTTCTATTTCGTCAAAGGTCAGGACTTCCGCCACGTCGGCGGCGATAAGCTGGACGAGCTGCTCTCCGGCGACGACGGCTCCAACAAACCCTCCTGATTATCCTCCGCCGTGCGCCGCCTGGTGCACGGCTCGCCGCTTTTTCTGTCACACGCAACCGTTTCCTTTATATACTTGGCGCACTTTTTCTCGATTAAGGTGCTGATTCATGTCTCTTTCCCGCAGTAAGCAGAGCGTAACGCCGGCGAAGGCGATGCTGGCCGCGGTCAGCGGTTACGCCATGGATGGGTTCGATCTGCTGATCCTGGGGTTTATGCTGCCGGCGATTAGCCTGTCGCTGGCGCTGGATCCGTCGCAGGCGGGTTCGCTGGTCACCTGGACGCTGATCGGCGCGGTGATCGGCGGCATTCTGTTCGGCCATCTCAGCGATCGCTTTGGCCGCATTCGCATTCTCACCGCTACCATTCTGATGTTCTCGGTTTTCACCGGGCTGTGCGCAGTGGCGCAGGGCTACTGGGATCTGCTGGCGTATCGCACGCTGGCGGGCATGGGGCTGGGGGGCGAGTTTGGTATCGGCATGGCGCTGATCGCCGAGGCCTGGCCGGCGGAAAAGCGCAACCGCGCCTCGGCGTGGGTCGGCATCGGCTGGCAGCTCGGCGTGCTGCTGGCGGCCTTTATCACTCCGCCGCTGCTGGGCGTCATCGGCTGGCGCGGCATGTTTCTGGTTGGCCTGCTGCCCGCGCTCTTTTCCTTTATGCTGCGGCGCAGCATGGGCGAGCCGGAGGCCTTTACCCGTCAGGCGCAGAGCGCGCCGTCGCTGTCGTTCGCCGCGCGCCTGAAAATGCTGGTGCAGGATCGCGCCACGGCGAAAGCGAGCCTCGGCATCTTTATCCTGACCTCGGTGCAGAACTTCGGTTATTACGGGCTAATGATCTGGATGCCGAGCTATCTCTCGGCTAACTTCGGCTTTAGCCTGACCAAATCGGGCCTGTGGACCGCGGTCACCGTGGTCGGCATGACCTTCGGCATCTGGCTGTTCGGCGTGCTGGCGGATCGCTTTGCGCGCTGGAAGATTTTCCTGCTCTATCAGTTCGGCGCCGTGGCGATGGTGGTGATTTACGCCCAGCTGCGCGATCCTACCGTGATGCTGTTTACCGGCGCGCTGATGGGGATGTTCGTCAACGGCATGATCGGCGGCTACGGCGCGCTGATCTCCGACACCTTTCCGCCGCAGGCGCGCGCCACGGCGCAGAACGTGTTGTTCAATCTCGGGCGCGGCGTCGGCGGCTTCGGCCCGCTGGTGATTGGTCTGCTGGCGGCGAAGATCTCTTTTGTCGCGGCGATTACCCTGCTGGCGCTGATCTACCTGCTGGATATCGTCGCCACGCTCTTTCTGCTGCCGAAAAAGCAGGGCAACGACGATTCGCTGGGCGCGATTGGGTAAGTCGCAGAGGGTTAGTCGGCGACCAGCTGCCAGCCGCGCGCGCGCCACAGGGCGGGCAGCTCCGCCATATCGGTAAAGCGCGTTACCAGCGGGTGATCGATGTCGGGATTGTGCGCGTCCGCGCAGTAGTAGAAGACCGGGATGCCCGCCGCAATGCCGGAGCGCGCGCCCGCTTCCGAGTCATCCACCAGAATGCAGCGCTCGACCGGCAGCTGCATCTGCCCGGCGGCGTGGTGCATCAGCGCGGGATCGGGCTTCCAGCGTTCGATATCGTAGCCGCTGTAGAGGCGGTCGCGAAACCAGGGCAGCATGCCGGTCAGCCCCAGCGAGTGCTGCATCTTTTTAACCGTGCCGTTGGAGACGACGCACATCGGCACGGTGATTTTCTCCACCAGCGCCTTCGCGCCGGGAATTTCCGTTAGCGACGCGTCGAACAGGCGCGCCACCTCGGCGCGGTAGTCGGTTTCAAACGTCGCCTGCGGCAGCGTGGTGTGATGCCTGTCGGCCACGTCGCGAATAATGTCGTAGAGCTGAACCCCTTTATACCTCTCAAACATCTCCTGCAGGGAGCAGCTGATCCCGTAGCGGGCAAAGGTGTTGACGTAGGCCTCGGTGCAGAGCCGTTCGCTGTCCACCAGGGTCCCGTCGCAGTCAAAAAACACACACTCTACTGACATCTGTCGCCATCCTCTTGTTTTCGGGAGAGCCCACACTTTAACCTAATCACGGCAGATTGCGATCCCGGAAACGGTTGCGAAAAATCATTGTATTGGCGCGGCAAAGCGGTCAGGATACGCGCCGAGTTCTTTTCATCAGGATCGTTGGCATGAGTAAACAAGGCCTTTTGCAGCGCGTTTTTAAGCTGCAGGAACACGGCACCACGGTGCGCACCGAGGTTATCGCCGGTGTCACCACTTTCCTGACGATGGTCTACATCGTCTTCGTTAACCCGCAGATCCTCGGCGTGGCCGGCATGGACACCCAGGCGGTGTTCGTCACCACCTGCCTGATCGCCGCCTTCGGCAGTATTCTGATGGGGCTGTTCGCCAACCTGCCGGTGGCGCTGGCACCGGCGATGGGGCTAAACGCCTTTTTCGCCTTCGTGGTGGTCGGCGCGATGGGCTATTCGTGGCAGGTGGGCATGGGCGCTATTTTCTGGGGCGCGCTGGGCCTGCTGATCCTGACGCTGCTGCGCGTGCGCTACTGGATGATCGCCAATATCCCGCTGAGCCTGCGCGTTGGCATTACCGCCGGCATCGGCTTGTTTATCGCCATGATGGGCCTGAAAAACGCCGGCATTATCGTCGCCAATCCCGATACCATCGCCGCGGTCGGCAATCTGACCTCGCACAGCGTGCTGCTCGGCGCGCTCGGCTTCTTTATTATCGCCATTCTGGCGTCGCGCAATATTCATGCGGCGGTGCTGATCTCAATGGTGATCACCACGGCCATCGGCTGGGCGCTCGGCGACGTCAAATTTGTTGGCGTTTTCTCCGCGCCGCCGGCGATTAACAGCGTGGTTGGCCAGGTGGACATTAAAGGCGCGTTCAATATCGGCATGGCGGGCGTGATCTTCTCCTTTATGCTGGTTAACCTGTTTGACTCTTCCGGCACCCTGATCGGCGTGACCGATAAAGCGGGCCTGACCGATGAGAAAGGCACCTTTCCGCGCATGAAGCAGGCGCTGTTCGTCGACAGCTTCAGCTCGGTAACCGGCGCGCTGGCGGGCACTTCGTCAGTGACCGCTTACATCGAAAGTTCGTCCGGCGTGGCCATCGGCGGCCGCACCGGATTGATGGCGGTGGTGACCGGCGTGCTTTTTCTGCTGGTGATGTTCCTGTCGCCGCTGGCGGCGATGGTGCCGGGCTATGCGGCCGCAGGCGCGCTGATTTACGTTGGCGTGCTGATGACCGCCAGCCTGTCACGCGTGCGCTGGGACGATCTTACTGAAGCGGTGCCGGCTTTCGTCACTGCGGCGATGATGCCGTTCAGCTTTTCGATTACCGAAGGCATTGCGCTGGGCTTTATCGCCTACTGCGTGATGAAGCTGGGCACCGGCCGCTGGCGCGAAATCAGCCCCTGCGTGGTGGTGGTGGCGCTGATGTTCATGTTGAAAATCGCGTTTATCGACGCGCATTAAAGAGAAGGCCGCTATGCGGCCTTTTTTACATCTCTGGCCGGGCGCTGCGCTCCAGCGGCGAGCTGGTCAGCCGCAGCGTGCGCGGCCCGATATTCGGCTTGCTCATCTCTACGTCGCGCAGCGCATGCCACTGCTGTGACGCGTCGACCTCCCACAGGTGCAGACGCTGCGTGGCAGGCGACAGGGCGCATGACCAGACCAGCGTCGGCTCCGCGTCGCACACCGCCTGAATATCGGGGTAGCTCGTCGAGCGCAGACGCCCGGCCGCAGGCTGCAGCCGCAGCGACGCCATATGGTCGTTGCCTTCGCCGGTCAGCTTGAGAATGCTCTGGCGCAGCGTCCAGATCTGCGTCACCGCCTCCATAAAATCCTGCTGCGCATTGATCCAGGCGCGTTCGCCCGAGGTCAGCGCCTGCATCAGCTGCTCCTGCGTCTGACGGCTGTGAGCGCGAACGATCTCCATATCCAGCCCGGCGCGGCCGCCTTCCTCCGCCAGCAGTACGCCGACGATATTGCCAGCATAGGCGATGCTGAAATCAGGCAGATCGCGATCGGCAAAGGCGGGACGGCCATTGCTGTGGGTAACGAGCGTGGGAAGGGTGTGGATGCCGTAAACGCGCAGCATCAACTGCGCCAGCATCAGGCGGGCAATAAGAAAACGTCCACGTCGCTTATCAGGAAGCAGGCGCGCCTGATCGATCACCTCCTGCGGCATGCGCATGGCGTCGGCAACGATGCCAGCATCGCCCATCCAACGTACAAAATGACCCGCCATCTGTCGCTCCGTGAAAATGGTCACTTAATCATCAGGGGCGCATTGTAAGAATTTTCTGAGCACATTGCATCCGGCATGAAACAGAATCGGGCAATATTCAGAATTGACTGATAAAAGCGGCGGGAAGAGAAGAGCCGCTGCGCGCTGGCACAGCGGATGGCGCGTCAGGCAAACTGACAGGCTTGTTCAAAGCGCAGGCGCGGCAGGCGCTGATGCAGTTTTTCCGCATCGCCGTAGCCGAGGTTAATCAACAGATTGACCTGCCAGCTGCTGCCGGCGAAAAACGCCTCGTTGATTTTCGCTGGATCGAAGCCGGACATCGGGCCGGCGTCGAGGCCGAGCGAACGCGCCGCCAGAATCAGATAACCCGCCTGCAGGCTGCTGTTGCGAAAGGCGGTCTCTTTCGCCAGTTCCGGGCTGCCGGTGAACCAGCTGCGCGCGTCAGCGTGCGGAAACAGCTGCGGCAGCTGCTCGTAGAACGCCAGATCGTGAGCCACGATCACCGTCACCGGCGCGGTCATGGTCTTTTCCAGATTGCCAGACGACAGCGCGGGCTTTAGCTTCTCTTTGCCTTCCTGCGAGGTGACGAACACGAAGCGGCCAGGGGAACAGTTGGCCGAGGTTGGGCCCAGCGCGGTCAGCGCGTAGAGCTGCTCCAGCACGCCGGCTTCAAGAGGTTTGTCCTGCCAGTAGCTATGGGTGCGGGCCTGGTTAAAAAGCTGGTCCAGCGCGGATTGGTCGAGCGGGGTCTGCATTCTACTCTCCTTTGTCTGGCGGAAACGGCCGCCTGAGGCTTGTCGTGTCGAAGGCGCATCGGCAAAGCCAACGCGGTCTTCTCTCGTTTATACCCCAAGGGCCGTGCGCCGCCAAATAGCAAAGGCGCAAATAAGCAGAAGCTATGGCGAGGCGATGGTCACTTGCCAATACAGAAGCTGGAGAATATCCGTCCCAGCAGATCGTCAGAGGTAAACTCGCCGGTGATCTCGCTCAGCGCCTGCTGCGCCAGACGCAGCTCTTCCGCCAGCAGTTCGCCCGCCCAGGCGCCCAGCAGCTGCGCCTTGCCCTGCTGTAAATGCGTCGCCGCTAACTCCAGCGCCTGAAGATGACGACGGCGCGCCAGGAAGCCGCCTTCCATATTGCCGGAAAAGCCCATCGACTGTTTCAGATGGTCGCGCAGCGCCTCGACGCCCGCGCCGGTGCGCGCCGAAAGCCGGATCAGTGAGTGGCTGTTCACTTCCGTCAGGCCCAGCGTTTCGCCGGTGACGTCCGCCTTGTTGCGCACCACGGTAATCGGCAGCGCCGCAGGCAGACGCGAAACAAAGTCGGGCCAGATTTGCGCCGCTTCCGTGGCGTCGGTGGTGGTGCCGTCCACCATAAACAGCACGCGATCCGCCTGTTCGATCTCCTGCCAGGCGCGCTCAATGCCGATACGCTCGACCTCGTCACTGGCCTCGCGCAGCCCGGCGGTATCGATGATATGCAGCGGCATGCCGTCGATATGAATATGCTCGCGCAGCACGTCGCGCGTGGTGCCGGCGATATCGGTGACGATCGCCGCGTCGCGGCCGGCCAGCGCGTTGAGCAGGCTCGACTTCCCGGCGTTCGGACGACCCGCGATCACCACCTTCATGCCCTCGCGCAGCAGGCTGCCCTGACGCGCTTCGGCGCGCACGCCATCCAGCTCGACGATCACGTCGTCGAGCTGCGCTTCGATTTTGCCGTCGGAGAGAAAATCGATCTCCTCATCGGGGAAGTCGATAGCCGCCTCGACATAGATGCGCAGGTGAGTAAGGGCTTCCACCAGCTGATTGATGCGGGTGGAGAAAGCGCCCTGCAGCGAGTTCACCGCCGAACGCGCCGCCT
The DNA here is from genome assembly GCF_022394795.1 of Pantoea sp. Z09. NCBI lineage: Bacteria > Pseudomonadati > Pseudomonadota > Gammaproteobacteria > Enterobacterales > Erwiniaceae > Pantoea > Pantoea sp. Z09. Next base: position 3,933,331 of record NZ_CP092373.1, read on the forward strand.
GCTCGGAGCTGGCGTCAATCAGATCGGCGATCGCTTCGGCCTGCGCCAGATCGAGCTTGTCATTGAGAAAGGCGCGCTCAGAGAACTCGCCCGGCTGGGCGATGCGTACGCCCGGCAGCGCGACGATGCGTTTCAGCAGCAGATCGAGGATCACCGGGCCGCCGTGGCCCTGCAGCTCCAGCACATCTTCGCCGGTAAAGGAGTTCGGGCCGGGAAACCACAGCGCGATGCCCTGATCCAGCACGCTGCCGTCGGCGTCTTTAAACGGCAGATAGTCGGCGTAGCGCGCCTTCGGCAGTTTGCCGAGCACCTGCTGCGCCACCTCAGCGGCGCGCGCGCCGGAAATACGCAAAATACCGACGCCGCCGCGTCCGGGAGGCGTCGCCTGGGCGACGATAGTATCGCTGTGGCTCATGGGTTTTTCTCTCGCTAAAAAATAAGGCGGTCGTAATGACCGCCTCAGGGTAAACCAGATTGTCAGACGGGCGTAAGCGCGTTACGCCTTCTTCTTGTCGCGGCTGTGCAGACCGCGTTTTTCCAGCCCGCGATAAATCAGCTGCTGCTGGAGAATGGTGACCAGGTTGCTGACGATGTAGTACAGCACCAGACCTGACGGGAACCACAGGAAGAACACGGTAAAGATAACCGGCATATAGGTCATGATCTTCTGCTGCATCGGATCGGTCACGGTGGTCGGTGACATCTTCTGAATGAAGAACATGGTGATGCCCATCAGAATCGGCAGGATGTAGTAGGGGTCCTGCGCCGACAGGTCATGGATCCAGAGTACGAACGGCGCGTGGCGCAGCTCCACCGAACCAGACAGCATGTAGTAAAGCGCAAGGAAGATCGGCATCTGGATAACCAGCGGCAGACAGCCGCCCAGCGGGTTGACCTTCTCCGCTTTATACAGCGCCATCATCTCCTGGCTCTGCTTCTGCTTATCGTCGCCCAGACGCTCGCGCATCGCCTGAATCTTCGGCTGCAGCATACGCATTTTCGCCATCGAGGTGTACTGCGCTTTGGTCAGCGGGTACATGATGCCGCGCACGATAAAGGTGATAACGATAATGGAGAAGCCCCAGTTACCGATAAAGCTGTGGATAAACTTCAGCAGCTTGAACAGCGGCTGAGAGATAAACCACAGCCAGCCGTAGTCGACCGTCAGGTCGAGATGCGGCGCGACGGCAGCCATCTTGTCCTGAATTTCCGGTCCGACCCACAGCGTGGCGCCCAGATCCTGCTGCTGACCCGCCGCCACGGTGACCGGCGCAGATTTATAGCCGATCGCCGCCACGCCGTTGCCCAGGTTGCTGGTGTAGAGCGCGTTGTTGCCAGCGGTGCGCGGCACCCATGCGGTCGCGAAGTACTGCTGCAGCATCGCCACCCAGCCGTTGCTGGTGGTGGTGCTCAGGTTTTCGTTATCCGCGATGGTGTCGAACTTGTACTTTTCGTACTTCTCGTCGCTGGTGGAGTAGGCCGCGCCGCGGAAGGTATGCAGCGCAAAGTTGTTGCTGCCGGTGTCGCGATGCTTAGGCAGATCGATGGTCTGCTTCAGCTGGCCGAACAGCGACACTTCCAGCGGCTGCTGCGTGGTGTTGTTGACGTTGTAGTTCACGTCCACCGCGTACTCGCCGCGCTTGAAGACGAAGGTTTTGGTGTAAACCACGCCGTTTTCCGCGGTGTAGGTCATCGGCACGCGCAGTTCGGTCTGGCCGTCGGCCATTTCGAAGTGATCCTGTGCGGCGGTGAACAGCGGACGCGCGCCGTTGTTCGGGTTATCCGGACCGTTGCGGCCAGTCAGCCCGCTCTGTGCCTGGTAAACGAAGGACGGCGTGGTCTCCAGCAGCTGGAACGGCTGGTCGGAACCCAGTTTGTCCGGGTAGGTCAGCAGCTGTGCTTGCTCGACATCGCCACCGCGGGTGTTGATATTCAATGACAGGACATCAGTCTTAACGGTGATCGTTTTGCCCTGGCCGCTGGCCGGTACGCCCTGGCTGGCGGCATCACCTGCTGCGCTGTTGGTGTTCTGCGTGGTCTGGGTCTGCTGCGGCTGCGGAGCGTGGTCCGTCTGCCAGGCTTGCCAGATCATGAAAGACACGAACAGAAAAGCGATGAGAAAGAGATTGCGTTGCGAATCCATCGTTAATGTTCTCTGGTATCAAAGGTTTTTTGGCGGCACAGGATCGTCACCACCCGGGTTCAAAGGGTGGCATTTTAATACGCGTTTGAGTGTCAACCAACTGCCTTTTATCAGGCCAAACCTGCGTAACGCCTCAATTCCATAATGAGAGCAGGTTGGCTGAAACCGACAGTGTGGTCCCAGCAAGGGGCTGATGCCGCGCTGATAGACGCGGATCAGGACGATCAGGAGCCGCGCGCCAGGCGACAGTGACGACGCCATAACTTCTCCAACGCTTCCGCCAACGTACGGTTGTCGAGGTCGGCAATCCCCTTTTTCGCCACAACGACGAAATCCATCGCCGGCAGTTCATGCTGACGCAGACGAAAGCTTTCACGGGTCAGACGTTTGATCCGGTTGCGTTCGTGCGCGCGCTTGACGTGCTTTTTAGCGACGGTAAGACCGATGCGGGGATGCCCCAGCGAATTAAGGCGGCCGAGGATGGTGATTTGCGGCGTGCCAGCCCGTTGTGGCTGCTGGAAGACGAAAGTGAAATGAGTGGGAGTTAACAAACGTAACTCCCTGGGAAATGCGAGCTTAACCACGAGGGTTAGCTTTTATTACTTAGAAACGGTCAGACGAGAACGGCCTTTAGCACGACGACGTGCCAGAACCTGACGACCATTTTTGGTTGCCATACGAGCACGGAAGCCGTGAGAACGGTTGCGCTTCAGTACGGACGGTTGAAAAGTGCGTTTCATGGCGATTTCTACCTAAACTTGAAAAATTTCACTGGGTGACGCGTTATGTGGGCCAGTAAAACGACCAACGCCTCAATGTGTCTTTAATAAAGAGGCGGGATTGTAATAATTGTACAGTCCGGAGTCAATTTACTTCGCTGGTCGCGGTACCTGGAAACCCGGATACAGCCCGCTGAGTCCGGGCATTGGGCAGAGCGCGACAACGCCGGGGGAAGAATTATACGGCCTCCGCTTTAAAGCGCAAGGATCCTGCGGGATCTTCTTACGATCGGCGGCCTGAAAAAAGAGGCTAAAACGAGAGGTCGCCTGAAAAAGCCCGCTTTTGCCAACGATCCCCGCAGCTTTTTTCGCCAGCAGGCGTAAACTGTTTTACCTGTCCACGGCCTGTGGATAAAAAGGATCAAAACTGTGTAGAAAGTGAAGATCTCTGACTCGCTTTGCGCTATGATCCGCCCTTCCGCTGACGATCCGGTCGCGATCCCAGGGGCGGAAACCGCTGATAGCGGTCGCAGGCGCTTTCTACCGTCTGTGTCAAAAATGAACGTTTCTTTATTAGCGCCTACTATTTCTTATCGATTTTGTACAAGTGGAGTCCGCC